>NZ_DF239012.1:0-3048 GCF_000414195.2 Exiguobacterium sp. OS-77 | reverse complement strand
CACTCGCACCTTGAAAACTGAAGACATCAACAAGACATCAAACTTTTAATTAACCATGTCATTAGACGTGTGTTCTTAGAATACCAACGCTAGATCAAGGTATGAAGGGCGTACGGTGGATGCCTTGGCACTAGGAGCCGATGAAGGACGCGACGAACAGCGATATGCTTCGGGGAGCAGTAAGTATGCTTTGATCCGAAGATTTCCGAATGGGGGAACCCACCATCCGTAATGGGATGGGACATGTTACATGAATACATAGTGTAGCGTGAGGCAGACCCGGGGAACTGAAACATCTAAGTACCCGGAGGAAGAGAAAGCAAATGCGATTCCCTGAGTAGCGGCGAGCGAAACGGGAACAGCCCAAACCGGAGAGCATGCTCTTCGGGGTTGTAGGACACTCTATACGGAGTCAAAAAGGAAGACAGTAGGTGAAGGACCTGGAAAGGTCGGCCGAAGAAGGTGACAGCCCTGTAGCTGAAACTGTTTTCCCTCCAGAGTGGATCCTGAGTACGGCGGGACACGTGAAACCCCGTCGGAATCCGGGAGGACCATCTCCCAAGGCTAAATACTCCCTAGTGACCGATAGTGAACCAGTACCGTGAGGGAAAGGTGAAAAGCACCCCGGAAGGGGAGTGAAATAGATCCTGAAACCGTATGCCTACAAGTAGTCAGAGCCCGTTAACGGGTGATGGCGTGCCTTTTGTAGAATGAACCGGCGAGTTACGATAACGCGCGAGGTTAAGCCGATGAGGCGGAGCCGTAGCGAAAGCGAGTCTGAACAGGGCGTTCAGTGCGTTGTCGTAGACCCGAAACCAGGTGATCTACCCATGTCCAGGATGAAGGTCAGGTAACACTGACTGGAGGTCCGAACCCACGCACGTTGAAAAGTGCGGGGATGAGGTGTGGGTAGCGGTGAAATGCCAATCGAACCTGGAGATAGCTGGTTCTCCCCGAAATAGCTTTAGGGCTAGCCTCGAGGTTGAGAGTTCTGGAGGTAGAGCACTGATTGGACTAGGGGCCCCCACAGGGTTACCGAATTCAGTTAAACTCCGAATGCCAGCAACTTATACTCGGGAGTCAGACTGCGAGTGATAAGATCCGTAGTCAAGAGGGAAACAGCCCAGACCGCCAGCTAAGGTCCCAAAGTGTATGTTAAGTGGAAAAGGATGTGGCGCTGCCTAGACAGCTAGGATGTTGGCTTAGAAGCAGCCACCATTCAAAGAGTGCGTAATAGCTCACTAGTCGAGTGGCGCCGCGCCGAAAATGTAACGGGGCTAAACATACCACCGAAGCTGCGGATTCCGTAAGGAATGGTAGGGGAGCGTTCCAAACCGCTGTGAAGCTGTACCGGAAGGAGCAGTGGAGCGTTTGGAAGTGAGAATGCCGGTGTGAGTAGCGAAAAGAGGGGTGAGAATCCCCTCCGTCGAAAGCCCAAGGTTTCCTGAGGAAGGCTCGTCCGCTCAGGGTTAGTCTGGACCTAAGCCGAGGCCGAAAGGCGTAGGCGATGGATAACAGGTTGATATTCCTGTACCGCCGATCCACCGTTTGAACAATGGGGGGACGCAGGAGGATAGTGACGCATGCGGATGGAAGTGCATGTGCAAGTTTCAAGACCGTCTGATTGGCAAATCCGTCAGGCACCAAAGTCAAGGAACGACGCGGAGTCCCGTAGGGACGTAGGTCACGATTTCACACTGCCAAGAAAAGCCTCTAGTGAGGGGGAAGGCGCCAGTACCGTAAACCGACACAGGTAGGCGAGATGAGAATTCTAAGACGCGCGGGATAACTCTCGTTAAGGAACTCGGCAAAATGGTCCCGTAACTTCGGGAGAAGGGACGCTCTACATGAGTAGAGCCGCAGTGAATAGGCCCAAACGACTGTTTAGCAAAAACACAGGTCTCTGCTAAATCGCAAGATGACGTATAGGGGCTGACGCCTGCCCGGTGCTGGAAGGTTAAGGGGATGGGTTAGCGCAAGCGAAGCTTTGAACCGAAGCCCCAGTAAACGGCGGCCGTAACTATAACGGTCCTAAGGTAGCGAAATTCCTTGTCGGGTAAGTTCCGACCCGCACGAAAGGCGTAACGATTTGGGCACTGTCTCAACGAGAGACCCGGTGAAATCATAGTACCTGTGAAGATGCAGGTTACCCGCGACAGGACGGAAAGACCCCATGGAGCTTTACTACAGCCTGATATTGAGGCTTTGTGCATGATGTACAGGATAGGCGGGAGACGTCGAGCCCGGAGCGCCAGCTTCGGAGGAGTCACCCTTGGGATACCGCCCTTCATGCATAGAGTCTCTAACTCGCAGCCGTGATCCGGCTGGAGGACCGTGTCAGGCGGGTAGTTTGACTGGGGCGGTCGCCTCCTAAACAGTAACGGAGGCGCCCAAAGGTTCCCTCAGAATGGTTGGAAATCATTCGTAGAGCGCAAAGGCAGAAGGGAGCTTGACTGCGAGACCTACAAGTCGAGCAGGGACGAAAGTCGGGCTTAGTGATCCGGTGGTTCCGCATGGAAGGGCCATCGCTCAACGGATAAAAGCTACCCTGGGGATAACAGGCTGATCTCCCCCAAGAGTCCACATCGACGGGGAGGTTTGGCACCTCGATGTCGGCTCATCGCATCCTGGGGCTGGAGTAGGTCCCAAGGGTTGGGCTGTTCGCCCATTAAAGCGGTACGCGAGCTGGGTTCAGAACGTCGTGAGACAGTTCGGTCCCTATCCGTCGTGGGCGCAGGAAATTTGAGGAGAGCTGTCCTTAGTACGAGAGGACCGGGATGGACGCACCGCTGGTGTACCAGTTGTTCCGCCAGGAGCATCGCTGGGTAGCTACGTGCGGACGGGATAAATGCTGAAAGCATCTAAGCATGAAGCCCCCTCCAAGATGAGATTTCCCTTTGAGTAATCAAGAAAGACCCCTCAGAGACGATGAGGTAGATAGGTCACGGGTGGAAGCATGGCGACATGTGGAGCTGAGTGATACTAATCGGTCGAGGCCTTGTTCTAGCAGATGCTTGTTGATGACTTCAGTTTTGAGGGCGCGAGCCC
>NZ_DF239011.1:0-5353 GCF_000414195.2 Exiguobacterium sp. OS-77 | reverse complement strand
AGGGAGCGAAGCGATTCCATTCAACATGCCGCAGTGCGCCAGCAAGCGAAGTGAAGGCGTAAACGCCGGAACGAAGTGCGGTAGATCAGGAAAGCGAAAATCTTAAACAGGCATCCAGAGAGAAAGAAGAAAGGATTGTTTATATCAATTACCGAACGTTCTATGATTCCCAAACTTGAAGAAAGAATGCAGGTGTCTAGCCCTATCATATAGAAAATTAAGAGGGTAAAAAGGAAGGTTAATAGTTGGTTATCTGTTAAGGAGGGTTTGAAGGAATGAAGAATATGGACTTAACGATTCTGGATGTCATTGAATTCAACAAACAAATGAAATTCCTCGATGTAGCGAAAACCTATGCTCCAGTAGGACGTGAGAAGCTTCGTGAAGCGATGAAACTTGCTGGAGCGACGTTTGATCAACAAACCAAGAGATGGCATATCGAACAAGGTCATCCAAATGAAAAAAAACGAGTCTTAGATTTCGTTCAATCGAGTCGCATTACTAAATCGAAGCAAGGGAAAGCGCAAGAACAAGAACCTCTTAAAGTAGATCCAGTGACAGGGCAGGCTCAACTGGATGATGTCTATTTTGATATTGAGACGAGAACTGAACGAATCATTCGTAAAAAGGTATCACTTGATCTTGATGTAGCATTACATAAGCAGCTAAAACATATTGCTCTTGAAAATGATGTGAAGCTGTACGAATTAGTAGAAGGGGTATTACGCGATTATGTACGTAGACAAAAATAATTTGTAGGTGATTTTATTCTTCTTGTTAAATAGGCTATTACTGAAAAGGATTGTATTAGGCATTTGTAAGTGTTTTTACAAATGCCTAATACAATCCTTTTTTGAATCCCTATAAAATGTTCAACATAATAAAAAAATAAATAATGATATATATATGAAGATAAAAAAATAGAACGTATTTTCTGATTGACTAAATTTTCTGAATATGATATCCTCATTAAGGGACTTTTCTAGTCTCTTATAGGGCTTAATTGGGAGGGTTGGTTCGATTTGGAAAAGACGAAAGCGGAAAAGCAAAAAAAAAGCCTCGAATATGCTGGATCGCAATTCAGAGAGGCTTTATAAATACACTACATTTTCTTACCGTCATAAGTAATGTAGCATGAATAAAGTCCTCTCTTCAATAAAAAATGACCTAAAAGGTCTGAGAGGATATTTATGAATAAAAAAACAAAAATTTTATTTAGCAAGAGATTTGAGATTAAGGGGACTCAAGAATCCTTTGATTTCTTAGATGTTTACGTTAATGCTGATTCACTATTTTTCGTTGATGCAGCAAGAATAAAGTATGAATCTACTAGAAAAAGTGAGTATCAATATCTGTTCATTCGTATGCAAGAAAAAATCGATAGTTTCTTTAACAAGGTTTTGTCTTTATACGAAACTCTTGATAAAGACGATGCTGCCAATGAAGCGATTTTTAAGAGTATTCTTGGATATGCGAAAGAAACACAAGCAACGCATTTGGGATTTGGAAAGATTGATTCACCTGGGAAGGGTAGCTCTTTTGAGATTCTCAAAGATGCGTTTGACTATATCTATACCGAAAATCTTTTAGAACAGGGTGTCATTAGTGACTTTGAGGAACTGACTCTCTTCACTGAAAATTTCGCTTACGATAGAATGTCAGACTTTATTATCAGTTTAATCCTTCCAGAGCTTGCAGAGTTTACTTTGATTCAAGCTAAAAAGCATAAGGTTAAGGACATGTATTACTTCAATGAGCCATATACAATTGGTCACGCATGGGATGTTGAACACGAGAAATGGGTTCTCTTTAAAGAAAGAGCTTTATCTAATGGTGGGAAGCCTGTGTTACTAATTCCTATTAATATTATCTCTAGAACTTTTCTATATGACCCTAAAAAGTACTTGTCTCACACTCTGTACAGAAGACAAGATGATTATAGAAACATGGATTCTGAGTACAACACAATTAAAAAAGATGGTACGGTCAAACCGCCATCGCATGATAAAATTAAAGAAATTGAAATCAGAGACTTAGATTTGTCTACGAAGCGTTATTTAATTCAACGTACGCTTGCAGACAAAAAATTAAAGAGCAGCTTCGCAGGCAATATCAGTCATATAGTTGCTAACGGATCTGCTGTTTTAACAGCAGATGAAATTGAGGCGTATAGAATTGCAGATGCAAAAAAAGATAAGTAATTAAGAAAAGCCATCATTTCTTCTTCGGAATGATGGCTTTTTCATATCCTTGCGTGAAATGACAATTCCTCGCAAGGATACCGTTGGTATCAAGCCAAGCACGAAAAAAACGAGCGGAATCACCCGTTTTCACAAACTTTTATTTTCTCGCTTGCGAGTTTTTAAAAGTTTTTTTATTTTCCCCAAAAAAATGGTCCGGCGCGATAAAAAATTCGCGGCCGGATTTCGTATGGTTAAGTTGGCTATGTTATGAGTGTTGTTATGGGTTTGGATATGAGTATAGTTTGGACGAAATATAGCGCAAATATTATCTAATAGTTGTGCGTTTGGTTTCGTATTTAGGTGCGTTTTGGTGTGTTGTTTTTGCGTTATGGATGTATTAGCATGATAAAAAATAGATGTTTTATACAGGAGGAAGTCTTATGAGTAGTAAAAAAGTAAAGATTCTTATGAATAGATCACTACCAGTAGAAAAAAACGAATTGATCAAAAATTACTACTCTTCTTGGAGAACAGCAAACAAGACTTCTAATGCTTCTTTTACGCTTTTGTATTCGAGTTTTAAAGAAAGACACTTATCTACTTTGGAAGCGGGTCCATTACGCCTATACTTGTATTTTTCTTTTAGTGCTGATAATACAACAGGTCATAGTTGGCATAGCATCCAAAAGATAGCGAATTTTTTTAACACTCAAACAAGAACAATCGACAATTGGATCAAAGTTTTAGTTGATGCCGATCTTATTCACAGAGAACGCGTAGATAAAGTTACTAATACAACATTTATAATCCCGTATGGAGATACATGGATGAACTTGGCACCATCCAATTCTAAAATCTTTAAAGAAGATAACCAGAAGCTTGTAAAAAATTTGGTTGAAGTAGTTTCTAAGAGAAAAGAAGTATATGGCGAAATCATTAGAGTTTACCATCTATTCCAATGGAAGGTGACAAAAAAAGAGACCCTTCCGAAGCATTTTCTTTTGATTATTACGCAGCGTAAAAACGGTGTATGTATAAGTCATACTTACGAATTTGGAAGAATGTCGGAATACTCGATTTCCGAACTTGAAATTGAAAACATAGCAACGTTCTCAAGCAAATTCCAATACAATAATAAACCGATTCAAGGTATCGCTATTGATAATGATTCCCCAATCCAACTCAATAACAAATCAAAAGATGTAAGTGACATTTTCGATGAGTTAAAGGAGGCTGATGAGAATGATTTGAAAGATCATCCTGAAGTTGACTTTGGATTATTTGAAGAGTTCTTTACGTTAGAAAGTGAAGAGGACGAATCAGAGGAAGGTGAGGAAAGTAAAGTGAAAGAAGGAAAAACGATATGACTAATCAAAGTGTTTTCAAACTAGATATTAAAAATATGAAAAAAGGACCACACATTGTTGGTGTTGCTAAGAAAGAAATCCTCACTGAATTGGGAATTGCGTCTAATAAAGAATTAGAGATAGTCTTGTGGAAAGATCGTCTACGACACATTGAAAGACACAAAAAAGACTTTAGTAGTGAGGAAGAGTACCTTAGTCATTTAGAGTCTATGCCCGACATAATAAATGATCCTGACTACATTGGTTTGCATCCTACAAATAATAGCATTGAATATGTTAAGCGATTAGATAAAATCGTTCTGATTGCAGTTAGAGTAAAGGCGGATGGTCCTTTGGCGATTCGAACTTTATATCCTTTGAACGAAAATAAGCTCAAAATTTATTTAGAAAGTGGACGAATGAAAATAATCGACAAATAGACAAAGACCTACTTCTACGTTATAATTTCATTGCGTTTAAAGATAGATCAGCAAATTTTTGAGGGCGGAACAGGCAGCCGCCACGCCTCTTTTATCGAGAGGTCTTTGAAGAGATGCAGATTGCCACCTGCCAATAATTTGTTGATTTTTTTAGGTCTCTTGTCGAATCGATAAGAGATTTTTTTTTATGGAAAACGGAAAAAAGAGCATAAGGGGAAACTGCTATCACTCAGCGTGCTAGCCTAGGCGGAGCCTAGTGTTTCCCTGATATCATCAAAATCGCCAAAAGGTCACACCGCGTGCCACTAAAAACGGCATTTTGGCACGGCGGTTGCCACCAAAAAAATGAATTTTCAATTTAAAAAACGATTTGAAATCTCTTTTTTTGAATCGAGATTTGATGCGTGATAAAAATAAAATGTTGTCAGAAAATTGATGTAAGCGTACAATAATCAGTAACAAAATACGGACGGAACAACAAAAAACGCCACTTCTCCCATCTACTTGTCGGGAAACGAGTAGATGATCAACGAAGTGACGCTTTTGAATAGCGAGTGCGGGAACACTAGCTATTGATCGTTGAAGGCACATTGGACGTGACTTCAACTTAGATGCACTTATCATACTAAGGAAACCTAGCTTTTACAAGGTTTTAAGTAGAGAAAAGGACATCGTTCAGTAGCGAGTTTTACGAAACTCGCTACTGAACGATGTCCTTTTTGTTTTGGTCTTACATATAAAAGAGGTCCGCACTCGCTCTTTAAACGAGTAGGTTCATCCAGCCGACGCAGTAGAATGGATCGGTCGTCACCGCAGTTCCAGCACGTGGCGCGACGTTAGCAGGGGAAGGACGGAGAGCCCTGTACATAGCCTAAGTCCCGAAGGGATACGGTAAAGATCGTTGAGAGGTTCAGACGGGGTCATATGGTACGAGACCGTAGGCAGTCCCACGACAAACGGTGGGGAATTTCCTAGTAGGCGGCTGTATGATTGCTGTGACACGACATATGACGGCTTTTGGCCGCCATACAGTGGGTTATATGACGAGTCGCCGAAAGGCAGCAAGGTAGGGCGTGGAAACGCCTTGTGTGCGCGCGAGTGCAGCGAGTCATATCGTAGGGGCGAGACTCCCCTGCAATCTTGGAACGCCTAGACATACGGATACCTCGTCCTACACTGGACGCAGTGCACCGATGGGCAGATTTAACTCTTTCCTTTTTGCAAGGGGTTAGTCTGCCCATCCAGCCGTTTTCCTCGCCTGCCTCCCGCAGTATGCCCTCGCTCTTCAGGTTCTACAAGTCTTTTTATTTAAAAAAAGAATAGAAAGTTCAGGAAAGATGAAGATCAACGACGGGTTCATGTGTCGTGCGAGGGATGTTGAAGG
>NZ_DF239010.1:0-41393 GCF_000414195.2 Exiguobacterium sp. OS-77 | reverse complement strand
CGTCGTGTCGTTTTCAGCGACTTTAATATCTTAACAAGTTATCAACCCGATTGTCAACAACTTTTTTGATATTTATTTTTGTGTGTCACGACCATTCGCGGCACAAGAAGTAATATACCATGGCTTTTTAAATCGTACAAGCATTTTATTAGAAAAACATTTAAAAAGTTTTATTTACCCGTTTTTTGACTCGTTTATCCCTACATTGACTTCAAAAAGAACGCTCCGTTCCTTCTATAAGCTATAGAAGAAACGGAGCTCTACTCATTAATTTTGTTGGTGACGCATTGTCGGGAAGAGTAACACATCACGAATCGATGGCGCATTCGTCAACAACATGACGAGACGATCGATCCCGATGCCAAGACCACCCGTTGGCGGCATACCGTACTCGAGTGCTTCAATGAAGTCTGTATCCATTTCATGTGCTTCGTCGTTTCCTGCTTCTTTTTCGACGAGTTGTGCTTCGAAACGTTCACGTTGATCGATTGGATCGTTCAATTCCGTGAAGGCATTCGCATGTTCACGACGGACGATGAATAATTCAAAGCGATCCGTAAAGCGTGGATCCTCTGGATTTTTCTTCGCAAGTGGTGATACTTCAACAGGATGACCATAGACGAATGTTGGTTGAACGAGTGTTTCTTCTACTTTTTGTTCGAAGAACTCATTCAAGATATGTCCCGTCGTCATGTGTGACTGGACTTCAACACCGTGTTCATGCGCTAGTTCGAGGGCACGTTCGTTTGAAATCTGTTCAAAGAAGTCGACACCTGTCGCTTCTTTAACGAGATCTACCATGTGTGCTCGTTTCCAACCGACAGATAGATCGATGACGTCTTCTCCGTAAGTGACTTGTGTCGTACCGAGTACTTCTTGCGCGACGTGAGCGATCAGGTTCTCTGTTAAGTTCATGATGTCTTTATAATCCGCATACGCTTCATAGAGTTCGATCATCGTAAACTCTGGGTTATGGCGTGTTGAGATTCCTTCATTACGGAACACACGACCGATTTCGTAGACTTTCTCAAGTCCACCGACGATCAAACGTTTCAAATGGAGCTCGATCGCAATCCGCATGTAAAGCGTCATGTCGAGTGCATTATGATGCGTGATGAACGGACGAGCCGATGCTCCACCCGCAATCGTATGCAACATTGGTGTTTCGACTTCCAAGTATCCGAGGTTATCGAGATATTGACGAATTCCACGAATGACTTTACTCCGCGCGATGAATGTCTCACGTGATTCTTGATTCGTAATGAGGTCGAGGTAACGCTGACGGTAGCGTTGTTCGATATCTTTTAATCCGTGATATTTATCCGGAAGCGGACGTAACGATTTTGTTAATAACGTAAATGCTGTAACGTGAACAGACAGTTCACCAACATTCGTTTTGAACACATATCCTTGAATTCCAACGATGTCACCTAAGTCACATGTCTTATAAATCTCGTACGCCTCTTCACCGATGTCATCTTTACGGACATACAACTGAATTTGACCTTGTACATCCTGAACATTCGTAAAGCCAACCTTCCCTTTACGACGTGTCGTCATGACACGACCCGCGATCGCAACTTCCGGTTTTAGTTCAGCTAATTCTTCTTTTGTATGTTCACCAAATGATGCACGAATGCTCGCAGTATCCGTCGAACGTTCAAAACGTGCGCCGAATGGATCGAGACCTTGTTCACGCATGGCGTTCATCTTACCGAGACGCACCTGCATTTGATCGTTCATTTCCATATCCTGACTCACTGTCTTCACTCCTTTTAATAATGGTTCACGACGATTCTCTCGAATAAAAAGCTGTCGGAATGACCGACAGCCCTTTTAGAAAACCGATACGCTCATCTTCAATGCAACTAGCGTACCACAAAACGACGCTGTCCGACTATACTTTACCTGTTAGGCATATGCTACGTCTTCTTCGAGTGTCTGCAAGTACTGCTGTAACAGTTCGACGAGTCCTGCGTGTGTGTCGATATTGAATAACGCATTGCGAACGCGACCGTTCCCCTTCATTCCTTTCAAATACCAGGCGACATGTGTCCGCATTTCGCGTACGGCGAGTTCTTCTCCCTTTAGCGCGACTAGTCGTGTGGCGTGTAAGAGACAGATATCAATCTTCTCACGCGCCGTCGGTTCTGCCGGAAGCGTTCCTGATTCGAGATACTGGATCGTCTGATACAACATCCACGGGTTCCCGAGAGCTGCCCGTCCGATCATGACACCGTCGACGCCGATCTCATCAATCATCCGTTTTGCATCTTGCGGCGTCTGAACATCTCCATTTCCGATGATCGGAATGTTGACCGCTTTTTTCGCTTCGCCAATGATGTTCCAGTCTGCGACCCCTTCATACTTTTGCGAACGTGTCCGCCCGTGGATGGCAACGGCTTTCGCACCACCCGCTTCTGCCGCTTTGACATTATCAACACAATAGATGTGATGACTGTCCCAGCCGGTCCGCATCTTAACAGTAACGGGTTTATCGATCGCTTGCGTCACCGCATGGACCATCTCATATACCTTATCCGGATCAAGCAACCATTTCGCTCCAGCATCACTTTTCGTGACTTTCGGGACCGGACAGCCCATGTTGATGTCAATGATATCGGCATTCGTGTTCGCTTCGACATATCGTGCCGCTTGAACGAGTGTCTCTTTTGAACCGCCATAGATTTGAAGGCTGAGCGGTTTTTCCCGTTCATCTACGTACAGCATCTGAAGCGTTCGTTCGTTCTCGTACAAGATCCCTTTATCGCTGACCATCTCCGCACAGACGAGTCCCGCACCAAATTCCTTTGCAATTAACCGAAACGCCGGATTACAGACGCCTGCCATCGGTGCCAAGATGACTTGATTCTTCAGTTTGACATCACCAATGTTAAATTCCATTATTGTTCCTCCGCTTCTAAAAGCCCACCTAACCGTCGTACACCGTTTCGTTCTGTCTCTGGTAACTGCTGATACAACTGCTCGACACTTTGCTCAAGACCGGGTATGACGCATGTTGCTGCGAGTTCACGTAATGGTGCGAGGACGAATGCCCGCTCTTGCATCCGCGGATGCGGAACGGTTAATCCTTCGAGGTCAATGCGTTCTTCCTCATATAGCAAAATATCTAAGTCAAGCGTTCGTGGTCCATTTTTGAACAAACGCTCGCGTCCTTCTAGCTGTTCAATTTCCTGCAGTCGCCCAAGTAAGACAGATGCCTCATCCGTCGTTTGAATCGCGACGACCATATTATAGAATAAATCCTGCTCGAGATACCCGACAGGTACCGTCTCATAAATGGAAGAGGTCTTTACGTCATGAACGGACGGTAATGCTCTCAGGCGAGCAATCGCTGCTCTTAAGTGAGCCGCTTTATCGCCGATGTTCGAGCCGAGTGCAATGTAAGCTTCCTTCATGCATAGTCCTCCCGAAGGCGATTGATCTCGACCGCCACATGTTCATAATGACCGGCAATCGGCGGATCCGGTTTGATGACCTTGATCGACGCTTCTTGAATTCGTTCGTCTAACGCAAATACTGCTTTTGCAATACGGTCCGCCAAGGCTTCGACGAGTTGGAGCGGTTCTCCTTCGACGACACGTTTCGTCGCTTCATACAATTCGGCGTAATTGACACTTTTCGTCAAATCATCCGTCCGACCGGCTTCTGCCAATGCAAGTCCGATCGATAAGTCGACATTGAAGCGTTGACCGAGTTTCGTCTCTTCTGCGAATACACCGTGGTACCCATAAAAACGCATTCCTGTTACATGAATTCGATCCACCGTTATTCCCCCTTCGTCGCAGCCAACATGATGTCCATCATCTGCGCTGCCCGTTTGACTTCTTTGACGTCATGCACACGCATCCAGTCACATCCTTGTTGAATTCCGTAACACACCGTCGCAATCGTTCCTTCGAGTCGTTCTTCTGTCGGTAATCCGAGCGCAAGTCCGATCATCGATTTACGGGACGTTCCGAGTAAAACCGGATACCCGAAGTCCGTTACGATCGATAGATGACGCATCAGGTACAAGTTCTCTTCATGCGTCTTCATGAATCCAATCCCAGGGTCGAGCCAAATATGCTCTTCCGCTACGCCTGCCTGTTTTGCTAACCGAATCGATTCCTCAAGGTCAGCCCGGACTTCTGCCAGCATATCTGTCCCATGCGCCGTCTCCCGGTTATGCATCAAAATGATGGGTACTTTATACTGCGCAGCAACGTTGACCATCGAACGATCGCCCCACTTCGAGCCCCAAACATCGTTGATGATATCTGCTCCTGCTTCAATAGCAGCCTCTGCGACGACCGGTTTGTACGTATCGATCGATACGAGGACGTTCAGCTCTCGTTTGATGCGCTTGATGATCGGTAAAACACGGGTGAGTTCTTCTTCGACTGATACGAATGCTGCACCCGGTCGTGTCGATTCTCCACCGACATCGATTGCATCTGCTCCATCCGCGACGAGCTGACGCGCTTGCCGCATCGCTTGCTCGACATCGACATATTGTCCACCGTCCGAAAAGGAGTCCGGTGTCACGTTCAAGATACCCATGATGTAAGTCATCGTTGTTCTCTCCTTGTCGTCACCTGTTCGACGGATTGATCGAACAGCGTCATGATTTGTGCATATCCTGTTCCGTTGATTCCAGGGAAAGGGTGTCCGTCAAGTGACGAAATAGCGACCGCTTCCTGAACGGAATTCGTATAGATGATCTCATCTGCTTCTTCGAGCTGCGGTAAATAAGCCAAGCGTTCTTCGACCGGTACATATTGCATGAGGAACTGACGGGTAATCCCGTTCAGTGCACCGGTTTCAAGCGGTGACGTATACCATGTACTTCCGTAACGCCAAAAGATGTTTGACGTAATGCCCTCACAGACATGACCTTCCTTCGTCAAAAACAACCCTTCTGCTTCCGGATTGAACAATTGGCGTTTCGCCACTAGATTGTTCATGTAATGATGTGACTTCAAGCGGTAAGTCGTCTCCGGTGTACTGCGCGGTAAACGAATCGTCTCGAGTGCACGTTCCGCCCGTTTTCGCGGAGCGATTGGTTTCGCATAGATCAACACGGTCGGCGTGTCGTAAGGATCGATTGATAAACCGATCTCACGTGGACCGGCAGAGACGTTCAACCGAATGTATAAATCGTTCGCCCCATATGCCGCATATAAATCTTGGATCGCTTGCCGTAAGGCTTCCCGATCATATGCTAGCTGGATTCCGAGTGCGACACAACTCATCCGTAAGCGTTCAATATGATCATCGAACAAAAACGGATGTCCGTTATAGGTCCGAAACGTCTCGAATACACCCATCCCGTAGACGAATCCGTGATCGAGCGGGGAGATGCGTACTTCTTCTTCTCGTTTAATGGTTCCGTCATGCCAGAGATACATAATGCGTCAACTCCAAGAAATTTTTTAACATCTGCTTCCCGTCTCGCGTCAAAATCGCTTCCGGATGGAACTGGACACCGAGAATCGGCAACGTCCGGTGACGGAGTGCCATGATCTCCCCACCGGCTTCCGCCGTCACTTCGAGCACTTCCGGGAATGTCTCGCGTTCAACGACGAGCGAGTGATAACGTGTCACCGGCGTCGCTTGTGGGATTCGTTCAAAGATGCCTTGTCCGTCATGCGTCAGTGGCGAGACTTTTCCGTGCATCAATTCCTTCGCGCGGACGACTTTACCACCGAATACTTGTCCAATCGCTTGATGACCTAAGCAGACCCCTAGTATCGGCACCTTCCCAGCAAAATAAGCAATCGCTTCTAGACTGATCCCCGCTTCATTCGGTGTACAGGGGCCCGGTGAGATGACCAGATGATCCGGTTGCAACGCTTCGATTTCCGCAAGGGTGATCGCGTCGTTGCGAAATACCCGGATGTCTTGTCCGAGTTCGCCGAAATACTGGACTAAGTTGTACGTAAAGGAATCATAGTTATCAATCAATACAATCATTGCGTTCCCTCCGCTGTTTCTTTTGTCACCCATAACGCCTTTGCTTTACTAAGTGACTCTTCGTATTCACGTGCTGCGTCCGAGTCCGTAACGACTCCAGCACCTGCTTGGACATATGCCATCCCGTTTTTTGCGACGAGTGTCCGGATCAAGATGTTGAAAATGGCATCATCCGCCCAACTGATGAAGCCAAGTGACCCAGTGTAGATACCGCGCCGGACCGGTTCCAGTTCTTCAATGATTTCCATCGTCCGGATTTTTGGTGCGCCAGTGATCGTACCACCTGGGAACATCGCAGCGAGCACCTGACTCCCGGAATGTTCTGGAGCTACTTCCCCTCTGACATTTGAGACGATGTGTTGTACGTGCGAGTATTTTTCGATCACCATCAGCTCATCGACATGAACCGTACCATAACGACTGACGCGTCCTAAATCATTCCGCTCTAAATCAACGAGCATCACATGCTCTGCCCGTTCTTTTTCATTATCGAGTAAGGTTTTCGCAAGTCGTAAATCTTCTGCTTCATCCTTCCCGCGTGGTCGTGTTCCCGCAATCGGACGTGTCGCTAACGCATCGCCGATTTTTTCGACGAGCAACTCGGGTGAGGCGGACACGAGTGTTAAATCTTCATCCGCAAAGTAACCCATGTATGGAGAAGGATTGACTTGTCGTAATACATCATACAAATGTTCCGCTGTCGTCCCAAGCGGTTCCTGTTGACGGACGGACAAATTAACTTGGAAAACGTCACCGTCCTCAATATAGGATTTAATCCGGTGTGCCGCTGTCATGAACGCTTCCTGCCCGAAAGCCCGTTCTCGCTCACCTGATAAACCAGTCGCTGTAAATTGAGGTGCATCCGTCTCGATGCACCAACGCGCGACTTCCGTTTCAAGAACTCGCTCTGCTTCTTCTGCTGTGTCTCGTGTCACGGCAATGAACAACTGCTTCGTTTCTTCATCAAACACGGCGACTTCATCGTACCAGTAAAATGATAGATCGGGTGTTTGCAAATCATCCATCGCTCGTTCAGGTAGCTTTTCTAAATAACGGACGGCATCATAACTGACGTATCCGGCAAACCCACCAAAGAACGGTGGCATTCCATCCGGTCGGACTGATTCACGGTCGACGCGAAGTCGTTCGAGTACATCAAACGGATTCACCGTCGATGTCTCGACTTTTCCATCTGTCTCAATCGTCGTCGTTCCGTCCTTTGTCCGAACGTATCCGACAGGACGAGTCGCCGCCATCGTATACCGGCCGATTCGACCGCTTTCGAGCCAGACGTGTCCCGTTGTGCCATTCGTCTGTTCAACATATCGATTGTAAAATTGTTCTTTCGTCCATGGTACTGCTTTGTATTTCGTCTGTCGCATACGCGTCCCCCACTTCACACTATTCTGCTCTCATTATACGCAAAAAAGTACACGGAAGCCGAATGACTTCCGTGTACGTCCAGTTGATTACTTCGATTGGTCTGCTTCTTCCTCGATTTGATACAGCGGTGTACTTAAGTACCGCTCCCCATTCGAAGGAATGATCGCGAGAACGTTTTTCCCTTTACCGAGACGTTTCGCTGTCTTGAGCGCTGCTGCAATCGCAGCACCTGACGAGATACCACCTAAGACACCATTCGTCTTCGCTGCTCGGCGTGCGTGATCGAATGCTTCTTCCGTCGTGATTTGCTCAACACCATCATAAATCTCTGTATCGAGAATCGACGGCACGAATCCAGCACCGATTCCTTGCAGTTTGTGTGGTCCCGGTTTACCACCTGATAAGACCGGTGAATCCGTTGGTTCGACGGCAATGATTTCAATCCCTTGGAAAGCATCACGTAACACTTTACCAGCACCGGTGATCGTTCCACCCGTTCCAATTCCCGCGATGAACGCATCGAGTTGCATGCCTTCGAACGCTTCGACGATTTCAGGACCTGTCGTTTTTTCATGAACGACTGGATTGGCACCGTTATTGAATTGTTGTGGCATGAAGTAACCGTGTTCTTCTGCTTCCGCTGTCGCGCGAGCGATCGCACCCTTCATTCCTTCAGGACCCGGAGTCAGAATCAATTCCGCACCATAAGCGCGAAGCAACGTCCGGCGCTCCATGCTCATCGTTTCTGGCATGACGAGGATGGCGCGGTATCCTTTCGCCGAAGCGACCATCGCGAGTCCGATTCCTGTGTTTCCACTCGTCGGCTCGATGATCGTGTCTCCTTCTTTGAGTTGACCCGCTTCTTCTGCGGCCTCAATCATAGATAACGCGATCCGGTCTTTTACGCTTGATCCAGGGTTCATGTACTCCAATTTCAGATACACATCTGCATCCTCAGGACCCGTTAGATGATGTAACTTGACGATCGGGGTGCGACCGACTAAATCTAATACTGAATTCGCAATACGCATGACCATTCCTCCTCATTAGTGAACCGCTTGAATTCCAAGTAATCCGATAAACTAATTATCAGCGGACTGGATGAAATCTGTCAATCAAAGCGTTTGACTTCCGGCTTTTTTCCATCCTTCGTCTGGCGTTCGACCGCTTCTTGAATCAAACGATCAATCGTCTGTTTTTCCTGTTCCGTTCGCATCGTCTGATAGACCATCGCGCGCGTGATTTTCTCATCACCGACTTCGGCGACGACATCCTCGAGCGGACCACCGATGCTGTCTTGAACGATTTTAGGAGAATCGACCTTTGGGAGCTCACCCATGAAGGCGTAAGCACCGGTCATGAAATTCGTCAACATTAAGATGAAGATCAACATCCACAAGTACTTAGGTTGTACATTCCCCATATTCGATCCCTCTTATGCTCTTTCGAGTGATTTTTCACGAAGTTCCTCTAATTCTGGAACATCATAGTGATAATGCTCTGAACAGAAGTGACAAACAGCTTCCGCACCACCATCTTCATCAATCATCGCTTGAATCTCATCTGGTCCAAGGGCAATGATTGCTGTCGCTAATTTGTCACGGTCACACGTACATTCGAATGATACTGGAATCGTATCAAGATGTTCGTAGTCACCGAGAACGAGTTCTAACATTTCTTCTGGTGTTTTTTCCTCACCGACGAGAATCGAGATCGGTTTAAGGGCTCCAACACGTTTTTCGAGTGCTGCAATCGTCTCTTCCGACGCACCTGGCATCAATTGAACGATCAAGCCACCTGCTGCGATGACTGATTCGTCTTCTGGATAAACGAGAACGCCAGCCCCAACGACCGATGGGCTTTGTTCCGATACAGCGAAGTAATACGTGAAGTCTTCGCTGATCTCACCTGTTTGAATCGGCGATTGACCACCGACGAAGTCACGCAACCCGAGGTCTTTGATGACAGAGATGTTTCCGCGACCGACCGCTTCACCGACTTTTAGTTTCGTCAGACCATCTGCATTGACATACGTATCCATCTCGACGCGGGGACGACTGACATATCCACGTACGACACCTTTTGCGTCGGCATCGACGATGATTTTCCCAATCGGTCCATCGCCTTCGACTTTTAATGTGACACGTGTATCACCTTTTTGCATCGTACCCATCATTGCACCGATCGTCAGTGTCCGACCGAGCGCTGCTGTGACGACAGGTGTCGTCTGATGGCGCAGTTGTGCTTCATAGACCGTCTTCGTCGAACGGATTGCAAACGCACGGACTTCTCCATTGAAGCCTAACGCCCGTACTAAATAGTCATCTTTTAATTGTGCTAATAATTCTTCACGTTTCATCTTGATTCCCTCACTTATTTCGTTCGTAGATAATCCGTAATCCATCTAACGTCAAGAATGGATCGACGATCTCAATCATCGTGGATTCCTCGCTGATTAATCGGGCTAAGCCGCCGGTCGCAATGACCTTCGCTTCTCCCATTTCTTCTTTCATCCGGTGAACGAGTCCGTCCACCTGTGCCACATATCCGAAATAGGTCCCCGACTGCATCGCATGGATCGTATTCCGTCCGATGGCTGACTGCGGTTTCGCGATTTCGATTCGTGGCAATTTTGCTGCCTTATTATAGAGTGCCTCGGTTGCAACCATCACACCGGGTGAGATGATGCCGCCGTAATACCGTTTTTGTGCATCGATGTAACAATACGTCGTCGCTGTTCCGAAATCGACGATGATCATCGGTCCCTCGTATTTCGCCGTCGCCGCTACTGCGTTGACGATTCGATCGGCTCCCACTTCCCGTGGATTATCGACTTTTAAATCCAGTCCTGTCTTGATTCCTGGTCCAATCAAGAACGGACGGCGTTTAAAGTAACGCACACACATATTTTCTAGCGGAAACACGACGGGGGGTACGACAGATGATAACACGATTCCCTCGATTTCTTCCACGTTTAGCTCTGCGTCACGGAACAACGCTTTGACGAGCATACCGTATTCGTCCGTCGTCCGTGTTCGGTCTGTCGCAATCCGCCAATGCTCAATCAACTCTTGTCCTTGATAGACACCTAAGACGATATTCGTATTTCCGACATCGATGACTAAAATCATTTGCTTATTTCCCCGCTTCTTCTCAATTTTCATGCTTCGATTGTATTCCGTTGTTTTACGATCGGAACTATATACGTTGTGATTATACCATGCTCATATGGTCACACCTACCGATGTGTATTCGCTCGGTCTGCCACAAAAAAGAACGGATTCGATATCAATCGAATCCGTTCCATCCGTTTACACTTGATCATCGCGACGCGGCGTATCTGGTGTATCCGTATCTACATTTTTCCCTTCGTCAACGACTGAACCCATTTGCGTTGGAGACTCTGTCGGTTGATCAACAGTTGCATCTGTCGATTCCGGTGCTTTCTCTTCTGCTTTTGGAGTCGTTGCTTCTGGTTCATGTTTTTTGTATTCGCCCGTCTCTAGGAGATGGTGAATTTGTTTTTGATCGAGTGTTTCGACTTCAAGCAATGTCGTTGCAATCAAGTCGAGCTGATCGCGCTTCTCAGTCAGGATATCTTTCGCTTTTTGGTAACAGCGGTTGATGATCGCTTGGATTTCCGTATCGATCTCGTGTGCGATTGCATCCGAGTAATTCTGTTCGTTTTGGAAATCACGGCCGAGGAAGACGTTACCGCTTTGACCTGATCCGAATTGAAGCGGTCCGAGTTTTTCACTCATCCCGAACTCCATGACCATTTTCCGTGCAAGACCTGTCGCACGCTGGAAGTCATTGCTCGCCCCAGTCGAGACTTCTCCGAAGACGATGTCCTCTGCGACGCGACCACCGAGCAATCCAGTAATCTTATCTTCGAGTTCCGGCTTCGTCATGAAGTAACGATCTTCTTTTGGCAACATGACGACATATCCGCCCGCGTTTCCGCGAGGAACGATCGTTACCTTGTGTACTTCATCCGCATCGTCGAGCGTGACACCGATGATCGTATGTCCAGCTTCGTGCCATGCGACGATCTTTTTCTCTTTCGGCGAGATGATCCGGCTCTTCTTCGCTGGTCCAGCGATGACTCGGTCAATCGCTTCTTCGAGGTCAACGATCGAGACTTTATCACGGTCTGCCCGAGCGGCAACAAGTGCTGCTTCGTTTAGAAGGTTTTCAAGATCCGCACCTGAGAATCCAGGTGTTCGTTGTGCGATCGCTTTTAAATCAACCGTTGAATCGAGCGGTTTGTTCCGCGCGTGAACTTTCAAGACTGCTTCACGACCGATGACATCTGGACGGTCAACCGTGATTTGACGGTCAAAACGACCTGGACGGAGTAAGGCTGGGTCAAGAATATCAGCACGGTTCGTTGCTGCGATCATGATGATGCCTTCGTTTTCACTGAATCCATCCATCTCGACGAGAAGTTGGTTCAATGTCTGCTCACGCTCATCGTGTCCACCACCGAGACCTGCGCCCCGTTGACGACCGACAGCATCGATTTCATCGATGAAGATGATACATGGTGCATTTTTCTTCGCGTTTTCGAACAAGTCACGGACACGTGATGCCCCGACACCGACGAACATCTCAACGAAGTCAGAACCTGAAATCGAGAAGAATGGTACGCCAGCTTCACCAGCTGCGGCACGCGCGAGCAACGTCTTACCTGTACCTGGAGGACCTACGAGGAGGACTCCTTTCGGAATACGGGCACCGAGTTTCGCGAATTTACGCGGATCTTTCAAGAATTCAACGACTTCGACGAGTTCTTGTTTCTCTTCGTCTGCGCCGGCTACATCATCAAACGTGATCTTTTTCTTCTCTGTGTCATAGAGGCGTGCCTTCGATTTCCCGAAGTTCATGACGCGACCGCCACCACCGCCACCTTGTGCTTGATTAATCAAGAAGAAGAAGAGGATGAAGATGATGATGAATGGAACGATCGTCGTCAGTAACGCGATCCAACCACCATTCGTTTCTGCTGCCTTAAAGTCCAATTTGACTCCTTGGCTTTTCAATTGCGTATAAAGATCCGTTAGTTCCGTATCAACAGCCGGTACGACCGTCTCATACGTTGAATCTTTTTCACGCAAATCTCCTGTCACATTATACGTCTGCCCTTCATATTGGAAGGTAGCCGTCTTGATTTCACCTTTTTCAACAGACTCGACAAACTGTGTGTAATTGATTTCTTTGCTTTTGTTCACTGGACTCTGCAAGTATTGCAGAAACAAGATCAAAGCTAGAAAAATGACCCCAAACACGAGGGTATTCTTCACTGCTCGGTTCATCTTATGCCTCCTCTCCGCATCCATCTCGTTTTTCTAGTGGATGAATACGAATCCTGGCGCGACAGGGCGCGCTTTGTAATTGGTTTCATCTTATCATGGGACAGACGAGATTAAAAATAATTAGCCACCGTAGACTGCAGGTTTCAAGACACCTACGTATGGAAGGTTACGATACTTCTCTTCGTAATCCAGACCATAACCGACAACGAATTCGTGTGGAATGACGAAGCCGCTGTAATCTGCGTGCAAGTCATTCTTCCGTCCTGTTGGTTTGTCGAGCAACGTCACGATCTTAACGGACTTCGCTTTCCGGTACTTGAAGAGATCGACAAGGTAACCAAGCGTCAATCCGCTGTCGATAATATCTTCGACAATCAAGATGTCGCGTCCTTCTACCGATGTGTTCAAATCTTTTTCAATCTTGACTTCACCTGTTGATGTTGTCCCACCGTGATACGTTGAAACGTCCATGAAGTCCATTTCAAGATGCATATCCATCTTTTTCACAAGATCAGACATGAACGGCATTGCGCCTTTTAAGACGCACACAAGCAACGGAAAACGATCGTGATAATCCGCTGTCAATTCGCCGGCGAGTTCGCCCACTTTATTTTGGATCTCTTCTTCTGAAATCAGTACTTTTTCCATATCGTTCATCAAGGTCATGCTAGGTATTCCTCCTCCATAATAAACACTACATTACCATTCTATCATTAAATAAGATTTTGCGAGGAGTTCAAATGACCCGAATATTGCAATTCGATGTCCAATGACGGCTAAAATCACTCCATTTGCATCGACGACGACCGGAACCTGTTCCCGGAGATAACGCGGAACCTTAGCATCAATCAGAATTCGACTGACTTTTTTCGAACCCACAGCAAGCTGAATCCGATCTCCTGGACGTGGCGGACGTACCGTCAATGGGAACGCAATCGCGTCCAGCGGGATACCTTGATTTCCGATTGAGAAGCGAACCATTTGTTCACCATAATGATACGTTCCCAAATTCTCCCCTACTTGAAACGATAAATCGTCATTCATTGACCGTATCACACGATCCTGCATCAAAAAGCCATATGCACGTCGCATCCTCCAGTTTCCATAATACACTTCGTCTGAGCCCTTATCCACCCGAAGCCATGTAACAAAGTGACGAATCACATCCGAAGAAAACATTTCTCCCGTTAATGTCGGCAAAACAAGCCGCTGTAAATCCGTCGGTAATTCTAAAATACGTGCGACCGGAATTCCGTTCGCTTCCTTACACCGTTCGAGATAGGTCGCGACGAATGCCGCCTGTTCACGGATGATTTGCTGTCGCGCATGTGCTGCCGCTGCCGTTGCCTGTTCAAACTCAGGACGCATGTCTCGGAGTGATGGAACAATCGTATGCCGGATTTGATTACGCAAATAAGTAGTTTCTGCATTTGACGCATCTTCTCGCCATGGAACTTCATGTTGCAACGCATACTCGCGTAATGTTTGCTTCGATTCATGTAGCAACGGTCGATGCAACCAACCGTTACCAAACGGACGAACGACGGGAATACCATCAACCTGCGCTTCTCCACGTATGAGCTGAATGAGTAGCGTCTCAATTTGATCGTCTTGATGATGGGCGAGAATCAGACGCGAGCGCCCGGTCTCTTCCATGATTCGTTCAAAAAACGCATATCTCTCTTCGCGACAAGCTGCTTGAGAGCTCGTACGTCCTGTCCATTCTAAACGCGTCATGAAAAAAGATATCTTTCGGGCCGTTGCCCACTCCTTAATAAAGCACGCTTCTTCGTCGGACGCCTCTCGTAATCCATGATGCACATGCGCAATCGCGATATCGTAGCCCTCTTTGTACAACTGATCGACGAGTACCATCGAATCACAACCTCCCGAAACACCTACTAAAAGTGGTTCGAACGGCACACCTTCCATAACGATTTCCCCCCTTCCGTTAAAACCTAAAAAAAGCTATCTCTATATAATAGAGATAGCTTTTGAGAATGACCCGTACGGGATTCGAACCCGTGTTACCGCCGTGAAAGGGCGGTGTCTTAACCGCTTGACCAACGGGCCAAAAAAATATGGTAGCGGCGGAGGGAGTCGAACCCACGACCTCACGGGTATGAACCGTACGCTCTAGCCAGCTGAGCTACACCGCCATATTTTTAACTCGTGCGTCTTAAGCACATTTTCTATAATACGGGCAGGTCAAGTGAAAGTCAACGCTTTTTCTAAAAATAATTTCAAAAAAATAAAAGATGGAATGAACGGCGTCATTCCATCTCTATTCTTATAAAGAACAGGTCAGCAAGTTATTGACGTTTTGCGCCGCGTCCGCCACGTTTTGAATCCGTTTGACGTTTCAATGTAGCAAGACGATCTTCACTATCTTTCAGGAAACTAGACATCAGCGTATCGAACGATTGTTCTTTGCGCGGTGGTGGTGTACCACGGCCGCCTTTGTTGAAGCCTCCACGGTTACCGCCTCCACGTGGTCCTTTGTTATCGAACGAACGTGGTCCACGATCTTGTCCTGCTGGACGTGGTCCACGATCGAACTGACGTGCAGGACGAGGACGTTCGCCTTCTGGACGATCGACGGCTTTTTTGATGGAAAGACCGATCTTACCATCGTTTTCAACACTTAAGACTTTGACGGTGATTTCTTGACCAACCGTCAACACATCATTGATGTCTTTAACGTAAGAATCTGCCACTTCACTGATGTGAACAAGACCAGTTTTCCCTGTTGGTAACTCAACGAACGCTCCGAAATTCGTGATGCCTGTTACTTTCCCTTGCACTTTGCTGCCTACTTCAATCGACATAAATTGTATTGCTCCTTTTTAGTTGATTCGTTTCTTATTATACGAGTGATTCATTCTTTTTTCAATCAATCGGCAACCTTCAATTAGTCTTCCGGTGAAAAGTAGAAGATCGTTTCCCCTTTTTTCGAATAGAGCAACTCGCTTCGAGCTAAGTTCGCTACATACTCTTTATCATTGAGACGATTGATTTCTTCCTTCAGACGGGCGGTCTCTTTTTTTGCTTTCGTCTGCTCTTGTTCGGCGACTTGAAACGACTGCTTTTGTTCAGCGATCAATTGCCGTTTCTCCATGTATGACCACCCCATGAGGGAAAAGATGAGTAAAAAGACGGTCAGACACAGGAAAAAGCGATTTTTGAGACGTCGACGGTTTTCGATGGCATTCTGACTCAACTGCTTTTTACGGTCATTGAGCGGCTTGATCTTTGGCGCAGGACGCCCTGATTCGAGCGGTGTTGGCATATCATCCCTCCTCTTTCTGAGTGGTCACCCCTGACACTCTTTAGTATACTTCCTTTTTCCGGTAAATTACATCGATTCTTCGGAATTCACCTTTTCTTCACGGATGATCTCATACATATCAGATGCTTCTTCTTTTTTGGCATGTTCTTTAATGCTCGAAATCGCAACCGTGACGATCTTGTTTCCGAACCGAATCGTCATCTCATCACCTGCTGCTACCGTGCTACTTGCTTTCGCCACATTACCATTGATTGTAATCCGACCTTGATCGGCTACTTCTTTCGCAAGCGTCCGTCGTTTGATCAGACGCGATACTTTTAAAAATTTATCAAGTCTCATGACTGTTCCTCCTGCTTCGCTTGATGCCAGAGTGAATCTTGCTCTTCAAGCGTCATCTCAACGAGCGGTCGATCCGCTAGCTGTTCCATTCGCGTAAAGCGACGGATGAATTTATCATTCGTCTGTTGTAGCCCCTCTTCTGCCGAGAGACCAAGGTATTTTCCGACGAGTGTCATCGAAAACAGAACGTCTCCGAATTCACCTAGTCGTTCTTCTGGTGCGGCTTCCTTCAACTCACGTAACTCTTCGATTACTTTTTCAAGTGCACCCTCGACGTCACTCCATTCAAAACCGACTTTCGCCACTTTCTTTTGAATGTCTTCTGCGCGCATCAAGGCAGGTGCTCCTTTTGTCACACCATCGAGCAAGGAAGTCCGCTCCGGTTTCTCTTGTGCTTTGATGTCTTGCCAGTTCGAAACGACGTCTGCCGAAGAATCGACAATCGTTTCTCCGAACACATGTGGATGACGACGAATCATCTTATCACTGACGCTTCCGATGACATCTCGAATGTCGAAATACCCTTCATCTAGACCAATTTGTGCGTGGAGCATGACCTGTAAAAGGACGTCTCCTAGCTCTTCTATCATTAAGTTATCGTCCTGAAGGTCGATTGCTTCCAGTAATTCATAAGATTCTTCGATTAAATGACGTTTTAAGGACTCATGTGTCTGCTCTTGATCCCATGGGCAACCGCCTTCACCACGTAACCGTGCGACAATCTCTTTTAATGTCGCGAAGTCACGGTTCAGCGTCTGCTCATCCGTAACAGGTGGTACGTAGACTGTCGTCAAGTTACTGAGCGTCGTCACATGATCGAGTTCATACAACGGCACGCTTTGGACAGTTTGTTTGCTTGTACCCGCTGCTGTGACCAGAGTGACGAGATGTTCGTCCGGATAACGTTCCATCAGCTGAACCTTTAAATCACCGGCGACGAGCGCATCATAGACTTGTCCAATCAGCAGATGTTGACGGATCTGCGCTTCATCGACGGTAAACGCCGTCGCATCAAGCAACTGAAATCCTTCAATCGGATCTACGCCAAGCGCCGCGAACATCGGATCAAGAAAACTTTGTCCGCCTACAACGTCGACCGCGTCCGTCCGCTCTAATAACTGCTGGACGGTACTCTCAGCGACCAGTGGATGACCTGGGACGGCATAGATGATGTCCGTCGTCTTTGAGAGGCGAAGCAATTCCTCAACGATTTCTGTGTATACGTCTTCAAACCGACTATGTCGTTCGTAAACCGAGTCAAATGATGTAAAGTTCATTCCCTCTGCTGCGAGTTCTGAAACGACTGGATGATCCATTGTCCGTAAATAGACAGGCTGTGTCGTGTTTTTTAATAATCGATAGATGCCAAACGGCAATTGTTCGAGTTCGCCGACGCCAAGGCCGACGATCGTGATTCGGTGTGTCATATACTCCTCCTACGTTGGTACATCTGATATAACTTATCTCCTAAAGGCAATAGCGCCCACTCTTGTGCTGTTAATGCACGAACGCGTAATGCCATACTGCCATAAATGATGGCACCACCGACGACAAGGACGCCGACTTCGAGTGCCGCACCGATTCGTGTCTCAAGCTCAAACAGCCGGAAGAACGTTTCGATCAGGTACAGAAACACACTCATGGCGAGCACAGGTAAGACCAGTCGTCGGTAGAACACGTTTCCTGCCGATACGCGACCGAACTTCCGGTTCAATAAAATCCATTGTGCTGTCGCCATGACGGCAAAACCGCCAAATGTCGCCATACCCGCCCCGATCATACCATATCGGGGAATGAAATAGAGATTCAGAACGAGCTTCGCCCCTAATCCGACAAGAACACCAACGAGCGCATATTTTTCAGCATCGACCGACTGGAGACAGGAGATGATCATCATCGCAATCGAAGCGGCAAATGCCGTCGCCGCGAGCCAAATCAACCCTGCTGTTCCCTGGTCATCTTGATACAACGCAATATTGAGCGGACGCATCACACCCATTAGTCCGATTGTCGCTGCAGCGGCAATCAATAGACCGGAACGGAGTAATGTCTCGAGTTGTTGACGCATCATCTGCGGATCATGCTTTCGATATGCGGTTGATAAGGATGGAACACTCGCAAGACTCATCGATGTCGCAAAGAGAATCGCGAATTGCAGTAACGGATACCCACGGTCGAGCACCCCTTTTTCAATTTTCGTCTCCGTCGTATTGCCAAGTAGATTGACGAACGTCAATCCATCGATCAATTGCATCAGTAACAAGGCAAGTGAGGCGATACTGACCGCCACCCCGCTTGTCACGAGCACTTTCCCGACCCGACGTACGTGAATACCTGAAAACACAGGACGACCGATCTTCCCTTTCGCAAAACGTAACAGGACGAATAACGAAACGATGCTGCCACCGATCGCTGTCAGATGGGCACTGGCACCAATCCAGTAAGGGTCCGCCTGCATCGAGACGCCGATATAGGTCACGAGCAACAAGAGTCCGACACGGACGGCATTTTCAGAGACTTGGGATACAGCCGTCGGTCGCATCTCGAGATCTGCTTGAAACATGCCTCTAAGAACGGCAATCACAGGTAGTAAATAAAACGTACACGTGACGGCTCGCAACGGAACAACGAGTTTATCGTCTCCAAACCAACCCGCAAGTGTCGGGGCAATCCACCATCCGAACAGACCAAAGAAGACCGTCATCGCAAGTAAGACGTACAAAATCGACCATAAAACTTCTCGTTTTTCATCTGGATGATGGAGCGTCAACTTCGCCACGATGACGGGCAGCGCATAAATACCTAGCGCTGCCGCTATCGCGAATAAGGGATAAACCGTCTGATAGACGTACAGTCCGAAGTCACCTGCAAGGTTCTGATACGGAATCCGGTAAAAGAAGCTGAGCAGTTTCGAGATATAACTAGAGATCGCAAGCAGTGCTGCGCCTTGCGCAATCGTTCGTCTATTCATCGTGCGACGAGCCGACGATCAAGCTCTGCTAGCAACTGTTCTGCTTGCATCGTCATCTGTTGCGTCGACTGCTTGTTGCGGTTGAGCGTCAAGACGAGTTTCTGTTCTTGTTGCCCCATCCCTAGACCACGTCCAAGCGGAACGGTCCATTTGACGAAATCCGCCACATCCAACTGCTGTGTTGATTGAAGTGACAAGACGATCTCGATTTTCGGATCGGTTTGTTTGACGCGCTCGACACGCGCTCGTTCAGCAAAAATCCGCATCCGCGTCAGTTGGATCAAACGAGCAACCTCATCCGGGAACTCACCGAATCGTTCGAGCATCTCTGTTTCAAGTTGTTCGAGACTATCGACGGTATCGACATATTTCAAACGTTTATAAAATTCGATTTTCAGCTCGGAGTCCGTCATGTAGTGCGATGGAATATACGCATCAAGACTGAACGTGAACTCAGGTACGAATTTCTGGACGCGTTTTTTGCCCTTCATCCGTTCTTTCCGTTCTTCAACCGCTTCTGCCAGCATCTGCGAATAAAGATCGAAACCAACAGAGTCGATGAAGCCCGATTGTTGGGAACCGAGTAAGTTCCCGGCGCCACGAATCGATAAGTCACGCATCGCAATTTTAAAGCCGCTACCGAGCTCCGTGAATTCCTTGATCGCTTGCAGTCGACTTTCTGCGACTTCCGTCAATCGTTTTTGCGGACGGTACGTAAAGTACGAATAGGCGACGCGACTTGAACGACCGACACGACCGCGCAATTGATACAGTTGGGATAGTCCCATTTGATCCGCGTCGTGAACGATCAACGTATTGACGTTCGGAATATCGATTCCTGTCTCGATGATCGTCGTACTGACAAGAACATCTGCATCCCCTTCGAAGAACGCGATCAACTGACTTTCGAGTTCGGTTTCCGTCATCCGACCGTGCGCCGTGACGATCCTCGCTTCCGGTACGAGCGCGCGAATCTCTTCTGCCTTTCGCTCGATGCCTTCGACCCGGTTATACAAGAAGAACGCTTGTCCACCCCGGCCGAGTTCTCGTTCGAGCGCTTCTCGCATGACGATTCCGTCGTATTCCATGACGTATGTCTGAACCGGATACCGGTTTTCCGGCGGTGTCTCAAGGACCGAGAGATCACGGATCCCGATCATCGACATGTGCAATGTCCGCGGAATCGGTGTCGCTGTCAACGTCAAGACGTCAACGTTCGTCTTCAACTGTTTCAGACGTTCTTTGTGTTTTACACCGAATCGTTGCTCTTCATCAATGATCAATAATCCGATATCAGCAAACTGGACGTCTTTCGACAGCACACGGTGTGTCCCGACGACGACATCGATCGTTCCCTCTTTTAGACCTTGTTTCGTCGCCTTTAATTCTGCTGGCGAACGGAACCGGCTCATGACCGACACACGAATCGGCCATTCACTGAATCGCTCAAGCATCGTTTCGTAGTGTTGTTGTGCAAGGACAGTTGTTGGTACGAGTAACGCGACTTGTTTTCCAGACATGACCGCTTTGAACGCTGCTCGAATCGCAACTTCCGTTTTCCCGTATCCAACGTCGCCACATAATAGACGATCCATCGGACGCGGACGTTCCATATCCTTCTTGATCTCGGCAATCGATCGTAATTGATCGACCGTTTCCTCATACGGGAACGAAGCCTCGAATGCTTGCATGTTATCGTCGTCCTCTGGGAACGCAAAACCGACGGCAGCCTCGCGAGCCGCATAGAGCTTGATCAACTCATCAGCAATATCCTCGACCGATTTCTGGACTTTCGCTTTGACCTTTTTCCATTCCGTCCCGCCGAGTTTATAGATCTTCGGCTCTTTCCCTTCAGCCCCGACATACTTTTGAATCAAGTCGATCTGATCGACAGGAACATACAAAGAGTCCTCTCCCGCGTAAACGAGATGGAGATAGTCCTGATGATTACCGGCTACATCAATCGTCTTGATGCCGTGGTACCGACCAATCCCATGATGAATATGAACGACGTAATCGCCTGTCTTCAATTCTTGGTAGCTCTTAATCCGTTCAGCGTTCGTCAGCTTCGTCGTTTGCTTCCGGCGACGCGCTGGTTGCTTGAAGACTTCTTCTTCCGTGATGACGACGAGACGCGCATTCGTCATCTCGAATCCACCATGAATTCCCCCAATCAGGATTGCTGGTTGACCACGAGTGATGCCTTCTTTCGTTACGATCGAGGCTTCGACCCCATAATCGGATAACGTCTGACGCATCCGCTCGGCACGTTCTCGGTTACTCGCTAAGAAAACCATCCACATGTCAGCGCGACGATATCGCTCGACTTCTTGCTTCAGGCGTTCCATCTGACCATGGAACGGTGCAATCGGTTTGATGCTGAAATGGATTGCCGCACTTTCCGGTACCCCGCTCCGACGAGTCGGTAGGAGCGAGAGATACAACAATGGTTGTCCTTCAAAGACATGTGCCATCGGAACGGACAGGACGTAATCACTGACGCTTTGTCCGCGTTCAATGAGAGACGCCATCCATTCTGCTTCCTCTGCATCCTGGACTTCCGCCGCTTCTTCGACCCGTGCGACTTCATCGACGATCAAGACGCTTCCCGTCACGTCTTGACGTAACGTCGACGTGTAGAGGATCGGTGCATACTTCGCGAACTGTTTCGGACGATCGCCGTTTTCTAGCAACTCGACGTCATAAGCAATTCCCTCTTCAAGTGCCGCGAGGACTTCCGTACTTTGGACGCGCTCTTTCGTCGCCTCATAAAGACGACGGACTTTTTCACCCGCGTCCTTCAACTGATCCTTCGTCGCGAAATGTTCCGCCGCTGGCATCAAACATGCTTCTGCGACGACACCTAGTGAGCGTTGTGTCTCCGCATCGAATGTATAGATCGAGTCGACTTCCTCGTCGAATAGATCGAGCCGGTATGGACGTTCGACCGTGAGCGGATAAATATCGATGATACTTCCGCGAACAGCAAACTCACCAGGTGTCGTCACGGTCGCTGTCCGTTCGTACCCCGCATCGACTAAATCTTGGACGAAGTCCGGAATCGATAAGATGTCGCCCGGCTTCACTTGTTTGACGTGTGACAGGAACGTCTGTGCATCCGGAACATATCGGCGTAAACCGACGAGCGGAATGATCAAAATTCCGTCGTCCGTCGTCAGTAAACGATGACGGGTCTCGATCCGCGTCGCCCGCAGTTCTGGACTTGCGCCATAAGAAAGTTCTGCTGCTAACGTCTCATCGACCGGATAGAGCATGACGTCTTCTTCCGGTACAAGTTCAATCAAATCATCGTACAGTTTTTGTGCTTGGAACATATTATGTGTCACGAGTACGAATCGACGTTTCGTCTCCTGATAAATCCCGGCGACGAACAATGCTTTCCCACTGTTCATCAGACCGGTGATCAACTGAGCGTTGACACCGTCCCGGAAGCGTTCCCGAACCGTCTTGATTTCAGGAATCGCTAGTAAGAGTTCTTGTAATTGTTTCATCTTCTTCCTCCTAAAACACGACAGCAAAAACGCTTTGGAACCCCAAAGCGTTGCGTTCAGTTATACCGATTCATCAAAGCGAGAAACGGTGTGTCTATGAAGTCTGTCGCTACATCGACAGACGCATTGAGTACGTGTTGCAAACTTCCTTGTTCTGCCTTCGAAAAATTCATTAACACCCAGTCAATGACTTGGATGGGTGCCGGTGGTCGACCGACGCCGAGCTTAAGACGCTTGATCTCCTGCGTACCGAGGTGCTGGATCAACGACTTGACGCCGTTATGACCGCCTGCACTGCCTTTTGAACGCAACCGTAGTTTCTCAAGCGGCAAGTCCAGATCGTCATAGATGACGAGCACATCTTCGACCGCAATTTTATAGAAATCAAGTAACGGTCGCACCGCTTCACCTGATAAGTTCATATACGTCAATGGCTTGACGAGCACGACACGTTCTCCGTTTATCATTCCCGTTCCGAAGAGGGCTTTAAACTTCGATTCTGAAAGCTTGATCCCGTGCTTCTCCGCTAAGGCATCAATCGCAAGAAAACCGATGTTGTGGCGCGTATTCGCATACTTCGCTCCAGGATTCCCTAATCCGACGATACATTTCATATCGATTCCTCATTTCTATTTAAAAAAGTAAACGAACAAGGGTCCGATTTCAATAAACCGGACCACGTCGTTCGTATGCATCAAGCAATCAGCTGAAGAGCGGGCTGATTGATTTCTGTTCGTGTACACGGATGATTGCTTCTGCAAGCAAGCGTGCTACAGAGATTTGTTTGATTTTGCTTGCACATTCGCGTTGTGTCAAGTCGATCGTGTTCAAGACGACGAGTTCTTCGATCGCTGAGTTCTCGATCCGTTCCATTGCTGGACCCGAAAGAACAGGGTGTGTACAACATGCATAGACTTGTTTCGCTCCGTTTTCGATCAAAGCGTTCGCTGCAAGTGTGATCGTACCCGCTGTATCGATGATGTCATCGATGATGATGGCAATCTTGCCATCGACTTGACCGACGATGTTCATGACTTCTGCGACGTTCGGTTTCGGACGGCGTTTGTCGATGATCGCGATCGGTGCTTTTAATTGTTCTGCTAATTTACGTGCCCGTGTGACACCGCCATGGTCTGGAGAAACGATGACGAGTTCGTTTGGATCGATGTTCTTTTTCTCGAAGTATGAAGCGAGAAGCGGTACACCCATCAATTGATCTACTGGAATATCGAAGAACCCTTGGATTTGTGCTGCATGGAGATCCATCGTCACGACGCGTGTCGCCCCTGCTACTTCAAGCAAGTTCGCAACGAGTTTCGCCGTGATTGGCTCACGTGAACGTGCTTTGCGGTCTTGACGCGCATAACCGTAATACGGAATGACGACGTTGATTGTCCGTGCAGACGCCCGTTTCAGTGCATCGATCATGATGAGAAGTTCCATCAGGTTTTCGTTGACTGGTTGGCTTGTCGATTGAATGATGTAAATATCATCCCCTCGGACACTTTCTTCGATGTTCATCGAAATTTCGCCATCACTGAAGTGTTTGACTGAACTTTCGCTGACCGGGATTCCGATGACTTTAGCGATTTCCTCTGCCAGTGGTTTGTTCGAGTTGAGTGCGAAAATACGAATTTCATGTTCTAAGACAGTAGACATGTGTAGGTGGCCTCCATTTGTTTGGGTTTAGACGAGTAGAGCGACAAGTAATGAATTAACGATAATCGGGTTTCGTCGTTTGACGTTCCCGTGCGATCGCGAGACCGTTTTCCGGCACATCATCCGTGACGGTTGATCCGGCAGCAACAAGGGCGTTCTTTCCGACCGTGACCGGTGCGATCAAGTTGACGTTACAGCCGATGAAGGCATCGTCCTCAATGATCGTCTGGAATTTATTTTTTCCATCGTAGTTGACCGTGATCGATCCACAACCGAGATTGACGTTCTCTCCGATCGTCGCATCTCCGACATAGCTCAGGTGGGCTGATTTGCTACCTTCACCGAATGTTGATTTCTTGATCTCAACGAAGTTTCCGACGCGTGTGTTCGCCCCGAGAACTGCTTGTTGACGTAAATGCGCGAATGGACCGACTTGCGCTGCTGGACCAATTTTGCTGTCCGTGACGACGGATTGACGAACAATGGCACCATCTGCCACTTCACTGTTACGGATATCCGAGTTCGGACCAATCGTACATTCTGAACCAATGACCGTCTGACCGAGTAATTGCGTTCCCGGATAAAGAACAGTATCTGAACCAATCGTGACATCCGGTCCGATATACGTCGAAGACGGATCAACGAACGTGACACCTTGACGCATCCAGTACTCGTTCGTCCGCTTGCGCATCGATGTTTCCGCTTGCGCAAGTGCGACGCGATCGTTGACACCAATTGTCTCTTCGAACGTAGGTGCCGCATACGCTGCGATTGTTTCGCCTGCTGCCTTTGCAATCTCAATCACGTCTGGTAAGTAATACTCACCTTGCGCGTTATCGTTCTTGACCTGCTTCAGCGTCGCGAACAACATCTCATTATCAAAGACATACGTACCAGTATTGATTTCACGAATCGCGAGTTCTTCTGCATTCGCATCCTTATGCTCGACGATTTTCGAGACGTTTCCGTCTTCACCGCGTACGATTCGTCCGTAACCAGTCGGATCGTCAGCGAGTGCCGTCAAGACAGTCACTTTTGCGTTCGTCTCCGTATGATGTTGTAACAATGAAGCTAATGTCTCGCTCGTCAAGAGCGGTGTATCGCCGCAGACGACGAGTGTCGCTCCCTGTTCGTTCCCAAGTACGGGTTCTGCCATTTGAACAGCATGTCCTGTGCCAAGCTGCTCACTTTGAAGTGCGTATTCCACCGATGTGCCAAGCACTTCTTTGACGGATTCCGCACCGTGACCGACGATGACGACCTGTCGCTTGACGCCGAGCGTCGCTAATTGATCGACGACGTGCTGTACCATAGGTTTCCCAGCGACTGGGTGAAGTACTTTGTAAAGCTTCGATTTCATCCGAGTTCCTTTACCCGCTGCTAGAATTACCGCGAAATGATTCATCCTTGTCGCTCCTCCACGTAAATTAGTGTTGATTTCGTTCTGAAATAGTACACTCGTTCCAACTATAACGAAAACGGCACCGTTATTCAATGATGGGACGAAGCGGAATCGAGGAAAAAACGAGAAAAAAGACAGCTTTTCCCAAGAAGAGAAAAGCTGTCTTTTTCCTTATACTTGATCTGTCGTTTGAACAGAAGCGACTTCGTAACCGATGCCTTCTTCTTGTTCCTCACGTGCCGCATAAGCTTCGAGTACTGAATCTTCGACCTTTTTTCGCATTAATGCATTGATTGGATGAGCGACATCCCGGAAGATACCTTCTTGCGTTCGTTTGCTTGGCATGGCGACGAAGAGACCACTATTCCCTTCGATGACACGCAAATCATGTACCACGAATTCGTGGTCGAGCGTAATAGAGGCAAGTGCTTTCATTCGACCCTCTGCCACGACGCGACGAATTTTAACGTCCGTAACGTTCATTTTGTCCGCACCCCTTTAACCGTTGTCACAACTCTTCGTTGTCTACTTCTACTTACGGCTTAAAACAAATAAAGGTTTAGTCTTTCCCAATCTTTTTACGCATAATTTCCAAAAGTTTGATAATTACAGTATAGTTACAATCCATGCGGCTGTCAATTTCAGGTAGTCTCGGCTTCCGAGAAATAGTGATCGACGTTTCCACGCTTGACTTGGATTTGACCGAGATCGACGTCGACGTCCGCTAATTTCATTAAGCTGACGTATTCGTTGACCATCTTCTTCTCAGCACCCTCTGCCTCGATCAAGACCCCAACACCTGCAACCTTTGCTTCGAACTCGCTCAAGAGACTCATCATTCCACGAATCGTTCCGCCAGCTTTCATGAAGTCATCGATCAATAAGACGTTCGCTCCACGCGGCAAGCTCCGACGCGCAAGTGCCATCGTCCGGATCGCTTTTGAAGACCCTGAGACATAGTTGATGCTGACCGTAGATCCTTCCGTGACACGACTATCTGAACGCACGATGACGAACGGCACACCCAGTTGCTCAGCGACCGCATAAGCAAGCGGAATCCCTTTCGTCGCGATCGTCATGACGACATCAACTTTCTTTTGGCTAAAGACAGATGCAAACACTTGCCCCATTTGTTTGACCATCTTCGGATCCCCGAGTAAGTCCGTCAAATAGAGATATCCCCCCGGTAACAGTCGATCTGGACGTGCGACACGTTCACATAGATCATCGATGAACGGTAACGCCTTCTTACTGCTCCACGTCGGGATGAACATGACGCCACCCGCAGCACCTGGTACCGTGACGAGACGACCCGTTCCCTCATGTTCTAACATCTCGCTGACGATATCTAAATCTTCACTGATCGACGATTTCGCCGATTTGTAGCGTTCTGCAAAAATCGTCAATGAGACGAGATGATGGGGATGGTCAAGCAAGTACCGCGTCATGTCGACCAATCGACCACTTCTCCGAATTTTCATTTGTTTTGTTCCACCTCTCCGTAATTCCGAATATTCAATAGTGAATATATCATTTTCATACGGATATTATCAATGGTTTTCGCCTAAAAGACGAACGACGTAGACTTCGTTACAAAAGCCACGTAATCCATTATAGAGACGTTGTGCCCGATTCTCGTGTTCCGTCAACGCAAAGACTGTCGGACCACTTCCGCTCATCAAGACGCCTTCTGCGCCACAACTCGCCATGAATTCCTTGATCTGCTCGACTTCCGGGTGCATCGGCAACGTGACCGATTCGAGAACATTCCCGAGTGACTGGCAAATGCCTTGGAAATCTTGCGCCTTCACCGCATCGATCATCGCTTCGACGTTCGGACGTTTTGCCGTGTTCAAGTCGAGGGCACCATAGACGTCAGCCGTCGAGACACCAATCGTCGGTTTGGCAAGAACGACCCAGCATGGTGGTGGTGAGACAAGTTTTTCTAGCTTCTCTCCGCGACCTGTTGCAATCGCTGTTCCACCCATGACACAAAACGGAACATCAGATCCAACCGCTGCGCCAACTTCCGCCAACTCTTCAAGCGTCAAGCCGAGTTGCCATAACTCATTCAAACCGCGTAACGTCGCTGCCGCGTCACTGGAACCACCAGCAAGTCCCGCTGCGACCGGGATGTGTTTTTCTAAAAAGATTTCGACCCCCGTCTTGACGTCGTATTTTTCTTTTAAGATCGCTGCTGCTTTATACGCAAGATTACGTTCGTCGTTTGGAACGTAAGCATGCTGGGCATTCATGCGAATTTCTCCTGACGGCAGCTCCGTCAATTCTAGACGGTCTGCCAAATCGACTGTCGTCATCACCATATGTACATCGTGATAGCCGTCCGGGCGCTTTGCCGTCGCATCCAGGACTAGGTTGATCTTGGCCGGAGCCTTTACAATAATCGTCATCGTGCCGTTCCTCCTCTAGTTCGTTTCCTGTAGGAATTGTATCAACCTTTCCACAAAAAAAGAAGCGAACATTTTGTCCGCTTCGGAAGGTAAGTTTACGAATTCGCAAATTCGATTTGTACGGAGTCTGTTAGCACGTCGGCGTAGCTATAAGAAACTCGCTCGACATTGTGGCGCTCTGCGTCTAGCTTGACTACAAACACCGAAGGATACGTCTCAACGAGCGTTCCGATTCGGGTTACGACCTTTTTACGACCGCCGCTTGCTTTTAGCGTCAGTCTTTCACCAACATGTGTTTCGAAAACATGTCTGATTTCGTTCAACGTCTTTGGCATACGCTTCACCTCACTAATATTTATTATAGCATATTAAATAAATATTAGAAAGGGGAAATATTATATCTGTTCTAATCGTATCCGTCAACGTTTTTTAATTGGCAAAAGTGCATCCGCTAACTGTGCGAATTCCTGCAGGCTGAGCGTTTCTCCGCGACGACGTGGTTCGATTCCAGCTTCTAACAATGCCGCTTCGACCGCCGCCTTTTCTGTCTTCCCAAAGTGTGTCGTCAAGTTGTTCAGAATCGTTTTCCGACGTTGTGCAAAACTTGCTCGGACGATTTCGAAGAAGAGGACCTCATCTTGCGTCTGTACCGCTGGCTCTTTTCGAATGTTCAAACGGATGACAGCTGAATCAACGTTTGGTGCTGGGATGAAGACTTGTTTTGGAACCGTGAAGCAGACTTCAGCTTCCGCATAATACTGAATCGCGATCGATAGAGAACCGTATGCTTTTGTGCCCGGTTTTGCACCGATTCGTTCAGCGACTTCCTTTTGAATCATCATGACGAGCGTCCGAAACGGTGCTTTCGCTTCTAGAATCCGCATGATGATCGGTGTCGTGACGTAATACGGGAGGTTCGCGACGACGGCAATGTCAGTGATGCCTTCTTGCGTGAACTCTTCTGCGACGATCGTCGAAAGATCCAGTTCAAGGGCATCACCGTGAATGACCTTCGTATGAGGATACGGTGAAAGTGTATCGTCAAGAATCGGTAGTAGACGCTGATCGATTTCAAGAGCGACGACTTTTTTCGCCTGTTTCGCCGATTGTTCCGTCAATGAGCCGATTCCTGGTCCGATCTCGAGTACGCCGCTCTCCGGCGTTAATCCAGCTGCTCCGACGATGTTTCCTAATACGTTTAAATCGATTAAAAAATTTTGTCCTAACGATTTTTTAAACGAAAAGCCATGTTTCGCTAAAATTTCCTTCGTCCGGTGCAATGTAGCAATGTCTTTCAAACTTCTTCCTCCTCTAATTGTTTCAAAGCCGCTTCCCATTCTGCCCGCGTGATCCGGATTGATGCGACGCGTTTGACAAGTTGTTTGGCATTTGGTTCACCAATCGCAAGAATCTGACCGAGACGACGACGGCGGATCGAGGCTGCTGGTCCACCAATCAAATCAGCTGCCAGAATCATCTCACGTGTCACTTCAGCAACCGGTGCTTCTTCCGTCTCATAGACAGCAGCGAGTGCTTCTTCGATTGCGGCAGGTGAGGCATGCTCCACACCGATTTTGCCTCGTTTGTCTTTTGCTTGAGCACGCGGAAGATAAGCATGTTTACAGCCTGGTACGCGTTCATTGATTCGAGCACGGATACGATCTCCTGGAAAATCAGGATCCGTGAAAATGATGACACCGCGCCGCTCGAGTGCCTTCTCGATGCGTTGCATCGTTTGTTCGTTGACGGCTGAGCCGTTCGTTTCAATTGTATCGACATCAAAGACTTCTTGTAATCGTGTCGTATCATCCCGTCCTTCGACGACGATGACTTCTTTTAAGCGTTTCCGCATGATCTCTCCACCTTCTTCAAACACTCTCGTAATTGTACCTGTTTCCACGAAAAAAACAAGGAAGCGTCACGTGTCCGCTTCCGTTGCACTAGGAATGACCCAGACTTGCAGTTGTTTTCGACCGAACGTCTTCGCTGTTTGTTCTCCGTCGACCAAGACATCAATCTTATTGCCTTTGATGGCGCCACCGGTATCGAGGGCGATCGCAAGCCCCACTCCTTCGACGTAGACCTTCGTACCAAGCGGAATGACCTTCGGATCAACCGCGATAATCGGCATCCCTTGATAGGTGATCGTATCCGTCACGTCATACCCGGTCGCGGTCAAGGCACGACCGTTATACAAACGACTGCCGTTTGAAGCTGGATCGTTCGTATACGCCGTCGCTTCGACCATCAAGCTCTTCGCACTTGCAAAATCAAGATCCGTATCGGCCCTCGGTGTTTCAGCTAACGGATTCGTCGCCTGTTCTTCGTTGAAGACAGGCGCTTCGACGGGTGTCTCGACCGGTTTGGTTCCGACTTTGACGACTTGTTTGACGGGTGTCTGCGTCACTTGATCACCAATCAGTTTTTTCTCTTTGCTCAAACCGTTAGCAAGCGTCAATTGATACTTTTTCGTTCGGACACCTGGACGACCAGATGCCGTCACGAGTTGTTCGCCTTCCGGTAAAGTTGGGTCCTCGACTTCTTCGATCTCAAACGGAACGAGCTGTTCCTGCGTCAACGTTGCACGACGTGTCGTGTTGACCGTAATCAACGTCCCTTCCGTCACGCGGGTGTCGGGATCTGGAGCGACCCGATCTTCTTTTTGCAAGCGAATCCCTTCTCGCGCTAACAATTCCCGGACCGACGTCTCATATGTGTAGAGTTGTCGGGCTTTTCCACCGACGACAAGATCAACAGGAAAAGCTTCTCGGTATCGCACCGTCATGCCACTCTTCAGAACAGCGTCAGAGGACGGATAGATATCATCCGTCTCCGCTTTCTTGATACCACGTTCTGCCAGCAAATCCTTCACTTGGCGCGCCTGCGTCCGAACACGACGGGATTCACCATAGCCCATGATCAGTGTGATCTCTTTCGCACGCTGAATGACGATCAACCGTTTTTCTGGTAAATCAGCACTGAGCGCTGGTTCGATGATGTCATTCGTTCGCGTCGTGATGCCTGCTTCTTTAAGTACGCCATAAACGGAATCGGCTGTCGTTTCAATTTGCTGCTCTTGTCCATCAATCAAGACGGTCACGGTTTGTGGATGATCCATCATTCCATAGATGAGTGCAGCAACAAGTAAGAGGCTGAATCCAATCGTAGTAAACGTCAACGAACGCATCATGGCAAGCGGAAGACCCGTTTGGCATTTTCGGTCGTTGCTGCTTCGACGTCGGCATACATCATGCCACGGAGCTGCGCAATCTCTTCAGCGACGAACCGGACATAAGCGGGTTCGTTGCGTTTCCCGCGGTGTGGCGTCGGTGTCAGATACGGACAATCCGTCTCGACGAGTAGACGATCGAGCGGGACTTCCTGCGCAACACGCTTCGGCATCTTCGCATTCTTGAACGTGACGGGACCTCCGAGTGAAATATAGAAGTTCATCGCCAGGCAGCGTGGTAATAATTCAGCACTCATGCTGTAGCTATGCAGAATCCCACCGACTTCTTTCGCATCTTCTTCTTCAAGAATCCGTAATGTATCTTCTGTCGCTTCCCGGTTGTGGATGACGATCGGCTTCTTTTTCTGCTTCGCAAGCCGGATTTGTTTACGAAAAGCTTCCTGCTGCACATCTTTCGGTGACGTATCCCAGTGATAGTCGAGCCCAATTTCTCCAAGCGCAACGACTTTTTCGTGATCCATCAACCGTTCGACCTTTTGGTACGCTTCCTCATCAAAATCAATCGAGTCGACGGGATGCCACCCGATGACCGCATAAAGATCATCGTACGCTTCGACGAGTTCCATCGCACGATCAATCGTCTTATGATCAAATCCGACGACGATCATCGGTGAGACACCGTTCGCGCGTGCCCGCTCAATCGTCTCGTGGACGTCGTCCGCGAATTGGTCTGCATTTAAGTGAGTGTGTGTATCGATTAACATAGCTGTTCGACTCCTTCTTTAAAAAAATGCCTGTGACATGGAGTCCACAGGCATCGGTTTTATTTTACGCTTGCGCCGTTCGCCATCGTTGACGGAACCGTCGCCAGTTCAAGTTTTCCTGCTTTTTCAGCAGCAAGGACCATTCCTTGTGAGAGTTCGCCACGTAACGTGACCGGTTTTAAGTTCGCCACGACGATGACTTTTCGTCCGACTAAATCTTCCGGCTCATACCACTGAGCGATACCAGAGACGATTTGGCGTGTTTCTTTGCCCATATCGACTTGTAACTTCAATAGTTTTTTCGCCTTTTTGATCTTTTCAGCCGTCACGACTTCACCGACACGGAGTTCGATTTGGTCAAAGACATCGATTGTCGTTTCTGGACGAATATCTTCGTCTTCTTCTTCAACTTCCTCTTCCTCAACACGTGCTGCAGAAGCTTGGCGCATCATGTCGACGATTGCTTCGACTTCTTCTTTGACGTCGAGACGTGGGAAGATTGGTGTCGCTGTACCGACTTTTGTTCCTGGTGCGATGTCTGCGAATTTCTCGAGCGCTGCCCAGTCCATCGCTTGTCCAGAGAGACCCAGTTGCGCGAAGATCTCTTTTGGTGAACGCGTCATGAACGGTTGCAACATGATCGCCACGTGACGCAAGACGCCAACGAGATGCACCATGACAGAACCGAGTTCCGCCGTTTTGGATTCGTCTTTTGCAAGCACCCACGGTTGTGTCTCATCGATGTATTTATTGGCACGGCTGATCAATTGCCAAATGTTCGACAGTACGACAGAGAATTCCATGTGTTCCATCGATGCTTCGACTTTCGTGACCGTTTCTTTTGCAAGATCCGACAGTGTCGCATCAAACGGTGTCACATTACCTGTATAGGCTGGGATCTCACCATCAAAGTATTTCGTGACCATCGCGATCGTCCGGTTGAGTAAGTTCCCGAGATCGTTCGCCAAATCATAGTTCATCCGCTCAACGAATGCTTCAGGTGTGAACATACCGTCCGAACCGAATGGCACTTCCCGTAAGAGGTAGTAACGAAGGGCGTCGAGACCGTAGCGATCCGTCAACGGAATCGGATCGACGACGTTTCCTTTTGATTTCGACATTTTTCCGTCTTTCATCAACAACCAACCATGTGCGAAGACTTTCTTCGGTAATGGGAGGTCAAGTGCCATCAAGAGTGCAGGCCAGATGATCGTGTGGAAACGAACGATTTCTTTTCCGACGAGATGGACATCTGCTGGCCAGTACTTATCGAAGTTACCGTGATCGTCCGTACCATAACCAAGTGACGAGATGTAGTTCGTCAACGCATCGATCCAGACGTAGACGACGTGTTTTGGATTCGACGGGACTTGTACACCCCAGTTGAATGTCGTCCGTGAGACCGCTAAGTCTTGAAGACCTGGTTTAATGAAGTTATTGATCATTTCGTGTTTACGTGATTCTGGCAAGATGAATGACGGATTCGCTTCAAAGTACTCAAGCAGACGGTCCGCGTACTTACTGATCCGGAAGAAGTAACATTCTTCGCGAACGAGCTCGACCGGGTGTCCACTGTCAGGGCTCTTCCCGTCGACGAGTTGTGATTCCGTATAGTACGTCTCATCCGGAATCGAATACCAACCTTCGTATTCACCTAAATAGATATCGCCTGATTCAAGAAGTGTCTCGAACACTTTTTCGACGACTTTCTTGTGACGTGGTTCTGTCGTCCGGATATAATCATCGTACGAGATGTCGAGACGATCCCATAAGACTTTAATCTGTTCGACGACACCGTCGACGAATGCCTGTTCCGAAATCCCTGCTTCTGCTGCTTTTTCCTGGATCTTTTGACCGTGCTCATCGCTACCTGTCAAATACCGGACATCAAATCCTTGAAGTCGTTTGTATCGTGCCATCGCATCTCCAGCCACCGTCGTGTACGCGTGACCGATATGTAGTTTTGCACTTGGATAATAAATCGGGGTCGTGATATAAAATGTCTTTGCCATGTTATTCCTCCGTTCTCTGATTTCCATCTTCATTATAGGCTATTATACGCTGTTACGGGACTGATGTCGAAACTCACTTTTTGTCGAATCGAAACATTTTTTGACATCAGACATCAAATTACAAAAAAACACACTCTATAGTTTCATTTCCTTTAAAAAGGGAAAATGTATTAATAAATCGTTTCAAATATGGTGTTTTTGAGAAATAAATGACATTTTGATTTCAAGCTATTCAGATTGGTTGACTACTTTTGGAAAGTCTAGTATTCTACATTCTATAGAAACGATGTCGAATTTTGACGATTTTTCAAAAGAAAAAGAGATCCATGACATCAAAGGAGGAACAACAAAATGAAATCAACAGGTATTGTACGTAAGGTAGACGAGCTCGGTCGTGTCGTAATTCCAATCGAATTACGCCGTACACTTCAAATTGCAGAAAAGGATGCCCTCGAGATCTATGTCGACAACGAACAGATCATCCTTAAAAAATATAAACCAAACATGACTTGCCAAGTAACAGGAGAAGTATCAGAAGATAACTTCAAATTGGCTGATGGTAAATTGATTCTTTCACCAGATGGCGCACAACGCGTTCTCGTTGAATTAAAAGATTTCCTCGATCGTCATTACGCAAGCAACGAGTAAACAAAAAAGGAAGCTCCTGACGGGGCTTCCTTTTTTTAATCTGCTTCGTGAAACGCAAGATACAGCTCCTGACGATCCAGTCCCCGTTCCTTGGCGACACGCTTCAACGCTGCATTCGGCTTTTCGCCTTCTTCGATATACCGACGGATTTGCTCGAGCGGATCACTGTCTTGGATGACCGCTTCCGGTCGTTCTTCGTTTGATCCTTCAACGAGGACGACGAACTCGCCCCGAACGTCTTCTGCTGCCCAAGCGCGTAATTCACTCACGCTCCCCCGAATGTATTCCTCATACCGTTTCGTTAGTTCCCGGGCTAACGTCACCTGACGATCACCGAGTACTTCCTCGATCCCTTGCAACATCTCTTTCAAACGATGCGGTGCTTCATAAAAGACGAGCGTTCCGGTTTCGTATTTCAATTGCTCCAACGCTTCGCGACGCTCTTTTTTCTTCCGTGGCAAAAAGCCGTAATATAAAAAGCGTTCCGTCGATAATCCGGACGCGACAAGAGCGGTCAATGCAGCGTTCGCACCCGGAAGAACGATGACAGGGATGTCTGTTGCAATCGCTTGGCGAATCAGATCGCTTCCCGGGTCCGAGATGCCAGGCATACCAGCGTCGGAGACGAGGGCAATTTGTTTTCCTGCCTCTAAATCAGCGAGGAGTCGTTCGCCGCTTGTTTGTTTATTGTGTTCATGGTAACTGACAAGCTTCGACTCAATCGAAAAGTGTCGAAACAGTTTCATCGTCTGCCGCGTATCTTCTGCTGCGACGATATCGGATTCCTGTAAAATCCGTACGGCCCGATACGTCATGTCTTCTAAATTGCCGATTGGTGTCGGGACGATATAGAGACCGGCTCCTTGCTGTTGATAGCTACTCGTCGCTTTCATGAGGTTCCTCCTTGAATCAACCGTTCTTTTTGTGAACGGGTTAATTGTTTAATCGCATATTCCCGCTTCATTGCCTCTGACTTCGTCGCGAAAACTTCCTGATGAACGAGGACGACCGGCAGACGGGCACGTGTATACTTCGCACCCTTACCTGCGTTATGTGTCGCAATGCGTTGTGTGACGTCTACGGCGTAACCCGTATAATACGTATCATCTTGGCACCGAACGATATAGACTGCATGCTCAGACATCGAACAGTTCTTTCATCTGAGCCGCATACGAGTTGTCCGCTTCATAGACGATGAATGGGGGAAGCACCTTCAGTCCAGGTTTTGCATCCTTGATCCCCTCGATCAAGAGCATGTTTGCTTCCTTCCCTGCTTTCGGATAAATCAGCTGCATCCGTTTCGGTTCCAAGCGATACGTCCGCATCAAGGTGACGATATCGAGCAGTCGTTCCGGTCGATGAACGAACGCTGCTTTTCCGCCTTGTTTCAACAAATCAGATGCACCTCGAATACAGTCTTCAAGGGTACAGAGGACTTCGTGCCTTGCAATCGTATAATGTTCACTTTGGTTTTGGTTCGATGTCTCATTTGCTAAAAAATATGGCGGATTGCAGGTGACAGCATCATAGATGCCGTATCCAAGACGCGCTCCCGCCTCTTTGACGTCCCCTTCAATCATCTCAATCCGGTCGTTCAGTTCATTCAAGGTGACGCTCCGTCGTGCCATCTCCGCTAGTCGTGGCTGGATTTCAAGACCCGTGATCTGCCCTTTCGTCCGGTAGGATAAAAAGAGTGGAATTGCACCGTTTCCTGAACAGAGATCGGCAATCCGTCCCTGTTGAATCGGGACCCACGCAAATCGTGCGAGCAGTGCCGCGTCAAGTGAATACGAGAAGACGGATGGACTTTGAATGATTTTCCCTTCCTGTCCTAAGAGATAATCAAGTCGTTCGTCTGGTAATAGTTCAAACATGTCGTGCCTTCCTTTCCGAAAAAAAGACTGACTCATGTAGAAGTCAGCCTCTCAATGTTTCGTTAACATGGATAAGCAAAAGAGACAATCGCCGTCTTTTCGTACTTGTCCATAATGCAAGTTACAGATGTGGAACCCTTCCTGGTACAATCGCCCGAGATTATCGTAGCCCGCACCGACGCCTGCTTCCGCTTCTTCCGCTTCCGTGACCGGCTGTTGTTCATCGCGTTCGACTTTTTCTCGAAGATGATGATTCTCCAGGTACAGATGTTGGTTCTCTTCCATCATGTAAGCCAGCTGATCCTTTAACACGCTCAGATGCTCAGTCAGCAAATGAATCTGTTGCTCAATCGCATCGACACGCGTAATGATTTCTTTTTTATCGACTCTCTCCACGCGTATGCACCCCGTTATTCTTTTGGTCGTTTTGGTTTTACGGCACCAACGGATAATAGTTCTTCCATTGAATACGTCAAGACGCGGGAACGATCCTTCAGTTCGATTTGAACGACTTGATCGAGGATGTTCAAACCAACGACGCGTCCTTCGCCTTCAGGTACTGTCAAACGTTTTCCGTAGTCCGGCAAATCACGGCGCATTTCTTCATACGTATCGTTCTCGTATTTCAGGCAGCACATCAAACGACCACATACTCCTGAAATCTTCGTCGGATTCAACGACAGGTTTTGATCTTTTGCCATCTTGATCGAAACCGGTTCGAACTCACCGAGGAAAGATGAACAACATAAGACACGACCACACGGACCGATGCCTCCCAGTAACTTCGCTTCATCCCGAACACCGATTTGACGGAGTTCGATACGCGTCCGGAAGACCGCCGCTAAATCTTTGACGAGCTCACGGAAGTCAACACGTCCTTCTGCCGTGAAGTAGAAGATGACCTTATTGCGATCAAACGTGTACTCGACATCGACCAATTTCATATCGAGTTTATGTTCACGGATTTTTTCGACACATACCGCATGCGCATCAAGCGCTGCGACTTTATTTTCGCGGACGATCATTGCATCCTTATCGTCAGCAATCCGAAGAATGGATTTCAGTGGCAACACCACATCTTCTTCGTCCATTTGTTTATCGGCGATGACCACTTCGCCATATTCAATGCCCCGTACCGTCTCAACGATGACTGCTTGTCCTCGTGATAATGACTCTTGTCCAGGTGCAAAATAATAAATTTTGCCCGCTTCTTTAAAGCGAACGCCTACTACTTCTAGCATGTCGCTCTACCCTTTCTGTAAGTCAAACATGAGACGCTCAACTGTTAATTGGGGATTAACATTCGCTTCGACCCGTCTTACTGCGGCAAGCACAGCTTGCAACCAGCGGGTGATCGTCGTCTGGCTCTTGGACCCCATCTGTTCAAGTTGGGGTTTACTATTCGTATAGGTCATACCTTCCCACGCCGGATTCAGTTTCAGACGTAAGACATCCTCGAAGAAACAAGTGACGAGTTCAAGACCGATTCGGACATCCTGACGGTTTTTGAATTGTCCCATCCATTTCTCTTGTACGAACAGTGGTAAATCAGCCGGACGATTCGCTAATTCCTCCATCAATTGTAACACTGACGCTCGCGCATTTACAAACCAGTCTTCGAGTAATGCTTCTTCTGCATCCTCGACTTTTGGATAGACACGCGCTGCCAATTGCGTCAACTCGTGGTCCCGTCCCGTTTTTTCAGATAAAACCTCGCCAATCATTTGACGATCCGCCGGACGAAAACTTAATAACTGTCCCCGCGATCGAATCGTCGGTAAAAGGAGCTGGGGTTGATTCGTCAACAATAAAGCCACTTTTCCTTCTCCTGGTTCCTCAAAGAACTTCAGCAAACTGTTTGCTGCCTGGGGAGTCATCTTATGGGACTGGGTAATGACATAAATCTGACGATCGCCTTCAAGTCCTCGGAGTGAGAGATCATGCATCAATTGTTGAATCTGTTCTTTTTTGATGGTCGCGCCATCTGGTTCGATTTCATAATAATCGACCAAGTTGCCACTTTCCATCCGCCGACAGCTACGACAGACACCACACGGCTCTACATCGACCGGGTCCTCACAAAAAAGGCTTTTTGCGAACAAGTGAGCCGCTTCAAGTAGAAGCGGCTCATAGTCTCCGGTGAAGATATAAGCGTGATTGATTCGATCGTTTCGTAACGAATTTTGAAGAATCGTCGAAATGACCGATTGTGTCTGTTCCAGTTCATGAAACGTCTGCATCAGAATTGATGAAACCCTTCGATTGGCAAGACGAAGACCGTTGCCCCGCCTACCTGGACTTCAACAGGGTAAGGGATATAAGAATCGGCATGACCACCCATTGGTGAGATTGGAGAAACCATCTGTTCGCGGCTTGAACAGTTCTTTTTGATCAATCGCAACAAATCATCGAGACGCTCACTCTGTACACCAATCATGAACGTCGTGTTCCCTTCTTTAAGAAAACCACCTGTCGTTGCCAGTTTCGTTGCTCGGAAATCATACTCGACAAGTGCTTCCGCCAAACGTAAGCTATCTTTATCTTGAACGATCGTAATGACCATTTTCATGAAAATCTCTCCTTTTCTTCTAAATAGGTAATGACATCTTCCACTAAGTCCTGATGAATCGCTTCAATCGATCGATTGGCTTGTACGATCTTCACCCGTTCCGGATCCGATGCTGCAATCTGTTGGAAACCTTCATAGACGCGGGCACGAAACGCATCATCTCGCTGCTCGATTCGATCAAGTGCTCCCCGGTCCATCATTCGTTTTTTAGAATCCGTTACCGTTAAATCAAATAAATACGTTCGGTCTGGCGCTAACCCACCTGTTGCAGAATCATTGATTTGACGCACGAGATCAATCGGATGTCCGAGACCATACCCTTGATACGCAAGTGACGCATCAACGAATCGGTCACATAAGACGATTATTCCTGCCTCTAACGACGGTCGAATCAATTCCTCGACATGCTGGGCACGAGACGCTGCATACAACAGAATTTCTGTCATCTCTTTCATCTCTTCAAAATCAGGATTCAAAATCAACGAACGAATTTCGTTCCCAACGCGCGTGCCACCTGGCTCGCGGGTCGTCATGACGTTATAGCCTTTTTCTTTTAACACATCACTAAGCAATTGTAGTTGTGTCGTTTTACCGGCACCATCTGGTCCTTCGACAGTAATGAACGTACCTTTCATCCTTCAAACCCTTCCTCTATGACGCGTAACGCTCCTCGTTGCAATTGTTCGCCCCCTTGCAAATGAACGGCTACGGTTTGATAATGTCGTAAACGTAGTACCTGTTCCGCCGTAATGCGTTCGCCTCTGACAATCAACGGAATGCCTGGCGGGTATGGAATAATCGTTTCGAGTGAAACATGACCGATACACTCATCCAGCTGACGGAACATACCTGTTGCTTGTTCTAACTGTTCATAAGAACAAGCTAAAGCAGATACCTGTATTTTACCCATAATTGGTTGCTCGATATACCTTTTCAAAGGAATTCCTTCTGATTTCATCATTTGAATGGCTCGTTCGACACGGTGGACCCAGTCATTCTGCTCAGATTTTGTGAGCGGACGAAGTGGCAAAATACAGACGACGTGATCTCCTAGAGCAAATTCCGCATCGAGTTGAACAGCTCGTAACGCGTGCAACAACGCATCTCCTGGATATCCCTCATACGTTAATGTCATCCGCGACCAATCATCGAATCGCAGAACCGTCATATGATCGAACCGTTGAAGTGCCTCGATGAATGCATCATGACTAGCTTGAACATCTGACATACCTCTAACTGTCCATTGTTCACGATAGGAACGGGCGTAATCTAATGAAGCCAAGAGTAAATATGAAGGACTCGAAGTCTGAAACGCTTGAAGCGCTCGCTGTAACTTCCTTCTCATCTTTTCTGAAAATCGCTCATGCATCCATGCTCCCATCGTCAGTGCTGGAAGTGTTTTATGGGCAGACTGGACAACAGCAGTTGCTCCTAATTCAAATGCAGAGCGTACACCAAATGCTTCACCGAAGTGTGCGCCATGTGCTTCATCCACTAATAAAGGGAGCCCGTGCGACGCTGTGAGCTGAACGAGTGACGTGATATCAGCTGCTTCCCCGTAATAGGTCGGTGAAGTGATAAACACGCCGACTCCTCCTGGATATTTCGTAAACGCTTCCTTTAATGTTTCACGTGAAACATGTCCACTGATTCCCGTTTCCTTATGGATGTCTGGTTCAAGAAAGATCGGTTCGATTCCTAACCATTCTAGTGCATTAAACACGGATTTATGGGAATTACGCTGTACATAAACACGCTCTCCTCTTGTTGCTGTAGCGGCAAGCATCGCCCAGTTTCCAACGGTCGAACCATTCACAAGGAAATGACTCGCTTTTGCACCGTAGACTTTTTGCAACAAAGCTATCGCGTCAGCAATAGCCTCTTCCGGATGATGAAAATCATCTAGACCAGGTAATTCTGTGACGTCCCATTTAAAGAAGTCAGGAAGAGGCGTCAATGTCCCATTCTTATGACCAGGAACATGCCATGAGATGGGCGATCGATCTAAATGACGTTGAAGTGCATGTACAATGGGAAGTTCGTGTTTCATGAAAAAACTCCTTTTCCTCTAAAATGATT
>NZ_DF239009.1:0-49571 GCF_000414195.2 Exiguobacterium sp. OS-77 | reverse complement strand
TTACGTACCAATGGGTCTAAAAAATGTCGCGTCTACATGTAGATTTGTAGATTTGTAGATTTGTAGATGCGTCTACATGTAGATTTGTAGATTTGTAGATGCGTCTACATGTAGATTTGTAGATTTGTAGATGCGTCTACATGTAGACGTGTTTGGACTGATCAGTTTTTAGTGTTATTTTGTCCTAAAAAAAGAGACTCTCACCAGAGTCTCTTTTATGATTTGCGCGTTTTCATCATCATGATGTCTTTCAGAATTTGGTATTCTTTTTTCTGATCACTCGCCATACCTTCGACGTAGTCGTCAATGAACGTCGAAATGACTGCGTCAACTGACTCTCCCATTCCCATCGTAACCAGCGCAGCCAATTGATTTTTAGTGTTTGTGGACACACGAACGGTTGTACTTCCATTTGTCACTGCTCGTTGTGTTGTCTTTTTACGCTTGGATTGAGTTGCCTCTTCTTTTGATTCAATTGGATTACTCTCAACTACTGCGTCTTCCGGAGAATAAGTCTTCTGTGGTGTAGCCACTGATTTACGCTCAAGTAGACGCTTTCTTTGAGGTTGATTTTGATTATTCGCCATTCTTTATTCCACCTCTTGTTCTGCATAAGCTAATTCATACTCAAGTCGTGATAAAAATTCATCAGCCACTGAATCATATGTGCTCATGACACGACGATCGTGCATATCATCTTCTTTAATTCCTTCGACATCATAACGCTTTAAGCGTTCCATGTTTTTAATGACCCCTTCGAACAAGTTGTTCTCTCCGAAGATCTCTTTAGCACTCTCGAGAGTTGCAAGATCAACTGCTGCTCCGTTTTTTAGAAGGACCGGTAAGATGCCTAGAACATCAAAGTCCGTGTCATAGTCATTTAATAGGTCCTGAAGGTATTGTGTAAAGACTTCAGCCCCCTGTAGACTACGTTCTTGTGTTTGCAGTACAACGACAACAAAGTTCGATGCGTAGAGAGCGGCGTCAGTATAAATAGAGATCGTTGGCGGCACATCGATAAAGATGAAGTCAAAGTCATCTTTTAATGGCTCAAGCAATGTCGAGAGATATGTAATACGATCGACTTCATTCTCGAATTTTTTCTCAAGAAATTTAGGATATTGAGCGAAATCGCTGAAAGAAGGGAGTAGATAAAGATTACTCTTAATCTCAGTAACGATCTTGCTTAAGTCGCCTTCTTGCATTGCAGCCATTAACGTCTGTTCAAACGTAAAGACTTCATCTTCAAGCATTGATTTGGTCTTTAAAAATAGTGCTGTGGCATTTGCTTGTGGATCCTGATCGCACAGTAGGACGCTGTAACCTTTTTTGGCAAGTGCGTAAGCCAGCATCGTACTATTGGTCGTTTTACCAGTGCCGCCTTTAAAGTTTCCGAACGTGATAGTGATTGCTTTGCGTTGAGACAAATCTAGTTTTTTAACCATTAATCTTGCCCCTTTGTCAGTTAGTACAATAAGAATATCAGTCTTTTTTGCCCAAGTCTACATGTAGATACAGACAAGAAAGTAAGGATAAAGAAATAAGAGTAGCGAATACCAATTCGCTACTCTTATTTCTTTATAACAACGCTGATTTTACTACTTCTGTTCTTCTCATTTCATATTCTACAAGATTGTCGGTGTATGAAAGCCAGTTCTCAAATTCTTTTTTTAAAGATACATATAAATTATCAAGATCATCTGTACTTATATTATTTCTCCATTGTTCAACAACTTCAGATGGAAATCCATCCATTTTCATACGTTTAACGTACGCTTCGACAACAACCACATCTAGATCAGGGATTGTAGGTATATCGATTACTTCAGTAATTTCAAAAGTAGGATCACTAAACCAACCTGGCTTGAATTTACTGCAACCAGCTCTAAAAGCATCTTCCCGAGTTGCATATGACTCTTCAAAAAATGTTGATCTTTCATTTTCTCGAACTAAATAGTATGCCATCTTCTATCACTTCTCCTTTAATTATTTATAAATCAATCTTCAATAATAAATATATCCATTTTTTTTATTATTACCCTTTTATTAAACAAAAAATTACAATTTCATTACTGTACTTATTTGATAAACTAGAATTATTTTTGTTTGACAAGGATTATTGAGTAATTTTAAAAGTAATATTTTTGAAATATTAAAATTTAGATTGAACTAACTGAATATTCTGCTATATTTTAACTATCAACAGGAAGACATTGTCACACAGCGGTTCTCGAAGGAAAGGAGCATATACTATGTACCGATTCGGAGAGTGGTTACGACGTGAACGTTTAGAACATGGTTGGAGTCAGGTGGAGTTGGCTGAAAAAACATACGGGGAAGTTTCACAAGCAGCTATCAGCGCTTATGAGCGGAATCGTTCGCTTCCTTCTATCCTTGATGTCCAAATCCTTGCGACAGCCTGTAATCAAACGCTAGGATCCATCCCCTGGGATGAATTTGACTTAAGGATGGAGAAAAAACGGAATTGGTCAAACCTGAAGCAAGAACGCTTTGATTTGGCAGAACTTCCGCTTGCGGATTCTGTGCGCACGTTCGACGGTAAGACATACCTGCTACATGGTCGTATTGCCATCGAACAAGAGAGTAGGGAGAAGCGAGAAATTTCGCAGCTCTATTACCGGATCCGTACTGTCGTCGGAGAGAATCAAGTGATCGCAAAGCGAAAGCACCCAAATGACGAATTGATTCATGTCACACGTCGCAGACTGGTCCATCACTGAGACATCCATATGCAACTATCTACTTATGAAATCTACAGACGATTAAAAAATAGGAATTGATGGTCGTAGCAGCATATCGCTAAGGACAGTCCTTCCAAACATATATTGGCGTGTCCCTCACGTGTGACCGAGTGAGCGGGATATACGCAGAAAAGGTTAGGCGAGAGTCACCTAAAACTCGCCCACAGGTCACGTATCCGTTGAGGGTCAGCGAAAAACCCTAGACAGATGTCCGATACCGGATGTCGGAGTTTGTGGGGGAACGCGCTCTAAACCCACCGCCTTGCTCGACTCCGACTGTCCTTAAGGATGTGCTGCTGCGCATCGACCTCAAGGAAGGAGTGTATATCATGCCGACACGTGAACAGAAGCAGAACAAGAACTTTGCCGAGAAGTTACTCCGGATCCAAGGAAAAGATTATGAGGAGTGGCTCGATACCCAGCATCAACTCGTCATCCAGGAGAACCAGGAACTGATTTTAGAGGCACTCGATTCAAAACTGAACTTCACATCACCTGCATCCGCGTCACGGGATTGAGAGGAGGAAAACAGATGGGATTGAATGAGACAGGACTCAGCTTACTCCAGTTCTTTCAAGGGCTCGCTGTCATCGCGGCAGCCATCGCCTTCGCAGTTGGTGGCTTCTACTTCATCTTTGGGGGAGATCGTGGACGCTCAAAGGCGGTCGGTTGGCTCATCGGTGGTGCCGTCGGTCTGATCATCGTCATGGGTGCTTTCACGCTGGCGGAGATGGTCAACGACAACATCAAATTCTAATTGAACAAGTGATTGCACAGACTGTCATTCCAAATTGGATGGCTTTTTTTATTACATTCGTTACGATGTCTTGCTTCAAAGGAGGAGAATGTATGCTCTTCGTCCGTTTCACGGATATACCGAAAGAAGCCTTTCCGAACTATGAGCGTCTCCCGTATGAGGAGGCGCTTTTATTATCGACACAAGTTCATCAGGAAGCCCAGCAATCTAAAGAACGCTTCGCGAGTGAGTTCCGGATCTTCGATGATACCGATCAACTCGTCTATAAAGGATTGTTCCAGTTCGGTGACCCGACCTATTCAAATCTTTATTTGCAGCTGAAAGACCGGATCCCACGCATCCGAATCCGAAAGGAGGATGCGACGAAAAAGATCCTGTTGCTCGAGAACTTGGAACGTTTAACACCGATACCCTACAAGACGATGACGACGTCAGCGATTCAGCAACAGCCGCATGCGACATACGTCTCTCGCTTACATCGCGGACAACGTCGTCTCGTCTACGGTGTCAGTGGTGTGAGTCTGTTGCTCCTCGGTGCGTTGTCCGTTGTCCAACTCGTGCAGCCGGATCCACCGAGCGGTGTCCAAGCGGAAACTTCAGATTGGCAACCGTTGTATGAAGCAGCGTTGACGGGAGAGACGGGTCCACTCGTCGAACGACTTGAAAAACGAAAGTCGTTGAACGATGAACAACAGCAATTCCTGATTACACAGTATGTCGAAGAACAGGACTACGACCAAGCGGTCTCCGTGACGAAGGATCCAATCGATGTCGAGACGATTATCATGCAGTCGAAACGATTCGCGACCAATCGTCAGGATACGCTACAAGTCTTCCAAGCGGTTTATCCGACTGATGAAGGAACGTTCGACCTCGCCATCCTACAGAAAGACTATAGACGTGCCGTCTCGCTTACGGGCGTAGAGATGACGACAGCCCGTAAGGAAGCCAAAACACGTGCCTACATCGCATTGAAAGATGTGACGAAGGCTCAAGAAAGCGTCAAGACGATCAACGACGAGCAATTAAAGAAGCAAGTAGCAACACTCGTCCAACTGGACGAAGAGATTCAAGCACTCGAGGATCAAAAGCGCCAGTTATCAGAGAAAAAAGATAAGAAAGAACTCGAAAAGCTGAATGCGTCGCTCGAAGCGAAGCAACGACAAGCTTCTTCACTTCTTTAATGAAAGTGTGGTGACTGAAATAATGATGAACTTCTCACTTCGTTCTCTCGTTACCTCCGCTTGGCTGTGGCGATGTCTCACCTTTTTGATCGCTTTACCCATTGTATTGTTCTTAGTACTCAATGTGGCGTTTCAGTTCCTGCAGCAGACAATCCAAAATCTCTTCCAGGACGGGAAGTTGACGACCGGCTCTCCGCTTCAGTACGAATCGAGTTGGTGGACGACACTCGCTTGGTCGACCTCCATCGCTCTCGCTTTGTTCGGTGTCTGCTTCCTCTTAGGAGGATTTCTCTTATTAAAGTATTGGCTCAACTTCCGTGATCTCAAGGCTGCACAGAAAGGAAGTGCCCGCTTCACGACGTTTCAAGAGCTGAAACAGCAGTATCGGGATGTACCGGATCGTAAGGAGACCTACAGCGGATCCGGAGGTGTTCCGGTCGGGCGCTATCGTGATCGCCTCTACATCGATGACAGTGCTGTCAACAATCTTGTCATCGGGACGACTCGTTCCGGGAAAGGCGAGACGTTCGTTTTCTCGACGATCGATCTCTATAGTCGTGCCGAACGCCAAGCAAGCCTGGTCATCAATGATCCGAAGGGTGAATTGTTCGCCGCCTCCAAAGAAACACTCGAAGCACGCGGCTATCAGGTCGAGGTCCTGAATCTGATGAACCCGTCGCAATCAATGTCCTACAATCTGTTACAGCTGACGATTGACGCGTATTTAGACGAAAACTACTCCCTCGCCCAACAGTATGCCCGTTCGGTTGCTTATATGCTCTATCATGACCCGAAGGCAAAGGATCCGTTCTGGAGCAACTCTTCGACGGACCTTTGCACCGCTCTGATTCTAGGATTATGCGAACAAGCAAAACATGAACCGGAGAAGATCACGATGTATAATGTCGCTTTGATGTTATCCGATCTCGGCTCACGGACGATCATCGATGAAATGGGACAGGAACAATCGGCACTTGACGCCTTCTTCGCATCGTTTCCGGAGAATCATCCGGCACGTATGCAGTACGCGACGCTTCATTTCTCCGGTGGGCAGACGCGCGCGAGCATCCTCGCCAACACCAACGCCAAGCTCGGGATCTTTACGCTTGATGCGACGGCACGTTTGACGGCACAGAACTCCCTCGATATGAAACTGATCGGTTTCAATCGTTGGATTCGTGGGCGTACCCTTCCCTTGTCACGGTTGACGTTCCACTTCCCGAGTGGGAAACAACTCGCCTTGACGACAGACGACGACGGGAGTTTTGTACTCCATCACGAAGAAACCCTCAAAGTGGATACCGATATCACCGTAGAAAGTGACGGACAGCAGTACACCGTGACACTCACGGGGTGGACAGACGAGGCAGACGGAATCTTCAACTGGACAACGGATGCACCAATCGACATCCGGGAGATTCGTCAGCATCCGCGCCCCGTCGCCGTGTTCCTGATTGTTCCGGATTATGATCCGACGCTTAACGTCATCGCCTCGCTGTACGTCAAACAAGTCTATACCTCGCTCGCACGTGTCGCCTCACAAGCAACGAGCGGACGTTGTGAACGTCAGGTCATCTTCCTTCTCGACGAATTTGGGAACATGCCAGCGATTGAAGGGATGGCGAACATCATCACCGTCTGTCTCGGTCGGAACATCCGCTTCAACCTCGTTATCCAGTCCTACGCACAGCTCGAGAACCTTTACGGAGAAGATTGGAAGACGATCGACGGGAACTGCGGAAACACGCACTACCTACTGACAGCAGATGAGTCGACGGCAGAATTGATCTCGAAGAAACTCGGAGAGCAAACAATCGTTACGAAATCACGTTCCGGACAAACATTCTCGCTCTCAAAGTCGAAGACGGAAAGTGTCGATGGTCGCCGCTTGTTAACGGCAACGGAAGTGATGGGACTGAAGGAAGGCGAGATGTTGATTATCCGTGTCATCAAGCGGCAAGACAAACAACAGAAACGAATCCAATCCTATCCTCTCTTTTTGACCGGACGGACGGCGATGAAATACCGCTATGAATACTTGGCGGATGACTTTAATACGGACCGTTCCATCAACGATCTCGTCATTCCCTGCGCGCATGCCCATCTCGACCTGAATACGCTTCGTGTCCCGTTCCATCTCGGCGCCTCAGTTGCATCGAAAACGGTTGAGACGGAGGAGGAGACAATTGACGCAACAGAATGGCGCGTCTGCGATGTCCTGCAGCCGAAAATCTTACGCTCGATCTTCGAGACGACAGAATACGATACGTTACCGATTGATCTGTTCGAGCAAGGCATTGAGGATAGGACAATCCCTGTAACCGACAACCAGCGTCACTTTTTGAAGACGATCATCAGTAAACGACTCGAGAAACTTCGTCATGGCGTCTAAGGAGGGCATCAAATGACAGAACTGACACGCACCGAACGCGTCCAGCGCGAACTCCGCGTCATTGCGACCATTATCAAAGAGAACAAGAAACGCCTCCGTCGCGGAGAAGTCTTAAACATCCAGACCCAGGACGGATTCCTCGTTATATTTGAGGAAGAAGACCCAGACTCAGGCGACCGAAAAACTGTTACGCTTATAGACACATTCGATTTTCGGGTCCACGTCAGTAATGGTGATCTAACGGATCCGGAACAAGTGTCATAAACGGAAAAGGGGTGGAGGCATGCAAGCGAAACGAGTACTCTCCGGACTATTGATTTCCTCTGCGTTACTTTTAGTTGGTTGTAGTGAAAATAGTGAAGCAAAGTCTCTTAAACAAGTTTCTGTAAAAGAAATTGATCAACTAAAAGATAGTGATCAAAGCAATTTCTTACTTGTTGATAGCGACAGTAAAGCAGAATTTGAGCCTTATGTAGATAAAGTGAAGGACATCGCTAAGAAAGAAGACGTACAAGTAAACTTGTTTAATCCTTTTCAACCTAACGGAAAAGATTTAGAAAATCGTGCTACAGATGAACATGGAGAATTAAAGGGTGGTCGTCTGTACAAACTAGATAATGGTAAATTAGTTCGTTCTCTCGACCTTACTACGTTAGATGACAAGGCAATCGAAGATGAAGTCACCTCTTTTATTAATTAAAAGCAGACAGAGAAGGGAGGACCATCATGGCTAATGGAGATCTAGCATCCAAACTGGAGGAATTTCAAGACTTATTGAGCATCAGTGATTTAGTGAGAGATGCGCTTCGTTCTATTGGTTGGCTTCTCGTTAGAGGTCTCTCCTTCATCATCGATGGTCTTGAACAGATTACAAACGACATCCTCCTCATAAAATCATTCTTTAATAATCCTCAAGTGGTTGAATTCGTTCAGACGATTCAACCTTTTTTATATGTCATTTTAGCCGGGAGCTTTTTATTCACCGGTTACTTGATGATTTTTCAGAAAAAATTTGATCGAGAAGGGTTTCTCATCAATCTGTTTATCACTTTGTTAGTTTTAGGGTTGTTATCTCCGACAATGATAAAGACAAGTGAGTTCACAGACAAAGCCATTACAAGCATCAATCAAGATGGAGTATATGAAAATCGGGATCATACTCTATCACAATCAGTGCTCCAAAAAAATGTAAATGATTTAGTCGAATACGATAAAACTGCTTTCAAAGATACAAAAATTAAAATTCCAAACTCTATTCCAGCAAGCCAAATCAAGAATATAGACATTAATGATGTATTTGATAGCGATGAGTATCGATTGAGTAAAGAAGGTGAAGATATTTCTCAGAACAAACTTGCTTGGAATGGGAAAGAAATGACCGAAACCGAGTTAGACCAGAGCGGTGTTGAATGGAACAACCAGTACTACTATCGCTATCACCCGAACTGGTTGACGATTCTTGTCACGCTTGGTGTGATGGGCTTCACTCTTTTCTCGATTGCCTACAAGCTAGCTCGACTTTCGTTCGAGTTAGCTTTTAATTATGTTTTAGCGATTTTAGTCGCCCCCGCTGACTTGCACAGCGGACAAAAGACGAAGAATGTCATTCAAAGCATACTGAACACGTTCCTCGTCATCATCTTGATTTTTATTTCAATCAAGCTCTACACAATTGGGACAGCTTATCTTGCTGATACACTCGACGGTCTCGCCTATTTGATCGCGTTGATTGCTTTCTCCGCTGCTTTGATTGATGGACCGAACATGGTGGAACGTCTCTTCGGGATTGATGCGGGTCTGAAGCGTGGATGGGGGGTCGCACTTGGTGCGTATGCTGTCGGGAAAAGTACTGCGAAAGTCGGAGCTCGTATCGCTGGGCAGACGATGAAGAGAACATCACAACCAACTACTCCATCTGTCTCAGAAGCTGCCAGTACGAAGTTACCACCGAATCCACCATCTGGTGGTGGTACACCGACGGGTCGTCCTGATCGTTCGTCCGATAGTGTGCCAGTTCGTTCGCGAGCACAAGAGCGCACTTCACGATCAACCGGACAAGAGAACCAGCGCATTGAATCCACTGATTTATCGACGCACGACACGAATTCGGAGAGTCCGACTGCAACAACATCAAAAGAGTCCATGCCACGCCGTTCGGACTCCGTCTCACCACAATCACCTGCTACTACTCCGTCATCATCGCTAACACCTGTTTCACAATCGAAGATGCCCGATGGATCGATAAAGGAACAACCAACTACTTCACCTGATGCATTCAATACCTCTGAAACAACTGTCGCGTCGCAACCTACTTCACCATCGGAACAACCCATTGGAACACATGCACCTAATCCATCTTCTATTCACTCAGGATCAACACCTGACACGACACTTAAAGAGACAGCACATACTCTACCCTCTTCAGGTGCGAGCAATTCTTCATCTTCTATCAATGAGTCGCAAGAGACATCATCCGGAACACATCGACAACGAAAGTCGATCTATCAAACACTGGAGACAACGACACAAAAAGAACTCAAGCACATCGAACGAACGCAGACACGTGTGACGTCAGAGTCGTCCCGGATGTACTCGACCGATGCCCCGCGGCTAGATCCGAAAAAGGAGTGAGACCATGCAACAGCGCCAGTACCGGATTCCGAACGAAGTCACGACCGAGCTGAAGATCAATAAGATGCTCTATCTCTATGATTTACTCTTTCTCGTCGCTTTGATCATCGTCCGGTTGATTGCCCTTCCGTTCATCCCGGACGTCTTGCATCTTCCGTTCACATTCTTCCTGGTCGCGTTCGGACTTTTCCTCGTCATCCGCCCGACGACGAATCCAGAGAAACGGATGGTTCACGTTCTCTATTACGCGCTGATGAAGAAGAAAGACACCTATATCGCATTGACAGACGGTAAAGATGGATCGAAAGGAGCGTGATGGCATGAGTTTATCGGAAGAGAAACAATCTAAAACAATTCCGACGACAGACATTACTTGGCTCGATGAGATGCAACTGACGAAACCACCAGCACGGAAGGAAAAACGCATCCGGATTCCACCATCCGTCGCCTCGCTATTACCGATTGTCGATTCGACAGCATTCGACATATTCGAGATGCAGGACGGGACGTTCTGCGACATCATTCAGCTGACTTCAAAGGATATCTACGGGTTGTCCGAGACGGAGAAGGACCATGACATCTTCTCCCTCGCCTATCTGTTTCAGGCGTACACTCATCCGTTGAAGGTGATTCCGCTCAATACACCGCTTAATTTAGAGAAACAGAAACAGCGCATCGAACGACAGATTCGGCAAAATCAAAATGCCGCCTATCGTCCGTTCCTGCAAAAGAAGAAACAAGAACTGATCTACCTTGAGGAGCATCGCACCAATCGCGATTATCTCCTCTTTTTTTATGCGCCGGACGAGGCGATGTTGCGGGAACGGAAACACCAATTGATGAAACTGCTTCGACGCAGCAACCCGATGGTCGAACTGACGCTCGAGCAGAAAATCCATGTATTGTTTCAACTACACAACCCGAATACGAAACCGACTCAGGACGGAAAGGAGTGATGACGTCATGTGGCGTACGCGTTTTCTACGGAAGCAGGACCCCGAAACAATCAAACGACAGAATGGCTACAATCCGACATTCGTCCAAACCATCCAACCGCAAGGCGGACTCCGCTTCGAACCGAACTATGTCCGGACCGGTGACGGTTATCTTGCCTGCCTCCATGTCTACAAATATCAATCGACCGTCTACGACTTCTGGCTCGAACCGATTCTCAATCTCCCCGGCGTCCTGACGACGCTCGACATCGGGACGGCGGACAAACGGGAAATGATCCGAACGATTAACAAGTCGATGGCCGAGCAGAATACGCGCTTCGAGAATGCGAAGGATAACGTCGACCGGATTGATGCACGCGAGACCTACAAGGAACTGAATGAACTCTATGAACAGATCACGCAGGGCGAGACGATGAAGTATCTGCATCTCCGTCTCTACGTTAAAGCGAAGACACTAGACGTACTCGAACACCAAGTTCAGGACGTAATGGAAGAACTCGAAGCACGGAATTTCCGCGCAACCGTCTACCTGAACGAACAGGAATGGGAATGGGAGAGCCTGTTCCTCAGCTACGAGCAACAGCAAAAACTACCGAACCGACGTCGCGGGAAAGAGATTCCGTCGCTCTCAATTGCAGGGGGTTATCCGTTCCATTTCACGTCGCTACAGGACCCGACGGGGACTTACTACGGGACGACCGATACGAACGGGAGCGTCATCTTCGATTTATTCCACAAGGACAAGCAGCGGAAGTTCTACAACGCATTGATGATCGGCAAGATGGGCTCCGGGAAATCGACCTTACTCAAGAAGACGGTTCTCGATCAAGCGATTAAAGGGAATCACGTCCGCATCTTGGACGTGACGGGTGAGTTCTCCGATCTTGTCCGACAGCTCGGTGGAAAGGAGATTGCGCTCGACGGTTCCGCCGGACGGATCAATCCGCTCCATGTCTATAAGACAGTGACGCACGTCGACGGCTCGGCAGATGAGGCGCTCTCGTTCATGCAACACCTGTCGAAGATTGCCGTCTTCTATCACTACATCAATCCCGCAGCTACGCAGGAAGAAGCAAACGAGTTCGAGATTCTCTTACGGCAACTCTACCTTGAGAAGGGACTCTGGAACGAGGACGGCGACGCGCCTATCACGACGCATCCAGCGAACACTTATCCAATCTTCTCTGACTTCTTGGCGCTCGTCCGCTCCGAATTATATGCGGACGATTCGCGGACGACGATTCGCGAGACGATCAGTACGAACCGTATCCGCCGTCTTGAGAACATCGAGCTCGCGATTACGAACCTCGTCCACAACTACGGCAACATCTTCGACGGACATTCCTCGATCGAGCGATTTGACGAGGAAGCGATCGTCTCGTTCCCGCTACGCAACCTGACCAATCTGAAAGATGAAATCTTTCAAGCACAGGTCTTCAACCTGATGAACATGCTTTGGGACGGAATGATCCTCAACGGTGCCGGACAACTCCGTAGCTACAATCAAGGTGAGCTGTTGATTGAGGATGCCTTCAAATATCTGATTGTCATTGATGAGGCGCATCACCTGATCAACACACGCGATATCGCACAACCCGCCATCCTGTACCTGCAGCAGTTCATGCGGGAAGCACGGAAATACTTCGGTGGTATCTTCTTCGCTTCCCATTTGATCACGGACTTTGTTCCGATCGGTTCGAAGTCGGAGAACGCGGAAAACGTCAAGACGTTGTTCCAGCTGACGCAGTATAAGTTCATCGGCGAACAAGACGCCGAGAGTATTCCGACGATCCAGACCGTCTTCGACGGGCAGTTGACGGAGAGTGAGACGCGGTTGATTCCGTCACTCGAGACAGGACGGATCGTCCTCAGTATCTCCGGTGTGAAGACGCTGATCTTTGATGTCGATGTCTCACCTGAGGAGCTGACCTTGTTCGGAGGTGGTGCCTGATGTGGAGTACGGTCCGGCAGTCGGCACGCGTCGCCGTCCGGATGAAATGGCGACTCCTGACCTTAAAGTACCGTTTGATTGCTCTCGGAATCGCGCTTCTGCTTCTCCTACTGATCATCCTCGTCGCAGAGATTCTCGATACATTGACCGGGATCGAGAATGAACAGGCGACGGAGACACCGATCGCTTATTCGGACGCGAGCCTGCAAGTCAGTGATGATGTCCTACAATACCGCGAAGCGATCGCACGTGAATTAAAGAAAGAACAGCTCGAGGGACAGACGAACGTCGTCCTTGCGTTGATGATGCAGGAAAGTGGTGGACGCGGGAACGATCCGATGCAAGCGAGTGAATCGAAGTGCGGACGGATTGGTTGCATCACCTCACCTGATGAGAGCATTCGTTACGGCGTGAAACACTTCGCGTCGGTCTTCCGGGAAGCGAACGAGGATGTTAAGCTGACGCTCCAAAGTTACAACTTCGGAGGTGGCTTCATTAATTACGTTCAAGAAAATGGCGGACGCTATACGAAACAACTCGCGATTTCTTTTTCACAGATGATGTACCAACGCGTCAAGAAGAGTGGTATTTATCAGTGCCATCGCCCAAGCGCGATTGAGCATCAAGCCTGCTACGGTGACATCGAATATGTCGATGCCGTCCTCCGTTATCTGACGCCGACGGTACTGACAGAAGGCAAGACGGGACCGATTAAAGGCAACCTCCATACTCCGCTCGACATCCCACTGCAGATGACGTCGGGATTTGGATCACGGATCGTTTTCGGAAAGACGGACGTCCATACGGGCATCGATTTCAGCTGTCACGATACCGATACCGTCCACGCTGTCCGTTCCGGTACCGTCACCTATAGTGGCTTACGCGGACCATATGGGCAGCTGATTCATATCAAACAAGGCGACTGGATTACCGCTTACGCCCACCTTTCTGCACGCCAGGTTAAGGCGGGGCAAAAGATTGAAGCTGGACAAGCGATCGGAATGTGCGGGTCGACTGGACGCTCGACCGGGAATCATCTGCACATCGAATTCAAGACGAGTGATTGGTCCGGACACATCGACCCGGCACCTCTGTTTCGCTCAAGAGTAAAGTAAGTATTCGTACAGGAGGTTCGAAAGAAACGAAGAACAAACTAGTATGGTAGCTTTTAAGGAGGTTAAACATTTGTCATCTCGTCATCAGAAATTGATTGATTACGTCAGCGATATCAGGCGTCGCAATCATGCTAGTGCCTCAGCGCTAGTCATCATGCAAAATAGTAAGATTGTTCTTGAACATTATGAAGGTACTCACTCTAACGAGCCTTCAAAAAAGATTGATATGAACTCGATGTTCAATGTCGCTTCGGCACGAAAGAGTTATCTTGCACTGGCAATCAGTTTCGCATTATACGAGAAAAAAATTCACAGTCTTGATGATCCAATCGAGAAATACTTGATCGACTATGACAAAAAACCGTTTCGAGGCACGACGATTCGACACCTCGCGACTCACTCACATGGTCTGGATGAGCAAGCAGATGGAATGATTATTCGTGAATTTAATGCTGGCGAAAACTGGGCATATCGTGGTATCAACGTCCGGATACTGACCGAACTTTTTCGGCATCTCTACGGTCTAGACTTCACACGTTTTCTGAAGGAGCGTGTTTTTATACCTTTAGGGATGGAACATACGATTTGGGCAACCAGCCCGTCTCCATCGCTCGTCAAAGTCATCGACAGTCCAGAACTTCACGGAGATTTTAAATTGGATTCAAGTGATGATGGAATGGGCTCTAACCTCCACACGACTGCTAGAGAACTCGCCATGTGGGGAGACCTTCATTTACAGATGGGGTGTCATGAAGGGATTCAAGTCGTACCAGAAGCAGTAATCCAAACCTCCACTACAATTCAAAATTCAGAGTACGATGATAATCGATTACCCGATAATGGATTGTTCTGGTACGTACAGAATAAACCACGAGCATTTTCTGAAATCGGAGAACATGTCCCTAAAGGCGCCTATCAAATACTTGGAAATACAGGACCATTATTACTCGTAGTTCCCGAAAACAATCTTGTAGTGGTCAGGATGTCCAATAAACGATACAACTACGGGGGAGACAACTATCTTCATTACATTCGAGAGTTTAGCGACCTAGCATACCAGACGATTGCAACGAGGAAGGTGATGCCTACACCTTCTCGTGTTCTTTAATTATCAATCAATCTACTTCTAGCACATGACGTTTTTCGTCACGTGCTTTTTTGTTTCTGATTCAAAAAGGAGCGATATGAATGCGCTGGAAACACCATCATCTAGCCTATCTATTCGGTGTATTACTCTCGATTTCTCTTATGGCAAATATATATTTTTATACTACTCAACTAGAAAAGCTGAAGAAAGAAATTGAAATTTCTTCAGAATCAAGTGAAAAACAAGCGGTTCACCTTAGAACAAAAGACGATAGACACTCAGAAGATGAACAGCGTTCAGATGTTAAAGATACCTCTGAATCACAACTAGAATTTGCAGCGAATCAATTCATCACGTTCGCCTTTACATGGGAGGACGGAACCTATCCGACGCGCAAACGACAAGCCAATCAGTATATGTCAGAGTCACTCAAACGGATGTTGTTCGCAAGTAGCGGAAGCGATGACAAGTTTTCCGCTACCGTCTCTGGGATCGAAGTCTTTCCGCGTCACGACGATCCAGAACATTGTATCGTCCGCTTCCAACGGACGTTGACGATCAATGCCAATGGTTATGAAGAGACGTCTGAAGAATTAGTTGAACTGACCTTTACGCATCAAAATAAACGTTACGTCGTCGATCAGATGAAAAGCCTTCAAACGTCAGGAGGTGTCTAAATGCAGAAAGGAAAACGAAAGACGCTGACCCATGACTGGTCGCGACTGTACCTCGGAACAGGTCTGTTCTTCTTGATTGGTTTTCTGTTTTTCGGTTTCTCCTCCCTCTTCTTTGCTGAGGAACAACCGATCAATGCGACACCCATCGGCGAAGAACAACGGTTGACGAATGGACAGACCGTCACGCTTCTCGATTGGTCCCATGATGTGCAGCGGAAACAAATGCGCGTCCGTCTTCAGTTCGAGCAACCTCAAGACTACGCGTCAAAGCTTGTGGCACGAATCGCATATAAGGAACGACCAACAGATGAGCAGCGCGTCCGTGTCGTCTATCAGCAGGACGAGCACTACGTCTTCGAAATCGAAGATGTACCGCGCGACTTTGACCAACTAGCACTACGCTTGTATGTCATTAAGCCTGAACGGTCACTCGAAAAATTGACGACTTCAAAGCGAGAAGATGCGCTCGTCGAATCACTCTATATGGATCAACGGCGTGTCTTAAAGACGTCACTTTCTAAGCAACAAGCGGATGACTACACGCAACTTTTTCTCGATGACGAGCACCTGCAAAGTCAAAAACGGATCAAGAACATGAAACGTGAACTAACGGAACAAGCTTCTCTCATCCAACAGATTGAACAAGACATCAAGGCAAAACAAGCCACCTTACCCGACCTGACACTCGATGAACAAGTCGAACGTGAGGATGAAATCTTCAATCTGAAGCAGGACAAAGAAGACGCACTGTTACGACAAACGGAATTGAAAAAACAACTCACGCAAGAAGAAAAAAGACAAAATCAGCTGCGCATTAAAGCACGTGAACTGAAATGGTAAGGTGGCAAACACCGTGCCAAAATGCGGTTTTTAGTGGCACGCGGTGTGACCTTTTGGCGATTTTGATGATATCAGGGAAACACTAGGCTCCGCCTAGGCTAGCACGCTGAGTGATAGCAGTTTCCCCTTATGCTCTTTTTCACGATTTTGAACTGTTCTTGTGTTTTAACCTTTTAAAAATCTAGCATACTTTTCGCAATTCTATTGATCTTTATCAACGCTTAGATTGATTCTGTTACGTCACTTTTTTCGACTCTTTTCATCTCATGATGTTGTATCTTCGACCAGATACTTTTCAAAAGTTCGACGATCAAGGAGACGCTCACGGCTTCTCCAAGGGTGTAACTCTGTTCGATGATCGATTGCATGTTGTTTCCTCCGTTCTTCGTCTAAGTAGGATCATCTCTCTCACTTCTAATGACAGGAGGAACGAAGGACTTGTTCGAAAATCTTTTTATTTTTTAGATCGCGGAGATGTATTTCTCTTAAGAAAGGATGAAGATGGATGGACCTCTTGATTCGTGACATCGACCCCCGATTCGTCAAACAACTCGACGAACAGGCAGAGAAACAGATGTGTTCCCGACAAGAATTATTGAAAGGTTTGCTGACGACCTGGTGCGTGGACAGTGTCCAGTCGACACAGGTCGCACGCCTCGAACGACAGCTCGAAGCGAACACGTTACACCTGAAGCGGAGCGCAACAGAACTCGAAGTATTGACTAATCTTTTCCGTGAGGTGATGCAGGATGAGTAACGTTCCCGGCGTCATCATCAAGTCGAAGTTCAAATTGCCGCAAGCAACCCGACGGGCACGTCGTTATACGACCTACCTCAGCTACATCGATCGTCCGGAGACGAAAGCACGGTCGCATCAATTCGAAAACTATCACGATTATATGGAAGATGAACTGAAATCAAGCGGTCTCTTCACGGCGACGCAAGACCGATTAAATGCGACTGAACGAGAGCAGCTACGCGATATCTTCCGACGGGCACAAGAGAACGGCAGCATCCTTTGGCAAGACGTCATCTCGTTCGATGGAGCGTGGTTACAGGAAGTCGGTGTCAAAGAAAATCGTTACATCGATGAACAGCGGTTGATGCAGGCGACACGGAACGCGACCGCGCTGATGATCGAAAGAGAACAGATGTTGCACGCAACATGGACCGCCGCCATCCACTACAACACGGATAACATCCACGTCCATGTCGCGACAGTTGAGACAGTTCATCCCCGTGAACGGGGCAAACGCAAACCGAAAACAATCGAGAAGATGAAGGCGCAAGTCGTCCATACGCTTACCGACCGAACACGTGAACAAGAAAAACTGAATGCCTTCATCCGTGATGAAGTTCTGGCTCACAAACGAAATCACGCAACACTATCCGCTTCGAATCGCGTGCTACATCCGGAACTCGTACGTCAGTACAAAGCGATTCAGAAACAACTACCGGACGATAAACGGCAGTGGTATTACAAAATGAACGGCATGCAAAATCTGCGTCCTTCACTCAATCAATTGACTGACGCGTATCTAGCGACCTACTTCGAGAAAGAACACGCCGCGTTCAAGCAACAACTCGATACGGAGGTCGCATTCTACGAACAGAGTTACGGATCGGCATCTCAAGCATCGGCTTATCGGAAGACGAAAGAACAGGATCTCTACACGCGGATAGGAAACGCCATCCTGTCCGAGATGCGTGAATCAGATAAGTCATCCCCGAAGCTTACGAAGGGGGATACATCCTCACCCAAACAAAAAATCCGATCAGCGTTTCGACGTAAACGGATCATGCAAGAGACACTCTATCGAATCGGACGACACATGAATGATGAATGGGACCACATCAAGAATCAGCGTGCGTTTGAACAACTTGAACAGGAAGTCCAACACGAAAGGTAAGGTGACGGGCAGTGGAAGAAACGAAACAAGTCCGGATCAAGATGAGTGCCGTGACCGCTGAATTTTTAGAAGAATACCGGGAGAGAGAACGGTTGTCCGGGATTGGTCCGACAATCGATCACATCATCCGCGACTATCAGGAGATGATCAAAAAGCAATGGGACTTGAACTATGTCAGTCGTTCCGTCTCGAAACAGATCGAGCAAGAGTTAACGTCGTTCTGGGAAGAACAGATCACGAAAAGTCTTTCTCCGTTACAAAAGAGCATACAACAAACAGACCTTCAAACACAGGTATTGATCGAGCTCGTACAAGCCTTGATGCAGACGGAGAGCATCGAGGACATCATCCCGACGACCGAATACCGTCCCTCCTTCCTCGAGACGGCAGAGACGGCTGTTAAACAGCGAATCGACCAGCGAAAGCAACATAAGCATTCGGATAAAGAAAGGATGACTCACAAATGAGACGACTCGAAGCCTTCACACTCGCGACATTTATCGAATTGCATCCGACCCACGTCACCGTCATGATTCATCAAGCACATTATGATATTCCGGTTTCTCAGGATGAACGAGCGTTCCTTCAACTCTTGCAGGAAGAACCCTTGGTATTACTCCCGGTATCACGTGATCGCCGTCAGTTATTACTCAATCGACTGGCTACCGACCCGATGGTATTAGAAGAGTTGAACGATTTTGAAGGTGCTACTGATTCATCCGTTTCGTCGGAAGGAGCGTGAGTGGTATGGCATACAAGAAGAAAACACGTGAGGATTACCAGAAGGAAGTCCAAGCGTTGACCGATAAAATGGAGACGCAGCTCGCCTCCCACTTCGTCAGTCAGGAGAGCATCAAGGAACACCTCGACTTCATGAGCCGGTTCCATCGCTATTCGACACGGAACATGCTGTTGATCGAAGAGCAGTTCCAAGGTGCCCGTGCCGTCGGTTCCTATGCCTACTGGGAGAAGCAAGGTGTCCAAGTCCAAAAAGGAGAAAAAGGCATTAAAATCTTCGTTCCCTCCCCCGTTACGTTCATCAAACGAGAGACGGAGTGGGTGGCGTGGAAAGACGCCACGAAGACGGAGCAAAAACGCGCCAAGGAAGGGGCTCTTCCGACAAGGAAAGCGATGTATTATAAGATCGGTCACGTCTTCGAGTACACACAGACTGATGCTCGGGAAAAGGGACTCGAAGTCTCTGAGTTATTCGCTTTCTATCATCGAAATGGTTCGATTCGTGAGGCGGAAACGTTTCACCGCGCGTTGAACGGAATTGCTGAGACACAAGACGTAAAAATACTCGATCAGCCGTTAAGCGAGCTTGGTACGGCGAAAGGATGCTTCTATCCAGAACTGAACGCGATCGCCTTGAATCCGCGAAATTCGGATATTGAGAACGTGACCGTTTTGATTCACGAACTTGCGCATGCCAATCTGCATAATGTGGAACGTAATGAAGAGCGCAGAATTGAGTTGAATCCACATGAGAAGGAATTCCAAGCGGAGATGGTCGCCTACACGGTCGCGGCGCACTTTGGTTTTCCGACGGATGATTTTTCATTATCCTATCTCGCTAACTGGACAAAAGGAAGAGACTTGCGGAACAAGGAAGATCTGTTGCACGAAGTCCATCAGACATCCGGTCACTTCATCCGTGAGATTCATGCTTCACTCGAGCAGGAGCAAATCTTGGAACGCGAAGCATCACCCCTTAAGATGATTGAGCACATCGAACAGACTGCACAAATCACAGAACACGGATTACCATTAGCTGAACGGTTAGAACGAATCATGCAACATTCACCGGAGGACGTCGGTGCTTACCTGACGAGCATCGCTAAGCAAGATACGCAACAAGACCTGTCATCGTTCAACGAACCAATGATGCTGGTCCATGGAGCAGCAGACTTCTTTGAACCGTTCGCGAAAGCCAACGACCGTGACTTCGACGAACACGAGACCGTTGCCTATACGCTCGTCATCCCGGGCGAAGAACCAATCAGCCAACACTTCCGCATCCTCGACGATGTGATGGGACCATACCATCACATCCTGAACACAGAAGTCGTCAGTAAGGAGACCGAACAAGTACTCGAAAAGGCATGGTACGATGAGATGATTTCGACGGAAGATCGCGACTTAGAAAAGGTCCGACAAATCGTGACGCGTCACTTCAATGTACCGGAACAAGATTTCCGAAGTCGCTAATTTTTTTAACATTTTTTCAAAACCAAAAAAAATACTATAATTAACAAATTTAATATTATGTCACATCACTTAGTTACTCAAAATAAATTAAGGATTAAAATCTACCTATAATAGCATTTAAGTTTAAACTTTCTATAAAAATAAATCATTATATCTTTTCAAATCTTAAATAACTATAGCATCCAGTAGTGCTAATCTAATTATCTGCATAGCCAATAAATCCTCATTTCAAGATTGAAATGAGGATTTATTGGCTATGCATAATTGTAATAATTTATTTAACTTTTGAATTTAAAATCTATCAGTAATTCTATAAATAAAACCAATTATTACTGATTTTAAAGTTTCTAATTTTTCTAATGCTTCATCGATAGTATTTAAATCATAATCTTCTTTTATCATTAACTCTAATTCGTTGCCTCTGTCTTCAAATTTAGTAATAATTCTATCTAATTCTTGATTATTTTTTTCGTTTTTTGCTGAAAACATTAATGTCACAAAAATCATACTAATAACCATTGCAATAGATACTTCAAACATATATAAAGTTTTAGATATCATGTTTTGAGGTTTTATTTCGTCTATTCCATTTATAACGATATTGTTGAAACTATAATAAAAAAAAGTGAAAAAAGACGATGATCCAGTTAATTTAAACGCGTTTTTGTCTATTTTATAAACCCCTAAATTTATAATCGAAAAAGTAACAATCACTAAAAAAATTAATGATATGATTGAAAAGGCATAGTAAGCATAACTTAATTTACTTTCTTGATAATTCTTTAATTTTTTGCTCATAAAAATGTATAGTCGATTATATAGGACAGTTGTTTGCAGTTTTTCAACCCATTTAGATTTTTGATTTTCATCTAAATTTTCAAACGGTATATTTTTAATTGTATGATCTAATGCAATTTGCTTGCGTAAATTATCGGTAAAAGGCTGTAAAATAATATTTCTATAAAAATCATTTATTTTTGAACTTTTAAATATCATAATAATTCTTTTAGAAATAGCATATAAAAAGAAACAACATAAAGTAATTAATACAACAAGAATTGCATATTTGTTATTTGTATTTATGACAATAAATACTGAAATTAAATACACTGATAACATTACTATTAATTGTTTTAATGAAATTATTATTGTAATGAACGAGTTAATACAAGCTATTGCTAAAACCCAACTCTTCTGTTTGAAAATAAAATATGGAATTTCCCAAGTAACAAGAATTAAAGGAAAAAAAGCAATGTATAACAAAATTATAAACGCTTTATTTTTTTTGAATATAAACAATAATGCAACAAGTGAAATTATAAATAAGAATTTGTAATTAATATAATTTATTTTTTCAGGAGCGAATTTTTTTATAATATATACATCTATATCAAAAAAAAATAATTTAATAATTACATAAATCCATATCATAATAGCAGTGCATTTAATAAGTTTGTTGATTAAAATTTTACTCCCTCTACCATATGACAATTCATTACTCTTCATTTTTAATTCCTTTCTAAACTTAACTTTAATTATAACGATATAAAAAGAAACAATTTATTTTGACTTTTTTTTTACTTCATAAATACATTATTATGGTCTATTTTCTTTATACCCTTTAAAAGAATTTATAGTATTATTAGCTTTGATGAAGAGTATTTACTTTTCATTTTTTATTTAACTTTTTAAAATTTACGCATTATAATTTTAACGAATCAAAACTACTTTTAATCACCTTTTAGAAGATTCAACTCATTTTTAATCTTCCCATAGTTCTTTCATCAATTCATCGATTTCGTCTGACAGTCGCTGCCGTTCTTGATCATCCTTCTCGATATGACCATACTCATCCATCCAGATGACATCGCCGGACAACACTGTCATCGGGAAACGGGAAATCAAGATGTCGCGCATCCCATCGTCGAACTCGACGACGACCCACTTCCCCTCAATCCGGTCGATGATTCCTTTACGTTTCGTCATTTCGACTTCTTGATCGTGTAGGACGATCCATTCCCTTCGAAGACGATTGTGCCACTCTTATCCGTCCGTAGCATCGTCGCCTTCGCACGCTTCAAGTTCGTCACGACTTCCTTCGTCGGATGTCCATAAGCATTCTTCCCGACACTGATGACGGCGTACTTCGGTTTAACGTACTTGAGGAACGTCGCGCTTGTTGAGGTCTTCGCCCCATGATGCCCGACCTTGAGGACGTCCGCACGCAGCGCCTTCTTCTTCGCGATCATGTCTTGCTCCGACTTCAATTCCGCGTCTCCCGTGAACAGAAACGTGTTCTTCTTGTAGGCGACGTGTAAGACCGCGCTCCAGTTGTTCAGATCACTCTTCGCATAGTCTTTGACCGGTCCGACGAACTGCGCCTTCACTCCTTTGACCGGAAGCGAGACGCCAGCCTTTGCCGTCTTGATCGTCAGCTTCTCGCGCTTAACCGCCAACAAGAAATCCTTGTAGGCTTGCGTCGTGTGCTTGACCTTCGGTGCATAGACGCTCTTGACCTTAAATGAGTCGAGGACTTCATCAAGCCCCCCGATATGATCGGCATCCGGATGCGTCGAGATCAACATTTCGATGTCACCGACCTTCTGCTTCTTCAGATAGGCAACGAGTTCATCGCCCTTCCCCTTGTTGCCGCCATCGATGACGATGTCCTCACCACTCGGCATCTTGATGTAGATCGCATCGCCCTGACCAACATCGATATAGTGAACCTTGATTTTTGGTGTCGCTGCCTCTGCACCTTGTTGTGGTCCAATGAGTAACCCAACACTTGCGAGCGCTAAGCTGGCACCCATCCATTTTCGTTTCATCTTTCATCGCTCCATTCCTGATTTGTAAGTTATCTTCAGTATACAGTGAATACCAGGAGAAAGTTGGTTATATTTCCCATCCTTCTATTTTTATTGATAGGTTAGTTTATATGTAAGTCCATACAAAAAAACAGACCTTAACGGGTCTGCTTGTTAAAGTGTGTCTGCATGAAGTCTGTCAATCGATCGACATCGATGAACCATGTCACATGCTCAATCGATCCTTCTACTTCTCGCACGAATCGAAGCTGGGCATCGATCAATGTCACCTTATCTGGTATCTGTTGTATCTGTTTCCCCTTCGCTTGCTCCATGACCTCAAACATCTCTACTATATTCATGTACTCCACCCCTAACCGATTTGTTAAGCACAGCATAGAATGATTTAAGCGTCTGTACGAACTACCTTAGATAAGATAAGCGAAGTGATACGTAAGATAACTGAGTCGTTACGAAACAATGCACGATTGATTTTTCACGCATAAAAAAAGAAACGACCTTTTTAAAATCTTTTCTGTCATAAAAATGATCATTCTTATTACGCATATCGAATCAATAGAGATAAATAAGTACACCTACGATCAGAATGAGCGGAACCAAAAGCATTTTACCTGTCCTGCTCAAAAAGTTCTTCTTTTCTTTTGTAAACAAGAAATCGATCAATAAGAAAAGTCCGAATGCAATCGGAACGAGGTAGAGTAGAGGGACATTTGTAAGTGCTGCACCTAATACATTGGTCGATCCGTCAAATTTCATATGTAGTTTCTCCTTTTTAGATATCCTCGCATACGACATATCATTCACGACCGAAGCATTAACAACGATCTCATACGCGGACAATAATCTTTCCTTCAGTATGCCATTCCTTCCTCTACATCCTAACCTTTTATTTTCCTTTTTATAATTCTATGGAACGCTCCGTGTCCTCCGTCGCAAGGAACAGGAACGTAGAGATGCCTCGCGCAGGCGAGACGCAGCTCTCGTTATCGGTCCGGCAGGAGGGTAGCGGTGCGATGAGGATGTTGCTGCGTGCAGCCTACAGCCTCACGCATGAGCCCGAAAATTCTTCTTGTGTTGTACATCCAGTAGAAAGAGCATCACTACCTATCTACAGGAGGAATAATTCACTTCAATCAGCTATCTCTTCTTGAACCTTCGTACACTCCACTACTGTCTCACTACTGCATCCTCCATAACACCCTTCTATCTATACAGAAAAGAACAAATATACTTTCTCACCCGCAGTGGATCCATCCACTGCGGGTCTCTCATTGCCCTTGGATTCGGGACGAATCCATTCCTTACTTGCTTGCGCTCTCTCAAAAGAAAAACGACGTCGTTTTTCGTCCATGCTCTTGCGCGCGGACAGGACGGGGTTATCCCGTCCTTCTACGCTTATTGTTCCTTTACAAAACACCTTGTGCCTTCAAGCTGACGTATTCTTCTCCGGCACCGACGATGATGTGGTCGAGCAACTGAATACCGACGATGCGTCCGACCTCGACGAGCCGTTCCGTCACCTCGATGTCTTCCCGTGATGGATGCGGGTCACCGCTCGGATGCTGATGACTGACGATGAGTGATGTCGCATTGTTGAGGATGGCGGACTTGAAGATTTCTCTGGGGTGGACGACGCTCGAGTTGATGCTTCCGACGTGTGCCCGGTGGACGGCAATGACCCGGTTCTTCGTATTGAGCAGGATGACGAGGAATACCTCACGGTCATCGTCCTGGATGAAACGTTTGGCGACACAGAACGCGTCCTCGGGGGACGTGATGTGCGTCGTCTCGAGCGCAACGTCTGGGTCTCGGACCTCTTGGCGGATACGAGTGATTTCAACGAGTGTAGTCAGTTTCATGGAAAAGCTCCTTTCGTGAGTGGGATGCAGTCCGACACGGTGCCGTCCTGTTGACGGGAACGCAGCGAGCGTCGCGAGACGGCGCAAGGGTGACCGCAGGGAAAGATCAAAAAAAGCGGACAGCGCACCGGGACGAAGGCTTCCGGAGCCCGCGAGCGAAAAGCTTTGCTTTGAGCCAAAACGCGGAGGAAGACGAGGAACGGCAGCGGCTTTTTTTGATGGCCCTTGCGCCGACGAGGAGCGAGCTAGAGTACGGAAACAGGACGGCTTGCAGTCCCTTCCCATCAAACAGAGCGGTACCGCTCTGTTCCATGCTTTTATCTATGGGATCCTATCTGATTGAAAAAAAGAACACACCCTAACTCATGAAGTGAGATAGGGTATGTTCATACACAAAAAGGTAAAATATACCAAACTTCTATTAAATTCTTAATGTTTTCGCATTGATAGCGACGATGACCGTACTCAAACTCATCAAAACCGCTCCAATCGCTGGTGAAAGAATAATGCCGTATGGTGCTAAAATACCTGCAGCTAAAGGAATCGTGATGATATTGTAACCAGCTGCCCACCATAGATTCTGAATCATTTTATTATATGTTTTTTGCGATAGTTCGATGACAGATAAGACGTCCTTTGGATTACTTTTGACAAGGACAATATCAGCCGTTTCTACAGCTACATCTGTTCCACTACCAATCGCAATCCCTACATCCGCTTGTGCGAGAGCTGGTGCATCGTTAATTCCATCCCCTACCATCCCTACTTTTTTTCCTTCTGCTTGCACTTGTTTCACTTGACGTGACTTATCATCCGGTAATACTTCTGCGTACACTTGATCGATCTCAAGTTGGGAAGCGACCCACGAAGCGACTTTTTGATTATCCCCAGTCAGCATGATGGATTGAATCCCTTTCTCCTTTAATTCCTGTACAGTCTTCTTAGCTTCCTCGCGAACGAGGTCGGCAAGGGCGATCATACCGATTAATTCTGTGTCCTTTAAGACAAAGACGACCGTTTTCCCTTCTTCAGACAAATCTTCGAATGTCACTTCGTCGATTTCGAGTTGTTTGTCCCGTACGTATCGCGGACTAACGACGCGGACTTGCTTTCCTTCGACTGTTCCTTCCAATCCGATGCCTGTCATCGATCCAAATCCTGCGACCGATGGTAAATCAAGCTTTCGTCTTTGAACTTCAGTCAAGATCCCGCGAGCAAGTGGATGTTGCGACGACTGTTCGATGGCTCCTGCGAGTCGTAATACTTCTTCCTCACTTATACCTGTACTTGCCATCACATCCGTCACTCCAAAATTACCTTGCGTTAAAGTACCAGTCTTATCAAAGATAACCGCATCTAGTTTTCGTGCCTCTTCGAATTGTGTTCGATTTCGAATCAAAAGACCTCTTTTAGCGGAAAGTGCTGTAGAAACGGATACGACAAGAGGGGCTGCTAAACCAAGAGCGTGTGGACAAGAGATAACCATAACCGTTACCATGCGCTCGATTGCTGTACTAACCGAATATCCAAGTACAATCCAAATCACGAAAGTCAGAACACCCGCTCCCACCGCGAGATAAAAAAGAATTTTTGCTGCTCGATCAGCTAAGTTTTGAGTCCGTGATTTGGAAGATTGCGCTTCACTTACTAAGCCGATGACTTTTGAAAGGTAGGTGCCTTCACCAGTACCTGTCGTCTCGACTGTTAGACCACCTTCTTGATTGATAGAGCCAGCAATCACGGTGTCATTCTCCTGTTTATCTACCGGAAGTGATTCACCGGTAAGCATTGATTCGTCAATCGTTGTTGTTCCTTCGACGATTTTTCCGTCTACCGGTACCTGTTCTCCCGGCTTGATCCGAATGAGATCTCCTGCCTCTAGTTCATTGACCGGTACCTCTTCAACCTTCCCATCCTTCACTCGATGCGCCACACTCGGAAGTAACTTCACTAATTCCTGCAACGCATTTGAGGCACCCATGATTGATTTCATTTCAATCCAATGCCCTAATAACATGATGTCGATCAAGGTCGCTAACTCCCAAAAGAAATCATGTCCTTGCCCGAAACCGAATATGATAGCGACACTATAGAAATAGGCTACACTAATCGCTAATGCAATCAACATCATCATTCCAGGATTTTTTTGGCGTATTTCATTAATACTACCTTTTAGGAAGGGCCATCCCCCATAAAAGTAAACTGCAGAAGATAAGAGCAGTAAAACGAGATCGTCGTAGAGAAAATGAATATTTAATCCGGACCACTCTTGAATCATTCGTGAAAGTAATAGTATTGGTATAGTTAAAATCAAGGAAACGAAAAACCTCTTTTTGAAGTCATCAATCATATGCTCATGCCCTGCGTGGTCATGATGCGTATGCGCCGTATGATGCTGCCGCAGGTGTTTTTCCTCTTTATGATGACCAACGTGATGATGTTCCATTACTAATACCTCCTTTCGATACTGTATACCCGTATACGGTATGTATTAACGTTGAAGTTAATGAACTTAGTTTAAGGATACAAAGGCTTTTTTCTATAAAAAATATGGGGGTACAGATATTTTCAGGAAGATTAGACAGTGTACATCTGGCTTTTGTGTGTATCGCCTCTTTTAGTCTTAAAAATAAAATGACAGCACTAACCTGTAGTATGTCTGTTATTTAGCACATCTGTATATGCAGTATATTCTTTTAGCGATTCCTTATGTCATGTCGCTTCCTCGTCGGTCTCATTCCAACGATATCCTCGACCCCAAATGGTTTTTAAATGACGATCAATCGGATAATTGAGCTCTCTCAATTTTTCTCGAATCATCTTAATATGGGAATCGACTGTACGCGGATCCGATTCCGACGTGTAGGACCAAACGAATTCATAAAGTTCTAATCGATTAAACAATCGTCCGGGATGTTGTAAGAATAAGCGCATCAAAGCATGTGCCTTCGGTGTGAAGTCGATTGCTCTCCCGTCCAACAAAATCAAATCATTCATTTCATCGAACGCAAGCCCTTCATACACGACGGCATGTTTTGGTTTTCTTCTCAGTACCGAGCGAACTCTTGCTAACAGCACATCCCCATTGAATGGCTTAGTTACGTAGTCCGTCGCACCTGCATCGAGCCCTTTTATGATAGATTCCGCATCATTTAGCGCTGTAATCATAATGATCGGGATGTCTGGATGAGCATCTGTAATCTTTTTGCACACTTCGAATCCATCAAATAATGGCATCATCACATCCAATAAGATTAAATCGAAGTTCTCCTTCTTCACTTTTTCCAAAGCTTCGACGCCATCACTTGCCATATTACATACATATCCGATTGGCTCAAGATAGAGTTTCAATAACTGCCTCATTCTCACCTCATCATCTACAATCAGAATTTTAGCCACGCTTTCCACCACCTCTATACGAATTTACAATTTTTTCGATATTCCATAATGTTTTCATCTTTTTCTTCTATAATTGCTCAATAAATTATAGAAAGAAAGGGAAGTGGATTCTTGATGTCCAAAATAAAAAAGATAATTTTTACCATCGTCTATGTATCTTTTTTTGTAACGACCGTACTCCTCGTATACAGCGGATATATATTTTTCCATCCGTAACGAGATGAATTAAAGGATTGCGAACATCTACTCTTATCGTTTAATTCTTGGATAGGAGTAGATGTTCCTCCTTATATATGATTTAGACGAGGTGTTGACAGTGTTTCGCGCAGGCTAGACATGCCTCTGCACATTTTTGACAATGTTGATGGTCATGTTTTGCGCATTCACGGGCACAATTCTCACAAATTTCAATACAACTTTTAGCAAGAGTCTGAACCTGATTACTATTTCGAGAGATCGCTTGTACTAATAGACTACATACGTCTGCACAATCTCGATCTAATCGAATACAATCGGACATGGCTGCGACGTGTTCCTCCTTTAAACAAGCATCGAAACACTCATTACATGTTACAATACAATGCTGCAATACATTCAAGATTTCATTTTGTCCTACACTCATGATAAAAGTCCCCATTTCGGATTGAATTGAAGTTACATTCAAACCTTTTCCTTGAATTGTGAAGAAAAGATGAAAAAAAGACAGCTATTTTCTTAATTTACTTCTAGTTGCCCCATCATACCGTTATCTTCATGTTCAAGAATGTGACAATGGTACATGAAAAGACCTTTTTCTTTAAAAGTCATCTGAATTTTCACATGTTCTCCTGGACGTACAGCGATCGTATCCTTTAATCCATCCTTTTGATGATTGACTCTCTTCCCGTCCCGTTCAAGTACTTTGAACTGTACTCCATGGATATGGAATGGGTGTATCATGCCTCCCATCATGTCTTTTTTATTATAGATTTCCCACGTCTCTATCGCATTTTGTTTCACACGAACATCGACTCGTTTCTCATCAAACTTTTTACCATTGATTTCAACATGCTTCCCCATTCCAAATAATACGAATTTCCGATCTGCTTTCGTATCCGTGGTTTGTTCGTTCTCCCTCGTTTTCTTTAGTTGAACGTTGTTTACTCCAGTTTTCTGCTTCTCTTTTACTCTGAATGTCAAAATGTCTATATTCCCTTGTTTGAGCGAAAGCGACTCGCCAGGCTTCTTGTGGGAGAAATCAATTAAGACCTCTGCCCGCTCTCCTGGACTTAACGCAAGGTTGGTTTTCTTTTGCGCCTTTGAAACATAGCCTCCATCACCTGCAATTTGTGTGAAGGTAGAACCATCTGATAGTTTGATAGAGTAGTTCCGCGCATTCGAACCATTCACGAATCGGAGTCTTATTTGATCATACTTTACATCAAAATAAGGATGAATCGTGCCATTTACAACAAGTGTCTTCCCGAGCGTCCCGTCCGGATTCTCAGACTCTTTGTATTTCAATTGATGATCCTTTTGAAATGTACGGTCTTGAAGAATCACGGGAATGTCATTTTTCCCATAAGCCTTAGGGACAGAGAATGTGGATGAGCTGTCCGTCACGTACATAAGACCAGCTAGCCCTTTGTAGACTTGTGCTGCAGTCTCTCCCATAGGATGCGGGTGGAACCAAAGAGTTGCCTCATCCTGTTGCACTTTGAAGGTAACCTCTTTCTGCTCCCCTGCCTGTACTAATTGATGAGGACCACCATCTACTGATGACGGAACAACTAGACCGTGCCAATGGAAAGTCGTCGGCTCTGAAAGACGATTGACTGTCCGAATGGTTACCGTTTTTCCTTTCTCTAATTGGATGACCGGACCTAAATAGTTTCCGTTATATCCGAACGTCTTTGTTTGACTACCTTTTGAAAAAAATGATGTCTCTCCCTCTTGCGCTAAGACCGTATAGTGGACATTCTGCTGATCTTGATGATCCGGTTTTAACATCTGAGGTATCTTAAGTGGTTTTGTCACTTCATTGGACTGCTCCAAGTCAACTGCTGTTCCGTGTCCCATTTCCCCTTTCCCCATATCCATCATCGAGTGATTTTTTGAATCCATCATGGAACCCATTGAACGATTCCCTGTCATTGGATTACGTGTCATGAAAAAGTAAGCGCTAATTCCTCCTATTAGTAAAATAACAATCATACTTAAAGCGATGAGTAGACTCATTTTCTTCATATCGTCCATCCCTTTCCCGAACGCGCTTTTTATATTTTTAATGTAGAGAATGATTGTGAAAAATCTATTGATTTTCTATAGATAAATCAATAGATTTTTTAGAAAGTACGACAGGACTGAACTCAATGTGCAATTCAACGGTCCTCTGCAAAGTTTCTGCACATTTATATGCTACAGTCTAAAAAAGTAACACTATTTTGAAGGAGGTCTTTCACATGAAATTTCAGAAAAAGATTTTGATGACAACAATGGCAGCATCGCTCTCCCTTGCACTTGCGGCATGCGGAGGTAGTTCAGATGATTCTAAATCCGGCGGAAGTATGGATAAAAGCATGGAAGGTATGGACCATTCGACGATGGACATGTCAGGCTCTAAAGAGGTGCCCAAAGGATTGCAAGAAGCAAAAGATCCTAAGTTCAAGGTCGGTGATATGGCTATGATCAAAGAAGCGCATATGGAGGGCATGAAAGGGGCTGAAGCTAAAATTGTCGGTGCTTATGATACGACAGCTTATAGTATCTCTTATGATCCAACCGATGGCGGAAAACGTGTCACGGACCATAAGTGGATCATTCAAGAAGAAATCGTAGACGCTAAATCTTCTCCTTACAGCGTTGGTGACGAGGTCAAGGTTAATGCCAATCACATGAAAGGCATGAAGGACGCGACTGCAAAAATTGACTCGATGAAGCAGACAACTGTTTATATGATTGATTTTGAATCAACGTCAGGAGAAAAAGTCACGAATCATAAATGGGTCACAGAAGATGAATTAGCTGCAGAATAAGATTTAGGACGCATAAAAGACGCGGTCACAGCCGCGTCTTTTCTCTCTTTTATGGTATCCATTTATATCCGACGCCCCAGACCGTCTGAAAATGTTCTTCAACCGGAAAATCAAATCGCCTTAACTTGTCTCTTAGATTTCTGACATGAGAGTCGACGGTCCTTTCATCTGTCCATTCATTAGTGGACCAAATACTAGTCAACAATTCTTCGCGTGAGTAGACACGCTCTGGATTTTTTAATAGTTTGGTGAGCAAGTAAAACTCTTTCGGTGTAATCTTCACTAACTGATTGTGATAATACAGTTCATGCGAATCTTCTTTCAGAACTAACCCTGCCGATTCGATTTTTTCGCCGGACGACGCCAGTGAGCGCCTGAACAATGATTGAATCCGCGCCTTCAATTCTTCTCCATCAAATGGTTTTACGATGTAGTCATCTGCTCCCAACTGTAAGCCTCTTACGATTTCCTCTTTTCCATCTAGCGCAGTCAAGAGAATGATAGGGATGGTCGAAATCTGTCGGATGCGTTCACAGGTCTCAAATCCATCCATCTTAGGCATCATCACATCTAAGATGATTAGATCAGGCTTTTCATTTTCGAGTACGTTTAGTATTTCTCGTCCACTGTTTAACTTGATGCAACGATAATCTGCTTGAAGATAAAGCTCAAGTAACTCGAGCATTCGATTTTCATCATCCACCAGTGCAATCGTTCTCATCCTGAAATCCCCCTCAAGTCGATGACTACTTTTAAGCCATTTTCCGCATTCGTAGCTGTGATGTTTCCGTTATGTGCCTCAACAATTTCTTTCGTAATGGCAAGCCCAAGACCCGCTCCACCTGTCTCACGATTTCTTGATGAATCGACACGATAAAAACGGTCGAACAGGTACGGAAGAGTTTCTTCTTGCACGCCTCCCCCTTCATCCATGACCTCGATTCGCTGGTCATCCAATGATAAGAATACGGATTTCTGCGCAGGTGTGTATTTTAACGCATTATCTAACAAGTTAAGTAACACTTGATCGAACCTTGCGTGATCGATGTCCTTAACAATATTTTTCTTATCGGTTCTGAGTACTAACCTCACTTGTTTTTCTTCAAACTTTAACCGAACCCGTTCACTAATCTGTTTTAAAAACTGATTCAACTCGGTCGGTTCAGGATCAATTTGAAAGTGAGGTTCCTCCATGCGAGCAAGTTCGAATAAGTCTTCGATTAACACCTGTAATCTTTCGGATTCTTCGTAGATAATATCTCCAAAGCGCGACTCATCTTTCTTTAGCAATCCCGCATATCCTTTGATATAAGTGATCGGTGTTCGTAGTTCATGCGTGATGGATGTCAAAAACTGCTTCCGTGTATTTTGAATATGTTGGAGATCGACAGACAGTTTCGTGATGGCACGTGCCAAGTCGCCGACTTCATCTTTCCGGTCCGATTCCTTGATTTTCAACATCTCACCTTTACTCAATTTGACGGTCGCTTCTTTCATCGATAAAAGTGGTTTTATAATCATATAACTCAAAAAATAGACACTCCCCAACAAAAAAAGCATCAAGAGAAATAGGGAAAAAGCAACCTGTTGCTTTAGTTCTCCCATTAAATGATGGATGTATTTCGTCGGTTCTAACATGATGACTTTATTACCATTACTCGCATGACTGATTGTGACTAGAAATTTTCCGGCTCGCCAGTCTCCTTCTACAATCCCGTCTTTTTGCTGAATCCAGTTTTTTTGAAGAAAACGTCCCGCATCATTAGAGGATTCAATGATTTGATTGTTTTTCCCTACGATAATGACATCTGTCATTGCCTTTTCCTCCATCAACACCACATGGTTGATAGTTTGTTGATCAAAGTTATTGGAAAGAACATCTCGGTGGCTATTTCCCCTCTCCTGAAGGCTTTCTAATTCACTTTCTACTTGTTGATGCTCCAAAATATTGTAGACGACAGCCGAGGATAGGATAAAAATCACTAGAATACCTAAGAAATAAAAGAGTGTAATTTTAAATGATAGTTTACTCATATCGGTCCTTTCTTCTACTTTTTTCTTAAATGGAGTACAGATAGATACTCTCTTACGTACGATGAACTATCCTTTTTAAAACAAAGAATAGTCTTCACTCAATTGATACAAATAGTCCACTTTTTCTCGTCGCTCTCTTAGTAGAACCATTCCTTGAATGTTATTCCATAGATATTGTATAAAATCATAATCGGATAAGATTGCCTCTCGATTCGAATCCTTCACAAAGCCATTTAGCTCTGTGAATGTATACGTCCCATCAGACTTACGCATGTAGACGAGAGAAATCGGTCCCCGAATTTGAAATAGATGTACAATCTCCTTGATTGCTTCTTTTATAGGTGGGCTTGAGAGTACTTGGTAGGACAAAACCTTTTCTCCATAGCGTTCGAATTCTTGTCTCACGAAACAACAAATTAATTCCCCTGATCGATAATCAACATATGCATCGATCAACCCCATTTTTTCTTGTTCACCCTGTACTCGAATTGAATCAAAATCGTAAAAAAAATCGATTGATTGTACGCTAAAAAAACCTTTCTGTGGGCTTTTTTCTGCATCATAGGAAGGAATAATCGATAGATTATATTTTTTTGCATTTTCTTGATAACGGTTTAATAATTGTGACTCTTGCTTATTCATCGGAATAATCCAGCCAATATTATTTATAGCACAATAGGTAAACAAGTCATTTGCATATTCGTCGCTCGAACTTTTTAGCGTTGGCGCGAAAAATCTAAACTCAGGGAATAGTCTTTGAATCCATTTTTCTTCAGCGTATACATGAATCTGTACTTCTTCAGGCTTTTGTTGCTTAAGGTGTTCTAACACTTTCCAATTATCTTTTACACCAATAATTAGTAGATGTTTCGGAATCAAAGGTAGTCCATCTCCTTTAGAAAACATTAATGCAACTTTGTATGCGATTTTCAGACCATTTCAATTAACTTACTACTGGAACCAAATACAGGCGATTTGTACTGAAAAATTAACATCCTGGATTTTTAGAGAAACCTTAAAAAGAAACAGATGCAATATATTCATTTTATACTACCGTTTATTTGTGTAAGAAAGATGTATTTTCATCTTTGTATTCTTTTTGTATTTCGAAATCAGATGGTATAAAACAGATATAATAAAGAAAGCAATCATAAATTTATCAAAAGGAGTACACTCATGAAGATTTCTTACATAGCGATTCCCCTTGCCGTGCTATTGATGGCAGGATGTACAGATATGGAGACGACCTCATCTCCATCAGATCAAACAGAGCAAGTGACGCAACAGGACGACGCGACTACACAAAAGACTGATGCGAAGAAGGCTTCCGATCAACCTCCTGAAAAAGAGGCTGATACGAGTACAACCAAGCAACCAAAGGAGACGAAGGCATCAACGGAATCAAAAACGACGAGTCCGCAGGATTCTTTCACAGGATATAAGAAAATTGCGGTCGATGGCGGAGATCTGTCCGGTAGTCGTCAGGCGAACGTCGTCGTCGATATCGGCTTTGGTGACCGGAAATACTGGGCGTTCACGAATGAGCACGGTCAGCTGGTCCGCGTCATCGCGAAGAAGATTGTCCTCCAAGATGATGCAACGGAAGACGTCACACGTGACGGACGCTACTACTCGGACGAGGCGAAAGTGCCTGGCGTCGAACGTGCGGATCTCGATGAAGGACATATCATCGCCGATTCGCTCGGTGGTGTCTCAAACGCCTACAACATCACACCACAGAACAGCACCTTGAACCGTCATGGTGATCAGGCGTACATGGAAGACGTCATCCGCAAGGCAGGTGGCGCGACGAACTTCGAGGCGCAAATCACTTATCCGGATACGTCGACGATGATTCCATCCGCGTATCAGTATACCTACACGGTCCGTGGGAACACCGTCGTCGACCGGTTCAAGAACGGTAACCCGGACGAGACGAATGCGGCACTCGGTCTGACGAAGAAAAAGGATAAAAAAACAGAATCGTCAGCGAAGCCCTCTGCCGATACCACAGCGACCGAGGATGTCTCGCTCGTCGATACTGACGGCAATGGTCAAGTGACGATCCAGGAAGCGAAGGACGCAGGCTTTGCGATGCCAATCACGGAGAAGCACTGGCTGTATCAATATATGCGGGACAACGATCATGACGGCATGGTCGGAGAATGAATCTTAGTCCAATCGAATAGTCGAAACATATTAGGGCAGTGACGAGATACTCGTCGCGCCTTTTTTCGTTCCCAGAAACGTAGGCATTGATGAGACGTCGAAAAAGCGGATTGAAAACAAGAGAAACGAGGAACATAATAAGAACAAATGTTCTTATTATGAAAAGGAGTGATTTTGATGAGTTATGAAGATCGAGGCAATAAGAAGTGGATTCCGTTCCTCATGCCCGAACACAAAGGATTGCTGAAACGCTATTACCAAGAGGTCCATCATCTCAAATTCGAGGATACGGAGGGACCGATCGATGGGACGATCGAGAACGCCTTGAACGATGCCATCTTTAGCGGAGACATTGTCACGGTGACAGCAATGAATGGTCCGTTGACGCATCGTTTCGATGCCTTCGTCGAGAAGCTCGACTATTTGCAGGAGGAGGTCCATCTCGTTAAACGAAATCTAGACGTCGAAATCGTCCCGTTCAAGCAAATATTGAGTGTCACCCTAACGGAGTGAAGAAAAAATCATGGTCATCGATTGCTTAAACATGGTCAAAATAAGGACGAATGACTATGTTTAATTTGAACATGATCTAATCCACTTTGGGCATCCCATCGTACTTATTCATGATATTCAGCAGCGGGTTTTCCTCTCGCAGAGAATGTTCATTCTGAATCATCCTCGATTCTATGTACTAAATGACCAATTTGTATTACAATGTATTACAAAGGAGCTGATAATCATGAGTACCATTTCCGTACGTCTAGATGATCAAGATACACGACTCATCAAGGAATATGCGAAAGCGAAGAACATCACGATTTCTACACTCGTTCGCGATGCCGTCCTCGACCGTATCGAAGATGAAATCGATTTACAACTCTATCATGATTCGATGGCAGCACACCGTAAAAAATCAGAAGCGATCTCTTTCGACGATATGATGAAAGAACTTGATTTAGAATGACAGCATATACGGTAGAGTTTGAGCGCGGAGCTCAAAAGTCTCTCAAGAAGATGGACCCTCAACAAGCGCGGATCATCATGTCCTGGATCAAGAAGAATCTGGTCGGGACGGATGATCCGCGTCGTCATGGTAAAGGGCTTGTCTCGAACAGATCGGGTGAATGGCGTTATCGCATCGGTGATTATCGTCTGATTGCTGACATCCAGGATGAAAAAGTCGTGATCTTAATTCTCGAAATAGGACACCGTCGAGATATTTACAAATGATCGTCGTGAAGAATATTTAAATACTTAACCTTTCAAATAGCATCGTTATTATAGAAGAAAGTCCACATCATTTCTCAGATATGGACTTCTTTTGTTTTCATTTTGCTTGTCTTGACACGATAGTTATCTGTATCCGCATGTAATATTAACTGATACCTACTTGATGAGCAGGAACAAAGATATTCATTATTCAAAGAGTAGAACGAATATGTTTACTAGAATAGATTCATTACTTCGATAATTGACTTATTTTTCAGATATTTCTGTATTTTAACGGTTTAATAACAATACTATTATGATTATAATAGGAAAGTAATGGATTTTATTACTTACATATGGGATTAAACAACTATGCTTTTAGGAGGTAAGGTACATGGCTTATTCGTTTACGTGCAAAAATATAACGAAATCGTTCCAGACAGGTGAAAACGAGACGTTCGCATTACAGGACATCCAGCTCGACTTCGCCGAAGGTGACTTCATTTCGATCATCGGACCGTCCGGTTCTGGTAAGTCGACGTTGCTCAGTATTCTCGGGACACTCGATACTCCGACTTCAGGCGAATTATTGTTCGACGGAAAAGACATCTCTAAATTGAATGCGAAGCAACTCTCGGACTTCCGGTTCGAGAATATCGGTTTCATCTTTCAGCAGTTTCACCTCATCCCGACGCTGACGGCACTCGAGAACGTGCTCGCGCCGCTCTTCGGACGCAAGGTTGACTATGATAAGGAAAAACGGGCACTTGAGCTTCTGGAGGAGGTCGGACTCGCAGAAAAGATTCACTCTCTCCCTTCGCAACTTTCTGGTGGACAACAGCAGCGTGTTGCTGTCGCTCGCGCACTCATCCATCGCCCGAAGTGGTTGCTCGCGGATGAACCGACTGGGAATCTCGATACAGCGACTGGTGAGGTCATCTTCAGTCTATTAACGAAACTGAACCGTGAGAACGCCTGTGGCGTCTTCTTCGTCACGCATGATCCTGAACTCGCCGCACGCGCGAACCGGACGATCACGATGAAAGATGGTCGGGTTGTCGATCCATCGGAGGTTCCTGCCTATGCTTAAGTTCATCTGGAATTCGTGGTGGCGTAATAAAGAACGATTCATTCTCCTTCTCGTCGGTGTCCTAATCGTCAGTACCGGACTGAGTTACCTAATTGGGACGACGCAAGCCAATAACGGAACAGTCGTCGACGAGCTTCAAAAGCGTTGGGGTTCTTCTTACGACATCGTCGTTCGACCAGAAGGTAGCCGTAGCGTAACGGAAGACTTGAAGTTGCTCGAACCAAACTATACAAGCGGTCTTGACGGCGGCATCACGCGCAAACAATATGAGACGATCAAAAAAATTACAGACGTCGAAGTCGCAGCACCGATTGCGATGATCGGAAATAGTTATGTAGATGCGAATGTCGGTACCCATACGATCACCGATCCCGGCATCTATAAACTGACGATCACCGATTCCCAAAATACCGGATTGAAGATGGAAAAAGATACGACAACTTCCTTCCTTGCTGCCGGTTGGGAACCTCCAAGCGGGACACGTGTGAAAGGCGTGTCTTTATTAGAACTCGGAGAACAACCATTATTCGCTTATGGTAGTGCGACGATGCTCGCTGGGATTGATCCGGAAGCCGAGGCGAAAATGGTCGGACTGGACCAATCGACTAAATCAGCTACACACAGCCGCTATTTTAAAACAGATGACAGTCCCGTCGACATGGGGAATGATGTCTATCAAATCCCCATCTTATTAAATCAGCGCGAGTACGTTGATGCCTTCCGGACATATAAATATGAAAAAGTCGATCTTCCATTACAGGACGATTCGATCAATACGACGATGGAGCAAGTTATTCAAAAAGGTGGCTACAAGTACCTGAATACGTTATCTTTATCGGATAAAAAAACATACAAAGTCACGACTTCGGATACGCAGAAGACATTAGTGAATGACATTCTAAAAAATACGGTTCCAGAAGAGCCACCCGGAAGCTTTAATTGGCTAGCACTCAAACCATCACCGATTTCCTATCAGAGTGTCGCTAGTCCCTATCCATCGCGGTGGCCATTCAGCTACCAGGTCAAACCATATGAAGTCACAAAAGATAGCCTACTAGCCAAACGAACGATGTACCGTGAAGCACGTCTATTTGGAACGGACATCAACAACATGCCTAAAATGCGATTCAATTATATTGGCATCTTTGATCCAAAAAAGCTAGACATTTCAAAAGATCCGTTGACAGAACTACCAATGGAGACCTACTTCCCAGCGAAGGCTCAGTGGGTCATGGATAAGAAGGATCGTCCAGTTAATCCACCACGTGATGTCAAACCGACAAATGATGCCTATGACTTCCTGACAAAACCGCCTTCGATGCTGACAACACTGGATGCTGCCTTCAAGTTACGAGGCAAAAAAGCAATCTCTGTCATTCGCGTCAATGTCAAAGGTGTCGAGACGATGAATGCAGAGAGCGAAAAGAAACTCCAAGCGGTCGCGCAAGAAATCGAAGATAAAACAGGACTAATCACAGATGTGACGCTCGGTTCCTCGCCGCAACTCGCTTTGACCTACTTACCCGGTTTAAAAGGAGAATCGGCACTCGGCTGGGTGCAACAGCCGTGGATCAAGCTCGGCTCTTCGATGGCGATTTTCCAAGAAGCCAAGGTTGGGATGAGTGGAGTCATCTTAAGCGTCATCGCGGTTGCCTTAGTCTATGTCTTTAGTTCGAATATCATTTTATTGTTTGCTCGGAAAAAGGAATTCGCGATTTTACTGTCGCTCGGTTGGCGCCCGCGTCAACTCTCGAAGTTATTATTCTTTGAAGCAACCCTTTTAGGAAGTTTCGTCACCTTGATTTCTTGGGCGATTCTCGGCTCATTCTGGTTGACGACGAACCATGCGACTTCAGTCGGACGTATCATCCTGATTGGTCTTGTGGGTCTTCTCATCTACTGGGGCGGCACACTGGTTCCGATGGCACTCATTCGGAAAATTCGTCCTTATGAGAGCATGAAGTCGGGGGAAGTTTCAAAAGGACGCCGGATTGTCCGTGCTCGGGGTATCGTCGGCATGAGCATCAACCAGCTCGCGACCTATTGGCAACGCACCCTTCTTTCAATCGTTGCGATTGCCTTACCTACAAGCCTGTTCATCTTCTTCCTGTTCGTCACGTTCCGCTTAAAAGGTGTCTTATATGCGACGTGGCTCGGTGAATTCGTCGCCCTTGAAGTTGGAACGATGCATTATGTCGCGATGGGCGTCGCACTCATGATTGCCATTCTAACGACGACAGAAATCATGTGGCAGAACGTCAATGAACGAAAAACACAACTTGCCGTCTTAAAAGCCACCGGTTGGCGAGATGGGTACATCCGCTCGCTTGTCCTGATTGAAGGGATGATGACCGGACTCTTTGCCGGCATACTCGGTCTACTCGTCGCTCTCGGGATGATTGGCTTTGTCTACAATCAGTTCCCGGTCAGCGAACTCGGCTTCTTAAGTACGATGTTATTGATCCCGATGTTAACTGGTGTCCTTGGTGCATTGCTTCCTGCACAACGCGCCGTACGAATTACACCAAATGCTGCCATCGGGAGTGTTGTCATCAACTCGAAAGCAACAGAACGTCGCTTTAAAATCGCCCTTGGAACGACTGGCGGAGTGTTACTCGCTGCCGTCGTCACCCTCTTCTTCTTCGCCTCGTCCGAAGACGTTGACACGTCGACAGCTCCGGTAACATCAAAAGCACCAACTGTCCAAACGACGGGAAGTAAGTTACGCGATATGAAAGGCGATTCAAAGTCAACTGAAAAAGCACCGTCTAAGACAACTGCAACGTCCATCGACAAACTGATGGAACAAGGTTTAGTTCAAACCTATCCGGGTGATCCTGTCAGCAAAAAAAGTACCTTCCACGTAGACCGTTTAATTCAGACACCACCCGCGTCGCTCGATTTACCGACATTAAAGAATGAACGATATGTAACGGTACCGGTAATTCTCCATGATGCCGCTTCAGAAGGTGATATAGGATACGCTACCTATCGACCAAATTTATTTGTAATGAGTGATTCTAAAGGTAATAAATATGAACCAATAGATTACGTCAATCATAATGAAAAAGCTTGGTCTTCAGGATACCAATATTATCCGCCTTATCGCTCTAAGGTAGATCTTGTGTATAAAGTACCAAATCAAAAAAATAGTTATGTGTTATTAGCAGAAGGTGATGCAGTCGGCAAAAAGATTACAGTTAAAATTGATGTAGATAAGACTTCAAACTAAGTACGTAAATCTACAGGTTACAATTGATAGTATCTATAACTCAGTAGTTACCATAAACTGCTGAGTTATTTTTTATAGTCTACTAAGATTAACATTTCGATAATGTGTGTAAAACGACCGTTTTTCATACATTATTGAAATTTGTTTCACAAAAATTCTAAAAGGCTATAAGCAGTCCTTTTATTTTTAATTATTTGTCTTTTTTCTTATCTTTTTATCAATGTATGTTTTTTGTTATTATTAATGAGAAAACATACAACAGAGGTGTCTTATGACTAGAATTGGATATGCTCGTGTTTCAACATTAGATCAAAATCTAGAAATGCAATTAGACGAGTTACAAAAAGTCGGTTGTTCGAAAATTTTTAAAGAAAAGGCGTCTAGTGTAAAGAAAAGACCAGAATTCGAAAAGTGTCTTGAGTATTTGAGAGCAGGAGATACGTTAGTTGTTTGGAAATTAGATCGACTTGGGCGTACAACAAAGAAGTTACTAGAATTGATTGATGATTTAAAAGAGCGCAATATCAACTTGCAGATTGTTACGTTAGGAGTTGATACCTCAACTGCAGCGGGAAGACTCTTTTTTACAATGATGGCGGGTCTAGCGGAAATGGAACGAGAATTAATTCGTGAACGTACTAACGCTGGTCTTAAGGCTGCTCGGTCTAGAGGACGTTTGGGAGGACGTAAAAAAATTGACTTAGATATTTTAAATCGTGCATACATGATGTACGAAGCAAAGATGACTGTAGAGGACATCACAAAAACTTTGAATATATCAAGATCAACTTTTTATAAATATAAAAATTCCGGGAAACTAATATGATTTCCCGGAATTTTTATTTAAGTTCAATTTATCAACGTTTCTAAATTTAATTTTTTTTCATTAAGATATAGGTCAAACATATGATTTGCCGGTAATAATATTACTTGTATGTTATCTAATCCAAGTTCATTTAAAATATTTAACTCAGCGATAGCTTTATAAGTAATTTTAGTATTTTCTGAAGGCATCAAAAAATAATTCGCAATTTTTTTAAACTGATGTTTATCTATAAATTTTTTATAGGCAAGTTGATATAGATACTGCTTGGTAATGTCTTCAATTCCTGGCTGTCCAGCTAAAGTAACCTTGTTTTCTTGAACCTCGAATTTTATATCATAATATTTAGCATCAAATATCAGAAAATGAAATTCCCCTCCATCATTCCATATCGTTACTATATCTGGAGTTAACGATCTTTTAGCATAGCTTTCATACTTTTTTTGTGAGCTGTCTAAAGGATGACTCTTCCATAAAGGCTTATCTATAAGTTCAATTAGTTTAGATTTCGAATTAAACTCTGAAGATAGATTTACAGGTAATGTTAAATATTGTAATCTTGTATGTAATTTGTTTTCTAAGACCGTAGAACACACTTTTTCCCAGACGAGATTAAAATGATTTGTTCCATATAGGTCTATAATAGATTCATCATTATGTACGTTTCTATTTTCTATATATGCATACATAGTACTTAATAAAATTTGTTTTCTGGTATTAAACTGCATTTTCATCTCTGAAGATAGCTGATTTAGTAAGTACTCTTCATCACCAAAATCGTCTAATTCTTCATCGGATAAATGAATTAATTCAACATCAAATAAAGAAGCAATTTGTGATAGTTCTAACTGTTGAGAACATTTCGTTAATATACAAGCGTGAAGTCTTCTAAAAAAGTCTGTCTCATCATCTATTGTTTTATAAGTGTATAATTCTAAGTAGTAGGGAGAATTACCACTCATGTATGCAATACTTTCGTTAATTGTCCTATTCCAGTTAATTTCTCCCTCTCCATTTAACTCATTAATAATTTCTTCATTGTTATATAAGCCATAGTTAAAATAGTCATTTAACAAAAAAAGATGAGTTCCTATTGTATTTGACATATGAGACTGATCACCATTACTATATGATGAATAATATTCATGACTTTCTACGTTATATTTATGAAGTATTTTTAGGATTTTTTTCATATTGCTAATAATATTACTTTCACTATGAAAGTATTTTGGGAAAATCACTAATACACGCGTTTCAATGATGATAACTCCTACATAGTCAAAAAAATAAAGAACATCATCTTCTTTATTTGGAACCACATAACTACCACTTAGTAATTGATAAGCATTCTTTTCTTTTGAATTTTTTTTAGAAGTTTTTACTATTCCTAAACTTTGTAGCTTAAGAAAGAAAGAATCCCGATCATCGGAATTCTTAAAATTAAAAATTGTATTCAAATCTGTTATGGAGTATTTCTTAAGCTCTTTAATAAAAGCTGGACCCGTTAGCATACTTAGTTTTCCTCCACTTGTTGACTATCTTCTTGATCGCTACTTTCTTGGTTGCTATCTTCTTGATCGCTACTTTCTTGGTTGCTATCTTCTTGATCGCTACTTTCTTGGTTGCTATCTTCTTGATCGCTACTTTCTTGGCTGCTATCTTCTTGATCGATACTTTCTTGGTTGCTATCTTCTTGATCGATACTTTCTTGGTTGCTATCTTCTTGATCGATACTTTCTTGGTTGCTATCTTCTTGATCGATACTTTCTTGGCGATTTTGTTGTTCTCTTTCCCATTCATCTTTTATACGAGTATAAATTTCGAGTACGTCAGAACCAAAGATTTCGATTCCCATTTTATCAAATGATTCACAAATGTTAGAGTATAGCATTGTTTTGCAACCTTCGAACATTTTTTTTCTATGTTGTCTTGCTGCATCATCAAATAAATACATTATCACTTTATTTTTAAATGCCTTTTTAAAATTTTCTTGATCAATAATCGAATCGTTAGCAGACTTGAGTATATTTTTTGATAAGAAATAAGGTCCCATTAATTTATCTTCGTTAACTTTGCAATCCTTTAATAGTTTTTCGTTTATACTTCTTCTTAATAAGTTCCAGTTTATTTCTTTTTGAAGAGTGCCCTCTCCTAAAAAAACATTGACATTTACTTCTTCATCCATTTCATTGATTCCTAAATATTCGAAACTCCATCTTCTTTTAAAGGCGGTATCTAAAGGGAATACCCCCTGGTCAGCACTATTCATAGTGGACCATATAAACATATTATTCGGAATTTTAATTTCTTCACACTCATCAATTGTTAACTCAAGCTTTTCCGCTAGATATTTTTTTACATCTTCAGTTGTATGAATCGCATATTCGCTTTCCCCAAATTCATTTCGATCCAATAATTGAAACATGTCTCCAAAAACAGAAGCAACCTTGGCTCTATTGATTTCTTCTATCAATAAAATATATGGTTTATTTTCCTCACATTTTTTAGCTTTAACGAATGTTCGAAGAAATGGTCCCGGTACAAATTTATATCTGATTTCCGTACCATCATCACTTGTAACAGGTTTATATGTACCAACAAAGTTTGAATATGTATAGTCAGGATAAAATGTTACACGTTCAAAAGCTCCACCGTTCATTGAAATTAGTTTTTCACAGTCATTATTGAGAAGATAACTTTTTCCAGTTCCAGGTGCTCCAAAGACTATTCTATTTAATTCAAATGAACCTTCAAATTGTTCAGGATGTTCATTAATACTAGTCACTAAACTGACATTAATTTGTTTAGCATTTAAATCATTATAAATACTCACTCTTTTGTAATAACTCGAAAAATCATAATAAGAAGGTTTAGTTGAAAGGTTGTTATTTTTTCTAGATTGAGAAGACAAATAAGGATGCATATCTTCATAAACCATGCTCTTATAAATTCGTAAAGGTCCTGTTATTTCGGAACTATTTCCTAGTATATTCACCTGTTGCCCTGGATTCTCAATCAGAGTTTTATAAATACCCTCTTGATTGAAGTGGAACTCTATATTACTTAAATCCTTCATTTTAAAAACAGTAGGTTCAGACAATGCTGTTAATAACTGATTAAGTAAGTCTTGAGAATGTGATACGGGTAGAGTGATATCGAAACCTAACCATTTTAGAAAAATCACTTTAAATCCTTCTTCGTCAGAGCAAAATAAGCTGTCAATGATATCGATATTGCTTGAGTATTTAATTTTTTTACTAAATCTTATATTTTTACTTCTTTCAGCACTTAAAGATATATTTTCATCTAGAAAATCAATCTTACCAATTTTCAAAACAAGTTCTAACAATACATTTAAATGCTCTTTCAAACCTTTTAAAAGGGGGGTTTCATTTAACTTACTTTCAAAGTCAGCATCACTTATATTATATCCATCATACACAGGTTTTAAATAATTAGTTAGATTATCTACAACTTCATCAGTTAAAATTATTTTTTTTGGATCATATTGAAGTGAATAATCAACTTCACTCGGATGTCCTTGTGTTTTCCAAATAAGAAAACACAAGGACAATGTTGCTTTTACGTTCTTAATAGAGGATTTAATACCTAATCTTTGATCAATTACAGATCTTTCTAGATTAGCCGCAGGAATTAACAAAATGCGTACCTTCTTTCAAACTAAATTTTTTAATTTTAAATCATCTAAAATTGCAGATGCAATACATTGTGCCATTAATGGTGGAACAGCATTACCAACTTGTTTCATTTGAGAGCTCTTAGATCCAATAAATCTAAAGAAATCAGGGAATGATTGAATTCTAGCAGCTTCTCGGACAGTAATCGCTCTATTTAAAAATGGATGTGTAAATTTACCTGAGGATGGTGTATCGAAACGTGTTGTAATAGTAACAGACATCTCGTCTTTTACCATTCTGGACCACGTCCCACTGTAAATTGATTTAGTCAAATGCTCTTTAGGTAAAAATTCCTTACCTCCATTAGGAGGTATTAAAGCTAATCTTTCTAAAGCCAATGATGAATGATTAGTAGCGATATGATTATAAAGAATATCAGAATATCTTCTCATCAATTCTTGATAGCTACTTTGAATTGAAAAAAGATATTCTTGCTGTTCAGCACCTTCACCAGAAGAAAGATATGCTAAATCACTAATGGCATCCCATATTGTAACACTTTTCCCTAATTTAGGGGGTAATAAAGGAGGTTTTCCGTGTTTTTTCCCAATAACTATAGCTCTTCGTCTGTGCTGTGGAACACCGTAATCTGATGCATTCATCACACCCATACTTAAATCATATCCAAGTTCATTAAATAAATTTTCAAGTTCATTTTTGAAAAATCCTTTTTCGGAAGTAAATAAGTTAGGTACGTTTTCCATAACAAAATACTTGGGTTGAATATAACTAACAGCTTTCACAAAATATTGAAAAAGAAAATTTCTTTCATCTAATATTGTTTTTCTTTGACCTTTTTGAGAAAAACCTTGGCAAGGAGGCCCGCCTACAATTACGTCAATTCCACCAACATAATCTGAAAACTCGTGTTCATAATCTAAATCTGTAATATCTCCAATAATCATCTTTGTTGAAGGATGATTAAACATATACGACTTTGCAATTTCAGCATCATACTCATTAGCTAAAACAATATCAAATCCTGCTTTCTCAAACCCTAGAGAAAAACCTCCTACTCCAGAAAATAAATCTATTACCTTAGGTTTCAATTGACACATTCTCCTCTTCAGCGATACGCATAGAAGCAATATCAAAATATGTTTTATCTAACTCAATACCTATAAAATTTCTGCTTAACCTTTTACTTACAACACCAGATGTCCCACTACCCATAAATGGATCTAAAACCGTATCATCTTTGTTAGACAAAATTTTTATAAAATGACTAAGCAATTCTTCTGGTTTTTGAGTAGGATGCTTTCCAAATCGCTTTTCCTTAGATGTAGTTAGTGATGTTTCAATAAAATCATGAAGAACCATACCTTCGTTATTAAATGTTCCCGTTCTCGTTTTATACGTAAAGTAAATCCATGATTCAGTAGAATTAACAAAATGTAAATTCATATTTCTTGGCATTGGATTTTTTTTGTGCCATGTCCCCGTAGTTTTATAATAAAAATCATATTTTTCAGCAATTTTTATTATAGTTTCTACCTTAATGACTGCCATAAAAACGATCATAGATGAACCTTTTTTTGCTAACCTAGAAGATTCCATAAAAAATTGATGCATAGAATATTCCCAAGAGTCGGAGTCTAAATTATCCCAACCTGCAGCTCCAAAGAAATTCTCTCTCATTTTCACCAAATTAGTTGCTCTATTTTTCATAAAATTACCTAAGTTATAAGGGGGATCTGTAATAATAAAATCAATAGAATCCGAAGGTAATTCTTTCATCGATTCAACACAATCATTATTAAATAGACGTACAGTTGTCATTAAAATCTTCCTTCCAAAGTTCAAAAAAACGACTAGAACAAAAAAATAAAAGTCTAATCAATCAAATATAACATGTATAAAGAGGGCACGCAGAAAACAACTATAGATATTTATTTCTACTACCATAGTGAGAACCCCAACCAGCCACCCTATCCATAAATGTATTCGAGTTGAGCCCATTAATTTTTATTGGTTTTCTATTAAATTGTATGACTTTGCTTTGTTTGATAAGTTTAATTATGGTACATGCTGCACGACCTTTTCCTTCTACTTTCTTTTCGATCAAACGTTCTTGGATCAAAATCTCAATTACTCGTTTAAATGTCGCGTATGAGAGCGTTTTAGATTTGTCTACTGAAGAACAGATCATCTTGGCAATGTCACGCTGTGCACCACAAAGAACTCCTCCATTTTCTCTTAGAATGAATAAGACGTCTTCTTTCCACTCGTCTAAATGACTATATGTACGCTCTTCTCGCGGCTTTGCCCCTTCCCAGATTCGATATTTAAACTCCATTCCAGACAATGTTTCAATCCAGTACGCAGAAGGACCGAGTGGTGCGCCTTCTTTAAAGGCACTCTTAACCTTTCGCTTAACATCAAGCTGACGCATAGCCGGTGTATTCCGTTCATTCCAAGCATACAAATAGATTTGCGTATCTTCTTCTGAGTATCCTGTCGCTTTGAATGCTAATGCCAAGGTATAGCACGTATTATCGCGTCGTCCTTGCTCAACACCTCGAAGAAGCGACTGAATCGCAGGATGTTGCATCATGTCTTGCTTACGTACCATGACTTTTTGTTGATGTAATAGCTCTTCACTGCGCTCCGAATACCAATCACAAAACGCGTCAAAAGAAACACGCTCTGGAGACCGATGTACAGTGTTTTGAGGCGTCGGTAAACGGAACCATCGTTCAGCACCTACAGCTTGTAAATCACCTGACAGCTCTTCAGCAATCGCTTGTTGAATCCGTTTATAATGTTCTACGACTTTTGGAAATGCACGACGTGGCTCCGCCAGGTACCAGTATACGTGGAAGCCACCTGATGGCGTTTGAACAATCAAAGAAGGAGTCGGAAGACCGGCTGTTGTGATCATCTCCATCACATCCGGATAGATCATGCCAGCGTTCTTGGCAATCTTGACGTCAATATCAATGACAAGTGCATTTAACCAGCGCAACGTTCCCGCATTCCGTTGATCGTTACGATAGAATGTATTCGGTGTGAAGTACGTTGTCGAAGTTTGTGCTTTAAACAATGAGCTGTATGTACGGACTGCTTTTGGCTGCGCGAAATCGTTGCAGACAAAGACCCAACCTAAATGGTTGCTTGGACCGCTTTGTTCTTTTTGAGATGCGCGCTTTGGTGCTTCCGTTAACTGATCACGATACAATTGACGTAAAGACTCCATTCGTCTTCCTCCTCTCTGATTGATCTATGTATTAGTTTTATGTCGAAAAAGAATTGTCTCTATAATTGCGTCATGCTACACTGAAGTTAATTTCAGTGCATAAGAAAGAGCCCTCAACGGAGCGTGAATTTTTTTCACGTCGGAAAGAGTTGTAACGAGTTACTTTAAAAAGTTTTTTTGAAGCTTGTCTTAAAGACTTTTTAAGAGCTTGTTGAATCTTTTTTCTGTACTGCTCGCGATGTTTAATCGATGCACTCCTGACTGGCGGGTCAGTTGCATCAAGGATCTGATAACCTTTGTTATCAGATTTTTTTGCGTGAAGAGATGCTTTCTGTTTACAACTATCTGTATCATTTCATAAAAAAAACGGCTTCACAACAGGTTTTTTTATAAGATCAGGTTTGAAATCTACATGTAGATTTGTAGATGCGTCTACATGTAGATTTGTAGATTTGTAGATGCGTCTACATGTAGATTTGTAGATTTGTAGATTTGTAGATTTGTAGATGCGTCTACATGTAGATGTCATCAGATATCGTCTAATCCC
>NZ_DF239008.1:3050964-3081080 GCF_000414195.2 Exiguobacterium sp. OS-77 | reverse complement strand
GATCGGTCTTTTTGTGTTTTCTAAAAAGTCTTATCAGTTGCATTTCTTTTTTTAGATGATTACTATTAAATCAAACAATAGTCAAAGATGGTCAGAGAGGTGGTGCCAATGCAAAACATCACAGATATCATCGAAGCCTATTTAAAGCAAATTTTACACGACGAAAAGACGATTGAAATCAAACGTCAAGAAATTGCACAACGTTTTGACTGTGTTCCATCACAAATCAACTACGTCATTAATACTCGTTTTACGGTCGAAAAGGGTTATTTCGTTGAAAGTAAACGGGGTGGCGGCGGATACATTCGGATTCAAAAAATCGTTGTGCTCGATAGTCACGATCTATTAGACGAAGTCAGTTCATGGATCGGTGATCATTTGACGGAACAAGCTGCAGAAGATTATTTGATTCGTTTGATGAACGAACAATTACTGACGCGGCGGGAAGCTATTTTGATTCAATCGCTGTTGCAAAAAGAGAGTTTGCCAATGGCGGTCGAAGATCAACACCGGATGCGTGCCCACTTGATGCGGACGCTTCTTCAAACCATGAAGCGACTCTAGTCGTCGGACATTGGAGGAATGCACGATGCGTTGTCAACGATGTGGCGAACGAGAAGCAATCGTCCGTGTCAAACTTCCACAAGAATCGGAAACCGATGAAAAATTCTTATGCTCGGTTTGTGTGCGGGAGTTAGCACGTGAATATCAAGGGACGGCGTGTCCGTCTTGCGGTATGACCCGTCAACAATTGCTTCATCTTCGTAAAGTCGGTTGCCCGACTTGTTATTCATTTTTTAAAGACGAAGTCGACGGTATGGTTCGTCAGTTCCAACACGGTCATACGCAACATTATGGCTCACGACCTGATGAGGAATCCGTTGAAAAACGATTGAACCAGCAACTCAGTCGACTCAAAGAACAGCTCAACCGCAAAATCTTAGCAGAAGATTATGAAGAAGCAGAAGTCATAAAACAACAGATTGAGAGTGTCGAGGAGGATTTGCGTCATGTTTGAAGAGTTGCTCCAACACCCTTTAAGCGAATCGATGAATCAATCTTCTCCTTTTGACGACATCGTCGTTTCGACACGGATCCGATTGGCGCGTAATACGACACGTTACCCGTTCTCAACGATGTTGTCAGAAGCACAAGCCAATGCACTCATTGAAGAGACAGAACGCCAACTAAACGGGATGAAAGGGTTCCGGTTTGGTCGCGTCGATCAAGCAGATGTCCTGACGCGAACCGCTTTAGTAGAAAAGCATCTAATCAGTCCAGCGTTAGCGAGTCATCCGCGGACAGGACTCTTCATTAGTGAGGATGAGCAGATCAGTGTCATGGTAAACGAAGAGGATCATTTCCGAATCCAGACGTTATTACCGGGACTTCAACTTGAAGAAGCGTTTCGGATCGCAAAACAAGTCGATCGCTTGATCAGTGAACGATTTAAAATTGCTTTTGATGACACGCTCGGTTATTTAACGACGTGTCCGAGTAACGTCGGAACAGGTCTTCGTGCTTCCGTGATGTTGCACTTACCGGGACTGGTCCTGACGAATCAGATTCAAGGCTATATCAAACACTTACGACAGCTCGGATTCGCGATTCGTGGGCGTTACGGCGAGGGAAGCGATGCCTCTGGTCGCATGTTCCAACTTTCGAACCAACGGACGCTTGGGGCAAGTGAGGATATGCTGATCACGGACTATCAATTTGCCGTCGAAGCATTAATTGAAGCAGAACAGGCAGCACGAAAAGGATTATTGGAGATGTATCAAGAAGAACTAGAGGACAGACTATATCGTTCCTACGGTATCCTGACATCAGCTCGACTGATTACAGCGCGGGAAGCAACGGAACGACTATCGGATGTTCGCTTAGCAGACAGTCTGGGACTAGAGGTCAATCTTCCTCCAAATCTTTTTCATCAACTGCTCGTTTCATTACAAACAGGTTTTCTACAAAAGCATTTCGGGAAACAATTAACATCTAGAGAACGGGACATCGAACGGGCGAAACGAATCCGGACGATGTTAACCGAACAGACAAACAGGGATCACACACAAGGAGGTTTTGCATAATGATGTTTGGACGATTCACAGAACGTGCACAACGTGTATTAGCACTTGCTCAAGAAGAAGCAGTACGGTTGGGGCACCACAATATCGGAACAGAACACATTTTACTCGGACTTGTACGTGAAGGAGACGGAATCGCTGCGAAAGCCTTAACAGCACTCGGTCTCAGTTCAGATAAAATTCAGATGGAAGTCGAAGCATTGATCGGTCGCGGACAAGATGGTGCAACGACGATTCACTATACACCACGTGCGAAAAAAGTCATCGAGTTATCAATGGATGAGGCACGTAAACTAGGTCACTCTTACGTTGGAACAGAACACCTCTTACTCGGATTGATCCGAGAAGGAGAGGGTGTTGCCGCTCGCGTCTTGAATAACTTAGGCATCAGTCTTTCAAAAGCTCGTCAGCAAGTACTCCAGTTGCTCGGGAACAGTGAAACGACAGCAAACGCGTCGCAAGCAGGTTCAGGTGTCGCAACACCAACACTTGATGGTCTTGCTCGTGATTTGACACAACAAGCGCGCGAAACACGTCTTGATCCAGTTATCGGTCGTGCGAAAGAAATTCAACGTGTCATCGAAGTCTTGAGCCGCCGGACGAAAAATAACCCGGTCTTGATCGGGGAACCAGGGGTCGGTAAAACGGCTGTCGTCGAAGGTCTCGCTCAACAAATCATCAACAATGAGGTACCGGAGACGTTACGCAATAAACGCGTTATGGTACTCGACATGGGGACACTCGTCGCTGGTACGAAATACCGTGGTGAATTCGAAGATCGTTTGAAAAAGGTCATGGATGAGATTCGTCAAGCGGGGAACATCATTCTCTTCATTGATGAGTTGCATACATTGATCGGAGCGGGTGGAGCAGAAGGTGCGATCGATGCATCGAACATCCTTAAACCATCGCTCGCACGAGGCGAACTCCAGTGTATCGGAGCAACGACTCTTGATGAGTACCGGAAATACATCGAAAAAGATGCGGCACTCGAACGTCGTTTCCAACCGATCCAAGTCGCAGAGCCAACAACGGATGAAGCAACACAAATCCTATTTGGTCTTCGCGATCGTTATGAAGCACATCACCGTGTGACGATCACAGACGAAGCGATTCAAGAAGCCGTCACCTTGTCGGATCGATACATTTCAGATCGTTTCCTTCCGGATAAAGCGATCGATTTGATCGATGAAGCGGCATCGAAAGTTCGGTTGCGTTCATACACAGCACCACCGAACTTAAAAGAAGTCGAAGCAAAACTCGAGGGTATCCGTAAGGACAAGGATGAAGCTGTCCAAAGCCAAGAGTTCGAAAAAGCAGCAAGCCTCCGCGATACGGAACAAAAATTACGCGATGAGCTTGAGCGTTTGAAAGAGGAATGGCAGAATAAACAAGGCAACGAAAAACTTGAAGTCACAAAAGATGACATCGCACAAGTCGTTGCCAACTGGACAGGTGTACCGGTCACGAAGATCGCGGAAGAAGAGACGGATCGTCTCCTTCGCCTCGAAGAAATCCTTCACGATCGTGTCATCGGACAAAATGAAGCCGTTAAATCAATTTCAAAAGCCATCCGTCGGGCACGTGCTGGACTGAAAGATCCAAAACGTCCGATTGGTTCGTTCATCTTCCTCGGTCCTACTGGGGTTGGTAAAACAGAACTCGCCCGTGCGGTTGCCGAAGCGATGTTCGGAGATGAGGATGCGATCATCCGGATCGACATGTCAGAGTACATGGAGAAACATGCAACGAGCCGTCTCGTCGGTTCACCTCCAGGATATGTCGGTTACGAAGAAGGCGGTCAATTGACTGAAAAAGTTCGCCGGAAACCATACTCGGTCATCTTACTTGATGAAATCGAGAAGGCGCACCCGGAAGTCTTCAACATTCTCTTGCAAGTACTTGATGATGGACGCTTAACAGACTCGAAAGGTCGGACGGTTGATTTCCGTAACACGATCATCGTCATGACATCGAACGTCGGTGCAAGTGCCCTTAAACGTAATAAATATGTCGGATTTGCTGTTTCTGAAGATACGGATCGCGAATACAAAGACATGAAAGATAAAGTTATGGAAGAACTCAAACGGGCGTTCCGTCCAGAGTTCTTGAACCGGATTGATGAAACGATCGTCTTCCACTCACTCGAGAAACAACACATCGAAGAGATCGTGAAGTTGATGGCGAAAACCCTTGAAAAACGTTTGGCTGAACAGGAAATTCATTTCGAATTGACACCAGCTGCCCTCTCGAAGATTGCCGATATCGGATACGATCCAGAGTACGGCGCACGTCCAATCCGTCGTGCCCTTCAACGGGAAGCGGAAGACCGGTTGTCAGAAGCGTTGCTCGCAGGCGATATCCAAAAAGGAGAACGTGTTGCGCTTGATGTCGAAGAGAACGAATTCATCGTTCGCCGGAATCACGTGAGTTCTGCCGCAACGGAATAAGCACTGAGCACAGGGCCAGCTTTCGCACTTTCTGAGCGAAGCTGGTTCTTTTTTTGAAACAGAAAGGATGAATCGATTGGCTAAGTTAAAAACAAAATTCGTTTGTCAAAGCTGTGGGACCGAATCCCCGAAATGGATGGGACGTTGTTCAGGATGCGGGGAATGGAATACGATGGTCGAAGAAGTCGTCGAAGAAAAAAAAGGGCGGCGCGGTGCCGCTTTCGTTCATACGACGACAAAACAATTGAAGCCAGAGCGCCTCGCGAACATCGTCTCGCAAGAAGAGAGTCGTGTCTTTACCGGAAGTGGTGAATTCGACCGTGTCCTCGGAGGCGGTATCGTTCCAGGTTCGATGGTGCTTGTTGGAGGAGATCCGGGGATCGGGAAGTCGACGATCTTACTGCAGACGAGCGCACGTCTTGCCCAACGCGGCGAAAAAGTGCTCTACATCTCAGGAGAAGAATCGCTCAAACAAACGAAATTACGCGCGGAACGGCTTGGCTTACCGACACAGGATTTGTTCGTCCTGAGTGAGACGGATATGAACATGATTGAACGTGTCGTCGATGAAGAACAGCCACGTTTTTTAATCATCGACTCGATTCAAACCGTCTACATCGATGAAATCCAGTCCGCACCCGGGAGCGTGACACAGGTACGTGAATGTACGGCGATGCTGATGAAAATTGCGAAGAGTCGCGGTATTGCGATCTTCATCGTCGGTCACGTCACGAAACAAGGTTCGATTGCTGGACCACGTTTACTAGAGCACATGGTGGATGCTGTCTTGTATTTCGAAGGCGAACGTCACCATACGTTCCGGATTCTGCGTGCCGTCAAAAACCGATTTGGTTCAACGAATGAGATCGGAATTTTTGAGATGCGGGAGTCTGGTCTTGAAGAGGTCTTGAATCCGTCAGAAATTTTCCTCGAGGAGCGGACGTCCGGTGTATCCGGTTCGACGATTGTTGCTTCCATGGAAGGGACACGGACCGTCCTTGTCGAACTGCAAGCACTGATTTCACCGACATCATTCGGGAATCCAAGACGGATGGCGACCGGAATCGATCAAAATAAGGTGGCCTTATTGATGGCTGTTCTTGAGAAACGATCGGGTCTTCTCCTTCAGACACAAGATGCGTACCTCAAGGCAGCCGGGGGTGTGAAGCTTGATGAACCAGCGATTGACTTGGCGGTTTGTGTGGCAATTGCTTCTAGTTTCCGTGACAAGCCGACGCGTCCGACGGATGTCGTGATTGGTGAGGTCGGATTGACAGGTGAGGTTCGCCGTGTATCGCGGATTGAACAACGTGTAGCAGAAGCAGCTAAACTCGGTTTCACGCGGGCGATCATTCCGAAAAACAACTTAGGTGGTTGGACGTATCCAGACGGAATTACGGTCGTCGGTGTCGAGAGTGTGGACGAAGCATTACGTGAAACGATTCCGTTTTAAGCTGGAATGACGCAAAAAATGGGGGAACTGTAATGGATATGTAAACAGTTTCCCCTCCTTCCGGCGTAGGTAGTTCAAATCAGTACATGTTACAATGAACTTAAAATAAGCAAAGGAGGTGAGAAGATTGAAAATCGTCATTCGGGTATTTTTTGCATTACTCGGACTTGCCCTCGGGATTTTGTTGCTTCCTCAGTTCTTCCAATTAATTGAAACGGCAACGAATACGACATTCCCTGCATGGTTGATGAGCGAATACGTAACTGGAACGATTGGTGCACTCATATTCTTATTAATTGGATTATTCATTACGGATTCGGTAATTCGACTTCTCCGATTTTTAGAAGAACGACTCGTCAAAGCCCCAGTAGCAGATCTCTTTTTTGGAACATTTGGTTTGTTGATTGGGTTGGTACTTGCCTTCCTCGTCAGTACATTGATTGATTTGGTAGGTATTCCTGTCCTCAGTAACGTCTTAACGATCTTCGTGACCGCGTTATTCGGATATCTTGGCTTTACGGTCGGGTATCGTAAACGTCATGAATTGACGAAAATCTTCTTACGTAGTAACCAAAGTGAGAAAAAGGCGACGCCAGAAGTCGTCCCAGTTAAATCAAACAGCAAGGTACTCGATACGAGCGTCATCATCGACGGACGAATTACGGATATCACGAAGACCGGTTTCGTCGAAGGAAAACTGATCGTCCCGCAATTCGTCATCGGTGAGTTGCAGTACATCGCCGATTCTTCCGATACGTTGAAACGAAACCGTGGACGTCGTGGACTCGATGTCTTAAAAGAGTTACAAGAGATTCCTGGAGTCGAAGTCGAAATTTATGATGGCGATTTCGAGGATGTACCGGAAGTCGATATTAAGCTGATCAAACTCGCGGAACTCGTCAAAGGGATCGTCGTCACGAACGACTATAACTTGAATAAAGTCTGTGAAGTCCGACATGTTCCTGTTCTTAACATCAATGACCTGGCGAATGCCGTCAAACAAGTCGTCATTCCAGGAGAAGAGATGACCGTTCTTGTCATCAAGGAAGGAAAAGAACAAAAACAGGGCATTGCCTATCTCGAAGATGGGACGATGGTCGTCGTCGAAGGCGGAAAACATCTGATTTCGAAAACGATTGGCGTTGTCGTCACAAGTGTCTTGCAGACATCAGCTGGACGAATGATTTTTGCGAAACCACAAGAAAAATGAGACACTATGCCTAGAGAGACATCGAGAGGCATTCGGATAGACCCCGTAACGGATTCGATTTCATGATCGAGTCCGTTTTCGGTGTGATGGAATGGATCACGATGATCAGTGAGAGAGAAAAGAGGGAATGGGATGTCTACAGCCACATATCGCGTCGTCATCCCCGCTGCCGGTGCCGGTAAGCGGATGGGCGCAGATCGTAATAAATTGATGCTTGAACTAAGAGACCGTCCAATCATCGCTTGGACACTGGATGTCTTCGAGGCAGATCCGGCATGTACGGAAATTGTCCTTGCGATCAATCCACTAGAACAAGAATGGTTTACAAGTATTATCGCGTCTTATAAGACATCGATTAGACTTGTCGCGGGTGGTGCCGAACGTCAGGAAAGTGTTCTCCGTGGTCTTGAGGCGTTAGAAGGCGAAGGGATCGTTCTGATCCATGATGGTGCCCGACCGTTCATTTCACAAGCAGCGATTCATGCGGTCGTCCAAGCGGCAGCCCTAGACAAAGCGGCGATTCTTGCCGTGCCGATTAAAGACACGGTCAAACGGATTGAAGCGAACCACATCAGCGAGACCGTCCCGCGGGAACACCTGATGGCAGCCCAGACACCACAAGCGTTTGATCTTGCGACGATTCGTACGGTTCACGAAAAAGCGGCAACGAAATACCTAGGAACCGATGATGCAAGTTTGATAGAATGGGACGGAGGAAAAGTAACGATCGTCCACGGTCACTACGAAAATATCAAGATGACGACACCGGACGATCTGTGGTTCGGTGAAGCGATTCTAATGAAACGAGGGAAATGACGATGATTCGAATTGGACAAGGTTTTGATGTACATGCCTTTGCAGAGGATCGGAAATTGATTTTAGGCGGCATCGAGATTCCGCATACGAAAGGATTGCTCGGTCATTCGGATGCAGACGTCTTGTTACATACGATTGCCGACGCGGCACTTGGTGCGATCGCAGCGGGGGATATCGGAAAACATTTTCCGGACACGGATCCGGAATTCAAGGATGCCGATTCAGCAAAATTGTTGCAGCATGTCTACGCGCTCGTTAAACAACAAGGGTATGAGCTTGGCAACCTAGATGCGACAGTCATCGCACAGGCACCAAAGCTTCGTCCGTACATCGACACGATGCGTGCGCGGATCGCGGAATTACTCGAAGCGGACATTGAACAGATCAATGTCAAGGCAACGACGACGGAATGGTTAGGTTTTACGGGACGAGAAGAGGGAATCGCTTGTCAAGCAGTGATTCTACTGAAACGAATCGAAGAATAAGGTATACTAGATAAGCGAATTTTAGTCGAAGGAGTGATTGGCAATGGCAGAAGTACGAGTACGTTATGCCCCAAGTCCAACAGGACACTTGCATATCGGGAATGCCCGGACTGCATTATTTAACTATCTGTTTGCGCGCCACTTAGGCGGTAAGATGGTATTACGAATCGAGGATACGGACCAAAAGCGGAACATCGCAGGCGGTGTCGAGAGTCAAATGAAGAACCTCGAGTGGCTCGGTGTCGATTGGGACGAAGGTCCAGGTCGCGGTGGCGAGTACGGTCCTTATTCACAAATGGAGCGTCTCGATATCTATCAAAAGTACACGGACGAGTTACTTGAAAAAGGACTTGCTTACCGTTGCTACATGACATCGGAAGAGCTCGAAGCAGAACGCGAAGCGCAAATCGCACGCGGAGAAGCACCACGTTATTCAGGGGCACACCGTAACCTGACAGCAGAACAAGAAGAAGCGTTCCGCGCAGAAGGTCGCACACCGTCGATTCGGATTCGTGTACCGGAAGATGTCACGTATACATGGAATGATATCGTCAAAGACGACGTCTCATTCGAATCAAAAGACTTCGGTGACTGGGTCATCGTCAAAAAAGATGGCATTCCGACGTATAACTTTGCCGTCGTCATCGACGATCACTTGATGGCGATCAGTCATGTTCTTCGTGGGGATGATCATATTTCGAACACACCGAAACAGATGATGATCTATGATGCGTTCGGTTGGGAATACCCGACGTTCGGTCACATGACATTGATCGTTAACGAATCACACAAGAAACTTTCGAAGCGTGATCACTCGATCATTCAGTATATCGAGCAGTATAAAGAGCTCGGTTATCTCCCGGAAGCATTGCTCAACTTCATCACGCTTCTCGGTTGGTCACCAGTCGGTGAACAAGAAATCTTCACGAAAGAAGAGTTCATCGAAATCTTTGACGCGGATCGTCTGTCGAAGAGTCCAGCTGTCTTCGACCAAAACAAATTGGCTTGGATCAACAGTCAGTACATGAAACATCAATCGTTCGAAGAAGTATTCGAAGCCAGTCTTCCGTTCTTACAAGAAGCAGGTCGCGTCGAAGCGTCACCTTCAGAAGAAGAGCTCGCTTGGGCACGTGATCTCGTTGCGTTATACCGCGAACAGATGACGCATGGCGCGGAAATCGTCAAGCTTTCAGAGATGTTCTTTGAGGACGAAGTGGTGTATGATGAAGAGGCAAACACTGTCTTGAGTGGCGAGACGGTTCCGACTGTACTTGCAGAATTCGCGAACCAGTTACGCGCTCTCGAAGAGTGGACACCAGAAGCAATTAAAGCATCGATCAAAGCGACGCAAAAAGCGACTGGTCAAAAAGGAAAGAATTTATTCATGCCAATTCGTGTCGCGACGACAGGACAGACGCATGGTCCAGAACTCCCGAACACGATTCAATTACTAGGAAAAGACCGTGTGCTTGCACGGCTTGAAGCAGAATAACGAAAGCGTAGACGAGGAAAGTAACGATGCGTCTTCTTCTCCAGAGACAAGCTCGAATGGTGCGAGGGCTTGAAGAAGCGAATCATGAAATGCCCCTCTGAGTGCTGCCCGAAATCCGTGAGAGTAGGCGCAGACGTATCTCCGGCGTTAACGGACGTCGAGAGGGATGAGTCAATCGTCCAAACAGAGTGGGACCGCGCTTCGTTAGCGTCTCTGTGCAGCAATGCATAGAGGCGCTTTTTCTTATGGAGAGGAGAACGTATATGACACGGATACGAGAAGATATCCGCAATGTGTTTGAGCAAGATCCAGCTGCCCGCAGCACGTTAGAAGTCATTTTGACATACCCGGGCTTACATGCGATTTGGATGCATCGCCTGGCCCATCGACTCTGGAACGCAAAGTTTCGCTTACTCGGTCGATTAATTTCGCAGTTCAGTCGCTTTTTGACAGGCATCGAGATTCATCCAGGAGCGACGATTGGACGCCGATTCTTTATTGACCACGGGATGGGTGTCGTCATTGGTGAGACGACGATCATTGGGGATGACGTCACGTTGTTTCAAGGCGTGACACTCGGCGGAACGGGGAAAGAAACAGGAAAGCGTCATCCGACGATTGAAGACGGCGTACTTGTTTCAGCGGGTGCCCGTGTCCTTGGTGATATCACGATCGGGGCATACTCAAAAATCGGTGCTAGTTCCGTCGTCTTAAAACACGTTCCTCCCAATGCGACTGTCGTCGGCATTCCGGGACGTGTCGTCATTCAAGACGGCATGAAGGTCGAAGCACCACTTGATCATCGTTTCCCGGATCCGGTCAGCGAATGCCAAGAGCGGATTGAAATGGAACTAGAAGTATTAAAACAAGAAATTGAACGGATTAAAGGAGGGCGACGTCATGATTCAACTGTACAACAGCATGACCGGAAAAAAGGAACTATTTAAACCATTAGAAGAAGGAAAGGTCAAGATGTATGTCTGTGGCCCGACGGTTTACAACTACATTCATATCGGGAACGCACGTCCAGCCATCGTTTTCGATACGGTCCGTCGCTACTTCACATACCGCGGATACGAAGTTAAATATGTCTCGAACTTCACGGACGTCGATGATAAGATCATCCGGACAGCGAACGAACTCGGAGAAGACTATCATGCGTTGACGAAACGTTTCATCGAGGCGTATCACGCGGATACGGGCGCCTTGAATGTCCAAAAAGCGGATATCCATCCACTCGTCACGGAAACGATGGACGATATCATCGCCTTCATCGAAGTCCTCGTCGAAAAAGGCAATGCCTACGCATCAAGCGGGGATGTCTACTTCCGGACGCGTAGTTTCAAGGATTATGGTCAATTGAGCCAACAGTCGATCGATGAATTGCGCGCAGGCGCACGAATCGAAGTCGGAGAGAAAAAAGAAGATCCGCTTGATTTCGTGCTCTGGAAAGCAGCAAAACCAGGTGAGCCGGCATGGACAAGTCCATGGGGCGAAGGACGACCAGGCTGGCACATCGAGTGCTCGGCGATGGCGAAGAAATACCTCGGGGAGACGATTGATATCCATGCTGGTGGACAAGATTTGAAGTTCCCGCACCATGAGAATGAGATCGCCCAGTCTGAAGCATGCAACTCACAGAAATTCGCGAACTACTGGATGCATAACGGGTTCTTGAACATCGAAAACGAGAAGATGTCGAAGTCGCTCGGTAACTTCTTGACGGTCCATGAAGCGATCCAAGCGGTTGATCCGATGGTGTTACGTTTCTTCATGTTATCGGTTCAGTATCGTCACCCGATCAACTACAGTCGTGAACTGATCGATCAAGCAGCGAATGGTCTCGCACGGATTCGGGAATCGGTCGCAAACATCGAACACCGCCTTGACATGACCGCTGATCTCGGAACAGGTGACGAGAAGTGGTTGAATCGTCTAGCGGCGATCAAGGAACATTTCATCACATCGATGGATGATGATTTCAATACAGCGAACGCTGTGACGGATTTATTCGATCTCTCGAAAGAAGCCAACTTGTACCTCGGAGAAGCACATGTGTCGAAACAGGTGCTCGAACAGTTCCTCGCACTCTTCTCGGAATTATCAGGCGTCCTCGGTGTCACGTTGACAGTCGACAAAGGCTTACTCGATGAAGAAGTCGAACAGTTGATCGAAGAGCGGAACACAGCCCGTCAAAATCGTGACTTCGCACGAGCGGACGCAATCCGCGATCAGCTGCGTGATCAAGGCATCTTGCTGGAAGACACAGCGCAAGGGATGCGGTGGAAGCGCGGATGAAGAACTACAAACAACTGAATGCACTCGCGTTAGCGTACATGGGCGATGTCGTCTATGAGATTCGTGTGCGGGAGCGATTGCTCGAACAAGGTTATGTGAAGCCGGGCGAGTTGCATAAAGCAGCTGTCCGGTACGTTCGGGCACAAGCACAAGCGACTGTCGTGACGCACTGGTTGAACACGGATGCGTTGACGGAAGAAGAGGCAGCGGTCGTTCGGCGCGGAAAGAACGCGAAATCCGGTTCTGTCCCGAAGAGCACGGACGTCCACACGTATCGCTACGCGACAGCATTTGAAGCATTGCTCGGTTATATTTATCTTTCAGAAGGAGGGGATCGCCTTGAAGAACTCATCGGACAAGCGTTCGAACTACTCGAAGCCGAAAAAACAGACGAATCCTAAGGCTACCGGTGCGAAGCCGAAAACGAAGGCACAGCGCCCAGCACAAGAGAAACGAAAAGCCACTCCAGTCAAGGAACAGCCCGTCGTGATCGAACCGCTTGAAGAAGGACAAGATTTCTTGTCAGGTCGTAATCCGGTCCTAGAGGCATTGCGGAGTGGACGAGAGATGAACAAGCTGTTCTTGCAGGAAGGACAACAAAAAGGACCGCTTGCCGTCATCCATGCGATGGCGCAGGAAGCGGGCATCCAAATCCAGCTCGTACCACGTTCACGGTTAACTGGTTTAGCTGGAACGGAAAATCACCAAGGTGTCGTCGCAGCGGTTGCTGCGTATGAGTATGCCGAGATGGAAGATATCTTCGAGCTTGCACGTCAAAAGGATGAAACACCGCTCTTAATCATGCTTGATGAGCTCGAAGATCCACACAATCTCGGATCAATCTTGCGGACGGCAGATGCTGTCGGGGCACACGGGATCATTATTCCGAAGCGTCGCTCAGTCGGGTTGACACAAGTCGTTGCGAAAGCATCAACAGGCGCGATTGAACATATCCCGGTCGTTCGCGTGACGAATCTCGCGCGGACGATGGAGGATCTAAAGAAACAAGGCATCTGGTTCGTGGGAACGGATGCACGTGAAAGTGACGACTACCGGACACTCGATGGGACGATGCCGCTCGGAATCGTCATTGGAAGTGAAGGAAAAGGAATGAGCCGGCTCGTCCGTGAGAAATGTGACTTCCTCGTCCACCTCCCGATGGCAGGACATGTCACGTCGCTCAACGCATCGGTGGCGGCTTCGCTATTATTATATGAAGTCTACCGGACTAGAAAGCCGTATGCGCGATGAAATATGATCGTCTCATCGTAGATGGCTACAATATCATTGGCGCATGGCCAGAATTTAGGACGTTGCGGGAGCAAGACTTTGAATTAGCACGGGAACGGTTGATTCATGCGATGGCGGAGTACCAAGCCGTCACAGGGATCAGCGTTACGATCGTCTTTGATGCCTATCTGCAACCGGGTCGTGAGTCTCGGATGCAAAAAAGTGGAATCGAGATCGTCTATACACGGGAGAACGAAACGGCAGATGAATGGATTGAAAAGACAGCTGCTGATTGGTTACAGGATATTCGGGTCAAGCTAACAGTAGCGACGAATGATTACACGGAGCAGTGGGTCATCTTCACGCTTGGCGCACTCCGTATATCGGCGCAGGAACTCCGGCGTGAATGGAAAGCGGCAGTTGCCGTCATCAAACAACAGACGACGTCCGCGAAGACAGCGGCTCAACCGCGCTCGAAGATTGATTTACCGGAAGACGTCCTCGCACGTCTCGAAGCGATTCGTCGCCGAAAGAATTCAGATACATGATATGAACCATTCGCATGAGCGATCCACCGTTCTCCTTTATTCGGAAGAACGGTGGTTTTTTATAGAAAAGATACATTTTGGATACAACAAAAGAGGTCATGCCAATTTTCATTGTCGTGCGACAGGTAATTATTGTATAATTAAAAACAATTGAACTATTCGTCAATGATGCTTGGAGGGATACAGGATGAGTTTGGTTTCGTTCGACCAGTTTGAGTGCATGACCGATGAAGCGCTTGTAGAACAAGCGAAAGAGTTCGATAACAGCGATGCGCTCGAATTTTTGATCGAGCGGTATCGAAATTTCGTACGCGCCAAAGCCCGTTCTTATTTTTTGATTGGGGCAGACCGAGAAGATATCATTCAAGAAGGAATGATTGGTCTCTATAAAGCGGTACGAGATTACCGAACGGATAAGCTCGCCTCGTTTAAAGGATTTGCCGAATTATGCATCACGCGACAGATGATCACTGCGATTAAGACAGCAACACGTCAGAAACATATCCCATTAAACTCGTACATCTCGCTCGATAAACCGATCTATGACGATGAATCAGAGCGGACGTTACTGGATATCATCACGTCGACAGCACCTTCTGATCCACAAATCTTGATCGTCAACCGGGAAGAATACGCAGACATCGAATCAAAGATGGAGGAGATTCTGAGTGATCTCGAACGAAAAGTCCTCGCGCTCTATCTTGACGGACGGACGTATCAGGAAATCTCCGACGACCTTGATCGTCATGTCAAATCGATCGATAATGCCTTGCAACGCGTCAAGCGGAAGCTTGAACGTTACCTCGAAGCACGAAAGATGACGGTCTAACAGAGAGGTAGATTGACCGTAATCCCTTCCTATGCTACTGTATAACTAGCGCCTTACTAGCGAGACGCCGCTCATAGGCGTTTTTTTTTACGCTCTTTTTTGGGAAGGAAAGTAACACAACAGAAGAGAAGAGTGGCAAAGAAGGAGGGCTTTGAGATGGCGAAGAAAGTAGGCCTTGCTTGTGATAATTGCGGTGCCCGCGACTATACGACGATGAAAAAAGAGGACGTCACTGTCCGCTTGGAATTGAAGAAATTCTGCCGTCGTTGTAACGCGCATACGATTCATAAAGAAGCGAAATAAGGCTTCATCTGTCCCGATTTATTACATCCTGGAGGGAAAGTACGATGAAATTTTTGCGTGACGTATGGAATGAATTGAAAAAGACGAGCTGGCCAAAACGGAAAGAGCTGACGAAATACACATTGACGGTCATCGGTATGGTGATCTTCATGGGTGTCTTCATCTTCGGCGTCGATTCAGGGCTTAGCGCATTGATGAGCTGGTTGATTAAGTAAAAAGAAGAGGTGGCCTACCATGGAGAAACAATGGTTTGTCGTCCAAACGTATTCCGGATTCGAAAACAACGTCAAGGCGAACCTTGAACGTCGGATTGAATCCATGAACATGGACGAAAAAATCTTCCGTGTACTCGTTCCGATTGAAACAGTACAAGAAGAAGTAACGAACAAAAAGGGAGAAACGAAAATCAAGGAACGTGAAGTCAAGATCTTCCCGGGGTATGTCCTCGTCGAGATGGTCATGACGGATGATTCTTGGTATGTCGTCCGGAATACTCCGAACGTCACGGGCTTCCTCGGATCAGTCGGCGGCGGTTCAAAACCGACACCACTCCTTCCGGAAGAAGCAGAAAACATCCTTGGATCAATGGGTCTCGTCGATCTGAAGAGCCGTTACGACTTCTCACTCGGACAAATCGTCCGAATCAAAGAAGGAGCTTTCGAAAATCTCGAAGGTACGATCGAGGAGCTTGATACAGATGCTGAGAAAATGAAAGTCTCTGTTGATATGTTCGGTCGCGAAACGAAGGTCGAGCTTGATTTCGCACAGGTCGATAAAATCGATTAAGTTTCCTATTGCGAATGTTTTGTTTTAATGATACAATTTTTCGTGTTTGATGTTGTGCTTATTTCGATAAATAACTCGTCGAATAGAATGAGTGGGAGGACGCGCAACGTCCAATTAAACCACATTAAAGAATTAAGGAGGTGTGTCTCGTGGCGAAGAAGGTTATGAAACTCGTAAAACTTCAAATTCCTGCGGGCAAAGCAAACCCAGCTCCACCAGTTGGACCGGCACTCGGTCAAGCAGGTGTGAACATCATGGGCTTCTGTAAAGAGTTCAACGCTCGTACACAAGACCAAGCCGGCTTGATTATCCCTGTAGTCATCACGGTTTTTGAAGATCGTTCATTCACATTCATCACTAAAACTCCTCCAGCAGCAGTTCTCTTGAAGAAAGCAGCTGGAATCGAGAGTGGTTCAGGTGAACCGAACCGTAAGAAAGTAGCGACTGTCAAACGTGACAAAGTTCGTGAAATCGCTGAAACAAAAATGCCAGACCTTAACGCATCATCTGTTGAAACAGCAATGTTGATGGTTGAAGGTACTGCACGTTCTATGGGTATCGTAATCGAAGACTAATGTCTTTTTGATTACCATGAACAACGATGAGGGTCGCAGGCGGATAGTTTCTTGAAGCCTGCTACCCTTTCATTATGTGGGAGGATTTTCCGCACAACCACAAAGGAGGAACCTAAAATGGGTAAGAAGTACAAAGAAGCTGCTAAGCTTATCGATCGTACGGTTTCATACGAACTCGCAGAAGCTGTAGATTTGACTAAAAAATCTGCAACTGCGAAATTCGATGAGACTATCGAATTGGCTGTTCGTCTCGGAGTAGATCCGAAGAAAGCAGACCAACAAATCCGTGGAGCAGTCGTATTGCCACACGGTACTGGTAAAACACAAAAAGTTCTCGTCTTCGCGAAAGGTGAGAAATTAAAAGAAGCGGAAGCTGCTGGAGCAGATTACGCTGGTGATGCTGAGTACATCAACAAAATCCAACAAGGATGGTTCGACTTCGACGTTATCGTCGCGACACCAGACATGATGGGTGAAGTTGGTAAACTTGGTCGCGTTCTTGGACCAAAAGGCCTCATGCCAAACCCGAAAACAGGTACAGTTACATTTGACGTCACAAAAGCAATCAACGATATCAAAGCTGGTAAAGTTGAGTACCGTGTCGACAAATCAGGTAACATCCACGTTCCTGTCGGTAAAAAATCATTCGATAACGAGAAACTCGTTGAGAACATCAACACAGTTATCGAAACTCTCGTAAAAGTTAAGCCTGCTACTGCTAAAGGTGTATACCTTAAGAACATCGCGATCGCTTCTACAATGGGTCCTGGTGTAAAAGTATCTTCAGCTGACTTCGCGAAATAATTTCGTCTAAAACGAACTTGACAACGTTCTAAGAACGCTGTTACAGTATAAAACGTTGATATATTTCGACATACCGTAGACAGAAGGTGCTCACATGGGCATAAATCCTTCCGAGGTGTTCTTGCTCAGAGAGCCTGTTTGTTCAGGTATCCTTTTTGACGATTACGCCTCCTCTGCTCTGCAGACGGAGGCTTTTTATTTGAAATCGAGCAGCCCCTCGCACCGGTACATTTCATCTACCAGGAGGTGCAACAGAAATGGCAAACGAAAAAGTTATCGCTGTCAAAGCGGATCTCGTATCTGAGATCGCTGAGAAACTCCAAGCGAGCGCAGGAACAGTTGTCGTCGACTACCGTGGTCTCACAGTAGAAGAAGTCACTGAACTTCGTAAACAACTCCGCGAAGCGGGCGTTGAATTCAAAGTTTACAAAAACGGTCTCCTCCGCCGCGCGGCAGTTCAAAGCAACCTCGAAGGTCTTGATGAAGTCTTCACAGGTCCTAGTGCGATCGCCTTCAGCAATGAAGACGTTATCGCGCCAGCTAAGATCTTGAACGACTTCGCTAAAACGCACAAGGCTCTCGAACTTAAAGGTGGTATCATCGAAGGCAAAGTCACTTCAGTAGAAGATGTCAAAGCCCTTGCGGAACTTCCATCACGCGAAGGTCTCCTTTCGATGCTCCTCAGCGTGCTTCAAGCGCCAATCCGTGGACTCGCGGTGGCAACGAACGCAATCGCAGAGCAAAAAGAAGAACAATCTGCTTAATTTCTGCTTAGCGGGATAGGCAACCAACACAATTTTCACACCCCAACGTGGGCTAAATCAAAGGAGGAAAACCATAATGGCTTTCAACAAAGAGCAATTTATCGAAGACCTCAAGGGCATGACTGTTCTTGAACTTAACGAACTCGTAAAAACAATCGAAGAAGAATTCGGCGTATCAGCAGCAGCTCCAGTAGCAGTTGCAGGTGCTGGCGCAGGCGCAGCAGCTGAAGAGCAAACTGAATTCGACGTTATCCTTACTAACGCTGGATCTGGTAAAATCAACGTCATCAAAGCAGTTCGCGAATTGACTGGTCTCGGTCTTAAAGAAGCGAAAGCTCTCGTAGACGGAACTCCAGCACCAGTTAAAGAAGGCGTTTCGAAAGAAGACGCTGAAGCAATGAAAGCTAAGCTTGAAGAAGCTGGCGCTACTGTAGAAGTTAAGTAATTTTCTTCTTCCGTAGAAACAAAAGAAGCTCGCATTGCGAGCTTCTTTTGTTTTCATCTTTTACATGAGAGGGGAAGGAAACATGGCGGATCATTATTATACGAATGACCCTTCATCGAAACGAGATCCGAAGACGTGGGAATATGTTCTGCGTGGTCAGACGCTCCGCTTTACATCGGACCATGGTGTCTTTTCGAAGAACGGAATCGATTTTGGTTCCCGTCTGTTGATCGAGGCATTCACGGAACCGGCTGTAGCGGGAGACATCTTGGATGTCGGTTGCGGATACGGACCGATGGGCATCGCGCTTTCGAAGTCGACGGGTCGTCCGGCACACTTGATCGATGTCAATGAACGGGCGCTCGAACTAGCGGCAGACAATGCGCGCGCGAACGGTGTTTCCGTGACGACCGGTGTGAGTGACGGGTATGATGGGGTAGGCGAATCGACATTCGCAGCGATCGTGACGAATCCACCGATTCGGGCGGGAAAAACGGTCGTTCATCGTATTCTCCGGGAAGCATATGATCACCTTGTCGTCGGCGGCGAGCTTTGGGTCGTCATTCAAAAGAAACAAGGTGGACCATCAGCGAAGAAATTGATGGAAGACGTATTCGGTATGTGTGAGACAGTTACCCGCGATAAAGGGTACTCAATATTTAAATCAATTCGGTCTTGACAAATCGAAGGATTTGTCGTTGACCGCATGTTGTGTCTATGATAGTATTATAAAATGCCATTGGAGTGATTTTTGGATAAGATGTTTGAAAGCAGCTGGCGTTCTCGACTACAGATGATTGAGTAGACAAGACGTCGCTTTTTTGCGCTTATCAATCAAAAAATGGCTTCAATGTTCGATATTACACCCGTCCTTCTCTATAAGAAGAAGTGGGTCTGAGAGGTGAATCAGTTGACTGGTCAACTTGTTCAGTACGGTCGTCACCGTCAGAGAAGAAGCTATGCACGTATCAGCGAAGTATTGGAACTTCCAAACTTAATCGAGATTCAAACGAATTCGTATGAGTGGTTCCTGCGGGAAGGTCTTCGTGAGATGTTTCATGACATTTCGCCGATTTCCGATTTCACAGGGAATCTCGTATTAGAATTCATCGACTACTCGCTCGGAGAGCCGAAGTATTCGATCGATGAATCGAAAGAGCGCGACGTGACCTATTCGGCACCACTACGCGTTAAAGTCCGTCTTCAAAATAAAGAGACGGGTGAATTGAAAGAACAAGAAGTCTTCATGGGTGACTTCCCGCTTATGACGGAGTCGGGAACATTCATCATCAATGGAGCGGAGCGCGTAATCGTTTCGCAGCTTGTTCGTTCGCCAAGTGTTTATTACAACAATAAGTTAGATAAGAACGGTAAGCGTGGATTCTCCGCGACAGTCATCCCAAACCGTGGTGCATGGCTCGAGCTCGAGACAGACGCGAAAGACATCGTTTATGTTCGCATTGATCGCACGCGTAAGATTCCAGTAACGGTTCTTTTACGTGCTCTTGGTTTCGGTACGGATCAGGAAATCATCGATCTTCTCGGTGATGATGAGTACCTCCGGAATTCACTTGAAAAAGATAATACGGAATCAACGGAAAAAGCCCTCATCGAGATTTATGAGCGTCTACGTCCGGGAGAGCCGCCGACAGTCGAAAACGCAAAAGCGTTGCTCGTGTCGCGCTTCTTTGACCCGAAACGTTATGATTTGGCAAACGTTGGTCGTTATAAAATCAATAAAAAGCTTCATCTTAAGAACCGTCTCTTCGGTCAAAAACTTGCGGAAACGCTTGTTGATCCTGAGACAGGTGAAGTCATCGCGGAAGCAGGAACGGTCCTTGATCGTCGTATGCTCGATAAAGTCCTTCCATTCCTTGAAGGATCCGTTGGTTACATCGAAGCGACGCCTACAGGCGGCGTGACGCAGGGTGAGGCTTTCAACTTACAGTCAATCAAGGTGTTCGCACCGGACGATGCTGAAGGTGAACGCATCATCAATATCATCGGTAACGGTAACATCGATCGTGACATCAAGCACATCACGCCTGCTGACATGATTGCTGCCATCAACTACTTCTTCAACTTGTTGCATGAAGTCGGTACGACAGACGATATCGACCACCTTGGTAACCGTCGTCTTCGTTCAGTCGGTGAGCTGCTCCAGAACCAATTCCGGATCGGTCTCTCACGGATGGAACGTGTCGTTAAGGAACGGATGTCGATTCAGGATCAGAATGCGATCACGCCACAGGCATTGATCAACATTCGTCCAGTTATCGCATCGATTAAAGAGTTCTTCGGTAGCTCGCAGTTGTCTCAGTTCATGGATCAAACGAACCCGCTTGCGGAATTGACGCACAAACGTCGTCTTTCAGCACTCGGACCTGGTGGTTTGACACGTGAGCGCGCTGGTTTCGAAGTTCGTGACGTACACTACTCGCACTATTCCCGTATGTGTCCGATCGAAACGCCAGAGGGACCAAACATCGGTTTGATCAACTCGTTGTCTTCGTACGCGAAGGTCAATGAGTACGGCTTCATCGAAGCGCCATATCGTCGTGTCGATCCAGAAACGGGCGTCGTCACGGATGAAATCCACTACATGACTGCTGACGAAGAGGATCTCTACGTCGTCGCACAGGCAAACATGTTGTTGACGGAAGAGAAGACGTTCCAAGATTCACACGTCCTTTCACGTTTCCGTGGACAAAACTTGTCTGTCGAACCAGCACGTGTCGATTACATGGACGTTTCGCCGAAGCAGGTTGTATCTGCCGCAACGGCTTGTATCCCGTTCCTTGAGAACGATGACTCGAACCGTGCCCTCATGGGAGCGAACATGCAACGTCAGGCCGTCCCACTTCTGAACCCGGAATCTCCGATTGTCGGTACAGGAATGGAGTACGTGTCTGCGAAAGACTCAGGAGCCGCTGTCGTTGCGAAGCACGCAGGGATCGCTGAGCGTGTCACGGCGCGTGAAATCCTTGTCCGTCGTACGACGGAAGTCGATGGCAACATCGTTGAAGGTGAACTCGACCGTTACAAGATTCAAAAATTCATCCGTTCTAACCAAGGAACGTGTTATAACCAAAAACCAATCATCAAAGCAGGCGACCCAGTCGATAAAGGCGAGATCCTTGCAGATGGTCCATCGATGGACGGTGGGGAACTTGCGCTTGGTCGCAACGTACTCGTCGGTTTCATGACATGGGATGGTTACAACTATGAGGATGCTGTCATCATGAGTGAGCGTCTTGTCAAAGACGACGTCTACACATCGATCCACATCGAAGAATACGAATGTGAGTCGCGTGATACGAAACTCGGACCGGAAGAAATCACACGTGATATTCCGAACGTCGGTGATGATGCCTTGAAAAACCTCGACGATCGCGGAATCATCCGTGTCGGTGCGGAAGTCAAGGACGGCGATATCCTCGTCGGTAAAGTTACGCCGAAGGGTGTAACGGAATTGACAGCGGAAGAACGTCTTCTTCATGCAATCTTTGGTGAAAAAGCACGTGAAGTCCGTGATACATCTCTCCGTGTACCACACGGTGGTGATGGAATCATCCTCGACGTCAAAATCTTCGACCGCGATAATGGGGACGAGCTCTCACCTGGTGTCAACCAGTTGATCCGTGCTTACATCGTTCAGAAGCGTAAGATTCACGAGGGTGACAAAATGGCGGGTCGTCACGGTAACAAAGGTGTTATCTCGCGTATCCTTCCAGAAGAAGACATGCCGTACATGCCAGACGGTACGCCAATTGACATCATGTTGAACCCACTTGGGGTTCCATCACGGATGAACATCGGGCAGTTGCTCGAGCTTCACCTCGGGATGGCAGCACGTCAACTCGGCATCAAAGTCGCATCACCGGTATTCGATGGTGCGCGTGAGGAAGATGTTTGGGCAACGATTGAAGAAGCAGGTATGGATCGCGACGCGAAGACTGTCCTTTATGATGGTCGTTCGGGTGAAGCGTTCGATAACCGCATCTCTGTCGGTGTCATGTATATGATTAAACTTGCTCACATGGTCGATGATAAACTTCACGCACGTTCGACAGGACCATACTCACTCGTTACACAACAACCGCTCGGTGGTAAAGCCCAGTTCGGTGGTCAGCGTTTCGGTGAGATGGAAGTATGGGCACTTGAAGCATACGGCGCAGCCTACACGCTCCAAGAGATCCTTACAATCAAGTCGGATGACACGATCGGTCGTGTTAAAGCGTACGAAGCAATCGTTAAAGGTGAGAATGTACCACAACCGGGCGTACCGGAATCGTTCCGAGTCCTCATTAAAGAGCTTCAATCCCTCGGTATGGACGTCAAGATGATGTCTGCTGATGATGAAGAGATCGAAATGCGCGACGAAGACGAGGACAATATCCCGAACGCGACTCCAGCACTCGAAGAAGTTCAAGCGCCTGTCGCACCAGTTGTTACTGAAGAGGAATAAGCGAAAGGGAGGTCCACCCCTTGGTAGATGTTAATAGATTTGAATATATGCAAATCGGCCTCGCTTCCCCCGAAAAGATCCGTTCATGGTCTTTCGGGGAAGTGAAAAAGCCGGAGACGATCAACTATCGTACACTCAAACCGGAGAAAGACGGTTTGTTCTGTGAACGTATCTTTGGTCCAACAAAAGACTGGGAATGTTACTGTGGTAAATACAAACGGATCCGCTATAAAGGAATCATTTGTGACCGCTGTGGCGTTGAAGTCACGAAGTCGAAAGTCCGTCGTGAGCGCATGGGTCACATCGAGCTCGCAGCACCGGTTTCGCACATCTGGTACTTCAAAGGAATTCCTAGCCGTATGGGACTCGTCCTCGACATGTCACCGCGTGCGTTAGAAGAGATCATCTACTTCGCGTCGTACGTCGTCACAGATCCAGGCGAATCGACACTTGAGAAGAAACAACTCCTTTCAGAGAAAGAATACCGTGCATATCGTGAGAAGTTCGGTCGTTCGTTCACTGCTGAAATGGGTGCGGAAGCAGTTCGTAAATTGCTCCGTGACGTAGAACTCGATAAAGAAGTCGCTGCATTACGTGAAGAGCTTCGTATGATTCAAGGACAACGTCGTACGCGTGCGATCAAACGTCTTGAAGTCCTCGATGCGTTCCGTAACTCAGGCAACAATCCAGAATGGATGGTGCTTGAAGTACTTCCAGTCATCCCACCGGAACTTCGTCCGATGGTTCAACTCGATGGCGGACGTTTCGCGACGTCTGACTTGAACGACTTGTACCGCCGCGTCATCAACCGTAACAACCGCCTCAAGCGTCTTCTTGACCTTGGCGCTCCGAACATCATCGTTCAGAATGAAAAACGGATGCTTCAAGAAGCAGTTGATGCTTTGATCGATAACGGTCGTCGCGGTCGTCCAGTCACTGGACCAGGTAACCGTCCACTTAAATCACTTTCACACATGTTGAAAGGGAAACAAGGACGTTTCCGTCAAAACTTGCTCGGTAAACGTGTCGACTACTCTGGTCGTTCGGTTATCGTCGTTGGTCCAAACCTGAAGATGTATCAATGTGGTCTTCCAAAAGAAATGGCCCTTGAACTCTTCAAACCGTTCGTCATGAAAGAACTCGTCTCTCGTGGCATCGCACCGAACATCAAGAGTGCGAAACGGAAAATCGAGCGCGTTCAACCTGAAATCTGGGATGTCCTCGAAGAAGTCATCCGTGAGCATCCGGTTCTCTTAAACCGTGCACCGACACTTCACCGTCTCGGTATCCAGGCGTTCGAACCAACGCTCGTCGAAGGACGCGCGATTCGCCTTCACCCACTCGTATGTACGGCATACAACGCCGATTTCGATGGTGACCAAATGGCGGTTCACGTACCACTTTCGGCAGAAGCACAAGCAGAGGCACGTCTTCTCATGCTCGCTGCACAAAACATCTTGAACCCGAAAGACGGTAAACCTGTTGTTACACCATCGCAGGATATGGTCCTCGGTAACTACTACCTCACGCTCGAGCGCGAAAACGCGATCGGCGAAGGTAAAATCTTCTCGACAGTGAACGAAGCGCTCATCGCTTACCAAAACGGTTATGCGCACTTCCATACACGTGTTGCGATTCCAGCCGGCGTTCTCAAGAACCCGACATTCACGGAAGAGCAAAACGAGAAATTATTGATTACAACAGTCGGTAAGTTGATCTTCAACGAGATCCTCCCAACGACGTTCCCTTACTTGAACGAACCAACGATGACGAACCTTCAAGAAGCGACGCCAGACAAGTACTTCCTTGAAAAAGGAACAGATGTCGCGGCAGAACTGAAGAACCGTCCGATCATCGACCCGTTCAAAAAAGGATTCCTTGGAAATGTCATCGCGGAAGTCTTCAAACGGTTTGAGACGACAGAAACAAGCCGCATGCTCGACCGCATGAAAAACCTCGGATTCAAACACTCGACTCGTGCCGGTATCACGGTAGGGATCGCGGACATCATCGTTCTTCCGGATAAACAAGAGATTCTTGTTGAAGCGCAGGACAATGTCGACCGCGTCATGAAATCGTACCGTCGTGGTCTCATCACAGAAGACGAGCGCTATGAGCGCGTCGTTAAATCGTGGAATGATGCGAAGGATGAAATTCAGTCTCGTCTGATGAAATCCCTCAACCGTCTCAACCCGATCTTCATGATGAGTGACTCCGGTGCCCGTGGTAACGCGTCGAACTTCACGCAGCTCGCTGGTATGCGTGGACTCATGGCCGCTCCAAGTGGACGGATCATCGAGCTCCCGATCAAATCATCGTTCCGTGAGGGTCTAACGGTACAGGAATACTTCATCTCAACACACGGTGCACGTAAAGGTCTTGCCGATACAGCCTTGAAAACGGCTGACTCAGGTTACCTGACTCGTCGTCTCGTTGACGTTGCTCAAGACGTCATCATCCGTGAAGATGATTGTGGAACGGATCGTGGTATCCGCGTCACAGCACTCCGTGAAGGAACGGAAGAGATTGAAAGCCTCTACGACCGCCTCGTCGGCCGTACGGCATTCGAAAACGTCGTTCACCCTGAAACAGGAGAAGTCCTCGTTTCAACGAACGAACTCATCGATGAAGACCTCGCGCGTGCCATCACGGACGCTGGTGTCGACAACGTTGAGATCCGTACTGCCTTCACATGTAACACAAGCCATGGTGTCTGTAAGAAATGTTACGGACGCAACTTGGCAACAGGCAACGACGTCGAAGTCGGCGAAGCTGTCGGTATCATCGCGGCACAATCAATCGGTGAGCCAGGAACGCAGCTTACGATGCGTACCTTCCACACAGGTGGGGTTGCCGGGGATGATATCACACAAGGTCTTCCGCGTATCCAAGAGTTGTTCGAAGCGCGTAACCCGAAAGGTCAAGCGGTCATCTCGGAAATCGATGGTCAAGTCATCGACTTCACGGAATCGCGTGACAAACGTGAATTGACGGTCCAAGGACTCAGCGAAACACGCACATACACGATCCCATTCGGTTCGCGTCTACGTGTTCAGCTCGGGGACGAGGTCAAAGCCGGTCAAGTCTTCACGGAAGGTTCGATCGATCCGAAAGAACTCTTGAACGTTAAAGGTGTATCCGGCGTTCAGAACTACTTGCTCCAAGAAGTTCAAAAAGTATACCGGATGCAAGGGGTTGAGATCGGTGACAAACACGTCGAGGTCATGGTTCGCCAAATGATCCGTCGCGTACGTGTCATCGAGTCTGGTGAGACTTCACTCTTGCCAGGTTCGCTCGTCGATATCAGCACGTTCAAGGAAGCTTGTAAAGAAGCGCTCCGTAACGGGAAAGCCCTCGCTTCGGCGAAACCAGTTCTTCTCGGTATCACGAAAGCGTCACTTGAAACAGATTCATTCCTATCGGCTGCGTCGTTCCAAGAAACGACTCGTGTCCTTACGGATGCAGCGATTAAAGGGAAGAGCGACTACCTTCGCGGCTTGAAAGAGAACGTCATCATCGGTAAGTTGGTTCCAGCTGGTACTGGGATGGCACGTTACCGTCAAATCGATCTCGAAGTAGCTGGCGAAGCACCTGTAGAAGCCGATTCTCCGGTAGAATAAAACGCCTTGACACGCCGGTATGGCGGTGCTACTATGATATAGTGTTGCCAACCGGCTGTGTTATTTTGGAGGATATCTTCATGTCTTACAAAAAAGTAGTCGGCGCAGATTTGAAGTTTGTCGGTCAAAAGCAAACGCTCAAAGCATTGCGATCTGGCAAGGCGTCGGAAGTGATCATTGCGGATGACGCAGATGAACACGTAAAACAAGCATTGCTCGATGCGGCGAAACAAGCTAACGTTCCAGTCGTGAATGTTCCTTCTAAGCAAGAGCTTGGAAAAGCTTGTGGAATCGATGTCGCAGCAACCGCTGTTGCCATTAAGAAAGTTTGATAATGCGTTTTGTGTGGCGATGGAATGCCTGAGCCACGCAAAACGTTTCATTATGACTTTCGATGAACCACCCGGCTCGGTGGTTTTGAAATTTGTCATGAATTCAGGAAGGGAGGATCTCAAAGATGCCTACTATCAACCAATTAGTCCGTAAAGGACGTCAATCAAAAGTTGTGAAATCAGATTCGCCAGCGCTGAACAAAGGGTACAACAGCTTCATTAAAGCTCGTACTGACATCAGCTCACCACAAAAACGTGGTGTTTGTACTCGTGTAGGTACAATGACTCCGAAGAAACCGAACTCGGCTCTTCGTAAATACGCACGTGTACGTTTGACGAACACAATGGAAGTAACAGCTTACATCCCAGGTATCGGCCACAACCTTCAAGAGCACAGTGTTGTTCTTATCCGCGGCGGCCGTGTAAAAGACTTACCAGGGGTACGTTACCACATCGTTCGTGGTGCGCTTGATACAGCTGGTGTTGACGGCCGTATGCAAGGTCGTTCGAAATACGGTACTAAACGTCCTAAAGTTAAAAAATAATCTAGATATCTTAAGATATCACCTCACTATATGAAAGGAGGGACTCGGAATGCCACGTAAAGGTCAAGCAGAACGTCGTGATGTAATGGCTGATCCGATCTACAACTCTAAACTCGTTACCCGCCTTATCAACCGTCTTATGTTAGATGGTAAAAAAGGTACTGCTCAACAAATCTTATACAAAGCTTTCGAAACTATCGCTGAACGTTCAGGTCGCGATGCAATGGAAGTCTTTGAAGAAGCGATGAACAACATCATGCCAGTTCTTGAAGTTAAAGCACGCCGTGTAGGTGGAGCTAACTATCAAGTTCCTGTCGAAGTTCGCCCAGAGCGTCGTACGACACTCGCACTTCGTTACCTCGTGAACTACTCACGTCTCCGTAACGAAAAAACTATGGATGCGCGCCTTGCTAACGAAATCATGGACGCTGCAAACAACACTGGTGCTTCTGTTAAGAAGCGCGAAGATATGCACAAAATGGCGGAAGCGAACAAAGCGTTTGCTCACTACCGCTGGTAATTCCGAAAATCACCACCTCATGCATGCCATTTTTTATGGAATTATGAGGTGGCTTTCGGGTATAGTCATGACGTGTGGCAACACACGACCACTAAACTAAAATGCGAAAGGAGAATGTTTAAAGATGGCAAGAGAATTCTCCCTTAAGAACACTCGTAACATCGGGATCATGGCTCACATCGATGCTGGTAAAACAACAACGACTGAGCGTATCCTGTATTACACGGGTCGTATCCACAAGATTGGTGAAACGCACGAAGGTGCTTCACAAATGGACTGGATGGAGCAAGAGCAAGAGCGTGGGATCACGATTACATCGGCAGCAACAACTGCTCAATGGAAAGGTAACCGCGTAAACATCATCGATACACCTGGACACGTAGACTTCACAGTTGAGGTTGAACGTTCACTTCGCGTACTTGATGGTGCGGTAGCAGTACTTGACGCTCAGTCTGGTGTTGAGCCACAAACTGAGACAGTATGGCGCCAAGCTACAACTTACGGCGTACCACGTATCGTTTTCGTTAACAAAATGGATAAAATCGGTGCAGACTTCTTGTACTCGGTTGGAACGCTTCGCGAACGCCTTCAAGCGAACGCACACGCGATCCAACTTCCAATCGGTGCGGAAGATGAATTCAAAGGAATCATCGACCTCGTCGAACAGAAAACATACATGTACGGTAACGATCTCGGAACTGACATCGAAGTGACTGACGGTTTCCCAGCTGATCTCGCTGATCAAGCTGAAGAACTCCGTGGATCATTGATCGAAGCAGTTGCGGATTACGAAGAAGAATTGATGATGAAATACCTCGAGGGTGAAGAAATCACAATCGACGAGTTGAAAGCGGCTATCCGTAAAGCAACTCTGACAGTTGACTTCTATCCTGTACTCGTAGGTTCGGCATTCAAGAACAAAGGTGTTCAGCTTATGCTTGACGCAGTTCTCGATTACCTCCCATCACCAATCGACGTAAAAGCGATCTCAGGTATCGACATGGATACGGATGAAGAAATCGTGCGTGAGTCTTCGGACGAAGCACCATTCTCTGCACTCGCGTTCAAAGTCATGACTGACCCTTACGTCGGTAAATTGACATTCTTCCGTGTGTACTCTGGTACAGCTTCGGCAGGATCGTACGTTAAAAACTCAACAAAAGGCAAACGTGAGCGTCTTGGACGTATCCTTCAAATGCACGCAAACAGCCGTGAAGAGATCCCGATGGTATACGCGGGTGACATCGCTGCAGCTGTAGGTTTGAAAGATACAACTACTGGAGATACGCTTTGTGCAGAGAAAGACAACGTCGTTCTCGAATCAATGACATTCCCAGAACCAGTTATCTCGGTCGCTATCGAACCAAAAACGAAAGCTGACCAAGATAAAATGGGTCAAGCCCTCGCTAAGCTTGCTGAAGAGGATCCAACGTTCCGCACTGAAACAAACCCAGAGACTGGTCAAACGATCATCTCAGGTATGGGTGAGCTTCACCTCGACATCATCGTTGACCGTATGCGTCGCGAGTTCAAAGTCGAAGCAAACGTTGGTGCTCCACAAGTAGCTTACCGTGAAACGATCCGCCAAGCGGCGAAGATCGATTCGAAGTTCGCTCGTCAATCTGGTGGTCGTGGTCAGTATGGTCACGTCGTCGTAGAATTCGAGCCGAACGAAGAAGGCGCTGGCTTCGAGTTCAACAACAAAATCGTCGGTGGTGTTGTTCCACGTGAATACATCCCAGCGGTTGAGCACGGAATCGAAGAAGCACTTCAAAACGGTATCCTTGCTGGTTACCCGGTCGTTGACGTAAAAGCTTCACTCGTCTTCGGATCGTACCACGATGTCGACTCAAACGAGATGGCATTTAAAGTTGCGGCTTCAATGGCAGTCAAACAACTCAAAGATAAGAGCGGCGCTGTTATCCTTGAGCCAATGATGAAAGTTGAAATCGTCATCCCAGACGAATACATGGGAGACATCATGGGTGATGTTACATCACGCCGTGGTCGCGTAGAAGGTATGGAAGCACGCGGTAACGCTCAAGTTGTCCGTTCAATGATT
>NZ_DF239008.1:3028200-3050704 GCF_000414195.2 Exiguobacterium sp. OS-77 | reverse complement strand
GGTGTACGTTATCTTACGACTCACCTTCCTAGTTATAAAAAATTATTAGACACATAGAGGAGGAATTCAGAATGGGTAAGGAAAAATTCGACCGTTCTAAACCGCACGTTAACGTTGGTACAATCGGCCACGTCGACCACGGTAAAACAACTTTAACAGCAGCTATCTCAGCTGTACTTGCAAAAGCACAAGGTAAAGCTGCAACTAAGTTTGACCAAATCGATGGTGCTCCAGAAGAGCGCGAGCGCGGTATCACAATCGCAACAGCTCACATCGAGTACGAAACAGAAAAACGCCACTATGCACACGTTGACTGCCCAGGTCACGCTGACTATGTTAAAAACATGATCACTGGTGCTGCACAAATGGACGGCGCGATCCTCGTTGTTTCTGCAACAGATGGTCCAATGCCACAAACACGTGAGCACATCTTGCTTTCACGTCAAGTAGGTGTTCCTTTCATCGTAGTATTCATGAACAAAGTTGACATGGTTGACGACGAAGAGCTTCTTGAGCTCGTCGAAATGGAAATCCGTGAGCTTCTTTCTGAGTACGACTTCCCAGGTGATGACCTCCCAGTTATCCAAGGTTCTGCTCTTGGCGCGCTTAACGGCGAAGCTAAATGGGAAGAAAAAATCATGGAACTCATGGCAGCTGTCGATGAGTACATCCCAGAACCAACTCGTGACACTGAAAAAGACTTCATGATGCCAGTTGAGGATGTCTTCTCAATCACTGGTCGTGGTACAGTTGCTACTGGCCGCGTTGAGCGTGGAGTTCTTAAAGTCAACGACGAGATCGAAATCGTTGGTCTTCACGAAGAAACTAAAAAATCAGTATGTACTGGTGTAGAGATGTTCCGTAAGCTTCTTGACTATGCTGAAGCTGGCGACAACATCGGTGCTCTTCTCCGTGGTGTATCACGTGACGACATCGAGCGTGGACAAGTTCTCGCGAAACCAAACACAATCACACCACACAAAAAGTTCAAAGCGCAAGTTTACGTTCTTTCTAAAGAAGAGGGTGGCCGTCACACGCCATTCTTCGCGAACTACCGCCCGCAGTTCTACTTCCGTACAACTGACGTAACTGGTATGGTTCAACTTCCAGAAGGTACTGAAATGGTTATGCCTGGGGACAACATCGAAATGACTGTTGAACTCATCGCACCAATCGCTCTTGAAAAAGAAACTCGTTTCTCAATCCGTGAAGGTGGCCGTACAGTAGGCGCTGGATCAGTTACAGAAATCGTTGAGTAATTTTTAAGACAAAGGTCTTCCGTCTCCCGTGGCGGAAGACCTTTTTTCATTTCTTTGAAAACAGTCTTGCAACATGGTCTGACATCTTATATACTGAGGAAAGTGTTTGTGCGAGTGGTGAGAGACTTGAATACATATTCTATTTTATTAGTGCTTGCATTCTTGCTGGTGATTCAGTATGATAGAATATGTTGGTCACAAACACAACGCGATGAAGCGGGAGGTTATGACACACCAGGCGGCATTGCCATGGCTAGTGTGGAAATTTCCGCGGAGAATGTCTATTTACAAAATAGGCGAAAAGGAGGGAAATAACATGGCAAATGAAAAAATTCGGATCCGTTTGAAAGCATACGATCACCGCGTGCTTGATCAATCGGCTGAGAAAATTGTCGACACAGCAAAACGTTCAGGTGCTACTGTATCTGGTCCGATCCCACTCCCAACGGAGAAAGCGGTCTACACAGTACTTCGTGCCGTTCACAAGTACAAAGATGCTCGTGAGCAGTTCGAAATGCGTACACACAAACGTTTGATCGACATCGTTAACCCAACACCGAAAACTGTTGATGCGCTTATGCGTCTCGAACTTCCATCGGGCGTTGACATCGAAATCAAACTTTAATTTTTCTTCTATAGATAGTTGATACTAGCCAGAAGATCAAAATCATTCAATATTAGGAGGTGTATCTCATGGCTAAAGGAATCTTAGGAACTAAACTCGGTATGACACAAATCTTCAACGAGTCAGGCGAAGTCGTCCCTGTTACTGTCGTTTCAGTCGAAGGTAACGTTGTTCTTCAATTGAAAACAACGGAAGTTGACGGTTACGAAGCAGTTCAACTCGGCTTTGGTGATATCAAAGAAGGTCGTCAAAACAAACCGCAAAAAGGTCACGCTGCGAAAGCAAACGCGACACCTAAGCGCTTCATTAAAGAAATCCGTACATCAGTAGCAGATTTCGAAATCGGTCAAGAGATTAAAGCAGATACTTTCGCTGCAGGCGAAATGGTTGATGTAACAGGTACGTCGAAAGGTAAAGGTTTCGCTGGTGCAATCAAGCGTCACAACCAATCACGTGGTCCAATGGCTCACGGTTCGCGTTACCACCGTCGCCCAGGTTCAATGGGTCCTGTTGCTCCTAACCGTGTATTCAAAGGGAAATTGCTCCCTGGACGCATGGGTGGAGAGCAAATCACTGTTCAAAACCTTGAAATCGTAAAAGTTGATGCAGAACGCGGCTTACTCCTCGTCAAGGGTGCTATCCCAGGCGCACGTAAGAGCCAAGTTGTCATCAAAACTGCGGTTAAAGGCAACTAATCCGTTTGCAAGGAAAGGAGGAATAACGAATGCCTAAAGTAGCTTTGCTTAACCAAACAGGTACACAAGTTGGAGACATCGAGCTCGCAGATGCCGTTTTCGGAATCGAGCCAAATGAAGCAGTCGTATACGATGCAATCGTCATGCAACAAGCTTCACGTCGCCAAGGTACACATGATACAAAAGGTCGCTCGGAAGTTCGCGGTGGCGGCCGTAAACCATGGAAACAAAAAGGTACTGGTCGTGCACGCCAAGGTTCGATCCGTTCGCCACAATGGGTTGGCGGTGGAACAGTCTTCGGTCCAACACCACGTTCGTACGCTTACAAACTTCCTAAAAAGGTTCGTCGTCTCGCACTTCGTTCAGCACTTTCTTCGAAAGTCGCTAACAACGAGTTCATCGTTCTTGAAGGATTGACAATCGATGCTCCTAAAACTAAGGACATGATCGCAGTATTCGCTGCTCTTTCAATCGAACGTAAAGTTCTCGTCGTTACTGCTGATTACAACGAGTCAGTCGTTCTTTCAACACGCAACATCCCAGGTGTCACAGTCGTTGACGCTGCAGGTGTAAACGTCCTTGATCTTGTCGCTCATGACAAAGTCATCATTACGAAGGACGCTGTTGCGAGAGTAGAGGAGGTGCTTGCATAATGGCACACACACACGACATTATCAAACGTCCTGTCATTACTGAACGTTCAGTAAACCAAATGGCTGAGAAAAAGTACACATTCGAAGTAGACGTGAAGGCATCTAAGACTCAAATCAAAGATGCAGTTGAAGCGATCTTCGGAGTGAAAGTTGACAAAGTCAACACATTGATCTCAAAACCAAAAGCAAAACGCGTAGGTCGTCACGCTGGTTACACAGCACGCCGCAAAAAAGCGGTCGTCACGCTTACTGCAGATAGCAAAGAACTCGATTACCTCGGTTAATCGGAACTCTGTAGAAAAGGAGGGAACTCTCGATGGGAATTAAAAAGTTTAAACCGACCACTAACGGTCGTCGTAATATGACTGCACTTGACTTTGCTGAGATTACGGCTTCACGTCCTGAAAAATCGTTAACTGAAAAGCTTTCGAAAAAGGGCGGACGTAACAACCAAGGTCGCTTGACAGTACGTCACCAAGGTGGCGGACACAAACGTAAATATCGTATCATCGACTTCAAACGGAACAAGGATGGCATCGCTGGTCGTGTCGCTACAATTGAGTACGATCCAAACCGCTCTGCTAACATCGCATTGATCCACTACATCGATGGTGAAAAACGCTACATCCTCGCACCGAAAGGCTTGAAAGTAGACATGCAAGTCATGGCTGGACCAGAAGCTGACATTAAAGTCGGTAATGCTCTTCCACTTTCAAACATCCCAGTCGGTACGTTGATCCACAACATCGAACTTAAGCCAGGTAAAGGTGGTCAGCTCGTTCGCGCAGCTGGTACTTCTGCTCAGCTTCTCGGTAAAGATGGTAAATACGCGATCGTTCGTCTTCAATCAGGCGAAACTCGTATGATCCTTGCTACTTGCCGTGCAACAGTCGGCGCTGTCGGTAATGAAGAGCACGAGCTCGTCAATATCGGTAAAGCTGGTCGTTCACGCTGGCTCGGAAAACGTCCTACAGTTCGTGGTTCTGTCATGAACCCAGTCGATCACCCACACGGTGGTGGTGAAGGACGTGCTCCAATCGGTCGTTCGGGCCCACTTACTCCTTGGGGTAAACCGGCACTCGGATACAAAACTCGTAAGAAAAACAAAGCGAGCGATAAATATATCGTCCGTCGTTCTAAAAAATAATTACATGATTTCTGAACGGTTCGTAGGAACCGTTCCTGAATCATGCCAAAGGGAGGTACAACTATGGGTCGCAGCTTGAAAAAAGGTCCATTCGCAGATCACCATCTGCTCGCTAAGGTTGATAAAGCCAACGAAGCTGGTGACAAACATGTCATCAAAACTTGGTCACGCCGCTCGACAATCTTCCCAGAGTTCATCGGTCACACGATCGCTGTCTACGATGGTCGTAAACACGTACCGGTTTACGTGACAGAAGATATGGTCGGTCACAAACTTGGTGAATTCGCTCCAACACGTTCTTACAAAGGACATGCTGGAAACGATAAGAAAACGAAACGTTAATCTGAGGGGAGGTACTCATTATGCAATCAAAAGCATCGGCTAATATGGTTCGCATTGCTCCTCGTAAGGCACGTCTCGTAGTAGACTTAATCCGCGGGAAGCAAATCGGCGAAGCACTTTCGATTCTTGCTTACACGAACAAGGCAGCAACGCCAATCGTTGAGAAAGTATTGAAATCGGCAATCGCGAACGCTGAGCACAACTTCGACATGAACATCGAAAACCTCGTAGTCACTGAGGCTTACGTAAACGAAGGTCCAACGCTCAAACGTTTCCGCCCACGTGCAATGGGTCGCGCAAGCCGCATCAACAAACGTACGAGCCACGTTCACATCGTGGTATCTGAAAAATAAGGAGGGATTACCGTGGGTCAGAAGATTAACCCAACTGGTCTTCGCGTAGGTATCATCAAAGACTGGGAATCACGTTGGTTCGCAGATAAAGACTATGCTGATCTCCTTCATGAAGACTACGTAGTTCGTGAATATATCGAAAAACGTCTTAAAGACGCTAGTGTCTCTAAAGTAGAAATCGAGCGCGCAGCTAACCGCTTGAACATCTCACTTCACACTGCTAAGCCTGGTATGGTTATCGGTAAAGGCGGTTCTGAAATCGAAACACTTCGTAAAGACATCACTAACCTTGCAAAAGGCAAACGCGTTCACGTTAACGTCGTTGAAGTGAAAAACCCGGATGCAGTTGCTAAGCTCGTCGCTGAGAACATCGCTCGCCAACTTGAAGGTCGCGTATCGTTCCGTCGTGCTATGAAGCAATCAATCCAACGCTCAATGCGTTCTGGTATCAAAGGAATCAAGACTGAAGTTTCTGGTCGTCTTGGTGGCGCTGATATCGCTCGTTCTGAGAAGTATTCGGAAGGAACAGTTCCACTTCATACACTCCGTGCAGACATCGATTACGGTACTGCAGAAGCTGATACAACTTACGGCAAAATTGGCGTAAAAGTATGGCTCCACCACGGTGAAGTGCTTCCTACGAAAAAAGCAGCAGCAAACGAAGAATAATCCACATCCGTCTAGGGAAGGAGGCAACACAACATGTTGTTACCAAAACGTGTAAAATATCGTCGTGTTCACCGCGGCAACATGCGTGGTAAAGCGAAACGTGGTACTACAGTACACTTCGGCGAGTTCGGTATCCAAGCTCAAGAAGCTAGCTGGATCACTAGCCGTCAAATCGAATCAGCGCGTATCGCGATGACTCGTTATATGAAACGTGGTGGTAAAGTGTGGATCAAGATCTTCCCACACAAGCCATACACTAAAAAACCTCTTGAAGTCCGAATGGGTTCAGGTAAAGGTGCTCCGGAGGGCTGGGTAGCAGTCGTCAAACCGGGTAAAGTAATGTTCGAAATCGCAGGAGTATCGGAAGAGATCGCACGCGAAGCTCTCCGTCTTGCATCACACAAACTTCCAGTAAAATGTAAGTTCGTAAAACGTGAAGAAAATGGTGGTGATACGAATGAAAGCAACTGATCTCCGTCAGCAAACAACTGAAGAGCTTAACGGTAAAGTCGGTTCGTGGAAAGAAGAGTTGTTCAACCTTCGTTTCCAACTCGCGACTGGTCAGCTTGAGAACCCTGCTCGTATCCGTGAAGTGCGCAAGTCGATTGCACGCGCGAAAACCGTTCTTCGTGAACGCGAACTCGGCATCAACAACGCATAATTCACTCGGATTCTGAGAGGAGGAACACTCAATGGAACGCACTAACAACCGCAAAGTGTTAACTGGACGCGTCGTTTCTGACAAAATGGACAAAACGATCGTAGTTACAGTTGAAACAAAAGTAAAGCACAAGCTTTACGGCAAACGCGTAAACTACTCTAAAAAGTACAAAGCGCATGATGAAAACAACACAGCTAAAATCGGTGATGTTGTACGCATTCAAGAAACACGTCCATTATCTAAGGACAAACGTTTCCGTCTCGTAGAAGTCATTGAAGAAGCAGTAATCATCTAAACTCTAATTAGTTCGGGTGAATAAACATCCGGAGGGAGGTACAATCGTATGATTCAACAAGAATCTCGCTTAAAAGTAGCAGACAACTCAGGAGCTCGTGAAGTCTTGACGATCAAAGTCCTCGGTGGTTCTGGTCGTAAAACTGCTAACATCGGTGACGTTATTGTTTGTACAGTAAAACAAGCAACACCAGGTGGCGTTGTCAAAAAAGGTGAAGTTGTACGCGCAGTAGTCGTTCGTACTAAACGTGGCGTTCGTCGTAAAGACGGTTCGTACATCCGTTTTGACGAAAACGCAGCAGTCATCATCAAAGATGACAAAAGCCCACGTGGCACACGTATCTTCGGACCAGTCGCACGCGAACTTCGTGAAAAAGACTTCATGAAGATCGTCTCGTTGGCACCGGAAGTACTTTAATTCCAAAGAATTCCTACAAGGAGGTGCTCTAACGATGCATGTCAAAAAAGGTGATAAAGTTCAGGTTATGACTGGTAAAGACAAAGGCAAACAAGGCGTTGTCCTTACAGCTATGCCTAAAAAAGATCGCGTAATCGTCGAAGGCGTTAACATGATCAAAAAACACTCAAAGCCTTCTCAACTCAACCCGCAAGGCGGAATTGTCGAGAAAGAAGCACCGATTCACGTATCGAACGTTATGCTTATCGACCCTAAGACAGGTAACCCAACACGCGTTGGTTTCACTGTGGTTGACGGCAAGAAAGTACGTATCGCTAAAAAATCGGGCGAAGCTTTAGATAAATAAGAAGATTTAAAGAAAGGAGGTCCACTTTCTGATGAACCGTTTAAAAGCTAAATACCAAGACGAAATCGTCAAAGTAATGATGGAGAAATTCAATTACAGTTCTGTAATGCAAGCGCCGAAAGTCGATAAAATCGTAATCAACATGGGTGTTGGTGACGCTGTTACGAACTCTAAGGCACTTGACATGGCAGTTGAAGAGCTTCAGCTCCTCACTGGTCAGAAACCACTCATCACGAAAGCTAAGAAATCAATCGCTGGTTTCAAACTTCGTGAAGGTATGCCAATCGGTGCGAAGGTTACACTTCGTGGCGAGCGCATGTACGAATTCCTCGACAAGTTGATCAACGTGTCACTTCCACGTGTACGTGACTTCCGTGGCGTATCGAAAAAATCTTTCGATGGCCGTGGTAACTACACGCTAGGCGTGAAGGAACAATTGATCTTCCCAGAGATCGACTACGATCGCGTATCGAAAGTCCGTGGTATGGACATCGTTATCGTAACTACTGCTAACACGGATGAAGAGTCACGTGAGCTTCTCACTGCACTCGGCATGCCATTCCAAAAATAAGGGAGGTCGACAACATGGCTAAGAAATCAATGATCGCACGTGAAGTAAAACGTCAAGCACTCGTTGAGCGCTACGCTGAAAAACGCGCAGAATTGAAAGCACAAGGCGACTACATCGGCTTGAGCAAACTCCCACGTAACTCTTCAGCGGTTCGTTTACACAACCGTTGTAGTATCACTGGCCGTCCACACGGTTACATTGGTAAATTCGGTATCAGCCGTATTAAGTTCCGTGATCTTGCTCATAAAGGTCAAATCCCTGGTGTTAAAAAAGCAAGCTGGTAATTCATTAAAGTTGTGAAAGGAGGTACATCGCATGGTTATGACAGATCCGATTGCAGATATGCTTACACGCATTCGTAATGCAAACATGGTTCGCCATGAGAAGTTGGAAATGCCAGCTTCTACAATCAAACGTGAAGTCGCTGAAATCCTCAAACGTGAAGGTTTCATCCGCGATGTTGAATATCTCGAGGACAGCAAACAAGGTACGCTCCGCGTATTCCTTAAATACGGCGCAAGCAACGAGCGCGTTATCACTGGACTCAAACGTATCTCGAAACCAGGTCTTCGCGTTTACGCGAAAGCTGATGAAATCCCGAAAGTACTCGGTGGTCTCGGAATCGCTATCGTTTCAACATCTAAAGGTGTAATGACTGATAAAGAAGCTCGCCAACAAAAAGTCGGCGGCGAAGTGATCGCATACATCTGGTAATACACGCATAAAAAGAACGGAGGTGTCTTAAATGTCACGTATTGGTAAAAAGCCAGTCGTCATCCCAGCAGGCGTTACAGTAACAGTTGAAAACAACACGGTTACGGTAAAAGGTCCTAAAGGGGAACTCTCACGCGAGTTCAGCCCAGCTATGGCGATCAACGTAGAAGGTAATGAATTGACTGTCACTCGTCCGAACGACGAGAAAGCAAGCCGTACGATCCACGGAACGACTCGTGCGCTTATCGCGAACATGGTCGAAGGTGTTAGCAACGGTTTCGCTAAGACACTTGATATCCAAGGTGTTGGTTACCGTGCACAAAAGCAAGGTAACAAAATCGTACTCAACCTCGGTTACTCACACCCAATCGAGTACACTCCGGAACAAGGCATCGAAGTCGAAGTTCCTACGAATACGCAACTCATCGTTCGCGGAATCAGCAAAGAACGTGTTGGTCACGTCGCTGCATTGATCCGTTCGTACCGTCAACCTGAGCCGTACAAAGGTAAAGGTATTCGTTACAGTGATGAAGTCGTTCGTCGTAAAGAAGGTAAAACAGGTAAGTAATTCGCGAATGCGAATTGACCGGAAAGGAGTGGCATAAATGATCTCAAAGGCAGATAAAAACGCTACGCGTAAAAAACGTCATGGTCGTGTCCGTCGTACAATCATCGGGACTGCAACACGTCCACGTATGAACGTATTCCGTTCGAACAAGAACATTTACGTACAAGTCATTGACGATGCAACACATGCAACACTCGCATCTGCATCATCACTCGACCTTGAAAAAGGCAACACGACTGACGCTGCGGCAGCAGTTGGTAAGCTCGCAGCTGAGCGCGCTCTTGAAAAAGGTATCGAAACAGTCGTTTTCGACCGTGGAGGATATCTCTATCATGGACGTATCAAAGCTGTAGCTGAAGCAGCTCGTGAAGCTGGTCTCAAATTCTAATAGAAAAGGAGGGAACCTCTACATGCGCCAGTTAGAAATTAACATGGATCAACTCGAAGAACGCGTTGTTACCGTAAACCGCGTCGCGAAAGTAGTAAAAGGTGGCCGTCGCTTCCGTTTTGCTGCCCTCGTCGTCGTTGGTGACAAGAATGGTCACGTAGGTTTCGGTACGGGTAAAGCTCAGGAAGTGCCTGAAGCGATCCGTAAAGCAATCGAAGATGCTAAGAAAAACATGGTTAACGTTCCAATCGTTAACACAACAATTCCACACGAAGTCAACGGTGTATTCGGTGCAGGTCACGTCTTCTTGAAGCCTGCTTCTGAAGGTACTGGAGTCATCGCTGGTGGTCCAGTTCGTGCGGTTCTCGAATTAGCGGGAATCAACGACATTCTTTCAAAATCACTTGGATCAAGCACTCCAATCAACATGGTTCGTGCGACTGTCGAAGGTCTCACATCACTCAAACGTGCTGAAGAAGTTGCGAAACTCCGCGGTAAAACCGTCGAAGAACTTCGCGGTTAAGAAAGGGAGGGAAAACAGATGGCGAAACTCGCAGTTACCCTCACACGCAGCATGATCGGTCGTCCGGAGAACCAACGCGTTACTACTCGTACGCTTGGTCTCCGTAAGATGCACCAGACTGTTGTCGTACCTGACAACGCTGCTATGCGTGGGATGATTAACCACGTGTCACACTTAGTGACAGTAAAAGAGATTCAAGAGTAATAGTTCGATATAATTTTATGAGGAGGTGCCCCACTATGAAACTCCATGAATTGAAACCAGCTGCTGGTTCACGTTCAGAACGCAACCGTGTAGGTCGCGGTATGTCTTCTGGTAACGGTAAGACTTCTGGCCGTGGTCACAAAGGTCAAAAAGCTCGTTCAGGCGGTGGTGTTCGTCCAGGTTTCGAAGGTGGACAAAACCCACTTTACCGTCGTTTACCAAAACGCGGCTTCAACAACCCAACTCGTAAAGAGTTCGCGGTCATTAACCTTGACACACTCAACCGTTTTGAAGAAGGAACTGAAGTCACTCCAGAACTTCTTGTCGAGACTCGTGCAGTCAAAGGCATGAAAGACGGCGTGAAAATTCTTTCTAACGGTAAGATCGAAAAGAAACTAACAGTCAAAGCTCATAAGTTCTCCGACGCTGCGAAGCAAGCAATCGAAGCTGCCGGCGGTACGGTTGAGGTGATCTAATGTTTCAAGCGATCTCCAATATGTGGCGCGTAGCTGACATTCGTCGGCGCATTCTCTTTACCTTGGCATTGGTTATCGTGTTCCGGATTGGAGCACATATCCCGGTGCCGATGGTAAACACGGAAGTGTTCAAGATTGACCAGAATGGTATTCTTGGTTTCTTGAACTCGTTCGGCGGGAATGCTTTGCAGAATTTCTCACTCTTTGCGATGGGAATCATGCCGTATATCACGGCCTCGATCGTTGTCCAACTCTTACAGATGGACGTTGTTCCAAAGTTTGCCGAATGGGCAAAACAAGGAGAGGCGGGCCGTAAGAAGTTAGCAACGGTAACGCGCTATGGAACGATCGTACTCGGCTTAGTCCAAGCGTTTGGAATCGCGCTTGGATTTAACCGTATCTACCCAGGTCTTGTCGACGAACAGTTCGGCACCTGGACATACGTTATGATTGCACTCGTATTGACAGCGGGAACAGCATTCTTGATGTTCATCGGTGAACTCATCACGGAGAAGGGCATTGGTAACGGGATATCAATGATCATCTTCGCTGGGATCGTCGCGGGCTTCCCGAATGCATTCCGCCAGATTTACGAAACGAAGCTCCAAAATGCAGGGGATGCTTTGTTTGTAAACGTGCTTTATATCGTACTCTTGCTTTTAATCATCATCGCGGTCATCGTCGGAGTCATCTATGTTCAGCAAGCTGCACGTAAGATTCCGATTCAGTACGCTAAGCGTACGGTGAACCGGACACCAGTTGGCGGTCAATCGGCACACTTACCGATCAAATTGAACGCTGCCGGTGTTATTCCAGTCATCTTCGCGGTGTCGTTCATGGTGACGCCACCAACGATTGCGAGTTTCTTTGCAAGTCCGGAAACGGCAACGAAGATCCGTGACATTTTCGACTACACGAGTCCAATCGGTATGTCGATCTATGTGGCACTGATCATCGCGTTCTCGTACTTCTACACATTCGTTCAGGTTAACCCGGAACAAATGGCAGAGAACCTTCAAAAACAAGGCGGATACATTCCTGGTATTCGTCCTGGTAAGCAAACGGAGCAGTACATCACGAAGATTCTATATCGTCTGACATTCTTCGGTTCACTCTTCCTCGCTGTCATCGCGGTGACGCCGACATTCTTTATTAAGTTTGCTGGCTTACCGAACTCGGTGCAGATTGGTGGAACGAGCTTGTTGATCGTCATCGGTGTAGGACTAGAGACGATGAAACAGATTGAAAGTCAATTGGTTAAACGACACTACAAAGGCTTTATCCGATAAGGCGGGAGGAAGGGGACCATCCCTTTCCTTTCTGTTGTGTCTATAGAGCTATAGAAGTGGAGGCTACCGACATGAATCTAGTATTGATGGGTTTGCCGGGTGCTGGTAAAGGAACGCAGGCTGCGAAAATCATCGAAGACTATGCGATCCCCCACATCTCGACAGGCGACATGTTCCGCGCGGCGATCAAAGATTCAACGCCACTCGGACAAGAAGCGAAATCATACATGGATAAAGGGGAACTCGTTCCGGACGAAGTCACAATCGGCATCGTACGTGAGCGTCTCGCCAAAGAAGACTGTGCAAATGGTTTTCTCCTTGACGGTTTCCCACGCACAGTGAAACAAGCAGATGCTCTTGAAGCATTACTTGAAGATCTGGGCAAACAAATTGATCACGTCATCCACATCGGTGTAGACCCGGAGAAACTTGTCCCTCGTTTGACAGGTCGTCGGATTTGCCCAACTTGCGGAGCAACGTATCATGTTCTCTACAACCCACCAAAAGTGGAGGGGATCTGTGATATCGACGGATCAGCACTTGTACAACGTGAAGATGACCAAGAGGAGACAGTACGTCGTCGCTTGGAAGTCAACGTCGCTCAAGCGCAACCTTTGATTGACTTTTACGCAGAAAAAGGGTATCTTCGTAATTTGGACGGTGATCGTCCAATCAACGATGTATATTCCGATGTTCAGGCACTCCTTGGTGATCAGTAATGATCATCACGAAAGCGCCGCGTGAAATCGACATCATGCGTAAAGCAGGACAAATCGTCGCCCGGACGCATAAGGAGCTTCAAGCTCACATTCGCCCAGGTATCACGACGGGGCAACTCGACGCGATCGCTGAACGCTATATTCGAAGTCAAGGGGCAACACCATCGTTTAAAGGGTATAATGGTTTCACGGGTAGCATCTGTGCTTCCGTGAACGAAGAGCTTGTCCATGGTATTCCGGGAGATCGTGTACTTCAGGACGGTGACATCATCTCGATTGACATCGGAGCAGAGTACAATGGGTATCACGGAGATTCAGCCTGGACATATCCGGTAGGTACAATCTCTGAAGAGACGAAGCGGTTACTTGACGTAACTGAAGAATCTCTGTATAAAGGATTGGAGCGCGCCAAAGCTGGCGTGCACCTGACAGATATTTCGCATGCGATTCAGTCACATGTTGAAGCTGCGAATTTTTCTGTAGTCCGCGAATATGTGGGCCACGGCGTGGGACAAAATTTGCATGAAGATCCGCAAATTCCACATTATGGACCACCGGGGAAAGGGCCGCGCCTGAAAACCGGCATGACACTGGCAATTGAGCCAATGGTTAACGTCGGGAAACGCTATGTTCGCACACTATCCGACAATTGGACGGTAGTGACGGTGGACGGTAGCATGTGCGCCCACTTTGAGCACACCATCGCCATCACAGACGACGGCTACGAGATCTTAACGGTCGATGCAGAGTGAGCTGTGCGCGTTATTGGTGTCACCTTTCTATAAGCCAGTATCCACTCGTGTTTGTGACCGATGATCTCTCAATGGCTCTTGTAGAAAGCCCCTAGCGCTACAAATCGTCTGGGCTCCCAATCAACTTTATAGAGAAAGGGGTATAATTGATGGCGAAACAAGATGTAATCGAAGTGGAAGGTACGGTTATCGAGCCGCTTCCAAACGCGATGTTTAAGGTGGAGTTAGAAAACGGCCACACGGTCCTCGCGCACGTCTCAGGAAAAATTCGGATGCACTTCATTCGGATCTTGCCAGGAGATAAAGTAACGGTTGAGTTGTCACCATACGACTTGACTCGCGGACGGATCACATACCGTTTCAAATAAAAACTCCGATTTTTTCAGGAGGAGGTATTCACAATGAAAGTAAGACCTTCGGTTAAACCGATCTGTGAAAAATGTAAAGTTATCCGCCGTAAAGGCAAAGTAATGGTTATTTGCGAAAACCCTAAGCATAAACAAAAACAAGGGTAATTAAACAAGGAGGTGCACACATGGCACGTATTGCTGGTGTAGATATTCCACGTGAGAAACGCATCGTCATCTCACTCACTTACATCTATGGTGTTGGTAAAACGACTGCTCAAAAAGTCTTGAAAGAAACTGGTATCTCTGAAGATACTCGTACTCGCGACTTGACTGAGGAACAATTGAACCAACTTCGTGATGGTTTAGACAAAATCAAAGTTGAGGGTGACCTTCGTCGTGAAATCTCACTCAACATCAAACGTTTGATCGAAATCGGTTGCTACCGTGGTGTTCGTCACCGTCGTGGTCTTCCAGTTCGTGGTCAAAACACTAAAAACAACTCGCGTACTCGTAAAGGCCCACGCCGTACAGTAGCGAACAAGAAGAAGTAAGGGAGGGTAAACTAAGATGGCAAAACGCAAACAGAACGTTCGTAGTAAACGTAAAGTCAAAAAGAATATTGAATCTGGTATCGTGCATATCCGTTCAACATTCAACAACACGATCGTTACGATCACTGATATGCAAGGGAATGCAATCTCTTGGGCAACTGCAGGTAACATGGGCTTCAAAGGCTCACGTAAATCGACTCCTTTCGCTGCACAAATGGCATCTGAAACAGCTGCTAAAACAGCAATGGATAACGGTATGCGTACTGTAGAAGTTAACGTTAAAGGTCCTGGTGCAGGTCGTGAAGCAGCTATCCGTGCTCTTCAAGCAATCGGTCTCGAAGTCACTGCAATCCGTGACGTTACTCCAGTACCACACAACGGTTGCCGCCCTCCAAAACGTCGTCGCGTGTAACCCGTCTTGTACTGCAGAGCGGGGATTCGAGTAGACTTTTGTTGATCGTTTGACCAAGCAAGGCAGTAGAAACGTACACAAGACGGTTGGCGATTGAACGCGATGGCCAACATGACGATATTCAAGGAGGGGTTCAGATGATCGAAATCGAAAAACCGAAGATTGAAACGATCGAGTTAAGCGAGAACGCTACGTTTGGTAAATTCGTAGTTGAGCCGCTTGAGCGTGGATTCGGTACAACGCTTGGTAACTCATTGCGTCGTATCCTATTGTCTTCACTTCCGGGTGCTGCAGTCACTGCAGTCCAAATCGATGGCGTTCTTCATGAGTTCTCGACGATTGATGGCGTTGTAGAAGACGTTACCCAAATCATCTTGAACCTTAAGAAACTCGCCCTCAAAGTGTACTCGGAAGAAGAGAAAACGCTTGAGATCGATATTCAAGGCGCTGGTGTTGTCACTGCTGCGAACATTACGCATGACAGCGACGTCGAAATCCTCAACCCAGAACTTCACATCGCAACGCTTGCAGAAGGTGCATCACTTCATATGCGTCTGACAGCACGCCGTGGTCGTGGGTATGTTCAGGCTGAAGATAACAAACGGGACGATATGCCAATCGGTGTAATCCCAATCGACTCGATTTACACGCCAATTCAACGTGTAAATTATCAAGTTGAAAAAACACGTGTCGGTCAAGATGCGAGCTTCGATAAGTTGACGCTTGATGTTTGGACGGACGGTTCAATCCGCCCTGAAGAAGCAGTGTCACTCGGTGCGAAAATCATGACAGAACACTTAAACATCTTTGTTGGTCTTACGGACGAAGCGCTCCATGCTGAAATCATGGTCGAAAAGGAAGAAGATCAAAAAGAAAAAGTACTCGAAATGACGATCGAAGAACTCGATCTCTCAGTTCGTTCGTACAACTGTTTGAAACGCGCTGGTATCAACACGGTTCAAGAACTCGCGAACAAGAGCGAAGACGAGATGATGAAAGTCCGTAACCTCGGACGTAAATCACTCGAGGAAGTTCAAGCGAAACTCGACGAACTCGGACTAGGCTTGCGCAAAGAAGACTAATACTATTAATTGCACGAAGGAGGGAATCCATCCATGGCATACTCGAAATTAGGCCGTACAAGCTCACAACGTAAGGCACTTTTGCGTGACCTTGCGACTGATCTCATCATCAATGAGCGTATCCAAACTACAGAACAAAAAGCGAAGGAACTTCGTCCAGTCGTAGAGAAACTCATCACTTTAGGTAAACGCGGTGATCTCCACGCTCGTCGTCAAGTTGCATCGTTCGTTCGCCGTGAAGCTGCTGGTCAAAACGCAGAGGGCAAAGCACAAGACGCGATCCAAAAATTATTCGCTGATGTGGCTCCACGTTTTGCTGAGCGTCAAGGTGGTTACACACGCATCATGAAAATGGGACCACGTCGTGGTGACGGCGCAGAAATGGTCATCATCGAACTCGTTTAATCCTCATTAAATGATTCGCCATAAAAGGGCAGTGCGTATCCCGCTTCTGCCCTTTTGCTACAAAATGAAAGTATTGATTTGATGAAGGAGGAGAGATCATGGACAAGCTGATTGAACTGGAACAGGTCACCTATCGGTATCCGGAACAGGAGCAAGCAGCCCTACAAGAAGTCTCTCTGACGATTCGTTCAGGTGAATGGGTCGCCATCGTTGGTCACAACGGCTCTGGAAAATCAACGCTGACGAAATTGTTTAATGGACTGTTGTTACCGGAGACAGGGACCGTTACGGTTGCTGAGCGCTTTTCAAGTGCGAATCCGGAACAACTGTGGGAGATGCGTCGAGCAATCGGCATCGTCTTCCAAAATCCAGACAATCAATTCGTTGGCACGACCGTGCGCGACGACGTGGCATTTGCTCTAGAAAACTGGGGTGTGCCACGCGAGGAAATGGTTCGTCGTATCGACGACAGTCTAGCGCGCGTTGGCCTTACGGATTTTGTTGATCGGGAACCCCATCAACTATCCGGCGGACAGAAGCAGCGTGTCGCAATCGCTTCGGCGCTTGCGATGCGCCCTGATGTTCTCGTGCTCGATGAAGCTACATCGATGCTTGATCCATTAGCACGACAAGAGGTCATGTCGACCGTTCAGGAACTCCATGCGACCCACCCAATGGCGGTCATCGCGATTACACACGAATTAGACGAAGTATTACGGGCTAGTCGTGTCATCGTCATGGATGCCGGGAAAATCGTATTAGAAGGATCCCCTCAGGAAGTCTTTCGTCATGCATCGTTCTTAGAAGACATCGGACTCGATGTTCCATTCGTTGTTCGGGTACAAGAACGTTTACGGGCGCAAGGTCTCTCACTCGAGGAGACGATACTAGATGAAAGAGAATTGGTGAACCGTTTATGCCAATCTTAATCCAGGAATTAAATTATACGTATCAACTCAATAGTCCGTTCGAACGAGTCGCGCTGCGTGATGTGAATCTTGAGATTCCGTCAGGGGCGCTTGTTGCGTTTGTAGGGCATACCGGATCCGGGAAATCGACGCTCGTGCAGCACATCAATGGGTTGCTCAAGCCGACAGCGGGGAAGGTACAAGTCGATGACATCATCGTCGAACCGAAGAAAAAACAGGACCTCAAGCCATTAAGACGTCGCGTCGGGCTTGTTTTTCAATATCCGGAATATCAATTGTTCGAAGAGACGGTCTTAAAGGATGTCATGTTCGGTCCGATGAACTTCGGTCATGATGCCGCGAAGGCTGAGCAATTAGCGAAAGAGGCATTACGGACTGTCGGACTCGATGAAGTCTTTTGGAGTCGTTCGCCGTTTGACCTGTCTGGTGGGCAAATGAGGCGTGTTGCAATTGCCGGCGTACTCGCTAGTCAACCAGACGTGTTGATCGTCGATGAGCCGACGGCAGGACTCGATCCGCAAGGGCGCAAGCATATGCTGAGTCTATTTGCCCGGCTCCATGCAGAGACCGGTATGACGTTGCTCCTGATCACGCACGACATGGATCAGGTGCTTGAGTATGCCGAGCGCGTCATCGTCATGGAAAACGCTCAGGTGGTGTTTGACGGGCTACCGCTTGACCTGTTTAAAGAAGAGACATTGCTCGAGCAATTCCACCTCGATCTTCCGCACGTCTTATCGCTTGCTTGGCAAGTTGCTGATCGGCGTGGATTGCAACGACCGGACATCCGGACGGAGACCGAGTTGATCGAGTGGTTGATGACGAAAGGGGTGAGCGAATGATCGTCGGACAACATATTCCCGGTCAGTCGTACTTGCACCGGTCGTCGGCACTCGCGAAGATCATCTTTGCTTTCTGCTTCATTCCGCTCGTCTTTCTCGCGAACAACGCAGCAACGAATATTTTTTTACTTGTCTTTACGTTCTTAGCACTCATGAGTAGTCGCTTACCGCTTCGTTATGTTCTAAAAGGACTGCGACCGATTTTATTCCTGATCGTCTTTACGTTCGTCATCCAGCTATTCTTCACGCGCGAAGGGGCTGTACTCTTTGAGTTCGGCTGGCTTCGGATCTACGAAGAAGGACTGCGACTCGCGATCATCGTCTCATTACGTTTCTTCTATCTCGTCTCGATCACGACACTCGTCACGCTGACGACTTCACCGATCGAATTGACAGATGCGATTGAATTGTTGTTGAAGCCGTTTAAGGTCGTTCGTGTTCCGACGCATGAGATTGCTTTAATGTTATCGATCTCGCTTCGCTTCTTACCAACCTTAGCGGAAGAGACAGAGAAAATCATGAAGGCACAGCAAGCACGCGGTGTCGATTTGTCAGCAGGACCGATCAAGGAGCGCTTACGGGCGATCATTCCGTTATTGATTCCGTTGTTCATCTCCGCGTTTAAGCGGGCAGAGGATCTTGCGACAGCGATGGAAGCACGGGGGTACCGTGGAGGAGAGGGACGGACACGTCTACGGGAATCCAAGTGGACGATGCGGGATACAGGTCTGATGATCTTGCTCGTCCTCCTGACGATCAGTTTAGTAGGATTGCGAGGGATCGGGTAATGCGTCGTTTAAAATGTACGATTCAATATGACGGAACCGGCTACGCCGGGTATCAGGTGCAACCAAACGGATTGACGATTCAAGAAGTGATTGAAACGACGCTTGCGCGGATGCACAAACATCCCGTCAAGATCATCGGCTCGGGACGGACGGATGCGAGGGTGCATGCCTACGGGCAAGTCATTCATTTTGATACGGAACTAGCGATTCCACCGGAGAACGTCGTCAAGGCACTGAATACGCTCTTACCAGCGGATATTCGTGTCCGAAGCTGCGAGGAGGTCGAACCGACCTTTGAAGCGCGTTACGACGTCGTAGGGAAGGAATACCGCTATTTCGTCCGCCGCGAAGAAAATGCGTTTCGTCGGAATCTATCGGTTCATATTCCGTATCCGCTCGATCTCGAGCGCATCCGTCAAGGGATGGCACATCTCGTCGGCACGCACGATTTCAGTTCGTTCTGTGTCGCGAAGACGGAAACGGATAACCGGGTCCGGACGATTTACGAGGCAGAGTTGATGACGGTCGGTGACGAACTCGTCTTTCGGTTCCAGGGCAGTGGATTTCTCTATAATCAAATCCGGATCATGGTCGGGACGTTACTTGACGTCGGACGCGGTCGTTTTGCACCAGAGGACATCAAAAAAATGTTGCTGGCAAAGGACCGGAACGTCGCAGGCGTGACGGCGCCTCCCCATGGACTCTATCTATGGGAAGTTTTCTATCCGGAGTGAAAAAAGGCAATTGACATTGGCTATTAAAAAACATACAATGTTTATTGGCATTTCATTTATTATGAAACCACAATCTTAGCCCCGTACACCTAAGATTATGATAGATTCACCTAGTGAATAAATGAAAAATCAAAAACAGAACTTTTAATTCCTTAGGAGGTATTTTACATGCGCACAACTTTCATGGCGAAAGCTACTGATGTAGAACGCAAATGGCTCCTTATCGACGCTGAAGGTAAAACACTCGGTCGCCTTGCGAGCGAAGTTTCATCACTTCTCCGTGGTAAGCACAAGCCTACGTTCACACCACACGTTGACTGTGGGGATAACGTTATCCTCATCAACGTTGAGAAAATCGTTTTAACTGGTAACAAACTCGACAAAAAAGTCTACTACCGTCACTCTGGTCATCCAGGCGGCTTAAAGCAGACTGTTGCACGCGATATGCTTGCTAACAAACCTGAGCGCATGCTTGAACTCGCGATCAAAGGGATGCTTCCAAAAGGTAGCCTCGGTCGTCAAATGTTCAACAAACTCCACGTCTACGCTGGAGCTGCACACAAGCACGAAGCACAACAACCAGAAGTTTACGAACTTCGCGGTTAATACGAATTTAGGAGGAACTACACGATGGCAGATGTACGTTACTACGGCACTGGTCGCCGGAAACACGCGGCAGCGCGCGTTTTCCTCGTTGCTGGAGACGGTAAAGTCACAGTTAACGGTCGCGATATCAGCGAATACTTCGGTTATGAGACATTGATCATGACTGCAAAAGAACCACTCGTAATCACAGAAACAGAAGGCAAGTACGATGTAATCGTAACGGTCAAAGGCGGCGGCTTCACTGGTCAAGCAGGCGCTATCCGTCACGGTATCTCACGTGCTCTTCTTCAAGCGGATCCAGAATTCCGCGGCGCACTCAAAGCGAAAGGCTTCTTGACTCGTGATGCTCGTATGAAAGAGCGTAAAAAATACGGTCTTAAAGCAGCTCGTCGTGCACCACAATTCTCGAAACGTTAATTCTTTTCGAATCCCTCTCACCCTTGTGGTGGGAGGTTTTTTTGTGCATTGAAAAACCGCTCTCCTGACGAAGTGTCAGAACAGCGATTCAAGTCAAGACGACGGAGTGGAGCGTAATCGGTGCAATATCGTCAGAAGAAGATAGAGGATGACGATCGTCAGCGGGATGCTCCAAACAAAGAGAGATTGTATGAATTGGGTAGGTGTATGTGTCGTCGCTTGACCGACATGTCCCGTAAAAGAGGTTTCTTCACTCAAGACGGTTGCATTGTCCGGTAACTCCGTCTCGGTAGCGACAGTCGGTTGCAGCGTCAGATACAGGACGAAGCTAAGATGTAAGAGACAGGTGACGCCAAGTGTCCAAATGATGCGTTTTTTCATAGGATGCTCCTTTTGATATGAGTTAAAATCATTCTGCATTCCATAAGTATAGCGGATTTTGTTTTCGGGAACAGGAGACAAAGGGAGTGAGCATAGATGGCATTATCGATCAACTGGTTACTCGAGCGAGCGAATCGGAAGTTGAATGCTTCGGGACTGTCGCGAGAAGTCGCCAAACGGACGCAAGAGGTCATCCGGGAGATGCATGCGCAAGGGATTTATGTCGGCGTCGCACAAGGGTACCGATCCATCGCAGAACAGAATCGGTTGTACGCACAGGGACGGACACTACCGGGACCAATCGTAACGAATGCACGCGGGGGACAATCGAATCATAACCGCGGCATTGCTGTCGACCTCTTTCAATATTCCAAAGACGGTACACAAGCGCTGTTTCGAAACGACCAAAGCTTTCAAAAGATTGTTGCTGCGATGAAACGACGTGGCTTTTCTTGGGGTGGGGACTGGACGAGTTTTAAGGACTATCCACACTTTGAATTACTAGGAGTGTCTGAAGAAACGCCGAATCGCTCTCGTGCGATCGTTCCGTATCCAGGTCGTCCGTTGTATCAAGGTGCAGCCAATATGAATCCGCGGGATATTGAACGAATTCAGCGTGCAGTCAAAGCAACCGTGACTCGGCGCTTTGATGCAGAGACGGCTCAGAAGGTGCGCGCCTATCAAACACGTCAAGGACTTGATGTCGATGGTGTCGTGGGTCCTAGTACATGGAACCGAATGTTCTAAAACGAGCGAATGATCGAGTGAAATGATGAAAACCGACACTGGACATGGAAAAGTCATCCTTTCCGGTGTCGAAATGTGCAAGCGCTCTCTTATTTTTGTTATACTAATAAGGATTAAATCGAACGTTTTCAGGGGGAAGGCACTATGTTGAATGAACAAGAAATTCGCGAGGTAGTCGGAACGCTCGTCGATCCGACGATTGACCGCCCGCTTGCAGATACGAACGGCATTCGTGACGTCCGGATTAAAGGTGATTATGTCAGTCTGAAAATTGCTTTAGCACAATCCGGTTCTGGGGAGCAACTTGTGCTCCAACAGCAAATCGTCAAGGAACTAAAAGAAAAAGGATTCAAGACGGTGGGACTCCGTTTTGAGGCACTCGGTGATCACGGGATTCAAGCAGCGACGACACCGTCGATCCTCAAACCAGAATCCGGTACGACGTTCATCGCGATCGCTTCTGGTAAAGGGGGCGTCGGAAAATCGACGGTTTCTGTTAACCTAGCAGTCGCCCTCGCACGAGCAGGGAAGAAAGTCGGGTTGATTGATGCCGATATCTACGGCTTTAGTGTTCCAGACATGATGGGAATTGAA
>NZ_DF239008.1:3026193-3027446 GCF_000414195.2 Exiguobacterium sp. OS-77 | reverse complement strand
CTCGATTACTTGTTGCTTGATCTTCCACCGGGGACAGGCGATGTCGCGCTCGACATTCATTCTATGCTCCCGAGCTGTCAGGAAGTCATCGTCACGACACCTCACGCAACAGCTGCTTTCGTTGCAGCACGAGCAGGAGCAATGGCGATCAAGACGAACCATCGTCTCCTCGGAATCGTCGAGAACATGGCGTACTTTGAAAGCAAAGTGACAGGCGAAAAAGAATATGTCTTCGGTAGTGGTGGCGGAGAGAGGTTGTCAGAAGCGTTAAAAACCGATATTCTAGCTAAGATTCCACTTGGACAACCATATGCGAATGATGCGGACTTCGCCCCATCGATCTATCGCGATGAACATCCATTTGAGACGTACTATAATGAACTCGCCACGCGTGTCATCGAAAAAGTAGAGGGATAAGAATGAAGATTAAAGGATTTTTGAAGCTGTTTTGGATGACGCTCCTAATCGGAACGCTCGCCGGCTTCGTGTTTAACTTGGTAGCGGAACCTGGATATATCCGAAATCAATCGATTAGCGGATATGTGACGGCTCTCTCCTACAGTAGTACGTGGACAGCCATCAGTTTGATGGGATTCTTCTCGTACTTGATCTTACATCGCGTCGGACTCGATTTATTCCGCGGCGCAAAGCTTTGGAATCGTGTCCAAATCGTCTTGATTGCATTTGCACTATTTGATGGCGTCTACCTGCGCGGATTAGCATACGGCTTTGATAAGACGAGCCTTTATATTGGTGAGATGGCCGTCTTGCTGTTAATAGCGTTCTTAGTCGCGCGGACGAAAGCACGGGAAACGAACTTTACAGCGTTCATTCCAACATTGTTCCTCATGACAGTCATCACGTTGATCGAATGGGTACCTGCTTTGCAGGCAACACAAGATAAGCGGATGTTATGGGCGGCGCTTGCGACACTTTTAATCTGTAATGCGTATCAGATTCTAATGCTGCATCGCTTGCAAGAAAAGCCCGCTTCTCAAGGACAATCGCAAAAACAGGCGTAACGAAAAAGACCCGCGAACGGGTAGTGTTTTACCGGTTCAAGCGGGTCTATCTTTTTTCTAAAGTTTTTTTAGAAAAACAGTTGACGAAAAAAACAAGAGTTGATATATTAATACATGTCGCTGAGGCACACGCCAAACGCGAGCGTCACAGACGAAAAAAACTTCAAAAAAGTAATTGACATCACATATTACTTTACTGTAAGATTTAAAAGTCGTCAAATGACATATTGG
>NZ_DF239008.1:2980599-3021278 GCF_000414195.2 Exiguobacterium sp. OS-77 | reverse complement strand
CATTTAATTTATTCCGCAATAGCTCAGTGGTAGAGCAACCGGCTGTTAACCGGTAGGTCGTAGGTTCAAATCCTACTTGCGGAGCCAATGGCCCGTTGGTCAAGCGGTTAAGACACCGCCCTTTCACGGCGGTAACACGGGTTCGAATCCCGTACGGGTCACCATTATACTTTTTGTGCCGGTGTAGCTCAGCTGGTAGAGCAACTGACTTGTAATCAGTAGGTCGCGGGTTCGACTCCTGTTGCCGGCACTGTTTTTTCTCAATCGTATAAGTTTCCTAGACAAACTGGGGGGGTAGCGAAGTGGCTAAACGCGGCGGACTGTAAATCCGCTCCCTCGGGTTCGGCGGTTCGAATCCGCCCCCCCCCACCATGTCGAGCCATTAGCTCAGTTGGTAGAGCATCTGACTTTTAATCAGAGGGTCGCAGGTTCGAATCCTGCATGGCTCATTTCTTGCGGAAGTAGTTCAGTGGTAGAATACGACCTTGCCAAGGTCGGGGTCGCGGGTTCGAATCCCGTCTTCCGCTTTTTCTTTCGGGGCCTTAGCTCAGCTGGGAGAGCGCCTGCCTTGCACGCAGGAGGTCAGCGGTTCGATCCCGCTAGGCTCCACCAATTTTATTTAAAGATCTTAAGCGAGTTTCGTTCGTCTTAAGTTTTTTTTATATGAAATGCCAAGCATAACCAGAGTACGTACGCAAGAACACCGTGATTCCCTTCACGGTGTTTTTTTGTATATTCATGCGTTTTTTTGTTGAGTTGAACCACTTGTTTGTTACCGCTTACAATACATGTAGAAGTGACTATGACATAGGGGGAATAACGAATGAACATCGCGTATATCAGCGTACCGTACCGTTATGGACAAGGAAAGCCAGGCACTGAACACGGACCTGCTGCTGTCGAAAAAGCCGGTCTACTCGCGACACTTGAAGCACGGGGACAAGAAGCAGTACGCTACGGGGAAGCGGCTGTCTTATCCGAGGATGCAGTCCGGGAAGAAGATCCGAAGCTAAAACGTCTTGAAGGCGTCGTCCATACGACGAATGACTTGCACCTGATCGTACGTGACGCGTTATCGGAGCAACGTTTTCCGTTATTAGTCGGTGGCGATCACAGCATGGCGATCGGAACGATTGCAGGGTTACGTCAGACTGTACCCCGTCTTGGTGTCATCTGGTTCGATGCACACGGTGATTTGAATACACCGGAAACATCACCGTCTGGCAATATTCACGGCATGCCGCTCGCTGTCGCCCTTGGGGAAGGACATCAGCGTTTAACGGAAGTCGGAGGAACCGATGTCAAACTGCAACCGGAACATCTCGTCTTCATCGGATTACGTGACGTTGATCCAGGCGAACAAGAGCTGATTGATCGTCTTGGTATTCGTGTCTATGATATGGAAGCGATCCGAACTCGGGGAATGGACGCGATCATGGAAGAAGCGATTGCCTATTTGAAGGAAACGACGGATGCGTTCTATCTTAGCTTTGATATGGATGGTCTCGATCCATCACTCGTCGTCGGTACCGGAACACGTGTCGCCGACGGTATTTTCTTAGACGATGCGAAGACAGTGCTCCAGCATTGCGCAACGGCAGAAGACTTCATTGCAGCTGAATTCGTTGAAGTGAATCCGTTGCTTGAAGAAGGAAACGGAACAGCAGAACTTGCGAATGAACTAATCGGAGATCTACTTTTGGCAATGGAAACACATCGCTTAGTAAAATAATGGATAGAACTTGAACTCTTTTCATCGGGGTTCAAGTTTTTTTTGTTACAATTTAAAAGGAGATGAAACATTTATCGGTCGACTTCGTATAAGAGATTGACCGCATAGAGCGGGGGGTATTCAAAGTGGAAGAAACGACACTACGCTTAATTGAGCGAGTGAAACAGGGAGACCGTGATGCATTCGCGGCACTTGTTGATCTATATAAGGAAGGTGCCTTTCTTGTGGCTTTCCGTGTCTTGCGCGATCGAATGGAAGCGGAGGATGCGACACAGGAAGCCTTCATCCGTGTATTTACGAAAATTGATTCGTATAATGCACAATGGAAGTTCCGGACTTGGTTGTACCGAATCGTCACGAACGTATCGATTGACCGATTACGGAAAAAGAAACCTGATTATTCTCTTGATGCTGAGATGTCAGGTACTGAAGGACTGACATTGTATTCACAACTCGAGAGCAAGGACACCTTGCCGGAGGACCAAGTGGTCGATAACGAGCAACGAAACGAAGTCGGGGACGCGATTGCGGCTTTACCAGAAAAATACCGTGTCCCACTCGTCCTGAAATATGTAGAGGATCTTTCGCTAAAGGAAATCAGTGAAATGATCGAATTACCTGTCGCTACTGTCAAAACTAGAATTCATCGTGGACGAGAAGCGCTGAAGAAGCATTTTGCCAAACGATGAGAAGGAGGAACTCACCATGTCACGAGAGCATGTACATGAACGGATCCAGGATTATTTAGACCAAAACCAACCACCTGAGGAATTCGAGCGATTAGAAGCAGAGTTACGAGAAGTAGACGCGATGGACGAGTTCGAAGAGTATCGGCTCCTTGATGCTCGACTGCGTCAACTTCCAGCGCCTAAATTATCGGCAGATTTTACATCCCGCGTGCTGGCACAATTGCCTGAACAGGTGGAGACGCCAAGCGCTGCTTTGCTGCACCAACCGCAACCGTCTCGTTTTGGAGGGAAGATGAAGCAATATCCATTGCTCGCGGCAGCGGCTGTTTTCTTACTTTTGTCGGTCGGTAGCCTTGGTGGTTATATGGCACAGGAAGAACATGACTTATCTTATACGAATGCACCAGGCATCGTCGCTCAAAATGGTGAGGTCGTTGTCCCGAAAGGTGTCACAGTCGATCAAGATCTCTATGTCGAAGGCGGGAACGTCCGCATCGAAGGGAAAGTCAATGGCGACGTCATGACCGTTGACGGGAAAGCGTACACGGCGAGTGCTGGTAGCGTGACCGGAGAAATCAAGGAAATCGATCAATTATTCGAACGCGTATGGTACGGAATCAAGCGTCTATTTCAATAATCAGCTGGGACGAGTCGAACTCGTCCCTTTGTGCTATAATGGAAACTGTTTAAATCAGATGAGTTAGGGGGCACGGTTGGTGAATTACTTCAGCTGGCAACCACTTCAATTTCAATTGTTGAAACTGGGAGAAAACGTACATTGGTACGATTATATTAATGACGTGATTGATATTGCGGTCGTGACGTTCGTCATTTACCGTCTCATGATCATCGTCAAAGGAACAAAAGCGGTCCAGCTCATTAAAGGGATCTCGGTCATTTTGATCAGTTGGTTCCTGAGTGGCTTTTTTGGACTCAAAACATTGCAATTCTTACTGAATCAAATCATCACCTATGGGTTACTAGGGATTATCATCATCTTCCAACCCGAACTCCGGCGTGGACTGGAACATTTAGGACGAACGAGTAAATTCTTCTCGCGTAGTGCGGTCAGTGATGAAGATGAACAAATTCGAATCGTCGATGCGCTCGTATCGTCTGCTCAGTACATGTCAAAACGGCGTATTGGGGCACTCGTGACGATTGAACGGGAGACTGGACTGAGTGAATACGTGGAGACGGGTATTCCGCTCGGCTCACAAATCACGAGTCAGTTGCTGATCAACTTGTTCATTCCGAATACACCCTTACATGATGGTGCCGTCATCGTCCAGCAAGGCAAGTTAGCAGCAGCCGCTTGTTACTTACCGCTGTCTGAGAGTGCACATATCTCAAAAGAGCTTGGAACACGTCACCGCGCAGCAATTGGTGTCAGTGAGGTGACGGATAGTGTCACGCTCGTCGTCTCGGAAGAAACGGGTGGTGTCTCACTCGCCATCAATGGACGTCTATACCGGGAACTCGACGAAGAATCCTTGCGGACGAAGTTACTTGAGACGATCGTCAAGGCCGAACCGACGAATACTTCCTTCTTGAACTGGATGGGGGCGAAAAAATAATGTTCGAAAAGTGGTTCAATGAGCGCTGGTTTTTACGCATCGTTGCTGTTGCCTTAGCCGTCATGTTGTATTTGATGGTCGCAGGTTCGAATACGACGGGAAAAAGCGATGCCGCTAGTCTGTTACCGATCGCAGGACAAGGCTCGACGAAGTTTGACGTACCGGTCACGGTCCAGTATGATGAATCGCAATGGGTCGCCTATAATATTCCAAATACGATGGAGGTCACCGTAAAAGGTCCTTCGAGTAGCTTGACGATGCTCCGGCTTGTTCAGGATTTTGGATTATCGATTGATTTGAAAGGTCTCGACCCGGGCTATCATCGTGTCCGTGTCACACCGACTGGCTTTGGAAAAGATGTCGAAGTGACGCCGAAACAACAGACGATCGAAGTCTTCCTCGATAAGAAGATTACGAAAGAAGTACCGGTACAAGTCGCCTTACTCAATAAAAACAAAATCGCTGAAGGATATGTCGCTGGGGAAGCGCAACCGAACCAACAAACTGTTGAAGTCACGGGAGGCGCGGAGAAGTTACAGGCGATTTCAGCAATCCAAGTACCGATTGATGTGACCGGTCGGGCAGAGACGTTCAAAGAGACGTTCAATGCTAAAGCGACGGATGCGAACGGGAATACGATTAATGCATCTTATCAACCGGAGCAATTAGAAATCACAGTACCGATCTATAAGGAAAGTAAGACGGTACCAATCAATGTGAAGACAAAAGACAACGTCAAAAAAGGCTATACCGTTGTCAAGATCGTTCCCGTCACGACGGAAGCTCGTCTATATGGAACAAAAGAAGAGTTGGAACGGATTGGTTCCGTTGATACAGAAGCGGTCTCGCTTAAGGGATTGACGAAGACGACGGAAAAAACCGTCAAACTCGTGGAACCGGAAAACGCGACGGCGATGGATCCGACACAGGTTACCGTCAATATCGTCGTTGAAAAGGAAAATGCGAAATCGACGACAGAAACCGTCGAGGATCGAGCAGAGAAAACGATCCCGGGTGTGACGGTCACGTTGAACGGGTTTGATGAGTCGAAGTATACGATTGATTATAACCAAACGATGGATGTCGTTGTCCGTGGGAAAGAATCGGATCTAGCATCGATTGATGCGACGGACATTAAAGCGGTCATCGACGTGACAGGACTAAAAGAAGGAACACATGGATTGCCGATTTCATACCAGACGTCGAAAGCCTTCGATGTCTTGCGTCCGGATAACATGGATGTCACGTTAAAAGCCGTGCCTCGGACATCCGTTCCGACCAATTAAAACAAATTAGTGAAATGAGGAAATAACATATGGGTAAGTATTTTGGAACTGACGGCGTACGCGGCGTCGCAAACGTAGAATTGACACCGGAACTGGCGTATCGCCTCGGTCGAACAGGTGGTTACGTGTTAACAAAACACGAAAGCACACGACCTAAAGTCTTAATTGGACGCGATACACGTGTTTCTGGTCAAATGCTTGAGAACGCACTTATCGCGGGTCTTTTATCGATCGGTGCAGAAGTCATGCGTCTAGGTGTCATCTCGACACCAGGTGTCGCGTATCTGACAAAAACAATGGATGCGACAGCAGGAGTCATGATTTCCGCGTCGCACAATCCAGTAGAAGATAACGGGATCAAGTTCTTCGGATCAGACGGCTTTAAGCTTGATGACGCAACAGAACTTGAAATTGAAGCATTACTCGATGAAGCAGAAGATACATTGCCACGCCCAGCCGGAAAAGAACTCGGCTTCGTTCATGATTATTTTGAGGGCGCACAAAAGTATCTGCATATGCTTCGTCAGACATCGGATGAAGATTTCTCAGGCATCCATGTCGCGATTGACGGTGCACACGGAGCGACGTCAAGCCTCGCACCACGTCTATTTGGTGACTTGGAAGCAGAAGTATCGACGATCGGAACGAATCCGAACGGACTCAACATCAATGATGGTGTCGGTTCGACACACCCTGAACACCTTGCTGCCTTCGTCAAAGAAAAGAGCGCAGATGTCGGTTTGTCATTTGATGGCGACGGCGATCGCTTGATTGCAGTCGATGAGAACGGCGATATCGTCGATGGTGATAAAATTATGTTCATCTGCGGGAAATACTTGAACGAACTTGGTCGTCTGAAAGACAACACGATCGTTGCGACGGTCATGAGTAACCTTGGTTTTCATAAAACCGTCAAAGAAAACGGGATGACGGCGCTTCAGACAGCAGTCGGTGACCGTTATGTCGTCGAAGAGATGCGTAAGAACGACTATACGCTCGGTGGCGAACAGTCGGGGCACATCATCTTCATGGATTACTCAACGACAGGAGACGGCATGTTGTCAGGCGTCCAGTTGTTGCAAATCATGAAAGCGACAGGGAAGAAGTTATCAGAACTCGCAGCTGAGATGCCGATCTTCCCACAACGTCTCGTCAATATCCGTGTTTCAGATAAAAATGGCGCAATGAGCGGTCCTGCTGTACAAGCAATCATTGCGGAAGTTGAAGCGGAAATGGCGGGGAACGGACGGATCCTCGTTCGTGCGTCAGGAACAGAACCACTCGTTCGTGTCATGGCGGAAGCTCCGACACAAGAAGCGTGTGATGCGTACGTCGAGCGGATCGCGAATGTCGTTCGTGAGAACTATGCGTTACAAGAAAACTAAGAAACCCGAAGCAGAGCGATTGCTCTGCTTCTTTTTTTACAATTATTTTAGAAAAACAGCTTGAGATTTTTACAAAAAATAGGGATTATACGTATTGATTAGTGAAATATCGGGAATAGTTACAACTACGTTACCTTTCTTGCTTTTTCAAAGTAAAGTTCGTATGATGGTGAAGTCGGACAGAAACGGGGTCAGACGGAACTAAAAAGCGCCAGGGCTTTCTTCGTAGGTTGAAAGCTGACGAGGTGGAGGTTTATCGAATCATTCGGCGGATGCCTCCCGGTAACAGGTCCATACCGTAAATCGTTCTGAAATCGTCCAAGTGATTGGGCGGACAAACAGACCGATCGGGACCCTCTCAACAAGAGCCGTTTCCTCTTCAGGGAAATACTTGTAAATGGAGAGATGTAACATGTGCGGAATCGTAGGTATGATCGGACAGGTCAACACGAAAGAAATTTTATTAAAAGGTCTCGAGAAGCTCGAGTACCGCGGCTATGACTCGGCAGGTCTTGCGTTCGTCAACGACGGCGTCCAAGTCCATAAAGAAGTAGGCCGGATTGCTGCGCTACGCGAAGTCGTTCCTGCAGAGGCAGACGGCACAGTCGGAATCGGACACACACGTTGGGCGACACACGGTGTCCCAAGCGTACCAAACGCGCACCCACACCAAAGTGCGTCAGCACGTTTCACACTCGTGCACAACGGTGTCATCGAGAACGATGAGCAGTTGAAAGCAGAATTGAACGTCGATCTCCTGAGCGACACGGATACAGAAGTCATCGTTCAGATGATCGAAAAGAACTTCAACGAGACAGGCGACGTCGCGGAAGCATTCCGTCAAACACTCCGCGTCTTGCATGGTTCGTATGCGCTCGCATTGATCGATGCAGAAAACCCGGACGTCTTATACGTCGCGAAAAACAAATCACCACTTCTCGTTGGTCTCGGTGACGGTACGTTCAACGTCGTCGCTTCAGACGCAATGGCAATGTTGCAAGTAACGGATCAATTCGTTGAGTTGCATGATGGTGAGATGATCATCTTGACGCGTGATAGCGTGACGATCCAAGATCTCGACGGGAACGTCCAAGAGCGTGAAGCGTACACGGCTGAAATCGATGCATCAGATATCGAAAAAGGAACGTACGCGCACTATATGCTCAAAGAGATGGATGAGCAACCAGCAGTCATCCGGAACATCGTTCAAAAATATCAAAACGAAGCAGGCGACATCACACTCGATCAATCAGTCCGTGATCTCGTACTCGGTCGTGACCGTGTCTATATCATTGGTTGCGGAACAAGCTACCATGCTGGTTTGATCGGAAAACAGTTGATCGAACAAATCGCAGGCATCCCGACAGAAGTGCACATCTCTTCTGAGTTCGGATACAACATGCCATTATTGACAGAGAAACCGCTCTTCCTCTTCCTTTCACAATCAGGTGAAACAGCGGATAGTCGTGCCGTTCTCGTCGAAGCGAAGAAACTTGGTCACCCGGCACTGACGATCACTAACGTTCCAGGATCAACATTGTCACGTGAAGCAAACGCAACATTGTTGCTCCACGCGGGTCCAGAAATCGCCGTTGCTTCAACAAAAGCGTATACAGCTCAAATCGCTGTTCTCGCTGTCCTTGCGTTTGACCTTGCTCAAGCAAAAGGGGTTGCCGTCAACTTCGATCTCATGAAAGAACTCGGTAAAATCTCAAGTGCGATGGAGTCGGTCATGTCTCAAAAAGATCGCTTCCAAGAAATCGCGACAGAATACTTGTCTGAGTCACGCAATGCGTTCTTCATCGGTCGTGGACAAGATGCATACGTCGGGATGGAAGGTGCATTGAAACTCAAAGAGATCTCGTATATCCAAGCAGAAGGATACGCGGGTGGAGAGCTTAAGCACGGTCCGATCGCTTTGATTGAAGACAACACACCGGTCATCGCGCTCGTGACACAACCACACGTTCATCTCAACAACCGTGGGAATATCAAGGAAGTCGTCGCACGTGGGGCAAATGCGTGTGTCATCGCAGCAGAAGGTCTTGAATTGCCAACAGATGCATTCGTCATTCCAGCAGTCGAGCCACTCTTGTCACCACTCTTGTCGGTCTTACCACTTCAATTAATCTCATACTACGCGGCACTCGGTCGCGACTGTGACGTCGATAAGCCACGTAACTTGGCGAAGTCGGTAACGGTTGAATAAGGAAACAAATCGACTCCAAATGACAGGCGTGTAAGCGTCTGTCGTTTGGAGTTTTTATATTAGGAGGAGAACGAGATGAACCGCTGGATCACCGCATTTCCTAAGAGATATGAACAGGACGTTCGGGTCGTTAAAGCATGTCTACCGTTTGGATGGACACGATTATCACCAGGGGCGATCGAAGTAAATATAGAACAGGAACACATACAGATTCCGATGCGTTTGTATTTATCAGAAATCGACTCGGAGCGGATCAAGCAACTGACGTCGACTCAGCAGACGATTTTATATTGCCTTTACACCCGTCACCATGATGGTCATGTTCGTGAGCAGTATCTTCAGCAGTTACTTAAAAACCATCCACACGACGGATGGGTTCTTGCCTATATCATCGAACTTGCTAGTGAATACGTCCGTGACATCGTCGACATCATCGTACCCGCAATCGAGCAATGGGATCCGGAAGTGAAGCGGCGATTCGTCGAGGATGATCCGGCATACATGAAGCGAATCGAAGACCGGATGATCAGTTACTGGAGTGCTTATTATCGGTCAAGTGGCGAACGACGATCCGAAGCGAACTACCCAGGCTTTCGGATTATAGAGTCGTTACGGGAGGATGCTTCGGTGGAGGAAGTGTGAAGAGATGAAAAGGAGGGGCGCACTTGATTACGAAATCAAAGGATCTGTACTTAGAAGGACCCGGACCTGCTGTTTTGTTGTTACATAGTTTTACTGGAAGTGCGAATGAGATGCGGGGACTCGCTCGTTTTTTACATGCAGCCGGCTATACCTGTTACGCGCCCAATTACGCCGGGCACGGGGAATCGCCGGAGCGCTTGTTTGAGACGACGATCGAAGACGTCTGGCAGTCCGCGCAAGTCGGACTCGCGTTTTTACAAGATCGAGGACACAAAGACATCTTTTTGATCGGACAATCACTCGGTGGAGTAATGGCACTTCGACTAGCAGAACAGTCAGGATGCGCTGGACTCATCTTACTCTCGACGCCGATTCTTGATCGGACGATTGCCGGACTTGAGCACCGCGTCCGTCGGTATACGGAACGGTATTTTCAATTTGACGATCGTTCGCCAGAGTGGATCTTAGATTTTGTCGACCGTCATTTTCCACGCCCGGAAAAAGACTTACGGGCACTGCAACAGTTCATCCTCGACACGGGAGTTGTCTTGCCGAAGATCACGCAACCCATCGCTCTATTCCTTGGTGCCTTAGATGATGCCGTCTATCATGCAAGTCTCGAGCGAATCGAAACGACAGTGCCGAGCCGAGATCAGAAAAAGGTTCTTCTTCCGAACAGTAAACATTTACTGACGCTCGATCGGGATAAACAACGTTTGTTCGAAGAAATCCTTATCTTCTTGAAGACGCATCCGGTAGATTCCTTGAAACCATCAGCTGCTGTGCAGTAGGCTAGATAGGTAAGCTAGACGTGAAAGGGGAAGGGATCATGCGAATTTTAGTAGTAGGAGCAAGCGGAACGATTGGGCAGGCAGTCGTCGAACGGCTGAGTGGGCGGCATGACATCATTCGTGCCGGACGAAGCGGAGCGGATGTACAAGTCGACATCACATCAGAGGAAAGTATTCGGGCGATGTATGAAACAGTCGGTTCTGTTGATGCCGTCATCAGTGCCACAGGTGGTGCTCATTTCGGTCCATTGACGGACTTAACACCGGAGCTTAATCAAATCGGAATCGACAGTAAACTAAAAGGTCAGGTCAATCTTGTCTTGCTTGGTTTAGAGTCAGTACGAGACGGGGGAAGCTTTACGCTGACGACCGGCATCATGATGGACGATCCGATTCGCCAAGGCGCATCCGCTGCGCTTGCGAACGGTGGGGTCAAAGCGTTCGTTCACGCAGCAGCGATCGAGATGCCACGAGGTATTCGGATCAACAGTGTCAGTCCGAACGTACTGATCGAGTCGCTTGAAAAGTACGGACCCTTCTTCCGTGGTTTTGAAGCCGTTCCGGCGTCACGTGTCGCGACGGCGTTCGAAAAGAGTGTCGAAGGGGCACAGACAGGGCAAAATTACGAAGTCTATTAACTAAAAAAGCAGGTAGCGAAAATCGCTACCTGCTTTTTTAGAACCCGGATATGACATAACGTTCGATTCCGAATAGTAATAGAGTGATCCCGAGACAAATGAGTAAGTTGCGTACGAACCAACTACCTGTCATCGTCCGGTTCATGATCAGTTTCTCCAGTGTCAGATTGACGAGAAGCACACATAAGAAGATGACGCCAAACCAAATCATCCAGACACATCCTTTCCTTCTTCTTAACGAATCCAACAGCTAAAAAGTTTCACGCCCGTCAAGAGCAGGAAATCATTCAGATGAACGGGAAGGAAACAAGCAGTCGATTTTACAAGGAGGAACATGACGATGAAACAAGCAGTCCTAGTGATTGATTTTCAACAGGAACTCGTCGACGGAAACACAGAAGAACGATCGGTATACTTAAAAGAGCAAGTCGCGCACGTCATCGAAGCGGTCGTGCTTGAAGCAGACGAACGAAACGTTCCGGTCGTCTTCATTCGGGATTTGGACGTCGCTGGCGGAACAGGACCTGGGTTTGCAGTCCATGACTCGATTCCCGTTCCAGCGTCCAGTGTCACGTTCGATAAAGCGGCGACGAATGCGTTCCATGATACACCCTTGCTCGATCATCTACGCCAAGCATCGATTGAACATCTGATCGTTTTAGGCTGTAAGACGGAACACTGCATCGATACCGCGGTGCGCAGTGCGACGGTGCACGGCTTTGATGTCACACTCGTCGCCGACGGGCATACGACGAACGGCTCCGATGTCCTGACGCCGGAGCAAATGATCGCCCACCACAATCAAGTCTTGCACGGTCATTATAACGTCGAGCACTTTGCGATTGTTCGTCCGTCAACGGAAGATGTCTTCACCCCAACCCACAATGACTACCGGACATGAAGAGGAGAATAAGATGATTGAATTACGAAAAATAACAGCGTCCGATTACGATCGCTACGCGACGCTCGTCCAAAACGAACGTGTCATGCGTTACATCACGGAACAGGCATTAACAGATACGGAAACGAAACAACGCTTTGACCGAATCCTTGAACAACAGCAGCACGACCGACTCGGATCGTATCTGATTTATACCGAAGAGACATGGATTGGAATCGGGCACATGACCCGGAGTCAAACGCAACCGTTTGAAGCAGAGCTCGGTTACATGCTGTTACCCGATCAGTGGGGACGCGGATACGGCACAGCGATTGCAGAGCGTCTCTTACAGTTAGCGACAGAAGAAGAGCTACAGGTCGTCACGGCAACGATTGATCCAGCGCATGAGGCATCGCGCCGTATTTTGATCGGATTAGGTTTTGAATCGACCTATGTTGGACCGATTGACGGTCTACCAGGTGAAACGCTACAGAAAATAGTGGGGACGACAGAATGACACGAGACGCATGGATTGAACATTTTCAACTCGACGTCGCAGCATGCGCGACTGTCGACGAATCGTATAGTTCTGAAGTCGATCGTCTCGTCCTAACGGATGGTCAGGTCGTTTTCTTAAAGCGCCCGTATACGGCTGAAAAGTGGTACCGGGAACGTGGCTGGATTCATGCACTAGAACGATTTGTACCCGTGCCGCACATCTTAGCTGAAGCAGCTCCCGGGCAGACGACAGGGGCGTTCGTACTTGCTGCCTTACCGGGACAGGCACCGATCACGATGACTAAAAAATTGGCGTACGAAATTGGTCGAACGCTCGCAATGCTGCATACGTGTACAGGAGAAGCTTACGGCGAGTATACGGAAGATGGATTTTATGCCTATCCGGTTCAGGACTGGCGACGCTTCCGGAATGAAAAACTCGATGGATTCATGCCGTTCATCACGACCGAACTCGATCCGGTTTTTTTAGAGAACATCCAAACAGAGTTAGTCAGACGAGAACAGTCGTTACCGGAGCCTTCACGTCCCGTTGCCACACATTGTGACTTCCGCCTAGCAAATTTACTGACGGTAGGTGATCAAGTCACAGGGGTGATCGATTTCGAGACGACCCGCTACGGGGCCGTCGAGATGGACTTCACGAAGATCGTCCGTAATCTCAATACGTTCGGTTCCATTTACGTCACGGCATTTCAAGAAGGATACGCGATGTTACACCCAGACGTGCCGATCGAGACGTATCTAGCATACTATCGTTTGTGGGAAGCACTCACGGCCGTTGGGTGGTGTATCAAACGTGGACTAGAAGAGCACCGGGCGTTCTTTGAGGAGAACATCATGCTCATCGAGCAGGAATTACAGACGACGAGCATATCGGACGGGTATTGATTCACCCATGTCTTGGAAGAAACCTCTATACTTAGGGAAATGAGGAATATGAGGGGGAAGCGAGATGACAGGGAAACGAATCGGAATCATCGGTGGTGGACTCGCCGGAATCTTTGCGGCACGTCAATTGCAGGCAGCAGGACATGCTGTTGAAATCATCGAAAAAAGCCAGAGCGTCGGGGGGCGAATGGCAACTCGTCGGATTGATCAAGGAACAGCGGATCATGGTGCCGTCTTCTTCACGGTTCGGACGGAAGAGTTGGAACGCGAAGTCGACGAATGGCTTGAGAAAGGGTGGGTTCGTAAGTGGTTCGGAACGGATTTTCCACGCTATGTCGCGACGAACGGCATGAATCAACTCGTACAAGCGATTGGTCGAGGGATTCCCGTCCAGTTGAATGAACAGGTCACGCATATTACGGCAACAGAGGACGAACTCGTCACACAAGCGACGGATCATCAAGGTACGTATGATGCCTTACTCGTGACGGCGCCTGTGCCGCAAGCATATGAACTGTTGCAGTCTTCTGATCTGGCGCTTGGAGATGACGATCATGAGCAGTTGCGCCAAGTGACGTTCGAGCCGACATTCGTGGGTCTGTTTGAAATCAAGGAGCGACTGACGATCGGGGAAGTCGGCCTACAAGACGAACAACTCGTCGATGGGATGTTAAAACTCGTCAATAATGCCGAGAAGCAGATTTCGAAGACGACACTCTTGAGCGTCTATATGACAGCCCGCTTCAGTGAAGACTGGTACGAGCGTCCGGAAGAAGAGACACTCGCTGAAGTCGAGCGGCTGTTACAACAGCAACTCGGACCGGTGACGATTGTTTCGCGTCAGCTCAAACGTTGGCGTTACGCTCAGGCACGTGCGGTTTACCGGACACCGCATTTGAAACTAGCGGCACATCCGCTTTGGCTTGCCGGGGATGCGTTCCTTGAAGCCGATGATGCGTCAGGGCGGACGCGCGTCGAGAGTGCTGTCATCTCCGGATTACGCGTCGCAGAGGCGATTGATACCCACTTACGTCAGACGGTGACAGCGACGGAATGAACGACAACATGCACTTCTTTTCTGAATCGAGAAGAAGCGCATGTTTTTTTGTTACTCACGATCATTCCCCCTGGAAGTGTTGCTCACTCCAAGCTGCCATTTGGTCAAGAATCGGTAAAAAACTATGTCCGGCATCCGTCAGTGAATATTCAACGCGAGGAGGAACTTCGCCAAAGACGTGTCGTTGAATCAAACCATCCGCCGCGAGCTCGCGAAGCTGACGCGTTAATGTTCCTTTAGAGATACCTGTTAATTGTTGCAGTTCATGAAAACGATGCGTCCCGTGTGTCAGGTGCCACAGCAAGATGATCTTCCATTTGCCAGCGACCATCTGTTGGACCCGAGTGACCGGGCAAGCCGTCCGTTGATTGGTCGTTGAATCGAATACAGCCACGTTCATCCTCTCCCATTGGTTCGTTTTGAGGGACCTAGTTTCAGATAAGTGCCTACTTTTTTTAGTGTATCACCTGGCGTATCATGAAGAACAACATCAAACTTTAAAGGAGTGGTTTCATCATGAAATGGTTAATTACAGGCGCAACCGGAAAATTAGGTGCGCGCATCGTGCAACATCTCAGTGAACAAGTCGGCAACGAACATGTAGCGGTTAGTGTCCGTGACGTTGAAAAAGCAGCGTCGCTTGCAGCGCAAGGAATCGACGTCCGGCATGGTGATTTCGATCAGCCGGAAACACTCGGACACGCGTTTCAAGGCATCGATCGTCTGCTGATCATCTCGACGGACGGTGAAGAAGCAACACGGATCCGGCAACATCAAGCCGCTGTCACGGCAGCACAAGCGGCAGGCGTCAAGCTGATCGGTTATACGAGTATCGCCAATGCGGCACAGAGCACGAACGGACTTGCGCGAACACATCGGGTCACAGAAGAAGCGATTCAAGCGACAGGTATCCCGTATGTCTTTTTCCGCAACAACTGGTATCTCGAAAATGAACTCGGAACGATGGATGCCGTCGCACAAGGTGCAGACTGGTTAACAGCAGCAGGTGAAGGCAAAGTCGGATGGGCGTTACAAGAGGAGTATGCGCTAGCGATTGCGATGGGACTGACGCTCGAGCATCCAAAAGCGATCTATGAACTATCAGGTCCGTTGCATACACAAGCAGAACTCGCGAATGCAGTCGGAACAGTACTTAACCGATTGGTCGCTGTAGATGAAGTAGATAGCGCGACCTATGGCGAGCGGATGCAAGCAGCTGGCTTACCTGACTTCTTGATTCCAATGTTGACGGGTATCCAGGCAGATATCGCAGCCGGAACCCTTGCGGTGGAAAGTACTGATTTTAAACAATTACTCGGTCGTCCTGTGACGACGCTAGAAGAGGGAGTCCGTCTCCTTTTGAAAAGATAAGTTCATCTGAACGTTTTCAGGATGAACGAGTAGGGTAAATCCCCTTTAGAAGCAATTAAAGGAGGAGCCCTACCATGAAACTGTCATCCTATCGTGTCAAGGAAGGCGAGCAAGTCTCGTTTTCGAATTACCCGACATCAGAAAAACATGAGATTTCGGAAGCGGAATTGCGAGAGAAGCGGATTCCGAAAAGTGTCGAGACGTTACAAGAGTTACACTGGCGTTTACATGCCGAAGAGAAGAACGGCGTCCTCGTCATCCTGCAAGCGATTGATGCAGCGGGGAAGGATGAGGCAATCAGCTACATCTTTTCTAACTTGAACGCACAAGGACTCCGGACGATTTCCGTCAAAAAACCGTCGGATACGGAGCAAAAACATGACTATCTATGGCGGATCCACGAAGGACTACCGGAAAAAGGGGAAGTCGGTATCTTGAACCGCTCCTATTATGAGGAAGTCATTGCGCCACGAATCCATGATTTGCTCGAGGAGGAAGAAAAGCCGGATGACGGGGATGTGTGGCAGATGCGCTATCGCCAAATCAATGACTTTGAACGCTATCTCGTCGAGAACGGCTTCCGGGTCGTCAAGTTTTTGTTCCACGTCTCAAAAGAGGAGCAACGGCAACGATTGTTGACTCGTCTGAAGGATCCAACGAAAAACTTCGAATTCTCGTTCAGTGATATTGAAGAACGCAAGCACTGGGACGAATACCATGAGATTTTTGCTGAGCTTGTCTCGGCGACGTCGACATCGTATGCACCGTGGTACATCTTGCCGGCAGATGACGAATGGTATTCGCGTTATATCGTTACTGAAGTCATGAATGAGGTCCTGAAAGAAATTGATCCGCAATATCCGAAGTTGTCGGAAGAGGATCAGGAACAACTAGATGAAGCAATTAAACGATTGGAAGAAGAAGCATAAATCATTTACACCAAAAGCGATTGTTCTCTTGCTGAGAAGAATCGCTTTTTTTTTGATGCATTTGGCTTTGTATGAATTTTTTTCAGTTATCATGAAGCATGAACTTATTCACATCTCAGGACAAATGTCCTGTTCAAATCAGAAGGACTCTCGTTAAATGAAAGTATCATGGAACAAGAGAGGAGTATGCACATGCGTGGTGTCTTATTTGCGATTGCTGGTGGCTTTTTCTTGACGCTCCAAAGTGTCGCCAATGCCCGGATCAGTCAAACGATCGGGACGTGGCAAGCGGCGACGATCACTCAGATGACTGGGTTCATCGTTGCGATCCTTTTAGCAATCGTCTTACGGGATCGCAGTTTTTCAGCGATGCGATGTGTCAAACCACTCTATCTGGCAGGGGGAGCCTTTGCGGCGATCATATTATTCAGCAACATGACGGCTGTCCACCGGATGGGCGTGACTTTGACGATTTCGCTCTTTTTATTGGCGCAATTAGCGCTGGCACTCTGGATTGACGGAAGAGGCTGGTTCGGCGTCATGAAACGTCGACTGCGGGGTCCGCAGATCATCGGCATCTTGATGATGGTAGCAGGCATCTTCATCTTAAAGAGCTAAGGAGGAGAAGAAGTGACGGACATTGTGACCTATTTGGAACGGTATCAGTTAATGCATGTCTTTGATGCATCACTACGCAAGGCGATGCACATCCAGACGTTCGCACCGGGTGAGGCTTTATGCCGACAAGGCGATGTTGCGCATGAACTCTACCTGCTCGTCGAAGGGAAATTGAAGATCACGCATATGTCGGCAACGGGGAAACGTCTCGTGTTGTCCTTCAAGCATCCGTTTGATCTCGTCGGTGATATTGAGTTCGTCCGAAAGATTGATTTGATGAACACGGTCGAGGCAGTGACACCAGTGACCGTCTTACGCATTGCCTATCCGGATTTGGAAGAAGCACGTGTCCATCATTCTGCCTTTTTATTATTTTTACTCGAGACGATCACGAAAAAGTTTGAATTAAAATCGCATACGCTCAGCTTCAATCTGTTGTACCCGGTTGAAGTTCGGCTCGCCAGTTATTTGCTGTCGATGACACCTAATACGGATGCTTTTGCGAGTAAGGAACTCGTCGATGCGGCAGATTTGATCGGGACGAGTTATCGTCATGTCAATCGTGTCTTACGCCAGTTCGTCGATGATGGGTTGATTCGCCGGACGCAGCATACGATTGAAATCATTGATCGAGACGGATTGATGGAGCGCGTTGGAGAAAGCATTTACGAATGAAAGAGGTGTGATATGGTTACAGGAATCATTCTTGCCCTTTGTGGGGGCATGCTCGTCTGTATTCAAAATACGTTTAACGCAAAAGTCAAAGAACACGTCGGCGCTTGGGCGACGACAACGTTAGTCCTTGGACTCGGGTTCCTCGCTTCACTGACGATTGGTTTGATCGTCGAAGGATCACAACTGTTTGCACTAAAAGAGGCACAAACCTGGTTTTGGTTCAGCGGGATCATTGGTGTCGGTGTCGTCCTCTGTGTGACGCAAGGCGTTCAACAACTCGGACCGAGTCGAGCGATTTCGATCGTCATGGTATCACAAATCCTGTTTGCCTTACTCTGGGATACGCTCGGCTGGTTTGGTTTACAGACCGTTCCGTTTACGTGGACGAAAGCACTCGGCGTGCTATTGATTGGTGGTGGCGTGCTATTATTTCAACTAGGTGGCAAAACAACGACTGTACAACACGTACGAAAAGGAGCTTGACTATGTTTTACACGACGGTATTATTCGATATTGACCATACATTACTCGATTTTGAAGCGACGGAACGGATTGCCTTTCGCCGCCTGCTCGAGCAACAAGATTTGCAGTGGACACCGGAGCGAGAAGCGCGCTATAAAACACTCAATCAAGCGCTTTGGAAAGCACTCGAACGAGGTGAGGTGACACGCGAGGAAGTCATTCACTCACGGTTCGTGACGTTCTTCGCGGAAGAAGGACGGACGGTCGACGGACGAGAAGTTGACGAAACGTATCGCGGCTATCTCGCACAAGGAACAGAATTGATTCCGGGTGCGACGGCGCTGCTTGAGCAGCTAGCAGGAAACGTCACGATGTACGTCGTCACGAATGGTATCTCGAAGACGCAACGCGCACGGCTCGAGGGCGCCGAATTAACGGACTTCTTTGAAGGGATTTTCGTTTCAGAGGAGACGGGTTTTCAAAAGCCGATGGCAGGATTCTTCAATCATGTGTTTGCGCGAATTCCGCAATTCGACCCAGCGCGAACGATCATCGTCGGGGATTCCTTGTCAGCTGATATCGCAGGTGGCAATCAAGCCGGTATCGCAACATGTTGGTTTAATCCAGAAGGAAAATCAGCGACGGATATCAAGCCGACGTTTACGATTACGTCGTTAGCCGAACTACCTGCGGTGCTTGAAAACGCAGCAGTTCTTCAACAATGAATTAAACCAACCGATAGGAGAGAGAAGGAAAGGGGGCGATCACTGTGCAACGATGTGATCAACAGACGCTGGAGGGAACTCCCGTCTAACTAAAAGGGGAAATGAACATGATTCAACTTGTACCGGTAACAGCAGAAAACTGGGAAGCGTGTTGTGAGCTGACACTGACAGCAGAACAGCAAGACTTCATGGAAGCGAATGTCTACTCGATCGCGCAAGCGAAGTTCGAACCTAGCCTTGTCCTTCGGGCGATCATTGCAGGTGAAGCCGTCGTTGGTTTTGTGATGTACAACACGGAGCTAGAAGAACTCAACGGCTACTGGATTTACCGCATCATGATCGATCAAGCGCAGCAAGGGAACGGAATCGGACGATTGGCGATGCAAGCCGTAATTGACGAGATGCGCGTGTTACCTGCAGCGAAACGAATCGTCGTCGGCTATCGGCCGGATAATCAGGCGGCACACCGTCTGTATGCAAGTCTCGGCTTCATCGATCACGGGGATCGATTCGGTCGGGAAATGGCGGTGCGATTAGAAGTATAAAACTTGATGAGATGATGAACGAATAGAGGAGACACCATGCACATTCGACTAATGAAAGAATCGGATTATCCAGAAGTCGTCCGGATCTACGAACAAGGAATAAAGATGGAGAACGCGACGTTTCGCACGGAAGCATTACCGTACGAAGAATGGACGAAGCATCACCACGCACACAGCCGCCTCGTTGCGATGGAAGACGAGCAACTGCTCGGCTGGGTCGCGTTAAGTCCATTCTCTTCGATTCCGGCATACGCCGGTGTCGCTGAAATCAGCCTCTATATCGCGGAAGAAGCACGCGGTAAAGGTGTCGGCACACGCTTGATGGAAGATGTCATTCAAGCAAGTGAAGCAGCCGGGATCTGGACCTTACAATCGCAAGTCTTTCCGGAAAATCAAGCGAGTCTACACCTTCATGAACGATTTGATTTTCGCGAAGTCGGTCGCCGGGAGCGAATTGGTCGGCTCGGAGGCAGATGGCGCGATACGGTATTGCTTGAGCGACGCAGCACATATCTCTAAAATTCGGCAAGTGGACACAATGTTCCCTTGCCTTCTTTGTGTTGAAAGCAAGAGATAACGGGAAAAGACAGACAGCAGAAGAAGGGGGAGGGATCACAATGGATGATTTTTTTGGTGAAGGACTTGAGACCAATCAGCAAAAGCGGAAACGCAAACTGGAGGAAATCTTTGATCAGTCGTTTGAATCGGAGCGACGAGATTTCAATCAATCGCTGGAGCAGGACGTGACGGTTGCCTTGATCGGAGATGTCAATGCGGGAAAATCTTCGACTTTGAACGCGATTCTTGGTCGTGAAGTCGCAACGGTCGGGGCGCGCCCGGGTGAAACGGTCCGGATTGATCAAGTAAGGCAGCATCCGGAAGATAAAGTCATCTTCGTCGATACACCAGGATTGAATGATGCCAATACACAGAACTCGGAAGCGACGTGGACGTACTATCAAAGTGCCGATGTCATCCTTTACTTTTTAAATGCGGCAGGTACTGTCTTATCTGAGACGGAGACGAAGAACTTTCGAAAAATCTATCAACATAACCAAAATGTCTTGATCGTCGTCACGAAGATGGATGCGACGGATGATGTCGACACGATCGTCCAGCATATTGCAGAAAAACTACCAGGACCCAAAATCATTCCCGTATCAGCACGAGAAGGAACGAACATCGATCGGCTCCGCCGGGAGGTCCTCGATATCTTAAAAAAGTTCGACAAGGATAATGTGTTCGTTCGCCAGATGGATCCGACCGTTCGTGGGAAGATCGCCAACAACTGGATTGTGGGTGCCGGAACAGCCGCAGGTGCGATTGGTGCCGTCCCGTTCCCGGGAGCTGATATCATTCCATTGACTTCAATTCAAATCGGCTTGATGCTCAAGTTATCGAATCTGTACGAACGACAGTTATCCAAGGAGAGTGCGAAGGAGTTGCTTGTCGTGACGATCGTCGGAAACTCCGGAAAAACCGCCTTTCGGCAAATGGCGAAGCTCGTTCCGGGGTATGGTGCCGTCATTGCCGCGGGCGTTGCTTCGACCGCCACCCTTGCACTCGGATATGGAACAAAATATGTCTATGAGAATAAGCTTGAGCTGACACCGGAACAACTGATGGGGTTCGTGAAACGATTCCGGAAGAAGGCAGAAGAGTCGTCAGAAGAGACAAACGAGTAATCTCCCTGTTATTCTATACAGCAATAAAGGGGGAGAACACATGACACGATTACTCGAAGAAATCAAACAGTATCAATCGGAATTCCGACAAAAGGCACCTGCTGAGAAACAACGGTTGATGGCGGAAGCGACAGCTGAACTCGCTGCTTCTGGTATTGCTAAAGGTTTAGATGTCGGTGATACGATTCCACACTTTACGTTACCCGATGTATCCGGCAAGCCTGTGGCGATCGAGACATTACTCGAGCAAGGTCCTGTCATCTTAACATTCTACCGGGGTGGCTGGTGTCCGTACTGCAATCTCGAACTTCGCGCGTATGAACGGGAAATCGATCGTATTCGTGCGCTGGGAGCGACCGTCGTTGCGATCAGTCCAGAGACACCTGATTTTGCTGAACAGACAGCAAACAAGAATGCGTTAAGTTTCCCTGTCTTAAGTGACGTTGATTTACATGTATCCCGTCAATTTGATCTCGTGTTTGACCTGCCAGCTTATTTGATTGAGATTTACAAAGCATCGGGACTCGATGTAGCGAAGCACAATGGAAATGAGGATTGGCAGTTACCGAAACCGGCGACGTTCATCATTGATACGGATGGTGTGATTCGTTTCGCAGAAGTATCATCGGATTATACGAAACGCGTGGATCCGCAGACGATCATCGATTATCTCGAACAATAAAAGAGCTAGCAAACTGTACGAAAACCAACTCCTAGTGATGCACTAAGAGTTGGTTTTTTTATGATTCAATCTGTTTTATTTGGATAATATAGACATAAAAATGGGTATAAAGAGGTAACCAAACGTATAGATGGAGGTGAAGCGTCGCTCCTAGTCTATCGGGAGTCCGCGTCGATATGTATGCCATTCAACCAATTTTCAAAGAACGAATTTGGGGCGGTCGACGTTTAGAGGCGTTGTTTCAGTTTGAGTTACCAGAAGGACAAATTGGAGAATGTTGGACAGCATCTGCTCACGCGAGTGGGCGGACGTACTTCTTAGATGGACCTGATCAGGGGAAGACGCTAGATGAATTATGGCAAACGAAACGGACAGAATTATTCGGTGATTATCTGCTGGATGCCTTTCCGCTTCATGTAAAATTTCTGGACTCGTCCGCCTACTTATCCGTTCAAGTCCATCCGAACGATGAGGAGGCACGACGGCTAGAAGGAGAACCATACGGCAAGAATGAGTGCTGGTATATCTTAGAGGCTGCACCAGAGGCAGAAATCATTCTTGGTCACAATCTACAATCACGAGATGCCCTGTTTCGGTGCGCTCAAGAAAAGGACTGGGAGACGTCACTTCGGCATCAAAAAGTTAAACCTGGCGAATTCTATTACATTCCGAGTGGTACGATCCACGCTCTAGGACCAGGCATCGTTCTTCTTGAGATTCAACAGATGAGCGATCGAACGTATCGACTATATGATTACGACAGATTAGGAGATGACGGGAAACCGAGAGAATTGCACGTTGAGAAGGCAATCGCTGTCACGACGATTCCAGATGAGCCGTGGACGAACCAACCAGAGACGATCATCAAGGAAGGGGGTGTAATGACGAAGTTGCTTCAAGTACCTTCCTTTACGGTGATCCGTCATGAAGTGATCGGTCGATATACATTACATGATCATCCAGTCTTTCGTTTGTTGACTGTCATCGAAGGTAAAGGAGAAGCGCGGCAAGGGAATCGCGTGATTCCCTTACAGAAAGGAAAACAATTCTTTGTACCGCGTCGAGCGGGAGATTACGAAATAGCGGGATCCGTCACATTCGTGACGAGTGAAGTGTTTTTAGATTAGAGCAGACGAAAGGGCACCGATAGGAGGTGCCCTTTCTAACATCATGGTTTGGAACGAATCGAGGTTGGGAGCGGATAGTTATCTTGCTCCGTCCAATCGATCGAGTATTTAATTTCAATCATGATCAAATCTTCTAGTGTGGTCAGCGTATGCGGAATACCTTGTGGGATATGCACGACAGAAGTTGGTCCGAGTTGCTGTGACTGACCATCGATCAGTGCCTCAGCGCGACCTTGTAAGATGCTCCATGTCGAGTCGGTATGCGCATGATAATGATGACTAATTTGTTGATGCGCCTTGATATGCAGCCGTCGGGTCACGGCATAACGCCCGTCCTCTAGTTGCTGTTGATGTAAAATCGTCGCATAGCCCCAGCGTTTCCATTCAAATTGTGGTGGCAAAGTGTCATCCGTCAAATATTCCTTTAAGGCAGGTGTCTCGTCTTTGGACGCAACGAGGACACCATCTGGACTCACCGACACGATTAAGTTATCAAGTCCGATTCCAAGGACCGGAACCTGTAATTCATTGACGATATGCGTATTTTTCGAATGGAGCATCCGGGCGTTTCCATGAAGCGGATGCGGCATCTCCTCCGTTAATGTATTCCATGTTCCGAGATCTTTCCAGTAACCATCATACCGATGAACGAATAAAGAATCGGTCTTTTCAACAACCGCATAATCAAATGACGTCTTTTCTAATGCATCATAGTTCGAGTGGAGCGCCTCGAATGTCGTCGGCACTGCTTGTTCTTCTAGACACTGCATCAAGAAGTCAAGGCGACAGGCAAAGACACCACAGTTCCATAGTGCACCTTGTTCGATTAAGTCACTCGCGACTTCAACAGTCGGCTTCTCTTGGAAGCGATCGACGATGGACACATTTTCGGAAGTCTGCGGAATGATATAGCCATATTTTGATGTCGGATGTAACGGCTCGACCCCCATTAAATGAAGTGCATCCGGATGTTCTTGGACGGCTTGGTCCAGTTGCTCGAAGCGTTCAAAGAACGATAGTTCAACGTAAGGATCGACCGGCATGATGATGATCGTCTCTTCTAAATCAATTCGTTCTGCGAGATAACTTGTCGCAAGCATGATCGCAGGGAACGTATCGCGACGTGACGGTTCTTGAATGATGGAAGTACGGAAGCCTAGCTGATTTTCGATTGCATCGACTTGTGAACTCGTCGTCGTAATGACAGTCCGGTCGTCCAGACCGACTTCCTGAAGCTGCTGAAAGACGCGTTCCATCATCGATTGTTTATTGCCATCGCGATCTTCCAGGATTTTTAAGAACTGTTTCGAGTTCAAATCGTTCGAGAGCGGCCAAAGCCGTTTTCCGGATCCACCTGATAGTAAAAGAATATACATTGACGACCATCCTTTCTTTTTAAAACGGAGGCGATAGCATATGGCACTTTATCTATTAGTTGACTCACATGAACCGACACGACGGATTTTACGTCGTAAACTACTGGCAGCGGGACAAGACGTACAAGAAGCAGGATCAGGAGAAGAGGCATTGGAACAACTCAGCAATTCCGACGTTGATGTCTTACTGACGGAACTTCGACTTCCAGAAATGGATGGTGTCGAGCTGTTGCGTGCTGCTAAACAACAGGCGCCGTTAACGAAACAAATCGTCTTGACGGACTATATGCAAGTCCATACGTTGCTGGCAGCTGTGAACGCAGGAAACGTCAGTCGGATGATGACGAAACCGTTGAAAATTGACGATCGAGTTCTTAGTATCATGACGCGCATCGGAGATGAGGTCGTGGAAACGAAACAACGTAAAAGGAATCTGGGGCAACATTTTACCGATGTGTTAATCAATTCAAATCGTCCGTATTGTCTCTTTTACGAAGATGGATCAATCGTTAGTCAACGTGCCCTAACGATTGATCATCATGAACAGATTCTAGAAGACCAGAACGGTATTCATCGCTTCGAATTTCCGACACAGTTCGGAACGTACATCCTCTATCAATCGCTGACCGGCAGTCTTACGAAACCCGTTTGAAGAAGAGGGACTCTACACCAATGAAGCTAAGACGCAAGTACATGTAGATGACACCAGCGGTCAACAGCGGATGACGGCTGTATTTCCTTAAGTTAGCCTGATGATAGAGAACAGGACGGAAGAAATACCAACGTCGTAAGGCCTTCATGAAGCCACCCTGTTCTGCGTCGAGCGTCGCAGGCATGACATCAAAGTAATAGCGTTTCTTTCGAAGCAGGTCATTTAATTCGACCTGCTTTTCGTTGTGGTGTACGTAAGTGAACGTCGCACGGCGAATGATTCCGCCTTGTTCTAAATAACGGATCGTCGGCTGCGTCTCTTCGAAACTGATTTGCGTCGGATCAATCTCGCCCGAAGCGACGTACGCCTCGAGTCGCCAGAAGCGAGCGGCTTCCATCGTATGCGTGTCGAGTTGATCCGTCGGAATGTTGAATAGGTTACGCTCAAAGACCTTCACTTGACTGAAGTAATTGTCATAATCACTGTACGCGCGTTCGGGAATGACGAGTGCTCCGACCTCTACATGTGCCTCGAGATACAAGAGGCAGCTTTTCAATAACTGCTCTTCAAGTACCATATCGGAATCAATGATATAGAGGAATTCGACATCGTGTTGCTTTAAGCGATCAATCGCAGTCTTGCGGGCGATACCTCGTTCACCGTGCGGTAGCGCGAGCAATTCGAATCGCGTATCATTTGCGGTCAATTGACGCATCGTCGCGACGGTCGAATCGGTCGAACCATCATCCGCGATGACACAAAGGAAAGAAGCCTGTTGTGCCTGAAGGGAGCGGATCGTTTCCATGATGATTGCTTCATTTTCGTATGTGGACATAGCGATTCCAATCATGAAAAATCCTCCTTTAGTGCGATGGGTATTAATTCGCGTTGCAACCAGTTTCGAAACGCTTGACCTGTATGATCCCAGTGTAAGGTCTGAGCGAAACGATGACCGGCTGCTTGAATCATTTCGTATTCTTCCGAGTCACGTAAGCAGGCCCGCATCTCGGCAGCGAGTGCACCCGGCGTCTGACTTTTGGCCATGTAACCAGTCATGCCATACTGGACGGCGTCACGCAGTCCAGGGGCGTCATAGACGATCGTCGGTGTACCGACAGCTGCCGCTTCACTGACCGTCAGACCCCAACCTTCTCGTTTGGAAGGAAACAGGAGCGCCGTCGCGCGACTCATCCGTTCGAGCTTTTCTTCCTCACTGACGAATCCGAAATAGGTGATGGCGTCACGCATCTCTTCCGGGACGATTGGATGAAGGTGCTCGGTGATATACGCCTCGTCTTTTTTTCCAATGACCCAGAAACGAGCGTCAGGGTACTCCCGTTTGACGATGACGAAAGCTTGGAGTGCATCATTGATTCCTTTATAGGCAGACATCCGTCCAGCGTATAAAAAAGTCGGATGTACTTCTTTTGGCTTCCAGTCTTCTTCGTTCCATGGGGTAAAGGAGAGACCTTCCGGGAGAATCGTCACGTCGTCCTTGGAGAAGCCAACAGCAAGCAGGTCGTCTGCCGTGGATTGACTGACCGTCAACGCGCGACCGGTCCGGTACAGCTGCAGACGTGGTGTCTCCGTCCATTCACCGACGTATGAAAATGGAGGACGAACATTGATTTGCCAGATTTCACGTGTCAGTTGATGAATGAAGAGGGCACGTTTCGCTAATGGAACATACAAGGGTGTGAAAAAGTGATGCGTGTTCATCTGGTCGACGACTAAATCAATCGTCGCAGCATGCGACTGATAATAAGAAAAGGCGAGCGGAATGACAGAGAGTGCATTACCTCTCCGGATATAAGTGATTCCGTCTAAATACTCGACATCGTGTCCGCCTTCGAATGCGGGAGAAAAATGGGTAATCTCATAGTCGTCACTAACACGTCGGAGCATCTCGTGTGTGAACACTTCTGCGCCACCTGCTTTCGGGTGTTTGATATCGCGCCAAGATAAAAAAAGTAGATGGGGTTTCATGTTATGCCTCCTTCACGGGATCGGGGTGCCGAGGTAAGGTGAAACGTAAGATCAGGGCGCCAAGTAAAAAGACACCTGCTTGTGCGAGCAACCAAATCTCGACGGTCGAGTGAAACGTCGTCAAGACAAGGACGAACAGAATCAGAATCAGCCAATAGCCTTTCAAGTAACCAGTTCGATGTAGGGAAAACTGGACGAGTGCCTCGTATTGAATCAAAGTGATACCAACATAAACGAAAACCATATACTTGATGTAATGGGTTGCCATGTCGTAGCCGCTCCCGAATAAAATCGGAATCAGGTAAGGAACAATCGTCCAGTACACCAAAACTGCAAGAGCGAGTCCACCTAACAAGATGCGGTAAAAGCGACGCTCCCAAAGAAGAAAGGCTTCGTCCTGACTTTTTTGACTTAAGCGTGGCAACAACAATTGGGCGAGTGATAACGCAACGAACAACAGGAGTTGACCAAACCGTAAGGCAACGGAATAATCTCCGGCTAATTGCGGGAAGTAACGGGTGACGAGAAGACTATCGAGAGTGAAAAATAGTGTCATGACGACCTGTGTATGGATCATATGGACGAGTCCGTTCGTATGAATACGTCCGCTACTAACCGGGAACGTGACTTGTATCAGACTTAATAGATAGGACGCGATCATGCCAGCCAAAATGAACAACAATGCATAGCTGACATCCGTTTGTTGAATCAAAAGCCATGTGGCTAAAACTTTGACGACGGATTCGATGTAATAAGAAAGGTTCAGGGCATAGAAGCGTTCAGTCGCTTGTAAGACACCACGGCGAAAAGACAGAAGGATATGAAACACGATGATGAAATAAACAATTAGTAGGTTTATTTTGGTAAACGGCAGGAAATAAGGTAATGCATAAAGTAAAATAAGTAATAAGAATCCTGTAACCACCAGTATACGAAAACGGAGCTTTTGATAATCATTTGTCTTCTGTTGACTGTAGTCCCGGGTTACAGTCCATTGTAAAGCGCCACCGATGATGAGTAGAAGACCTAAGAAAGCTAGATAAGCATTTAGTAATCCGTAGACGGCACTAGAAAGCTCACGAGCTAATAGTAAATGATAGGCATAGTTCACGAGGTTTAACGCTACATCGAGAATCGGAAAAATCAACAGGACGGCATGTCGCTGAATGAAACTTGTCATGGAGCCACCTCCCATCAGTCAGAGCTGTTTTACGGAAAGGATGAAACTTATGAGTCAAGGACATATTGCTGTTTTTACCGATCACTCTCGGCATATTCCATACGAATCATTGATTTCCTATTATCCAGTTTTGTTTTATACACAACCTGGTAGATGTCCTGCCTCGTTCGAACAAATCGCCAGCACTGAAATTCAAGAAGCGGAAGAACACGAGATTCTGTTGTACGTCGTCGACTATAAAACGCGTGAAGAGGAGATTGCGATCGCCAATCAGATTCGAGCTGTACGTCCACGATCTAAAATCCTGTTGATTAAAGAAGCGATTCGTTTAAAGGGAGATTTCCCGTATCATACGGTTCAAGGAGACGGGATGCTTCGTCTGTTTTCTTATCGCCCAGCATATCCGAATGAATTGTTTGCTGAAATCCAGCATATCATCCATCCTGAATATCCCATTTTAAAGGATACTATAGCCTTTATATTGCCAATATTTAACGAAGAGAAACGTTTTAATTATGTAAAAGATTTTTTAGAGTCGCTTGCGACCTTCATCAGCGAAGACTACATCCACGCTTCGATCAATTTCTTTGATGATGCTTCATCAGATCGATCGAAAGCACTCTTACAGGAGTATCGCTCGATCGTCATGGAAGCGACCGATACGTTATTCACGGTCGGATATCTAGAAGTACACCAGGTCGAACGAAATACACGGAAGGCCGGTCTGTTCATCGAGGGAATGAAAAACGTCTCGAGTGATTATTATGTCTTCGTCGATGCGGATAACTCGTTTCGGATTGAGGACATCGCACGGCTGTTGACGATCGCCCAGGAAGGATATTATGACATCGTCGTCGGGACGAAGGATTTGACGATTGAAGATCGAGGAGCCGTCCGGCGTTTCATGAGCTTCGGAAAACGAAATCTGACACGGTTCTTCTTACCAAAAGGGGTGACCGATTCGCAGACCGGTCTGAAGATCATCAACCGACGGGTCGTCCATCGTCTGTTGCCTTATCTACACGTCGAGAGTGGTCTCGCAATTGATTTAGAGCTGATGTATGCAGCGAAAAAAGAACGCTTACGGGTCTACCAACAGCCCGTGACCTGCATCGAGCGCGAAGGATCGCATGTCAATCTCGTCAAGGATTCCGTCGCGTTCTTGAAGACGATGGTCAGCCTGTATCAGCGCCACCGGAAAGACGAAGTACCGGTCAAATGAAAAGGACAATGGGGATCCGAGGGGTCTCCATTGTCCTTTTTCGATACACTATTTCTGGTTTCGTTTCAGACGAGGAAGACGTTGCTTGAACACGGACGATAGGCGTTGTTGCACAGCCAGACCACGATTGCTTGTCATGAAATAAATCAACAAGATACTAAGTGGGAGCGCTAAGACGAGAATGGTCAGTCCAGCGTAATAAATCGGACGCAGCACGACGGTCACATGTGCCGTCTTATCGTTCGAACGATATAACTGACTGACGCCGTTTAATGCCGTGTCACCACGCATCGTTTCCTGATCTGTCTGGAGCTTAAATAACGGTGTTGGAGAATCATTGACCGTAAAGCGACCGAGTGGTGCATCACTTTTTATATCCCGTCCCATCTGTGAGGCATCGACATCAAGCGCACGGGCAGGTTCTGTTGCGAACAGCGTACCGCTTTGCTCGGAGAGAACGAGTTGATCGACTAGAATCAGTTGATCGTACGGTAACACTTCTAAATTCTTCAGACGCAATTGCCCAGCCTTTTTCTCATTTCCGCGCGTCCAGATATGCAGTTGCATCCGGGCGGTCTTCTTCGGTGGAATGACGATTTGTTCGTAATGGTTCCACTGCTTCTTTTTCTTTTCTTCGACTTCATTGATGAAATCCGTACCGATGACACGATCATCTTTATCTAGGTAATACACTTTGAGGTGTCGTTGACGGACGTTCTTGCTGACAGCGTCGAACTGAATCAAATATTCGTGATCCGGTTTTACCTTCATTTTTTGCGAGGCATATATATACCAATCGCACGAGCAGGTCGGCTCGTAATCAATCGTGTAGCCATCTTCAGTCTCACTCGCGTCGAACATATCATCCGTAATCGAGACACACGTCGCACAATTCGCTGCCGCTTCCGGTGCGGCGAGAGCTTTGTCGGTGACGATCTCGTTTGGATCGAACTTGTGTAGATCCTTCCAATCGACGAGTGACGGCACCTTGCTCGCATAGGATAGTTCTAGCTGATAGCGTCCATTCTCGAGTGGGATATCGGATAACTTCACATCGTATAACGCTTGGTAGACGTCACTCAACTCCGTCATCCGGTACGGGAACGCTAAATGTAGCGGATCGTACGTCACCGTCTGATTACCGATCTGCTGTTGATGTTTTTGACCATTTAGAATATCAGAACGAGACAAGGCGCGTTCGAAGACGACCTGTTTTCCGTCTCGAATTTTGACAGTGATCCGACCATCGTTTCCTGGTGGCGGAGTTAACATCAATTGGAGTTGATAGTCAGTCGCTTCGCGAATATCGATTGAACGCTGTAAACGTCCCCGTTGCGCAGCGATTCCTTTCCCAAAGCTTAGTCCAGGATAGTTTCGTTCCGACTGCAAGTGACCGGTGTAATCGAATCCGGTCTCTGCCTCGAGTACCATCAAGGTCTTCGTGAAGGCAAGTGTATCGTCGACGCGTTTTCGTAAAGCAGTCAGCTTTTCTTCCGGAATCAGAACGATATTTTGGATCGCATTAAAGCCTTCCGTGTTCGTCACACTGAGCGTCGCAGGACCGCTCGGCGTCGTAAACGAACCGAGCGGAACCCAAGCGAGTTTAGCACCGGATCGTTGTCGAGTTGGAATCGTGACGCCTCGTTTATTGAAGGTTAGATCCAGTTGTCCACCTTTTTGGTTCAGCAGCACACGGGCAAACCCAGCGTAACGACCGGCTGGCAAGTCTTTCGTCATCGTAAACGTGTTCGGAATCATATAATCCTCATAGCTGAATATTTTAATATCATGGACCCACCAATACGTTTTCCGTTCAGGACGCTGGAAGCTGAGTAGATCAATCCGCATCGTTTTTGCGTTTCGTGGTGTGACATATTCACCTTGCAAGTGAATCGCATCGACATCACCGGAATCACGCGGAGCGACGACATACGTTTGATTCAGCTCGCGATCCTTCTCATCAAAGAACCGGACCTTGACGTGGAGCCGGTCGACCCCACGACCGCTCGCTGTGATATCAAAGCGGTAGGCGTTATTCGGTCGTGCCGGCAGCTTACCGGATTTCGCGACTTGCCAGATGTATTTCGGGTCGCCTTCCGCGACTTCCGCATGAAGGACAGGCAGGTTATTATCTTTTGACATCGGATTCGGAGATAAGTCGACGATGTCTGGGTTATCGGCTTTGAAGAATGTCTCATCCTCAAGCATCGAATTAAAGGAGGCGACCTGTTTTGCCTTTAATCCGTCCAATTTGTAGACCGGCGCGTCAATCCGGGCGGAAGCAAACGAGAGACCGATCCCGTCTCCAAAATCGAGGTCAAACGACGGATTCGTCATCCCTTGCGTCCGTAAATACCAGCGCCAATCATTGTTGGCGAGAAACGTCTTACCCCAGTTCAGGAAGGCATTGGCTGAATCAATCGCATCGAACGGTTTCCAGTAGTATTCGTCCGGCACTTGGCTGAGAACAAGGTCGTTTTCCTCGATCATCTCGACGATATCACCCTTTTTCATCCAGGAGAGGCTATCCTGATGTGCCTGTGTCGCATACAAAATCGATTGACGACCAAGATTATAGCCAGCCAGTGTCGGATAACTGATTGACCGTTCGAGTCCATAAGGGGTCAAAATCAATTGTGGTACGGTTCGGGTATCAAGCGGTGCAATCAAGTCGAACAAGGTGAACAAGCCGACTTGTTTCGTTTGTACGAGATCACGTTGTTCCTGTAGAACCTTTAGATTGAAGTCTTGTCGGTCCTTCATCCCCGTGTACTCATCCCGATAAGCGAATTGTTTCAGTCCGAATGCTTTCGCAATCTGTCCGGCTTGTTCCGAGCGACCGGTGTCGAGTAGATATTGCATGAACGTCATCATGTAACCAATCGTCGGTGACGCTCCTTCGTGATGGAAGACGGTATCGTGTGCCGACGTATAGACTTGCACGTCACCCGTTGCCTTGATCTCGCCACCTTTTCGTGGATTTTGATTCCAGCGTGGCGTCGCGATGCCGGTACTCGGTTGCGTCATCTCGTCCGCAATCGGGAATTGCAACCACTTCCCATCGACCTCTTCTTGGATAGCCGTGTACTCCTTAGGCATCTTGACCGGATGATAAAAACCTTCCATATAGACAGTCCGGTAAGGGAGGAAAAAACAGGCGACGACGATCAGTGTTCCGACGATCGAGACGCCCCGGTACAACTTCAGTGGAATCGTCCGGGACGCACGGATAAAGACGGCATTTAATCCGACGGCGAGCAACAAGCTGTAACTGACCATCAAGAGACCAACTAGCTTATTCGGATCGCGGAACATCGCACCAATCAACGGTGTCTTCGTCACGAACAGGACGAACGCATCGGCAACTTGTTCATGGGTACCGGTCGCAAAGACGATCAGCGGAATCGCAAGCAGACTAAAGAACAGATGGATCGGTTGCCGATACGCGACGACGGCTCCTAGCAAGATGAGTAAAAGTGTAATCGCGCCAGCAATCCAAAACGTCAGCGGTAACGTCGTCAAATCAAACATCGGCCACCAGTAGCTCGTTAAAAATAAAACGTTCGTCCAGCTCGAGTGTCGGCTGAACAACATCAACGTATCAGAGACATTGATATTGTGTTGTGAAGCTTGTGATCCAGTCAGGATCGAGCCGACGTACATCAAGAACCAATATCCATTGAATAGTAGAAAAACGAGACCAAACGCACAAGTCGCCCGAACATAAAACCACAGTAACGACGACCAAATCCGTTCTTTGCGACGCGTCCAACTTGTCTTTAGGAAAATGAGTCCGACCATGATTCCCATATAGATCAGCGAGAAAAAGAAATAATGGATCCCCGCCGCCATGAAGGCAAAGACGATCGATAGTCCGGTGATATCAATCCATGTCCGTCGACTCAATCGATCAGACAAACGGAAACCAGGATCGAGCTGTTCGCGAAACTTCGGGTCGAAGATGTTGAAGAACAACATCAAAGCGTAAGGGAAGACGGAATAGCCACATAATAAATAGATATGTTGAATCCGCGTAATCACCCACGGGTTCAAGGCATAAAACAACGCGGCAATCGCAAAGGCAATCAGTGAGAGATAAGAAAAGTGCTTCGAGACATAAACCGAGTGGAGCCGTTTCGTAAAAGCGAACATCGATAAAGCAGAGATCGTCAACAGTCCGATGATGAATGACTTGATCAAGACGGGACCGGATGAGCCAAACAATAGACTGAGTACATAAAACGGTAGGATGTAGAGCAATCGTGCGACATTCAGAAGCGTCGTCGTGCTCCAGCGGTTGTTCCAAGCCCCATAAATTTCTTCTAAGTAGCGATGGGAGGACAGTCCGAAGGATAGATCGCTAAACGTCACCATACCGGAACGAAACAACGGAAAGCTATAAATTAGGATGAATACAAACATACCAGATAGGACAAGGATGTCCTTACGGTACGTATGCATGAAGTTCTTGAGGTGTTGACGGAACGAGTGCATCGGACAACTCCTTTCTGCGAAAATCCGTGCTGACACTCTTCTCTACAGGAGGGCGATATTCCTAGAAATGGATGTACTTATTTTAGCAATGAATACGAGAAGGAACGTCCATCCTAAGACGGAGCGTTACGGACGAATGCTTTCGGGTAAAGACCTACAACGAAACGAGTAGGAGGAAAGCGCATGAAATGGAAGGGAAGAGAACGGAGTTCAAACGTTGAGGATCGGCGAGGAATGGGTGGGAAAGGAATCGCCGGCATCGGTGGTGGTGTCGGAATCATCCTGCTGATCGTCATCACCTTGATGGGCGGTAATCCAGCTGAGTTACTCGGAGACTTAACCGGTGAGGATCAGCAAAATACGACGTACGAAGAAACAGCACAGGAAAAAGAAGCAGCGGACTTCGTCTCCGTCGTTTTAGCGGATACGGAACGGGTCTGGACGAAGGAATTCAAAGAAGATGGTAAGACCTATAAAGAACCGAAGCTCGTCTTATATACGGATCAAGTCAGTTCGGCTTGCGGACAAGCAGGGAAGTCCGTCGGTCCCTTTTATTGTCCCGGTGATCAGAAATTATACATCGATTTAAGCTTTTATGACGAACTACAGACGAAGTACGGGGCACCGGGCGATTTTGCGATGGCTTATGTCATTGCGCACGAGGTCGGACACCACGTCCAGACGTTACTCGGAAAGTCGGATGAGATCATGCCCCTTCGAGAGCAAATGAGTGAGGAGAAGTTCAACAAGTACCTCGTTCGATTCGAACTACAGGCCGATTATTATGCCGGCGTCTGGGCGCATCATGCGCAAGGCGAAAACTTGCTCGAAGAAGGCGATCTTGAAGAAGCGTTGACGGCAGCGAATGCTGTCGGGGATGATACGTTACAAGAGAAGGGACAAGGATATGTCGTACCGGAGAGTTTCACCCACGGCACATCGGCGCAACGAGAACGTTGGTTCCAAAAAGGCTTTGATAACGGCACGATCGAAGGCGGAGATACATTCAAAGCGAAGAATCTATAAAACGAAGCAACGACAGTCCTTTGAAACATCTTCCAGTCATTTCTGTAAAGAAGAGGGAAGGATTCAAAGGGGAGTGTCGAAGTTGAAGCACATCAGTCTATTTCTATTGCTCTATACGGCTGTCGTCGGATTGACGTACATCGTGTCACGATTTGCGCCAGACTTGTTGGTCTACATGGTCTATTTCGCCATTGCATCATTACTTGTCATCACAGGCTATTTGTTGAAACGACTCGTAATGAAACGCTAAATACCAAAAAACCTGTGTTCTGCTTGCGCGGAACACAGGTTTTCGTTATTTAAAAGCCATCTTATGAACGGAACATCGTCGGATCATCTGGAACGTTCTCCAGGTAAGCGATCCGTCCGTTTTCATCGAGACGTGCGATATCTTTTCCGTCTTGCGTGAAGACACTACCGTCTGCCCGTTTTCCGCAAACTGCCCAGCGTGTTTCATACGTTCCGGGTGTTGTTTCTTCCCAGCCTGCATACATATGCTTAATATCCTGATTCGCCGTGAACACATGACAGACGAACTGTTTCCAGGCGTCGATGCCGTGCTTTGGTTGTCCGTTCAGGACGAACGTGATGTCTGTCGTGAATAAGGAAACGAGATCCTCAAAAGCTTGTTCATCTGTGCGTGACGCGTCGAATAAGTCGAAATAACGATTCAATACCATAGTAAAAACCTCTTTCTGTTCATTAAAGTGTCATCATCCGGTCTGTGATTAACGCATGCAACCGTTCTAAATGCTCCGGTGGACAGGAGGCGTCGATTGCTTGACGGATCGAGCCAATCGATTCGCGCTTCAACGTCGATTGCCACGCCTCTTCCGCCTCTGTCATCAGATTCGAGAGTAGACCGATTTCCTGTTCCTGAATTCCCATCAAATCCTCAAAGACACCGCTTGACGCATACAACGTCTGCTTGCCCTCGATCGCTTGATAAATGTCAAAGATTTGAATTTCGTCTGCCGGACGTCGTAAGCGAAAGCCGCCTTTGACACCCGGTACGGAATACAACAGATTCGCCTGGACGAGTTTTCGTAAGAGCTTTTGGAAATAAGTCGGCGAGGCACCAAGTTGCTGGCTGATGAATTCACCGGGCAACACAGCGCGATCCGGAAGGAAGGTCAAAAGCAACATCGCGTAGACGGATTGCTCGACCCCGGTTTTCATTTGCATAAGAAGTCCCCTTTCGTTAAACGTGGATAATGTATATCCATAATAGTTTCATTCGAAAGAATTGTCGAGTTTTATGCTCTCACAAAACCGTCACACCTTTTCGACAGCATCTGCATGGCATCCCCGTTCCGGATTCGGTATACTAAATGTACGATATGTGAAAATATTCACTAAAAGTCGTTCACACTTTGTGAAAGGACGTTTGTATATGAATCCATTAAAAGGAATCGTCCAGATTCCACGCAGTATTCTCATTCAATTCATTATTGCAGCTTTCCTAATGGGGGTTGCGGTCGTCGGTCAATCGTACGGCATCGTGTTGACGGTCGATCGGATTTTCTTGAAGGAACAACCGTTTGAAGCCGTCATTCCGTTACTACTCGTCGTCCTCGGGATGCTGTTGCTCCGGGTCATCGTGACGTATTGGAACGGTCGTCTCGGTACGACGTTATCGGCACACATGAAGCAGGCGCTTCGGGAAGCACTCGTCGCGAAATACACAGGTCGTTCGGTCGAGATGATGCTACAAGGGCAAGCGGGACAGAAGGTCAGTGTCTTGCTCGACGCTGTAGACGAGATGGACAGCTACTACAGTCAGTACTTGCCGAAAGTCGTCCAGACGACGATCGTTCCCTTGATGGTCTTGATCGCGGCATTCAGCTATGACTGGATCACTGGTCTCGTCATGATGATCACGGCACCGTTCATTCCGTTGTTCTACATCATCATCGGCATCATGACGCAAAAGCGGGCGGATGCTCAACTCGAGAAGATGACGGCATTCTCGGGAACGTTCCTTGATACGTTGCAAGGACTGACGACCTTGAAGTTATTTGGTCGTGCGAAACGACAACGTGACGTCATCGAAAAAAGTAGTCTTGATTTCCGGGATGCGACGTTAACGGTCTTGAAGCTCGCCTTCTTGTCGTCGTTGATGCTTGAGTTCATCTCGATGCTCAGCATGGGAATGATCGCACTTGAAGTCAGTCTGCGCTTGATTTTGTTCCAAAGCATTACCTTCATCCCGGCGTTCTTGATGCTCGTGTTGGCACCAGAATACTATCTTGCCTTAAAAGAGATGGGAGCTGCCTTCCATACGGGACGCGGTAGTGTCGCGGCAGCGAAACAGATCGCAGTCGAACTAACAGCAGACGATCGTCCTGTTGCCTTCGGTCAATCAGAACTTGCGATGAACCGTCCACCACGAATCGTCTTGGATGAAGTTGATTTTACGTATCAAGAAGGACGCTTTGCCTTACAAGACGTGACACTTGCGATTGAACCGTATCAAAAGGTGGCGTTGATCGGTCGCAGTGGTGCCGGTAAGTCGACTGTCTTACAGTTGATTGCCGGACTCGCGGATCCAAAAGAAGGACGGATTCTGCTCGACGGGATTAATCGCAGTCAGGTGGAGGAAGCGAGCTGGTTCCGTCAGTTGAGCTACATCTCGCAGCATCCGTATCTGTATGCCGGAACGCTGGCAGAAAACATCGCGATCGGTGAACTCCGTCAAGCGACGCCGGAAGAGATTTTTGAGGCGGCGCAGGCAGCAGGGCTCGAGGAGCTGATTGCGACGTTACCTAAAGGGATCGACACGGTAATCGGAGAAGGTGGACGTGGTCTATCAGGTGGCGAGAAACAGCGCGTTGCGTTGGCACGCGCGTTCTTGAAACGACCGAACGTCATCGTCTTTGATGAACCGACGACAGGACTCGACGTCAAAACGGAGCGATTGCTTCAACAAGCGATCGAACAGCTTGGACAAGCAGCGACAGTCATTACTGTCGCACACCGCCTGCATACGATCGAGCGCTCAGATCAAATCGTCGTCCTCGATGGCGGACGAATCGTCGATCGTGGCACTCACGATGAACTGCTTGGACGTGATTCGGAATATGCTCGGATGCGCAGCGTCCAGAGAGGGGAGGAAACACGATGAAGGAACTACTAGGAGTCTTTCGGTTGATGGTGCATCAAAAACGCGATATCGCCTGGTCAATCTTCTTCGGTGTCCTCACCGGAGTGACAGCGGTCGGTTTATTCGCAGCAAGTGGTTACCTGATTTCAAAGGCAGCCTTGTTGCCACCGATCCAGACGCTTGCCGTCCTGATTGCGCTACAAAAAATCTCGAGTCTGACACGTGCCGCCAGTCGATATGCGGAACGTTATTATTCGCACCGGGCGACGTTTACGATCCTCAGTGATATCCGGACGTCGTTCTACCGGAGACTCGAGCCGCTCGCGCCAGGAATTTTCGGCAAATACCGGAGTGGGGATTTACTTGCCCGGATCGTCGGGGACGTCGAGAGTCTGCAAAATACGTTTTTACGTGTCCTCTATCCACCGATCGTCTTGTTGCTGGTCTTCTTCTGTACGATCTTTTTCGTCAGTTTCTTCTCGTGGACGATTGCCGGGATTCTATTACTTGGTTTGATTCTGACCGGTTTCTTGATTCCGGGTTGGTTCGCGTACCGCGAACAACGTTTCGCACGTTCGGTTCGTGTCCGCCGTGGTGATCTGTCAACAGAAGTGACAGAGTTGTTCCAAGGCTATCGTGACTTAAAGATTTACCAGCAACTTGATCAAAAAGAACAGGACCTGAATGCCGTCGCGAAACGATATGTCGAAGAAGAAAAACGGAATGGATTACATGCCGTCTCGAACCTGGCTTTGAATACGATGGTGACGCTGATCATCTCTTGGCTCGTTCTTGGTGTCGGTGCCTATCTCGTCGCGAGTGGACAACTAGAAGGTGTCTTCCTTGCCTTACTCGTCATGACATCACTGACGGTCTTCGAGAATGCGGCACCGATGGCGATTTTACCAGGCTTCTTTGAAGATAGCCGCCATGCTGCGAAACGACTCGATGAAGTCGTGACCGAGCAAGAAGAGCCAACTTATGACACGTTTGTTCTCGATCAGGCACCATCCTTTGAAACGAATGCGTTGACGTTCACTTTCCCTGATGCACCGCGTCCGGTCTTACGTGACGTCACCGTCTCGATTCCTGCCGGCAAGAAAACGGCGATCGTCGGGGCGAGTGGTTCCGGGAAATCCACGTTACTTCAATTGATGTTACGGATGTATCCGACAGACGGATTAACGATTGCTGGTCAAGAGAGTCAGACGGTTGATCCGGAAGGACTGTGGCAACACGCAAATGTCGTCCTGCAACAGAATCATTACTTTTATGGAACGCTTCGCGATAATCTATTGCTCGCGAACGAAGCAGCGACGGACGAGGCGATGCGTCAAGCGCTCGATGATGTCGGATTAACGACGTTCGAATTAAACGATCGTGTATTTGAAAAAGGCGAGAACTTGTCTGGAGGAGAAAAACAACGCTTAGCAATTGCGCGTGTGCTTTTGCGGGAAGCGTCGCTTTACTTGCTTGACGAACCAACGTCTTCCGTCGATGCTTTGACGGAACAGATGATTCTCGATCGACTGTTCGCACGGGCAGCGGACGCGACACTTGTCCTTGTTAGCCACCGGTTAGCAGGTCTTGAAGCGATGGATCAAATCATCGTCATGGATCAAGGTCAAGTCATCGAAGTCGGAACGTATGCCGAATTGATGACGCGACAAGGGGCGTTCTATGAATTAAAACAAGTCGAACAGTCCGTTTTTGCTCCGATTGGATAAAGATATAGGATTGGCGGAGACCAAATGTGGTGCATCGCCTTTTTTAGTTTATAAGCGAGAGCCGAAAAAGACATGACAGTCTACTTTTGAAATGGTAAAGTCTAGAAAAAACGTGGAGGGATTTCATGCATATCGAACAATCATCCATCGTCGTCGATCAGACGACCGTTTCATATGATCATTTTCAAATGGGGTCCAAACAGGTCTGCTTCTTGATCTCGGGAGCATCGTACCTATACGACCATCCTTACTTTTACTACAGCCGGATGGCGCTACTAGCTCGAGGCATCGATGTCATCTGTATTCACTATGTGACAGAAGAGCTATTTTCGATGTCAGACGCTGAATCGAATGCTTGCATGACACGCCGGGTCGACGCTGTCGTCTCAGAAGTGCTGGCGACGCATACATACGAAAACGTCCAGTTTATTGCGAAGTCACTAGGAACGATTCCTTTAGCGGCATTACTTGCAAAGCCGAATCTACAGACAGCACGCTTTGTCTTCTTAACACCCGTCCTGACTGAAGTGGCCGAACAAATCGCCACCTCGTCGCAAGCTGGACTCCTCGTCATCGGGACAGCCGATAAGTTTTATGATGAAGTGGCACTTGAAACGTGTCGCACCTCGCAACTGACGATTGATGTCATGGAAGGAGCCAATCATTCCTTGGATCAAGGATTCGAGGTCGATCAATCGCTTGCGGTTCTCGGACATGTCGTTCGTCAAATTGAAGCGAGTTTGTTCGAACCACTACCTAAGTAACAAAAAATCCGTACAGCAGATGCTCTGCTGTACGGAT
>NZ_DF239008.1:2822174-2980489 GCF_000414195.2 Exiguobacterium sp. OS-77 | reverse complement strand
ATGCTCTGCTGTACGGATTTTTTAGTATGGACGAAGTAAGGCACGAACAGGACTACCGTCGCCGTCGACGAGCGGAAGTGGGACGGCGTTGAGGTGGTAATCACCAGGCGTGATCGCATCCAGGACGAGTCCTTCGAGGATATGGACTCCATGCTGCGCCAGTGCGTGATGGGCCGGCATTTCCTTGCTATCGATCGCATCGACGCTTGGTAAGTCGAGACCAATCAGCGAAATCCCGAGTTCCCCGAGACGTTCAGCAAGACTTGGCGTCAAGACGGGAATCGTTTCTGGGAACGTTGATTTGTCGATCCAACCATCCGTTTTGATGATCAAGCGCTGGACGTCATTTAGCTCAAAGCCATCTAAATCAGCGGCTGTTATTTCTGTACGACCTGGTAAGTAAATGACGCGCGCATGTCCGATGTAGAGATCCGGATCAAGGTCGATGATTTTTTGTCCGGCATCGTCAAAATGAAACGGCGCGTCGACATGAGTGCCAGTATGCAGACTCATCGTTACCTTTCCGACGTTGACGGAACCGGTGTCTGCCTTATTCCATGTCAATATCGCGTCAAACGGTGTATCTCCCGGCCACGTCGTGACGTGGCGATCAAGTGGTTGTGAAACATCAATCCATCGTGTCATCGCTTCATCCTCCTCATAATGTCGTGCGGACTGACCACAGTTCCGGGAAGAATCGGTGGTCGAGCACACGTCGTAGATAACTGACGCCAGAAGAACCGCCCGTTCCTGGCTTTTGTCCGATGATCCGTTCGACGGTACTCATATGGTTAAAGCGCCACATCTGCTGCTGGCTCCCGATATCGAGTAGTTTTTCACCGAGTTCATACAAATCCCAGTATTGTTCAACATCACGATAGACGGTCGCCCAAGCTGCTTCGACACTTGCATTCGGCGTCCAGTCTTGCGTGACATCACGTTCGAGGACAGACTCGTCGATTGGTAGACCATGTCGCGCCATCGCTCGGACCGTTTCGTCGTAGATGCTTGGTGTCTTCAGGTCTTCGAGCATCATCGGATAGAGTGTTTCGTCATGCGCATAAACTTTTAGCATCTGCTCGTTCTTGAAGCCGAGCGCAAATTCGATTTGTCGGTTTTGATAGGACTGGAACCCAGATGAGTGACCGAGTGAATCGCGGAATTCTAAATACTCGGCAGGAGTCAAGGTCGACAAAACATTCCACGACTGAATCAATTGGTGCTGAATCTTTGAGATGCGTGCGAGCATCTTAAAGGATGATTCGAGATCATCGTTTGCGACCGCTTGAGTCGCCGCACGCATCTCATGCAGGATCAGCTTCATCCAGAGTTCGCTCGTTTGATGAATGATGATGAACAGCATCTCGTCATGATGCCCAGATAAGCGATGTTGACTCGTAAGCAATGGATCTAGTTGCAAATAATTCCCGTAGGACATATCTTTCTTAAAATCCGTTTGAATCGATGCTTCAATAGACGTAGGATCTGTCTTTGTCATTCCCATTCATCCCCTTTATCGAGTTAATTCAGTTTTCGTTTTTCAGCGGTCTGTGGTTGTTCCGGATGCGCCCGTTTCCAGAAGAAATAGGCGATAGATAAGAACACTAACCACGGTACACCAAACTTCAAGACGATTTGGAAATCCGTGAACCACGTCGTCAGGACGAGTGCGAATAATAGCAACGCACCGAGAGCTGTCAGATACGGATAGCCCATCATCCGGACCGGTAACGTCCGTCCGCCTTCGCGTTCCCACGCTTTACGGAAGTAGAGGTGGGAGATGAAAATCATGAACCACGTGAAAATTGCCCCGAACATCGAAATCCCCATCATAAACGGATAAGAGACGCTCGACTGACTGCTGATGATCGCAGCAAGGAAAATCCCGATCGTTGATACGGCGAGTGCGAAGAGTGGCACGCCTCTATGGTTTAAACGACCAAACACTTTCGGCGCATATGTTGCCTTCGATAACGAATACATCATCCGTGTCGAAGCATACAGTTGACTGTTCATCGCAGACAGTGCTGCCGTCAGGATGATGAAGTTCATGATGCCGCCTGCATACGGAATCGATAGCATCTCCATTACTTTAACGAAGGGACTTTGATCGACACCGCCTGCTTGTTGCCACGGGACGATCATCAACATCAAAGCAATCGTGATGACATAAAACGTCGAAAGACGGAAGACCGTTGCTTTTAATGCTTTCGGTACGGCAACGTCCGGGTCCTTCGCTTCACCAGCGGTTACGGCAATCAATTCCGTTCCGAGGAAGCTGAACAGAGAGATGAAGATCGCAATCCAGAGACCCGAGAAACCGAATGGCATGAAACCACCATCATTCGTGAAGTTTTGTGGACCAATCTCAGGACTTGGACTACCGATGACCAAGTAGGCACCAAGCAGGATGAATAGCAAGATGGCACTGATCTTAATGACCGAGAACCAGTATTCGAAGGTCGCGAACGTGTTGACTGTCGTTGCGTTGATGTAAATCAACGCGGCAGCGAATACGAGAATCCAGACGAATCCGGGAACGTCCGGGAACCAGTATTTCATATAGATCGCAATCGCACTGACTTCAACACCAATCGCTAGGACGTTTGCAATCCAGTACGAATAGCGGACGAGGAAACCAGCGTAGGGACTAATATAACGCTCTGCAATCGTCCCGAACGAGCCGGATGTCGGATGGGCGACTGTCATTTCAGCCAGACAGCCCATTAAAAGTAGGACGATGAAGGCGCCGACCGCATAACTGATCAGAACGCTCGGACCAGCAAGCCCGATTGCAAGCCCACTTCCGAGGAAAAGACCGGTACCGATCGCACAGCCCATCGCAATCATCGTGAGTTGGCGTGTCTTGAGTTCACGCCGTAGTTCAGTAGGTTGTTCCATAGTGTACTCCTTAAGCAACGACTTCGCGTTCATTCGCGAAACGTTCGTATTCTTTATCTTTCATGATTCGTTTGAGTGTCGCGACGACGTCATAGACATCGGTAAACGTATTGTAGAGCGCGACGGGTGCTAGACGAACGATGTTCGGTGCCCGGAAATCGGGGATGATTCGATTTTCCTTGAGTGCTTTACAGATCCGTGCCGCTTCCGGGTGCTCGAGACTGAGATGCGCTCCACGTCGTTTATCGTCGACCGGATTTCCGATGACGAAACCGTACGGCGTGAGTTCCTGATCGACGAGTTCCATCATGTACTGTGTCAGCGCGAGTGACTTCGTCCGGACGGCTTCGATACCAATCTCATCGAACATCTCTAATGCACCGATTTGTGGAGCGAGACTTAAGACATGTGGTGTTCCGATCTGGAAGGCCCCGGCATGCGCCGCCGGTGTCATCGTATGATCCATATCGAACTGCTTATCCTTCCGCGAACCGAACCAGCCCGTCAGACCAGGCAACGTTCCAAAATGACGTTCGTGGACGAATAATCCACCGACGGTTCCAGGACCACCGTTCAAGTGTTTGTAATTACACCAGTAGGCAAAGTCGACACCCCAGTCATGGAATGCGTGGGGAACGGCTCCGACGGAATGACAACCATCAAAACCAATCAGGATGCCACGGTCGTGTGCCGCCTTCGTCAAACGCTCCATATCGAGAATTTGTCCACTTCGATAAAGCACCGCCGGCAAGACGATCAACGCGATATCATCCGTCATCGCGGCGATGATATCATCTTCTTCTAAAAAGCGACCATCCCGACTCGGTACTTGGATGAGGTGTGTCTCCGGATCCAGGCCACGTAAGCGAAGTTGGCTTTGGAGGGCATAGATATCCGACGGGAACGTCAGCGCATCCGCTAAAATCTTATCTCGTCCTTCTGTTGGTTGGAAGAATGTCGCGACGAGTTGATGGAGATTGACGGTAGTCGAACCAGTGACCATGACTTCTTCCGCTTGTGCGCCGACGAGCGGAGCGTTGAGAGCAGCGAGACGTTCCGATAATTCGAACCAAGGATGACGTCCCTTCATCCAGCCGTCGATTCCGAGTTCTTTCCAGTCTGATAGCGACTCGAGCAACGTCTTCTCGGCACGCTTCGATAATAAACCGAGCGAGTTTCCGTCCATATAGATACTACCCGGTTGCAGATAAAACTCATCACGATAGGCGGCGAGTGTATCTTGCTCATCCCGAGCAACAGCATCGCTCCGTTTTGCTTGCAGTGTCATACGTCATCCTCCTCAAATGAATGCTCAATCAATTTTGACAAAAGCGTAGCAAACAAATTGACATTGTGTCAATATTATCGAATAGAGAAAACAAAAGGAGTGAAGGACATGTCATCTTCTCAACCAGAAAAAATCGATAAACGTCATCTGCGTACGGTGCGAACACGCGAAAAACTGTTGAGTGCGGCACGTGACGTCTTCTTAGAGCAAGGGTTTCAAACGGCAACGATTTCACAAATCATTAAACAAGCTGGCGTCGGTTACGGAACCGCTTATGTCCATTTTGAAGGGAAAGATGAGTTGCTCGTCGTCCTGATGGAAGATGTCATGAGCCGTTTCCACACGATTGCGGAACGAACATTCGAACCGACGACGCCGCTAGAGGCAAAGGAACGTATCGTGACGCAAGCGACGGATTTCTTACGTCTCGCAGAAGAGGAACGAGCGATACTACGCATCGTCGAACAAGCAATCGGTGTTTCTTACATCGTCCGTGCGAAATGGAAAGCGATTCGGGAACGCTTCATTGATCGGATCAGTCAGGATATCCAGTATGCGCAGGAGACAGGACTTGCGCGGCAGGATGTCGACTCGAAACTCGTCGCCCGTGGTTGGTTCTTTGCGAATGAGATGTACTTATTCGAAGTCGTCCGTGAAGAGGCGACAGCGACGATCGAAGAGATTGCGCATGTCCTAGCGACGATTTATACGCAAGGACTCTACCGGATCGAGGATTGATGAACGGACGGGAAGGGAACGTTTCGAAGTAGAAGGGAGCGTGACCGGGATGGCGTTTGATTACGATCTCGATTTCAAGACGACGGATTTTCGTAAGGAGCCGGAAAAGTACCGGGTTGGACGTGGGGAGCAAGGGGTCTTACTCGTCGAACCTTATAAAAGTGAGATTTTGCCGCATTGGCGTTTTAAGACGCCGGACATCGCGAAGGAATCGTCTGAGAAAATTTATGAGATGTATTTAGCTTATAAAGAAGACGGAGACTTCGTCGGCATGGATATGGCGCGGAAGTTCATTCAGATGGGACATACGCGCGCACGACGTTACGCGAACTATAAGGGTGGGCGTAAATATAAAGATAAAGAGACCAAAGAATTACACACGCGCGAGATCGACGAAGAAAAAGCAAAATCTGCGGCCATCTTCCAAGAAAAATGGGATTTGATCCGGGCGGATGAAGAGTATTTGGCATTAAAACGGGAACATCAAAAACAATACGGTTAAACGAAAGTCATGCTTTCTCTCAATGGAGGAATGGAGTGGAGACGGTGCGAACAGGATCGAAAATTATCGTCGGAATCGTCATTGTTTGCGTACTGGCTTTAGTTTGGTGGCTCGCATCACCTCTTTTTTTGAATGAATCAGTCGATGAAGGACTGCCATCAGGTTCTTCGACAGTAGAACAAAAAGAGAAGGAAAACACACCCGAAGCGTCATCACCTTCTCCTGAAGAAACAAAAGCTGAATTATCAGGTACATTCATGAACGGTGAAAAAAATTACAAAACATCAGGGAACATCAAGACGCTAACTGTAGACGGTGCATTGTATCTACGTTTTGAAGATTTTCAAACGACGAACGGTCCGGATCTATTTGTGTATTTGGTCGAACCCGGTGAAGATACAGCAGATGGAATTCGTCTCGGTGCCTTAAAAGGGAATCAAGGAAATCAGAACTATATGATTCCAAAAGACATCGATTTGACGAAACATAGCCGTGTCGTCATTTGGTGTCGTGCCTTTGATGCTGACTTTGGAACAGGTGACTTAAAAGCAATGAATGAATGAATGAAAAAGCAATGCGCTTCCGAATAAAAAATCGGAAACGCATTGCTTTTTTGACGTTAAGAAGTTTGTTCGACTTTTTTAATTAAACGCGATTGACGTTTCTGCCAGATGAACGATCCGATGAACGTCACGACGAGGAAAATCAGACCGAGTGCAAACGGATAGAGAATATTGACGTCATATAGGACACCCGCAAGCGTCGGTCCGAGCACGTTCCCGATGCTCATGTAGGCGTTGTTCATTCCCATAGCAAAGCCTTGCTCATTACCAGCGAGCTTTGAAATCATCGTATTCAAGACGGGACGTAAAATTGACGTCGCGAGGAAGATGACGAGGGTGATCGCAAAGAATCCACCGTAACTTGATGTCAATAATGACAACAGGAAGCCGAGCGCCGCGATGAACAGGAATAGGTTCAAGACCTTTCCTTCTCCGAGACTACGTGACAACTTATCGACGATGAAGATTTGAGCAATGACGCTGATGATACCGGTCGACGTCACCATGATCGCGATGTCTTTCGGTGAAGCACCGAATTGGTCATCGACGAATAGACCGAGTACTGATTCGTATGCCATGAGACCGAAACTCATGACCAGTGTAATGACGAGCGGTACGAAGTACGGTTTCTTAAACGACGTACCGAGTTTTCGAAGCATCGACCCTTCGTCTGGTGCCATCGCTGTCGCATCGTGTTTTTCGCTTTCTTGAAGTAACAGGACGCTGAACAAGACGGCTGCCCCTGAGACGATCGCTGAGACGAGTAGTGGCAATTTTAAGTCGTATTCGGCAAGGAATCCACCAATTCCAGGACCGATGACGATTCCGAGTGACATCGCAGCTGAGACGTAACTGTTTCCTTTTGCGCGCTGATCCATCGTCGTGATGTCCGCGACGTAAGCAAAAATTGCTGGAATCAGAAGTGCAGCACCGGCACCACCGATTGCGCGCGAGATGTAGAGGACCGTGACGGAATTGGAGAAGTAGAAGACGAACATCGAGAGCGTCAAGCCGATCAATCCATAGATGATCATTTTGCGACGACCGTATTGGTCCGCCCATTTTCCGGCAATCGGTGACATGACGAGTTGTGCTCCGGCAAAGATGGCGATCATTAATCCAGCCGCCGTTCCACCCTGTCCAATCGATGCTAAGTAAGCGGGTAGAATCGGAATGATGATCCCGAAGCTCCCGACCGCAATGAACATGTTGATCATGAGGACCGTTAATTTTTTTCGTTGATCCGCGTGCAAGGGGACCCCTTCTTTCGACCCGCTTTCTGTAAGCGGTTATTTGTTTCACCTTCATAATCTTAGATTCAAGCTAAATCACCTGTCAATCATGAAGGGTTTCTCTAACAGAAAAACGTTCCGATTGCGTCTCCGTTTGGGGAGAGAGACGTCATCGGAACGTTTTTATTTTTGAATTGGGGCTTGATTGGCGCGAGCAGGGGTAGCTCGCAGAATGCGCACCTCTTAAAAGTGCGTCAACTTGTCCTTTGCGGACGTTCTAGGTTTGACAGGTGGAACGATGGCAGGCCAGCCGATTTGAATGACGCCGAGAACGCGTTCGTTTTCAGAAGCCTCAACGAGTGAGGCATACTCTGGTGTGAACCAGTGTTTTCCGCTCTTCCAGCAACACCCAAGACCTCGTTCTGTTGCTACCAACTGCAGATTTTGAATCATCGCAGCCGTTGCGAGAGTATCCTCTAGCTGTTGATCCGGTGTCCCTTGTACCTGACAAAGTACCGTTAAATAAACTGGGACTTCCCGTAATTTTTGTTCAGCCTGTTGACGTTGTTCAGACGTTTTCGTCTCGAATTGACCACGCGCCGTCAGTAACTCCATTAAGGCATCGACATACCGTGTTTGTCCGTCTTCAATTGCAAGAACAAAGCGCCAAGGCTCTCGTAATTTATGATTCGGGGCATAAATCGCCGTGTCGAGTAATACTTCTACCAATTCGACCGGAACCGGTTGTTCCGTATAGGACCGGATCGACCGGCGTGTTTCAATCACTTGTTGGGCATGCATCCGTTTCATCTCCTCACTGAGTACTTTTTCACTATAAATGATAACGATTATCATTGTCAACGTTATTTATCAGAAAACAAAAAGACGATTCCCGAGAGGAAATCATCTTTCGTTTTCGTATTTAAGAGGCTTTTCGTTCCTCGTCTTGATCTTGAGCAACGGTCGTTAGCTTCTTTTTCATGAGGCGAATCCGATATAGGGCAAATAGATAATGAGCGAAATAAATCGTAAAACCAAGGAAAATCGTTAACGCTACATGAATTTGAACGCCAGGAACAGCATGAAGCTGAATGAAGAGTAAGACAGCCATTGCCATCGTATAAAGCACCATTTCCACCGATTGTGGCATGACGCGTTGACGTTTTAAGAAAAAGGAACGCATGAGTGGCAGGACGACGAGACTGACGAGACGATCAACCAGTCCGATGACGAGCACGCTGATCACCATCGCTAAACCATTTTCAAAAGCGATTAACCGTGGGAAGACAAGATAAGTGACGAGTAATAGTGGTCCAACTAATAAAAAGATTGAAATCGAGGCACGTGCGAATACGAAGAGCCCGTTGACACTTGTTAAAAAGGCACGAACGATCTTTTGTGACCAAGGGGATGGTCGACCAACTTGCCAAGCAAAACAACAAGCAAAGATGAACGCATAAAATTGCAGAAAGGCAACCATAAAGCATCTCCTTTAGATATGAAACTCATTGTCCCTAGTGTATCGATTTTAAGGCTGAAGTGCAAAGAAGAACTTTTCGTAAAGTATAAGAAAAGACCAGCTGATAGGACATCAACTGGTCTGTCGTCAATCAATCCAGATTCGGTTCTTTTTTTCCGTGCAAGAAGAAGGACAGAATCAGTGCAAGCGCAGATAAGACGGTCGCAATCCAGAACGCATCGGTGATCCCTTGGATCGTCGCTTGTTTCGTCAGCATCGTAAACCAACTCGTCGAAGCAGCTTGTGAGCTACCAAGCTGTTGACCAAGATCGTTTAAATGTTGCGAAAGCGTCGGGTCGAGCGTCGTGAACTGATTCGCATCGTCTGCCAAGTGAGCCGTCGTTTGACGGGTCATGACAGTGACGAGAATTGCCGTTCCGATGGAGCCGGCGACTTGACGAAGTGTGTTTTGGGTCGCGTTTCCGTGCGGGATCATCTTCATCGGTAAAGCGTTCATACCGGCAGTCATGATCGGCATCATGATGAATGCCATACCGAATGATCGAAGCATATAGATACCCATGATGGAATAATACGACGTATCCATGTTCAATTGCGTCAATTCCCATGTCCCGTACGTCATCAACGTCAAACCGAAGATGGCGAGTGGGCGGATCCCGAAGCGGTCAAATAAACGACCGGCAATCGGACCAGTGATCCCCATGATCAATGAACCTGGTAAAAGGAGAAGACCGGAGTCAACCGGTGAAAATCCGCGGATACTTTGAAGGTAAATCGGTAGAAGTAACATCCCGCCGAACAAGGCCATCGTGACGATGACGTTGATGAAGAGCGTGAAAGAAAATTCCGGAACCTTCAACACACGAATGTTCAGCATTGGATCTTCCATCGAAAGTTCACGCATTGCAAAAGCCGCAATCCCGATTAAACCGATGACGATCGTGCTGATGACGATCGGGCTATCCCAGCCATCATTCCCAGCTTCACTGAAACCATAAAGGAGACTCCCGAATCCGATCGTACTGAATAAGACACCAAGTGCATCAAAAGATGGTTTTGAGAGTGGCTGCGTCAGACGGAACCAGGCTGCACCGAGTAACAACGTCACTAATCCAAAGAACGACATCGCATAAAACATGACGTGCCAGTCATAGTTTTGGATGACATATCCCGTGATTGTTGGTCCGACAGCTGGAGCGAGAATCATCGCGATCCCGAGCATCCCCATGGCGGCTCCACGCTTATGAGGTGGGAACAACGTCATGAAGACGTTTGATCCAAGCGGCATCAAGATCCCAGCACCTGCTGCCTGAACGACACGCCCAATCATCATGACCGGGAAGTTCATCGCCATCGAACAAATGATTGATCCGAAGAAAAAGAGTGTCATCGAAGCGAGGAACAATTGGCGGAACGTATAACTGCGCATCAAAAAGGCACTGATCGGAATTAAGATTCCGTTGACGAGCATGAAGCCCGTCGTCAACCACTGAGCAGTAGATGTTGAAACGTTGAAGTCATTGATCAGAACCGGCAACGCGACATTAATCAACGTTTGGTTCAAAATAGCAATAAACATACCAATCAGTAAAACCGTCAATACTTTCGGAATACTAACGTTTTCAGTTGAAACTTGTTTTTGAGGTGTTGCGATCGGAGGTGTCACGGACATCGTCGGTTCCGCCTCGAGGGATTCCTCAAGCGTTGGTCCGTCCGTCGCCAGTGCCATGTCGGATGGGCGACTTCGACGGGCAACCCAGTTGACACCGATGATGATCAGAATCGTGAACGCACTGTATCCGAACAAGAAGGTAGTAGACATGAACGTCCCTCCTTAATCCTTATGAATGCGGACGGTCACATTCATACCAGGTCGAATGTCGAGTGATTTTTCTTGCGAGAGTGATACTTTAACTGGAATGACTTGTGCGACTTTCGTGTAGTTCGCGTTTCCGTTTGAAGAAGGCATCATGGAGAACGTCGAAGCCGTCGTCATACCGATTTGCTCGACTTCACCAGAAAGTGTCGTGTCCGGATAGCTGTCGACATAGACATCCACTGTTTGTCCGACTTTGATTTCATCGATTTCTGTTTCTTCGATGTTCGCTGTGACCCAAAGGTCGTTTAAGTCAAAACCATAGGCGAGAGGTGTACCTGCTGCGACGAAGCCGTTCTTTGTCGCCATCGACTGAACGATCGTTGCTTTTGAGGGCATTGAAACCGAGAGGTCCGTCGGTTTTTGGCCGGCTTGTGCCGTCATGACGTGTCCGACTGTTGCCCCACTGGCGAGTGATTCGCCTGTTTTCGCAGACCAGTCTGTTAATTTACCAGCGCTTGGGCTCGCAACCGTTATCATCTTACCGTCGATTTTCGCATTGTCTGTTTTGACATAGCTCGTTGCTTGATCGTAATAGTAGTATCCGACAACACCACCACCGATTAAAACGATGAGTGTCACGATATTGATGATCAATAATTTTTTCATACTCATGGGTGTGTTAGCATCCTTTCTTGTGTACAATCGATTCAAAAAAAGTACTCCTCTGGGGGGAGGAGTAATTAATATAGTTAATTATATGGATCGTTAGCTAACAAACAACCGACAATTTCCGACAAAATGTTGGAAAAATAGATGATAACGGATTCATTAATGAAAAGATGATGAAAAAGGAGTGAAATATGGATGAATGAGAGCCGTGATCCCCGACCAAAACGGTCACGTGACCGTATTACAATGGAATTATTTCGTTTACTGAAGACGCACAGCTTTTCAAGTATTACTGTCAAAATGCTGACGGATGGAGCCGGTGTGAATCGTTCAACCTTCTACGCACACTATACGGATAAGTATGATTTGCTCGACCAAATCGTTGAGGAGCAAATGAAGGCACTTGAACAAGCGATTCGGATCACGGGTACAGGAACTGTCTTTCCGACAGTCGAGCAGGTGAGTCGCTATTTTGCTCGTTTGTTCATTCATATCGAAGAAAATGAATTATTCTATCAGACGATGCTCGTTCAAGGACCGATCAAAACGTTCATCTCTCGTTTTCTCGATACATTGAAAGAGAATTATCGAATTGTGTTTCGACCGCAAATCACAGAAGAAGCTACGTTCGTCGATCGGGACTTATTATTAAACTATGTCATTGGTGGACAGTTGGGATTGTTGATTTCGTGGTTACGAAACGGTCGACCGTATTCATCAGAATACATGGCAGAACAATTAAGTCGGATGATTGTCTTTGGAACGGTTGAAAGCATCGGTTTTCCTAAAGAGACGGAATGAAGACGTAAAAGAAAAGACACTCCCCTACGGAAGTGTCCAATCAGTTTAAGCCTGTCGGAATGCAAGTTCTTTCGTATAGATCGTACTACGATTCCGTCCGCTTTCTTTTGAGTAATACAACGCTTTATCTGCCTGTTGTAATGCTTCAAGTGACGTATGCGAACCACTGGAATGGGAAATCCCAAGTGAGATCGTGATTTGCAGATCAGGTACATCTGCTGTCGGGAACAGGTTACGTGCGACCGTCAGCCGAGCTAGTTCTGCTATTTTTTGCGCTTCTTTCGCTGAAGTACTTGGTAAGATGATTAAAAATTCTTCACCACCGTACCGTCCGACGAGGTCGTCTGGACGCGTTAAGGAAGCGAGAGTCATGCCGAGTTGGCGTAACACATCATCGCCCGCATCATGACCATATGTATCATTGACATGCTTGAAGAAATCGATATCGATGAGTACAAGCGAATAGCCTTGGTCGGTCGAACCGACAAGCGAAAGCGAGTCATCCAGACGACGACGATTGGCGAGCCCTGTCAAAGCATCCGTCATGGCGAGTTTCTGCTGATACTGGATGTTTTCGAAGTGACGGCGTAATTCCGTCAGTAATCGATAAGCGACAAAGCCAGCTAATAAATTAAAGAAGACGTACGCAATCGAGATTTTAAAGAATGTCGACCAGCTGTTCGTCAGGATGTAGATGGCGGGTAACGAATAGAGAATACCGACCAACACCATAAGCTGAAAATGACGCATCGAGACATGGATGAATCGACGAATGATCCCAATCGTCGTGATGAACAAGACGATGATCAACGTCGATAAATAAAATCCTTCCATTTGATCAACTGGTGTTAAAAAGTAACGTGTCCCGATGATCATTGCACCAGCAACGATGGCGCTTGGGAAACCACCGATCAGCATGGCGATTGCGACAGGAACGATACGTAAATCAACACGGGCGACGTCGATTTGAATCCCGTTAAACATCAATAAAACCGCAATCAGACCAGAGACTGCTCCGAGTATAAGTCGAATGCTCCATTTGGAGTTCAATGAAATACGCGGTTGATTCCGAAACGGTAAGAACAAGAGAGTAATCGTTGTGAACAGTAGACAAAAGTTAATGATGAATTGATTCATGATGGCCAACAAATCCTCCCAACTCCCCCAGCTAACAGATTTCCATATATATACTTCCAGTATACTCAAGTAGATAACGGTTAGACATAGAGAAATCTTTAGACAAAATAGAAAAAACGGTAGAAAATCTACCGTTTTTAAGAAGATGAAGTAAGAGTATCCTCATCCATCGTCTGTAAAATTTTATCAAAGACACGAATCATCGTTTCGAGCTCTTCTTCCGTCAATGTACCGAAGCGATCTTGTAAATAGTTTTTCCGAACGATTTCGAGATCTCGAAATGCACGTTCCCCGTCCTCCGTCAAAGCGAGGACGATCGAACGACGATCTTCCGTCGAACGTGTCCGTGTGACGTATCCTTGTTTATACAGCTTATCCGTTAAAGCAGTGACTTGACTCGTCGCGAGCTCAAATTGTTCCGCGAGAAGCGTCGGGCGCTGAGGACCATTTTCTGAAAGGCTTCGTAAGATGAAAAATTCACTCCGGGTCGCCGTTCCTTCAAATAGCCGGTTAAGTTCACGTCGCAGGGTACGAAGAATGACACGCATTTGTTCCTCGAGTCGATAAGTTAGCAAATCACGTTCCTGTGGCATGCAAGCAGCATCCTTTCTCTCAGTGGACTTCTACCATTTAGTGTACTAAACATATCGGATTTTTACCATCGACTACCCCAGATTCGAAAAAGGCAATTGACAATTTCGTGGCGTTTTGTGTAATATGGCGTAGTAATAACTAACTTAATTCAGTTCTCACTCAACCAGTGGGATGGAGGTTGCAGTTCTTAAGAGTACGGTTACGGATGTCGTCAAGCGACAGATGAAGTGACCTGAAAGGAAGAATTGCCGAAATCAATCATCGCTTTGAAGATGATCGATTGGGATTAGATCGAATAGGTCTAATACTGTCACAAGTCGGGTATCACTTACTTGTGGAGAGCTATCTTTCACGACGGTAGAATGAGGCGCATCCATTTTATTATGTTGCGTTCTCATCTTCCATCTGGAAGATGAGGACGCTTTTTGTTTTTTTCATTCAAAAAGTGTCCTCTCAAAAAATCTAAACAGAGAGAAGCGAACGAAATGAACAATCTAGATGTAAAACAAACAACAGATTCGACAGCAGAAGGATTAAAACGTGGATTACAAGCCCGTCATATGTCGATGATCGCCATCGGTGGGGCAATCGGAACAGGACTCTTCATTGCGTCCGGTGCTTCCGTCGCAGCAGCAGGACCAGGTGGGGCGCTCCTATCGTATGCAATCGTTGGTCTGATGGTCTACTTCCTCATGACAAGTCTTGGTGAAATGGCGGCGTACATGCCTGTCGCTGGATCCTTCTCGACATATGGAACGAAATTCGTCGATCCATCATTCGGCTTTGCACTTGGCTGGAACTACTGGTACAACTGGGCAGTCACGATCGCAGTCGAACTCGTCGCAGCACAAATTGTTATGACGTATTGGTTCCCGGACGTTCCTGGATTTTATTTCAGTGCTTTGTTCCTCTTACTCATGATTGGCTTGAACTACTTCTCCGTTAAAGGATTCGGAGAAGCGGAGTATTGGTTCGCCATGATTAAAGTCGTTACCGTTATCGTCTTCTTAGTCGTCGGTGTTGCGATGATTTTCGGTGTCTTTACATCGGAGCCACCGGTTGGCTTTAAAAACTTTGCTCTTGGCGATGCGCCGTTCGTCGGTGGGATTCCTGCCGTCATCGGTATCATTCTCGTTGCCGGATTCAGTTTCCAAGGTACAGAACTGGTCGGGATTGCCGCGGGTGAATCGGAAGATCCGAAAAAGAATGTTCCAAAAGCAGTCAAACAAGTCTTCTGGCGCATCTTGCTTTTCTACGTCTTCGCGATTTTCGTCATCGGAATGCTCATTCCGTATACAAGTCCGAACTTGGTTTCGAATGACATTACGGACGTAGCCGTCAGTCCGTTTACGCTCGTCTTTGAAAAAGCAGGTCTTGCGTTCTCAGCAGCACTCATGAACGCCGTCATCTTGACGTCTGTTTTATCTGCCGGAAACTCAGGTATGTATGCTTCGACACGGATGCTGTACACACTGGCGCGTCAAGGGGATGCACCGAAGTTGTTCGCAAAAGTCTCGAAAAACGGTGTACCTCGTAACGCCTTGCTTGCAACAGGTGCAGTCGGTGCGCTCTGTTTCTTGACGTCGATGTTTGGTGGACAAGTCTACCTGTGGTTACTCAATGCTTCCGGGATGACAGGATTCATCGCATGGCTCGGGATTGCGATCAGTCACTATCGCTTCCGTAAAGGATTCGTTGCACAAGGTCACTCGTTGAAAGACTTACCATATGTTGCACCAGCGTTCCCGTTCGGTCCGCTGTTCGCATTCGGTCTTTGTTTCCTCGTCATCGTCGGTCAAAACTATGCCGCATTCCTCGCTGATCAAATTGATTGGGTCGGAATTGCCGCAACGTATGTTGGTATTCCATTATTCCTTGCCTTCTGGTTAGGACATAAATTCAAAAACCGGACGTCAATCGTTCGTTATGACGAGATGGACTTCCCAGAACATCCACGTCAATCTTAATCATTGAGCCACCTTCAAATGAAGGTGGCTTTTTAGATGTCGCTTCAAGTAAGATGAAAGAAAAACAGGAGGCGATCTTCGTGAATTACTGGTACCACTTTAAGCGTGCCTTCTTACCGATCGCATTATTGCTTGTGACGCTTGCCTTGTACCAAATGATCTATCGTTTGAATAACATCTGGTATTCGCTTGGAGGACTTCTTCTTGTCTTTGCAGCGATTTACTTCGTCATGCGTCGTCTAAAAGCGAACCCAGAGGATTGAATGAGCAGGAAAGTCGAGTCCATTCTCCGAACGCGGTAAAATAGACACATACAGAGGAGGGGAAGATAGATGGCAAAAGCAATATTTGCAGGTGGTTGTTTCTGGTGCATGGTCAAGCCATTCCATAAATATGATGGGGTAGAGCAGGTCATTTCAGGATATACCGGTGGTCATACAGAGAACCCGACTTATAAAGAGGTCTGTTCGGAAACGACAGGTCACTTGGAGGCGGTTGAAGTCACGTACGATCCGTCCGTCATTACGTACGAAGAATTACTCGAGATCTTCTGGCGTCAAATCGACCCGACAGATGGTGGAGGTCAATTCAATGACCGTGGTGAATCGTACCAACCGGCTATCTTTTATGTCGATGAAGCACAGCGTGAAGCAGCTGAACGTTCGAAAGCAGCGCTTGACGCATCAGGACGCTTCTCGCGTCCGGTCGCGGTAGAGATTCGTCCAGAAAAGCCGTTTTGGCCAGCCGAAGAATATCACCAAGATTATTATAAAAAGAATCCGTTCCGTTATCAGATGTATAGTGTCGGCTCAGGTCGCGCGAAATTCATCAAAGAAGCGTGGAAGGACCACGGTAAGGAAAAAGAATTGAAAGAGCGTCTGACACCAATTCAGTATAAAGTCACACAAGAGAACGGGACAGAACCCGCTTTCCGTAACGAATACTGGGATGAAGAACGTCCAGGACTGTACGTCGATATCGTCGATGGTACACCACTCTTCACATCAAAAGATAAGTTCCAGTCAAACTGTGGTTGGCCGAGCTTCGCTAAACCCATCTCAGAAGACAAGATGGAAGTCGAACTCGATACGAGTCACGGGATGACGCGGACGGAAGTGCGTTCTGCGAATGCGGATAGTCACCTCGGTCATATCTTCGATGATGGTCCGACAGAACTTGGTGGTCTTCGCTATTGTATCAACTCAGCAGCATTACGATTTATTCCGCTTGAAGAGCTTGATTCGGCAGGATATGGGGAATATAAAAAACATTTCGAGTAACATGTAAGGAGCAGTCAAACGATTTCGTTTTGACTGCTCTTTTTTTCAAATGGAAGGGAGAGAATCGAATGTTTCGACCTGTATATGAAGAGATTCGACAAATGACGATTGCGAAGGTGCTTGATTTCTACGATCACGAAATCCGTCAGCTCGATGAGCAAGCACGTCAGGAAAAGTACGACAAGATGAGCTTGAGTCCGTTTCGCTTTTTCCGTGGGAGTTCGCATCTGTTTTATTATGACGTGACGCGAATCCCCCTTGGTTTTGATACACCTCTTGATAAACCGACGTGGATTCAGGGAGATCTTCATTTTGAGAATTTCGGTGTCCATGGCAATGCGAAGGGAGATATCATCTACGACGTCAATGACTTTGATGAAGGGTACTTAGGATCTTATCTATACGATTTGATTCGCATGGCGGTCTCCGTCCGGTTGTTCGCTGAAGAGGCAGGATACGATCCGACTCCTGCGATTCGAAATTATGTCCTGGAATACTTACACGATTTAAAAAAGTACGCTCTCGGAAAAGATCCGAGTGATGTCTGTTTTACGCGGGATAATACGAAAGGACCAATCAAGAAGTTGATCAAAAAAGCAGAAAAGAAACGTGAGGAATTAATGGGGGAGCGGACGGAACTGGTGGATGGCGTGAGACGTTTTTGTACATTACCGGATATGGCAGCGGTAGATGACGCGACACGATCAGCAATCGAGTCTGCTTGGTCCTCCTATATCGAGACGATTGATGCCGAGGATCGTCGTGACGAATCGTTCTATACGATTAAGGATATCGTGCGGAAGCTAGACAGTGGAACGGCATCGATTGGTCTTGAGCGCTATTACATTCTGATTGAGGGCGAAGGCGGAGAAGAAGATTTGATTCTTGAGATGAAACAAGCGCAAACGTCCGTCCCTTCGTTATTCCTGCCCGTTTATCGCCCGGAAGCAGAAACAGTTCATCAAGGACGACGGGTCATCACGTCCCAAAAAGCGATGCAGGCATATGAGGATCCATATCTTGGCTACCTGACGATTGGGAAAAAGGAATATTATGTACGTGAGCGCTCACCATATAAGAAAAAACTAAAAGCAAAGCATATCAAAAGTCAGGAAGACCTTGAGAACGTGTTGTGTATTCAAGGTCAAATTACCGCGAAAATCCATGCGCGGGCAGATCAGGACGCCGGGATTAAAGAAAAAATTTTGACACATCATGCGGATGTTGAAATCATCCAAGCTATTGGTGTTTCGGACACCGCTTTTTTAGAGCAAATCGAGCGTTGGTCAGAAGCCTACGTGACACGAACAAAGCTGGATTACCAAGTGTTTTTAGAGTGGATGAAGACCCGAAAAACAATTTAAAAACCTAATAAACTGAGGCTTGTTAGATGGATGTGTAACATGTGTTACATATCCATCTTTTTTGTACAGATTTTTTTGTTTAACGAATGAAAGCGTTCAACAAAATAGAAATAGGTATAATGACCTATATCAATTTATCAGAAAACTTCGTAAATTTTTGATTAAGTTCTTACGGACGACTCGCTCCGTAGGACAAATCAAAAGAGACATAGGGGGAAGTACATCATGAGCTTGACGCGGAAAAAAGATGTTTCCGCTATGATTGCTGCAAGTAAACGAAACAGTGGACTTGCTCGAAATCTTGGCGCGATGGATTTAACGTTTTTAGGAATTGGCGCCATCATCGGAACCGGAATCTTCGTTTTGACGGGAACAGGAGCATTGACTGCAGGACCAGGACTTATCGTATCATTCATTCTATCTGCCATCGCCTGTGGTCTAGCTGCTCTTGCTTACGCTGAATTCGCATCAACGATTCCGGTCAGTGGATCCGTCTATACGTACACGTATGCAACGATGGGAGAGATCTTCGCTTGGATCATCGGTTGGAACTTGATCCTCGAATATGGACTCGCCTCGAGTGCTGTTGCAGCCGGATGGTCTGGATACTTCCAGTCCTTGCTCGCAGGCTTCAATATTCATATACCGACGGCGCTCTCAGCGGCTCCTGGAGCAATCGAAGGAGCGAAGACATTCTTCAACCTTCCAGCGTTCTTGATCCTCTTTGCCATTACGGCATTGTTGTCGATGGGGATCAAGGAAACAAAACGTGTCAACAACATCATGGTCGTCATCAAATTAGCAGTTGTTGTTCTCTTCATCGTCGTAGGTGTTGGCTACGTTGAACCTACGAACTGGGCACCATTTACGCCATTCGGTTGGGGAGGCGTCTTCTCGGGTGCCGCGATCGTCTTCTTCGCGTACATCGGTTTTGATGCTGTTACATCAGCAGCAGAAGAAGTCCGCGACCCACAAAAGAACTTACCACGCGGGATCATCGGTTCACTTGCTGTCTGTACGATTTTATACGTCATCGTTGCAGCCATCATGACAGGGATCGTACCTTACCAACAATTTGCTGGTGTCGATCATCCGGTCTCACTCGCCATCCAAATGGCGGGGCAAAACTGGGTTGCCGGATTCATCGATCTTGGTGCAATTCTCGGGATCACAACGGTCATTCTCGTCATGACTTACGGAATGGTGCGCCTTGCATTCGCCATCTCGCGTGACGGAATGTTCCCGAAAGTGTTCTCTGAAGTGCATCCGAAGTACCAAACACCATTCAAGGCGACGTGGATGATTGGATTAGGTAGTTCACTCGTTGCTGGATTCGTTCCGCTCGATGTCATTGCGAATCTCGTCAACATGGGTACACTGGCAGCATTCGTCTTGATTTCCGTCGCTGTCTTGGTTCTTCGCAAGACACAGCCGGATCTCCCGCGTGCGTTCAAATGTCCTGGTATGCCATATGTGCCAATCGCAGCGATTGCTTCTTGTCTCTTCTTGATGTTCAACTTGAAACTCGAAACATGGATCGCGTTCGTGATCTGGCTCGCAATCGGTTTAGTACTCTACTTCGCCTTTGCGCGTAAGAGTTCGAACCTGCATCCCGGAAATATGCCAGCGGCTGAACTCGCTGCTTCAAAAGAAGAACAGTAACACACAAAAAGACCCGGTCGCCTGAAGGCGATCGGGTCTTCTGATGTTATGAAAGTGGAACAGGTCCTTTGACGCGGACCGCATCAAATTCACGACGAATACTTTCATTGGCTTTGGCTTCATCTTCTGCCGACCAGCCGAGTTCGCTACGCATCAAGGCGAGAACACCATCTGCGTACTGTTCAGCGTGAGGGAAATCAAAGAAGACGGCCGAGGCACGACGATTCAAGAAGTCGCCGGGTTGCATGACGAGTTCAGCTTCTAATCCATATAGAAGGGCGCCGAACCAGTGTAACGGTAATTGATAACGAGCTGCCTCGTCGCCACGTGTCCGAATCAACTCGTAGACACGTTCGACATTCGTACCGTAACGTTGGATGAGCCATGTCGCCTCATTCGGTGACAATCCGAGTGCTTCTCCTTTTGGTTGTTGTTCCTTCAAGTAGCGGGCAAATCCTTTACTTCCTTGTGGATGACCACCACCAAGCAAGATATCGTGCGTACGGGAAGCGAGGTAAATCCGGTTTTCTTCTGTCTTGAATTGGTCTGCGACCATATCGATGATTCGTTCTGCCATCTTCCGGTACCCGGTCAACTTCCCACCAGCGATTGACATCAGCCCAGATTTCGAGACGAAGATTTCATCTTTTCGGGACAGTTCACTCGGGTCCTTTCCATCTTCATGAATGAGTGGGCGCAGTCCGGACCATGTCGATTCGACGTGTTCAGGTCGTAACTCGACGTTGAACATTTGATTCGTAGCCTCTAGGATATAGTCCTGATCCTCCACAGTGACACCCGGCTCAAGAATATCTCCTTTATAGTTCGTGTCAGTCGTTCCGACATACGTTTTCCCTTCGCGTGGAATCGCAAAGATCATCCGACCATCTGGAACGTCGAAATAAACGGCCTGTTGTAGTGGGAAATGCGCTTGATCGATGACGAGATGAATGCCTTTCGTCAGGTGGAGTGATTTCCCAGCTTTCGAACCATCTTTTTCTCGTAGTTCGTCGACCCACGGACCAGTTGCATTGATGATTTTCTTTGCCCGAATCGTATACGTTTTGTCACTTAAGACGTCACGGACTTCGACACCAACAACTTTTCCATTGTGGTAGACGAGCGATTCAGCCTTCGTATAGTTGACGGCACGTCCACCGTAACCAACGGCTGCCTTTAAGACTTCGACTGTCAATCGGGCATCATCCGTTTTATATTCGACATAACGACCACCACCGACTAAGTGTTCCGAACGTAATAGTGGCTCGTAACGTAATGTTTCTTCTTTGCTGAGCATCGTCCGGCGTTCATTGCGTTTGACGCCTGCGAGCTGGTCATAGACGCGTAAGCCAATCGATGTCGAGAAGCTGCCGAACGTCCCGCCTTCGACGAGTGGAAGCATCATCCACTCCGGCGTCGTCACGTGTGGGGCGTTCTCATACACGATGGCACGTTCTTTTCCGACTTCGGCAACAAGTTTGATTTCGAACTGCTTCAGATAACGCAATCCACCATGGACGAGTTTCGTCGATCGGCTCGATGTCCCTTCGGCGAAGTCCTGCATCTCGATCAATCCTGTCCGCATGCCTCGACTTTGTGCGTCAAGCAAAATACCGGCTCCCGTGATACCGCCCCCGATGACGAGCACGTCTAAAAGTTCTTGTCCCATCTCTTCTAACCAAGCTGTCCGTTCCGTACTTGAAAACATCTTGTCTTCCCCCTGTTCGTCTGAATGGATAGTTAGTCTACTTCTATCCATGTACCCGATTTTGCACTCTTTTGAGCACGATCAATGATTTTCATGACGAGTTCAGCCTGTTTCGGAGAAACAGGTGGTGTTGTTCGCTGTCGAATGGCTGGGGCGAGATCTGTATAATAATCCCCAAATTGCCCGGAGACAAAAGGAAAGTCTTCAAGGGGACCGTTTGCTTCAGCCAATTGATACGTCGCTCGTTTCGTATCGACTTCATCGACGAAATAGCTAGCCTTTGTCCCGTGTACCATTAGCGAAGGACCAACAGCCGGAACGATGGAACCGATGTGCAAAATAGCGCGTCGCGTGCCGAATGCTAAAATCAAATGTGTATAGTCATCAACGATCCCACCTTGCCGTTGGATCGTTTGATCACAAAAGACGCGATCTGGTACTGCATTGAAGGCGACGAGTGCTTGATCGATCAAGTGTGATCCAAGATCGTACAAGAGACCAGCACCGGGTACGTCCTGTTCGCGCCAACGATCCTCAACGTCTGGACGATAGCGATCATAATGCGCTTCGAACGTTTGGAGCGTGCCGAGACGTCCGGATTCGAGTAAGGTCATCAGCGTTCGAAAGTCCTTCGTATACCGACGATTATGATAAACTGTCAGTAACCGATCGTGTACACGTGCTAGTTCCGTCAACGTTTCGGCTTCTTCAAGCGTGACAGTGAACGGTTTCTCGACGAGTACATCACAGCCCGATAGCAAAGCGAGGCGCGCAAGTGGATAATGTAGCTCATTTGCTGTCGCGATGACGACTAAATCGATTTGTTCTTTAGCGAGCAGGGCTTCAAGTGTCGAATAAACAGGTAGCGTCGCGTCATAAGCAGCGACTGCTTCCGGACGACTCGACTGAACAGCGACTAACTGATAATCAGGTGCGTGTAAATAAGGAGCATGTAAATGTTCACCGGCAATACCAAAACCAACTAAAGCGGTACGAATCATGGAAAACACATCCTTTTCAAGTTCATACCCTCAATCTACCATAAGGAGGAATACAAGATGATTACGGAACAACACATCATCGAAAAGATGCGTCAAGCGATGCAACGCATTGAGCAAACGACAGGAGCCGCGCAGAAAGAGCAGATTGCAGCAATGAAAACGTACTGTGAACTATTACTTGAATCTGAGGCGACATCAAGTTCAACGATATCGCTACCTACGTCAACACCTCAGGCAATACCAACAGTCGATCCGATGTTAGCGCGTTTCATGGGTGTTTCGCAGGAGAAAGAAGAAAAAGGCACTTCATTGCTCGATTTTTGAATGAAAAGACGCGATTCAGGGAATAACCATCACAGTTGAAATGAGAAGGGGAGATACGTCATGAAAACAGTAATCGTCATCGGAGCAGGGCCAGGAAACGGATATGAAATCAGTAAACGATTCGGAAAAGAAGGCTTTCAAGTCGTTTGTGCGGCGCGGACGCAAGAAACACTCGCAGCCGTCATCACGGAACTAAAAGAAGCGGGCGTGGAAGCGGTTGGAGTGGAATGTGATGCTTCTCGAAAAGCCGATATCGCATCACTCATCGAATGGACAGAGGAGCAATACGGACAAGTCGATGTCTTAGTCTACAATGCTTCGATTTTACATCAAGCGTCTGTCCTCGAAGTTTCGGCAGAACAGATTACGAAAGAGTTCGAAATCGACGTACTCGGTGCACTGCATGCCGCACAACTCGTTGCTCCGTCGATGCAGGAACGGAAAGACGGCGCTATCCTGATTACTGGAGGCGGCGCTGCGATGCAAGCGATCAAATCGTTACCAGGGCTTTCAATCGGGAAGGCAGGCGTTCGCCAAGTGACGCATATGTTACATGATACGTTGAAGGAAGACGGTGTCTACGTCGGAACTGTCACGATTGCCGGGGAAGTGAAGCGTGGAACGGCACTTGATCCGAAAAATGTAGCGGAAGCGTTCTATCAACTTTATACTAACCGAAATGAAGTTGAAACGGTTCTTTCAGCAGACTAACGAATAAACAAGATAGCGTATGCGGGTTCGGGCTTTGACCGAATCCGTATTTTCATGGAAAGGAGCGAAACAGAAGTGAGACGATATGCAATGATGAGTCTACTTTTTTTATTCGTTCTCATCGGTTGTGCACCAGAAGAAACCGATTTGCTTGGCATCAAACAACCGGACGACGAAAAAATCACGAAGGCGACGGTCGAACGCGTCATCGATGGGGATACGTTAAAAGTGAAGTTGGCGGATGGGAAAACGGAGGACGTTCGTCTACTCCTTGTCGATACACCAGAAACCGTCAAACCGGATACACCGGTTCAACCGTATGGAACGGAAGCTTCAGCGTTTACGAAAGAGACCTTACCGAGCGGGACAGCCATTCGGTTGGAGCGTGATCATTCCCGGACCGATCGATACGGAAGATTACTCGCATACGTCTGGTACGGCGATAAGATGTTGAATCAGGAGTTACTTCGAAAAGGACTCGCACGTGTAGCGTTCGTCTATGAGCCGGACACACGTTATGTCGATATGTTCGAACAGATCGAACAGGGAGCCAAGCAGGCGAAGAAAAAGATTTGGGAGCACGATGGCTACGTCACGAATCGTGGCTTCGACGCTCAAGCGATTACAGAAACGAAATCCTGCGAAATCAAAGGCAACATCAATCGGTCGGGTAAAAAAATCTACCATGTACCGGGAGGTCAGTCCTACGATGAAGTGAAGCCAGAGCAACAGTTTTGTACGGAAAAAGAAGCAGAAGAAGCCGGATTTGTCCGCGCTGCACGCTAATGAATGCACACAAAAAGCCATCGGAATCGATGGCTTTTTGTTTACTCTACAGGTGGTGAGGGGGATTGATACTGCTGTACTTTATCATCTTCATCAAAGGAAATCGTGACATCGGTGATCCCTTTAAGAATTCGGATTTGAAGTTCAAGCCGGTCCTTGATGTCGTCCGCTTGGGCAATCGTTAAGTTAGGATCCACTTCAATCTCTGTCTCGACATGGAAGTGATCCCCTTCCTTAATGACTTCAAGCTTTTCAATATCACGAACCGCTTCATCACGTAATAGGATTTCACCGATTTTAGCAGTCAGTACTTCATCAATCTCACCGAGCGCACCGGCAGCATTTTGAATAAAGACATTATAGACGACGTAGAACATCATCAGACCAATCAAAATCGATGCAATGCCCTCTGCTTGATAAAACGACGTGTAATGCGAAATCAGAACGGCAATGATCGCGATGATACCACCGAGAGTCGCAACAAGATCTTCCATGAAGACAAGACGTGTAGCTGGTTTTGCCTGCCCAAGATGGGTGAAGCTTTGACCAACTAGTGTCAGCCCTCTAGACTTAAGCCCGGTTTCATGAGCAATCTCGATCATCGCTTTATAAAAGACGCCGACTTCGAGGACAACACCAATTCCAAGTGCCGTCAAAATGATCCAAAGCCCAGTCGTCTCTTCGCCAGGACCATGTGTGATATGCAAGATTCCTTCACGAATCGTCTCATACGCAAGCAACGCAACGACGATGATTGCAGCAAGTAACACGAGGTTAACAAGGCGACCGAATCCGTTCGGGAATCGCTTCGTTGGTGCTTTTTTACTTAGAGCAGAACCGATATAGACGAAAAATTGATTCGCCGCGTCACCGATCGTATGCATCATTTCAGCAAACATTGCAACGTTCCCAGTCAAGATATAAGCGACGAACTTGATGATAGCAATGATCGTGTTGACGATTGCAGCAGCAAGTGCTGACTTATTGCCGCGACGGATCAATGAGAAAAAAGTGGCCATGAGCGGTTCTCTCCTTGTCTATTCAAAATAGGTTAACCGCGTCCTGCCTGGAAAGACGGGTAAAGTGTCATCCCGCCGTCCGCAAAGAGTGTGATACCAGTGACATAACTTGCTTCGTCCGACGCAAGCCATGCGGCAACGGCTGAAATTTCCTCAGGTTTTCCGATATTGCCCATTGGAATCATACTCTCGACTTCTTTTCGTTGTTCCGGATCTTCGAATTTTTCAGCGTTGATCGGTGTATTAATCGCACCAGGTCCAATCGCATTGACCCGAATTCCTTTTGGTGCATATTCCATCGCAAGGGTTTGTGTCATTAATTTAACGCCACCTTTACTTGCAGCGTAGTGGACGAACGTTGGCCATGGAATGATTTCATGAACACTCGACATGTTGATGATGCTACCTTTAACATCGTGTTCGACGAAGTACTTCAGAGCTTCACGCGCACCGAGGAATGCACCTGTTAAGTTGACGTCAATGACTTTTTGCCAGTCTTCGAGTGACATCTCATGGGAGGCTGACGGCATTTCAATCCCTGCGTTGTTGACGAAAACATCCAACTGACCAAAGTGAGCGACAGTCTCTTTGACAAGGTTGATCATATCGTCTTCTTTCGAGACATCTCCTTGAATCGTGATGGCTTCGCCACCATGTTTTTTAATCGATTCAGCGATTTTCTTCGCTTCTTCCGGATGACTGCGATAGTTGATGACGACACGCATACCTTCCTCTGCATAACGGCGAACGATGGCTTCACCGATTCCCATTGATCCACCTGTTACGATGGCTACTTTTCCCTTTAAACTTTCATACATGATGCTTCACTCCTTCATTATTGTTTCGTAAATCCAATCATGATCCCGCCAGCAACGACTAAAATACAACCGATGATGACGAATGTCATTTCTTTCTTTGTCTTCGTTTCTTTTAGTAAGAGTACGCCACCAATCGTTGAGATGACGACCCCTGTTTGAGATAAGGAGAAGCTCGTTGCGACCCCGACTTTTGCTGTGGCAAACAGTAAAGCGACGTTCCCGACAGCCCACATGAGTCCACCGATAGTATTGCCGGCTGTTTTTTTCGTGAAGAGATCTCCTTCTCGTAAAGAAAGAAGAATGGCACTCACGACCATCCCGACAGCTTGTGGTAAGACAGCTTCCCAACCGTTGATATCGAACCAACGGGCAATGACGACGTAGCCAACATATCCGACAGTAGAGATGAGGAGGAGAGTCAGTCCTTTTCCGATATTCTCATCTTGTTTACTCTTATCTTCCTTGTAAGATGTGAAAGCTGCTCCGGCAATGATCAATACAAGGGCACTGATTCCGAGAATCAACGCAGTTGTCGTTGACCACTCTCCAAAAGCGAGAACACCAAATAACGATGTTCCGACGAGTTGCATCCCTGTTGAGATTGGCATCGTCTTTGATACACCCATTTGACGGAATGCGGCAAATTGATTTTTTTGACCGAGCGCCCAGAAGGCACCAGAAAAGAATCCCGCAACCCAAGCAGTCGTCGACATCTCTGGGCTGACAAAAAAGAAAGTGACGATCGCGAAAAGCAACGCACCCAGAGTCGTACCGATAATTTGTTGCGCCGTTGAACCTCCGATTTTCGAGACGACGAGCGGCAACGATCCCCACATTAATGCAGGAACGATGGCAATTAAAATATCAATCAAGTGTTTCACCTCTCCTTACTGTTATCTCTCTACTTGAAGCTGTACCCCGCGAGACGCGAGGAAAAACCTCGAAGCGCGAAGAGGAATTATTCTGAAATAAAAAAACGTCCACCGAAGTGGACGCATATTGTCGTTCTATTTAACGGAACGGTTCATCGGCGATCCGGACAATTTGTCGTCCGATCCGTCGACCATTCCATAAAGCGATGACGGCGATCGTCAAGGAAATGCCCATGACGTCGTACTGCGTAAAATAATAGCCGAGATAGCTAAAGGGAAGACTGATGATTCCGACGAGTGAACTCGTCCACTGTCGGATTTTGAGTGACTCGATGTTCGCGACACGAGAGAACTTTTGTTGCTCCATGATCCGCCAACGCGTCGGTTCGCTGAGAGCGTCGTTGACAAGACGCGGGAAGGCGAGCAATCGCGCACCGTACGATCCAGCGATTTGAAGATAACGATTTTGGTTTTTTCCTTCATCATCGAGCCAACGCCGAACCATTGGTTTGGCTAACTCGAGCAGGTTGATTTGCGGTGAAAGAATCTGAAGAATCCCAAGAATCGTCGAGGCAGCACGACCGAAGAACGCAAACTCGGCAGGGAGCTGGATCGGTTCGTTTCGGACGAGCAATTCGATATCGGACAAGACTTTCTCAATCAGTTTCGTGTCGACGTTTTCCATATCACTCTCGAGATAGAACGTGACCGCTTTTTCAATTGCTTGTCGGATATTTTGCTTATTCGCATTCGGCAACAGGAATCGTAAATCTTCGAGACCATCGACGATCGCATCATAATCTAATGTGACGAAGGATTGGAGGATTCGTTGAATCGCTCGCATGTCATCAGGCGTCGTCGCTCCAATCATCCCAAAATCAAGCAAGACGATTTTGCCGTCGGACTGGACGAGGACGTTGCCCGGGTGTGGGTCGGCGTGAAATTTCCCGCCGAACAGTAATTGCTCACCAGCGTTCAAGAAGAGATTACGCGCTAGTTCGTCACGATCAATCTGATGTTCCGCTAAATAATCGAGATCGGTGATACGTGTCCCGTCAATCCATTCCATGACGAGCACACGATTCGTACAATGTTCTTCATAATAACTCGGAATATAGATGACAGGATTCGTCTCATACATTTTTTTAAAGTAGAGACCGTTTTTTAATTCAGTTCGGTAATTCAATTCATCACCGATGACGAAGACCATTTGGCGATACAGACTTTGTAAATCAGTCGATTTGTTTAATGAAGTCCGGCGTAACATGGCAATGACGATGCGCATGGCACGGAAATCGGTTTTGATGATTTGTTCGATGTTCGGTCGCTGAACTTTGATCGCAACTTTTTTACCGTTTGATTTTAAGGTTCCGCTGTACACCTCACCAATCGAGGCAGAAGCGACAGGACGGGGACTGATGTCCGAGATGATCTCTTCAATCGGCATACCCCAATCCTCTTCGATGATCTTACGTGACTCTCCAAGTTTACTTGAAGGAACTTTATCGACCAGTTCGGTCAGTTCCATCAAAACGGATGGCGGAAACAGATCGGCTCGAATCGATAAGAACTGACCGAGCTTGATCAATAATCCTTCTAACCGTAATGCTTTTTTCTTATAGTCACGCGCAATCCGGATCATGATGCGCTCAAACTCTTCGTTGTTCGTACCTGGCCGGTTTTTCCGGGTGAATCGATAGATCGTAAAGATGTAACGTGCGAACATCGTCACGATGACGACGATGCGATAAAGCGCCCAACGTTTCATACGGTCACCTAGCTTCCTGTACAGTTTGTTTCAGTATAGGTTACTTTACCTAAAAACGTCACTCGCAAACGGTCGAAACGGTGACAGAAAATTAATGCTTTACGGAAACTAAAAAGAGAGTATAGTAAGTATTGGAATTTCTTTGTAGAAAGGTGAAATGTGCGAATGTCCTGGGACTTATTGAATATCATCGGCACGGTCGCTTTTGCGATGAGTGGAGCAATCGTCGCGATGGAAGAAAAATATGATTTATTCGGTGTCTGGTTACTTGCTTTGATCACAGCATTCGGCGGTGGTGCCATTCGTAATTTACTGATTGGTGTACCGGTATCTGCTCTCTGGTCACAAGGTGGTCTCTTTTTAGTCGCGATTCTCGTTGCGTTGTTGATCTTCATGTTACCCCAGTTGTTCTTGCCGCACTGGACACGTTGGGGCGTCCTTGCGGATGCGCTCGGGTTGTCTGCGTTTGCGATTCAAGGTGCCTTGATGGCGACAGCAAAAGGACTGCCGTTGTCAGCGACGATTTCAGCTGCTGTACTGACTGGTGTTGGTGGTGGAGTGATTCGCGATTTACTCGCTGGTCGGAAACCACTCGTCTTGCATAAAGAGATTTATGCGATGTGGGCCGTCATGGCAGCACTTGTGATTGATCGTTTCCAATTGACGAATCCTCTACATTTGTTCACATTGCTCGGACTCATCACTGTTTTACGTATGCTATCGTATTATTATGAATGGAATTTACCAGCACGACGGTTAGGGGGAGAATAAGCATGAAAGTTTTCATTATGATTGGCGCGATCTCGATGATGTTATCGGTCGCACTAGGTGCATTCGGTGCACATGCCTTAAAAGATATGTTGACGGAACGGATGCTCGCGAACTGGCAGACAGGCGTACTTTACCAGATGGTACACTCGCTCGGTATCCTAGCACTCGGGGGACTCTTATTAAAAGCATCGATCCCGCAATGGTCATTAGCTGCATGGCTGATGCTTGCTGGAATCGTCTTCTTCTCGGGTAGTCTGTACGTCATGGCATTGACGAATGTAACGAAACTGGGTGCCATCACACCAATCGGTGGCGTCTTGTTCATCGCAGCATGGATCTTTGTCGCAATTGGTGCCTACAAAGGACTATGAGGATTGACCGTTTTTCTTCCGTCATGGAGAAGAACGGTCTTTTTTTGTATGAAAAACGCCTACTCGCGATGGAGTAGGCGTAAGTATCAAAACGAGTTCATCGTTTTGTCGTTTGTGTTTTGTTTAGCTTCGATAATGCTTGCTCATAGCGATCCAGTACACGATCTGCAACCGGTTTCAGCTCTTTTGAAAGCACAGCGAATTGCAATTCACGCGATCGTGTCGATCGGTTCATAGCATTCCCCATGGTAATTCCTCCTTACGTAATCAACCTACTATTTTATAGCCTGTTTTGTAGCCGCAAGGAGTATATTCCCATGAGATATTTCAATCAAACGTCATTCAACACATTAAAGTGCAAAATGAGTACTTAATTGTTCACTTTCGAGACGGTTCCCGATGAAGAACTCACCAAACTCACCGTACTTCGCGCTGACTTCGTCAAAACGCATTTCATAGACGATTTTCTTGAACTGGAGAATGTCGTCTGAGAAGAGCGTGACGCCCCATTCCCAATCGTCAAATCCAGTTGATCCACCGATGATTTGCTGAATTTTCCCAGCATAACTCCGACCGATCATACCGTGACGATACATGAGCTCTTTACGTTTCTCCATTGAGAGCGTGTACCAGTTGTCGCCATCGCGACGCGACTTGCTCATCGGGTAGAAGCAGATGTGCTTCGCTTGCGGCAAGATTGGATAGAGACGATCACGCACGTAAGAGTTCTCGTATGGGTTTCCTTCGCCTGAACCACGGTACGTACCGAGTTCGACGACAGAAACGTAAGAATACGTCGGGATCAAGTAATCATAGAGATCGAGTTTTTGCATTTTGACTTCGACGTCTTGGATTTGTTCCATCGTTGGACGAAGAACCATCAAGACGAGATCGGCTTTTTGACCGATGATCGTGTAAAGTGCATGGCTTCCGTCTTTTGTCGCTTCGACACCAGAAAGCTCTGAGAGGAAGGCTTGGAACTCTTCAATCATGCGCGCGCGTTCTGTCGCGTCGACTTGTTTCAAGCGTGACCAATCGATCCGGCGGAAATCATGTAATGTATACCAGCCGTCGAGTGTTTCAGCGGCTTGTTGCGTAGCAGTCGGTTCAGATGTTTGATGTTGCATGGGATGACCTCCTGAGTCTGAAATAAATTGTCTTTTTCCATATCCTATCTTATCACATTCTGTTGAAACGCTTCGCCCGAAAAGGTCTTTGTCCATGAGATCGTAACACATGAAAAAAGCAGAGAGTGGGTAAAAGGGGGAGTGGAGATTACGTTGCTTGGAAATAGTCTCTGTACCATTCTTGAAAATGACTGTAATAGTCGGTGAATATGGCTTCAGTGCTTTTGTTAGATAACTTTTTTGCAAATTGTTTTAACAACGATTGAGAACTGTGTATAATAAACGATGGAAAAGAAAATGGATCAAATCGACGACGTCGTGTTTACCTAAAAAGGAGAGAAACTCATGCAATTATTCGATATGTTAGAACAAAAGATTAAAGCGCACCAACCGAAAATCGTCTTCCCAGAAGGAATTGACGCGCGTGTTCTTGGCGCAGCTGTCCGTTTGAAGAAAGACGGTCTCGTCACACCGGTCGTCATCGGACCACGTGTACAAATCGAAGAAACAGCAGCAGCAAACGGAATCGATGTCACGGGACTTGATACGATTGACCCTGCTTCTTACGCTGGAATTGATGAGCTCGTCGCATCGTTCGTTGAGCGTCGTAAAGGGAAAGCAACAGAAGAGCAAGCACGTGCTGTCATCTTAAAAGACGTGAACACGTTCGGTACGATGCTCGTTCATACAGGACAAGCAGAAGGTCTTGTATCGGGTGCCATGCACGCAACAGGTGATACGGTTCGTCCAGCACTTCAAATCATCAAAATGCAAGAAGGCTATAAAAAAACATCAGGCGTCTTCATCATGGTACGTGACGATGAGCAATACGTCTTCGCAGACTGCGCGATCAACATCGCACCAGATGCGAACGACCTAGCAGAGAACGCAATCGCATCTGCGAAAACAGCAAAAACATTCGGTATCGATCCGAAAGTAGCATTGCTCAGCTTCTCGACAAAAGGTTCAGCAAAATCACCAGAGACAGAGCGTGTCGTTGAAGCAACACGCATTGCTAAAGAACGTGCACCAGAGCTTGCGATCGACGGGGAACTTCAATTCGATGCTGCATTCGTTCCAAGCGTCGCGAAATCAAAAGCACCAGAATCAGATGTCGCAGGTCAAGCGAACGTCTTCATCTTCCCAAGTCTTGAAGCTGGAAACATTGGCTACAAAATCGCACAACGTCTTGGTGGATTCGAAGCAATCGGTCCAATCCTTCAAGGGTTGAACAAACCGGTCAACGATCTTTCACGCGGTTGTAACGAAGAGGATGTCTACAAACTCGCGATCATCACGGCAGCACAAGCGGTCGAAGAACGCCAAGCCTAAGCACGGTGTGAAAAAGTCTTTACTTTTTCGCCAAACCCCGTACAATGGTACACATCACGAAAATCACGAAACGTAAACGTATAGCAACGCTCGTATAATAGTGGGAATTGGCCCACGAGTCTCTACCGGATCGCCGTAACGGTCCGACTACGGGTGGTGAGTTACTGCTCTCTTTTTTGGCGTACAGTGGCTGCCCCCGGGTAGCGGCTGTACGTTTTTTCGTTTTTAAAGAGGAGAATGCATGTATGAAACGTCTACACGACATGATTAATCAAGAGGGAATCGTATTATCGGATCAAGTATTGAAAGTGGATGCCTTTTTAAACCATCAGGTCGATCCGACCTTGATGTGGGAAATCGCCTATGAGTTCATGGATCGCTTCCAAGATGCCGGTATCACGCGGATTTTGACGATCGAAGCAGGTGGTATTGCCCCGGCAATGATGACGGCGCTCCGTTTAGGGGTACCAATGGTCTATGCCCGTAAGACGAAATCCGTCACCTTGAATGAAGGAACGATTTCAGCTGAAGTCTTCTCGTTTACGAAACAACAAACGAGTACGATTACGGTTGCGGAAAAATACCTACAACCGGGTGAACGAGTTCTGATCATCGACGATTTCCTCGCGAACGGGGAAGCAGCATTTGGTCTCGCTCGCCTTGTTGAGCAGGCAGGTGCGGAAGTTGCTGGTTTTGGAATCGTCATTGAAAAGTCGTTCCAACCGGGACGTCAAAAGTTAATCGAAGCCGGGTTCCGCGTCGAGTCACTCGCTCGCGTGAAGTCGTTGAAGGATGGAAAAGCGACGTTCGTTGACTCGGTGACCGTATGAGACTATCGAACTTCAAAGCCGCTAGTCTCGGACTTCAGCATGTGCTCGCGATGTACACAGGAGCAGCTGTAGTTCCGCTGATCGTTGGTAGTGCGATCGGATTGTCGGGAGAAGAACTTGCTTATTTAGTGGCGATTGATCTCTTCATGTGTGGCGTAGCGACCTTACTACAAGTGCTCGTCACGAAATATACAGGCGTCGGTCTTCCTGTCGTCCTTGGTTGTACCTTCACCGCAGTCGGTCCGATGATCGCGATTGGTAGTCTTCAAGGGATTACGGCGATTTATGGTGCTTTAATTGCGAGTGGTTTGATCATTCTCGTCATCTCAGGCTGGTTTAGTAAGATTGCAGTCCTGTTCCCGCCAGTCGTCCTTGGTTCTGTCGTGACGATCATTGGAATTTCCTTGATTCCGGCTGCAATCAACGATATCGGGGGCGGACAAGGGGTGAAGGACTTTGGTGACGCACGTTATCTTGGACTCGCCGGACTAACGATCGTCTTGATTTTAATCTTGAATCGCTACGGCACGGTCTTTTCAAAAGCAGCAGCCGTCTTGATTGCTGTGATGATCAGTACACTGGTTGCGTTTGGCATGGGGATGATCGACTTCAGTCCGGTGGCGGAAGCGTCATGGTTCCAAATGGTGACGCCATTCTACTTCGGTGTTCCGACATTCAATGCGACGGCGATCTTGACGATGACGCTCGTTGGTCTCGTCTCGATGGTCGAATCGACAGGTGTGTTCTTGACACTTGGTGAGATCACGGATCGCCGTTTGACGGATAAAGACCTAGCACGTGGCTACCGGGCAGAGGGTGTCGCGACGATCGTTGGCGGTATCTTTAATAGTTTCCCGTATACGACCTATAGCCAAAACGTCGGTCTCGTTCAGTTGACTGGCGTGAAGACACGTAAAGTCATTCTGTTTGCGGGCGGATTTTTAATCTTGCTCGGCTTCTTACCAAAAGTGGCGACGTTCACGACGTTGATTCCAAAACCTGTCCTAGGTGGGGCGATGTTGATCATGTTCGGAACGGTCGCAGCGAGCGGGATTCGTATTCTGTCGCGGGTCGATTTCTCGAAGAATGAACACGTCATCACGGTGGCACTTGCCCTCGGAATTGGTCTAGGAATCAGTATGAATCCTGAGATCGTAGCCGGTCTCCCGTCACAAATCCGTGTCTTGACGGATAGCCCGATCGTCGCAGGGTCACTAACGGCATTATTGCTAAATGGAATCTTCCGATTGACGAGTAAGTCGGAGTCACCGGATGTACCACTTGCTAAAGTTGAATAACAATTGTAACTTTCCGAAAGGAGCTGTCCTGTATACTACTTAGTAGCAGGAGGTTCCTTTTTTTATACTGCTAACGTAATCAGAATATTCCGAGTATGTGGATTTGGTAAGAAATATACATTGAAAACGTTTACAAAATCGACACATCTTCTTTATACTGACAACGTAGCGGTACGGGGAACTGCTAAGAAACAAACAGAGACGGGAAGGACGTCGTAAAAATGAAACAACAGACAGAGTTGAATCGGGGACTGGAAGAACGTCATATTACACTGATGTCGCTGGGGGCGGCAATCGGTGTCGGACTCTTCCTAGGGTCAGCAAAAGCGATCCAATTAGCAGGACCAGGGATCTTACTTGGTTATCTGATTGGTGGTGTCATCATTTTCATTATCATGCGAGCACTTGGGGAGCTTGCAGTGCGGGAGCCGGTGGCTGGTAGTTTTGCGGAGTATGCCCGGAAGTATGTCAGTCCATTAGCTGGCTTTTTAACAGGTTGGAATTATTGGTTACTCTGGATTTTTACGTGTATGGCGGAAATCACAGCAGTCGGTATTTACATGAAAGTATGGTTCCCGGATTCTCAGGGGTGGGTATGGGCACTAGCAGCACTTGTCTTGATGACGAGCATCAACTTCATTGCTGTTAAATTTTATGGTGAATTCGAATTTTGGTTTGCGTTGATTAAAATCGTCGCGATCGTCGCCATGATCATCTTAGGGACCTTGACGATTGTCATTGGTCTTGGAAACGGCGGCACACCGGTTGGGATTTCGAACCTGTGGTCACATGGTGGATTCTTACCGAACGGATTCGGTGGAGTACTCCTTGCCATGCAGATGGTCATGTTTGCGTTCTTAGGAATTGAAGTGATTGGGGTCACAGCAGGGGAAGCGAAGAATCCGAAGAAAACGATTCGAAAAGCCGTCAATAACGTCTTCCTTCGGATCTTGGTATTCTATATCGGAGCGCTCTTCGTCATTTTATCGATTTATCCGTGGGATCAAGTCGGTGCGAACAATAGTAGTCCGTTCGTATTATTATTTGATTCACTTGGTATTCCGGCAGCAGCCGGCATCATCAACTTCGTTGTCTTAACGGCAGCACTTTCGTCATGTAACTCGGGTATCTTCTCAACAGCCCGGATGATGATGAACTTATCCGAGAACAGTGAAGCACCACGTCGTTTCTCGAAAATCTCGAAAAACGGTGTTCCAGCACTGGCGACGATTCTTTCAGGTGTCGCGTTGCTCGTCGGTGTCGCTTTGAACTACTTCTTACCGGAAGATGTTTTTGCAATCGTTACGAGTATCGCAACGTTCGGTGCCGTCTGGACGTGGGCAATGATTCTGATCGCACAAATGCGGGCGCGGAAGGTACATGGTTCAGCAGAATTTGCTGTTCCGTTCTTCCCGGTTGCCAACTATATCGCCCTTGCGGCACTTGCTGGTGTCATCGTCTTGATGGCATTTGACGCAAGTACACGCATCGCTCTGGTCGTTGGACCACTGTGGTACGCGATTTTGATTGCTGTCTATTATGCACGGGGAATGCATAAGGAGACACGTCAATCGACGCGTCGAGCATCAGGAGAATAATGAGATGGGCGGATCCGCAAACGGGTCCGCTTTTTCATCACTTCGTATCAAACGGTTTCGTTTTGTTTTGATGATGAATTTGCTACACTTACGGCAGAACCATACAGGAGGTCATACGAAATGAAAACGATTCATGTAGACGAGTTACAAGAGCGATTAGAGGCAGGCGAGGCGTTACACGTCGTTGACGTCCGGGAGCAGGATGAATACGATGCAGGACATATTCCGAACGTCCGCTTCCTTCCGATGTCTGAAATCGGTGAACGCTATACGGAGCTGCAAGAAGGTGAAACCTACTACTTAATCTGTAAAGCGGGCGCGCGAAGCGAAAACGTCGGTCGTTTCCTCGAGCAATATGGATACGACATCGTCAACGTCGAAGGCGGCATGATTAACTGGAAGGGCGATCAAGAAGCATAAGAGGAAGCGTTACCAAGGAAGACGACTCCATGAGAGTCGTCTTTTTTTCATGTGAATCAATGAACGATTATCGATTTCTCTATGAACATTTTTCGTTATTCTTCCGATAAAGAAGGTAGAATAGCGAGTCCTTGCACTCGAGAATGGAGTGACACATGGAACAAAAGATCAAACGAACGATGAGTATCAAACAAAAATTAATTTTGACATCGATTCTCCTATTAGTAATCCCAGCGCTCGTGATCGGATTTGTTGCCTACAATCAGGCGAAACAATCCATGACGGAGCAAATTCTACAATCGGCACATGGTGGAGTCGATCGAATGAACGATGAGATTCAGAATATCATTGATCCGATGCGACGCGATGTCGCCTTTTTTGCGGACCGAATTGACGGGACGCTCTATCAAAAAGGAAAACAAAATGCAGCGTTGAAGGAAAAAATGACGGAATATCTCGACATGCATCCGCAAGCGGCGAACATCTATTTCGCGACGACAGAAGGGGATATGAACATTTTCCCGGAACAAGTCATGCCCGAGGATTATGACCCACGTGAGCGCTCGTGGTACCAATCGGCTGAAGCAGCCGGTGGAAAAGTCGTCATCACCGATCCATACGTCGATGCTGCCTCGAACAAGATGATGGTGACATTGTCACAAACGACCGGAAACGGAAGAGGTGTCGTGGCGATTGATGTCGATGTCGACCGCATCGCGGAAATCGCGAAAAAGATTAAAATTGGTAAAGAGGGTTATGTGACGATTCTCGATTCGAATAAGAAGTTCGTTACGCACCCGACGCTAAAACCAGGTGAAAAGGCAACAGGGAACTGGGTTGCGCCACTCTACGATGACCCAGCCGGACAATTTTCGTATGAATTCGAAAATGAAGGTAAACAGATGGACTTCATGACGAACGATTTAACGAAGTGGAAGGTTGCCGGAACCCTGTACGATCATGAAATCACCGATGCGACGTCGAGTATTCTGTGGACAACGCTCGCAGTCATCGGCGGAATGTTACTCGTCGCAGCCGTCTTCATCTACTTCATCCTTCGCTCGATTCTTCGCCCACTCGGTCATTTGACACGTGGAGCAGAACGGATTCAATCTGGTGATTTGACGGAACCCGTCATCGTTGAATCAAACGATGAGGTTGGACAGGTCGCACAAAGCTTTAACGTCATGGTCGACTCACTCCGCTCGATCATCATTAATCTCGATCAGTCAATCACACAAGTGGCCGGTTCGTCGCAGGAATTAATGGCGAACTCAGCTCAGACGACATCCGCATCGGAACAGATCGCGGGATCGATTCAACAGGTCGCAGCAGGGGCGGATCAATCGAAACGTCAACTCGATGCGAATGCCGTTTCGCTCCAGTCGATTACAGCGGGCATCATGCGAATTGCTGAGAGCTCAACGGACGTCTCAGAGCTATCACGTTCAACGGCTACAGAAGCTGAGAACGGAACAGTTGCTGTACTGCAGAACGTCCAGCAGATGAAAGAAATCGATGCCTCTGTTCAAAACTTTGGTGGTGTCATCAGTTCACTCGCACATCGTTCAAATGAGATCGGAAAAATCGTCGATGTCATCAATGGCATTGCCGAACAAACGAACTTGTTAGCACTGAACGCGGCGATTGAAGCAGCACGGGCAGGCGAAAACGGAAAAGGGTTCGCCGTCGTCGCAAGTGAAGTGCGTAAACTAGCAGAGCAGTCACAGGATTCAACGAAGCAGATTGCGCAACTGATTCAAAACATCAAGCAGGAGACAGATCAGTCAGTCACGATGATGAAAGAAGTATCGGGACAGACGAAAGCCGGTTTATCGACGACAGAAGCATCAGCAGAACGATTCCAGAAGATTCTCGAACGGACGCAAGAGATGACACCGCGGATTGAAGATGTGACGGCAACTGTCGAGGAAATCGCAGCGAACGTTCAAGAGGTTTCTGCCTCTGCAACCGAAATCGCACATATCGCGCAAGAGAATTCATCGGCGTCGAAACAAGTCGCAGCGACGACAGAAGAACAGTTGAGTGCGATGGAAGAGATTTCGCAATCAGCCAAAGCATTATCCGATATGGCGGAAGAATTACAGGTGCTCGTTGCCCGTTTCCGTGTTTAAGCCATCGATTATACAAAGCAAGGAAGCTAGTCTTCCTTGCTTTTTTCGTCTGTCACCATTCTGTGACGAACTGAACAAATAGCTTGGAATCCTTGTGAATCCGGGCTTGAGATGGTACTAAATCGGGAATTTAATAAATATCTAAACACTTCGAAGGAGGTGGGTGCGATGAAGCAGTTACGCAAGATGAGAGAGTGGAGTGAAGCGGGGCTTTTGGACGAAGCAACCGTCAAACGAATCGTCGATTATGAGAACAATCGTAAGGAAAAGCAACGTCTACCGCTCTTGTTGATTGTAGGGGGTACGTTCGTCGTATTGGCTGTGTTCAGCTTTTTAGCCGCTAACTGGCAAGTCATGCCGGTCGGATGGAAAATCGGACTTGTCGTAGCACTCATGTGGAGCTGTTACGTCATGGCGGATCTTTCGGAACGTCGGAGTATGTTGCATCCGATTGTCTTCCGAATCGGTGGAATCCTAGCGTTTGGCGCCTCGATTCTCGTCGTTGTTCAAAGTTTCCACTTGCCGATGGAAGGATCATTACTCGGATGGTGTGTGTTTGTCGCCGCGTTAGCGCATTATGTGCTTTGGCGTCATGAAACATACGGTGTCGTCGCCTTCCTTTCCGGATGGACGATCTTCACGAGTCTCGGTGGTTTTGGTCAAGAACAGGCGAGTTATCTCGACTGGATATCGTTCGGTCTGATGGTCGTGCTGTCGTTCAGTTGGTTTTACTTCAGCCAACGTCTGCCATCGCTTTTGTTTAGCTGGCTGTTTCTCTTCTTCAGTGGTCTCTCCTTGTTTCTCCTTGTATCATATGACGGATTCCTGTGGCCGGTCTGGACGCTATTTTTACTCGTTCCAGTTCTCTGGCTTGTTCGTGAGAAGTCCAATCGTCGGATCGTCGAAATGGTCTATCTGGTCGTTGCTGCCATCAGTTCGATCGTCTATCTGTCTGTACGTGCGGAATCAAATGCCGCATTACCATCTATGACAGAAGCGATTCTGCTAGCTTTCGTATCCATCGGATTAGGAATTTTCCTCTATCAAAAACGTCGCTCCTTATTGTTTATCGTTCCGCTTGGATTCGTCGGAGTCCTGTGGCTCGATGAACAGGCCATTCTACTCGCCATCCTTTTTGAAATATCGGCGCTAGTCTATTTGTTGTATCAAGAACGCCGTCATGCAATCGTCTGGCCAGCCTTTCTCTATTTCATTCTCGTTCAAATCGCGATATACGTCATCTATGCGTGGGATCGGTTGAACATGTCCTTATTTTTCCTCATCGGTGCGCTACTCATCTTCCTATTATCCGGTATCTTATGGTGGTTACGCCGTAGAGGAGGTGTGGCGTCATGAAACGCTATCTCATGCCCGTATTGCAGACGTGCGTCGTCGGTCTGTTGATTGTCAGCTTTTTTGCAACCTCCTGGTTCGGAACATCGTACCGTTTTCGGGCAGAACCGTTTGATCCGTTTGATCCCGTTTACGGTGAATATGTGATGCTTCAGTATCCGGATTTAAAACCAGGTCCGACGATTCAAAATGGGCGTGTTTATGTCAGCTTCAAGACAGATGCTTCTGGTTATGCTCAAATCGACCGGATTTCGAATGAACGATTCTTTGGAAGTGTCGCCGGCGACTATTATGACCAGTACGTGTCGATTCCACAATTGACGCAGTATTATGTCGAACAGGGAAGCGGAAAACAATATGAAAAAGCAAAAGCACTGGAAGTCCGTGCGGATGTGTCACCATGGGGAACGATCCGGACGACGAATTTAAAAATTTCTGAGTAAAAAACCTTGCGTCAGGAATGAAACGGTTGTACTATTAATTTAAATTTTCAGACAACTAAATCTGCATGCGTAGACGGGAAGAGTAAAGTGATCAGAAATCGATAGAGAGTCTCTGTTGCTGGAAATGAGACGATTTCGTCATTTGAAGATGGTCCCGGAGCAGTCGGAAGAACGTGAACCGTGTTCATCAGTAGAACCGACCGGTAGGACGGATACCGTTAGCATTCCAGGGAGTCTCGTACTCCTAGAGGTGGCTGAACGTGAGTTGAGCCATGAACGAAGGTGGTACCACGTGATCAGACATCACGTCCTGAGAGATAAGGGCGTGGTGTCTTTTTTGTGGAGACGTTCCCGCAGGAGGAGGATGACGAGATGGCAGAAGCATTGGTATTGCAATCAGACTTTGGCGTGAGTGACGGGGCAGTGAGTGCGATGTATGGGGTTGCGCATAGCATCAATCCAGAGATTCGGATTTTTGATTTGACGCACGACATTCCGCCCTTCCACATTTGGGAAGCGTCCTATCGGTTACTGCAGACGGTACCGTACTGGACGGAGCAAACGGTGTTCGTTTCTGTCGTTGATCCAGGTGTCGGATCGAGTCGAAAGAGTGTCGTCGCGCGGACGCATGCGAATCAATACATCATCACACCAGATAACGGAACGTTGACGCATCTTTGGCAAGCCGGATACATTGCTGAAGTGAGGCAACTCGATGATCGACGGCATCGCTTACCTCGAATGGGTGAATCGTATACGTTTCACGGACGAGATATCTTTGCCTTCACGGGTGCTCGGTTATCGAGCCATGTCATCACCTTCGAGGAAGTAGGACCCGTTTTACCTGCTTCGGACATCGTCTTGCTCGACCGGACACTTGCCTTGTCGTCGGATACCGGTGTTACCGGTATCGTCGAGATTCTCGATGTTCGCTTCGGAAATGTCTGGACGAATATTCCGGTCGCTCTCGTCCGTCAGGCGGGTCTCGACATCGGTAGCCACGTCAAGGTAACGATTTCGTACCGAGAACGGATTGTTTACGAACAAACACTGCTCTTTGGTCATTCGTTCGCCGATGTGCCGGTTGGTTCAGGCGTCGTCTACATCAACTCGCTGGATCAGATTGCTCTTGCCTTGAATCAAGGTTCGTTTGCGCATGCATTTGAGGTTGGAATCGGAAATGATTGGAGTGTTAACGTACAACATATTAAAGGAGGAGATCGAACATGAAAGGATTTACGACAAAACAGATCGTCGCAACCGGGATTGGAGCAGCAGTATTCATCATTTTAAGTCGATTCGCTGTGATTCCGACAGGCGTACCGAACACGTCAATCGAGACATCCTATGCATTTCTCGCATTCATGGCAGTTTTGTTCGGACCAGTCACAGCCGGTTTGATTGGTTTAATCGGTCATGGATTAAAAGATGCGATTTTATATGGTTCCCCGTGGTGGAGTTGGGTCATCGTATCCGGGTTCGTCGGTTTTGGCATCGGATTGATCGCTAACCGGATTCGCTTAGAAGAAGGTGGATTGACGACACGTAAAATCGTCTTATTCAATGCGACACAAGCCATCGTGCAAGCGATCGGTTGGATCCTCATCGCCCCGGTACTCGATATCTTAATTTACTCGGAGCCAGCGAACAAAGTCTTCGTCCAAGGGGCTGTCGCTGCGACATCGAACATCTTGACAGTCGGTGTCATTGGAACGTTGTTGCTCGTCACCTATGCGAAAACAAGAAGTAAAGCAGGCAGCTTGAAACGCGAAGCTTGACCGAATGAGCTATGATCCTGTGCGAAGAGACGGCAGGATCATAGCTCATTTAGCTTGGGGGGAGAAGGATATGACAAACGTAATCGAATTTCAGGATTTTTCATTTACATATCGGAGTCAGTCAGAACCGACACTCCGGCAGATTCAATTAACGATTCAAGCAGGCGAACGCATCTTAATCGTTGGACCGTCGGGTTCAGGAAAAAGTACGCTCGCCCAGTGCATCAATGGGTTGATTCCGTTCTCATACCCTGGAACGTGGGAAGGACAGGTCCTGATCAAAGGGCAGGATGCCCGGGAGTTATCGTTATTTGATCGTTCGCTGCATATTGGAACGGTGTTACAGGATCCAGATGCGCAGTTCGTTGGTTTATCGGTTGGCGAAGACATCGCCTTTGCGCTCGAAAATAAACAGACTGGGCGACCGGAAATGCAGGAGATCGTCGAACGTGTCGCACGGATGACGGATGTCGAGACGCTCTTGCAAGCACGATTAAATGATCTATCAGGAGGACAACGACAACGGGCGGCATTAGCCGGAGTCCTCGTCGAAGATGCGGACATCTTACTGTTTGATGAGCCGCTCGCGAATCTCGATCCAGTAGCGGGACAAGAGGCGATGACGCTTATGGATCGACTGCAACGTGATACGAATCGCACATTGATTGTCGTCGAACATCGGATCGAGGATGTACTCGTCATTCCGTTTGACCGCATCATCGTCATGGTCGATGGCGAAATCATCGCTGATGATCATCCGGATGTCATCTTAAGTAACGGAAAACTGCAAGAAGCGATCTTGCGTGAACCTCTCTATGTCAGTGCCGCACGCTGGGCTGGGCTTGCCGTTCAACCTTCAGATCAGCCGAGCCGCATCGATCCCTTTTTAAAGCGATTCAACCAGACGAACGTGTTAGAGCGTTTAGAGAAAGCACCCCAAAAAGAGGTTGCAACCTCTACTTCATTGCTTGAACTCAATCAGTTGGCGTTTCATTATCGTCAAGGAACGCCGGTGCTTGAGAATGTGACGGCGACTTTTCAAAAAGGAACACTGACGACGATCGTTGGTCAGAATGGTGCCGGAAAATCCACGCTTGCGAAAGTGTTGAGTGGTTACCAACGGACGACAGCTGGTCGGATCCTGCTTGACGGAATCGACATCACGAACCAATCGATCGCAGAGCGAGCAGGAACGATCGGATTCGTTCTGCAAAATCCGAATCATATGATTTCAAAACACCTCGTGCAGGAGGAAATCCGCTACGGGATGCAGGCGCTCGGACTGAGTGAGGCGGAAGAAAACGAGCGTCTCGAGCAGACATTACGTCGTTGCGGATTATATCCGTTTCGTAATTGGCCGATCCAAGCACTGAGTTTTGGTCAGAAGAAACGAGTGACGATTGCTTCGATTCTCGTTCGACGACCGGATATCTTGATTCTCGATGAACCAACAGCCGGTCAAGATTATCGGCATTATTCGGATATGATGGACTTTTTAGAAGGATTGAAGCAGGACGGAATGACGTTACTCATCATCACGCATGACATGCATCTCGTCTTAGAATACAGCGATCAAGTCTGCCTCGTGCAAGCTGGGCGTATCCGTTATGCTGGAACATCATTTGGACTGCTGAATCAAGAACAATTGCTGCATCATGCCCATTTAAAACAAACATCGCTCTTTACGCTAGCGCAACACCTCGAAGTCGATCCGGAACGATTCGTCGAGTCCGTGATTACGGCGGAGCGAAAGGAGCGGGAACAATGGCTGTAGAAATGCTTGGCTATATTGAAAAAACGTCACCGATTCATCGATTGACGGGAACGACGAAACTGATCGGATTCTTATTATTTACGACAGCAACGATGTTCACCTATGATACACGTGTCTTACTTGTAATGGGGTTAGTCAGTATCGTGTTATTCCGATTGTCGCGTATCCAGTTTCGGGAAGTCCGCTTCGTCTTGATCTTTACAGCGATTTTCGTCCTGATTAATGCGCTCGCTGTTTATCTGTTCGAACCAGAGCAGGGCGTGGCAATCTACGGATCGCGTCACGTCTTACTTGAAGGAATCGGACGATTTACGATGACCGCAGAACAATTATTTTATCTGTTCAATTTAATCTTAAAATACAGTGTGATCGTTCCGATTGCTGTGTTGTTTCTCGTCACGACCCATCCGACGGAGTTCGCTTCTTCTTTGAATCGGATTGGTGTTCCGTATAAGATCGCATTTGCGGTCTCCTTAGCGCTCCGTTATATTCCGGACGTTCAAGCGGATTTCCGGACGATCGCGAACGCTCAAGAAGCACGAGGGATTGCTGTCTCACACGGCTCCCTTTGGCAGCGGGCACGCAATAGCATCCAGATTTTACTTCCGTTGCTATTTACGAGTTTGGAGCGGATTGAGACCGTCAGCAATGCGATGGATCTCCGTGGATTCGGTGCCGGACGAAAGCGAACGTGGTACAACCAACAGACGATGACACGAATCGATTATGTCGCGATCGGCTGTGTGCTACTTTTGACGGTTTTGTCATTCGTCGTCACTTTCTATGATGGTAATCGCTTTTATAATCCGTTTTAAAAATGAGATACGAAAAAGGCAGTGGATGCGTCCACTGCCTTTTGTCATATGACCAATCCGCTTACGCAGATCGTTTTTGATTTTCCCAACGTGGTGAATTCAACAGTTCAATCCATTTCTTGACGGCTGAGATCGTGATGACGATCGCGAGCAGTCCCATCGTTACGGACAAGACCGTATTCAAGATGCTGAAACCTGGAGAATCGGGATTCGCATAGACGTTTGCGACCATCCAGATATCCGCGAACGTTACTGTGATCAGAAGATAGACGAGCGGGATGAACGTCGTCAGCGCATAGACTTTTTTATCGGCGATTTTCAAGATGATCGTCGTTCCGATGATCAAGCCGATTGAAGCCATCAGCTGATTCGATACCCCGAATAATGCCCAAATCGAACCGATGTCACCCGAAAACAGGAGATAGCCCCAGAAGAACGTCCCGAGTGCCGAAGCGAAGATCGCACCTGGAATCCAGTCGACACGTTTGAGTGGTTTGTAGAACTCCCCGAAGAAATCTTGAATCAAGTAACGGGCGACGCGTGTTCCTGCATCGATTGCGGTTAAGATGAAGACCGCTTCGAATAGAATGACGAATTGGAAGAAGAATCCGGCAATCTCTTTGAACCACGGGATGGCGCGGAAGATGAATGTCATACCGACGGCGAGTGAGACGGCACCACCTGTTCGACCTGCCAGATCGAGACCGATTTCACGGGATAAATCATCAAGATAGACCGTGCTCATACCAAGCGTCGCGAATACTTCTGGTGTTGAGTTGATGGCGAAGTAATCACCGACTTCAAGCGATGTCGCAGCGATCAACGCCATGACGGCAACAAGACATTCGACAAGCATGGCACCGAAGGCGACCGGTTTGATGTCACTCCACCGATTGATCATCTTCGGTGTCGTACCAGAACCAACGAAAGCGTGGAAACCAGAAATCGCACCACAGGCAATCGTGATCGAGATGAATGGCCAGACTGGACCAGCGATGATTGGACCACCGCCATCAACGAACTTCGTAAATGCCGGGAATCGAATGTCTGGGTTGATGATGAAGACACCAACGATCAAAGCAAGGAAGACACCGATTTTCATGAAACTCGATAGATAGTCGCGAGGTGCGAGTAAGAGCCACACTGGCAGTGCAGCAGCGAAGAATGCATAAATCGGTAAAGCAATCGCGAGTTGACGTGACGACAGATCGAACCAATCGCCGATGAATGTTTCCGTTAACTGAGGACCAAAACCAATCGCAGCTAGAATCAGTAAGAAACCAACTGTTGAAGCAAGTGCTAAGTTACCACCTTTACGTAAGTAAATCCCAACGAACATCGCAATCGGAATCGTCGAGAAGACAGCGAATGTACCCCATGGGTTATGTTCAAGGGCGTGTAAGACGACCATCGATAGACCAGCCATCGTGATTGTAATGATGAAAAGCATCGCAAGACCGGCACAAAAACCAGCGACGGGACCTAATTCTTTTTTAGCGACTTCAGAGAGCGATTGACCATCTTGGCGCATCGAAGCAAAAAGGACGACCATATCATGGACCGCTCCACCGATGACGGCACCGATTAAGAGCCACAGTAAGCCGGGGAGATATCCGAACTGAGCAGCAAGGACAGGTCCGACGAGTGGACCGGCAGCAGCGATTGCCGCAAAATGGTGTCCGAACGAGACCCATTTGTTCGTTGGGACGTAATCTTTTCCATCCGCTAATTTATGAGCGGGCGTTTCGCGATCATCTTTGATTTTTAAGACTTTCGCAGCCATGAACGTGCCGTAGAGACGATACGCGATTAATAAGATACAGATGACAGCAATAACGATTGGAGTAGCGCTCATCTAAAATTCCTCCTCTTGAATGAACTATGATGGATTTAGTATACAAGTTATGGAAGCGCTTTCTTTGATTTTTAGATGAGTTGTCGGTTTCGTTCGATGAAAGGTTGAAAATGGACCTTGAATCACAAAAAAGAAGCGCTCAAATACCGAGCGCTTCTTTCAGTAGTTTGACATACGTCCGACTGACTGGCACATCAATCTGATGAATTTTTAAATTATAGGCTCCGTTGAACCAAGGTTCGATGGCATCGATTGCTGATAAGTTGACGAGGTATGAGCGGTGAACCCGTAAAAAGCGATGATCTTGAAGCTTTCGTTCAAGTTCGAGTAAGGTCTCGTTCGATGGATACGCATGGTGCTCTGTGACGATCTTCGTCTTTCCGTTCTCAGCGACGATATAATTGATATCTTGAGGAGACAATAATTTCAGTTGTTCGCCCGTCTCAACGGCTAAACGTTCAAGGCGAGGGGCTTTTTTCGGCAGCGGTCGCGCGACTTTTTCAATCGCACGGACAATCCGTGCCGGATCATATGGTTTCAAGATGTAGTCATAGGCATTGAGCTCAAACGCTTCAAGCGCATGAGCATCATACGCCGTCACAAACAAAAGAGCCGGAGGACGTGGCATCGACTTTAAGCGTTTAGCGACTTCAAGACCACTTCCGTCCGTCAGCTCGATATCGAGAAAGACTAAGTCGGGTTGAAGGGAGCGAACGAGTCGTTCGGCTTCCTCGACACTACCGGTTTCCCCGACGACTTCAAGACCGGCTGCGGTCACGTGATAACGGAGCTCGTCACGTGCGAGCGGTTCATCTTCAATCAACAAGGTGCGCATGCTGAATCTCCTTTCTGACTTCAATCGGGAGACGAATCGCGATCGTCGTGCCGTTTTGACCGTCACTCGTGATCGTAAACTGTCCCTTTTCACCATATAAACTTCGAATCCGTTCTGCCGTATTGAATAATGCGGTACCGGTGCCTGAGGACGGAACGACTTCTCGACCGAGACGGGCAAGGCGCGAGGCGTCAATCCCGCGTCCGTTGTCGACGACTTCGAGACACAGCTGGTCTGCCTCACACCATGCCGTCACCCCGACATATCCTGTCTGTTCAGAAGAAAACGCATGAAGGAACGCATTTTCGATCAATGGTTGTAAGATGAACGGTGGAACGAGTAAAGCCGTCGTCTCGTCTGCTAAATCGATATCGAGAAACGGGCGATTCGGAAAACGAGCGGCTTCAAGAGATGTGTATGCTTCGATGTGCTCGAGTTCCTTTTGGAGCGGAATTTTCGTCGATCGTGCGCCTTGGAGGTTACTGCGGAAGAACGTCGACAATTCGAGCAACAACGTGCGTGCTTGTTCGACATCCGTCCGGCACAGTGCATAAATCGTATTGATCGCATTAAACAGGAAGTGGGGATGAATTTGTGCTTCGAGTGCCCGGATCTCGGCATCCTTCAGTAAACCGGCTTGCCGCTCTGCGTTCCCGAGTGCTAGTTGTGTCGAGAACAGTTTCGCTAATCCTTCAATGAGTTCGACTTCGACGGCGTCGAGCAATTCGGCATGAGGATAATAGACTTTCAACGTCCCGATCGTCGTTTCCCCGACGATGAGCGGAGCGATGATGCCGGCTTGAAGCGGACAATCCGTTACGGGACAGCCGATATCGAGTCGTTCCGTCACAAGACGAACTTGTCCGTCTTGCAAGACATGCTCAGTCGGTTTCGTCGTCCAGTGACTCCCAGCTTGATGGTGGTCGCTCCCGATACCGATATGGGCCAGGATGATGGAACGATCCGTCAGTGAGACGGCTTCGGCTCGCGTTTGCTGCAACAGAATTTCCGCGACAGCTTCTGCCGTATGGATATGTAGACCACGCGTCAGATGCGGAAGCGTCAAATCGGCGATATGCAACGACCGTTCGGCTTCTCGTGCCCGAACCGTTTCCTCTTCTCGCGCAGCAAGGCGGATGATCGATAAGAACAACCAGACACCGAGGACGTTGATCAGTGTCATCGGTAAGAAGATGAACTGGACGAGTTCGACTGCCGCATCAAAGGGGCGGGCGAATAGTAAAATCAACGACATTTCAAACAGCATTAAAAAAGCAGTCAGACACACGGGCAATAATGCTTGGCTACTGAGACGGTCGCGCCAATAGGAGCGTAAGAGACCGCTGACACCACCGGCGATGACGGTCGAAAGCGCGCAAGCGAACGCTGTGAATCCGCCGAGGGAATACCGGTGAACCCCGACGATGAGTCCGGTCATCAATCCACCGAGCGGACCAGCGAGCAGTCCGCTGATGACGACGATCATCGTTCGTGTGTTTGCAATCGCTGATGTTCCGTCGACTTCTTCGAGCCAAGCATGGGGTAAGAATTCAGCTAAATCGACTTTGACCCCTGTATAGTTACTTAAAATGCCGTACGTCGCAAAAAACAGGACGAGAACACGGAATTGCCAGCCTGCTTCCGGTTGACGCAGTAGCCGTCGTGTCGGTCCCCACTGGGCGAGGATGAACGCTAAGATGATCATGATACCAAGTCGTTCGAGTAAAAAAGGAATCAATTCTAACATGTGCATTCCTCCATTCGAGTTAAGTGTAAACGCTCGCAAAACGGAGGGCAATGCCGGTATACAAAAAAAGCCGTACTCCCTCGGATTAAGAGGGAGTACGGCAGACTTACTTATTGTGCGTCTTTATCGAACGTGATCCGTGCGATCGCGTCGTGTTGGTGAATCGTTTCTTCGTTACGGCATTCGACGTAGAACGAAGCGATTGGATCCATTTCGTACAAATCAGCAGCAATCAAGCGAACCATATCTTCTACGAAACGTGGATTTTCGTATGCCATCTCTGTCACGCGCTTTTCATCCGGACGTTTGAGTACTGGGTGAAGTGGCGCTGAGGCATTGGATTCCGCAGCATCAAGCAATGATTGTTTCCAGTCAAAGTCTTCTGCTTCATCACGTAACGATGCTTCCATCGTGACGTAACCACGTTGGTTGTGAGCACTGTATTCGCTGATTTCTTTTGAACATGGGCAAAGTGTCGTGACGTTGATCGTCAAGCCGACAGACAACGTCGCTTCGTCCGTTTCCGTGTTGACGCTGACTGTTTGCCATACTTCAGCATTCATCAAGCCGCTAAGACCTGTTGCAGGTGCTTTACGTGTGAAGAACCATGGATAACGGATCGTCAATTGACCTTCCGTTTGTTCCATGCGGTCTGCTAAATCACGCGCGAATTGAATGAGTGACTCGTTCGTGACCGTCCAACCTTCGTTGTGGTATTGATCAAGTTGCTCCGTTAAACGGCTCATGTTGATCCCTTTACGGTCTTGTACGAGTGATGTCGACAGTTCAAACGTCGCCACAGTCGCTTGTGTGTTGTCTCCGTCTTGGATGACGACAGGATGTTTGACGTTCGAGATTCCGACAGCGTCTAGTGCGAACAAGAAGTTCTTCGGTGTATTTTGCAAGTCGACCATCTTATCTTTTTCAGTCGGTTTTGTTCCTTTGATCGGTGGTACCGAACCGAACAGCTTATGGCGCTCTTCTTTTGTTGGTAACGTAATCGGGTAGGTAGACATATTCATTGGCCCCTTTGTCCTTTTGTAGTGTTTCAATAGTAATAACATGACAGGAATGCTAGAGACGAGCAAGTCTGATGATTCCGCAAATGTGTTTCATCTTTTCATCGCTAGAAGTATTGTCTTGAATTTTATCACGAACGTTCGATAAACGAAACTCGCACGACTCAAAATCGACACATTCTATATCTGTAGGAATAACTTACTTGCAATCGGGTATACTATCCTATAGTATATGTTCAGGTGAACGTGTAATCATTGTTTTTTCGTCATGGTCAATAATTGAAGTTTTTTTATTTTACAGGTAGTAAGAGAAAGGGATGACAGAGATGGATTGGCAGTTATTATTACAGTATGCCTGGGTCGTACTCGTCTTGATCGCGCTTGAAGGATTACTTTCAGCGGATAATGCACTCGTACTCGCGGTCATGGTCAAGCACTTACCAGGAGAACAACAAAAGAAAGCACTTTTTTATGGACTAGCTGGAGCGTTCGTCTTACGATTCGCGGCATTGTTCGCGATTTCGTTCCTCGTCGATATTTGGCAAATCCAAGCACTTGGAGCGGCGTACTTGCTCATCATGGGACTACGGCATATTTATAAGACCGTTAAAGCCAGAAAGCTCGGTGAGAACCATGGGGCTGAAAATGAGCTAGATGAAGAACCGAAGTCGGAAGAGCCAGTTTCAAAAGGTGAATTCTGGCGGACAGTTGCGAAGATTGAATTTGCAGACTTAGCGTTTGCTGTCGATTCGATTCTTGCAGCAGTAGCACTTGCCGTTGCCCTTCCAAACTGGGGATCAGGCGAAATCGGTGGTTTGAACACAGGTCACTTCATCGTCATCTTAACAGGTGGTTTGATGGGTGTCGTCTTGATGCGTTTCGCAGCACGTGTCTTTGTTAAATTACTCGCAGAGCGCCCAGGTCTTGAGACAGCAGCGTTTGCGATTGTTGCCTGGGTTGGTGTGAAGCTAGCCGTTCTTGCGCTCGAACACCCGAAATACCACGCATCAATCGAAGGAACAATCTTTGAAGCCTTAAAACTTCCTGAAGGATTTGCCCACAGTACACCGTGGCAGGCTTTCTTCTGGACAGTCATGGTCGGTCTTGCTCTTTGGGGTTGGTTCTCTTCACCAAAAACGAAACCAAATCCAGATGCTGAAAAGAAAGTTGATCAAAACTTATAAGAAATGGAAACGATCCGTCGATGACGGGTCGTTTTTTTGTGTTAGGTTTTCTTAAACAATGGGAATAAAACACAAGGTTAAGTACTTGAGTCGAGCTTTCATCTTTTTCTTTCCGATCGACCGGCATATAATAAATAGACTGAACAATAAAGGGGATTCGTTAGTATGGATATTGGATTAATTACACAGTATGCGACCGTCGGGCTCGTACTGATCATTTTGCAAGGATTACTATCCGCCGACAATGCGATGGTCATGGCGGTCCTCGTCCGACCGTTACCAGACGATCAACGTAAAAAGGCGCTTTTCTATGGTCTCGTCGGAGCACTCGTCTTACGTTTCGTGGCAATCTTCTTTGCCTCGTACTTAGCGACGATTTGGGAGCTTCAGGCACTCGGGGCAATTTATCTCTTTTATGTCGCGTTTAAAGGAATCGTCGAGGCACGATCGAATAAACACCAAGTACCGGACACGATTGCCTCACAAAAAGCCTCACCGAACTTTTGGTGGACGGTCGTGAAAGTCGAGTTCTCTGATTTAGCGTTTGCGGTCGACTCGACGCTTGCTGCTGTCGCCATGGCGACGACACTACCGATAATTGGTGGAACGATCGGTGGTCTGAATACAGGACAATTCTGGGTCGTCTTCTTCAGTGGGATCATTGGTCTCGTCATCATGCGTTACTTCGCGAGCTGGTTCGTCGTCTTGCTCCAAAAGCGACCAGGCATCGAAGAAGCTGCCTTTTGGCTTGTTGCATGGGTTGGTGTAAAACTGGTCGTCATGACACTCGCGCATCCGTCAATCGACGTCTTGCCGCATGAGTTTCCAGAGAGTACACTATGGCAAACGATCTTCTGGGTCGTACTTGCCCTGATTTTAATCATCGGTTGGTTCCGTAGCGGAAGTAGTTCAACCAAATCAGCAAAATAATACAATGGCGGGCAGGGTACTCTCTGTCCGTCTTTCGTTAGGAGAGATTTCATGCAAAACGGTAATTTCATTCGAATGCTGACACGGATGCAAAACGTTCCACGGTGGGATGAATATGCACCACGTTTTCCGGACAACGCAGCCAGTCACAGCTTTCGTGTTGCCTTATTCAGTTTGATGGCAAGCTATTTAGAAGAAGCAGACGGGCAAACACCAGTCGATCGCCTGACATTGCTCGGAAAAGCTCTATTCCATGATATGAACGAAGTCATCACTGGACCAATTAAACACCGGACAAAAAAAGAGCCAACGTTACATGCACACATTCAGGCAATGGAACAACAAGCAAGTGAACAGCTCGTTGCCTTACTCTCAAAGTCGCTTCAACCAGCGTTTACGACATACCTCGTACATGCAGAAGATGAATCACCGGAAGGACGGATCGTCGAAGCCATCGATACGTTCGATGCGATGTTGTACGCACGAAGGGAAGCACGGATGACAGAGTCCGTCTTTTTCGAACAAAAGGCAGCGGAATTACAGGCTGTTCTAGAACGACACCCACTCGTTTCGATCCGTCGCTTGACACAGTCGGTCATGGAAGAGGACGAGATGTCTCATTTCATTGAAAACGTCTTGATGATGGATACGATTCGGCGCTGGAAAGGACGTTTCAACACGATTGATGATAACGACGCGACACATGCGTTTCGAGCAGCCTCGCTTGGTATCTTCAATGGTCTGATTGAATCAGAGAAGTACGGCGTCACGATCGACATCGAAGAAGTCGTCTCGCGTCTCTTGTGTCATGATCTCGTTGAAGGAACGACGGGAGATGTTCTTGGACCTGTCAAACATGCGACACCGGTCACAGCAGCAGCCTTCGAAGCTTACGAACGGGCAGAAGGAGAGACGTTGATCAATAATCTACCGAAAGAAATCCGAGCACCGTTCCGTCGGTTCGTCGTGGAAGCAAAAGACGAGACATACGAAGGACAGATGGTCGATGTGATCGATAAACTCGACGCATTGATTAAAATGAACATGGAACGGAAGTTGAACGGGGTCGAGTATGAGACCGGTTACCGCGCACAACTCAAAAAGGTTCAGATGACATATGAAAATCCATCGGTCGTCTTTTTCCTCGCTTATGTCTTGCATGATTTGGATTACGTGACGTCATGACGAAAGAAACCATGACCCCACGCCGCTTAACGTTGATCTTGATCCTCGGTTCGCTTGCTGCACTCGGACCGCTCTCGATCGACATGTATCTACCTGCTTTTCCAGATATGTCACGCTCGTTTGATGCGAGTGCATCACTGATCCAATTAAGTTTGACGGCTTGTATGCTCGGAATGGCGCTCGGACAATTGATTGTTGGTCCGCTGAGTGACGTTCGCGGACGTAAACGACCGCTGATGGTTGCTCTGCTCGCATATCTGCTCGCTTCTCTCGCCTGTGCGATGGCACCGACGATCGAAGTGTTGATCGCGCTTCGATTCATCCAAGGGGCAGCTGGAGCGTCAGGAATCGTCATTTCCCGGGCAATCGTTCGTGACTTGTTTGACGGACCTGAATTGACGCGGTTTTTTGCTGCCTTGTCACTCGTCAACGGAACGGCACCGATTCTCGCACCCGTCATCGGGGGACAGTTGCTTCGGTTCGGTGACTGGCATTTCGTCTTCTACTTGCTTGCGATTTTAAGCACAATGATGTTACTTGCCGTCGCACTCCGTTTACCGGAAACGCTCCCGCTTGATAGACGTGTCGAAGGAAACCTGACGACGACGTTGAAGACGTTCGGACGCTTGTTGACGGATCGCGTCTTCATCGGCTATGCGTTCGCGCAAGCATTCGTCATGGGCGCGATGTTTGCCTACATCTCGGGTTCACCATTCGTCTTACAAAATATTTATGGCGCTTCGCCGCAACAGTTCAGTTTTTTGTTCGGTTTAAACGGAATCGGAATTATCTTAGCAGCACAAATCGCCGGTCGTCTTGCGGGTCGTGTCGATTCAGAGCGGCTGATGCGAATCAGTTTGACGATCGTTGCGAGTGCGAGCATCTTATTGTTCCTCGCCTTGACGTTAACGAATCAGCTGATCTTCGTTATGATTCCACTATTCTTCGTCGTTTCAAGCGTCGGTTTGATCTCGACGCTCGGTTTTACCTTAGCGATGCAAAATTACGGAGCAACGGCAGGCAGTGCCTCGGCTCTTTTAGGGCTCTTGCCGATGCTCGTCGGTTCGCTCGTGTCACCACTCGTCGGGATCATGGGAGAACAATCGGCTGTTCCGATGGGACTGATCATCATGACCTTAGATTGCCTGGCGCTCATTCTCTATTATGGTCTGATTGTTCGTCGACCGAATCGTTCATAAACGCTAATTATTCAAAAACGTTTGTCCTCTGTATGGGATGAACGTTTTTTTCTTTTAATGAAAGGAAAAGAATTGGAATTCATTTTGAAACATTTTCTAAAAAATAAGCGTAGAAGAGAAAGAAAGCCAGTACTTCAGAAAGGAGTGGAGCGATGAAACAGGAGTTGCAGCGTGAACGAGAGCCGTCGATTGAGGCAAGATTAGCACGTCATTTTGCCGCACAGAAAAAATACTTACGTCGTCAAGAAGAGGCAATCGATCAACGAGACAAAGAAGTGGCTCGTTTATTGTTTGAGGAAAACCGGGCTGCTTATCAAAGGGCTTACCACGAACTGTATGGCTCACATCCTTACATCGAGGTGAACGAAGATGGACGTTAGTACACTTTATTTATATGCGTTAGCGGCCGCTGCTTGTGGTGTGTTTGTGTCCATCCTATTCTCAGACGTCATTCCAGGCGTCGACCAAATCTTTCATCCCACGTTGATCTTATCTTTTGTCATCATCACGTCAGCGATCGGATTCGGACTCGAACAGCTCAGTCCGCTGCGTTCGATGTTGATTTTAATCATCAGCAGTGTGATTGCGTTATTAGTGACGACGCTGATGCATATCTTTTTATTCGTTCCGATGGCACAAGCCGAACAGTCGCTTGGATTTTCGGAACAGATGCTAGAAGGTCGCAGCGCAACCGTCATCGTGCCGATTCCGACTGAAGGATATGGTGAAATCTTACTTGATGACGTCTCAGGGCGCGTATCGAAATCAGCCGTTCTATTTGAAGGACCTGCCTTACCACAAGGAACGAAGGTGCTCATCATCGAGATCAAACAAGGCGTCGCGTCTGTCGTGACGTACCCCCAACAATGGAAAAAGGAGATGTTTACATGAATCCAGTGTTAATCGTATCGATCGTCGCGGTCGCGTTGATCGTTGCCTTAATAGTCTTATTCATCACGAAGTACCGAACGGTCGGTCCGGAAGAAGCGTTGATCGTATCCGGTAGTTATCTCGGAGGACGCAACGTCAATACGGATGAGTCCGGTAACCGGGTAAAAATTATTCGAGGTGGCGGAACATTCGTGTTACCTGTCTTCCAACAAGCGACACCACTGAGCTTGTTATCGAGTAAACTCGAAGTCACGACACCCGAAGTCTATACGGAGCAAGGTGTACCGGTCATGGCAGACGGTACAGCGATCATCAAGATCGGTAGCTCGATTTCTGAGATTGCAACGGCAGCGGAGCAGTTCCTCGGGAAATCAAAGGAAGAGCGGGAAGGGGAAGCGCGTGAAGTTCTTGAAGGACACTTGCGTTCGATTCTCGGGTCGATGACCGTCGAAGAAATTTATAAGAACCGTGATAAGTTCTCACAAGAAGTCCAGCGGGTCGCGTCTCAAGACCTGGCGAAGATGGGACTCGTCATCGTTTCGTTTACGATCAAAGACGTCCGTGATAAGAACGGATACTTAGAATCACTCGGGAAACCGCGGATTGCACAGGTGCGCCGTGATGCGGATATCGCAACGGCAGACGCGGAAAAAGAGACGCGCATCAAACGGGCGGAAGCTTCAAAAGATGCGAAAAAAGCAGAACTCGAACGTGCGACAGAAATCGCTGAAGCGGAAAAAGAAAATCAGTTGAAGATGGCAGACTACCGTCGCGAACAAGATATCGCGAAGGCGAAAGCCGACCAAGCGTATGATCTTGAGAATGCACGCGCACAACAAGAAGTTACGGAGCAACAGATGCAAATCAAAATCATCGAGCGTCAAAAACAAATCGAGCTCGAAGAACGCGAAATCCTCCGTCGTGAGAAACAATACGACGCGGAAGTCAAAAAACGCGCTGACGCGGATCGTTACTCGATTGAACAAGCTGCCCAAGCGGACCGTGCGAAGCAATATGCGGAAGCAGATGCAACGAAATACCGGATCGAAGCATCGGCAAAAGCGGATGCAGAACGAATTCGTCTGGATGGTCTTGCAAAAGCGGATGCGGAGCGGGCACAAGGGGAAACGGAAGCGGAGATCATTCGTCTGAAAGGTCTTGCGGAAGCAGAAGCAAAAGAAAAAATCGCGCAGGCGTTCGAACAATTCGGGCAAGCGGCGATTCTCGATATGGTCATTCGGATGATGCCAGAGTATGCGAAAGAGATTGCAGCACCACTCGGCAACATCGATAAAATCACAGTCGTTGATACAGGTAGTGGTGAAGGTGGCGGTGCGAACCGTGTCACAGGTTACGCAACGGATTTGATGGCATCACTGCAAGAGACGTTAAAAGCGTCGTCAGGATTAGATGTCAAAGAGTTGATCGAGAACTTCTCCGGTAAAGGAACAGCAAAACCGTTGACGGTCAACTTGAATTCCCATGATGCGGTGGCAGCGTCGAAAACAGAAGACTGATATAATTACTAGACATTATGTAGAAGTAGTTTCTGAAAGGATATCTCATCATGGATGGTTTGGCATTACTGCAAGATCGTTGGATGCTGTTGCTTCCGTTCCTCGTCGTCTTCTTGATCAACGTCGGGTTATTGACTGCCCTTCTTAAGAAGCGACGTGATTTACCGAAACTGTTAGTCTTCGGAATGGGTGGGATGGCGATCGTGTTCATCGTCTCCTCGCTTGGATTAAGCATGGCACTGCTGTTCTTCGGATACAATTCATAAAAAACGGAGCTGACTCAAAAGTCAGTCTCTACAAAGATAGGGGTGGCAGAATGATGATCTGCCACCCCTATCTCGTAATAAAAAGAATGACTCGTCACACGCAACTCCTACAGGAAAAAGCGCATTTATGCGCTGTCAGAGACAAACAAGACCCGCTTTCCTGCTTGAATGAAGCAGGAAAACTGGCTTGTGTCTCGCCTGAGGAAAGGGCGTGAACAGACGAGTCATTCTTTTTTTGAGTCAGCCTCGTTTAATGAAGTAAGAATAAATGCCGTTAACGTGGAAGGTCGTACCCAATGACGACGAGTCCCGGTCCAGTATGTGAACCGATCGCTGCGCCGGCGATCGTCAAGATGACTTCGCTTGGTGAAAACTGTGCTTCAATCAATTGTTTTAACTGTTCTGCCCGTTCGATCGAATCCCCGTGACCAATCATGATTCGATGTCCGTCAATCGCGGGACGTGCTTCTTCCATCCACTCGACGATTCGGTTCATGACTTTTTTCTGACCACGGATCTTCTCTTTTGGGATCAACTTCCCGTCTTCGACTGTCAATAGTGGCAAGATCGATAAGAGACCACCAATGAAGGCGCTAGCTCGCGAAACACGTCCACCGCGCATCAAATATTCGAGTGATTCGACTGTAAACAGATGACGAATCGTATTTACCTTGGCTTCAGCATAAGCCACTGTTTCTTCAAACGAATGCGTTTGTGCGTATTCTGCGACGTCGAGAACGAACAATCCTTGTCCTGTCGAAGCGGTTTTCGTATCGAGTACGAGATAAGGCACGTTCGGATATTTTTCGGCGAGTTCCTCTGCTAGCATCTTCGCGGTTTGATACGTTCCCGATAATTCGCTCGAGAAAGCGAGGTAGAGGAAGGGATCCCCTTGTTCGAAGTGACGCGTGAACACCTCGACCATCCGGCTGACTTCTACCTGGAATGTCTTCGGTGCTGCACCGTCACGCATCTTATCATACAGTTGTTTCGGAGATATCGATTCTCCATCGAAGAACGTGTCTTCGTCGATCAATACGCCGAACGGCATGACCGTAAAAGCATAAGCATCTAACATGTCTTTTGGTGCATCAGCACCACTGTCTGTGATCAATCGGATCATCACGTTCTCTCCTTTCTTAACCTAGGGCTTTTTCGTTTCGATCAAGCATTCGACTCAAGTTGACACCGAACCGCTCGTTCTCGAGTTCTGTCAAAGTCGCTGGTGTCAAATCAGCGCCGAGCGCAAGTAACGCTTCATACGCACGACGTAAGCATTCCTCGACCGTCAATGAGATGCCGAGTAGTTCTTCGAGGGAAGCCATCGTTTCCGGAACGACAGTCGGATAGACGAATTTCGTCGTCTCACCTTGAAGCGCTGCCGCGTAAAAGTCACGGACTAAAGCGGCGCGTTGACTTCCGCTTCCATTGACACAAAGATAGATTTGAACGGCAACTCCTCCACGAACACGACGCTGGGAGATACCAGCGAATTTTTTACCGGCAATCGATAAGTCATAAGAACCGGGACAATACGATCCGACGACTTCACCAGCGACGATCGCGTCCGTTTCTTGTGCGAACATGCGGCGAACGAGCGCAAGCATCGCTTCATAACCGCTGTCGATATCAATCCCACCGCGTTCAGGTAAGACGAGTGAAATATTCAAGACACCGACGTCGAGGACGACGGCAAGACCACCTGAGTTACGAACGACGGGCGAGAAACCATGTTCATGCAGAACGGCTACACCGTCAGCAAGATGAGGAAGACGGGCATCCTGGATGCCGAGGACGACGGTTTCGTGGTGAATCCAAGAGCGGAGTGCGGCTCCTTCTGTTGCAACGGAGGCACATAATGTGTCGTCCATCGCAAACGATTGTGTCGCATGGAAAGCAGTTCCGAGTGACGTTTGATCAAAAATACGATAATGTTCTTGTTTTAAGAGTTCGATTCCCATAGGCTCGTTCCTTTATTGTAGATTTGCGACATCATTATAGCACAGGGTGTGTAAAGTTTCTGTGCGAAGCGCCGCGCGAGACAGGAATCCTTGGAAACAAAACCGAACAACAACGACATAGACTCGATTTAAAGGAGAGAAACATATGTATCAATCATTAGGACAATTAAAGGAAACGAAGGTCTTCAAAGATCCTGTTCATCGCTATATCTATGTCAGTGATCAGTTAATTTGGCAACTGATCGGTACACGTGAATTTCAGCGACTACGCCGGATCAAGCAACTGGGAACATCATTTTTGACGTTTCATGGAGCAGAGCACACACGGTTCCATCATTCGCTCGGTGTCTATGAAATCACGCGCCAACTGATCGATGTCTTCAACGGTCGTGCCGATTGGGACGATCAGTACCGGGAGTTGACGCTGGCTGCGGCACTCTTACACGATGTCGGACACGGTCCGTTTTCGCACGCATTCGAGAACGTCTTCGGTGTTAACCACGAGACGTGGACAGAGCGGATCATCCTCGGGGATACGGAAATCAAGAAAGTCCTCGACCAAGTCGGAGACGGATTTGCGGAAGAAGTAGCGTCAATCATCAACAAGACGCATCCGAATCAACTGCTCGTCACGATGATCAGCTCACAACTTGACGTCGACCGGATGGATTACTTATTACGCGATGCGCACTTTGCCGGTGTCAGCTACGGAAAATTCGATCTCGAGCGGATGCTTCGGGTATTGCGTCCTGCCCATAATCAGATGGTTGTCAAACAATCAGGGATGCATTCGATCGAAGACTACATCATGCGAAGGTATCAGATGTATTGGCAAGTCTACCTGCATCCGGTAACACGGTCGAGTGATTACCTATTAAAGGCTATTCTTGAGCGGGCGCAGGAGTTGTACCTGTCCGCATATCCGTTTGCGATTGCACCGATTCATTTGATGCCGCTATTTGATCAGAAGATGGAGTTGCGTGATTTCCTTGGGCTCGATGAGACGATCGTCTACTTTTACTTTCAGCAGTGGGCGAACGAGCAGGATCCAATCCTTGCTGATCTCTCGAGGCGATTCGTTGACCGAAAGTTGTTCAAGTATGTCGATTATCCGGCTGAAAAGCGTGAACTCGTCCACGATAAGTTGTGTGAGTTGTTTGAAGCAATCGGCTTGAATCCGACGTATTATCTGCTTGAAGATAAACTCAGTCGTCTTCCTTACGATTTATATGGAGATAACGGTGAAATTAGTAAGCAACCGATCATGTTACAGATGAAGGATGGGCAGATGAAAGAGATTTCGCAAGTTTCACCACTCGTTCAAGCCATCGCGACGTCACGCCAGACGGATGAGAAGCTGTTCTTCCCGCAAGAAATTTTGCACGACTTGCGCGAACATGCGAATGAGAAGATGCAGATCGACCAGTTATTGATTGGTAGTGTGACATCATGATATCGTCCGCTGTCCTTACGAAAATCTTGCAACAGCTTGGACAGGAGGGAGGAGAGGTCGAAGTCTTAAAAGGCGCGACATCCTCCCTTGTTTTTCGGGTCGGTGAGGGAATTCTTCGTGTCCATACGAATCAAGACTGGCTACATGAGGAGCCGGATCTTGTCTTGCACGAGGTGTTTGCGTTACAAGCAGCAGGTGACTTAGCACCAGATGTGTTGGACTATCAAACTGATGTTAGAGACGAAGTACCGCCGTGGTTATATATGACGCGTTCACCGGGAGAGATCCGGCTTGATCAGGTGGATGAGCAGTATGTCGAACGATTGGCACAGATGCTCGCGGCAATCCATGCGCTACCGGTACCAGAATCTCGATACGTCTATCAGCCGTATGCGACGGAACGTCACGTTCCGACGTGGACGCAGCATCCGGAGAGATGGCGTCAGCTACTGGCGGTCGAACCGGACGAAAGTCAAACGATCCGATTCATTCATCGGGATTTTCATCCGGTCAATGTGTTATACGAAATGAATGGAACGTGCCATACGATTGATTGGATTAATGCGTGTGTAGGTCCCATTGAAGTCGACCTTGCGCATTGTCGTTTGAATCTTGCCTTGCTTGAATCCATTGAGATGGCGGATCATTTTTTAAAAAGTTACCTCAAACAGACGAAACGTTCTTACGATCACGCGTGGGATATTCGGGCTGTTTTTGATTTTGGACCTGAAACGATCGACGTCTATCCGGGGTGGAAAGCATATGGAAGGCAAAACCTTAGTCAGGACAATGTTCGGGAACGCTTGGAAAAGTTTGTCTTGAAAGTCTATGAAAATAACGAAAGCGGTTACTAAATGAACTTTTCCTCTTGTAGTTCTTCGAAATATTGATTATTCTATTACTTGGAAAGAGATTAAACGTCAGACATCGTACGAATGTACAACTGATAAACAACTAATAGATAGAGGGGTACTTCATGAAATATCTTATCGCACTACTCGGACTGGCTATCGTTTTCGGCTTGGCACTCCTTGTCAGCAGTAACCGTAAAGGCATCAAATTGAAACCGCTTGCGGTCATGCTAGTTCTTCAGCTCGTACTTGGGTTCATTTTACTCAATACATCGTTCGGATATATCGTCATTCGTGGCGTCGCGAAAGTCTTTGAAAAACTGCTTAGTTATGCGGCAATCGGAATTGATTTCGTCTTCGGTGGTTTAGCGAACGAAGGCGCACAACCATTCTTCATCAATGTTTTGCTCCCGATCGTCTTCATCTCTGCTTTGATCGGGATTCTACAATTCACGAAGATTTTACCACTCTTAATGCGCGGTATCGGTTTCGTCCTATCAAAAGTCAACGGTATGGGACGTCTTGAGTCTTACAACGCGGTTGCTTCAGCTGCGATCGGACAATCAGAAGTATTCATCACAGTTAAAAAACAAATCGGTCAATTACCAGCAAACCGTCTCTACACATTGTGTGCGTCAGCGATGTCGACGGTTTCGATGTCGATCGTCGGTGCATACATGACGATGGTAGAACCGAAATATGTCGTTACAGCAATCGTATTGAACTTGTTCGGTGGTTTCATGATCGTCTCGATCATCAACCCATACACGGTTGATCCGGAAGAAGATATTCTTGAAATCGTCGAAGAAAAACAAACGTTCTTCGAAATGCTCGGCGAATACATCATGGATGGATTCAAAGTCGCAATCATCGTTGGTGCGATGTTGATCGGTTATAACGCCTTGATCGGTATGGTCAACGATATCTTCTTGATGGTTCTAAACATCTCGTTCCAAGAAATCCTCGGATACATCTTTGCACCGTTCGCTTTCATCATGGGTATTCCATGGGCGGAAGCTGTCAGTGCCGGTAGTGTCATGGCAACGAAATTGATCACGAACGAATTCGTTGCGATGTTGAGCCTTCCAGAATACTCAAAAGAATTCTCGGAACGCACACTCGGAATCGTTTCTGTCTTCTTGATCTCGTTTGCGAACTTCTCGTCAATCGGAATCATCGCTGGTGCGGTTAAAGGATTGAACGACCGCCAAGGAAGCGTTGCGGCTAGTTTTGGTCTGAAGTTACTCTACGGCGCAACACTCGTCAGTGTCTTGACGGCAATCGTCGTCAGCGTCTTGCTTTAAGAGATACACTTATAAAAGAGCAATGGATCATTGATCCATTGCTCTTTTTGTCTGTCATTTAGTCGTACCGTGCGACGCAATCCCGACACGGACGCGATGATGGGTTCCGTCACGGTAGACTTCAACGGCGAACTGCGCGACGTTTTCCCGGGGAATCGGTCCTGTCGGTGCAGTGAAGCGTGTCGCCTCGATCAACAGGTCGTCAGCAGCAAGTGCGTTGTCTTCCGTCAGTTGTGTTGGGCAGATGACGGTGAAGTCGACGTCTGCATCCTTTAAGGTCAAATAAGCTTTCAAGTGATCCTCTGCTGCAATCGTCGAGCGTCGACGGGACTCACTCGATTGGAAACGATACTTTCCTGGTTCTTCTGATGCATCGAGAATGCCTGCTGTACCGATGAAGACGATCCGTTCGATACCTACGTCCTTCATCTTCGTGACGAGATGTGGAATCGCTGTCGAGAGTACCTGCTGTTGATCGGTACCGAGACAACTGAAGACAGCGGTACTTCCTGCGAGTGCTTGTTCGAGATCATCTGGATTTGTCGCATCTCCCGTCAGGATATGAAGGCGATCATGGACGGGTAAGCCCGGTGACGTGGAACGTACGAGTGCACGAACGTCGTAGCCATCTTCTAATAATCGATCAATCAAAGGTCGACCCGTTCGACCGGTCGCACCAAGTACAGTAACAGTAGTCATAAGAATTCCTCCTTAGAGATCAAGTAGATGGGAAAAAGAGACGCACGGTAACGACCGGACGTCTCTTGTTGTTTATTTATCCGCGAACATGACGCCAGCTTGACCGTAATCTGTTTTTTCCATCTCTTCGATGAAGACCGTGATGTTTTCTTTAGGAGCATTCGTCGTTTCCGACACCGCTTCCGTGACTTTTTCAATCAAAGCGCGTTTTTGTTCGACTGTACGACCCGATAACATTTTAACCGTAACATATGGCATGACTTCATTTCCCCCTCTAGCATGATGACGATACGCCATCAGTATAGCGCATTCGATAGGGGATTCGTCAATTCGAACATCGTTTTCGAAAAAGAAGGGTATAAGGTAGGAGCTATTCTTGTCGGAAGCGAAGGTAGTCATACACATACGACAGAAAAGGAGAGACATATGGACGCAATCATACGGAAGAAGATTCATACGTTACTGATTTTTGATCGGGCGTTACCGGAAGATACGAATTATCCGTTGTCTGGTGCTAAAGGACTCGAAGTCGCAGATATCGTCTTTGAACAGAACATTCCATTCGGACGACTCGTAACGGATAAAGAACTCGCTCAACTGCTGAATCAAAAAGAAGCAAAGCGATACGGGATGTTGACGTTGCTTGAAGACGATGTACGTTTCAAACCGTTGTTTCAAAATCGAAAACCGACGGCTGACATGGAAGAAGAGGTCGAGGCGAAGGTACGCGAACTCGCGCATCAGTTACGTGCGATTCGGTCGCGGTGTTCCTCGCTGGAACGTCTCTTCTTGTTCGGTCGCGCGGCGCAAACCCTGTTTGACCGCGCTTTGCTTCATCTTGAAGAGGTCAATCCTCCGGCACATGAGGAAATTGCGTCCATGACGTGTTACCGTCTCCCGACGATTCGCCGAGCATCAGAGGAACAATTACAGTTACTTCGCTATGAGTGACTGGTTGCAGACACCTCGGAATACGGTATGATAGAAGCAACAGGATTAAAAGGGGACAAAACACGATGGAAAAAAAGATTAACTTCAATATCATTTCAGATAACTCAACAGACGGTCATGGTGGATTTGGTGTCGGGACACTTAGCTTAAATAGTATGTCACCCGTCATCATTTCTCCTGAAGACGGTGAAGCTTACATCGACATGGGTGCGATGCACGCGAAAGCAGCAATCGAGAAACGCGTCAAGTTCACGACGGATAAAGCCGATACGCCGAATGGCAAACTGTACTGGATCGTCTGGGTGACGGTCGGTCGTAAGCCAGAAGGATTCTATTACGGCGGTGTGGCTGCGTGCGATCTGCTAGTCGATGCGGAAGCGCGTCGCGGATTCAAGATTCTTGCTGATCACGTCAATAAGATGGATAAATCTCTTAAAGGACGGATTGTCGTCGATCATATGGATGAGCGTTCAAAAGAATTGTTACGTGATTTCTTGCAGACACACAAACCTGAGATGTGGGAAAATGCTGACGCTGCTTTACATGAAGCGTTGGTCTAAACAAAAGAACGTGTGCCGCGGCACACGTTCTTTTTTCATGGTCGTTTCAGCGTCAAGACGACGAGTTCTGGATGATTGAACAGACGAAACGGAAACAGGCTGTTTCCGAGACCACGACTGACGATCAGTTCGGTCTGCTGTTCCTGATAGCGACCTGCCGTCACGGTTGGAAAGAATCCTTGACCAGGCGCATACAGACCTTCCGTAAACGGCAGGCGGATCTGTCCGCCGTGGGCGTGACCGGATAAGACGAGATCAACGGAACGCTCGGCATACAAGGATTTATATTCCGGACGATGCGCAAGCAAAAGTCGAAACGCATCAGGTGATACGTCTTGCAATGCTTGATCGAGACTTTGACGAATGCCATCCGGTTCTGATAGCCCTTCGCGCCACCGTGTCGTCGTCGGGTCATCGATACCGATCAGCGAAATTGATTGACCTTGGTATTCGATGACACGTGATTGATTTCGGAGAACGGTGACACCCAGTTGCTCAAGCTTTGGCAAAATCGTTAGATTGAGCCGAACCTCATGATTCCCGGTGACGAAGTAGACCGGGTATCGATCAACGAGCGCTTTCATGAGTGTAAGGGCAGCTTCTTCACCGTTTCGCCTCGAGTCAATCAAATCGCCAGTCATGACGACGAGATCCGGATTTTCGCGATCAATTTTCTTCAGTAGTCGTTCTTGTTCATTCCCGAACGCCTTGCCATGTAAATCTGCTACTTGGACGACACGATAACCATCAAATGCTTCCGGTAAGCGATTTGACGTAACCGTCACCTGTGAGACATCAATGATGTTATTTTCACGATATAAAAACCAGCTTCCTAATGCGAGGACGCTGAGGGATACTAACCAGCGTGTACGTTTTCGCATGAGCCACCTCATTTCTTTCTACTTTGCATAATTCAGGATAACAAAAAAGACCTCCTTCCGTATGCGACGGAAGGAGGAATTCAAAACGATTTAGGCATCTTGTTTTAAGTCTGTGACTTCTTTTTGCGCATCGGGTTCTTCCGATAAATCTTTGAACAGGGCGATGACCATCATTCCGACGACGAAGATGAACGGGAAGGCGGCTAGAACAGCTGCTGCCTGTAGGGCACTCAATCCTCCGGCATAAAGTAAGACGGCGGCGATTGAAGACTGGATGATACCCCAAGCAAGCTTGATGCGTAAGCTTGGCATGAGACTACCACCAGACGATAGCATACCGAGAACATATGTCGCGGAGTCAGCCGACGTAATGAAGAACGTCGTAATCAAGAAGACAGCGACGATGCTAAGGAACGTGCCTAAGCCACCGAATGTTTCAAATAGAGCAAACATACCAGTTTCGACTCCTTTATCGTTGACCGTCGAGATCAGATCGACATTTTGGAACAATTCGTTCCAAATCGCTGATCCACCGAAGACAGAGAACCAAAGGAGACCAAAGATCGTTGGGACGAGCATAATTCCGATGACGAACTCACGAATCGTCCGTCCTTTCGAGACACGGGCGATGAACGTACCGACGAATGGTGACCAGGAAATCCACCATGCCCAGTAGAAGATCGTCCAATCGTTGATCCAGCCTCGTTCGTCTGGATTAAAGGCAGATGCCCGGAAACTCATGACCGGTAAGTTTTGCAAATAAGCACCTGTTGTTTGCACGAAGAGGTCCATGATGAAACTGAACGGTCCGAGGAACAGGACGCCGATCATCAACAGAACGGCGAGGACGATGTTGGCGTTACTGAGACGAACGATTCCTTTATCGAGTCCGGATGCCGCACTCATCATGTAAAGGACAGACACAACGACAATGATGATCATTTGTGTCAGGAAGGAGTTAGGAATACTACTCGTTAGGAAGTTCAGTCCACCTGAGATTTGTTGTGCACCGAGACCGAGCGACGTCGCGACACCAAATGCTGTTGCGACGATGGCGAGTACTTCGACGGTACCTTTACCGGCAGAAGCATACCGAGGCTTCATCAATGAAGCGACAGTGTCACCAATCGTAGCTGGACGTCCTTTTCGGAATGTCGAGTAAGCGATAGCAAGCGCGACGATCGCGTATAATGCCCAAGGATGTAATCCCCAGTGGAAGAATGAATAGCGCATTGCGAGGCGTGCTGCTTCCGTTGGATCATCTGTTGCGACTGGCGGTGTATGGAAGTGCGTCAATGGCTCTGAGACACCCCAGAAGACAAGCCCGATTCCCATACCAGCACTGAAGAGCATAGCAAACCAAGAAATGAGACCATATTCAGGACGATCCGAATCCTTACCGAGTCGGATGGAACCGAAGCGGGAAAAGATTAAAAAGATAGCAATGATTAAAAAAGCACTCATGCCGAGAAGATAAAGCCAGCCAAATCCGTTAGAAACAAAGGATTGTGCTTTAGCTGTGACATTTCCGAGACTAGCTGCACCGATTAGGGATTCCGGTAAGATTCCCCATATGGTAAAGAGCACACAGAAAATGACGGATACCATAAAGACTTTTGTGATCTTACTTTTTCGATTATTTTCCATCGTGTTCAACACCTTCTTTCGAATTTTACATAGTTGTTCTGTATCAAATGATGGCAACGACATTATCATTACCCCGTCGATCCGATAACAAAACCTAATCACGCAGGGTACTACCGTAACAAACATTTGTGTGGAAAAGCAAATCGACCGGGAAATGAGAACAAAGAGATCAATGTTTTTCATGGAAGGATAAGCAAAAAAGATTGCAATCAAGCGTTTTTAAAATAATGTGGAAATAAAAAAAGGAAAACGTTAATACTATTATTTCCCGTTTCGTCTTAAAACTAACGTAAAGCTTGATGTGAGCAAATCAGAGGCGGTCTGAAATCAGATTTGATATAACAAAAGCAGTCATCATTTTGAAGGAGGCATTTCCAATGGAAAAACAACAACAAAAACAAGCGATTCTCGAAGCATTTCAATCTCGTCATGCGACCAAGACATTTAATGGTCAAATGATCCCAGAAGACGATTTTCGGTTCATTTTAGAAACGGCGCGTCTGTCACCGAGCTCGTTCGGATATGAGCCATGGAATATGCTCGTCATTCAAAATCCAGAAATCCGAGACGCATTAAAAGAAATCTCTTGGGGCGCACAAGGACAATTGCCGACAGCGAGTCACTTCGTCTTGTTCCTCGCCCGGACAGGAGAACAAATGCAGGCAAATGGTCCACATGTCACGCAGATGATGGATTTCCTTGGTCTATCCGAAGAAGCAAAGGCCGGACGGACGAAGCGTTATGGTCTGTTTTTAGAGGAGGATTTCGCGATTGGTGATAACCCAAAAGCGATGGAAGACTGGGCAGCAAAACAAGCCTATATCGCACTCGGAAACATGATGTCGACGGCAGCACAAATCGGTATCGATTCATGTCCAATCGAAGGATTCGACCAGCAAGCCGTCGAGCAATTACTCGTCGATCGTGGACTGCTCGATCGTTCTGTTTTCACGGTGCCGGTCATGGTCGCATTCGGTTACCGGGCAGACGAACCAAAACGTGATAAGCAGCGTCGTCCACTTGATGAAATCGTGACGTTCGTCGAGTAAAGACAGAAGACAAAAATTTTCGAATTATATAGAAGTTTCTTTCGAAATTCGGTATACTCGCATTTGTATGATTAAGAAGCGCCGTAAACGCCACTCGCATACGAACAACTTTTGTCTTGATGAAAGAAAGGGGTTCTATCGCAAATGGAACAAAAATTAAAGTTATGGTTCACGGAACACCAAACGGAAGATTACGGTATCACATTCCGTGTCAACCACGTTTATGAGAGCGAACAAACGGAGTTTCAACGCCTAGAGATGGTTGAAACGGACGAGTTCGGTACGATGTTGTTACTTGACGGAATGGTCATGACGACAGATAAGGACGAGTTCGTTTACCACGAGATGGTCGCGCACGTCCCGTTGTTCACACACCCGAATCCAAAATCGGTTCTGGTCGTTGGTGGAGGAGACGGCGGAGTCATCCGTGAAGTCTTGAAACACCCGTCCGTCGAAAAAGCTGTTTTAGTTGAAATCGACGGAAAAGTCATCGAGTATTCGAAAAAATACCTCCCGAACATTGCAGGTGGATTGGACGATGCACGCGTCGAAGTCATCGTTGGGGATGGATTCATGCATATCGCAGAAGCAGAAAACGAGTATGATGTCATCATGGTCGACTCGACTGAACCAGTTGGTCCAGCGGTCAACTTGTTCACGAAAGGCTTCTACTCTGGTATTTCAAAAGCATTGAAAGAAGACGGTATTTTCGTCGCACAATCGGATAACCCATGGTTCACACCAGACTTGATCCGTGATGTCCAACGTGATGTTAAAGAAATCTTCCCAATCACGAAGCTCTACATCGCTAACGTTCCGACGTACCCAAGTGGTCTTTGGACGTTCACGATCGGATCAAAGAAACACGATCCGCTTGCTGTTGCACCAGAGCGTTTCCACGAGATCGACACGAAGTATTACACGCCTGAGCTTCACACGGCAGCTTTCGCACTTCCGAAATTCGTTAAAGATTTGACGAACGGCTGAGCTCAGTCACTATAGCACACATGAACAGAGCGGTTTCGATCTTCGAAATCGCTCTGTTGTCAGGTAAACAGACGTTTGTATCAGCAAACGGCAAATGAACAGGGGGAATGGATCATGCGTTTTGATGAAGCATATTCAGGAAAAGTCTTTATCGCGAGTCAACCGACTCACGAAGATGCAAAAGGAATTTTATACGGCATGCCGATGGACTGGACGGTCAGTTTCCGTCCGGGTTCACGATTTGGTCCGGCACGTATCCGTGAAGTATCTCTTGGTTTAGAAGAATATAGCCCGTACTTAGATGGTGACATCGCTGACGCGAAGTTGTTTGACGCGGGAGATATCCCGTTACCATTCGGGAATGCTCAAAAATCACTTGATATGATTGAAGAATACGTCGATTCGTTACTGACAGCAGGCAAGTTCCCGCTCGGTATGGGTGGCGAACATTTAGTCACGTGGCCAGTCGTCAAAGCGTTCGATAAACACTACGATGATTTCGTCGTGCTTCACTTTGATGCGCATACGGACTTACGCGATGAGTATGAAGGAGAGCCATTGTCGCACTCGACGCCACTTAAGAAAATCGCAAACTTGATCGGACCAGAGAACTGCTATTCATTCGGAATTCGTTCAGGTATGAAAGAAGAGTTCGAATGGGCGAAAACGTCAGGCTACAACCTCTTCAAATACGAGATCGTCGAGCCGCTTCGTCAAGTTCTTCCGACACTTGCCGGTAAAAAGGTCTATGTCACGATCGATATCGATGTTCTCGATCCGTCAGCAGCACCAGGGACAGGTACACAAGAAATCGGTGGAGTGACAACGAAGGAACTACTTGAAGTCGTTCATATGATCGCACGAGCAGACGTCGACGTCATCGGCGCGGATTTGGTAGAAGTATGCCCAGCGTACGATCAATCCGACATGACAGCGATCGCGGCAGCGAAAGTATTACGCGAAATGATGATTGGATTCATTAAATGAAAAAACAAAAGAGACCGGACGTGATGTCGGTCTCTTTTGTTTTGTTTAGAGGAAGAATTGAATGATCCCGAACGCACCGAATCCGATGATTAGACTGGCAGACGTCCACTGGATGATACGTAAAGTGGGTGTCGCAAGCTGGTGCTTGAGCAGGTGTGTGATGTTCGCCAAGATGACCCACCAAGTGGCAGAACCGAGAAAAATACCGATTAGAAACAAAAAGGCATCCTGTCCGTTCGTCATCGTCAATTTAAATCGTGCGAACAACGCCAGGAATAGCGTGATCGTCATGGGGTTCAAGAACGTCAGGAGTAAGACGGATAGATAGCTACTTAACCGTGACGAGGCTGTATCGGAAATTGAGGCGGTCGAAGAAGCTTGAAACATCGACCAGCCGATGTAACACAAAAACAGACTGCCGATCAGTTGCATCCAGGATGCTTGGGTGAGTAAAGATTGGACGAGTGAAAAACCAGATAAGGCAAGCAATCCATAAGTAAAGTCTGCCGTTGCGGCTCCGAGTCCGGAAACAATTCCGGAAATTCGTCCATGTCGAAGAGTTCGTTGCATGCATAAGAGGCCAATCGGACCGACGGGGGCGGCTAAGGCAAACCCGATTCCAAAACCAGTCGTAAACATCAGTCCACCTCGGGTAACGGAAAATGAAGGGACTCCTTTTCCGTTCGCATGATGATCGTCGTTTTCGTCCGCAGGATACCTGCTAATTCTTTGATGTGGTAGGTGATGATTTCATCAAGTTGTTCTGTATCCCGACAACGGATTTTAAGTAGGTAATCATCGTCCCCGGCGACGTGATGGCATTCCAGTACATACTCAAGTTCTTGAATCCGTTTTAGAAATGGCGCTCGATGTTCCGGTCGCTCGAGTGAAACAGCGACGAATGCAGCAAGACGATAGTCAAAGGAGGAGGGGTCTAGAACCGTCGTCAACTGACGGATGATACCTTGCTCTTGTAAGCGTGCGACGCGCTCTGCAACAGCCGGTGCCGATAAGCCGATGTGTTGTGCAAGTGTTGACCATTTCATCCGGGCATCCCTTTTCAAAAAAGTAATAATTTTTAAATCGTAGGAATCCATAGGTTTTAACCTTCTTTTCTATTGTTATTTAAGATATTTTATTTCGAAAAGAAAGAAAAAGTCAATGTGTTTGTAGAACAAGTTCATAGCACACTGAAATCTTTACACATTTACGGCAGTATCTTAAGTTTAAGATGTCACCACGAAGGAAATGTTCTGAAGTGTAAGAACATTGGTTTGAGAGCGATGTACATTTGACAATCAGAAAGGTGGAAAAAAGATGAAGAAACTCTTATCGTTTGTGACCGCTACGTTGCTGTTTGCACTATTCGTGCTACCAGTAGGCGCAGCAGATGACGCAATGGTTCGTGTCATTCATGCTTCACCAGATGCTCCGGCAGTCGATATCGCGGTCGATGGCAAAAAAGCGGTATCAGGAGCAAAATTCAAAGATGTCACAGATTATCTCACACTACCAGCTGGCGAACATAAAGTAGAAGTATTCGCTGCAGGAACTACGAAAGATCCTGTGCTCTCTCAAACACTCAACGTAGAAGCTGGTAAATTCTATTCGGTCGCAGCAATCGGCAAATTAGCTGATATCAAACTCGCGGTCATGGAAGACAATGGTAAAGGCGAAGATGGAAAATCAATGGTTCGTGTCGCACACTTTGCACCAGATGCGCCAGCTGTTGATGTCGCACCAAAAGGTGGAGACCCACTCTTCAGTAACCTTGAATTCTCAAAAGTCTCTGACTACGGTACACTCGATGCAGGTACGTATGACCTTGAAGTCCGTCCTGCAGGCGCAACGGATGTCGTCAAAGCACTGGATGGTGTCAAACTCGACAGTGGCAAAAACTATACAGCACTCGCAATCGGCTTACTTGAAGGCGAACCAGCATTTGAAGTCCTCTTGATCCCAGACGGTGGTGAAATGGCATCAATGCCAGAAACAGGACTTGGTGGTTCATCTGATACGGCTTCTGCTACACCATGGGCAGTCGCAGCAGCAGCTGCCTTGTTAGTAGGAACAGCGTATGTCGTCCGTCGTAAACAAAACGCTTAAGAGTAGTCTTCTTCTCTTACTCGTATTAGCCGGATGTCAATCGGGATCACCTCCAGATGCTACAAAGCCGGAAAAACCAAAACAAACCGAAACAACGACGTCTTCTTCGTCCACGCCATCCGAAAAGGTGGACGAAGAGGCGTTCATACCAACGCGTATTACAATTCCGACGCTCGATGTGAAAGCGAACATCGAAGTCGTCGGGAAGGATAAACAAGGACGGATGGATGTTCCGAAACAGACCGATCAGGTCGCTTGGTATAAATACGGAGCAAAAGCCGGACAAACCGGAAATGTCGTGCTAGCCGGACATTTGGATGATCAAGAAGGTCCCGCTGTTTTTTATGATTTAGCCAAGATGAAAAAAGGGCAACGGATTGAAGTGACGGGAAAAACAGGACAACAGGTATCGTACGTGGTGACGAACGTCATGTCCTATCCTGTCGATGAAGCACCTGTCGGATCAATCTTCGGTGCAACCGTCATGAATAAACTGACGCTCATTTCATGTATAGGTACGTTTTCAGAATCAAAAGGATACGATCAGCGTCTTGTCGTCACAGCAGAACAAGACGAGTAAAGTAAAATAGGCAATTCTTATTTCGGTTAAAACCGAGAATAAGAATTGCCTATTTTTTAATGTGTTTCGGAAGCAGCGACAAGATCCGTCGTCAGTGTCGTCAAGCCTTGTGTCGTCTTACTGAGACCTTGGATCGTCTCGACGATTTGCCCGAGGTTTTCTTTGTTGCGTCCAAACAAGGTGAGGGAATTCTCCATTTCACTCTTAACGGTTTGAATTCCTTGTTTAACTTGTTGCAATTCTTGCTGAGATGCGGTGTTGGCACGTGTAATGTCTTCCATCTGAGAAACGAGTTGTGTGATATTACCATTGTTCTTTTGAATCAGACCGTTGATACTGCTACTCAACGATTTCGCATTCTCGGCAAGGTTTCGAACTTCCGTCGCGACGACAGCAAATCCTTTACCGTGTTCACCGGCACGTGCTGCTTCAATCGAAGCATTCAACGCGAGTAAGTTCGTCTGATTGGCGATCGCTTCGATGCTTTGCGTCATCTGGACGATCTCATCCGATGTCGTCTTCAATTCATGGATGCTTTCAAGCGAAGTACCAACTTGTTGTGTCGATTGAGCGAATTGTTGCTCCATCTGTTGCATCTGTCGTTCGTTAGCAATCGTCATTTGAACGAGTTGCTGGCTTGTCTGCTCCGTCTGAGCTGTTTCTGCTAATACTTGTGAAGCACGTCGGCTCGTCTCGATGATGGCATGATCCGTGTGCTCAACTGAGCTTGCGACTTCTTGACTGACACGAACGACGTCCGTCAAAAGTTGACGGCGTGACTCGTTCGCCGTCGTCACTTCATTCAAGCGAGAATCGACGTACTGGCTCGTCACGATCTGAGCGTCTAAGTTCATTGCGTGAGTCAATGCAAGCACAGCTGTTGTCAGTTGTGCTGGGTCATGCTGATAGTGTTCGACGATTTTTGGAATCAACAACGTCTGAAACGCAGCATACGAAGCGATGAACCAAGTGACGGGAACGAAGTTGTGTTTATGTGTCTGTCCCATTCGCGTACGCATCGCGAGGAATGACTCGTTCATATTTCCTGTCAGTAGACTCGTGAAGTAGTCAGCAAAGACTTTCTTCAGTCGTTCGCGTGTCGACGATTGTTTTGCGATGGTTGCCATCTCAGGATTTAATAGAAGATGATCGAGGACCTGTTCAAGAACCTCATCTAAGATGCCTTGAACGACAGGTGCCATCGATTTAAGTGTCTGTAGCTGTTCTTCTGTATACCCCATGTATACGAGACGGGATGTGAGATCAGGATCTGCCGTCTTCGTAATGAGACGGGAATCAGGAAAGCCGATGGTAGCTTGATAAGCCGAAGTAGTCTTACTTTTAAAAGGATTACGCACGTAGTTGCCTCCAATACTCAAGATGTGAATAAAATGATGTCTGTTTCTTATCGGTTCATCTTGCCGAAGCGATACTGGTTTTCGAAAAAAAAGACAAAAATATTGAAAAACATTGACCGGAAACAAAAAAACTCATGGCAAGCGCCATGAGGAGAATGGAAAAAGAACAGGATTAGACTGGTTGGTCTTCCTGAAATGCTTTTTTGGCGTCCACGATCGAGCGCATTCGTTGAACGCAAGCTTGAACGAATTGAATGTCAATGGAGGTGAAACGGGTGACAGGTCCACGAGCTGACTCGGCACTGAATGTGAAGGTTCCGAGATTCCAAAGTTCGATTTTAAATCGTTTTCCTTTGTTGTCGTCGAAGTGTTCTACGAATTCGATTTTCGGTACCATACGAACCCCTCCTTACTCCGTACATTCCCGCTTTTCAAAAAATAAAAAAGCCAAACTGCGTGTTAGAAGCAGTTTGGCATGAAAATTTAAGCAGTCGGTACATCGTAGCCGATTTCTTCGATCGCATCGACGAGACGTTCACGAGGAACATCCTCGTGCTGGACTGTAACCTGGTTTTGTTCGAGTGAGACAGTAGCCTGTTGTACACCTTCGACTTCAGATAAAGCTGATTCGACACTTGCTTTACAGTGATTGCATGTCATACCGATAACAGATAATGTTGTTTCTTTCATGATGATGTTCCTCCTTTAGATAGTGGGGTACGTTTTAATCGTAACGCATTCGTCACGACAGAGACAGAGCTGAATGCCATCGCGGCACCCGCAAGCCATGGGGCAAGCAGACCAAGAAAGGCGACCGGAATACCAATCGTGTTATAACCGAGTGCAAAGACGAGATTTTGACGAATGTTTTTCATCGTCTGCTCACTCAGCTCGATCGCAAGTAAAACTTGTTTTAAGTCGTGTCCAAGCAATGTCACGTCTGCTGCTTCAAGGGCAACATCCGTGCCGCTACCGAGCGCGATGCCGACATCCGCCGTTACAAGAGCAGGGGCATCATTGATACCGTCTCCGACCATCGCGACACGTTTCGTTTGTTGAAGTGACTGAATGACATCTGCCTTTTCAATCGGCAAAACGTCAGCAAAGACGAACGCTGGATCCAGTCCCAGTTCTGTTGCTAAATGATCAGCGACTTCCCGGCGATCACCGGTCAGGAGATATACTTCTTTTGTCTCGCGCAAACGCCGGATCGTTTCTTTCGCTGAATCTTTCAATGCGTCACGGATGGCGTATCCGGCCGCGACTTCTCCATCGACAGCGACGTATACGAGAGTCGCTCCAGGTGATGTCCAATCAGGAAGAATGATGTTTCGTTCCTGCATCATTCGCGCCGATCCGACGATGAGATCATGTCCCATGATTTGTCCCGTGATCCCACGTCCTGATTCGACGTGGAACCGTTCGATATCAAAGACGACATCCCGTTCTGCTGTGATGGCGCGAGCAAGAGGGTGTTCCGATTGCCGTTCAAGCGCAGCAGCGAAATCGAGCGCTGTCTCCGTACCGAACGTTTCGACGACGACAGGGCGACCGACTGTCAGTGTTCCGGTCTTATCAAAGACGACAGCATCGACATGTTGAAGATTCTCGAGTTGAGCGCCCCCTTTAAAGAGAATCCCTCGTTCAGCCCCTTTTCCAGTTCCGACCATGATCGAAGTCGGTGTCGCAAGTCCGAGTGCACATGGACAAGCGATGACGAGCACCGCTATGGCAGGACGAATCGCTTCCGCAAAGGATCCACTGATCATCCACCAAGCGGCTAACGTCAGAAGCGCGATGGCAACGACGATCGGCACGAACACACCAGAAATCCGATCGGCTTGTCGTTGAATCGGTGCCTTTTCAGTCTGCGCTTGTTCGACGACACGAATGATTTGTGCGAGAACCGTCGCTTGTCCGATCTTTGTCGCTTCGACTTGTAAAGATCCATTCGTATTCAGCGTACCGCCAATGACGGATGCTCCAACCGTTTTATGAACAGGCGCAGATTCACCGGTCAACATCGATTCATCGAGATACGCGTCGCCTGAGCGAATGATACCATCTGTCGGAATTTTATTCCCAGGTTTTACGAGTAAGATCATCCCGGTTTGAATTGCATCGATGGAGACCGTTCGTTCCTGTCCGTCCTCTAAGATGACGGCTTCCTTTGCTTGTAGGGAGAGCAGGCTTTTAATTGCTCCCGTCGTCTGTTGTTTCGCACGGTCTTCGAGGACCTTGCCGAGTAAGACGAGTGTAATCAGAATCGCACTCGTCTCAAAGTAGAGATGCGGCATATCAGAGACGAGTAGCATTTCAGCAACGGAATAAAAGTAGGCTGCCGATGTTCCGAGTGCAACGAGGACATCCATGTTGGCACTCCCACTCCGTAAACTTTTATAAGCCCCACTATAGAAGGGCGCTCCGATGATGAATTGCACCGGTGTCGCTAAAGCAAACTGTAGCCACGGATTCATTAAGAATGGAAGGTGGAACGGACTGTTTGGAATATGCGTCAGCATGCTCGCGAGCAACGGTAACGATAGAATGGCCGCGATCATAAAGCGATACAGCATCCGGCGATTCGATTTTGTTGCGTGTGGTGCTTGTTTGACCGTTGCTCCGTAGCCGATTTTTCGGATTTTTTCGATGATCGCTTGATCGTCATAGGCATCAGAAATCGAAACACGAGCGGTTTCAAGCGGCAAGTTGACCGTTGCTTCAACCCCGTCCATCCGGTTGAGGACTTTTTCAATCCGGGCGGAGCAGGCGGCACACGTCATGCCTTCAATATCAAACTCAATCGTTTTTGACATCAGAAAACCCTCCTTACTTTTTCAATCGAGCGATGACCGACATCAATTCATCGACGTAAGCGTCCGTACTATCTTGACGGGTGGCGACTTCATGCATGCACATCTTAACGTGGCGTTCGATGATTTGTAGTTCGACTTGCCGCAAAGCTGCTTGGATTGATGCCGTTTGCGTCAAAATGTCGATACAATACCGATCTTCAGCGACCATATTAGCAATCCCGCGGACTTGTCCTTCGATGCGCTTCAATCGCTTCATCAACGCATCTTGTTCTTCATTCGTTCGTGGAACGACGGGGTGATCGTGTGTCATAGTCGTGCCTCCTTTGGTGATCTTGTTGTTATCTTTACTCTAACATATAGGTATGGGGGGTACCAGTATATAGCTTAAGAAATAAAAAAAGCAGTCGCGAGAGGCAACTGCTTTTGCACTTACTGATTGGAAACTTGTGGTTTGACGATCGTTTCGTTCAATGAGCGTTGATCGCTGATGATATCTTCGGCTTGTGTCGCCCGTTTAATGAAGAAGGCAAGGACGAATGCTAGACCAGCGATGAACGTCGAGATGAAGAACGCATAGTTGATTCCGTCAAGCGTCGCTTGCATCGTAATCTGCTGTTTCAGAGCAGCAGCCGCTTCAGCTGTCGGTTGACTCGTCATGTTCTTCGCCGCTTCAGCCGCGAGTTCTGTCCCACGTGTCTTCGCATGCGTCGACATGATCGTTACGAGCAAGGCTGTTCCGATCGCACCGGATACTTGTTGCAACGTATTGTTCATCGCTGTTCCGTGTGGATAGTAGCGCGTTGGTAACTGGTTTAAACCGTTCGTCGAGACTGGCATCATGACCATTGACATCCCGAACATCCGTAACGAATACAGGACGATCAGATGCGTATACGTCGTATCCATCTCGAGCTGACTGAAGTAGTAACTGGTAACGACTGTGATGAACAAACCAGTCAACGCAAGAGGACGTCCACCGATTTTATCAAACAGTTTCCCGTTGATCGGTGACATGACGGCCATCAAGATGGCACCTGGTAATAGCATGAGACCCGCATCGAGTGGTGAGATACCGCGAATCGTCTGGACATAGATCGGAAGCAATAACATGCCCGAGAACATCGCCATCGTGACGACCATCGAGATGGCAGAAGACAAGGCAAACATCGGGTAACGGTAAATCTTGAAGTTGAGCATCGGACGTTCCATATGGAGCTGACGATAAATGAATGTTACGAGTGCGATGACCCCGACAATCAGCGCTCCATAGACGTGGAAGCTATCCCAACCTTTAGAGCCGGCAGAACTGAAACCGTACAATAAGCCACCGAAACCAAGTGACGAAAGTGCCACGGAAGCGAGATCAATCCGAGTGGCAGACCGCTCCTTGACGTCACGAAGTAAGAAGAAACCAGCAACGAGCACGATCAAGGCGATTGGTGTGATGAAGTGGAACAACATCCGCCAATCATAGTGCTCGATGATCCAACCAGACAACGTCGGTCCGATCGCTGGCGCCCCCATCATGATTAATCCGAAGAAGCCCATCGCAGTCCCACGTTTTTCAATCGGGAAACTGACGAGCATGACGTTCATCAGTAACGGCATCATGATCGCAGAACCAGATGCTTGAATCATCCGTCCTGCAAGCAAGACAGGGAAGACTTCTGCGAAGCCGGCAAGAATCGTTCCAGCCGAGAAGAGAGTCATCGCGAGTAAGAAGAGGCGACGAACCGAATATTTTTGAATCAAGAACGCAGATGTCGGAATCAAGACACCGTTGACGAGCATGAAACCAGTCGACAGCCATTGAGCAGTTGATGGTTCGATCGCTAGGTCCTTCATGATCGAAGGCAGGGCGATGTTGAGCAATGTATTATTTAAGAAAGCAATGAATGCCCCGATCATCAAAACGGCGAGAATTCCGTAAGGAGCTCGAGCTGTGTGAGTTGCACTTTGTTGCATGAATATCCTCCTAACTAAACTAACAGTACATATTTCTATACGGTCGTTCTATCTGTAGTTTATCTTAATCCGATTTAGTTCGAATTACAAATAATAATAGCTAAGAAAGATAATTTTATTTTTTATGTAAGATTGAAAGCGTTTTTCTAGTGAAGTAAACAAGGAAAGAAGCATGTTGTACACTCGACATCGCTTCCTAGGATAACGATTCGTGGTAAACAAAAAAGCGCAATCTTTCTCGTTAAAGAAAAATTGCGCTTTGTCTTCAGTTTGAAACAGCCGGAGGCTCGTTTCACAGCAAGCATTACTGGACGTTCGTTTCGAGTGCATCTTTCGTGATGTCGTAATGCGAGGCTGTCCAGACCGATTTACCGTCTTGAATGAACAAGACTTGTGGTGACTCGTGCCGAACGCTGTAATGTTCGGCGATGTGATTCGATAAGGTCCGAGCTTCTTGGACGAAAAGATACGCTGTTGGAACAGACGTTTCATCTGCAAATTTCGTATACTCCGAGAATCCTGCGGCACTGATCGGACATGTCGTGCTGTGTTTGCAAATCACGAACGCGTTGTGTTCGGACGCAAATTGATCAAAATCAGAAATGGATTGCAGCTTACGTGGTTGTGTCATGTATATCATCCTCCATACGTCCGGAGACGTTCACTTAACTTTAGATTTTCCCGGTAATCGACCGGACAGTCAATCAAAACGGGTCCATCACTTGCAAATGCTTGGTCAAGACAATGTGCGAGGGAGCCGTGTTCACCGACACGGAGACCGAGTGCGCCGAAAGCATGAGCCAGTTGAACGAGGTCTGGATTGTCAAACGTGATGTAAGACGAACGCCCAAACGCTTGTTGTTGTTTCCATTCAATCAGTCCATAGGTTCCGTCACGCCAAATCAATACGACGAGCGGAAGCTTCAGACGAACAGCGGTCTCGAGATCTTGTCCATTCATCAAAAAGGCACCATCTCCAGCGGCACAGGCGATTCGCCGGTCCGGATATAACAGCTTGGCTGCGAGCGCACTCGATAAACCATAGCCCATCGAAGCAAATCCGTTGGAAATGAATAACTGATCCGGACGTGTCGTTTGATAATGGCGTGCGAGCCAGACTTTGTGTGCACCAACGTCCGAGAAGACCATGCCATCCTCCCCGACAGTTCGTTCGAGTTCACGGACGATACTTTGAGGATGTAAAGGCAGGGCAAGCGAGTACGTTTCTTGAATCTCGTCGCGTAATTTATCGCGATCTTGTTGCCAGTCGTTCCACGCACGCTCGGGCAGTAAAGGAGTCAATACAGTCAGCATATCGACGAGTGGTCCGACTACGTTCGCGACAACCGGATAATAAGCATCGATTTCGTGAGGATTCGTATCCAAATGGACGATCGGTGTCTTTTTCGGATTCCATTTTTGCGGAGGTAACTCCGTAATATCGTAGCCCACCGTAATGATGAGGTCACTCGAATCGAGAATCCGTTGGTTGTAATCGACGTCTGGTAAACCGATTGTGTGTGCGGCAAGCGGATGGTGTGAAGAAATCGCTCCTTTTCCCATCATCGTCTCGACGACGGGAGCTTGGAGCTTTTCGACGAATGCTCGAAACGCATCAAGTGCTTGTTGCCGATGAATGCCAAATCCAGCAATGATGACCGGACGTTTTGCTCGTTCGATCAGACGTAAGGCGTCAGGATCATCAATCGTCAGGGAATGGAGATGCGTTGGTGTACTGTCCTGCTGTAAGGGTGTCGCTGCTTGATCACGTTCTTGTGTTGCGATGTCTTCTGGAAAAGAGATATGGGTTGCCCCTGGTTTTTCACTTTTTGCTGTCGCGAAGGCACGTCGCACGATTTCCGGAATGACCTCCGCCGACAGAACGGATGTACTAGACTTCGTGACCGGACGATAGAGGTCTACGAGGTCAAATATTTGATGCGATGCTTTGTGTTGCCGTGCTGTCGCTCCTTGACCTGTGATCGCGACGACAGGGGAATGATCCATCGTCGCACTTGCAATACCGGTCATCATATTGGTCGCACCGGGACCAAGTGTCGATAGGCAGACACCCGGTCGTCCACTCAGGCGACCGAACATCGCTGCCATGAACGCAGCATTCGTTTCGTGACGCGTCGTGATGAACGTGATCGACGAACGACTGAGTGATTCGAGTAATGTGATGTTTTCCTCACCGGGAACACCAAAGATATGCGTGACGCCCTCTGCCTCTAAACATTGGACGAACCAATCCGCCGCGTTCACGCTAGTCCACCGATTGAAATGTACTTCGTCTCGAGATAGGCTTCGAGTCCTTCACTACCACCTTCGCGTCCGAGACCGGATTGTTTCATTCCACCAAATGGTGCTTGCGCAGCAGAAGGAACACCATCATTCCAGCCGACGATTCCGTAATCAAGCCCTTCGATCGCGCGAATCGCACGGGCGTAATCCTTCGTAAAGACATACGAAGCGAGACCGAATGGTGTCTGGTTGGCGTAACGAACCGCTTCCTCATCAGAACTGACACGCTGGACGGGAGCAACAGGTCCGAACGTCTCCTCGTTCATGATCAGCATGCCGGGTTTTACGTCCGCGAGAACGGTTGCTTCATAATAATAGACATCGTTCTCCTCATCCGTCGTTCCTGTTCCGCCCGTGACGACTCGTGCACCAGCGGATGTCGCATCATCAACATGTTTTTTGACTTTATCGTAACCCGCTTTATTGATCATCGGTCCAATCTTCGTCTCAGCATCAAGACCATTTCCGGTCTTCAGCTTCGCTGTCTCTTGCCCGAGTTTTTCAACGAACGCATCATAGATCGAGTCGGATACGTAAATCCGGTTTCCGCAGACGCACGTTTGACCGCCATTACGGAATTTCGACTTAATCGTCTCAGCGACAGCTAAATCGAGATCACAGTCATCAAAGACGAGAATCGGTGCATGTCCGCCAAGTTCAAGCGACATCGCTTTGATCGTCTCTGCTCCTTGAGCCATCAGCGTCCGTCCAACTTCGGTTGAACCAGTGAAAGTGATCTTATCGACATGTGGATGTGTCGCGAGTGATTCACCAAGCGCTTTCCCGCTACCTGTAACGGCATTGACGACGCCTTCTGGAATCCCGACTTCTTGACAGAGTTCAAGAAGACGAAGCGCGGTAAGCGGAGTCGCTGTTGGTGGTTTGATGACGAACGTACATCCGGCGACGAGTGCCGGAGCAAGCTTTCGGGTAATCATGGCAGCCGGGAAATTCCATGGTGTGATCGCAGCAACGACACCGACCGGCTGTTTGATGACTTGAAGTCGTTTGCTCGCATCATGCGTTGGAATGACACGCCCATAAGCGCGTTTTCCTTCCTCTGCAAACCATTTGACGAAGTTTGCGGCATACTGCACTTCACCTTCTGACTCAGCGAGCGGTTTCCCCATTTCAAGCGTCATCAGGCGAGCCAGTTCATCTTTTTTCTCAATCATCTTCGCATATAACTTCTCGAGAAGTTCGGCACGTTCGTAGACTGTCCGCTTCGACCAGTCAGGAAATGCCTTCCGTGCTGCTTCTACTGCGTCGTTGACGTCTGATTTTGTTCCGTTTGGTACACTACCGACGACTTCTCCAGTTGCTGGATTCGTAACATCCGTCCGTTCTCGTCCGTGATCTAGCCATTGTCCACCAATAAAGAATTGTCCCTTCATCCTGAAAATCCCCCTTTTTTACATGCATTGGTAAGGGTATACCCGAACGAAGAAAAAAAGATTCACTTTCGGAAGGAAAGGTTATGCAAAAGGGTAGAAATAGACCGATAAACAGTGTAGGATAATTCAGTAAATGTAATGTAAAACGATCTGAAATATTCAGTGTGAACGAAGAGTGACAACCGTTGATGTGAAATGGTGGAATCACCCCCGAAACATTGACTTTAAAAGTGGATTTGATAAGATGAAGGTAGAGGAATTGCGCAATCGGTTGCGCTATGTGTATAGAAGTTCAATAACTGATGAAAACAACACCCCAAAGACTGACCTACGAGAGGATTCACGACACATGACACAAATGATACCGCGCCCTGAAACGGCCCAACAAACAATTACACGAGCTTGGTGGAAAGAAGCAGTTGCTTACCAAATCTATCCACGCAGCTTTTACGATGCAAACAACGATGGAATCGGCGATATTCCGGGTATCATCGCAAAATTGGATTATTTGAAGGATCTTGGCGTCGACGTTCTTTGGATTTGCCCGATGTTCAAGTCACCGAACGACGATAACGGATATGACATTAGTGATTATGAAGACATCATGGATGAGTTCGGTACGATGACGGACTTCGATCTCTTGATGGAAGAAGCGCATAAGCGCGACATCAAGGTCTTGCTTGATCTCGTCGTTAACCACACATCGGATGAACACCCGTGGTTCCTTGAATCACGTTCGTCAAAAGATAATGAGAAACGCGATTGGTACATCTGGAAAGATGCGGTCAATGGTGGAGAACCGAACAACTGGGAAAGTATTTTCGGTGGATCAGCATGGGAATATGACGAAAAGACTGAGCAGTACTTCCTGCACGTCTTCTCTCGTCGTCAACCAGACTTGAACTGGCAAAACCGCGACATGCGTCAAGCCGTCTATACGATGATCAACTGGTGGCTCGATAAAGGTATCGACGGTTTCCGAATCGATGCGATCAGTCACATCAACAAGGATCAATCATTCGCTGATCTCCCGAATCCGCTCGGTATGCCGTATGTCCCTTCATTCGATATGCATATGAACGTCGAAGGCATCCATGCGTATCTCGAAGAGTTGAAGGATGAGACGTTCTCGAAATACGATATCATGACAGTCGGAGAAGCAAACGGCGTCACACCGGAAGAAGCGGATCTCTGGGTCGGAGAAGAGAACGGTAAGATGAACATGGTCTTCCAGTTCGAGCACATGGACCTCTGGCGTGCAGATGCAGAAAAAGGCGTCGACGTCGTCAAACTGAAACAAGTGCTGACGAAATGGCAAAAAGGACTTGAAGCAACAGGTTGGAATGCGTTATACCTCGAAAACCACGATAAGGTTCGTTCGGTCTCCCTTTGGGGTGACGAGGAACAGTACTGGAAAGAGAGCGCGAAGTCGCTTGCGATGATGTATTTCTTCATGCAAGGCACACCGTTCATCTACCAAGGACAAGAGATCGGGATGACGAACGTTCAATTCCCGGACATCTCGGATTATGATGATGTTGCGACAAAAAACATGTACGAGATGCAACTCGCTTCCGGGAAGACACATGAGGAAATCATGGAAGTCATCTGGAACTCGTCTCGTGATAACTCACGCACACCAATGCAGTGGACGAACGAGCAAAACGGTGGCTTCTCAAATCAATCTCCATGGTTTGGTGTCAACCCGAACTACGCGGACATCAACGTCGCGTCGCAAGAACAAGATGAAGATTCAATCTTGAACTTCTACAAACGAATGATCCAAATCCGTAAGATGGAAGAGACATTGATCTACGGCGCGTATGATCTCATCTTACCGGAAGATACGAAAGTCTACGCGTATACACGGACGTTTGGTGACGAACAATTCTTGATCGTTACGAACTTAAAAGGCGAAACAGCAGAAATCGATACGGACATCATCTTGCACTCGGACAATATGTTGCTCGGCAACTATCCGACGATGCACCATGAAGGAACAGAGCTGGAACTTCGTCCATTCGAAGCTCGTCTGTACCGTGTGCGCTAATATGTTTTGAACGGATTCGATAGTTGTCGAATCCGTTTTTTTCTTGCATGTAAGCAGAAGGTGCATCAGACGAAAAAATCGTGTACGCTAAACGATGAGGTGATAGAAGTGAAACCAGTAAAGTACCCGGTGTCATTACGACAAGTGACGACGATCGAAGATGGTCCGATGCGTGAATCGGTCGAACTTGAGGCGGACGGCACATTGTTCGAAACAAAAGACGGTTTTGCCGTGAAGTTCGTTCAGCCGGATGAACAACCGATCGATACGACCATCAAATGGTCAAAAGACCAGATCGCTTTGAATCGCAAAGGTCCTGTTGCGATGCATCACGTCTTCATTTTAGGAGAGACGACCAAAAGCCAATATGGCAGTCAATTCGGTCAGATGTTGATGGAAACGGACACGAAGACGATTGAGATGAAACGGCAGCAGATGCAGTTTCGCTATACATTAAAGATGAATGGACAAGCAGTCGGTACGTATATGATTGATTTAACTTGGGAACGGAGTGAGACGAATGGCATTTGAACAAACAGTACGTCAAATGGAGCAGATGTTGGAAGAGGAATGGTTTGAGTGGCTCGAGAACGATGAGCCGCGTTACAACGAATGGCGCGATCAACTCGAAGGACTCGCAGAGCAGGTCATCACGGAATATAATCCGAAGGTCGATCCAGAAGCGATTGATACACTGCTTTTAATTAACGAAGAACTACCTGTCTTATACGGTGAAGATACCGTCATGCTGTATACAGCACTCTTGAAAGCACGTCAGGAAGACGATCAAGTATACGAGCGTTACTTGACGATTCTTGGTGCGTTCGCGGACGAACAGCATCCAGCAATCCGAGAAGTCGAAAAGTTAGTCGCGAAAAAGGACTATAAAAATGCCTTCGCACGTGCAGTTCGTCTGCCACAGTCGCTCGGTCTAGAATAAACAATCAGTGGACCATCTTGTTTTAGGCAAGCTGGTCTTTTTAGGAGGAAGCACCATGTATCCACTTTATCGAATCATCGTCGCGATCATCCGCAAGGGCGATCAACTGCTCATCGTCCATAATCAATCGGGTCAGGAGAAACGCTGGAGCTTACCCGGTGGACAGATTGAATCTGGAGAGACCCTCGAGCAAGCACTGCGTCGCGAGGTGGAAGAAGAAACCGGCTTGACGGTCACATCGTCGTCGTTTGCCTTCTTAACGGAGAACTTCATGCCGACCTATCAAGCGCACAGCCTCGTGACTTATTTTGATTGCGAAGTGAGTGGTGTACTTGATCCAAATGATCCCGATGAAGAAATCATTGAGACGAAGTGGATCAACCAAACAGAGTTAGCGGAGTACATCACGAGTGAAGACGTCCGTCTTCCATTATCGGCATATTTAGAAGAACAGCACAAAGGCTATTACATGTTTGAAGAGATGAAGTGGTAACTCGGCTGTTATCGTTTCTTTACATTCCTTAAAGCCGTCTCCATCGTTCATTTACATTCGCTCGGTATGATGAAACCATCATCGTGAACAGGGAGGAAACACAAATGAACAGGAAATGGATGGCGACAGGTATTCTCGGAACAGTGCTTATGACGGGAGTTGCGGGCTATACATATGAATCGGCTCAACCGGTCGAGGCAAAACAAAACACGAAACAAGCGAAGGTTAAAAATGTCATCTTCATGATCCCGGACGGTTATTCGGCTGCCTATGCAACGAATTATCGCTGGTATCAAGGAGGCGAGGAGACGGAACTCGACGGTCACTTAAAAGGAATGATGCGGACGTATTCGGCAAACACGAAAGTGACCGATTCAGCTGCTGCCGGAACGGCGATGGCAACAGGAACAAAAACAAACAACGGAACAATCGGTATGGATCCAAGTGGAAAAGAAGTGGCGTCTATTCTTGATCGGGCGGATCAAGCGGGCAAAGCAACAGGACTTGTCTCGACATCAGCTATCACCCATGCGACACCAGCTGTTTTTGCATCACACGTCGCAACGCGCGCGAACGAAGCGGACATCGCGAAGCAATACATGGATGAAATGAAAGTCGACGTCTTACTGGGTGGCGGTCAGAAGTTCTTTTTTGATCAGAAAAATGGTGGCGTTCAAGAGGCTGGTAATCTAGTGAAGAAAGCAGAACGAGCAGGATACCAGTATGCGGATTCACTCGAAAGTCTGAATGAGACGGACGGTCGTAAAGTTCTTGGATTGTTTGCAGAAGAAGGAATGGCACCAGAACTGGACCGGGAAAACACGAATCAACCGAGTCTTGCGACGATGACATCGAAAGCCCTGCAAACATTGAAGAAAGACCGCGATGGCTTCTTCTTGATGGTAGAAGGAAGTCAGATCGACTGGGCGGGTCACGCGCATGATGCTGCTTGGGCGATGAAGGATGCAGAAGCGTTCCACCAGGCTGTCGAAAAAGTGCTTCGTTTTGCTGCAAAAGATAAACATACTTTAGTCGTCGTTGCCGGTGACCATGATACAGGTGGTATGTCAGTCGGTGGATACGATGAGTACGTAGCGAAACCGGAAGTCTTGAAAAACGTCAAGGCGACGGGAGATGAGATGGTTCGTCAGTTCAACGACGACTTATCGAACATCGCAACTGTCGTCAAACGAGAAACGACGTTTGATTTGACGGCTGAAGAAATTCAGACGTTGCAAAAAGTGGATGCGAAGAAACGCGTCATGACATTGAATGAGATGATCAGTAAACGAGCGTATGTCGGCTGGACGACTGCCGTGCATACAGGTGTTGACGTTCCGCTCTACGCGTACGGTCCACAAAGCGAACAGTTCAGTGGGTTGCATGAAAATACGGACATCCCTGGTCTGATGGCCAATGCGATGAAATTAAAAAAATGACGTATTGAATGTGATTAAGTCAAGCGGTGGATGATCCACTGCTTGATTTTTTTTGAGTACTTATCTGCTTCTGTGACACAGTAAAAACTAAATGAAAAAAATGAATGAATAGCCATTCATTATATGCTATACTCATTTCAACACAACTGCTTTAGGGGGAAAGGGGTTTGTTCGAACATGAATACGTTTTTACTCATTAACTGGATTGCCTTCCTACTCGTCATCGGCTATGCGGGCTATCTGTTCACGTCACTCGTCAAAAGTCGTTATGCCGCCATTAAACGGGGGAAAAAGGCGGAATGGACACTGACGAACAAAGAACGACTGGACGCGGTCTTAGTCAACGTTTTCGGTCAAAAGAAATTATTAAAGGATAAGAAAAGTGGCGCTATCCACGTCATGATGTTCTACGGCTTCTTACTTGTTCAATTCGGAGCGATTGATTTTATCTGGAAAGGACTCGCCGTCGGTCAGCGTTTCCCGCACGTCCCACTCGGTCCGCTTTATCCGATTTTTACATTCTTTCAAGAAATCGTCATGCTCGTCATCTTGATTGCCGTCGTTTGGGGATTTTATCGCCGGTACGTCGAGAAGCTCGTTCGTTTAAAACGAAACTTCATGGCAGGTCTTGCATTGATTTTCATCGGTGGTTTGATGGTCGCCGTCCTATTCGGAAATGGATTCTTCCTTGTTTATGAGAATCATTCGACGCTCGGTGAACCAGTTGCTTCAAGCATCGCGTTCTTATTCAGTTGGGTGCCGGAATCAGTTGCGTTCGGATTATTCGTTTTCTTCTGGTGGGCGCACTTACTGTTCTTACTTAGCTTCATGGTCTATATCCCGCAAGGTAAACATGCGCACTTGATTGCCGGCACAGCCAATGTTTGGCTCGGTCGAACATCGAAAGTCGGGCGTTTGGCGCCGATTGATCTATCGGTCATGGAAGAGGCAGAAGACGACGAAGCGGAATTTAGCTTCGGGGTCAACCGAATCGAAGATTTCAATCAGAAACAGCTCGTTGATCTGTATGCTTGCGTCGAGTGTGGACGCTGTACGAATATGTGCCCAGCGAGCGGAACGGGGAAGATGCTGTCGCCGATGGATTTGATCGTTAAATTACGGGATCATCTCAACATGAAAACGGCAGCAATCACTCAACGTTCGCCATGGGCACCTGCCTTTGCGTTTGAAGGATCGCAAGGCAACCAAATCGCTTCACTGGCAGCAGCCGGACAGATGGATATCGTTCCCGATTCATTGATTGGGAACGTCATTACGGAAGAAGAAATCTGGGCGTGTACGACGTGTCGGAACTGTGAAGATCAGTGTCCAGTCATGAACGAACATGTCGATAAGATCATCGACCTCCGTCGTCATCTCGTCATGATGGAAGGCAAGATGGATCCGGAGATGCAACGGACGATGGCGAACATCGAACGTCAAGGTAATCCGTGGGGGATGAACCGGAAAGAACGCGAAAACTGGCGGAAAAACCGGGATGAACTCGTCGTTCCGACAGCAAAGGAGAAGAAAAAAGCGGGCGAAGACTTCGAGTACCTGTTCTGGGTTGGTGCGATGGGATCGTACGATAACCGAAGTCAAAAAATCGCGATGGCGTTTGCACGTATTCTAAATGAGGCAGACATCTCGTTTGCGATTCTCGGAAACGATGAGAAAAACTCAGGTGATACACCGCGCCGGATCGGGAACGAAGTCTTGTTCCAGGAACTCGCGGAAGCCAACATCAAATCATTTGAGAAATATGGTGTCAAAAAGATTGTCACGATTGATCCGCATGCCTACAATACATTTAAAAACGAGTATCCCGACTTCGGACTGAGTCCGGACGTTGAAGTGTATCACCATACTGAATTGCTCGCACGACTGATTGACGAGAAACGCATCACACCGCTCCATGAAGTCAAGGAGCGTGTCGTTTATCACGATTCGTGTTATCTCGGTCGTTACAATGATATTTACGACGCACCACGTTATATTCTCGAGAAGATTCCAGGAATCACGCTCGTCGAGACGGAACGCAACCGCGAAAAAGGGATGTGTTGCGGTGCTGGCGGCGGGATGATGTGGCAAGAAGAAAAAGTCGGCGCACGCGTCAACGTCGCACGGACAGAACAATTGTTGACGGTCCAACCGTCTGTCATTGGGTCAGCATGTCCTTACTGTCTGACGATGCTCAGTGACGGCACGAAGGCGAAGGAAGTCGATGAGGCGGTTGCCACGTACGATGTCGTTGAATTACTGGAACGGTCGATCGTCGGTGTACCAGTCGAGGAACCTGTCGCAACCGTATGAAAAAGTGGGATGAAACGATTATTCTCGTGCGAACGGGAGTAGTCGTTTTTTTTCTCTAAAAAAGCGCGACGTTTTACTGTATGGTTTTGACATGATAAGATAAAAGAACTAGCTATGGAAAGGAGGTGAGAATCTTTTGGGAAGGCGTTACTTCGAATCGGTCAGGTCGCGGAGACCACCGGCTTATCAAAACGAACGATCGATTATTACACATCACTCGGTCTGTTAACACCAGAACGTACCGCGTCTGGCTACCGTCTGTATGACGAATCGGTCATTCATCAAATCGAAAAGATTGAATATTTGAAGTCTCAACGACTTTCCCTGCAAGAGATTCTTGCTTCTTTTACGGAACGGGAACAAAAAACAGGGGAGACGATTTATCAGGAAGTGAAACAACTTCAGGCGACGGTTGAAGGACTCGAGCAGCGTTTGTTACATTCGACGGACGTCGAAAAACAAGCGATCCGCTTAGAACTGTCCCGGCGTCTGACATTGATTGCTTCCTTGATTGCACAGCTTTAATACAAAACAATGGAGGTGACCCCTGTTTAGGGGATTTTGGATACTATATTATTCATCAATTTATTTTTAGTGGTCTTGTTGATTGCGTTGACGGCGTTTTTCGTCGGATCGGAATTTGCTGTCGTTAAGGTTCGGATGTCGCGTTTGGATCAAATGATTCAAGAAGGGAACAAAAGTGCCGTTCTTGCGAAAAAAATCGCGGGCGATCTCGACTACTACTTGTCTGCCTGTCAGCTTGGTATCACGGTCACGGCACTTGGTCTTGGGGCACTTGGTGAACCAACCGTTGAAAAGATCTTGCATCCTGTTTTCGACGACTTCGGAATCTCTGCTGCTGTTTCGACACTCTTGTCGTTTGGTATCGCATTCGTATCCGTAACGTTCTTACACGTCGTCATCGGTGAACTCGCTCCGAAGACGCTTGCGATTCAGTATGCAGAACGCATGACATTGTTGTTTGCCCGTCCACTTTATGTGTTCGGTAAAATCATGTACCCATTCATTTGGTTACTCAACGGTTCAGCGCGCTTATTCCTCGGTCTGTTCGGTGTCAAACCAGCAGGGCATGAACAAGCCCACTCGGAAGATGAATTGAAAATCATCATGGCGCAAAGTTTCCAAAGTGGTGAAATCAACCAAACGGAACTTGCCCTCATGCAAAACGTCTTTGCGTTTGATGAGCACATCGTCAAAGACTTGATGGTGCCGCGGATGCGGATGGAGACGATCTCGGAACGTTTGACGAAAGATGAACTGATGGAAATCTTCATGGATAATCCGTACACGCGTTACCCGGTTACAGAAGAAAATGATAAGGACCGGATTCTCGGATACGTCAACGTCAAGGAAGTCTTGACGGATTATGCGAACGGCAATGAGCATCCGGTGACACACTATATCAAGGATTTACCGGTTGTTTCGGAAGTGACGTCGCTTCAAGAGACACTTCGCAAGATGAAACGGACCCGCACCCATCTCGTTCTCGTCGTCGATGAATACGGCGGAACAGCAGGTCTCGTCTCGATGGAAGACTTACTCGAAGAAATCGTCGGTGAAATCCGTGATGAATTCGATGCAGATGAAGTCGAAGAAATCGAACAGGTCAAATCTGACGAGTTCCTACTCGACGGTACAGTCTTGCTCGCTGACTTGGAAGAGCGTTTCAATATTCGTTTTACGAATGTCGAAGATGTCGATACGATCGGTGGCTGGATTCAGATGCACAACATCGATCTTCAGCCAGGTGAGCATATCGACACACCAGACTTCTCCGTCGAAGTGATGGAGATGGAAAACTATCAAATCAACCGCGTCAAGATTTGGTTGCATCCAGCTGAACAAGCAGAAGCATAAGATGGTCGGTTCCTCATGGAGGAACCGGCTTTTTTTCATCGCATCAGTCAAAAAATCAAGAATGGACGGATTGTGCGAACTTTCGGCAGGCATGATAGGAGAATGCAGAGAGGAGCGGGAATGTAATCTACAGCTACTTTATTGTTAAATCGCGTCCTATGAAACGAGGAGGTATTCCGTGCTCGAGCAGATTCCATTCTTACTGAGTCGTTTAGGTATGTTAGCACTGTTAGCCTTTTTATTGTCCCAGTGGCGCATTTCCCGATACATATTCAAGATGGACCGCGGAATGAATCTTCCACTGCTCTTCGCATTCGTGTCATCCGGTATTTTGATGAACTACGCAGGAATTGAACTTTCGCAAGATACGACGATTGATCCGTTACTCGGATTAGCCGTCGAAAAAGATGCCTTGTTGCTTGATACCCGACTCGCTGTCATCGTGACGAGCGGATTGATTGGTGGACCCGTGATTGGCGGCATCACGGGATGTTTGGTTGGTCTACACCGCTACGTACTCGGTTCGTTAGGGGCAGAAGCCGGTTGGATCATCGCCATGCTCGCTGGACTTGCGAGCGGCTGGTATCGAAAACGCTGGCGTTTGCATGATGGTTATGCAATTGTTCCGCCCATCGGTATCGTCTTGACAGCATTGCTGTTTGAGAGTGGAATCACGCTATTACTTGCACCGGATACGGCAAAAGCACTTGATTTGATGAGTCGTGCCGCTTTTCGATTACTGTTCGCAAACATATGTGGGGTCGTACTGTTCATCATGATTTTACGGACACAACTTCGACTCGAAGGAGCACTCTTCGTCCGGCAAACCGAGCGATCCGATCGTCTATTGCAAGCATTACAACCCTTACGAAAGCAGGGATTGACTTCGGAAGTCGCGCGACAGATCGGAGCGACGTTATTGAAGGAGACAAAGATGCAACGGATCGTCGTGCTCGGGGCGACAGAGGTCGTCATCGATATGACGGACCAGCAACCAGCAGTCTGTGGCGAGCAACCGAGACGCGAGGAGCAACGATGGATCGAAGCAGAAGAACCCGTCCGACAGGAAGACGAGCAGACGGGACAAATTCTGAGCTTTCATCCTATGCGCATTAACGGTCAAAAGGCAGGCGTCATCTGTTACTTTTCGAAAGACTTATTTGACGACACCGTCGAGCGAATGACGGAACAACTCGTCCGTTTATTAGCACGAGAGTTGCATATGTACCGAGAAGATCAGTTGCTCCGGTTAAGCGGAAGAAAGATGAAACCGATGTTACACGTCAGCTATCTGAAAGGCATCATCGAAGAAATCCAGCGGACAGCTGATCCGGGAACTCCCGTGAAACATCAATTGAATGCACTGCTTCAACTGTTGACGACAGCGACGCGGCATGATGAACATCCACTACGCGAGGAACTGGCGACCCTGAAAGCCTATTTATCACTAGAAGGAACACGACGTCGCCCGAATCAACTGACCTCCGCCGATATCACGGTCGATCTTGATATCGAGACCGCTGTTGAAGAATACTTCGTTTTCCCGTTCCTTGTGACACAGCTCGTCGATAATGCACTGCGTCATGCGTTCGTAAAGGCAGGGCGCCATCACCGGATTGATGTCCGTGCCTTCAAGGCGACGACAGACTGGGTCATCGAAGTCACGGATAACGGACAAGGGATGCCGCTTGCCGTGATGCAACAACTGGATCAACAGGAAGCGGGGGATTCGAACCTGTTCCTGATTCGACGCGCATTAAACGTGACATACGGTCCGGCTGCAACATTATACGTCCACTCGATCATTCATCAAGGAACTCGGATCGAAGTGCGATTACCTCTCCCGTCTCTTTAACAACAGTGGCATTTTGCCATTGTTGTTTTTTTGTCTCGTTCCGAGGGTAAATACGAAAACAGGAAAACGTATCGTACAGGAGGAAGCAAATGATGATTACGACAACAGAAGTAGGGCAACTAGGAGATCAGTCCTTGTTACGATTCACGTTACAGAATGTGCATGGGCATAGTATCGATATCTTGAACCGAGGCGCAAAAATTCTTGCCATCCGGGTTCCGGATCAACATGGAATGGTCGAAAATGTCGTACTCGCGTTTGACGACCTATCAGAATACCAAGATGATCCGCATCACTTAGGCGCCACGATCGGACGCGTCGGAGGACGAATTGCAAATGGTGCGTTTGCGTTGGAAGGAATGACGTATGTACTCGAACAAAATGAGGGTGAACATCACCTCCATGGAGGAAGCGAAAATTGGGCGAACCGAATGTTCACGCACGAAATCAACGACGACAAACTTGTTCTACGTTTAGATAGTCCGAGTGGGGAGAACGGCTATCCGGGGCACTTGTCGTTCACGCTGACGTTCGAATGGACGGACGAGAACGTCCTGCATATCCATTATGAAGCGGAGACGACAGCTTCGACACCATTCAGTCCGACGAATCATACGTACTTTAACTTGACGGGTGAGGCGAAGACGACGATTGAACAGCATCTGTTACGAATGGATGCACCTTTTTATGTTCCGTTGACGAAAGATGCGGTACCGACCGGTGATATTCTCCCGGTGACAGACACCGTCTTTGATTTTCTCGATACCCGTCCCCTGCATGAAGTGACACATGCATCAGATGAACAACTCCGCCAAGCAGGTAGTGGGGTTGATCATCCCTTCCTGCTTAGAGAGGGTGGAGAAATCGTTCTCGATGAGCCAATCAGTGGGCGGCGATTGCGCGTCGTGACGGATCAACCGGGAGTCGTCGTCTATACTGCTAATCATTTGTCGGGCGAGTTTACGATTTGTGGAAGACGCGCAACCCCATACCTCGGAATCTGTTTTGAGACACAAGGATTACCGGATGCGATCAACCAACCGAATTTTCCTTCCGTCGTCTTGCATGCCGATGAGCACTATCATAAGCGTACATCGTTTCATTTTCAGATGATGTCATGACGTTTCTTGCGATTTCCACTTCTGTATATGGTAGGATAAAGCGAGAAGAATCTAACGGAGGCTAAGGAAAATGACTAAAATAGCATGGGTGACCGATAGTATGGCCTATTTCAAGAAGGAAGAGGCAGAAGCGATCGGCGTCAATGTCGTACCGATTCAAATCTTACTCGGTGATACGGCGTACCAAGAGAATGCGATCACGGTCGAGCGTTTGTTCCGTGCGCTAGATGCGGACAAAAAGCTGATTGCCAAAACATCACAACCAATCTTTGGGGAGTTCGTTGGAACATATGAACGTCTGAAAGAAGAAGGTTATGACTGTGCGATTGCAGTGCACTGTACGAACGGGCTCTCAAGTACCGTCCAAAGTTCAGCATCAGCAGCGGAAGCAGCCAGCTTCCCGGTTCATATCATCGACTCTCATACAGCGTTTGAGAACCAACAAGAGTTCATTCGTTACGGGATGGAGCTCGCGGCACAGGGGAAATCCGTCGAGGAAATCGTCGCAGCCTTACAAGCGTTGACGAAAAAGACCCATTTCTATATGATCGTCGGTAATATGGAGACGATGCGCCGGGGTGGACGTGTCTCATCCGGTGACTTGTTCCTTGCGAACCTACTCAGCATCAAACCGATCATCACGACGGATGAAGCAGGAAAAATCGTACCATTCAAAAAAGCACGTTCTTTAAAGAAAGCTTACATCGAAATGGTTAAACAAATCGATGAATCGATGCGTCAGCACACGTTCTACAAGAACCGGATTTATGTCGCGACGACGATGGCACCGGAAATGGCAGCGGAACTGCGGCAACAAGTCGCAGCGAAGTTTCCGGATTTGACGATTCTCGAAGGCACGTTCGGACCAGCAATCGGGACGCATGCCGGAGCAGAGACGGTCGGTCTATTCTGGATGAATGATTAAACTGAAACGGATACGACAAGAGGCGACGGATTTTTCCGTCGCCTCTTGTTTCGTTCAAGCTGTAAGTGTAATTCCAAGGAACGCTGCAAGAATTCCGAAACCGTAGCTCGAGATGAGGTAGAGGGTAAGTACTTTACGATTTCCGTCCTGAAATAACTGCAACGTCTCGATTTTGAACGTCGAGAACGTTGTAAATGATCCAAGGAAACCGGTACCTAAGAGTAACGTCCATGTCGTATCGAGATGCGCACCGATGACGAGACCAAGCAAAAACGAACCGATTACGTTAATCAGGAACGTCGCTAGTGGAAATTCACGTTTCCAAACCGTCTTCATCCATTGACTGACGGCAAACCGACTGATGGCGCCGCAAAAAGCACCGATGGCGAGAGCAAGTAGCGTCATTCACTCACGTCCTTTCGTCACGTGACGCAGTCGTCGTGTTCCGAGCGCGTAACCGACATAAGACAGGAACAAACCGCCAAATAGGCTGACGAGTACGTAGAGGAACGCGTCCGCTAAATGATGTTCATTAAGTAAGGTCACCGTCTCGACGCTGAATGTCGAAAACGTCGTAAAGGAACCAATGAAACCCGTGCCGATGGCTGTGATCGCATATTGATGTAAGAGTTTCGTTCGAAATAAAAAGTGTGTCGCATAGCCGAGAAGAAAACTCCCGATCAAGTTGATCGCAAGCGTCGCCCACGGAAACGGACCAGTCGTGAAGTCGCTAATCAGCAGTCCGAGCCCATACCGTGCCGAGGCACCGAGAACACCTGCGAGACCTACGAGTACATACAGCATAGAAATCCTCTTTTCTGAAAAAGTCTACGTTAACCGTACTCCCGCTTTCAAGAAAGCGTCAAGAAAAAAAGTCACTCGAGAGACTTAACGAATGAATTCTTTCTGCCGATGAACAACTGTATGACTTTAATAAGGTGAAGGAGTTTGAACAAGATGGTATCTGCCCTCGAGCAACAAAGTACAAAGATTTTGTCCCGCCTGATTGCAACGTTAATTACGATTGCGCATCCATTGATTTTCTTATTTGCGCAAATGAATTACGTCCCAATCAGTGTGTTTTATCAGTTTTTAGTCGGTGGTTTGATCTTGACGGTCGCGTTGCTTGTGGGCAACCGCCTACTTGGACATCGTCCGAGCGGGAAGTACGTCCAAGTGACGTTAACGTATTTCGTACTCGCTCTCGTTTTGGTGACATTGCCGTCGCCAAGCATTTGGACGATCGTCTATCTCTACTTGACGATTTCAATCGTCTATTTAATTCCGCGTTTGGTCATTCTCGCCGGAATCCTTGGACTCATTGAGATGGCAGTATTCACAATGCTAGGAACGATTGTCTTTATGAATACATTCGATTTGATCGTCGCCTATGTCATTTATTTGATGATTTTCTCGGCGGCTGTTTTTGTCGCCGTCTTTGGACGGAACGTCATGTTAGCCGTCCGCCAAGAACAAGAACGGTCGGAAGCCTACGCGGCGACGTCGCAAATTGCCCTCGAGCAAACGGCAGCAACCGCAACGGAAGTAACGACGTTCACGGAAGAGATGAGTGAAACAGTTGATGCGGCAAAGGATTCCTTCAGTCAGGTTGATCTGGCGATGCAACAGCTAGCACATGATGCAGCGGGAAGCGTCCAAGCGATTCGTGAAATTCGTCAATTGAATGATCAGCAAGTCAATCGGATGGAGGATGTGACCGTTTCGGTCAATCACGCACTCGAGCGCAGTTCGTCCTCGCGAACGACAGCCGAAAAGAGCAGACAGACGATTGGTCTTGCCGGACAATCCCTGCAACAATTGACGACGAGCATGGATGATTCGGTCACGTCGTTCGGACAGCTTGCTGGACGTTTCCAGGAAATCGTCGCCATCACGTCGAGCATCAATGCGATTGCGGCGCAAACGAACCTGCTTAGTCTTAACGCATCGATCGAAGCAGCTCGTGCCGGCGAGTTCGGAAAAGGCTTTACGGTCGTTGCGCAAGAAATTCGTAATCTATCAGCACAGACGGCAGAAGCGTCGAAGGAAATCAATGCGATCATCGAACGTGTTGATCAGGACGTCACGCAGACAGGGAACTCGATTCATGCGAGTACGACATTGTTACGTGAGCAGGAAGAGCGTATGGCCGAGAGTCAGTTAGCGCTACAGACGATCGAGACGGATACAACGGAAGTTGTTGGATCAATCCAGTCGGCGCAGACTCAGTTCGCGACGATGACGAGTAGTCTTACTGCTATCACGACAGCAGCCGGTCAACTTGATACGTTCATGAATGCGTTGCTCGCACAAAGTGAGTCACTATCCGGCTTGACACGTCATCAAGTCGGTCAGGTCATGGAGCTGCAGCATGCGATCCATGCCTTGAACGAAACGGCATCCACTCTTCAGCAAACGAATCGTTAACGAAACAGCTCCTCATCGATTGATGGGGAGCTGTTGTGTATCTTCAGACTGTTTGTCGGTAGGACGGACGGGGAAGAAGATAGGGAACGAATATTGAAGGAGGAGTCAACGGATGAAGGCAGCTTACATTGAACAGTATGGTGGATCGGAACAATTCAAGGTCGGAGAACTGGACAAGCCGGTCATCGGACCGGATGATGTTTTAATCGAAGTCTACGCCGCGAGTGTAAACCCGGTCGATTGGAAACTACGCGAAGGATACTTGCGTCAGATGTTGAGCTACGAAATGCCGCTCGTCATCGGTTGGGACGTTGCCGGTGTGATTCAGGAAGTAGGAGAAAACGTCTCCGATCTTCAAGTCGGGGACGCTGTTTTCAGCCGTCCGGAAATCGCTCGCCAAGGAACATATGCCGAGTACGTCGCGGTCGATGCCCATCTCGTCGTCAAAAAACCAGAATCGCTCAGCTTCGCAGAAGCAGCGTCTCTTCCACTCGTCTCACATACAGCGTGGCAGGTCATGTTCGAAGTGATGGATGCGAAGCCAGGTGACCGGATCTTTATTGGTGCCGGATCAGGCGGCGTCGGAACGGTCGCGATTCAACTCGCAAAAGCGAACGGTTTGTACGTCATCACGTCAACAAGTACGAAAAACGTTGACTGGGTAAAAGCGCTTGGAGCCGACGAAGTCATTGACTACAAACAGGAAAATCCGGCCGATCGTGTTCGCGACGTCGATTTTGTATTTGATACGATGGGTGGCGACAAGCAAGGGGAACTGTATCAGGTGCTGAAGCCGAACGGCATGCTCGTCTCGATTTCCACACCACCAGATGAAGAACAAGCGAAAGAGCATAATGCACGTTCTGCGTATGTCTTCATGCAACCGACGGGTGAACGTTTACGACATATCGCTAAAGCTGTCGAACGTGGCGAGCTACAACCTGTCGTCGATCGGATCTTTGATCTAGATCAAATTAAGGAAGCACATGATTATGGCGAAGAAGGACACGCAAAAGGAAAAATCGTCATTCGGGTCAAGGGAGAATAAGAAGAGGAGGACGCTGAAATCAGCGTTCTCTTTTATTTTTTGTCAATCTTTTTATCGAACCATAAACAAAAAATAACCTGGTTAAAAAAGTATAAAGGATAAGGGGTTGCTTCTTCCTATACTAGGGCTATCAGACGTGAGTCAGCCACATTAAAAGGAGGAAGTAACATGAAAAAAGGATTGAAGTGGGCAGGAATTATCGTGATCGGCGCAGTTATTCTCGGGAATCTAGGAGATGACGAAGAACAAGCAGCACCGGAGAAAAAAGTAGAAGTCGAACAAGAAGCAGTCAAATCAGAAGCAAAACCAGTGAAGGCAAAAGCAGTTGCAAAACCGGTCAAGAAAACGTACGGGGTGAATGATCAGGTAAAGGTCGGGAAACTGACGTACGTCGTCAACGACGTCAAGATGGTCGATACGTTGTCGAACGTTCTCGGAGAAAAGAAAACATCAGGACAATTCTTAGTCATCGGTCTGACGATTCTAAACGGAGATAAGGAAGAGCGATTCGTCGACAGCAACATGTTTAAAGTCAATGTCGGCGATACGGAATACTCAGCCGATACGGTACTCGATCTTTATGCGAATGAAGACGGGATGGGCTTCTTCTTAGAGACAATCAACCCGAATATCGAGAAAACCGGCAACATCGTCTTTGAATTACCGAAACAGGTGAAAAATCCGATGCTTGAAGTCTCGTCTGGCTTTGGCTGGGCAGGTGGACAATCAAAAGAGATTCAATTGACACAGTAATGAGTGACCATAGAAGAGACTCAATAAAAGAATGACGCGTCTTTTCACGCCCTTTCCTCAGGCGAGACACAAGCTAGTTTTCCTGCTTCATTTAAGCAGGAAAGCGGGTCTTGTTTGTCTCTGACAGCGCATAAATGCGCTTGTTCCTGTAGGAGTGGCGTGTGACGCGTCATTCTTTTTGTTACGAGATAAGGGTGGCAGATCATCATTCTGCCACTCTTATCTTTGTGGAAACTGACTTTTGAGTCAGCCCGTTCTTGTTACCGTCCTGATTGTTGGATCGAGAGTTCAGGCGTTAATCGATCGAGTAAAGCGAGCGTCTCTGGATGAGAGGCGAGCGTCTGGTCGAGCGCGTTCCGTTCAGTCTCTAGACATGCTAGATAACGTTGAGCCGCTTCAGCGTGCGTTGCGGGTGTCAAGACGTCATAGACCGCTTCAAGAGCAAGGCGTGGATGGTCTGGCAATGTCGTCGGAATCGTCTTTAATCCAAGTTGCGCTCGTTCAGGAGCATGATGATGGAGTAAGACTTTTGCGAACTTGATCAAGGCGCTACGGAGCATCTCGACTGCCCATAAGTCATTTCCGCGAGCTGCTGCTTTTTTATATTGGAACAAGAACCAGACTGCGTCGATCGCTTCATCGGTCGCTTCTTGAGCAGAAAGCGTTAAGTCGCAAGTATCGGTAAAGTCCGTCAACTGTTCTTGTGGATCATACAAGACACGCAATTGATCCTTATGGTTCAGCGAGTCAAGCGTCACCGTGAACAAATCGATATGTAGCAGATCATCATAGACGACGATCATCTGCGGCGCGATGATATCGATCTCATCTTTCCAGATGATCGAACGATAAGCAGAAAGGTGGGACAAGCGACGTGATAAGAATGTTGATTGACGTTCTTCCGATACGAGACAGTATAGATCGATGTCTGAATGAACATCTTCTTCTCCCCGTCCAAAAGATCCTTTCAAGAAGATAGCTTCGACTGCAGGATCTTGTTTGAGTCGAGCAACCAGTTGCTCGATCGCATGAAGTTGATGCATGAGGACTCATTCCTTTCTAAAAACAGAAGTCTATTAAGTCAGTATACGGGAAAATAGACAGGTTTTTCCATGAAAAAATGAGAAATCACATCGAAATGGATTTCTCATTGAGAAGCAGAAGCGAGTTTTTCTTTATGTTCGAGATGAAGGACGTGTTGTTCACCCCATGCATTGATCGCGTCAAGAACTGGAATGAGCGTCCGACCATAATCCGTCAGAGAGTACTCGACACGGGGTGGGACTTCTTGATAAATCTCGCGATGGACGATATCGTTCAGTTCGAGCTCACGCAGTTGAGCCGTCAGCATTTTTTGCGTAATGTTCGGCAATTGTCGTTTCAGTTCACTGAAGCGGAGCGTTCCGTGTGTGATCAAGACGAGTAAAATCGACGGCTTCCATTTTCCGGTCAAGATTTCGAGCGCTGTCTCGACGCGACAGCTTGGTGTCTCTTCCATCGGTCTTCCTCCTTCATGGTATCGTTTAGGATACTATACCACTTATTCGTGCCTACTTCCGCTTCGATCGCTTCCGCGTAATAATAGGGATACGAGCTATTTCATTGAAGGAGGAAACAAGATGTCCATTCATCCACAAATCACACTCGGTCCTGTTCGCTTGCGTATCACGGACCTCGACCGTTCGATTTCATTTTATACAACGTCACTCGGATTACGCGTGCTAACGCAAACGGATCAGTTGACGGTGCTCGGCGCACAAGATACACCACTCGTTGAGCTTGAAGTCCATCCGAATGCCCGCCGTTTTCCACCGAACTCGGTCGCCGGATTATATCATTTTGCGATTTTGCTACCGAACCGAAAAGAACTTGGTTTCGTCATCCGGAACTTGATCGAACAAGGAATTGAGATTGGTCAAGGCGATCACCTCGTCAGCGAAGCCTTTTACCTATCGGATCCAGATGGGAACGGAATCGAGATTTACGCCGATCGTCCGCGTGAGACGTGGACATACGAAGCCAATGGAGACGTTAAGATGACGACGGATCCCGTCGATTGGCAAAGCATGCTCGTCGAAGCGGGAGAAGAAGATTGGTACGGCATGCCAAGCGATACGGTCATGGGACATGTCCATTTCCACGTCAAGACACTCGAAGCAGCGCGGACATTTTATGTCGAGACGCTCGGTTTTGACGTTGCCGCTGACGCTTCGCGGATGCGTGCATTGTTCGTTGCTGCCGGTGGCTATCACCATCACATCGGTCTGAACGTCTGGTCTGGTGTCAACGCACCGACGAATCCGGAAGATGCGGTCGGACTCGTCTACTGGACACTACGTTATCCGGATCAAGCGACGCTCCAAGCAGCGATCGAGGCGTTGAAGTCTTCCGCTTATACCGTTACCGATCAAGCAGGCGATGTCTATGTCACCGATGATGCCGGAATTACCGCTCGATTGACAACGTAACCGAAAAAAATCCCCTTACAGTGAAAACACTGTAAGGGGATTTTTGGTTTACCGTGAAGACGACGTTGCGTTACCGTCGTACCGACTGATCAGTTCATACGGTCTGACTTTATATAAGGCATGCGGGAAGTAATGGGGATCCATTGCATCAAGCGTCCGCAACTGAAAGTGTTCCCGTTTGATATACTCACTCAGCGAGTCACGTGTCAGTGGGAAGAAGCCGACATCCGTCGTTTCGCCTTCTTGTGTCGCGAGTTCACCACCAACGGCTTTCCCACGGAAGCAGACACAAAGGACGTGACTTGAGACATTTTGATAGATACCGGTGATGCCATCGATTGTGACATCAATACCGGTCTCTTCTTTGACTTCTCGCTTGATGGCGTCAAGAATCGACTCGTGATTTTCGACTTGTCCACCCGGCATCTCATACGTATCACCCCGGTGGAGGTTGCGGACGAGCAGGACTTCATCGGCATCGTTCGTGATGTACGCGGTCACGCTGACGATCGCGCGAGGGGGAGCATACGTACCGGTCGCTGTCATGAAATCTTCATAGGATTTGATATAGAGGTTTTTGCCGAGACGCGCGCGCTTCTTCATCGCTTCGCGACGTAAAGCACTGTTGCGGACATCACGATCGACTTGTTCGTAATGTTCACGGTCGCGATATTCCCAAATAGCGATAACTTCATCTTCTGCCTCGGTCACCCAGCGACCAACAAGACGGGCACCATGGCTGACTTGGAGCGGGTACAAATAGGTATGGAAAAACTCAGTGAATTCTTCTAGGCGTTCGGGACGAATCGTATAGGTCTTCCGGCGATGTAACATGGAAATTCCTCCTATCAGATGAGCGTTCAGATGTACGTTGTACCCCTTCTCGAACGGACGGATGAAACCCTTTTTCTCGATGTGGGAAAAGGAGTTTTTATTGAACGATTGCGTATACATGTCCTACGGTCTAAGTGACTTTAAATCATCGATGATGATCTCTTTTGATCGGAAAAGTATAACTAAAGAAGAACTTAAGAAATGGATAGGGCTCAACTTCAGAAAAATCGGGGATACTGAAAGTAGAGAGAAACAGAAAGAAGGGATACGTGATGGATATCATGGCACTCGTCCGCCTGGCTGGCGGAATCATGTTCACCCCATTGTCGGACGATGTCTTGATGATGAGTTTTGCAGCACTTCGATTACGAGAGGGGATGTACCCGGTCGTCATCTGGTTGACCGCATGGCCGGTCTTCTTCATCGCCTTTACGTGGTTTTATCTACTTGCTCGGTTCTTCCGTGAGATTCCGCTCGTCAAACGGTGGATGAAGTCACGTTTCTTAGAACGAGCAGAAACGATCATCGAACGACGCGGGTTATGGGCAATCGGACTATCGTTCTTCTTACCCGGCGTCAGACATCCGATTCATTATGTCGCTGGACTCCTCGGTTATCCGTTACCGCGTTATTTAGTGATGACATTCTTAGCAGCAGGCGTTTATACAGGACTCTGGACTTTTTTGATCGTCCGGATCGGAAAAGCTGTGACGTGGTCGGAGCTGTGGAACTGGCTTCAGGTGAATCCCGGAATCATCAGTGCGATCGTAGTCATCTTAATCGGTCTAGTAGTAACAGGTATCGTATATCATCGGCGTCAAAAGGAATCAGTCGAGGAAAGTTCTTCAATATAAAAACATCACACGAGCAAGCGAATCCAGGTCAGGATTCGCTTTTTTAGATGAAGTTTGGTTTTATGAATAAGGATAGTTTTTTGAAATAAGAAGTAATCTACAAGAAAAGTGAAATCATTGTCAAAAAAAGACGTTTTTCACTTCTTAAAAGCTACGTGATTTACACACTGTATTGGCAATTTATCGTCACAAGCAAGTGGCTGAAATTGGATTGTAAACGCTTATACTAGGAGGTGTTCACAGAGTGGACATATTTATTTCCAGAGGAGGATACATATGAATCTCATGCAGACGGAAGAGACGGTCAAAAAAGCACCGACTTCTTCTGCTTACCGGACGATTTGGCGGTGGCACTTTTATGCTGGTATCATTTTTGCACCGTTCCTAGTCATGCTTGCTGTGACAGGATCCATTTATCTTTTTAAGCCACAAATCGAAAACGTCCTGTATCAATCGTATTATGAAGTTACACCACAAGCAGATCGCATCACTGCGACGGAACAGATTGATCGCGTCAAAGCGAAGTATCCCGATGCACTTGTCACGTCGTACCGACCGGGTGAATCCGACGATCGATCCAGTGAAGTGAAGGTCTCGTCACCAGACATGTCGGCGACGGTCTTCGTCAATCCGTATTCTGGTAAGATCATCGGAACATTATCTGACGATGACCGGATCATGAATAAAATCGAAGAGATCCACGGGGAACTGATGGCGGGAACGACTGGCGATCGGATCGTTGAACTCGTCGCCTGTTGGGCAATCGTCTTGATCGTGACGGGACTGTTCCTATGGTTCCCGCGTAAGCAAAAGGGACTGTCAGGTGTCTTGTTCCCACGTCTTCGTCAAGGCAAGAAGTTATTCCGTCGTGATCTCCACGCTGTTCCAGCATTCTGGATCACAGCAGGGATGCTGTTCCTGATCTTGACTGGCTTACCGTGGTCCGGTTTCTGGGGAACGAACTTCCAGTCCCTTGTCACGAACCAAGGGCTTGGTTATCCACCGTCCATCTGGGGTGGGGAGGCACCGACGTCAACACTTCAAACGAAGGATATCGCGGAAGTCCCGTGGGCTGCCGAAACACTTGATGTCCCGCAATCAAAAGTCGAAGGTGCTGTTCCAGCTTCGATCGATGACATCGTTGCAATCGGCAAACAACAAGGGATGGATCCAAGCTTTAAGATCAGTATTCCAAGTGACCCGAGCGGTGTCTATACGCTGTCTGCATATCCAGCGAAAGCACAGAATGAAGCGACGATCCATCTCGATCAATATTCCGGTGCCGTGCTCGCTGATTATCGTTATGACAACTATGGTGTCGTCGGAAAGATCGTCGCGACCGGGATCACACTCCACAAGGGAACGGAATTCGGCTGGTTCAATCAGTTAATTAGTCTGTTGATTTGTCTCGGAATCATTCTCGTGGCCGTCAGTGGTTTCTATCTCTGGCTGAAGCGAAAACCAAGTAAAGGGATGGGGGCGCCGAAAGGACCGAAAGCATTCATGTTGAAAGGATTCCTCGCTGTGCTTGTCGTGCTGGGAATCGTCTTCCCGCTTGTTGGACTCTCGTTGCTCGTCGTCTGGCTGGTCGATTTCCTCGTCATCCGTCGTATTCCGAGTGTAAGGAGGTTCTTCAATGCGTAAATCGATACAAACACTCATGCTCGGCGGACTGCTCGTCACGACGACGAGTCTTGCTGGCTGTGCGGTCGATTCCGATGCAGCAGAACAGTATGCCGTAGCTAAGCCGTTATTGATCAAAATGAATATCCCAAAGGACTTACAACCGGATGCCAAGAAAAAGCAGACGTTTGAAGCAACAGTCTGGCGTGAAGCCAAACCGGTTCAAAAAGTCGATTATGTCCACTTTGAAATCTGGAAAGCGGATGGAACAGTACGCTATAGTATGGAACCGGCAGAGGAGACAAAGCCAGGTGTCTATACGATTGCGAAGGCACTACCGAAATCCGGCTTGTATTATGTCAAAGCGCATGCAAGCAGTGAAGGTGCGATGATCATGCCAACACGGCAGTTCATCGTCGGTGAGTTATCGAAAGAAGATTTAAAAATCTTACAAGGTGGAGCAAAACCAGCTGGCGGAAGTAGCGGTCACCATCATTGAAGAATAAGGAAATAAAAAATGAGAGGGTGGAATACTATTCCGTCCTCTCATTTTTCGTATAGACGATTAATCGTCATCACCATGATCTCCGTGATCATCCCCGTCATCGTCTCCATGATCGTCTGAATCATCATCTTGATCATCATCTTCTGAGTCATCCGAAGAATCATCGTCATCCGAGTGCTCATCTTCTGATTCGAGTTCCTGTCCATTATAGAACTTGATCTGGACGTGTAACGTTTTGATGTTTGGCAATTGAAGTGCCTGTGCGACTAACGTTAATAATTCTTCTTCCGTCATCGATGGTGTGACGAGAAGACGATCTTTTAACGTCGCAACGTCAGTAATACCGATCTCGTCTTTAAAGCGCAATTCTTTCCGTTGATGTTCATTACTGTAACGCCACTCGAACTTTTTCTTATTCGTATCCGTCACTTTGATCATGATCCGTTTGAGTTCTTGATTATTCTGAACCCCGTCGTGATCCGTATCTTCCTGATCATCTCGAGTCCCGTCCTGATCGCTGTCTGCTTTGGTTGGATCAGAACCAAGTTCGAATTCGTCTTCATTCAGAAGCGTATCTTGATCGCGGTCCTCTTCGTTATCTTTGATGCCGTCACGATCTGAATCATTTTTCAGTGGCTGCGTACCCACGATGAATTCTTCTCGTGTCGTCAATCGATCCTGATCTTGGTCTTCTTTATCATCAGAAATACCATCTTGATCGGAATCCTTCTTCAATGGATTTAGATGCGCTGTGTATTCTTGTTGATTCGTAAGTAAGTCGCGGTCCGAATCCTCTTTCCCATCCTTGATTCCGTCGCGGTCCGAATCCGATTTAGTGGGGTTGAGGCGAAGTTGATACTCTTGTACATTCATCAAACCGTCGCGATCGTGATCTTTTGTTGCGACTTGTTTTCCATATCCCAAATGATATTGTTTTTGCCAAGCATCTGGAATCCCATTTTTGTCTCGATCGACTTGCACGACAGGTTTCTTCTTCGCTTTACTTTTTGCTTCGACAGGTCCAACTGCTTGCGAGACGACGAGCGAAGCAAGTACTGCGCCAATGACAATCCGTTTCATAAGTCCACTCCTGTTCTATAAAAGATAAAAGATGAGGTTATAAGAAGATTCTAATGAAATGATTAGAAAATAAGTTGGCTGTTTCGCGAAATGAGTAAATAAAAACTAAAAAATAATGAAAGTGCTGCATAAGTTTATTTCGTTAGAAAAAATATTTTAAATAAAAAATGTAAAAAGATAAAACCATTCGTGAACTCCTTACGTTATCTATGTGAAGTCCAAAAAATCAAAGGGGTGTTCATAAGATGAAGATGAAAAAGTCGTATCTCGCTGTTCCGCTTAGTGCCGCATTGTTGATTCCAGCAGCAGGTGTTAGTGCACATGGTCATGAGGACCATAGTAAGATGTCTCACAGTTCAGGGAAAGTCTCCCTCGATGTCTCATCTCCAGCATCGGATTTACGAGCGACACTCGATCAAATTCTATCTGAACACGCGTATCTCGCAGTCGTTGCGATGCAAAAAGGAATTGATGGTAAAGAAGATTTTGAGCAGGCAGCCGGTGCCTTGAATCAAAACACGGATGATTTAGCGGCAGCTGTTGGTTCCGTCTACGGGGAAGAAGCAGGCGCTGCCTTCAAAGAAATCTGGGCGAGCCATATCGGTTACTTCGTCGATTACGTCAAAGCAACTGGTGCCAAGGACGAAGACGCGAAACAAAAAGCATTGAAAGAGCTTGATGAGTATCGTGTCGAACAGGCTGCGTTCCTCGATAAAGCAACGGAAGGACGTCTGAAGGCAGCGGATCTCGAAGCAGGACTAAAAGTCCATATCACGCAACTGTTAACATCGTTTGATAGCTACGTTGCTGGTGATTATGATGCTGCCTACAGTAATCTACGTAAAGCAATCGAGCATATGTATATGGTGGGAGAAGGGTTATCTGGTGCGATCGTCGATCAGTACCCAGATAAATTCAAAAATACGAAAGTTGATACACCAGCAGCTGATCTTCGTGCCGGACTGAACCGAAACTTCTCTGAACACGCGGCGCTTGCAGTGCTCGCGATGCAAAAAGGAATTGACGGAGCAAAAGACTTTGACGCTGCGGCCGGTGCCTTGAATCAAAATACGGATGACCTGACAGCTTCGATTGGCTCTGTTTATGGTAGTGAAGCAGCGCAACAATTCAAGAAGATTTGGTCGAGCCACATCGGCTACTTCGTTGACTATGTCAAAGCAACAGGTGCGAAAGATGATCAAGCACGCGACATGGCTGTGAAGGAACTTGATGAGTACCGTGTTGAACAGGCAGCATTCCTCGATGCAGCAACAGAAGGACGTTTGAAAGCGAAAGATTTGGAAGAAGGATTAAAGGTTCACATTGACCAACTCTTGCTTGCTTTCAATAGCTATAATGAAAAAGATTACGACAAAACGTACCCAGCGATTCGTGAAGCGTACGCGCATATGTACGGTGTAGGGGAAGGGACTGCGACAGCAATCGTCGATCAGTTCCCAGATAAATTCAAAGGTGCACCATCTGGAATGCCGAACACTGGTCTCGGTGGTATGCAAGAAAAAGCATCGACGACAGGTATCGTCTGGTCACTGCTTGGTATCGCAGCAGCATCGATCCTTGGATTCTTCGCACTCCGTCGTCGCCCGCAACAATAAAGGACGACCCGCTGGTGACAGCGGGTTTTCTTGTACACATCAAGCAGAAAGGAGGTAAACGACATGCGCATCATCCGATTTGCCCTTCTGTTCCTCATTTGTCTGTTGCCCATATCGGTCGAAGCACACACGAGTTTAAAAAGCTCGAATCCGGCAGATGGATCGGCATTATCTGAACCCGTCAATCGGATCCGCTTGACGTTCAGTGAGGCTGTTGAAAAAACGAGCACCTTACGTGTAGTAGACGCGAATGGAGTTGAACAAGCCCTTGCGAAACCACTTATCATCGGAAATGAACTGAGTGCTGTCGTCTCAGAGCCTTTAACGGAAGGAAAATACACGATCAAGTGGGCGTCGATTTCAGATGATGGTCATCCCGTGAAAGGAACGATCCGTTTTACGGTACTGGGTGCGGCAAAAGCTGAAACAAGCACTGTAGAAAAGGCTGAGCCGATGGAAAAAAAAGCAGCAGTCGTTCCTGAAGCAGAGCCTGTTTCAAAAGGACTCGTTCCGACACTGCTCCCATGGATCGTCGGGGGACTGTTAATCAGTATCGTCATCCTTCTCGTGTTACGTCGTCGTTCGACATGAGTGCGTTTCTAGGAGAACTACTCGTCTATATGGGTGGAGCGCTTTGGATGGGCTATTTGGTATTATGCTTCATCCCAACGAAACGAAAACCGCTATTAATGGACGGTACGTCGTGGGCGGTAGCGGGACTCGGGATGCTCGTTCTTGGAACGAGCATCCCGGTCTTTGGTGCCGTTCGTTTTCTACTTTCGACGCAAACGATGACAGAGGCTCTTCGAACAGGATTACTGGAGTTGCATATCGGTCGGATGTTTCTTGTCGTTTACTTCTCTGCTTTACTCCTATTGATCGTATTCGCATGGCAAAAGCGACGATCCATCCTGCTCGCACTCTTGACGATCCCGTTATGGATTGGCATCGCAGGAACGAGTCACGCGGCGGCCAAATACGGTGCGCTCGGGTGGACGCTTCAGTTTAGTCACTTCTTATGTGTGACAGCTTGGATCGGTGTCGTGTTTTGGGTAGCCATCGGTGCTCGCTCGACCGTTCATTGGTCTGCCTTTTTAAGTTGGTTCAGTCCGTTTGCCCGGATCGCCTTTACGGGTGTCATCCTGTCAGGGCTGTTACTGATGCAACTGGCGATTCCGCTTGAACGTTATCCGAATCTCTGGGGCGTGCCATACGGTCAAGCGTTGTTGCTGAAGCACCTTTTATTGTTACCGCTTTTGTTCTATGCTTTCTGTAATGGCACGCTTGTTCGGCGTCGGTTGCGTTTTGACTCAACGTACGATCCGCGTCCGTTACTCCGGATGGAGAGTATCATTTTAGTATTGCTGTTCATGGCGAGTGCTTCACTCAGCCGTCTCGAACAACCGACGCTAGGGCAACTACCGACCGGTGATCCAGTGGGGAATGGATGGGTTTTGATGATGGGGATTGCAACCTTACCACTGCTTTTACTCGGATATCGTCGGCATGCAGTGGGTATCTTGCTGAGTTTATTCAGCGTCAGTTTGATTTATCTTGGGTTGCTAGCGACAGGATGAGTATAAAAAACAAGGTAGCGGATCGTTCCGCTACCTTGTTTGACGTGGTCTTATTTCGTTGAAACAGCGCAATTCGTTGCTTTCGCAAGAATCTTCGAATAGGCACGTGCGCCCTTGATATTCAAATGGACACCATCTGCTTCGAAGTAAGATGGATGTTTGACGGCAACAGCATGCCAGTCGATCAGTTCGACTCGCTTCCGTTTCGATGCCTCGCGTAACATCTGATTGACCTCTGCTTCCCACGGACGCGGGACGCGTGCAGTGACCAGATAGACGTGATCGGCATTTGCGAATTGATCGAGCAAACTGTTCAACTGATCCTTTCGGAAGCTACCGTTCGTTCCGAGGTGGAGAATGACTTGGCGTCCATGTCGATTATACGCGGCATACTGCTCACTCAGCGGAATCGCTTCTCGCAGCTGACGACCGAGTTTCGCATCAATCGTCAATTGCTTGAGCGTACTGCCGAGATAATCTTCGACACCGAGTAAGACCGAGTCCCCGATCGCAAGCGTCGGTCGACAGATTTTTCGCTGATCGGGCTTTGCTTTTGGTGTCGTCGGTTTCAGGATCGGCTTCGGTTTTTCTTTTGGTGCCGCTACCTTATGAAAGGCAGGTTCTGGCTTCGGCGTATCGGAGACAGCAAGAATCGATAAGTTACCGATGAAGCTGACGATGAGAATCGTCAACACGGCAACACTCGTCCACTGCATCGTTGAAAACTGACGTAACTGTCGCGGATGTAACGACAGACGTTCTAAATAACCGGATAGTCCGTGCTGACGAATCGGACGTTCGATAAAGCGATACGATGCTTCAGTTAAGGCGACAAGCACGACGACGATCAATACGGTCCGAAGTAATGAGAACGTGCCGATTTGCTCGACTGGCGTTATCAGTGTGATGACGGGAAAATGCCACAGATATAGACCGTACGATCGTTTACCGATCGCAACAAGTGCTGGATGCGCAAACCATTGACTCCAAATCGACGCCGGATGAGCAATTGTAGCAATTATTAGTGCAGCAAGGACGGCGACAAGGAAAAAGCCACCCCGGTATAAGAAGCTTCCGAACTCACTTGTGACAATCATCAATATAAGCAAGAGTGGCAAAGTAACGGCACCTATTTGATTCAGTAATCGGACACCACGTTTTGGGATATCGAGCTTAAAGCGGGTTGGTTGCCACGCGAAAGCGAGTAGACTCCCAATCAATAGGGCGAATAACCGAGTATCCGTGCCATAGTAGACACGACTTGGATCTTCACCAGGTGTGAACTGAATCGCCATCGCAAGCACGGATGCACCGATCGCAACGCCCATCAATTGCAGGAACAAGCGACGATTTTTCATTCCGAACCAAAGTAAGATCGGGAATAGCAGGTAGAACTGCTCCTCGATTGCGAGCGACCAAAGGTTTTGAATCGGTGATGGCTTACCGAACGACTCGAAATAGGAGACGTCATGGAAGATATACCACCAGTTCGTCCCGTAAATGAGCGCAAAGGCACTATCTTGGCGAACCGTATGCAACAGTTCGCGTTCAAAGATGGTTACGTACCCGAGAACGAGTAACAGCATGACGAATAGGGCCGGGAACAGGCGACGGAAGCGATGAATCCAAAATCGTTTCAAATCGAGGCGTCCGGTCGTCTGCCACTCGCGTAACAAGAGACCGGTAATCAGATAACCGGATAGGACGAAAAAGAGATCAACACCGAGGAAACCACCGGAGAAGAATGAAACCGACAGATGGTAGAGAATGACAGATAGAACAGCGAAGGCACGTAAGCCATCAAGCCCTGGCATATATGTAATCGAACGAGACGAGGATTTCATAAGACACGAACAACTCCTTTAAAACGACAACTAATTTCTAACAGTCTTTAGTGTATCGAATTCCAATTTCAAAGAAGTGTCTAAGAAGTAACAACCTGACCAAAAAAGCACCCGATGCGCACATCGGATGCAGGCTTATGAAATATGTGGAAAACGACAGGTCACGATGAAGCGGTTGTCTTGTGAAGTCAACGCGACGTTCCCCGCATGACGCGCCATGATTTGCTGAACAATCGACAGACCGATGCCGGAGCCACCAGACGAGCGGGAAGCATCGGACGTCCCGAACGGTGTTAGCCATTCGTTTAGTTCCTCTAGCGTATAAGTCGATTCAATCGCATTTGAACAGATCAGCTGGATACCTTCTGCGTCGTCGTTGATGGTAATCCGAAGATCACCGGTCCCGTGAAGCGTCGCATTGCGAATCAAATTCTCAAGCAAGCGCCGTAAGAGCATCGGATCGGCGAAGAGAGTCGCGTGTGCAGGACCATTGACAGTAGAAGAAGTGCCAGGAAACAGTTCCAGGACTTGTTCCGTCAGTGTGACGAGATCAAGCGATGTCCGTTCGACTGGATAATCGGTGTTCGATAATTTAGCGAGCGTGAACAGTTCATCGATCCGGGCAGCGAGCGTTTCCGACTGGCGGGTGACGATCGCTAGAAGTTCCGCGCGTTCTGTCGCGGATAACGTCTCATGTTTTTCCGTCAGCCACTGGATGAAACCTTGGATTGAGGTCAAGGGTGTCCGTAAGTCATGCGAAAGACTAGTGATCAAGCGCAACTGTTCTACGAACCGCTCCTGATCACGCATCCGTAACGTTCGGAGTTCCTGTTCGATTCGTTCGATCGATTGGGCGAACAGTTTAAACTCCTTCGGTCCTCTGACCGGTGGGAGTGATTCAGTTGGTGGCGGTTCGACCGTCAACCGTTCGAGTCGTCGCTCGAGTTCCCGGAACAATCCGGCAATCCAACGCGTCAAGAGTAGTAAAAAGAGGATGAACAAGACGACTTGTAAAACGAAGAAGGCGTTCGAATTCCCGATTTGATATTCATTGAGTCTCGGTTTATCTGTCTGTACCGTCAGGAAAAAACCGGACGCCCCATTTGGTAGGGAAATCGCTTCGATGTGGTGCAATGTCCGGATCGTTCCTATGTCGGACGGCTCTCGCTCCGTCGGTGTTTGAGCAGCGAGTAACCGGCTGGGCGTCAAGTCTTCCGGAAACTTGTCAGATGCATCGAGGCGACGACTATCGGCACTGTAAACGGCCCACTCGTAAGGACCGTTCGGTGATTGCCCGTTTTCGTAACGGGCGATATCACGTTTTACGTCTTGGACGACTTCTTGCTCTGTCGTGTAATAGTACCGAGGAACCGTCTTCGTACCGAGCGGCAACTGACTCGCAAGCAACCAGGCGAGTGCCGTACTTAAAACCGCGGCGAGTAAGAGTAAGACGAGCATCCAAACAGTTAGTTTGATCCGTCTCATGGCTCAACCTTATAACCAACGCCCCAGACCGTCTGGAGGTGGCGCGGTTCTTTCGGGACATCCTCAATCTTGTCGCGGAGCTTATGGATCAGGACCATGACAGCGTTCGACGCGGAACCAAGTGCTTCCTCCTGCCAAACCCGTTCATACAGGTCTTCAGCCGAGAAGACACGACGGGGGTGACTCAAAAAGAGCGCCAGGCAATCAAATTCACGGCGTGTCAGGGCGAGCGGTACATCGTATTTAAAGATGACGCGTTCGTCTTCTTTGAGTGTGAACGGACCGACCTGAATCGCTGAAGCAGTAGTCGGGACATGATACTGACTGACGCGGCGTAACAGCGCCTTGACGCGGGCGACGACTTCAAGCGGATTGAACGGTTTACCGATGTAATCGTCCGCCCCGAAGGTCAAACCTTGAATTTTATCCATGTCTTCGCGTTTCGCTGTCAGCATCAAGACGGGTAACGTGTGACCGGCAGCGCGCGCAGCTTGAACGGTCGAGAAGCCATCGCGAACGGGCATCATCACGTCGAGTAACATCGCATCAACTGGACGCGTTGCAAGAGTCGCTAACGCTTCCTCACCATTTTCGGCTTCGAGGATCTCGTACCCTTCATTGGTTAAATACAGTCGAAGCAATTGACGGATGTCTGCTTCATCGTCAACGATCAAGAGCGTGGGCATGTGTAGATTCCTCCTGTTGTACCCCCTCGAAAACATAAGCCGGGGGCAGATTGTAGAGCGTGTGCGAATAACTGTGTTCTTGGAAATAGTCCCGGAACATCTTGAACTGGAACCGGGTGTATTGAAAGGCGATGAAGTGACCGCCTGGTCGTAGTAACGTTTGGAATTGTGCTAATAAGTCATGCCGCAACGCTGCCGGGAACGACGCGAACGGGAGACCACTGACGATGACGTCGATCTGTTCGCTCCATGAATCGGATAATCCTTGAACGTCACCAATGAAGAGAGTGACATTCGTTTCTTGAGCTAGCAACTGCTCGAGTGCCGGGCGGAACGTTTCGCTCCGTTCACAAATCAAGAGATGTGTCTCCGGTGAACGAGCGGCCAGTAAAGCTTTGGTGATCGCTCCGTCACCCGCTCCGACTTCAAGAATTTGGCGTGGACGATCGGCGACGGCGCGTCGTGCCATCATTTCAGCCAGACGTGGACTGCTCGGTGCGATGGCTCCGACACGGAGTGGTGCGTGAAGTGCTTCTTTTAAGAAATCAAACATGAAAACCCTACTTTCCGTTGAGTATATCATGTAGTATGCACATCGTCCCTTTCGAAAACAGGACGATGTTTCTTAAGTGAATCTTAAACATATCAATGCCTGATTTTCGGCGACATGATGACCGGACAAGCCGGTATACTAAGGACAAAGGAGGGGAAGGCGATGGAACATCACACGTATTATGAAGCGCTCGTTCGCCGGGACGCGACGTACGAAGGAACGTTTTTTGTTGGTGTCAAGACGACCGGCATCTTTTGCCGTCCGACGTGTCCGGCACGAAAACCGAAAGCAGAGAACTGTGAGTTTTTTGAGACGGCGCAAGAGGCATTACTTGCCTCTTATCGACCGTGCCGTCGTTGTCATCCGCTTGCTTATCCCGGCGATCATGGTACGATTCAACGCTTGATCGAAGCGGTCGAGGCAGAACCAGACAAACGATTCAAGGAAGCCGATTTTCGAGCACTTGGTCTCGATGAATCAACGGCACGCCGCCAGTTCAAGAAACGCTTCGGAATGACGTTCGTCGCGTATGCTCGGGCACGACGGATGGGGCTTGCGATGAAGGAGATCCGGACCGGTAAGCCGATCATCGAAGGGCAGTTGGCTGGAGGTTATGAATCGAGTAGTGGTTTTCGTGAGGCGTCAGCACGGATTCTCGGGCAGGCACCGTCGCGCTTTGACGGGCAGGTCTTACGCGCGAAATGGCTTGATACACCACTCGGTTCGATGCTGGCGATTGCCGACGATCAACTCTTACATCTGCTCGAGTTCGTCGACCGACGTGGACTGGAGCGGGAAATCGAACAATTACGTCAAAAAGCGCGCGCTGTCATCGTTCCCGGGGAATCACCGGTCTTTGGACAGATCGAAGCGGAGCTCCGTCGTTACTTCAAAGGAGAGCCGGTATCGTTTCAGACGCCACTGATGCGGTACGGGACACCATTTCAACGCCGCGTCTGGGAAGAACTCGAGCGGATTCCGAGTGGGGAGACGATCTCGTACCAAGAGCTGGCGATCCGGATCGGTCAACCGACTGCTGTTCGTGCCGTCGCACGAGCGAATGGAGCGAACCAACTGGCAATCGTCATTCCGTGCCATCGGGTCATTCGGACGAATGGAGATTTAGGTGGATACGCGGGTGGACTCGCACGCAAGGAAACATTGCTCAAACTGGAGCGCACACAGAGAGGACTGGATGAAGGATGAGTTTGATTAAAGATGTATTTTCACCGAGTTGGCTCGACCGCTTAGGAGCAGCGGTCGATGTACCGGATTTTCGAAGACGAGTCGAGCAGGGAGACTGGGAAGAACTCGCGTTTAAACAACGTGTCCGTCGTGTGGCGGAGACGCTGGAGACGATCTTGCCACCGTTTCCGGACTCGGTGTCGGAGCTAGAGCGACTCGCACCGCAGTTTACTGGGCTACCGGGAATTGTTTTTCCAGAGTATGTCGAACGAACGGCAGACCTTTCTGACTGGACGCTTGCGATAGAGATACTTGCCAAGTTGACGCAACATTCGACGTCGGAGTTCGCCGTTCGTCGCTTTTTACTTGCTGATCAGGAACGTTTCCTCGAGCAGGCACTTAAATGGACAACATCAGACGATGAACACGTCCGGCGCTTAGCGTCTGAAGGAACACGCCCGCGTCTGCCGTGGGGACAAGCGATTCCGCGTTTGATTGCTGATCCGCGTCCGGCGTTACCGATTCTTGACGCCTTACTACAGGATCCGTCACTTTACGTCCGAAAAAGTGTCGCCAATCACTTGAACGATATTTCAAAGACACATCCGGAATACCTGATCGAGCGAATCGAACGTCACTTAGGAACAGATCCGAATACAGACTGGATTTTACGTCACGCTTCCCGGACGTTACTGAAGCGCGGAAATCCAGAAGTATTACAGTTGTTCGGACACGTTACGCAAGGTGAGGTCGAGGTGACGGACTTGGTCGTCTCACCAGTGACGATTGGTCAAGAGTTACAGTTTTCGTTTCAAGTAAACAGTTCCGTCGAGCAACGTCTGCGTCTTGAATACGCGATCGATTACGTCAAACAACGTGGAACGAGTCGGAAGGTGTTTCAACTGCGGGAGCGGGAAGTTAAAGGTGTCTTACAAGTTGAACGACGCCAATCGTTTCGGAACATGACGACGCGTGTCCATTATCCTGGTACACATACATTAACGATTTTAATTAACGGAGAGGTTTACGCGACAGCAACGTTTGAGGTCGAGGAGGAGAGCTGAATGAAAGGACGACATCCGGATTTTACGACGTCACGATTGTTTGTCGAAGCAACGGATGAAGAATCGGGTTGCAAGTGGACGTTGCATGCGTTGCGTGAGAAAACGATTGTCGGGACGATTACCTTCACATGGAATGCATCGACCGGAAACTTACGTTATACGACGACTGATGAGGATGATCAGCACGGATACATTACAGAAGCGTTGACGTCGATTTTGTCGTATCTCGCACGGACGTTATTACTGACGTATGTTTACGGCGAAGCGGGCAGTGCGGCGGTCTGGCGTCGGAACGGATTTCAGTTGCAGGCGAATCGATATGAACGCAAACTCTATCATTAAAGCCCCGCCTGCTTAAGCAGGACGGGGCTTGTTTGTGATTAGACCGTTGTTTTGGACCAGTTGAAATGATCGCAAATCGTTTCTGCACTTTCACGTGCACTTAATTGTTCCGTATCGAGGAAGAGATAGTTAACGTCTGGTAGTTCGCCTGGCAGCGAGCGTGTTCGGTATCCATCCGCCGTCTCGCGTAAGTCTTGTTCAGAAGCGGCGAGATCACGCTTCGTTACTTTGTGCGTCAATCGGTTTTCAGTCGTGTTTCGGTGCAGGCGAGTTGCGACCGGCGCATCGAGTTCAACGATGTAGACGTCAGCACCTGCTTGTTCGAATAACTCAACTGTCTCTTCGATGAACTCAAGACCGCCGCCTTCGACGCCGAATAGACAGAGGAACGTAAACAGGACACCTTCGAGCGAGCTGTTCGCCATTTCCTTGAACATCTCGCGCCGGATCGTATCTTTTAGGCGATGGTGTGCAGGTTCAGAGAAATCAAAATAAGGCAATAACAGATCGATTGTCTGGTGGTTATGGAAAACTTTCATCTCCGTCAACCGTTCGATTTCCTGACCGATCGTCATCTTTCCGACCGCTTGCGGACCAAGTAATAAGACAAATTTCATGGACGAACCTCATTTCCTTTTTCTGCTAAGAATAGCACATTCCGACGAGTGACATCACTAGAACGTTTGTTCGTAATTTGATATAATTCAGATATGAAGTCCTGTCGTGTCCTTGTCTGAAGGAGGACAATCATGCAAGAACAATGGAAAGCCGTCATCGGCTATATAGGTATATATGAAGTCTCATCGCTAGGTCGCGTAAGGTCGCTCGACCGGACGATCGTAACGTGTCGCGGTGTCCAGCAACGACGAAAAGGTGTCTTGCTCCGTCCGCGACTCAATCGGGAAGGGTATCGCAAAGTCACGCTTTATCAACGTGGTCGAGGAGAACGCGTGCAGGTCGGTGTACTCGTTGCACAAGCTTTTCTAACGGCTGACGTCACGGAAGCGAAACTCGTCCGGCGCAACGACAAACGGGCTGACGATCAGTTATCGAACTTAGACGTCCTGCCTTCGATCGATCAACAGTATACTGAACTGCTGGGCGAGTTTGATCTCTTGTTAGGTCAACATGTGACGCTGTCATCGTTTCAGATTCGAACTATTCGCGCGCAGTATGAAAAAGGGAAGACGATTCGTCAGCTGGCAGAGCAGTATCAGGTGACGGAGAACCGGATTCGAAATATCATCGATAAAAAGGAAGCACGTTATATCGGCTGAGAACAGAGGAAAGGAGCGCTTACCAGAGATGGGAGGCGCTCCTTTTGTTAAGATGGCGATTCACTCGAGCGAACGGTCTGTTGCAACGAACTGATGCGTGACTCGAGTACCGCACTATGTGTCTTCAGTTCCGTCTGCTGGTTGACGTGGTGTTGCATTTGATCACCGAGGACTTGGCTGTAAGAAGAGAGCTCCGACATCAACTGCTGAACGGACTGTAGATGTTCCTGCATGTTCGACTGAACGTGGACGACGATTTGACGTTGTTGTTCGACGGTACCCAGTGTCGTCTCAATTGTCGTCGCTTCAGTCAGCATTTGTTGCAAGTGTGCCGTTGCCGTCTCGAGCTGTTGCGATGTTGAGAGAAAACGTTCGGTCATCTGCACGATGGCTTGTTCGACTTGATCGAGTCCCGCCGTCCATGTCTGATTGACTTGACGGATGTGATCTGTACTCGTTCGGATATCGATTGCGAGTTTTTCGACTTCCTTGGCAACGACGATAAAGCCACGACCGGCTTCTCCGGCACGGGTTGCCTCAATCAGCGCGTTCAGCGACAAGCGGCGCGTCTCTTCAGCGACACGTTGGATGTGTGAGATTGAGGTCTCCATTTGCTGCTGTAGATGTGAGGTCTGTTGCAAAATCTGCTCTGTCGCCGCGGATTGTTCCTTCAGTAACTGGCTTTCCTCTTGTAAGGTCTCAAGTGTCGTGTGATTCGTCTGAACAGTCTGTTGAAAACGGGTTACGGCATGTTGGCTGTTGAGAAGTGTCGTTTGCATCTCACTTAACGCATCGTGCCCTTGAGCGGTCAAACGTGTCGAGGCGACGATTGTCTGATCCATTTGCGACGATTGCGCAAGTAAAGAACCGGCGACTTCATCGACGGCTTGGACCGATTGATCCATCGCAGATAAGCGCGAAGAAAAGTGGGGTTGGACGGATTCGAGTTCCTGACTCGCTTGTTGCATCTCAGCCGTTAAATCTCCGATTTGTTGCATTAATTGATTGTATTGAAACGTGAGTTGTTGTAATTCAAAGGTCGTCGTTTTGAGTGTTAATGGACGATACGATCGCTTCGCATGCGCTTCTTCAATCTGTAAGGCGAGTTTCGATAGTGGGGCGAGTTGTTTTCTAATTCGTGAGCGAATCAAGAAACTGATGCTAACAAGCGTAATCACACTGACCCAGACGAGTGTCCAAGCTAAATCGCGAGCAGGGGCGATTAATTTATCGCGATCAGTCGTCAGCAAGATGACGTCATCGAGTTCCGGAATCGTCATTGCGACAAGAAACTGGTCTTGATTCGAAAAAGCATATGTACGGGCTGTTTTTAAGTGCTGTAGTAGTTGTTTTCGTTTTGCCGGTTCGAGTGTTAGCGGTCGGAACGCCTCACTCGTTTTCAGGCTTTGAAAGCGAATCGAATAGTCGTCACGTGATAAGTCGGTTCGCTGTTGCTGTTGCAATCGTTTGATGGCACGCGAGCGGTCTGTCGCGTCATCCGGATACGCAAGAAACGTTGCCCGGACATTCGCGTCGAACATGGTTAACTCCCGCATCAGCCGTTCCTCAGTTGCTGCGACGGATTGTTGATACGATGCGTAAACGCTGAGACCGCTGATCACGATCAGCCCGATGGCAACGATCGGAATCAACCATCCATTTAGTTGTTGTGCTAATAATCGTTTTTTCATAAGCATAAAAAACATCTCCTCCCGTGTACCTATCGGAAGGAGATAAAGCAACATGTATGAAGGTGTTGTACGGCTTGTGTAAAGGTCTTGTGAATCTAATTCACGTAAACCGGAAGGACAGTCGCAAGATGTGTCATAAGTGCTTGTGTCTCTTCTTTTGGTTCAGATGTGACATAAATGATCAACGCAGCAGCAACGATGACGAAGATAGCGATAACGAGAATAATGAAGAATGGCATCTTACTTTTTCGTTTTTCAGCTTGACGGTCCATGAAAGATTCCCCCTTAATGATGTAGACGATAGACATATTTGTTTGATTCCCTCTCCTCTTGTTTGAAAACCTTGGAAAAAGAGGGGAATGTGTAATTTGGAGGGAATAGAGTAAACATCTGAAATGGAATGAGGAGGATGTCGTCGTGCTTACGTTGCTTAATTCATTGTTGTTGAACTTCTCACTGTTGATTGCGACATTGCTGTTTGCGTTTTTACCGCTAAGACGGATCGAGCGCATCTCGCCTAACTCTTCCTTACAAGTCCGACTCGCGATCGGTTGTATCGCCGGTGTGATTGGTGCCCTGTTGATCTTTAACAGTATTTCCTATGACGTTGCAAAGATTGATTTGCGTCTCGTTGCGCTCGTCACGGCGTACTTTTACGGCGGATTAGTCAGCGGTAGCATCACGATGCTGTTCATCATCGGCGCCCGATTTGCAGTGACACCAGCTGGCGAATACCAAGGACTGATTCTGACAACCTTGATCTGTGTCGCGTTACTCGTGACAGCGACGATTTATCGACGGTTCGCTGCTCAACGGATGAAGGATTATCTCGTGTTGCTTGGAACAGGGATCGCATACAGCTTACCGGCGCTCTATTTATTAACGAACACGTTCGAGCGGTTTTTAGAGATTGCGCTCGTCTATATCATCGTCATCATGATTGGTGGCTACGTCACCTATCGTTTCTTACAAGAACTAAGGAAGCACTTTTTGTTCGTACATACGCAACAGGAACTGGCTTTAACGGATGGACTGACGCAACTCGGAAACCGCCGGAAGCTAGATGAAACGTTAGCCGAGTATGCTCAGAACGGAACGGTCTTTTCCGTCCTCATTCTCGATCTCGATCATTTTAAATCAATCAACGATACATACGGTCATGAAGGGGGTGACGTCGTCTTACGACAACTCAGTCACCTCTTACAATCGTATTGTCCGGAACAGGGCGTCGTCGGTCGGTACGGTGGTGAAGAGTTTGTCTTACTATTGCCGGACGTACCACTTCGACAAGCGGAACGACTCGGGGAACGGATTCGATCTGCCTGCGCCGATCAACACTTCGTTTATAAGGAGCATCCTGTGTTTCATGTCACGTTATCGCTAGGGGCTGCTTCATCCGATCAAGCGTCGACTGTATTTGAGACCGTCCAGAAAGCGGACTTAGCATTGTATGAAGCCAAACAAACCGGTCGGAATCGCGTCGTCTGTTATCGAGATCCTTTACTGTAAATAAAAATTGCCCCGCTCGACCAACTGGTCAGGCGGGGCAGTTGTGTTTAGCGATGCAGTAACGAAAATACATCATGTCGTTCAAAATCAGCTAAGATATTCGGCGCGATCAACTGACGAATCATTGTTTCGTCCGCCCAGAGATAAGCGTCGTGTTCCACTGATAATTGAACGTCCGTTTGATGCGTCGAACAGACGTACATCAAGAGAACGATTTGCCGATCGGGATGCGTCAGGAAGCTCGAAGCATAGAGCAGACGCTCCGGCGTAACTGTCAACTGTGTCTCTTCTTTTATCTCGCGAACGAGACTATCGAGCGGCAGTTCACCGAAGTCAATCTTGCCACCCGGGCATTCCCACGTCCCACCACCGAAGTCAGCAGCAGCCCGGCGGACGATCAGGAGACGCTGCTCGTGAATGATGATGCCTTTGACGGCAGGAACGATCGCTGTCATTTGACGGGACTCCGCGATAATACGACGGGATCGGTTCCTTCTGTTTCGACGAGGTGCTGATTGCGTAGATAGATTCCGCTCTCGTCAGCAAGCCCGAAAGCACGGTCTGTGCTTTCTTCCGTAAACGATTGCGTGAGATGGGCGGCTTCGCCCCACGTCTCGTAATGGACACAGATGACCGCGTCGTTCAGTAAGGCAAGACCAGGCAAGCGAAGACGTTGATTGTCGCGTTGGTCGATCTCCGGAATGATACACCGTTCGGGCGAAATGAGGGCACCGGCTGAAAAGCCGGCGACCGGCACACCATCTACGAAACGCGACTGAATGATGTCACCGATCGGTGTACCGACCAAGTATTGCTGATACAATTCGGTCTCGCCACCGGAGATGATGATGCCTTGACACTGCTTCAGTTGCGCGAGTTGTCCGTCTGTTGGTACGTCAGATAGTGGCAGATGGACGAAAGACGAAATGCCATCTTCCTGTAACGGCTTCGTATAGATCGAGGCGTAACGCGTCCAGTCCTTACCGATCCGCGGAATGTATAGAATCGCGACCGGTCCACCGTTCGTTAATGTAGCAAATCGTGTTCGTAAGTTCGGTGTAAAAGGAGGACCGCCTCCAAAGAGGAATAAGTGAGTCGTCATGAGGCATGTCTCCTTTCAAGTTTAATCCAGTGTATAGCGGTTGATCGTCTCGTGCAACTCACGGGAGAGCGTATAAATCTCTTCCGTCAGCGTATGGACGACATCCATTCGTTCGCTGAAAGCGAGTGATTGCTCGGATGCATGTTGGTTGTCTTGAGCGCTGGCGATGATTCCGGCACGCAGCTGTTCGGCTTGTGCGACGAGGTGGGAAGCGGTCGATAAGACATCCCGGTTCGTTTCCGAAAGGGCGGCCATATCAACAGTGACACCTTTTGACTGGGTGACGATCGAATCAAACGATTGCGTCGCTTCCGTGACGCGAACGACACCGTCTTGAACGGCAACGGTTCCGCGTGCCATGGCGTCTTCGAGTTGTTTTGTCTCCAGTTGGATCGAATCGATTGTTTCCTGGACGCGAACCATTGACTGTTTCGATTGGTTGGCAAGATTCTGAATCTCGCGTGCGACGACAACGAATCCTTTGCCTTGTTCCCCGGCACGTGCGGCTTCGATCGAAGCGTTTAATGAGAGAAGATTCGTTTCGTTAGCGATCGATTCGATGATGCTGATGATCTCTAAGATATTCTCGGAAGCGATTTGGACGCGACGTGATTTATCGGCAGCCTCATCAATCGCATTTTGAATCGATTGCATCTGTTCCGTAACGGCATGGAGATCCGAACGTCCGGTCGTTGCAAGATTTTCTGAACGACTAGCGCTATCGACGACGAGAGCCGATGTCTGCGCAGTTTGCTCGATTGTTGCCGTCAAGGATTGTAAGGACGCTGTATGCCCATCAAATGCGCCAGACTGTTGCTGGGCGGTTGCGGCAATTCCAGTCATTGCTGTTGCCATCTCTTTTGTTCCGTGTCCGGTCTCTTCGGCTTCAACGACGAGCTCAGCGAGAGAGTCATCAATCGTCCGTGACATTGCATCGACTCGCTGTACCAAATTGATTAAAGAGAGGCGCATTGTCTCGAATAAACGGGAGAGCTGTCCAATCTCATCACGTGACGTCGCAACGACCGGTTGTGATAAATCGTGTTCGGCAATCGCGCCCGCACTATGCAGTAACGCGCGAATTGGTCGGACGAGCGTGCGTGTGAAGAGGATCGCAGCAAGTGCTACCAAAGCAATTAACGCCACTAACGCAATCAATAGCTTTTGTACGAAATCAGATAAAGAAGCAAACACTTCTTCCGTATGGACTTCTGTGATCAGTCCCCAGTTGAGACCAGCGATTTTTAGTGGTGTGAAGGACGTCACGACTTCATGACCATCGGTGTCCGTTGTTTCTGTCGTTTTCGTCTGACCGGCAACGACTTGTTTGACTGGCGTCGACTGGACCCGTTTTTCGCCGACTTCGGTCTGTTTTGTCGCTCGGAAATCAGAGCGTAAGCGTTGATCGGCACCAACAAGATACGATTCACCGGTTTTGCCGAGTCCAGCCGTTGTTTTCATGATCTGATTGATTCGATCACCGGCGAGCTGAAGCGCAAGAACTCCACGTGGTTTGTTCGTCTTTGGGTCGACATAGGGAATCGCAAAGAAAGCAGCAGGAGCTTTTGACGGTTCGTAGTACGCATAATCAGCAATGACGCCTGTTTGTTTTGTTAAGGCGTCCTGATACGCTTTTCCGAGCCCTGACGATTTGAGATCACCGGTGACGACATTCTGACCGAGATCCGGTTCTTTGAACGCCGTATAGACGACATTTCCGTCCGGATCAATAAAGAAGACATCATAGAAGCCGAACTGCTCGATGTATTGATTGAAGTAGGTATCGAATTTTTTGGCTTCTTGTTGGTAGGCGTCGTTTGCCAGTCCACCGTCCGCAAACTGTTTCGTTAAGGGAGCGAATGCTTGCTGGACTTGTTCGTTCTCTGCTAATGCTTCGAGGTTCAAAAATTTCTCATCGATATGTTGCGTGACAGTCGCTTTTTTAGCATCACGAATCGCCTCAAGTTTCGCGTAAGCTTCGTCCGTTAAGGCACTCTTCGTTTCAACATACAAAAACGAACCGATCAAGACGATCGGTACGATCGCAAGACCGAGGAAAGCGAGTAACATTTTCGGATACAGACCCCACTTCATACGCATACACTCCGTTCGTTTTAGGTTACCTTTAGTGTACGAAAGGAATACGAGAAGAGATATTGGATTCCCATATCTTTTAAATGACTTTATTTTCCGCAGAAGCTGTAATACGAGAGTCAACGAGCCGATAGAAGCGCTGCTGTCTAAACCACAGAGCGTGTTGTTTTACTTCTTGATACAGGACGAACAGAACGAAGGCAATGACGAGACCGCGTCCGATCCATGGTAAAACGAGAAGACCGTAGTTCGTCGCAGCAAACAGCTGGAGTAAGAAACGACGTTTACTCGGATCTCGCAGATACGTGATCAGCGGGAGTTGCTGATGCGTCTGCTTGAATAATCGCAGATGAAGGAACGGACGCTTTCGGTGAGACGGCTTCGGTAAGGCACCGTTCAATTCAAGGACGGTCGTCGATAAACTCGACTGTCGTTTCATCGACAACAGAATGTCCTCCGTTAATCCGTCCTCCCGCCGCGACCAGTGCCGGACATGAAGAGATCCGAATAGTAACACACCCAGTGCAACAACGAAGAGGACAGGATGCGGTTGAAGCCAAAGCAGGAGTAACAGAGTGATGCGACCAGTTGCTAGGACGAGAAGACCGCTCCATTTCCGCAAGAACCGTTGCCCAGATAGCCGGTATGTCCAAAAGCTAAAGAATGGTTGGAGCAAAGAGAGCGCGAGACTAATTAGCAGTACTGTGATACTAGATTGGTCAAACCGGAGACGATGTAACGGAAAACAGAGTAAATGTAAGCCGGCCGTTAATAAGAAAATCCGCGCGAAATGATACCGAACGGAATACCACTTCATTCGAACGATCGCTCCAGGAACCGGTTTGAAGAAGAGGCGATCTGCTGGTTCGAACCAAGCGTAAAAAGCGGGCAGGAATCCATACAAGATCCATCCGAGTAAGATCCAAGCGACCGGAACCGTTTGAACCCAGTCCGCTTGACCGTTTAAGATCTGAATCGTCTCATAGATGATGAACAGACCGACTGGAATGACGAGATAGAGCAAAATCGTCCAATCGAAGATTTCTCGAAAGAAGCGACGCTGTTCCGCATGCCGTCGACGGATCCGTTGCTTCAAAAAGGTTTCAATCATGCTCGAGCACCATCGCTTCCATGATGTCGAACAAGCGGGCACCAGGCTGACCAGAGGCTTCACCGATTTGAGCGAGTGTTCCTTGATGTTTGATGCGCCCCTGATCAATCCAGACGAAGTCGTCACAAAGACGTTCCGCGGAATCAAGGACGTGGGTGACGAGCAGAATCGCCACGCCACGCGTCCGTTCTGCTTCGAGTAAATGTAATAATCGAATCGTCGCGACCGCGTCAAGACCGACGAACGGTTCATCGATGATCAAGCAGTCCGCGCGTTGCATCAAGGCACAGACGAGCATCACCTTCTGTTTCATTCCTTTAGAGAAAGAAGAGACATAGTCACTCGTGACAGCATGCAGTTCGAACGTCTGTAAGAGTCGTTCTGTATAGGCATGATCCGTCTCGTGGAGCGAGGCGACCAGCTCAAGGTGCTCGGCGAGCGTCAAATATTCGTAATAGGTCGGCAGCTCCGGAATATAGGCGAGTGAGATGGGTAAATCAATCTCTCCTTCGACCCAAGGCAACGTACCGAACATCGCTTGAATCGTCGTACTTTTTCCCGCACCGTTCGTACCAATCAAACCGGTGATGGCTCCAGGCTGTAAGGTAAACTCAATCTCTTGTAAGACAGGCTGACCGACGTCATAACCGGCTTGCTGTATGGATACATGCATAGTAAACATCTCCTTTCACTCCATCTACTGAGAGAAGAAGAAAAATGTTTCACAGCAACAGAAATTGGAAGAACCCTGATTGAAATTGTATCAGGGTAAAAATAACAAATGGGGTATACTGGGAATATCAAATTTAGAGGGTGATTGTGATGGAGACAGTGAAACGGGTCTATTACCGCGAGTCCGGTATGGGAAAAGGACAGACGTTTTGGTGGGACCGTGCAAGTCAAACAGTTCGAGCAGAAGATGAAGAAAATCGATTGACAGCACCCGGAGAACGTATACTGACACAAGACGATCTAGCGTTCATGGATGCGTGGATAAGGAAGTATGATCTAGTAGCGTGGGAGACGTATCCTGAGTCAGTGCATGAGATGCTAGACGGGACGGATTGGACGCTTGAAGTAACGACGAATAACCAAACCGTCTGTATTAGTAAGTCAAATGTCTATCCACCTGGATGGAGGAACATCCGTGACGCGTTGTATCGTTTTTTCACATCACAAGCGAGTCAGGAGGGGCAGCGATGAAACGAACATGGTTGTATGTGATTCCCTTTGCCTGGTTTGGACCCTATTTTGATTGGAAAGAAGGTTCACTTCTAGGCTATGCCTTATTTTTGTTTGGACTCGGTGCTCTATCGTATTCACTTGCGCGGAGTGGGAAACTGAAAGATATCGTCATCGGCAATCTAGTTTCGTTTGCGATTTCATACGGGATCGCGCTCAGCGTAGGGAGAGGATATGGCGAAGGGTACTTCAATCCATTGACGGTCAGTCAACTAGTGATCGGAGTAAGTATCTTGAATCTGGTTGTACAAATACCAATCGTGATGCATGCGATTCACCGACGAGCAAAACAAAGTAAAAGCGCTCCTTAAAACTAGGAGCGCTTACTCATTAATTTTTACCTTTAAAGATGACTTCGTTATCGTTCCATGAGAAAGAAGGTTTGTAGATAAGTTCGAGGGACTGACCTTTTGGTGCATCGTAAAAGAGTTTACCTTTTAACGTCTTACCTTTGTTTAAATCACCACTGATTGCCATGTCATCTCCGAAATAAGAATCGACTTGTTCATCATTAATATAGAGGTTGAATTCCGTATCATCGATGAAAGCAGAATCATCGCCTTTATTGATTGCTGTTACATCAAATACAACGACATTGCCATTTTTTGATTCGCTGTATTGAGCAGGAGACTGGTTTTGAGCTTTTGAAATCGTGAGCTGTACATCACCGACTTTGATCGTATCGCCGAATGCAAAATGCTTAGGCGTATTTTTTTGTTTATCGCCTTTAGCCTGTTTTGAATCGACTGCAGTGACTTCTCCTCCTTTTTCGAGCTCTTTGTCTACTTCGTTTGCGAAGAATGATGTACATGCGACCATTGCAACGATAAGAATGACGATTGCGATGATCAAACCAAGTACCAATTTAAGAAGCTTTTTCATACTGATAAACCGATCCCTTCGAATTCAATAAGAATTGCTATGTATTTCCTACACTTATTAAAATGGAAAAATGCTATAACTTTTAACAAATAACAAATTTTAATATAAAATAAGTAATAATTAATAATAATCTATCATAAAACCCAAATTAATACCATAATTTATTTATATTAAAATAATTTTGAAATTTCTATTTTTTAGGTTTTGAATAGAGAGGACACTACAAGGATTTACAAATAAAAAACATCACGCAAAATGCGTGATGTATGATTAAACGAGTCCTAAAATCTCGACTTCGACCAAGGCACCTTTTGGTAGTTCCTTCACAGCGATACAAGACCGAGCTGGGAAGTGATTGTGCGGTGCGAAGTAATCGGAGTAGATCGTATTAAAAGAAGCGAAGTGTTCCATGCTTGTTAAGTAGCATGTTGTCTTGACGACGCGGTCCGGTGTCAGTCCTGCCTCTTTCAGGATGGCATCGACGTTTCGCATGACTTGTTCTGTTTGCTCCGTGATTCCGCCTGGTACAAGTTCACCTGTTGTCGGATCAATCGGGATTTGCCCGGAAGCATAGAGTGTACCGTTTGCAATAAAGCCTTGCGAATAAGGACCGATCGCAGCAGGGGCGTTCGTTGTGTCGATCTGTTTGAATGTAGACATGAAAAGAACCTCCTCTTATAAAATACATATGTACGACACCGAGTGATTCGACTCGGATATCCCTCAACCCTTCAAAGGAGTGAATTGATATGCCACTTTATCATAAATTAGTTCGAGATGCGATTCCAAACATCATCGACCAAAACGGGAAAAAAGCGACGTTCCGTACGTTGGACGAAAATGAATTCCTAGTGGAAGCGAAAAAGAAATTGCATGAAGAACTAGCTGAATACGAGGAAGCGACGACAGACATAGATGCTGTCGAGGAGTTAGCTGATTTACTGGAACTGATCCAAGCGTTAGCGAAGACACATGGCGTGACAGTCGAGGAACTGGAAGCCGTCCGAGCGAAGAAACAGCAACAACGCGGTGGATTCGAAGAACGCCTCTACCTGATCGAGGTCGAAGATTGATCCCGGAAGCGAAGCTGACGACGCATCATTTATATGACTCACTCGTCGAAGCCATTGATTTGGCAGAGGAAGTCTATATCGTCGCAGCGTTTGCTCAGAAGTCAGGCGTCGCCTTACTCGTCCCGGCGTTTCGTCGCGCCTTGCAACGAGGAGCCGAGATTCGGCTGTTGATTGGCGATTATCTACACATCACCGATCCAGAAGCATTGGCGCAGTTGCTTTCGCTGGATGGGTTGTCAGTTCGCTTTTATCGGTCAGGCGGACGCTCGTTCCATCCGAAAGCATATCTGTTTCGAAACGCAGAGACTGGCTTATCGATCGTCGGTTCGTCGAACATCTCGAATAGTGCGCTTCGGTCCGGTATCGAATGGAACGTCCATCTGCCACAAGCTGTCGCTCCACAGATTCTTGATGACGCAATCGATGCCTTCATGGATCTTTACCTCAGTGAATCGGCAGAAGAACTGAATCCGGTTGTCTTAGATGCTTACCGTCAAGAGTACGCGGCGCGTCAATATGTCGCGGAACCGGAAGTCGAGTATGACGAAGGAACGGTCGTCGTTGCACCAGAAATCCTGCCGCATCGAGTGCAGGAAGAAGCGCTGCACGCGTTACGGGAAACGATGGAAGAAGGACGGACACGGGCGTTGGCAGTGCTTGCGACTGGACTAGGGAAGACCTACCTGAGTGCGTTCTTTGCGGGAGACTTTACACGAGTCCTGTTCCTAGCACATCAAAAAGAACTATTAGTGCAAGCGGAGCGTTCGTTTCAAAAAGTCAATCCGGTGTGGCAGACCGGCTTTTATATCGGCAGTGACCGGACCGTCACAGAGACGACGGAGATCGTCTTCGCTTCCGTCCAGACGCTGGCGCAAAAGCGTCACTTGGACCGTTTTGCAACTGATCAGTTTGATCTCATCATTGTTGACGAGTTCCATCACGCGGCAGCGACGAGTTATCGGAAGATCATCGACCATTTCACGCCCCGTTTCCTGCTCGGTCTGACGGCGACACCAGACCGAATGGACGGTGCTGATGTCTATGCGATCTGTCACCATAACGTTGCCTTCCAGATGCATTTCACAGCGGCGATTGCTGAAGGATTTTTGACGCCGTTTCATTATTACGGTATTCATGACACGATCGACTATTCCCAGATTCGACGAATCGGTCGGACCTATGATGCGTCGCAGCTCGAGCATCGACAACTTGATCGAGAGGTTGCGGATAATATCTATCATTCATGGGAGAAGCATCGTCAAACGAAGACGATTGGTTTTTGTTCGTCAATCAAGCAGGCGGAATATCTGGCGCAAGTATTTCGGGATAAAGGAACGACAGCATTTGCACTGACGGGACAGACAACCAATCGTATAGAGTATATGCAAGCATTCGAGCAAGGCGAGATCGACGTCCTCTTTACCGTCGATTTGTTCAATGAAGGTGTCGATATTCCGAAAGTCGATACACTGCTGTTCTGTCGTCCGACGGAATCCGTCGCCATCTATACGCAACAAATCGGACGTGGCTTACGTTTAGCGCAAGATAAATCGCATTGCGTCATCATTGATTTGATCGGGAACTATCGTAACGTCGAGACGAAACTGAAACTACTTGGAACGATGAAAGAATCGTTCAAGCGAGGGGAGAGAGAACCGATTACGCCACCACCCGGTTGTGTGATTGAGTTCGATACGCGGGCACTGGAATTGATTCATCGACTCCGGCAACCGAGTCAGCGGAAGTTACGACTGATTGAACAATATGAGCAAATCAAGTACGAACTCGGTCGTCGACCATCGTATGTTGAGATTGGAGAATATGCGGCAGTTCCTCAAGGTTATAAACAAGAGTGGGGTTCTTACGTTGGTTTTTTGAAGGAGCATCAGGAGTTATCAGACGAAGAGATTAAGGCGTACGATTCAAATCGAGAATTGATCGAGCAGGTCGAAAAGACAATCATGAACCGGAGCTATAAGATGGTTGTTCTGTTAGCGATGCTTGAGCGGGGAGAAGAGCGCTGGATGGAGCCGATCACGGCAGCGGAAGTCGCACCGTTCTTTTATGAGTATTTACATGCGGAAAAGTATCGGGAGTTGAAGGATGCGCAAGGTAAAGTATTTAAGAATGGTTATAATGAATCAAAAATAGGAGCATTGTTGATTAAACAACCTTTTTCAAAAATGGGATATCCATTCGAATACAATGAGAATAAAAAGACTTTATCGATTCAAACGAATCTTACAATAAACAATATAAATTTAAAAATATGGATAAAAGATATTGTATTGTACCGAATAAATAATTATTTTTCTGAAAATATGTAAAGATGATAAAATAGAAATTACACAATGAGGAACATGGCTGGTTTGACTTATCTATGAAGCAAGTTGAAATTTTAGATCGTTCAGATATAGCTATGATGGTCGTTCGAGTCGAAGGGAACAAAGCATATTTTGTGGAATTTAAAAATTTGCGAAGACGAATGACTAAAGATATTACGTTAGATTATTCGAACGATGAAAAATGGAGATTTTATATCTGGGAAGACTATATTAAAGTGCGTGGAAATGATGAAAAGTTTTATGTAGTTGGTGAATCAGTTAAGTAAGCAAGCATAAAATCATTAGAATGATATAAACTAAAGAAGAGTATTTTATTGATTTGTTTAAGAGTTGTGCAGACTTTTAAACGATTTAATAAGTACTTTTTTTTGTTGAACCAGTGCAGTTGTGTACTAATTATTAAATTTTCAGTTGTTGATATAAATAAATTCATAAGGTATGCTGCTATTAGAGAATCTGGAGAATTAGTAAGGAGAAAACATGGGACATAAATATAAAGTATTAGATTTATTTGCCGGTGCAGGCGGTTTAAGTAACGGTTTTGAGCAAACAGGAAAATTTTCTGTAATTGGTGCTGTGGAAATAAATGAAGCAGCCCAGCAGACATATATTAAAAATCATGAAAATAAAGATGTTATTATCAAGTCTTCTACAACAGGAATAAGTGATATTACTAAAATCGACTTTAAAAATTATAGTCGAGATTCTGAGAACACAGTTATTATTGGTGGACCGCCATGCCAGGGATTTTCTAATGCAAATCGACAAAAAAATTATTTGATTTCAGGGAATAATAAACTCGTGAAAGAATATGTAAGAGCAGTACGAGATGTAAAACCAATTGCCTTTTTAATGGAAAATGTAAAATCTATAAATTCATCTGTGCACAAATTTTTTGTAACAGAATACAAAGCAGATAATCAAAATGATTTTAGTTCAAGACATCATTTAGATCAAATTACGCAAGAAGATAATAAACTTTATAATAAGGACACCATAGAGCTGTTGAGTACCGATAGTGAAAGTTTGAAGATGGTATCAGGAAAATATAAATCTTTAATAGATGTTCCAGCTCCACTTATTATAAAGCCACTTTTAATAACAAGATTAAGATTATTAGAAAAAGCACTTGATAATAATAAAGAGTTGAAATTGACTAAGAAATCAACGGATGAAATCTTAGAGATTATTAATCAACTGAATAATCAAAACATAACTGATGAAAATCAGCAATACATTGTTCAAGAATCTATTAAGGCATTAAAAAATCTTCTTGATAATGAATCCCTAAATAATTTTAATCATCAAGCCATAAAAGATTTAGTGAATTTGAATCGATTTTTAACTAGGTGCCAAGAACTAAAAGATGAAGATATTGAATGTCTTGAATTCATTGTTGAAAATAAAACAATATATAAGTTATTTGTTCAAGTGTATTCATATAACGTAGTAAAATATTTAGAAGCCATATTCAAGTTCTATGGTTATAGCATAACGAGTGGAGTGTTAGACGCTTCTCGATTTGGTGTACCTCAAAAAAGAAATCGTTTCATGATGCTTGGTATATTAAATAGTAGTAACACTATTGAATTGCCTGAAGGTGATGATGAAATTCATAATGTTGTACGAGATGCGATCGAAGACCTGGAAAACATCCTTCCTCAAACTAAAATAGATTCTTACAATTCAAAAGTATATGTTTCAAGTAGTAAGAAAGATTTGAATAAGTATTACAGAGAAGGAATGGAACCGAACGAAATTTACGATCATATTAATACGGAAAGTTCAAAGTTAATACTGGAGCGTTATAAAAACATTTTAAAAAATGGCGGGAAAAATTTCCATAGTTTGCCTGACGATTTAAAAAGTACCTATGCTGATGCTTCTAGAACTCAAAACACAGTGTATCTTCGATTAAATTATGACGAACCATCTCCGACAGTAATCAACGTTAGAAAGTCGATGTGGCAACATCCTACAAAAGCTCGAGCTATTAGCATTAGAGAAGCTGCGCGTCTACAATCTTTTCAGGATAAATTTGTTTTCGAAGGAAGAAAAGATGAACGTTATCAACAAATTGGAAATGCGGTTCCTCCCTTATTAGCTAAAGCTATTGCTGAAAAAATATTAGAATATTTAATTTAAAAAATCCACCTTTAGTCTCTTTAAAGCTAAAGGTGGATTTTTTAAACAAATTTCATTTAACCGTTATCTTTTATCAAATTTAAATTATAATATATACATAAATAGTTAATTAATTGATGGTGGTGATAATTTATGGATGAGATTGTAAAGCCCAATTTAAGTAATTTTATTAAGTCGTTAAGAGATTTTGGATATAATTTTTCTATAGCTTTAGCAGACATTATTGATAATAGTATTGCGGCAGACTCCAAGAAAATATCGATAGAAACAAATATGAATCCAGAAATAAGTCTGAGCATTTTAGACGATGGTTTTGGAATGACAGAATTAGAATTGATTGAAGCTATGAGATTAGGAAGTAAAGATCCAGAAGAAGAACGGGAAAAAAAAGATTTAGGTAGATTTGGATTAGGTCTAAAAACTGCTTCTTTTTCACAATGTAAGTCCTTAACTGTGATTACTAAAAAAGAAAATAAAATGTCATTTAAGAAATGGGATTTAGATTTAATTGAAAAAGAAAATGAGTGGCTATTAATTACACCTAATTTAAATGAATTTAAACATATATCGTTACTAGAAAAGTTGAGTGCTCAAAAATCTGGGACTTTAGTGATTTGGGAAAAAATAGACTCTATTCAAAAAGAAAATTATTATGAAGAATTAAATTTATTGAGAGAACATTTGGCTTTAGTATTCCATAGATTTCTAGATGGAAGTATTAGAGGCCGAAAAATATTATTGGATTTAAACAACAATTTAATTAAAGGATTTAATCCTTTTAATGAAAGTAACACTGCAACACAGACTTTACCTGAACAATTAATAAAATTCGAGAATAAAACGGTAAAAATAACACCATATATTTTACCTCATCATAATAAGTTATCAAACGAAGAATATAATAAATATGCTACTAATGACGGATATACTAAATCTCAAGGTTTTTACTTATATAGAAGCGGACGTTTATTAATACATGGAACGTGGTGGGGACTAAATAAGATATCTGATGCGCATCGACTAATTCGTATCAGAGTAGATATTTCAAATGATCAAGATGAAATTTGGAATATTGATGTGAAAAAATCAATTGCATCTCCAAACATGTTTATTAAAGGTGAATTAAAAAAAATCTTAAACTCTATATTAAATCGCGGAAAAAACGTATATACAAGACGTCCAAAAGTTTTAGAAGATAAAACGATAATTCCTTTTTGGGAAGTATCTCATAGTACAGATTCTATTAAATTTTTGATAAATCAACATCATCCAATATTAGTACATATAAAAAAAGAAATGAGTGATCAAGAAATTTCTTTTTTTAGTACTTATTTAAAAGGAATCGAAGCATATATCCCTATTAGTGCAATTGAGGCTTATGCAATAACAGATCCTCAAAAGATAAAACAAAAAGAGTTAATCGAAGAGACTGAAAAAAAAGAGTTACTTGATGCGTTACTAAATTTAAATCTAACTAAAGAGCAAATTGATGAACTTTTGAAAACAGAAATATTTAAAGGAATGAAGGAGAGGTAGTTATGAAAAAAAATGCATATCAAATCTTTAAAGAGCAAGTACTAGAAAACTTAGAAAATAAAGAAAAGCCTTTAAAGGAAAACCAAATTGAAGAAGAGGTTAATCTATATCAAACGTTACAGGAAGTTCCTGAGATTTTAAAAATGTTTGAACGTAAACATAATATAGAGAAAATGGATAAGCTAGACAAAAAACAATGGGAACTTATGGTTAGAGAATTAGAAGTTGAATTTGATGTACAAACAAATTTAGGGATAGTTGTTATGGGAGAGGAACAAAAGCAGAGAGATTATACTTGGTGGACAATGAAAGAAAAAATTGAACGAGAAAATTATTATTCAGATAATTATAAAAAATTCATAAGTAATTCATTGCCCAATGAAGTTATAAAAGTAATCGAAGAAGATACAGATGCCATAATGAATCATTTAGGAAACCCTAGTGATGATCAATTCGAGAGATATGGAATGGTCGTAGGGCATGTACAATCAGGAAAAACAGCTAACTATTCATCACTAGTATGCAAAGCAGCCGACGCTGGATATAAATTTATAGTCATAATTGCTGGAGCTATGAATAATTTAAGAAATCAAACGCAGGAAAGACTTAATGCCTCTTTTATTGGGAGAGATATAGATAAAAAAATTGGTGTAGCTAATTTAGCTGGGTATAGAGAAGACAAGAGACCGATAAGTTTGACGTCAAAATTGAAAGATTTTAATAGGGCTGACGCTAATCGGAATTCACAAGGAATTAGCTTAGATAGCATTACTAGTCCGGTAATCGTAGTAATAAAAAAAAATACAAGCACATTAAAAAACGTTATTCAATGGATAACTACGCATTATTCACAAGGAGTAGAGAATCATGCAATGTTATTAATTGATGACGAATCAGATTATGCATCTATTAATACAAAGGATGAGGAAGACCCTACAAAAATAAATGAAAAAATAAGAGCATTACTAAAATTGTTTAAAAAAAGTTCATATGTAGCCTATACAGCAACTCCTTATGCAAACATATTTATAGATCATAATACAGATACCGAAAATTTGGGGAAAGACCTATTTCCAGAAGATTTTATATATTGTTTAAGTGCACCTAGTAATTATTTTGGAGCAGAAAAAATATTCTTAGATAAGAAAAAAACGCATTTTTATGAAGTAGAAGATGTAGAAGATATTATACCTTTTAATCATAAAAAAGATTACAAATTACCCTGTTTACCAGAGAGTATGAAAGAGGCAATGAGATCATTTTTGATAAATATTGCAATTAGACATCTGAGAAATCAAGAAAACAAACATAACAGCATGTTAATTCACGCTACAAGGTTTACAGAAGTTCATAAGAATATTGCAGGACATGTAGAAAAATATTTTAAAGATTTAAGTGAAGTTATAAGCATTGACGGACTAAAAGAAAAACATTATGAAAAAAATGAACATTTAGAAGACCTTAAAAATACTTTTGAAATTCACTATAAAGATAATATTGAGTTTGAATGGGAATCTATTATTAAAAAAATTGCAAAATTCATTTCTAAAATTTTAATTGTTCAAGTTCATAAAGATACAAAAATAAAATTAGAATATCGAGATGACATTGCTAGTAACGTAATTGCAATAGGGGGCACTAGTTTAGCACGGGGGTACACTTTGGAAGGACTATCAGTCAGTTATTTCTTAAGAAATACAATTTTTTATGACACATTGATGCAAATGGGTAGATGGTTTGGTTACCGACCTGGGTACGAAGATTTGTGTAAAATATATACAACTAATGAGATTTTTGATCGATTTAATACTATAACTGAAGCGACTCTAGATTTAGTAAGTGATTTGAACGATATGGCTCGAAATGAAATGACTCCAAGAGATTTTGGTTTAGCTGTTAAGCAACATCCGGATAGCGGATTACAAGTAACAGCTAAAAATAAACTTAAAAATTCTGAATCTCTTTATTATGAAATGAAATTAGATGGTCATTTAAAAGAAACATCTTGGATAATCAAAGATAAAGAAAAAAACGAACAAAATATAAATCTAATTAAGAATTTAATAGAAAATAAAATAACACCTTACTATACGCAACCAAAACCAAGATACTGGATCGATGTTCCTAAAAATGTAGTCTCAGAATTTATAAATAACTTCTCTATTTATGAAGTACCAGATGACGATTTTGGAATGAGATCTAAGATGCCAATTAAATTTATAAAACAGTACATCGAATCGGTAGATACTTTTTGGGATGTAGCTATTTATTCAGGTAATAGTGAACAAAGATTAGATATAGAAAATTTAGAAGGCTTCTATCAAGAGAGAAAGATAAACGATAGAGGGCGCTTTTATGAAATTGAACATCGTCAAGTTTCTTCAGGTAATGCTGAAAATATCGCAATCACTGTTGAAGAATATAATGAAATAAAAAATATAAAAAGAAAAAATAAAGAGGATCGAAAAATTGTTAAGGAGCAAAAAAAAGAGAACGAGTTGAATGAAGTAGAACTTTACAGCGTTCGTAAAGCTGTAAGGAATATTATGAAAAAACCTTTACTAATGCTTCATATAATTGACGGACATTTAGTTGACTCTAAAATTAAAACGGACAAGGCTGAAAAAGTTAATCTTGCAGCTTTTGGGATAAGTTTCCCGGGTGGAATAAAAAGTATGACGAGAAATGTAAGATTGCAAGTTAACTCGGTATACCTTAGAAATATGAAAAACATGCTTGAAGACGAGGTATATGATGATTAAAAATCCTTGGAAAGATATGGCGAGAGGTAGTCAAAGAAGAGCAAGTTTGTATCATGATATTTATTGGATCAAAGAAGAAATGGAGGGTAATTACGGCTTAAAGTTGTCATTAAAAAATAGCGAAGAAAATTTGAAAATCAAAGAACTAAAGCTTAAAAATATTGATATTTTTGAAAATAAAAATGAGGATAAAACGGATTTATATTTAATGCTCAATAGTTTATATGATTATGATATTTTTAATAGTTTATGCATGGATTTAATCGAGGAATGTGAAAATTATAGTGAAAAAGTAGAGATTTATGTTGTAGTTTTTAATAGATTAACAAGATGGAAAAATCTTCTTTTGAATAATAAAGAAAAATCTCTTCCGATAGAATTGCAAATGGGTCTTTTCTCAGAATTAGATACATTGTTAAGTATTGTTTTAACTAAAAAAACTTCTTTAAAAGAAGCAGTGTTATCTTGGGGAGGACCGGATTCAGATAAGCAAGATTTTATACTAGATAAACTAGCTCTTGAAGTAAAGTCTCATAAAACAGGAAAAAATGAAGTTATACATGTATCTAGTCCGCAACAGTTATTTTCATCTAAAAATCGTCTTGTTTTAAGAGTATATTCATTGGACATTAAAGAAAATGGAGATACTGTAGAAAATCTTATTCAGCAAATTAAACACGATTTAAAGAATAATAATTTATTCAATGAAATGTACATTTTTGAACAAAAGATCATTCAGTACGGCTATAAGGATAACTTCCATAAAGACACTCTTTATAAGTTTCATATTGATAAAATTTCTAATTTTGATGTTAGAAATGACTTTCCTAGAGTCGACTTAGAAAGTATTCCGAGTGGAATTATTAATATGAAATACCAGCTTAATTTAAACAACTGTAAGGACTATTTAATTGATGATTGGAATGAAGTATGATGACAACACTTGAAGATTTTCATGATGATTTAATTCAAACTACACTATCAATTGCCGATAGTAGAGGTTTATTAAACTCGCAAGCTTTTTTTGAATATGTTTGTGAAGAGCTAAGTTCAACAGGTGAGTTATCCGTAAACTATAGCGAAGCTGATATAAGAATTTTGAAGGGCAGAAATCCAGTTGAAGCCTATGGATATGACTTTGATGATGAAAGAGGAGTTCTCTCGATTCTAACACACGAGTTTTTTCAAGAAGATCAAATACAAACTCTTACTTTAGATGCAATAGATAAAAAAATAAAAAGACTTAAAAATTTCTTGATTAGGTGTATGGATGGATTTTTCAAAGAATTAGAAGAAACTTCACCAGCTTATTCTATGGCTTATCAAATTTATTGTAGATTTAAAGATAAAGAAATCAATAAAGTTAAATTCTTCCTTTTAACTGATGGTCAAATAAGCAAAAATTTTAAAGGGAAAAAATTAGATGAAATAGATGGTATTTCTGATTTAGAACTTAGAATTGTAGATGTCGATTATTTATTTAAAAATTATAGCTCTAAAAACGTAGACACTACCTTCGCTGTTGATGTAAAAATACCATATTTAAAAATACCTTCAGATTCTCAGGTATATACATCCTACTTAACTTATTTGAGCGGAGATCAACTGTTTGAAATATATGATCAATATGGGAAACGTTTGTTAGAACAAAATGTTCGTACATTTTTACAATTCAAAGGATCTGTAAATAAGGGGATAAGAAACACAATTAGTGGGGCTCCGAGTAATTTTTTTGCTTTTAATAATGGTATAACTGCGACGGCGTCTAGAATATTGATTGAGGATGATCATATCGTCAAACTTTTTGATTTTCAAATCGTGAATGGAGGACAAACAACTTCTTCTATATACGCTGCAAAGAAAAAAGAAGGATTAGATGTAAGTCAAGTTTCTGTTCAAATGAAATTATCTGTAATTGAAGCAGGTGAAGAACATAGCGAATTTGTATCAAGAGTTGCTGAATATGCAAATACACAAAATAAAGTTAATAAATCAGACTTTTTCTCAAATAGTCCATTCCATAAAGATATGAAAAAATACTCATCACATACTTGGGTGAATCCAATTAATGGTAGTCAGAAAAAGACTAGATGGTACTATGAAAGAGTTAGAGGTGAGTTTCTAAATGAACAAATTTATTTAAGTAAATCGAAGCAAAAACAATTTTTATTAGAAAATCCTAAAAATCAATTGATTGATAAAACATTTTTAGCGAAAAGTGAGAGCTCATGGCTTCAAAAACCTCACATCGTTAGTAGAGGAGCACAGTACTGTTTTAGCGACTTTGCTACTTACATTTCTGAACTACTAGAAAAGAATAATTTAGCTATTACAGAAAAATATTTTCAAGATGCTGTATCTAAAATAATACTATTTAGAACTATTGAGCGTATGATTTCAAATTCAGATTGGTACACTGGCGGGTATAGAGCTCAAACAGTAACATATACCATTTCATATCTTGCTCACTATATTGCAGACTCGAAACAGAATTTTAATTTTAAGATTATCTGGGATGAGCAGGCTGTAGATAATGATTTATTCGAAGAAATTGAGAAGATAGCTAAAAGAATACATTTTGAAATCATTAAACCACCAACAGGATACTCAAATATATCTCAATGGTGTAAAAAAGAAGGATGTTGGACACAAATAAAAGATTTAAAAATAGATTTAAATGTACCAAAAAGATTTTATAAAAATCAAGAAGAAGTAAAGTATGAAAAAAGGCAAGAAAAATCTTTAAAAAAGGTAGATTCGATTATTGAAATACAAACTTTTATTTTCGAATTACCAAAAGATCAGTGGAAGCAAATATTTAATTACTGTAGTAAAGTTGAAAATAGAAAAGGAATATCTTCGTTTGCATTTACGGCGTTATCAAAGTTCTCGAATACAGAAGGATATTTTCCTACTGAAAATCAGTGTGTAGAATTATACAAAATATACAAACGTGTAGTTGAAGAAGAAAGATTAATTCTGAAGTAATATAATTAGGAGAATTTTGTGATGTCGGTAAAAATGTTTCTAGTAGAAGGTCTCCCCGGCTCTGGCAAAACAACAACAGCTGAAGCATTAACTCGTCTATTGCAAGAGCAACAACCTGATACGCGTCTTCATATCGAAGGAGACCTCAGCCATCCTGCAGATTATGAGAGTGTCGCTTACTTAACGATGAATGAATGGATAGACTTTCAAAGTAAATACGCTTCACTCGATGTCTTACGATTTGCTGAGGTGTTCAATGACTACGTGCTGGTATCATATCGCCAGTGGCAGTCAGAAATAGATATTCCTGAAGCAGAACTTGCGTTTCTGCAAGCAAGAGATATCTATGAACTACCATTTGAGTTACATCAGTCATTGATCTTTAAAAAGTGGGAAGAATTCGTCGCTCAAGCGTTAACGATGGATACAACATATGTTTTTGAGTGCTGTTTCTTACAAAATCCGTTGACGATGGGGCTCATCAAATACGATCTACCGGAAGCGACGTTGCGAGCGTATATTGAACGCATAGCAACGATCATTACGCCGCTACAACCAGTTCTCGTTTATGTTGATCAACCGAATGTAGAACGAAGCTTCCGTAAAGCACTAAACGATCGTCCGACAGAATGGGCGGATGGATTCGTAGCTTATTACACCGAGCAAGCATATGGTGTGAGTCACTCGTTATCAGGAGTGAAAGGGACGATTGCGATTCTACAGGCACGGCAAGCACTGGAGCGTCAGTTGTTTGAATTACTTCCATTCAGAGTAGAAGTATTCAAAAATGAAGATTTTTCAGTAGAAGCAAGACAAGCCTGGTTAAAGCAATTGATTCAGTCGACTGCGCGTTCAACTTCTTTAAACGAGAGCTAAGTAAAAGGCGATTCCAAGTTACGGAATCGCCTTTTAGCATTATGACAAGTTCTCGATTTTTTCGAGTAAATCATCTTCGTATTTTTGATCAGAAATGATCTCGATGAGCTGATGAAAAGATAAAGCTGCTTGTTTAAAAGCTTGAATGAAATCTAATGTAGTATAGACAGCTTCTTCTTGATCAATGGTTAATGAAAATCGATTGTTATTTACTTTTTTCAAACACACTTCAATAGGTGTGTTCGGGTAATAGAATGTAGCAGATCCATACTCTAGACAGTTTTTCAAAGCGTCTGCATAATACTGCCACAGTGGTGCAAGTTCGTCTGAGTAATCGGCTCCTTGTATGATTCCATTCTGGGCAAAAGAAATTGTACCGTCTAAATTTAAAAAGCCATCCTCTAACCAATCCTCTTTTTGCTGAATGTATACTTGAATGCGATCTTGTTCTGTGATGTTCACATGTTTCTGTTCATTTTCTAAAAAGATAAAGGTTTGGATATCCATAAAGCCCACTCCTTCTTCCATTCATGAATTAAGTTAATGCATATGTCCTTTTTCAACGCTCATGACATATTTTATATCATCAACTGCTCCTGTAGATTGCTTTGAATTTGTAGAAACATTTGAAAGATCACTCTATTTTGTTTGGCTACATTACAATAGGGAGGTGTGTGAAAATGGAGAATTTTCCACATACATAAGACAATACTAGTTGGAGCCGTTAATTCAGCCAAGTATGCATTTCACTCTTTAAGCGATAGCTAAACAAAAGGCGATTCCAATTTACGGAATCGCCTTTACTTATAAAAAAGCTTCGTAGCGAATCAATCTTCTAGTTCAATGACAGTTCGAGTGAATGTCAAAAAATCATTAAGATGACGATCTAATATTGCTTGAAGAATGTCTAGATTCAGTGATTGATAGTCATGTACTGCAATGTTACGAAATCCGACCATGTTCATGAGACTAGTAGCCAGTGAAGCGTCGATGAGCTGAGCTTCCTCGAGCAGGTGAAATCCATCACGACTCGATTTAGGTAGACCAAGCTTCCGTGTTCGAACTAGATGCATGGCGATATTGATACTTGCCTCACATGCACGCTGGATGTTCAAAATGATACTATCTTGTTTGGTGTAATCCTTTAAATGACTAGGTTCGTTCTGGTAGACGTCCTGTATTCTTAATAAACAACGTTCAATGGTCGCTATCTTATTTAACAACACATCGTTCATATTAAAAAACACTCCCCTGATCTTTGATTGACTGTACGATTGGAGCCCTCTCCTCAGAAAAGGCAGCATACATGCTATATGCACGCATTTGTTGTCGTGTCAGCTCATTCGGATTTTGACAGTCGATGACTAAACCTTCTGTGAAGATTTGCATCGTCAAAATCGGATCAATCTGTTTTATATCGACGAGATCAACTTCACGACCAGCGAGTCGTGCTAATTGACCGGCCAATAAAAATCGATCGTAGGCGGAGAGGGGGTGGTCACTTAAATAAGCGATATCCAGATCACTATCGTCTGTCATGTTTCCCGTAGCTCCGGAGCCGAATAAGATAATAAAATGAGCATGCACGTGTACGTTAATCGCTTGAACGAGTTGTTGTCGCAACGTCATCGATATCATGTGATTCGCTCCTTCTAACCCTTTTTTTCAAAGTATACCATGGCTTGATAGACTAAAAATAAACTCCTCGAGTTCTCGAGGAGTTTAAAGGTTACACCGACACTTCACTCACTACGTGATTGACTTGCCACTGGACACCAAACGTATCTTCGACGATTCCGTACGCTTCACTCCAGAATGTCTTTTGGATCGGCATGATGACGGTGCCGTCTTTTGCGAGTTGATCAAATGTCTTCTGTAACAGATCCACGTCAGATAAGTGGAGTGCCAAGGTAACATTCTGACCAATCGTGACCGGATCATGCGGCATTGCGTCTGAGAACATTAAGCGGGTACCATGAACGATCAGTTCAGCATGTAGAACCAGTGACTGCATCTCTTCAGGGTAGGGCTGACCGTCAGGACCGGGACCGGGTCCGAACTCCATGATCTCCGGTAGTTCTTGACCGAAAACGTGTGCATAGAACGTTAGTGCCTCACGCGTGTTGCCGTTAAAGACGAGATACGGATTGATTGGCATGGGAAAGCTCCTCTCTAAAAAAGCGAAGTGTGTTTTTTTAAGTATACCAAACATTTGTTCGTATTAAAAGAAAAATCGAACTCTTTTCGAAGTGAATCGAGTATTAATGATAACGTTTTCATATTTTCTGATATTTATAAAAAAATAGGTTGCAACTTCCAGAGAGACTTCGTATACTAAATTTATCGAAAGCGCTTTCGGTGAAATGGAGTGAGTAACATGGGAACAATTTATGATTTAGCGAAGATGACCGGTTTTTCGATTACAACGGTCTCAAAAGCTTTAAATAATTATTCGGATGTCAGCGAAAAGACGAAAGCAAAAATCGTCCAGGCAGCAGCCGAGATGGGATACTTACCGAACGCGCACGCCCAGTCGCTCTCGACGAAACGTTCGTGGACGATCGGTGTCATGTTCTCGGAAGCACATGGCGTCGGAATGATGCATCCGTTCTTCAACGCGATCATTGAAAGTTTCCGAAAAGCAACAGAGCAACAAGGGTATGATCTCATCTTCGCATCGCGGAATTTACGCAATCGCGACATGAGCTACCTCGAGCATTTCCGACACCGAGCAGTCGACGGCATCGTCGTCATCTGTTCCGATCAGATGGATCAACACGTCCAAGAATTGATTCAAAGTACGATTCCAATCGTCGTCGTCGATATGGACAGTGCTGATTGTAGTGTCGTCTACTCGGATAACATCACCGGTGGCACGCTCGCCGTCAATCATCTGCACGAACTCGGTCATCGGTTGATCGCCCACATTGCGGGGGATACGTCGACAGATGCCGGAAGAGCGCGGATTGAAGGCTATCAGCAAGCGATGGAACAACTTGATTTGCCGATTCCGGACGGGTATCTCGTCAACGGTGGATTCTTTTCCGGGGAAGAAGGCAAGCGGGCAATGAACGAATTGCTAGCATTACCTGAACGACCGACAGCAGTTTTTGTTGCCGGGGATGAAATGGCAATCGGTGCGATTGAAGCGATTCATGAAGCCGGGTTACGGATTCCAGAAGACATCTCAGTCGTTGGGTACGATGATATTTACATGTCGCAGTACATCACACCGAAGTTGACGACGGTCCGACAAGATACGGAAACGATTGGTCAACATGCAGCATCAGTCTTGATTGAACAGATCGTCAACAAAAAACGGGTTACGACACGCGATGTCATTCCGGTTAACTTGATGGTTCGTCAATCGACAGGTCCAGTACCTGAATAACACAATGGTTGTTTCGGAATCGCTCTCGCTCGTTGTCAGTGAGGAAAAGCGAGAGCGATTTCGAAATCATTTTTTATCACTTTTTCCGAAAGGGCTTTCGGGAATTTTCTTTAAAGCCTTTTCGAAAGCGCTTTCGGTATTTTTGAATAATTAATTGAAACCGCTTACCTATAAGCGGAATACTTAACAAAAGGATGAGATGAGATGAAGAAGCAATTAGTTAGCGTGTTAACAGTCGGTGCGTTAACAGCAAGCGTCCTTGCTGGATGTACAGGTAGCAGCGAAGAAAAGACGAGCGGTGGGAAAGACGTCTTAAAAATCTGGTCGTTCACGGATGAGTTAAAAGAGCCAATTAAAAAGTTCGAAGAGAAAAATGGTGTCAAAGTCGAATTGACGATCGTACCGATCGCTGACTACCCGACGAAATTGAAACCAGCCCTTGAAAGTGGCGTCGGAGCACCGGATATCTTCACAGGCGAGATCGCGTTCCTCAAACAATGGGTTGATGCCGGCTACTGGGCGAACCTCTCTGAAAAACCGTTTAACGCAGACGAAGTCAAAGATGACTATATCCCGTACGTCTATGACATGGGAAAAGATAAAGACGGCAACGTTCGTGCGCTGTCATGGCAAACGACACCAGGTGGCGTCTACTACAAACGCAGCATCGCGAAAAAAGTCCTCGGCACAGATGATCCAAAAGAAATCGGTGGCATGATGGACTCGATGGACGGCGTCTTCGAAGTCGCTGAAAAAATGAAGAGCAAAGGTTACAAGATGTTCCCGGATGAAGGATCGATCCGTTGGTTCGCACAAGGAAATGACCCACAACCTTGGGTCAACGATAAGCAAGAGCTCGTCTTGACGCAAGACAAGAAGGATTACATGGATTACGCGAAAGAACTTCGGACGAAACAATACACAGCACTTGCACCAGAATGGTCACCATCATGGTTCGCAGGCATGGATAAACCAGTCAAAGTTAAAGAAAACGGTAAAGAGACAAAAACAGAAGTCTTCTCTTACGTCCTACCGACATGGGGTCTTCACAGTGTCCTCAAAGAAAACGCGAAAAAATCAGCGGGTGACTGGGCGGTCACAAGCGGACCAAGCCCATACTTCTGGGGTGGTACGTGGTTAGGTGTTTACAAAGATTCGAAGAAACAAAAGCTTGCGTATGATTTCGTCAAGATGATGACGCAGGACGAAGCGTTCTTAACGGACTGGGCAAAAGAAACAGGTGACGTATTAGCGTACAAACCAGTTACTGAGAAAATCAAAACAGATTTCAAAGATGAGTTCCTCGGCGGACAGAACAACTACGAGTTCTTCCTTGATCAAGCAGACAAGATCACACCAGGAATCGTTACGAAGTATGACCAACAGCTCGATACATTATACGGTGCATCGGTCATGGAATACGTCCAAGGTAAAAAATCAAAAGACGAAGCACTTGCTGAATTCTACAAAAAAGTCAAAAACGCGTACCCGGACGTAAAAGTACCGGAATAAGGAGAGTAGGTGGGGCGATCCTCGCCTCATCTCTTCTTGTTTAAGAAAGGGGTTTGACCTGTGAAAAAACTTGATCGCCATGGGTATCTGTTCATCGCACCGTTTTGGATCGTCTTCTTGATCTTCAGCATCTATCCGGTTGCCTTGACTTTCTATTACAGCTTCACGAACTACACAGGCGCTGAAGGCGAACAACTCGTCGGACTCGCGAACTATACGCGGTTACTCGGGGATACGTACTTCATCGAAGCGTTCTTTAACACCCTGAAGATTTGGGGTCTTAACTTCATCCTTCAGATTGGCGGCGCCTTATTACTCGCCTTATTGTTCTCGGATCTCCAATTGAAATTAAAAGGGCTTGCCTTCTTCCGGGCGACGTTCTACTTACCGAACTTGATCACGATTAGCTCGGTCGCCTTATTGTTCGGCATCTTGCTCGACTGGCAGCATGGTTCACTGAACATGATGTTGATGAAAATCGGAATCATCTCGGAGCCGATCAACTGGTTGACGCAACCGGTGACCGCACAAATTTCCGTCTCGCTTATCCTGACATGGATGTGGCTCGGTCACTCGTTCATCGTCGTCATGGCGGGCGTATCCGGGATCTCGAAGGACTACTTCGAAGCAGCCTTGATTGACGGGGCAACACGTTGGCAGATTTTCTCACGCATCACGTTGCCACTCTTAAAACCGATTTTGCTCTACATCATGATCACGTCGTTGATCGGTGGTCTGCAATTGTTCGACCTCCCGATGTTGATTACGGATGGTGTCGGTGCGCCAGATGGTGCCTTGAACACGATGGTGCTCTATCTCTATAACCAAGCTTTCAAATACAACAACTATGGCTACGCCGCTGCTGTCGCATACGGACTGTTTGCCATCACGCTCGTCTTTTCAATCATCGTCTTCAAAGGGATGTTCCGAAAAGAACGTTCGCCGAAAGGAGCCTGACCGATGGAACGAAATGCAGAAGCACGTCGGATCGTGCCACAAACGGAGGAACAACCGGAGCGTTCCGAACGCCCGCTCAAGTTGACGCCACCACCGAAACAAAAGAAAGCCTGGTTCGGCAAAAGTGTCATCTATATTGGTCTCGTCGTCTTAACGATCGCCTGTATCATCCCGTTTTTGATGATGATCATCAACGCAACGCGCTCGAACGAAGAAGTCTTGTCCGGGTTCTCGTTGATTCCCGGGAACTCACTTGCTGAGAACTACGCCGCCCTCAGTTCATACGTCAACATCTGGTCTGGGTTCAAGAACAGCTTGATCATTGCCGTTCTCGTTACCGTCCTATCAGGGTATTTCTCGGCGTTGACAGCATTCGGATTCGCTTTCTATCAGTTCAAAGGAAAGAACGCGATGTTTGTTTTCATGCTCGTCATGATGATGGTTCCGGGTCAACTCGGTTTAATCGGGTTCTACGAATTAAGTAAAAATCTTGGCTTGCTCGATAGCTATATCCCGTTGATCGTTCCAGCGATTGCGAGTCCGTTCACGGTCTTCTTCGTCCGGCAGTATGTCCAGACCGTCCTGCATCCGAGTTTGATCGAGGCAGCACGGATGGACGGAGCAAGTGAGTTCAGGATTTTCCATACGATCGCTTTACCGATGATGATGCCGGCGATCGCGACGATGTCGATCTTTACTTTCATCGGTTCATGGAACAACTACATCATGCCGCTCGTCTTACTCTTCTCCCCAGAGAAGTATACGTTACCGGTCTTGATGGGCTTCTTGAAAGGGTCACAAGTCGCAGAGAACTTAGGCTCGCTCTATCTCGGAATCGCGATTTCCGTCGTACCGATCATGATCGCCTTCTTGTTCCTCTCGAAATATATCGTCAGCAGTATCTCGGCAGGTGCCGTTAAAGAATAAGTAGCTTAAAGGAGAGTACACATATGAAATTTGCACCGAACTTCGTATTCGGAACGGCGACGTCGTCGTATCAGATCGAAGGAGCCCACAACGAAGGCGGACGTACGCCTTCGATCTGGGATGCCTTCTGTGATGAGGATGGAAAAGTCTTCGAGAAACATAATGGGGATGTCGCTTGTGACCATTACCACCGTTATGAAGAGGATATCCAGCACATCAAACGTCTCGGCGTCGATACGTACCGCTTCTCGATTGCCTGGCCACGGATCTTCCCACAAAAAGGGGTCTACAATCCGGAAGGCATGGCGTTCTATAAGAAACTCGCGACACGTCTGCGGGCAGAAGGCATCAAGCCAGCCGTGACGCTGTACCACTGGGACTTACCACTTTGGGCACATGAAGAAGGCGGCTGGGTCAACCGAGCATCGGTCGACTGGTTCCTTGACTTCGCCCGTGCTTGTTTTGCGGAGCTCGACGGGATCGTCGACTCGTGGATCACACACAATGAACCATGGTGTGCCGGGTTCCTCAGCTACCATCTCGGACAACATGCACCAGGTCATACGGACATGAACGAAGCCGTTCGTGCCGTGCACCACTTGTTGTTATCGCACGGAAAAGCAGTCGAACTGTTGAAGGGTGAATTCAAATCGGTCACACCGATCGGTATCACGTTGAACTTGGCACCGAAGTATGCGAAGACGGACTCCGTCAACGATCAGCTGGCGATGAACAATGCAGACGGATATGCGAATCGGTGGTTCCTCGACCCAGTCTTCAAAGGTCAGTATCCGGTCGATATGATGAACTTGTTCTCAAAATACGTCCATTCCTACGCGTTCATCGAAGAAGGCGACATGGAGACGATCTCCGTCCCATGTGACTTCTTCGGGATCAACTTCTACAGCCGTAACCTCGTCGAGTTCAGTGCTGCGAACGATTTCCTGCAGAAGGATGCGTACTCGGATTACGACAAGACAGGTATGGGCTGGGATATCGCCCCGAGCGAATTCAAGGACTTGATTCGTCGTTTGCGTGCCGAGTATACGGATTTACCAATCTACATCACGGAAAACGGTGCGGCATTCGACGATGAATTGGTCGATGGTCGCGTCGCTGACCAGAACCGGATTGATTACGTCGCACAACACCTCCAAGCGGTGTCTGATTTAAACGAAGAAGGGATGAACATCCAAGGCTATTATCTTTGGTCACTGCTCGACAACTTCGAGTGGAGCTTCGGCTATGATAAGCGTTTCGGAATTCTCTACGTCGATTTCGAGACACAGGAACGGATTTGGAAAGACAGCGCCCACTGGTATGCGGGCGTCATCGAGCAACATAAGGCAACGATTCCACAAGAAGCGTGACAAAGGAGGCAAGGTCGAACATTCGTCCTTGCCTCTTTTTGACTAAGAGGAGGAAACAGACATGAAGACATGGGTAGCACTGGCGGTCGGGACTGGTTTATTGCTGAGCGGTCAAGCGGTCGACGCGAAGGCAGACAAAAAAGAGACGAAGTGGAAACTCGTCTGGTCGGATGAGTTTCAGGCAAAACAACTCGACCGGACGAAATGGACGTATGATACGGGGAATTGGATCAAGGATGCGAACGGACAACCGGTCTCACCGGGTTGGGGCAACAATGAAAAACAATACTACACGACGAAGCAAGATAACTCGTTTATTCGCAACGGGAAACTCGTCATCAAGGCGAAGCAGGAAAAGACGACGGATGATCTCGGTACATACGATTACACGTCGGCGAAGCTGAAGACGAAAGGGTTGTTCAGTAAGACGTACGGTCGTTATGAGATCAAAGCGAAGCTGCCGACCGGAAAAGGGCTTTGGCCTGCGTTCTGGATGTTACCGGAGCAAGATAAATACGGGGCCTGGGCAGCGTCCGGTGAGATTGACGTCATGGAAGCTTGGGGCAGTCAGCCGGACAAGGTCGCCGGAACGATTCACTACGGAGAAAACTGGCCGAACAATAAATACACGGGGAAAGACTATCACTTCCCAGACGGACAGCGGATCGACCAATGGCATACGTACGCAGTCGAATGGGAGCCGGGCGAACTCCGCTGGTACGTTGACGGCAATCTCTATCAAACACAAAACGATTGGTACAGTAAAGGCTTGAACGCAGCGACGAATTATAGTTATCCGGCACCGTTCGACCAAAACTTCTATCTCGTCATGAATCTCGCGGTCGGTGGTTGGTTCGATGGAGAAGTCGATGCGACGACGAAGTTCCCAGCCGAGATGGAAGTCGACTACGTCCGGGTCTATGATTTGAAAAATCGAGCGTACCGTGAACCGGTCGAACCGAGCTACGAAAACGTGACGTTACCGGACGGAGCCAAGCAACCGATCGATAGTAACCTCGTCTACGACACAGCATTTGAACAACCGGTCACGATGATCACCGGGAATCAGTCGTTTAATCCGCTGTACTGGAACTACGTCACGCTCCCGGACTTCGGTGGCAAAGGAAGTCTTGCGATCATTGAAAAAGAGGGGCAACGGATGGCGGACGTCACGATTGATCAGCCTGGTTCACAGACGTACTCCCATCAGTTGATTCAAAACGTATCCCTCGCGCAAGGTGGACGTTACCAAGTCAGCTTTGACGCGAGCAGCACAGCAGACCGGAAGATGATGGTCAAAGTCGGCGGTGGAGCAGAGCGTGGGTACACGAAATATTCGAATGAACAGTCGATTGCTCTGACACCGAGCGTCAAACGGCATACGTTCACATTCGATATGGCGGCAGAGACGGATCTCGCAGCACGTCTTGAGTTCAACCTCGGACTTGAAAAAGCGGGTGTTCAGATCGGGAACGTCCGTGTCGAACAGATTCCGAGCGGCGTCATCGATGAAGATGCAACAAAACCGGCACTACCGGACGGGAATCTCGTCTACAACGGGACGTTCGATCAAGGGGCGATGGACCGTTTGACGTACTGGCATTTCAACGGTAACAAGCGGACGACAGGGGCTGTTAATCCTGAGTCACGTGATTTCCGTTATGAAGGACATGGACAAAAAACGACGGCACGTTTAACGCAAAAGGGACTTCAACTAGAAGCTGGGCATGTGTATCAGCTTCGATTCACAGCAGGTGCGAAAAAAGCGAAATCACTTCAGGTGAAAATCACTGGGGCACAAGAGCAATTGAAGCAGACGACTGTACCGTTGACGAAACAAGCAACGACTGTCGACATTCCGTTCACGGCTACACAAACGGCAGACGACAATCAGCTTGTGTTTGACTTCAGTGGACAAGCCGGGAAAATCTCGCTCGATGATGTGGAGTTGATTGATGTGACACCGGTGCCGGTTGATCCGTCACCACTGAAAAACGGTTCGTTTGCAAACGGATTGACGTCATGGTCGTCATACGTCCACTATGATGCGCAAGCCGCTATCGAAGCTGTCAATGAAGCAGCACGCATAAAGATTGGAGCGGAAGGACAAGAACCATGGAGTGTCTTGCTCGAGCAAGGAAACTTGTCACTCGCGAAAGGCAAAACATATGAATTGAGCTTCACGGCATCGTCGACTGTATCGCGTCCGATCGAAGTGACGATTGAAAATGCTTCGTACACGCGTTACTTCAGTCAAGTCGAGCCAATCACGACAACACCGAAGACGTATAGCTATACCTTTACGATGGAACAAACGGATACAGGTGCGTTGAAGTTCCTGATGGGACGCGCAGAAGGTTCGCCGTTCGCTGTCCATGACGTAACGATTGATGATGTGAATCTCAAAGTGAAGGAATGACTAAGGCAAGGCAATGGACACGTCCATTGCCTTGTTGTGGTTTAAACGACAGAGACGAATAATTTATTGAAATGGAAGAGGAACAAAACCAATCATATGGAATATTAAGTAAAAGAAAAGATAGGTACTTATGCTTTGGGGAGGAAACATATCATGCGTCAAAGGAACATACCATATCGACTGCTCTTTCTGTTAATTTTAATGAGTATGATTGGCATCAATGGTTGGTCCGCTATACTTCATCCCGACGGAACGATAAATGGATGGCAAAGCATTGCTTCAGTCATCTGGTTCGGCTATTTAGTCGGCTCGCTGTTTTACATAAAGGAAGAGAAGATGTATCGATTAATCGCGAGGTATCTTTGGTTCGGTCTGATTTCGACACTGTATATTTATAGTGTCTGGTTGCTCGAAGGAATGTTTTCAGAGACACTTTGGTTTGATCTATTAGCGAGTCTTGAGTTTTTACTGTATTTTATTTTTGTCATTCCATTGTTTGGATTAAATGCTTGGACGAATGTCCAGTTTGGTGAATTTTCGTTATACATGAGTGTCTTATACGGTATCGCGCTCATTTTACTTCAGGTGAAAATGTGGAGTGATACATCACGACATTTGCATTATTAAGTAGAAAAGGTGAGTTGTATGTTGAGTCCCGTAAATGAACGTGAAGAACGGACGGGGAAACGTGAACGCCGAAAACAGCGAAAGGTTGATATTGGATGTATCACGATTGTCGGTATTCCATTACTTTTCATCGTTCCGTTTCTGTTGATTATCCTTATCTTAATGAAGTCTGCTCCATGAAAAGGTGACCTTGTGTCACCTTTTTTTGTTGTGTCGTCAACTTTTTTCTCGACTCGCCCGTCTTAATGATGTATACACAGAACGATATCGAAAAAAGGAGTCGCGGCCTATGACCTCTCGTCAAATGAGAAAACGGGAAAAAGCATTCGTCCGTTTTTTAAAGCAATACAAACCGAATCTCTACTGGTTGACCTACAGTTATATGAAAAATGAACAGGATAGTCTGGATGTGATTCAGGACAGCATCCAAAAAGCGTTGCAATCACTCGATCGACTCGAAGATGAGGAACGGATGAAAGCCTGGTTCTATCAGATTTTGACACGAACAGCGATTGATGCGATCCGGAAGCGTCAGCATAGTATCAGTTATGATACGGATCGACTGATCGAACTCGTCGCGACAAAAGAAGATACATACCCGGATTCCGATTTGCGACAGGCGCTTGAGGAGCTCCCAGTTATGTACCGGGAAGTCGTCATCTTACACTATTTCGAGGACTTGATCTTAAAAGACGTCGCAACGATTTTGGAGCTGAATTTAAGCACGACCAAGTCCCGGCTGTATAAAGGATTGACCTTATTAAAAATGAAATTGAATGGAGATGAGTTAGATGTCGAACAAACTTGACGATCTGAAACAAGCTTACCAACAACCACCGGTTCCAAAAGAACTCGATGAGATGATTGCACAAGTCGAGCGCCGGATGCGTCCCTCGCGAACAAAACGCTCCGTGTGGATCACAGCCGCCGCGATCACGTTATTCGTTGGTGGATTAAATAGTAATGCGTCGTTTGCGGACGCGATGGCGAAGGTGCCAGTTTTTGGTCAACTGACTGAGATCGTGACGATTGACTGGAAAGAGACGAAAACACAGCAGTCGGCTGATATTAAAGCTCCTCAAGTGACGTTACCGGACAAGGCACTCGAGCAACAATTGAACGAAAAGTATATTGCGGAAGGACAAGCGCTCTACGAAAAGTTTGAGCAGGAGACGCACGGACAGGAAGGGGCATTTGCCGTCGATAGCCGCTATGACGTCAAGACGGATACGGAAGACTTGTTGTCGATCGGTCGAACCGTCACTGAAACACGGGCGAGTGCATCAGAAAGCGTCCAGTACGATACGATCGATAAGAAACAACAGCTCATCCTGACATTACCATCTTTGTTCAAGGATGACGGATATATCACGACGATCAGTGATTACCTAAAAGAAGAGATGCGTCGGCAAATGAAGACGGATGAAGGGAAAGTCTACTTCGTCGAAGGAACACCGGATGTACCGGAGGACGAGCAGTTCAAGCAGATTTCCGCAAAACAAAACTTTTATATTACGGCAGATCACAAATTAGTCCTGTCGTTTGACGAGTACAGTATCGCTCCAGGATATATGGGCATCGTCGAATTTAAGATTCCGACGTCAATTTTAAAAGGTGAACTCGTTAGTCCGCATTATATTCGCTGAATTTCAAAAAATGTAACCATTGATATAAATTCTAAAAAAATAGCCATTTTTTAAAAATAACCTCTTATAATCAAAAGACGAATCGTTGTTTTTTGAAAAAAAGGAGGAATCCCTATGAAAAAATGGAGTCGGCTTGTACTCGCGGGTGTCGTCAGTCTCGCCTTGATCCATGTTCCAGCAGCTAGTGAAGCGGCAACGAAAGCAAAAGCCTTTAAAAACTGTACGGAAATGCAAAAGACGTACAAAGGCGGCGTTGCGAAAAAAGCGGGGCTAAAAAATCGGACAGGGTATGACAAGAATGGAAAACCGATCTACAAAGCAACAAAGTACAAGGCGTACGTGAGCCTTGCGACGTATAACGTAAACACGAAGAGCGACCGGGATAAAGACGGTATCGCGTGTGAACGTTAAATAAGCAAAAGTAGTCTTTCTCGAGCGGGAGAAAGACTACTTTTTTGTAGAGGCTCGTTGTTCCTTTCAATTATGTAATCCTTAGAAATCATTATGTATGGTAGTGTTGTAGCGACAAAAGACGACAAATATGTATTGAGTAGGAGGACTACGATGCGAAAGCGAGATTATCTCATTTTCTTTATTTTATTTTTTATTCTGAACCTTATTAATTTCTTAGGAACACTAGGCATGCAGGATGTTTTAGCGATTGTAGTCGTCGCTATGATCGAAGCAGCGATAGCGGGAACGATTACGAATCTCTTCACCCGTATCTTTTTTAAGAAAAGCTGAGATGGATTGAAGTAGCACCCAAATCAGATCGATACATAAAAATAACCTGACGCTGCGGCGTCAGGTTATTTTTGCTTAGTTGAAGTTTTGCTTTAAGAAGGCTGTCACTTCTTCTGGTGTTTTAGCATTTGCACTGTGCAAGTGCGCCAGTTTTTCATTGTTTTTGAAGACGAGCAAGCTTGGGATTCCCATGACATCGTGGTTCGATGCGATTTCAGGGAACTCATCCTTGTCGATCGTGTGGATCGGTAAGTGGTCGAATTGTGACTCGACGTCCGGCATGAAGTAATCCATCCGTTTGCAGTCCGGGCACCAGTCTGCTTCGAACTTGATGATGACCGGTGCGTCACTTGAAATCAATTCCTTGAATGTTTCTTCACTCTTAATGAATTCTGCCATTGTGAGAACTCCTCCTCTTGGTGTTGTACCTTTAGTCTACCGATTCCCTTCAGAACTTGCACGAATTATGTTCGTCAAAGAGTCTGACAAGTCAAAAAAGTTGGTTGCTCTTTAAGATAATGCTACTGATTTTCTTGAAAAGAGCCACATGACTCAATCGAATTTGGTTTGGTATAGGGAAACATTGTTGTATATTTGTTAATTACCTAGTTCGAAACAAAATGATTTCTCTAGACCCACTCGATTTCCGACTGGTACGATGAGGTTTGCTAATCGCAGAGAAAGTGGGGGCGACGAGAATGGAACAACAAAAATACGATAACCTAAAACGTGGCGAACGCGGTGCAATGATCAGTATCGCAGCCTATATCTTGTTATCATCTTTAAAATTAATCATTGGGTATACAGCAGATTCTGCCGCACTCCGGGCGGATGGTTTGAACAACGCGACCGATATCATCGCGTCGATCGCTGTCTTGATCGGCTTACGGATTTCACAACGTCCGGCAGATGACGATCACAAATACGGACACTGGAAAAGTGAAACGATTGCCTCGCTCGTAGCTTCCTTCATCATGATGGCAGTCGGTCTTCAAGTCTTGATCGATACGATCTCGACGTTGTTTGAAGGCAAACAGGAGTCACCGGATATTCTCGCAGCATACGTCGGAATCGGTTCAGCTCTCGTGATGTACTTCGTCTACCGCTACAATAAGAAGTTATCCGAGGAGATTGAAAGCAAAGCCGTCATGGCAGCAGCGAAAGATAATCTATCCGATGCGTGGGTCAGTGTCGGAACGACGATCGGAATCGTCGGATCACAGTTCGGCATGCCATGGCTTGATGTCGTGACCGCGATCATCGTCGGCTTCTTGATCTGTAAGACAGCGTGGGACATCTTTACGGAAGCGTCACACGAACTGACGGATGGCTTCGATGAGAAGAAGCTGAAGATGTATGAAGATGTCATCTTCGATCTCGAAGGTGTCAAAGGGATCAAGTCAATCAAAGGACGTAACTACGGCAACAATGAAGTCGTCGATGTCGTCATCCTTGTCAACTCCACCTTGAATATCCATCAGGCGCACGATATTGCGACACGTGTCGAGGATACGCTGACGGAAGAATATGGTGTCTACGATATCCATGTTCACGTCGAACCGGAATGAATCGAAAAAACGTCTTTTCTACTGTAAGCGTAG
>NZ_DF239008.1:2716344-2821877 GCF_000414195.2 Exiguobacterium sp. OS-77 | reverse complement strand
ACGTAAGAAGTACGTTTTTTTTATGGTTCTAATGCGATCGTCAGAGCCAGTGCCCCGTACTGTTGCTCGGCTTCCGGTGAATAGATCGAGTAAGTCGACGTCACGAGTTCGTCGAGCGACCAACCGACACAGTCGATAGCTTCGTTTGCGATCTGTTCATAAAGCGCTCGGAAATCAGGAAAGACTTGTCGTTTTGTTACACGGACAAGTAATTTCTCGTTCGTTTCCGTATGGGTGAACCGAATCTGATCACCGACGTGTACCTGTTGTCGTTTTAAATCATTTAGTCGAATCTCGACGGTCTTTCGTCCTTGTTCGATTGAACGAAACGGTTCTTCGAATAAGCCCATTTCATGTCTCATCTATGCTCACTCCTTGTCTTCCTTGAGCATAGCAAAACTATGTGATTTTTCACATTGCCTTTTCGTTGACAATCGAAAATAATCAGCGTAATTTAATTCATATAAGTAATTGTTCCTTTTGGAACGATTTGAAATGGAACAAGGAGGCGAAACAAGATGGATCAAACGGAAACGACCCGTTCGACTGCGATGATGCAGTCGTTTTGGAACGTCCAGCGTCATCTCGTCCGGGCAGCACACCAGACGGCACAGGAAAACGGACTCAGTTTACCGCAATTTCATAGCTTGATGACGATTGCACCGCGTGGACCGATCTCGCAAAAAGAGCTCGCTGCACATACGCACTTACCGAAAAGTACCCTCAGTCAGTCGATTGAAGGTCTCGTCCAATCGGGCTGGGTCATTCGGGAGACGAATCCCGACAATCGACGGGAAGTCGTCTTAAAGCTTAGTGATCAAGGTCAGCAATTCGTCACTGACATCAAGGAACAAGAGAAGGGGATGCAACGTCAACTGGAGCAAGTGCTTGCGACGATTGACTCGGACGTATTTGAACAAATGCTTGAAACACACGCAGTGATTGCTGAGGGAATCGGTCAGATTTTACGTCCAGATCTGAAAGGAGGATGTTCGGATGATTAAGTTACTCAAACGGTTGACGGTCTATAAATGGGCGGTCCTTGCTGTGCTCGTCTTGGTTTTTGCGCAGTCGATGTCCGATTTGTATTTACCGACACTGATGGCGGACATCATCGATAAAGGCGTCGTTACCGGCGATACCGCGTATATCTGGAAAATTGGTGCCGTCATGCTCGGGATAACCGGTGTCGGGGCGTTAGCTGCCGTTGCCGCCAGTTATTATTCATCGAAGGCGTCGATGGGACTCGGACGGGATATCCGTCGCCAAGTCTTCAACCATGTTGAACGGTTCTCCCTGCAAGAGTTCGACCAAGTCGGAACGGCGTCATTGATTACACGGACGACGAACGACATCACGCAAGTCCAACAAGTCGTCATCATGATGTTACGGATGGTCGTCAGTGCGCCGATCATGTTCATCGGTGGATTGATCATGGCTGTCTCAAAAGATGCAAAACTATCACTTGTCATCGTCGCGGCGATGCCGGTCCTTGTGATTTCAATCCTGTTGATCCTGTGGAAAGGGGTTCCGTTGTTTGGGAAAGTCCAAAAACGACTCGACCGTCTGAACCTCGTCTTGCGGGAGAACTTGACCGGGATCCGTGTCATCCGTGCTTTTAACCGAGAACGTGATGAGCAGGTTCGGTTAACGAAAGCGAACGCGGATTTAACAGAAGTCTCGATTAAGGTCAATAAAATCATGGCGTTCTTGATGCCGGTCATGATGCTCGTCATGAACTTGACGGTCGTCGGTGTCATTTGGTTCGGGGGCATCCGGATCGATAATGGCGGCATGCAGATCGGGGACTTGATGGCGTTCATCCAGTACGTCATGCAAATCATGTTCGCGCTCGTCATGGCGTCGGTCATGTTCGTCATGATTCCGCGGGCAGCCGTCTCGGCGAAACGGATCAATGAAGTCCTCGAGATGACTCCGACGATGACAGATGAAGGTACACAAACCGCTGACCGTGAAAAAGGAACGCTCGTCTTTGATCGTGTCACGTTCCGTTACCCAGGAGCTGAGACACCTGTCTTATCCGACATCAGCTTTGCGGCACGACCAGGTGAAGTGACGGCTGTGATCGGCGGAACGGGTTCCGGTAAATCAACGCTCGTCAATTTGATTCCTCGTTTTTATGACGTGACGGAAGGGAGCATCCGGGTCAACGGTGTCGATAGCCAGGATGTACCGCAAGAGGAACTGCGGTCGAAAATCGGCTTCGTTCCCCAAAAGGCGTTACTGTTCACGGGGACGATCGCGGAAAACATTCGCTTCGGGAAAGAGGACGCGACAGACGAAGAAGTCGCGCATGCAGCGCAAATCGCACAAGCGACCGATTTCATCGAACGGATGCCGGACGGTTACGAAGCACGGATCGAACAAGGTGGGTCGAACGTCTCCGGTGGGCAAAAACAACGGTTGTCGATTGCGCGAGCACTCGTTCGTCGACCAGATTTATATGTCTTTGATGACAGTTTTTCAGCGCTCGACTTTAAAACTGATGCGGCACTTCGAAAAGCGTTACGGGAAGAAACACGCGATGCAACCGTCTTAATCGTCGCTCAACGTGTCAGCACCGTCATCGATGCCGATCAAATCATCGTCCTGGATGAAGGGAAAGTCGCTGGAATCGGAACGCACGATGAATTGTTTGCTGACAATGCCGTCTATCAAGAAATCGTTAAATCACAACTATCAGAGGAGGAAATCGCATGAGTGAGAAAAAACGACCTGCCGGCGGTCCTCCGCCTGGTGGTCCCGGTGGCGGAAATATGATGATGCTCGGAGAAAAACCAAAGGATTTCAAAGCAACGTTCCGTCGTCTGCTTCGGTATCTGCGTCCGCGTCGGACGGCACTCGTTGGTGTTTTCCTCGCAGCCATCCTCAGTACGGTCTTCATGATTGCCGGTCCGAAAATCATGGGAACGGCAATCACGGAATTGTTTGAAGGGGCATATGCGAAGTTCCAAGGTGTACCGGGAGCAGCGATCGATTTCACGAAAATCGGACAAATCCTGCTCTGGCTGGCTGGACTGTATATCATCAGTAGTCTGTTCAATTACTTGCAACAGTATTTGATGTCAGGTATCGCTCAAAAAACAGTCTACGATTTACGCGAAGACGTCAATCATAAACTCGAACGCCTGCCATTGAAATATTACGATGGTCGTCCGAACGGGGAGACACTCAGCCGCGTGACGAATGATATTGATACGATCGGGAGTACGTTACAACAAAGTGTGACATCGTTCATCACCTCAATTGTGACAATCGTCGGAATTCTGATCATGATGTTGACGATTAGTCCGCTGTTAACGCTGATTTCGCTCGTCTCATTACCGGTCTCGATTTTTGCGATCCGTCCGATTTTGAAACGGTCCCAAAAATACTTTGCCGATCAACAACGGACGCTTGGACAATTGAACGGACACGTCGAAGAGATGTATACCGGACACTCGGTCGTCAAGGCGTTCGGACATGAACGCAAAGCGGTCGAGCAGTTTGATGCCGTCAACGAAGAGTTGTATGAAGCAGGACGTAAAGCACAGTTCATCTCCGGGATCATCATGCCAATGATGATGTTCATCGGGAATATCAGTTACGTCTTGATCAGTATCGTCGGCGGGATTCTCGTCACGCAACGGGCGATCTCGATCGGGGATATTCAAGCGTTCATCACCTATACACGCCAGTTCACGCAACCGATCACACAGACGGCGAACATCGCGAACATCGTCCAATCGACGGTCGCAGCAGCGGAACGTGTCTTCGAATTACTGGACGAAGAAGAAGAAATCAAGGAAGTGACGACACACCGTCTCACGCAGGCTGAAGGGGCGGTCGCGTTCGAACACGTTGATTTTGGTTACGGAACCGATCTCTTGATCGAGGACATGAACATCGATGTCTCACCGGGACAAACCGTCGCAATCGTTGGACCGACGGGTGCCGGTAAGACGACAATGATCAATCTATTGATGCGCTTTTATGAGTTGAACGGGGGGACGATTCGGATTGACGGCATCGATACCCGCGAGATGTCACGCGAAGACTTACGGACGACGTTCGGGATGGTCTTACAAGATACGTGGCTCTTCAACGGTACGATCCGGGATAATCTTGCTTACGGTAAGAGTGGAGCGACCGAGGAGGAAATCATCGCCGCAGCCAAAACGGCGCACGCTGATCACTTCATCCGGACGTTGCCGGACGGGTATGATACGGTCTTGAACGAGGAAGCCTCGAACATCTCGCAAGGTCAAAAACAGTTGTTGACGATTGCTCGGGCCGTTCTTGCTGATCCTCCGATCATGATTCTCGATGAAGCGACATCTAGTGTGGATACACGGACAGAGGTCTTCATCCAGCAAGCAATGCGTCGCTTGATGGAGGGACGGACAAGCTTCGTCATTGCCCATCGTCTCTCGACGATCAAGGATGCCGATTTGATTCTCGTCATGAATCAAGGAAGTGTCATCGAACAGGGCACACATGAAGAATTGCTCGAGGCAGATGGTTTTTATGCGGATCTGTACAACAGTCAATTCTCTGAAAAAGAAGTCGTTTGATATAAGGCAGTGTCGTCATTTAGACGATACTGCTTTTTTACGAAATGATTGTTGTAGCAGTGTATCCTCACATATAGTAAACATCCAGTTTTTTGTAGGAGAAACAAGAAACGCCACATTCTGGTACGGACAAGGGTTTAATAAATCCTTTAGCTGGGGAAATTAAAGAAGTGTCAGAAATATATAATTTTATTTAGGTGAAGGAGTGTGGCAGGATGAATAACATTTGGAACGGAACGTCGTTGAACTTGAACGGCATTCTCGGATCACTCGGCAACTTGCTTGGAGCGATCATCATTTTCTTGATTGGATGGCTCATTGCCAAGCTGATCGCGAACGGAGTTCAAAAAGCGTTAGAGAAGTCTGGGGTCGTCAACAAGTTGTCACCTCAAAAAGAGGGTACGCCACCAAAGAAGAAAAAGTGGACACCTGAAAAAATCATCGGGACCGTCGTCTTCTGGGTTCTCATGGTCTTCGTTCTTATCTTGGTCTTCAACATCCTTGATCTGAACATCATTGCTGGACCACTTGCGGATACGATGAGTACATTACTCGCGGCAATCCCGAATATCTTGAAAGCAGCTCTCATCCTTCTCTTGGCATACGTCATCGCGGTCGTTCTCCGCATGATCATCGTCAAAGCAGGAACGAAGCTGATGGCGAACGACAAAGTACGTTCGAACAAGATGCTTCAAGGTCAGACGGATCTTTCAGCTTATCCAAAAGTAGCAGGGGAGATCGTCTTCTACCTCGTCTTGCTTCTGTTCCTACCGGGTGTACTCGGTGCCTTGAACATTGAGAGTGTCTCACAACCGTTCAGCCAATTGTTATCGTCATTCCTTGGATTCATTCCACGCTTGATTGCTGCGGCAGCCATCTTCTTCGTCGGCTTCCTCGTAGCGAAAATCGTCCGCGATATCGTGACGAATTTCCTTCATGCTGTTGGAACAGATAAATTCGCAGCTCGCTTCAATCTCGGGTCAACGGATCAAAAAGATGCGAAATCACTTTCGTCGATTCTCGGAACAGTCGTCTTCATCTTGATTCTGATTCCAATCACGATTTCAGCACTTGATCAATTGAACATTAAAGGAATCACAGGACCAGCGATCAACATGTTGAACGATGTCCTCGGTATGATTCCAAACATCATCGTTGGTGTCGTACTGATTCTTGTCGGTCTTTACGTCGGACGTTTCGTTAAGAAATTCGTGACGGATCTCTTATCACGTCTTGGTTTCAACAACCTGACACGTCATTTGAAAATCGGTACGTGGGATGCAAACCAAGCTTCTACATCACCAGCTTCGATCGTTGGTGCACTCGTTGAGATCGTCATCGTCGTTCTCTTCGTCGTCGAAGCCTTCAACTTGATTGGTCTTGACTTCATGGTCGACCTCGGTCGCGCCGTCCTTGCGTTCTTACCGAGCGTCCTGACAGCGATCATCATTCTCGCAATCGGGATCATCGTCAGCAACCTCGTCAAACGTACGATGGACAGCCTGTTCGGTAACTCTGAACTAAAAGTCCTCTCAAGCGTTGCGAAGTATGCGATCCTTGCACTTGCTGTCTTCATGGCACTTGATCAATTGGGTGTTGCTGATACGATCGTCAACTCAGCCTTCATCTTGATCTTGGGAGCACTTGCGCTTGCGTTCGGTCTTGCCTTTGGTCTCGGTGGACGTGATAATGCATCGCGTTACCTCGATCGTCTGCAAAAGAAAGCAGAGAACACGGAAGTTGACACATCGAACCTTCCAAGTAAGTCAGCATCGACTTCTTCATCACCGAGCTTGAAAGATGCAGCAAAAGGTGCAGCTTCACAAGCAGCAGATGATGTCACACCAGATCGTGCACCACGTTCAGCGCGCTCTTCTTCAACAGATGAGACGACACATGGTACACCAAAAGGTGCATTGCCAGAAAACGATTTAGCACAGCAAGATGATTACCCGATCGATCCAGATGATCATAAAGGTCCTAACCTCGATCATCCAAACGATCGTCCGTAATACGAGTACATCCTTTCCTCTCATTTTGAGGAAAGGGTGTTTTTGCGTTGACGCATCAAAGCGTTGTCGCATTTTCACAAAAGTGGTTTGACCACTTTGTGAAAAAATACAGAAAAAAAGACTTATCGAACCTGACATCGTTTGTTATGATAAGAAAGTCAATTACCTCAATGATTTGAATATTCAGAAAAAAGAGAAAAGTTCGGAGGATGAAACATGAGTTTGCTTCGCAAGAAAGATGTCAGTGTGATGATGGACATGAAACAACATTCCAAACTGGCACGTCACTTATCAGGGTTTGACCTTATTTTACTTGGAATCGGTGCCATCATCGGTACCGGGATTTTCGTTCTGACAGGAACGGGCGCTCTTTATGCAGGACCTGCTTTACCGATCTCATTTATTATTTCCGCTATCGTCTGTGCGCTCGCAGCCCTTTGTTATGCTGAATTCTCGTCGATGATTCCCGTCTCAGGTAGTGTATATACGTATACATACGCAACGATTGGGGAAGTCGTAGCTTGGATCATCGGCTGGTGTCTCATTTTAGAATACGGACTCGCTTCGAGTGCCGTTGCGACCGGCTGGTCAGGGTACTTCCAGTCACTGTTAGCAGGCTTTGGTCTCCATTTACCGACAGCTTTAACAGCTGCTCCAGGTGCTGTACCAGGAAGCGAAACGTTCTTTAACTTACCAGCGTTCTTGATTCTGATGGTCATCACGCTCTTGCTTTCGCTTGGGATTAAAGAAACAAAACGCGTCAACAACATCATGGTACTCGTCAAAGTTGCCGTCGTCGTCTTGTTCATCGTCGTCGGGATCTGGTATATCGAACCAGGCAACTACAAGCCGTTTGCGCCGTTCGGTATGAGCGGTGTCTTGCAAGCATCAGCGATTGCCTTCTTCGCTTATCTTGGATTTGATGCCGTCACATCGGCAGCAGAAGAAGTCAAAAACCCGGGACGTAACTTACCGATTGGGATTCTAGGATCGCTTGCGATCGTTACCGTTTTGTACGTCGTCGTCTCTGCTATCATGGTCGGAATCGTTCCATTCAAACAGTTTGAAGGTGTTGATAGCCCAGTATCCCTTGCCTTAAAAGTGGCTGGGCAAGACTGGGTCGCTGGATTCGTTGACTTAGGAGCCATCGTTGGTATGACGACGGTCATCCTCGTCATGACATTTGGTCTCGTCCGTCTCTTGTTCGCGATGAGCCGTGACGGATTATTACCGAAAGTCTTCTCAGACGTCAATGAAAAGTCACACACACCAGTTAAAGCGACTTGGATTCTCGGAACGACTGCTGGTTTAATCGCTGGATTCGTGCCGCTTGGTACACTTGCTGAATTGATCAACATCGGAACACTGGCAGCCTTCTCGCTCATCTCGATCGCGGTCATCGTCCTACGCCGGACGCGTCCCGATTTGAAGCGCGCCTTTAAGGTTCCGTTCGTCCCAGTCTTACCGATTTTGTCAGTCCTTGCTTGTATCATGCTTATGTTCAACTTACAACCATTCACGTGGATTGCCTTCTTTGTCTGGACAGCCATTGGATTACTGTTGTACTTCGGATATGGACGCAAGCGTTCGAAACTCCATCAATGAATCGACTAACACCCTTGGCGACAAGGGTGTTTTTGTATGCAGGAAATGAGGCGAACGAAAGCGAAACAGCTCAGTGGAAAAGGAGGTTTTTCGATGATTCATATTCAACGCGCACCTGGCGTAAAAACGGCGTACAAAGCGATGCAGGATGGATTCCAAGATTATTTGATTCCACTGCACTTATCGGAAGCAGAATTCCAAGAGCGCATCATCGAACGAGACGGGAACCAATTGGAGCATTCATTCGTTGCCTATCATGGAGAAATACCGGTCGGTCTCTGGCTGAACGGTTGGAAGGAGATCGAGGGTCAACGCATCATGCGGTGTGGGGGACTGGGGATTTCACCACAATATCGTCGTCTTGGGATCGCGAAAGCCTTGTATCAAGCACAACTGAGCCATGCTAAAGAAATCGGAATGGATGGTCTGATGCTTGAAGTCATTCAAGGGAACGATCCGGCAATTCGCTTGTATGAATCGCTTCACTACACGATTGTTGGAGAAATCGGTTATTTTCATTTAACGGATGAACGTCAAGAGGTCGCTCTGCCGACGATCGAAGAAGTGGAGTTTTTAAAACAATACCATGGACAAGGAGAATACATCTGGCAGCAAGATCCTCATGTCATGCAGCAATTACAAACGGATTATTACCAATTAGAAGCAAGTGTAGTGGCAGTAGCCGGATCATCTCTCTTGTCAGTCGTAGGTCCAGCAGAACAAAAAGCACGACATGCCACAGAAGTCGTCCGTCGTTTACCGGGAACGACCTACCATTATCAATCAACAGATGTGCAGGTTTGGGAGGCATTACGTTCTGAAGGGTGGACTCAGCGGGATTTGAAACAATACATCATGCGTCAGTCGCTATAAACAAAAACCGCTGCTATTCATTTAGCGGCGGTTTTTGTAGTCTTCAATCATTCGAGCGTGAGAACCGACTAAGTGATCAGGTAAGTCATCAAGCGGGACGAACTGGAGCTTGATACTCTCATCACTTTGTTTTAACATTCCGATCGGATGTTCACCGATATAGGCGAGGGTGACGCTTTGAAAGATGTCTCCGTTCGTTAACGTCGTCACGTATTGCGGACCGGAGTAGACATTGAGTAACGTTAATCGTTCCACCTCTAAGCCAGTCTCTTCTTTAAGCTCTCGACGCGCGGTCTCTTCCGGTGATTCGGCCCATTCCATCAATCCGCCTGGTAAACCAAAGCGAGCTTGTGCTTCGTTCCGTTGTTCGAGCAAAATGTGTTCATTTTGTACGACGAGGACGACGGAGCCGACGAGAATGACTGGGTCATGACCGATTTTTTGACGTAACTGTTCGACATAATTCATTTCAGGGCTCCTTGGTGAAACGGACAGCCGGTCACAGGTGCCGTCTGTGTTGATTTTGGAAAGAAGTTCGGTCGTTTGATTTCTGGGTCGTAATCCTTATGGAACACATGCGTCGTTGCCCCACTCATCGGTGGCACGAGCCAGGACCATTCCCCGGTGACATCACGACCACACGCGGCTTCGTTTTTTTCAAAACGAGCGAACTGTTTCGCAGCCGTATGGTGATCGACAATCGTAACACCGGCACGTTCGAACGATTCGAGTACGGCAACGTTCAGTTCGACGAGCGCTCGGTCTTTCCAAAGCGAACGTTCACGCGAGGTATTCAGACCGAGTTGTGTCGCGACGAGCGGTAACAGATCGTAACGATCCGTATCAGCGAGGTTACGGGCACCGATCTCTGTTCCCATGTACCATCCGTTGAACGGAGCACACGGATAGGCGATGCCACCGATCTCAAGCTGCATGTCGGCAATCATCGGCACAGCATACCAGCGGACTTCGCGACCACCGAACAGGTCAAAGTCAGGATGTGTGATGCTGACTTCGAGCACGAGCTCATCTGGAATCGGATGCAGGCTGACTTGTCCATCGAGTTCAATCAAGAGGGGCAGGATATCAAAGGGTGTACGCGCTCCGGTCCAGCCAAGTGCTTCACATTGTCGCGTCAGTTGGATCGAAGCCGGATCGCCGATGATTCCTGCTGCGGTTTCGTAACCAGCGTAGCGGATCAGTTGGTGATTATGCAGCCGGACACGTGTCGGATGGAAAATCGTGATCGTCGAGCGAATTCGTCCCTCGTTCGTCGCGAACCGGATATGCTCAAATAACGCGTCGCGGACCGCTTCAACGGTCAATGCATCCCGCGCGTCAAAGACATGGAGTTGTTCCCAAAAGAGACGTCCGACACATCGGTTACTGTTCCGCCAAGCGAGCTTGGCACCGAACGCGAGCTCGGAAGCCGTCTGTTCGTACGTTCCTGTTGTTTCAATCGAACGGATGACTTCTTGCTGACGTCCGGCCATTTCGGGGTATTGCTCTATATAAGAAGTAAAGAAGCGTTCTGCTTCGGTTTGAATGAGTGAGTACACGAATCGAAATCCTTTCTGAAAAACAAGCACGATACAATCTCTGTTCCTAGTGTACCCCGCGCAGAACCGAAGCGCCAAACTTGAATGATGTATGAGGTTGTTATAAGTTCAAAAGACTCCCAAAAGTTTAAAGGAGGTATGAAATGGGGGATAGTGTAGAGAATTAGTTGAAAGTGAGGAAATTTGTATGTCTTTAATCAAACCTGTATTTGCCCGTTTTTTTGGTGAAGCCTTTTTTGATAAATCGGCTCAGCTCGCCTATTATTTGATGTTGTCCTTATTCCCGTTCTTATTATTCGTAGTTGGGATCGTCTCGTTCTTACCGTTTACGTCCGATAACGTGCTGGATTTAATTCGACCGTTTGCTCCGGCAGAAACGTACGATTTGATTCAGCGGAACGTCGTTGGAATCTTTGATCAAGGCGGCTTTAAACTTGCCTCGATCAGTTTCCTTGCCGCCTTTTGGCTTGCTTCGATGTCGGTCCAGTCACTTGTCCGCTCGCTGAACGATGCGCTCGAAGTGACGCGAAAAGCGCCATTTTGGCGCGGACTGTTGCAAGACTTCGCTTTTACGATCGGGATGATGATCATCTTACCGATCTCATTGATTGTTCCGATTTCAGAAAAGTTAACGCGGCGTTTCATCAACCACTTTGCAATCGTCGCTGATTTCGTGACGAACTATTCGTGGATTTGGTTCTTATTCCGCTGGGGACTCGGGACGTTGTTCTTACTTGTCTTTTTCATCTTATTGTATCGGATTTTACCGAGTGTCCGACTGACGGTTCGTCAAGTACTCCCTGGAGCTATTTTTGCGACGATCGCTTGGCAAGTCGTTTCGGAATTCTTCTCTTACTATGCCGAGTTCGGGAGTTACGATCGTCTTTACGGTCAGCTTGCCGGAATCATCGTCTTGATGACATGGTTCTATTTATCTGCTGTCGTCCTGATGTTAGGGGGACTAATGAATGCAGAACGCATGCGTCAGAAAAAAGAAGCAAAAATCATGAAACCACAAAAAATCAAAGAAGAAAGCGTACGTTAATCATTGAGCACGCACAAAAGCAGCTGACGATGTGTCAGCTGCTTTTTCATTTAGACCGTTTTAAGAATCCGGTAACCGAAGACGCTTAACAGGCTGAGTGTGAACAAAGCGAGTAAGACGAGTGACAGATAGGGAAGACCGAACACTTTGACGATGACGCTTAAGGCGACGACACCATAAAAGATTCCTAACGTCTTTTGAACGAACGGTTCATTGAAGCGATGCAAAAGTGAAGCACCGAGTGGTGAGCCGATGAACGCACCGATGATTAAAGCAATCCCGAGTGATAACGGAGCGCTGGTTCCGGAAGCAATATAACTCGTCACTCCTCCAAGAACGATCAATGTCGCAGAGGCGATACTCGTTCCGATTGCTTGTTTGAGCGGAAAACGAACCCATCCGAGCAAGAGAGGCGTCAACAAGAATCCACCGCTGACCCCCATCAATGACGAGAGGATTCCGGCAGCAAGTCCGATGACGGCGAGCTTTACGATCGAAGCATCATAGACCGGAAAAGACGGACGTTCCTTGGAACGGGGACGAAGGAACTGAATCGAAAAACCAATCAGTAAAACGATGTAGAGACTCGATAATACGACATCAGCACCAGCATGACGCTCGAGCCAAAAGACAATTGGTGTGATCAACGCAGAACCGATGATGCCGGACAGACCAATAATCCCGGCATCACGAAAACGGAATGTTTTTAATCGAAGATGTGAAAGCGTGCCGGTCACAGTCGATCCGAGTGTCAGCAACAGACTGAGGACGATCGCGGTGCTGGCTTCATAGCCGAGAATCAATAAAAGTGGGGTCAGGATAATGCCGCCACCGATTCCGAAAAAGCCGGAGAGTATACCGATGGTTGCTCCTAACAAAATAAATGAGATATACATCATGAAACAGTCCTTCTTTCTAATACGTGATACCTTGAGTATGAAAGAGGAATACAAGATTATAAAAATGAATTAATTATATATAAATGATTATGAAATGTAATGAGGAGGGGTATTGTTGAAATTAACTGAACTCAGAACGTTCGCCACACTCGTTGAAACACGTCACTTTACGAAAACAGCGGAACAGTTATTTCTGTCGCAACCGACGGTCAGTGTTCACGTCAAACGACTAGAAGAAGAGATCGGACATTCATTGTTAATACGTGATTCATTCACAATAGGGGTCGAGGTATCGGAAATGGGCTGGATTGTCTATCGCCATGCAAAAGAAATTCTATTCCAACTCGAACAGATGCAGTCCCAGCTGGATGAATCGGAAGGTGTCTTCCGCGGAACCTTACGGATAGGAGCAACGCATACGATTCACGAAATGTTGCTCGATGACATGATTCATCTGTTTTCAAGCGCTCATCCCGAGGTATCACTAGATATCCAATTAATGAATCACGATCAAGTGGCAGCAGCCTTAAGACATCGTGATATTGATCTCGGGATGATCGAAGGAGAACTGACACTTGATGGGGTCAAACAAATCGTCTTTGCAAAAGATCAACTGCACATCATGGGTGCGTCCCACCTTTCGTTAAACGATGCAACGTGGATCGTTCGCGAAGAAGGATCTGCATCCCGCTATGCGCTCGATCGTTGGCTAGATGCTTCGTCGATCGTTCCCGCACGAAAGATTACAGTCGATGCCAACTATTTAGTGCGTCAACTTGTTTTTAATGGGAGTGGCATTGCAGCATTGTCGGAACGACTCGTCACGTCTTTCCCGTCCGAGTCCTTTACGCTTCATGCGAAAGGGATTTCTAAACGAACGTTTCGTTATCTGTTACCAGAGAAGATGCCGACTCGCCTAGCAGAACATTGGATCACTTTTTTACAGGCGAATTGGAAAGGTTAAATGCAAAAAGATTTCCGGACGTTCTACAATGGCGACAAAATCGGAAATCTTTTTCGTTGACTTATACCCCTGTAGGTATTATTGTATGAAATGTACCAACGAGATATGACGTATGTCACATTTAAAAAAGGAGATGAACTTCATATGGAAAACGGTTATGAAGATCGCATCATTCATCGGATGAATCGGATTGAAGGACAAATCCACGGTATCGTTCGAATGATGAAAGAAGAGGCGTCCTGTAAGGATGTCGTCACACAACTGAGTGCGACACGTAGTGCAATCGATCGTGTCATTGGTCTTGTCGTCAGTGAGAACTTGATCGACTGTGTCCGTCAGGATGATGCGACGGAAAATCATGAACAAGCCGTTGCAGAGGCTGTTCAACTCTTAATGAAAAGCAGATAAAAAATTTTTACGAATTAATATACCCCTTAGGGTAAATACTTGGAGGAATTACGTTCATGTCAGATACGAAAAAAACAACCATCGTTTTATTTAGTGGAGAGTACGACAAAGTCATGGCAGCTTATATCATTGCCAACGGTGCAGCCGCATACGATCACGAAGTCACGATTTTTCATACCTTCTGGGGTTTGAATGCGATGCGTAAGGATGAACCGATCCAGCCGGATAAAACATTCCTTGAGAAGATGTTCGGTAAGTTCATGCCACGCGGTGCTGATAAGATGCCACTCTCGAAAATGAACTTCGGTGGTGCAGGTCAAAAAATGATTAAAAACGTCATGAAGAAGCACAATGCGATGCCACTTCCAGACTTAATCGAATTAGCGAAAGAACAGGATGTCAAACTCGTCGCCTGTACGATGACGATGGATTTACTCGGTTTGAAACAGGAAGAATTACACGACGGGATTGAGTATGCAGGTGTTGCCGCCTACCTCGCCGATGCGGAGAACGGAAACGTCAATCTATTCATCTAATGATCTGAAGGAGGAGTGACGCATGGATGTACGATCGATTATCTTGTTGCTCGTCGTCGGCTATCTCGCTTATAAGATATTCGCCCCAACAAAAGGCGTCAAGCAAGTGTCGACCACGGAACTGAAGCCGTTACTAAACGACCGCAAACGATTTTATCTCGATGTTCGAACACCGGCAGAATTCAAAGGCAATCACATCAAAGGATTTAAGAACATTCCGTTACAAACGCTAAACCGTCAACTGAATCAAATCCCGAAAGACAAAGAAGTGCTCGTCATCTGTCAAAGCGGGATGCGAAGCAAACAAGCCATCAAAGTACTAAAAAAAGCCGGTTATTCAAATGTCACGGAAGTCCGTGGCGGAATGAATGCCTGGCGCTAAATCGAATCAAGAGGAGGAATTGAACATGAAACGCATGACAGCAACCGAAGTACAGGAAAAAATCGAACGTGGTGAACAACTGAACGTCATTGATGTCCGTGAAGTCGATGAAGTCAAAGAAGGAATGATTCCGGGAGCAATCCATATTCCACTCGGATTGATCGAATTCAAGATGAACGAACTCGACAAGAAAAAAGAGTATGTCATGGTATGCCGTTCTGGTGCGCGCAGTGGTCGCGCAACGACATATCTCGAAGGACAAGGATATGACGTGACGAACATGGATGGCGGCATGATGTCGTACGAAGGCGAAACGAAATAATACCCCACACCGTAAAGGAGCGAATTGTATGACTAGGATTAAATCAGATATCGTATTGGACGCTAAAGGTCTCGCTTGTCCGATGCCGATCGTTCGGACGAAAAAAACGATCAAGATGTTAGAACCGGGACAAGTCATAGAAGTCCAGGCGACGGATAAAGGATCAACTGCAGATCTCCGTGCCTGGGCAAACAGCACCGGCAATCATTATTTAGGCACGATCGAAGAAGGAGAAATACTCCGTCATTACGTTCGGAAATCAACAGGTGATGTCACGGAACCAGCAGCATTCGCTCAAACCGTCGACAACGCAACAGTCGAAGCAGCACGCCAAGACGACTCGATCACGGTGCTTGATGTTCGTGAACAAGCAGAATATGCCTTCGCCCATGTACCGGGAGCCATCAATATTCCGTTAGGCGAACTGGAGACACGCCATGCAGAACTGGATTCAAATCAGACGATTTATGTCATCTGCCGGACAGGTAGCCGAAGTGACATGGCATGCCGACAGCTCAGTGACAAGGGGTATACGATCCACAATGTCGTACCGGGTATGCAGGAATGGGCGTCTGAGACGACGACACTCGTTTCAGCGAAATAATACAACAGCGTAAAGTAGAGGAGGAACGAGTAGATATGGCACAAGCAATGACAGCCGCACAAGTTACAAAAAAAATCATTGGACGTGAGTCTCTGTTCATCTTAGATGTCCGGAATGAGGATGCGTTTCAAGATTGGAAAATCGAAGGAGAGAACTTCAAGTACCTCAACATTCCGTATTTTGAATTGTTGGATGGTGTCGAGGAGATTCTCGATCAGCTTCCGAAGGATCAGGATGTTCTCGTCGTTTGCGCAAAAGAAGGGTCATCGATTTTCGTCGCCGATATGCTAGAAGAAGCAGGACGAGACGTATCGTATCTGTCAGGCGGCATGAAAGCATGGAGTGAACATCTAGAACCGATTTCAATCGGAACGCTGAACGAAACAGGAACTGATCAAGGCGAAGTCGTTCAGTTCGTCCGAATCGGTAAAGGGTGTCTCTCGTATATGGTCATCTCAGAAGGAGAGGCCGTACTCATCGACGCGACACGAATGACGGATGTGTATTTGGATTATGCCGCATCACGCAACGTCACGATTAAGCATGTATTTGATACACATCTTCATGCGGATCATATTTCTGGAGGACGCGACATCGCCGAAAAAACAGGCGCGACATACTGGTTGCCGCCAAAAGATGCGTCGGATGTCACATTCGATTATGCACCACTTGAAGACGGTAGTACGGTTCAAGTGGGGGATACAGCGATTGAAGTACGCGCTCTTTATTCCCCGGGACATACGATTGGATCGACTTCATTCATCGTCGATCAGCGTTATTTATTGACAGGTGATATCTTGTTCATCGACTCGATTGGTCGTCCGGATTTAGCCGGTCTCGCGGAAGACTGGGTCGGTGACTTACGCGATTCGCTCTACAACACGTATCGTGATCTTTCACCAGAACTCATCGTCTTACCGGCACATTTCATGATCATTGAAGAATTGAACACGGATGGTAGTGTAGCGGAAAAATTAAGCATCTTGCTTGCGAACAATCATGGTCTCAACATCGACGATGAAGCAACATTCCGGAAAATGGTCACAGAGAACCTGCCGCCACAACCGAACGCGTATCAAGATATCCGTGAAACAAACATGGGGAAACAGACACCCGATCTTGAAACACAACGGGAAATGGAAGTCGGACCGAACCGCTGTGCGGTACGCTAAGCCGATGCATAACGAACATCAAATCATTCAGGAGGAATACAACATGAAATCAGAACTCGTACTCGACGCAAAAGGACTTGCTTGTCCGATGCCAATCGTAAAAACAAAAAAAGCCATCGCTGGACTCGAATCAGGTCAAATCCTTGAAGTCCATGCAACGGATAAAGGGGCAAAAAACGATCTTCAGGCGTGGGCGACATCAGGTGGTCATGCACTCGTCAAACATGAAGAAGAAGCAAGCGTCCTAAAATTCTGGATTCAAAAAGGTTAATTTTCGAAAAGAGTCGATATGAGGCTCTTTTTTTTTGTGGAGAAACACACAAGAACTCTACATAGTATTGAATGTGCTTCTTTTGAGCACATGCTACGACAAGACGGTATTAGCGCGGTACAGTTAAATAAAAGAACATCCAATCGACGTCATGCGACGTAAGCTAAATAAAGGAGGCGAAGGGAGATGAAGAAACGAATGTGGACGATTTTATCAGTCATCGGTCTCATCGTCATCATGGTCGGGGGATACTTCGTGTTCCAGCAACAGCAAGCAAAATCAAGTGGCAGTAAGGAATTGAGTTATCAACCGGAAGAGACAGCGATTTTAGCTGGAGGATGCTTCTGGTGTATGGAGCCCCCGTTCGAAGAATTAAAAGGAGTCAAGTCCGTCATTTCTGGTTATACGGGCGGTGATGTTGAAAATCCGACGTATAATCAAGTGTCAGCGGAGACGACAGGTCATCGGGAAGCGGTATTGATCACGTTTGATCCGAACGTCATCTCGTACAAGCAATTATTAGATGTCTACTGGCGCCAGATTGATCCGACGGATGCAGATGGTCAATTCGTCGATCGTGGTGAGTCTTATACAACGGCGATTTTCTATACGAATGAGAAACAAAAAGAAATCGCAGCACAATCGAAACAGGATTTAGAGAAACAACAGATCTTCGATGATAAAATCGTCACACCGTTGATTGCGGCAGGTCCTTTTTATGAAGCGGAAGCATACCATCAGGATTACTATTTGAAGAGTGAGAAGAAATATAAGTTTTACCGGGCAGCTTCTGGACGCGACGACTTCATCGATCGCTACTGGAACGATCAGCCAAAGGTCGATCTTCCAACCTATCCAAAATTATCAGACGCAGAAATCAAAAAGAAATTAACCGCCATCCAGTATAAAGTGACACAAGAGGATGGAACGGAGCCGGCGTTTGATAATCCGTATCACGATTTGAAAGCAGACGGGATCTATGTCGATCTGATTTCTGGAGAACCACTGTTTTCATCAAATGATAAATATGATTCGAAGACAGGATGGCCGAGTTTTACGAAACCACTTGAGCCAGGTAATATCATTGAGAAAAGTGATTTTTCAATCGGCATGAAACGGATGGAAGTCCGAAGTCGACATGGAAATGCCCATCTTGGACACGTCTTCTCGGATGGTCCAGAGCCAACAGGGCTTCGGTATTGTATGAACTCAGCCGCCTTACGTTTTATTCCGAAAGAGGACTTGAAACAAGAAGGATACGGCGAATATGTAGCAGATTTTAAATGAATGGAGTCAGACGCATCGTGTTCTTTAGAACATGATGCGTCTTTCTTTCAAAATTGTAAGATTTCACTATAAATTAATTATCCATTTTATCCATATACTGTTTATAATCAAATTAAAGTATATCCATTTTGAAGGAGGAGCATGTGTGAAGAAACTGATGATTTGGGTCATTCTGAGCTGTTTAGTTTTAACGCTCGGCGTAGGACCAACTACTGCAAAAGCGGAGACCGCTCTTGCAAGCGCAACACTTTTACAAGCAGGACAAGAAACGACACTTAAGACCGGAATGGAAGAAAAAAATACATATTGGTACCGTGTCAATCATGAAGCAGGTGTAGAAAAAACAGCGTCACACTTTGAGTTATCAATCGATACGGATCAACCTGTTCAAGTGACAGCTTACCCGAGCGAAGCGATGGCAGCTGAAGATGATACATTTGATCGTTACCGGACAGAAGCAGAACCGAATGAAAAAGCAACGACAAAATTAGCCGTTCCATATGCATGGGATGGACCGTATTATGTCAAAGTCGAATATTACCCGAACATCGAAGAGGGGAAAACGACAAAAGCAGCAAACGTTAAGCTGACATACAATAACGTCAAATTAGCTGTCGAATATGAGCCAATCAGTGATATTAGCTGTATGGCAGAAGAAGCATTAAAACAAACAAAAGAAGAAAAACCAATGCTTGCTCTTATGCACTCGATCCAAAAACAGGTATTGAGTCAATCGGACGCAGGTCGTGCCTTGACGTCGCTTTATTACAAAACATCGCCTTACGTTGTCAAAACGCTTCTTTTCAATAAAGATAAGCGTCAACAAGCGTACGAAGATTTAAAAACATTGAAACCTGCAATGGAGGCACTCGTACGTGGAACATCGTACACGCTGACAAAGACAGATCAACAAGCCGTTGACCGTCTTTATACATTATCACGCGATGCATCGCCTGCTGTGATTGCAGAAGAAATCGATGGATATGCCAAAAAAATGAAGATATCTGAGATGAGCGGCAGTACGTTAGACGATACGTTCGGAACATTAGGGATGAACATTCAGTCAAAAGAAACTACGCGATTCATCGTTAAGTTAAAGCCAGGGAAAACAGTCAGTTCGATGAAAATTGCTGGAATTCAATCAGCAGATGTTGAGCGTTTACCGCTTGGTAAAGCTGGTGATTTCATTGTAGTGACAGAAGATCCAACGGTGAAGGGACAATCAGCGTCAGCATTAAAGCAATCGATTGGTCGCTCATCAGCAGTCGAATATGTGGAAAAGATTCAAACTTACAAAGCAACAAGTGATATCAATTTTGATTACCAATGGGCCATCAATAAGAAAACAGTCTTCGAACAGTTCCCGAATGTTGGAATTGGTTTTGAGGAGTTCCAAAAACGATTTAGTGGGAAAAAATTAGCACCTGTCAAAATTGCGGTCATCGATACAGGTGTTGATTATCGCTTAAAGGATTTACAAGGGAAAGTTGATATTGCGAATGAGAAGAACTATGTTTCCGTAAACGGAGATGGCGACGCGATTGATGATAATGGTCACGGAACACACGTGGCAGGTGTCATCGCAGCGACGATCAACAATGATTACGGGATCCAAGGGATTCATCAGTCGGCACAAATCTTACCAGTTAAAGTATTGAATGCAAATGGCGAAGGAGAAACGGATGCCATCGCACTTGGAATTAAATATGCTGTTGATCATGGAGCGAAAGTCATCAATATGAGTCTTGGTGGCGGTGAAAGCCGCACGATGGCTTATATGATGAAATATGCTGCAGATCATGGTGTGACAGTCGTTGCGGCTTCAGGAAACGACTACGATATGATGGTCGGGTTCCCAGCAAACTCAGAATATGCGATTTCTGTTGGAGCGACGAATACGCTCGGTATGGTTTCAGATTACTCGAATTATGGAGTCGGCCTTGATGTCGTTGCACCGGGTTCAAAAGTAGCGAGTTTGATTCCAGACGGAAATACGGTGTATATGGATGGAACAAGTATGGCTTCACCACACGTCGCAGCTGTTGCGGGAATCTTGAAGTCACTTAATCCTAAACTAACACCTAAACAAATCGAACAAATTCTACAAAAAAGTGCAGAACCACTCGCTTTCGAAAATCCGAATGATTGGTTTGAGGAAGAAGAGGGAGAAGAGCTTGAATTCAAGTTTCCTGCCTATGTCAGTCCGGTTTCAGGATACGGTAAAGTCAGTATTCCTCGGGCAATTTCGCAATTGAATCTGAACGGAACTGTCAACAACGTATATGATAATAAACTGACTGTCACAGGAACGGTTAAAACCGGAACAAAAGTGGAAGTATGGTCCACTAAGAAGTTGGGTTCTACTACAGCTAAATCCGGAAAATATAGTGTGACGATTCCACGTCAAAACAAAGGTACGGTCCTAACAATTCGTTACACAAATGGACTGGATATCACGTCAGAACGTACAGAAGTCCTTCCTGGAAAAGCGCCAGCAGCTCCAAAAGTTAAACCAGTACTTGCCGGTGCAACAAAAATGACAGGTACAGCTCTTGCGGGCGGTACGGTTACTGTCAAAGATGCAAAACAAAAGAAAATCGCCACAGCGAAAGTCGACGCAAAAGGTCACTTCAGTGCGAAATTACCAAAACAAGTCGGTGGTTCAAGCTTGATCGTCACAGTGACGGATATTGCTAAACGCACAAGTAAACCGACGATCGTAAAAGTCCTACCAGCCCCAGCAGCACCGAAAGTGAAATCCGTCTATGCCGGACAAACGAAAGTAACCGGGACAGCTGAAAAGAAATTAAGTGTTTATGTAAAAGATGCGAAGAAAAAAGTCATCGGAAAAGGAACGGTTTCTGCAAAAGGAAACTATTCTGTCAAAATTCCGAAGCAAAAAGCAAAAGCGAAGCTTTCTGTCTACGTTAAGAATACGCGTGGTCAAGTGAGCCCTGTGACTTCTGTGACAGTGAAGAAAGCAAAAAAATAAGCGGATAAAAAGACCTTTTTTCGGGTACATTCCGAGAAAAGGTCTTTTTTTGTATATCCTAGCTGTTGCTTCGAAAGCGTTTCTATTATATTTAAAGAAACAAATGAAAAAGCATCATTCGATGAATGATGAGGAGGATACATTCATGGTGAATTGGATTCGGCGACGAATCGGTCGGCAGTTGCTGACTGTTTTTTATGCGGTACTGATCGTAGTATCGATTACTTCGTTCTTTGTCTATGACTATATGGAAGGACGAATCGAAACATCAAAACAGAATCTCGAGACGATCAGTGAACAAAATCGCCGGGCCAATGATTTGTGGGACAATTGGCAAACCGTCCAGTTTGGATTGCGAGGATTCGTCATTTTTGGTAACCAAGAACGGTTTGATGAGATTCAGGCGCTCCGAACAGATATCAAAAGTGAGACGGATTGGTTCATGCGAAACGCCAAAACGGATGAAGAAGAAGAATTCGCAGCGCAAATGACGAATTTATATGAGTTATACTATGATGCCTTGTTCCCGTTGACCCAGTCTTACGTCAATGAGAAAAAGGCGAATCGGATCAATGAGGACTTCTTACAGGGGGATAGTCTGTTTTCTTTACCGATTGCGGAGCGTCTTGTCGATCAAGGGCGATTAAAGCCAACTGCCGATGGTTCGATTGATATTACACCAGACATTGAAAAAGCCTCTGCAGCACTTGATGAATACCGGACGAATCTCAGCCAACAACAAGAAACGGCTGTCAGGGAACTGCGGAGTGAAGTCGCAAAGTCACAATGGATTTGGATTTCAAGTATCGTTGTGCTCATTGCCTTCATCCTTCTCTTCGTGCACCCGTTCCTTCGCCGGATGACACGGCAATTGTTACGTTTGATTGATGATAATCAAAAACTTGCTCGAAAAGAACCGATTAAGATTGATAAAGCTGCCGAGCAGCGACCAGACGAAATCGGATTATTGCGCGCAGCCTTTAATCGGATGGTCGTGACGACGAATGCCCATACGGATGCGATGCAAGGAAAAAATGAAGAGCTGCAGGCGCAAAGTGAAGAGTTGCTCGCGCAACAAGAAGAATTGCAGGCGCAACAAGAAGAACTCGAAGAAGCTTATCAAACGACGAAAAAGAATGAGGAAAAGCTCCGATTACGTAGCGAACTGACAGAGGCGCTTGCTGTTCGCGAAACCGTCGAATCGTATCCGGCAATCGTTCAAAAGATGATCGATATCACCTCTTCGGAGTACGGTGCACTGTTGCTCTATGAAGAAGGAGCGTTCATGGGTGCGACAACGAATGGGATGACGATGGATTATTTAAAAGTTCTCCTGAAAGATGAGATGTCCGTCATCAATCGATCGGTTCGGGAGATGAAATTCGTCCAATCGGAAAAACGGGTGACGCGTCAAAAAGACTATCCATATTCATTTAGCACGTATGAAGTGACGATTCCTATCGAAGATCCAGAAACGCATGAATTGATTGCAGCCATCTATCTGGTTCGTTATAAATCTGCCTATAAAGGACAGCAGTTAACGGATATTCGCGAGTTCGCGCAACAGATGACGTTATCGCTCCTACGAACGCGTTCTTACGAAGGGATGCGTCAAGAAAAAGAAAAGACCGAGCAAGTGTTGGACTCAATCCGAGAAGCAATCATTTATCTTGAGGATGGAAATGGAGAATTATACGTCAACCGTCCGTTGTTTGAGTTAATTCCAGAACTACAATCGGAATTTACGGTAGATCGAACGTTACCGTCGAGTGAGTACGTCATCAATGTAATGCGTCAGTTGGTGGATGACGTCGAAGCCTTTAATACGTATCTAGATTTGATTCGTTCCGGTGAGATTTCACCGGACAAGGTCCGATTTGATATTCGAAACAACACCGCTCATCTCGAAGTCTACGCAGAACGTATTGATGTTGTCGGAGGATGGAAGGGAATCATCCTCGTCTTACGGGATATTACCCGGGAAACAGAAGCCGATCGTCTCAAAACAGAACTCGTCTCGACCGTATCGCATGAGTTACGAACACCACTCTCATCTATTTATGGTTTTACAGAGTTGATGCTGAATCGAAAGATCGATGACTCAAAACAGCAGAAATATCTAGCGACGATCCATAATGAGACGGAACGGTTATCGAACCTCGTCACGGACTTCTTAGACGTTCAGCGAATGCAGTCGGGTGGACAGTTGTACCAAATGGCACATCTCGATTTGTTTACCCTAACTGAACAAGTGATGTCCTTGTATGACGCTTCAAGTGAACAGCACGATCTCCATTTGCAGTTGCTCAGCCCGGATCGTCCATTCATTTTAGGAGATGAAGACCGGATTAAACAATTAATGAGTAACTTGATCAACAATGCGATCAAGTATTCTCCAGATGGTGGGCGTGTTGACGTCTGGATTGATACGAAAGACGATCAAGCCATCATTGAAGTGAAGGATGAAGGAATTGGGATTCCGCATCATGCCTTTGCTCACTTGTTTGATAAATTCTATCGTGTCGATAACTCGGATACACGTCGAATCGGTGGAACGGGACTCGGTTTATCGATTTGTAAGGAAATCGTCAAAGAACACGAAGGCATCATCCATGTCGAATCTGAAGTTGGCAAAGGTAGTCGATTCATCATCGTGTTACCGCTCAGTCTAAGTGAATCCATTGAGTCGACAGAAAAGAATCGACGTTCTAGTTAAAGAAAACGTGATACGTTCCAGTTAAACCGTGTTCAGACCGCTTAGGTGTGAACACGGTTTTTGGTTGTTTTTAAAATGAGTAATCATGCGAAAAAAAGATTTTAATAAAATAAAAAAAGAGTGAATAAACAGCAATCCTGAACCGATATACCTATAGGACAAACGAACTATGGTTAAAAAAGGAAAGGGGGAATCGTCATGTATCAGAGATGGTTGGGAGTCGTTATGGGCTGGTTGCTGTTTCATATCGTCTGGGTGACGTATGTAGGCACGGATACGGTAATCGGACAAGTCGTCAACAGTCTGTTCACGATCGGTGGCGTAACCATCTCCCTCTATTTGATTTGGCGGGCACAACGACGCCATACAAGACGCCCTTTTACTTACCGCTTATTTCTTCTATTATTATTCGCTAATGCGATGCTTGGTATAGGCGAATGTGGACAACTTCTATACTTCCTCCGAGAATGGACGCGAACAGAACCGTTTGATTGGATCGACTTGATCTTCAGCTTTCAAATTTTGATCTATATCATTGCTTTCGGTTATTTCCTTCGCAATCGACGGCAAGAAGTCAATTTACGCGTTTTTCTATTTGATGAGTTCATCATTTTAGTCGTTGCTGGATCGCTCTCGTGGCACTACTTAGTGACACCCTATTTAGAAGCAAATGCCTTGCTGACGATCGAAACGCTTTTATGGCTTCGTTATCCGATCGGTGATTTATTGTTGCTCGGCGGAATGATTGTCTTATTCTTTGGTTTGATGAAACGTGGTAATGGCGGATCGTTATTATTGATTCTACTCGCATTTCATTTTCAATTACTTGCCGACCTCCTATACGTCGTCCTAGAACGATTTGATTATCCATTTCCTTCGAGTTGGCTCGATCCGTTATGGTTAGCGACTGTCATGATCGTCGGGCTTGCCGCATATCGCTTTGACGCTGAAGAAGCGCTCGTTCCTCTTGACGTCACACGGAGATGGATCGATGTCTTACGTTTAATTACACCTTACTTATTCTTATTGATTCTATTCGTGACGATGGCACGGCAAACGATTAGTTGGAACGGTTTGACGATTGGTTTGATGATTGCAATCCCGTTATTGATTTCGCGTCAAATCCGGATCGTCGTGGACAATCAACGGTTGCGCGAGAATCTCGAAGCGAAGGTGGAGGAGCGAACGGAAGCATTAGCAACTGCCATGGAGGAGATGCGACACATGGCATATCACGATGCCTTAACAGGACTACCGAATCGCTATTTGTTTGCGCGACTATTCCAAGATGCCTTGTACCGAGCGGAAGCGAGTGAAAGACAAGTCGGATTATTCTTTATTGATATCGATCACTTCAAAGAGATTAACGATACGTATGGACATCGTGTCGGAGATCAACTCATCATCGATGTTACGACACGTCTACAAAAGAAATTACCGCCCAATACAGTCATTTCAAGACAAGGTGGAGATGAGTTCGTCGTCTTATTATTTGACGTTGAACAAGAAGCAGAAGTGGTGCAGTGTGGAGAACATCTCGTTTCCTTGTTCCGACAGCCGTTTCATCATGGCATCATTCCACTTCCGATAACGGCGAGCATCGGTGGAGCAATGTATCCGGCGCATGCAGCTTCTCGATCGGACTTGATCGAGCAAGCAGACCTAGCGATGTACGAGGCGAAACGTCGCGGGAAAAATCAATTCTGTTTACACGAATCCGCAGTAACGAAGATGTAAACAAAAACACGCTCGTATACTGAACCTCATCGGATCAGTCATACGAACGTGTTTTTTTGATGCCTATCATTTCTTTTGCGTGCGTGCTAAGAACGTTTCAATGACTTCTGGATTCGTCATAGCTTGATTACATGCATCGCTGTCGATACACATATGATGACCAATCGTCTGATGCTGTTCAGCTGAACGACGTGTCGTTGCGGTTACGAGTGTGATGTCACTATACGTATGGCAAATCGCACAGATCCCTTTTTGGATCGATGGCAGATAGGTTCCCTCGACGCCGATCCATTGACCGTCCAAAGGATAGACGAAATATTTTTTTCGATTCCCGGTATCGTTCCAGCTTAAAAACGTCGTGTGAGCCCATTCAAAGGAGTGAAGTGGTGGAACATGTAACTTTTTCGTTTTTTTGAAGAGCTGACGGATCCGTGATTCAGAAATGCTCGGAAACGGTTGGACGAATGGTTCGACGTGTGCTAAATATGCGAGGAGATCCTGTTCGGATTCGGCGTCACGAATGTTCGTCAACAGCGCTTCCTGTTCCGGTGTAAGTACGGGCAATAGATCAAATATCTTTTCAGCGGCACTATACCGGACAGCATCACGAACATCCGGATCATGAACGGCAGCGAATTGATGTTGCAACAGGTCGACTTGATTCCGAATGAAGTTGTATTGATAGGGCAATAAAAATGTGTCCATTCGCGTTCCTCCTTTTCTTTTCATCGTACCGGAATTTGGCAACAGAACAAAGCGACATTTTTGTTTTTCTGCCTCTTGCAGGGGGAATTGAATAACAGAATGAACGAGGAGGTGAAGAGGGGCGTGCAGTATTTAACATTTTTACGCCTCATGAATATAGGAGCATTCCTCTTTGCATTGCTAGCGCGCGTCGTTTGGTCAAATCCGGTCACCCTTCCTACGTTGCCTCTTGTTCCAGCCCCTTTTTTTGATGCGATTACAGGTATTGTGTTCACAACGTTGTTAATTTGGTGTATTCGACCGGTTCGTGCCTTCCCAGCAGATCGAGAACTGATTGAAGATATCGGAGGATGGCTCTCGTTATCACTCGTGACGCTTGGCGTCAGTAGTATGACCGGACCACCTTGGGAACTCGTCTGGACTACGATTTCATTCATCAGTCTTTGTTTAGTCTATATGAAAATTCAGTATCATCCTCGGCGCTCGCCTTGGATGCGCTCTCCGATTTCAGTCCTTCTCGCTTGGATGAGTACGATGTTGTTGATTTTACCATTTCGGATCTTATCCGATTTTCAGTTCACTTCGCTATTTGCTCTTTCCGAACAGCAATGGAGTACTATTGCACTTATCGTAGCGATTATCGGAGGACTATTGTTTGTCGTCATTCATTCCGATTGGGTGTTTGGTCTCGCGCTCGTCTGGTATTTAATTGGATTGTACTTTAACGATCGCCTCTTTCTTCTGCAACAAATTGTAACAGGGGTCGGAATCGTATGTGTTTTACTCTTGTGCTATTACGTCTTCTATAAACGGCAACGTCTTTTTCGACAGCAATCGCCGAAGTCTTCTTCATCCTAGTCATGTTTTAGATGAATTTGGGGTATATCTCATATAGTTGTTATAAAAGGGGGAGACGTGTGTCATGGGAAAAAAACAATGGATCGGTGTCTATCAAAATGAAACGGATTTGATTCGAAAAATTGAGGATCTACATTTTGCGGGTTATCTAGAAGAAGATTTATATGTCGTGTTACAAGATAAAACCGATATGGCGATGTTACGCGGACAATCAGCGGCGCAACTCGTCTCCGGTAAACGGACGCTGTTTGAGCGATTTACGGGCAAACCAGCTTCGGCTGAGGAAATTCAAACTGCCTTTACGGAACTCGGATTACCGGAGTCGGATATTCGTCAGCATGTCTTACGTGTTCAACAAGGTGAGTATGTCCTGTTAGCAGACGAAGCAGGGGCAACACGTCCTGCGCCGAAACCAAAAAGTATTTTGGAGACAGAGCCAGAAGGAATCGAGGCAGAACGGAAACTCGATCATGAAAACCGCGCCCTCGAAAATGAAAATGATCGGATGCTGTAAGAGAGTCGTGCAGAAAGGATGATTCTTGATGGAGAGCCAGTATCATACGATTTTAGTGGCAGTCGATGGATCAAAGACGGCAGATCTTGCCTTTGAAAAGGCAGTGAAATTCGCCAAACTCGATCATGCCAAACTCGTCATCGCCCATGTCATCGATATTCAGACATTTGCTAATGTACGTGCCAATAAGCGTTTCATTGATCAAAACGTCACGGAATATGCACAAGGACTGCTCGATCGTTACGAGAAGCGGGCACGAGAAGCAGGCGTCGAGACAGTTGAACTGGTCATCGAAAATGGCTCTCCAAAAACATTGATTCCGAAGGTCATCGCACCACGTGTCGGTGCTGGGTTGATTGTCTGTGGGGCGGTCGGGATGAATGCGATGGAACGCATCATGATCGGGAGTGTCTCTGAAAACATCTCCCGTTATGCAAAATGCGATATCTATATCGTCCGTCCGAAAACCTTGAAGTGATATAAAACAGCACACATCGGTTGATGTGTGCTGTTTTATATCATGTTAAAAAATAATAGAAGATGCCTAATAAAATCAAAATGATCGGAAGAAAAATGAAATACATCCAAGACATGTTTTTGGCCGAAGTTTTGTGGTCATACTTTTCTTCTGCTGGTTGCTTGGCAATCCGTAACGTAAAGACAAGACCTACGAGACAGATGACTAACGCAATCCAAAACAAAGTCAACATAAGCATGCTCCTCTCTTCCTTTATCATACAGAAATTGGTCATGTTCTGCATCGGTAAGTTGTGACAGTTTAGAGTTGACAGACTTCTAGTTGAGGGGCTAAACTAACTTCATAAGTTTAGGGGGTAAACTAAAAATGAAAGACAATTTACGTGAAGCAGTCCTCCTGTTTGAAGAAGTCATGATCCACGGAACAGAACGCGTGTTGAAGTCGGTCGAAGCACCCGTTTGGCAAATGTATTCACCGGAACAACTTCATGTGTTGAAGCTCGTCGGAAAATATGGACCGATTTCGTCTGGGCGTCTCGCGGCAGTGCAGGGTGTTCACAAAAGTGCCATCTCGAATCGGCTGAAAAAGTTGACGGAAAAAGGTCTCGTCATCGTCGAACGACGAGAAGACGACCACCGGACGAAGTATATCTCACTGACGGAATCAGGTCGGTTAGTGGCAACTGAAGCGGAGCAAGAAATCTATACGTATCTTGAAAATTTGATTGAAGGAAAGGTCGAGGAAGAAGAAATCATCCAGTTCATCGAAACCTTTAAGAAGATCAAAGAGATTTTGCAGTTGAACGACTAAAGACAGAATCGAAGGAAGAGGAGAATCGGATATGCGACAAATCGTCAAATGGCGTTGGGCAATTCTTGCGTTATTGCTCATCGTCACAGTAGGTTTACTATTTACGGCACCAAACTTGGCTAAACAAGCAGAAGAAGCAGGTGCGATTCAGCTTGCAAATGATGCCGATTCACAACGGGCAGCTGACATTTTAGAAAAAGCGGGGGCAAGTGAAGAAACCATTTCTCTCGTCATTCCGCTCAAAGACAAAGTCAGCGATGCCGATCGAACATCAATCGGGCAAATCGTTCAGGATTTAGAAGCACTTGATCGTCCGGTTACGGATGTGCTCGATCCGTTTGAAAACAAAGAGACGGAAGGACAGCTCGTCTCAAAAGACAAAAAGACAGTTCTCGTGCCAATCACGGTCGACGGTTCGCAAGAAGAGATCGTCAAACTGGCAAAACAAATCCGGACGGACCTCTTACCAAAGGATCAAACGATTTATCTAACGGGTGAAGCGTTAATCAATGATGACGTCAATACGAGCTCGCAAGAGGGACTGAAGCGGACGGAACTGATTACGGTCGGATTGATTTTCGGACTGCTTCTGCTCGTCTTCCGTTCAGTCGTCACACCGTTCGTCCCACTCGTTGCGGTTGGGTTTACGTACCTGATCAGCCAATCACTCGTCGCCTTTTTCGTCGATTGGTTCGGCTTCCCAGTATCGAACTATACGCAAATCTTCCTCGTTGCCATCCTGTTCGGGATTGGGACGGACTATTGTATTTTGCTCCTGAGCCGGTACAAGGAAGAGTTGACGGCAGGACACGACGTTGAGACAGCAATCGTCAACACGTATAAGACAGCAGGGCGTACGTTACTAATCAGTGGTCTCGCTGTTCTCGTCGGCTTCTCGGCGATTGGATTTGCGGACTTCCCGATCTTTAAATCGTCGGTCGCTGTTGCAGTCGGGATTGCCGTACTCTTGCTTGTCTTGTTTACACTTGTTCCATTCTTCATGGCGACATTAAAAGAAAAGCTATTTTGGCCATCGAAGAAGGCGGCGAGTCACCAAGACAGTAAACTGTGGGCACAGTATGGTGGACTATCGATTCGTCGTCCGTTGCTTGCGATGATCATCGTTGCGATCATCACGGTTCCGACACTCTTTACGTATGATGATGACCTTTCGTTTAATACCGTCGATGAGATTGGTGCGAAGTATGAGACGGTAAAAGGACTCAATGCGATCTCGGATGGATTTGGTGCAGGTGAGTCGCTCCCGGTCAACGTCATCCTGAAGAGTGACGATGATTTGATTACTGAAAAAACAGTTCCTTATGCGGAACAACTCAGTCGCGAACTGGTGAAGATTGACGGGGTCAAATCGGTTCGTTCGATTTCTCGTCCGACAGGCGAAGTCATCAATGATTTCTACGTCGATCGTCAATTAAAACAAGTTGCTGATGGTATGAAGAAAGCTACCGCCGGTCTCACGGATGTTCAGTCTGGTCTGACGACGGTGGAAGATAATTTGAATGGGATTACAGGACAGCTACCAGCAGGAGACGCGGCTTCAGCAGGTGCGAGTCAGTTGCAACAAGCAGCAGACGGACTTGGGCAAATTAACCAACAGTTGACGCTCGTCGGTCAAGGTCTACAATCGACCCAAAACATCCCGCAAACCGTTGGAACGTTGAATGCCTTGTCTGGTCAATTGAGCCAAGTTCAAGCCGGCATCAGTCAAGCAGCAAGTGGGATTGCGTCTCAAGGTGCGCAAGCGGGTCAACTTGGAAGTGGGTTGACGCAACTCGCAGCCGGTGTCGGTCAAGCGAACGCAGGATTGACGAAAATCGAAAGTGGTCTTGAAGACATTTCTGATCTTCTGACCGAGATGGGACAAGCGACATCGATTCGGGGGACAGGTGTGTTCGTTCCAAAAGATACGCTGTCGGATAAAGCCTTTAAACCAGCAATTGATCGTTACGCGATCGATCAACAGACGGGATTGAAGTTCGAAGTCATCCTCGAAGATGATCCGTATTCTCCGGAAGCGATTCAAACCGTCGCTGCAATAAAAGAGACGACAGCGAAGACAATCAAAGGTACACCGTTTGAAGATAGCACCGTTGCATATGGTGGGATTTCAAGCGTCAACAGTGATTTAAACGATACGTCGAAAGCCGATTTCAAACGAACAGTGACGGTCATGCTGATCAGTCTCTTCGTGATTCTAGCAATCATGTTCCGTTCGTTGATCATGCCGTTGTTCATGATCGGTTCGTTATTGCTGACGTATTATACGTCGATGTCGATCGCAGAGCTGATCTTCGTCAACGGACTCGGATATGACGGTATCAGTTGGGCCGTTCCGTTCTTCGGATTCGTTATGTTGATTGCCCTTGGTATCGACTACTCGATTTTCCTACTCGACCGTTTCCGGGAAGAGACCATCAAGGGACTCGATACGAAGGAAGCGATGTTCCTGTCGATGAAAAAGATGGGGTCTGTCATCATCACGGCAGCGATCATCCTCGCAGGAACCTTCGGAGCGATGATGCCGTCTGGTGTCTTGAGTCTCGTTCAAATCGCGACGATCGTCATCACAGGTCTACTCTTGTATGGTTTGATCGTCTTACCACTCTTGATTCCAGCGATCACGGTATCGTTTGGCAAAGGGGTCTGGTGGCCGTTTCGACCAAACGCTAAAAAATAATAACTAACCAGACCGGGTTCGTCTTCTAGATGAACCCGGTTTTGTCATGACGTATACTAAAAGCAGATGATAAGGAGGTAGAGCATGCAACACTTCAAACAACTAACTTCACGGATTTGGTATCAGACACCGGTCAGCGAGACGGACCGCCCGATTCTCGCCGTCGTACGTGGGGAAAATCATCAATTGATGATCGATGCGGGAAACTCGTCAGCTCATGCAGCACTATTCTTAGAAGAAATGAAGAAACACAATCTTGGATCACCTGATTTATTGGCATTGACCCACTGGCACTGGGATCATATTTTTGGGATGAAACATCTCGGTCTGCCGTCAATCGCGACCAAGCAAACGATCGAACGAATGAAGGAGATGCAACCATACGCTTGGACAGATGGAGCGTTACAAGAACGAATGGATCAAGGCATCGAGATTCCGTTTTGTGCGGACGCGATCAAGCTCGAGTTCGGTTCGACACGTGATATTGAAGTCGTTTTACCGACGATCGGCTTTGAAGGACAACTGGATCTTGATTTGGGCGGGGTACACTGTCAGTTGATTGAAGTCGAAAACGATCATTCCCCGGGAAGTCTACTCGTCTACATTCCGGAAGAACGTGTCGTGTTCTTAGGCGACGCGATGTATGCCGATATCTTTTCACCGAAGTGGAATTATACGGTCGAACGGACGACGCGTTTACTAACGACACTCGATCGTTTAGATGCCGACTATTATATCTGGTCGCATGGAGAAGCGATGCCGAAGTCGGAATTTGAAGAAGAGATCAACATGTTGCGTCGAGCCATTCGCGTAACAGAAGCGACCGGAGGGCGACTGAAGGACATGCGGACCTTATATGCAGAAGAGACAGGACGACCGTTGACAGAAGATGAGACCGAAACATTGATTTATTTCGCAAATGGAACGAAATGACAGATCATAACAAGGGATCGGATACGAGACGTCGAAAAAGAGAAGTACTACGAGCTTGTTAAAGGGAGCGGTACTACATGACGAAGCCAAGATTCGAACGGGATGAAACCGTCGATCGCGTCTTTTTTGGGAAAGCGGGCATCTTCTCGTTTTTAATCATCGTCGGAGGCATTCTATATCTACTATATGATTTGTACCTACAATGACCGGGACGCATGCGTTCCGGTTTTTTGAATTCAGGGGAGTGCACGAAAACCAGATATTGGGTAATAACTTGCGTGAGGCTGTTCGAGAAGGTGAGAGGAGATGTCGGATGAAACGAATTCAAATTGCGGATTTTGATCGACGCATGCCATCGATTGAACTGGTCGAAAAGGATGATCACTATGAAGCGATGCTTGTTCCGAGTTATGACCATACGTATCCTTCGACACAAATCCGGACGATCCGCTTAGCGGATATCTCCGTCAATCTGATTGTGACTCCGCAAGAAACACTGCTTGTTTCTGCGCTTTTTCATAAACCGGTTCAAGTGACGGACATTGTTTCCTGGATGCAGCTGTATACGATTAGTTTTGCCCAGTCGGATGAGACTGGTTATTTCGTCGAACAAGCAGATGAAATTTTAGAAGTCGTCTTGTATCAGAAACATCCGATCGTCATCGCGACACGTGGTCAGGATCGATTGTATTACGATACGACGGGGGCGATTGAAGTCCGACGGGCGATGAATGAATCGGTCGGCGAGCGTCCGTTACTTTATTTGAATGGAGAAGCTTGGTACGGTGTTCCACGTCTGACGTTTAATCGCATGAAGGATGAGTTACACGTCAACGGAACGTTTTTATATGCGGACTATATGGATGCATATCATGGAAAAATCGGTTTCTTTCGCGAGAATGATCCGTCTCAACCGATCGTCTTGTTAGTCGGTCAAGCTATCGTCGAAATCGAACTGACCGAGAATCCGGACGGTTCACGTGTCTTGATCTTGGAACAACCATACGACGAAGCATGAAAGTGCACAAAAACCGTTCAGCAGATGAACGGTTTTTGTGTGAGACCGTGAAATCCCTTACAAAATATGCGAAGATAGTAAAGAGACAGACCAAAGGGGTTGAGGGGGACATGGCGAAAGAAACACCGCGTAATTCTAAATGGATGCGTTCTTATAATCGAGCACTCGTCTTGCGACTGATCCGGATGCATCAACCGATTTCGCGGGTCGAGTTAGCACAACGGACGAACTTGACGAAGCCGACGGTATCAAACATCGTCAGTGAATTGATTGCAGAACAACTCGTGACAGAGCGAGAGCTTGGGGTATCAAATGGGGGACGAAAACCGATCATGCTCGAACTCGTCGCAACAGAGCAATACGTCATCGGCATCGATGCAACAAGTCACCAATTCATCGGTGTCGTTGCGGATTTAAGTGGGAACACGATTCATGAGTCCGAAGCCGTGGGACGCTTTGAGACGAATGAAGAATTGATTGAAGCAATCGGTCGCTTATGCGAGACGTTGATTGCACAGACAAAAGGACGGGGAACGATTCACGGAATCGGCATCTCTGTCCACGGGATGGTCAATCCGGAGACAGGTGTCATTCTTTTTGCTCCACGATTCCATCTGCATGATGTTGAGTTGAAGGTACAACTCGAAGCACGTTTTGACTATCCTGTCTTCATCGAAAATGATGTCCGGGCACTCGCTTCGTTTGAGTTATTGTTCGGTGAAGGCGTCGGGGTCGAACAATTCTTCTATCTCTATGCTGGGGAAGGAATCGGGGGTGCTTATGTGCTCGACGGACAGCTTGTCGACGGACAACATCATATTACGGGAGAGGTCGGACATATGCGCCTTGATCTCGATGGTCCGATTTGCTCGTGTGGGAACCGAGGATGTCTTGAAGCGTTGGCAGGCGAAAAAGCATTGTTACGGGATTATGCTGTCGTTGATCCACAAGTCTCGACGCTTGCTGATTTGCGCAAGCGGTTGAACGAGGGAGACGAGCAGGCGGTTCGTGCGTATGAACGGGCGGGGGAATATATCGGAATCGGGGTCTTGAATACGATTCATCTTTTGAATCCACGCCGGATTTTACTTGGGGGACCGATGTTCGAGCTCGCACCTACGATCGTTGATCAAATCAAGGAACGGGTCGAGCACACGGCGTTGACCGCTGCTTCACGTGAAACCGATGTCAAGATGGTCCCGTGGGGTGAAAAACAGGGAGCACTCAGTGCAGCGGCCCTTGCAACAAACAGTTTATTTCAAACGATTTAATGAGCCGATTCCGTGTCTTGCGAACCAGCAAGAGATGGAATCGGTTTTGTTATTCAAAAATAATTTAATGAAACCGTTTACAAATTAAAAAGTGATGTGCTATAGTCGATGTAAAGTTAGATAATAAATTTAATTTACTAAGTTCATGGTCAACTAAGTGGAGGTGGATGCAGGTTAGCAGGGGCTAATCAAGCTGAAGCAGGAAAGGGAGGCATCGCGCAATGGAACCATACGATCCATGGGTTTCGTACCGTGAAGCTTTCGGGCGTTACGGAGCAATCCGCGGTTTTTATTTTCATCGGTCGACGCAACAGATGACAGAACAGGGTCCAGGCGATGTCCCGACAGACGAGCAGGATATCGTGCTCGTCCGACCACGACGTGACGGTGTGTTTCAATTCCGGATGTCATCGGTACAAGGGGTCCTGACGATCCGTTCATCCGAGCTACACATTCGAAAAAATGAGAGCGGATACATTGAATTACGCGCACTCATGAAACACATGCGCTCTGCCGGTTGTTTGACGCTCGGTGGGGAGTTATATCTCTTCGTCCGACCGGACGTTGATACGCTGGCGTACCGTCTTCGATTGATTGCCCGCGTATTGATTCAGCTACAGGGAATGCCGATTCAGACGAAAGTGATCGAAGAATGGTGCAAACAAGCACAAATTGAAGGGGAGCACGCTAGACGATACGCTTGACTACTTACACATAAAAGGGGAGCTCTTACATGAAATTCAAAAAAACGAAACTCGTTGCTGCAGCATCAGTCCTAACATTATCCGCATTCCTTGCTGCTTGTGGTGGCGAAGACGAGCAACAAACGAAAACGAAAGACGGCAAGACGATCGTCACATGGTGGGGCTGGGCGCCACAACCAGAAGCGGGGAAAGCAGTCGTTGATGCGTTCAACGAATCGCAAGACAAATACGTCGTTCAATTCAAACGCTACAGTGAAGACTATGAAAAACAATTACAAGTCGCGATGTTGTCAGGTAAGGGTCCAGACATCATCGGTCTAAAAGAACCGATGATCCAGCAGTACAAGGATCGTGTCGTACCGGTTGATTCGTACATGGATAAAGCAGCAGGCAAAGGCTGGAAAGACAAGTTCGTCGAGCTTGGAATCGAACAAACGACACTCGACGGTAAACAATATGCAGTGCCAATCGGGTTCACAGGTCAAGCGTACTTGATGTACAACAAGACGATGCTCGACAAATACGGCGTGACACCACCGAAGAACTACAAAGAAACAGTCAGTGCAGTCAAGAAGATCAAAGACTCAGGTGATAAAGTCATCCCACTCATGCTCGGAGCAAAAGATGCGTGGATCGATATCGACGTCTACAACGTCCTCAGTCACCAAGTGGCGCCAGGTTACATCCAAAAAGTTCTTTCGGGTGAAGCGAAGTGGACAGACGACGAGATGGTCAAAACAGCACAAATCTGGCAAGACCTCTTCAAGGATAAAGTCTTCCAAGAAGGTGCACTTGGTCTAGCGACATACAATGACGGGATGAACCAGTTCTTCGATAAAAAAGCAGCGATGTGGGTCATCGGTTCATGGGAAGCACACTCGATGACGACGAAAGAGAAAAAAGAAAAATGGAAAATCGATGATGAGCTCGGATTCGTTCCACTCCCGAACTTAGCAGGCGGAACAGAGCAACCTGTCATCGCATCGATCGATATGGCACTTGGTGTCAACAAAGAGTCAAAACAACAAGAGGGTGCAGCGGAGTTCATCGCTTTCATGAGCCAAGGGAAAGGACAAGAAGTCTACATGGGTGAGTTCGAGATGGCGCCTGGCATCAAGGACGTCAAAGTCGATTCGGATGCTGCCTTCACAACGGAAGGTGAAAAAGAGTCGTACAAGATGTTGAACGACACATTAGCAAAAGCGGTTGCTAGCCGTGGTATCCGGGATACGAAATTAAACGATATCCTCGGTAAGGAACTTCAAAACATCGCGACAGGACAAGATCCGAAAGAAGCATTACAACGCGTTCAAGACGCAGCGGATCAATCAGCGAAATAAGACTCGACAGTGAAGTGGTACGCCTGCGTGCCACTTCCTGATTTTTTGGACTTGAGGAAAGTGGGGAATCCATATGCAGACAGAGCGACAGGAATTGCCGATTAAACCAAAAGCAGAACCGCTCCAGCCGGTAGCGACACGTACGCCTGCGCCAAAGAAGAAAAAGAACATGAAGCGGAACATGGTCGGATGGGCTTTCGTTGCCCCGATCGTCTTGTTCGTTGTCAGCTTCATCTATTATGGGATCTTCTATAACGCCTATAACTCGTTCTTCTCGTGGGACGGAATCTCGTTTGACAAAGCGTTCGTCGGACTCGACAACTATGCTGAGATGTTCCAAGATCCAGACTTCTATCTCTCGCTGAAGAATACGTTCATCTTCACGATTTTAACAGTCACGATCCAAGCCGGTATCGGTCTTGTCTTGGCGTACTTCCTGCATACACCGGGACCATTGCGGACGGCGATGAAGTCGGTCTTCTTCTTCCCGGTCGTCTTGAGCCCTGTCGTACTCGGTGCGGCATTCTCACAAATCTATGATTTCCAGTTTGGTTACATCAATGAATTCCTCCGTGCGATTGGTCTCGGTAGCCTCGAACAGAACTGGCTCGGTGATCCGGACATCGCGCTTTATTCCGTCATTGCAATCAACATCTTCCAGTGGACGGGTTCTTCAATGGTCATGTACTACATGGCGATGTTGACGATTGAGAAGGAAATCTTCGAAGCAGCAAAAATCGATGGAGCTGGATTCTTCCGGACACTGTGGAGCATCGTCTTCCCGAACTTGAAAGGAACGACGTTCACACTTTCGATCCTCGGTGTCATCGGTGGTCTGAAGACGTTTGACTTAGTCTGGATCACGACAGCCGGCGGACCGGGATCGTCGACGGAGTTCATTTCGACTTATCTATTCCGGAAATCGATGTTGCAACAGGAAGTCGGTTACTCGAGTGCTGTTGCCATCATCCTATTGACGATTGCCCTGCTCATCACGTACTTCCAATTGCGCGTACAAAAGAAAATGGATAACTAAGGAGGAACGACCCATGGATGTAGAATCTAAAAAAAGCCGCTGGATGATCAACCTTGTATTGGTGCTGGCATCAATCGTCTGGTTATTCCCGATTTTCGTCATGTTCAAAGAGAGTCTCCGAATCAATGGATTCGACAACTATATCGCGACACTACAAAACCCGAACTTCCCAACGTTCGTCTTCAACAGTTTCTTCGTTGCCTTCTTCATGATCATCATCTCGATCACGATTCTGGCATTCGCGGCGTTTGCCTTCTCGAAACTTGAGTTTGCTGGAAAACGCCTGTTGTTCAACATGGTCTTAGCGGGTCTGATGTTACCCGTCGCTTCGATGATCGTTCCATTGTTCTTCACGCTCCGTTCGTTTGACGGACTGAACAACCACTGGGGACTGATCGGAGCGGAAGTTGCGTTCTTCTTACCATTCGGTCTAATGCTCATCAAAGGATACTTCGATGAACTACCAAACGAACTGATGGAAGCGGCGTATATCGATGGGGCGACGATTCTTGAAGTGTTCTTCAAAGTCATGCTACCACTCGCAAAACCAGCGCTCGCAACAGCTTTAATCTATGCGTTCCTTAACTCATGGAACGAATACTTGATGGTTCTTACGTTCATGACGGATCCTGCCTATCAGACAGTGACGATGGCACCAAGTTTCTTCAAGGATGCGCTCGGTGGGGATCCAGGAAAAATCTACGCATCACTTGTTTTGATCAGTTTACCGACGATGATCTTCTATATCTTCTTCCAACGTTTCTTCCAAAAAGGAATGACGGCGGGTGCAGTAAAATAATTGTTTTTGCGTAAGGGGGAGCACAATGTATTTAGGAGTCGATTATTATCCAGAACAAACACCACGAGCACTATGGGAGGAAGACTTCCGACTGATGAAGGAACTTGGCGTCAACGTCGTTCGTCTCGCGGAATTCGCTTGGTCGATGATGGAGCCGGAAGAAGGCGTCTATGACTTCAGCTTTTGGGATGACGTCATCGAACGCTTGAGTGCGGAAGGATTCGATATCGTACTCGGAACACCAACTGCGACACCACCGGCTTGGTTATGTACGAAGTATCCAGAAATCTTACCGGTCGATGAGAACGGTGTGACGATCAGCTTTGGTGCCCGTCGCCATTATACGGTCCACAGCGAAACGTACCAGCGTCTATCCGTCAAGATCACGGAAGAGATGGCGAAACGCTACGGTCAACATCCTCGTGTCATCGGGTGGCAAACGGATAATGAATACGGGCATGAGAAATCGGATCGTTCTTACGGTGATGTCGACCGCGCTGCTTTTCAGCGTTGGTTAGAAAATCGTTACGGAACGCTCGATGCCTTGAACGAAGCGTGGGGAACCGTCTTCTGGAGTCAGACGTACACGGCGTGGGAGCAAATCCCGGTACCGCGTAAAGTCTATCAGGAACACAACCCATCACTGCTCGTCGACTTCGATCGCTTCTGTGCCGACGGCTATACGTACTACAACAAATTACAAGTCGATGTCTTACGTCGCTACATTCCAGAGAACGTCTTCATCACGCACAACCTGGTCTACAGTGACATGGCGGTCAATCAGCAACAAATGGCGCAAGACCTTGATTACGTGGCGTTCGATAACTACCCAGTCTGGGGTGGACTACCTGAGCCGAACCGGTTCGAGAAGATGGCGAGTGATCACGATCTTTGCCGCTCTTCGAAGCAAGGAAAAGGGTTCTGGGTCATGGAGCAATTGAGTGGCGCACAGGGCTGGAGCAAAATTGGTTACTTGCCACGACCAGGACACATTCGCCTCTGGACGTACCAAGCGGTCGCGCGGGGAGCAGAAGCGATTGTCTACTTCCGCTTCCGGGCTGCTCATTTCGGAACAGAGGAGTTCTGTCACGGTATCATCGATCATGATGGCAAACCGAAACGGAAATTCGAAGAAGTCAAGCAGATCATGACGGAACTGAATACGTATGGCGATGAGATCAACGCGAGCCGTTACGACGCGAAAGTCGGTGTCTATTTCGATCAAGAAAACGTCTGGGCGTGGACACACCAGCCACACAGTGATGCGTTTGATTTCCGGACGGAGTTCGTCCGCTTCTATGGTGGAGCGGTTCGTCAACAAGTCGCAACCGACATCGTCTTCCCAGATGATGATCTATCTCGTTATAAACTGATCATCGTTCCGCTCTATTTCTTAACGAATCCAACGTTCGATGACGCCTTGATTGCGTACATGGAACAAGGCGGTCACGTCATCTTCACGTACCGGACAGGCGTGAAGGATGCACGGAATCATGTCGTACCGACGACGTTACCAGGTAAGTTCGCACCGTATGCGGGCATCGAGATCGACGAATACGAGTCACTCCAATCCGTTCAGCAACATCAGGTGGCAGGCATCGGCGAGATGGCAGGACAATCCTCAACAGCCCGCCTCTGGTGTGATCTCATCACACCAACGACAGCGGAGACGCTCGCTGTTTATAAAGATACGTTCTACGAGGGTGTAGCGGCTGTGACGCGCAATGCCTATAAAGGAATGATTACCTACATCGGCTCATCGATTGATGACGCGATGATCGATACGATTTACCGTCAAGCGTTCACGGAGGCCGGCATCGAGATGATCGAGGCGCCGGATCAAGTCGAAATCGTGCGTCGTCACGGCGAAAAACGCGATTTCCTCTTCTTGATGAACCATGACACGAAAGAAGCACGGGACGTTAACTTGGACGGCACATATAAAGTATTGACAGATGAAGAGACATATCGTGGAACGGTCCGGCTCGCACCACTCGAGACACTGATTCTGACGACGTAAGGAGGAAGAGAACCATGGCAATCTTTGAAGTAGCAGGACGTCGTTTCGTCGTCGAAGGGAAACGGGTCGCTCACGTCGTGACGGTCGGTGCGAACGGTAAGCTGATTCACACCTATTTCGGTGCCAAGTTACCATACCGGGATGATTATAAAGCGTTACCGAGTCCAGTCGTCGCGCACAGTTCGTTTGAATCACCAGACGGCGTCGCGACGTACGATTTCGTACCATTCGGCGAGATGTTGTATACGGAGCCAACTTTGAAATCGGAACGAGAGGATGGACAGCGGATTCACCAGTTCCAGTTTGAGCGCTCCGAACAGACGGAAACGAAATTGACACTCTGGCTGTTTGATCCCTTGCAGGAGATGCGTGTCGGGGTTCAGTACGAAGTGTTCGCTGATTACGACATCATCGGTCGTTCGATTGTCGTTGAAAACACAGGTCGATTACCTGTTCGTTTAACAGCAGCCCAGTCCTTTGCGATGGGACGCTGGCATCAACCGAATTTAAAACTGCATCACTTCGCTGGCATGTGGACAGGTGAGTTCAAGAAACAGATCACACCAGTGACACCAGGGCGCCAGACGATTGAAAGTCGACGTGGAGTGACAAGTCACCAAGCGAACCCTTGGTTCGCACTCGAGCAGGACGCGACAGAAGATGGCGGTGAAGTCGTCTACGGACATTTTGCTTATTCCGGTAACTGGGCGATTCACGTCGAACAAGATGCGTTCGGTTTCGTTCAGCTATCAGGTGGCATGAATCCGTTTGACTTCAGTTGGAAACTATCACATCAACAACAGTTGACGACACCAACGTTCTACATCGGCTATGCGGACGGTTTCGCGGATATGAGCGCCCATGCGCATGCCTTTCAGCGTGACGTCATCATGCCACGTGCGACCGATCGTCCGGTTCTTTATAACTCATGGGAAGCGACGTATTTCGATGTCACGGAATCTGGTCAACGTGAACTCGTTGATCTGGCAGCAGGAATCGGCTGTGAACTGTTCGTCGTCGATGACGGGTGGTTCGGTGAACGCCATACCGATCAAGCGGGACTCGGTGACTGGCATGTCAATCGAGAAAAGTTCCCGAACGGTCTTCAGCCTTTGATCTCGTATGTGAAACAACAAGGGTTACAATTCGGTCTGTGGGTCGAACCGGAGATGGTCAATCCGGATTCTGATCTATACCGGGCGCATCCAGACTGGATTTACCATGCGCGCGATGCAGTCCGGACGACGTCTCGGAATCAATACGTCTTAAACCTCGGATTACCAGAAGTCGAGCAATTCATTCTCGAGATGATGGACGACTTGCTGACACGTCACGCGATCGACTACATCAAATGGGACATGAACCGCGCCTTTTCAGAACCAGGTGTTCCAAAAGACCAGACGGATCGCCAACAGGAATTATGGAAACGTCACGTCGATGCGTTGTACCGAATCTTTGATGAATTACGTCGCTTGCATCCGACGGTCGACTTTGAAGCCTGTGCAGGTGGTGGCGGACGGATTGACCTTGGAATCCTCTCACGGACGGAACAAGTCTGGACGAGTGATAACACCGATCCACTCGATCGCTTACAAATTCAGTACGACTTCTCGTATGCTTACAATGCGAAAATGATGAGCTGTTGGGTGACGGACGGACCGAACTGGTTAAATGGACGCAACGTACCGCTTGCAACACGCTTTGTCTCCTCGATGCAAGGCACACTCGGCATTGGTGGTAACTTAAGCGAATGGTCAACGGATGAACTTGCGGAAGCAAAAGGCTGGATCGAGACATATCAAGCGATTCGTCCGACGATTCAACGCGGTATCCAGTATCGCTTATCTGCTTTTACACAACAGACGCCAAGCGTCATGCAGTATACATCAGAAGAAGAAACGGTTCTACTTGCGATCGCGCCACTTCGACAATACGGAACACATCAGTATCACTTCAAGCTAAAAGGACTCGACCCAGCAATGCGTTATCAAGTCGAGGACCGGACGTTAAGCGGCGCTTACTTGATGCAGCAAGGCTTAACATTCTCATACACGACGGACTATGAAGCCCGCTGCTTGCGGATTCAGCCAGTCCACCGTGCGCTCTCACTACTCGAATCAAAGGAGACGATCGTATGACAGACCAGACGTTAGAAGAACAATTTGAACAGCGGTTTGGCTTACCGTCGACGCATCGCTTCTTTGCACCAGGACGGATCAACTTAATCGGCGAACATACGGATTACAATGGCGGTCACGTCTTTCCATGTGCGTTGACGTTCGGTACGCATGCAATCGCACGAAAACGAGACGATCAACGCTTCCGCTTCTACTCACTGAATTTCGAGCAAGACGGCATCATCGAAGTCGCGCTCGACGAACTTGCGTATGACGCGACGCACGGTTGGGCGAACTATGCGAAGGGTATGATTACAGTCTTACAGGAAGCAGGATACCGAATCGATACGGGATGTGACATCCTGATTCAAGGTGACATCCCGAACGGGGCAGGTCTTTCATCATCGGCTTCGCTTGAACTCGTCATTGGTGTCTTGCTCGATCGATTATACGGATTAGAGATTCCACGTCTTGATCTCGTCCGGTTCGGTCAACAAGTCGAAAACCGTTATATTGGCGTCAACAGTGGCATCATGGATCAATTTGCGATCGGTATGGGAAAAGCAGGAGCGGGATTGTTGCTCGATTGTGAGACGCTCGATTATACGTATGCCCCACTCGATTTGACAGGATATACGATCATCATCATGAATACGAACAAACGCCGTGAACTAGCGGATTCAAAATACAATGAACGCCGTGCAGAGTGTGAAGCAGCACTCGCTTATCTCAATCAATTCACGCCACGGGAAGCACTCGGACAATGGACGACGTCAGAATTCGCAAAAGTGGCGTGGGAAGAAGAAATCTTGATGCGTCGCGCTCGCCATGCGATTTCAGAAAATGAACGAACGCTTCAGGCGCTAGCGGCACTCGAAGCGGGAGAACTGACGACGTTCGGTCAGTTGATGAATGCGTCACACGTCTCGTTACGGGAAGATTATGAAGTGACAGGGATTGAACTCGATACACTCGTCGAAGCCGCTTGGGAGCAACCGGGCGTACTCGGCGCACGGATGACAGGTGCTGGTTTTGGTGGCTGTGCGATTGCGATCGTTGAAGACGAGGTAGTCGATGCGTTCAAACAATCTGTCGGCGAACACTATGAAGCACGGATCGGATACCCGGCGACGTTCTATACGGCGACGGTCGGTGACGGAGCACGTGAAATCGAACGGGAGGTCATCTAAATGGCAACGTTAGTCGTAGGTGGAGCTGGTTATATCGGCTCCCATGCCGTCTATCAATTGATTGATGCCGGAAAGGATGTCGTCGTCATCGACCATCTGCAATCCGGTCATCGTGAAGCGGTTCACCCGCAAGCACGTTTATATGAAGGAGATATACGCGATCGTGCTTTTCTCGATCGCGTCTTTACGGAAGAGACGATTGAACAAGTCGTTCATTTCGCTGCCTTCTCACTCGTTGGAGAGTCGATGGCAGAACCATTACGCTACTTTGACAACAACGTCTATGGTACACAAGTGTTGCTCGAAGCGATGATTGCTCACGACATCAAACAGATCGTCTTCTCTTCGACGGCAGCAACGTACGGTGAACAGGAACAGATGCCGATTCTTGAAACAGCGGAAACGAGTCCGACGAATGCATATGGCGAGACGAAGTTGATGATGGAGAAGATGATGCGCTGGTCTGAACAAGCGTATGGCTTACGTTACGTCGCGTTACGTTACTTCAATGTCGCCGGTGCGCGTACAACGGGGGAAATCGGAGAAGACCACACACCGGAAACACATTTGATTCCACTCGTCCTTGAAGTCGCTAACCGACAACGGGCAGAAATTTCGATCTACGGTGATGATTATCGAACACCAGATGGTACCTGCATCCGCGACTACATCCATGTCGAGGACTTGATTGATGCCCACGTACGGGCACTCGATTACTTGGCGGACGGAAACGATAGCACAGTCTTTAATCTTGGTTCGAGCCAAGGGTTCTCTGTTCGGGAAATCATCGAAGCTGCACGTCGCGTGACGGGACATCCGATTCCGGAACGAATCATTGAACGTCGTGCAGGGGATCCGAGTATCTTAATCGCTGGATCCGCCAAAGCAAAAGAAGTTCTCGGCTGGATACCACAACGCACCGATATCGAAACGATCATCCGTGATGCTTGGAATTGGCATGCGCACAACCCAGAAGGATACCGGACGAGCGTTCGTTAATAGAGAGACAGAAAGAGGAGAGTGACGGCGATGAATGAACTCATCCAACAGTTAGTAGCACAAGCGATCCAGGAACGCTTGATTGAACCGGAAGATGCGATCTATGCCCGAAATCGAATTCTAGCACAAATTGGTCAAGCCGATTATGAAGAACAGGCAGACGTACCATCACGTCCAATTCCGGATATTTTGGACGACATGATTGAAGTGTTGATCACAAGCGGACAGCTACCGGCGCGCCTTGAGGATAAAGAACAGTTTGCTGCAGACGTGATGGATGTCTTCGTCGCCCGTCCGTCTGACGTGACAGCGACATTCCGGCGTCTGTACGCTGAATCACCAGTAGCGGCGACGGATTACTTTTATCAACTGAGCCAAGCGAGTAACTACATCCAAACAAAACGAATTGCTAAGAATAAACGCTATCAAGCGGATACGGCTTACGGGACGATTGATGTCACGATCAACTTATCGAAGCCGGAAAAAGATCCACGTGAAATCGCAGCAGCTCGGACGGAGGCACCAACGGCGTCGAACTATCCAACGTGTCTGTTGTGCGTCGAAAACGTTGGCTACGCGGGGCGTGCGAATCATCCAGCCCGTGCGAACCACCGAATCGTTCCGCTGACGCTGACGGAAGAATCGTGGGCATTGCAGTATTCACCATACGTCTATTACAACGAACATAGCATCATCTTGTCGCAGGAACATCGTGACATGGTCATTAATCGGGATGCGTTTGCACGTCTGCTCGCCTTCGTCGAGCAGTTCCCACATTACTTTGCTGGTTCGAATGCGGACCTGCCGATCGTCGGTGGATCGATTCTGACGCATGATCATTATCAAGGTGGACGCTATACGTTTGCGATGGACCGGGCAAACGCATTAACATCCTTTACGTTCCCGGATCAGCCGACAGTCACTGGCGAAACCTTACACTGGCCACTGAGTGTGTTGCGTCTGAAGAGTGAAGATGCGTCGGCACTACTCGATGCTGCGACGACCGTTTATGAGACGTGGTTGACGTATACGGATGAGAGCCAAGAGATCCGTTCACATACCGGTGAGACGCGACACAATACGGTGACGCCGATCGCCCGTCAACGTGATGGACAATTCGAGCTCGATCTCGTCTTACGGAACAACCGGACGTCAGCAGAACATCCGGACGGTATTTTCCATACGCATGCCGATATTCACCACATCAAACGGGAAAATATCGGTTTGATCGAAGTGATGGGACTGGCAGTCTTACCGGCACGCCTGCTTCAAGAGTTGCAACAGGTCGAACAGTTCATCACAGGTGAAGTCGACGAAGTGGCAGTCGCGCATGCTGACTGGGCGCAAGAACTAAAACAAGCGTATGACGGTCAAGATGTCACGATGTACGTCGAGCAAGCGGTCGCTGCGAAATTCGTACGTGGTCTCGAGGACTGTGGCGTCTTTAAACAGACGGAAGCAGGTCAGGCGGCGTTCGGACGATTCGTTCAACTCGTGACGCGCCAACCGGTGGAGGAACAACGATGACACAACTACTTGAGAAAGAGTTGATCCGACATACGTTACGCCAGGAAGGCATCGAAGTGACACTCTGGAACTACGGCGGCATCATCCAAGATATCCGGACGACTGATCGGGAGGGGCATTTGGAAAGTGTCGTCCTCGGTCTTGAAACGGTGAAAGATTATCAACAGCATTCGCCTTACTTCGGGGCAATCGTCGGACGCGTCGCTGGTCGAATCGGACAAGCACGCTTCGAAGTAGCGGGAGAGGTCTATCCGCTCGTCGCAAACGACGGTGCGAATCATCTGCATGGGGGGATTCACGGATTCGATCAAGCATGGTTCGATGTCATTGAAGCGACGGATACATTGTTCCATTTGCGCTTGAACAGTCCGGATGGAGAAGAAGGTTATCCGGGAACGGTCACACTCGACGTGTATTATCGATTAGAGGGAACGACACTGACGCTTGAGATGACGGCCGTGACGGATCAGACGACACCCCTCAATCTGACGAATCATACGTACTTCAACTTATCGGGAAATGCGAAGCGGGATGTGTTGGATCATGTCTTGACGTTACCAAGCGACTGCTACTTACCGGTCCAGCCAGACGGCTTGCCGACAGGGGAACAACGGGACGTCTCCGGAACCCCGTTCGATTTCCGAAACGGTCAGTCGATTCGTGACGGGATTACGCTTGAGCATCCCGAGACGATTGCAGTTGGAAACGGCTATGATCATCCCTTCGTATTACGGGATGACACACTTCGACTTGAAGATCCGGTGTCCGGTCGTTTCGTCGACGTGACAACGAATCAGCCGGCGGTCGTGCTCTATACTGGAACGCAACTGCTGACTGATTATACGGTTCATGGTGTTCCGGCTCGACCATCACTTGGTCTATGCCTTGAAGCACAAGTCCATCCGAATGCAGTCCATGAATCTGCTTTTCCATCAATCTTGTTGTCACCCGGTGAAACCTATCACTGGAAAACAACTTATCGCTTTGGTGTAGTTTCTTGAAAAAAGCCCCATTTTCCATGTCCGGTTGGACAGGAAAGTGGGGCTTTTTGTGTATAGAAGGAAATCGGGAAGAAAAGTGCGAAAGATGATACTAAAGCATAATGAAAGGAGGGCTTTTCATGCAGTATGCCGCTACTCCTTGTCTCGTTTTTTCGGGACAAGCCAAGCAGGCGATCGTGTACTACGAAAACGTATTTGCGATGACACGTCGTCGTCTCTTACTGGATGAAGCGGGAGATACCGTCTACCACGCACATTTATCCAATGGTGCGTTTGAATTGATGCTCTGGGACGAGGGTGACGCACCGAATACCTCTTCTTCGCTCCATCTGTTGTTGACTTTTACGTCGCTTGAAGAGCTCGAGCAAGTGTATCTGCAATTAACGACAGACGGTCAAATCGTCACACCCCTTGCGGTAGCAGACTTTGGAGGTTGGTATGCGCAAGTCCGCGACCCGTTCGGGATTCTGTTCGCTCTATCTTTCAGCGAAGAGGGACGAGAATCAGAGGCGTTGCTCGAGCGCGAGTAGTGTCCGCTTCATATTCAGACCGCCATGATAGCCGAGCAGATCGCCTTTTTTGCCAATGATCCGGTGACATGGGATCGCAAGCAGTAATCGATTTTTCCCGATTGCTGTGCCAATTGCGCGAGTCGCGTTCGGCCGGAAGAGACGTTCCGCGATATCGGAGTAGGTGGCGGTTTGACCGTACGGTACCGCGCGTAAAGCATGCCAGACTTCAAGTTGAAACGGGGTACCGACTGGAGCGATTGGAAAGGACAGTGTCGTCGACTGTTGATTTAGATAAGCTAGTAGCTGCTCCGTATACAGAGCAAGCGCGGTATCAGAAGCAATCCGATCGGCTCGGGGGAAGTGTTTCCGCGACCAGTCGTCGAATACATCCTCCGGTTCATCCCAAGCGCCAACATAACAGAGACCATCTGCTGTAGCAGCGACCGGAAACGTATGCGTATTCCAGTGCAAACGAGTGAAGTACAGTTCCATGACATGTTTTCCTTTCTACGCGAAATGAAGTGATGAATCCAAAAGAGGTGCTTCTGACGCAGAGGCACCTCTTTTTGATTACGCGCGCGAACCGACTTGTTGACGTGGTGGAAGATGGATCGATTGACCAAATAAGGCTTCCATCGATTCCGTCAAGGCTTCGCTTCGACTCGGATGGGCCATGACAGGGAAGAGGAGATCCTCCCGTTTTGCTGTCAGTTCCAGCGCTTGGGTGAATTGTCCGACGAGACGATGAGCATCGTCCCCGATCATGTGAATACCAAGGATCAGTGATGTCTGCTCGTCAGCGATGACCTTGACGAACCCACTGCCACCTTCGATCGTCGTCGCTCCGTTTGCATTCAGCGGGAACTGTCCGCTCTGAACAGCATGTCCGGCTTCGACCGCTTCTTGTTCTGTCATCCCGACCGAAGCAATCGGTGGGAAGGTCCGTAGAACCGTCGGGTAATACGGTGTCGTCGGATCGACGTCTTGACCAGACAAGTGAGCTGCCGTTCGCTTCGCTTCATGAATCGCACGGATGGCGAGCTGTGGACCTGGTGTCACATCACCGATTGCGTAAATATGCGGTTGATTCGTTCGTCCAGTTGCGTCAACTGGAATCGTCCCGTCTTCTGCAAGCGTCACACCGATCCGTTCGAGACCGAGTGTCAAACTGTTCGGGATCCGGGAAAGAGACTGGAACAGATAGGCACCCTGATAGGCGACTTCTTCTCCGTTTTTCATGACGGTGACGGTCGCGTCCGATGAAGCCTCGATACGTGTCACGACATCCGACACGAGACGGATTTTTTGTTTTTTGAATGTCCGCTTCAGTTCCTTTTCAAGGCTAGGTTCGAGTGAGAATTGATCCGCGAACAACGTCACCTCTGTCCCAAGTGCATGGAAACAGGCGGCCGCTTCGAGTGCTAACGTGTCAGATCCAATGATCAATAAGCTCTCTGGTAGTTGCTCGAGTTGATAAAGCTGTTCGGCATTCAAACGGCACGCTTCCTCGTGCTGGATGCTGTGACTACCGGTCGCAATGATGACGTCCTGGAACCGGTACGTATCGAACTGATGTCCCGACTCGACGCCGATCCGGTCCTCTGACAGGAAGGAGGCTGCACCAGAGATATGCTCAATCTGGTTCGCCTGACAGAGGGCGACCACTCCTTGACGTAATTGTTGCACGACACGATTCCGGTAAGCATTCAGTTTACTGAAATCATGGACAGCAGGGGCGGTGAATCCAAGGTCTTCAAGATGCGGCAAGCGTAACATCTCTTCTGCCGCATGCGCATAGACCTTGGACGGGATACAGCCTCGGTTCAGACAAAGTCCACCGAGTTCAGCTTGTTCAATCAATGTAACGTTTCGACCGCCTTGTGCAGCACGGATCGCTGCCGTGTAACCTGCGGGACCTCCACCGATGATCAGAAGATCCCGTTCTTGTGTAAGTTCGCCAACAACCATGTTAGATCAACTCCAGAAGTAGGGTAGTCGGATGTTCAATCAGTGACACGAATCGGTTCGTAAAGGCAACAGCCGTTGCCCCGTCTGCGACACGATGATCGAACGACATCGACAAATTCATCATCGAGCGAACGACGATTTGATCATTCTCATCGACACAGGCTCGTTTTTTCGTCTTATGGAAGGCAATCAGTGCTGTCTCCGGATAGTTGATGATCGGTGTTGCTCCCGTACTGCCGAGCGGACCCACATTACTCATCGTAAAAGTGCTTGGTTTTAAGTCCGCTGCGCGCAAGGCACCGTTTTGAGCACGTTGTTGCAACGCGACCAATTGTTCATGCAGTTCCGTCAGTGAGAGCTGATCGGCATGACGGATGACCGGAACCATCAACCCGTCCGATGTTTCGGTTGCCATGCCAAAGTGGAAATCCTGCTCTAATCGAATACATGCATTTGTTTCATCGAGTTTGGCATGAAAGACAGGATACTCTTTTAAGGCAACAATCAAGGCTTTGATGAAGAAGGCGTTGACGTTGATGTTTCGTCCAGCTGCTTTCCATTCGGCACGTAGTGCAAGCAAACGCGTCATATCGACTTCTTCGAAGTGAGTGACATGGGGAATCGTGTACAGCGACTGGGTCATTTTTTTCGCGATTTGCTTGCGAATGCCGCGGAACGGAATCGTTTCCGGTGAGGTCTCTTGGTACGTGACCTCTTCAATGATCGGCGCAACTGATTCTTGTGGAGCAGTAGCAGTCTGGACGAAGCGAAGCACATCGTCCTCGGAGACACGACCTGATGGATCGGAAGCCGTGACAGTTTCGATATCAATCCCGTGATCACGAGCGATTTTTCGTGTATAGGGTGTCGCAAGGACCCGTTTTGCTGGAGAAACTTGAACAGGTGGGGCGGTGACAGCAACCAATGCTGGTTCAGGAGCGGGCGACGCTTCCGGTGTTACCGCGACTGGCATGTCGGAAGCGTTACTTGCTTCGATGTGCAATAACGTCGTACCGACTTGCACCGTCTGACCGACCGGGATGATGATTTCCTTGACGATTCCGGAAACGGGAGCCGGTAGTTCGGCGACCATCTTATCGGTCGCAACCTCGACGACTGGTTGATCCGTCGTGACATGGTCTCCGACTTGAACGAGATAATGGGCGATTTCACCTTCTGTCATTCCTTCACCGACATCATGCAATTTAACTTCGATCATGGCATTCAGCTCCTTAAAACTCGACCGTACGCTGAATCGTCGCAAGGACACGTTCTGGCGTCGGAATGTAATGGTCTTCGAGGGCGAACAGCGGGACCGGAACATCAAAACCGGTCACGCGGGCAATCGGTGCCCGTAAATAAAGAAACGCCGTATCATTAATCAAAGTCACGAGATCATTACCGAGACCACCCATTGCTGCGGCTTCATGGACGATGACGGCACGACCCGTCTTTTGAACGGAAGCAGCAATCGTTTCCCGGTCAAATGGATAAAGCGTCCGTAAGTCGAGGACTTCGCAAGAAATCCCGCGTTCCTGTGCAACCGTTGCTGCCTTTTGGGCTACTTGAACCATTGCTCCCCAAGCGATCAATGTCACGTCCGTCCCTTCACTGACGCAGCGCGCTTTTCCGATCTCAACGGTATAGGATTCGCTCGGTACGACTTCCTTGAATGAGCGGTAACTGCGCATCGACTCGAGGAACAAAACAGGATCTGGATCTTCAATCGCAGCAATCAACAACCCTTTTGCATCGTACGGTGTTGCCGGGCAGACAACCTTGAGACCAGGCATCGATGTAAAGAGCGCTTCTGTGCTGTCGGAATGGATTTCCGGTGCCCGGATGCCGGCACCATAAGGCGCACGGATGACCATCGGCACACTGTACCGTCCCATCGTCCGCATCCGGATACGGGAGACGTGCGTCATGATTTGTTCATAGGCAGGGTAGATGAAGCCGAGAAATTGAATCTCGACGATCGGTTTAAAGCCATTGATGGCAAGACCGATCGACGTACCGACGATGCCAGCTTCGCTAAGCGGTGTATCGACGATCCGGTCTTCCCCGAACTCTTCCTGTAAGCCGTCTGTCGCTCGGAAGACACCACCGTTTTTTCCGACGTCTTCTCCAAGAACGAGCGTTGTCTTATCCTCCGACAATTTTGTCCGCAGGGCATCCGTGACAGCTTGAACGAGTGTCATCTCTGTTTGACGATTGATTGGTGTTGCCATCTCATTTCCCCCTTGCTAGCAGATACGCTTCTTTTTGTTGCTGGACATCAACCGGTAAGGTCGCGTACGTATGATCGAACAGATCATTGACATCTGGTGCCTTGAATTGCTCCATCGCAGCTACTGCCGCTTCGACTTCTGTTTGATGCCGTTCCTGCAGCTGTTGCATCCACGTTTCGTCAAAATAGCCTTGGTGTTTTAGGAATTGTTCGAGTCGATCGAGCGGATCGACCCGGTCACGCGAGCGGGCTTGATCCCGGTATTTCGTTGGATCATCTGCTGTCGTATGGGCACCAAACCGCCACGTGACAGCTTCGATCAATGTTGGTCCACCACCAGAGCGGGCACGTTCAACGGCTGCTTGCATCGTAAAATAGACGGCAAAGGCATCATTTCCATCAATCCGAACACTCGGCATCCCGTAGGCAATCGCTTTTTGCGCAATCGTCTCAGAATGCATCTGTTTTTCGATCGGAACAGAGATCGCGAACTGATTATTTTGGTTAAAGAGGATGACTGGTGCTTGGAAGACGCTTGCGAAGTTCATTCCTTCATGGAAATCGCCTTCAGACGTCGCCCCGTCACCAAAGTAGGCGACAGCGACATTCTTCGTACCTTTTCGTTTTTCAGCCCACGCGGCACCGACGGCATGCGGAATTTGCGTTGCAATTGGAACGGCAGGAGGGAAGATGTGTTTCTCAGACGGAACACAACCTTCGACACGACCGTTCCAGTAGAGCAGCGTCCGAACCATGTCAGCGCCAAACGTCAATGTCGCACCATGATCCCGGTACGTCGGAAATAACCAGTCTTGATCGGACAACGCGAGTGCACTACCGACTTGAGCGGCTTCTTGTCCTTCGAACGGTGCATAAGTGCCGAGGCGCCCTTGACGTTGTAGGTTAATCGCTTTCCGGTCGAACGTCCGAATTCGGTGCATCTGTTCATACAGGGTGAGGGCGAGCTCTTTTGTCAGATCGTGTTCTTTTGATGCGTCGATGAGACGACCTTCTTCATCGATGATGCGTTGAATCGGAAAATGTTGCTCCATGTCAGTCCCTCCTTCAGTGGTTACGGATATCCCATTTTGGTTTTGTCGTGTTCGTGAAAATGTTGTTATGCTTCGCTCGGATCTGCATCCGTTTTTCACACATCCGGTTCGCCGCTTCGACCGTTGTGATGTTTTCTGCTTGCGACTCCTTGAAGACTTCGAGCACTGCGTCGTAGATGTGGCGTGTCTTTAAGAGAACCCGTTCATGATTCGCTCCATAGAGTTCGTCTGCTACTTGGATCAGACCACCACCATTGACGATATAGTCTGGGGCATATAAGATGCCGCGATCCATCAAGACGTGAGCAAGTTGTTCTTCCGCGAGTTGGTTGTTCGCCGAACCACAGATGGCTTTGCACGGTAAGAGAGCAATATTTTGGGCGTGAATGACACCACCGTATGCACACGGAACAAAAATATCAGCATCCGTCAGATGGATTTCGTGAGGCGAGACGACGCGAACCGTGCCAGGAGCCATTTCAGCTTGGGTTACGATTGCTGCGAGTGCGGCTTCATTGACGTCAGAGACATAAATCGTCGCCCCTGCGAGCAACAGTTGTTCTGCGACCTTAAAGCCGACTTTTCCGAGTCCTTGGATCGCATAGGTTGCCCGACTTAAGTCGTCTGAACCGAAGAGCGTCTCGATCGTCGCTCGAAGCCCGTAAACGACACCTTCAGCCGTCGGAATCGATGAATCACCACTACCACCAAATGCTTCCGGAATGCCGACGATCCGTGATGTTTCTCGGCTAGCATGGACGAAATCATCCATCGTCGTGCCCATGTCTGTTCCCGTGTAGAACCGACCACCAAGCGAATCGACGAAGCGACCGAAAGCACGGAAAAGCTCCGGTGATTTATCCGTCGCTGGATTACCGATGATGACAGCTTTACCACCACCGAAATCAACGTCAGCGGCAGCGCATTTATACGTCATACCGCGTGACAAACGCAGCACATCGTCGAGTGCTTCATCAACAGAAGCGTAAGGCGCCATTCGACATCCGCCGAGAGCAGGACCGAGCGTCGTATCGTGAATCGCGATGATGGCTTGTAACCCCGAGACAGGATCGTTGCAAAAGACGACTTGTTCGTGACCAGCGATTTTTTCCATGATCGAGAGCGTTGGATTTGTAGATGGATTTAACATGTTCATAGTAGAGTCCTCCTCTATCAAATATAAGTAAGCGCTTTCATTTTGTTGGAACGTTATTTTGTAATTTTTCTTGAATCCGGCTTTTTTCTAAAATGAATTGTGTGACTTCCCCTGTACCGATGATCGTTTGTCCGTCTCGGACTTCGATGCTAGCATCAACGCGACGTGATGTCATCGCAGTTACTGTAGCGGTAACGATCAATCGTGTTCCTTCAGCTGCCATACCAAGATGCTTCAGTGAAACTGCACCCCCGACACCTTCTTCACCAGCTTCTAAGTAAGGCAAAATCAGTTGACGTGCTGCCCATTCCATGTGATAAACCATCGAAACGGTGGAGTATGCAGGATGAACGAGCTGACCTTCAAATCGTGCAAACATATCTTCTGAGACGACCGCTTGAATCTCTGCTGTATCCCCGACAGCTAATCCTAGTTTCATCGTGATCCCCTTTCACAACACCGAATCTTTATTCAATTAAGTGGTCTTACCAAAAATAGTATAACACTTGTCACACGATATTTTATCAACCCGTTACAAAATGAGCAAATCATTTCAGAAATATTTTCCAAAAAAAGACTGTCTATCATGAAATCTCTTGTTCTAAGCCAATTATTTTATTGATAAAGTGCGTTGAAGTGATAAAGTGAGAATCGTTTGGGAGCATTTAACAAAACAAGATTGACAACATTGTGAACGTGTCGTACGTTAAACATATAACTAAAAATAAACGACCGTTTTATTATTGTATACATGATGAGGAGGTGCAGGTATGTACGATCAACATCACGAAACGATGGATGCTCAAACGCGGGAGCAGCTACAGATGGAGCAATTGCGTCAAACGATGGAACACGTCACGCGTGTCCCGTTCTATCAAGAACGCCTCCAGGCCTTACAGATGACAGCGAATGACTTTCAAACGATTGAGGATCTACGAAAGTTTCCCTTCACACGTAAACAAGATTTACGCGATCATTATCCGTTCGGGCTATTTGCCGTCGAACGAGAACAGGTCACCCGAATTCACGCCTCGTCTGGTACGAGTGGTAAACCGACCGTCGTCGGGTATACGCAAGAAGATTTAGACGACTGGGCAGGTGCCGTGGCACGTAGCTTAGTCTTAGCCGGTGGATCATCAGCCGACTTGTTGCACAATGCATACGGCTACGGACTGTTCACAGGTGGACTCGGTCTTCATGCAGGTGCTGAAAAACTAGGTATGACAATCTTGCCGATTTCCGGCGGCAATACGGATCGCCAAATCACATTGATCGAGGATTTCCGACCGGATGGCATCTGTGGGACACCTTCTTATATCTTGCGATTAGCAGAACGCATGATCGAGCGGGGCATCGATCCACGAAAGACAAGCATGCGTTACGGCATCTTCGGAGCTGAACCCTGGTCGGAAGAGATGCGTCAGACACTCGAACAGACCTTTGATCTACAGGCATTCGATATTTATGGACTCAGTGAAATCATGGGACCAGGTGTCGCGATGGAATGTCAGGAGCAGGCAGGTCTGCATATCATGGATGACTTATTCATTACGGAAGTCGTCGATCCCGTTACGGGGGAACCGGTACCAGATGGCATGGTCGGGGAACTCGTTTTTACAAGCTTGAAAAAGAAAGCGCTTCCAATAATTCGTTACCGGACAGGTGACTTAGCATCGATCACGCACGAAGCGTGTGCTTGTGGTCGGACGACGACACGGATGTCACGTGTCAAAGGGCGAACGGACGACATGCTGATTATCCGAGGGGTCAACGTCTTCCCGTCAGAAATCGAGCGGGTCTTACTCCAACAACCGGACGTGACGCCGCATTATCAAATTCATCTCGTGCGTAAAGCAGGACTCGATGCCGTTGAGCTACATATCGAATTCGAAAACATCTCGGAGCGACAAATGCGTTCGATATGTGACGCCATCAAGTCGGAATGCCTCATTTCCATTGATCTCGTCTGTCACCCGCACCAAGGGTTACCACGATCGGAAGGGAAAGCCGTTCGGATCGTTGATCGACGCTCGACATCACTCGTCTGATTCAAAGGAGGAACTAGCATGTATGATGCAACACAACTGTTCGAACCCGTCCAACTGACGGAAGAAGAAAAATTAGCACGCTTCAAGGAACGAATCGAGCAAGGTGAAAAGATCGAAGCCGATGACTGGATGCCTGATTTTTACCGGGACACGCTAATTAAATTGATTTCGATGCATGGTATCAGTGAAATCATGGGTGCGCTTCCGGAAAAAGAATGGGTTCCAAAAGCACCATCACTTCGCCGGAAGCTCGGCATCATGGCGAAGGTCCAGGATGAGATGGGACACGGGCAACTGTTACTTCGTGTCGTCGAGGATTTGATGAAGCCATATGGCAAGACGCGCGGGGATTTGATGGATGATTTGTTCACGGGACGATTGAAGTTCCACAACGTCTTCCACATGCCGACGCGGTCATGGGCCGATGCCGGGATGATCGGTTGGCTCGTCGATGGCGCGGCGATCATCACGCAGACAAACATGCTCGGGGCTTCGTACGGTCCTTACGCACGGGCTTTGCAACGAATCTGTGCGGAAGAGGTCTTCCATGCGCAACACGGAGAGTCGATCATCATGGCACTCGCGGAAGGAACACCGGAACAGCGGGCGATGATTCAGGAATCACTGGATGAGTGGTGGGAATCCTTGTTGATGTTCTTTGGACCAGCCTCGAAAGAGACGACCGGGACATCAAAACAGGACGTGACGATCGCTTATAAGATTCGGACGAAAACGAATGAAGAGCTCCGACAAAACTTCTTTACGAAGTACGTGCCACGGATTCGTTCACTCGGACTCGTCATTCCAGACCCGACGTTACGTTTTGATGAAGAGACAGGGCAATGGGAATATGCGCAGCCAGACTGGACAAAATTCAAGACAATCATCCAAGGGGGAGGACCACGTTCGAAAGAGCGACTGGATCTGCGCCGGACATCTTACGAAAATAACGCCTGGGTACGGGATGCACTCGCTGAAACGAAGGCATGAGAGGGGAAAGCACGATGAACGAGACGTTTTATCATGAATTCGAAGTCTTTAGCAAACGGACGCCGAACGCGGCGTTCACCCATCAATTCAGCTTGCTCGCTCCGAACAAGGAGATGGCACTGTTGATGGCGCAAGAAAACTTCATGCGCCGGGAACCGGTCGTCGACATTTGGGTCGTCAAACGCGAAGATATCCGTGGTTTATCACCCGATGAGAAGCAGATGCTCCAACGCCTCGATAATAAGGACTACCGGACAACGAAAGGATACGGCTACTTGAAGAAAAAATGGCGTCATTACGAGCAACAGATGCTCGATGAAAAAGAGATCATGTCTTGGCAAGGAGGCGATTCCAAATGACGGAACAAGAACGGACGGTACTCGCTTCCTTACTCTATCAACTCGCGGATGATGATTTCCTTTACGCGTATCGTGGTTCGGAATGGCTCGGACTCGCACCGCATATCGAAGAGGACGTCGCTTCCTCGTCGATTGCGCAAGATTCGATGGGACACGCGGCGATGTATTACCAACTCCTCGAAGAACTCGGCGAAGGAAATGCTGATGCATTAGCTCATGTCCGACTGGCGCATGAACGAAAGAATTCGATTCTCGTCGAACGTGTCAACGGACCTGGCTACTACATGGAGAAGCCTGAATATGACTGGGCATTCGCCGTCGTACGGAACTATTGCTACACGGTCGCGAAAAAGATTCGGATTGATGCTTTGAAGTCGAGCAGTTACGAGCCACTCGCTACGGCTGCCGTCAAGATCAACATGGAATTGTACTATCATTTGCTGCACTGGCAAACGTGGTTCACCCAGCTTTATCAATCGACGGAGACGGCGCGGCAGAAGATGGATGCAGCCCTAGAAAAAGTCCTCTATGACTTCGGTGACATGTTCGATTATGGCGAACACGGTCAATTGATCGAAGAGATGCGGTTGATCGAAGGGCAAGGGATTTTACTCGATCGTTGGTATCAGACGATCACACCGTTACTCGTCGAATTGAACGTGACGCTTCCGGAAATGCAGATGACGCGTAACGGGCGGGACGGCGATCACACGGAAGATTTGAATGACGCGCTTGCGACACTCGGAGAAGTCTACTTGATTGATCAGACCGCGACGTGGTGAAAGGAGAGGGAAGCATGACGACGACACTCCAGGATGCAATCCGGGAAGCCCTGAACGGGGTGAAGGATCCGGAAATTGATAGCGTCAGTATTTTAGATCTTGGCATGGTCGAGACGATGGACGCGGAAGCGACGGAGCATGGTTACCTGGTGCGCGTCACGCTTCTCCCGACGTTTCTCGGTTGCCCGGCGCTTGAAATCATTAAAAAAAACACCGAATCTGCCTTGCAGGTGATTCCAAATGTCGAACAGGTCGACGTCCAGTTCCGGTTTGATCCACCGTGGACATCAGACCGGATCACGGAACAAGGCATGCAAGGATTGAAGGAATTCGGTATCGCTCCTCCTCGGTTTGAGCAAGGGAAGTGGGAGATTGACTGTCCGTATTGTGGATCGACGTATGTGACGATGGAAAACTTATTCGGACCGACAGCATGTCGAAGTATTCTCTACTGTAAATCGTGTAAAAATCCATTCGAGGCGATGAAACCCGTCTCTACTCTCATGTGAAGGAAGGTAATCAAGATGGCAAAATTAATCGCACTGTACAAACATCCAGAAAACAAGGAAGCATTCGATCAGCACTACTTTGAGGTCCATGGTCCATTGACAGCAAAAATTCCAGGACTGCAAGAAATGAATGTCACGAAAATCGTCGGTTCACCAATGGGCGGAGACGGAAAGTATTACTTGATGTGCGAGATGGTCTATGAAAGTCAGGAAGCGATGCAAGCAGGTATGCGTTCGCTCGAAGGAAAAGCGTCCGGGAAAGACTTGATGAGCTTTGCGGGGGATCTCGTCACATTGATGATTGGTGAAGATGTCCATGCCGACACAACAGTACGTTAAGACGGAAATGGTCGATCGGATCGGTCGGATTCGACTCGACCGAACGGCACGATACAATGCGCTGAACCGAACGATGGTCCGGGAAATCGTCGAGGCGATGGAGACGTTCGACCGAGACGAACGGGTGACGGTCATCGTCTTGACCGGAAATGGAAAATCGTTCTCAGCGGGCGCCGATATCGAGGAGATGCTCGAGGCGACACCGATCTCGATGGAACTCCTCGATCCGTTCGCGGACTGGGACCGGATCAGCCGAATCAAAAAGCCGATCATCGCAGGTGTCCATGGGTTCGTCCTTGGCGGCGGTTTTGAACTGGCACTCGCTTGTGATTTAATCTACGCAGATCCCGAGACACAGTTTGGATTCCCGGAAGTCGGACTCGGCGTCATGCCAGGAGCAGGCGGGACGCAGCGCTTGACGAAATGCATCGGTCGAACGCGGGCGCTCGAGTGGCTCTTCACCGGCGACCGGATGAAGGCAGAGGAAGCGGAACGACTTGGTATCATCAACCGGGTGACGGCTGATGTCGAAGCGACGGTACTGGCAATGGCAGAGCGGTTATCGAACCAACCGAGTATGGCGTTGCGACTGATCAAGGACGCGGCAAACAAAGCCGTCGATTTATCGTTACAGGATGGGATGGAGCACGAACGCCGTAACTTCTATCTCTTGTTCGCGACAGCCGATCAAACAGAAGGCATGCAAGCATTTCTCGAAAAACGATCACCGATTTTCAATCAACAGGAACAGGAGTGAATACAATGTCGACAGTACATGAAAAAACACTTGAAATGAAACGGTCCGTCTATCATTTGCTCATTAACGGCGAACAGGTCGAGGGCGCAACAGGCGAGACGTTCAAAACATACAATCCGGCGACGGGCGAAGTGATCGCGGAAGTCGCAAAAGCATCAAAAGAAGACGCGGATCGTGCTGTTCAAGCAGCGCGCGATGCGTTTGATCACGGAAAGTGGAAGATGTGGCCGGTCGGGCGTCGGGCACAAATCTTGAATAAAATTGCGAGCATCATGCGTTCCCGCTTCAACGAAATCGTCGAACTGGAGATTCTTGATACAGGGAAATCACTGGCAGCGGCGCAAGGACAAGTCACGCAAGCGATTGAAGACTTTGAATTCTATGCGGGTGCGATCGTCGGTCATCGTGGTGTCGTCAATAACGTACCGGGGCAATTCCATAACTACACGGAAAAAGAAGCGGTCGGTGTCTGTGCACAAATCATTCCGTGGAACTATCCGTTGATGATGGCAGCTTGGAAAGTCGCACCAGCAATCGCAGTCGGTTGCTCGGTCGTCGTCAAACCAGCGACATTGACACCGTTGACAGCGATCATTCTCGGAGAGATTTGTCTAGAGGCTGGCGTACCGGCAGGTGTCGTTAACGTCATCCCGGGATCCGGACGCGAGATCGGCAACCATCTCGTCGAGCATCCTCACGTCGATAAAGTCGCCTTCACGGGCTCAACGCCAGTCGGTAAAGACATCATGGGACGTGCGTCCGAGACGCTAAAACGAGTCACACTCGAACTCGGTGGGAAATCACCGAACATCGTCTTTGAAGATGCGGACGTGACAGCAGCCGTTGATGGTTCGTTGTTCGGCATCTTCTATAACAGCGGTCAATCGTGTGAAGCGCGCTCGCGCCTGTATGTCCACGAAGAGATCTACGAAGCATTCATGGAACAGTTCGTCGCGAAGACAAAACAACTCGTCCTTGGTAATCCATTCGATAAAGGAACACACGTTGGAGCGATCATCGACCAACAACAAGTCGATGTCATCGATGGATACGTCCAGTCAGCGAAAGCGGACGGGGCAACAATCGTCACAGGAGGTCATGCTTCAGCACCAGAAGGATACGAAAAAGGCTTCTGGTACGCACCGACGATTATCACAGACGTCACACATGAGATGAAAGCGGTCAATGAAGAAATCTTCGGACCGGTCGTCGTCGTCATGCCGTTCAAAGATGAAAAAGAAGCGATTCGTCTAGCAAACGATACATCGTTTGGACTCGGCTCAGCTGTTTGGACGAAAGACGGCGCGAAAGCGACACGTGTCGCAAATCAAATCAAAGCCGGCATCGTCATGGTCAACTGTCCGTTCTCTGCCTTCCCGGGTACACCGTTTGGTGGCTATAAACAATCGGGCTTCGGTCGTGAACTCTGTATTGAAACACTTGATCTGTACACGGAAACAAAAAGTATCTTGTCGTATTACGGCAGTCGTCCACTCAATCCGTTCGGACTATAAGCAAGAGGGAAGGCTGGGGTTCCGTCGGGAAGTCCAGCCTTTTTTAACAGCACAGGGGATAAGGGGGAATTTAGATGGTAGAACAAATCGTCGTTGTCGGATCCGGCGTCATGGGACGTGGCATTGCGTACGTTGCCGCACACCGCGGATTTCAGGTGACACTCGTTGATATCAAAGAGGAATACGTCAAAGGAGCACTGCAAGAATTAGAACGAATCGCGGAAAAAGGCATCATCCGTGGCAAGATGACGACAAGTGAGGTCGAGGGACTGTTCGATCGGCTGCATCTGTCGACCGATCTAGCCGAGGCGGCACAACAAGCAAATCTCGTCATTGAAGCAGTACCGGAACAACTCAGCATCAAACAGCAAGTCTTTGAAACGCTAGAAGCACATGCACGTCCGGACTGTTATTTTGCGACGAACACGTCAACGATGAGTCCAACGGAAATTGCCTCCTTTACGAACCGAGCGGACCGGGTCATGGCGATGCATTTCTTCAATCCGGTCCATCTGATGCCACTGATCGAGCTCGTTCGTGGTCTTGAGACGTCGGATGAGACGGTCGCAGCTCTTGAGCAGGTGGCGCGTCAGATGCAGAAGGAAACGGTCGTCATCCGCGAGTTTCCGGGGTTCGTGACTTCGCGGATCAGTGCGCTCGTCGGAAACGAAGCGTTCTACATGTTACAAGAAGGACTCGGGACAGCAGAAGAGATCGATAAAGCAATCAAACTCGGCTTAAACTATCCAATGGGACCCTTCGAACTCGGGGACTTAGTCGGACTCGATACCCGTCTCCATAACTTAAAGTATCTGCATGAGAAGCTCGGCGAAAAATACCGTCCGGCACCACTGCTCGAACAGTATGTCAAAGCCGGACGACTCGGACGTAAAACCGGTCGTGGCGTCTATGACTATACGAATCGCGAGGTGACATCATGAAACGGGTCGCCATCATCGATGCCGTTCGGACACCGATCGGTCGCTATAACGGCGCATTGCGTCAGGTTCGTCCGGATGACTTAGGAGCACGCGTCATCGAAGCGTTGCTTGAGCGTAATCCACAAGTCGATCCGAAGACGATCGAGGAAGTCATTTTCGGCAATGCGAATCAGGCGGGAGAAGACAATCGTAACGTCGCCCGGATGTCGGGACTACTAGCTGGTCTACCGGTCGAAGTCGCCGGTACGACGATCAATCGCTTATGTGGGTCAGGGCTCGACGCTGTCATCGCGGCGGCGCGCGGGATTGCCTTAGGTGAAGGCGATATCTATATCGCTGGTGGGACGGAAAGCATGACGCGTGCACCGTTCGTTCTCGCGAAGCCGGATCAGGCCAACCCACGTGGCAATCAGACGATGTACGATACGACGATTGGTTGGCGCTTCGTCAATGATCGTTTAGCAGATCAATACGGAACGGATTCGATGCCGGAGACAGCCGAGAACGTCGCCCGTCAGTACGGGATCTCACGCGAAGCGCAGGACGACTTTGCGTTCGAAAGCCAGCAACGCGCGAAACGAGCGATCGAGGCAGAGCGCTTCACGGACGAACTGATTACGGTCACACAAACGGACCGGAAAGGCAACGTCAGCGTCTTCGATCGTGATGAACATCCTCGTCCCGAGACGACACGTGAGAAACTGGCGACACTTCGTCCGTTATTCCCAAGTGGTACCGTGACGGCGGGGAATGCATCTGGTGTCAACGACGGTGCGTCGGCACTGTTATTGATGAGTGAAGAAAAAGCAAACGAACTCGGTTTGACGCCGCTCGGGTATTACCGGGCGAGTGCGACGGCAGGGGTCGAACCTGCCATCATGGGGATTGGACCGATCGACGCGACGGAAAAAGTTCTCCGGCGGGCAGGGTTGACGGTCGAACAGCTCGATCAAATCGAGTTGAATGAAGCGTTTGCGGCTCAAAGTCTTGCCTGTATCGAAGCACTTGGTTTACCAAGCGAAAAGGTCAACGTCAACGGCGGTGCGATCGCTTTCGGTCATCCACTCGGTGCGAGTGGGGCGCGGATTTTGACGACATTATTGCATGAGATGCGCCGGACGAACCGGACGTATGGTCTTGCGACGATGTGTGTCGGAGTCGGACAAGGGATCGCACTTGTCGTCGATCGGGAGGGACTCGCATGATTCACTTAGAACGAGAAGGCTATATCGCAATCGTCCGGATTGATCGTCCGGAACGTTTGAACTGTCTCGATTATCCGACGCTTGTCGCTTTGCAAGAACAGGTCGATGCGTTATCAGTCGACTCGGAAGCGCGGGTCGTCCTGTTTACGGGAACGGGGAAAGCATTTAGCGCCGGCGCCGATTTAAAAGAACGCGTGCATTTAAACGAAGAAGAAGTCCGGCGCAATGTCCTTGCGATCCGGAATGTCTTCACTTCGATCGCACAATTGCCGCAACCAACAATCGCAGCCGTCAACGGTCACGCGCTCGGCGGTGGGTTCGAGTGGATCCTTGCCTGTGATTTCCGTTTTCTCGTCGAGGATGCACTCGTCGGCTTGACGGAAACTAGCTTCGGGATCATTCCAGGAGCCGGTGGAACACAACGCTTGCCACGACTGATTGGGGAGACACGGGCAAAGGAACTGATCTTCACGGCGAAAAAAATCGATGCGATGACAGCAGAACGGTACGGACTCGCGACAGCCGTCGTTGCCCGGGAAGCGTTGATGACGACGTGTCTTGAGTTTGCTAATCAGATGTTACAGAACGGACCAATCGCCTTGCGCCAGGCGAAGCGAGCGATTGATCAAGGGCGGGACGTCTCGCTCGAACAAGGACTGCAGCTCGAAACAGAAGCCTATGAAGTCGTCATTCCGACGGCTGATCGTCAGGAAGCGCTACAAGCCTTCGCTGAAAAACGACCACCGCGCTTTGAAGGAAGATGAGGATGGTCGACGTTTGAAATAACCCGTATACTAACGATACACACTATGAACGACTGAAGAGAGAGTGAATACCATGAGTGCGAACACCCAATCGATGATCTTTACGATTTACGGCGATTATATCCGTCATTACGGCAATCACATCTGGGTCGGGAGTTTGATTCGACTTGTCAAAGAGTTCGGACATAACGAGCAGGCCGTTCGGGTTGCTGTCTCCCGAATGGTTAAACAAGGCTGGCTCGTCTCCGAAAAACAAGGAAATAAAAGCTTTTATTCATTAACACCACGTGGGGTGGAACGGATGGAGGAGGCCGCACGGCGGATCTACAGATCAACACCGCACGACTGGGACGGGAAATGGCGGACGCTGATGTACACGATTCCGGAGGATAAACGCCAGATTCGTGACGAGCTCCGTAAAGAACTGACGTGGAGTGGGTTTGGCAACTTATCGAACGGGGTTTGGATTTCACCGAACCCACTTGAAAAAGAGGCGGAACGATTGATCGCGTCGTATGAGATCGAAGAGTATGTCGATTTCTTCGTCGGTGAATACCATGGTCCGAAGCAGGATCAATCCCTCGTTGAGCGCGCGTTTCCGCTGGAGGAATTGCAGGAGCGTTACGAGACGTTCATCACGGATTACAGCCGGCAATACATCGTCCATCAGAGTCAGCTCCAACTCGGAGAAATGACGGATGAACAGTGTTTCGTCGAACGGACGATGCTCGTACATGAGTACCGGAAGTTTCTGTTCACGGATCCCGGATTACCGCAAGAACTGTTACCAGATGCTTGGAGCGGACATCACGCGGCGCTCTTGTTCGAACAATATTACCGATTGCTCGCACAACCAGCGAGTCGGTTCTTCGAATCGATCTTTGAAGAGACGCACGATGTGTCGCAACGCAGTGCCTCGTACGACGCAGCGGAACACCCGCTGTTTGCAGAGCGGTGAGCATATATTCGAATGAAAAGAGCGGGACGGATCAGTTGATCCGCCCCGCATTCGTGTCATTCAGATGTGTTCTGTTCAGCTGATTCTGCGAGAATGTTTCGGAAGGCATATCCTTTATCGACGTAAGAATCAATCGACTCCTGAATCATCGCAAGATCCGCTTCTGTTAGTTCACGCACGACTTTACCGGGTGAGCCGATGATCAGCGAACGGGGTGGGAAAACTTTTCCCGATGGAATTAACGTATTCGCCCCGATGATGCATTCTTCACCGATCTCTGCATGATCAAGAACGGTCGCACCCATTCCGACGATCGAACGACGTCCGATTTTGCAACCATGTAAAATCGCGTTATGTCCGACCGTTACTTCATCTTCAATGACGACGGGTGCCCCTTCATAGAGATGAATCGTCGCGTTGTCCTGGATACTGCATCGTTTCCCAATTGTAATCGGTCCTTCGTCACCGCGTAAGACAGCGTTGAACCAGACGGTAGACTCGGAACCGATCGTGACGTCTCCGATCAGATAAGCGCCAGGAGCGATGAACACATCGGAGGCGACGTTCGGATGAATCGATTGATACGGAATCTTCATAACAGAATGACCTCGTTTCTATAATAAGATGAACTACTATTCATTCCATGTCAGTATAGCATGTGAGTGAAGGCGAGAACGGAGGAAAGACATGTTTCCGATTTGTGAGCTCTTTAAAATTCGATATCCTTTGATCCAAGGAGGAATGGGTAACATTAGTCATGCGGCGCTGACGGCAGCAGTGTCGAATGCCGGGGGACTCGGAACGCTCGGGTGCGGGACATTGTCGGTCGACGAAGTGGCGTCGCGGATTCGCGAGACACGAATGCTGACGGATCAACCATTTGCCTTGAACATTGCGATTCGTGTGTCTCCCTATACAGAAGCACTGATTGATCTCGCGATCGCAGAAAAGATTCCGGTCGTCTCCTTGTCGGCAGGAAATCCGGCACCGTACATAGAGCGACTCCGAGCTGCCGGCATCAAAACGATCGCGGTTGTCGCTTCAGTCAAACAGGCGTTAAAGGCAGAACAGGCAGGGGCAGATGTACTCGTAGCGGAGGGAGTTGAAGCGGCAGGCATCAACTCACCGCTCGAGTTGACGACGCTGACCTTGATTCCGCAACTCGTCGATCGGGTCAACATTCCAGTTCTTGCAGCAGGGGGGATTGGTGACGGTCGTGGACTGGCAGCTGTTTTGTTGCTTGGTGCTGCCGGCGTCCAGCTCGGAACACGGTTGATCGCGACGGAAGATGCGAAGGTCCACCCAGTTTATAAATCGCGCTTAACGGATGCGACAGATACCGATACACGCATCATCGGGCGCTCCGTTGGATTTGTCCGACGTGTCCTTGATGGTCCTTACGTCGAACAGCTCACAGCCAAGACACCTGCTGCTTTTCTCGATCAGACGAATGAGTCGTATCATATTACAGGCGCTCTTGAAGGCGATGAAGAGAAAGGATATGTCAACGCTGGACTGGTTGCCGGTTTGATTCGTGATGTGCCAACGGTTGCTGAGTTGTTTACGCGCATGATGGAGGAAGCAGAGGAACAGCTGAAGCGGACGACTGCTCGTTTTGCGACATGAACATACAATGATGACCCGTAAACCCGCTTGTGGAAAGCGGGTTTTTCATGTTTTTTTGAAAACGGGACATTTGTCCTTTTCAAGTGAGGCACGAATAAGGTCTACTCTAGTGTAGAGATTAAAGGAGGAGATGACGTGCAAGGAGTCGTGTTTGCTTTGATGAGCGGTCTGTTCATCGCCCTGCAAGGTATATTCAATGCGCGCCTTGCGACAGGCGTCGGACCGTGGTTATCCGTATTGATCGTCCACTTTGTTGGTCTGATGGGTTGTTTAGTCATTTATAGCTTCGTACGAGATCGGAAAATCGGCGGATTCCGTCAGTTACCGTGGATTTATGCGAGCGGTGGTTTGATTGGCGTGCTAGTCGTCGTAACGGAACTCACAGCGATCCAAAAACTCGGGATGACATGGGCGATGTGTTTGTTACTCGTCGCGCAGATTTTATGTGCCTTTCTGATTGATTTAAAAGGATGGTTCGGTGTCTTAAAAAAACAAGGAAATCGTGGTCAGTGGGTTGGTGTGGGTCTCATGCTTGTAGGAGTTGCGATTTTCTCACTTGCCTAAAGGGAGGGAACGAACATGGAAACCGTCATCCAACAATATGGACTGGATACGATTTTGACGGAAGAGACGCGCGCTTGGTTGCGTGAAGAAACCTTCCGAAAAGGAGAACTCCTCTGTACGACCGGTGCGACAATCGACCGGATGTACTTCATCGTCGCAGGCAAGGTCAAGATTTCTGCTGCTTCGTCAGAAGGGAAACAACGGATTTTACGATTCAAAACACCACTGACAGTGATTGGTGACGCCGAGTTCATCAATGAACGAGAAGTGTTGAATACAGTTGAGGCGGTGACCGATGTCGATGTGTTGAGCGTGCCGTATGCGATTTTACGCGAGCACAATACGACGAATGTCTTTCTGCAATTCTTATTACGCACGATCACAGCGAAGTGGTATGCCGATTCGAAATCAGCGTCGCACCACGTACTCTATACGGTCGAGGAGCGATTTGCAGGCTACTTATTATCGATTGCGTCCGAAGCTAGTGACAGTTTGTTTTATCAGGAGATGCGGACGTCGAATCTACATGACGTTGCTGACTGGCTTGGAACAAGTTATCGCCATCTCAACCGGATCATCACGAAGTTGTGTGAAGAAGAGATTCTCGTTCGACGACGTGGGAAAATCATCATCGTTGATCTGGAGCGGATTCGCGAGAAGGCGAACGGCAACAGCTATGAGTAAGGAGGAACGAACATGGTAATAGGCATCGTGTGTGCTGTATTGGCAGGGATGCTAATCAGTTTACAGACGGTATTGAATGCCCGGATGAGTGACGCGTTCGGTGCTTGGGCGACGACGACGTTGGTCTTCTTCGTCGGCTTCATCGGAGCAAATGTCACGTATGTTCTGTTTCGTGGTGGAACAATCGGGCAGATCCAAAACGTATCACCACTCTATTGGTTTGGTGGACTTGTCGGTGTTGGCGTCGTTTTTTGTGTCATGCGTGGGATTCAGTTGCTTGGTCCGTCCGTCGCGATCTCTGTCGTTCTGATTTCGCAGTTAAGCTTTGCCCTCGCCGTTGATACGTTCGGTTGGTTCGGTTTGCCGCAAATCGACTTATCGTTTGGTCAGCTCATCGGTCTCGCTGTCATGGTGTGTGGCATCTTCGTCTTGAAACGGTATCAAGTCGTGGCACCGGAACAACAGGCAAAGGATCAACTAGAACGTGTTTCGTAATAACCGAATACAGAACAAGGACGGTGGCATTCCAATCCACTGTCTTTTTTTGACTAGTTTTCGACCTGGATCATGCGTTTTCTGAAGTAAAGCGAGAGAACAATAATGAGAAGACCACAGTACAACATGATTGTCGTGATCGAAACGTGAAACGACAGTAGAAACGAAAGGAGCGCGTAAGATAATGGAACGAGACCATTTGACGCGGCATTCACGACACTCATGACACGTCCCATCGTCTTTTCCGCACACTGAGACTGGATGAACGTAATGAAGCGAATATTGATGATCGAAGAAAGGACACCAAGTGATAACAGGATGATCAGGTACAACGAAATCTGCTGGACTTGACTAAGCAGGAAGAAAAGCAAACCTAAGGCGCCAATCAATCGGACCGATGAGGTAAGTCCGTTTTCTTTCTTCTGCGTTAAACCACTCCAGAGCGCCCCTCCGAGCATTCCCATTTGATAAGCCCCTTGCATATAACTTAAATCCATCGCATCTCCTTGGAGCACATCATGAACGAGTAAGGGGATTCCGAGTAAGAGTGGTCCAAAGAAAAAGAAATTGACACAGATGACAAGAAAAAGTGTCTGCTTGAGTTGCTGAAGGTGAAAGACGTAATGTAGCCCTTCTTTTAGTTCAAAGAGAGCTGAATGCTGAAGCGATCGCTTGATCTTAGATTCACGAATACCATACGTGAAGAGAAGCGTCAGACAGAGTGTGCCGAAAATCACGAGAAAGACGTGCGAGTAAGAAGAATGGCTGAGGATGACTCCACCAAGAATCGGACCTGAAAAGAGGGCGATTTGATTAGATGTTTGAATCAGTGAATTGGCTTTAGTGAGCTGTTCTTTCGGAACGAGTGTAGGCAGTAAGGAAGCATTCGCTGGCGAAAAGAATGCATCCACACTACCGAATAGCAAGGCGAATCCTAAAATCGTCAACAATGTAAGCTGATCGGCATGAAGTAATACGAGAAGACAGAGAATGAAACTGATTCGTAAAGCGCTCGAGATGCGCATGATCGTCGAACGTTTATAGCGATCGGATAAGACGCCACCGAACAACATGAGAAAAATACGGGGTAACAAGGTGGCCATGAGGACGAATCCGAGATATGACGCCTGGTTTAGCGTATGGATGACATACCATTGTTCAACAAATAAATAGGTTGATAGGGAGAGGGCAGAGCACATACTGGACCCCCATAAAAATAAAAAAGATCGATTTTTAAACAGCGATTGTTGCGTATCCATTTCAACAGGCAGCATATGGCACCTCCGGTTTAGACGTCGTCATTCTCAAATAGTGGTTCATCAATTGCAAAGGCAGTCGTCATGATATAGAAGTGTTTTTTATCTTCTTCGTCTAGTGAAGGGGACCGTGTGAACTCGTCCAATAGAGCACGATATTTGGTAGCAAATTGCCGAAAATTGGCTTCAGACATCGTCAGTTCCTTTTGAAGCGATAAGCTCATCCAGTCTTCAACGTTTGAAGACACAGGAGAAAAAGCAGTAGTTGGAGCGGTGAGGACGCGTGTCTTTGCTCGGTCCAATACCTCAAGATACGACTGCCGGGTCGCTTCATTCGTCTCGACGAAGTTCAGTAGATGATCGGCAGGAATGTAGCCTCGAGCAATCGCTTGATAGTATTTCAATAGATTGCCGCCCTGTTCTTCCGTCCGGACGAGGCGAATCAAGTCATGCTTTTCAAGTTCTCGTACATGATAGAGGATCTTTGCGCGGGATAACGTCAGCAAGTGGGCTAACTGATGTACCGTATGTGGTTTTTCGACGAGAAACATGAGGATTTTTGTTCGTAACGGATCACTGATCACTTTTAACTGTTCATAGCTCTCTAATATGTGAATCGCTTTTTGTTCCATGCAATCATCTCCTTTTTAACCGGTTAATTTTTATTAACCGTAAAACAAAAGACTTCATTTGTAAACGATTACAAATTTGTGTGAGGGTGTTGGTAAAGAAGACATCATTTGTTTACATACAAAAAGACTGACTCCAGTGACATCTCGGTCATCCTCCACTTTCTACTGGAAAGTAGGGGAAGAACGAGATGTTTGAAATCAGTCTAAGCTACTGTATGTGGTTCGAGGTGATTAGACCGTCGTCGTATCTTTCCATTCCTGCTCGATGAAAGCATCGCGACCAGAGGCAGCACGATCTTTTTTATAGTGTTCTGGATTTTTCTTATGGAAGTCTTGATGGTACTCTTCCGCCGGATAAAATTCAGAAGCGGCATCGATCCGCGTCACGATGGGTTGTTTGAAACGATTGCTTGCAGCAAGGGCGTCACGGGAAGCGATTGCTGCTTCATGCTGCGCATCCGTATGATAGAAAATCGCTGGTGCGTACTGCGTGCCACGATCTTGGAATTGACCTTCTGCATCCGTCGGATCCGTTTGTGGCCAGTAGAGTTCGAGCAGACGCTCGTACGGGAATAGGCTCGGATCAAACGTGATTTGGACGACTTCGAGATGTCCCGTCGTTCCTGTTTTGACTTGCTCATACGTCGGATTGTCGACGTGACCGCCCATGTAACCTGATACGATTCCCTCGATTCCTGGTAATTCTTCAAATGGTGTCACCATGCACCAAAAACATCCACCTGCAAATGTTGCTTTTTCCATCCGTCTCTTCCTCTCCGTGGGAAATTCCCATTGTATGTCTGACAGCGAGAAAAACGAAAACGACTCCTTCGCTTGGTTGCAAAAGGAGTCGCCGCTTTTTATCAACCAAAGCTTTCGCTTTGCTGGTCGTAGCACCTTGCTATACGCAGGTTGCTGGGACGTCATCGATCCAGATCTCTCGGTCCACTCTTGATAAGGGTATATGAAGTTGATGTCATTCGTTATCATTGTTGTGATGATACCATTCACATAGAAATAAAGTCAATCCTTAGGTTTCAAGGCACGTAAAACCGTCGCTCCGAGTGTTTTCGCACCAACCAATAACGCTTGTTCGTTGATCTCGTACTGCGGATGATGCTGTGGATGATTGATGCGACCGTCCGTATATCCGGAGCCGGTAAAGAAGTAACTTCCCGGGACGTGTGTTAGATAATGTGCGAAGTCGTCCGCCGCCATCATCGGTGTGAGTGACCGGACAGATGCTTCCGGTAAGAAAGAAGCAGCTTCCTGAACGAGTTTTGTCTCGTCCGGATGATTCCAAAGCGCCGGGTAACCCGTCGTGAAGTCAATCGAATAAGTAGCACCGATGCCGGCACACGTCGTTTTGGCGACAAGGTCGACTTCTTGTCGGAGCTGATGCCGCAGGGTTTCATTGAACGTCCGGATCTCCCCGACGATGCGTGCTTCACCCGTGACGATGTTCGGCGCCGTTCCTGCGTGGAAGGATCCGATTGCGAGAACTGCTGGCTCAAATGGGTCGACCCGTCGACTGACAAGGTGTTGTAAGTTACAGACGAGTTGTGCCCCAGCGACGAGCGCATCTTTTGTTTTGTGCGGTGCCTGGGCATGCCCACCTTGACCATGAACGATGATTTCGAATTCGTCGATCGCACATAATGTATGTCCTTCCCGAAACCCAATCGTACCAACCGGTAAATCATTTTCGAGATGTGTCGCGAAAATCGCATCGACGCCTTCGAGAACGCCGGCTTCGATCATTTGGATGGCTCCGCCAGGAAAGACCTCTTCTCCATGCTGATGAATGATTCGAATCGTTCCTTGCAATTGATCCCGTAACGGATAGAGCGTAGCAGCAAGAGCCATCACCATCGCCGTATGCCCATCGTGTCCGCAAGCATGCATGACACCGGGATGGATTGACCGGAAAGCAAGTGTTGTCTCTTCTTGAAGTGGTAAAGCATCAAAATCTGCACGGACCGCAATCGTTGGGCCAGGGTGTTTGCCTTCGATCGTCGCGACGACACCACGACCTCCGACGGCTGTTTCGTGAGGGATGCCCCGTTCCGCGTAAAAGTTTGCAATTCGTTCTGGTGTGCGGACTTCCTGAAAAGAGAGTTCCGGATGTCGATGGAAATCACGCCGTAACGCGATCATCGTCGGTTCGAATTGTTCGAGTGCTTCAAAAAGTTGAGTTTGCATCTTCAAGCTCCTTTGACGTGTGTTTTTTCGTGAAAATGGGTACAGATACAGGTAATCACGAAAGGGGATAATGAAACATGGGAGAAATCGTCGTCAACGCTGTACTTACAATCAAAGCAGGACTCGCGGATCAAGTCTTTCCGATTTTAGAAACGGTCTATCATGCCGCACAAAAAGAGGAAGGATGCTTACGCTATTCCTTGCACCAATCGATCGAAGACGAGCATCAATTCATGCTGTATGAAGTGTATCAGGACGAAGAGGCACTTGAAGCGCATATCGCATCCGATCACTATAAAGCATACCGTGAACAGATCGAGTTATACTTGATGGATCGACAAGTAACGAAATACGTCGAGATGACATTCTGACGTGTTGCGATAAGAAGAGACGAAGCCGTCGAATTCGACGGCTTCGTCTTTTTTTGTCTTACATCGATTTAAATCCGAGGAAATGCTCTTGCCAACGCGGTTCATAAATCGAATTGATTTGGAGCTGTGAACCGCCCGCATGGATGAAGTGTTCGCTATCGAGCATGATTCCGATATGCGATGGACCATCCGTGTAGGTGTTCTGGAAGAAGACGATATCCGAGCGTTTACCACTCGAGATACTCGTCCGGCGATTCGTAAAGAAAGCACCGTACCAGTAGCCGCGAACGTTCGTCCGACCACCGTATTTTCCAGCCTTATTTGTCGCGTAGTGAATCAAACCGGAACAATCGAAGCCACCGTTCACGGCATTTTGCGATCCCCATGTGTAAGGTGTACCGATATGTTGGACGGCTGCTTGAATCAGCTTTTCACCGCGCGTGTTATTCTTTTTAATGACCCGTTTATCGGACGTAATCGTCACAGCTGAGACCGGAAGATAGACGGGTGTCCAGCCTGACTGGATGACATAGAAGTTTCCGACCCGGTGACGCGGATAAACACGTTTGCCTTGCTCAACGAGTCCGCTGCCTTTTGGACTGGTTGGACTCGAAAAGAAGGATGTCGTCTGTTTGACGGTATAGATTTTCGTTCGATTGATTGCTTTTTGTGTCAGTTTCATATCGGGTTTGCTCGTGCTGATATAAGGGTTGAGGACGTAACCCGTTTGACCGCTGACTAAGCGAACTTGCCAAAAATCATCATCAATTGATTTCAGACCAATCAATTTTGTCCCTTTTTTCAAATAGGCAGCTGGCCGACTGTAAGCGACGTCAGCAGAGAAGAGTGGCGTTTGGTCCAGATGGACATAAAACGTTGTCCCTTTTTTCGCTTTTGCTTTTGGTTTATTTAGTCCGATCCGACTCGAATCGACGAAACCAAAGATATTGTTATATTTGACACGTGTAAAATAACCGCTTTTTCCATAGATGGTGATCGATTTTCCTTTTTTCAACGTACCGATTTTTTTACCCGACAGTTTTGCCTGTGACCGAATGACGACGTCGTCCTCTGTCACGTAACGTTGACCGGTAACGTCATACAGATCCGGCTTTTTCGTGACGAGATCACTCGTCTTGACGTAACCATAGACCGTCCCTTTTTTTAATCGAGTGTAACTACCGCTCGTACCATAAATCGTTAGTTTATCAGCTCGTTTGACAGAATACATCATTTTACTTTTCGTTGAAGCAGACGTATAGACGGACAAGTTGCGTTTTGCGTACCGTGTTCCGGTTGCGGCGTATACTTTTTCACTACCAAGATCAGCTGTTTTAACGTAGGCATGGACTCCGCGGAAAATAATTCGACTGTAGACGCCACTTTTACCATAGATCGTTAATAAAGTATTTGTTTTTTGTTGATCGATTATGGAGCCGGAAGCATTCGGTGCACTATAGATCGGTGTAGCGCGCTGAACATAGAGGCGTGCGGTCTTTGGATAGTATTTCAACGTACCGAGATGTGCCGTCAATACATAGGCATACTCGTCGTTTCGTTTGATTCGTGTAAATGAACCCTCGACGCCGTACGTCTGAAGAGAAGTATTCACAGGAAGCGATTGTACGACTTCTCCTTTCGTAGTCGCAGTGGCATAGACCGTCGTCTGCTGTTGGACGTAACGCACTCCTGTTTCTGGATGGCTCACGACCTGCGTATCAGCTAAATCAGTCGTCAATACGAAGGCGTAACCGGTCTTAGTCGCCACACGTGTAAAAGTACCCGTCGTTCCGAACGTTTCGAATGATTGATTTTGAGTGACGGCAGTCTTCGCGCTCGTCGTCTTCGGCTCAACGAAAAGAGAAGTCGCTCGTTTGGCATAACGCGTCCCAACCAATTTCGGAAGTTGCTCGAGTTGTGTCGTTGATACATAGGCGTATTGCTCGTTCCATTTCAGACGCGTGAACGTGTCGAAGGTGCCGTATGTATCGATTCGCTGATAAGCGGGAAGTGTCGTCACGACGGTGGGATCAAATGGTGAAGCAACTAATGAGAGTGAACTTTTCGACATCAGCGTTGCTTGTTTTTGAAAAACAGGTGCTGTTTGCGTTAACGCGTTTGTTGCGACATAAGCAGTACCTTCTTGCCAACTGACACGAGTGAAGTCACCGTCCGTACCGAGTGTCTTGAATGTCGTTCCTGCTGGTAGTTGTTGGATGACCGTTGTGGAATCAGCCGTTTGTAGCAACGCAGCATCCTCTTTCAAATAAGCCGTCCCGGTTGTCTCGGTGACTGTTTGTGTTTCTGCTGTCGGTTGAACAGGTGGCGATTCAGCAAAAGCGGGTGCGGGTAAAACCGAGCTCAACATTAACGTTGCGGCAAGTCCAGCAACATGAGCAGTCCATTTTTTCATCAAGAGGTTCACTCCAATTCTTAAAATTTGTCATTATGAATAGTGTAGCATGCGCTTGTTTAAAAATTGATAAAAATCAAAAAAATAGGAGGTTGTTCATGAAAAAACGGTATGCCTCGGCACACCGTTTGAAGTCATATGTTAGTTATCTTCTTCGTGATCCACTTGCCATTCCCAGTCGAGCATGCCGTAAATCAAGGAATCGCGCCAGTGGTCTTCGAGATAGACCGTCTCGCGAAGCTGTCCTTCCTTCGTCATGCCGACCTTTTGCAAGACACGTTCGGAAGCGACGTTTCGTGGGTCACACGTTGCCGTGATTCGGTGTAGTTCTAGTTTTTCGAAACCGAATTGGAGAAGGAAAGAGGCGATTGACGTCGCGTATCCGTTCCCCCATTCATCAGGCGAGAGGACGTATCCGATTTCGGCGATTTTATTCTCAACGTCTGTGATGACGAGTTCACCGGCACCGATGACGACGTCACTTGGAAACGTCACGGCAAAGACATAACGACGTCTTGGTGTCTCGAGTTCACTTTCAAGCGCATCGTGTAGGAATTGTTTCGTATCCGTTTCGGTATTCGGTCCCCATGACTGGAATTGACTGACGATGGGTTGTGAGGCATAGGCGTGAACCGCTTCTACATCTTCTGGTGTAAAACGACGAATCCGAAGTTGATCATTGATTTTATAACGCATGCAGCATCCTCCTCATTCAGATGAAGTCACTTTGATTCTATTTGACAGATGGGGAACAGATTCCTGTTTGACATGGGAAAAAGGGCGTGCTAGGGTGGTTGTATCGAATGGAATAGGGAGTATCCTCTAGGGTTCCGTACGGCTGGACCGAGGGAGGAACATGGACGTTTGTCCATGCAACGGAGGGATAAAAGCCCGGGAGTAAAGCGAATCGTCTCGCTTGCTCCCGGGCTTTTTCATTTGAATTTACCTATTAGGAGGCAATTATTATGGCAAAGTATTGGATTGGGATCATCGTCGCAGCGTGTTTTGAAGTGGGCTGGGTCATCGGATTAAAACATGCGGCAACACCACTTGAGTGGGCTGCAACGATCGTCTGTATCATCGTTAGCTTTACCGTGCTAATTAAAGCGAGTAACCATTTACCAGTTGGAACGGTCTATGCTGTTTTCGTCGGTCTCGGAACAGCAGGAACGGTCGTGACGGACATCGTCTTGTTCGATCAAACCGCTTCCGTGATGAAATTAGCATTGATTGCTGTCTTACTCGTCGGCGTCATCGGTCTGAAATTAGTCAGTGGAGAGGAGAAATCAGCATGAGTTGGATTTATTTAATCATTGCCGGAATCTTTGAGATGTTTGGTGTCGTCTTGATCAATACGTTCAATCAAAATAAGAATGCAAAGAATCTACTGTTGATGGGAACAGGATTTGGACTCAGTTTTCTATTTTTGACACTTGCGATGAATGGTTTACCGATGGGAACGGCGTACGCGGTATGGACGGGTATCGGAGCAGCGGGCGGTGCGATCCTCAGCATGGTGCTCTATAACGAATCAAAAGACTGGAAGCGACTGGTTTGTATAGGTCTTGTCTTAAGTGCGACGATTGGTCTGAAACTTGTCGGCGAATGATCGTTTACATGTCAAACAGATGACGTTTTAATGGAACGCATGTTTTTTGGCATATTTTAACGCAAAAGAGGAAATACTCCTTATAGAAGTCACGCATGACAAATCGTGTCGATAAGGGGAGAACATCCATGAAAACGAAACAATATATCGGAACATTCTATTCAGAAGAAGAATTGATCTCAAAAATGGACGAATTGCACATTCAAGGGCATCGGGAGGAAGACTTCTACGTCATCGTCAAAGAGAAGTCGAACATCGCACTCGTTCGTAGCCAAATGGATGCCGAAATCGCGACGACGAAACCGTCTTGGATTGATCGAATTCGCGGGAACAAAGGACGCGATCAAGAAGTCGATGATTTGTTTGGATCACTTGATCTATCAGACAATGAAATCGAACAACGCAAAACGGAAGTCGAAGGTGGGGGCTTCGTTCTGTTACTTGAAGTCCAAGACATCCAGTTCGATCCACATTTAAATACAGATAATACGCATCCTGATGTTAAAGTTCGCTATGGTAGTGGCGAAGAGACGCATACGTCATCAGATGCGAATTCCAATGCACAGCTCGGCTCCGGTAATCCGCTTGATGTTGATAAAGATTCGAAGGAAGAGCATGCGGAAATTGATTTGCATCGCGCCGGTACGGATAAGATGCCGCAAGACGAGCAGGCAATCGATCATTCAAAAAAACTCGACGGGAACCGAGAACCGGATATTGCAATGCGTCGGGATGACGATTTCCGACGTCCGGAAACAGAACGCGAGGAAAAAGAACATGATGCAACGCAAGACGGCGAAGAAAGTCGTCAATCGAAACATCAATCGGATGACATCGCCAAGCAAGATCATGGAAATAATTTAGACCGCTAAAATAATCGATTGGAATCACGCGTTAGGGTCATCATCAAAGAAGGTACTTTCCGGATCAAATCCGAAAAGTACCTTCTTTTTGTATGGAGATTAAACGAGAATCGTCTCGTCTTATTTATGATCCGGATTTGATCCTGTACGCACGTTGGCGTTCAATTGATCGATGGCTTGCATATCAGCGTCTGACAAGCTGAAGTCGAAGACATCAAGATTTTCGCGAATGCGGCTTGGCGTGACGGATTTCGGAATCGCGACGATATCGTGTTGCAAGTGCCAACGGAGGACGACTTGAGCCGGCGTTTTCTGATGACGATTCGCGATATCGACGATGACCGGATGCGTCAACGCGTCGCGTCCTTTCATCAACGGACTCCAAGCTTCAACGACGATACCGTGCTTGCGGCAAAAGTCTCGGATCGCTTCTTGGCTAAGGAACGGATGGAGTTCAATCTGATTGACGGCAGGAACGATCGATCCTTCGGCTAAAATTCGTTCCAAGTGCGGAATATGGAAGTTCGAAACACCGATAGCACGCGTCTTCCCTTCGGCATAGAGATGTTCGAGCGCCCGCCATGTCTCGACATAACGATCTTCTTTTGGCATCGGCCAATGAATCAGATACAAGTCAACATAATCGACACCAAGCTTTTGTAGACTCGTCTCGAAAGCGGCAAGTGTCTCTTCGTAGCCGTGATCGGAATTCCAGACTTTCGTCGTCAGAAAGATCTCTTCTCGGGGAATGCCGGAGTCACGCAGTGCGCGACCGACACCTTCTTCATTCTCGTAAATCATCGCCGTATCGATCGAACGATACCCGGCGCGGAGTGCTTCGCTGACCGCTTCATATACTTCTTCTTCCGGTACTTTAAAGACACCATATCCGAGTTGGGGCATGCTGATACCGTTGTTTAACGTAATCTGTTGCATCGATTCATCGACTCCTTTTTAGTAAATTCTTCTCTTTTCTAGTGTACGCGCTCCTCTTATAAAAATCGAATGATTGCCGAAGCGGGTTCTTTTGCGTATACTGAGCGATAACAAATATTAGGAGGCGATTCTGTGATTCGACAAGCTGTTTTGCAATACATACATGAGGAAAACGCGCTCGATCAACTCAAAGAAGTGATAGGTAATCGTTCAGCAGTCCTGATTCATGGACGTCAAGCCTATGAAGCAGCCGCTTTTGCTTTACCAGCATTACCACGTCTTTCATTTGAAGGGCATTGTACGGATCAACAAGTGGAAGCTTTCAAACAAGTATGTGCTCCGTACGATGTGATTCTCGCGCTCGGAGGTGGGAGTGTCATCGATACGGCAAAACAGGTCGCGTTTCAATTACAACGCCCGGTCATCGTCATTCCGACGATCGTCTCGAACTGTGCTCCGTGGACTCCGCTCAGTGTCATGTATAACGAAGAGGGACAGTACATCCGATTTGATACGTTCCCCGTCGTGATTGAAGCCCTTTTACTCGATCATCGGATCATCGCAGCAAGTCCGTATGCTTATTTTGTAGCGGGACTCGTCGATACGCTAGCGAAGTGGTATGAAGCACGTGCCTTAAGCGGATCATCGGCTGAAGATCCCATCATTGAGATGGCGCTTCGGACAGCTGAACGTTGTAAGGATCTTATCTTGTCGACGAATATAACGGAAACGCGTTTTCGTGAGTATCCCGTTGAAATCCAACATCTCGTCGAAACCGTCATTCCGTTAGCCGGAAGCATTGGTGGTTTTGGTGACGCGGCGACGCGTGGTGCAATCGGACACGCAGTGCATAACGCGTTATCGCCTCATCCAGAAACGCATGCGTTTTTACACGGGAGTAAGGTCGGTTACGGACTACTCGTTCAGGAGAAGTTACTCGGACATGATGACGATTATGCAGAGTTGCGTGACTATCTTCTTGTACAAGAACAGCCGACGACACTCGCAGACTTCGCATTATCGCTCGATGTCGTCGAAGCACTTGCTTTACGGACATCAAAAGAGGAACTGTGTCGTCTGTTGCGTCCGATTGTATCAACAGAACAATTAGTCGATGCTATCACACGGAACGAGACGGTTTCCGTTTCGACGACTTAACATAAAGATACGCACATGGACCGAATCATCAGAAGGTCCATGTGCGTATTTTTATTGTGCTTTCGCAAAGCGAGCATAAGGAGCAGGACGACCGAGTAAGTATCCTTGACCAAGATCGAAGCCGAGTTCGCGGCAAAGATCGAGTTCTTCTTGCCGTTCGATACCTTCCGCTAAGATTTGAATCCCCATTTCTCGTGTCAGATGACGGGCTTTTCGTAAAAAGGCTTCGTTTTCTGAGTTCGTATCACAGTGATCGATGAAGGAACGATCGATCTTAATATAATCCGGTTGAAGCAAGGACAACATATCGAGTGTCGAGAAACCAGCGCCAACATCGTCCAGTGCTACTTGAATACCTTGCTTTTTATACTGTTCGAAGACGTGTTTCAAATGGTTGACGTCTTCAATTTTTTCCGTTTCGACGACTTCGAAGACGAGCCGACTCGGATCGACTTGATAACGTTCGACGATCTCAAACGTATGGCGCAGGCAATACTCCGGATTATAGATCGTCGAAGGAAGGAAGTTGATGAACGTTTTTGCTGTGCCACCAATATGGTGCGTCGCACGGATGGCTTCTTCACGCGCTCGTTGATCGAGACGGGAATGAAGTCCCATCTTCGAGGCCGTTGAAAACAGGACACCTGGTGAAATCGGCGTATTGTCATCAGCTGCTCGTAGCAAGGCTTCGTTCGCGACGAGCACGTTACGCTGGATATCATAAATCGGTTGTAGGTGGCTCGTCATGACCCCATGCTGGATGAAATCAATCGCAGATCGATGCTTCAGTTGTTCTAGAAGCGCTGAAGCTAGGATAGGTGCTGTCACGTAACGCGATTGTGTGGCGCGACACGACACTGGATAATCCGCTACACGTAAGAGCGATGTCAATAACTGTTCGAGCTGTTCGAACGATTGATAGGAATAGATTTCTGGCGTTGGTGATTGAATATGGAGTGCTCCCGCTTCAACGAAACGGATTGATGTCGTACATTCGGCGCAAGGATGCCACATAAAGGGATGTCCACCTCTCAGTACATCAAAAAAAGATGTATTTATTAAATTGGTTAAATTCTTTACCCTGAACAAAAAAGAAATTAAACCTGTTATTCATAATCATTGACCTCATACAAAAAAAGAAGGAACGACGGACACATTTCCGTACGTTCTCTTCTCTATCGGTCACATTCTTTCATTGTGAAGTGTAAACAAACCAGAAAGCGAGATGCAAGATAGCGGCTATTGGAACGAGCCATTGGAACTTCGCTTTCCGTGTCTTGTGCCGGACTGTGTACATACCAATCCAAGAACCGAGCGCACCACCGAGGAAAGCAATCGTCAATAGTGTTGCTTCGGGTGTCCGGTAAGCATGTTGTTGCGCTCGACGTTTATCCTGCCACATCGAGACAAATCCGATGAGTGTCAGGAGGAGGTAATACCCTAAGATGATCCTCATGAAAAAACGACTCCTTTTCTACCGTTCGGCACCACCACCGCCAGAACTTCCGCCACCACCACGACTGCCACCATTTCCACCGCCACCACGCATGATCGCGGAGAAGATGTTCAAAATCGCGAAGAAGAACATACCACCGGTGAACTTCATATCGAGGAACAATAAGATCAGTAATCCAGCACCGATCAGAATCTTCGTCCAAAGCGGAAGTCCGTCGTCATTTTGTGTTTTCGGAGGATCCTGTGACTCAAGCGACTGATCCTTTGAAATGACACTGACGACCGCTTTATATGTTTCAGACGCTGCTTTCCCATACTCACCGTTCTCTTTATAGGGAACAGCATATTGATCGAGAATACGTCCGGCTGTGATGTCTGTCAAAATCCCTTCGAGTTTATACCCAACCTCGATCCGAAATTGGCGATCCTTTTCGTTTGGAGCGACGACGACAAGAACACCATTGTCTTTTCCTTCTTGACCAATGCCTTGGCGCCGGAACGTTTCATTGGCGTAAGAGCTTAAATCCTGTCCCTTTAGATCGGGAACCGTCTTGAGGACGACTTGTGCCGTCGTATATTGTTCGAGTTCCTGACCGAGTTGCGCGAGTTCGGCTTCTTCCGAAGGGGTGAGCAGCTGAGCATCATCCTGAATGAAGAAGGCTGCTCCCGTCCGTTCTGAAACGGCACTAGCTGTTGGAACGAAGAGGAAGAAGACGAGGAACGCGCTCAATAGAAGTCGCGTCCACCGCCGAATCATTTCGAATCACTGTTAAAGTCGACGGTCGGATTTTCCCGGTCGCTGTCTGAAATCTCGTAATATGGTTTTTTCTCGAATCCGAAGGCGGATGCGTAGAGTGTCGTTGGGAAGCTCCGACGTTTTTTGTTATAGAGGGTTACAGCATCGTTGTAATCTTTGCGGGCGATCCCGAGACGATTTTCTGTTCCTTCCAGCGTATCCATCAAAGATTGGAACCGTTCGCTTGATTTTAGTTCAGGATAAGTCGTCTGCAAGGCAATCAATCCGCGAAGCGAAGACGTGACTTGTTGGTCGGCTTCGATCCGTTGTTCGGTTGACGCAGCACGCGCAAGACCAGCTTGGGCTTCTGCGACTTTTCCATATACTTTTTCTTCTTGACCCGCGACACCTTTGACAGTTTCAACGAGATTCGGAATCAAATCCGCACGACGCTTGATTTGGTTGTCGACTTGCGACCATTTATTCGATACATCTTCTTCTACATTGACGAGGCTATTGTATTGTCCGATTGCTAAAAAGGCAATCACGGCAACAATAACGACTCCGATGATGATTGGGAGTTTTGATGTACTCCGACTTCTGCGTGCCATGTGGCATTCACTCCTTTAATTATGTCTCATCCCTATATACCCTTAAGCGACTGAATTAGTTTCAAAAAAATGAAAAACCGTCAGCTAAAATAGCTAACGGTTTGAACTTACATGTAGACGATGACAGCTAAGACAGCCGCTAAGACAAGACGGTAGATGGCGAACGGAACGAGTTTGATCTTGTTGATCAGCTTCAAGAAGAAGCGAATCGATAAGAGGGCAAACACGAACGACGCAACGAAACCGACAGCATAGAATGCGAAGTGGTTCGGTTGAATGTTCTCCCAGTTCTTAACGAGCGAAAGGAAACTAGCACCGAACATGATCGGTACAGCCATGATGAACGTAAAGTCAGCTGCCGTCCGGTGATTCATCCCGAGGAAGACCCCTCCGGAAATCGTTGAACCAGAACGAGAGAAGCCAGGCCAAAGGGAAATACATTGGAACAGACCGACGAGTGCTGCTTGGCGATATGTAATCTGATCAAGCGATGTCGTTTTTGGTTCCTTTGGTCCGAATTTATCGGCTGCAATCATCAAGAGGGCACCGACTGCAAGACCGATGATGACCGTCTCAATCGAGAAGAGGTTCTCATCGATGAAATCTTCGAATAACAATCCGAGAACAGCTGCTGGTAGAAGACCGATCAAGACGTGCCGTAGTTTTAACTTGTGTGTCCCTGCTGCGTCATGTTCGCCTTCAATCTTATACAAACCGATCAAGCTGAAGAGGCGTTTCCAAAAGACGACGACGACCGCAAGAATCGATCCGAGCTGAATGACGATTTTAAAGGTGTTCGCCGAATATTTACCGAGAAAATCGGTAGTTTGCAACCACATGTCATCGACGATGATCATGTGACCCGTGGAAGAGACCGGTGCAAATTCCGTCATCCCTTCGACGAAACCGAGTAAGAGCGCTTTTAAAAGTTCAATGATTGTCATGGTAATCTCCTTCTATACGATGTGCTAGTTAAAAACATATCATGTTTTATTCTTGTGAGATAGAACTAATCGGAATATCGGGCGCAGGTCTGAGAAAGTATGATGCGCTTCAGACGAAACCCGATGCCTAGATTCGTTTGAATAAGAGTGAGCAGTTATCTAGATTCCATAGGATATGACTAAGACACTCCGTCGTGTCCATTCACATTGAGATAGTTATGAGAGATAGGGAAATTTTTCTGTTAGGACACAAGGTCAGAAAAACTTCAAATCGATTGGTTTTGCTAGAATGCGCCTGAATCTACAAACAGAAAAACGAGCAGAAGACGGTATCATCCACTGCTCGTTTTGCAACGGCTTCATCCTAAAGCGACGTCAAGAATCATCATGACCGTAAAACCGACCATCAAACCAAGCGTTGCTAAATCGGATCCGTTTTCTGCTTGTGATTCCGGAATCAATTCTTCGACGACGACGAAAATCATCGCTCCGGCAGCAAACGATAACGCATACGGGAGAAGCGGTTGAACGAAGAAGACCGCGGCTGCTCCGACCATCGCGGCAATCGGTTCGACGATCGCTGACAATTGACCGTAATGGAAGGCGCGCCGGCGCGACATCCCTTCACCGCGTAATGGAATCGATAGGGCAGCTCCTTCCGGCATGTTTTGAATCCCAATCCCGAGTGCGAGCGTCAAAGCACCGGCGACGGTCGCTCCGTCCATGTTCAAGGCAGCGGCGCCAAAAGCGACACCAATCGCAAGACCTTCGGGAATATTGTGCAACGTGATCGCAAGAAATAGTAACGTCGTTTTCTTGAGTCCTGTCGAAGGACCTTCCGCTGTCTCGAGTGGTGCAGATAAGTGCAAATGCGGCGTAACGAAGTCGAGGAGACGGACGAAAAATCCACCAGCGAGAAAACCGATGGCGGCAGGAATCCAGGCGATTCCTCCATCCTGCTCCGTGAACTCGATCGCAGGAGCAAGCAGCGACCAAAACGACGCGGCAATCATGACGCCGGCAGCAAAACCGAGCATCATGTTCATGACGCGTTTTTCAATCGTCGTAAAGACAAAGACGAGTGCCGCACCAAGTGCGGTTAACCCCCACGTCATCATTCCGGCAAGCAGTGCTTGCACGACGACGGGGAGAGAAGTAAACCAATCCAACATGACTATTCCTTCTTTCCGGGCACGATTTAAAGCATCCATCTGTATGAGAGCTTACCCGTTTTCGATCCGGACGATTCGTGTGAAGGGAATTTCAATGACTTCACGTCCGCGCAGAAAGAGAACGGAACGTTCGGGTTCTAATCGTTCGACGAAACCGACGACCGTCACGTAGCTACTTTCCTTATAATACGTGATTTCAAGTTCGTTTCCTTCTATTAAAGCTTCTTGAAGCAGAAAGTGCCATGATTCTTGCAACTGTTCATCAATTTCAGGCAAGTCGAGCTGATGCATCTGGACATAGTATTCCCGCAGCAATTGCAAATGTTCCGGCATGAGAAAAGGAATCCATTTTAAATTTCCCCGATCACGATACGCTGTCATGAAGATCACCTCCCGGATGACCGCCGACAAAACGAAGGCGACGTTTGGCGACACTCGTATCAAGAAACGAGACAGCGAGGCGAATCGTTCCTTTTCCGTAGCGGAGGTTAACGACATCCATTGCTTTTAATAACCGTCGCCGTTTCCAGAGCCGTGCATTATCCTCGAACAAAGACAACTGTAAGGTGCCTTGATCGGCAGTCAAATGCCCCACTGCAACGGATAAAAATCGAACAGGTTCCCCATCGAGCCAATTCGGTTCGAACAATTGTAAGACGTGACGCAGAATGATGCGTTCATCGGATGTCGGGTAAGGCAACCGCACTTGACGGGAGAAGCCACTTCGGACGACGTTTCGAGAATAACGGACACCGATGTGAACGGTCCAGCCGACTTGATTCGAAAAGCGGCAACGTGCGGCGACATCCTGCACCAGTTCATTGAGCACATTCCGGATGCGTTCGAACTGATAATAGTCCTGCATTAAGGTCACACCGTGTCCAATCGTCCGTTGAGGAGTTTTCTCGAACAGATGACGCGGGGGGAGCAGTGTCGGTGACGCGTCGAGTCCCCAAGCGTGATGCCACAGTTCGGCACCGATGACACCGAAGCGTTCGTGTAACTCTTCGACAGGGCGCATGGCAAGATCACCGATTGTTTCAATCCCCATCATCTGCAGATGTTGTTCCATGCGGTGTCCGACTCCCCACATCTTCCGAATCGGAAAGTCATGAAGACGTCGTGCGACATCAGCATATCCACATCGCGCGATGCCTTCTTTTTTCCCGATTAAATCAAGCGTCAGTTTCGCGATGACGTTATTTGGACCAATCCCGATCCGGACGTGGATGCCGGTCTGTTTCAGGATTGCTTCTTTAATTTTGAGGGCAGCTTGCAGGTCGGAACCAAATAGGCGATCGGTTCCGGTCATGTCAATGAAACTTTCATCAATCGAATAGACGCGGATGGCTTCAGGTGGGGCGAATTGGTGCAGGACATCCAGGACACGAATCGACGTCTTCATATAAGCGAGCATACGTGGTTCGACGAGTTGAATCGTACGACGAACAGCGTATGGCAATTGCTCGATTTCGTACAGTCGACCGGCTGTCTTGATTCCTAGTGCTTTTAAGGCAGGGGTGGCAGCGAGAATGACGGATCCGCTTCGTTTTAAATCGGAGACGACCGCCAGGCGTGTCGTCAAGGGAGGAAGATTGCGATACTGGCATTCACAGCTGGCGTAGAAGGACACACTGTCGACGCAAAAAATACGTTTATCTTGTGGTAAAACGACGGAAGGAAACATCTGAATCACTCCTTTACATAAAAGAACGTATGTTCTTATTTTGATTTTCCTTGACTATAGCATGGTCTCAAAGTGTCTCAAAATAAAAACTGTTGAAAAAAGGGGAATTCGAACGATTTCTCCTCATATAAAAGGAGTTTGGTACACTAAGGGAGAGAAAAAAGGGGGAACCTTCATTGAAAGAGACCGTTATCCGATTACCAGAATTACCGAAGACGCTTCAGCCAGAGACGTTCGATCAAGTCGAAATCGATGACCCGTATCTAAAAGGAGCGCGTTATGAGAAAGAGTCGATGCCGAGTGAACTGACAGAACGCATCGATGCCTATCAAGTGTGTTTTCAAAATGTCTCGTTCGCGAATCTGACCTTTGACCGTGGTTCGTTCGAAGATATTCGTTTTGAGCAATGCGACTTAACGGGATGTCACTTCCAAGAAACTCGTTTTCACCGTGTGTCCTTCGTCGGATGCCGGATGACGGGCATCCAGTTTGAAGATTGTACGCTTGACCATTTAACGATTCAGGAAGGGCTTGCGGATTACGCACAGTTCATTCGCAGTACGGTCCGTCATCAACACTGGAGCGAAACGACGATGAAAGAAGCACAGTTCTTCGAAGTGAAGCCGACCCATTGGAAACTCGAAGCGGTCCGGCTTACAGATAGCCAATGGATTGAAACACCGTTAAAAGGTCTCGACCTCCGGCAGACGGAACTCTCTGGTATTACGATCGATCCGCGATTTTTACCAGGCGCTGTCATTACGGAAGAGCAAGCAGTCGCCTTTGCTCGCTTGTTAGGCCTTGTCATCCCATAACAAAAAGAAGTCCTGCTTTCGATTGTTACTCGAAAAGCAGGACTTCTTTTTGATGAAGGTTACTGTTTTTAAAATGACATCGTTTCGCCGTCCTCCGGAATCAGGAAATGGGCAGAGAGATGGAAAGCAGTTAAAAAGTCAGCAATCATATCACGTCGCAAGAGACAGTGGTTGACGGACTCGAGGTGCGAGACGATGATCGTTGCTTCCGCCGCTGCTTCGTGTACGGCAAGGAGATCACGCTGTGACATCGTGATCGGCTCTCCGGTCAAGAACTGGGCGGCTCCACTGTTGACGACGATGATATCGGGTGTATGTTGTTCGATTGCATGCGCGACCTCGTCGCACCAGATCGTATCACCTGCGATATAAAGTGTTGGTTCGTCCGGATGGGTGAGGACGAGCCCAGACACACGTCCCATCCGTTTGCCGATTTCACCGACACCATGCTGTCCACCTGTTCGATGGATTTGAATATCACCAATCGTCACACCGGAATCGAAGGAAGAGACGTTCGTGAAGCCGGCTTCTCGGATGTGCTGCGCGTCTTCTTCTTGCTGCGCATAGAGTGGCAAATGCTTGGGTAATAGTTGTTTAGCAGCATCATCGAAATGATCAGCGTGCAGGTGCGTGACGAAGATGGCGTCAGGATCGAGCAGTGTCTTGACATCGACCGGTAAGTCGACGAGTGGATTGGCGACGGCATTCGGTGTTTGACCGAAGGGAGGCAAGCTGCCTTTTTCGCCGAGGAACGGATCAATTAGTAAGACTTGATTGGCATACGTGACAACGAGTGTTGCATTGCGAATTTGTTGAATATCCATTAGGTTCATCCTCTCTCAATGACTCGGATTGACTATTCCCCGTCTGGCATTCAATGAATCCTATCGCAAGCGTTTCTCCATCGCCATGACGTCGACATATTCGCCGTTCAACTGTCCTTGCTCCTTAAACGTTCCGACGATCCGGAACCCGGAGCGGATATAGAGTTTTTGTCCGATTTTATTGAATGGGAAGGTGAAGAGAATGAGTTTATGCATCTGATGATCACGGGCGTGTTGCTCAGCCGTTTCAAGCAAACGTGTGCCAATCCCTTGTCCACGATGAGTCCGGGTGATATAAACCGAAATCTCACCGACGGATGCGTAGACAGGACGCGGATTATACGGATCGAGGGAAATGAAGCCGAGGACACCTGTGTCATCTTCAGCGACATATCCGGCATATCGATCGGTGCGTTCTACATACCACTGGGTCATGAAGGATAAGTCCTTTTGGTCGGTCTCAAGCGTTGCGATTCGATCTTCGATGCCTTCGTTATAGATGGCGAGAATCGCTGATAAGTCGTGTTCCGTTACGGGACGAATATGCATGACGCTCACTTCCTCATCGCTTTTCCTTCATTATATCGGTTACGTATCAATGTAGTGATATGTTTGTGCGATAAGAAAAGCGCTGATTTCCTTCACATAAAGGAAATCAGCGCTTATATCGTTCTTAAGAGACCGTTGACGTCTCGTTTTCATAAATCGGAACCCAGCCGTCTGTCGTGACGAAGATCCGAACAGCAACGACTTTACGATCGTCTTGAAGCGTAAAGTAGTGGCGTGTGTTAACAGGAACGGAAATCAAATCACCAGGATTGAGTTCGATGTTATAGTAGCCGACTTCTTCGTCTTTGATCGCGAAGACGCCATGACCGCTAACGATGAAACGAACTTCATCATCCGTGTGATGATGTTCTTTCTGGAAGTTGACGAGTAACTCATCCAGGTTCGGTGTCGTATCCGAAAGTGAGATGATATCAGCTGTCTGATACCCACGACGTTCTGATACGTCTTTGATTTCGGGAGCGAACGTATCGAGAATCGTTTGTTTGTCTGCATCCGTCAGTGTGAAGTTCTCAACGAGAGGCGCTGGAAGTTTCGAAACGTCCCATTGTTCGTAAAGAACGCCGCGTGACGCAAGGAAGTCAGCGACTTCCGTTTGATCCGTATACCGTGTGTTTGTTTCTTGGAATAAGACTGTTGCCATGAGATGATTCCTCCTTTTAATGAATGGATTGACGGCATGATTGCAACGTCAACGTGTAATTGAATAAAAACTCGAAGGCTTCGAGGTGTTTCTTTGCTTCAAAGGCGGTCGGTGCCCAGACCGTGATTCCGTGATTGCGGATCAGGACGGCACCACTGTCTGCTGTGACATGAGGTGCAAAAGCAGCGGCAAGCGTCGGAATGTCCGCATGATTCGGAATGATCGGTACCGTGACCGTCGCATCCTCTTCCCAGTGTCCGAGTGCCTTGATGATTTCTTGACCGGAAAAGGTGATGCTGCCTTGATCGCCATAGAGTTCCGAAATCACATTGTTCGCAATCGTATGGACATGCAGGGAACAACCGGCGTCCGTTCGATTGAACACTTCGACATGGAGCAATGTCTCAGCAGAAGGACGCCCGGATTGCTCACCGATCAATTGACCGGTCGCATCGACATGAACGAAGTCGTCAGGAGTCGTCTGCCGTTTATCTTTTCCGCTTGCCGTCACAAGGAATTCAACCGGGACACCGGATGTCCGAATGGCGAGATTGCCACTCGTACCAGGGAACCAATCGCGAGCCGCAAGCTCTTGTTTGATGGCGCGTAGCTCTTCATAGCGTCGCATGAATGTCATGTTGTCACCTCCGCTCGTGTTAAATCATGAACGATATCATGGAACGTCTCAAACGGTGTATAGGCGATATCGTTCTCTTCACACAACGTGATCAGATAATCACGGGCATAGACACGATCCGCTTGTTTTGCGAGTTCGAAGTCCGTCACCGAGTCGCCGATGACGATGATGACGTCACCGTCTTTACGTAGTGTCCGAGCAACGGACGTTTTACAACAGCCGCACCCGTTCGTGCAATGGGTATCGCAGGCGTGTGGCCAATCGATATGAACGAATGGACCGTCAAAATTTGCGACATTGCAATAGATGCGCTCCTGCTCAAGGAATGGCGCTAAGATCGGTTCGACGAAAAAGTCCATTCCGCCGCTGACGATCGAGAAATCGATGTCTTGACGACGACTGTACTGAAGCAACTCCGAAAATCCGTCGCGAATGACGGCGCGCTCCAGTAAAAAGTCAAGATAGGACGCTTTCCCATCAGATGGCAGAAGTGCGAACATTTGCCCGACACCACTTTGAATCGATAACGTCCGGTCGAGTACACCTTGTTTCAACGGTTCGAAGTCGCTCGCTGGCGCAAATGCCTGCATGAGTGCGATGATATTATCCTGTGTCGTCACGGTACCGTCGAAGTCACAAAGAATCCGTACGGTCATGACTTGATCCCCCAAGCGTCGAGGGCGATCCGTAATTCTTCATGACGCGATGCTGCCGTCGATAGGGATTCATTTGCGAGTGCCGCATCGAGTGCCTGACGGAAAGCGGTGACACCAGCCGCAGCACCTTGCGGATGACCATGTACGCCGCCACCGGCGTTGATGACGGAATCGATCCCGAAGTCCCGTACGAGTTGAGCGACGAGTCCAGGATGAATACCGGCTGAAGGAACCGGGAAGATCGATTTCGTCTGACCGAGACGGGTCGCTTCGACCGCGATACCACGGGCGACATCCTTTGGCAAAGCGACATTGCCGTAAGGCGACGGGAATAGCGTCAAGTCTGCTCCAGCAGCACGCGGTAATGTGCCAAGTAAGACAGGAGCTGCGACTCCGTGATTCGGGCTAGCGATCAACGCACCGCTATAGGCCGGATGATTGAAGATTGGGACGTTGATTTCCGGATCACTTGCCAGTTCGCGTAAGACGTCGAGTCCGTATGTGAAGGTATTCAGCAAGAAAGCGGTCGCTCCAGCGTCAATCAATCGCTTGGCTTTATCCTTGAGCGTAAAGACGGGACCGCTGAGTGTGATTGCATATAACGCGCGTTTACCGGTCCGGTGGAAGTGAGCGTCGATGACCTCACGTCCAATTCGTGCCCGGTCAATCGTTGGCGTCAATGGATTGTCGTATAGGATCTCATCGTCCTTGACGAGATCAATCCCACCAGCGAGTTGTCCTTCGAGTTGATCACGAAGAAACGATAAATCGCGTCCGATGACTCCTTTGAAGATGCTCATTAATAATGGGCGATCTTCGACACCGATCAAGGAACGGACCCCTTCAATCCCGAATTTCGCACCTGGAAAGTCCGACGTAAATGTATCGGGTAGTAGCAATTCCGTTAATTTGATTTCACCGTCGAGTGAGAGTTTCCCGAAGACGGTCGTCAGAATCGCAGAAAAGTCGCGCGACACGTTATGTTCCGGATAACGAATCGTGATATATCCTTTGCCATCGCGCTCTTCGGTATGTACGACTTCCCCTTTGAACGAGGCGAGTTGTTGTTGTTCGAGATGATTCAGTTCCGTCCAAGAACCGACTGTCAGACCAAGCGCGAGTTGTTCAGCGCGCTGCTCGAGTCGATCACGGGCAGTCAATTGATAAGTAGCAGTGATATAAGCCATGTCTTTCCTCCTTCAACAAAAAAATGGTCTCTCGTCAGCGACAAGAGACCATGAATGATTCGAACGTGGACTCTTATCTGTCAGCTTAGTAGCTGCAAGAATTAGCACCGTGCCAAAAGGTCGGTTGCTGCGACATCGTAGGGCTTGTCCCTCCGTCTGCTCTTGATAAGAATTGGATGAAATTGTGAAATCTAATTGCAATTTTTACATGAGAATCGTGACTTGTCAAACTATTTTTAGAAAATTTATTTTTTTGGAAATACTCTTTCTATAGATGACTTAAAAATGATGTCCGTTTCTGCTTGATTTCGATTTGACAGCGAGGAAGTCGATTGCGTAAGATTCAAATCAATATCACACACGACAACTACATACGACTCTTATCGCGAGTTGGCAGAGGGAATTGGCCCGATGACGCCGCAGCAACCGACCACTAGGCACGGTGCTACATCCAACAGACGTTTCGTCTGAGAGATAAGAGGACGCAGTGACTTTTCTGCGCCTCTTTTCGATGACGAAAAGAGGCGCTTTTTCGTGTATCACATAGGGGGAAACTGAGATGACATATAAAGCATTCACAGAACAGGACGCGATTGATCGTGTTCGGACATTAGGACTGATCGGCGATGGAGCCGTCGAAGCAGAAGAGATTGGCGACGGGAACCTCAACCTCGTCTTTCGGATTCGAGAAGGCGAACATCGCTTGATTTTAAAACAAGCATTACCATATGCGAAGGTCGTCGGGGAGAGCTGGCCGTTATCGCTCGAACGAGCGTGGATCGAGCAATCCGCACTCCGTGAATTCGCGCGACATGCCGTACCGTTCGTACCACGTGTTTTTCATGCTAGTCACGAAGAGGCGTATACGGTCATGGAAGATCTTTCACATTTGACGATCGTTCGAAGCGGTTTACTCGCAGGTGAACAGTATCCGTTGCTTGCGGAACATATCGGTTCTTATCTCGCTCGGACGTTATTCCATACATCGGACTTTGCGCTTGGTCCGGTTGAAAAGAAACGTGTCGCCCGAACGTACTACAATCCAGACTTGTGCGACATCACGGAAAAATTAATCTTCACGGATCCGTTTCATGACGCGGAGACGAACGAGATTGAAGCCGGACTCGAAGAAGAGGTGGCACGTCTATGGGCAGACGATGAGTTGAAACGCGAAGTCGCAAAACTCGAAGCGCTCTTCATCACGAAAGGAGATGCATTGCTGCACGGCGATCTACATACAGGAAGCATCTTCGCCTCAGCGACGGAAACGAAAGTCATCGATCCTGAATTCGCCTTTTATGGTCCATTTGGATTCGATGTCGGACAGTTCATCGCCCACTTATTCTTCGCGGCATATCCGGATTACCCTACACGACGTGACGCCCGAATCAAGGATATCGATACGTTCTGGCTGACGTTCGCTTCAACGTTCCGTGCCTTATGGGAACGGGAAGCCGTCGAACCGTTCCAGGCACCAGGACTCGTCGATGATGTACTGAGCACGATCTTGCAGGATGCCCTTGGCTTCGCCGGTTGCGAATTGATTCGGCGGACGATCGGTCTAGCACTGGTCGCTGATTTAGAATCAATCAATTCAACGACGGAACGCTTAGAGCGGAAACGTCACGCTCTCCGTCTAGGAACAGCGTTAATCAAACGCCGTACAGAATGTCGGACATTCGATGATTTACGAAACTTTGACGTAACGGAGGAACTTAGCCGATGACTACATTCGTTCAAAGTATCCGTTACGAAGACCGTGTCTTGACGATTCTCGATCAGACACGTCTACCGCAGGAAGAGCACTATGAAGTCATTGCTGATCTCGCGCAAGCCGTTGAGGCGATTAAACAACTGCGCGTTCGGGGCGCACCTGCGATCAGTTTATTTGGGGGATTCGTGCTCGTTCAAGAAGCATACCGGTTTGAAGCGGCGCTTCCGGTCTACAAGCAAGCCTTGCTTGAGACATCGGCGACGTTACTCGCGACACGACCGACGGCCGTCAACTTGCGAAATGTCCTCGATCAATTGAATCCAATCATTCAAGACGGGACGTCGGTAGAAGAGATTCGCGAACGGTTGGAAAAACGGACGGTCGCTTTATACGACCAGGATGCGCAGACGTCACGTCAAATCGGGATTCATGCACTGGAATTATTCCAGTCAGGCGACCGGATTCTAACAATTTGTAATGCTGGATCGATTGCGACCGCTGCTTATGGAACAGCACTTGCGCCGTTCTACATCGCAAAAGAACGCGGCATTGAATTATCCGTTTTTGCGAGTGAGACGCGACCGTTACTGCAGGGAGCACGATTGACGACATGGGAGCTTCAACGTGCCGGGATCGATGTCACGTTAATTACGGACAACATGGTCGCCCATACGCTGAAAGAAAAACAGATCGATGCGATCATCGTCGGTGCCGACCGCATTACACGAAACGGAGATACCGCGAATAAAATCGGGACGTTCCAATTAGCATTGCTCGCGCAAGCTTTTGGTATTCCGTTTTACGTCGCAGCACCGCTCTCGACGTTCGACTTCTCGCTCGTTTCCGGAGACGCGATCGAAATCGAAGAACGTGATCCGCAAGAAGTGACGACTGTCCAAGGTGTCGCGACAGCACCGGAAGGCGTCGCTGTCTTCAATCCGGCGTTTGATGTCACACCACACACATTCATCACGGGCATCATCACCGAACTTGGTGTCATCACGCAACCGAATGAAGAAACGATTGAACAATTAACAGGGCTTCAACCCCTCGGATAAGGAGATATGTCATGAAAAAACTAGCTTACGCCGTCCTAGCACCGGCACTGTTACTAGCGGCTTGTGCGAATGGAGAAGCCACGACGACGAAGGTCGTTAAGGATGTACCAAAAGGGGTTCAATCAGACGTCAAGATCGCCGTGATCCGCAACCTAGCATCGGACGACCATACGAAACAATTCCTTGATGGCGCACGAAGTGAAGGCGAAGCGCTTGGCTTTAAAGTCAGCACGTTCATTTCGGAAGGTAACGACGTCAAGTTCAAGGAGCTTGTCGCGCAAGCGATTCAGCAAGATTATGATGGGCTCATCATCTCGCATGGTAAGGAAGACTACGCCTATGACATGATTAAACCAGCGGTCGACAAAGGGCTGAAGGTCGTGACGTTCGATACGGTCACGAAGAAAAAAGGAACGGCGTTAAAAGGTGTGACGGAAACGTTCCAAAACGATCATCAACTCGCGAAGCTATCGCTTGATGAAGTGACGAAGGTGACGGACAAAAAGCCAGTCCGTGTCATCAAACTTTGGTTCGGACCAGGTTTTGCCCCGCTCGATCGTCGTCAGGAAATCTATAAGACGTACGAAGCAGACGGTAAAATCAAAACGCTTGAGACAGTTGGACCGACAAATTTCCAAGATGTCCAAGGGGATATCGCAACGAAGATGAATGCGATTCTCGCGAAATATCCGAAAGGAAGCATTGATGCGGTTTGGGGAGCGTGGGACGAAGTCGCAAAAGGGGCTTACAAATCGCTCAAGGATAATAAACGTCAAGAAATCCCGCTAATCTCGATCGATGTCTCGAATCAGGATATCAACCTGATGCGTGAAAAAGGCAGTAACTGGGTCTCGACGAGTGCGGTGGATCCATTCTTGATTGGACAAACGGACATGCGATTACTGGCTAAGAAAATCGCTGGCGAGAAGACACCGGATAGCTTTGATCTCGACGCGAAACTCGTGGAGCAGAAGGCGTTGAAGCAGGACACGACGATGTACAATCTCGATACGATCATCAAAGGATGGAGTACATCGGACAAATTCAATGAACCGTGGATGGACCGGTTGCGTGACGTCCATAAGAAACAATGACGTCTACCAATCATCACTTGAAGATGACCGGGATTTCACTGGCGTTTCCGGGAGTGCAAGCCTTAAAACAAGTCTCGTTTGAAGTGAAATCCGGTGAAATCCACGCGCTTGTCGGTGCGAATGGTGCCGGTAAGTCGACGTTGATGAAAGTCTTATCCGGAGCGGAAACAGCGGACGAAGGAACGATCCGTCTCGACGGGAAGGAGTTGACCATCACGTCACCGCGTGATGCGAAACAGATTGGAATCGACCTCGTCCAACAAGAGGTCGATGTGGCGCTTGTCCCGTATTTGACGGTCGCTGAGAATATCTGTCTCGATCTGTTGACGGACGGAACGATGACTGGCTTCGTATCCCAACGCCGTTACATACAGCGTGCCAAAGAAGCGTTAGCAACATTACAGGCGGATATTTCCGTCAAGACACGTGTCGAGGAGTTGCGGCTTGCTGAAAAGCAACTCGTACTGATTGCTCGCGCCCTCGTCCAAGAACGCCGTTTTTTGATTTTAGATGAACCAACGGCACCGCTCAGTCAGGCGGAAACAAGCCATCTCTTTTCAGTCGTGCGTCGTTTAGCCGAACGGGGGCTTGGGATCATCTTCATCTCGCATCGTTTACAGGAACTATATGAGATTTGCGACTCCATCTCGGTCATGCGCGACGGTCAACTCATCTCGCGACATCTTTTGACAGACATCACGAAGGAAGATGTCGTTGAGCAAATGCTTGGGCGTCAGCTTACGTCTGTTGCGAAAACGTCACAGGTAAATGCAACGAACGTACTGACGGTCGAGAGTGCCACGAATGCGGACGTCCACGATATCTCCTTGACGGTTCAAGCAGGTGAAGTCGTTGGTATCGCGGGTCTTGTCGGTGCCGGTAAAACGGAATTATGCAAAGCATTGTTCGGTGATCGTCCGTTTCAGGAAGGGGAGGTTCGGATAGGTGGAAAAGCCCATCGCCTTCGCAATCCACAAGCTGCGATTCAAGCGGGGATCGGTCTCGTTCCAGAAGAACGACGAAAAGAAGGGATCCTCGTTGCCGATTCTGTCGCAGAAAACCTAACAGCAGCGGCAGCTCATGATTTCGTCAACCGTTGGGGGCTGATGAATCGTCGCAAAGAAGCAGATCAGGCATCGCAATGGGTCAAGGAGCTGGGCATTAAAGTGGCAGACGTGAAACAGGAAGTAGGTCAACTATCCGGTGGGAATCAACAAAAAGTCGCCATCGGAAAATGGTTACTGACCGATGTTTCTGTACTCGTCTTGGACGAACCGACAAAAGGTGTCGACGTCGGAGCCAAACAAGATATCTATCGTCTGATTGACGGACTCGCGCAACAACAAAAAGGGATCCTTTACGCGACGAGTGAATGGGATGAACTTTTGACCGTCACGGACCGAATCTACGTCATGTTCGATGGACGGATCGTCCATGAAACGAAGACGGCGGATACATCAGAAGAAACCTTGTTGTGGTATGCGACAGGAGGAGGGCAACGATGAATGAGGTAGTATCAAAACAAACGAACCGAGGGAAGGGGTTACGTCCTGTCCTCGGATTCTTGAACGACTGGGGGATCGTCCTCGCGATCCTTGCCCTCGTCCTGTTTTTTGCGACGACGGCTCCAACATTCCTACAAGGGACGAATTTGATTAATATTTTACGAAGTATCTCCATCGTGACGATTATCGCGATCGGCTTGACCGTCTCTTTGACGGTCAATGGATTTGATTTATCGGTCGGTTCGACCGCGACGCTTGCGAGTTCTTTCGTCGTTTCGTTCTTCGTCTGGTACAGTCTGCCGCTCGGTGTCTCGATTAGTTTAGCACTTCTCTTATCTCTTAGCGTTGCTCTGGTGAACATCTTACTCATCGTTTGGTTTAAGATTCCGGATTTGTTTGCGACGCTTGCGACGATGTTTATCGTCGAAGGTGTCGCGATGACGTATACCGGTGGTGGTTCAATCAGTGCCGGAATGCCGCGCCTGGACGGTACACCAACAGTCGGCACGATTCCGGAGGCATTCGCGAAAATCAGCCAGGCGCCTTGGATCATCGTCATCATGCTCGTCGTCGTCGCTGTGACACATGTCTTCTTAAGCCATACGCGACACGGTCGTTTTCTCTATATCATCGGTGGGAATCCAGAAGCAGCACGCCTGACAGGAATTCGTGTCAATCGCTACCGGGCACTCGCGTATCTGATTGCTGGATTACTTGCGGCAATCGGTGGAATTTTACTTGCGTCACAAGTCGGATCGTCACAAATTAATGCCGGTTCCGGTTATCTGATGCCAGCGGTCGCAGCCGCATTCATCGGCTCGTCGTTCGCGGGACAAGGGAAGCCGAATGCGCTTGGCACACTCGTCGGGGCTTGTCTCGTCGGGATTCTTGAAAATGGTCTCGTTATGCTGTCTGTTCCATACTATTCGTTGAATATCATCAAAGGGCTGGTCCTTGCGGTCGCACTCGCGACGACCTATGCACGGTATCGAAAAAAATAATTAAAATTCGACGTTTCGTTTATAACATATTCGGTAATATTCAATATATGAAAGGATGGTGATGCACATGAATGATTACCAATGTAGAGGGAACGATCGCATGTCGCTTCTGAAAGAAGAGGATCACCGGACTTGACGAACGTTGTCCATTGACACGGATGTATTCGTGTTTTACGTGCAACTGCACGGTTCAAGAACGGATCACGGCATGTGTTCGTTCCTGAAACAAATAAGGGGGAAACGCTACGGCGTTCCCCCTTTTTCATGTGCTAGAAACTGCTCGTATTTCTTTAAAAGCGTAGCGGAATATGAGATGATATAAAAAGTCAGAAAATTCAACTACTACGAGAGCAAGGGGCCTGACAATGCGAACATACACTAAGGAGATTCAAGCGATTATCGACAACGTAGAGAAAGTCATCATTGGTAAGGAAGATGTCATCACACAATCATTGGCAGCATTACTAGCGGGCGGTCACGTCCTATTAGAAGACGTACCGGGAGTCGGGAAGACGATGCTCGTTCGTGCGTTCAGCCGATCGATCGGGTTGACCTTCAAACGTGTTCAGTTCACGCCAGACCTACTTCCGTCAGATTTGACGGGTGTATCGATGTATAATCAGAAAACTAGCCAATTCGAATATAGACCGGGTCCTTTAATGGGAAACATCGTCTTAGCCGATGAGATTAACCGAACATCACCAAAAACTCAATCTGCCTTACTCGAGGGAATGGCGGAAGCGAACGTCACCGTCGATGGTGAGATTCATACGCTTCCGAATCCCTTTTTCGTCATGGCGACACAAAACCCGATCGAACACGAAGGAACGTATCCGTTACCAGAAGCACAACTCGACCGTTTTCTCGTCAAAGTCAAAATGGGTTATCCTGATTTCCACCAGGAAATGAAGCTACTGACACGTTTCGAACGGGATGAACCAATTGAAACGCTCGAAGCGGTGATTGGTCGCGAGCAATTGCTCCAGATGAAAGAAGAAGTCAAGAACGTCCATGTCTCACAGCCCGTCAAAAAATATATCGTCCATCTCGTCCAAGCGACCCGGACGAACGGTTCACTTTATCTCGGCGCGAGTCCCCGTTCTTCGATTGCTTTGATGAAAGTCGCGCAAGCGTGGGCATACATGGAAGGACGCAGTTTCGTCTTACCGGATGATGTCAAACATCTCTTGATTCCGGTCCTGTCACACCGCTTGATTTTGACAGCGGACGCGCGTTATCACGGTCAATCGTCTGAACGGATTTTAGAACAAATCAAAAAAGAGGTTGCTGTACCTATCCAACAAGACGTGGAGTCCCTATGACGAAGTGGCAAATTGGTTGGCGTTACGCTGTACTCCTTTTGACGACGGTTGCCTTATGGACATATGCGCGCGTCGATGGCGGAAATGTCGCTTCCTTGCTGTTTTATGTCATGGCCGGTCTGACTGTCTACTGGACGCTCTTCCTCGTTTGGCCCGTCACGCAGGCACTGGCGACGCGCGAAGTCTCGAATAAGATGCTCGTTGCCGGAACAGATATCCCGGTTTCCTTACGGGTTCGCCGGCGTTTTCCGTTTTTGGTCGGAGCCGTCGAGGTGACGGAGGCGATTCCAAACGAACTCAGCGAAGAAAAACTCGATATCAGCCGTCCGCTCCGTGCCCACTACCGGAAGACAGAGCAAATCGACTACACGATTCCATCGATTCGTCGAGGAGTCTACCAGATTCCTGGCTGTATCGTTGAAATTACGGATCCGTTTGGTCTGTTCAAGCGGAAACGGATGTTTCCGGTCGAGACGTATCTTGCGATTGAACCGGCACGCCTTACCGTTCAACTTCCGCATGAGGAGGATCGCGGCGATGGAGGAATCTCCCCTGTGTCGCTTGATCTTCGTCAGTCGTCCTTTACTGTCGTCGGGGTCCGGGAATACGTCAGTGGTGACCGGATGAATCAGATCGATTGGAAAGCGACAGCAAAACGCCAAGGTTTAATGACGAAAACGTTTGAACGAGAGCAGGAACGGGAGACGACGATCGTCTTTGATGAGGGGACGGAAGCGGGTGAAGCTTTCGAACGCGTCATCTCGATGCTGGCAGAAGCGACGGATCAGCTAAATAAAAGACGGCTGAGCTACCGCATTCACCTCGTCGGACATGCTGTTCAATCGTTATCGTTACCACTCGAGGGTGCGAAACTGACGCATTACTTGATGACGGCGCAACCGAGTCGGACGCGGACGTTCATCGAGTCATGGGAGTACTCGTCAAAAGCGCTTCGATTGAGTGGCAACGTCCTCTTCATCACGCCGGATCTTGAATCGAACAATGAACTATGGATCTCGAAGATTAATCAAGAAGCCACCGTTCATGTCTATACACCAGAACGGAGGGGAGTGCGATGATGCGACGCTTACTTTGGAACGCTATCGCGGCAGCCGTCCTGACTTGTTTCATGCCACCACTTCTTGAACTGACGACGTTCGAACATCTTTGGTCCTTCTTACCGATGCTGTTTCTGCCGTTGCTGTTGTCGCATCTATCGCGGCGTTACTTTTTACTCGGAAGTCTCGGTGGACTACTCCTATCGTTTTATTTGATTTTGACGCCGGGAGCAGCACCATGGGGCATCTTTACGGAAATCAGCTCAGATGTTCAAAGTGTCATCAATGGTGAGTTACCGGGACGACCAGCCTTTGCACTCTCGATCGGACTGATCAGTTTCTTGATCGCTTATTTAGCACGGCGGACATTCCCGAATCGCGGATTTGTGTTTGGTCTTGCCTTCGGTGTCATCGGATTTATCGCCTATTGCGATACGTGGACGGATTATTCGGGAGAGACTTTCATTCTCTATCCGATCATTCTATCTTTATTATTACTCTATGCGACGGAAGTTAACGAACGACCGCGCGCTTCTTACGTTCGTCCGCTGAGTGCTTTATTCATCATGGGTGCTGTCATCGTCGCTGCTGTCCAAAGTCCTGTCATCAATGCGACATGGCAAGACAGTTGGTACGATTTGACGTCCGGTCTTGAAGGTGAAGGAGAGCCGTCAAATGCGATTCAAAAGGTCGGCTACGGTAACAATGATGAGCAACTCGGTGGACCGTTTCAGATGGACGATCGAGAAGTTTTCCAAGTCGAAAGTGAAGGGAACCGCTACTGGCGAGTCGAGACGAAAGATATCTATACCGGCAAGGGGTGGGTGCTGTCGGAATCGAATCCGGAAATCGATGCGCGTGGTTTCTTCTCGCATTTCGGAAAAGAGGTCAAGACAAGAAATGAGACGGCAACGTTTGAGATGGCACGTGAACTGCCGTTCGTTCCGTACAATGGTGATAATGTTCGGTTGACGGTCGACCAGCAACGACAAAATGTACTGGTTGATCCTGAGAATCAAAAAATCTCGTATCTCGACGATACGAATCAGCAGCGCAACTATCAAATCGAATATGCCTATCCACTCTTCACAGAAGAGCAGTTACAGACAGATGAGCCGCTCGATTTATCAGCGGATGACACACGTCGGTACCTGCAGCTACCAGATGGATTACCACAACGTGTCCGTGATTTAGCGAATCAAATCGTTGAGGGTGAAGAAACACCGTGGGACAAGGCGCGAGCGATTGAAAACTATTTCGAAGAAGAAAACTTCGAATATAATACGGAGGAAGTCGCCGTACCAGGAGAAAATCAAGATTACGTCGATCAATTCCTGTTCGAAACGAAGCTCGGATACTGTGATAACTTCTCGACGTCCGCCGCTGTGTTGCTTCGGGCAGCTGGATTACCCGCACGCTGGGTAAAAGGGTTCACGGGAGGCGAGTCCGATGTCATCGGCTCCGCCGTGACCAGTTATACGGTACGAAATAAAAATGCCCACTCGTGGGTCGAAGTCTACATTGAAGGACCAGGCTGGGTACCGCTTGAGCCGACTGTTAGCTTCGACGGAGCAGGTCAATATACGATTGACCGAGAAACGAACAACGAGACGGAGCAAACAAATCCACAACGCGAAACAGAAAATAATACAGAGACGACGACACCAAATCGTCCGCAGGAAAATCTTCTCGACGAAGAACAGACGACTAGCGCCGGACAGACGGAGCAGAAGTCAATTCCGTTTTGGCCAATCCTTATGACGGCACTCGCTCTCTTGTTCCTTTACCTGTTCCGAAAACCAATCATTCGAACACTCGCGATTCTCTTCTTCCGGAGACAAATCGAGCGACCAGAAGGATTCCGACGGATGTACCGGTACCTCTTGCGACGTCTTGATAAAAAAGGATTCCATTATCAAGATGGTCGGACGCTTGCGGAACTCGCTCACGAAGTCGATGGGTACTACGAGACGTACGCGATGCGACCGTTGACGGATGCTTACGAACGGATGGTCTATGGTGGAGAATCATTATCTGCCGAGAAAAAACGTGAATATTTCGAAAATATCATTCGTCATGTAGAGGGTTGATATTTACGAAACGATACAGTTACAATGGGAACAACGTAAATCACACACATGCAATCTCCTTTGTATATACTCGCGAATATGGCGCGAGAGTCTCTACCGGGTCACCTTAAACGACCTGACTATGAAGGAGCAGACCCTTCGTATACATTTTTTTGTGAAGCGGCCTGCTCTTTTTCCATTTTATCCATGGGCGAAGAGTGGGCTTTTTTCATAGGGTGCGCATGAAATCAGAAAGGCGGGAACAGATTTGGAAGCACATTTGGACCAGGAAATGATTCTCGTCCTCGATTTTGGAGGACAGTACAATCAATTGATCACACGTCGTATTCGGGACCTTGGTGTCTATAGTGAATTGCATTCGCATAAAATCACTGCAGCAGAAGTAAAGGAAATCGCACCTGCTGGTATCATCTTCTCAGGTGGTCCACGTAGCGTCTACGCAGAGGATGCGTACCGGTGTGACCCAGAAATCTTCGACCTCGGTATTCCAATCTTCGGGATCTGTTACGGCATGCAGCTCATGTCACAACATTTCGGCGGAACAGTAGAACGTGCGGGACATCGTGAATATGGAAAAGCCACATTGACGTTACAAGACCCGTCACCGATGTATGCGAACCTACCGCTTGAACAAACGGTCTGGATGAGCCACAGCGACCTCGTCACATCTGTGCCAAACGGATTCGTCGTCGATGGAACGAACGTGTCATGTCCGATCGCTTCGATCAAGAACGAAGAATTGAAAATGTACGGTGTGCAGTATCACCCGGAAGTGAACCATACGGTCTTCGGAAAAGAATTGCTCAAGAACTTCCTCTTTGAAGTCTGTAAATGTGCAGGCGATTGGTCGATGGAGAACTTCATCGAAATCGAAGTAGCGAAGATTCAAGAACAAGTCGGCGACAAAAAAGTCCTCTGTGCACTTTCTGGTGGTGTCGACTCGTCTGTCGTCGCAGCCTTGATTCACAAAGCAATCGGTGATCAATTGACATGTATGTTCGTCGATCACGGTTTACTGCGTAAGGGTGAAGCGGAGAGCGTCATGAAGACATTCGCGGATCACTTCCACATGAACGTCATCAAGATTGATGCCCAGGACCGTTTCCTCGACAAACTCCGTGGTATCTCAGATCCAGAGCAGAAACGTAAAATCATCGGCAACGAGTTCGTCTACGTCTTTGATGAAGAAGCTTCAAAACTAACGGACATGGACTTCCTTGCCCAAGGTACGCTCTACACAGATATCATCGAGAGTGGTACGGATACGGCACAAACGATCAAGTCACACCACAACGTCGGTGGATTGCCGGAAGACATGCAGTTTGAATTGATCGAGCCGATCAACACGTTGTTCAAGGATGAAGTCCGTGAACTCGGGAAAGAACTCGGTCTTTCCGATGAAATCGTGTGGCGTCAGCCGTTCCCAGGACCAGGTCTCGGAATTCGTGTCCTCGGTGAAATCACAGATGAGAAACTCGAAATCGTCCGCGAATCTGATTTCATTCTTCGTGATGAAATTAAAAAAGCTGGACTCGAGCGCGAAATCTGGCAATACTTCACAGTCCTTCCTCCAATCCGTTCGGTTGGTGTCATGGGCGATGAGCGGACATACGACTATGCCGTCGGAATCCGCGCTGTCACGTCTATTGACGGAATGACATCAGACTGGGCACGTATCCCATGGGACGTGCTCGAGAAGATCTCGGTTCGAATCGTCAATGAAGTTCAGAACGTTAACCGCGTCCTGTACGATGTGACGTCGAAACCACCTTCAACGATTGAGTGGGAATAAGTACTGGGCTTACTGAGACGATTCGTCTCATGAATCCTGTCGTAACACCCTTTTAAAGGAGAAAGGTGAAGATGAATCTGTTTCACCTTCAACCAC
>NZ_DF239008.1:2712106-2715372 GCF_000414195.2 Exiguobacterium sp. OS-77 | reverse complement strand
ACCATTGGGAATTACAGAGAACAATATAGATATTGAGGAATTAGAATCTTTACTAAAGGAAGTTACACATGATGGTTTACGTCATTTTATGAACCATGAGGACTTTCTATGGTGTTTTGGTTATATGGTTTCGATGACCCCTTATTATTTTGGAGAGTACAACGAGTGGGAAGAAAAAGGCGCATCCATGTTACGACGTGCTCATGAATTATGTCCGAATGAAGCAATTTATGCTTATTCTTATCTTGGATCGTTCTCAAATGCTTACGGAACACGTGAAAATGAATTGCAACAGGTACAGAATGTTTTAGAGGATCGTTTTAAAGGAGAGGGACTATTATCCGACTACTTTAAGAGTATATACGCTCAGTGATAGGGCTGATTTCTAACAATCATGAAATAGCCTTCAAAAAACCGTTTTCAAAACCGAACGTTCGGATAAAATAAGTAGTTAAATTTCGCTTTTATGGTTGACCCATGAATTTGACCGTGCTACGATGTGTCTGTTCTTATTTTTCATACCACTAAAAAAACATAAATAATGCCGTATAATTCTGGGGATAGGGCCCGGAAGTCTCTACAGGAACACCGTAAAGGTTCCTACTACGGCGCACACGCAGCATCGTGCGCTTATTGAAACGGCTTTTACCGCTTAGGTAAGGGCCGTTTTTTGTTTTCAAGGAGACGGCTTATTTGGAAGGAAGGCAATCATGAGCACACAATTGAAACAGCCACACCAACCGAAAGCAAAAGAAAATGCGATTGCGCGTTTCTTTGATTTCAATGGGCTTGGTACGAACATGCGTACAGAGTTCATCGCCGGCATGACAACATTCTTCGCGATGGCGTATATCTTATTCGTTAATCCGAATACATTAGCCGAAGCAGGAATGGACGCAGGAGCAGTCTTCGGTGCCACAGCACTCGTTGCGATCATCGGTTCCGTTACGATGGGATTACTGGCGAACTATCCAATCGCGCTCGCACCAGGAATGGGACTAAATGCTTTCTTCGCCTACAGCGTCGTCATCGGAATGGGTATTCCATGGCAAACCGCACTTTCAGGCGTTCTCGTCTCAGGTCTCGTCTTCATGGTATTAACAGCTTCAGGTATTCGTGAGATGATAATCAATGCGATTCCAGAACCATTGAAAATGGCAGTTGCAGCAGGTATCGGATTGTTCATCGCGTTCATCGGATTAAAAACAGGTGGTCTCGTCGTGGCGAATGAAGCAACACTCGTCTCGCTTGGTGATTTAAGTAAAGGAACAACGCTTCTCGCGGTATTTGGTCTTGTCGTATCTGCGGTCCTAATGACGCGTGGTGTCAAAGGGGCGATCTTCTTCGGAATGATCCTAACGGCAGTCGCTGGAATGATCTTCGGTTTGATTCCGATTCCAACAAGTCTTGGTGAAGTCATTTCAGCACCACCAAGCATCGCACCTACATTTGGACAAGCATTCCTTCACTTCGATGAAATCTTCACGGTTCAAATGATGATCGTCATCTTAACTTTCTTCTTCGTTGATTTCTTTGATACAGCAGGTACACTGGTTGCGGTAGCAAACCAAGCCGGTCTGATCAAAGAAAATAAAGTACCACGCGCTGGTCGCGCATTGATCGCTGATTCAACAGCAACAGTAGCAGGTTCGATCCTTGGAACGTCGACGACGGTTTCTTACATCGAATCAAGTGCAGGGGTTGCAGCAGGTGGTCGTTCAGGAATGACGGCGATCGTCACAGCTTTATTCTTCGGTCTCGCTTTATTCTTCTCACCATTGCTCGCAATCATCACCGCACCGGTCACAGCACCCGCATTGATCATCGTTGGTGTGTTGATGGCAGCTTCACTGCTCCAAATCGATTGGAAAAAATTCGAGTATGCGGTTCCCGCTTTCTTGACCGTCATCATGATGCCGTTGACGTATTCAATCGCAACAGGGATTGCATTCGGTTTCCTCTTCTATCCGGTCACGATGATCGCGAAAGGACGAGCAAAAGAAGTGCACCCAATCATGTACGTGTTGTCACTCGGATTCCTCGGTTACTTTATCTGGTTGCATTAATCCAAACTGCGTCTTTCTTCTATATAGAAGAAAGACGTTTTTTTATTGGGAGAGGGTAAGGGAGAAGAGAGAGGGTGATTCAGATGTTACAGCAGATTACTGGAGCTGTATTCGAATACTTGGCTGAGAATAGACTGTTGATTCAATTAGCGAAAAAAGTCGGATTGCCGCTTGGTGGAACATTATTCGTCGGAGGACAGGGCGCAGAAGAGACCCTCGATACCGTGAAACAATTTAATCAAGATGGACGAGCCGCTACAGTGGATTGTCTAGGAGAGTTCATTGAGACAGAGCAGGACGCGGTAGACATCGCAAATGAATGTATTAAAGTCATCGGGCAAATCAAAGAACATGGTCTAGACGCACAAGTATCTCTAAAGCTAACATCGATCGGATTAAGAATCGATCCGGATATCGCCTATCAACAGTTGAGTCGTATTGCAGAGATTGCCTATCAGAGAAACATGCGCGTGACAGTCAACATGGAAGAAGCGATGATGGTCGAGTCGATCGTTCGAGTATTCGAACGCGTACATGAACATTATCCAAACGTCGGAATTGCGCTACAGGCAAATGTATTCCGTAGTCGTTTTGATCTAGAACGTCTTCAGGCAACAGTACGTATCGTCAAAGGGGCATACGATGGAGACGATGAAATCTATATTCAACCGAAGAAGACAGTAGATGAGACATACCTTCAATTAGTAAAAGTTAATTTGTTAAATGGGAACTACACGCAAATCGCGACACATGATGAACAGATCATCCAGCAAATCATTGACTTTGCTCAAATGAAACAGATTGATCCATCACGGTTTGAATTTCAAATGCTTCAAGGCATGCGACCGAAACGACAACAAGAGTTAGTTCGACAAGGGTATCGTGTCGTTATCTACGTTCCGCATGGTGTGGACTGGTATACGTATTTGATGAGACGGTTAGCAGAACGCCCAGCGAATATCGCGTTTACAGTAGGAGCCATGTTAAGAAGGTAAAGACTTTGCGAAGAGGATTTAAACTCTTTGCAAAGTTTTTTTAAAATAATGCTTGTGTTTGTCGAATTTTGTTGTTATATTAATAAATGTTCCAGCGAGACGCCTTTTATAAACGGTTCGTTGGGGCTGAAAAGTTTTTTAAAAAGCATGGTTGACATAATCAAAACAACCTGTTAATCTATTAAAGTCGCTAAGGCGGCAGACG
>NZ_DF239008.1:2639416-2706937 GCF_000414195.2 Exiguobacterium sp. OS-77 | reverse complement strand
CAAACGGTGGTTCTGGAGCATACGCTCAAGGGCCGCCGCTTTTTTGTGTCTTTTTGTAGAAAGACATGTATTCATTTTAATGAAGGGACTGAACAGGGATATGGCGAAAAAAACGAAACTACGCGTAGCCGTCGAAGAGAACGAGACGATTGGTGCCTGTTTGGATCGTATCGATGCCATGGGATACCGCCCGACGGTCCGACGAGAAGAACCGATCTTTGGATTAGACGCTAATGGCGAACCGTATCCAATTCGTCAGCAAATCGTCTTCGATTGCAAAGTGAAAGAGAACGAATAACTGCCTAGAGCATCCTCCGAATCATGTGGAGGGTGCTTTTTTTAGTGCTTGATTCCATGTGATGCCTTTCAAGAAAATAAACTCCGAATGGACACTAGATGAAATCAGAAAAACTACTTTTAAAACCGAACGATAAATTTTCAGACAATTAAATTGTTCGCCTTTGGTTGACGCCTTGGGATGGACTTGTTAAGATGAAGTCGTGACAGGATGATTGAATATAAACACCTCGTATAATAGCAGGGATATGGCTTGCAAGTTTCTACCCAACGACCCTAAATCGTTGGACTATGGGGTATATGGATGTTCGTCGATATTTCTTTGGCGTACCTTTTTATACCCTAAGCCACCCTTTTAGCCGTGGTTTGGGCTTTTTTTATGCACAAAGGAGGAAACAGCGATGGGAAATGTAGAAGTCGGCGTCATCATGGGAAGTCAATCGGATTGGGAAACGATGAAACATACATGTGATGTGTTGGAGCAACTTGAGATTCCATACGAAAAGAAAGTCGTTTCCGCACACCGGACACCGGATCTAATGTTTCGTTATGCTGAATCAGCACGTGAACGAGGACTGAAGGTCATCATTGCCGGTGCAGGCGGTGCTGCTCATCTACCGGGCATGGTCGCTGCTAAAACGACATTACCCGTCATCGGTGTTCCTGTGAAGAGTAGAGCGCTCCAAGGAATTGATTCCTTGCTCTCGATCGTTCAAATGCCAGGTGGCGTACCGGTCGCAACGGTTGCCATCGGAGAAGCAGGCGCAAAAAACGGCGGATTGCTAGCTGCTCAAATTCTCTCGATTCAAGATGAACGACTTGCCCGCAAGCTCGATCATATGCGAGTCGAACTAGAAGGAGACGTCATTGCATCTGGAGGGAACCTGCTATGAAACGAATCGGGATATTAGGCGGCGGTCAACTTGGTCGAATGATGGCTCTGTCGGCGCGTGAGATGGGCTTTGAGATTTTGACACTCGACCCAACAGACAACGCACCATGTGCGCAAGTGGCGGATCAACATATCCAAGCTCCCTTCACGGATGTCGAGGCAGCCAAACAGCTCGCAGCTGAATCAGATGTCGTCACCTACGAATTTGAGAACATCTCAACGGAAGTCGCTGAAGCAATCGGGACGAAACTGATTCATGGAACGGATCTCCTTTTTCAAACGCAACATCGGGTACGGGAAAAAGAGATGATTGAACGCATTGGACACTCTGTCGCTCCGTACTATCCGGTGACGCATCCTTCTGACTTAGAGGAAGCAAAACAGCGACTCGGGTTACCGTTCGTCTTGAAGACAGCACGATTCGGCTATGACGGAAAAGGACAGACCGTCATCCAGACGGAAGAACAGTTCCAAGCGGCAATCGAACGATTCGAACCGACAGAGTATGTTGCGGAGCAGTGGTTACCGTTTGATCAGGAAATTTCCGTCATCGTCACTCGAAGCGCAACAGAAACACGTGTCTTCCCAGTCAGTGAGAACATTCACCAAGAGAACATTTTGCATCTATCGATTGTACCGGCACGCATTTCTGAATCGCTCGAACAAGAAGCAATTGCGCTCGCTGAATCGATCGCGGATGCCGTCGGGCTGATCGGTACACTGGCCATCGAGTTGTTTGTCGTTGGTTCTCGACTAATCGTCAATGAACTAGCACCCCGACCACACAATTCGGGTCACTATTCGATTGATGCTTGCGAAACATCCCAATTCGAGCAACATATCCGTGCCATCAGTGGTCTCCCACTCGGTGATACCCGTCTGACGACACCGGTCGTCATGGCGAACATCCTGGGTCAGCATGTCACAGCATTATACGAGGAACTACCGAGACTAAACGCTCGGACGAAAGTTCACTTATATGGAAAAGCAGAAGCCAAGACAGGACGCAAGATGGGCCATTTGAACATTCTTGCGGATACCGTCGACGATGCTTTGGCAGAAGTCGAACGCCTGTCGATATGGAAGGAGACAGTTCAATGATCGAACGGTATACACGTCCTGAGATGAAAGCGATCTGGACCGAACAAAACAAATTCGAGGCTTGGTTAAAAGTCGAGATCCTTGCGTGTGAAGCATGGAGTGAACTAGGGGTCATCCCGAAAGAGGACGTCCAGTTGCTTTGGGACAATGCCTCATTTGATGTCAACCGCATCCTTGAAATCGAGCAAGAGACACGTCATGATGTCATCGCTTTTACGCGCGCTGTCTCTGAAACACTTGGAGAAGAACGCAAGTGGGTCCATTACGGACTCACGTCAACGGACGTCGTCGATACAGCACTCTCGTATCTGTTGAAGCAAGCAAACGACATTCTTGCTGCAGATCTCGATCGGTTCATCGACATCTTAAAAGTCAAAGCGAACGAACATAAATATACGGTCATGATGGGACGCACACATGGCGTACATGCAGAACCGACGACGTTCGGTCTGAAACTAGCGCTTTGGTATGAAGAGATGAAACGAAACAAAGTCCGTTTCGAAGCAGCACGTGAGACGGTCGAATATGGCAAGATGTCAGGTGCCGTCGGAACATTCGCGAACATCGATCCGTTCATTGAAAAGTATGTCTGCGAAAAGTTAGGGACAAAGCCTGCTCCGGTCTCCACGCAAACGTTACAACGTGATCGTCATGCACACTACATGTCGACACTGGCTTTGATCGCGACATCGATCGAAAAGATGGCAACGGAAATCCGAGGTCTGCAAAAAACGGAAACACGTGAAGTCGAAGAATTCTTCGCTAAAGGTCAAAAAGGATCATCGGCGATGCCGCACAAGCGAAATCCGATCGGTTCAGAGAACATGACAGGTCTTGCTCGAGTCATCCGTGGACACATGGTGACGGCATACGAGAACGTTTCACTCTGGCACGAACGTGACATCTCGCATTCTTCGGCCGAACGCATCATTCTTCCGGATGCGACAGGACTACTCAACTATATGTTGAACCGTTTCGGAAACATCGTGAAGAACTTGACGGTCTTCCCGGACAACATGAAGCGGAACATGGACCGGACGTTTGGTGTCATCTTCTCTGGACATGTCTTACTCGCTTTAATCGAAAAAGGCTGGTCGCGTGAAGCAGCGTATGATTTCGTTCAACCGCGTGCGATGCAGGCGTGGGAAGAACAAATCATGTTCCGTGACTTATTGTGGCAAGAACAGGACATTCAACAGCTTTTCACAGAAGAAGAGCTCGATGCGTGTTTCGATCCGACGTATCATACGAGTCGTGTCGATGAAATCTTTGAACGGTGTGGCTTGAACTAATCAACCTGAGACGGGGCACTTGCCCCGTCTACATCTTAGGATCATGGGGGACGAAAGCGATGCAACCACTTTATGAAGGAAAAGCAAAACGATTGTACACGACGCAGGAGCAGGATGTGCTCCGGATCGTCTATAAAGACGAGGCCACGGCATTCAACGGCGAGAAAAAAGAAGTCTTTGCTGGAAAAGGCGAATTGAACAACCGGTTGACGAGTCATTTCTTTGAAATCCTCGAACAAGCGGGCATTCCGACACATTTCATTGAACGTGTCTCGGAGCGCGAACAGCTCGTACGTCGTGTCACCATCATTCCACTCGAAGTCGTCGTCAGAAACGTCGTCGCGGGAAGCTTGAGTAAACGGCTCGGTATCGAAGAAGGTACGGTACTCGAAACACCAATCGTTGAGTTCTACTATAAAGATGATACGTTAGGCGATCCACTTGTCACCTCATCACACATCAATTTACTGAAGATTGCGACTTCTGAAGAGTTGAAACAGTTGTCGGACAAGGCACTTCGCGTGAATGAAGTCTTGCAACCTTACTTCCGTCAAAACGGAATCACGTTGATTGATTTTAAACTGGAATACGGAAAGATGGCAGACGGAACGATTCTACTAGCTGATGAGATTTCACCAGATACATGCCGTTTGTGGGATCAAGCAACTGGAGAACATCTCGATAAAGATGTCTTCCGCCGCAACATCGGTTCACTGACAGAGACCTACCAAACACTATTCAATCGCCTAGGAGGAAACACACAATGAAAAAAGTCATCGTATCGATCGCATTACGGGAAAGCATTTTAGATCCACAAGGAGTTGCTGTAAAAGGCGGATTGCAACAGCTTGGTTTTACGGGTGTCGAGAGTGTCCGAATCGGAAAACAGATTGAACTGCTCGTTGAAACGGAAACGACAGAAGCGATGATTCATGAGATGTGTCAAAAACTACTCGTCAACACGGTGATGGAAGATTACCAGATTACGATCGAAGAGGTGACGCCAGCATGAAGTTCGCGGTCATCGTCTTTCCGGGATCGAACTGTGATTTAGATATGTACCATGCGGTCAAGGATGCTCTCGGAGAAGAAGCTGAATACGTCTTCCATACCGAAACATCACTTGAAGGCTACGACGGCGTCCTGTTACCGGGCGGATTCTCCTACGGAGATTACCTTCGTTGCGGCGCGATCGCGCGCTTCTCACCGATCATGGAAGAAGTCAAACGTTTTGCGGCAGAAGGGAAAACGGTCCTCGGGGTATGTAACGGATTCCAGATCCTTGTCGAAGCGGGACTCTTACCAGGTGTCTTGCACCGAAACAACGGCTTGAAGTTCATGTGCCGGACGGTTGAACTAAAGGTTGAGAATACAAAGACACGTTTTACATCGGATTACCTGCCAGGCGAGACGATCTCGATTCCGATCGCGCATGGTGAAGGAAACTACCACTGCGACGATGCGACTTACGCGATGCTGCAAACGAACGGACAAATCGCCTTCACATATGTCGACAATCCGAACGGCTCGCGCGGCGATATCGCCGGAATCACGAACAAAGCCGGCAACGTTCTTGGGATGATGCCACACCCGGAACGAGCGGTCGAACTCTTGACCGGCGGAACAGATGGACTAAAACTCTTTACTTCACTCGTCAAACAGGGGGCACACCATGCTAAAACAACAGTCTGAACCAACACCAGAATTGATTCAAGAGCAACGCGTCTATGCCACGATGGGCTTGAGTGATACAGAATACCAGATGGTCGTCGATTTACTCGGACGCCAACCGAACTATACGGAAACAGGATTGTTCTCAGTCATGTGGTCCGAGCATTGTTCATACAAGACATCTAAACCTGTCCTCCGTCAATTCCCGACGACTGGACCACGTGTCTTACAAGGACCAGGGGAAGGTGCAGGTGTCGTTGATATCGGCGATGAGCAGGCAGTCGTCTTTAAGATCGAAAGCCACAACCATCCATCCGCTGTTGAACCGTATCAAGGGGCTGCGACAGGCGTCGGCGGAATCATTCGTGACATCTTCTCGATGGGCGCACGACCGGTCGCACTCATGAACTCGCTCCGTTTCGGTCATCTCGGTACACCACGTGTCAATCAATTGTTCGAACAAGTCGTCGCCGGAATCGCCGGTTACGGCAACTGTGTCGGTATTCCAACGATCGGTGGCGAAATCGGATTTGATCGCTCGTATGAAGGCAATCCACTCGTCAACGCGATGTGTATCGGTTTAATCAACCATGCCGATATTCAAAAAGGTCAGGCAAAAGGTGTCGGCAACTCGGTCATGTACGTCGGTGCAGCTACTGGACGCGACGGGATCCATGGTGCGACGTTTGCCTCGGAGGATCTCGGAGAGGATACGGAAGCAAAACGTCCGGCTGTTCAAGTCGGCGATCCATTCATGGAGAAGCTATTGATTGAAGCGTGTCTTGAAATCGTCGGGCATCCGGCACTCGTCGGGATGCAGGACATGGGTGCTGCCGGACTGACATCGTCTTCAGCAGAGATGGCTTCAAAAGCCGGTATGGGCATCGAGATGCACCTCGATGACGTCCCGCAACGAGAGACAGGGATGACTGCCTACGAAATGATGCTCTCGGAATCACAAGAGCGGATGTTACTCGTCGTCAAGCGTGGTCGCGAAGCAGAGATCGAAGCAATCGTCAGCAAATGGGGACTCCATGCCGTTCACGTCGGAGAAGTCATTGAAGAGAAAGTCTTACGGTTGATTCATCATGGAGATATCGTCGCAGAAGTTCCGGTTGATGCGTTAGCAGAAGAAGCACCAGTCTACGAAAAACCATCCCGCGTTCCTGCGTATTATGAAGCATTCCAAGCGATGGAAGAGACGCTTCCAGTCGTCGAAGATGTCGTTGAGACATGGCGGGCGTTACTCCGTCAGCCGACGATCGCTTCAAAACGCTGGGTCTACGATCAGTACGATCATATGGTCCAGACATCGACCGTCGTCGCACCAGGATCAGACGCAGCCGTCATTCGTGTCCGCGGCACGAACAAAGCGCTCGCGATGACGACCGACTGTAACAGCCGTTTCGTCTACTTGGATCCATACGTCGGTGGACAGATTGCGGTAGCAGAAGCAGCACGTAATATCGTCGCGAGTGGGGCGACACCACTCGCCATCACGGATTGTCTGAACTTCGGAAATCCGGATAAACCAGAAGGCTTCTGGCAGTTGCAACAAGCAACAGCCGGTATGGCAGAAGCATGTCGTGTCCTTGAGACACCTGTCATCGGTGGAAACGTCTCACTCTACAACGAGTCAGCCGGTCAAGCGGTTCACCCGACACCGGTCGTCGGAATGGTTGGATTACACGAGCAAACCGAATGGATCACGACACAACACGTCAAACAAGCTGGTGACCAGATTTATCTATTAGGAGAAACAACAGCCGAGTTTGGCGGCAGTGAACTTCAATATATGCAATTCGGTAAATCATTCGGTCGCGCACCACAGATCGATTTAGCCGTCGAACACGCACGCTTACAATTGTTACAGCAGGCAGTACAAGCAGGTGAAGTCAATGCGATGCATGATGTATCAGAAGGTGGTCTTGCCATCGCTCTCGCTGAGATGACGTTTGGGACGAACCTCGGGTTGACGGTTCAGTTCGACGGACCGACCTTACACCTGTTCAGCGAATCGCAATCACGCTTCATCGTTACGGTGCCACAAGCGCACGTCACAGCATTCGAACAACGGACTGGTGCTCAAGCGATCGGTGTCGTTACGAACGATGAGCTTCTCGTCATCGAAACGGCAGAGACACGGATCGAAGCAGACCGTTCGACCTTACAGGGAGACTGGGAAGGAGCAATCGCGTGTTATATGACATCAAAGGACTAAATGAGGAGTGTGGCGTCTTCGGGATCTTCGGACAACCGAATGCGGCGCAACTTGCTTATTACGGCTTGCATAGCTTGCAACACCGGGGACAAGAAGGGGCAGGCATCGTCACGAGTGACGGTGACGACCTCTTCCCACATCGCGGGCAAGGACTCGTAACGGAAGTCTTTTCGGAAGAGACACTGACGAATCTGAAAGGACATCATGCAATCGGACATGTCCGGTATTCGACAGCAGGAGGAAACACGCTTGAGAACACTCAACCGCTGCATTTCAAATCGCGGACGGGAGATCTTGCTCTCGCACATAACGGAAACCTCGTCAACGCGGATTCACTGAAGCACCTGTTAGAAGCAGAGGGTGCCATCTTTCAGACGACGAGTGATACGGAAGTCGTCGCCCATCTTGTCAAACGCAGTAAGCTCGACACACTCGAAGACCGGATTGCCGACAGTCTCGCGCGTCTCGTTGGGGCGTTCGCCTTCCTTTTCTTAACGGAAGACACGTTATTCGTAGCAGTTGATCCACACGGACTGCGTCCACTGTCACTTGGGAAGACACCAGACGGCGGCATCGTATTCGCGTCAGAAACATGTGCCTTTGATATCGTCGGCGCGGAGTTCATTCGTGATATCGAGCCAGGGGAGCTCGTAACGATCACAGAACACGGCATGTCGTCTCGTCAATACATGGAACCACGTGAACGAGCAATGTGTTCGATGGAATACATCTACTTCTCGCGCCCAGATTCAATCATTGATGGCGTCAACGTCCATACGGCTCGCAAAGCACTCGGGAAAAAGATGTATGAAGAAGCACCGGTCGAAGCAGATGTCGTTACCGGGGTGCCGGATTCAAGTATCTCGGCAGCGATCGGCTACGCGGAAGCGAGCGGTATTCCATATGAAATGGGATTGATCAAGAACCGGTATGTCGGACGGACGTTCATCCAGCCGTCACAAGAGTTACGGGAACGTGGGGTCAAAATGAAGTTGTCCGCGCTACGCGGCGTCGTACAAGGAAAGCGTGTCATCATGGTCGATGATTCAATCGTCCGGGGAACGACGAGTCGTCGCATCGTCGGTTTGTTACGTGAAGCGGGTGCGACGGAAGTGCACGTCCGCATCACGGCACCACCGATTACGAATCCATGTTATTACGGGATTGATACTTCATCGAAGGAAGAACTGATCTCTGCTCGGTTGATGCCGGAAGAAATCCGTCAGGAAATCGGTGCGGATTCCCTTGAATTCTTAACTGTACCGGGCATGGTCGATGCGATCGATCGCCCGTTCGATGGACCGTTAAAAGGACAATGTACCGCTTGCTTCACAGGAGAGTATCCGACACCGCTCGGTTCGCTCGAGTTAGAAGCTAAACTTTGATAGATGGGGGAAGAACATGAGCAAACATTACGAAGCAGCAGGTGTGAGTCTGACAGCAGGATATGAGTCAGTCACCCGAATGAAAAAACACGTCGCCCGTTCGATGCGCAAAGAAGTATTGACGGGACTCGGTAGCTTTGGTGCGATGTTCGACCTCAGCCAATTGCAGTTGAAAGAACCGATCCTTGTCAGTGGGACAGATGGTGTCGGTACGAAACTCAAGCTCGCTTTCGCACTGGAACAACACGATACGATCGGGATCGACTGTGTCGCGATGTGTGTGAACGATATCATCGTCCAAGGCGCGGAACCACTTTATTTCCTTGATTATATCGCGCTCGGTCAGGCGATTCCGGCGAAGATCGAACGGATCGTCGCAGGTGTCGCAGAAGGTTGCGTCCAGGCGGGATGTACGTTAATCGGCGGCGAAACAGCGGAAATGCCAGGGATGTATGCGGACGGCGAATATGATATCGCCGGGTTCGCCGTCGGTGCCGTCGAGAAACAAAAATTAATCACAGGTGATAACGTCGCAGCAGGAGATGTCATTCTCGGTCTCGCTTCGTCTGGCGTCCATTCGAACGGGTTCTCACTCGTCCGTAAAATCGTCGCCGACAGTGGACTCCGCTACGAAGATGAAGTCATGATGCTCGGTCATACGCTCGGAAATGCGCTCCTCATGCCAACACGTATCTACGTCGAAGCAGTCAAAGCAGCCCTTGAGACGGAAAAGATCCAAGCGATGGTCCATATTACGGGTGGTGGATTCTACGAGAACGTACCACGCGTCTTACCGGAAGGGCTCGGCGCATCGTTCGATCCGAAAAAGTGGCCGACGTTACCAGTCTTCGACTGGCTCGAGCAAGCGGGTGACCTGCCACGACATGACATGTACAATGTCTTCAACATGGGGATTGGTTTCATGTTGATCGTCAAACCAGAAGATGTCGCGGAAGTAACAGCACGCCTCGCTCGTGAAAATGAGACGGCGTACGTGATTGGTCACGTGACCGATCAAGAAGGTGTTCGAATTCAAGGAGTCGACGCATGAAGATCGCCTGTTTTGCATCGGGAAGCGGTAGTAATGTCGAAGCACTTTTTGAAGCAATCGAGGCAGGAACGTTACATGCCTCGATTGAACTGATCGTCTGCGATCAACCGGACGCAGCAGTCATTGAACGGGCGAAACGACGCGGATGTGACGTCTTCGTCTTTCGGGCGAAGGACTATCCGGATAAACCGAGTTTTGAGCGGGAAATCATTGCCCGTCTTGAAGCAAAAGGCGTTGAACGGATCATTCTCGCCGGCTATATGCGATTGATTGGGGAAGAGTTGCTCGGACGATACGCAGGGCGGATCGTCAACATCCACCCGTCGCTACTGCCGGCCTTCCCGGGAAAAGATGCGATCGGACAAGCATTTCGTGGCGGAGTTAAAATCACAGGTGTTACAATTCATATAGTCGATGAAGGCATGGACACAGGACCGATCATGGCCCAAGAAGCCGTCCGGATTACAGAAGAGATGACGCGTGAAACATTGCAACAAGCGATTCAGCGTGTCGAACATAGACTGTATCCGCAAGTCATCGAAGAGTGGATGAAAGAGGAGGCAAACGTATGAGAGCGTTAATTAGTGTGTCGGATAAAACAGGAATCGTCGAATTAGGACGAGCGTTCCATGAAGCAGGGATCGAGCTCGTCTCGACAGGCGGAACACATCAAGCATTAGAGGAAGCTGGGCTTCCGGTCATTGGTATCAGTGAAGTCACACAATTCCCAGAAATGCTCGATGGGCGTGTCAAGACGCTCCATCCAATGGTTCATGGTGGATTACTCGGTCGTCGTGATCTTGAATCCCATCGTGAGCAGATGGCTGCGCAACAGATTCAACCGATTGATTTCGTCGTCGTCAATCTGTATCCGTTCAAGCAGACGGTCCTACAAGAAGACGTCGCCTATGCCGATGCGATCGAGAACATCGATATCGGTGGGCCAAGCATGTTGCGTTCAGCAGCGAAAAACCACGCGGCTGTCACGGTCGTCGTCGACCCAGCTGATTACGAAACGGTCGTTGCTGAGATTCGTGAAGGCGGTACGACGTTTGAGACACGTCAACGTCTTGCGGCGAAAGCCTTCCGGCATACAGCGGCGTACGATGCGTTGATTGCGGATTATTTCTTGACGCAAACAGGCGAGAAGTTCCCCGATCAGTTGACGATCACGCTTGAGAAAGTCCAAGACCTTCGATACGGAGAAAATCCACATCAAGAAGCAGCCTTTTATAAAACACCGATTTACCGTGGGGCTTCCCTCGCTTCAGCGAAACAGTTGCACGGTAAAGAGTTGTCGTATAACAACATCCAAGATGCCAACGCCGCACTCGAAATCCTTGATGAGTTCCGCGAAGCAGCAGCCGTCGTCGTCAAACACATGAACCCGTGTGGAGTTGCCGTCGGTCCAACGATTGGAGAGGCATTCCGCCGCGCACATGCAGCAGATCCAGTATCAATCTTCGGTGGCATCGTCGCCTTGAACCGTGAAGTTGACCTAGAGACAGCAGAACAATTAAGCGGCATCTTCCTTGAGATCATCATCGCACCATCCTTCACGGAAGAAGCATTCGCCTTGTTGTCAGCGAAAAAGAACATCCGTCTGCTTGAACTCGACGTCAAACGTGTCCAAGCGATCCGTTATACGGCAGTCGCTGGCGGCATGCTCGTCCAAGACAGTGACGATGAGACGCTCGATGATGCAGCAGCACGTGTCGTGACAGACCGCAAACCGACAGCAGCGGAATGGGAGGACTTGAAACTCGCATGGCGCGCCGTCAAACACGTCAAGTCGAATGCGATCGTTCTCGCGAAAGACGAAGTAACGGTCGGCGTTGGTGCAGGACAGATGAACCGTGTTGGTTCAGCGAACATCGCGATTACGCAAGCCGGAGAAAAAGCAATTGGCGCGTCCCTTGCTTCCGATGCCTTCTTCCCAATGGGCGATACGGTCGAAGCGGCAGCAGCAGCTGGCATTACGGCAATTATCCAACCAGGCGGCTCGATTCGCGACCAAGAGTCAATCGATGCGTGTAACAAACATGGCATTACGATGGTCTTTACGAACGTTCGACATTTCAAACACTAAGCGGAGGCGATTTGAATGAAGGTATTGGTGATTGGTAAAGGAGGGCGTGAACACGCGCTCGTCTGGAAGCTGGCACAGGATGAACGGATCGAGACAGTGTATGCTGCGCCTGGGAATGCCGGGATGACACAAGCCACATGTGTTCCGATCGCCGAAGATGCCATCGATGAACTCGTGACGTTCGCACAAGACGAACAGATCGATTGGACGATCGTCGGACCAGAAGGACCACTCGTTCTCGGAGTCGTTAACGCCTTTCAGGCAGCGGGACTGCAAATCTTCGGACCGACACGGGAAGCGGCGGCGATCGAAGGAAGTAAGCAGTTCGCGAAAGAATTGATGGCGCGTGCCGGTATTCCGACCGCTGCTCACGCTGTCTTTACTTCAGCAGCAGAAGCAGAAGCGTATGTTCGCGAAGCGGGTGCACCGATCGTCATCAAAGCCGACGGACTCGCTGCCGGAAAAGGAGTCACAGTCGCAGAAACTGTGGACCAAGCGCTTGCAGCAATCTACGATACGTTTGCCGGGGAATACGGTCAACAAAGCCGCGTCGTCATCGAAGAATGCCTGATCGGGGAAGAGTGTTCGTTGATGGCATTCGTTCACGAAGAGACGGTCATTCCAATGGTATTGTCGCAAGATCATAAACGGGCGTTTGACGGTGACTTAGGTCCGAACACAGGAGGAATGGGCGCGTATTCGCCGCTACCTCAGTGGGACGAAGCGGCGTTGACGACAGAAGCTGTTGATCGCATCATTCAGCCGCTTGTCGATCAGATGGCAAGCGAAGGGATTCCGTTCACCGGCTTCCTCTATGCCGGTCTGATGCTAACGAAACAAGGACCATTCGTCATCGAGTTCAATGCTCGGTTCGGTGATCCGGAGACAGAAGTCATTCTCCCGCGCTTAGAGACGCCGTTGCTTGATGTCATCATGCCGCTGATGGACGGACAGACACCAGAAGTCGTTTGGACGGATCAAGCAGCTGTCGGTGTCGTCGTCGCAGCAGAAGGATATCCGGAAGCGCCAAAAACGGGACAAGTGATTCCACTTGACCAGATCGGGGATGATCTTCTCGTCTTTCATGCCGGAACGGCAGAACGAAACAATCAACTTGTCTCAGCTGGTGGACGTGTCCTCGTGTGTGTCAGTCGTGCCGAGACAATCGAGCAGGCTGTTGAACAGGTCTATGCAAACTTACCAGACGTGACGGATCAGCCATTCTTTTACCGAACTGATATCTCTCAAAAAGCCTTTCGTGCCTCGCATGAATCATGATATCTGAACCAGACGTGCTCGAAGGAGCCTCGTCTGGTTTTTTGTTTCTTGGCGAAGTGCACGAAAAGATTTGTCTTCCATGGCGAATTTGTGTTATTTTGACCAAATGAATCCGGAACGGGGCAAAACTTCTTGAAACTTACTTAGCAACATTTTAGTATAAGAACTATAAGAAAGCGTTTTCAATAAAACAAAGGAGGTCGAGCTTTCGTGAAAAAAAATTGTGGAAGATCCCCTTGGACGAAATCTGAAGTACGAACACACCAAGCGGTCATCAGCGGAAAGCTTGCACCGACACTTGTCATACAGAATGCCACTTACCTGAATCATGGTGTCAAAGCATGGCGGACGGCGAACATCTGGATTAGTGGCGACCGGATCGTCTATGTCGGTCCAGAGATGCCGGAACAAGCCGATGCGTACCATGATGCGACAGGTCAATATATCGTACCCGGTTACATTGAACCCCATGCCCATCCGTTCCAACTTTACAATCCAGCGAGTCTTGCAAAATTCGCAGCAGAGCGGGGAACATCGACGCTCGTCAACGACAATATGTTGTTATTATTAGAGCCGACGGAGCAAGCGTTTGCTCAAGTTGAGGCGCTAGCAGACTTACCGACCTCGATGTACTGGTGGGCACGACTCGACGCACAAACCGAGCTTGATGCCGACAGTATCTCGATCGATAATCGCCGGATTCAAGCGTGGCTCAAGCATCCACAAGTCATCCAAGCAGGTGAGTTGACGGGATGGCCACGTCTCTCGCAAGGGGACGATGAATTGCTCCATTGGATGCAGGATGCGATCAAACTCGGAAAACCGATCGAAGGTCATTTCCCTGGTGCTTCAGCGAAGACGCTGACGAAGATGGCGCTGTATGGCGTGACGAGCGATCACGAAGCGATGACGGTCGAAGAAGCGATGACACGTCTTGAACTTGGCTATACGACGACAATTCGTTATTCATCGATTCGTCCAGATCTACCGGATATCTTTAAAGGTCTCGTCGAAGCAGGGTTGACGCAGTTCGATAAGGTGCTAGTGACGACAGATGGTTCAACGCCGTCCTTTTATAAGGCAGGCATGATGGATGAGACAATCCGATTGATGCTCGAGGCAGGCATCCCGGTCGAAGAAGCGTACCGGATCGCGTCGTACAATGCAGCGCGTCATTTTAATCTCGATCATCTACTCGGGAGTATCGCACCAGGACGAATCGCGCATCTCAATTTCCTTGAGGCAAAAGATGCACCGACACCTGTCGCCGTACTTGCGCGCGGCACATGGGTCCGTCAAGCCGACATCCCCTGTTACCCGGCAGAAGCGCTTGATGCTGTCTATGCGCTCATGCCACGCTCGGAAGTCCAGGTTTCCTTAACGGAACAGGATTTTTCGTTTAGCATGCCGGTTGGTCTTGAGATGGTCAATTCCGTCATCATGAAGCTCTATCAAGTCGAACACGATACAAGTGTGCCTGTGCTACCGACAGGATGTGATGAATCCTTCCTGATGTTACTCGACCGGGAAGGGAAGTGGCGACTGAATACCGTTCTGAAAAACTTTGCGACACAAGTCGGTGGTCTCGTCAGTTCGTACTCGATTAGCGGTGATATCTTGATGATCGGTAAATCGAAACGAGACATGCAAGTCGCGTTTGATCGAATGAAAGCGTTCGGCGGCGGAATCGTTCTCGTCGAGGACGGAGAAGTCATCGCTGAAGTTCCGTTGACCTTGATGGGGCAGACGTCCGACTTGCCACTCGAAGATTTGATTGTTCAGGAAACCGCTCTACGGGAAGCCTTGTTCGAACGCGGTTATGCGTTTGAAGATCCTGTCTATACGTTGCTATTCCTAGCATCAACTCACTTGCCATATGTGCGGATCACGCCGCAGGGAATATACGAAGTCCTTCGGAAAAAAGTCCTTTTCCCAGCGATTTTGCGATGATGCTTGAATTTTAAAACGTCGCGCTTTAAACTATTAAAGAGCAATTGAATGGGAAAGGGAGTCACAAGATGCAACTCGATAAATTGCGTGGAAAAGAATTGGATCAGTTATTTACAGCCATCATGAAGATGGATTCATTAGAAGATTGTTATACGTTGTTCGAAGACTTAGCGACCGTCAACGAAATCCAGGCGCTCGCCCAACGTCTTGAAGTCGCACGTCAATTACGTGAAGGCAATACGTATCACAAAATCGAAAAGGCGACCGGTGCTTCAACAGCAACGATCTCGCGTGTCAAACGTTGCTTGAACTACGGTTCGGGCGGTTATGATCTAGCGCTTGCCCGCCTAGGTCTTATCGAGCAAGAAGTAGCGGATAACTAATGTTATCCGCTACTTCTATGAAGGGGGGCGTGTCATATTGGATTTTGCGTTACAACAAAGAATTCAACATTTCATTCGAAAGTTGACGCCCATCCAGTCACTCGTCATCATCTACTTCGTTGCGGTCATCATCGGGATCATTCTGCTCGGTCTGCCGTGGTCGACGAAAGGAAATTACGACTGGGACTTCACGGACCTCGTCTTCATGGCGGTCAGTTGTGTCAGTGTCACGGGTTTGACGACGGTCTCGGTCTCAGAAACCTTCACGACGTTCGGTTACTTCATGATCATGATTTTAGTACAAGTCAGCGGAATTGGCTTGATGTCGCTTCATATCGCGATGTGGGTCATCCTCGGAAAACGAATCGGCTTTCGGGAACGCCAGCTTGTCGTCCGAGATCAGAACCAGACAACGATGCAAGGGGTCGTCAAATACATTCGCGAAGTCATCTTGATCATCGTCTCGATTGAATTGATCGGGGCTTTGATTCTCGGACTATATTACACGAAATATTTTCCGACACTCGGAGAAGCGATGCTCCAAGGACTGTTCGGATCGGTCAGTGCGACGACGAATGCTGGTTTTGATATCACGGGTGAATCGTTACTACCATTTCGGGGTGATTTATTCGTCGTGTTCATGCAAATTTTGTTGCTGACGCTTGGCGCAATCGGGTTTCCTGTACTCGTCGAAGTCAGACGCTACATCTCGTACCGGGCGACACGCCAAGCGACTCGTCAACCGTATCATTTTTCACTATTTACAAAATTGACGGCGTCAACGTTCTTCATTCTCGTCCTGTTCGGAACGGTAGCATTGCTGCTATTTGAATGGAACCAATCCTTTAAAGGTTTACCGATCGATGAGAAGCTCGTCGACGCCTTGTTCCAATCCGTCACGACCCGAAACGGGGGATTGACGACGGTCGACATCACGTCCTTCTCGCAGGCATCGATTTTCGTCTTGTCGCTCTTAATGTTCATCGGAGCGTCACCGTCTTCCGTTGGTGGGGGGATTCGAACGACGACGTTCGCCGTCGCCGTCTTGAGTGTCATCGCCTTCATCCGAGGCGAATACGGGATCAAAATCTTCGGTCGTGAGATTGGTCAGTCAGACATCTGGAAAGCCTTCGTCGTCATCGTCGTCTCGACTGGTGTGACGATGGTCGGATTGATCGTCTTATTGCTTGTCGAAGATGCCCCGTTCCTCGTGCTGTTTTTTGAAGCCTGTTCAGCGTTCGGAACGACCGGTCTATCGCTCGGCATCACGGATCAATTATCGGATATCGGAAAATGGACGTTGTCCGTGTTGATGTTCATCGGTCGAATCGGTGTCATCTCGTTCGTTCTTCTCCTGAAAGCGAACCAACCGAAACGTAACTACAACTATCCGAAGGAATCCGTCATCATCGGATAAGGAGGCTCTTTTATGAAACGTGCCTTTTGGATCAACTTCGCCTATATCTTTGCTGTTCCTGTCTTACCGTTTTTGGCGCTCGTCAACGGCCGAGCACTCTGTTCACCGGATTCGCCGTTACTGGACGTTCCGGTACTCGGCTTCTTTTTGGCAGAACCGTGGGCGTTCGTGCCGGTATATGCCGTCTTTGCGTTGTTACTCGCATCGTTATTGACGAAACGACGGACACACGTCTGACCATCTCGCCCTGCGCGAGATGGTTTTTTGTTTTATACTGAATGTGGAATGAGAAAGAGAGGATGGGACGAACCGTGTTATTACCTTTTAATGAATGGCGACATGTCTTTAAACTAGATCCAGCAAAACCAATTGATGATGCTAGCCTGCAGGCGATTGCGACGTCCGGAACGGATGCGATTCTTGTCGGTGGAACAGATGACATCACACTCGATGCGACGCTTGATCTCTTGATGCGTTTGCGCCGGTATCCAGTCGCAGTGGCACTCGAGATTTCTGAACTCGAAGCCGCAACGATGGGATTTGATACGTATCTGACACCGACGGTCCTGAATGCGGGTACATTAGAGTACGTCGTCGAAAAACAAGTCGAGGCGTTAGAACAAGTCGGTCATATGCTGGCGCATGCTGATCTTGTCGGGGAAGGGTATATCGTCCTGAATCCTGATGCGAAGGTCGCGCATGTGACACAAGCAAAACCGCTAACATTAGATGAGACCGTCGCTTATGCGCAGTTAGCGGATAGCGTCTTCCGTCTACCGGTCGTGTATCTCGAATACAGCGGCGTTTACGGGGAACCGGAACGAGTCGCAGCCGTTCGCGATGTCTTGAAGCAGGCACGCCTGTTTTACGGTGGAGGAATCGACTCCGAAGAGCGAGCGCGTGAGATGCTACAGTATGCGGATACGATCGTCGTCGGGAACGTCATTTATGAGGATTTAAAAGCAGCGCTTGCGACCGTCGCAGCGACACGATAAAATATAGGAACAAAAGTTCGGAATATAAGAAATGAGGCTATTGATATGTTTAATTTGAGTGAACAGCTCGTCAGTGGACTAAACCCTGAGCAAGCAAGAGCAGTCAAGCATACGGAAGGTCCACTGCTGATCATGGCAGGAGCCGGTTCCGGGAAGACACGCGTCCTGACACATCGGGTCGCTTATTTGATGGCGGCTAAACAAGTCGCACCGTGGAACATCCTCGCGATTACGTTCACGAACAAGGCGGCGCGAGAAATGCGAGACCGGATCGGTCGTTTGGTCGGTGGTGTCGCGAACGATATTTGGGTCTCGACCTTCCACTCGATGTGCGTCCGGATGTTACGTCGCGACATCGATCAGCTTGGATACGATCGTAACTTCACGATTCTTGATTCAAGTGATCAGCAGTCGGCGATCAAGCTCGTCTTAAAGGAACAAAACTTGGACCCGAAAAAATGGGATCCACGTTCGATGCTGACGATCATCTCGTCACAGAAAAATGAATTACGCAGTGCTGAATTCTACGCCTCGATCGTGACGAGCCCGTATGAAAAGACAGTTGCTGAAATCTATAAAGGATATGAAGCGGTCTTACGCCGGAACAACGCGCTCGACTTTGATGATTTGATCGGAAAAACGACGGAATTGTTCAAGAAGAGTCCGGATGTCCTTGCTTACTATCAGAAGAAATTCCGTTACATTCATGTCGATGAGTATCAAGATACGAACAAAGCCCAGTATGATCTCGTCAACCTGTTAGCATCGGGACATCAGAATCTCTGTGTCGTTGGAGACTCGGATCAGTCGATCTATCGCTGGCGTGGTGCTGACATCGCGAACATCCTCTCGTTCGAAGAGGACTATCCGAATGCAGCTGTCATCTTACTCGAGCAAAACTACCGTTCTTCGAAACGAATCTTGGAAGCAGCCAACCATGTCATCCAAAACAACTCGACACGCAAAGATAAGAAACTTTGGACGGATAATGATGAAGGCGAGAAGCTGATCGTTCATACGGCGGAGAATGAGCGGGAAGAAGCCTTTTATATCGTCCAGGAGATTCGGAACTCAATTCGTTACGGGATGAAACTGAGCGATATCGCGATTCTGTACCGGACGAATGCACAATCGCGTGCGATCGAGGAAACGCTTCTTAAGTCGAACGTTCCGTACAAAATGATCGGCGGCACGAAGTTCTACGATCGTAAAGAGATCAAGGACGTGCTTGCTTATCTCCGATTGATTTCGAATCCAGATGAAGACCTGTCATTCGCGCGGATCGTCAACGAACCAAAACGCGGGATTGGTGCGACGACGATTGATAAGCTGCGTGATTTCGCCGACTTACAAGGTGTGTCATTGATGGAAGCGATTCGCGATATCGAATTGTCGAGTATCGCACCAAAGACAGCAGCGAAGCTGACGGATTTCCGGACGATGATTCTCGGACTCAGCCAAATGCAAGAATTCATCAGCCTTTCGGAACTAGTCGAAGAAGTGCTCGAGAAATCAGGCTACCGCCAAGTACTGAAGGAAGATAAGACACTTGAAGCGCAGAGTCGTCTCGAGAACATCAACGAGTTCATCACCGTTGCACAAAACTTTGAGAAGGAGACGGCGAAAGCCGATCCAGAAGACCGGACGATCATCGCCTTCTTGACTGATTTGACACTCGTCGCCGATGTTGATTCACTCGACGAGACGGATCCGGAAGAACAAGTCACGTTGATGACGCTTCACTCGGCAAAAGGACTCGAGTTCCCTGTTGTCTTCTTGATTGGGATGGAGGAAGGATTGTTCCCACATAGCCGCTCGCTTCAAGATGAAGACGAGATGGAAGAAGAACGTCGCCTCGCGTATGTCGGGATCACACGTGCTGAGAAACGCCTTTACTTGTCACATGCGCGGATGCGCTCCCTTTATGGACGGACGAACGCGAACCAAGAATCACGGTTCCTAGCAGAGCTGCCGGAAGTCGTCATCGAGCGGACTGGTAAAAAAGCGAAGCCACTCCCATGGGAAGACCGTCCTGTCCCGCAAGGCAAGGCCGTCATCGGTCGCTCGATCAGTAAACCGACAGCAATGAAGACGTCAGGTGCGGAAACGCTCGGTTGGTCGGTCGGAGATAAGGCAGAGCACGGGAAATGGGGACTCGGTACAGTCGTCCAGACTCGTGGTGAAGGGGATAATCTTGAAATCGATATCGCATTCCCAGCAGTCGGAATCAAACGATTGCTCGCGAAATTCGCACCGATTAAAAAGGTATGACGGGAGGTCCACAGATGGACGCAAGCCAGCGTATAGATGAGATTCGTCAAACATTGAACCGATACAGCTACGAATACTACGTACTGGATCAACCAACGGTACCGGATGCGACGTACGATCAATTGCTTCGTGAACTGACGGAGTTAGAAACAGAGCATCCAGAACTGATCACACCGGACTCTCCGACGCAACGCGTCGGAGCAGCACCGCTCGAAGCGTTCGAGAAGGTGACGCATGATTTACCGATGCTGTCGCTCGGAAACGTCTTTGATGAGACGGAAATTCGCGAATGGGTCGCTCGGATTGAGCGGTCGCTCGGACGTTCGACGACGTATGTCGCCGAACTGAAATTCGATGGACTTGCGATCTCGCTGAAATACGAAGACGGTCGGTTCGTTCGTGGGGCAACGCGTGGCGATGGAACAGTCGGCGAGAACATCACGCAGAATCTACGGACGATCAAAGCGTTACCGCTTCGTCTGCAGGCGGAAGAGACGGTCGAAGTCCGCGGTGAGGCTTACATGCCGAAACAATCGTTCGAACGCTTAAATGAAGACCGGGCTAGCCGGGAAGAGACGTTGTTCGCGAATCCGCGTAACGCGGCAGCAGGTAGCTTACGTCAGCTGGATTCGTCGATCACAGCGTCGCGTAATCTGTCGTTATTCGTGTATGGCGTCGGTGTCAATACGTTGACGGCCCGTTCACATAGCGAAGCGATGGCACAACTCGCTTCACTTGGGTTACCGACCAATCAACATATGCAGACGTGTGAGACGGTGGAAGAGATTCTTGCCTACATCGCACATTGGACGGAAGCACGCGCGAGCCTGCCATATGAGATCGACGGAATCGTCTTGAAAGTCGATCGATACGATGATCAGGAGGAGCTCGGCTTCACAGCAAAAAGTCCCCGCTTCGCGACAGCCTATAAGTTCGCGGCGGAAGAAGTCATGACGACAGTCGAAGACGTTGATTTCAGTGTCGGTCGGACCGGGAAAGTCACGCCTCGTGCCCGTTTTGCACCGGTCGTCGTCGCGGGATCGACGGTGACATATGCGACACTACACAACGCCGACTTCATCGCTGAAAAAGATATCCGCCTTCAGGACTCGGTCATCATTAAAAAAGCGGGCGATGTCATCCCGGCAGTCGTACAAGTCGTCACGGCAGAACGGACAGGGGAAGAAACACCGATCGTTTTCCCAACGCATTGTCCGGCCTGTCAATCGGAACTTGTCCGTCTCGAAGGTGAAGTCGACATCCGCTGTGTCAGTCCGGAATGTCCAGCGCAATTGATGGAAGGCATCATTCACTTCGTTTCGCGTCAGGCGATGAACATCGACGGTCTCGGTGAAAAAGTCGTCCGTCAATTGTATGACCATGAAGCAATCCGGACGATTGCCGATTTATATCGACTCGATCGTGAGGAATTATTGACGTTTGATCGAATGGGTGAGACGTCCGTTGATAAATTACTTGCGGCGATCGAAGCTTCGAAACAGAACTCGGTCGAGCGTCTCTTGTTTGGTCTCGGAATCCGTCTCGTCGGTCAAAAAGCAGCATATCTTTTAGCGGAACGTTTTGATTCGTTAGCAGGAATTGCAGCTGCAAGCTACGATGAGATTGTCGCAATCGATGGCATCGGTGGGAAAATCGCAGATTCAATCGTGAAGTACTTCGAACATCCGGAAGCAAAGGCATTGATTCGTGATTTGGAACAACTCGGCGTTAATCAACGTTTCCTTGGGGAACGGGTTGATCAGACGAATGCACCACTCGGTGGCAAAACGATCGTCTTGACGGGGACGCTCGAGAGCTTAAAACGGTCAGAGGCTGGTAAACGACTCGAAGCACTCGGTGCCGATGTGACAGGAAGCGTCAGTAAAAAGACAGACGTACTCGTCGCAGGGGAAAAAGCAGGTTCTAAGCTGACGAAGGCTGAATCGCTTGGTATCGAAATTTGGGATGAAGCACGTCTGTTAGAAGAACTAGCTAAACACGAAGCGTGAGAAGAATGAATGAGAACAATCAAATAAAAAGGAAGGCGGAATTCCGCCTTCCTTTTTTCGTGTTCATCCTTGTCACGAAGCAATCGTCTCGCTCCGAATCAAAGTACCTTGTTTGATGAGACGATTCGTTGCCGTTTCTGGTGGATCACAGGTGATTAATGTGATGGTTGGGGAAGCGACAGATTGATCGAGGACGGACAATGTCGTCGGTGTGACAAGACGACTGGATGTGATGCGGTACGTATACCGATGTGTTTTTGTCGTGACGACGACGGTATCGCCTTTTTGGACGTCAGGCAGGCGATTGAAATGAAGCCCTTCCGTGAAACTTCGGTGTCCGGCGAGCGCATAATTGCCTTTTCCGGGTGATCCGGTTTCTGGAATATGACCGATACTACGGTCTAAGACCGCTGTCGTCGAGCCTTCTAAGATGACTTGCTCGAAATCTATGCTTGGAATCGATAGCAGTCCAACACCTGATTTTGCGAGCGGTTGTTTCGTCTCTTTTGCATCGACGGTCTTTAGACTTTTTGTCCATTGTTCTTTTAAATTGGCTGCCTCTTGTTCACGCTGATAGTCACTGATGAAGGGCCAAGCGATCAGAGCGATGCCTGCGAGTAAAAAAAGCAGACCGATGAATTTACGACGTGTCATGAGAAAAAGTCCTTTCGGATACGCTAAGGCGCATCATCTTTTTTAAAAATCAGGGAAAAACTTGTCCTTCCCCGATGGAAAACGATTCTGTTATGATAAAGAGAACGATTTAAAAACATGGGGTGCAAATAGAGATGAACTATAAAACAGCAGTAGCGTTGACGTTATCGAGCACGTTATTTTTAGGTGCTTGTTCGTTCGACCTTTCGCCAACGAGCGATACGAAAGAAGTCATTACTGAAAGTGAACAAGGTAAGGAAGTCCAAGCCGTTGTCAGTCCAGCCATTGATACGACGGATTCGTACTACCGGACGGTCTTGCCGTTTCGTCCAAGTGTTGCACGTGGAATGACACAAAAACGTGTCAGTTCACGTCTTGAGCTTGATGAAATCGAAACGGGTTTAATGCGTCACTCGACACAGTTTTTTGATCCGGAAAAATACTATTATCAAGAAGGTCAGTTACTCGAAGCTGACCAAATCGCGAAATGGTTGTTACGAAAAGGAAAAGCAGGAGATGGGGTCAGCGATCCAGAAGGTCTGAACCCAGCTTATACGTCTGGTAAGTCGTATAAAGAAAAAAATCAAAAGTCACCTATGATTCTATCGCATATCTTAGAGCAAGACTACATGCTTGAAGAAGATAAGAAACTCGAACTCGGTGGCACGTCGATTGCGCTTGTCTTAAATAGTGAGTATGTGTTCCAAGATGAAAACTATGGACCGACCTATACCGTTAAACTTGATGAAAAGAAAGTCGTTGCTGAAGGAAAGCGGATGGCGAATGATTTAGTCAAGAAGATGCGTAAGACACAAGGGATGAAGACGACACCGATTCACGTCGCTCTCTACCTCCAGGAAAAAGAAGGTTCACCGGTTTCCGGTCACTATCTCTCGTCTGCCTTCATCGGTCGCGGGAATCAAATCAGTGCAAACGACTGGAAAAACTACAATGAGCGCTATTACTACTACCCGTCAGCACGCGCGACGAATGATGTGCGGGATGATGCGGCGAAATTCGATTTATTCAAAGACCGTCTAGAAGACTACTTCCCGAACTACACTGGTATGATGGGGGAAGGCTTCTATCAAGAAGATGAACTGAAAAAGCTTGAGATGAAGATTCCCGTTCAATTTTACGGAAAAGCAGAACTCGTCGCATTCGTTCAGTACGTGACGTATCTGCTTGAGAATCGTTGGGAGTATAATCGAAACATTCCAACGACGATCACTGTGACGAACTTGAACGGGGATACGGAAGCGATGCTGTTCCTCGATCCGGATACAAAGAAACCGATCGTCAAGATTCGCTGATTTCTCGATTCACTTTATGAAGCGACATTCCTCCAATGGACGGAATGTCGCTTTTTTTTGTGTAACGGATGCTGAAAGAGAGAAGTATATGAATCAGAAAGGAAGGGTATGGAAGAAGAATGGTATTTTGTTTCACTTTCCCATTTTTTAGATTTACGAAAGCTAGTAGGAGAGAGCATAATGAAAGAAGAACAGTTCTACACACAGGAACGACGCGGTAAGTGATGAATCGTTAGTTCTTTTAAAAAGAAGAGGATAAAGGGGAGATTTAGATGAAAGGCGGTATCTATTCACAAATCGGTGCAGTTCGAGAGGAACTACCATCATCCTCACGAAAAGTCGCAGACTATGTCTTGACGCATATGAACCAAATTGCGCGCATGACGATTCACCAACTTGCAGAGGAATCAGATACAAGTGCCGCTGCAGTCGTCCGCTTTTGCCGCGCGCTCGGATTAAAGGGATACCCGGAGTTGCGGATGCGCATCTCTGCCGATACAGCACGGACGGATTTAAAAGGGTATCACGATATCGAAAAGGATGAACGTCCTGTCGACTTGATTGAAAAAACGCTTAGTAACAGCATTCAAGCGTTACAGGATACTGCGAAGCAGTTGAATGATGAACGGATTGCGGATGCGATTGATGTGATTGATCAGGCACGCGCGATTTATTTTTACGGGATTGGGGCATCGCATGTCGTAGCTGAAGACGCTGCTCAAAAATGGACGCGTGTCGGGAAACTGGCGATTCAAGAAACGGACCAGCATCTACTTGCAACGATTTTAGCGAATGCACGTAAAGAAGATGTCTTCTTTGCGATTTCCTACAGCGGAGAAACGGAAGAGGTCGTCGAGTTGATCCGTTTGGCGAAAATCCAAGGGCTGAGGGTCATCAGTCTGACACGTTTCGGGGACAATCGGATCAGCCAACTCGCGGATATCGCGCTTTGGACATCCCGCGCACCGGAAGCGCCGCTTCGTAGTGCAGCGCTCAGTTCGCGTCTCGCCCAACTATTTGCAATCGATGTCTTGTTCTTATCGTATGCTGCGGGACATTATGAAGACACGCTCGAACGTCTTCAATACACGCGAGAAAGCGTTAAGACACTGCATCAAAAGAAATAAGGGGGATACATATATGTCAGAACGAACTGCCGGACTAGACGCGTTGTATCCAGAAATGGTCGAGCGCCGTCGTTATTTACATCAGCACCCAGAGTTGTCGTTTCACGAAGTCGAGACCCCGCGTTATATCGCGCGACATTTAAAAGCGCTCGGAATCGAAGTCAGGACGGAGGTCGGCGGACGTGGTGTCGTCGGGTATATTCGTGGAGGAAAACCGGGGAAGACCGTCGCGTTACGTGCTGACTTTGATGCCTTACCGATTGCTGACGCTAAAGAGGTCGCGTATCGGTCAACGGTTCCGGGTGTGATGCATGCATGCGGTCACGATGGTCATACGGCGACGTTGCTGGCCGTCGCAGAGACGCTCATGCAACAGCGGGAATCATTACCGGGGAACGTCGTCTTGATTCATCAACATGCGGAAGAAGTCGTTCCGGGCGGTGCACGCGATATGATTGCGGACGGTTGTCTCGAAGGGGTCGATGTCATCTTCGGAACGCATCTTTGGTCAACAATCGATTTAGGACATGTCGGTGTTCGGACCGGTCCGATCATGGCAGCGGCTGATAAGTTCGAGCTGACCTTATATGGAAAAGGCGGACACGGTGCGAAACCACATGAGACGATTGATGCTGTCTTACTCGGGGCAACGATCGTTAAGGAATTACAATCAATCGTCAGTCGTCAACTCAATCCACTGGAACCGGCAGTCGTGACCGTTGGAACATTACATGCTGGGAATACGTTTAATGTCATTGCAGATCAAGCGATGTTGACAGGAACGGTCCGGACGTTTGATGAAGCGACAGCGGACGAGATCATTGAGCGGATGGAGCGGACGATCAAAGGAATCTGTGAGGCAGTCGGAGCAACGTATCACTTTGCGTACGAAAAAGGCTATCCAGCTGTCATCAACCATGCTGCACCCACCGCATTGATTGAATCTGTCGCACGAGAAGTTTTAGGAGACGAGCGTGTATTTGAGATTGAACCGACGATGGGTGGCGAGGACTTCGCTTATTACTTGCAACACGTACCTGGTGCGTTCTTCTTTACAGGAGCGGGAGATGCTTCGTATCCACCGCATCATCATCCGCAGTTTGATTTTAAGGAGCCGGCGATGCTCGATGCAGCGCGTATTCTCGTCGAAGCGACGTGGCGGTATTTAGAACAAGCGACTGAAGCATGAAAAAAATCGCTCGTCTTGACTCCGAAAAGGAATCAGGGCGAGCGATTGCTGTCTTTTTATCCTAAAATTTCTTGAACACGACCGACTTGACCGTCTTCTAAGCGCACTTTAATCCCGTGCGGATGTTGCGGAGATTTCGTGAGAAGGTCTTTGACGATTCCTTCTGTTCGTTTACCTGTTCGTTGATCTTGCTTCAACACGATGCTGACTTTAAGACCGGGCGTGATATTTTTACGTGTTTTACCATCCATCTGTAGATCCTCCCATCGTTCATTTCCTGTTTGGCTATCAGTATAACATGGTTCAGTCGGTGAAACTTGTTTGTCGCAAGGACGTAAAGTGAAAAGAGAACAGAATGTCAGAAAAAAGTTTGACTATATTTGACCAATTAAGATACGACTTTTATAATTAAGGTAATGAAGTATAGGAAAAGGAAGTGAATTCGAATGGCAAAAGACTACTACCAAACACTCGGTATCGCAAAGGATGCATCGAATCAAGATATTAAGCGCGCGTACCGCAAATTGGCGAAGCAGTATCACCCAGACGTCAATAAAGAGGCGAGTGCGGACCAGCGTTTCAAGGATATCCAAGAAGCCTTCGATGTGCTTGGAGATGAGGAAAAACGAGCGAAGTATGATCGATACGGCAGTAACTTCGATCAGATGGCAGGTGCTGGAGCTGGTGGCGCTGGAGATTACGAAGATCTGTTCCGACAGTTCGGAGGTGGTGGACGGACACGACCTGGACAATCGTTCGGATTTGAAGACATGTTCGGTTCGTTCTTTAGTCAGGAAGAAGTGTCGACCGATGAAGAGCTTGAATTGACGGTCCCACTCAGTCATCTTAGTACGAACGAAAAAGTCACGGTGCGTCTTGCGACGGGTTCGATCCAGCTGACGCTTCCGAAAGATGTCTATGACGGTAAAAAAGTCCGCTTACGTGGAAAAAGTTCAATGCGTAACCGACAAGGTGTCGCGGGAGATGTTTACGTGACGATTCACTTGAAGGATGACGATCAATTCCGACGGGTCGATCAAGACGTCATTTCAACCGTCCGTGTTCATCCGACGACGCTTGTGCTTGGAGGCGAAGTCGTCGCAGATACGCTTGAAGGGAAACGAATCAAACTGAAAGTCAAACCGGGCACGAAACCAGGAGCACGACTCCGGATTCCAAATCGTGGTCTCAGTCAAGCGAATGGTCATCGTGGGGCGTTACTCGTTCAACTCGAAGTCAAGTTACCTGAGATGGACCGTGCCTTTTATGAAGAGTGGGAACGTCAACTTGCAGTGAAGGAGTGATCAAGGATGGATTTTGAACGTTTAACGGATCGGGCACACGAGGGAATCGTCTCTGCCCAAGCGATCGCGAAACAACGTCGTCATAGTGAAATCACAGAATGGCATTTGTTACTCGCCTTACTTGCTCAAGAAGAAGGAATTGCACGAGTTGTCTTTGAAAAGTTGAATCAACGGATTGAGACATTGAATGCTGCGATTGACGAGGCGATTGGTAAACTTCCTGCCTTGTCCCAGGCGACGACGCCTCGGATCGGGGGCTCGTTGCTGAACGTGTTGACGGAAGCAGAGACGGAAGCGCGCCTCATGCAGGATGACTATGTCTCCGTCGAACACTTATTGCTAGCATTGATCAAACAATCAAGTCCAGCAGCTCAGTACCTACGTCGTCAAGGCATCACAGAAGAGACACTCCGGGAAGCGATCGTCAGTATGCGAGGCAATCGGAAGGTCACGACGAAAAATCCTGAAGAGACGTTTGATGTGCTGAAAAAATATGGACGTGATCTCGTAGCGGATTTCCGGTCTGGGAAAACAGACCCGGTCATCGGTCGTGATGATGAGATTCGACGTGTCATCCGGATTTTGAGTCGGAAGACAAAAAACAATCCCGTCTTGATTGGAGAACCCGGCGTCGGGAAAACGGCAATCGTTGAAGGACTCGCGCAACGGATCGTCCGAGGAGATGTACCGGAGAGTCTGAAGAACAAGCAGTTGTTCAGTTTAGACATGAGTGCGCTCGTCGCTGGTGCGAAATACCGTGGTGAGTTCGAAGAGCGACTGCAAGCAGTCTTGAATGAAGTCAAGGAAGCCGAAGGACAGATTCTCTTGTTCATCGATGAGCTGCATACGATTGTCGGTGCTGGGAAGACGGACGGCGCAATGGATGCCGGAAACATGCTCAAGCCGATGCTTGCGCGAGGAGAATTGCACTGTATCGGTGCGACGACGCTGGATGAGTACCGGAAGTATATCGAAAAGGACCCGGCGCTCGAACGTCGCTTCCAACAAGTCCTCGTCGCGGAACCAGATGTCGAGGATACGATCTCCATTCTGCGTGGACTAAAAGAACGATTCGAGATTCACCACGGTGTACGGATTCATGACAATGCGCTCGTCGCGGCGGCGATGTTATCCGATCGGTATATTACGGATCGGTTCATGCCGGATAAGGCGATTGATCTCGTTGATGAAGCATGTGCGATGATTCGGACCGATATGGAGTCGATGCCAGCTGAACTCGATTCGCTCGTCCGTCGAGTCATGCAGCTCGAAATCGAGGAAGCAGCGTTAAAGAAAGAGACGGATGAAGCATCCCGGAAACGACTCGCCGTCTTACAGCAAGAACTCAGTTCTGTCCGAGAAGACGAGAGTGCGCTACGGACACGATGGGAACGGGAGAAAGAGAGTTCGCAAAGTGTTCAGCAGTTACGTGCGGATCTTGAGAAAGCGAAACTGGCGTTACAAGAAGCGGAAGGGCGCTATGACTTGAACCGAGCATCGGAAATCAAGTACGGGCAAATTCCGGATCTTGAGGCACGTCTGAAAGTCGCGGAAGAGTCATCTGAACACGTCTCACACGAACTCGTTCGAGAAGCGGTGACGGAAGAAGAGATATCCGACATCGTTTCGAAATGGACCGGTATTCCGGTGACGCGGCTTGCTCAGGGCGAACGCGAAAAATTACTTTATCTTGAAGATACGCTTCATGATCGCGTCTTCGGTCAAGACGAAGCAGTCCGTCTCGTCGCGGACGCTGTCATTCGAGCGCGAGCAGGCATTAAGGATCCGAACCGTCCGATTGGCTCGTTCTTGTTCCTCGGTCCGACAGGGGTCGGGAAGACAGAACTCGCAAAAGCCTTGGCAGCCGCGATGTTCGATAGTGAAGATCACATCGTCCGCATCGATATGTCGGAGTATATGGAAAAACACAATGTCTCCCGTCTCGTCGGTGCGCCTCCGGGATACGTCGGTTATGAAGAAGGCGGTCAATTGACGGAAGCCGTCCGACGGAGCCCGTATTCGGTGCTGTTGTTCGATGAGATTGAAAAAGCGCACGGAGACGTCTTCAATATCTTGCTTCAGTTGCTCGACGATGGTCGATTGACGGATGCGCAAGGACGCGTCGTCGACTTCAAGAACACGATCGTCATCATGACGTCAAACATCGGGGCGCCAATCCTGCTTGAAGCAGCAAAAGATGGTGTCATCGATGCAACGGAAGAGGAAGCCGTTCGCCAAGAACTGAAGCGCCACTTCCGACCGGAGTTCTTGAACCGGATCGATGATACGATTTTATTCCATCCACTCCACCGGACGGAAATCGAACGAATCATCGACAAAGCGGTCGAGAAAATGAGTTCACGTTTATCTGGACGTGGTATTACGATTGATGTCACGGATGCTGCGAAGACGTTGATTTTCGAAGAAGCATTTGAACCACAATACGGCGCGCGTCCAATCAATCGTTATATGCAACGAACGATTGAGACGAAACTTGCCCGTGCCTTGATTAGTGGGGCGATTCAAGATGGTGCCCGGATTGCGATTGATGTAGAAGACGGTGAACTTGTCGTCCACGGATGAAGCAGATGCTAGAAAAAGGAGTCGACTCGGCTGAAACGAGTCGACTCCTTTTAGCGTTTACGGAAGAACCATATCCGTATCCGTCAGATGCGTGATAAGCTAGAAAAAAAGAGAAAGAGGGAACGCCATGAATGTTACACAAGCACAACTCGAGGAGTTGATTGAAGAATGCCGTCCGTATACGGTGCTTGGACAAGTCGCCAGTTACATCCCAGAGCTTGCGAAGGTTGATCCGACACAGCTCGGAATCGCCGTCTGTAATGCCGACGGAACGTTCGTTTCGGCAGGTGATGCGGATACGATGTTTACGCTACAGAGTGTATCGAAGATCATCACGCTCGCATTCGTCCTCGAGACATTCGGAGAAGATTATGTCTTTTCAAAAGTCGGGATGGAACCGACGGGCGATGCGTTCAATTCGATCGCAAAACTCGAAGAGACGATTCCAACAAAACCGCTTAATCCAATGATCAATGCAGGAGCACTAGCCGTGACGAGCATGTTACCGGGAACGGATGCTGCCGATAAATTACTTCAATTGCGTCAATTCATCGCAAAGCTATTGGATATTGAAGTAGAAATGGTAAAATATGACGCAGATGTTGCTGAATCGGAATTCGAAACGACGGATTTAAATCGCGCATTGTTGTACTTCATGCGCTATCACGGTGTCATCGAAGGCAATGTCGAAGAAATCATCGACGTCTATACGAAACAATGTGCGATTTTGACGAACTGTAAAGGACTTGCCATGATGGGGAAAATTTTGAGTACATCTGGAAAAACACCATCAGGACGCCAAGTCATTTCACGTCGGAACGCACGAATCATTCGAGCGATCATGACGACGTGTGGCATGTACGATGCATCTGGAGAATTTTCCGTCCAAGTCGGGCTTCCAGGAAAAAGTGGTGTTTCCGGTGCAGTCGTTGCTTGCGGTCGAAGTGATTTCGATATGGCTGATCTCGGAATCGGTGTCTTTGGACCATCGCTTGACGCAAAAGGAAACTCCATTGCCGGAACAAAAATGCTGGAATTACTCGTTCAACGTCATCCATGAGCGATTTCAATCTGATCAAGCGCAGAACGTAGCTCGTCCTCTAACCGCTTGATCTGACGCAAACGCTCTTCTTGATAAGCAGATGGAACCTCGAAAGAGCGCCATCTTTCTAATCGCTGATACGTATCATTGATGTGTCCGAGTCGTGTCTGGGTTGTCTTTAGACGATCAACAGCAGACTTCGGTTGATGCGTGTAGGGACGAAGGTACTCGACCGTATAACGGTATGCTTTTGTAGCAAGCCGTAATTCATGCATCCGTTCGACACGCTTCGTTCCATCCTTTCGTTGCACTTTTTCAAATTGTTCACGTTTTTTCTCATAGCGTTTCTCAGCGGCCTGAATCAGCTCTTTTTCTGACATCCGCTTGAGGCGCTTTGTCATCGGACCAGCTAAAAAGCGACGAACGGATCGATCCAGTTCATTGGAGATCAAGAGATGCATCGTCTCGATTAAAGTCGAACGTTTTCCTTGAAGTTGCAGAGCGACATGGTTCGCGAACAACTGATCGATTTCTGTTTTGTTTGAGGTCGCTTCGAGTTGTACGTCGAGGTCACGGACTTCGCCGAAAGCATGCATCAGCCGCTTCCAAATCAAATAAACGGGTTCCTCCGTCAAATCGACCAATCGGGCGAATGTGATCAGTTTCCGTAACCGAATCCGCGCTTGATGGACATCTTCCGGATTCTCAAACGTTTGAGCCTCTTTGGCATAATGATTGAAGGTAGACCATGTCTCAAGCAGTTCGAAAGTCAGCTTTTCAGTATCTCGATGGTTCATGAGATGAATCCCTCCTCGGATTATTTTCGTAAGAGTTCAAGAGTGCTAGGTTTTAAAATTAAGGAGGACTCCTCCTGAAATGTGGTGGAAACATGTTAGAAACAGTTACGTTCTCAGGAAAGATGAAGCAGTTCATGAAAATTTTCTTTCCCATCCTCGTAACGCAAGTCGCGTTTTACTTAATTAGTTTTTTCGATACGGTCATGGCCGGTCGATATGGTTCTGCTGATTTAGCAGGAGTCGGTGTCGGAGCAAGTCTCTGGGCACCCGTCTACACAGGACTGACCGGTATTCTACTTGCCGTCGCACCGCTCGTTTCCCAAGCGATGGGAGCGAAACGCGAGCGGGAAGTCAAACGGATCGTCATGCAGGCGTTGTACGTTGCTGTTGTGATCATTGGTTTGACCGTAGTCATCGGACTTATTGCTGTCAATCCGATTCTCGAACGGATGGAGTTATCAGCAGAGGCGCGTGAAGTCGCGCGAAATTATCTCGTGATGTTAGCACTCGGGATCGTACCGATGTTCGTTTTCTTCGTTTTACGAACACTCGTCGATTCATTAGGTAAATCAAATATCACGATGGTCTTACTACTAATCTCTTTACCCATTAACGTCCTTTTCAATTATCTATTCATCTTCGGAAACTTCGGTTTTCCGGAACTTGGTGGAGTGGGCGCGGGAGTTGCGACTGCCATCACGTACTGGATTCTCTGTCTAGCGATCATCGCTGTCGTCTTCAAAGGAGAATTATTTCAACGCCTTGGGATTCTGCGGCGCTTTTACCGTCCAGATATGAAGCGAATCAAGGAATTGATTCTACTCGGTGCTCCGATTGGTCTAGCGATTTTTTCTGAAGTCAGTATTTTCTCGGCGGTCACGTTGCTGCTCGGAGCGTACGGCGATGTCATCATCGGTGCCTATCAAGCGGCCATCAACTTCGCTTCGTTCGTCTATATGATCCCATTATCTGCTGCGTCCGCTTTGACGATCACAGTCGGTTTTGAGGTCGGTGCCAAACGAATCAAGGACGCTGTCCAGTACGTCGTCATTGGATTGACGATGTGTGTTGCCGTCTCCTTGTTCTCCGGGATCTTGTTGTACTTAAAGAATGAAGAACTTGCCGCTTTATATAGTCGTGATCCTCAAGTCATCGAAGCAGCCGCACACTTCATGATTTTAGCGATTTTCTTTCAACTGTCGGATGCCGTTGCTGCACCGACGCAAGGTGCATTACGTGGATTCAAGGATGTCAACGTCACCTTCTTGTTGACGATTGCTGCCTACTGGGTCATTGGACTACCATTAGGTTTTTATCTCGAACGCTATACGACGCTCGGGCCAGATGGTTACTGGTGGGGATTGATCATCGGTCTTGCGGTCGGAGCAACGCTACTACTTGTTCGTCTTATGCATTTAATCCGTAAATCAAGGAGGCTGGCAGCTTGAAATTCTCAAAACAACGCATCATGACGATTGCGAAGATCATCTTGCCGATCGTCTTGATTGGATTCATTTTTTATCAAGGACAAAACGAATTGCGTAGTTTGTCGCTACAGGAATCGATTCAAGCGATTCGTCAAGTCCCATCTTGGCAATTCATCCTGTTGATTCTCGCAGGTCTTGCGGCAGTCTCGACGATGTTCTTTTATGACTTCTTCTTATTACGTTCATTGGAGGCGAAAGCACCGATCGGACTAATCTTCCGAGCATCCTGGATTGCGAACTCCTTTAACGGCATCATCGGATTCGGCGGTCTCGCTGGGATGGCGATCCGCTCCGCTCTTTATCGACCATTCGTTGAAGGTGGTCGTTTGTTGAAGGCGATCGGCTGGATGGCACCGACGTTGATCAGTGGATTGTCCATCTTATCTGCCTTATCGCTTCTGCACGTTTTTCCGGCGTTTGAAGTGCTCGATTTAAAAAAATGGCTGTGGCCCGTCATCATTGGTGTCGCATTCTTCTTTCCACTCTATCTACTGTTCTCGTTTCGACGAGGCAATAGCAGCATCCATTCGAAATCGATTGCGTTATATTCACTCGTCTCACTCGCAGAATGGTTCAGTGCTGGCGTTGTCGTCTATCTGATTTTGGCAGCGCTCGGAACGGATGTCAGTTTCTCAAAAGTCATCGGTGTTTTCATCATCGCTGCGACAGCCGGTTTGATCTCGATGGTACCGGGTGGGTTTGGTTCGTTTGACTTAGTGTTTTTGATCGGCATGCAGCGTGCGGGTGTCGAGGAAGGCATCGTCTTGACAGGATTATTGATCTACCGTCTTGTCTACTACTTGATTCCGTTCCTGATCGGTGTCATTTTCTCAGCTCGGGAGTTCAGCGGTCCGGTCGTCAAGATGATCGAAGACAAACCGATCGTTGGTCCATCGATGGAGGTCGGGGGCGTCATTTGGCGCTTACAACTGCGATTCCTCAGTAAAATTCGTCATTTCACACTCGCATTGATCACACTCGTTGCCGGGATCACGATCTGGGGATTGGCGATTTTACCACCTGTCTCGACGCAATATGAATATTTGGAATCGAAATTACCGCATGAAGCGCTGTTACTCGCGAATAGTTTCTTCTTGATGGGCGGCTTATTGTTCGTCCTCTTATCGACAGCACTGTATCGTCGAACAAAACGGTCGTTATATATGATGTACGGGGCATCTTTTTTCGCATTGATTGGAATGGCACTTCGTGGTTTTAACTTGATTTCTTTCCTTGCCGTCATCCTCGTTCTCGTCTTGCTACTGATGTCGCGAAAAGCATTTCACCGAGAACGAACGCTCATTACGACGACACGCTTCATCCGGGTTGCCTTCGCTGGTCTATTGTACATTGGAGGATTCGTCTTTTTTGGATACGCCTTCTATACACTCGGATCAGCAGATGGAACAAAAGTGTATCCGGCACACGAAATTTTCATGTTTGCAGCGAGTGCCTCTATCTTTGCGCTCGTGTATGTTCTCGTCTTCATCCGCTTATTCAACACATTCAATCAACCGGTTCTCGGTGAGCGATTCGATGCTGAAAAGATCGAATCGGTATTGCGTGAGCAGGGTGGGAATTATTTGAGCCATCTCGCGTTTCTAGGTGATAAACGTTTCTTCTTCTCCGAAACAGGACGTTCATTCATCCAGTTCAGTCAGACCGGTAATCGGATCATGGTCCTTGGCGACCCCAGTGGAGATCCGAAGGAACATTCACAAGTCATCGCGTCTTTCTTACGTCGCGTCGAAGATCTTGGATATATTCCGAACATCTATCAAATTCAAGCGCAAAATATGTCTCTCTATCATGATTTTGGCTTCAACTTCTTCAAACTTGGTGAAGAAGCGATCGTTGATATTCCATCTTTCACTGTATCAGGAAAAAAACGAGCTGGACTTCGGTCGATTAAAAATCGCTTTGAACGAGAGGGCATGACGTTCGAAGTAGTCGAGCCACCTATTTCAGGAACTCTATTAGCAGAACTACAAGAGGTCTCCGACGAATGGTTAGGCGGTAAGTCCGAGAAAGGCTTTTCGCTCGGTTACTTCCACGAACCTTATTTAAATCGAGCGCCGATTGGCATCATGCGTGAAGCGGAAGGACGATTGATCGGGTTCATGACATTCATGCCTGCTTACCAAGAAGGGGTCCTATCGATTGACTTGATGCGTTTTCGACCAGATGGACCGAATGGAATCATGGATGCGATGTTCATCCGACTATTCGAGTATGCGAAAGATGAAGGCTACCACACGTTCAACATGGGAATGGCTCCGCTTTCGTCCGTCGGAGAGGACGAGACGTCCTTCTGGCAAGAACGTGTGGCAGCGGATGTCTTCAATAATATTCGCTACATGTATAGTTTCACCGGTCTACGACGATACAAAGAAAAGTACGATCCAAAATGGGAAGGACGATATCTTGCTTACCGAAAGCGTCAATCGTTACCGATGGCAATCTTAAAAGCAACGTGTCTGATTTCTCGAAAGAAAGACCGGATTTTATTACCATGATCGACTGACGCATGAAGTCGGCAATCGACGGGTATACAAAGGGCGACCCTATATCTACGGATATGCGGGATCGTCCTTTTATAATTTTGTTTAAATGTACAAAGGTCTATACAACTAGAATTAATCGCGTTATACTAGATACGGAAGCAAGTCATGGAACGGATAGAGAAAGGAAGATGCCAGATGACAGTGATCATCAATGCTCGGATTTACACGGGAGAGCAGACGATTGAAGACGGCTTCATTCGTTTTGACCGAACAATCGAGGCGATTGGACCCATGTCGAAATTCGAGGAAATCGCAGGAGAAGAGATGATCGATGCGCAGCATCAATCACTCATTCCGGGAATGATCGATGTGCATATTCATGGGGGATATGATGTCGATGTCATGGATGGAGATGTCGAGAGGTTGCGTCATTTCAGCCGACAGATGTTACAAGAAGGTGTGACATCATTTTTAGCGACGACGATTACTCAGGACTGGGGAAATATCACACGCGCGCTTGAGACGGTCCGAGAAGTCGTAGCGCAAGACGATACAACGATCGTCGGCGTTCATCTTGAAGGACCATTCATCAATCCGGATTATGCGGGTGCACAGCCTCACGAACATATCGTCGAACCGGATGTCGAGCAGTTCTTGAAATGGCAAAAAGCAGCAGGGAACACGATCAAGCTCGTCACATACGCTCCGGAACGCCCGGGAGCACGGGCGTTCGAAGAAGCGGTGCGCTTGACGGGTGCGATTCCGTCAGCCGGACATACAGACGCGACGTATGCCCAAAACCAAGCCGGTCACGTCACGCATGGTACCCACCTCTACAATCAAATGCGGGCACTTCATCACCGGGAACCAGGCACGGTCGGATATTGCCTCCTGACACCAGACGTCTATGCGGAGATCATTCCGGATGGGATTCACATTGCGCCAGAAATGGTCGACTTCGCCTACCGAATGAAAGGCGCAGATCGACTGATCGTCATCACGGATGCGATGCGTGCAAAAGGATTAGCTGATGGTGAATATGAGTTAGGTGGTCAGGCTGTATTCGTTCGAGACGGTGCGGCACGTCTTGAAAACGGTAGCTTAGCTGGAAGTGTCTTAACGATGGACGCCGCCTTACGGAATATCATCGCCTATACAGGCTGTTCGCTCGAAGAAGCGGTCCGCATGACATCGGTCAATGCGGCAAAAGAACTTCAATTGACTCAAAAGGGAAGCCTCTCGGTCGGCAAGGATGCGGACATCGTCCTGCTCGACGAAGCGCTACACATTCAAGAAACGATTCATCGTGGTACGCGACACCGGATCACGAACGGAAAGGAGTCTACCTCATGAAATGGATGATCGTAGAAAAAGGAGAAGAATTAGCACAGGTGGCCTATCAATTTTTGAAACAGGAAATTGAGCGTCACCCGGAAGGTTTGACGGTAGGACTGGCAACGGGAAGTTCACCGGTCGGCGTCTATGAAGAATGGCGGAAGGATTCGCTCGATTGTCGACATGTGACGACGGTTAATCTAGACGAATATGTCGGTCTCAGCCCAGAGCATCCACAAAGTTATCATAAGTTCATGCAAGAGCATCTATTCAAAGATGTCGCGTTTAAGGAATCATTCGTTCCAATCGGGGACACAGAAGATCCCGTGCGCGAAAGTGAACGATATGAAGCGCTCGTCCGCAATCGAGGAATCGACATTCAATTACTTGGAATCGGAGCGAATGGACACATCGCCTTCAATGAACCAGGTACACCGTTCGATGCTAAGACACACGTAACGGAATTGACAGAGTCGACACGAGAAGCGAACCAACGATTCTTTGATCGATTAGAAGAAGTACCGACGAAGGCGATCACGATGGGAATCGGTACGATCATGGAAGCGAAGAAAATCCTTCTCGTTGCTTCTAGTGAACGAAAGGCAGAAGCGGTTCGCGACATGATGGAAGGTGTCGCAACAACGGATTGTCCAGCGACTATACTCAAGCGTCATGCTGATGTCATGGTGATTTTGGACGAAGAAGCTGCATCTTTATTGTCAGATGACGCTAAACGTACAGGACGAGCGGCTTATCTGAATTTCATGAAAGTATGACGATGGAAGAGCGATGAATCAAAAGGGATAGAGACAATCATTGGATTGACTCTATTCCTTTTTTTGATTCTGTTGAGCCTAGTCTCAAGCGATTTTTTATTTTGATAGAAAGGCATCAACAGGACATATACCAAGATCATTCAATCTCATGATACAGCGCACTAAGGGTCCATGATTTTTTCAGTGCAACGATTCCATACGATTTCTTTAATCGAAACGTAAATTGACATTTCATTAAATGTACGGATAATGGAGATTAGCGAACTTTACGGAAAATTTACATGAAAATGAGGGTTTACATGATGGAAACGCGATCCGCACGAAAGAGACAGCCAAGTGCTGGCAAGATGTTCATGAAAGTCATCGCTGCACTCGTCCTGCTTGTCACAATCATCGGTTCTGGATATGCTGGAGCTGTTTTTATTAAAACGCAAGAAACATTGGCAAAGACGCAGATTAACATTCCCGGCTCGAAGGTGAGCTCTAAATATGATGATGTTCCGTCTGAATCGTTCTTGATTCTTGGGACGGATGAAACGAAAAAAAGTAAAGAACGAAATGAACCGGCGCGATCAGATGTCATGATCGTCGGAATCTTAAATAAAAAAACGGAACAATTAGTGTTGACGAGTATTCCGCGTGATTCACTCGTGAACATCGATTATTCGAAATACGATGTACCTTATGGTAAGACAGGTGTTGAGCAAGATAAAATCACCCATGCCCATTACTTCGGTTCGATGGATCAATCGAATTCCTATAATGGGATTAAATTAGCACGTGAAACGACAGAAAACCTACTCGGTATTCAAATCGATCACGTTGTTAAAGTTAATTTCCAAGGATTTGTTCAATTGATCGATGCATTGGACGGCGTAGACATCGATGTACGATATGCGTTCAAAGAGCAAGATTCAAAACGTAAAGCCGGTACTGTCACTGTTGATAAAGGGATGCAACATTTAACAGGAGAGCAAGCACTTGCTTACGTCCGGAACCGTCATGATGATCCGCTCGGTGATATCGGACGCGGTCAAAAACAGATGCAAGTCATTCAGGCGGTCGCCAAAGAAGCGGCAAGTTTCCGTTCCCTCAGTGCATACCGTGATATTTTGGATGCTGTCGGTGATAACGTCGAAACGAACTTAGGTCCGAACGATTATACACGCTTAGCAGATTTCACAGCAGCGCTACGTAATACGACGGAGTACCAACTCGCTGGAGAAGGCTACATCGGTATTAGCGGGAAATGGGAATACCATCTCGATCCGAATCAATTGGAGCAAGTGAAAAGTAATTTAGCGAAAGCGATGCAAGGTCAAGAAGTCGAACCGATCAAGGAAGAGACAGACCCGGCACAAAGTACGACAGAAGAGTCAATTCCCAATACAGAAACTCAACAATAAGCGTTGGAAAATCCCCTTGTATCGTCACTGTACGACGATACAAGGGGATTTTTAGCGTTGGCGTTCCATTTCGACGGTGAAGGTATAGCGGTCGCCGCGGTAAGCGGAGATGACGTATTCAAACGGTTGCTCCGTCGCGAGATACGTCAGTTGCTCGACGGATAAGACAGGCGAAGCGGTCGATAGACCAAGATGACCCGCCTCTTCCTTTGTTGCAAGACGTGATTCGAACGTTTGACTCGCACGTCCAAGATTTAATCCGCTCGCTTCTGCAAATGCATAGAGCGATGCGGTCGCGACGTCTTGATCGAGTCCAGGTAAGAGCTGTTCCGGGATATAGACGGTCTCAAGGGCAAGCGCTTGCTCATCTGCGATTCGTAAACGTTTCAATTCATACACGGATGCCCCTTCGCGAATCCGGAGCTTGTTTGCGATCGTCATCGACGCGTCGATGATTTGATAGGAGAGAAGCGCACTCGTCGGTTCTAGTCCAAGATGTTCCATCTCTTCTGAGAAACTCGTCAAGCCAGACAGTTGCATGACGATTTTTTTATTCGCGACGAATGTTCCTCGTCCTTTTTGACGAATCAAGTAACCGGCGTTGACCAAGTTTGAAATGGCTTGCCGGACCGTCATTCGGCTAATTTGATGCGCTTCCGCAAATTCGCGCTCGGACGGAATTAGATCGCCAGGTTGAAGAACACCGCTTTCGATTTGTTGTTTTAAGGCAGCTTCGATTTGATAGTAGATGGGGAGTGGTGAATTTTTATTGATATGCTGAATCACGGCATTTCGTCCCTTCGCGATCGGTAGTCTTTCGTCTAGTGTACTAGGAAAAAGGCAAGCCGACAAACGATTCTGGATGAAATATGGCATAATACAGAGTGAAACTGACAGAGAAAGGTGGTCGAGGCATGCGCCCCGAACAAATAGAATCCGATGTCCGAACCTTTCAGACATCCATTCGCGCAACAAAACAAGTAGACGGCTATTGGGTTGCTTTAGAGAAAAGTTACTTCTATCCGGAGAGCGGTGGACAGCCGGCGGACCGTGGAACATTGAACGACCAACCGGTCCTTGACGTCCAAATCGAAGACGGTGTCGTCTGGCACCAACTGGCGACGCCGCTCACAGGTGACGTCACCGGGATCGTAGATGACGCAGTCCGGATCGATCATGCGGCGCAGCATACGGCACAACATGTCATCTCTGCAATCCTACAAGATGAATCAAATATCAAGACACTTAGTTTTCGGACGGGAAGTGAGGTCTCGACGCTTGATATCGAGACACCTGAATGGACAACTCTACAACAAGAACAGCTGGATCGACGATTACGCCAGGTGATTGAACAAGGATTACCAATCACAGCGACCGAGTATGACGAGGCGGAAGCGCTACGCTTACCATTACGAAAAACACCACAAGTCGAAGGACGAATTCGCGTCGTTCAAATCGGTACACTCGATTATAGTGCCTGTGGTGGAACGCATCTCGATTCGACGGCACAGCTCGAGTCGATTCTCTTTACTGGAGTCGAACGAATTCGTGGAAATATTCGTCTTTCTTATGTCGCAAAGGAACGGGCATATCAACTCCTACAGGCAGAACGACGAGCTTTACGGGAAGCAGCGCAAGCTTTATCAGTCAAACCCGTTCAAATGCTAGAAGCCGTCCAAGCGTTACAAGAAGAGCAGAAACGCTTAACGAAACAGGTCGAACACGCCCAGGAACAACTTGCGACGTTCACACTCGCTCATGCTTTAGAACAACAAGAAGGCATTCTTGTGTTCGAACATCTGGATGAAGAAATCAAAATATCCGAGCAACTTGCTAAAGCGATTCAAGAAGCGGGACGCGTCGGCGTCGTCTGGAATGCGACGACGAACAAGTTACTGATGAGTAGTCCAGGTGAACCCCATCTCGGGAAGTTCGCTAAAGCACATGTCAAAATATTTAATGGGCGAGGCGGAGGAAATGCGGTTCAGGCACAGGCACAATTTACGAATCGGGATGATGCGATGGCATATGTCGATCGATTACGGGAGGAATATCAGTCATGACAGTCATTCAAGTACGTACAGCAGAACAACATCAAGCCGTCCGGATGATCCGGGAGCGTGTCTTCGTCGAGGAACAAGGCGTACCACGCCATCTTGAATATGATACACATGATGAAACAGCAATTCATCTGCTTGTCCTCGATGAGCAGAGTCGACCGGTCGCAACGGGGCGTACCCGTCCATATGACGACCAACGGATGAAGGTAGAGCGTGTCGCGACGCTAGCGACAGCGCGAGGAAAAGGATACGGTGGCGAGTTGATGCAGGCGATGGAACGAGTCGCACGTCGCGAAGGGAAGCAATTGCTAACACTCGGCGCACAAGTCCAAGCGATCCCGTTTTATCAAGGACTCGGTTATACGATCGTCTCCGATGAATTCGATGATGCGGGCATCCCACACCGGACGATGGAGAAAAAAATGTAAGTTATTTTGAAAGAAATCCTGCAAAAAGGGTTTCTTTTTTTTGTTTTCTATGTATATATATAATTCATAATGAATTTTTATACAGACAGATGAATTTAAAACTAGGAGGGAATTATACATGTCGAAACAAAAATTGATCTTAGCGTACTCTGGGGGACTTGATACATCGGTAGCCATCAAGTGGTTGAGCAAGGACTATGACGTCATTGCCTTATGCATGGATGTCGGAGAAGGAAAAGATTTATCCATCATTAAAGAAAAAGCACTCCTCGTCGGTGCGATCGAATCGATCGTCCTCGATGTTAAAGAAGAATTCGCACAAGACTTCGTTTTACCGGCACTTCAATATGGCGCGCATTACGAAAATGCCTATCCGTTGATTTCAGCGCTTTCGCGTCCGTTGATCGCAGAAAAGCTTGTCGAAGTCGCGCATCAGCACGGTGCGACGGCAGTCGCTCACGGATGTACCGGAAAAGGGAACGACCAAGTCCGGTTCGAAGTTTCAGTCGCAGCACTTGATCCATCACTCGAAGTCATCGCACCGGTCCGGGAATGGAAATGGTCACGGGAAGAAGAAATCGCCTATGCGAAAGAAAACAATGTGCCGATTCCGATCAACCTCGACAGCCCATACTCAATCGACATGAACCTTTGGGGACGGAGTAACGAATGTGGCGTCCTAGAAAACCCTTGGACAGAGCCACCGCAAGACGCTTATGCGTTGACAGTAGCGCCAGAAGACGCTCCGGATCAGGCAGAAGAAGTCATCATTGGCTTTGAAGCAGGTGTTCCGGTCTCGATCAACGGAACGACGTATCCACTGGCGAAACTGATCACGGAACTGAACATCATCGCTGGTGCACATGGGGTCGGACGGATTGACCACGTCGAGAACCGTCTCGTCGGTATCAAATCGCGGGAAGTCTATGAGTGCCCAGGCGCAACGGTGTTACTCAAAGCGCACGCTGCACTCGAGACGATTACATTGACGAAGGACGTCGCGCATTTCAAACCACTACTCAGCAAACAATACGCAGAAACGATCTATAACGGTCTCTTCCATGCACCATTGACGAAAGGCTTGAAAGCATTCTTGACAGCGACACAACAGGACGTCACAGGAGAAGTTCGCGTTAAACTGTTCAAAGGAAATGCAACTGTGACAGGTCGTCAGTCCGCTGTCTCGCTCTACGATGAGAAACTTGCGACGTACACGAAAGAAGACGCATTCGATCATGAAGCAGCAAAAGGCTTCATCAAATTACACGGACTTGCCGTTTCGACGCATGCGAGCGTACATCGTCAGGCGGGTGTCACGAAATGACCAAACTCTGGGGTGGACGTTTTACGGAAAGTGCTTCCGCTCAAGCGGAAGCCTTCGGAGCATCGATCACGTTCGATCAAAAATTAGCGAGCGTCGATTTAAAAGGCAGTCTCGCACACGCGCAGATGCTATTTGAACAAGGGATTCTTGCTCAAGACGAGTGGACACAAATCGAGCAAGGACTGAAGCAACTGGAAACGACGTTAGCAGACCATTCCTATACGTTAGCGGATGAGGACATTCATATGAACCTCGAGCGTTTATTGACAGAACAGATTGGTCCGGTTGCAGGAAAACTGCATACGGCACGGAGTCGAAATGACCAGGTCGCAACGGATTTACATCTATGGATGGAACAACATGTTGAGGCGTTGACGACAGCATTACGCGAGCTCCAGTTGGTCATCACGGAACAAGCGGAGCAACATATCGAGACGGTCATGCCAGGGTATACGCATTTGCAACGGGCACAACCGATCTCGCTTGCGCATCACTTGCTCGCTTATTTCTGGATGTTCGAACGTGATGTCGAACGGTTGACGGATAATCAAAAACGAATTCGGAAATCACCGCTCGGGGCAGGTGCGCTCGCGGGGACGACATTCCCGATCAATCGTTTCCGGTCTGCTGAGTTGCTCGGTTTTGAGTCGGTCTATCCAAACAGTCTTGATGCTGTCTCGGACCGTGATTTCGTCATCGAATACCTCGGGATCGCTTCGACCGTCATGATGCATCTCTCGCGCTTTTGTGAAGAAATCATCATCTGGGCGTCGCAAGAATTTAGCTTTATCGAGTTATCCGATGCCTTCTCAACAGGATCGAGCATGATGCCACAAAAGAAAAATCCTGATTTCGCTGAGTTGATTCGTGGAAAAACGGGGCGCGTCTACGGTAACCTGATGGGCTTCTTGACGACGATGAAGGCATTACCACTCGCTTACAATAAAGACATGCAAGAGGATAAGGAAGGGGTCTTCGATACAGTAGATACCGTTCTCCAATCCGTTCAAATCTTCACTGGAATGATTGAATCTGCGACGTTTAAGACCGAAGCGCTCAAGAAGGCGACAATGCAAGACTTCTCGAATGCAACGGAACTCGCCGACTACCTTGTGACGAAAGGCATACCATTCCGGGAAGCGCACGAAATCGTCGGCAAAGCCGTCCTTTACTGTGTGCAGAACGGTTGTTTCCTGAAGGATTTGAATCTCGAGACGTATCAAACCTTCCATCCGGATATCACGGAAGACGTCTATCCGCTCCTCGATCCGGTTCAAGCAGTGGCACGCCGGACAAGCTACGGCGGAACAGGGTTTGCTGCCGTGTCGGAGCAACTCGAACTCGCGAAACAGCATCTTGCGAATTGACGGATTTTGAAAAAAATCAGTCAAATGACTGGATTTAACAAAAGATGTCTGCTATAACTGTAACTAACAACCGACAGATAGAGGCGCGGATGACATGAGTAGTATCATTCTTGAAGGCAAGCATGCCGAATGATGTGAAAGGGGAAGTCCGCCGAAGTGAACGAGAAGATGCTTCTTCTCATTTGCTGGTACAACGGTTAAGATCCGTTGTACTGCCGAAACCGATGTTTCGGAGCGCTATCTTACGTAAAAGAACGAATGACTTTGTCTTCGTTTGTCCGATCGTGATAACGACGGGCCGTAGGAACGCTCCTACCGGCCCGTCGTTTTTTTTCTGTATCGGGACAAAGGAGATAGGATTGTGACAACTGTACTTAAATTTGGTGGAAGCTCGGTTGCGACTGTCGAACAGATTCAGTCTATTGCGAATTATTTGAAGAGTCGCGCAGCCGAAGGTGAAAAACTTGTCGTCGTCGTTTCAGCGATGGGCAAGATGACAGATTCTTTGATTGCTCAGGCGCAAGCCATCACAGATCGCCCCGAGCGCCGAGAACTCGATCGTCTGCTTGCCATCGGAGAAGAACAGACGATTTCATTACTCAGCATCGCCCTCAACTCACTCGGCGTCAAAGCGTTATCGCAAACAGGCGCTCAAGCGGGAATCAGTACGATGGGATTGCATACGAAAAGTAAGATCAAACAGATTGATGGAAATCTATTACGACAAAAACTCGAAACATACGATGTCGTCATCGTCGCTGGATTCCAAGGTGTCAACGAACTCGGTGATGTCACGACGCTCGGACGTGGTGGATCGGATACAACGGCTGTTGCCCTTGCGGCAGTCCTTGATAAACGGTGTGAAATCTACACGGATGTCGACGGTGTCTATACGGCTGATCCACGAATCCATGCTGCTGCTCAACCGATTCCGCACATCTCATATGATGAGATGATGGAGATGAGCGCCCTCGGGTCGAAGGTCATGGAAATGCGGAGTGTCGAACTAGGAAAAAAATACGGCGTACACATCTTCGTCGGGAAAACACTTGAATCGAAAAGGGGAACATGGATCATGGAAGCGACGGAAACAATGGAACAAAAAGCGGTGACGAGTGTCAGTGTGACGAAGAACGTCTTGACGGTATCAATCAAACACGTACCGCAAACGAATGCAGCAGTAGCCGATATCTTCGAACTGTTATCCAATCGCCACGTCAACATCGACATGATCAGTCAAACGACGTTCGACAGTGACATTTTCTTATCGTTCTCATGTCCACTCGATGAGGAAGAGTTCCTCGATGAAGCATTGAAAGACATCATGGATCGCTTCACGACAGTCAAGGTCGACCGCCACAATCAACACGCAAAATTATCTGTCGTCGGAATCGGGATGCGGGATGCAACAGGTGTCGCTTCGAAGTTGTTCGCAATCTTCCGAGCAGAGAACATCCCGTTCTATCAAGTCACGACATCAGAAATCAGCATCTCGTACACGATTGCACAAGCAGACATTGAACGGACGGTTGCAGCGATTGCAAACGCGTTCGAGTTATAAGGAGGAAAACAGGATGTATCATGTAGCCGTCATTGGAGCAACCGGCGCCGTCGGTCAAAAAATGTTACAAGTCCTAGCAGAACTGGACTTCCCGGTCAGCCGCCTGTCCGCTTACGCTTCTGCTCGTTCAGCAGGGAACACGGTACAGTTCAAGGGAGAAGATATTACGATCCAAGCGCTGACGCCAAATATCACAGAAGACGGGATCGATGTCGCGTTGTTCGCAGCAGGCGGAACGATCAGTGAGCAATATGCCCCGTTACTAGCTGAAAACGGAACACTCGTCGTTGATAATTCAAGTGCTTTCCGGATGCAGGAGACGATTCCGCTCGTCGTGCCAGAAGTCAATCCGCAAGCGATTCAAGCGACGGACCGCTTGATCGCAAATCCGAACTGTTCGACCATTCAATCCGTCGTCGCTTTAGCACCGCTCCAGTCACTGGGATTCGAACGGATCAACTATACGACGTATCAGGCCGTATCTGGTTCTGGTCAAAAAGGAATCGAGGATCTGGCACGTGGAGCACGCGGAGAAGAGCCCGTCAATTATCCGCATCCGATTCACGATAACATCTTGCCGCATATCGATGTATTCCTTGAGAACGGCTATACGAAAGAAGAGCAGAAGATGATTGATGAAACACGGAAAATCTTCAATCTTCCAGCATTACCTGTCAGTGCTACATGTGTCCGGGTTCCAGTCACGAATTCTCACTCGGTTGCAATCAACGTCACGTTTACACAACCGACGACGGTTGCAGCGATCCGTGAAGCACTTGAAAACGCACCGGGCGTCGTCCTCATCGATGATGTCGCGAATACGCGTTATCCGATGCCACTTGACGCGAGTGGGACGGACGATGTCTATGTCGGACGAATTCGACAAGATGATAGTCTCGCGAATACGTTCCATCTCTGGTGTGTAGCCGACAACATTCGAAAAGGTGCCGCCTCGAATGCCGTACAAGTCGCACGCCAAGCCATCGAACAGTCGATTCATTCATAAAAAAGGAGGAGTTCTTCATGTTCAAAGGAGCAGGTACAGCGCTCGTCACACCATTTAATGAAGCAGGCGAGTTGGATCTACACGTATTCGAACGCTTGATCGAGCAACAACTCGCAGCAGGAATTCAGGCGCTTGTCGTCGGAGGAACGACAGGAGAAGGATCGACACTGACGAACACGGAATTCGAACAACTACTGACGACTGCCGTTCAAATCACGGCAGGACGAGTACCAGTCATTGCCGGAACGGGTTCGAACAACACGGCAGCAACAATCGAGAAGACGTTACTCGCAGAGCGCCTCGGTGCGGACGCAGCGATGCTCGTCACACCGTACTACAATAAAACATCGCAAGCGGGTCTCGTCGCACATTTCACGGCGGTCGCTGATGCAACCGAATTACCAATCATGCTGTACAACGTTCCGTCGCGGACAGGAGTTGCGATCGCAGTCGAAACAGCAGTGACGTTAGCACGTCATCCACGAATCCAAGCCTTTAAGGAAGCGAGTGGAGATGTCAGCTTCATGGGTGAACTGATGGCGGCGATTCCGGAAGACTTCGCGGTCTTCTGTGGAAATGATGATCAAATCCTGCCGTACATGGCATGGGGCGCACAAGGCGTCATCTCAGTTCTTTCGAACCCGTACCCAGCAGAGACACAAGCACTTGCTGAGGCGTTACTAGCGCAAGATCTCGTCACGGCACGCCGGATTCAGGCAGACTTGTTACCGGTCATCGGTGCCTTGTTCAGTGATGTCAATCCGATTCCAGTTAAAGCATCGCTTGAAGAACTCGGCTTTGCTGTCGGTGCGCCACGCTTGCCGCTCGTCCGTCAATCGGAAGCGGGGCACGCCCACTTACTCGAAACGATGCGGGCTTACAAAGGGGTGGTTCGATGAAACTCGCGTTACACGGTTATGGGGCGACAGGACAATACGTCGTCGAACTCGCACCACAAAGTGTCGTAGCGATCGTTGACCGGACGAAGTCATCCGATACGATCGCTTCATATGCCGAGCTAACGGAGATGTCAGAAACGGTCGATGCGATCATCGACTTCTCGCATCCGAGTTTGCTACCGGATCTGCTCGCATATGGACTGGCGACAAAAACACCACTTGTCATCGCGACGACTGGTTTTTCGGAGGCGGAACTGGCATCGATCAAGGACGCCGCAAAAGAAATTCCAATTTTCCAGTCGTACAATATGTCGTACGGCATCGCGATGGTGCAGCAACTGCTGAAGACACTTGTGCCACTAGCAGGAGCGTATGACATCGAATTGCTCGAGAAACATCATAACCAAAAAGTCGATGCGCCAAGCGGAACGGCTGAGTTGTTATTGCAAACGATTCAGACGGCACGTGACGTCACACCGGTATATGACCGGTCACAGACGCGGCAAAAGCGAGAGACGAACGAGATCGGGATGCACGCGATGCGCGGTGGAACAATCTTCGGAGAACACGAAGTCTTATTCGCAGGTGTCGACGAATTGATTGAAATCAAACATACAGCGCTATCGAAAAAAGTATTTGCTTCTGGTGCGATCAAAGCAGCTGAGGCACTCATTCAAAAAACAGCGGGACTCTATACATTAGAGACGCTCTACACACAGGAGGATTCACATGTTACTCACTGATGCTTACGAAATTGCTAAATTCATTAAAGATGCTAAAAAACAAACACCGGTAAAACTTTACGTCAACGGCGATTTGGCGGGCTTGACGATCGAAGGCGCTACAGCGTTCGGATCAGATGAATCAAAGATTTTCTTCGCGGATGCAGGACTTGCGGCTACTTTCTTAGAAAAGTATTCAGATCGCATCACGGATGTTCACGTGGAGTATGACCGTCGCAACAGTGCAGTACCAATGCTTGATACACGTCACTTGAATGCGCGTATCGAGCCAGGTTCATGGATTCGTGATCATGTCGTCATCGGCGATAACGCAGTCGTCATGATGGGTGCGATCATCAATATCGGTGCATCAATCGGAGATGGTACAATGATTGATATGAACGCTGTCGTCGGTGCACGTGGGACGATCGGGAAGAACGTTCATGTCGGCGCAGGTGCCGTGGTCGCGGGTGTCCTCGAACCACCTTCAAAAACACCTGTCATCATTGAAGACGGTGTCTTGATCGGTGCAAATGCAGTCATCCTTGAAGGCGTCAAAGTCGGCAAAGATGCCGTCGTCGCTGCTGGTAGTGTCGTCACAGAAGACGTACCTGCTGGAAGCGTCGTTGCCGGAACACCTGCACGTGTCATCAAACAGAAAGATGCGAAAACAGAAGAGAAGACGCAATTGGTGGATGATTTACGTTCACTCTGATTGACGTCGAAGAGGAGGAAAACACATGGCAGTGGATACACAGTATGGAGAAGCAATTTGGTTAGATGGAGTCTTTCATGATCCGAAAGATGCGAACACAAGCGTCATGTCACATGCGATTCACTATGGTAGTGGATTCTTTGAAGGAATTCGTGCATACGCGACACCGGACGGACCGGCGATTTTCCAATTGAAGGAACATATCGAGCGTCTCTTCCGCAGTTGTGCGTATTACCACGTCACGATTCCGTATACTGTCGACGAACTTGTTCAAGCAACGATCGATTTAGTTGCGAAAAACGGATTTGAATCGTGTTATATCCGTCCATTCGTGTTCCTCGGTACGCCATGGCAAGCATTGATGGCGAAAGATACGACGGTTCATGTCGGCATCTCTTGCTGGGAGCTTGGGGAATACTTCGATAAAGGTGCTGGCATCCGTGCCAAAGTCGCATCATACCGCCGCGTCTCATCAACGATGATGCCGATGCAAGCGAAAGCGGCTGCGAACTATATGAACTCACAACTCTTAAAAGGTGAAGCGATCCGTGATGGATTTGATGAAGCCATCGCGCTCGACATGAACGGAAACGTCAGTGAAGCGAGTGTTGCGAATCTTTTCCTTCTTAAAAACGGAACGATTCATACACCGTCACTTGATTGTTCAGTACTCGACGGTATCACACGCCAAGTCATCATCCGTTTGGCACAAGATCAAGGCTATCCTGTCATCGAACGTCACATCGGACGCGATGAGTTATATGTCGCAGATGAGATCTTCTTAACAGGAACAGCTGCTGAAATCACGAGTGTCGGTGAAATCGATCATATCTCGATCAACGGCGGAACACGGAACGTCGCAGATGAGTTGCTCGATCTTTACCGTCAAGCCGTCACAGGTCAATTGCCGCAATATGCGGATTGGTTGACGTATGTGACACCCGCTGTCGCAGAATGACGACGCGTACACTCGTCACGATCGATCGGAAGGCGGTGCGACAGAACGTCGCATCGGTCTTCGCTCGGTCACGTAAACGTATTTTTGCCGTGGTCAAGAACAATGCGTATAACTTAGGTATGCTCGAGATGGTCGAGACGCTGATGGCATCTGATGTGCATCACTTTGCTGTCGCCGAGTTGTATGAAGCCATTGAAATCAAAACGAATTTTCCAGACAGTTATGTACTGGTGATGAATCCGACGGAGGATTTTGAAACAGCACGACGTTTCGGAATTGCACTCGGTGTCTCATCGCTAGAATGGCTCGCCCTAAACAGTAAACAGCTGCAAGGAATCGAGTTACATTTGAAGATCAACGTCGGGATGAATCGTTTTGGTGTCAGTTCGCTTCAAGAGGCGGAAGCTGTTCTTGCGCTTGCGCAAGCAGATTCGCTCGCTTTAACAGGTTTATATACACACTTTCCGCTTGCCGATGAGCCGGATGCGGATCACGATGGACAAGTCGAACGTTTCATCGCTATTGCCGATGTGTTACGAAAGCGCCATACGTTTACGTATATGCACTCGGAAAACAGTGCGACGATCGTCAAACACGATCCGCGTCTCGCATTTTGTAATTATGTCCGCCCTGGCATCTTCTTATTCGGCTATTCACCGATTGAAAAGATGGACTGGCTCGTTCCTTCGCTACGGATGACGACGGAGGTCGTTGAAATTCGCGAAATCGGACCGGGTGAACACGTTGGGTACGGGACGAACTTTACGAGTACAGAACCGATGCGGATTGCTATTTTACCCGTCGGCTATGGAGACGGTGTCGTCCGTGGGCGTGCCGCGTTGCCTGTTCATATTAAAGAAAAACCTTATCCGGTCATCAATAAATTATTCATGAGTCATACGTTCGTCGCTGTCGATGGGACGGTTGAGGTCGGAGATGAGGTCGTGCTATACGGGGATGGCGTTGAAATTGACGATATTACTCGGACAGGAGCAGCGAACAATTCAGAGCAGATGTGTGCCCGGTCGTGGCGTTTGACGCATCAGTATCTATAAGGAGGAACTTATTATGTATGGAAGTCAATACCTGACAGAAGAAAACAATACGTTGCACATCGATGGTGTCGCAGCGACCGATCTTGCAACACAGTACGGAACACCGTTGTATGTGATGGCAGAGCGGGAGCTGACGGATCGATTAGCGACCGTCCGGGAACACTTCCTTGATAAGTATCCGAACACGTATGCTTCCTTCGCTTCTAAAGCACTGACGGTCAGTGCCGTATATGAACAAGTCGTTCGTCATGGTCTTGGAATCGATGTCGTCACAGGCGGGGAACTCTTCATCGCCCGTCAATCCGGGGTTCCGGCAGAACGAATCTATTTCCATGGTTCGAATAAATCAACGGCTGATCTTCAGTATGCCGTTGAGGAAGGAGTCGGACGGATTGTCATCGATCACTTTGCAGAGATTGCACAACTGGAATCGATTGCGGCACAAGCCGGTCAAACGGTTCATGTCCTGATCCGGATCGTGCCACAAGTCATCGGGGGAGCGCATGCGAAAATTCAGACAGGTGGTGTCGATACGAAATTCGGTTTCTCGACGCATGCGTCAGATTACTTGGACGCAATCGAAGCGATTTTAGCATCGGAACATCTGTCGTTACTCGGCATCCATTGTCATGTCGGTTCGCAAATCCAAGATCCGTCACTGTTCGAACAGACGGCTCGGACGATGATGGGCTTCGTCGAAACGATTCGTGCGCATCATGGCTTTACAGTCAGCGAAGTTAATGTTGGTGGTGGCTTCGGTATTGCCTATACACAGGACGATCATCCGCTTGATTTTGAAGCGACGATTGCACGCGTCATGGATGTCATCGAGACGGAAACGGAGCGACTCGGCATCGAACGTCCGCGCATCGGGATCGAGCCAGGGCGCTGGGTCGTTGCGAATGCAGGAACGACACTGTATACGGTCGGGGCAATCAAAGAAATCGAAGGCGTCCGAACATATCTTTCGGTCGATGGCGGAATGACAGATAACATTCGCCCAGCACTTTACGGTGCGGTGTATGAAACGGTCATCGCTAACCGGATGAGTGGCGAAACGACCGAAGTGACGGTCGTTGGAGCAGCTTGTGAATCAGGGGATCTTGTCGCTGAAAAAGCACAGTTGGTTACACCGAACGGTGGCGATACACTTGCTGTCTTTGGGACAGGAGCGTATAACTTTTCGATGGCAAGCAACTACAACCAGTTCTTACGTCCGGCACTTGTCTTCGTCCGGGACGGGGAATCCCGTGAAGTCGTCCGTCGACAAACGTATGCGGATTTGATTCAGTGTGATCTTGGAATCAATGGGGTCCGATCAGAGTCGTAAGAGGTGCGGGGTCAAACTAGAGTACAAAAAAACCGACGCTATCGCGCCGGTTTCATGCATACGATCTAAAGCGATTCTTCTCTTGAATAGAGAGGGATCGTTTTTTTGTGTTGCGATCAGCATATTCATTTTGGAATTTTTAAGACTTGTCCAACGAGCAAGAGGTTCGGATTCGTAATGTTGTTTGCCTGCATCAATGCTGTGACGGTGACACCATATCGTGTCGCAATCGAGTAAAGTGTATCACCGGCTTTAACCGTATAAGTCGTTGTTGGAATTTTCAAGACTTGACCGACGTTCAACAGATTCCAGTTCGTGATGTTATTCGCACTCGCGAGGGCAGAGACCGAGACATTGTATTTACGGGCGATCGAATAGAGTGTATCGCCAGCTTTGACGGTATACGTCGTACCGGTTGGAGTTGGTGAGCGGAGGAGTTCTGAAATCGTGACGAACGAATAGCCTTTGGCTTTGAGTTTCGAAATCATCGTCGGCAAGGCGGTCGGTGTTCCTTTCGCACCAGCACCGGTATGCATCAGAATAATCGATCCGGGAACGACTTTTGGTAATACACGATCCAAGATGGCTGTTGAAGAGATGCCTTTCCAATCCGTCGTATCAATATTCCATTGAATCGTTTTCGTGTAACCTGCCGCCCCAACGGCACTCAACACGTTGCTATTACTTGCACCAAACGGCGCTCGGAAAATTGGTTTCGTCGTTTTTCCGGTCAAGGACCGGATGAGAGATTCTGTTCGGGATAATTCACTCGTCATCTGGCTTGCTGTTAAGGTCGTAAAATCCGGATGCGAATATGAGTGATTGCCGATTTGATGTGTCGGAGAAGCGGTTGTGATGTTTTTGATCGATTGGGGATGGTTGGTTGCACCACTGCCTGTCAAAAAGAAAGTCGCTTTCACTTGGTTACTTTTTAAGATACTTAAGATTTTGGCAATGTTCGTTCCATCTGAACCGTCATCAAACGTCAATGCGACGACTTTTTGCGTCGTCGTTCCTTTCGTAACGAACGTAGAGCTCGCTGCATTAACCTGTGAAGGAATCGAAAGTGGACTAAGGAGAAGTAATCCGATCATCATGATGGTAGGTTTCTTGATGTTCATCGTCTAGTACCTCCTTCATCAAAAACATGCTTTACAAGTACTCTTTATTAAGGTATTCCCTTTATTTTAAAAAAAGAACTAAGAAATTCCCGTTTTGCAAAGAAATAAAACTAAATTACAGAAAATTTGTTTAAACCGTAATCTTTTTGGGAAACCATAATATATGGAAATAGTAAAAAGGAGTGAGAAGGAATGATCGAATTCAAAAACGTCGGTAAGCAGTTTAAGGACAATGTCGTCTTGAAAGGCTTATCGCTCGAGATTCAAAAGGGTGAACTCGTTGTCTTCATCGGACCAAGTGGTTGTGGGAAGACGACATCACTTAAGATGATCAATCGATTGATTGAACCTTCTTCAGGTACGATTTTAGTCAACGGGAAGGACATCATGAAGACGGATACGATTGAATTAAGACGTCATATGGGATATGTCATCCAGCAAACCGGCTTGTTCCCCCACATGACGGTCCGGGAAAACATTCAATTGATTGCGGGGCTTGAGGGGAAAGATCACGATGAAATGGATCAACGGACAGAACAATTGTTGACGATGGTCGGGCTTGATCCAAAGCAATTCATCGATCGTTATCCGAGCGAACTCAGTGGTGGACAACAACAGCGTGTCGGTTTCGCACGAGCTTTAATGAATGATCCTGATGTCATTTTGATGGATGAGCCGTTCAGTGCACTCGATCCCGTTACCCGTAACGATCTACAGGAAGAACTTTTTAACTTGCAAGAAGAAGTGAAGAAGACGATCGTTTTCGTCACCCATGATATGGATGAAGCGATCAAGTTAGCGGATCGGATATGTATCATGCGTGATGGGGAAATCGTCCAGTTCGATACTCCAGAAGAAATCTTGCGTCATCCAAAAGATGAATATGTCGAATCGTTCATCGGAAAAAATAAAATCTGGAGTAGTCCAGAATTCATCAAGGCAGAAGATATCATGATCGAGGACCCAGTTTCAATCAGTGGCAAACGGACGTTGTTGCAGGGAATTGAAATCATGCGTGGACGCAAAGTCGACAGCCTGTTGATCACCGATCGTGACCGTGTCTTACAAGGGCTGATTAAGTTGAAGAACATCCAGACGATTCCGGATAAGAGCCAACGGATCGAAGAAGTGATGGAGGGCGAAATCATCGCTGTCAATGAACACGATTCATTACTCGATGTTCTTGAAGTCATGAATCAGGAAGAGACTGGTTATCTACCAGTAACGGATGTAACAGGAAAACTCAGAGGGTTGATCACACGTAGTAGCTTACTTTCCGTCTTGAGTGAGCAATTCATTCATGAGGAGGAAGTCCAATGAGCGGATTCTTTGATTATGTAAAAAATAATACCGATCAGATCGGTGATTTATTGCTAGAGCACTTACAGCTGACGGTCTTTGCCGTCGTCATCGCGGTCGTTCTCGGGATTCCGATCGGGATTCTGATCACCCGTTACCAAAAGTTCGCGAAGCCTGTCCTTGCGCTGACGAGCGTCGTGCAAGCTGTTCCGAGTCTTGCTTTACTCGGTTTCTTGATTCCGTTCATTGGTATCGGGTCGACACCAGCGATCATCATGGTCGTGCTTTATTCACTCTTGCCAATCGTTAAAAATACGTACACGGGTCTGTCGAGCATTCCAGGGGACACGCTCGAAGCAGCTAAAGGAATTGGTTTAACGGATCGACAAATCCTCAGTAAGGTTCAGATTCCACTTGCCTTGCCGATCATGATGGCAGGGATTCGAATTTCAGCCGTTACAGCTGTTGGTTTGATGACGATCTCAGCATTCATCGGTGCCGGTGGTCTTGGTTACCTCGTCTTCTCGGGTATTCAAACAGTTGATAATAACCAGATTCTCGCCGGAGCAATTCCAGCCGGTATTTTAGCTCTTGTCATCGACTTCGTCGTCAGTCGGATTGAATACTCCGTGGCGCCAAATGGGATTCCTCTTGCAGATGGTCGAATCAAGAATAAGGCACGGAAGCGTCGCAAGGCGATGCCAGCTGGACGCAAGATCGCGATCGCAAGTATCGTTTTCATATTAATTGGTGGATCGGTCGCTTACTCTTTCCTTAAGGACGATAAGATCGTCATCGGATCGAAGAACTTTACAGAACAATTGATTCTCGGAAATATGTTAGCGGATTTAATCGAAGATAAAACGGATTTAGAAGTCGAACGTCAATTAAACCTCGGAGGGACGAAAGTCGCTTACGGGGCGCTTGAAAAAGGGGAAATCGACGCGTATGTCGAGTACACAGGTACTTTGTTGATCGACGTGCTCAAGCAAGACGTCGAGACGGATCCGGAAACGGTCTATGCAAAAGTCGGGAAGATGATTCCGGAAAAAAGTCAGGTCGACGTCCTGGATCCAATCGGTTTCAACAATACGTATGCCCTTGCCATGACGAAAGAAGATATCGAAAAATATGACTTGAAGACGGTATCAGATATGTCAAAAGTCAGTGATCGTTTGATTCTCGGATCAACAATCGAATTCGCGAACCGGGAAGATGGTTATCTTGGTTTGAAGAAAAAGTATCCAGATATGAAATTCCAAGATGTACAACCAGTCGATGGAGGACTCCGTTATACAGCACTGACAAATGGTCGAACGAACGTCATCGATAGCTTCTCAACAGATGGTTTGTTACAAAAATTCGATTTAACAGTGCTAGAAGACGATAAAAAGTTCTTCCCACCATACTATGCGGTACCGCTTGTTCGTCAAGAAACACTTGAAGAACATCCGGAGCTGAAAAAAGTCCTCAACACGTTAAAAGATAAAATTACGGATGAGAAGATGCAAGAATTGAATTACAAAGCAGATGTCGAGAAACAGCGCCCTGAAAAAGTCGCGCGTGATTTCTTGATCGAAGAAGGATTAATTTCAAAATAAACAGATAGAGCCGAGGCGGGAATCCGCTTCGGCTCTTTTGGTATGCGCGCTGACGCGCTATATCGTTTTGGAAAATACGTAATCAAGTGATTAAATTATTTTTTGATGCGACTAGCGAGCCAAGCGCGAACAGTGCGTTGCTGAATCATACACGTTCTTCCTCTCGGTTTAATGTTCCAAGGCGGTGCTCGGCATCTTTAACGATACGTGTTTGAATCTCGACTGTCAACCAATCCGTTTCCGATTCGGGTAACGTCGGCAAACCGTAACTTGGGTTATTCGTAGATGAAAACAAATCAGACATGATGCGTTCTTCGTATACTGGAATCATATAAAATCCCCTCTCTGTGTCTTGATTCATCTCTTACACCTCTAGTGTACGAAAGAATTGTAAAGACGGAAGAGGGGAGGTATTAAGAACCTGTGAACTTTGTAAACGTTCTCACAAACTTGTCATATCCTCTGTGATAGCTTCAAAACTGTCAGCATACTGCTGACCTCGTTTCACGTATTTTCGGACTGTTCGTTCCATGATGAATCGATCATGGTCACTGATATCCCGGACGATTTTTGCAGGAACACCCATGACCATCGCGCCGGCAGGTACCTTCATTTTTGGCGGAACAAGGCTTCCGGCAGCAACGAATGCTCCTTCTCCGATTTCGGCTTCATCGAGGATCGTCGCCGACATTCCGATTAACGCTCCTTTTCGAATGATTCCGCCGTGAATCATCGCCATATGACCAATCGTCACTTCATCTTCAATGATAGTCGGATACCCTTCATACTGATGAATCATCGAACCGTCTTGGATGTTGACGCGTTCCCCGATGTGAATCGGACCTTCATCTCCGCGTATGACCGTATTGAACCAGACAGATGAGTCTTTTCCGATCGTGACCTCTCCGATGACTTTAGATCCGTCCGCTAAATAAACGGATGGATCGATGTTTGGAACAAGTGAACCGACACGATATTTCATGCGTTTTTCCCCCTCAGACATTAAATCGATACTCTTTCATCTTGACGTTACAAAAAATAAATTGCAACAGCTTCCAAACTAATTGTAAGATGGTAAAAATACGCTTACAACAGGAGGAGACAGGATGGAACAAACAGTGCGTGAACGATTGATCGCGATTGCTGCCAAAAAAGAGAAAGCAGCCGTCGTCTATCAGAATATTTCAGTCATTGATGTCATGACACGTGAGACATATACAGCAGATGTAGCGATTGATTCAGGTTATATTGCTGCTGTCGGAGAGGGGTATGACGGAATCGAGAATCGTTCGGGAGAAAGACTTTTCATCGCACCAAGTTTCGTCGATGCCCATGTCCATATTGAATCATCGATGGTGCCGCCAAGTGAGTATGAGCAAGCGATTCTACCGTTAGGTGTCACGACGATTATCGCCGATCCGCATGAGATTGCGAATGTCAAAGGAGCAGAAGGATTATCCTTTATGCTAGACGATGCTGAAGGTCTCGCGCTTGATGTCCGTATGATGTTACCGAGCTGCGTACCGGCGACTTCGTTTGAACACGCGGGAGCATCACTTGATGCGGCGGCACTTGCACCATTCGTCAATCATCCTGGTGTCCATGGTTTGGGAGAAGTCATGGATTATCCAGCGGTCGAACGAGCCGATCGCGATATGCTCCAAAAAATTAAACAGATCGAAGACGCAGGAAAACTGGTCGATGGTCATGCTGCGGGACTTGGACCACGCGAAATTAACATTTATGGTGTCGCCGGAATTCGAACGGATCATGAATCTGTCAGTAAAGAAGATGCGCTTGCCCGAGCGCGTCGTGGTCTGTATGTCGAAGTGCGGGAAGGATCAGCTGCCCGAAACTTGAAGGAAGTACTCGATGCTGTGACGGAAAGCAACGCGAGCCGTTTCCTCTTCTGTACGGACGATAAACATTTGGATGATACATTACGCGAAGGTACGATCGACTATAATATCCGCTATGCGATTCGTCATGGAATTAAACGCGAAACAGCGTATGCGATGGCATCGTTGCATGCGACGAATGCCTATCGTCTGGACGATCGTGGAGCTATCGTGCCGGGACGCCGGGCGGACTTCGTCTTGTTATCCGATGCTGATAACGTCGTGATTGACGAGGTTTATATTAAAGGTGAGTGTGTCGCACGAGCAGGAAAAACGACCCGAACAGTACGACGCGCGCATGTTCCAGAATCGTTACGAGGTGCATTGAATACAAAACCGATTACACCAGAAGTATTTGCCCTTCCACTTGAATCATCACGGGCGCATGTGATCGGAGTCATTCCGAAAAGCATCGTCACGGAACATCTGGTTCTCGACGTTCCGCTTCAAGACGGACATTTCGTGCCTGTACCGGAGCAGGATCTCTTAAAGATTGCTGTCATTGAACGGCATCACGGCACATCCTTCTCGGCAGCCGGGATCGTCAAAGGTTTCAAGATGAAACGCGGAGCGATTGCGGCGACTGTTGCCCATGATTCGCACAACCTCGTCATCGTTGGCGCATCAGACGAAGAGATGCAACTCGCTGCGGAACGTCTCGTCCAAGCGGGTGGGGGAGTCATTGCCGTCAATGGGCAAGAGGTACTTGCTGAGTTACCGCTTGAAATCGCTGGACTGATGACGAATCGTCCCTTCCAAGAAGTTGGAGATACACTCGAAGCATTGAATGATGCCCTCGATGTATTAGAGGCGGATCGTTCCTTTAATCCCTATTTGACGATGTCATTCCTTTGCTTACCGGTCATTCCGGAATTAAAGCTGACCGACAGTGGATTATTCGATGTGAAACACTTCCAGCATATTTCAGTACAAGCAGACTGATGTCCGTCGCGAGTCTGAGTCTCTTTCCGGGACTCAGACCGTTTTGTGTTAGGAATAGATGATCTAAAATCAAAGAAAGGAACTTTACAAAACGGCTAAAATTCCTTGATGAAACTTAATAGTTTGGATGTTGAATCATTTTGGAAAGCTTGTTATAGTAAGGTCTATATCATTTGTGAGAAATCTCACTTTCTATGAAACTTTTATCTAAAAGGTTCGTAGAAAACAGTAGGACAACAAGGTTAGAAAGGAGATCATCATTATGGATAAGACATATTTTGAAGGGCACGAAGCTTTGATTGCGGATGTCTATCGTTCATTTACGCGTCAGTTCCATGCGTTACCAACACATCGACGAACAAAACGTCAGTTGCGAAATCTTGCATTCTCCGTCATTCGTCAAGCTCGACCAACGTATGAGGAACGCACCGTTCTTTATGCTTACTTCGCTGAATTCTTCCGAGCAGTTGAGGAAGGACAGGATGAAGAGATTGCTTTTTATAAACAAATCGCACAGTAAAGACCCCCGATGGCTCCGTCAGAAGGGGTCTTTGTTGTTTTCTGAGAACCGCGTTGGAAAATAAAAAAACAAGTAGGGAACGAGATCCGCTACTTGTTCATCAATATTCTAAAGGGTTATTTTAATTCCATCCATTTAAAGCTCATATCGGCACCGAATGGGTGACGGTATAATTTATCAATGTTTGTCCGTTGCAAGTAAGCTTCACCTTTTTGGTAGATCGGCGCAATCGCGTAGTCATCTGTTAGCAAGATTTTTTCAGCTTCTTGCATATCAGACCAACGCTTCGCTTCATCGGCTTGTTGTTTCGCTCCTTTGATGAGATCATCGAACTTTTTGTTCGAGTATTCCATCCGGTTGAAGCTTCCGCCTGTCAACCACATGTCGAGGAACGTCATTGGATCCTGATAGTCAGGTCCCCATCCAGCTGCAGAGATGTCATAATCACCCTTCGATTCGAGATCGAGGAAGTTTTTGAATGGTTGTTGTTTGATATTGATCGTCAAACCAGGAAGATGTTTCTCTAGGTCACCTTTTAAGTACTCAGAGACTTTCTTGAAAGCATCTTCATCCCGTGAGAGCATGCTGAGTTCAACTGTTTTGACACCAAGTTCCTTCAAACCAGCATCCCAAGCTTTTTTCGCTGCATCTGCATCGTAGCTTTGAAGATCCGGATACTTCGTACGGAAGTCTTCGCCATCTGGTGTAAATGTGAAATCCTTCGCAACGATAAAGTTCGCTGGTTTTGATCCATCGTTTAGGATGACATCGGTAATCCCTTGCTTCTCAAAACCGAGTGCAAGTGCTTTACGAATGTTTTTGTTTTTCAATGCTTTATTCTTTTGGTTAAAGCGAAGGAAGTTGATCCGAGCATCTGGACGAGTCTTGTAATCCTCTGATTTTTCGTACTGTGAGACGAACTCCGATGTAATCGGTGCAAAATCGACTTCTTTTGATTCAAAGAGGTTGACGCCAGTCGAAATCTCTTTGACGACTTTAACGTTAATTTGATCCATCTTGACGCTTGCTTTATCCCAGTAATCCGGATTTTTCTTATATGTCCACCCAGCGTTCGCTTGCCACTTATCGAGTACGAAAGGTCCGTTGAAGACCATTGTATCAACACTTGTCGCAAACTTATCGCCTTTATCTTCGACGAATGATTGCTTTAATGGTAAGTACGTTGGGAAACTCGTTAAGCCAAGGAAGTAAGGAGCAGGAGCTTCGAGTTGTACTTCAAGTGTTTGGTCATCGACTTTCTTGACACCGAGTTCATCGAGTTCAGCGTCTCCAGCCATGATTTTATTGGCGTTTTTCAAATCTTGTAAAATGTACGCGTATTCTGCTGCTGTCTTTGGATCAAGTGCACGTTTCCAAGCATAAATGAAATCATCTGCTGTGACAGCTGATCCATCTGACCATTTCGCATCTTTACGCAATTTGAACGTGTATGTTTTTTTATCGTCTGATACTTCGACACTTTCTGCGATTCCAGGTGTTGGCTTATTATCGCCGTCAAGACGATAGAGTCCTTCAAAGACGTTGTTCGTAACAATGATGGAAGTCGAGTCCGTCGTTTTCGTCGGATCGAGCTGAGGTACATCTGTCGTCGAAACGAGCGTGACTTCCTTTTTCTTATTTTTCGAATCCGAGCCGCTTGCATTCTCATCATTTCCTTGCCCGCATGCAGCGACAGCAAGTAGTGCAATGCTGGATAGTCCAGCAAAAGCAATTTTCGATGGTTTATTCATGGAACGATGACCCCCCGAGAGTTAGTTTTAAATATTTCAGAAAAATGTGAACATATTGTTAATTTAAGTGAAAGTGATTAAAAATGCAACATAAATTTTCAGATAATTCTTACTGATCAAGGTCTATATCCTTAATTCCAAGTGATTTTAAATAGTCATAAAGTAGGAATAGGGTCAGCGAATGAGGGGAATACATCCGTAATGTTAATCGAATTGGATTTCCTCGCATGCGTATATTCGTAATCCGAACACCTTTTTGTTCAAGGGCGAAGATGATGTCGGATGGATCAAGATCGGCGGGAAGAAGTAAATGTGCGACGAGGACGTTCGCTTCAAATCGACTATTGTTGATGTGACGCATCACCCAAGTCAGACCTTCTAATAGGAAAAAGAGAAAGAGAACGAGAAAAATCGATTCCCAAATGAATCCGGCACCGACAGCAATCCCAATCCCACTTGCACTCCATATAATGGCGGCAGTTGTTAGTCCGCTGACGATATCATGTGGTCGTCGTAAGATGACACCAGCTCCGATGAATCCGATTCCGGTAATGATTTGCGCGACAAGGCGCATCGGATCCATCTGGACATGAGTCGCCATATCGTGATAGAGCAGGACGGATTTTATAGAGACAATGGTTAAAAGACAGCTGATGAGGGTAATTACGAGGCTAGTGCGTATACCGACCGGTTTATTTTTAATTTCACGCTCGAATCCGATGAAAATTCCAAGTGTAGCAGCCAATAGGAGTTTTAGAAGGTCTTCGAGCTGAAATACATGAATCCAGTTCATTCGTCTCAAATCCTTTCTTTACTTTAGAAGGTGATTTGTTATAATGACTTTTGTGTCTTTCGAATGAATATACGTAAGATGTAATAGATATACGGAAAAAGGAAGTGTCTCATCATGAATCAGCAAAAAATCGGCTTCTTTGCGCTCGCGGCAATGGTCATCGGGTCCATGGTCGGTGGAGGAGCTTTTAACCTCCCTGGTGCAATGGCCCAAAGTGCAAGTGCAGGACCTATCCTCATCGGATGGAGTATAACGGGGATCGGAATGATCATGCTCGCGTTAGTATTCCAGCATCTCGCCAATAGTAAACCAGAGCTCGAAGGCGGCATTTATGCCTATGCGCGTGAAGGATTTGGACGTTTTGTCGGCTTTAACAGTGCGTGGGGATACTGGGTATCGGCGTGGATTGGAACGGTTGCGAATATCACGCTCGTGTTTAATGCGATTAGTTATTTCTTCCCGATTTTCGCAGCAGAAAATCGAATATTCCTCCTTTTGATGAGTGTGGTCGTCATTTGGGGATTGTTCTGGCTCGTCTCAAGCGGAATCAAGGAAGCGACACTCGTCAATTTGATTACGACGATTGCAAAGCTCGTTCCGATTTTGATTTTCATCCTTTTAGTAGGAATTGCCTTTAATATCAAAACGTTTAATTTAGATATTTGGGGAAAGGGAACAGAACTCGGTTCGATCTTCGATCAGGTAAAAGGAACGATGCTCGTCACGCTTTGGGCGTTCGTTGGTATTGAAGGGGCAGTCGTCTTGTCGAGTCGTGCTAAAAATCGAAGTGATGTCGGAAAAGCGACGGTAACAGGACTCGTTGGAGTGTTAGTCATCTATATCTTGATTTCTGTTCTATCACTCGGAGTGCTTAGTCAAGAACAACTAGCTGGATTAAAAGAACCGACGATGGCGTATGTATTAGAAGCAGCGATTGGACCAATCGGTGCGACGATCATCATGATCGGTTTGATTATTTCACTATCTGGCGCACTTCTCGGATGGACGATTCTCGCATCAGAAATATCGTATCTTGTGGCGAAAGACGGTGCGTTTCCGAAAGCATTCGCAAAAACGAATCGAAAAGGAGCTCCAGTCGGTGCGCTGTTGATTACACAGATCGCGACACAAGTCGTCGCAGGAATCGCGCTTTTCTCAGCGCAAACCTATCTTGTCTTATCGAGTATCGCCGGGATTTGTGCGTTATTACCGTACCTATTATCAGCGTTGTATAGCATTCGGACATCGCGCGAAGAACGCAATCAGAAAATGTTACTTTTCTCTGTCATCGCATCAGCGTATTCGATTTGGCTCGTCTATGCGTCGGGTATCTGGTACATCGTCATCGCGGCATTAGTCTATGCTCCAGGGATTCTCGCGTACGCGTTAGCAGAGCGAGAACAGCAACGGACGGGCATGTCACGTTATGAGTGGATTGCTAGTATGATCCTCGTTGTCTTAGCAGGAGTAGCCGTTTACGGAATGGTTGTAGGAGAAATTCAGTTGTAAGAAATGATATGCAAAAGAAGTCACGGTGATTGTTATCCACCGTGACTTCTTTTTTGATTAAGGTGCTAAGAATCGTTTTTCGATATCCTGTACAGATAGAGGTTCAGAGAAAATAAACCCTTGCATATGCTGACACGATGTTGTTTTTAGATAATCTAACGCGTGTTCTGTCTCAACACCTTCAGCGACAAGATTCAACTCTAAGTTGTGACCAAGTTGAATGATGGAATCCAGCAAGGCATGGTCATTTTTCGCCAGACCATCAATGAATACTTTATCAATTTTTAATTCGTCGATTGGAAAAGCACTGAGATACTGTAAAGAAGAATAACCGGTACCGAAATCATCGATCGATAAACGGAAGCCGAACGACTTGATGAGGTGCATACGTTCGACCGTTCGTTGCGTCTGTAAAATCGCAATATTCTCTGTCATCTCCAGCGTAACGGAAGATGGTGAAACGAGTCGCTCCGTTACGATATGTTGCAACGTTCGAATAAAAGAGTCACTTTGGAACTGATGCGGTGAAATATTGATTGCCATCGTCAGTTCAGGATTAATCGTCTGTTGCCACTTCGCGAGCTGTTCACATGCTTCAATGATGACCCAGTTGTTGATTGGTGTGATCAGTGAAGCTTCTTCAGCGAGTGGGATGAATTCATCTGGTGGAATACTCCCGAGTGCCGTGTGATTCCAGCGTAATAACGCTTCGAAGCCTTTAACGGCTTGTGTCTGAATTTCAATGACTGGTTGATAAGCAAGATATAGGGATTGATCTTCGAGTGCCGTGAAGAGGGAACGTTCGAGTTGGATTTTCCGTGTGAACTGTGTGTCCATCTCGTGTGTTAAGTACTGAATCGTTCCGGTACCAATTGATTTTCCTGCATATAGAGCAGTTTCAGAGCGGCGGTATAAATCTTCCAGTGTTTTTGCTTCCGACGGATAGACGGTGATCCCGAATGTACAAGAAACGATGAGTGAATGACCGTTAATGTAATAAGGACGCTGCAGTGCTTGTTGTAACTTTCGAGCATACTGAAAAAGTAGATTGCTCGACGGTGCAGGTAACAAGACACCAAACAGATCACTCGTCGGATGAAAAGCAAGTACATCTGTCGTATGTTGCAAAAGACGCGTTGCCATTGCTTGAAGAAGTTGATCGCCGACATGTGTTCCAAACGAATCGTTGATGACTTTGAAACGATCGATATCGAACAAAATGAGTGCAACGGGATCATGTGATCCAGCAGAGCGGAATAAGGATTCTCCTTCGCGTAAAAATCCACGTTTATTCAATAAATGCGTCATCTCATGATGATGCACTAAAAAATCAAGTTCTTCTTCAAGCGCAGTTGTTTCCGTGATGTCGTTGCCGATGAACAGGTGCTGAAAACGAACGCCGTTCGCATCATAAATTGGAATCAATGTCGCTTGGAGATGTTTTCGTTCGCCCGTTTGCGAAGTGAGGCTAAGGCGACCAGACCAGGCTTTTCGTTCACGAAGTTGTGCACGAATCTCCGAAACGACGGGACTGGATGGGTCTAAGATGAGCGACCATGGTTGGTTGAGAAGCATCTCAGAACAATATCCTGTCACATCGATGAGTTGATCATTCGCGTACGTGATCGTTCCTCGTGCATCGAAGACAGCGACAGAAGCAATCTGATCGAATGCATAGCGCAAATCCATCAATCCTTGGAAGAGTGGTTTCATGTTCGTTTGTTGCTCAGCTGAAGGGATACAGCAAGCAAAAGCGGCAATAACGGTTCCTGTATCATCAAGTAAAGGAGACAGAAGGAGAGTTGATGTTACAGAAGTGCCCGTCTTATGCAATAAGGAGGCATTCGGTAATTGGACCGATTGACGGCGTTCCAAGAAGGCACGCCAAATCTGATGACTGAATGCCATGTCTTCCTGTTCAAGAAGTGGAACAGTCTGATCCACGACTTCTTGTTGTGTCCAGCCCCACTGGCTTTCGGCTAGTTCATTCCAAGAACGGATGGTCAAATCAGTATTCAGGATGAAAGCGGGTAAAGGGAATTCTTGAATGACGACTTCATAGGAATCAATGGTCGAACGATCCATTACGTGCGCACGCTCCTTTATGATGAAAAGAGATGACGGTTCACTTGTCTTGTCTTTTCCCAATATATTCAATTCTTACGCATCGTAATCCTCTAGGTTATACATTTTTTAGATGAAGATTATACAAGAAAATCTGCTATAATGATTTTGAAAGCGTTTTCTAAAGAGCTATAAGGGGGAATCTCGATGAATCAAACAGAGAAAATCATTCAACAGACAGAACAGTTCGGAGCACATAACTACCATCCACTCCCGATCGTCATTTCAGAAGCAGAGGGTGTCTTCGTAACGGATCCGGAAGGACGTCGTTATATGGATATGTTGAGCGCTTACTCAGCTGTCAACCAAGGGCATCGTCATCCGAAAATCATCGAGGCTCTAAAACGACAGGCGGATAAGATCACGTTGACGTCACGCGCCTTCCACAATGATCAACTGGGCTTTTTCTATGAAAAAGTAGCACAACTGACGGGTAAAGACATGGTATTACCGATGAATACAGGTGCGGAAGCTGTTGAGACAGCAGTAAAAGCAGCACGACGCTGGGCATATGAAGTCAAACAAATCCCAGGTGATGCTGAAATCATCGTTTGTGAAGGAAACTTCCATGGTCGGACGATGACAGCCGTCTCAATGTCAACGGAAGCAGAATACCAACGGGGATTTGGACCGCTTCTTCCTGGAATCAAGACAATTCCATACGGCGATCTTGAGGCATTAAAACAGGCGATCACTGAGAATACAGCGGCATTCATCTT
>NZ_DF239008.1:2607785-2639239 GCF_000414195.2 Exiguobacterium sp. OS-77 | reverse complement strand
TATTCCCGATCTCATGTGTGGCTGCGAATAAAGATGTCCTTTCCGTCTTCAATCCAGGATCACACGGCTCGACGTTCGGTGGAAATCCACTCGCTTGTGCCGTCTCGATTGCTTCACTTGAAGTATTAGAAGACGAAAAGTTACCGGAACGTTCACTCGAACTCGGTACGTACTTCATGGAGAAATTAAAACAAATCAACAACCCGATGATTAAAGAAGTACGTGGACGTGGATTATTCATTGGTGTTGAATTAACAGAAGCAGCGCGACCATATTGCGAAGCGTTGAAGGAAAAAGGCTTGCTCTGTAAAGAAACACATGAGACAGTCATTCGTTTTGCACCACCGCTCGTCATCACAAAAGAAGAGTTGGATTGGGCGTTCGAACGGATTGAACAAGTATTAGGTGTTTCCGTCGCCCAGTAAAAAGAATAGCTTTAGATTAAACAACAGTGGACAGGACGTTCACTGTTGTTTTTGTTTAGGTAAGTGTCGGTTTTGATACAGGAAACGTTTGAAAATCAGTGACAAGGGAACAGACAACTATCGCAAAAAAAACTTTTAAATGGGGGTAATGGTTATGTCAAACAACAGTGGTCTCAATAAAAAAGTAGATGGTCTCGTCGATAAAGTAGCGGGTAAAGCAAAAGAAGCGCTTGGGAAAGCAACAGGCGATAAATCGACAGAGCGCGAAGGTAAAAAAGATCAAGTAAAAGGCGAGGCGAAGAAAACAGTCGGTAACGTCCAACAAAATTTTGAAGATACAAATCGCCGCTAAGACCGTTGAAATTAAATAGAAAAACCGGACTGGAGAATGACTCTAGTCCGGTTTTTAGCGTCTGCTATAATGAATTTTTATATCAATAAAAAAAGATAATGAATAATTTGTATAAAGGTCTAGTCATTTAGATGTTTATGTGGAATAATAAAAAACGTAAAAGCGTTTACATTGTTCTGTCATTATCGTTTATTCAAGAAAGGGTGAAAGGTATGTTGCAGTTTCTACAACGCATTGGTAAAGCCTTGATGTTACCAATCGCAGTATTACCGGCTGCCGGAATCGTACTCCGATTAGGTTCAGCGGATATGTTAGATATTCCGTTGATGGTAGCAGCAGGAGGGGCTATTTTTGATAACCTGCCATTGATCTTTGCCATTGGTGTCGCGATTGGTCTATCGATCGATGCGAGCGGGGCAGCGGGTCTTGCCGGGGCCATCGGGTATCTCGTCTTAAAGAATGGCGTCGACTCGATGAACAAGGATTATTCCAGCGCACAAATTCAGGCAAAGTATGATGCGATCGCGGCGATCGTCAATGATTCCTCGACCAAGGTCGACGGAGCGACACTTGGTTCGATCGCGAATCAGGCGACACTCGGTTCGACCGTTAATATGGCGGTATTTGGTGGAATCATCGCGGGTATCGTCGCAGGACTTCTATACAATCGGTTCTATAACATTAAGTTACCGGATTGGTTAGCATTCTTTGGTGGTCGTCGTTTCGTTCCAATCATTACATCAGCGGTCATGCTCGTACTTGCTTTCATCTTTGGTTATGTCTGGCCGTTCATCGAGCAAGGCATCAACGGTGCTGGTGAATGGATGGTTGGTCTTGGTGCAGGAGGCGCTGCTCTATTTGGGTTCTTTAACCGTCTCTTGATTCCTGTCGGCTTACACCACGTCTTAAATAATATTTTCTGGTTCGTCTTCGGTTCATATGAAAAAGCAGATGGTACGGTCGCGAATGGTGACATCGCGCGCTTCTTCGCTGGAGATCCGACAGCTGGGATTTATCAAGCGGGCTTCTTCCCAATCATGATGTTCGCCTTACCGGCTGCAGCTTTTGCGATCGTCATGGCTGCGCGTAAGGAAAATCGAAAAGCAGTTGCTGGAGCGATGATTGGTCTTGGATTGACGTCCTTCTTGACAGGTATCACGGAACCGATCGAGTTCTCGTTCATGTTCTTATCACCTGTTTTATATGTCATTCATGCAGTTTTAACAGGTCTATCGATGGCCATCGTTAACTTACTTGGTATTTTACATGGCTTCTCCTTCTCGGCTGGTTTCATTGATTATGCCTTGAACTTCGGGATTGCCACAAAACCATTACTTCTCATCCCGGTTGGTCTCGCGTTCGCGGTCGTCTACTACTTCCTGTTCTACTTCATGATCACGAAATTTGATTTGAAAACACCAGGTCGTGAAGATGAATCGCTCGTCACAGACACGGGAGTCGTTTTGACAGATTCAGACGATAAATATGAGCAACAAGCAGCACGCATCTTTGCGGGACTAAAAGGAACAGAAAATGTCACGTCGATTGACAATTGTGCGACACGTTTACGTCTTCAAGTCAAAGATCCAAACATCATTGACGAAGCAGCGATTAAAGCGGCTGGAGCAAAAGGTGTCATGAAGATGGGGGCGACTAGCGTTCAAATCATCATCGGCACGGACGTCGAGTTCGTTGCGGATGCGATGAAACGACAGAAGTAAAGAAAACGACCTTTCCTGAGCTCAGGAAAGGTCGTTTTGCTGTACGTTCGCAACAGATGCTGTTTTGCTTGAGCGATAAATTGGATAAAAGATTCCGATCAAGATGATGACGATCCCGATCCATTGGGAACTCATCAGATGTTCTCCTAAAATTAAGACGGAACAGATGACTGCTGTCGGTAGTTCAGCCGCTCCAAGTAAAGAAACGCTTGCTGGGGAGAGATGAGGTGCGCCAGCAGCAAATAAGAGCGGTGGTAAAATCAACGCGAACAGACCGAGCGGAATCGCGTATAACAGAAGTCCATTTTCGAAGTTCGCAGACGACAAGAATGTTGTCGGTGGATACATCGTCATGACGAAAGCAAGACCACCTGTCATCATGTAAAAACTTTTCTTAATGACGGGTAAATGATTGGCGATGCGTCCGCTGGCGAGTAAGAAAATCGAGAAGCTGACAGCCGCTCCAAGACCGAATAATGTTCCACGCAGGTCGAGTGGGCTCGAGTAAGCAGCACTCGCAAGAATGGCTCCACCAATCAATAGAATCGCAGACAAGAAGTGTGCGCGAGATGGTAAGCGTCTGAATGCGAGCGCATCGATGATGACTCCGATCCAAGTAAATTGGAATAAGAGAATAATTGCAACGGATGCGGATACGGTTTGAAGACTTTGATAGTACAGATAACCAGTTGTACCACTTGAGATACCGATCAGCATGAGAAGACCAGCTGTTTTGAGATCGAGACGAAGATTTTTCGTAAATAAGGCAAGTCCGAAAATCATCAGCCAGCCGAAGAAAAATTGACTACCTGAAACGGCTGCTGAGTTGAATCCAGCAGCATAAGCGAGTTTGACGATCGTTGAGAGGACACCATAACTGATAGCGCCGATGAGAACGAATAAAGTGGCTTTTGAGCGATGCATGAATAATTTCCCTCCATTTTTAGTAAAAACCACACAAAAAAGGTTGCAACGGGGCCTTGTCCAGGTTTTTTGGACAGGGTTTGGTTGCAACCTGTGTGATTTATTGAGTTGATGTGTCGAGCAAACGATACAGCCGGGTTTTCGTTTGATTATACTGAACGGTCAGCGTATTCCACTTCTTTAATGACGCGGTAGCTTTCCGTGTTAAACGATTTAAATCCGCTGTTGACTCATCAATCTTAACGAAATCCGGTTTTTTCGTCAAGCGTGAAAGCACTTTCTTTTCGGCGTCCATCGCTTGTCGATACGTTTTCGAGAACGTTTGAAACGTCTGCTGGCGTTCCTTGATGATTGTCACTAAGGCAGTTCCTTCTGTTTTTGCTTTACCATCAAGTTGGTTGACAGCATCCTGCAATTCTTCAAGATCAAGTTCAGCGTACGTTTCTTTACGTAACGTTTCTTCTTGTTTCAATAAAGCAAGCCGTTCGTCATTTAAGGCTTCTAATTCCTCTCGTTCATTTTGAGAGCGTTTGATTTCTTCAGCACCTGCATCAAGAACGGCTTGATACGTATTAACTGAAATTTCGTCCTTACGAGCACGTTGATCAGCTAGCGTGAATGCTTTCTCTTCACCTTTGACTTGTTGCTCTAGCTGTTCATGAAGAGAGGTTGGTGAATCGTTGGAACAGGCAGCGAGTCCAAAGCTCGACAGGAACAGTACTGCTACGAATGTTTTTTTCATCTGGATAGTAACTCCTTATAAATTCGAGTGTTGCGCGAAGTTGTACGGAATATGGAAATCTTCATCATAAATCGCGAATTGATAGCCTTTTTTCTGAAGTCCGGCAACAATGGCTGGAAGTGCTTTGATGGCTTGTGGTTGTTCATGTAAGAGAATGATTTCAAACGGACGCTCTGCTCGCCGAATGACTGTATTCGCGACTTCTTTTGCACTATCTTTGTAATACCAGTCCATTGAATCGATCGACCAGTCCCACACACGGAAGTCTGCTGAATGAATGGCAGATGCCATTTTTTTTGTGATGCCTGGATCAGAGCCATAAGGTGGTCGTGTCAAATGTGGTGTTAGCTTCGTCAACTCATGGATTTTCTTCTGAACACTTTGCATCTCTGAGACATACTTTCCTTTTTCGTACAATGTATCGTAATCGTGTGTTTCCCCGTGTAATCCGATATAGTGTCCAGCTTTAGCAGCAGCTTTGACTTCTTGTGGAAAAGCATCTACTTGTGTTCCGAGATAAAAGAAAGTGGCACGAGTCTGAAGTTGATCCAATGTTCGAAGTAAGTCCGGTGTTAATGCGGATGGACCATCCTCGAATGTTAAATAAGCGACTTTTTTCGTCACACCATTCCATTTTTCCACGCGTGCTTTTTCCATATTGACGACAGGCACTTCAATAATGGATTTACCTGTCGTAATGGAATGTTGTTCAGGAGTAAAAACATATCGGAAAGCGACATATCCCCCAACTCCGAGAAAGACCAGTGTGAGAAGTAAGAAAAACCGAGGGAAAAACTTTCTTTTTTTGTACGCGGTCGTGGACCGAGTTCGCTAGCGTGGCTTGAGGTAAATGGATCCATCGTTGTCTGTCGCTCCTTTTGTCAAAAATATCATATACAGATAATGTAACATTCTGACTGTTTCTTTTGTAACAAACAGATGACAAAAAGATGACGGAAAATCGATTTTTCTAAAAAATATTGATTTATTTAGAAAGAGTTTAAAAGAAATAAAAAAACAACCACTAAGTAAGTGATTGTTTCATGTATTATTTAGTGTTCTGTTACAGCACACTCATCGCATTCCGTTTGATAGGATTCACATTGTTCATCCATCTCTTTTCCGCAATGGGCACACGTCTTGACGGGAAGCTCACGATAGAATGCAGCAGATGCTTCTTGGTAAAGGGGTTGTTCCATGTGTTTTTCCTCCTTCAAAGTAAACGCAATGATCTTTTTTCTTGATTTTATTGTATTAGTACAGAAGTTGAATGTCAACTATTGTTTTATAACAGTAGATTCGTTTGAAGTATTGATAGAGGACAATGAAAATAAGACATGCTACGATATCTAAGTAATCTGATAATGATAAGGGGGATTTACACATGACACAGGCAACACTTGATACAATGCGTGTCTTAACAGAAAGACGTTCCGTTCGTCATTACGACGAAACGTTCAAGCTTTCAAAACAGGAAGTAGAAGAACTATTAGAATGGACGACAGCCGCGCCGAGTGCTTGGAATTTGCAACACTGGCATTTCACGGTCTTTCATTCGGAAGAAGCGAAGCAGCAGCTTGCACCGATCGCATACAATCAGCCGGCTATCACTTCGGCTTCAGCAGTCATTGCGATCTTAGGTGATGTTCAAGCTAATCGAAACTACAATCCAGTGTACGGTCCAGCAGTGGAAGCAGGTGGCATGACAGAGGATCTGTTTGATTCGATCAAGGCACAGGTAGAAGGCGCTTATCAAAGTGAGGCGTATGGACGCGACGCGGCTATGTCGAATGCGAGCCTTGCTGCGATGCAATTGATGCTTGCGGCAGAAGCGCGTGGATTATCAACACTCGCAATGGGTGGATTTGATCATCAACGTTTTGCGGAAACGTTCATCACCGAGTCACGGTATGTACCAGTCATGCTGATTGCTGTCGGAAAAGCGGTTGAAGATGCGAAAAAACGTCCGGCACTACGTTTACCGATTGATCGAGTATCAACCTTCCTGTAAGTCATTCAAAATGGGGGAAGCGGGGTGGATTCCCCCATTTTAAATTTTTTTATTTTTTTTCAGAAAAAGACTTGTCAGCCTTTTAGTTTCTTGATATATTAATACATGTCCTAGCAAGTACATAACGTACTGCAAACATGATTCTGTAGCTCAGCTGGGAGAGCGCTACCTTGACAGGGTAGAGGTCGCTGGTTCGAGCCCAGTCAGAATCATACCGAAAGCCCGCTTCTCCTTTAAAGGAAAAGCGGGCTTTTTTTTATTATTTCTTTATCTCATCCTCTGTGACCCATTTATGATTTTTCACCATCTCTCCACCGTCCGTTGGTTCATAGTTCACCATATAAACCGTCGTTTCTTTTACTTCGTCAATCGTCGCTTTAGCTCCATCCATACCCTTCATATGATCCGCTTTGACAGTCGCTTCATCACCAACTTGCAGTGGCTTAGTTGGAACGGGATCGAGTTCTTCCTGAATGACCCATTTATGATTTTTCACTATCTTTCCACCAGTAGTCGGTTTGTAACTAATCGCATAGACGACGGTATCATAAGCTCCCGCAATCGTTGCTTTAGCTCCGTTCATTCCATCCATATGATTCGTCGTCAACGTGACGTTGCTTCCTTTCGGATAAGTCGGATCACTGGCTTCCTTTAGACCAGACGGTATCTTTCCATCACTCGAATGCATCATATCTCCATGAGACATGTCGTGTGAGTCGCTATTGCTTCCTTCGTCATTTGAAGCGGATCCGCATGCACCGAGCCAAAGCGTAGAACTAAGAGCCAGTGCGGTTAACGTCAATGATTTTTTCATAATAAAACCCTCCTGAATTCACTAGTCTTTTTTACTATACCCAGCGTATGTGCAAATCGTGTGCAGATGAGGTGACAGTTTTGTTTGTCTGCGTCGATCGCGTTTTTTTTAGCTATACTAAAAGTGGAGAGGAAAAGGAGGAATCGTCATGCGTCGTATTTCATACTCGGTCGGAGGGATCGTGCTTGCGGCATTTTTAATTTGTGGCAGTGTGTTGTTTGGGACGTTGTATTATCAGTTGTCTCAAACACGAACGCAGGAAGTAGTGGACGGTTTACTGAACCGAGGAAATACCCATCGTGATGTCCTTGTCGATTCCTATGACCAAACGACGATGCGCCATGTCAGCATGATGGAAGCAGATTCATCGTTTACTGTAGTGATCACTGATGCAGATGGAAAACGACTCGAAGCGTCACGACCTTTGTCGAATGAGATGAAAAGTGTGCTAGAGCATACGGATTTCGATTACCGTCAACAAGGAAAAATCGTGACGATGCGTGACTTTTTAATGACGGACAGTCCCATCACCATCGACGGGAAACATCAGGGTCATGTCTTCATGTTCGCTTCTAAAGCAATCGTGGATCACGTACTTAATCCGTTGAAACAGCAGTTTTTCCAAGTGGGTCTGCTCGCACTTTTATTAGCAGGTGCGGCAAGCATTTGGACGACCCGACTCATCTCTCGTCCGCTGGTTCAAATGGAAAAAGCGACGGCACGTCTATTAGATGGGGAAGATGGAGCGTTGCCGATTGATCGACAAGACGAACTGGGACAATTGGCGCGTTCGATTCAGCAATTAAAACAAGATCTCGATTTTTTGAATCGGGAACGATCCGAATTTTTAGCAAGCGTATCTCATGAACTACGAACACCATTGACATATATAAAGGGATACGCGGACATTCTCGAACGTCAAACGTTGACGCCGGATGAGCAACAACGCTACGTTACGATCATTCGAGAAGAAAGTCAGCAAATGAATGAATGGATTGAGCAATTATTTTGGTTAGCACGCATTGATGCGAATGCTTTTATGATGGAACGAAAACCTGTCGATGTCGAAGACTTGATTCATCAAGTGATACGATTGATGCGCCTGGACATCGAACAAGAAAATGTTTCGTTCGAGATAGAAGGTGAGCGAATAGAAGTGATGGGTGACGCTCAGCAGCTCCGCCAGATGATCGTGAATATCGTTGAAAATGCACGGCGACATACGACGTCGGGAAAAATTATCGTTCGTTATGGTGTCAACGCAGTAGGGGCTTTCATTCAAATCGAAGATACAGGAGAAGGGATCGCTGCAGAATCTTTACCTCATGTAACGAAACGGCTCTACCGAACGGAAGCATCTCGTTCTCGAAAACATGGAGGAACTGGAATCGGACTCTCCATCGTTGAAGCAATTGCTCAGACACATGGAGCAGAATTGAACATCAAGAGTCAGCTTGGACATGGAACACAAGTGACACTGCAGTGGAAGGAGAAATAAAATGCCGCATGTATTGATCGTAGATGATGAACCAAGAATGCTTGAACTGCTCAAACTGTATATTCAGCCGTATGGGTACACGTGTCAGCTTGTGGATTCTGCGCAACAAGCTCTTGATCTCTGCCGTCAGCACGTATTCGACCTGATTTTACTAGATGTCATGATGCCGGATATGGATGGCTGGACATGTTGTCGTCTCATTCGAGAACACTCTAACATCCCAATCTTGATGGTTACGGCTCGGAATCAGCGGGAAGACATCATTCGGACACGAGAAGTAGGAGCGAATGATTACATATCAAAACCGATTCAAGAAGGGGAACTGATCGGGCGAATGGAAGTTTTATTACAGCAACAGTATGATGGTCTATCCTATGACCGGGAAAGCTATCGTTGTAGTTACCTCCAACAAAAGATTTCGTTAACGAAGACGGAGTTTGAGTTGTTAGGTGTATTTTTAGATTCTCCACGACGTGTTTGGACACGCGATCAACTAACGACGATGTTATGGGGAGCGGAAGCGTCTGTAGACGAGCGGACGATCGACTCGCATATCAGACATTTAAGAGAAAAACTACGTGTTTGCGGTTTTCCGATTGAACAGCATCTCGAAACAGTTCGCGGAATCGGATACCGATGGACACACCAATAAAGGGGAAAATCAAAACATGACGACACTCTATTTCGTACGGCACGCACACTCGACATATTCACCAGATGAACGGAAACGGCCACTTTCCGATAAAGGACGAGCAGATGCGATACGTTTACTTGAAACGTTTCAAGAAATTCCAATCGACAGGTTCTACAGCAGCCCGTATCAACGGGCGATCGAGACGATTGCACCGCTTGCGGAGGCACGTCAACAACCAATCATTGAGGTAGAGGAACTACGAGAGCGATTGTTAGCACCGGGAGAGCTTGACGATTTTCAAGCAGCGGTCACATATGTATGGCAACATCCGAATGAAAATCCGTATGGAGGCGAAACGAACAACGAAGCGTCGCAACGCATTCGGCCATTCATCGACGAACTAGTGGAGAAGCATCCTGACGAAATAGTCGTTCTTGGAACACACGGAAACATCATGGTGTTACTCTTAGAAACATTTGATTCGACGTTTGATTACGCATTTTGGAAATCCTTACCAATGCCAGCCGTATGTCGAATGGATGTGAGATTAGGAGAAAAGGCGGACATTCATGTCGTACCACTTTTGACGAATACAAAGTAAAAAAAGAGACGGAACTGATGAGTGAATCAGTTTCCGTCTCTTTTGTAATTGGAGAAATCTTAAGGCGTAGGAACAGCACCTTCATGTTTTCGGATCAAATCAGCTGTTAATTGACCGGACAAGGTGACCATTGGTACACCGCCGCCTGGATGTGTCGACCCACCAACGAAATAAAGTCCTTCGTACAAGTCACTCTTCGATGGAATCTTGAATCCACCATTTTTCTTCCGATCGGCTGCGACACCATAAATCGATCCACCGTTTGGACCGTATAATTCTTTCAAATCCTCTGGGGTAAAGCGATATTCAAACTCGATCGATTCCCGAAGTCCATGAAGTCCCATCCGCTCCAGTTTATCGAGAACGACTTCGCGGTACGCATCCCAGTCGACCTCACCTTTTTGAAGTGTTAGCGGTGGAACGTGTGTCAAGACGAATAAGTTATCCTTCCCTTCAGGAGCTTGGGAAGCGTCGGATTTTGACGAGACACCGACATAAATCGTTGGATCCTCTGGAGGAGTACCTTCTTTGAACATTTGGGCGAATTCACGCTCTGGATTTTCTGAGAAAAAGAAATTATGATGCGCTAGCCCGCGATACTCACGATTTACACCGAGCAATAGGACAAGACCTGAAACGGAAGGGGCAAACGACGCTTGTAATTTTTTTGCCTGTTTCCGGGCTTTTTTCTCCGGAACGATCCGTTCGTAAGTCGGGATGACCTCAAGGTTTGAGACGACGATGTCGGCTGCATGGAATGTTCCGTTTGATAGAACGCCCACCGCTTTTTTATTTTCAAGGACGATTTGTTCAACGGGGGAGTTGAGGTGAACTGTGACACGGAGCTCATCAAGTAACCGTTTCATGGCACGCGCGATTTGGTACATCCCACCTTTGACATAATAGATACCGAGACCCATTTGAACATAAATCATCTGATTGAAGACAGCAGGTGCCTGATATGGGTTGGAACCGACATACATGACCATATAGTTGAATAGCTGTTCGAGATACGGATCATTGAGATGTTTTTTGGTTCCGGTCGCAACGGTATTCATCGGGTCCATCTTTAATAAATCAGACATCGTATGGTATTTTTTTAAGTCCTTTAAATCTTCAAGACTGTATTTATAAAAACTGTCGAGGCACAAGTCGTACATTTGTTTGGAGTACCGGAACAATTCGACAAAATCAGCCCGTGACGAGACGTGCTCGACTTCTTCGAGCATTCCAGGTAAGTCACCTTTGACATCGATTTTTGTTCCATCCTCAAAGAATGTACGCCATTGCGGTTCAATGCGCTCGATTTCTAAGTAATCATCCAAGTTACGATGAACGCTTGAGAAGAGTTGTTCGAGTACCCAAGGCATCGTTAAGATAGAAGGACCGGTATCGAAAGTAAATCCCTTTCCACTACGTTGATTCAGTTTCCCTCCAACGTTCGCATTCTTTTCAAGCATCGTGACTGCATAACCATCTCCAGCCAAACGAATGGCAGCAGACATACCAGCAAGACCAGCTCCAATGACGATTGCACGTTTCTTCAAATGGATCACTTCTCCTTTAGTAGATGAATGGAATCAATCGTTTTCGTTTTGCAGCCCATACCGTATAGGCGGGTCCAAAACCTTTCGTTAACATCGCTTCTTCGATTCGAATCCGGTAGAGCAAGAAAATGAACATCAGAAGTCCGGAGAGAATGAAAAGTCCGAACTGACCGGTGAACAGGGGGAAGCTCATCGTAATCAACAACAACCCACTGTATAACGGGTGACGTAAAAAGCGATAGGGACCGCTACTGACGAGCTGATCACCAGACGCCACGACGACATGACGAGTGAACTGTTGTTTTAAGTGGAGAATTCCCCATAGGCGTAAGGAAACACCACACCATAATAAAATGCATGAAGAGATGCGCATGACAGAAGAAACAGTTTCATTCGCAAAGAGGAAAGCGCAGAAGATCGTTCCGCTTAGGACAAGGAAAATCAAATAAAAACTAACTTGTTCTGCTGCGCCTGACTTAGACTCGGAGCGATTCCGGAAACGAATCATCTCGCCAATCCAGCAGATGCTACCGATACTGAAAATCCATTCCCAAAGTGACACGTACGCTACTCCTTTCTACATCAGAATCATGTTTCGAAAACGCATACATCGTTATTTACCCATTGTAATTCGTCCTTAAGCTACATTTAGAAAACTTCAGAAATACTTCATTTTCATGACAAGCATTCCGAAAGAACCATGTTTGAAAAAAAGAATGGTATTCTAATCTAAAATATGGAATGTAAATATTATTAGATGGAGTGAAAATCGAAAATGAAGAGAAAACAGATATTCATCATGACATTGGCAGTGATAGCTACGGTTACGTCCACGACGACTTACATACCAGCAGTCGATGCATCAACATCTTCTTATCGTCAAGCCAAGACATCCCTTCATTTACGTCAAGGGGCATCACTCGAGCAACCGAGTCTTACGGTTATTCCAACAGGGATCTATGTGACGGAACTGTCGAAAGTCGGTACCTGGTCAAAAGTACAATATGGTACGAAGATTGGTTATGCGAGCACAAAATATCTACTAACGGATGAACAAATCGGTGGAAAACGGATCGGTCATACTCTCATCGCGAATAAGAACTTAGCGCTCCGCTCGACATACGCTCCTGGTGAGAATCAACAAGCAAGAGCAGCGTTTGAGAAAATGCGTGTAGCGGCTAAAAAAGAGGGAATTACGCTCGTTGCATTTAGTACTTATCGCTCCTATGCCTATCAAAAAACGTTGTTTGATAAATATGTTGCGCGTGATGGATATGAGAAGGCGAGTACGTATAGTGCGGAACCCGGGAAAAGTGAACACCAAACAGGTCTTGCGTTTGATATCGGAGGCGCTGATTCAACAAAATACGCCACGTTCAGCTTTTCAAAAACAAAAGAGGCAAAATGGTTGTTTGCGAATGCTCACCGCTACGGCTTCCATCTCCGTTATCCATCTGGTAAAGAATCTTGGACGGGTTATACGTATGAGAGCTGGCACTATCGGTATGTCGGAGCAACGCTTGCCGCTCGTCTAAAAGTCAGTGGATTAACAATGGAGGAGTATTTCCACCTCGCACCATGGAAACCAGTAAAGGTTTCGACTCCTTAAAAACATGGTAAATAGAGGATGTTGGCTTAGTCGGTTATTCGTCTCGGGTGAAAGAGGTGGAACGAATGGCAAAAAAAGATGCGAAACATCACATCATGACGTTTACGTTCAAAGAAGAAGCGACATCCTATCAAGTATTTAGTGAATTGAAGAAATATCATGCACGAGGTCAAGTCGATTTCGAACAGGTTGCCGTCATCAAGCGAAATGAGAATGGTGCTTTTTCGTTTGAAGATGCTGTAGACCTAAGCGGATCGAATCGCGCCGTCAAAGGCTCATTGATTGGAATGGCCGTTGGTATCTTAGGTGGACCATTTGGCATCTTGCTTGGTTCGATGACGGGTATGCTGATTGGTGGATCGAAAGACATGAAGGAAAATCAAGAAATCCAAGAAACGTTCAAACGAACACTCGGTGTCATTCCACCTGGACAAACAGGAATTATCGCGATCGGTGAAGAGTTTGAACCATCCGTTCTTGACGGATTAGTAGCGCAACATGATGGTACATTAGAACGAACGGATGAACAGTTAGAGTCGTAAGCCTGATAGAACGAAAGGGGCCTATCGCTTGGATCGCGATAGGCTCCTTTTCATGTGCATTTACTTAGTCGTACGTTCTTTTTTTGCTTTTTTGAAGAAGAACAATTCATAGACGACAGGAACGATGATAAGTGTTAACAACGTAGAAGTCGTTAATCCACCGATGACCGTCAAGGCAAGACCTTTTGAGATCAATGTTCCTGAAGAAGTGGTTAATGCGAGAGGTACCAATGCCATGATTGTTGCAAATGCGGTCATTAGGATTGGGCGTAATCGCGTTTTACCAGCTTCAATCAATGATTCGCGGATCGGCATACCACGTCCGACGTTTTGACCAATGCGGTCGACGAGAACGATTGCGTTCGTGGTGACGATTCCGATCAACATCAGGAAGCCGATCATGACACTAACAGACAATGGTTCATTCGCAAGGAAGAGCGTGACGAGTGAACCAATCGGAACAAAAATCAGAGAGGACAAGATGATGAACGGAATCCGAGCTTTTCCGAATGTGATCAACATTGTCAGGTAAACAAGTCCGATTGCAACGACGATCGCAATTCCGAGTGATTGGAAGATTTCGACCGTATCGTCATTTCCGCCACCACTTGTCAGTGAGACACCGTCTGGTAAATCGATTTTTTCGACGTCAGCTTTTACAGCGTTCGAAACGTTTTGAACGTCGTCTCCTTTGACTTGTCCAGATACGCGAGCATATACTTTTCCGTCGAGTTTCTGAATCGATGTGAAGGTCTCGACTTCATTGACATTCGCAACATCTTTTAAAGCGACAGGACCGTTTGCTGAGAAGAGTTGGACATCTTCGAGATCTTCTTTCGAGACGAGTCCTTCTTCATAAGATAATTGTACGTCTTGATCCTTATTGTCGAGATTGAGCGTTCCGACCGTGACTGGCTTCGTTTGATCGTTGACGGTACCGAGAATTTGGAAACCAGATAGTCCGCGATCACTTGCTTTCTCAGGATCGATTTCTACGAGATACTGCTTTTGTTTTTCGCTGAAGTTGTTCGTGATATATTTCAAATCATTATTTTTCGACATGTTATCCTCGACGAGTTTTGCCGCTTCTTGAAGGGCTTCGAGGTCGTTCGAGAACAAGTCGACATCGACGTTGTTATTCGACGGAGGACCACCTGTCGATAGTTCAGCCACACTGATTTTGACATCGACGTTTTCATCTTGAGCGATGTCTTCCATCTGTGTTTCAAGTGACTTGATCGTTTTCTCGACGTTTACACCGTCTTTTAGATTCAAGAAGTAACTTGCTTTATTATCGAGACGTAAGCCTGTCGTGAAGTCACGTGCTCCGACAGAAGTCGTCACGTCAGCAATGGCTTTTTCTTTATCAAACATTTTTTCCATCTCAAACGAGACGTCACTTGTTTTTTCAAGTGATGTGGCAGCCGGAAGTTCGAGCGATGCCGTCAAGGTCTTCGATGCCTCGTTCGGAATGAACGTAAAGCCGAGACGCGGTACGATCGCTAGGGAACCACCGAGAAGGACGAACGATACGATCAAGATGATCGCCTTGTGCGAGAGTGATTTTTCAATCAGCTTGCCATACCAACGTTGGAGAGCGCCTTCTTTTTCTTCTGCTGGTACCTTCTTGAAGGCAAATTTTGCGAGAATCGGTACGATCGTGATCGCAACGAGTAGTGACGCAAGTAATGAGAAAATAATCGTCAAAGCGAACGGTAAGAAGAACTTACCAGTAATCCCACCGACAAATCCAATCGGTAGGAAGACGACGACGGTCGTCAGCGTTGATGACGTGATTGCTTTTAGAATCTCTTTTGTCGATTGTTCGATGATCTCATCCGTCATACCGGATTCGGATTTTCGGACGCGCCGGAAGATGTTCTCGATGACAACGATACTATCATCGACGACACGACCGACTGCAACAGCCATCCCACCAAGTGTCATGATGTTCAGGGAGATATCTTGCCAGTTCAAGAAGATAGCGGCGATGAGTAATGACAATGGAATCGAGACGATGGCGATGATCGTCGCGCGGATGTTCCGCAAGAATAAGAGTACAGCGAGTGATGCGAAGAGGGCACCAAGTAATCCTTCTTTGACGAGTGTCGCAACGGACTCCTCGATATCCTTCGCTGAATCAATCCCAATCGTATAGTCGACTTGGTCGTCATATTTATTGAGGATCTTCGTGACTTCATCTGCGATTTCGACCGTATTGGCATCTTGTTTTTTCGTGATTGCCATCGATAAGGAATCTTTTAAATCGTAACGTGTTTTTTCACTTTGTTGTGAGACGGCTTCGATTTTTGCGATATCCTCTAGGCGAATCGGCTCTGCAGGTTCAGACGCCTGATCTGCAGCTGCACCACCTGTTGTACTTGGTGGTCCTTGCGTTGCACCTTGTGGTGGACCGCCAGCAGATGAACCACCTGTTTGACCGTTACTTGATGAACTAGTTGCACCTGTAGCAGGTGTTAATTGTAGATTTTTTAGTTTATCTAGATTTTCTAGTTTTTCCTCAACACGAATCGGAATTTTCGAATCGTTTTCTGATAGCTGACCAGATGGGAACGAGACATACTTTCCATTGATTTGTTCCTTGATGCTTGAGAGCGAGAGACCCGCTTCCGTCGCTTTCTCCTTATCGACGGTGATTTGAACGAGATCATCCTTATAGCCACCAACCGACACGCTGTTGATGCCTGGAATCTTATTAAGTTCAGGCTCGATGTCTTCCTTAAGGATTTTTTCGATGTCTTTACCATCCTTGCTAAAGAAGGAGATATTATAGATCGGGAACGATCCAAAGGACAGACGATTTAATTTCGTCGTTGCTTCCTCCGGTAGATTCGCATCTTGGATGGCAGCATCGATTTGTTGTTCGACCTTATCCATATCGGTATCGAACGGGAATTCGATGTTTAAGATACCGATACTTTCATAAGAAGAACTTGTTAGCTTGGTAGCCCCTTCAATTCCTTTAAGGGAAGTTTCAAGCTTTGAGACGACTTGTTTATCGACATCGTCAGGTGATGCACCAGGGTAAACCGCTTCGATTGAAATCTGAGGAAACTCGATTTCCGGGAACTGATCAACTTTTAATTGTGAGAAGGAATACACGCCTCCTAAAATCAATAGGATTGCAATGATGAAGACAGCAACCGAGTTCTTCAAACTAAATCGGGTTAAAAAGTTCATATGAACGCTCCTTTCTTTTTATATGTGCTTATTTACATAGTAGAGGACACTCATAGAACCCGCAACTTTAAAACTGTTTTTATTTAAAAAGATCTTTCTTGGAAAAAGATAATTTTTTTGTGAAAAAGGCTTTACACTTTTCGATATGCTGCTATAATAAAAATATACCCAGTAACAACACAGCATGATTCTGTAGCTCAGCTGGGAGAGCGCTACCTTGACAGGGTAGAGGTCGCTGGTTCGAGCCCAGTCAGAATCATACCGAAATCGTTCCTTTTCGAAGGGACGATTTTTTTTTGCGTTAAAAAAACTATTCCCGAAATCAATCAGGAATAGTTGGAAGGGAGGTAAATTGTTTTATTGAATTTCGAGGTGAAGATCGCCACGCTTCGTCCACCCTGCGACGGTCGTCAATCGATAGAAGACGAGCGTCAAGACGCCAGGTAGAACGACACCAGTCAAGAAGAAGACGAGGAACGCCTGAGGACCTTGGTTGACGAAAATATTGAGTGGGGCAATCATCGAATTTAATCCAAGTCCTGCGAGTTCGTACGGTACTTTCAAAGAGAGAAGAAGCGTCGCGACAGGAGCTGAAATCATCGCTGCGAGAAACGGTGCAACGACAAGACGTGGATTTTTAACGATATTCGGGAATTGTACTTTAGGTGTTACAAAGAATGAAGCAATCAAACCACCTGGATCCGTCTGACGGTATGCCATCAACGTGAAGCCGACGAATTGAGCGGAACAGCCAATCAGTGCAGCGGCACTTGCTACAGGATCAAGTTGCAAAGCGATAGCGAGTGCAGCGGACGAAGCAGGAGACATCAATAAGACACTAAAGATGAGTGCGATGACAAGAGAAGTTGCGATTGGAGATGATTCAACGGATGCTGTGATCATGGCACTGAATTTTGTAAGGAGTGGTGTCGTGACGGCAGCAGCACCGATTCCAGTCACGCCGCCAGCAAGGACAGCACTCATCGGGATGACCATCATGTCAAATTTCGTTTTTCCAGTCATACGTTTTCCGACGTATACAGCGACGGCAGCTGCGAGTAACGCACTGATCGGCTGACCGGGTACAAGAACGAGTCCAGAAGCAGTTGATTGAAGAGCGGCACCACCGATCGTCGCTGCGATCATCGCGCTGAACAGAACAAGTGTATTTCCTCCGAGCTGAAAGGCAATACCGGCACCAAGTGCAGGGGCGAGTAGTACTTTTGCGACACCACCAATCGTCAGTAGCATTTGGATATGTAGAAGATTTCCGAGTGTCTCAATCAGGAGTCCGACACCGAGTGTTACAAGAACGGCATTTGCCATTCCAGCTGATACTTTTACCATTCGATCCATCGCATATTCTTTCAACGTTGTCATCCTCTCTCTATCTATCTCTATTTTTTGCCATGAAAAAAGCCTATCCGTTTTTGGGATAGGCGCCACTCATTCTGTGCGGGCGCCTCATTCGATGCATCGAAAGAAGGGCCCAAAAATCATTTCCGTTTCATCATCGGAAAAGTTTTCAGTCCCTCATGCATAGAATAATCAGTCGGCCGACTTGGTTAAATGGCTGTTGCGTCGGAATCATTCGATCGTGCCCCTCTCTGTGAATTTTTCTAAGCCTAACATGCTCTTGATTAATAATCAATATTTTCTGACAATTTATTTTTTCCTGAAATCTGACAGGAATTCACGGTATCATCGGGAAATCCTAATGTACCAACAATGGAGGCGTTTACATGAAAGTGATGCTTTTTACAGATATTCATGGTAATGCATCAGCATTACGTGCAGTATTGTCCTATCTTGATCAACAACCAGAGATCGATGCCGTCTATTGTCTCGGTGATCTTGTCGGCATTGGACCAGAGCATAATGAAGTCATTGATCTATTGAAGCAACGACCAGATATTCAAACGATTTCTGGGAATCATGATGAATGTGTCCTTGCTTTAATCCATGGGGAGAACTATCCCGATAGTTACCGCCATGCGAAAGAGCACCATCAATGGATTGCGGATACGTTGACGCAAGAAAATCAAAAGTATTTGGAACGTTTACCGCGTGTCTTAAATATCATGCATCAGGAACAAACGATGCACCTGACGCACTATGCTTATGCCGACCAGACGAAGAAGATTGGTGAAGAGCCGTTAAAGCAAGCGGTGGATGGAACGAAAGAAAACTTATCCGTCCTGTTTGCTGGAAGTGAGGCGCGGATCATTGGTTTCGGTCACCATCATCCAGCGCAACAAGTCGAGACAGAGCAAACGCTCTTTATTAATCCAGGTGCACTTGGATGTCAGGAAACAGCTATTGCTCCAGTAGCAATCATCGATTGGGAGAAGGGCCAAGTCCGTTCAGAAATCCTGAAGCTTTCATATGATGATCGACCATTTTTAGACGTTCTCAAAACGACGGAGATGCCGGAACGTGAGTTGATGCGCCGACTCTTCTTCGGTAGTAGGACATGAAAAAACCTTCATGAGTAGTTCATGAAGGAATTCAATCAAGACGACAATTTTGTCATGATTGAGATAAGACAAACGACAATCAGTAACACGATACCGATGTTTCGTTTCAATGGATGGCGTGACCAGTAAAAGAATAGCGCAAGGACAGGGGCCACAAAAAAGGCAACGATGAGACTGATTAATGTTGCAAGAAATAATACAAACATCCAAAGCTTGCTCGTTATCCGGTATACCTGCCACATGTCGTAAAGCGACATGAGTGTATAGGCGAGTAGCACGAAGATGATTCCGGTCGATAAACTCAAAGTGATCATCACTCCATTCTCTATTTAGTATAAGGGAGGGAGCGAGAATGACTACACGACTTGAAGTAAAAAACGTGACGAATCGATGAACGTGCGATTATACGCTGTAACGAAAGAGAAAGGGGAAAGCACCAATGTCAAATATTTATCGTCGTTTTTTTCTGTTTCCGGATATTTTGATGATGCTCGTATTACTGATTGCGGTCAGTAGTTATGTCCTTGCTCAGCCGTTTCATTGGACGACTATATTATTCTTTTGTCTTGGACTGATCGTATTTAGCTTCAGTGAATACTTGACGCATCGTTTTTTGTTTCATTTACCACCGCCTAAAAATGTGCTTGGACGAAAATTGTTGAAACGACTTCATTACGATCATCATGCGCATCCGAATGAACTGCATCTGTTGCTTTTACCGGTCTGGTATTCCTTGCCGAATCTTGGTTTCTTTGCTGCTCTGACCTATTTTCTGACGCAATCTGTCGTTTCGACAGCGGCAGCCGCGAGTGGATTGATCGTCATGCTGCTTGTGTATGAATGGAAACATTACGTGGCACACGTTCCGTTGAAACCGAGAACACGCTTTGGAAAATGGATGAAAAGAACGCATCTATTACATCATTTCAAAAATGAACACTACTGGTTTGGTGTGTCAAATCCGGTGGGAGATTGGTTGTTTGGCACACTGAAGGATGAAAAAACAGTTACTTCTAGTCAAACGGCACGGAATTTAGAAAAGAATCGAGAATATGAAAAACCGCCGATCCACTGACCGGCGGTTTTTTGATTCATAAAATACGTAGCATGGCACGACGAATCGTATCGAGCTCAAGTGGATGCGCAATCGATGGCCATTCGGCAATCAATGCGATATACGTCCGGAAAATCAGAAAGGCTGTGACATCGACTGGTACGTCACGATCATCTTGTCCAAGGCGAGTCTCAAGGAGCGTTTTAAGATATTCGACGACATGTCGTTCAATACGTGTCCGTAATTCTTGCATTTCTTGTAATTTAAGATTACGTGTTTCTTCAATGATTTGAAGAATGAACAAATGTTGTTGCTGATGATAGACGATAGCATCGATCATTGCTTGCTTATTTTCTTCTACCGTCGCATGTTCGACGTAAGCGCGTTCTGCTTCTTCTTTCATCTCTTGCAGCACACGGGTTACGAGCGATTCGAACAAATTGAGTTTACTTTCAAACAGTTGGTAGACGGTCGGTTTCCCGACATGAGCGCGTCGAGCGACACGCTCGATCGTCGTACCTTTATAACCGAGTTCAGAAAAGCAAGCCATCGCTGAGTCTAGTATCAGTATTTCTTTATCAGACTGTGTCATGTTGTTTTCGTCTCACTTTCGTTGAGAGTAAAATCCGCTTGGCTCCGAGCCCTCCAACGAAGCTGATGAGCAACGCGACGACTAGGATGGTCGCGAGGACTTGACTGTTTGAGATGAGGGTGTCCGTCACACCAAGTCCAAGGGCTTCACGGAATCCACCGACTGAATACGTCATTGGTAAGAAGGCGTGAATCGCTTGGAAGAAGCTTGGCGTCATCTCGACTGGGAACGTACCGCCACTACCACCGATTTGAAGCAGAAGTAGTAGGAAGGCAAGGAATTGTCCGACGCGACCGAGTAGCATCGCGAGCGTGAACAGAATCGTGATGAACGTCATACCTGTTAAGGCGGCGAATCCGTAGAGTGCAGGAACGCTCGCGACATCAGAATCGAGAACATAGACGATGGCCGTAGCCGCTGCGACACCTTGTAATGCGCCGATCGGTAAGATGAGTGATAATTTACCGACAAGGAAGCGCCATGTCAGACTCTCGCCATGTTCTGGACGAATCTGGTAGACAGACGAGAACATCAAGGCACCTGCGAATAAGGCGATACTAAGGATGTAAGCTGATAAACCAGAACCGTAGTTGTTGACCGTCGAATAGTCATGTTCTTTTAAGACGACAGGTTCTGCCAGCATGTTATCCCGCTCTTTCGTAGGCTTGACAGTTGCGTCCTTAGCCCCTTTGCTAAGCTCATCCTTCAACGTTTTAGCCCCATCTTCAAGTTTCGTATTGGCATCCGCGATTTTTGAAGCCCCATCGGTCGTTTTACCGATACCGTCTGTAATCGTAGTTGAACCAGATGCCAATTGACCTAACCCGTTAGTTAACGCGCTAGCTCCTGTTTGGAGTTGGTGTGTGCCATCTGAAAGTTGATTAGCTCCGTCAGCCAGTTGTGTACCGCCTGTTGCCGCTTTATGCACGCCTGCAGTATATTGACCGAGTTTTTCATTGAATGTCTTTTGTCCGCTTGCTAATTGTTGTGCGCCAGATTCGACTTGCTTCGCACCGTCGACGAGTTTTACTTGACCTGCGTTCAGTTGCGATACGGCGGACTCGACTTGCTTACCGCCAGCAGCAAGTTGACCGATTTTTTTCGTCGCTTCGGTTGCTTGAGCAAGACTTTGATCGATTGCCCCTTCTTGCGCAGCGAGGCTTTTAATATTTTCTTCTAACGTTCCAATTGTTCCAAGTAACGTTTGTTTCTCCTCATCTGATAATTGATCAGAAGCGGAAATAACTTGTTTTAGTTGAGCGGCATTTGCTTCAAGCGCTTCTCGACGCGCACGTAGATCTTGTTTAGATTGTGCAGCATCTTGATTCAATTGATTTAATAATACATTAGCTGCCTGAGCTTTCTCGTCCAGTTGATTTAATCCGTCCGTCAACTGAGGAATTTTTTCGTTGAGCTGAGCCGTACCCGCAGCCAGTTGCTCTGCCCCTTGACGGACTTGTGTCGAGCCACCGCTGAGTTTTGTTGCTCCGTCTTCTAGTTGCGCGGCACCGGCTTGCAACTTACCACCATTTTCGTCTAGCGTGTTCAACCCAGAAGACAACTCACCCGTTTTTTGAGCGAAGAGAGCAGTTTTTTCGTCGAGTGTCGTGACACCGTCACTGAGTTTTTTTGAACCTTGATTTGCTTCCCCGAGCTTTTCAGATAGTGTCAGACTGCCATCCGCAAGTTTTCCGAGGTTCGTAGCCAGTGTTTTAGCACCATCCGCTGTTTTGTGGTTGCCATCTTCTAGTTTAGAAGAACCGTCCGATGCCTTTTCCATACCGTTTGCAATTTTCTTTAACGCACCGAAGATCGCACTACTGTATTGTTTTGTCACGGATTTACGGATCTTTTCGTTTAATTGTTTGGCAGCCGTACTCGAAATTTGTGTGCCCGAGTAGTTTTTGGCTGGGTTCAAGTAATATTCCAACTCAATCTTTTTTGGATGATCATCGAGTAGTGTCGTTGCATTTTTAGAGAAATTCTTCGGGATGACAACCGTCATGTAGACTTTTCCGTCGCGTAGTTCTTTTTCGGCTTTGTCCTGAGACAAGAACTGCCAATCAAAATCATCATTTTTTTTGAGTTTGTCGACGAACTGATCCCCGATGTCGACTTTTTCTCCTTTAAACTTCGTTGCTTTGTCTTCGTTGACGATAGCAACCTTAATATCTTCTGTACGACCGTATGGGTCCCAGAATGCAGATAAGAAGATGGAGTTGTAGAGAAACGGTACGAGGATGAGGGCGAGAATGACGACGATCATCATCGGACTCTTCAATTTCTTCCATTCTGAGCGAAACATAAATACAAATCCCCTTTCTAAAACTCAAAACTAGTTTGAGTTTTAGGTTTTGATGAGGTTTACTTTACTCTCTTCATTAAAAAAAAGCAATCGATAATCTTGATTTCACATAAAAAAGACGACTCGCAGGGAGTCGTCTCGAAAAAAGCGAGTTAAGGGAGCAAAAGTAGTTTTCCTGTGCTGCGTCGGCTTTCCAAAAAGTCATGTGCTGCTTTGCCATCAGATAATCTGAATGTTGTAGGCGAAGACAGGGTGAGATGGTCGGATAGAATCCAATCAAACAGTTCACCCGATCTACGGATGCGTTCTTCAGAAGATGTTAATACGTTCCAAAGATCACCACCCGTCAATGTTTTGGACGTATCCATCAAAAAGCGGGGATCAACAGGTGCAGGATCACCGCCTGCCATACCGTAGAAGACAACTGTTCCATGGACTTTCGTGACATGGAAACTATCCATTAAGGTAGAACCGATAGACTCATAAACGACATCGACCCCTTTACCAGAAGTTTGCGCGAGTACGTGCTCGACCCAGTTCTCTGAATATAAATAGACAGATTCACAGCCAGCAGTTTTAGCGATCCGTGCTTTCTCAGGAGAAGACGTCAATCCAATCGGAGTTGCCCCAAGCAAGCGAATGAGCTGTGTCAACAACTGCCCAACGCCACCGGCAGCGGCATGCACTAAGACGACATCTCCCGGTTGGACATGATAGCTATCTCGAGTTAAATAATGCGCTGTTAACCCTTGTAATAAGACAGAAGCTGCTGTTTCGTATGAGATACCATCAGGAAGCGGAATCAATTTATCAACGGGTGCTGCGACGTACTCAGCATTCGCAAGCGGGACATCCGCAAAAGCAACTCGTTGACCTACGTGGAACGTTGAAACAGCAGCACCGATTGCGGTGATGACTCCTGCACCTTCATACCCTAAAATATAGGGAGGCTGTCCTTCTAAATGATAGTTTCCTTTTCGGCGATAGATGTCTGCAAAATTCAAACCGATCGCTTTCATTTCAATCAGAACTTCCTGTTCAGTAATTGTTGGCGTTGGCACGTCTTCGAAGCGTAATACATCAGAACCTCCAAATTCGTGGAAAGTTAATGCCTTCATCTCAACACATCCTTCTTTTAAATCTGCTTTTAGTATAAGGCAGAACATCTGAAAATGATGGACAGATGCGTTACACTAGAAAAAAAGAGGAAAGAAGGGACGTTATGAAACGTGTCTTAATGGGAGGAATTCGTTTTTATCAGAAAGTCATCTCTCCCATGAAGCCAGCCACATGTCGATTTTATCCAACATGCTCCCATTACGGGATGGAGGCGATTGAACGTCATGGTGCAGTAAAAGGGAGTTATTTGACGACGCGTCGATTGTTACGGTGCCAACCGTTTCATCCAGGTGGTCTCGATTTCGTTCCAGAACCTGATCAATTTAGTTGGAAAGCACCGCTGCAACGGGAAAATCCGCGGGAGAAGGCGGAAGAAACGAAGGAGTAAGTCATGTGAAGGTTCTCTTTTGTTTAATGAAGTAAGAACAAATAAAGGGACGTATGTTACCGGAAATTACCGATAACATACGTCCCTTTTTGTTCTATTTACAGACGATCATAGTTTACCCGTTAAAAACTGTGCTTCGCCAAGACCGAAGCTCCAGTCGGCTGCATCATTTTCGACGATCGACACCATCAAATCAGTCGGTGCGAGTCCGCAGTTTGCTTGTAAGCGTTCGGCGAGTAAGTGGTAGAGACGTTGTTTTTTCTCTTCCGTCCGCGTTTTACTCGTTACACTAATAAGAACGATATCTTTACTCCGTTCAAATCCAAGTCCTGTATCTTGAATGACCATCTCATGTGCTTTATGCGTATGCACGATTTGATAACGATCGCGCTCCGGCACATCAAATGCTTCGACCATCGCATCGTGTGCGGTGTCGAGTAACGTTTTTAACTCTTCTTCTGAACGTCCTTCAATGACGTCGAATCGTAATAACGGCATGTGAAATCACTCCTTAACAAAATTATGTAGAGTAGGGGGAAAACCCTACTCATATATTACTCGAAGAATGGTTTGTATTGACGACGATCGTGCATGACAGACAACCATTGGACAGTCGAGAATTCTTCAAGTACCCACTCACCGTTGAAGCGACCGAGTCCTGAATCTTTTTCACCACCAAATGGCATATGTGGCTCATCGTTGACCGATTGATCGTTGATGTGAATCATACCTGTCTCGACTTCAAGCGCAAAGGCAGTCGCGCGTTCAATAGAAGAACCATGGACAGCGCCACTCAATCCGTATGGAAGTGAGTTCGCGATTTCGAGTGCCTCTTCATCCGTATCGAACGGGATGATGACAGCAACCGGTCCGAAGATTTCATTTTTAGCGAGTGGCATATCATTCGTAACACCAGTGACGACAGTAGGTGCGATGACGTTATCTTTTGCTTCGCCGCCGACACGAACGGTTGCACCCGCAGCTTTTGTTTTCTCGAGATCTTCAAGAATTCGTTCAACTTGTGATTGGTTGATGAGCGGTCCGACTTGTGTCCGCTCATGTGATGGATCACCGTATTGTAGCTCTTTTACACGAGCAACGTATTTCTCGACGAATTCATCATGAATCGAAGAAGCGACGAGAATTCGGTTCGTCGACATACAAATTTGACCTTGGTGATAGAACTTGCTGTAGACAGCAGATTCGACCGCGCGATCGAGATCAGCATCATCAAGTACGACGAAGACGTTGTTTCCGCCAAGTTCAAGCGCTGTTTTCTTTAGATGTTTACCAGCAAGTTCACCGATATGACGACCTACTTCAGTTGATCCTGTGAATGAAATCAAACGTGGTACAGGATGTTCGACGATAGCATCACCGATTTCTGAACCGCGACCGACGATGACATTCAAGACACCTTTTGGCAATCCAGCTTTTTCAAACAGACTAGCAAAAATCAATCCGCCTGAAACAGGTGTGTCCGTAGCTGGTTTGACAACGACTGCGTTCCCGATGGCAATAGCAGTAGCGATCGACCGTACAGCTAAGTGGAACGGGAAGTTCCATGGACTGATGACACCGATGACGCCAAGTGCTTTACGGTAGATCCGGTTTTCTTTACCTGGTACGACCGATGGACGAATTTCACCGTGCATCCGAAGTGGGAATGTCGCAGCTTCCTTGACGATCAAGACAGAAGCAAGGAATTCGCCTTCCGCTTTAATACGTGTACTTCCTGACTCTTTGATCAACCATTCGATGATCGTTTCTTTCTCCTCGTACAAGACTTTCAAGAAGTTTTCGATCAAGCCTTGGCGTTTTAAGGCAGGAACTTTCGCCCAGTCTTTTTGAGCGACTTGAGCCGCTTCATATGCGTCATCTAAATCTTGTTGATTCGCTGCAGAGATTGTAAAGAGCTCTTCACCCGTGAAAGGATTCGTGTTCGTCATGTTGCTGTCACTTGCGCCTGTGCGCCACTGACCATCAATGTAAATCTTCGTGAAATCTGTATGCAATGTTGCTTCGTTTTGTTGAGCCATATCATTTCATCTCCCATTCGTTTTCATAACAATTAAGTTATTCACGTTATGAAAAGAAGTAAAACACATCCGTGCACTTCGACCAAATATATTGCTCAAAATCAGTCAGGCAGATGGGTTTTAAAGCGCTTTAAATCAGGAATTCAATCAATATAGTGCTATAAAAAGGAGGGATTTTATTTTGAAGAAGCTGAAAGTCCTGTCTCGAGAAATCAACTGGTGGTGGCCATTGTTATATGGTCTCATTGGGATTGGATTAACAGGGATTGTGACGTGGTTGGATGTGTATGTATCGGACTGGTTTCCAAAAGAGTGGCAAACGACACTTGGCTTAGCACAGACGATCCATAGTTCGGTTTTTACCGGACTGCTCGCCATGATGACGTTCACGTTCTCGACCATTCTTGTCGTATTGACGACCTATTCATCACAATTCTCACCACGAACATTGCCTAACTTCATCGAGAATCGGCAAGTGCAACACATCTTCGGTATATTCATTGGAGCGGTCAGTTACTCGATGACGATGCTCTTTTTTCTTCGTCCGGCTTTGAAGACGAGTGTCGTCGCTTCAACAGTAGCGGTTCTCGTCGTGTTGATATCGATCGTGGCATTCGTCGCATTCATTCATATCGTCAGCCAGTCGATTCGCGTGACGACATTACTGGATCGATTACACGAAGAAGGGAACGAATTATTGAAACGGCAAGTCGAACATCTAGAATCGGGAGAACAAAAGATTACTGAAAGAAAGATGACGACAAATTATCCACATCTTATTCAGGCAACTCGAACCGGATATATTCAAGCAGTCGATTATGATGCTTTTGATCAGAAAGACCGCGTGTATATTGATCGAACGGTCGGCTCATTCGTAACAGAGGGAGAAGCCATCGGACGGGCGACTTGCCGGGATATCAATGAAAGTATCTTAATTGGACCGACGAAATCTTCAGAACAGGATTTTGCATTTGTTCTTGAAAAATTAAGTGAAGTTGCTTTACGTGCGATTTCTCCAGGAATCAATGATCCGAATACAGCGAGACATGCGGTTCGGATCATTGGTGACTTAATGCGACAGTATGCCGTAATACCAGATGGTGTACTAGTTGTTGGAAAGGACCAGCAACATATCGTCGTCAGGGAAACCTACCAACAATTGTTGTACACGACGTTTTATCAACTCCGACATTACGGAGCAGAGGATATTTCAGTTCTCGCGACGATGCTCGAGTCGCTTGGAACGATGAAGCGACAAGCCTTACCTGCTCACTATGAAACGATTCAACGATTCATTCCATACATCTGTTCGGAAGTACATTTTGAAACAATGAACGACTGGGATCGTGATTTTTTACAAAATCAAATCCATCGGGCGTTGAATGAAACTTTTGTCTCCCCTTCGACGTAAAAAGGGCAAGAGAATCAAAAGAAGGGAGGAATAGAAAGTGACAATCTTGTTATGGAGTCTGATCGTCGTCTGTTTTCTAGTCGCTTTTGCAGGTCTCGTGTATCCGATCATCCCAAGTGCGCCGATTTTAGTAGTTGGTTTTTTGATTTATGGATTCGGATTCGGGTTCTCTGAACTATCGATTAGTTTTTGGGTGATTCAAGCGATTTTCATCATTCTCTTATTTACGCTCGATTATCTCGTCAGCGCCTACACCGTCGATCGACGAGGAGGCTCACAAGCGGCTAAGATTGCAACGACAGTCGGATTGATTGCGGGACCGTTTATTTTGCCAGGTATCGGATTATTAATTTTCCCGTTTGTCTTTGCCATCTTGACGGAAAAAATCATTAGTAAAAAAACATGGCAAACCTCGGTTTCAGTTGGGATCGGAACAGTCCTTGGTATCTTATCAAGTGCCTTATTAAAGGGAATCGCGATGTTACTCATGATCGTAATCTTTATTCTCTATGTCGTCTGACGGTCTGAAATGATGTCTTCAAGTACACATTTTATGAAAGTTCCGTTATAGTATGAATATGAAAAAGTAGGGAAGCTTTGAAAGTCTGAAGCTTCTTTTTGCTGTAAACCACCAGATGCCTCGGCATCTGGCTTTATATTAATGGAGGTGAATCCCCTTTCTTCGGGGAAACGATTGGACAGTACACACTCAATGGAGACATTCGACACGACGACGATCATCATTCGGCTACTCGTCATTGCACTACTCATCGTCTTAACCGCTTTTTTTGTAGCTGCCGAATTTTCGGTCGTCAAAATGCGAATGTCTCGAATCGATCAGTTGATTACAGAAGGAAGCAAGACTGCGAAAGTGGCGAAGAGGCTACTTGAGAATTTGGATTATTATTTATCGGCCTGTCAACTTGGAATTACCGTGACAGCGCTTGGTCTCGGGTGGTTAGGAGAATCAACGGTAGGTGCGATTCTCGGTATGTTGTTCGAAGAGATTGACATTCCGAACTCCGTCTCGACGATCATTTCGTTCGTTCTTGCATTCTCGATTGTAACGTTTCTTCATGTCGTGCTTGGAGAACTTGCTCCAAAATCTTTAGCGATTCAAAAAACGGAAGCGATCACGATGTTACTCGCGCCACCACTATATTGGTTCGGTAAAATCATGAAACCTTTCATCTGGACATTGAACGGTTCAGCACGAATCATTCTTCGGTTGTTTGGCGTCGAGCCAGCGGGACACGAAGAAGTCCATTCTGAAGAAGAGATTAAAATCATCATGACACAGAGTTATAAGAGTGGAGAAATCAACCAGACTGAGCTTTCCTACATGCAGAACATCTTCTCGTTCGATGAGCGGATCGCGAAAGACATCATGTTACCGCGGACGGACTTAATCACGATTTCGAACGATGCATCGATGGAGGACATCATTCGCCTCGTTGAAGAGTATCAGTTCACACGTTACCCAGTAGCGGAAGAAGGAGATAAGGATAAAATCCTTGGCTTCATCAATGCGAAACAATTATTTACGGATCATATGGCGAATAAAGGAAAAGCATTAAGCTATTACATCCACAACTTGCCGATTGTATCCGAATATTCGCCGCTTCAAGATGCCATGCTGAAAATGCAGGTGGAACGGACACCGATGGCACTCGTCATCGATGAATACGGTGGTACGGCTGGTGTCATCACGATGGAAGACATCTTGGAAGAAATCGTCGGAGAAATCCGAGATGAATTCGATAAAGATGAGAAAGCAGATATCGAACAAATTCATGAGCGATTATACCGCATCTCAGGCCGTGTCTTGATTGATGACCTAAATGAACGCTTTAACTTAGGAATTGAAGAAGAAGACATCGATACGATTGGTGGCTGGGTCATGGCACAGGATACGGAAGTGTCGAGTGGTCAAGAATTCCGCTATCAGGAATACACGATCAAAGTCATGGAAGTCGATAATCATCAAGTGAAATCGATTTATCTTCAATTGCCTGATCAAGAAGAAACTGCAACAGAAGAGATTGGATAAGAAATAGAATGTGCAAGACGATGAACTTCGAGTTCATCGTCTTTTTTTGTCTACTTAAAAAATGATTAGCTAAGGTGATAGACACATCTTGTGTTTATCTCCCTCAGTGACGGGTATTACTGTCTATGTGGCAAAAAAAGCATTTTTTAATTCAACAGGAAAAGGGGTTTTCTATCATGTCAAACGTCATTCTTACTTCACGTGCATCTGCAGTCGGTGGTCGCGACGGGAAAGTCGCTTCAGACGATAACGTCATTAATCTCGATTTAGTCATGCCAGGAACAAAAGGCAAAGAAGACATTCCGACATCAAACCCGGAACAGTTATTCGCAGCAGGATATGCCGCTTGTTTTGATGGTGCCTATAACTTAATGGCGCGCCAAGCAAAAAAACGAGTCGAGACGCGGACGAATTCAGAAGTCAGCCTCTTACAGGATGAAGCGGATAACGGTGTAAAAATTGCAGCGAAACTCGTCGTCGAGGTCGTTGGCGTATCACAGGAAGAAGCCGAAGACTTACTAGAGAAGACACACAATTTCTGCCCGTACTCAAAAGCGACACGTGGCAACATTGATGTTGATCTTTCTGTTAAAGTCGTCGATTCACTATAAGCATAATCGACGAATCATAAGGAGGGTTTTCCATGGCACCGAAAGAAACCGATCGTCCAAATGAAGAGTTTGAAGATGAACGGGATCGTCTGTCGGATAAAGAACGGAAACTGACAGAGGAGCAACAAAAGGAAATCCTAAAAGGAAAAGACGAAATGCCAGATGATACGGTTTCTCCACGAGATCGCGGAGAAGATCCGATTTAAATCAAACAACTTGGGGGATGAATCACATGTCTAAAAAAGTAGCAGTCGTACTCGCCGATCATTTTGAAGATGTAGAATTCACAGGACCGGTTGATGCATTAAAAGAAGCAGGGCACGAGATCACTGTCATTGGTGCTAAAAAAGGTGCAGAACTCGTCGGCAAACAGGAAGAGGCAAAAGTAAATGTTGATCTCTCGATTGATGAGACTTCAGCAGCAGACTACGATGCTCTCCTGATTCCAGGCGGTTTTTCACCAGATTTACTTCGAGAAGACGAGCGTTTTATCTCATTCGTCGAAGAATTCGATATGTCGAAAAAACCAATTTTCTCGATCTGCCATGGACCACAATTGATGATTAATGCAAAAATCGTCAAAGGAAGAAAAATGACAGGTTATAAATCAATTCGAATTGATTTAGAAAATGCTGGTGTGGACTTTGCAGATGAAGAAGTCGTCGTCGACGATAATTTCGTCTCAAGTCGTCAACCAGATGATATTCCTGCATTCAACCGGGAAATCGTTGCAAAACTTGGCTAATGGTATAGAACAAAAATCAGCACTGCGATAACGCAGTGTTGT
>NZ_DF239008.1:2483270-2607765 GCF_000414195.2 Exiguobacterium sp. OS-77 | reverse complement strand
TTTTTTTTTTTTTTTTTTTTTTTTTTTTTTTTTTTTTTTTTTAGGGGTTTTTCTGGATAATCACAGAGTTCCGTAATGACGCCGTGTGAATGACGAGGATTCATATAAATTAGTCGTCGTCCGAACGGCGTCGTTCGATACGTATCTTCTAAAAATGTTAAGCCTCGTTGTTTTGCTTCTTCAATCGCCTGATCTAAATTCTCTACACGATAAGCAATATGGTGGACACCTTTCCCGCGTTGTTTTAAAAAACGTGCGATTGGACTATCCGGACTTGTTGGCGTTAACAACTCGATGTGCGCATCATCGAACTCGATGACCGCAATATTGGAAGCGACACCTGGCGCAGGATTCGAGTACTCTTTTGTTAAGGTTCCTCCAAGTACGTTTGTATAAAATGAAATGGCTTCCTGCATGTCGCGAACGGCAATTCCAGTGTGGTCTAATTTCATATGATATCCTCCTTCTGTTCGCTTCAGTTTCCCAAAAACACTCCAAAGTTGCAACGATGAGTTACCTTCCAAATGTTTCTATTACATAGAAGAGGAAAGATTTATTTAAATTGAAATATCACTGAAATATTATGGAAGAGGAATGAATGCTATAATCAAAAACGTTCTTATAAAAAAGAAAAAAGATTACAGAATTTAAATTTAACTTAAATATTCTACGATAAATCATAAAACATACACTACAGAAAAAGAGGGAATACTACATGAAAAAAACGTTCGCGTCGCTCATCGTTTCCGCACTAGTTCTTTCATCAGCACCTCATTTTGCAGCAGCAGACGATTTAAGTGAACAGAAAGCCAAAAACGAACAACAGCAACAAGACAATGCTAAAAAGCAAAAAAACTTAGAGTCTTCTGTTAATCAAGAAGGTAAAAAAATACTCTAAAACACAGCAAGAAGTCAATCGACTAGACGAAGCGTTGAACGAAAAAATCTTTGCTGTCGAAACAAAAGATCGTCAAATCAAAGCAACAGAACGTGAAATCGTTGAGCTTGGAAAAGAAATCGAGAAATATAAAGCGAAACTAAAACGCCAAGAAAAACTACTCGGTGATCGTCTTCGTGTCATGCAAGAGAATGATGGAAACTCAATTAAATGGGAAGAAGTCATCTTTGGCGCTAAAAACGTTGGTGACCTCGTAAGCCGTGTCATGGCAGGGAAATCCATTTCAAAACAAGATGATAAAATGATCACGGATTACCAAAATACGCAAAAGCAATTAGCGGATGCGCAACAAAAAGTAAAAGAAAAGAAAGCGCAGTTGGTCGTTGAGAAAAAAGAATTAAAACGTCAACAAGCGGATCTTGAATCACAATTAAAAGAGCGGAACAAACGCTTAAAAGAACTACGTAAGAAAAAAGAAAAGTTCGAAACACAATTGATGGATGCAAAAGAAGTCCAGCAAATTTTGATCGCTCAAGAAAAAGCGATTGCAGCTGAAAAAGCAGCGCGTGAACGAGAAGCTCGAATCGAAAAAGAGCGTCAAGCTCAAGCGGCACGTGAAGCAAAAGCACGGGCAGAGGCTGAAGCAGCTCAAGCAGCAGCTCAGAAAGAAGCGGAACAACAAGCAGCTAAAGAAGCGGCAGCTCAGCAAGCAGCACAAGAGAAGGCAGCGCAGTCAGCAAAACCTTCTGGTTCGACTAAACAATCGGCACCAAAACCATCTACACCAGCACCAACTGCGCCAGCACCGTCAGCTCCTGCGACACCTAAACCGTCACCATCATCAGGCGGACTCTTCATTCATCCAACTGCTGGTGCTGTGACACAAGGGTATGGTTCTGCAGGCGGAGAAAACGGTTATACGTTCCATAACGGGATTGATTTCGGTGGTCCAGTTGGCACGCCAATCGTGGCAGCTGCAACTGGTACAGTCATTACAGCATCAGGTGGCGGACCTTACGGAAATCACATCATGATTGCTCACCAATTGAACGGGAAGACATATACGACAGTCTATGCACATATGAGTTCATTGAACGCTAGTGCAGGTCAACGCGTCAGCCAAGGTCAACAAATCGGTACACGTGGTAGCACAGGAAACTCAACAGGTCCACACTTGCACTTCGAAATTCACGTTGGTGGATACAGCTACAGTGCAACAGGTCCAGCTAACTCAGTAAATCCAATGACTATGTTTTAAACAGTTAAGAATCGTTGCATATGCAACGATTCTTTTTTTTATATTTGATAAGAAATATATATATTACAAAAAAACGTTTTCACTTGAAATGTAAATGAAATTTTTTTGAAACGATTAGGGTGCTATAATCTATTTCAGATATGAGAGAAACTTGAATACTATAATAAAAAATGAAAATACATAAGTGAGGAAAACGATATATGCTAAAAAAACTAATTTCTACCATTGTTTTAGGGGCATTACTTACAACAGGTACACAACCGATCGCGGCAGCAACGATTAAAGAAAAAAAGGCTGAAAATGCCGCTGAACAACGTAAATTAGAAAAAGAGATTAAAAAGCAAGAAGCTAAAATTTCAAAAGAACAACGTCAAATCAATCGAATCGACGCAGCGATTAACGAAAAGATTTTCCAAGTTTCCGAAAAAAATAAACAAATTAAACAGTTAAGCAATCGAATCGATGAGTTAAAGGCAGACATCGTTCGTTACGAGGAGATGCTACAGAAGCAGGAAGAACTACTCGGTGATCGTTTACGTGTTTTCCAAGAAAACGATGGAAACTCGATTAAGTGGGAAGAAGTCATTTTTGGATCAAAGGATTTAGGTGATTTATTCAGCCGTGTCATGGCGGGTAAAAAGATTGCTGAACAAGATGATAAAATGATTTCAGATTACATCGCGACACAACAAAAATTAGCAGAAGCAAAACAAGCACTTGTTGAGAAAAAAGCGGAGCAAATGCAAGAAAAGAAAGTATTGCTTGAACAAAAAAAAGCGTTAAAAGTTCAAATGAAAGAGCGTAGTGCTACACTCAAAAAATTACGAAAAGGGAAGACGAAGTTTACGACAGAACTGTTAGACGCAAAAGAACTGCAAGCGACTCTCGAAGCGCAAGAACGTGCGATTGCGGCAGCGAAGGCAGCGGCTAAAGCAGCGGCTGAAAAAGCAGCAGCAGAGAAAGCGGCAGCTGAAAAAGCGGCTAAAGCAAGTGCTCAAGCAGCAAAACAAGCCAATAAGAATACAGAATCAACAAGTTCAGATACAACACCAATCGCTTCAGGTGGTGGGAAATTTGTCCGACCATCTTCTGGTGGGGTATCACAAGGATTCGGACCAGCTAGTGGAGCAAACGGTTATACATTCCATAATGGCGTCGATTTCAAAGGTCCCGTCGGATCTCCGATCGTCGCAGCAGCAGCCGGAACCGTCATTACAGCATCAGGTGGTGGACCTTACGGAAACCACGTCATGATTTCACATTTCTTGGATGGAAAAGTCTATACGACGGTTTACGCTCATATGAGCTCATTATCTGTTCATGCAGGACAAACGGTCTCTCAAGGTCAGCAAGTCGGAACACTTGGTAGTACAGGGAATTCAACAGGACCACACTTACATTTCGAACTACATGTCGGAGGCTATCAATACAGTGCTTCTTCTCCTTTAAATGCAGTCAATCCATTGGCATATCTGTAATCAAAACGGGCTTCGGCTCGTTTTTTTTTCTTTCCTATGCTACAGTTAAGGCGAAACGAATACTTGAGCAACTAGGGGAGCTGGAGGAATCCGGCTGAGAGGAAAACCAATCTGTTTTCGACCCTATTACCTGAACTGGATAATACCAGCGTAGGAAAGTTGAGCCGAACGGATACCGGAATGCGTGTATAACGCTTTCGTATAGCGTCGACTGCTTTTTTACAGCGGTCGACGCTTTTTTGTCGGTCACGACTCCCTTATATTGCTCGATGGGAAGGTGAAAAGAATATGAAACATGTACTGACGATTGCGGGATCCGACTCCGGTGGTGGAGCTGGGATTCAAGCAGATTTAAAAACATTTTCAGCTTTAGGCGTTTATGGAATGAGCGTCCTGACAGCTGTCACGGCGCAAAATACGTTGGGTGTTCAAGCGGTGGAAGAGTTATCTCCAGAAATCGTAGATGCCCAGTTAACGTCGATTTTTTCAGACATTCGTGTCGATGCGATCAAAATCGGAATGGTCTCGAATGCGCAGACGATTCGTCTCATTGCTACACATCTCCGCAAACAGACAGTTCCGATCATATTAGATCCCGTCATGGTCGCTAAAGGGGGACATGCCTTATTACGGACGGAGGCTGAACAAGCATTGATTTCGGAGCTTTTACCGCTTGCGACACTCGTCACACCAAATTTACCGGAAGCGGAGCGTTTAACAGGACGATCGGTCACCAATCTAGATGAAATGCGACTGGCGATGCATCAATTAGCTACACAGACAGGGGCAGTATTACTAAAAGGTGGACATCTCTCAGGAGCTGCGACGGATTTGTTGTTTGATGGGGAAGTAGAACACCGCTTCACATCGGAACGGTTAGACAATCAACATACTCATGGAACTGGTTGTACCTTATCTGCGGCGATTGCGGCGCGGATGGCGCTTGGAGAAGATTTTACAGATAGTGTAAGACAAGCAAAGAGCTATGTCACGGAGGCGATTCGTCATGGATTTGCTCTCGGACAAGGTATTGGACCGACACATCATTTTCATTCACTTTGGAGGGATACACATGTTTACGACCATTCTTGAACACAAACCACTCATTCACCATCTGACGAACACGGTAACGATCAACGACTGCGCAAACGTCACACTCGCTGTTGGAGCATCACCCGTCATGGCGGAAGACATTCGCGAAGTAGAAGAGATGGTTAGACTCGCGCAAGCCCTTGTCTTAAACATTGGTACGATCGATGCAGACATGCAAGCAGCTCAACGACTTGCAGCCCGTGAAGCGGGACGTTTGAATGTCCCGATCGTTCTTGATCCAGTTGGAGCAGGGTCAACGACATTACGTACTGCCTTTTCTAAAGAACTCATTGATCTCGGGTGTACGGTCATCAAAGGAAATACTTCTGAAATCAAGACGTTACTTGGGGAAGACGGACGAACTAAGGGAGTCGATGCTGCGGGAGATGCAATGATGGATCGAGAAAGTATTCGTGCATTCGCTCGCAAACACAAATCTGTCCTCGTCGTGACAGGTCCGAACGACTATATCACGGATGGAACGCGCGAAATGGAATTACATGTAGGAACACCTCGTCTAGGAGACATCACGGGTACGGGCTGTATGACGGCTTCCTTGATTGCGAGCTTCCTCGGCGCAGGATATACGGCGTTTGAGGCGGCTGTTCACGGAACATTCGTCATGGGAAAAGCAGGAGAACAAGCAGTCTCTGCGCAAGGTCTTGGTGATTTTAAACGAGAATTGTTCAATGCGATCAGCCTCATGACGGAGCAAGAACTGGTGGAGGTGACAGAACGTGTCAATTGATTACTCCATCTATGCAGTGACGGATCGTCGGTACCATCCTGGCGTCGCGATCGAGACGGTCGTTGAGGAAGCTGTTTTAGGTGGTGCGACGATCGTGCAACTACGAGAAAAAACCGCACAAGGAAAGGAATTCTACGATCAGGCAGTTCGGTTGAAGAGACTGACGGATCGACACGACATTCCTTTGATCATCAATGACCGGATCGATATCGCGTTACTCGTCGGAGCTGGTTTGCATATCGGACAAGAAGACATTCCTTTAACCGCAGCACGTCGCCTTTTACCAGATGCTGTAATTGGTGTGTCGGTAGCCACTGTTGCACAAGCGATTGAAGCAGAACGAGACGGAGCCTCTTATTTAGGCGTGGGATCTCTATTTGCGACGTCATCCAAAGCGGACGCTGATTCCATGTCGCATACGATGCTTCAGGCGATTCGGGAAGCCGTACGATTACCTCTAATCGGTATTGGTGGAATCACAGCAACAAATGTCTCCACCCTTCCCATCCCGCTAGAAGGGTACGCCGTCATTTCAGAAATTTTCGCTAAAGAAGATCGGCAACTCGCTGCGCAGCAAATGACAGATGCTGTGCGAGAATGGCATCAATCACTTCAGAACAGGGTATAATCCGTTCAGAGGTGATTGTATTGAAATGGCAGACGATCCGTTTTCGCGGCTATTGGATTCGATATCGGTTAGAACCACAAATCATTCGAGTCGATAATCAGGGGATCTACCATCTAGGAAAAGTCTTATTTCCGCGTCCTAATCGTATATCTTATGAGATGGCCCTTTTATTGAAAGAAAAGTATGAAAGACGCTACAAACGTCCGTTGTATATTAAAACGAGCTCGATTGCGACGGAAATTTGGGGACATACTCATTTAGACATCTATTACCGGGTACTTCTTCGTCTACCGATTCCGACTCGGCTACGACAGCGCTATTCGAACCGATTAGAGAGTACGAAAATCATTGATATCGGCGTACGCGCTGTCGATCAAAATCGAATCGTCTGGGATATCGGAGATTATGTTGGAGGATGGTTTGTATTTTGGCTCATTCGTAGGCGCATGCGCTAAACTTGCAATGTTCTGTTTTCCCATGGTGCAATATAGGTAAAAACGAGGTGACGGACATGGATATTCCCCGTTGTGAAACGATTGCGATTGACGAACAACGTGCGTCTGAAATCGGACAAGTCGTGGATACGATCCCAACACTTGAAATCGGAAAGCTATTTAAGATTCTTTCGGATGCGACACGACTGCGAATCGTTTATGCGTTGACGATTGAAGAAGAACTATGCGTTTGTGATGTCTCAGCCTCTGTCGACTGTTCGATTGCGACGGCGTCTCACCATCTTCGGTCTTTGTTGAAACAAGGACTCGTCAAGTTCCGAAAAGAAGGCAAAGTCGTCTATTATTCCCTGGATGATCATCATGTCTCATCGCTTGTGCATATGGCTATGGAACATGTGCATGAGGGAAAAAGCAGTACGTGAATGATTCTTTAGAATAACGAAAAGCGTAGCTATTGCTGCGCTTTTTTTGTTCATCTCGGATCGTTTTCCTAGGACAAGCATCGACCTCGTCCTGTCAATCAAGATGACGCCTCTATAATCTGAAGAAGCTGACTCGAAAAAAGAATAACTCATCTTTTCAGACCCTTTCCTCAGGCGAGACACAAGCTGGCTTTCTTGCTTCATTCCAGCAGAAAAGCGGGTCTTGTTCGTCTCTGATAGCGCAAAATCGCGCTTGTTCCTGTAGAAGTGGCGTGTGAAGCGTCATTCTTTTTGTTACGAGATAAGGGTGGCAGAATGATGATCTGCCACCCTTATCTTTGTAAAGACTGACTTTTGAGTCAGCTCCTTTTTGTTTATTCTTGTGCTGATTTCTCTGATATGGCAGGAACGAAGCGATGGAAGAAAAAAATCGTTGCACTAATCATCAAAAAGGACAGAATTGACAGGCCGAGGCACATCCATTTATATGTAGCAATTAACGCATCCGATTGTTGTAATTTTGCCTGAAGCGTTCGATATAAATCATCTTTTACACGTGATAAGTCTTCAAGGATCGTCTGAGTCGTTTGAGTCGATTGTCTGGCGAGACGTTTTGCTGCTGCTGGACTTTGGCGTTCATATACGACGAAAACCCGTTCGATTTCTGACTCCCAGACATTGTTGCGACGAAGAAGATCTTTAATTGTTCCTGGAGTAGTTGAAGATTGATTCAGACTATTACGTAAGTCATGAATTTTCGAAGTCGAAAAATAATATTGTTCAATATAACGATTATCTTCGTACAATAAGAGGCCGCGGACTGCGTTTGCTCGATCTCGATTATGTTCAACCAACTGATCGACTTGATTAATTAACGGTATATCATGATCCTTCATCTGCGCTGTCATCGCCGCAATTGTCCGATAACCAGATAAGGCATAAATGATTGGTATAGAGGCAAATAAACTGATCAAAAGAATCAGCAGAACACGCTGACGCCATAGTGAGTGCATGCAATCATTCCTTTAAATAAAAAGACATGTCATTAGCTTAACTACTATTACAAGAAAAGTGAAGCCTGTCTATTTTTTGAATAGGGATAGGAAAGTAAGAAGTCAGTATTCTGAATAAAAAAGCAGGAAAGCTAGTGCAATCCGAGAAGCTGTTTTATGTAGAAGAAAAAGCGCAGCTTGGCTGCGCTTGGTTAAAACGAATAGGAATGTTCCTTATAGTTTCCGAAAACCGTATGAATTTCTGAGAATGTAACGAATGCATTTGGCTCAACGGAAGAGACGATCTCTTGCAAACGGACGATTTCATTATTTTGAACGACGACATAGACCATTTTTTTCGTTCGGTTGGAATATCCTCCACGTGCATCGAGAATCGTGACACCACGACCGAGTTCTTTTGTAATGACTTCATTGATTTCATCTGCTTTCTCACAAATGATGATACATTGCTTAGAAGCAGAATAGAAACTGTAAACCGTCTGAAGGGCTTTGGCGCGAACGAAGCTCATGATGAGCGCGTACATAACGTGTTTTAAGTCAAACACCCACCAAACAAGGATGTAGATGACAAGATCTTGCATCAGAAATATGCGAGGAAGTGGCCAGTTATGAAAACGAGCGAAGAAAAATTTTCCAAGAATATCAAGCCCTCCAGTTGAAGCACCACCGAAGAAAATCAATGCCATCGCAAGTCCAGAGACTAGACCGGCAAAGATGGAGGCGACGAGCGGATCATTTAAAGATTCCGGAACAATTTGAGTCGGAATCCAGTCGATTAAAAAAGAGGAAGCAACGACGATGATGCCGGATAAGAACATGAACCGTTTACGCAGAAAACGAAAACCTAAAAGGAAGAGTGGGATGTTTAAAAGCAATTGCGTTAAACCGATTGGCGTGTGGAAGAGCTCTTGGATGATGAGTGTGATCCCCATGATACCGCCTGATCCGATATCATTTGGAGATAGTAGTAAACTGATGTAAAGGGAATAAAGCAATGTACCGATGATTAAAAAACTAATTTTTTCAACTCTCTTTTTCTGTGGGTGTGTTGTAGTCATGGCAATATGATGAGTGACCTCATGCTCCTCCTTCTGTGAGTATCTGCCTGCAAGAGTACGCCCATATGCATAAAATTTCAACCCTTCTTATGAAAAAAGATGAAAAAGGGTACGTTTTTTTAGGAAGGTGATGAAAATGAAAAAAACGTTCTTGCTTATTGGTTGTATTTGTTTAGTAATACTAATTGGTATTCGCATTTTTCAACCATCGGATGAAGAAAATCGAACGTCTATTTGGCATGATGGAGATCTCGTAGCGAGACAAGTGGGTGCTTCGATGATGAATACGGTAGCGGTTCGTCAATTAGCCGAACAACTTCCGTTCTCATCAGAATTAAAACAGGTAGATGTCGAAGGGGAATCGTTGCGGCTTGTTTATGAGGTTACAGGAAAAGAGCGACAAGCCTGGATTGGTACCGATACTGGAACACTACAAGTGAATCAGGATTTTTTGAAAGCTCGGTTATCTAAAGTGCTGATGCATCATACACTTGTTTTATTTTCAACGATTCCTGATTTGACCGATCTCGAAATTTACTACACGGATCCGTATTCAGGTGCAGATTTTACGATGGACCGGAAAACATTCGACGCCTACACTCCGACCGATATTGAACGAGCTACTTCCTCTTCTAGACGCTTTAATCGGGTTGTCATTGATGGTTATGTGCTCGATGCATCAAGGCGAAATACTTTCTTTGAACGCTTCGCATCACGACTACGAATTCAAACTAATTAGTTGTATAAAGCAAGAAAAGGCATTTTTCACAATCTCGACACAATGATATCGTTTACATCTCGTTCTTTTATAAAAACGATAAAACAGGTCTATTCAATACTTGAACATCTTTTAAGATGGAAGTATGATAATAAATGAACAAACATTGTGAAGTGTTGAACAAAAGAAAGAGAGGTTTCTACGATGAACGAGGTAGAAGCATTAGAAGGATTACGGAATAAAGCAATCAAGTCGACGCGCATGCTACAAATGCGTCCTCTCGAGTACTTAGTTCGTGCCATGCTAGCAGGGATTTTCATTGGATTTGCAATTATTTTTACCTTAAAAGCAATTAACGGTCTATATATGGCGGAGTCACCTGCTGCGACACTTGTTGGTGGACTGACCTTCGGAGTGGCACTCGTCCTGATCGTTTACGGTGGGGCAGAGCTGTTCACAGGAAATACGATGTATTTCACGACGGCGACGATGCGCGGCTATACGACGAAGATGGATACGATGAAGGTCTGGTTGATCTGTCTGATTGGAAATGGACTTGGAGGATTAGCATTTGCGCTACTCTTTTCTCAAACAGGAATCATCCAAGAGCTTGGTATGAACAACTGGTTATTTTCTGTCTCAGAAACGAAGATCCACCATACGACGTGGGAAATCTTCACACGAGCTATCTTCTGTAACTGGATGGTCTGTTTAGCGATTTTCATTCCAAAGAACATGAAGAATGAGTTGGCGCAGATCATGATGATGATGGTACTGGTCGCAGTCTTCTTCGCATCTGGATTTGATCACGTCATCGCCAATATGGCCTTGTTCTCCATTGCGTTAGTCGTACCACATCCGGATACGATCACATTTGCCGGAGCGATGCATAACCTGTTGCCAGCTTTAGCTGGAAACATCATTGGTGGAGCAGTCTTCATGGGAATGATCTATACGTGGCTGAATAAAGAAAAATTAGAAGTAGATGAATCACGTCAATCCACGACACCTGTTCATATTGCTTCGAAACAAAATGCATAATCAAAAAGCAGCTGTCGCGACAGCTGCTTTTTTCATTCATTCCATATGTTGAAAGCGATCGACGTCTGCAGCCAGTTCTTCGTAAATCGTCTCGACGATTTGTGCATCATCGAAGAGCCCGAGGACGTTATCGTCCGGTAAGGCGTCAACAGGAGACGTAAAGTACAGAACGGCCGTCAATAACAATTGTTCCTGCTCCGCATGCATTTCGAATTTTTTCTGATAGAGAGCACGAAGCATTTCAAGCAGTTGTTTTAATTGAAAATAAAGGACGAGTTCTGCCTCGCGTTCGATGTCCGAGCTTTCTGTAGACGCGATATCTTGCGTCAAGTGCGCAAGTCCGATTTCTGCTCGAACTAACAATTCTTGCTGTGCTTTTTCATCACCAACGAGGTCGAGTGCCTGTCGGTGAAAATACGTATAAGCCGATTTAAAATCGCCGGGTGTGAATTCCATGGTGATGCCTCCTTCTCTTCTCTTTCTAGTTTCGCCTTATTTCTTGCAAAATTGCAACTATTTCGTGAAAATAAAGATACAAGAAAGGGGATTACATAATGCCGACACAAGCAGAATTACAACAATACGCGTCTTTAGCCGTGCGTACGGGAATTAATCTACAACCAGGACAACAACTCGAGGTGCGTGCAGGAATCGAAAATTTGCCGCTCGTTCGTGAAATCACGCGTGTCGCCTACGAAGTAGGAGCTACGCAAGTATATGTACAATGGTCAGATGATGAGATGACGAAAATCCGTTATTTCGATGCACCGGAAGAGTCGTTTGATACGTTCCCGGATTGGTTAAAAGCACGTTACGACCAACTGGCAGAAGAAAAGACAGCGTTCTTATCGGTCGTCAGTGAAGATCCGGATTTATTGAATGGCGTGGACTCGAGCCGAATCGCACGTGCGAATAAAGCAGCCGGTGTCGCTCTTGCTAATTGGCGGAAGTTCGTCATGAGTGACAATGTCAGCTGGTGTGTCGTAGCAGCACCTTCTGAAAGCTGGGCGAAGAAAGTATTCCCTGATTCAGAGAATGCTGTTGAAGAGCTCTGGTCAGCTATTTTAAAGGCTACACGTGCCGATCAAGCGGATCCGGTCGCTGCATGGGCGGATCATGATCATAATCTGCGTTCAAAAGCAAAATTCCTGACAGAGAAGAAATACAAAACATTGCACTACACAGCTCCAGGAACAGAATTATCAATCGAATTACCAGAACGTCATGTTTGGTTAGGTGGCGGTGGTCCGAATGCAGATGGTGTTGATTTCATCGCGAATCTGCCGACAGAAGAAGTGTTCACGTTACCGAAAAAGACAGGAGTCAACGGACACGTCTCGAGCACAAAACCGCTTAGCTATAGTGGGAACTTGATTGATGAGTTCACACTCTGGTTCGAGAACGGAAAAATCGTTAAAGCGGAAGCGAAACAGGGTCAAGAAGCATTAGATGACTTGATTTCACTTGATGAAGGTGCACGTTATCTTGGAGAAGTTGCGCTCGTGCCACACCGTTCGCCGATTTCTGACTCGGGTATCCTATTCTATAATACATTGTTTGATGAAAATGCTTCATGCCACTTAGCGATTGGTCGTGCGTACTCGACGTGTCTCGAAAATGGTCCTAGCCTTTCAGCAGAAGAACTAGAAGCACAAGGCGCGAACGACTCGATGACGCATGTCGACTTCATGATTGGATCAGCGGATCTATCGATTGAAGGAGAACTTGCAGACGGAACGCGTGAATCAGTCATGCGTGACGGAAACTGGTCAATCTAAACGAACAAAAAGGTGAGTCCGAATACGGAGCTCACCTTTTCTTGTAAGATTCTTGTTATGCTTCTTCACCGATAATTTTCACTTCTGTCTCAAGTAAGATACCGAATTTTTCTTGAACCGTTTCTTGGACATGACGAATGAGCGCGATATAGTCGGATGCTGACGCATTCTCGACGTTGACGATGAAACCAGCGTGTTTCTTGGACACTTCAGCGCCACCGATGCGTGTTCCCTGTAAGTTGCTATCTTGAATCAGCTTCCCTGCAAAATAGCCTTCTGGACGTTTAAAGACGCTACCACAAGAAGGGTACTCGAGTGGTTGTTTCGTTTCTCGCTTATGCGTCAAATCATCCATGACTTCCTTGATTAGTGCTGGGTCACCCTCTGTTAAGGCAAATCGACCTTCGAGGATGATGTATTCTTTCTTCGAGAAGCAACTTGTCCGGTATCCCAGTTCGAGTTCATCATGCGAAATGTTCAACAGTTCTCCTTGTCGTGTCAATACAGTAGCGCTATGGAGGCAATCCTTGACTTCACCACCGTATGCTCCCGCATTCATGATCAATGCGCCACCAATCGTTCCTGGAATCCCACAAGCGAATTCAAGACCGCTGAGCTGATGCGCGTAAGCTACACGAGACGCTTCGATGATTGCTGCACCACTTTGAGCAACGAGTTCATGTCCTTCAACCGAGATATCGGTTAACTTCTCAAAGGAGAGGACAATGCCGCGGATGCCGCCGTCACGTACGACAAGATTCGATCCGTTTCCAAGCAACGTCAAGGGAATACCTTGTTCGTAAGCATATCGGACGACAAAAGCCGTTTCTTCATAAGAGGTTGGAATGATGAATAAATCCGCGATTCCTCCCATTTTTGTATACGTATGATATTTTAAAGGTTCATTGATTAGTACGGACTCTTTTGAAATGCCTTCATACAGTCCCGTCATTACTTGTTCAGTCATTATGGTCTCAGTCCTTTTCATGAATTCCTACCAGCGCTCATGCGCTCAAAATATATTTTAACATTAATCGTGCGGTCGTTGTTCAACATACTGTTCCCAAAATACCGACTTATGCCGGGAATTGCAAGCACTAGGGAGTGAATGTCATCGATTAGTAATGAAAAATGTCACAAGGAAAGCAGGGGCAGGAAGAGGAATGAAGCGAAAAGAACTCGGGAAAAGAGAAGTATAGAAGGAGGCGATGACGATGGAAAGTGAACGTTTATGGATGCGACCGTTTGAAGAAGAGGATTTCAGTTTTTATAAGTCACTTGTTCAAAATGAGCAAGTCATGCGTTATATCAATGGAGGCATTGCCTTGAGTGAAGATGAGGCACGAGAGTGGTTCGAACGGCAATTGGAGCGATACTCGGATGAGCGACAAACTGGTTTTTTACTGTTGTTCATAAAAGAAACGAATGAACCGATTGGCTTCGCCGGATTATTGATGCAGGAAGTCGATGGGAAAGAAGAGTTAGAGGTCGGTTATTGGCTCGAACCAAAGCACTGGAAAGTCGGTTATGGTCGTGAAGCAGCAAAACAATTAATGATGGAGGCGTTCAATCGAGGGCATGATCGAATCATCTCGATCATTCATCCCGATAATCATGCTTCGCAAAACGTCGCTCGTGCCAACGGACTGAACTGGGAAAAAGATACGGTGTTTAGAGGCATTCCTGTCACGATTTACGCTGGACAACTATCACGACTTTGTCGTAACTAAAGAGGAGAGTTTTTATGTACGAATTTAACTTCGCGTCTTTTCACTCCATGACACCTGATACCTTATATGCACTTTTGAAATTACGGACGGATATCTTCGTCGTCGAGCAGGAGTGCGCGTATCCGGAGCTAGATGATCAAGATCAACAAGCGACACACCTAATCGTCCGGAGTGAGAGTGGTCAAATCGTCGGATGTCTTCGGATGTACGATCACCCGACAAAAGGAGTCGCGATTGGACGGGTAGCTGTTCACCATGCTCACCGATCGGTTGGGTTAGCGAGACAAATGATGGAGAGAGCGATGGTGCATTTGCAGAAAGAAGCTGCGATCTACTTACAGGCACAAGCACACCTAGAAGGGTTTTACGGATCGTTTGGTTTCGAAACCGTATCCGACCCTTATTTAGAAGATGATATTCCACATGTGGACATGCAGTTTCACGCAAAGGATTCAAAAAAAGACTTCACGTCGACGATCGATGAACCGATGAATAAGTAGAATGAACTTTTTCGGAGGTGGATCAGTCATGAAGAAAGTGCTGGTCATTTTCGCTCTTAGTCTAATTGGTATCCTATCTTTAGGAGTCGGTATTTCGTATGCTCAATTGCAGGGGAACTATCGTGACTCTGAAAAAGAGTTGATGACGATTTTAGAGCGGCAACATGATTTATCAGCTTCCTCCTTTCTTGAAGTGAGCGCATCATTCTCTTTACGACATCGACAAATCATACACGTTCGACTTCGGGGTGAACCTGCCATCACATATGAGTTCATTCAGCCAAAGGATGAAATCGAATACCTGGGGTCTGTCGGAACAAGTGTTGAAAAGACAGGAAAACAAGATGCCGTCTTTCGAAACGCTCATTTAAAAGTCGGTAAAAAATAAAAAATGGAGAATCTTCCTGAAACGACGGAAGATTCTCCATTTTTTGCTTTCAAGACGATAGGATATTGCGTACACTACGAAGAGATACTGGAATGAGGAGGTCGAGGGAATCATGTGGAAACCCTTTATAAAAAATCAATCAATTGCACCGGCGTTACAAGCCTTCCGGGAACTTGACATCGAAATGTTTCGGACACATGTTGCCCAACTGAACGATGCGGAACAACAGGCCTTACAATTCATTAAGCGGGCGCTAGAGCAGGATTCACCTGCTCATTTAAAAATAGCGCTTGAAATGAAACAACCACTCGTCGAAGTCGATCGTCTGTTCCAAACACTCGTCACGTGTCAAAATCGTCAGCAGTTACTCGAAATGCTGCTAGCATACGGTCTAGACGTCAATCAAGTCTATACACTTGAAGGGCATCGCTCGATCGTCCGCCAACCCCTTCACTTTCCGGTAGGTCTATATGCGGCGCGCCATTCCGAGTTGTGGGCACTTGTTGCTGAAAAGCTGGACTTTACTTATACGATGCATCTTCAACGCAGTGATCAATTCATGGAGACGCATGAATTGAATCTACTTGATCTCGTCTTATTGCTCGATATCGAAGAGGAGTTGACGGTTCGAGTGCTGGATCAGCTGTGCGAATGCAAGGCGACCGTTGGACTTGCAGAACGATTACAACGTCCCGCTTCACCATTGTTACTAAAGACGATTGAGGCGGATGCCTATCTAGCGACGTTTGTTTATGCTAAACATTATTTCCCGTTTTATGCGCTGATCGGACGACAAACCGTACTGTTCCAATCTTTATTGAACCGTGTGATGCAAGCGTCCATTGCTTCTGAAATGATTGAAGATGCCTTGCTTGCTTTTCATAATCACCAACCTGGACTTGCCTTGACATGGGGAGATGCCTATATCGAACAGTTGTACGAGATGGGGCTAGTGCTTCGTAAAACGGGTCATGTTGATTTTCGGGAAATGGATGCGGAGTATGTGTTACCTGAATACGATGAAGTGATTGAACGATTACGTGGTTAACGATTTATTTTGAACTTGAAACGTATGCCAATGAGAAAAAAGTTGGATATCGCAAAATGTACTTTTTTGGTATAGTCTCAACACATCTAAGTTTGTGGAATGAAAAATGGTTTCGAACGTCTTGATGTTTGCTTTACACAATTTGGCTTGAAAGGTATCTAGAATTCGCCGACCGTAACCTTGATATTTCAACTCGGGCAAACACGTGATTTCAAGGAGACGAATCGTACGACCATATTTTTGATAGAGCAGTGTACCGATCACTAATTGTTGGTCGTATATTAAATAAGGTGATGTGTTTGAATGGCTGAATTGTTCATAATGTTCTTGATGATATGGAAAAAGATGATCACATCCTTTTATAGAGTGATTTCGAAGAGTGAGGTATAATTCTTGATTACGGGCATGTATAGGTTGAAAGCGTAAAGATGATACACGGTCATTTGAAATTCCGATTAAGCGAAATTGTTCAGCAGAAAGTGTATATCCGAGTGTTTTCCAAACCGATGATAGCGCACCATCTTGAGGCGGAACGACCTGTACTTTAATTTGTTGGGCACCTTGACGAACAAGATACTCATGTAAGTGTTTCGCAAGAAGGTGAAATGCGGAGATATTTGAGTAGGCACCGTTCATCAGACAAGTCATTTCATTTGAAATACGATAACCAAGAGTCGCATAGACTAGATCATGTTTGAGATAAACGAATTGATGACCTTCAAGTAATTGAAAAAAAGGAATGTCGTGTGCCCATTGATTATGTTGTAATAGTTGGTGAACATGTCGTTTTTGATTCCGTGACAGTTGATTATAATGTACGATAGACAAAATCATAGTCCTCCTTTAATTATATGAAGTTTATTCACCTATTATTTTACAGTAAATTAAAGGTATTTATATATTGTTTTTGAAACGGAAAGTAGATGGATTATTTAAGAAAATGAGGTTAATTGATTATGAAATATCTTTGGGGCGTGATTGGATTAACACTCTTTTTACTTCTCGCTGATGCGACAGTAGGAGAAGCAAAGGATTATGACGAGCCTGATATCAGTATGTCTACGACATACGGCGATTATGGAGCACAAAGTCATATTATCGTCGATCGAAAAGAACCGATCTATGAAGGATTCGATTCACCGAACGACATGGCATTCCTATTTGCTTGTATTGCATTACTCGCAACAGTTGGACTTGGCATCGTCAATGCCTCCGATTGAAATGAATCTGACTAATAAAAGGCAAGTGACGACTCCATCGTCACTTGCCTTTTATTGTCTACTACGTGTGAATAAGAAGAATCTACTCTTAGAAATGAATTCGTTTTTTTCGACCAACGCGTGCCATTCGTTCGTGTTCTTGTTCGAGTCCAGCACGTTCGAGGAGATCGAGGTAATAGCGAAACGGAGTCGAGCGATGCGAAAAATATGGGATATATTCAGTGAAAAGCATCGTCTCCGCTCGATCTAACGCGCGTAGGGAAATGAGAGCATGTAGCTCTGCGAAACGAATTTCTTGATAGGTGGATAAAGCGTCTGCATCAATCCGAACATGCGACTGTAGTTTTTTAGCATGCGCATTCAAGCAATGGATATATGCTTCTTGATGTTCGGGTTTCTCGCAATGGGCAAGTACGGCAAGCAAAAGGTCACTGCGCTCGGTATCGACGTCCATCGGAACCTTCAACGCTGTATAGAGGGCGCGTTCCATCCACTCGACACCATGACTATCATTTTTATAATAGCCGACTAATTCTTGAAAAAAATCGACTTGCGAGACTTTCAATAATCGAAACGGATCATTACTTAAAAATAAAGGTTCTTCCCCGGCAGCCGACGAAAGAAGAAAGAAAAATTCCTCAAAGGCAATCCGGGTTCCGTTTTTACGATGAGCGTAATGGCGTAAATGCTTCAACAGGCGTTTTGCGGTGATATACCAATTCTTTTGTTCGCGAAGCGGTACGATCGGATTTGGCTCAAGGTACTGGAGATCGTATGCTAATTGAATAAACCGTTCCGTCTGAGCAATCGTCTGTTCGACGGTCGGTTGTTCCTGTTCTTTTTGCAAATCCTTATACTTCACGAACTGTGTCAACATGGCGTCGAACTCTTTCTCTTCGATGACTTGTCTCGGGAGTTGACGATAGATTTCGACGATGATATCGCGAAGGGTCGTATCGCCATATTGTTCTAGTAAGAGTCGCAGTTTCCGTATTCTCATGATCGCCCTCCTTCGCAAGAAAAGCACAGTACAACACTATTCAATTCCCGCTTTTTTCATAAACCGAACCTCTTCATTTGCGCTTTTTAGTCAGAGACGACTATCTTAAATAAGAAGACTCATTACAGAAGGGGACGATTACACATGAATGAAACCATTCAACATTTACTCAACCACCGGTCAATCCGGAAATTCAAACAACATCAATTAGACGAAGAGACGATTGAAACACTCATAAAAGCCGCACAAGCTGCCTCGACATCCTCTTATCAGCAAGCCTATGCGATCATCGGTGTCGAAGACGAAGGATTGAAACGACAATTAGTCGACGTTGCAAGTGGTCAACGATATGTGGCAGAAAACAGTTACTTCTTCGTCTTTTGTATGGATTACCACAAACATACGTTAGCGGCAGAACTAGCAGGAGGCGACGTGAGCCGGACGATCGAGACGACGGAAGCGCTTGTCGTAGGGGCTGTCGATGCGGGACTTGCCGCTCAAAATTTAGTCGTAGCTGCCGAGTCGCTCGGCTACGGAACGGTCTACATCGGTTCACTACGAAATGATGCTCGTCGTGTCAGCGAACTCTTACAACTTCCAGATCACGTCGTACCATTATTCGGAGTCGCGGTCGGTCTTCCGGATCAACAACCGGGTAAAAAACCCCGCCTTCCGATGGATGCGGTCTTCCACCGGAATACGTATACTGATGACGATACGATGCGTGAGTTACTGACAGGATACGAAGAGTCAACGTCATCGTATTACGGAGAACGGACCGGTGGTCAACGGACAGAAGGGTGGGTCAAACAGATGGCTGCCTCGATGCACGAACCGAAACGGACGTATCTCCGCGAGTTCTTGAAAGAGAAACAGATCGCAAAAGATTGATACGGAGGTATCTGAATGGCAGAACATCAACCACACCGCTCTCGCTTGGAGCGACGACGTATGCAGTTAGAAGAGCAAGCTAGACAAGAAGAAGAGCAGGCTAGGCAAGAAGAAGCTTTTTCGAAAGCGTACGCGCCGGACGAATCATTTTCTCAACAATCCTTTGAGAAGCAGCAAGAACCGGCTACGTATCATCGATATGTCGAAGAGCAACCGCGAGATCGAAAAAGTACATCGCGTCGTTCCGGGAGCGGCATGCTTAAACAGGTCGCACAGATGATCGGGGGTGCCGGATCACGGTTGTTTGCTAATCGGGAACGCTCGAGACGCCCGAGGAAGGCGGGGCGATCAGAGCAATCGGTACAGCAGAATCCTGACGTCTCTTCACGCGAAGCTCATCCTAAAAAAATCAAGAAAAAACGTCGTTTTAAACGAAAGCTTCTTGGACTATTTTTATTGTTGCTCATCGCATTCGTTCTTTTTGCTTCACAACCATTCACGTTCTTATTGATCGGTAGTGATGCACGACCTGGAGAGTCGTTGCGTGGATCACGTTCAGACTCCCTGTCGGTCATGCAATTCATTCCACTTTCTCGAACGATTCAACTGACGTCGATTCCTCGAGATACGTATACACCGATTTCCTGTGAGAATGGAAAGAAGGATAAAATCACACATGCCTTTGCCTTCGGTGGAGAAGAATGTACGCAAGATGCTGTTTCGGGTCTACTCGATGAAGAGATCGATGGAAAGATCGTCATCTCCTTCGATAGTTTCATCGGATTAGTGGATCAAATCGGCGGAATCGACCTTGTCTCGACAGGAACATTCTCCGAGCAGGATGCGAGTGGGAAAGCAAATCAGTATTCATTCCAAAAAGGGAAGGAATATCATATGGATGGCGCGATGGCACTTGCCTATTCGAGACATCGAAAAACGGATAATGACGGAGCGCGCGCGAATCGTCAGTCGGAAGTCATCCAAGCCGTCGCGACACACTTGATGAAGCCGACTGGATGGTCGAAAATTCCAGCAGCGCACTCGTATATGAAAGAAGAGATGAACCTTGATTTAAGTGTCCGCGAGATGGCGACGGCAGGGTTATCGATTGCCTTGATGTCAGAACGAAAACATTATGAAATCGAAGCCGTCAGCCAACGACTGAACGGGATTTTCTATGACTTACCGAATGAGAAGGCACTGCAAGAACTACGTGATCAGCTCGATACGACGTTTTATGGCACATTGAAGAACTAATGGGGAGGGGTTTCCTTCCGTTCATTGCGGGTATAAATTGATGTACGTTGCTCCTTTGGTGGATTGTTTTAGGTTATCTCTGAAATCGACGATTTTTGGACATGACATCATGACATTCCACGAAGGTGACTAACTTATCGAGGAGGGACCCCCCATATGAAAGTACTAGTCGTAGGTGCATCCGGTACGATTGGAGCGCGCGTCGTCAAATCGCTTGCCAAGGGTCATCAGGTCACGGTCATCGTTCGTCATGAACATCTGGTGGAACGATTCGAAAAACTCGGTGTCAAGGCGCATTACGTCGATATCGAAACAGAACTCGAAAAAGTCATTGAGCACGGAGTCGCAGGGCAGGATGCAGTCATTTGTGCGGCGACCGCAGGAGTAGACGGCGAAGCAACTGAAATAGAACTGCTGGATCGAACAGTCGCTTTGAAAACAATTGATGCAGCTAAAAAAGCGCGAGTACGTCATTTCGTGCTACTGAGCGCTTATGGTGCAGATCGACCTGAGCAATTCAAGAAAGATGTCTATCCGTTCTACGCTGCTAAGAATGCAGCAGAGGAACAGATTGAACATAGTGGTTTGACGTATACGATCATTTGTCCGGTTGCCATCACAACAGGTGAAGGGCGTGGCTTGATTGAAGCCGATGAAGATTTGAAGGACACGAAGGACGCGACGATTTCGGAAACGGATGTCGCATCGATCCTCGTTGCTTCTGTCGATAATCGATCGGTATTCAATCGACGTCTAGAAGTCAAGGAAGGGAAGACTTCCTTGAATGAGGCCTTAGGGGGAGCGGAAGCTGTCGGTAGCGTTAAAGATAACCGTCAAGTCAAAAAACAATTACCACGTTTTAACTAACTGTTTGTCTCGTTAAAACGTGAATTCTCTAAAATGAAGCGAACTCATTTCCGCGTATAAGACGGAAGAGTTCGCTTTTTTGTTGATAAAAGTAGATAGTCGAAAAGAGGAAGTCTGCTACACTGAACAAAGAAGGAGGGGGTTAGATGTGAAAAAACCGTTGATCTATCTGATCCTAGCGATTGCTATTATCGGCATTGCCTATCAAGGTTATCAAACATATGATGCAAAACAAAAAAAAGTGGAGCAACAACAAAAACAAGTATCACAAGGTGGTCTCGAAGTAGGGATGAAAGCCCCGAACCTATCCTTACATCAAGAAGGAAAAACCATCGATCTAGACGAAATCAATCATGATGTCTTTGTCATTAATTTTTGGGCAACGTGGTGTCCACCTTGTAAACAAGAGATTCCAGAACTAAATGCCTTTGCACGACATACAGATGTACCCGTTTACGGGATCAATGTCACGACATCAGAACGACGTGTTTCGGATGTTGCCGATTTTCTGAAGCAGACACCTGTTGAATATCCTGTGTTGTATGATCGAAAGGGAACGTCAGAAGATGCTTATCGTCTCGTAGCAATGCCAGCGACTTATGTATTAGACCGGAAAGGAAAGATTCTTTCGAAGCACATCGGTCCTGTAACGGAACAGGTGTTAAAAGAGATGGTGAAACGAACAGGAGGATGACAATGGAACTCCTATGCCACAACTGCTCCTTTCAACAAACATTCCAACTCGGTCAACTAGATGGTTGGCCGACATTTCCTGCTGTCTTGACGCAAGGGGTCGAAGCGTTCATGACAGGTCTCCCGCTTTGGTTCGTTCCGTCGATGCATGAACCGATTTTACAGCGAACGTATGTAGACGACTGGAATCGATTTCGATTAATTCAGCACTATCAGCTTTATCAGGAGGAATTAGCGGATGGTTGGGTACCGTATCAATTGGATTTATACCACTGTCCGACTTGTCACCGATTTTCGAATCGGTTTTGGTGTGCCCTATTTTTACAACTAGATGTCGTTCAACCACTTTACGAATGCCCACATGATCAGACGATACTAGAGCGAATCGAAATATCCGATATCGATCACTTTTCCTGCCCATCGTGTCATGGTCACTCCCTATATGTGCGTAGATAAAGCGAAAAAGCCATTCATTTCATGAAAGACTGATGAGAGAAACTCCTTCTCTATAGTCAATTCATGGTACTGAATGGCTTTTTATCGATCATCAACCCATTTGCCGAAACGAAAATGTTTGAAAGGAAGAGGGTGATGAATTACTGACATCTAACGTATAGGTTGTACCGTCAAAAATAATCGTATCGCCTAACCTTGCTTCAGGTGGTAAATAACGTCGTGGAATGAAACTTGAACCATTTTCCCATAGCAGGACAGCATATTTGCCGTCAAGTCGCTCCAGCGTACCACGTTTGATCATATTAACTCCTCCCACAAATTACATCGAAGTCATCCCTTGGTCGATCAGGAACGTACTCTCTCTCTATCATTCTTTGTAATTTTTAATCTTATGTTTGGTATATTCCCAGTTCATTTCATCTTTACACATGATTCTTTAAAAAAACGTGATTCCAAGCCGTTTTCGTCTTAAATCTGACGTATTTAACAGGAAATAAAGGAGATACTGGTAAGAAAAAAAGACCCGATAGGACATATCGGATCTTTAATATGAAATAGACTCAAGAAGCGAGAGATTGTTTTGTTTCGATTTTCGTTGGACGAAGAAATGCGAGTAAAAACGTAAACAATGGTGAAAGGAGTAAAAAGAATGCGAACGGGATGTATTCAGTTACCGGGACACCAAGAGTAGAAGCAAAGAATGCTCCAGAAACTCCCCACGGAATGAGTGGGTTGACGAGTGTTCCTCCATCTTCGAGTGAACGAGAAAGGAAACGCGGATCAATCTGACGCTCTTCAAAGATTTTCTTGAATGCTTGACCCGGAAGCAAGATGGACAAGTATTGCTCTCCAGCCATGAAGTTAACACCGATCGATGATAAGGCAACCGATGAAATGATGCTGCCATCGCGCTTCAATCGGGAAACCGTTCGTTCAATGACGACATCGATGACACCGATACCACGCAAGACGCCACCGAAAGCGAGCGCGAGCATGACGAGTGAAACGGACCACATCATCGATTGCAATCCACCTTTACTAATGATGGATGTAACCGTCTCACTAGAAGATTCTAGTTTTAATCCGTTCTGAATGACTGCCATCCAGTTCGAGATATTCCAGTTTCCTTGTACAAGACCTGTTAACAACAATCCACTTAAAACACCAGCAACAAGTGTTGGGATGACGGGCATCTTACGTAATGCTAACACCATGACGAGCAACGGTGAAAGCAACGTCCAAGGTGACAAGTCGAACAAACGAGCTAACTCCTGCTGTGTCGTTTGAACAACGGATGAATCAACATTTCCACTACTACGTCCGAAAATGAAGAATAAGATGAATGTGATCGTGATAGCGGGAATCGTCGTTCCCATCATGAAACGAATATGATCGAACACAGACACATTGACGATTCCGGGCGCGAAATTCGTCGTATCTGATAAAGGTGACATCTTATCTCCGAAACAAGCTCCACTGATGATGGCGCCTGCTGCAAGTGCAGGATTGACGCCCAGTGCGATTGCGATACCCATCAAGGCAACACCGACCGTACCGATCGTTGTAAACGAACTACCTGTAAAGGTCGAGACGACCATCGCAATCAGAAGAGCGCTCGGTGCGAACCAAGTCGCTGAAAGGGTCGATAACCCGAAATGGAGAAGGGTCGGCACTGCGCCACTCATCATCCAGACCGCGATTGTCATACCAACGAGCAACATGATCAAGATCGGTTTAATCGCTTCACGAATACCTTGAATCATATGGTGTTCGACGTCCTCGAACTTAAAACCGCGGTAAACGGCATATCCTGAGACGAAAATAAGACTAGACAAGATGGCAAGATGCGGTTCGGCTTTAGCACCGAATAACGCGGACAATAAGATGATGATACTGATTCCTAGGATAGCTGCGGATTCACGGAATGACATGCGCATGCTTCCACCTCCTTATATGAATATGAGAGTATGATAACGCTCTGTTGCTAACACGCTTTTATGCACAAAAGCATTGAACAAACGTAATACTAACGAATATTATGGAGGACGTCAACCATAAGAGTGTCGATAAAAAATATAAAAAAATAGAAATGTGACGATTTTTTGTCGTAAACGCTTTCTTTTTTTGTTCAAATCTTGCACAATAAGAAGTATCAAATGACATTTTTGTGAACGATGAGGAGGATACATATGTTTACATTGATTTTTGTAGTAGTCGTCGCGATCATGGGTGCAGGCGTATTTGGGATTGATCATCTCGTAGCGCAACGTGCGGAAAAGCGTTAAGTAGATGCGTGTAAAAGAAGCGTTGAAGGGACTGTCTTATAGAAGACAATCGCTTCAACGCTTCTTTTTTTGTATAAAAACTAATAAAAATTCAATTGACAGTATAAATATACATATGTTTAAATCGATATAACATTCTTTGAAGGGGAGCGTACTGATATGAAATGTACCATCATCGGAGCAACAGGATACACCGGAATTGAACTGATTCGCCTACTAGAATCACATCCTTCATTTGAGATCATATGCTTGATGAGTGACTCGATGGCGGGGGAATCCATGCATGACGTATTCCCATTTATGAATAAAAAAACATATTCCTCGTTATCTTCCTTTTCGGTGGATCATTTGATGGAAACCGATACGGACATGGTGTTCTTAGCGACACCGAGTGGGATTTCAAAGCATTACTTAGAACAACTTCAAAACTGGTCCGGTTACGTCATTGATTTAAGTGGCGATTTGAGACTTCCAGCTGAAGCATATGCAATGTGGTATGACAAGGAACCCATTGATGCCCAGTTGCAACAAAGAGCAACTTATGGATTACCAGAATGGAATCGTCAAGCTGTTACTGCGAGCAAATGGATTGCGAATCCAGGCTGTTACGCGACAGCAGTTTTGCTTGGACTAACACCATTCTTAAAAGAGAAAAAAATCGATCCATCTCAAATCATCATTCAGGCTTCTTCTGGTCTGACGGGAGCAGGGAAAACGTTGACGGCACAAACGCATCATGTCCATTCAAGCGAAAACGTTCGCTTGTATAAAGTGAATCAGCATCAGCACATCCCGGAAATTGAGCAGGCGCTTTTCGAATGGACCGGATCATCGCATCCGATTACGTTCTCGACCCAACTACTACCGATCAATCGAGGCATCATGGCGATTATGACGGTTCAGCCGTTGATCGATTTATCGGAAACGGAGTGGCGATCTTGGTTGACGGACCAGTATGCAACGGAACCATTCGTCCGAATCCAACAGGCTGATCCGGAAATCAAATCCGTCGTCGGGAGTAATCACTGTGATTTGACCGTTTATAAGGATGATCGGACAGGGCGAGTGACCATCGTTTCAGTCATCGATAACATGCAAAAAGGAGCTGCCGGACAAGCCGTTCAAAATGCCAACATTCTAGCTGGTTTTGATGAGACATCCGGTTTAACGCAACAGCCGATCTACATTTAATCAAGAGAAAAAGAAAGAGGAGGAACGCCTGTGTGGCAAGTACAAGTAAAGACCCCATTGACGATCACGACACCGAAGGGATTTCAAGCATCGGGAATACATGTGGGTCTGAAACGAAAGCGGAAGGATTTAGGTCTGATCTGGTGTGAAGTAGGAGCAAGCGCTGCAGCTGTCTATACGACGAATCAGGTGCAAGCAGCACCAATCACCGTGACGAAACAAGCGATTCAGGCGTCACAAGGTCGTATTCATGCCGTCCTCGTTAACAGCGGGAACGCGAATGCGTGTACAGGGGAACTAGGGTTATCCCATGCGTATATGTCGCAACAAGCGATGGCGAAAAGTTTAAATGTTGCTCCAGAACAAGTCGCGATTGCTTCAACAGGGATCATCGGTCAACCGTTAGCCATTGATACGTTACTGGCAGGTATTCCACAGCTGATGCCTACAAATGACAAGGATGCCGCGGATGATTTTGCTCATGCGATCCTGACGACCGATACTGGTACGAAAACAGCTGGTCAACAATACATGCAAGGGGATGTCCAAATTTCAGTATGTGGCGTGGCGAAAGGATCAGGGATGATTCATCCGAACATGGCGACGATGCTTGGTTTCTTGACGACCGATGCAACGATTGAACCGGATGTCTTACAGACGGTGTTGCGTCGGACGATTCATCGGACGTTCAACTGCATTACCGTAGATGGAGACAGTTCGACAAATGACATGGTCATGATTTTAGCGAGCGGAGCTGCAGGGGGCGCAACGATCGTTGAAGGCACGGACGAAGCGTTGGCATTCGAACAGGCGATCGAAACGGTTTGCCAAGATTTAGCGAAACAGATTGCGCGGGACGGGGAAGGCGCGACGAAGTTGATTGAGGTGACGGTAGCGGGAACACAAACCGATGAAGTAGCACGAATGATCGCCAAACAAGTCGTCGGATCGTCTCTCGTCAAAACAGCCATCTTTGGGGAAGATGCGAACTGGGGACGAATCATCGCTGCTGTCGGAAGTATTAAGGAGCCACTCGATGTATCAAACGTTGACATCAAAATTGGTTCGCAGTGGGTGTTGCAACAGAGCATGCCTGTCTTATTCGATGAAGCAGTTGCATCGCAGGAACTGGCAAAGCAGGATGTCCATATTCATATCGATTTGCATGATGGAGTAGGACAAGGACACGCTTACGGCTGTGACCTGACGTACGATTACGTCAAAATCAATGCGAGTTACCGGACATGACGAAACGAAAAGTCATCAAACTAGGTGGTAGTGTGTGGGAGCAACTGGATGCGCGGTATTTCGAGGAATGGAAAGCGTGGGTCGAAACCGGTAACGAATTATTGATCGTCCATGGAGGTGGTCCTCTTCTATCGAGTTACTGTGAACAAGAGGGAATCAAACCCGTGTTTCGAAACGGTGTCCGTGTAACGACGGATGGTGTCTTACTCGGGGCGCGACGAATCTTAGCAGGGGAAGTCCAATCCGGTATCGTCCAGCAGTTGAATCAAGCGGGGATTCCTGCCGTCGGGATGAGCGGGTTAGACGGCGCAAGCGTCCATGGTAAAACGATCAAAGGACTCGGGGCAGTCGGTCAGATCACGCACATTCATCCACGATTATTCACGGTGTTGAGTACGAATGGTTATGTGCCTGTCGTCACATCCCTTGTCACAGGGGAACAAGGTGTATTGAACAGTAACGGGGACGCGTGTGCGATTGCTGTCGCGAAGGCTTGGTCTGTCGACCGATTTGAATTGTTGACGGATGTTGAGGGTGTAAAAGTAAACGGTGACTATCAATCAGAAATCACGTCTGCAGCCATCGAAGCTGCGATAGCGTCGGGAGAAATCTACGGGGGAATGATTCCGAAGGTCGAAGCGATGATGCAGGCCACTCAGCATGGTATTCCAGAGGTCGTCATTCGGTCTGGGAAAAATGCGTTAGCTGCAGGGACACGAATCAAGGAGGAATTACATGAGTGCACTACTACCCACTTATCAACGTACTGATGTGGAATTGGTCAAAGGACAAGGGTCGATCGTAGAAGATGCGACAGGCAAGACGTATCTGGATTTCATCATGGGAATCGCTGTATGCAACACAGGACACCGTCATCCTTATATTCAGCAACGGCTAGAGGAACAATTGAATCAAATTTGGCATACGTCGAATCTGTTTCAAATCGCGGCACAAGAGCGGGTCGCCGAGCGACTGACGGAAAACAGTCATCTCAGTCATGCCTTCTTTTGTAACAGTGGTGCGGAAGCAAACGAGGCGGCGTACAAACTCGTTCGAAAATGGACAGGGAAAACGGAAGTCGTCACGTTTAAACAATCTTTCCACGGACGGACATTTGCGATGATGGGCGCAACAGGACAGGAGAAAATCAAAGCGGGATACGGGGAGATGGTGAATGGCTTCAAACATCTATCGTTTAACGAGATGGAGAGCTTATCAGCGATTACGGAGCAAACAGCTGCCGTATGGCTCGAAATCATTCAAGGAGAGGGCGGAGTCGTCGTCGCCGACGATGCGTGGCTCGAAGCGTTGATGAAGAAGGCGCAACAATACGATGTCAAAATCATCGTCGACGAAGTACAGACTGGCATCGGTCGGACGGGCTCTCGTTTTGCGTTTGAGCAGACACCACTCGTACCGGATATCATCACTCTTGCGAAAGGACTTGGGAGTGGACTCGCGGTCGGTGCGCTACTCGCGACGGCAGAAGCGGCAGAAGTATTTACACCTGGATCGCATGGTTCGACCTTTGGTGGAAATCCACTCGCGATGACAGCTGCGGAAGCCACACTTGACCTTTTGTTAAATGACACTGTCATGGCAGAAGTTCAAAGAAAAGGCGAATTTTTGAGACAGCAATTAGAGCAAAAGCTACCTAAATCCATCGTTCGCTCTGTTCGCGGACGTGGCTTGATGATTGGTATCGAGTGTGTGATGCCTGTTGCACCGCTGATTGACGCTTTGCGTGAGAATGGTCTTCTCGTCGTCTCGGCTGGTCCTCATGTCATTCGCTTGTTGCCATCATTATTCGTGACAGAACAGGAACTCATGCACGCCATCGAAAAAATACAACTTGTTTGTCAACAGGAGGTCATCGTATGAAACAATCCGGAAAATTAACGCTTGCGAACGGAACGACGTTTACCGGTTCGTGGCAAGGAACAGCTCCAGTCAAAGGAGAGGTCGTCTTTTTTACAGGAATGACAGGATATCAGGAAGTCTTGACGGATCCATCTTATCAAGGACAAATTCTTGTCTTCACATACCCGTTGATCGGTCAATACGGTATTCAAGCGGAAGCGTCAGAAAGCAACCAGATTCAAGTCGCTGGTGTCATCGTCCAAACTTTGGCTGAGGACGGGGAAGGAACATCGCTCGCGAGTTGGTTGGGTGAAGCAAATGTGCCGATTTTGTCGGGAGTCGATACGCGTTCTCTTGTGCATCTATTACGGACGGAAGGCGATCAATTCGGTGACATGATGCAAGTAGATATGACTGTCGCTGCGTCAATCGACACAGCATACATCGCTTCCGTATCAACGACTTCAAACATCGAATACGTACCGGAAGTCGAACAGGGGCACATCGTCTGTATCGATTACGGTGTGAAACAATCGATGATCGATGCTTTGCTTGAACGCCATATGCGTGTAACGGTCGTGCCATATGATACGACACCGGAACGGATTCAAGCGCTGGCTCCAAATGGTCTACTGTTTTCCAACGGACCTGGTGATCCAACACAATTAGACCCGTTCCTTTCAGGAATCCGTGAACTGGCGACGAGCTATCCGACACTTGGTATTTGTATGGGACATCAGGTTCTCGCTCATGCCTTCGGCTGTACCTTATTAAAACAACATCACGGACACCGAGGAGCGAATCATCCTGTACGTCATCTAGCATCCGGACAAGTGTTCATGACGTCTCAAAATCATGGTTATGCCGTTGATGTAAAAAGTATCGAAGCGTCTGAGATGGAACTTGCGTACGAACACATCAATGATGGATCCGTTGAAGGATTGATTCATCCGGTACTACCGATCATGACAGTCCAATTTCACCCAGAAGCGAGTCCAGGACCGACAGAGGCGATGGTCGTCTTCGATCAATTCGTAAATAGCGTATTACATCAGGAGGTAGCATATGTGGGATAAACAGAAAGTACTCGTCATCGGTTCGGGTCCGATCGTCATCGGGCAAGCAGCAGAATTTGATTATTCCGGCACACAAGCCTGTCAGGCGCTTCGAGAAGCGGGATGCGAGGTCATCTTAATGAATTCGAATCCGGCTACTATCATGACGGATCCGAGCACGGCAGATCATGTCTATATTGAGGCGATGACTCTTGAAAAAGCAACAGCCATCATCGAACAAGATCGACCATCCCATCTCCTAGCGACGGTCGGCGGTCAAACGGCACTCAATCTTGCGATGTCACTCGAAGAAGCAGGCGTACTTGAACAATACGGTGTCGAACTTCTAGGGACTTCGCTTGAGACGATCCGAGACGGAGAAGATCGTGAACGATTCAAGCAAAAGATGATCGAACTCGCGCAACCGCTCCCGGAAAGTCAAACGATCGAATCGTTAGCAGAGCTTGAGGAATTCATGGCAGTACACGGGGTACCACTCGTCATCCGACCAGCCTTTACGCTCGGTGGAACGGGCGGCGGAATCGCAGTAACGAAGGACGAGGCACGTCTGTTGGCGCAGAACGGTCTACAAGCAAGTCCGATTTCACAGTGTTTGGTTGAAGTGAGTATCGCTGGCTATAAAGAAGTCGAATATGAAGTCATGCGTGATAGCGCAGATACGACGATCATCGTCTGTAACATGGAAAACATCGATCCTGTCGGTGTCCACACTGGAGACTCGGTCGTCTTTGCACCGATTCAGTCGATTTCGGATCGAATGAATCAACAATTGCGTACGGAAGCGCGTAAAATCGTATCGCATCTCGGTGTCATCGGTGGATGCAACATTCAATTCGCAATCCATCCGACGGAAGAACGCTATTTCGTCATTGAAGTCAATCCGCGTGTCAGTCGTTCTTCGGCACTTGCTTCCAAGGCGACGGGATATCCGATCGCAAAATTAGCGACACGTCTTGCGCTCGGTGAGCGACTCGACGATTGCATCAATCCTGTCACGAAAGAAACGATGGCAAGTTTTGAACCGACGATGGATTATATTACGGCAAAAGTGCCGTGTTTCCCGTTCGATCTATTTACTGGCAGTAACCGGACGCTTGGAACACAAATGAAGGCGACGGGTGAGAGCATGGCGATGGGGAAGACGTTAGAAGAAGCGTTACAAAAGGCGTGGCGCGGTGCAGGAGTCGAGCAATCGCCTCTTTATCCGACATGGATGAAAACAGCGGAATCGGATGCGTTGTGGAAGGAAGTGATGGCGCCGACGGATCGTCGCTTGCTTGCGATGCTCGCGCTACTCGATCGCAAGGAGACGACCGTCGAATCACTCGTCGAACAGACGAAAGTACAAGCTTTATTCGTCAAAGTACTTCAACGCCTTGTCGATCAGCAACAAAACATCGATGTATCGAATGAAAGTTCTCTAAAGCAAACCAAAATGATGGGCTTCACGGACGAACAAATTGCGCTTCTGACAGGTGTTAGTGCTGTAGAGATCGAGCACTTACGTAAAGAAAAAGGCATCCTCCCTGTCTATCATATGATTGATACATGTGCAGGAGAGTTCAAGAGTGCGACACCTTATTTCTACGGAAACTGGAGTGGTCAAACGGAAGTCACAGCATCGACGAAAAAGAAAGTTGCTGTCATCGGTGCGGGACCCATTCGAATCGGTCAAGGAATCGAATTTGATTATTGCTCCGTTCACGCGGTACGTGCATTGCAAGCATCCGGTTATGAAACGATCATGATTAACAATAACCCAGAGACCGTCTCGACCGACTTCGAAGTCGCAGATCGCCTGTATGTCGAGCCGTTGACACTTGAAGACGTCATGCATGTGCTAGAAGCAGAGGATTGCCAAGACGTCCTAGTCCAGTTCGGAGGACAAACGGGAATTGCGCTGGCGTCTGGTTTGGAGAACGCCGGTTATCATCTTCTCGGAACGACGGCAGATGTCATTGACCAAATGGAAGACCGTGAGCGGTTCTATCAATTTTTAGATGATATCGGTATCGATCGTATTCCAGGACAAGAAGTGGCGACGCATGAACAAATGACAGAAGTTGCAACAACGATCGGTTATCCGGTTATGATTCGTCCTTCCTATGTCATCGGAGGTAAGGGAATGCATATCATCCACGATCAAGAGCAATTAGAGACGATCGTGTCTGAATTGGCATTCCCTGTCCTCGTGGATGCCTACCTCCAAGGAAAGGAAATCGAAGTCGACTGTATTACGGACGGCACAACGACGTACGTTCCGATTTTGATGGAGCAATTGGAACGGGCAGGGGTTCACTCTGGAGATTCAACGATGATTCTGCCACCTGTATCGCTCAGCGCTACCGTTCAGAGCGAAATCGAGCGATTTGCACAGATGATCGGGCAACGAATGGATTATAAAGGAGCGTACAATATCCAATTCGTCTTGCATGACGATCAAGTCTACGTGCTAGAAATCAATCCACGTGCCTCCCGCACGTTACCAATCGTCGCTAAAGTAACCGGTCAACCGATCTTGCAGTGGGCAGTCCAAGCAGCGGTCGGTCAAGCGGTCGCACTACCAACGGAACAGACACAACTGGATTTCCATGCCGTCAAGACCCCTGTTTTTTCAACGTTGAAACTACAAGGCGTCGATCCGAAAACAGGTCCCGTCATGCGTTCGACAGGTGAAACGCTGCAATGGACGACAGACGGACTGGCGCTGGAACGTTTCATTTTCGACGAGACGACAAAACGACATTTGACGACGAGAGACATCATCGTTGCTGGAGCAGATACAGAGGCTTTCAGAACGGGTGTAGCATTAGATGAAACGATTGACTGGGCACAATGTGCGATTTTCTATTCGCACGTGACAGAAGAAAAAGCGAGTCGCGAAGCAGCGCTTGCTGCCGGGGTACAAGTCCTGACAGAACCTGAATTAGCGCATTATCATCTACAAGCGATAGAAAAGTCCCCTTATGCTGTGAAGCCACTTCATACATGGACAGAGCCGATCAAGGAGGAAGTAAAATGAAGACGATGCAACAACTAAAGCATTTCTTGACGATGACGGAACTGACGCCGGAAGCACTGACGGAGCTATTGGCACTCGCGAAAGACATCAAGCATCAGCCGAGTGTCTACCAAAACGCATTAAGCCATAAAAAAGTGGCCTTATTGTTTGAAAAGGCATCGACGCGAACACGTCTATCGTTTGAGGTGGGTGTCGTCGAACTCGGTGGACATCCGATCGTGCTAAGTGGAGCAGATATGCAAATCGGGCGGGGGGAGCCGCTCTCAGATACGATTCAAGTCATGAGCCGTTACGTCGATGCCCTGATGATTCGGACGTTCGGTCATGAGATCGTCGACACACTTGCGGCACACGGTACGATTCCAATCATCAATGGATTGACGGATCTACACCATCCGTGCCAAGTCCTTGCTGACTTGCTGATAATCGAAGAGACATTTGGAACACGATCTGGAAAGATTTTGACATATATCGGGGACGGAAATAACATGGCCCATTCGCTGATGATTGGTGGAGCGCTCAGTGGAATGGAAGTTCGCATCTGTGCGCCGGAGGCGTATGCTCCTGATCCACAAATCGTTCATGAGGCACAAGTCATTGCGAAGGAAACGGGTGGAAACATCATCGTCATGACGGATCCTGAGGAAGCAGCGAGTGGTGCAGACGTCGTATATACGGATGTCTTCGCGAGTATGGGACAAGAAGAAGAAGCGACGATGCGTCTGCAAGCATTTGAAGGATATCAGGTTAATGCCAATATCATGAATCAAGCAAATGATGAAGCTATTTTCTTGCATTGCCTTCCGGCGCATCGCGGGGAGGAAGTCACGGCGGACGTCATCGATGGCAAGCAATCGGTCATCTTCGATCAAGCTGAGAATCGCCTCCACGCACAAAAAGCGTTGCTCGTCACATTACTTGGATAACCCTAAAAGACTCGGTCACCAATTTGGCGACCGAGTCTTTTAGTTGAGCGAAGTTAATCATAATGGCGTCGGGCTAATCGTTCTTCTTGTTCTTTTTTGACTTGTCGCTTATTTTTTTCATGCAGACGTTTCATAAAAGGAGTCGTTTGCCAAGATGGAGCCCAGTCGGATTCTTTTCCGGCACGGAGGGCAAGAATATAATCATAGCTCTGATGAAGTCGTTCGATCATCTCTGTTCGGATATCACAAATGTGACCGTGTCCGGGAATCAAGAGTTTGACTTCATATTCATAAATGAACGACTCGAGTAACTCGAGCGTCGTCAAATACTCAGAGGAATCGTGTTCGATCAAGGGGATTTCAACGTCTGAAGCGTAATCGCCGCAGACTAACAAGTGAAGTGGCATGACGATGAAGGAAAGATGAGTCGCTTCATGACCGGGCGTCAAAAAGAAGATTAACTTCGTTTGTCCGATCGTTAAAATCGTCTCAGACTCATGGATGACATGTGTCACGTCTGGGAAAAGGACGGGAGAATCGATATAGAATTCATCATTAAAATCTTGTACGGCTTGGAGCGCTTCTTGTCGGTCGACATCGATGAACGGTTTAGAAGCGATGACGATGGCATCCGTAAAGGCATAGGCTCCTAAAATATGATCGAAATGGGCATGCGTATAGACGACGTATAATGGTCGTTCGCGACGCACGATTTCGACGTCTCGACGAATCGTTGCAATCTCATCGGGAAGCCAGCCAGGGTCGACGACGATCAGACAATCAGGCGTCTCGATTAATGTCGAAGTCGTTTTCATGAGTGTACTTTGATAGATCGTCACGCCGGGCATTTTCATCTGAATCATACGAATCCTCCTTTACGAATCTCTATCTATATCGTTGTATACCCATAAATTCGTTGGAATCATCAGCAGAATCAATAAAAAAGACGACTCGCACGTCGCGAGTCGCCTGCCCTCTAGAGGGAAATGGTGCTAGACCTATGTTATGTCATAATTGGAGCGGGTGAAGAGAATCGAACTCTCGTCATCAGCTTGGAAGGCTGAGGTTTTACCATTAAACTACACCCGCGTATTGGCTACATGAAATATAGTAGCATAGCAAAGAGGGCATTTCCATAACTTTTATGAAAAAAAACAATTTCTTTTAAGATTCGGTGTACAATAATACTAGTTAATCGTTTCCAATGGTAATCTTGATTTGCAATATGGGTAAAGTTGGGTAGAGGAGAGAGTGTCTGGTGAATGAAGTGCGAGTTTGGAGCGAACAGCCGATGGGAAAAGGATGGAAGGCGATCTGTCACCATCAATTCGATCGTCATCGCTTATTGATAGGAGAGTGGTTCCATAACGTAGGTGTACTTGCTTTTTCCATCAATCAAGATGCGGATTTGCTACCGGATGTCCTTCCAAACACATTCGATCTGCCGCTCGTCTCGGAACGTGTGCAACGCGTCATTGCAGCATACGCGCCTTTTTCTGTACAATGTCTCAAGGTACATCTTGAGACGAAGGACGGAGTGGTTCCGTACTATCTTCTCAATCTCTTATCTGTCAGTCGGATCGAACATCTACATACGACGGATGTATTCCGTCCGGTCCCGAGACGACGCGTCTATTTTTTGACAGAGCGACGAATCAGCGATTCGATTTGTCCGCATCATCTTATGCGAGATGAGCGCACGCATCGCATGTTCGTCTCTGCTCAACTCGCTCGACAATTCGAGCGTATGGCTGTGACGGGTATCCGCTTTGAAGAGATACAACGAATGGAGGAATTCAAATGAAACAGTACACAGTCGATCATTGGATCACGCTAGAATATCCAAAGGTATTCGAATATCAAGAAGAAGAGACATATGTCAGTTTTTATTCGACGGATGAAAATGCAATGGGTACGCTCCAATTATCCATTTATGAGTCCGATTCAGAAGAATTGACACCGTATGAGGCGGCGGAACAAGAAATCAATCTGTTGGTGGAAGAGTTCGGCATCGAACTAACAGGAGCACTTGAAGTCCGTCGTAATTCAACAAAAGAAGCGTTGCTTGCAGTAGATGGGAAAGAAGAAGATATCTTCTTACGGATCTACGCGTATTCGGACGGGGAACGGTTAGTCTTATTGACGTACTCTGCAGAACGCGAGACGCTTGAAATCGAAGAAATCGAAGCGATGATTTCTTCACTGACTTGGATTCAATGAAGGATACGATAGAAGTGCAAAAGGCAACGGATCACAAGGATTCGCTGCCTTTTTTTATATCGATCGATGTAGCTTAAGAAGAACGGGAAGATGACTGTTTAGCTGCAGGATTGACTTGTTTATTCAACCAGCTCGCGATATCGGCAAAAACGCGGATGCGTTCGAACTCATGGAAGAGCTCATGACGTAACCCTCGATAAATCGTCAGCTGTACAGCATCGACACGGACACGATTATACATATCAAACAAATGATGGATACCTTTTCCGTCGAACGCGACCGCGTCATCTCCACCAGCAAGCAATAAGAGAGGTAAATGACGTGGATGCTGATAGATGGAAGCAAGTGCGTTGACGAGTTTCGTTGCATGTAAGAGTTCGTGGAAGAACCCAAGCGTGACTGTTTGACCGGACAATGGATCTGCATCATAGCGCATGACGGATTGAGGATCCGAAGAGAGCCAAGCATTTTTAGAAAGTGCTGGGAAAAAGCGTAAGTTATACCGTCCGAACACGAGTTGTCCAAACCGTTCAGCAGGGTGTACTGCTGACAACTGATGGATTTGACGTTCGACGAGTTTTTGGCTGACATCACCGAGTAAACCTGTACTTGTCGGGGGTCCGCTCGCGATGATTCCAGCTACTGTATGACCGAGTGTTTGACCGATTCGGCGAGCAATCAACGAACCAAAACTATGACCGAAGATGAACACCGGTAGCGTCGGATAACGCTCTTTGATGTCAGAGACGAGTTCTTCTGCATCCTGCATCAATTGTTTAAACCCTTGATTCGGCTCGAGGTGTCCAAGTGTTCCGAGCTGTGCTGCTCGGGTTCCGAAACAGCGTAAGTCTGCGATGATTGTGTGGTAATGATGCGCATAGAGGAATTCGGCGAATTCCTCATACCGCGCGCCATGCTCCATCATCCCGTGAAAGACGATCACGACTCCTTTAGGGTCGTGGGCTTCGAGGCTATGCAATGTCGTAGTATAGCCGTCAGAGGCTATCCAATGTGAATGATCAATCGTCATGTAACTCATCCTCTCATTAAGAAAGTCCAAATACCTGTCCGTCTTCCGATACGCCCATGTGGAAGGCGGCAGGAACTGCCGGTAATCCTGGCATCGTTAATACATTCCCAGTCAATGCAACGATGAACCCTGCACCAACCGATGGACGGATTTCGCGGACCGTGATCGTGAAGTCTTCGACACGACCATAACGAGCAGGATCATCCGTTAAAGAAAAGGGTGTTTTTGCCATACAAATCGGTAACTCATTCAATCCCATCTCCGTACACCGTTCGAGTTCGCGGAGCGCTTTGTCTTCAAAATGAACGTCGGCTGCGCCGTAGACACGCTTTGCGATACGCTCGATCTTTTGACGAAGCGGTAAGACGTCAGGATACAGAGGGCGGAACTGGCTCGGTTCCTCAAGAGCTTGCATGACTTCCGTGACGAGTGCTTCGCCGCCAGCTCCCCCTTTACTGAAGACTTCACTTTCCGCGACACGAATATTACGATCCTGACACCATTCCAAGATCATATTCCGTTCTGCTTCCGTGTCGGTGAAGAAACGGTTCAAGGCAACAACGGCAGGGACACCGAACAGATTCATCGTCTCGACGTGTTTTTCAAGTAACGCAAGACCATCTGTTAAGGCGGCGAGATTTTCTTCGCTGAGTTGCGTTTTGTCGACACCTCCGTGCATCTTCAAGGCACGAACCGTAGCGACGATAACGACGGCATCCGGGTGAAGTCCGCCGATCCGTGATTTGATGTTGAAGAATTTTTCGGCACCTAAATCGGCTCCGAATCCTGCTTCTGTGACAACGTAATCACTTAGCTTCAGTGCAGTTTGCGTTGCAATCAAAGAGTTACAGCCATGTGCGATGTTCGCGAACGGTCCACCATGAATCAGTGCTGGTGTTCCTTCGACGGTTTGAACGAGGTTCGGGCGGAACGCATCTTTCAGGAGTAACGTCGCAGCTCCTGATGCCTGAATATCTTTGACTGTAACCGGCTGTTGATCGTACGTATAGGCGACGACGATGCGACTCAACCGCTGTTCAAGATCCGAAATGGAGTCTGCTAGACAGAGGACCGCCATGATTTCGGAAGCGACCGTGATGTCGAATCCATCTTGACGCGGCACACCATGCGCAGGACCACCAAGACCAATCGTAACTTGGCGCAAGGCACGGTCATTCAAATCAAGAACGCGTTTCCAGACGATACGACGCGGATCGATACCAAGGATGTTACCTTGATGCAGGTGATTGTCGAGCAAGGCACTGATTGTATTATGAGCAGATGTGATCGCATGCATATCGCCTGTGAAATGCAGATTGATCTCTTCCATCGGTAGAACTTGGCTATAGCCACCACCACACGCGCCACCTTTTAAGCCCATCGTCGGACCGAGTGAGGGTTCCCGTAAACAAATCATCGTCTTATGGTTTGCCCGATGCAACGCCTGTCCGAGTCCGACAGTGACGGTTGATTTTCCTTCACCGGCAGCTGTCGGATTGATAGCTGTGACAAGGATCAATTTCCCGTCAGATTTCGTTGCCAATCGGTTCAACAGTCCATCTGTCAACTTCGCTTTATACTTTCCGTACGTATCAAAATCCTCTTCTTGCAAACCAATCCGGTCCGCAATTTCTCGAATCGGGCGTAAGACGGTTTGTTGTGCGATTTCTAAGTCTGAACGAATGGTCTTTTCCATGGTATCGACTCCCTCTTTGATTGGATCTCTCTTTTTTCTAATAGTAGCGTATCTAGTGCGAACGCGCCAAAGGAAAACGTTCAATATTTTCCACCCAATGGGTCAAATGGTGACGTGTTCAAGTGTTAGAGAAAGACGTACTGTAGAGTGGAGGAGGGATGAAACAATGACATCTGGACAAAAGAAGTGGAAACGCGGTCTTGATTTTTGGCTCTTCGTCGGACCGGTCTTTCTTGTATTCGCAGTGATCGTGCTTGTACCGTTTTTCAATGGCGTTATGTATTCGTTCACGGATTGGAACGGTGTAACCGGAGAATTGAATTGGATCGGCTTTGATAACTATGTCCGTCTCTTTACGAGTGACGAGCAGTTCCAGCAGTCATTTTGGTTGACGACGAAATATACGGTCGTTGCCGTCATCTTAACGAATGTCGTCGGTTTCATCTTGGCGTTCTTATTGACACAAAATATTCGCACACGTAATTTCTTACGAACGATTTTCTTCATGCCGAACTTGATTGGTGGGTTGATCCTCGGTTTCGTTTGGCAGTTCATCTATGTCAAAGGCTTCGCATCGATCGGTGAATTGACAGGGTGGAGTATATTTGAACTTCCATGGTTAGGAGATGCCCGGACAGGATTCTGGGGTATCGTCATTGTTTCGATTTGGCAAGGTGGCGGTTACATCATGGTCATCTATATCGCGGCTCTGCAAAACGTGCCACAAGAGCTGATTGAAGCGGCAAAAATCGATGGTGCCAATCGTCTATCGACGTTACGGAACATTACGTTGCCACTGATCATGCCGTCGGTCACAATCTGTCTCTTCTTGACGATTTCATGGTCTTTCAAGTTATTCGATACGAACTTATCCCTAACGAACGGCGGACCATTCAAATCGACCGAGATGCTTGCTCTAAACATTTACAAAGAATCGTTTACGAATAATAATCTTGGACTCGGATCAGCGAAGGCAATCATCTTCTTCGTTGTTGTTGCAGCGATTACAGTCACTCAAGTCTATCTGACGAAAAAACGGGAGGTGGAAGCATGAGTACAGCACAACCATTACCCACTCCGCAAGAGGAGAAAGCGAAGCGCTCTAAAAAGACGAGAGGTCGTTATTCACTCCGTCTTGGAACAGTCGAACTGGCAGCCTTATTGATGGGGCTACTGTACATGATCCCGTTTTATTACGTTGTCTCGAATTCTTTCAAGACGCAGGGCGATATCTTTACGAACACAACGGGTCTACCAAAGGAATGGATGACGTCCAACTATTCAGAAGCATGGGAAGCCATGAACTTCGGAAAAGTCTTTTTAAACTCCGTCATCATTACAGTCGGCGCTAACGCGGTCATCATCATCTTTTGTTCGATGGCGGCCTGGAAACTCGTCCGGACGAAAACACGCTTGTCGACGATCATCTTTTTCTTATTCGTTGCGGCGATGATCATTCCATTCCAGTCGATCATGATTCCCTTATCGAAATTGTCCGGTGATCTCGGATTGCAGAACAGTTATTGGGGATTGATTCTGATGTATCTTGGTTTTGGATCTGGATTATCAATCTTCTTATACCATGGATTCATGAAGTCGATTCCTGAAGAAATCGAGGAGGCGGCCATCATTGATGGTTGTTCACAATGGGGTGTGTTCTGGCGCATCGTGTTCCCATTACTCAAGCCCATCACGGTCACGATCATCATCTTGAACACGCTGTGGATTTGGAACGATTTCCTACTGCCATCGCTGATGTTACGAGACGTCGATTTACGGACGATTCCACTCGCGACGTTCTATTTCTTCGGTCAATATACGAAGCAGTGGGACTTAGCACTTGCCGGACTCGTCCTCGGGATCATTCCGTTATTGTTGTTCTTCTTTGCCTTGCAAAAACAGATCATTCAAGGAATTACGAGTGGATCGATCAAATAATTTTTGTAAGCGCGTTCTCGCTTCTGCGAGAACGCTTTTTTTATGATTCACACGTCAGATTAATCTGACAACTTTTATTTTTTTTTGAAAAAAAGTCTTTTCAAATGCTTGCGACCTGTTGTACGATGTTCTCAATTCAATTGTAACAACGACGTTGAAGGGAAGAGTAACACCTTGTACGACCGTATAGCGAGCTGGGGATGGTGAGAGCCCAGTCGGAAGCAAGATGCGAAGAACCTCCCGGAGTCGCTACCCGAACTCGAATGTCAGTAGGCGTAGCCGGAGTTGCCTGTCCGTTATCATAAGGCCGAAGATGAAGTGATTCGTCTTTTGAGTGAGCAACATCGTTGCTAACATGGGTGGTACCGCGGAACCGAGTCTTTCGTCCCATATTCTTGGGAAAGAAGGGCTCTTTTTTATGGCTTCTTTTTCAAAACACAATTGAGGAGGAACACCACCATGACAACACTCGTATCGATGAAACACACACAGGAAGCGATCACACTCGTAAAGAAACGCTTTGAAGAACGCTTTTCGACAACACTCGGATTGACACGTGTCGAAGCACCATTGTTCGTAGAAAGTACACTCGGTGTCAACGATCATCTCAACGGCGTAGAGCGAATCATTCGTTTCGATGCTTTGGATCACACAGCAGATCTTGAAATCGTACAATCTCTTGCAAAGTGGAAGCGTCAAGCGCTTCATACGTACGGATTTGAAGCGGGAGAAGGATTATACACGTTGATGCATGCGATTCGTCGCGATGAGATGCTGGATGCGACACACTCCATTCACGTCGATCAGTGGGACTGGGAACGGATCATCACGAAAGAACAACGGACGAGTGCTTATTTACAAGAAACGGTACAAGCGATTTATGCAACGATTCGCCAAGTCGAACAAGAAGTAGAAGCGGAGTATGGTATTTCAGCAATCTTACCGGAAACGATTCATTTCATGACAACACAAGAGTTAGAGGATGCGTATCCGACACTTTCGACGAAAGAACGTGAAACAGAAGTCACGAAAGCATATGGTGCTGTTTTCCTCATGCAAATCGGTGGCGCACTGGCTTCAGGTGAGAAGCATGATGGTCGAGCGGCTGACTACGATGACTGGACGCTCAACGGTGACATTTTAGTACACCACCCAGAAATCGGAGCATTCGAATTGTCTTCAATGGGTATTCGCGTTGATCGTGAAGCGTTGTTGAAACAGACAGCGATTGCTCAAGAAGAAGATAAATTGGCATTCCCATTCCATCAAGGTGTACTCGAAGAGCGTCTACCGTTAACGATGGGTGGAGGAATCGGTCAATCTCGTATGGCGATGTTCTTATTGAAGAAGCGTCATATCGGCGAAGTCCAAGCTTCTGTCTGGTCAGAAGAGACGCGTAAAAGTCTTCAAGCGGAAGGCATCCACTTGCTCTGACATATATATAGTAAGAAAGCGTCAAAACAGGATGTTTTATAAAGCAAAGGGCATGCTCCGATTCGGAAGCGTGCCCTTTTTTAGGTTCGTACGACCTCAGGCGGAGGAAAGACGTGTCGATTCCTGATAGAATGGGGATAACAATAAATAAGAAAGAGGTGAAAGCATGTCTTCTCTATTAATTGTTGGGATACTCATCCCTATTTTGTTCATTGCGTTTCTTTGGTTTAACATTAAGGGCTTACGAACGATGTGGCGGGATTATAAACGGACAGGCTCAATCGTTGCACTCGGTTTCTTCATTGTCGGGATCATCGGAATCTTCACAGGCGTCTGGACGACACTAGTCGTCATCATCTATTATCTCCTCCGTCCAGCGAGAGGATGAACGGAGGGTTACTTGTATGTTGGAATGGTTGTTCTCAGCCGGAGAATCCAATCTCTGGCTGTTTTTAGGAATTATGATCGTTGGTCTTGGTACGGAATTGATCCCAGCAGAAGTCGGCTTACCATTACTTGGTCTATATGTATCGAACGGAACAGTCAGTTGGACAGTTGCTGTTCTTGTCGGTTTTTTAGGAAGTCTAATGGGCGCGACGGTCTTTTATCTTTTAGGTCGTTATGCTGGTCGTCCGATACTTATCCGGTACGGCAAATGGTTACTGATTAAAGAAAAAGAAATTGAGCAAGGGGAGCGCATCGTCGCGAAATACGGCACATGGTCTGCTTTGTTCGGACGCTTCTTCCCAGTCGTGCGCTCGGTCGTTTCGATTCCATGTGGTTTGTTCGGCTTATCATTCAAACGTTATCTACTCGCTTCAAGTATTGGACTTTTCCCAGTTTCCTTCTTCTACATTTGGGTTGGTGAACGGTTTGGAGTAGAACGCGCGGAATCGATGCTAAAAGGATTAGAGCAAGAGTTGTGGTGGATCTTAGGTGGAATCGTCGTGATTCTTGGAGGGTATATCCTTTATCGTCGCTCTAAAGCAAAACAGAAGGAACAGACGCAAGACACAAAGACGAAATAATAGAATAAGTGAACATATAAAAAGGGAGTAGATGGCAAGCATCTACTCCCTTTTTTATATGAAGCTCAAGCGGGTGGGAACAAAAATCGTTTCAGTGTTTTGATGCGATGTTTTGGTGTCAGCAATAACAGTTGATCATTGCCTTCAAGGGCAGTGTCGCCACGCGGTGTGATGATTTGATCATCACGAATGATGGCAGTGATCAAAAATTCTTGTGGCAAATCAATCTCTGAGATCGTCGTTCCAATGAATGGATGGGACATTGGTAACGTTAACTCAATAATTTCGGCGTTCGGTTTACCAATCGACATGAATTCAATGACCGTATGAATAGCAGAAGTCTGTGTTTCGTTCAGTCGTAATCGCTCGGAAAGAAACGTCAACATACTCCCTTGAATTAGCGTAGATAGTAAGACTGTGAAAAACACGATATTGAAGATCATCGATGCATTCTCGATATCCGCAACGAGAGGGTATGTCGCGAGAATGATCGGTACCGCTCCTTTTAGACCAGCAAAGGAAATGAAGACCTTCTCTTGCCACGAATAACGAAACGGAAGAAGACTCACCCAGACTGACAAAGGACGAGCGATGAAAATTAAGATCAGCGCCAGCGCAATGGAAGATAGGATGACCTGGACATCGAGCAATTGTTTCGGAAAGACAAGCAGACCGAGCACGATGAACATTCCGATTTGAGCAAGATGCGCCATACTCATCGTAAAACGAACGAGTGTCTGTCGATAGACGAGTTCATGATTACTGATGTAGATCGCTGTGACATAAACGGCTAAAAATCCACTTGCATGGAACGTATCAGCTAAACCGAAAGACAGGAAAGCAAACGACATGAGCATGATCGGATAAAAGCTAGAAGAGGACAAATCGATCCGATTGATCAATGTCGAAGCTGCCCATCCGATGAACAAACCAATTAGAAGTCCCATCGCCATTTCCCAAACGAGTGATCCAAGTCCCGATAAGAGCGATGCTTCTTCAGGGTTCGTCACGAACTCAAGGAACAAGACAGTCAAAAAGACGGCCATCGGGTCATTCGTACCGGACTCGACTTCAAGTGTTGATCCGACTTTCCGTCGAATCGGCTGACCACTCAAGACAGAAAAGATGGCAGCGGCATCCGTCGAACCAACGATTGCCCCGAGTAAAAAAGCATTCGCCCAACTAAAGCCCAGAATATAATGGGAAGCAACGGCAACGATGGATGTAGCGATGAAGACCCCGAACGTCGCAAGCGAGAGGGAAGGGGCTAATTCATGACGCACTTCCTTCCAAACCGTTTGCAGACCACCTTCGAATAAAATGATGATGAGGGCGACAGTTCCGAGAAGCTGAGCCAGTTCCGCATCGTCAAAACGAATGAACCCGGTAATATCGCTTCCGGCAATCATACCAAGAGCGATAAAAATCAGTAGAGCAGGAATATTCAGACGACTTGATAACTTCGTCGTCCACACGGCGGCAAACAGCAATATACCAATCAATAAAATCGTGAGTTGCAAGGACATGGCATCAAACTCCTATTCATAAAAGAATCTCTAGTTTCATGATACAACAATTCCGATGAAAAGACTCGGATAACGATTGTTCAATATTTTCCACCACACCGGACAACTTTCTCTCTCTTCATTGCAAGCGTTTTCATTTATTGTGAAGATGTAGCACGAAATGAAACGAAATCAGGGAGGGAATCCGAATGCGTAAAAGAAGATGGGCAGCATTACCTGTCGTCACGACGGCGATGGTCGTCGCTTTGGCAGCATGTGGTGGCGGTACATTGAATAGCGATGACTCGAAAGATAGTGGTTCAAAAGACGGTAAGACGCTCAACGTATTCCAATTCAAGGCTGAAATCGCAAAAGACATGGAAAAGATGGCAAAAGCGTATGAAAAAGAAACTGGGACGAAAGTCGTCGTGCAAACAGTCGGTGGTGGATCGGACTATGGCGCGGCTCTGAAATCACAGTTCGCTTCAGGTAATGAACCAGATGTCTTTAACAATGGTGGCTTTACGGAAGCAAAAACATGGCAGGATAAGTTAGAAGATTTGTCAGATGAAAAGTGGGTCGGTGATTTAACGGATCTATCAAAAGAGCCAATGACGATTGATGGTAAATTGTATGGTATGCCAATGAACCTTGAGGGATATGGCTTTATCTACAATAAAGATATCTTCAAAAAAGCCGGTATCACGGAACTTCCAAAAACATTAACGGAATTGACGGAAGCTTCTAAGAAGCTGAAAGCAGATGGAGTGACACCGTTCTCGATCGGATACGGGGAGTGGTGGGTTCTTGGAAATCACCTTTTAAACATTCCGGTCGCACAACAGGATGATCCAGATCAGTTCATTGCAGATCTCAACTCTGGAAAAGCGAAGTTCGAGGACAATAAACAGTTCAAGGAATTCATGAATCTATTTGATTTGACGATTGAGTATGGAAATAAAAATCCGTTAACGACAGACTATAATACACAAGTCTCTCAGTTTGCTGAAGGTAAGACAGCGATGATCCAACAAGGGAACTGGGCACAACAATTGATCACGGATGTCAATCCGGACATCAACATGGGCTTCATCCCGATGCCGATCAATGATGATAAAGAAAAAATGGATCGTCTGCCTGTCGGCGTACCAAACAACTGGGTCGTCAATAAGAACTCGAAGAACAAAGCAGAAGCGAAGAAATTCCTCGAGTGGATGGCGACGTCTGACACAGGAAAAGACTACATGGTCAATAAATTTAAATTCATCCCTGCCTTCAAATCAATCGAAGCGAAGGATTTAGGACCGCTTGCAGATGATATTCAAGCGTACTCGAAAGATGGAAAAACCATCTCATGGAACTGGTTCAAGTATCCGGATGGTGCTGTAAACGAGTTCGGAGCGATCATGCAAGCATACGTTGGTAAGCAAAAAACAGCTGATGAGATGTTGCAGGACTTCACAAAAACATGGGATAAAATGAAGAAATAAGAAGTGATTTAAAAAACATGCCTGTTCCGACTAACTGACGGAACAGGCATGTTTTTTATTATAAGAAGAATAATTGGATGAAGAAGAGAAGCGCGAACACATAGATGAGTGGGTGGACACGCTCTTTTTGGATAGCTTTCATGATTGGATAGACGATGAAACCGAATGCGATACCGGTTGCGATGCTACCGGATAATGGCATGATCAAGATGACGAGGAAAGCCGTGAAAGCTTCGCTGAAGTCATCCCATGGAATCTGCTTGATGTTTTGAATCATGAAGGCACCGACTAAGATCAATGCGGGCGCAGTAATCGCAGGGACGCTCGAAATCGATTGAACGAACGGCCCAAAGACGGCAGATAATGCGAATAGAATCCCGACCGTCACGGATGTGAGTCCAGTCCGTCCACCAGCAGCGACACCCGCTGCAGATTCTACGTAAGCCGTTGTAGGACTTGTTCCGAATAATGAACCAGCGACCATCGCAGTCGAATCAGATAATAGGGCACGTTCGCTGTTTTTCAATGATCCATCTTTTTCAATCAATCCAGCCTGTTCTCCGACAGCGACCATCGTACCTGTCGTATCAAACATCGTCACGAGAACGAAGGAGAGGACACCGCTGAACAGACCGTATTGGAACACGTCTTGAATGGCGTTGAACGGATTCGTGATGATCAATCCTTCTGGTAACGTCGGTAACGCAACGAAGGAATCGGAAAACTTCAATTCACCTGTCAGGAATGCAATCAATCCAGAGAGGATCATGGCATATAAAATAGCACCTGGTACACGTTTGATTGTCAAGATCGCTGCAACTAATAATCCGATGAGTGTGATCAATGTTTCTGGTGACGTCAATGCGCCAATCGTGACGAGTGTATCTTCACTAGCGACTAAAATTCCTGACATCTTGAGACCGAGTGAAGCAATGAAGAGACCGATTCCACCTGTGATCGCAAGCTTTAATGTCATCGGAATGATTTCAATCAGCTTCGTACGAATCGGTGAGAGTGATAACAATAAGAAAATGACACCAGCGACGAAGACAACTGAGAGTGCTGTCTGATATGGAATCTTCTCACCAACGACAAGTGTATAAGTAAAATACGCATTGAGTCCCATTCCAGGTGCGACTGCGATTGGTAGATTCGCATAAAGCCCCATCAGAAGCGTACCGATCAATGTCGCGATGATCGTCGCAGAAAAAGCTTGGGCTTGGGGGATACCGGCATCTGCTAAAATCGTTGGGTTGACGAGCAGAATATAGGCCATCGTAATGAACGTCACGAATCCAGCTTGGATTTCACGTTTTACGGTTGTTTGATGTGCGGCAAGTTTAAACATGGGTAAAAGGACCACCTTCATAACAAATTGATTAAAAAACGAACATTGATGATATTATAGTAAAATTCATTCGGAATCAAGTCGAAACAAAAAAGAATTTTTTATAGGAATCATGAAAGAGAATATCAGGAAATGATGTAAGCGGATTCAAGGTTATGATACGATTGATTACAAGAAAAAGGATGGGGGCGCCTTTCATGAAAAGTATCCGGACGCGTTTGATTCGTCTCGTCGTCCTGGCGATCTTGATTCCGACTGCCCTCGCGACATCGATTTCCTATCTGTATGTGCGGCACCAAAACATTGAACAGGCAGAACGTTCTAGCCTGAACGTATTGACGCGGGGAAATACACAGGTGACCCATTATATAGAGGATATCCGCCGTCTATCGACGAGTCTGTACGCGAATCGTTCGTTGATGAACATCATGCGCGTCGGGGCAGATCAGGAACTAGACGAATCCGATGGAGTCGTTTCGCGGGCGATGTTAGGTCTGTTTTTATCACGTCAGGATATCGAGCAGTTACATTTCGTCATTTTAAATGGTTATTCGGAGTATTCGGTCTATAACATGAAAACAACGAGTCGAGGAAAGTTTGATTGGATGCAAGAAACGGATTATTTTCGATTGATGAAACAAAAAAACGGCTGGTTGATTGACGAAGCGCACACGATTGAACCATATAATGTGCACACGATGATTCTTGATGAAAAACAAGTCGTTAGTTTTCGTTATCGCATCGATCGTGTCGAAACAGATGAGCCACTCGGCTTCCTTTCGGTGGATATTCCCGTCCGTGTATTTGAACAACAGTTAAAACTGTTCGAGAATGATCCGGAAGAGTCGTTATGGTTGATGACAGAACAGCGTGTGTTGGCACAGACTGGGGCAGAGATGGAACTACCGGTCGATCGATTCACTGGGCAGAGTGGGAGTTTACGTGTCGGAAAATCGTTCATCGTCTACTCAAAGACGATGACGAATGGCGTTCCACTCATACTCGTCAAACGGATTCCGTATGCGTCAGTCATCCAAGGGGCGAATGAAACGGCATTGATTCTTGTTTTGATTGGTCTCGTCTCACTGTTCGTTATGATCATTGCCGCAAGTCTCGTTGCCATGCAGATCACGAAGCCAATCAAACAGTTGACAGCAAACGTCTGGCGAGTCGAACAAGGGGATTTATCAGCACCATTCGTTGCGACGACGAATGACGAGATTGGATTACTCAACCGTCAGTTCCAACGCATGATTCAACGGATTGATCGTTTAATCAAACGGGAGTATCGACTGGCACTCGAAAACCGGACGAATGAGCTACGGGCATTACAATCTCAGCTCAATCCGCACTTCTTATTCAATGCCTTACAATCGATCGGAACGACGACGTTACAAGGAGACCGGAAGATCGCGTACCGCTCTATCACCGGATTATCACAAATGATGCGCTACTCGATGAATAATGAGCAGACGATCGTGACGTTAAAACAAGAAGTCGATCATCTTCAAGCGTATATTCGTTTGCAACAGCAACGTTTTCCGGAACGTTTCCGTTATATCGTTGACGTCCCGTGGCATCTCAATGACATTGAAGTGCCGAAGATGATCTTGCAACCGTTCGCTGAAAATTACTTCAAACACGGCTTTCGACAGCAATTAGCAGCGACGGAGAACTATCTTGCTTACAAAGTCCGGACGGATGGCGGACGCCTCATTATTCAAATCGAGAATAGCGGTGCCGTCCTCGAAACAGGACGACTTGAAGAGATTGATCGTAAAATGCGCATGCATCGTAGCCCAGAGGATCTCGAGACGAGCGGCATTGGTCTCCATAATATTTATGAACGGCTCTTGATTTTTTACGGGGAACAAGCAAATATGACGCTCTCTTCTTCAGCTGTAGAGGGCGGATTCAAAATCGTGATTCGGATTCCATATGAGAAGGGGGACTTGGCATGAACGTGTTGATCGTAGACGATGAACGACATGTACGGGAAGCGGTCAAATTGCTCGGGGAATGGGACAGTTGGCAGGTCTCACATATTTACGAGGCGGAACATGGGGAAGAAGCGAAACGATTACTGGATACTGGAATGATCGATTTAATGCTGACAGATGTCGAAATGCCTGGACTCGACGGATTAACATTACTAGAATGGACAAAAAATCATCATCCAAAGGTCGTCACGATCGTGCTGACAGGGTATGATGATTATACGTATATGCGACGTGCCATTTTGCATCAATCCTTTGATTATTTATTGAAGCCGGTTGATCCAGATGTACTCAATGATGCCTTGTCCCGCGCGATGGAATGTATCCATCCGGTAGTGGAATCAGGGGAAGCGATTGATCAAATCGCCAAATACATCGAAACGCATTATGCGGAAGAATTGACACTGCAATTCATGAGCGAACGGTTTTACTTGAGCCGAGAGTATATATCACGACGCTTCAAACAGCGTTTTTCTGTTAACTTATCTGATTACATCCAAACGATTCGCTTGAATCGGGCGAAGGAATTATTGAGTGAGACGGAAGCACGCATTTACGAAATCGCACTTGAAGTCGGATATCAGGACGATAAGTATTTTCGGAAAGTGTTCAAAAAACAATTCGGTATGACACCGAATGAGTTTCGTGAATTGTTGTCGATTTAAACGACTATCGAGGAGGAATCGTACATGAGTGTACACATTAACGCAGCTGAAGGACAAATCGCCGAAACGGTCTTACTTCCAGGAGATCCGTTACGTGCTAAATACATCGCTGAGACGTTTTTAGAGGATGTTGTTCTTTATAACGAGGTTCGAGGCATGTATGGCTTCACAGGTACTTATAAAGGGAAAAAAGTTTCGGTTCAAGGAACAGGTATGGGTGTACCATCGATGTCGATCTATGCGAACGAACTCGTTCAGTCATACGGTGCGAAGAACTTGATCCGTGTCGGTACTGCCGGTGGGATCACGCCAGACGTTAAAGTTCGTGACGTCGTCATCGCGATGAGTGCTTCGCATGACATGGCACAGAACCGTGTCCGTTTTAATGGACTAGACTACGCACCGACAGCTTCTTTTGATCTGCTGCATAAAGCATATACAGCAGCTAAAGAACAAGGTATCGATGCAAAAGTCGGTCAAATCTTCACGACGGATCAGTTCTATCAAGATGATTTCCATCATTTCAAAAAATGGGCGGATTTCGGATGTCTCGCAATCGAGATGGAAGCGGCAGGTCTTTACACACTTGCAGCAAAACATAAAGTAAACGCACTGACGATCCTGACGATTTCAGATCATCTGTTGACAGGTGAAGAAACGACATCGGAAGAGCGCCAAACGACATTCAACGATATGATGAAAGTCGCGCTTGAAACAGCGATTCAATTATAAGAAGTAAGACGGAGAAGCCTCTCCGTCTTTTTTCATAGTCGAAAAGAGATATGGTAAGATAAAGGCAGTGTTATAGATCAGTTAAAGGGGAGATTCTCGGATGGAGACAACGATGACAGAGACAGTGCTTTCAGAGCGCCTTGAGACACAGCGTCACTTTTTCCAAACAGGTGCAACACGTAGTCTAGCTTTTCGCTTAAGCATGCTGACATTCTTACGCCAAGCGATTGAAACGCATGAAGCGGAGATCTATGAGGCATTAAAACAAGATCTCAATAAAGGACAGCATGATGCTTTTACGACGGAAATCGGTTTCGTTTATGGGGAGATTCAACGGATGGAGCGACAACTCCGTCGACTGGCACGCCCGAAGCGTGTCGCAACACCGCTTCTGCATATCGGCTCAAAAAGTGAAATCCAGTATGAACCCTATGGCAACGTTCTTGTCATCGCGCCATGGAACTATCCTTTCCAGCTGGCACTTGCTCCGGTCATTGGTGCGATTGCAGCGGGGAATACGGTCGTCCTTAAACCATCCGAGCTGACACCGAACGTCTCTCGTGTATTACGAGAAGTTTTTGAAACGGCATTCCATGAACGATTCGGAATCGTCATAGAAGGAGATGCTGAAGTCAGTAGCGCTTTATTAAACGAACGCTTTGATTATATCTTCTTTACGGGTTCCACACGCGTCGGAAAAATCGTGCATCAAGCTGCAGCGAAGCATTTGACACCGGTCACACTTGAACTGGGTGGTAAATCACCGACAATCGTTCACAAGGATGCGGATCTTCGTCTAGCAGCGAAGCGGATCGCATGGGGAAAATGGCTGAATGCCGGACAGACATGTATCGCCCCGGATTACGTATTGATTCATGAGGACGTTAAAGAACGTTTCTTGCAGTTGATTGAAGAAGAAGCCTTCAAACAGTACGGGAATGGCGTCGGCGTCTCATCCTACGTCAAAATCGTATCGGACGATCATCTGAATCGCCTCAGCAGTTACTTGTCGCAAGGGACGATCGAATTCGGTGGACAAGTCGATCCGGAAACGCGTAAGATGGCGCCGACCGTCATGACGAATGTAGCGGTGGATGCTCCAGTGATGCAAGACGAAATCTTCGGACCGATCCTGCCGGTGTTGACCTACCGTGAAATCGAAGAGGTCATCGCGTTCGTCAATAATCGTGACAAACCGCTTGCACTTTATCTGTTTACAGAGAACAAAGCCGTCGAACATCGTATCCTTGAACGGATTTCATTCGGTGGTGGATGTGTCAATGACACATTGATGCACGTCGCACAACATCACTTACCATTTGGTGGAGTCGGGGCGAGTGGCATGGGTGGATATCATGGCAAGTATAGTTTCGAGACGTTCAGCCATCGTAAAGGAATCGTCAAAAACACGACGACGTTCGATTTACCTTTCCGCTACATGCGAACAAATAGCAATTCCAAATGGATGCGCTTTTTGTTATGATGAGCTGTATTGAATACGTGGTATGAGAGGGATTTTGATTGTGAAGAAGAAATTAATTCGACTCATGAAAAAAACAGGTATGGTGGAGCGAAGTCTTCGGGTCATGATGCGAATCTTCACCTTATTTCCGGTACGGAAAAATCGTGTCATGTTTGAAAGCTTTTTGGGCAAACAGTACAATGATAGTCCTAAAGCCATCTACGATGAGTTGAAAAAGATGAACGTTGACTTAGAATTGATCATCAGCAAACAACGCGGTGTTTCTATGACGGATGAACAGGTGACATCTGTGAATCGGATGACGATCAAATGGATTTTTTTATTAGCTACTTCTCGCGTTTGGGTGTCCAATAGTCGCCTTCCTTCATGGCTAGTAAAACGAAAAGGTACTCTATATTATCAAACATGGCACGGAACGCCACTCAAAAAATTAGCGCTTGATATGGTGGATGTCCGAATGGCGAACACATCAACTGATCAATATAAAAAAGATTTTGTAAAAGAATCAGCAAAATGGGATGTCCTTCTCTCTCCGAACGCATACTCGAGTGAAATTTTCAAAAGAGCGTTTGGATACGAAGGAAAAATGTTAGAAATCGGATATCCTAGAAACGATGTGCTGTACCAAAATGAAAAACATGAAAGTATTATTGAGCGGGTAAAGGCACATTATCAAATAGAAACCGATAAAAAGATTATTTTATATGCTCCAACATGGAGAGATGATGATTACGTTGAGCAAGGAAACTACTCATTTACGTTACCTTTCTCCATTGAACGATTTGAGGAAGAATTTGGAGATGAGTATACAATGCTTGTACGACTCCATTATCTTGTTGGCGATCAATTGGATTTGAGTGCTGTCTCAGCGATTAAGAATGCCTCTAGATATCCGGAAATTTCTGAGCTATACTTAGCGGCAGATATCTTGATAACGGATTATTCCTCAGTGATGTTCGATTATGCGCACTTAAAACGTCCGATGCTATTCTACACCTATGATCTCAAACATTATCGTGATCATCTAAGAGGATTCTATTTTTCTTTTGAGGAAGAAGCACCGGGTCCGTTGATTCAAGAAGAGCAAATTCTTTTTGAAGAAATCAGACAGATCGAGTCGTGGGAGCGACGATTCGATTTGAAAAGTGAAGCATTTCGTCGTCATTATTGCGAATGGGATGACGGTCACGCAGCACAAAGAGCTGCGCTGGATATCTTAGAGAATATTAAATAAACGGGGAGTGTTTTTAGATGAAGAAGGTCATTACGTACGGTACATTTGATTTGTTACATTGGGGACATATCAATATTTTACGTCGCGCTAAAGAAATGGGAGATTACCTCATCGTGGCAATTTCGACAGATGAATTCAATCGTCTTAAGCATAAACAAGCGTACCATAACTATGAGAATCGTAAATTAATCTTAGAAGCAATTCGTTATGTGGATGAAGTCATTCCAGAGAACAACTGGGAACAAAAAGTAGAAGACGTTCAAAAACATAATGTTGATGTATTCGTTATGGGTGATGACTGGAAAGGTGAATTCGACTTCTTAAAAGACCATTGTGAAGTCGTTTACTTGGAGCGCACTGAAGGAATTTCAACTAGCCAAATTAAGAATGAGCTAGGCTCGAATTAATGGATGAAGAGACCTCGCGGGAGTGAGGTCTCTTTTTTAAGGGAGTCACTAAATATGCGTTCAATGATTATTTCGATCTATTTATTTATCTTTCGAATAGTCTATCAACTATTTTGTTTTTTACCCATTCAAGAAAAGACGTTATTTTGGATGAGCTATGGTGAAAATGCTATGCCAATACATCTTCGCTTAAATCAACGAAACAACCAACAAAAGCAAGTTCTTATCTTCGACGAACGCTATATGCGGGCGACAGATTGTTGGAATGTCAGTCGCAAAATTGCTTATCATCCAATGCGATTGATTACGATTTCTTATCATTTAGCTACTTCTCGTCATGTTTTTTTAGATAATTATATTGGAGAATTCAGCGTTTCCTCTACTCGAAAAAATACAAGGCGGATTCAATTGTGGCATGCCGCTGGAACGTTAAAACAGTTTGGGCTGACCTCATCGAAAACTCGTTCGATGTCCACGTCGACACAGAAACGATTTCGACGTGTCTATCAAGAATACGGAGATTTTATTGTTCCAGGAATGCGGTGTGCTGAACAATTCATGATGCCGCACGATTTAGAACGATCCCACTTTAAAGCGTTCGGCATGCCAAGAACGGACTATTGGTTTGATGAGGAGCAACGAAAACAGAAAACAGTGGAATTAAGAAAACAATACGCAAAGACTGATCGTCGGATCTTATTGTATGCACCGACATACCGGGAATACAAAGAAACAGAAGATCATACGATTCAACAGTTTGAAAAACTTGCTCAAGCGGGATGGACGATTCTCGTTAAATTGCATCCGACGATTCAAGCGCTTTCGACCTATCGTTCTAGCCATATCCATCTTGTGGACGATACGTATTCAATCAATGATTACTTGCTGATCACAGATGTGCTCGTAACTGATTATTCCTCCATTCCATTTGAAAGCTGTCTCCTCAACATTCCGGCGTTCCTGTACACACCGGATATCGATACATATCGACAACTACCAGGTCTCGTCGATCAGTATCCGAAACCATTGCCTGTGCGACAGACGGAGCGAATGGAACAATTGATGGATTGGATCATGTCTGAGACGATACTAGAAGAGTGCCGTCAGCACATGGAGGAATTTCAAACGAGTTGGTATGATCATCCCCCTGGTCAAGCAGTGGAACGCATCGTTGATCATTATTACGGAGATATATGATACTCAATCTGACGATTGCTTTAGTTTTAGAAAGCGGTCGTCAGATAAATTTTCGAAAACAAATGTGAAACATTGAACAAAGTTTGACAATCTTTTGAAAATCCATTCTTTTCGACTGTGATGTTCTATACTAAAAGCAGAAGAAGAGGAGAGGAGAAATGGATATGCTAACTTGTGGAACGACTGAAGCCAATACGTTCGTCTTATCACCCGAAACGCGAACGTTGCTTGAGAGCTTCATGACAGAAACGACGTTCAAAAAGGATTCCATTGTCTGTTGGGAAGGGGAAATGAACGATAAGTTGTTTTATGTGAAACAAGGAGGCGTCAAACTATCGAAGTTGACGAAAAAAGGCAGTCCATTACTCATGTTTTTATATTTCAAAGGAGATTTGTTTGGCGAATTTGATGTAGGAGAAGCTTTTCCGAGTTCCTACAGTATTGAAACGATGGAAGATAGCATCATCGGATTCTTATCGAAAAACCAATTAGAAGAGCTTATGAAAAAAGACGGTGCCTTTGCGCTTGAGATCATGCGATGGCAAGCATTAATGCGGAAGCAAACGGAAACGAAATTACGTGACTTACTACTGTTTGGAAAACCAGGGGCATTAGCTTCGACGTTACTTCGCTTGATTGCGATGGAAGGGGAACAAGTGGGAGAAACGTATCGTCTTGCGAAGCGACCATCCGACGGTGAGTTTGGTCAATTGATTGGTGCACCACGTGAGACCGTTAATCGTATGTTTTCTCAGTGGAAAAAAGAAGGGGTCGTTTCGATGACAGCAAAAGAAATCACCATTCACGATCCGCAATATCTACGGGATCTGTGTCATTGTGAAGGGTGTCCAGCAGGTGTTTGTCGAATTTAATAAGATGTACGAATCATCCCGACGCGAAACAGGACTTTCCTGTCTCGCGTTATTTTTGTGTATAAAAGTTTTTTCTACGCTCGTTTAGATGTGAACTTTCTGTGTGTTTTTGAAATGAAAAGTGCGGAATTTTCATATTTAAAGTGATATTTATCACAGTTTCCAGACTTGCTGAATTCTTACAATAAAGACAAGTTCAGAGTAGGAAAGGAGTAATCACGATGAGTCAAAAGACAGAATCGAACCTAAAAGGAACATTCGTTGCCGTCCTGATCGTAGCAGGTGTCATCATCGGGATGTGGAGTTCAATCTTTCTATTGTTCATATCACGTTAAGGAGGAATCACGATGCACATTCATCGTTTAGAAAAAATCTGGCTGATCTTCGGAGTAGCGATGCTCGCGATCTTCTTGACGATCATCGGTATATCCGCTTTTGCATCCGGAAATCAACCGCCATCCGATGCGACATTGATTGATCCGACGAAAGTCGATCAGACGAAACCGTTTGATAAGCCAGGACTAAAGAAAATTGATGACAACCGATATGAAGCGGTCATCGTTTCACAAGCTTTTCAGTTTACACCCAAAGATATGGTCATACCTAAAGGGGCGACAGTCGATTTTCTCGTGACATCGAAGGACGTCGTTCATGGATTTGAAATCGTTAACACGAACGTCAATATGATGGTCGTTCCCGGACATATTAATTCGATTGAGTATACGTTCAAGGAAGCAGGCGAATATCTCGTCGTCTGTAATGAATATTGTGGTAATGCCCATCATATGATGGCAACGAAAATCAAGGTGGTGGAATAAGATGAATGCTATATCAAATAAACTAAGACAGTTCGAGATGGAGCGTGGTCTACCCGCTACCGTCATCGGAGTCAAGGAAGCGAAACTGGCCTTTGCACATGTTAGTTTTTCACTTGTCGCCTTATTGATCGGTGGTCTATGTGGATTACTACAAACGATGGTACGGACAGGTGCCATTCCAGAAATCGCTGGAATCGGATACTATGAGCTTCTGACTGCTCACGGATTGATGCTTGCAATCGTCTTTACGACGTTATTCATTTTCGGATTATTGTTCTCATTTTTAGGTCAATCGTTCGGACGCTTCGAAGAGTTTCCGCGACGTCTCGGATGGGTCGGGTTCTGGTTCATGATTCTTGGTGTCGTCCTCGTCACGTGGATGGTGCTTGCAGGTGAAGCTTCCGTCCTCTATACGTTCTATGCACCACTCAAGGCACATCCTGTTTTTTATATCGGACTCGTCATCTTCGTCGTCGGAACGTGGATCGCGTCTGGTGCCATGTTCCGAATGTATGCTGATTATAAGCGGGAACACCCTGGTGTTCATCCACCGCTTCAAGCCTACATGAGCATTATGACTGCCTTGTTATGGGTGGTTGCGACACTCGGCGTAGCGGCAACGATTCTCTTTCAACTTCTTCCTTTATCTCTTGGTTGGACGGATAAGGTCGGGATCGAGCTATCTCGGACGCTATTTTGGTACTTTGGTCATCCGCTCGTCTATTTCTGGTTGTTACCTGCCTACATCGTCTGGTATACGGTCATTCCGAAAATCGTTGGTGGGAAGATTTTTTCTGACGCGTTAGCACGCATGTCGTTCTTGTTATTCCTACTCTTTTCATTCCCTGTAGGTTTTCACCATCAATTGTTAGAGCCAGGGATTTCTGCATTTTGGAAGTATGTCCAAGTCGTCTTGACATTCCTCGTCATCATTCCATCATTGATGACTGCCTTCTCGATGTTTGCGACATTTGAGCTAGCAGGTCGCCGTAAGGGAGCAACTGGCATATTTGGTTGGGTGAAGAAAATGCCATATCGGGATGTCCGGTTCCTTGCACCGTTCATCGGGATGTTGTTCTTCATTCCAGCAGGTGCAGGTGGTGTCATTAATGCATCGCATCAGCTGAACATCATCGTTCATAACACATTATGGGTTACGGGACACTTTCATATCACGGTCGGTGCTGCTGTCGCACTAACGTTCTTCGGAACAGCCTACTGGCTTGTCCCGCTCTTACGTGGTCGGACGTTAACAGCGGCAATGAATCGTCTTGGACTTATTCAAACGGCTGCCTGGACGATCGGAATGCTCTTCATGTCGACTGCGATGCACATCTCAGGATTACTCGGTAATCCACGACGGACGGGACCAGCCACCTACTTCAAGGATTCAATCGTCGCTGACTGGATTCCATATCATGTCGCAATGGCGATCGGCGGAACGATTTTATTCATCTCGATTCTGCTATTCCTCTATGCGATGTTCCAACTGGCCTTCCGAGCGCCAAAAGGAACGGAAGAATTTCCGATTGCTGAAACGGAAGAAGAGGCGATGGCAACGCCACTCTTCTTTGAAAATTGGAAGCTATGGATTTTCGTGACGTTCGCTTTGATTGCGTTTGCGTACACGGTACCGATTTGGCATATGATTGAAAATGCCCCTCCAGGAGCTCCCGGATGGAGACTCTGGTAAGACAGTGAAGAGGGGACTGACTCAAAAAAAGAATGACGCGTCATTACACACCATTTCCTCAGGCGAGACAAAGCCCCCCTTTCCTACTTCATTTAAGCAAGAAAGGGGGGCTTGTTTGTCTCTGACAACGCATAAATGCGCTTTTCCTGTAGGAGTTGCGTGTGACGCGTCATTCTTTTTATTACGAGATAAGGGAGGCAGATCATCAATCTGCCTCCCTTATCTTTGTAGAGACTGACTTTTTGAGTCAGCCCCTTATTTGCGTGAGCTTAAGGAATAAGTAATGAAGGGCTAAATCTTATTTGACGAGATTATGCTTGAAGGCATAGACGACAGCTTGTGTACGGTCTACGACATCGAGTTTCGATAAGATGTTCGAGACGTGTGTCTTAACGGTTTTTAAGGAAATGAATAATTCGTCTGCGATTTCTTGGTTCGCCATACCACGAGCCATCAATTGAAGAACTTCCTGCTCACGTTCCGTCAAATCGTCATGCAAGTGTGTCGTAGGACGACGAAGACGTTCCATCATTTTACCGGTCACTTGTGCTGCCATGACAGATTGACCGTTTGCCGTCTTGCGAATCGCTTCTGCGATGTCAAAGGCGCTAGCCGTTTTTAAGACATAACTCATCGCACCGGCTTCAATGACAGGATAAACTTTCTCATCATCAAGAAAACTCGTCACGACGAGAATTTTTGCTTCCGGCCAGTCTTTGCGAATCAGTCGCGTTCCTTCGACGCCATCGACTGGCTCCATCACTAAATCCATCAAGATGACATCCGGTCGGTGTTCAAGCGCAAGCAAGGCTCCTGCTTGACCATCCGACGCTTCGGCGACGACCTCGATGTCTGGTTGTGTGGAAAGGAAAGCAGACACACCGGCCCGGACCATCTCGTGATCATCTACTAATAATACGCGTATCATACTTGCACCATCCGATCTTTTCTAAGTTTGACTTCGATTTGGGTTCCTTGTCCTGGAACACTGACGAGACGAATCGTTCCGCCCATCTCAGCCGTTCGTTCCCGCATCGAATTAATGCCATAAGAGGCAAGTTTTTTTTCATCAACGACGAATCCAACACCATCATCATTCATGCTCAGAATGATCGTTTCGTTGAATTGTCGGAGCTCGATATCCATATGAGACGCTTTCGCGTGACGTAATGCATTCGTCAATCCTTCTTGGACGATCCGGAACAACTCGTTTTCGATTTGTCGTGGAAGTGTCATCTCTTCTAACTTCCAACTCAACTGTGTGGACTGCTTTCTAGATAATTCTTCGAGCAGTTGCGAAAGTCCTTGTTGTAACGTCATCCCTTCTAGTTCGACAGGGCGAAGCTGAAGTAAGAGGGAGCGCATTTCAGACTGCGCCGTTTGCGCCATCGTCTCGACCATCTCGATCTGTTTGGCTGCAGCTTCAGGTTGAGACAGAATCGTCTGTTTAGCTGCTGTCGTCATCATGGAGATGGCATAGAGCTGTTGCGAAACGGAGTCGTGTAAATCACGTGCGAGTCGCTTTCGTTCCTCCGTGACGGCTTGAACTCTTACTTGTTCAACGTGTTGCGGACGTGTACTGATTTTTTGGACGGTCTCGACTTGTTCGTCGATACGTTTTCCAATCCGCGACAAGCGCGTCAACGTATGAAAGTAGGGACCCGGAACGATCGTCACATCTTTTCCTTGTTCCAGTTCAATGATGGCAGTCGTGACACGTTTGAAGTCACGTCGCAAGAAAAAGTAATGCATGCTACCGATGGCAAGCGGTAGTAATAACGAGAGTCCGATGACGAGTAGAAGGACAGGGAAATCTTGTTGACGGACGAATAGGACATGCCAATCGACTTGTCGTGTACTTAAGAATAACAACGTCGTCATGACGGCAGTCAAAAAGCCCGTCATGACTTGGAGTGCAATGACACCAAGCGGGAATTGATCACGCTTCATATCGAAGACACCTCCACGTTGCCAATACCGAGCATGACATGAATGCGAACCTTCCGCGTCGCTTCGCCGTATTCCGGTGCCCGGAATTGAATGCGTCGATTAAAGAAGGTCGGAATCCGGCGGATATCTGTCTTGACGCTTCCGAAGCCGATTGACGTGTCGAGTGTATAGTCGTAGCCGGACGGTAAAAGAATTCGGACGTCCCCGACGACACCACTGACGACGATCAAGGTCTCGCCTTCTGGAACATAGGCGTGCGTCAAATCGATTTCTAAATCCTTGACGATGAACTGTTCGCTCAAATCCTGTAAGACGTACGGTACATCGGCTTGAGTCGAGAAGGAATAAGCGGGTTGAATCTTGATCCCTTCCTCTTCATATTGATGCGGAGCAATCCGTGAAAATAAAAATTCGCGGACAGAATGTCGTGTCACGAGAATGATCCCAAGATAGAGCAAGATACCAGCAATGACAAAACCGATGGCAGCCGAACTAAGGACGACGCCAGCAAGAATGATCGTACCGACGATGTAGAAGAGGATTGCTAATTTTTCATGATTGCGTCGCCGGAAATGAATCCCGACATAATACAGCAGGAACGGAAATAAGACACCAAACAATACATTTCCTGCACCGGACAATAGGTCATAGAACAGACCGAGGGCGAACAGGATCGATACGTAACCGACCAGTTGTTTCGTACTTAATCGTCGCACGATCAATCTCCTTTCTAACATGACAAAGGGAGGCATACGCCTCCTTCATCATTGACTGCTTATTGGTGAATGCGGCGTTCGAGTTCAGCGATACGCGCATCGATATCATCTTCATCAACGGCTGGTTGTTTTGCTTCAGGCTCTTCTGCCGTGAACGGATGTGCTTCTTCTTTTATAGTAGCATTTGGTTCGCGATCTAGCACCTGGTTCATCTTGTTTTTTAAGTTCGAGACGTTTTCGCGCATCATCCATTCGTACCGTTTGTTTTGTAGATCTTCGAGCTTTAACTTCAATTCGAGGGCTTCACGTTCCAATTCGTTCAGCTCGCGTTTCGTCTCAGCGACGAGTTCTTCAAAGAACCGGTACTGCTCCCCGTAATGCTTCGATTCGATGGCTGCACGCTCAGCCAGTTGTTGTTCACCGGCTTCGTTCGCGATTTCGACTTGCTTGAAGCGTTTATCGGCTAAATCCTTCGCTTCTTCCTGTTTTTGTGTCAGTTCCAGCAGCAATGTCCGTTGACGCTCGAGTAGTCGATCAATCTCTTTTAAATCAGCTTCTGTAGATCGAATATGACGAACGAGCTTTTTAGCAGGTACTTCACCCTGTTCGGCTGCTTTTTTGACTTCTGTCATCATTTGTGTCGCAAAATCGTTGAGTTGATCAAATACGTTTTTCATGAAAAATTCCTCCTTGGAAATGGCGAATGATATCGGGTCACACATTTTGATTAGAAACGTTTTTCGTCTAGGTCTTTCCAGTCTGCTTCGAAATGTGTCGTTGATGTACGGCGACGGTTAAAGAGATCTTGAACATTGACACGTTGTAGTTTCATACGCATGTAACCGACATACAATGCGATGGCTGCTGCGATTCCAATGACTGCCCAGATGTTCGAAAGGGCAAGTCCGATTCCGATGGCTGCTAGGAATCCGAAGCCGAGTTTCGCTGGCCATTTGTTCGATTGCATGAACTTACTGATCGAATAGAACGCGAGTAACGCCCCTAAGCCAAGTCCGATCATATGCGGTAATGTTCCGATGACGACGGCAAGTAACGCCAGTCCGGCGAGAATCATCACCAATTGTTTTCCTTTCGATTGCTTCATGAGGAAGCCTCCCTTGTGTTGATACCTTTATGATACGGGAGTCCTTCTATTCCTACGACACTCTTTGGACCGTATTTGCTCTCGGGCTTAAGGCGGAGAGAAGGTCTGACTTTAAGGGAAGCGCTATCAGCACCAATGATTCATGTGATACTCTATAAGGGAATCGAATCGAGAGGAGTGATGTTGATGAGTGCAACAATCAACGTAAACCAAGTAACATGTGTCGGAAACCAGGGAGGGGTTTCCCTCTCTTAAATCAGAGGAGGAAACCATTTGAACGAATGGGGTACACCACCTGTCTACGAAACGACAGGAACAGAACGATTAGGACGGATCATAGCCGTCTATCAAACACATTATCGCGTCATGACGGAAACAGGAGAATCGCTGAGCGAACTGTCTGGTAAATTGCGTTTTCAATCGGGAACGAAAGCTGAATTGCCAGCGGTTGGTGACTGGATCATCCAAACAGAGCGAGAACCGGGGAAGGGACGGATCGAACGTGTCTTGCCACGATCTTCTCAATTTTCCCGAAAAGCGGCAGGAACGGAGACCGAGGAACAAATCATCTGCGCGAATGTCGACGTTGCCTTGCTCGTCATGGCTTTTGGACATGACTTCAACGTCCGTCGACTGGAACGTTATTTAACGGTTGCTTGGGATGCAGGGGTGACACCAATCATCGTCCTGACGAAAAAAAGTCTGATGCCGTCGATTGAAACGGAACTGCAGGCTGTCGAAGCGATCGCGTTCGGAACACCAATCCTTGCCGTTGATTCTTTGACCGGGGACGGATTAGAGGAGTTGCGTGAACAGTTACAAATCAAGCAGACGATCGTGTTAGTCGGATCGTCCGGCGTCGGGAAGTCGACGCTCGTCAATGCTTTAGCTGGAGAACAGTTAATGGAGACGGGTGGCGTACGAGAAGACGATGAACGTGGACGTCACACGACGACGCATCGCGAACTGAAACGACTATCGAACGGTCTACTGCTCGTTGATACACCGGGGATGCGAGAATTGGCCTTATGGGATGGAAGTGACGGACTATCGTCGACGTTTTCCGATATTGAGGAGCTTGCTGAAAACTGTCGTTTCCGAGACTGTAAACATGATAAGGAACCGGGCTGTGCCGTTCGGACAGCTTTAGAAGATGGCACACTAACTGCTGAACGCTGGAATAGCTTCGTCAAGCTAAAACGAGAAATCGCTTATGCGGAACGCAAGCAAAATGTGGCGTTGCAGGCGGCGGAGAAAGAAAAGTGGAAAAAAATCCACAAGCAGGCCCAAGCGCATACGAAAGTGAAGTATCAAAAGCGATAATACGACTGAAATATGAAAAGCATCTGCAACGGAAAAAGGAGTCTCTTTTTCTATGCAGATGCTTTTTTCTCGTTATTCTTTTGAAAGGAATTCATTTGGTTCTATATGGAACGGCACGTTACCCGTCAACGCATCAAGACGATGTAAGTCGGATTGAATCGCTTCAGGGTCACTTCGGCGCGCGTTTCGTACCGTGGCCGTTCCGACCGGATGATCGTTGAATCCAGTCGTTAAATCAAACGTCCGATTCGACAGCCGATCAGTAAAATAACGATCGTGGGAGACGAAGAGGAGCTCACCAGGGAAAACATCGAGGGCGGCTTCGATTTGTTCACGAGTCGCAAGGTCCAAATAGTTCGTTGGTTCATCGAGAATAAGCAAGTGAGCACCAGAAAAATACAGGCGTAAGAAAGCAATCCGACATTTCTCACCCATACTGGCGTCGGAAATCGACCGGTAAACATCATCGCGACGGAATAAAAAACAGGCGAGTAACGTCCGGGCGTCCGTTTCACTCATCGTGCCGTACTCAAGTAATGCCTCTAACAACGTACCTGATGTCGGTAAGTGGGAAAGGGCTTGTGAAAAATAGCCGGTCTTCAATCGAGGATGACGGATTATGTTCCCTTGATGAGGAGCATATTCGCCCTCGATGAGACGCAGTAAGGTCGTTTTTCCGCTTCCATTCGGTCCGATGACAGCAATTCGGTCACCATGTTCTACCGTAAACGAAACATCCTTTAGGATCGGTTTCGTCTCATGCATGAAAGAGACACGTTCAAACGAAATCAGTCGTTTCGCACGAATCGCTTCATGTTCGAATGCGACGTGAACAGTCGGTGCAACTTGTGGTTTTTTTACACGATCCTCGAGTAGACGCTCGAGTTGCTGCTCTTTTGCCTTGACCTTCGTCGCATGTTTAGCAGCCTTCTTTTTCGCATACGGATCCCGTTCACTCGCTTGATTCGAGGCTTTTTGATGCCATTGCCGGTATCCTTGAATCATGCGTGTCAGCTCTTTACGGGTGCGTTCTTGTTTTTCGTACGCTCGTTGTTGCGACAGAGCTTGATGTTCCTTTTGTTCTTTATAGGACTGATAGTTTCCGCTGTATCGCGTTGCCCCTGATTCGGATAATTCAATGACGGCATCAGCCGTTGCGTCGATGAAGAATCGTTCGTGTGAGACATAGAGAATCGAGGTCCGTGACATGTTGACCCATTCCGTGAGCCACTCGAGTGTCTCTTGATCCAGATGATTCGTCGGTTCATCGAGAATGATGAAATCAGGTCGTGATAGAAGCAGACAGGCAAGTTGGAGGCGCGTCTGTTCACCACCGCTTAAACTGGATGCTTTGTGTGTCCAGAGTGCTTCCTCTAATTTGACTTCTTTTAAGACGCGTGCTGCATCTGCTTCAAGCGAGAAGGCGTCCTGATCGAGTGCTTGTTGATAGATCGTCAAGTCACCATTCATGGCATTAGCGCGAAGTTGATAACGAACCGCATCCGCTCGTTCGACGACATCAAGAACGGTGTGATCGCCCGCTACGAAGTGTTGTGATAGTAGACCGAGTTTTTTGTAATGACGCTTGATCGAACCGTCAGTCGGCTGAAGTTGGTCAGCGATCAAGTGTAACAGTGTCGTTTTTCCGATGCCGTTCGGACCGATTAAGGCGACATGTTCACCGGTATGAATATGAAAAGAAACGTCCGAGAAAAGACGTCGTTCGTCGTAGTCCATCGATAGGTGTTGGATCGTAAGTGTTTCAGTAGGCATAAAAGCAGCTCCTTTAGTGTTCATTTCCGATAAGATGAAATGAAAAACACACCATCCGAAGCGAGCGGATGGTGTGCCGGAGTGTAACTCAAAGAAGGTGCTGGCCAGAGGTTGGTCACACCGAAAAAGAGCAGACTCGTAGCGTCAGGCATCCGCAACTGCATTGCGAAAGAGATGATTTCATTCATCAAGCGACGTGTACGAGTGATTGCTTCATTTCGGTGTTGTACCTCCTGTTCATAGTCTATGCCGTCATTATAACAAAATGGAAACGTTAAAACAAGTACGATTCAAGTAAGGTTTGCGCAGTATCCGTTTCTTCTGATGAAGGGGGAAGCACATCAGTTAACGGATATGCGAGACCGAGGTTTTCCCACTTATAGACACCGAGTTGATGATAAGGGAGTACTTCGACGCGCTCGACGTTTCCGAGCGTCCGGATGAACTCGCCGGTCTGACGGAGGAAATGTTCTGACATCGTAATACCTGGAACGAGGACGTGGCGAATCCAGACGGGAATGTTTCGCTCGGCTAGGCGTTTTGCGAAGGCGAGTGTATTGGCGTTACTCCGTCCAGTCAAGACGCGACAAGCGGCATCGTCGATATGTTTGACATCGAGTAGTACTAGATCCGTCGCATCGAGAATCGCATCGATGTTTTTCGGGACGACGGATCCCGCGGTATCGATGACCGTATGCAGTCCATGGCGTTTTGCTTCTGTTAAAGCAGCCTCCAAGAATTCTGGCTGAGCGAGCGGTTCACCTCCAGAGAAGGTGATTCCGCCACCCGTGGCCTCGAAAAAGGAGCGATAGCTGATCGCTTCTTTTACGACTTCGTCTGCTGAGACACGCCGTCCGCAACCGAACTCCCATGTATCCACGTTATGACAGTATTGACATCGTAGTGGACATCCTTGCGTAAAGACGATGAATCGAATGCCAGGACCATCGACTGTTCCACATGATTCAACGGAATGGATCATACCATAGGTCATCCTGCTCACTTCCTTTCACATACTACACATCATTTTAGAGAGAACCGTGGAACGTTCGATTGATGACATCGATCTGTTGTTCACGCGTCAGTTTAATGAAGTTGACTGCATAACCGGATACCCGAATCGTTAACTGTGGATATTGTTCTGGATGCTCCATGGCATCTAGTAACGTCTCACGGTCAAAGACGTTGACATTCAAATGGTGTCCTTTTGAAGTCGTACCACCCATATATCCGTCAAGTAATCCGACTGTATTGCGAATGCGTGTGGCTTCATCCTTACCAAGTGCTTTTGGCACGATCGAGAACGTGTAGGAAATCCCGTCGAGCGCATGTTCATATGGTAATTTTCCGACAGATGTCAGTGCGGCGACAGCTCCTCTAGTGTCACGTCCATGCATCGGGTTAGCACCAGGTGCGAATGGTTCACCCGCACGGCGTCCATCTGGCGTATTTCCTGTTTTTTTACCGTAGACGACGTTTGAAGTGATCGTCAGGACAGACTGCGTCGGAAGGGCATTGCGATACGTTGGATGTTTACGGATTTTCTCCATGAACAGTGTGACGAGATCGACCGCCATCTGATCGACCCGTTCATCGTTATTCCCGAACTTCGGAAACTCGTCTTCGATCTTGAAATCAACTGCAATCCCATCCGCATCTCGGATTGGACGAACTGTTGCGTAACGGATGGCAGATAGACTGTCAGCGACGACCGATAAACCAGCGATACCGCATGCCATCGTCCGTAAGATTTCTGGATCATGTAAAGCCATTTCAATCCGTTCGTAGCTGTACTTATCATGCATGTAGTGGATGACATTCAGTGTGTTGACGTACAGTTCCGCGAGCCAATCGAGTTGACGATCATAAGCCGCCATGACGGTCTCGTAATCGAGTACTTCGTCGAGCATTAGTGGTGTAGCAGGGGCGACTTGGATTTTGAGCTTCTCGTCCATTCCGCCATTAATCGTATAAAGTAATGCTTTTGCTAGGTTTGCTCGCGCACCGAAGAACTGCATCTGTTTCCCGATCTTCATCGCAGAGACACAGCAAGCGATGCCGTAATCATCTCCGTAAACCGGTAACATCAAATCATCGTTTTCATATTGAATCGAGCTTGAAACGATCGACATCTTCGCACAGAATTCCTTGAATCCGCGTGGAAGCTGAGTAGACCAGAGAACGGTTAGATTCGGTTCCGGTGCCGGACCAAGTGTCGAGAGAGTGTGTAAGAAGCGGAATGAACTTTTCGTGACGTTTGATCGTCCATCTTCACTCATTCCACCGATTGATTCCGTTACCCACGTCGGATCACCTGAGAATAGATCGTTGTAGTCTGGTGTCCGTAAGAACTTAACGATCCGAAGCTTCATGACGAAATGATCGACGAGTTCTTGTGCAGTCTCTTCCGTCAAGCGACCAGCCGCAAGATCACGTTCGACATAAATATCAAGGAACGTCGAGACTCGACCGAGTGACATGGCTGCCCCGTTTTGCTCTTTGATGGCAGCAAGATAGGCAAGATAGACCCACTGGAATGCTTCTTGTGCTGTTTCTGCAGGGCGGGAGAGATCGAAACCATAGCGAGCTCCAAGCTCGGTCAATTCCGTTAATGCGCGCAACTGTTCATTCATCTCTTCACGGTCGCGAATCATCGATTCAGATAAGAACCCGCCACGTGCCTTTAAATCCTTCTTACGTTCTTCGATCAAGCGTGCCGTTCCGTACAAAGCAACACGACGATAGTCACCGATGATCCGTCCGCGACCATAAGCATCAGGTAATCCGGTGATAATACCGGCTTTACGTGCAGCGCGCATTTCAGGGGTATAGGCATCGAAAACCCCTTGGTTATGTGTCTTCCGGTACTCGCTGAAAGTTTTCGTGACGGTCTCGTCTGCTTCAAAGCCATACGCAGCTAGGGCATCATTCACCATCCGAATCCCACCGTTCGGATGAATCGAACGTTTAAACGGTTCGTCTGTCTGTAAACCGACGATTTTTTCAAGTGAGCGATTCAGATACCCTGCATCATGCGAGAGGATCGTTGATGGTGTTTTAGCATCGACGGCATATACACCACCACGTTGTCGTTCTTCATTCGTCAGCTGTAGAATTTGTTGCCAGAGACGTTCCGTTGCTTGCGTCGGACCGACTAAAAAGTGATCATCTCCTGTATATTCCGTGCGATTGAGTCGGATGAAGTCTGCGACATCGATCGTCTTTACCCATTCACCAGACGTAAAGCTTGCCCAAGCACTCGTTTTTTCTAATAACATGGATACCACTCCTTTAATATTGAGCTAATCATCAGTTCCTTATGTGAATAGTGTAACAAAAGGAAGGGGTGATTCCCTTTACGTTCATGTGAATGTTTTAACAAGTGGACAAACGTTGATATGACGGGCTTTCTTTATTTCTGTATTCATATGAAAATAGTTTTAAAAAAACAGTTTTAGATTGCTAATTCAAGGTTTTTTGGAAACTGTATGAGTTGATTTGAAAAAGATTCACTAGAACAGTTGAAACTGTGAGGAATGTCACGCTACGGTGCCTTGTATTTTTAAGACGTATCGTTGACAATGAAAAAGGGAATATAGAACGTGGAGGTGTGCCAAATGGAGTATGTATCATTAACACAACAAGGAGAGTATCAGTCGGGAGACTGGGTCTCGCTGAAAATCGGATCGGACGGTTCAACGCGAACGGGAATGATCACGGAATTCGAAAATGATGGATTCTGGATTCGATTTGAAGATGATTTTGATTATGAAGACTTTATCGGCTATGATGAATCGTATTGGATTGCGCTTGTTCGTCGTCCGGTTGACGTAAAAGCGACGTATGCGAGTCTTGCGGAGTACCCGGCACTCGCTGCAGAATTACAGGATCGTGTCATCCAAGGATTCGAGATTTTAGAAGAAGAAGCCGGTGAAAGCGAGATTCGATTCCACATTCGATTGCTCGACGCAGGAAATGAATATACACAGACATTACGGGGATACCGTGATGCATCAGGAGATCATGTCGAATACGTAACGGCATGATGGAATTAAGAGAGTAGGAGAAATCGTTATGAACTTTACAAAACCATTTTTACAGGAAGCATGGGAACGGGCGCGCTTTACCGAGTTGATGCCTGTTCAAGAACAAGCGATTCCGTTGTTGCGCGAAGGAAAAGATGTCCTGGCTGAAGCGCCAACAGGAACAGGGAAGACGCTTGCTTATGTCATTCCAGCTTTAGAAAAGATTGAAGTAGAAGAACCACACGTGCAAGTCGTGATCACGGCACCAACACGGGAACTCGTCATGCAAATTCATCAAGTCATTCAATTGTTTGCTCAAGGAAGTGGTATCAAATCCGGTGCATTCATTGGTGGTGTTGAATTAAAACGACAATATGAACGATTGAAGAAAAAACCACAAATCATCGTCGGAACGCCAGGGCGTCTCGTTGAGTTGATCGATTCGAAGAAGCTAAAGATGCATAAGGTGAAATTGATCGTCTTGGACGAAGCGGATCAAATCTATGAGAGTGGTATGAGTGACTCGGCGACGCGAATCGCAAACAGTGCACTACGCGATCGTCAGTTAGCATTCGTCTCCGCGACATTGCCGGAACGGACAGCAGAATGGGGACGGACGCTTGCAAACAACCCTGAGACGATTCGGGTTGAGCGTGCCGTCAGCACACAAGTGACATTCGGTTATTTGGAGACTTCACGTCGTCAGAAGCCGGAATTGTTACGTCGCCTGGCGAACATGCAAGGATCAAAAGTGCTGACATTCATCAACAACCGCTCCTTCCTCGGACCATTAAATGGTGAGTTGAGTAAATTCTCATTGAAATATCGGATTTTGGATGCTGAAAAAGGAAAACGAGAGCGAATGGAGACATTACGTTCTTACAAAAAAGGAGAGTTTCCTTTACTCGTCACGACAGGTCTTGCGGCACGTGGTCTAGATATCGAAGCAGTCACGCATGTCGTCCATTACGATTTACCGGAGTCGCTTGACGATTTCGTACACCGTTCAGGTCGGACGGGACGTGGAAATGCGAACGGAATGGTACTTGCTCTTGTTACGGATCAAGACTTAAAACACTTAAAAACACTTGCGAAGCAAATGGGCGTCGAGATGGAAGCAATGGAAATTTACCGTGGGGAAGTCATTCCAAAACGTGAATTCACAGCACCTCAGACGATTAAACGACCGGCTACTCCTCACCGGAAAGGGCGATCGAAATGAAGAACGATCGAAAAGTAATTCCGTTTCCGACGACGGTTTCTGAAGCGGAAATGAATGCAGCCTTGAAGAAGATGTATCAAGAAGCAGCGACAGCACGTAGTACGGATTGGGTCGCTTTCATAGAAGAGATTGCAACGGAGGGACGTTGGTATTTAAAAGATGCTGAGTTGTTCCGGGACTTATTCGTAGATTGGGCCATCTTCTATGAGACGGATGATCAAGGAAAAACGCCGCACGGTCGTTTTCTTGAGCAGGTCAAAGAAGAGTTATCGCCTAGCCTCTATCGTGCCTTGCGTGGATTAGCGGACCCGATGCCCTCGCTGTTTCAAGTCGAGGCGGATGGTGTCGTTGATTTGATGTCAAAACAGACGTATCAAACGGATTTGTCTGAGATTGAAGTCGAACCAGGTGATTTGTTGATTGGAAAACTGCTCTACATTTCTGGGAAATGGCGCTTTGCGATTGCCTACATGAAAGTAGCGCGCGCACTGGTACCAGAAGTCCTCGCCTTGTTGACAGATTTCGTGGATGAAGTAGGAGAAGACGCGTTGCTTCGCCAGTACCCTGAGTTTTGTGCGGAATTGATCGACTTACTCCTCGATATCGAAGAAGGCAACATTGCGCCGAGACCAGAAGAATAATCGAAAAAACCTAGGACACATGACCGATTATGATCAATGTGTTCTAGGTTTTTTTTCAAGAATCTGCTCGATATAGGGCGACATCGTTTTTATCCCGATGTTTCACGCGATACATGGCAAGGTCGGCTTGCTTTAAGCATGTTTCAAGATCAGCTTTATGACACGCGGTCACACCGATGCTTGCAGAAACGAATAAGGATTGTCCTTTATAGACGTAAGGACGTCTTAAAAAGTGTAAGAAGGATTTACATTTTCGACGTAAGGACAGTTCATCATCGGCGTGTAAGAGGATCGCGAACTCATCTCCACCCAGTCGATACACCTGTTCTAAAGAATTCGTATGCTCGCTCAATCGTTTCGCGACCTCGATCAATACGTAATCACCTGCTTCATGACCATACGTATCATTGACTTGCTTAAAACCGTCTAAATCGACTACCGCAAGATAATTCATCTCGAGGAGATGGTTCGAAAAATCTCGCTCTAACGAACGACGGTTTCCGATACTTGTCAAGGCGTCATGGTAGGCGTGGTATTCGATCCGTTTTTGCCGGAGCTTTCGTTCAGTGACGTCATGTAAAATCGTGAAACGTCCCATCGAGGTGGCAGCAATTTGAATCGGAATATCAATGATCTCATATCGTCTATGTTGTTCATCTTCATACTCATCGATATCTGTCTCAAGTGTTTCTAATAGGTGACGCATCGTACGAGGAATATGTTCAATCGTCATGTCGGGTAAATGAAACAGACGTTGGGCAGCTAAGTTCGCGTATAGTGCCGTTCCGGATTGATCGAGTCGAATCATCGGATCAGGGTGACCGAGAAAGAGTGGGATGACTTGCTGTTCGCTATCTTTAATTTGTTGTTTTCGATGTTCGATGCGTGAAGCGAGTTGTTCATTCCGTTCGTGTAATTGTGCGACGATCAACCCATGCTGACGAGCAATCAAGATTTGTCGAATGATTAGTAAAACTAAAATGATAAAGATATCGAGCTTTCCGCCTTCTCGTTCCACCATGTAATGAATGAATAAAGGAACGGCCAGTAGAGGGAGCCAGGAACGGGGAATGACCGTCGTTCGAGTGGTTCCTTCTTCGATATGATCAATATGCCATAGAATAGCTGCACTTTGCACCAAACGGATCAAGATCGGGAAAAACAATAGATAATTCGCTGAGAAGTCCGGGAAATAAACACTTGAGACTTCGTAGATACCGCGAATAAAAATGGATAAAAACAATAAGAACAATGCCATCCTTGATACCCAATGGGTTTCTTGGATGAACGTGAAATAGAAGAAAACGAATAAACCGAGTGATGTATTCGTGATGACGATGATGGCATAAGGAACAGTTTGCAGTCCAGGATTCGTCAATTCATTGAGGACGTGAAACGCGACAAGTCCAATGAAAACGACGATGATCGCGGCATCGACGAAAGCGAGTACGTGTTGTCCGAGTGTCCGTTTTGTGATGATTCGGTAAAAAATCGCGTATAAGAATACGTAATGGGATATTGAAAATAAAATTAGGCTATAAATAGATGGAACTGGAAAGTCTGGATTGAAGAAATGTAATGTCTCAAGAACGGAACCGATACAGGATAAAACTAGTGATCCTAAAGCGATCAGCCAGAATTTTCGTCTTGGTACGACTAATGCTTGTTCCTTACGATAAGCAGTAAGAATAAAATAAGCAATCAATCCAAGAGAGGCATACTGTAGTACTTGTTCAACGATCCGATTAGAGATGGAAGGGGTCCATGTGGCAAGGATCATTAGAGCAAAAGACATGACGAGCATGGCAGGAAACCAACGGATGAAATAGTTCGATTTAAGCATGGACTCCCTCCTAACGTTTAATTTGAGTAGCGAACAAAAAATTGTTTTTTTCGGTCTTCTTAATATGGTACATGGCTTCATCTGCTCGAATCAATAATTGTTCTGAGCTTTTACCATCTTCAGGGTATAAGGAAATTCCGATTGATGGTGTGACTTGAAGCGTATGTGTCTGAATATAGAACGGATGATTTAGAACTTCGAGAACGTGTTCGGCAAACTGACGTGTTTCCGAAGCAGATGCCTGAATGAAGATCAAGAACTCATCTCCTCCAAGACGTGCAACGAGATCAGTTGACGTCGTCATCGATTGAAGGCGACTCGCCGTCTCTTGTAACACGAGGTCACCAACATCATGCCCATAAGTGTCATTGATTTGTTTGAAACCGTCTAAATCAATGAATAGTAAGGAGCCGTATTCTAACGTCGGCAGAGTTAGATAAAGTTGTTCCTCGAAGTAACGTCGGTTTGGCAAATGCGTGAGCGAATCATGGTACCCCATACGTTCTAGCCATACTTCCTGTTGATAATCTTCCGTGATATCCGCCAAGATGACGAAATAGCGTTGTTGATCCGGGATATCGATGATTGTCGTATTCAAAAAGATTTCCGGATGTTCCTCCGTGGCCGGTACATGTAGCAAATGAGAGGGATAAATCAGCTGCGCTTGTTGAAGCAATGGAATGAGTCGATCGAGTTGTAGCCGTTGGCTCGGTCCGAGCGGTAAATCGCTCCATCCAGCTTCGACAGCAGCTGGATTGACAGATCGAATCTGATACGTAGCATCGATTTCAAGAACAACTTCTGGATAAGATAGAAAAAGCGACGTTAGTTCTTTTTCACGTAACTGTAAGAGTGCTGTCTTTTGATGGACGATGTCTTCTAGATTCGTTTGCAATGCTGTTGTTTCCTGTAACAACCGCAGATTTTCCTGATATGAAAAAAGCTGTCGTGTTAAAAATAATAAAAACGTAATGCCGACGGAAAGTGAGAAAAAGGTTTGGGAGACAGGGAAGAATGTAATATAGAGAATCAGTACAGATAATAAGATGTACGACATCAAGGAACGCGTAAGTGTTTCGACCCGAATAAGAGTTGCTTGTTGTTCATGACTGATGGGAAGAGCGCGAGTATTCATGAAGGCAAGGATGAAGAGTCCGCTGAGTGGGTATAGCGGAAGCAATAAACCAGCTATTCGCGGTTCACCGTTCAATAACAACGTATAAAAAATAAAGTTCGTCATACCGAGCACGAACGTTCCGAGTACGAGAAAGAGGAATCCTAATCTCGATACGTTTCTCTTTAGTCCAGAAGCATAAAGTAAGAAAAAGAACAGCGTCAACAGAATCGTCAAGAAGGCATAGAAGGTCCAACTGATTTGCTCGAGCACCGTTCGCGTATAAGAGGGGACAAAGCGGAAAATAGCGATGTATCCAGCAATCATCGATACAGTGAACAATGTTAAAGAATCAAGAATCAATAATTTTTGTTTTTGAAACAAAGTCAAATCCAACTGCCGAAATAAAAAGATGACTATCATCGTTAAATGAACCGTGTAAGGCAAATCCAGTAAGACGTTCAGGTTAACAGCGTTCCATTGAAAAAGACGACCAATCATATTGAGGAAATCGCCTAGAAAATACGAGAAAAAGGCGACCGATAACCATTTATATGGAATGGAAGATTGTTTGAAAGCCTTCGATTGACTAAGTAGGAAAATGACGAAAGAACCGACTAGACTAATGATCGCTGAAAGTTGTAACGAGCGATCTTGTGGTAATAGCCAGAGCAGGGTGTACGTGACAACTAAGTAGAATGCGACGGTAGGGTAGATGTTTTGAACGATCCGTTTCACCGGAACTCCTCCTTTCGCAAGCCTTCCATAAAAACGAAATATGCTATAACATTACCCGATATTTAGTTTGAATTCACATTTATTTTCAGATTTAAAATGAAAATAAGAGGTGATTCCCATTTCATGAAAAAAGCGGGGTTCTTCTTTAAGGAAGAACTCCGCTTATCGAAATTATTGATTAGATTGACGATAGTTTTCAAATGCCTCGATTTTTTCAGAAAGGTACGTCCAATACTCCATCCGTTCATCAAGCATCGCTTTCGTTTTTTCAATGGCTTGATACAGTTCATTGACTTTACCAAGATCGCTTCCTGCCGAAGCAAGTTCGGCTTCTAATTGCTCCAGTTCTGTCTCACTTTCTTCGATTTGTTGTTCAATGATTGCCCAATCTTGTTGTTCCTGATAACTTAGTTTTTTTGGCGTCTCTATCTTTGGTGCTGTAGCAACCTCAACCGTCTTTTCAACAACGATTGATGGAACGGGTGCTGTCATTTGCTCAAGATAGTCTGTATATTGTCCATAATAAAAGACGACATTCCCGTCTTCAAATGCAATCAAGCGATTGACGACCCGGTCGAGGAAGTAGCGATCGTGGCTGACCGTGATGACGGTGCCTGGGAATGATTCTAAATAATCTTCGAGGACGGATAACGTCTCAGTATCCAAGTCGTTCGTCGGCTCATCAAGGAAGAGGACGTTTGGTTCTTCCATCAAAATCGTCAACAATTTCAGACGTCGTTTTTCGCCACCGGACAGCTTACCGATTTGTTTATATTGGGCTTCCGGTTTAAAGAGAAACTGTTCGAGCATCTGACTTGCCGTGATCTCCTCACCAGCGAGTGTCGTGATGACTTTTGCGATCCGTTCGACCTCGTCGATGACACGACGTTCGGGATGCGTGAATTCGGCAAATTGCCCATAAAAGCCGATCTTCACCGTTTCGCCGTGAATGATTTCACCGGTTGTTGGTTCTAAGCGTTGCGCAAGAATTGAAAGAAGTGTTGATTTTCCACTCCCGTTTCGTCCTACGATGCCATACCGTTCTTTCCGTCCAATCAGAGCGTTAAACGATTCAAAAAGGGTCCGTTCACCAAATCGATGAGAGACATCATGCGCTTCGATGACTTTTTTACCAAGACGGGTCGAACCGACCTGTACTTCGAGTGCTGATTCTTCTTCCTCGTACGAGAGGTCTTGTAAAGCATCCACGCGCTGGATTCGCGCTTTTTGTTTCGTCGTCCGCGCCTTTGCTCCGCGACGCAACCAGGCGAGTTCGCGACGGAGGATGTTTTGACGTTTTTCTTCCATAGAAGCTATCCGTTCACGACGTTCGGCACGTTTTTCAAGAAATGATTCATAGTTTCCGACATAGAAATAAGCTGTACCGTTCGCGATCTCCATCATATGATTCGTCACACGATTCAAGAAATAGCGATCGTGGGTGATCAGTAGAATCGCACCACGGTATTCCTTGATTTGAGTTTCAAGCCAGCTGATCGTTTCGGCATCCAGTTCGTTCGTCGGCTCATCGAGCAGGAGAAGATCGGCTTCATCGAGTAAAGCTTCAGCGAGTCCGACACGTTTGCGTTGTCCTCCGGAAAGCGAGCCGATCAACGCGTTCAAGTCGAGGATACCGAGTTTGTTTAAAATCATCTTTAAGCGTGATTCCGTGTCCCAAGCTTGCGCAGCATCGACTTCTGTCTGAGCAATGATGAAGCGATTGAGTAACGTTTCACTCGTCGGATCTTGTTCGAGTGCTAGACGCGCCGTTTCATAGTGACGTAAGGCGTTAATCGTTGGTGTATCACCAGACAATAGTACTTCCATGACCGTTTGGTCTTCCGGATAATCGGTCGTTTGCGATAGCAAGCGGATCCGATAATCATTCGGGTGATGCATCGTACCAGCGTCTGCCGTCTCTTTACCTGCCAAGATATGCAGGAGAGTCGACTTACCGGTACCATTGACGCCGATGATACCAATCCGGTCGCCAGGTGAGACGGAGAATGTCACATCTTCGAAGACGATTTTATCGGCAAATTCTTTTTTGAGATTTTCTGCTTTCATTAACATATTAGACACCTTCTACAATCTGTTTGATTTGCTGTTCGACTGTCTGGACGAGTTCTTTCTGTGTCATCGTACTCGGATCAATCGACGGTAAAATCGTAACGTCGACCGTGGCAGGGCGAATTTTACCCGTTTCCTCCATAACGCGATAGCTCCCCGAAATTGCGACGGGTACGACACGAGCACCACTTGATGTCGCGAGTGTGAAGCTTCCCGCTTTGAACTCCGCCATTGGACCGCCTTTAGAGCGTGTTCCTTCCGGGAAGATGATCATCGATTGTCCGTCCTTGATCGTGTCGACACCAGAACGAATCGCTTTCAGCGATTGACGTCGATCTTTTCGATCAATCATGACACATCCCATCAGATTCATCCAAACATTGACGATTGGAATTTTATTCACTTCGATTTTTGAGATGAATGCTTTCGGTTTATCGATTGTTCCAAGTAGAATCGGAACATCGAAGTTCCCTTGGTGATTCGAGATGAAGACGACGGGTTCGTTTGCCGGGATATGCTCACGACCCGTCACGTTGACACGAACGCCAGCGAGTCGGAGAAGAGAGTTTGCCCAGACGCTCGCTACACGCTGAACGAATGCATAGCGCGCGAGATGCGTTCGACGTTTTGCGCTTGGTAAAAACGGTAAGGTACAGGGTAAGACAAGTCCAAAATAAATGAACCAAATGACAGTACGGATCATGGTGAAGTGACAGCTCCTTTTTTCATTGCTGATGTTATTGTACAAAAAAAGACCGGGCGTCGCACCCAGTCTGCGTGATTATTCCCAGTAACGAGGCTCAGATTCCTCTTCGCTTTCTCCAAGTTCAAAGGTGAGGCGACGTGTCGTCGGATCAACAGAGAACGTGGCGTTCGTATTGTCGATCTGTTTGATTTCCATCGTTTCCTCATCCAAAATGAGAGTCAAGCGGACCTTATCTTCGTGATCTACGAGCAGTACGCCATCTTCCTTCAACCATAAATCGATGACAGGAGAGTAGCGAAGTGTCCAACCGTTTGATAAAGGGATTTCGTTCATAATGAATCTGTTCCTCCTAGGTGATGAAATCGTGTTCTTTACTTATCATGCTGGTCTGTCGCGGAGAATGCAAGTGGTGTACTCGAATCTCGATGAGGATAGCCGATTTGATAAGATTGTTCTCGTTTCTTCATCCGTTCGTACTGTTTTTTGACACGACGGTGTTGAATGTATTCAATGTAAGTCAGATAGGACGTACGGATCAACTGGCGGATCGATGATAGTGACAGACAAATCGCTAGTGTAAAGACGAACACACCGATCGAACTCGTATAATAACCGGTAACAAAACTTAAGTATGTAGTGATGAGACCCGTAATCGTCGTAAATAAGTAGAAGAGCACGTCCGTTTCCTCCTCAAAAATTAAAATGATGGCATGTTCATTTAATTCGAGGTCAAACGCAATTTTCCTTTATCGTCCTGTAAATGTCCGGAAAAAATAAAAAATCCACACGGAAGGTGTAGATTTTAAGGGCGATCGATTTGCTGAAGCGCTGGTGTCTTCGGTGTCATATCCGTACTGTTCGATCCTTCTGCGAAGACAATTCCAATCGTAGCAAGGAACGCAAAAAATGCAAAAACCAATGTTTTCGTGAAGCGTCGTGCGAACGAACGCGATTGAATGTTATGAAACATTTTTATCCCCCATATTTACCTAAACTAAACCTTCTTTTTCCTGTTATTTAATCATATATCTTTTTTTCAAAAAAATCACGCAAATGTGTTCCGTTCACAAATATGTCACAACTGTCACCATTGTGTCGATATCAGAGATGAATGGAAAAAGAGTATAGTATGGTAGGGAAAGAACAGCAGAACGATTCACAAGAACTGGAATCGATTCAAATACAGAGAGGAGATGACCCGAAATGGGATTACGCGCAGGACAGGTTGTCACATTAAAAGTAGAACGCGAAGCAGAGTTCGGAGTGTTTCTGACAGATGGAAATGAAGACGTGTTGTTGCATAACAATGAACAAACACGGAAAGTAGCCCTCGATGAAGAGGTAGAAGTCTTCTTGTATCAAGATAATGAAGGGCGTCTAGCATCATCGATGACGATTCCAGAAGCTTCATTTGAAGACTATGTCAAGACGACGATTAATGGAACACGCTATAACACAGGAGTGTTCGCGAACATCGGTATTCAAAAAGACGTTCTCGTCTCACTCGACGATTTGCCGCAGCGCCGGATGTTCTGGCCAGAAGAAGGCGATCAACTCTTCATTCGTCTGAAACATGATCAGAAGCTTAGGTTACTCGGAGACCCTGCACCTTATGCATACTTCAACTTACGTGCGAAGCCAGCTCCAGAGGAGTGGAACAACATGGACGTCGAAGGTCTCGTCTTCTCACAACGTGAACCAGGCGTTAACGTCTGGGTCAACGATCAATCGATCGGATTCTTGCATGAACGTGAGATGGAACGTTGGCCGCGTCTTGGAGAAGTCTTGAAATTACGAGTGACAAATGTAAAACCAGATGGTACAGTATTACTTTCAGCACGACCACGTGCCTTTGAAGCCATTGATACAGACGCGGAGTTGATTCTGAACCATCTACTTGAACATGATGGTCAGATGCCGTATGGTGATAAGACAGCTCCCGAGACGATTGATGAAGTATTCGGTCTCAGCAAGGCAGCATTCAAACGAGCGCTCGGTCGCCTGTTGAAAGATAAAAAAATAGAAAAAAATGAAACGGGTATTCGGTTGACGAAATAATCGGACCGAGTAAGCCTGCGTTTCGAATAGATAGTAAGGAATTCATCATTTTGGTGGTTGCGGCTGGTTTGATTACCGGCGACCATTTACTGAATATACCCCATCACTAGTGGGGGCACGCGATGACGTACATCGCACGGTCCGGGCACTTCGCCTTTCCCTCGCCCTTATGGCAACGATTATGATGGTGACTTCCCTAAACATTATTATAAGAGAAACCACTCTATCTTTATGTGATAGATTCTGTTATAATAGGTAGTCGATTGTATTCGTTACGGTAGCGTCTGTTTAGTGGCAGACGCTTTTCATATGACAAAGGAGAGTATTTAGCATTGACAACATTTCGTGAATTAAATCTTAGTGAGGCACTTATCAAAGGTGTCCTAAAAATGGGCTTCGAAGAAGCAACACCAATCCAAGCAGAAACAATTCCAGTCGGACTCAGCGGCGTTGACTTAATTGGTCAAGCACAAACAGGTACTGGTAAAACTGCAGCATTCGGTATCCCAACAATAGAGCGTCTTGACGCAAAATCACGCAACATCCAAGCGTTGATTCTTGCTCCAACACGTGAGCTCGCAATCCAAGTAGCAGAAGAATTGAACCGGATCGGTGAAGTAAAACGCGTTCATGCACTTCCTGTTTACGGCGGTCAGCAAATCGATCGTCAAATCCGCGCACTTCGCAAAAATCCACAAATCGTCGTTGCGACACCAGGACGTTTGATGGACCACATGAACCGTAAGACGTTGAACCTCGATCACGTTCAAACGGTCATCCTTGACGAAGCAGATGAGATGTTGAACATGGGATTCGTCGAAGACATCGAGAAAATCCTCGGTGCACTTCCTGAAACACGTCAAACACTCTTATTCTCAGCAACGATGCCACCACAAATTCGTAAAATCGCAGATCGTTTCATGACGACTCCGACACACATCAAAGTCAAAGCAAAAGAAATGACAGTTGAAAACATCGACCAGTCATTCATCGAATTGAAAGAAAGCCAAAAATTCGACGTTCTTTGCCGTTTGATCGACACGGATTCTCCAGAACTCTCAATCATCTTCGGTCGTACGAAAAAACGTGTTGACGAAATGACTGAAGGTTTGATCCAACGTGGATACACAGCTGACGGTTTACACGGTGACTTAACACAAGCAAAACGTGACCAAGTCATCCGTCGTTTCAAAAAAGGAACGATTGATATCCTCGTCGCGACAGACGTTGCAGCACGTGGTCTTGACATCTCTGGTGTCACACACGTCTACAACTTCGACGTCCCACAAGATCCAGAGAGCTATGTTCACCGGATCGGTCGTACGGGTCGTGCTGGTAAAACAGGATCGGCTGTCACATTCGTTACACCACGTGAATTCGGTCAAATCAAAACAATCGAACGTGTCACGAACAAAAAAATGTCACGTCGTCATGCACCAACACTTGATGAAATCTTAGAAGGCAACTTGAAGCTTGCTGCACAAGAACTCATCAAACGCGTTGAAGCAAAAGACTCAAAAGAATATACGACACTTGCACAAGAACTCTTAGAAGAGTACGAAGCAGTGGAACTTCTTTCAGCAGCACTTAAAGGATTGACGAAAGAGCCGGATGCAACACCAGTCCAAATCTCTTCAATCGAACCAATCCGCGTGAAACGTTTCGGTAGCAACGGTGGTGGAAACCGTCGTCCTTACGGAAACAAAGGTGGAAGTGGAAGCGGCAACCGCAGTGGCGGATACCGTGGAAACAACCCGCGCGGTGGCGAGCGTCGTGAAGGTGGTCGTTCATCTTCTTCATCAGATCGTCGTGAAGGCGGTTATGCTGGACGTAGCAACCGTAGCGAAAGCGATCGTAACCGTGGTGGACGTAAACCACGTTTTGAAAAGTAAACGATTCGAACCGATTTGTCACAGACAAGTCGGTTCTTTTTTATGATTTATCTGAGCGGTCATGATAAAATGAGCCATGAACGATAGGGAGAGGGCTGAATCATTCGTGTATACCATTTATGTAGCAGCATCCGTCTGTCTCGTTGCACTGATCGTCGCGACGAAAAAGATTTGTGAGCGGACGACAAAAGGACATTTTCGTTATATTCCGTTGGCGACCTTATTATTTGGCGGCATCATCTTTCTTGTGCTAGCCATCGGTAAGGGAGGAGCCGTCGGAATCCAATACGGTGTCCTGAGTATCATCTACTTGACGGCGACATTCGGTGTGTACTTGTATATCGCATTGCGGAAAGATACGACGTTATCGTAAAACAGGGGCTCTCTCGTTACAGAGAGGCTCTTTTTTTGTTAAGATAGAACAAGAGTACAAGGGGGGAATAGAATGGATGCATTAGATGTCATCGTTCATCCCGAAGAGATAGAGGCATGGTTTCAACCGATCGTAGGCGCTGCCCCTTTTAAGGTGGAAGGGTATGAAATCCAGTCCCATTTTCGTGGAGAACCGTTAAAACCATTTTTTCAGGAAGACGATGTTCCAATCGAGTATCAACTCGAAGTCATGGGGCATGTCGTCCGTCAAGCATTCCAAAAAGTACCCTCCGATGCACAAGCGTTTATTCTGATCCGTTGTCGTCCAGCTTGGCTGTTTGAAAACGGTGGGGAGGACTTCTTGCATGTCTTACGGACGGTCGACTCGTCGTTTCCAAAAGAGCGGATGTACGTTACTTTGACGGATGTCCAAGTCGATGATTTTGACCGTCTGGGTCGGATCGTCGCGTATTACCAGAACTCTGGACTGAAGGTAGCGCTGGACCGTGCGGAAGCAACGAGTCTTGAACGTGTCTTTTCGATGTCGCCGGATATGTTGATCGTCGATTTATCCTCCATGATTGAAAAAAAGACCGTCTCAGCGTCGTATCCACATCTCTTACAGACGATGGAGCATCTTTGCGACCAGCTTGGAGCGCCACTTTTGTATAAGAATATCAGTCATCTCGGTCAACTTCGGTATGCGTGGCAACACGGAGGACGTTACTACATGGGGAATCTACTTGGAGAAGCATCACCTGAATGGGTCATGACCTGTCCTGGTATGGAAGTGTTGATCCATGAAGTCCCGATGTTTTATAAATATGATCGCGAGCAGATGAATCGCTTGTTTCAGCTAGAGCAAGACTGGACGGTTCGATTTAATGAAGATTGTCAGTCCTTGAAGCCGGAGCAAGATCTCGATCAATGGTTGCTGACGCTCGCCCGGAAGATGGAGCCGGAATTCATCCGGTTTTATATCACGGATGCGAATGGATTCCAACAATCTTCAAACGTCAGTAAAAAGAGTGGGGAGTGGAAACTGTATTCCTTCTACAAAGGGTACAACTGGAGTTTCCGTCCTTACTTCATCCGGACGACGGTAGCGATGGAACGAAGACATAGTGGATATTTGTCCGAACGGTACGTCGACTTCAGCTCGAGTGAACAAACGCGGACATTTAGTATGCCGCTCAGTAATGGGATGTTCTTATTTGCGGATATCTCTGCAGATTATCTATATCAAGAACGATTGAGTGAATGAGGAGGAAATGAAAGTGTTAGATTATGATTACGAGGCATTACGAGAAATTGGACGAATCGTCGCCATGGCACGCGATGAGATGGCGGATGCCGTCAAACCGGGAATCACGACGAAGGAACTCGATGACATCGGAGCACGCATCCTGAAGGAACAGGGAGCAGAGTCTGCTCCAATCGTCATGTACGATTTCCCAGGAGCGACATGTATCAGTGTCAACGATATCGCAGCACACGGTATCCCAGGGAAGTATGTCATTCAAGAAGGTGATATCGTCAATGTCGATGTCTCGGCTGTGAAGAACGGCTACTACTCAGACACTGGGAAGACGGTCATCGCAGGAGAAGCAAAACGTCCGGAAGATGTCCGACTCGTTGAAGTGTCATTGACGGCGCTTGAGAAAGGACTTGAAAAAGTCAAAGCCGGAACGAAGGTCAACCAGATCGGAAAAGCAATCTATGCCGAAACACGTAAGAGCGGTTTCACGGTCATCCGTAACTTAGCGGGACATGGTCTCGGTAAGACACTCCATGGTGAGCCGGAATCCATTTCGAACTACTTCAATCGTGAAGAGAATGATTTGTTGAAGGAAGGGCAAGTCATCGCTGTCGAGACGTTTATTTCAACAGGAGATGAGTTCTGTATCGAAGATGAGCGGGACGGTTGGACGTTATACACACCGAACCGGAGTCTCGTCTCACAATTCGAGCACACGGTCGTCGTCTTAAAAGACGGGTATGAGATTTTGACGAAAGTCGAAGGCAAAGAATCGTTCTAAGAAAAGCTCATATAGTAAAACACGAGAAGGGGGCTGACTCAAAAGTCAGTTTCCACAAAAGTAAGGGTGGCAGAATGATAATCTGCCACCCTATCTCATAACAAAAAGAATGACGCGTTTCACGCAACTCCTACAGGAAAAAGCGCATCTTTGCGCTGTCAGAGACAAACAAGACCCGTTTTCCTGCTTGAATAAGGCAGGGAAAGCTGGCTTGTGTATCGACTGAGGAAAGGGCGTGAAAAGACGCGCCATTCTTTTTTGAGTCAGCCTTCTTTTTCGTCGTAGTGCTCCTATTATAAGGATATCCGGGACGTTGCCAATTTGTTTAACTGTGACTCGGATACGGCTGGAGCAGAATAACGAATGTGTCCGTGTTCGACATGATACGAGGTCTCAAGCAAATCTTCTTCGAAATAATCGGCAGTACTTGCCATATCGATCGGATAAGCGAGTCCAGGCAGTGTTGCAAAAGCAAGGGTCTGACGACGCCCGATACCGCTCTCGAACATCCCACCGAGCCAGTAGGGTGCTTTTGTTCGAAGGGACAAAGCGTTCGTCAGTCCACCGACGCGTGCCGGCTTGATGTTTAGAATCTGACCAGCGTGGAGCGTCTGCATCAACTCGGCATCCACTGGAGCGACGATGGATTCATCCAGACAAATCGGTGTCTGTAAGAGGCTAGCGAGACGTTGATGTCCGGACCAATCCGACGCTGCGAGCGGCTGTTCCATCATAACGAGACCGAATGAATCCCACTGTTGTAATAGAGGGAAGTCTGCTTCAGTGAAGCTACCGTTAGCGTCAAACATCAAGGGCGCATCAGGGAAAGCGGCACGTACTTGCTCAAGAACGACGGTATCCGTCGGAGCGAGCTTCAGCTTGATCCGTCCATATCCGGAAGCGATCGCTTGTCCGACGGCTTCGACGGTCTGTGCTGCGGAAGCCCGTCCGAGTGCTTTCCCGCAAGGTACGAGAGATGATTCATCACCTCCGAGATACGTGGCGAGCGATTGACCGGTAGCTGCTGCGAATAATTCATAGATCGCTCCTTCGAACATCGCCTTTGCCATCGGATTACCTTGGACGATGCGGAAACGATCCGTAACGTCTGCTGGATGATGGAGCGGTTGTTCAAGTAATCGATACAGCAGCGGAGCGATTCCTTGAAGAGAGTGCTGTGTTTCTGATGTATACCACGGTGTATCAAACGCGACACCTTCCCCGTAACCGATTCGTCCTTCCGAATCAGTCAGACGCAAAATCGTCGTCCGACGTACTGTCAGCGTCGAGAGGGCGGTTTGCATCGGACGACGAAAGACGAGCGGAACATCGAACAGTTCGGCAGACCGGAGAGTGATACTCATAATGACTCCTTCAGTTGCTTCCGCAATAGTTTACCGTTCGCATTGCGTGGCAGCGCGCTACGATAGATATAATCAACCGGACATTTATATTTAGCGAGCAATTGACTGATTTCCGTTCGGACGATGACTTCATCGAGTGTACTGACAATGAAGGCGACCGGAACTTGTCCCCATTTAGCATCAAATCGTCCGACGACACCTGCTTCTTGAATTCCATCAATCGAGAGAAGTGCTGATTCGACTTCAGCTGGATAAATGTTTTCCCCACCTGAGATGATGAGGTCGCTTCGACGATCGAGGACATAGAGGTATCCATCGGCGTCCATACGTCCTAAGTCACCAGTCTTGAAAAATCCGTCTGCCGTAAAGGCGTCTGCCGTTTTCTCTTCATCATGAAAATAGCCTTTCATGATCGTCGGGCCTTTGACTTCGATCTCTTGGTGACGCGTAATGCGGATTTGCGTCGGATGAATCGCTTGTCCGGCCGATCCAATCTTTCGTAAGGCATCCTCTGGCAAAAGAGTCGCGATTTGAGAAGCTGTTTCCGTCATCCCGTATGTCTGCATGACCGGGATATTACGATCAAGGGCACGCGTCAGAATCGGTAATGGAACAGGACCGCCTCCTGTCAGTACGACGCGAAGCGCGTGGCGACGTAGTCCGGCTTCGAGTAACCGATCAAGCATGACCGAGACGAGTGAGACATGGGTGATCTTTTCTGTCGTAATCCAGTGCAAGGCGCGTTCTGGCGAAAAGTGTGGCTCGAGAATGATCGGTACTCCATAGATGACCGCCCGGTAGACGACGGCTAACCCACTCATGTGGAACAGCGGCGTGACAATCAAAAAACGATCCTCTGGCAGTGATCCAATATGACGCGCGGCGTTCGTTGCACTCGAGAAATGATTCAACATCGTTTGTTCGACGGCTTTCGGATGTCCGGTCGTACCACTCGTAAAGAGCATCGATTGGACGTATTGCTTTGGCATATGGCGTATTAACAGGTCAGGCGCTTCTTTTTCATAAGAGAAAGTACGGCACGGAATCGCTGTATCAAGTGCCCGGTCCGTCACGATGAGCCGTACATCTGCCTGTTTGAATTGACGCAACACTTCTGTCTGCGTCAAACGTGTGTTGATCGGGACGACGGTCAGTTCGAGCAACTGAGCAGCGTGAAGAGCGACGATATACTGTGCACTCGATGGACCGTAAAGGGCGATCCGGTCTCCGCGTGTCACGATCGTCGCCCAAGTACTTGCTAAGCGATGTGCGCGTGTATATAGTTCAGACCACGACCAACGCTCCGTTTCCGTAATGAGCGCGATGTCATCCGGCTGTTCTTTTGCCCGTGTATAGATCCAAGGATACAAAATAGTCACTTCCTTTTGAGATGAATATACGAAAAAGGTTCAATGTCGTAAGACGATTGAACCTTTTTTTCATTATGGGAAACGCGGGAACTGTCCGAAGTCCGGATTACGTTTTTCTTTGAACGCATCGCGTCCTTCTTTTGCTTCGTCCGTTGTGTAGTACAGCAATGTTGCATCTCCTGCGAGTTGCTGAATCCCTGCAAGACCATCTGAATCAGCATTGAATGCCGCTTTGAGGAAACGAAGAGCCGTTGGCGAATGTTGAAGGATTTCAGCACACCATTGAATCGTTTCTTGCTCGAGATCTGCGAGTGGAACGACCGTGTTGACGAGTCCCATATCAAGTGCTTGCTGTGCGTCATATTGACGGCAGAGGTACCAGATTTCACGCGCTTTCTTGTGTCCAACAACGCGTGCGAGGTAACCAGAGCCATATCCAGCATCGAATGAACCAACTTTTGGACCAGTTTGTCCGAAGCGGGCGTTGTCTGCAGCGATCGTCAAGTCACACACGAGGTGAAGGACGTGTCCGCCGCCAATCGCATAACCTGCGACCATAGCGATGACTGGTTTTGGGATGACACGAATCAAACGTTGAAGATCAAGAACGTTCAAGCGTGGAATTTCATCGTCACCGACATATCCACCATGTCCACGTACCTTTTGATCTCCGCCAGAACAGAATGCGAGATCGCCTTCACCTGTTAAGATGATGACGCCGACATTTTGATCGTCACGTGCACGTGAAAATGCGTCGATGAGTTCGTGGACCGTGTGTGGTCGGAACGCATTGCGAACTTCAGGACGGTTGATCGTGATTTTCGCGATCCCGTTCCATTGTTCATATTTGATGTCTTCATAGCTGCGGGCTGATACCCATTCCGGAGCATATTTCATGTGAATTCCCCCAATATGTTAGTGATGAATAAGTAGATTCTCTACCATTGTAACAAACTTTTGCGGTTGGTCGATATGTGGGGCGTGCGAAGCATGCAAAATCACGTGAATTTTTTCAGGTGATGCCGCGCGCAAAGCGATGGCACGGAATTTTTCATCCTCTTCCCCGACGATCCAATCAATCTCTTTCGGAAGGCATGACCAAAGGGATGGCATGCTCCCTGTACCTTGTGCACGTAACGAAGCACTCAGACCTTCCACCGTTTGGGACAGGCGCTCCTGACGCAGTCGCGTACGTTGCGATTCTGGGAGAAGGGCTTGGGGTTTAAATAGCCCAAGTGTCTCCCAGTGATTGATGAAAGCTTCGAGTCCGTCTTTTTCAAGTCGCTCCGCTAACATCCGATCGGATGTACGACGTACTTTTCGCTCCATTGCCGTCTGGATACCTGGTGTCGTACTAACAGCGATCGTCCGAGCGATTTGCTCAGAGACGACACTCAGCATTAAAGCAATTCGTCCCCCCATCGAATATCCGAGGACAATCCATGGCTCGGATCGCATAGCGAGCAGTGCCTCGAGATCCTTGACCTGTTGCGTTAAACGCATTCGTTGCTCAGACGCCGGTGTCGTTTTTCCATGCCCCATCAAATCAAGGCGATAGACGGTGAAGTGAGGCGATAAATGCTCACTTAGCATGTCCCACGTCGAGAGCGAGCCTGTAAAACCATGAAGCAATAGGAGCGGTGGACCCGATCCCTCGATTTTCACATGATACGTATGCCCACGCAAAATCATTGGAACACCTCGGCTAACGCATGATTCGTCACGTCCCAGATCGAACGGTGCATCTGTACGTTTTCTGTTCGTGTCGTCTTGACTTCAAGAATCCGAGTGACGTTCGTCTCTTCCGCAAGTGCTTGACGTAACGCGGCGATGGAATCGATCGCCTGATAGGTTACGCCATATCCGGAAGCGAGAGAAGCGAAGTCGAGATGCTGCGGTGTACCGAAAAGTGGTTCGAACACCTCTTGCTCGAGTTGCTGTTGTGGTAAAAAGCTAAATATGCCACCACCCGCATTGTTGACGAGAATGATCGTTAACGGAAGCGTCCGTGCTGTCATCAGACCGTTGATATCATGAATGAACGCTAAGTCGCCGACGAGTAAATAGCGGTGTGTGGCGTCAAACGTTGCTCCTAGAGCGCTTGAGAGAATGCCGTCAATTCCGTTCGCACCTCGGTTCGCGAGTAGACGAAGCGGTGTTCCTGTCGGTAGGAACGTATCGACATCCCGTATCGGCATACTGTTCGAAACAAAGAGACTTCCGTCCTGTAACGTCGTCAACGCACGGACGACGTTATACTCCGTCATCTCCTCTTGATCGATTGTCGCAAAAGCAGCGGCGACGCGTCGCTCCGCCTGTTGCAACAGTGTCAGATACGCAGGATCATGCGGAACAGATATATAATGCGTGAGTTGTCGCGCGTGACCAATTACGAAATCCGAATGGAGTTGAGGGTCACGCCAATTTCCTGGATGACCGACGACCGTCGTCGGAATCTCCCGAGACCAAAGCAGATAAGGTTTTGACGTCGGCATGGCACCGAAACGAATGATTCGGTCTGGTCGGACGTACTGAGCGGTAGCTGGATGTTTGAGCCATGTATCGTAATAGGCAAAAACGTGAGCATCATGCGATTGTCGTCCTTGACTGAGTGGATCCGCCAATACCGGAATCCCTGCTTGTTTCGCATACGAGATGACAACCTGACTGTCCGCCGCAGTAAGTTGTGGTCCAAGTACAAAAAGAAGACGCTCTTCTTGAAGTGCGGTCGCTAAAGCGTCGTTTACGCCCGGTGTCGGTTCAGGTAAAACACCGACCGGGCGTCCTGTCCGTAAGAGATCGAGTTCCGGCACGAGTGGTTCACGTAACGGAACATTGATTTGAACCGGACCAGCTGGTTCCGTTAGAGAGAGTAGGGTTGCGCGTTGTGCAACATGAGCGACGTAAGGAAGGCTCGCTTCTTCTGCTAACGGAAGATCAAACGCATGCCGAACCTGCTTCCCGTACAGACCAACCTGATCAATAGCTTGTGGCGCACCGACATTCCGTAATTCATGTGGTCGATCGGCGGTCAAGACGATCAGCGGAAGTTCAAAAATATTCGCTTCGGTCACTGCTGAATAATAGTTCGTCGCAGCGGTACCGCTTGTACAAATCAACGCAACGGGACGAACGCGTTCTTCCGTCCGTGTTAGACCTAAAGCAAAAAAACTAGCCGACCGTTCGTCAACAAGGACGTGGGTACGGCTAGAAGGATGCAGAAAAGCAGCAATGGCAAGTGGTGTCGAACGGGAGCCGGGACTGATGACGAAGTCCCGGACACCAGAAGCGACGAGCGTATCGATTAACGTGTGCATCCACTTAGTCAACATAAATATCATCCTTTTCAATCGAACCGACGTGTCCAAGTGCTTGTACCATCGGTGATAGTTTAGTTTCCGTCTCTGCCAGTTCACTATCGAGATGAGAGCCTTCGACGAGACCGCAACCGGCGTAAAGAATGACCGCCCGTTCTGTAAACAATCCAGATCGAATGGCAACGATGAATTCCCCGTCATCCTGTCCGTTCATCCAACCAACAGGTGAACCGTACCATCCTCGTTCGAACGTTTCGATTTCTTGGATGGCATCGACTGCTAACTGCTTAGGTTCGCCCCCAAGTGCAGGTGTCGGATGCAGTTTTTCGATTAATTGGAATAACGTCACATCTTCTTTTAAATGAGCTGTGATCGGTGTATAAAGATGTTGAATATGGCGATTCTTCAAGAGAATCGGCGTATCCGGACAATCCAGTTCCTCTGAAAATACAGATAATGTCCGTTCGATCGAATCCGCGACGATTCCGTGCTCTACCCGGTTCTTTTGATCTTGTAATAACGATTGACCGAGTGCTTCGTCCATCTCATCCGTTGCGTGGCGTGGTGCAGAACCAGCGACGGCTGCCGTTTCAAGACAACGTCCACGTTTTAAGACGAGTCGTTCCGGTGTAGCGCCGATAAAGGCTTCTTCCGGATTTGGTTGGAAACAGAAGACGTAGCTGCCGGGCTGCGTATCTTCGAGTTCAGCGACGACAGCGGCTACGTCGAGTGGACGATCCAGCTCATAGACGACTTCGCGCGCCAGGACGATTTTTTCAAGTGTCGTCTCCAAGTAGTGCATCGCTTGATGGAATGAAGCTTCAAAGGCTTCATTCCCATCTCGCGATAGTCGTAAGCGCGTGACGCCTGCGGCAGTCGATGGTTGCGGTTGATTGACTTTGGCGAAATCGAGTGCGAGTTCATTTAAGATAGAATCGACTTGATCCATTGGCTCGACGCGAGCAAAAATCGTCACACGTGTCTTGCCATCTTGTTCTAGAAATAAAAACTTCGGAATCGTCATCGAAGCGTCTCCGAAGGAAGACCAACGATAATCCGGTTGTTTAAGTTCGGTAAACGAAAATCCGCTGAACGCAAATAAATCATGACCGACATGATCGCGATTCAAGTTTGCCCATTGCGATTGAATTCGTAAAAAACGATCCGTTCCTGAAGCCTGAAGTTGTTGTACGATGCCAAACCCGATGGCCCGCATCGAGCGATCAGGTGTCGCGAAATAAAATCGTTCCTCGATACCCTGTTCGAGGGAACGCATGTCAGTTGCTTCGATTTCCCATGAATACGAAGCGAGTATAGGTCGTTGTGAGGCGTTCGCCTGACTGACGGCCTGTTCGATACACTGTTTTAGCTCTTGTTGAGCGTAAGCCATACCGCTCATTGCCCCCTAGTCTATAGATACTGTGATATGTTTCACTTAATCTAAGTGTAAACTTTTTGCGGACAAAAAAGAAGGAATAAGCTATCTCGGATTGAACATTGACAGCAAAAAACGAAACCCGATACACTTAGACAGGAAAGGGGTTATTATATGAATAAATCAATCGCTGTCTATTGGCGAATGACACGACCGCATACATTAACAGCAAGTTTTGTTCCGGTCGTCGTCGGTACGGCAGTTGTCGCACCACGCGTGGAATCGATACGCTTGGATTTGTTCGTGGCGATGTTGATCGCATCGATGTTGATTCAAATCGCAACGAATCTGTTCAATGAATACTACGATTACAAACGTGGTTTAGATACGGAGGAGTCGGTCGGAATCGGTGGATCGATCGTTCGTGACGGATTCAAGCCGGGGACGATTCTAGCGTTCGCACTTACATTGTACGGCATTTCGGCATTACTCGGTGTGTATCTGTGCATCGAGACATCGTGGTGGTTACTTGTCGTAGGACTCATTTCGATGTTCGTCGGATATATCTATACAGGAGGACCGTTACCAATCGCCTATACACCACTTGGAGAGGTCGTTGCAGGCTTTTTCATGGGGTATATTATCATCGCGATTTCGGCGTACTTGCAAATTGGTTATGTTCCGACAGAAGCCGTTGCGATTTCGGTACCAGTCGCCATCTTGATTGGTTCAATCCTACTTGCGAATAACATTCGGGACTTGGATAATGATAAGGTCAACGGACGAAAAACGATTGCCTGTCTCGTCGGACATCGCCGTGCCGTGTACGTCTTGATCGGATTTTTTGCGGCAGCTATCCTGTCTCTCATTATTGCTGTACTCGCATTTGACGTTTCATGGTTTGCGTTACTCGCGTTATTGAGTATTCCGCTCATGATCAAAGCAGTACGTCTCTTCTGGGAAGACTTACCACCGGAAAAGCTGATGCCTGGCATGGCACAGACCGGTAAAGTGAACACGATTTTCGGACTCTTACTCGCAATCAGTCTCGTGATCGCGAATATCTAATCTTTAATCAAAGCAGCAGGCGATCCGCTTGCTGCTTTTTTAACGTGAAGATAGCAAACAGTTAGAAAAAAACTACTTCGGTTGTCACTGATTTAAAATTTTACTATAATTGAAGCAATGTGCCTGAAAGATCAAACAAGGTCGGAAATCAGGAAATATGGTTAGAGGTGGAACTGAAATGAATAAAATCGCGGTAATCGGAAAAGTATTCGTCGACATAAAAGGAACTTCGTTCGCTCCTTTGCATAAGGATGCGAAAAACGTAGGAGACATCACGTTTTCAAATGGAGGAACAGGACGCAACGTAGCACAAAATCTAGCCGTCCTCGGGAATGAAGTTCGCTTTATCTCGACGGTTACGAATGATCAGATTGGCGTGGGAGTGCTCGATGAGCTGAAATCTTACGGTGCAAATGTGGATCACGTCGAAATGTTAGAAGATCATGGAATGGGCATGTGGCTAGCTGTCATGGATAATGAAGGCGATTTGCAAACATCGATCTCAAAACAACCAGATGCCAAGTTGCTCGAAGAGGCGATTTTACGTCAATCAATCTATGCACTCGATGGAGTCGATGCCGTTGCAATCGATCTTGATTTGTCCGTTACGGTTTTAGAACGTTTGATTCATCTATGTCGTAAAATGGAGTTGCCATTGTTTGGTGTTTGTGGTCACTTGAGCGTCATCGAACGAAATCGTCATCTGCTACAAGGGTTCACTGGATTCATTTGTAGCCGAGAAGAGGCGGAAATTCTGTCTGATCTGTCGATCGTGACTGTTGAAGATGCGATTCATGTAGCGAATGAGCTAGCGAAAAAGGGTGCTCCGTTCACGGTCGTGACGATGAGTGAACTCGGGGCGGTCTACGTTGATCGTCGTACAGCGACATCAGGTCATGTCGGAACGAAAAAAGTAAAAGTCGTCGACTCGACGGGAGCAGGCGACTCATTCTTCTCTGCTGTCTTGTCTGAATTGACACAAGAAAAGTCAGCAGAAGAGGCATTGAAGCTTGGTATGAAGGTTGCAGCAGAAGTCATCGCTTCGACAGAGAATGGACTCGTTCCTGAAATGCTGGATGCTCTTCAATAAGTAGAAATGATAAAAGGGAGGTGGCGTCATGCCGATTCAACGAAGTGCAATCATTTTACGAAACGAACAAGATGAAGTTGCGTTGATTCGTCGGGATAAACTGAACGAAACGTATTATGTCTTTCCAGGCGGTGGGAAAGATGATGGAGAATCGTTAGAAGAAACAGCGATTCGTGAAGCACATGAAGAACTTGGAATCGACGTGGAGTTGACCGGTATTGCCGCCATCGTCCGTTTTAATGGATTTGATAATCCTTATTTTTGGGCGAAAACAATTGGTGGTCGGTTTGGCACGGGTACGGGTGAAGAATTCGAAGAGGAAGGATCGGGTTATACACCGGTCTGGATCAAGCGTTCGGAGCTACCTTCGTTACCGATTCGTCCACCGTCACTTGCCAAACAGCTGGCAGAAATGACAGAACCATTCTATGAATTGATCCTTTCTGAAAACGAATGAGGTTTTAGTTGAAATAAAATGGGAAAAGTATATTAAAACAATGAGGTGGTCGTTGACTGCCTCTTTTTCATGAAGGAGAGATGACGATGGCGCATTCACGCGATCCAAAAGGGCTTGCCCTGAACTTAAAGCAACGAATGTCCGATCATAACATCACGGATTATGCAGGGACACTCGCTTATTACTGGTTTTTATCCATTTTCCCAGGAATCATTTTCGTCATTTCCGTCTTATCATTCTTTGACATCGATCGTCAGACACTCGAGTCACAAATTCGCGACTTAGCGCCAGGTGGAGCCGTCAACACATTCACGGATACGATTTTCCAAGCCATCAAGGAACCACAAGGTGGTCTGTTATCGATTGGTGCGATTCTTGCTGTCTGGTCTGCTTCCAAAGGGGTCGATCGTTTGATCACGACAGCAAACCATGCCTATGGTGACTTCTCGCCCCGTGGTTTTGTCGCAGCGCGTGGGATTGCCTTGTTACTCACGATCGTGCTCGGAGTCGGGATGTTGTTGCTGATCGTCTTGAATGTGCTCGGTGGTCCGATCATCACGTATCTTGCCAATTTCGTGCTTCCGATCGATATGGGGCAAAAAATCCTACTGACGGTCTTACGATATGTCGTGTCGACGATTCTATTGATCGGTATCCTGTCGATTTTTTACCGCGTCGCACCAAAGCGTCCGATTACATTCAAAGAAGCAATTCCAGGAGCCGTTTTTGGTGTCATCGTCTGGCAATTATTATCGGTTGGATTCGGATTTTACGTCTCGAACTTCTCGAATTACAATCAAACGTACGGTTCGCTCGGTAGTGTCGTCATCTTGTTATTATGGCTCTACTTCACAGGGCTGATCATCTTACTCGGTTCTGAATTGAACGCGTCATGGGAACGATTCATGAAAAAAGCGGATCCAAAGAAGATGGAAGAGAAACGCTTGAAGGAACAAGCTGAACTTGATGCCATTCCGACGAATACGTTCGGATGAAGATACGAAAAAACGTCTGACTGCCTTCCGGCAATCAGACGTTTTTTCGTGTTAAGCAGCTAATCGTTTTTCAGATGAACGCTGTGGAAGACTTGGTAAAGCATCCTGTTGAAGAAGACGTAAACCGTTCAAGATGACGAGAATCGTTGATCCTTCGTGTCCGACGACGGCGAACGGCATGATGAGGAACTGGGACAAATTCGATGCGATCAATAGGAGGATGACACCGATCGCAAGCGTGATGTTTTGTTTGACGATCCGGTTCATCTTCCGGGCTTTGTGCACAGCATAGGCAAGACGACCTAAATCATTTTTCATCAAGACGACGTCAGCGGTCTCAAGCGCAGCGTCCGTTCCTTCACCCATCGCAATCCCGACATGTGCTAATGCAAGGGCTGGGGCATCGTTAATGCCGTCACCGACCATCGCGACGGTCCGACCTTCTGTTTGGTATTGTTTGATGTAGCGTACTTTATCTTCCGGTAGGCACTCAGCGACGAAGTCCGTCAATCCCGCCTCACGTGAGATGGCAGCTGCCGTGACCGGATTATCACCAGTTAACATGATCGTTGCGATGCCGAGATCATTTAAGGCAGCAATCGCTGTTTTGGCTTCCGGACGAATCGTATCACGTAACGCATAAAGCGCTACGATCTGTGCTCCATTGCTGACATAAACGATCGTATGCCCTTGCTCTTTCAATGACTGTTCGATCGCGACGAATGGATCGTCTAAACCATCATGGAATGCCCGTTTACCGATACGATACGTGACACCATCGACAGTTGCTTCAATCCCGTATCCTGTCACATCCTTAAACGTTGATGGTTCGCGGACATCGGTTTTTAAGTGATCGACGATTGCTTGGGCGAGTGGATGGTTCGACTGCGCTTCGATGGAAGCAACCGCTTGTTGGACTGCGCGGACGTCCATGCCTTCCGCGTAACGACTTTCAGTGACGACGGGTTTCCCTGTTGTCAGTGTTCCCGTTTTATCGAAGACGATCGTATCGACTTGACCGAGCGTTTCGATGTGGGCGCCTCCTTTAAAAAGAACGCCATTTTTCGCAGATGCGGCAATTGCAGATAAGGCAGCAGGTGTAATCGACGCAACAAGGGCACAAGGTGAGGCGACGACGAGAAGAATCATCGCGCGGTAAATACTTGTCTCAAATGTCCAGCCAACGACGTAATGAGGGAGGACCATCATCAGTGCAACGACGAGGAGGACGATTTTGACATAACGGCTTTCGAAACGTTCGATGAACTGAGCAGATGGAGACTGTTCACTTTGTGCGTTTTGGACCATATGAATGATTTTTTGGAACAACGATTCGTCAGCAGCTTTCGTCATCTCAATCGTCAAGACACCATTCATGTTGACAGTCGAGTTATAAACCGTATCACCTGTTTGTTTTTCAACCGGAATCGATTCCCCTGTAATCGATGCTTCTTCGATCGCCGCTTGACCGCGTACGATGACACCATCGACTGGAATCCGCTCCCCAGGACGAACATAGACGAGGTTACCGATCGCTAATTGTTCGATTCCGACGACTTCGAGTTGACCGTTTGCATTCAGACGTGTTGCTTCCTCCGGTTGTAAGGACATCAAGCTTTGCAAGGCACGTTCGTTCTTATTCATCGTGTATGTCTCAAGGGCACCGGATAACGCAAAGATGAAGATGAGGATCGCACCTTCCATCCAGTATCCGATAGCAGCCGCACCGATGGCAGCTAAAATCATCAACAATTCGACGTTCAACGTTTTTTCTTGATACGTCTCCGTCAATCCTTCCTTCGCTTTCGCATATCCTCCGATTACATAAGCCGATAAGTACAATGTGACATAAACGGCAGACGCCGTATTGAATTTTTCGAGTCCGTAAGCAACTAAAATCAATATTCCGCTAAACAATGCTAGAATCAATTCGTGATGCTCATCCCAAGCATGACGGAATACGGAACGCTGTTGAACATCGGTAGTAGTGGAAGTCGTCATATTAAAACTCCTTTCAAAATGTAAATGAGAAATGAAATCATTATAGAAAGAGAATGAGAATGTGATATATCAATGAGTTTAACTGATTGATAATGAGTTTCATTGTCTCTAGATTATAATTATTATTATCTGTAGAATTACTATACCATGCTTCAGTGAAAAGGAACAGGAAAGGAACTAGAAAGATGCAAAAAATTTTAACCCATCGGATTGGACTCGTCGTCTTTGCGTTACTGACGACTTTTTTGTGGGGAAGTGCGTTTCCCTTCATTAAAAAAAGTTATGACTTATTACAGATCACATCTTCCGAATACGGAGAGCAATTACTGTTTGCGAGCTATCGTTTCTTTTTAGCAGGTGTGTTATTACTTGTCGTCAGTGTCTTCGTCTTCAAACAGACGATCACACTGAAGGAGCGGACCTACGCCTATAGTCGTCTCGGCTTCTTTTTGACGTTCTTGCAGTATGTCTTCTTTTATATCGGTCTATCTTTATCAACTGGCGTACAAGGATCAATCATTGCCGGATCGACTTCGTTCTTTCAGATGTTGCTGGCACATTTTCGATATGAAGACGATCGACTGAATCGATTTAAAGGACTCGCCTTATTCCTTGGATTCACAGGTGTCATCTTGGCCAACTGGCCACAAGGTGGGCAAGGTGTCTCGTTTGGAGTAGGGGAAGGATTATTGATCGCAGCAATGGTTTCCGGGGCGTTCGGTAACTTGATTGCCAAAGAATACTCGGCACGTTATCCGGTGGCACCGATGACTGGATGGGCGATGGTCATTGGATCAATCGGTCTCTTTATCGCAGGAGTCATTCTCGATGGTCACGTCGCACCATTCACCTTTTCAACGACAAGTGCTTGGATGCTCGTGTATCTTGCCTTCTTATCAGCGACTGGATTTACGCTTTGGAACTTACTAATGAAATATAATCCAGTCAGTAAAGTGTCGTTGTTCATGTTCTTCGTACCGATCTATGGTGTCAGTTTATCGGCCTTGATTCTCGGCGAGACGATTCCACCGCAAGCGTTGCTTGGGTTACTCTTCGTCGTCAGTGGTATCTTAGTCTCGACGTACCTTCCTGTATGGTTTCAAAAGCGAGGTTGACGAAGATTCAGAATCGTGCAAAAATAGTTTCAATCAAAGTAACTCCCAATCGTTCGTTGCTCAAGCCGACCCGTTCGGCTTTTTTCTGTACGGTCAAGTGAAGACCGATTCGGCCTTGTCTGAAAGGCTAGTGCGACTATAAAACGGAAGGAGATGAAAACGAATGGAACGGAATGAGATCGTTCGAAAGATCATTGCCACTCGTCGTCCACGTGATGAGTTTGCCCGGTTCGTCGTAACGTGCGTCAGTCAGCAGTTGAAGGAAACCCATGGAGATGTGGATGTGGAAATCATCGAGGCGGAGAGAGGTTACGATTCAGTGTGGTCAATCAACGGTCGAGAGGTCGTCGTGCTGCTCGAGACAGAAGAGCTGAAGCGTGCAAAAGAACAGCCGTATGCGATCGACGATAAGCTCTGGCGGAGTTTTCGGCAAGAAGGAATCGTGAAATAAAACAAAGGATCTTGCGCATCATTAGCGCAAGATCCTTTGTTTTAGATCCGGGATGATTCGTGACGTTTCGCGTATCGTAAGAGAAACGCAAGTGTCGCTAGAACCAGAACGAATAGACTGAAATAAAGCATAGCTGGAAGCAGAACGAACAAGCTGCCAGCAATCGGTCCAAGGATCGAACCAAGACTAAAGGCAATCCCTGCAAGCAAGTTGCCCGTCGGAAGAAGGTGTCGCGGTAACTGTTCCGTCATATAGGCGACACCGAGCGAGTACGTCGAGCCAAGTGCCATCCCGCTAATAGCAAAAATCGCGAATAACCAACCGTATCGTTCGAAGACGAAGCAAGCGATAAGGAAAGCAACGGAGCCAATCGAAAGAACGGTTACTAACGTCCGACGTTTTCCGAAGTGATCCGCAAGTCGTCCAAGTGGAAGTTGCATGATCAACGAGCTGACAACGAATGTCGTGATCAAGGTACTCGTCTCAGATAGACCATACCCGTTACGCGTCGCAAAAACGGGAAAACTGGCATTCAGTGTGGCTTCGAGAAAACCATATGTAAAGCCAGGAAGTAACGTGAACCAAGCAGTTGATAGGACAAGTTTATACCGTGAGGCGGCGCTTTGCAGCTCCTCCGGCATGACGGATGACGGTTTTTCGTTCGGCATACGCGATAACAAGATCAGGACGATGACAGTCAATGTACCAGTCAACACGAATGGTAGCCAGTTGATGACATCGACGAGAGGTGCCGCAAGAGGACCGAGAGCAAAACCGAGACCGAATGCCATCCCGTATAGTGACATCGTTCGTCCTAACCGTTCATTTGGGGTAATGGACGTCACCCAAACCTGTGATCCATAGTGTAACGTCTGATCACCAAATCCGACGAGGAACCGTAAAATCATCCAAGCAATGACGCTTGGAAGAAGTGGAAATAAGAAAACCGCCACTGCAACAAGAGCGAGTCCAAACGAGATGACCGGAATATAACCACGTCGTCGTAGTGGACCTTCCATGAGAGGGGCGGCGACGATGACACCGATATAGAGAACGGCAGCGCTGAGACCGTTGATGAAAGCGGGGGTTCCTTGGCGTTCAAGTAAAATAGATAACAGTGGAATCAGCAGACCTTGCGTGAATCCGGAAATGAAGACGATCGATAAGATAAGAGCAAAACGACGTGACACAAGTAACGACGACCTTTCTTTTTTCTTTTAGCATAACACGCCCCGGTCTCTGAAACGGGAGACCGGGGCGTGCTTCATTTATTTTCTTGTTCAAAACGTGTCGGACGCGGCATATGCAGAAGATGTTCGTCCCAGTCTGTCTGGTCGAATACTTCATCATGTTCGATGCTGTGTGAAGCGCGAATACCAACCATCATGACGAACAAGACCATACTGAACGTACCGATGATTGCGACAATACCTACGAGCCATTCCATCCCGGTCACCCCTTTTAGAAAAACAGAATGTGTCTACTTTGTGACATTTTTCCCGGGATGCCATCGTTCAAAACCTATTTTTGATTCTTAAAGCCGACTCGATTGTTTTGTGAAATCAATCTCAGGGTAATAAGCGTTTTTCACAAGCGCGTTCGGTCCAAGGCATTGCACCGCAGGGCAGTGACACGACAAGCTTTTATTCAGTTCTGTCTCTTGCCACTGGGCATACGCATCATTGAAAGACGTCTCATGAATCGTACCGAGCGAAGCGAGTTCGTCGCCGAAATCAGTCACGATGATTTCACCATCAAAGATGTTGACGTTAAGACGAGAACGACCATCTGGGTCATTGCGAACCGATACGTTTTTTTCTTGACGCAAGCGACGGTGCAATTCTAAATCTGCCTCTTCCATCGAACATGCGTAGAAAGGAAGTGTTCCGAACAACATCCAAACGTTCGGATCGCGGACGTCAAGCAAACGATGAATTCCGTCACGGATTTCAGATAAACTAGCTGCTTCGATCATTGACGCGAAGTCAGCGGGGTACATCGGGTGCACTTCATGACGGACACACCCCATATCGACGATTTCCTTATGAATCGCTTCAAGGTGTGGTAATGTCCGTTTATTGATCATCGTCTCTGCAGAAACGATGACACCACGTGCATTCAGAACACGGGCATTCTCTTTCATCGTCTCGAAAAGTTTCGTCCGTGCTTCACGTGACGGTTTTCGTTCCATCATCGCAAAGCCACCATCGATGAAATCGTCGGCTGTTCCCCAGTTATGTGAGATGTGCAAGACATCTAGATAAGGAATGATTAATTCATAACGGGATAACGGAAGTGTTAAATTTGAGTTGATTTGGGTTTTAGCGCCACGTTCGTGGGCATACTTAAGTAAAGGGACGACATACTCCTTGACGGATTTCATTGAAAGCATCGGTTCTCCGCCGGTGATTGAGAAGGCACGCAGATGTTCGATTTCATCCAGACGTTGAATGAGTAGTTCGACTGGGATTTCAGGTGACTCGCTACTGGATAACATGTAACCGACGGCGCAATGTTCACAGCGCATGTTACACAGTTTTGTCGTCGTGACTTCGATGTTCGTCAAACGGACGGTGCCGTATTGTTCAATGTCACGATAAGCTTCCCACGGATCGTTTGCGATCGTGATGGGTGATGATTGTGGCATAGGTACTCCTCCTTTTTAGTGCTCCACTTCGTATCGTATGCTAAAATAACGTCGGAATCCAGCGGAAGAAAGGAAGTCTGAATAATGGGAAAAGCAAGAACTGATAAACTTGGTCAAATGAATGTGCTAAAATCAAGAATGCAGCTTCTCTGTCATACAATCGATTCACTCGATGAATCATCAGATATCGAAGATTTGGAACGACTGATCGTATCACTAGATCAACTCAAGGCGAAGGTCGTTCGATATGCAAAGGATATGAAAGAACAAGAAGAAACGAAAAAAGCGGTAGATTGAGACCGCTTTTTCATTTGCGTAAAGAGAAAGGATGAAATCAATGGCAACAAAAATCAAATTACAGACGGGTGAGGTCCGTTCGGTCACTTGTCTACGAATGGGAATCAACGGTGAAGGGATCGCAACACTTGAACGACAAATCGTCTTCATCCCAGGTCTACTCGTCGGTGAGACAGCACAGATCGAGATCACGGAAATTCATGCGAACTATGCGAATGCAAAAATCTTAAAGCGTGACGATCGTTCACCAGACCGTGTTACTCCACTTTGCCCGGTCTATAGTGTCTGTGGCGGCTGTCAATTACAACACATGAGTTACGATGGACAATTGCGTTATAAGGAAGAAATGCTTCGCAACGCTTTCTTGAAATCAACGAAGTTGAATGTCGAAAAAGCCGATATCCGCCCGACGATTGGTTCGAAGGAGTGGGGATACCGCAACAAGTCGCAATTCGTCGTCGGGAAACAAGGCAATGAAATCGTTAGCGGTCTCTATTCTGCGAATTCGAATCGTTTGGTCGCGATCGATGATTGTGTCGTCCAAAACAAGGATACGCTTCGCGTCAACCAAGCTGTTACGAAATTACTCAATGACTATAAAGTACCCGTTTACCATGCATCAAAACAAGACGGTGTCATGCGCCATATCGTCGTCCGGACAGGAATCAAAACGGGCGAAATTCAAGTCGTGCTCGTTGCCTTTAAAGACGGCTTCCGTGATCTAGAGGGCTTATCGCGCGATATCATGGACATTCCAGGTGTCGTCTCGGTTGCACTGAACATCAATGATAAGTTGACATCACGTGTCTTCGGAGAAGAGACGGAAGTCTTGCGTGGCGTTGAACGGATCGAGGAAGAGATGGGGGAATTCACGTATCAATTGTCTCCGCGTGCCTTCTTCCAATTGAATCCGGAACAAGCAGAGCGGATGTATGAAGAAATTGCGCGTGCTGCTGCTTTGACAGGCGAAGAACGTGTCGTTGATGCCTACGCAGGTGTTGGTTCAATCGGACTTTGGATCGCTAAAGGAGCAAAAGAAGTCCGCGGCATGGAAATTATTGAAGAAGCTGTCGAAGATGCCAATGCGCACATGAAGCAATACGGATTCGACCATGCCCACTACGTCGTCGGTAAGGCAGAAGCCTGGATTCCGCGTTGGGTCAAGGAAGGCTGGATTCCAGATGTCTTCATCGTCGACCCACCACGCTCAGGTTGCGATACACAATTGTTGAACGCGATGATCTCGTCTAAAGCGAAAAAAATCATCTATGTCTCGTGTAACCCGCAGACGCTTGCGCGCGATTGCGATCACTTGATGAAAGCGGGATACAAAGTATCGTACATTCAGCCGTACGATATGTTCCCACAAACAGCGCACGTCGAAGCAATCGTCGTGCTCGAAAAAAAGAAAAAGAAAAAGTTCTAAGTAACAAGCCCGTATGCACTCTTTGAACGAGTGGACATACGGGCTTTTTATCATGTTTGCGAAAGATAACCGAACGTCGCGTCACACTCAGCGAAGCGTTCCTTCAACCGAGCAACACGATCAACAGGAAGTGGACCGCGCTCGATCAGTTGCTGATTCAGCGCGAGGTGTTCTGGTCGAGACGTACCGATGATGGCTGTCGTGATCCCTGGCTCAAAGACTGTGAAACGAAGGGCAGTTTCAAGCCAACTGGATTCCTCGAGTGGATAAGCGAGTTGTTGCGCACGTTCCCAGTAGGGTTCGACATACTGTCCGACCGGACGCTCTGCGAATCGCCACGGGGCGTTACCGATTGGACGCTTGGCGATGACACCGTGATCTAGAAGGGTGGGCAGGACTTCATCGACACGTTGATCAAATAGATTGAATGACGTTTGGAAACTGTCGAAGCGATTCGTTTCGATAGCATATGTTAAGTCTTCCCGATCACCGGAATAAGCGATGACACGGACTTTTCCAGCTTGTTTTGCTTGGTCAAGCGCTTCGATGACATCTCCCTGGGCGAGAATTTCTCGACTACAAGAATGGAGGTGTACGATGTCGAGATGATCCGTTTGCATCGTCTGTAAGGCTTGATCGATGCCACCATGGACCGCTTCAAAGGTCCAGTCCTGCGTACCGGGAACATCATAGCCGACTTTCGTCGACAGAATGACGTCGTGACGACGATTCTTTAGAAATTGCCCGACGCGTTGCTCCGATAAGCCATAGCCGCGTGCTGTATCGATCAGATTGATGCCGAGATCACGTGCTTGTTCGAGTAAATAAACTGCTTCGCGATCCGTCATCTGTTCTGCGCCGATGTGACCAGCTCCGAACCCAAGCGGGGATACGAGTAGGTCGGATGTTCCAAAACGTCTTAACTCCATGAACGATACTTCCTTTCAGAAAATCTGTAGTTTTATATCGATGATGCTCGTTTTTGTTGAATACGATAGGCCAGATAACCAACGAGTGCCACGCCTGCAATCGACCATTGGATGATGGATGAGGATTGCATGAACTGATGGACGGCGAACACTTCGATTAACATGGCTGGAATTTTTCCGATCGTACTCGCAGTCAGGAAAAGTAGGATGGAAATACCACTAGCAGCACTGACGATGTTGACGATGCCAGACGGGACGAACGGTAACAGCCGCAGCAAGATGATCGTCCAAAATGCTTCATGTCCTTGTTGTGCTTGTAGTTTTTGTTGCAAACGAGCGAATCGATCCGGAAGTGGGCGACGAAGGGCATACCGCAGTCCTTTTCGGTAAAGTAGAAACGCACAAACCGCACCTAGGACTTCACCGATGAAAGAGAGCAATGTGCCCATCCATAATCCGAAATAGACGAGATTCGCAGCGGTGACGAACGTACTCGGTAGGACACCAAGTACACTGACGACGACGCCGACTAAGATACTAACGAACGGAGCGAACGGTCCGAAGAGTTCAAAGGTTTGGATGACATGATGTTCCATCATTCGAATCCATCCTCTTCATCCGGAAGAAGCGGTAACTCGATGTGGACAGTCGTTCCTTCTCCAAGAACGGAGTCGAACCGGATTGTCCCATCATGACGATCGATGATGTGTTTCGTGATGGCAAGACCAAGACCGGTTCCGCCATCTTTACGCGTCCGTGATTTATCGACACGGTAAAAACGTTTTGTCAGTCGATCAAGATGCTCTTCCGGAATGCCTTCTCCTTCGTCCCGGATAAGACAATGCGTCCGGTCGCCGATCGTTTCAGTCGATAAGAAAATCTGTTTTCCAGGCGGTGTGTACCGTAAGGCGTTATCGAGTAAATTGCCGAAGACTTGCTCGAGTCGGTCCGTATCGCCTAAGACGATTTGATCCGGGTCGAGATTCATGACGAACGTGACTCCTTTTGACTGGGCGATGGGTTCCATCCGGTAAATGACATCTTCAAGTACTTGACTGAAGACAAGTGGTTGTTTCGACATCGGATAGGAATCGCGTTCAAGTTGAGCGAGATCGAGCAGATCATTGACGAGACGTTGCAGACGTTCCGTTTCCCGCTCGATGATTTGGTAATACTGCGCACGCTTTTCTTCCTCGAGCGAATCATCCTGCATCATCTCCGTATAGCCACGGATGTAGGAGAGAGGTGTCCGTAATTCGTGGCTGACGTTCGCGAGGAACTCTTTACGCTGCTCGTCGACTTCTCCGAGCGATTCCGCCATCTTATTTAATGTTTCTGCGAGTTCCCCGATCTCATCGTCCGATTGAATCGGAATCCGGTAATCAAAGTCACCTTGCGCATAAACAGTCGAGGCGCGCTTCATGTCAATCAACGGACGGATGATCGTATCGATGATTTGTCGTCCGAAGATGACGAGATTCAAGACGATCAGTCCGATCATGAAGAAGATCATCAGACGGAGTGGGCGGAATGGTTCACTGATTTGGCCAAGTTCCAGATATAAAATCAGTGTACCGACCAGTCGATTGTTTTCGATGATCGGAAACCCGGTCATCAAAATGTCCGTTCCTTCAATCGGATGGGTCCGACTGGAGACGACGGTTTCACCGTTTCGAAGTTCTTCGATATCCGCATTCGTCAAAAAGCGCAGTCCAGCTGGATTTTTCTTCAGGAAATCGATGAAGAAGACTTTCGATTCCGTCAACTCATTCGTATAAGTCATTCCATCGTAAAAAGCACCAGATAATCCTTCAGATTCATAAATGTTGATCAGCTTTTCGCCTCGGTTCAATAAGATATCTTCCTGCGTCTGAAGATAGAACCGGTCGTAGAGATAGAACGTCAGCAGGACGAATAAAATGGCGGAAAAAACGCTTGTGAACCAAATCGTGATCCAAATCCGGCGCCGGATCGTATAGCGCTTAATCATACTTCCTCGAATTTATAACCGATGCCCCAGACCGTTTGAATCGAGCCACCAGCTTCCCCGAGCTTTAAGCGAAGTGTTTTGATGTGTGTATCGACCGTCCGTAAGTTCCCGATATAATCCGCACCCCAGATTTGATCGAGTAACTGTTCACGAGAAAAGACCTTATCATTGTTTTGAGCGAACAGATGCAGCAAATCAAATTCCTTACGTGTCAGACTGACCGGTTTGCCATTGACGTGGACACTCCGACTTTCAGTGTCGAGTTCAAGCATGCCGAGCGTCAAGGTAGCCGATTGATCAACTGTAAAGCGATGAGAACGACGAAGCGTCGCTTCGATGCGAGCAAGCAGTTCTCGAGGGCTGAATGGTTTTGTAATATAGTCATCAGCTCCGATTTTCAGCCCGTGAATGCGATCGAGTTCATCCGAACGTGCCGTCAGCATGATGATCGGAACGTTTGAGAACTCACGGATGCGCATACATGCTGTCAAGCCGTCCATTTCCGGCATCATGACATCGAGTAGAACGAGATGGAATGTATTTTGTTGAATGAGATGGATTGCTTCTTGTCCGTTAGAAGCTGTCATCGTCGTGTAGTGTTCTTTTTCAAGATTCGAGACGAGAAGATCACGCATTTGTGCTTCATCATCTACTACGAGAATGTTAAACGATTCTGGCATTAGTCTTCGCTCCATTTCCTGTAGAAGAAAGTGTTTCTTCCATAAAGATGAGTTTTCTTATTTATCATACCATTTCAAACTTTAGAAGCGCATGCGTGGACACAAAAAAGCATGAGAGACAAGGCTCTCATGCTTCGAGTTGTTGGTGATCGTATAGTGTTTCGAGCTCCCGACCATGAATGTACATGTGGAAACTAGATTTTGAGACTTCATATAGCGTGAACTGTGTCTCGCCGGCATTCAATTGCTCAAGAAGCGCAGGACGCAACTCATCCGCACAGAACGCATACGGCAATTTTTCAGCTGCTTTTTGTGACCGAATATTGCTTTTGCGAATTTTCATGAAGACACTTTCATATCCAAGCTCAAAGAACAGCTCAGAGAAGAAGGCTTCTTTCGCTAAATGATTGTATCCTTTACCATGATACGGTTTACCTAACCATGTACCGAGAAACCCATATTGTCCTTCGATATCGAGTAAACTAATCGTACCAATCGGTTGATCGAATTCATCTAGGATGGTACGTGATACGATTTCACCACGTTCTTCCTCTTCGATTGCCTGCTTTGTAGTAAACAGAAATTCATCAAAGTACCGTGTTTTTTGGCGGACGTACGGATATACGTCTTGATGCTGCATCAGTTCGAACAAATCAGCGCAGTCGCTCAGCTCCCGTTGCTTGAGCATACTTCCATTCCTCCTTTTAGGACCGCAAGAATGATTGTCGAAAGCTACCTGTCTGACTCGTTTGAACCGCGCATGGTATGCCTTCTTCAGTTGTCGGATAAGATAATATTACCTTCTTTTTTTAAAATTGCAAGAAAATAATTTTTGTGAAAAAAGATACAAAAACAAGATGTTTTCCGTAAGCGTCTAAAACCCCCGAAAGATGCAAAAAACACCTGGCGGGGGTGGGGTTAAGTCAAGTTCAGTTGAGCGTGTTCAAAAATGATTTTTCCGTCAATCATCGTCATGAGCGGCTTCGCTAAATAGTCGAGTGGGAAGTGACTCCATAGGACGAGATCCGCGTCTTTTCCGACCTCGATCGATCCGACGCGATCGTCCACACCGAGCGAGCGAGCTGGATGAATCGTGATCGCGCGCAAGGCGACATCGACCGGTAGACCTTCTCGTGCAGCTAGACCGGCACAGAGATTCAAGTACTGGACAGGGGTGTACGGATGATCGGTCGTAATGGAGATTTCAAGACCATGCTCATGAAGAATTCGATACGTTTCCCATGTCTTATTCTTCAGTTCGATTTTAGACTTTCGCGTGAAGGTTGGTCCGACCGTCACTTTTTCAATCGGTAATTGTTCCATCTCTTTTGCGACGAGATGACCTTCCGTACAATGTTCGATACGTAAATCGAGATCGAACTCTTCCGCAAAACGAATGGCGGAAAGGATATCATCTGCTCGGTGCGCATGTACACGAAGCGGCATTTTATGATCAAGGACCCGTTTGATCATCTGATGGGCGAACGTTTCGGAAACTCGTTGTGTCCGAACTTCAAGAAAGGCTTCGCGCAACATCCCCATGATGCCCATCCGTGTCAGTTCACCGGCGCGACCAGCACTATGGACACGCTTTGGGTTTTCACCGAGCGCCACCTTCAGACCCGCGTACTTTCGAAGAATCATATCATCAATGAACCGTCCATGCGTCTTAATGACACTCGTGACACCACCGATGATGTTCATGCTACCGGGCATGACTTGAACGGTCGTAATCCCGTGCTCGACGGCTTCCTTAAATCCTTCATCAAGTGGGTACACTCCATCAATGGCACGCAGATGAGGAGTCATCGCAAAAATCGTCTCATTCGCATCATTTCCGACGGTTCCGGTACCTTCGTCATATAATCCGAGATGTGTATGGGCATCGATGAAACCGGGTAATAAAAAGTGACCTTCTGCTTCAATGACTTGATCGTTTTCTAAGTGATCCAGTAATTCACCGATTTCAATGATTTTCCCATCACGAATGCGGATGTCCCCGTAAAAACTGTCCGAAGTAATCGGATAGATATGTGCGTTTCGAATTAAGATATCCAAGTATCGTCCACCCCTGTACTAGTTTGAATGCTCGATTGCTCGCAATGCATCCTTTAGTTCAGCATACCGAAACTTGTATCCGTTTTCGAGCGCTTTTTTCGGAACGACACGAGCTCCTTCTAGTACAATCGTACTCTTTTCACCGAGTGCGAGTTCTAACGCGAAGCGTGGCGCCGGGAGCCAGTGTGGGCGATGTAAGACTTTTCCGATCGTCTGACCGAAACGCCGCATCGTCTCCGGATGAGGCGCAGTGATGTTCAGCGGTCCTTCGACTGTCGGGGTCTCAAGTGCGAATACGAATAAATCGACTAAATCATCGATGTGGACCCAGGAGACCCACTGTTTTCCGTCGCCCATCGTCCCACCACCAAACAAGACATAGGGCAGGCGCATTAATGGGTAAGCGCCACCGGCTTTCGTTAGGACGACACCGATTCGTGGATGGACTAGTCGAATGCCAGCGTCAGCAATCGGGCGGGCAAGATCTTCCCACGCAACACAGACATGACTTAAGAAGTCAGCGGTCGGTGGAAGGGGTTGATCTTCAGAGAAGGTTTGATGCCGATCTTGTCCGTAAATGCCAACCGCAGAAGCAGACAACACGACATTTGGTTTTTGATCGAGTGCTTCAACGATTCGCACGAGCTCCTTCGTCGTACTGACGCGGCTGTCGAGAATGACGCGTTTGCGTTCATCCGTCCAACGTCCGTCGTTGATCGAAGCACCAGCCAGATGAATGAATGCATCGACGCCCTCTAAGTGCTGTTCCGGTTTTGCGTCTTCTGTCATCCACTTGATATATGTGACATGCGCATCGTTCGCTTTCGGATGACGCGTCAAGATAAATATGTGATGTCCTTGCTCTAATAAACGCTTCGTCAAGGCTTGACCAATCATACCGGTTCCACCGGTAATCGCAATGTTCATGTAATCCATCCTCCCTAAATAAGTAAAAGTAGCTTCTTTCCATTTGTTCCCGTTCCATGGTTTCACTCAAACATAGACCTGCCTGTTCATGATATCGTAGAACTACCGAATCAGGTTAGGGGAGGGAACGAAATGAAGATCAAACGGATCTCGACGCAGAAAAAGAACAGCGAACGATTCAACATCTATGTCGAGCGTGATGGCAAAGAGGAATATGCCTTTGCCGTAGACGTCGATATCTTAATTAAATACAATCTACAACGCGATAAGGAACTCGATGACGATTTCGTCAAGGAAGTGTTAACGGCTGAAGAACAGCAAAAAGCGTATCGTCTCTCGTTGAATCATTTATCGTACCGCATGCGGGCGACGAGTGAAGTCGTCGCCTATTTAACAGAGAAAGAGACACCGGAGCATGCGATCAAACATGCAATCGATCGATTGACGGAGCAACGCTATTTGGATGATCAACAGTTCGCACTTGCTTATACGGCAACGAAAAAAGCGACGACACCTCAAGGTCCGGGACGGATTCGCCGCGACCTTGAGGCATTGAAGATACCGAAGACAGCGATTGATGAAGCGATCGTGACGTTTACGGATGAAGAGGAATACGAAAAAGTCCTGAAGTTTTTGCGGCAAAAGCAAAAAGAGCTGCAACGGCGTTCCGTGCGGGAACTGACACAAAAGTTGCAGTTAACGCTCATGCAGCGTGGGTTTTCGTCCGATTTGATTAAAGCGGGCATTGAAGAGGTCTTTCGAGCTGAAGAAGGTGACGAAGAAGAACAAGCGGCCCTTTATCAAGCGCGCAAGTATTATCCGAAATACCGGCAACTTGAACCGTTCGAACGCGAACAGAAAGTGAAACAAGCGCTCGTCCGAAAAGGATTTCCATACGGTCTAGCGGCTCAAGTCCTCGAACAAGTCAAAGAAGAAGAGGCGGAACAATAAAAGCAAGACGAAAAATTGACAATTATCCGACAATTGTGCTATTCTACGCACAGACTAAGAAAAGGAGGAACCGTCCTATGAAAAAGCCAATTGGTTTCACTCATATCCAACAGCTGAATACGACGGAGACTCTTGAGCACGTATAAGTAATTCATTTCATGTGCGAGCAAGGGGATTCGTCTCCCGAGCGCGCAGACGAACAAGAATGCATCATGCCCATTTCAAGGCATACTGATTCTCGGACTGCATCCGGAAATCCGTATGCCTTTTTGCGTGCTCGGAAAAAGTACTTCATTTCACAGTAAAGGGGGGACCCTCATGCGTTTATTTCGGCAATTGAGTTGGTTTCTAAAAGAACACAAATCATCGTATCTCGTAGCAGTCGTCTTATTGATCATCACCGGCTTCATCGATTTAACGCCGCCATGGCTAATCGGTAAGGTCATCGACGGATTGCGGTCGGGATCGATGGACCAGGCGACGCTCTTGCAATACGTCATCGGATTAACAGTCATTTCCATCGTTTCCTTCATCTTGACGTATCTGTGGTTAGCGAAATTATTCGGAACGGCATTTTTATTAGAACGGACACTTCGGAGTCGCTTTTTTACGCACTTATTGAAACTGACGCCGACGTTCTACCAAAAGAATCGGACGGGAGACTTGATGGCGCTCGCGACGAACGACTTGAAGGCGGTCGAGCGGACAGCCGGATTTGGTGTCTTGACGCTCGTCGACTCGTTGAACATGACGGCAATCACGCTCGTCGTCATGGGGGTGGCGATCGATTGGAAGCTGACGCTCGCTGCCTTGTTACCGATGCCACTTCTCGCCTACGCGATGAATAAGCTCGGAAGTCAAATTCACGGACGCTTCATCACTGCCCAGGATTCGTTCGGAACGATGAATGACCAGGTCGTCGAGTCGATTTCCGGACTGCGTGTCATCCGCTCGTTCGTACAAGAACCGGTCGATGTTAAACGGTTCGACGATGTCACGACGGATGTCTTTGAGAAAAACATGCACGTCGCAAAAATCGATGTCTTATTTGAACCGATCATCAAGCTGCTCGTCGGCTTCAGTTACTTGATCGGCTTATCGTTCGGGACATATCTCGTCTTTACGAACGACATCACGCTCGGACAATTGGTCGCCTTTAACATCTATCTCGGGATGCTGATCTGGCCGATGTACGCCTTTGGTGAATTGATCAATGTCATCCAGCGTGGGACAGCGAGTCTTGACCGCTTAGAAGCAACGATGCGAGTCAAACCGTTGATTGCTTCGACACCGCGGGAACACGTCGAACATCCCGAGCGGATCGAGATGAACGATTTGACGTTCACGTATCCAGAGACAGCCCATCCGGTCTTGCGAGATTTGAATATGACGATCGAACAAGGAACAACGATCGGTATCGTCGGACCAACGGGATCCGGGAAAACGACGTTCTTGCGTCAATTCTTACGTGAGTATCCAATCGGACGGGATATGCTGACGGTCAACGGCGTACCGTATGAAGATGTTGCGCTAGAGACGGTTCGCGGATGGACCGGTTACGTCTCACAAGAACATTTATTATTCTCAAAATCCGTTCGGGACAATATTCTATTCGGTGCAGGTGAAGCGAGAGAAGAAGAATTGCAGGAAGCGATTCGTCTCGCATCGTTTGAAAAAGATATCGAAACGCTGGAACAAGGACTTGAGACGATGGTCGGTGAACGTGGCGTCACGTTATCAGGAGGACAAAAGCAACGTCTCTCAATCGCGCGGGCGATGTTAAAAAAACCAGAGTTGCTGTTGCTGGATGATTCACTATCAGCAGTAGATGCGAAAACGGAATCACATATCATTGATTCGATTCGATCGAATCGCCACCAATCCACGACATTAATTGTTGCCCATCGCTTATCGGCAGTAGCACATGCGGACGAAATCATCGTCTTGCAAGACGGAATGATTTCTGAACGAGGAACACATGACAGCCTGATGGCACAAAATGGCTGGTACGCTCAACAATTCGAGCGACAAAGTGAAGAGATGTAAGGAGGTGCCTCTGCATGAATGAATTAGAATTATACCAACTCGATCCGGCACGTCGGAAGACGACGATCCGTTCGTTGATCCGCTATGCGATGCATGAGAAACAAGCGATTTTCTTAGGGTTGTTTCTACTCGTACTGGCAGTCGGAGCGGAATTGACAGGTCCGTATATTGCCAAAGTCATCATTGATGAACATATCGTGGCAATTGAGAAGGACTGGATCGAAGTTAAAGCGGACGGAGCGGTCACATATGACGGTCGTCAGTTCGCCAAAGCACAAGACGTCTCGAAAAGTCAGATCGTTCAGTCCGTCTCGATCGTTCAAACGACCAACGGCTACTTTTTCGTACCGAAACAAGTCGTCAGTGGAGGAGAGCGGAAAATCAGTGGAAATACGATGACGGTCACGCGTGGAGACGACGTCTACACGTATGATAATATTCAAAAACTGACACAAGGACAGGTCTATGATTTTTATTCAAAAGACTTAAAAGCAATCGGCTGGTTGTCCTTGATCTACGTCCTTTTGCTGCTAGTAGCAGCTGGTTTGAACTGGATTCAGCAAATCTTGCTCCAGCGATCTGCTCATAAAATCATTAAACGGATGCGTCTTGATGTCTTTACGCATCTGCAACGGTTACCGGTTCGTTATTTCGACCAGACACCGATCGGGAAAATTGTCAGTCGCGTCACGAATGATACGGAAACGATTCGCGATCTATATCTCGGTGTGCTCGCCCGGGTCTTCTCGGGAATCATCACGATGGCGGGGATTCTCGTCGCGATGTTCTTCCTCGATTATCGATTAGGACTAGTCTCACTAATCATCATTCCGATCGTCTATTTCTGGATTCAGCTATTCCAGAAACTCGCGACGAAGAACAACTTCAAGGTCCGCTCCCTCGTTGCCGACATGAATGGTCAACTGAATGAGAACATCCAGACGATGCCGATCATTCAGGCTTATGCACGTGAGAAGGAAGTCCTTGCTGAATTCGAACAAAAAAACGAAGAGAACTATCAGACCCGGGCAAAGTTGTTACGACTCGATGCCCTGATGTCCCATAACTTATCCTACTTTTTGAAAAACTTGACGCTCGCCTTATTGATTTGGGTCGTCGGCGGAAAAAGTCTGACGAACGGCTCGTTTTTATCGCTCGGGATCTTATATGCGTATATCGATTACGTGTCCCGTTTATTCGAACCCGTCACCCAAATCATGAATCAGCTGTCACCACTACAACAAGCACTCGTTTCAGCGGACCGGATGTTCCAGTTGCTCGACGAAAAGGGAGAGCCGGTCGAACAAGGTCGCGTTGCTCGGTTTAAAGGAGCGGTGTCCTTCAAGGACGTCGAATTTAGTTATGAAGCGGGAAATCCCGTGTTACGTGAAATTCAAATCGATGCTCGTCCTGGCGCGACGATTGCTCTTGTCGGACACACGGGTAGTGGGAAAAGTTCGATCATGAACCTGCTGATGCGTTTCTATGATCCGTCAAAAGGACAGTTGTTGATTGACGGACAGGACGTGACGCGTTTGCCGAAACAAGCGGTCCGTGAGCATATGGGCATCGTCCTACAGGATCCGTTCCTCTTCACAGGAACGATTCGCTCGAACATCACACTTGGCAATCCTGACATTTCCGAGGAACGTGTTCGCCAAGCGATCGAAGCCGTCGGCGCGGATCGGTTCATTGATCGTTTACCGAGCGGACTCGATGAACCAGTCATCGAAAAAGGTGCCACGTTATCAGCGGGTGAACGACAGTTGATCAGTTTTGCCCGTGCGTTAGCGTTCGATCCTGCGATCCTAGTTCTTGACGAAGCGACAGCGAGCGTTGACTCGGAAACGGAAGCGGTCATTCAGGATGCCTTGCTGACGTTGACGAAAGGGCGGACGACGTTCATCATCGCCCACCGCTTGTCGACGATCAAGGATGCGGATGAGATTCTTGTTCTCGATCATGGTCGGATCGTCGAGCGAGGATCCCATGATGTGCTCCTCGCAGCATCCGGGATTTATGCGAAAATGTATGCGTTACAAAGTAAACGGAATCTTGAATTGAAATCAAGCTAATCCATCCAGTTTCTCCTCCTTTTCGTTTATACTGAAAAACGAAGAGGGGGAGTTTTTGTAATGGAGACACGGATGAGTCAATTATCGAAATACGAGCTTGAGATGTTGATCACGAAATTAAGTGAACAAAAACGAAAAGCGGAGCAACATGGGAATGTAAGTGAAGTGGAAGTCGTGACGCGAAAAATCGCCATTGCGAAAAGTTATTTGATCGATCCAGCACGATTCGAACGGGGAGCCTTTTACCGAATCGAAGGAGAAGAGGCACGATTTGAGTTACATTTCGTCAATGGGGTCATGGGCTGGGGACATTTTGAAGGAACCGCTCAGGAAGTCGCGATTCCGCTCGCGTTATTCACAGGAGAGGGGGAACAAACATGACGAATCGAGAACAAGCCCTTCAGCAATTGGCTGAAGAATTATTGCAAGTGAATGAAGTACTGACACCGGAAGAAGCACTGACGTGGGTCGAAGTGCTGTGGGAAGATTTCGAAGCGACACTCGCGCGCGCGGGTGAGAAATATCAAGGTGAAGCCGTCGCGGTTCATTTCGTCGAGCAACAGATCAAACAGCACGGGGCAATGTTACACCGGTTTAATACGACGAACGAAAAATTCAAGCATTTGATGACAGGTCGAAACGTCGAATGAAAAAAGCTCCGCACATCGGGATTTCCGTTGCGCGGAGCTTTGTCTTTATAATGCAGGGATGAACAGTTTTTTCTGCAAGGTCCGTTCGCTGAAGACCCAGCCGGTATAGGAGCTGACGATCTCTTGTGTGGCAGCGTCGATTCTGACGACGGCAACGAATGGATAGACTTCCTTCGTGAAGTAACGTAAGTTCGTAAAGCGGTATTCGACAATACCGTCCTTTCGTGAGACCGTATACGTATGAATCTTCGAAAACTCAAGAAACGCTTGCAAGTCCGCGTTTTGTTTGACGATTTCATACAAGGCGTCACCGTGTGGTTCGTCCTTGATCCGAAAGTTTCCGCATTCGACGACCGTTCCACTGTTGATCTTAACGACAGAATACTCATCGCGTAAACGTGCCGCGACATGCCACTCATCCCATTTCATGCCAGGGGAGATGAACAGTTTATGCGCGCCGCGATAATAGCGGGCTGCGGTCGCGAGGGCATCGTTTCGTAACTTAAACTGCACAGCGTAATAGATGATGACGATGGCAATCAAAATCGGGAAGATGACGATCGTCGCTCTCGTTAGTAGCCAAATCCCGAACGCGGCATAATACATCGTGAACAGATATGGATCAAATGTATTGATGACACCCCAACCGATCCAGGATTTTTTGAACGGGTGTAAGGCTTGTGTACCGTAAGCGTTAAACAGATCGACAAAGACATGAAGAGCGACAGCGATCTGCGCCATCAGCCATAATGAAGTCGGAGGTACACCGAATAACGTGCCGATGACGATTGAAAGTAATAACGGCCAGGCGAGCAAAGCGATCAACCCGTGCGATTTTCCACGGTGTTGACGCAAGTAGGCGCTGTTTCCTTTAAACTTAAAGACAGTATCGAAGTCCGGTGCGTGTGAGCCGACGAGCGCCGTCGTCGTCACGGCAGCAAACATCGTCGTGCTCGCTGCGACGTCAGGGTGTAGCGTCGAGATGGCGGCGAGACAAAGTCCCATGCCGATATGCGTACCAGTATCCAATGCGAATTCGCTCCTTCTATAAAATCGTGATGGTGAATCCATCGAGGTTCTGCCGAGTAATTTTTAATAAATATATCGTATCCAAGAGAAAAGAGGTAACCTTTTGACTGTCGTTCAAGAATATTTCACAAACTTTAATAAAACACAATTTACCACAGAACTGATTGCCTGGTTCCTTCGTGAACAGCGGGATCTCCCGTGGCGAAGAACCAAAAACCCATATCATATCTGGATTAGTGAGATCATGCTTCAACAAACACGCGTCGATACAGTCATTCCGTATTACGAGCGCTTTACGAAACGTTTTCCGACACCGCATGATTTGGCAGAAGCGGATCAAAGTGAAGTTCTGAAGCACTGGGAGGGCTTAGGGTACTATTCCCGTGTCAAGAATCTTCAAATCGCGGTTCAGGAAGTTGTTGAAAAATATGATGGAATCGTTCCGGACGAAAAGGAATTGTTCAGTCAGCTGAAGGGCGTCGGTCCGTATACGACAGGAGCGGTTCTATCGATTGCTTATGGGCAAGCAGAACCAGCTGTAGACGGAAATGTGATGCGCGTCCTCTCGCGTGTACTTGGGATTTATGAAGACATTGCTGCGCCGAAGACGCGGAAATTGTTTGAAGCAGCAGTTCATCAATTGATTGATCCGGCTGATCCGTCCAGCTTCAATCAAGGCTTGATGGAACTCGGTGCGATGGTCTGTACGCCAAAGTCTCCGATGTGTGGACTCTGTCCTGTTCAAGACGTTTGTTTCGCATATGATCGAAATGCACAGGAAGAACTACCTGTGAAGACGAAGAAAGGGAAGACGCAAATTATTCCGTATGATGCTCTCGTCTATGAAACGAACGGAAAAATCGCAATTGAACAACGAGCAGAAACGGGTTTGCTCGCAGGGATGTGGCAATACCCACTTCGAGAAGCAGAAGAAGATCGTAATGGGACGCTTGTCGGGCACGTTCGACATATCTTCTCACACCGGATTTGGGAAATTGCCGTCTATCGCGTGACGGAACAGCCGGACCAGACGGTACTAGTTGATCAGGAAACGTATGCGACGCATCCAGTATCTGTCGCGCAAATGAAGATTGATCGACTATTAAAGGGGGAAATCTAATGCATACTTTTCGTTTTGAGACACGTGTCGATACATCAAAGGAGCAAGCGTGGGATTTTTTAAGTGACGCCAAGGCCTTAAGTCGATTGACAGTATTTCCGCAAGTGAAGACGTCGGGTGATACGCGGACGCGAGCAGGAAATACGATTCGTCTGCGCGTTGGTGTTCCTCCACTATTTGTCTCGTGGACGTCTTGGATTCCTTTCGTAGAAGAATATGTCTTCGTCGATGTCGGTACAAAAGTGCCGTATCCATTCCGGGCATGGTGCCACGTGCACCGAGTCGAAGAACGTGAATCTGGCGTCTATTTCGTGGATGAAGTGACGTACGCATCCTTCTTGCCAGCCTTCGTCAGTGAAGCATTCATCTTGAAACCGATGTTCAAACAACGAAAAAATGCGATTTTGAATCACTTTCAAGCCTGAATTCCGTCATTTTTCTGAAAAAATACCCTTTCGTTTTTCATGCGTTCTGAAAATGGGTATAATAAGCACGAGAGTATAACAGAATGGAAGAAAAACGCTTTAGAAAGGAGTAGCACATGAGTCGATTCCCAAAAGAAAGTAGCAAGATTGAGATTCAAAGTTTCAAACATAACGGGAGCTTACACAGAGTTTGGGAAGAAACGCTCGTGCTGAAATCGACGGAAGAAGAATTGATTGGGTTCAATGACCGCATCATGGTCAGTGAATCGGATGGTCGTCAGTGGCGAACACGAGAGCCTGCAATCTGTTACTTTTCAACAGAACTCTGGTTCAATGTCATTTGTATGATTCGGGAGGATGGCATTTACTATTACTGCAATCTTGGATCACCTTCTACGTTCGATGAGAAAGATCGAGCAGTCAAGTACATTGATTACGATTTAGATATCAAAGTGTATCCGGACATGTCCTACATGATCCTCGATGAGGACGAGTATGAGAAGCATCGCCGCGAGATGAACTATCCGAAGGCGATCGATCGTATTTTGAAAGACAATGTCCAAATCCTGATTCAATGGATCCGCAGTCGCAAGGGTCCATTTAACCCGGCTTTCGTGGATATGTGGTATCGTGAATATGAAACAAGATATCGGAGATGATGGTTCGCCATCGTCTTTTTTTAATTGAAGGAAGTGAAACACGTGGCAACACAAGCAAAACGTAAGAAACAAGGTTCGATCCGCCGCTATATGGCGTTCGTCAAGCCGTATCAAAAACAGATTCTCCTGACGGTTTTCGTCGGGATCATCAAGTTCTCGATCCCACTTGGACTTCCGTTGTTGTATAAGTACATCATCGACAATATCCTAACTGGAAACACGATGCCGATGGCAGAAAAAAGTAAACAATTGGCGTATTTGATCGGAGCGGGTGTCTTCATCTTCTTGATCGTCAAGCCGCCGCTCGAATACGTCCGTCAGTACCTCGCGCAATGGTCCGCGTCTAAGATTTTATTTGACGTTCGTAATCGATTGTTTGATCATGTTCAGAAATTATCGCTTCGTTTTTATTCGAATACGAAAACCGGAGAAGTCATCTCGCGAATCATCAATGATGTCGAGCAGACGAAAGACTTCGTCGTCACGGGATTAATGAACCTATGGCTTGATATGATTACGATTTTCATTGCGATCGCTATCATGTGGACGATTGATCCGAAGTTGACGCTCGTCGCCATTATTCCGTTACCATTCTACGCCCTCGCCGTTAAGTTCTTTTACGGTCGCTTACGTGGATTGACACGGGAACGTTCGGCAGCCCTTGCGGAACTACAAGGTCATTTGACGGAACGGGTCAACGGCATGGCAGTCATTCGTAGTTTTGCACTCGAACCACACGAGAACAAGGCGTTCAAACATCAAAATGATGGCTTCTTAAAAGCGGCGCTGCGTCAAACGAACTGGAATGCGCGGACGTACGTCGTCGTCTCGACGATTACGGACTTCGCACCGATCCTCATTTTCGGGACAGCGGCGTTCTTCGTCTTGAACGGACAAGTGACACTCGGGACGATGGTTGCATTCATTGGTTACATCGATCGCCTGTATGCGCCGCTCGGTCGTCTCGTCAACTCCTCAACGACGTTGACGCAGTCGATCGCTTCGATGGACCGGATGTTCGAGTTTTTAGATGAGCCATATGACATCACGGAAAAACTGAATGCACGCGATCCAAAAGATGTCCGCGGAAACGTTCAGTTCGAAAACATCAGTTTCGCTTACGAAGAAGGCGGCGAGCTAGCGATTGATCGCTTAACGCTTGACGTTCAGGCAGGTGAACGGATTGCTTTCGTCGGGATGTCAGGTGGTGGGAAATCGACGCTCGTCAGTTTAATTCCACGCTTCTATGATGTGTCTGCCGGTCGGATCACGCTTGACGGCGTTGATATTCGTGACTTGAAGTTGCGTGGTCTTCGCGATCAGATCGGGATGGTCATGCAGGAGTCAATTCTATTCAGTGAGTCGGTTCAGATGAACATTAAGATGGGGAATCCGGAGGCGACGGATGAGGAAGTCATCGCAGCGGCAAAAGCAGCGAATGCCCACGAATTCATCGAACGATTACCAAACGGTTATCATACGCCGGTCGGTGAACGAGGCGTTAAGTTATCAGGTGGTCAAAAGCAACGTCTAGCCATCGCTCGGGTCTTCTTGAAGAACCCGCCGATTCTGATTTTGGATGAGGCGACGAGTGCGCTCGATTTAGAGAGCGAAGCGATGATTCAAGATTCGTTAGCGCGTCTCGCGAAAGGACGGACGACGTTTACTGTCGCGCACCGTTTATCAACGATTACCGATGCCGATAAGATCGTCGTCATCGAAAATGGTCAAATTACGGAAATCGGAACACACGAAGTCCTCATGCAAAAACGAGGCGCTTATTTCGAACTGTATGCCATTCAAAATCTGGAACTCGTCGAATAACACAAAAGCAGCGACCTTTGCGAGGTCGCTGCTTTTTTAGTGGGAGGACTTAGAGTCGAGCAAAGGCACGATCGACTGCTGCAATCGTCTCTGTGATGTCGGCTTCCGTATGTTCCGTCGTCAAGAACCACGCTTCGTATTTCGAAGGAGCAAGGTTGACGCCTTCTTCCAACATCAATTTGAAGAAACGTCCGAACATCTCACTATCTGCACGTTCTGCACCATCGTAATCGATGACTGTTTCGTCCGTGAAGTAGACCGTCATGGCACCTTTTAGACGGTTGATCGTAATCGTGACGTCATGGCGTTTTGCTGCTTCAAGTACACCTTGTTCGAGTAATGCGCCAAGGTGATCGAGTTGTTCATAGACACCAGGCTGCTCAAGTAGTTCAAGGCAAGCGATACCGGCAGCCATCGATGCTGGGTTACCTGCCATCGTTCCCGCTTGATAAGCAGGACCGAGTGGCGCGACGTGTTCCATGATTTCTTTGCGACCTCCATAAGCGCCGATCGGTAAACCACCACCGATGATTTTGCCGAGTGCCGTCATATCGGGGCGGATATCGAGTAACTCCTGTGCACTGCCGTACGTGAAGCGGAAGGCTGTGATGACTTCATCATAGATGACGAGTGCGCCGTGTGCATGCGTGATTTCGTTGACCGCAGCAAGGAATCCAGGTTGCGGTTCGACGATACCGAAGTTTCCGACGATCGGTTCGACGAGTACACAAGCGACCTGATCGCCCCATTGTTCCATGATTTGACGGTACGATTCGATATCATTGAACGGTGTCGTGATGACTTCTTTTGCCGTCGCTTTCGTGACACCAGCTGAATCAGGAGAACCAAGTGTCGCCGGTCCGCTACCTGCTGCAATCAGCATCAAATCCGAGTGACCGTGGTAACACCCACTGAACTTCACGACGAGCTCACGACCCGTATACGCACGTGCGACACGAATCGTCGTCATGACAGCTTCGGTTCCCGAGTTCGTAAAGCGTACTTTTTCAAGCGAAGGAATCGCTTTTTGTAGTTTATGTGCAAAGTCGATTTCTAGACGGTGTGGTGTGCCGTAAAGAAGACCATTTTGGGCAGCATGGGTGATCGCTTCCGTAATGTGAGGGTGACCGTGTCCCGTGATGATCGGACCGTAGGCTGCTAAGTAATCGATATAGCGATTGCCATCGACATCATAAAAGTAAGCACCTTCTCCGCGTTCCATATAGACAGGTGCGCCGCCACCGACGGCTTTGAATGAACGCGATGGGCTGTTGACGCCACCGACGATACACTCTTGTGCGATTTCATATAACGCCTCTGAAGTAGGACGTGTAGTGTGGGTAGACATGAGGATTCCTCCAATCGATGATTCGTGAAAAATATCACGATATGATTGTATCATGGACGTCAAATCCGGTGCAGAGCCGTTGACGGAATGCCTATTTGTAGGTAGACTAATTATAAAGATTACAATCTGATAATCAATGAAAGATAGAAATGAGGGGATGGACGTGGCTAACGAAATGCTGGATGACGCCGTGAAGTCACTTCGGGAATCAGGCGTTCGAATGACACCACAACGTCACGCGATTTTGGAATATTTAACGACGGGACACACGCATCCGACAGCGGATGAGATTTATCGTGCACTCGAACATCGTTTTCCAAACATGAGTGTGGCGACTGTATATAATAACTTACGCGTGTTTCGAGAAAAGGGAATCGTTGAGGAAATGAATTACGGAGACGCTTCAAGTCGCTTCGATTTCGTTACGACACGCCATTACCACATGATCTGTGAGAACTGTGGAAAGATCGTTGATTTCAACTATCCTGTGCTCGATGATGTTGAGACGGTTGCGGCGCACTTAACGGGCTTTAAAGTCGATCGTCACCGATTAGAAGTGTACGGAACTTGTCCGGACTGTCAATCGAATGTCCAATAAAAAAACGAGCTGCCTTAGCGGGGAGCTCGTTTATTGTGTTTATTATATTTTTCATCGAATTCTTTACCTTCAAGAGATGGATCCATCGTCAGTGGTTCATCGCAATGCATACATAAGTCGACGCGACCAAGAACCTTTGTTTCTTTTCCGCAATTCGGACAAGTGACGACAGCTGCCTTCGTTGATGTCAGACCAATCAAGAAATAGAGTGCCGTACTGGCAAGAACCATGACGAAACCGAGAAGCATGAGTAAGACCATGATGATTTCAAATTGTTTGAGTAATAGACCGCCATACATGACGAGCATCCCACCGAACACAAGAAACATAGCTAAGTTTCTCGCGCGGTTTATTTTATTTTTACGTTGTTTTTTCAAGTGAATTCCCCCTGTTGTCAGTCTAGCATAAGAAGTGGGATTGCCTGAAGAAGGAAAGCTTGTTTTTTTGTCGAAAATGGTAACGACGAGTTCGTATAGAAGGGTGAGAAGTACATGGAACAAGCAACACGAACGATTTATTCGGAGTACGCGGCTTATCGCGAAACACAAGGGATCATTGCTGTTGAGAAACGGCAACCACGGGATTCCCTGACGGATCAATTTGATACACTTCTTGTCGTCATCACGAGAGACCCAGAAGTCGAGTGGACGATCAAACATTATCGACTGAATACACTAAAGGTATCATTACACCTCGTACATGAAGATGTGTTATCACGCTGGATTTTGTTAAATGCGAATCGACGCGCGATTCACTGGATTGCAGAAGGAACGATCGTTTTTGAACGAAATGATTACTTAGTTGATTTAAAACGGCAGCTATTAAACTTTCCTGATGAGGAAAGATGTTTACAGATGACGATCTCATTCGCTAAACTTTTGCGTCGTTTCCAAGACGGAAGGAACTTGTTCAGTCGCGGACATCATTATGATGCCTATACACACGTCCATCACGCATTACATCATCTCGCGCGATTATCTGTTCTGGAAAAAGGAAAACATCCCGAAACAGTCGTCTGGGAACAAGCGCGACTCGATGATCCGGATGTCTATAAACTATATGAACAATTATTGATGAGTGAAGAGACATTAGATCAACGTATTCACCTAGCCTTGATTGGACTTGAGCATCTTCTGCAGTCGAAGGTCTTATCGGGAGGACGCTATTTATTTGAAATCATGCGTGAGCGGACAAGTCCTTGGACAATGTATGAATTGATGGAAGAAGAGCGACTGCAAGAAGTCAAAGTGGATTTAAGTAGTCTGATTGATTTCTTTATGCGAAAAGGTCTGATCAGGATTTCGTATCAAACAACTAAAGGAGCAGGGGTCGAACTCGTAACGTATGAGCCGGTCGTATGACGATCGGCTTTATTTTTTTCTATGTGTTGTTTTGGCTATATATAGAAGGAAAAAGATTTCAAAAGTTTTTTTAGAAAAACTATTGACGGTATTATACCGAGATAGTATATTAATACATGTCGACAGGGCAACACGCACTGGACGGTGACGAGAAAGAAAAAAGATTTCAAAAAGGGATTGACGCTTAAGTTATTCCGTGATATCTTATTAAAGTCGCTGAAAACGACACGACG
>NZ_DF239008.1:1549472-2478642 GCF_000414195.2 Exiguobacterium sp. OS-77 | reverse complement strand
CGAACATAATGTTAAGATAATAATGTCTGGTGGCGATAGCCAAGTGGTCACACCCGTTCCCATGCCGAACACGGAAGTTAAGCACTTGAACGCCGAAAGTAGTTGGGGGCTTCCCCCTGTGAGGATAGGACGCTGCCAGGCGATCGTTCCGCAATAGCTCAGCGGTAGAGCAACCGGCTGTTAACCGGTAGGTCGTAGGTTCAAATCCTACTTGCGGAGCCATTTATTACTTCTTCACCACGTACAATGGAGAGCTGTCCGAGTGGCCGAAGGAGCACGATTGGAAATCGTGTAGGCGTCAAAAGCGTCTCAAGGGTTCGAATCCCTTGCTCTCCGCCATCATCACTTTCAATTCATAATGGCCCGTTGGTCAAGCGGTTAAGACACCGCCCTTTCACGGCGGTAACACGGGTTCGAATCCCGTACGGGTCACCATTTATAGCGTCGCGGGGTGGAGCAGTCTGGTAGCTCGTTGGGCTCATAACCCAAAGGTCGTCGGTTCAAATCCGGCCCCCGCAATTACATACGGTCCTGTGGTGTAGCGGTTAACATGCCTGCCTGTCACGCAGGAGATCGCGGGTTCGAATCCCGTCAGGACCGCCATTGTTAAGGCTTTGTAGCTCAGTTGGTAGAGCAAAGGACTGAAAATCCTTGTGTCGGCGGTTCGATTCCGTCCAAAGCCACCATCTTTATTAACAACATGATTTTCCCATTTGTGGGGGGGTAGCGAAGTGGCTAAACGCGGCGGACTGTAAATCCGCTCCCTCGGGTTCGGCGGTTCGAATCCGCCCCCCCCCACCACCATAGGGGCATAGTTTAGCGGTAGAACTACGGTCTCCAAAACCGTCAGCGCGGGTTCGATTCCTGCTGCCCCTGTTTACCATGGCGATTGTGGCGAAGTGGTTAACGCACCGGATTGTGATTCCGGCATTCGTGGGTTCAATTCCCATCAGTCGCCCTCTTATTATTGGGCTGTAGCCAAGTGGTAAGGCACTGGATTTTGATTCCAGCACGCGAAGGTTCGATCCCTTCCAGCCCAGCTTTTCAAGCGGAAGTAGTTCAGTGGTAGAATACGACCTTGCCAAGGTCGGGGTCGCGGGTTCGAATCCCGTCTTCCGCTCCAATGAGTGGCGCCATAGCCAAGTGGTAAGGCAGAGGACTGCAACTCCTTTATCGTCAGTTCGATTCTGACTGGCGCCTCCAACTATTTCTCAACTAAATAGTTTTGCAAGAGATTGTGCCGGTGTGGCGGAACTGGTAGACGCGCACGACTCAAAATCGTGTTCCTTTGGAGTGTCGGTTCGATTCCGACCACCGGTATCTTGCGGGTGTAGTTTAATGGTAAAACCTCAGCCTTCCAAGCTGATGACGAGGGTTCGATTCCCTTCACCCGCTTTATACTTTTTACACAATCTGATGTTTCACCTGATCATGCGGGTGTAGTTTAATGGTAAAACCTCAGCCTTCCAAGCTGATGACGAGGGTTCGATTCCCTTCACCCGCTTACCAAAAAAGAGCAATGTGTCGTTTTCGCTGACACCTTGCTCTTTTTGTTTAGGAAGGAATCTTAACAGGAAAGGAGTGAGTCGTGATGGATGGTGTACAATTGAAACTGGCTTTACAAGAGTACGCAGCAGAGATTGGGATCGATGAGCTGAAGGTGACGACGGCTGATCCATTTCTTGTCTTAAAACGTCGCTTGCAAGCGCAACAAGAAAAAGGATTCGCTTCTGGTTTTGAAGAGCCCGATCTCGATCTTCGAACGACACCGTCTCTACTCGTTGAAGATGCTGCTTCGATCATTGCCATTGCGGTAGCGTATCCAAGTACTCTCAAAAATGCACCTCGTGGTAAGGAAGGGGAGCGACGGGGAATCTTTTGTCGATCGTCCTGGGGACTCGATTATCACCAGGCGTTGCGACAACGCTTAACGTTACTTGAAGAAAAAATTCAAGAATTGAGTCCAGGTGCAAGGACGCGCTCGATGGTCGATACAGGAGAACTCGTCGATCGTGCAGTAGCAGAACGAGCAGGTATCGGATTCAGTGGGAAAAACTGCTCGATCATCAGTGAGGAGCACGGATCCTATCTCTATCTTGGTGAACTGATTACAGATATCGTCCTACCGCCGGATCAGCCAGTCGAAGAATTGTGTGGGACATGCAATAAGTGTATCGACGCTTGTCCGACGGATGCGCTTGTTGAACCTGGCGTCATCGACGCTAAACGGTGCATCTCGTTTTTGACGCAGACGAAAACATTACTGCCAGAACCATTCCGAATGGCGCTTGGGAACCGTCTATACGGTTGTGATACGTGTCAGCAAGTATGTCCGTATAACCGGAAGAAAAATGCGACACATCACGCTGAACTGCAGCCGGATCCAGAGCAAGTCAAACCGCTCTTAGTTCCACTCTTATCTATGAGTAACCGTGAGTTCAAGAGCCGGTTCGGGACGTTGTCTGGCGCATGGCGTGGAAAGAAGCCGATTCAGCGTAATGCGATTTGTGCGCTCGTCCATTACCGAGACAAGAGCGCGATTGAAGCGTTACGGTTAATGACAGAAACGGATGCCCGGGAAGACATGCGGGCACTGGCACTCTGGGCAGTCGGCCGGATTGGCGGAATCGATGAGAAGTCGTACATCGAATCACGTCTTTTAGCCGATATTGCAGTGGATGTGCAAACCGAAGGACAACGGTTACTTGAGGAGTGGGGGGAAGCAGATGCCATTTCAACAGCTCACTTATGAGTTTGGTACGTTGCTCGTCGCATGGGAAAAAGAGCACATCGTGTATCTCGATTTTGGATTGAATGAAGAGCGTGCTCGAACCTATTTGCAAAAAGAAACCGACGACGGTGAATTACCGAATGCTTGGCGCATGGCGTTTGATCGTTACGCAGTAGGCGATCGACAAGCGCTTGATGCACTTCCTTGTCAGTTGCGTGTCACGCCTTTTGCAGAGCAAGTATTGCACGCTTTACGAACCGTTCCGTTTGGTCAGACGATCAGTTACGGTGAACTGGCTCGAATGATTGGGAAACCAAAGGCAGCACGAGCCGTTGGCGGTGCCTTGAACCGGAATCCGATCGCGCTAATTTATCCGTGTCACCGTGTCATCGGGGCGACTGGTAAACTGACGGGTTTTGCAAGTGGGATTGCCCATAAAGAAGCGCTTTTAGCGCATGAGATAGGAGAGAATTAAACCATGGCTATTCATGTCGTTATGTATCAACCGGAGATTCCTCAAAACACAGGAAATATTTCACGAACATGTGCAGCGACGCATTCCGTCCTTCACTTGATCCGACCGCTCGGCTTCTCGACGGACGATAAGCAGCTTAAACGTGCGGGTCTCGATTACTGGGAATTCGTCGATGTCCGTTATCATGATTCGTTAGAAGAACTGTGGGAGAAGCATCCGGAGGGGATTTTCTACTATATTACGAAATATGGAGAACAGTACCCGAGCCAGATCGACTTATCGGACGTCGAACAGGATTATTTCTTTGTCTTTGGTCGGGAAACAAAAGGATTGCCGCTTGAAGTCATCGATGCGAACGCGGAGCGTTGTATCCGTCTCCCTCAATCGAACCTCGTTCGTTCACTGAACGTCTCGAACACGGCAGCGATCATCGTCTATGAAGCATTGCGTCAGCAAGGATATGCAGGTCTTCTATAAAGCAAAAGCTCCATCCTGATTCAGGATGGAGCTTTTATGAATTATTCGTTACCTTCAGGTTTTTTGTTGTAGCCTGCAGTGAAGATTGCTGTCAAAAACGCAAGACTTACGCCGACCATTAAGATAAATGCCATTTTTGTTTCCCCCTTCAGTCTCTTGAACCGATATAATCTATTATAGTATACCTGTAAGTGAAATTGTGTGCTACATATGAATTTTCTATGAATGGAGACTCCACATGCGTACGAATGTTTACCTGTTAAGTTATGCCCCGCTGATCAGCATCTTGTTATTTAGTACATCCCTTGCAATTGCAACGACAGAACTCGCATTACATTGGCTCGATCAAGTTGGTGTGTACGATGAACTACTGCAACTCTTGACGGCGCGCGATACGAAGCTCGTCGTTTGGCTCGGCTTTTTGATCGTCTACTTCATGATCTTCAGTTCATTGAAGTTATTATCGGATACGATCAATCAACTCGGTTTCGCCTTTTTCATCAAGGAACAAGAGGGGACGACACTCGGCATGTTACGTCCGGGTAGTATTCTGTTACTTATCGGAGGTTGTGTCAGCTTTGCCTTCATGACGTCCTTCTTACATGTCGGAATCGTGTTGCTTGCGTCCTTCCTCATCTATTTTATCTTTTATACAGTACAAATCAGTAAGATGACGAGTGCAGCAGGAGCCGTCGGATTGATCATCTTCTCCTTCTTGGCCTGGGGCGTTCTACTTGCTGGTCTATCATGGGTCGGTTTGACTTTATTTAATTCCTTCGGGGAAGCAATTTTATTTCCGAGTTGACTCAAGGGCGTAAAATCGTTGCCCACGTCTTAACCTGTAGCGTTGCATTCGCTTCGACAGGGAAAGGACGCGGGCGATCTGCCCCTAGCCAAATCCCTCCGATATGTTGATTTTTGATGCCAACGAACCACATATCCTTATTGTCGTTCGTTGTTCCTGTTTTTCCTCCAATATAACGAGCAGAGGAGTCAAATCCTTTGCGTCCCGTTCCATACGTCATGACATTTTTCAAACCAGCCCGTAATTCCCGGTTCGTCTGACTGGACCAAATCCGTTGTTCCTTTTCTTGTGGTCGTTCGACCGTTCCATTCTTAAGCGTAATACTTTTAATCATCGACGCCGGTCGATAGATCCCGTCATTGACGAATACGGTATAGGCATTTGTCAGTTCATATGGACTGATCCCGTACTGTAAACCGCCTAGAGCACTCGTAAACGCATCATCTTCCCGTGTCCATTGACTGAACTGAAACGGACGGATGGACTTCAATCCTTCCCGGAAGGAGACCGCGAACGCGCGAATCGCTGGTGTGTTGTAGGAATAGGCAATTGCGTCGGCAATCGTCACTCGTCCAAGTATTCGATTTCCGCTATTTGAAGGGCAGTAGCCATCGATACAGACGGGACTACCGTCTAGCGTACTGGACAAGCGGGCTTTCGTCTTCTCGAGATAAGGACCGTAGACAAGTAACGGTTTGATTGCTGAACCAGGCTGTCGGTAGGATTGTACAGCCCGGTTGAATTGACCGGTCAATTCGGATTTATAGCCGACAAGAGCGGTGACTCCGTGTGTTTGTCCGTCGATGCCAACATAAGCACCCTCAATCGGGTTGGGTAGATTGCGAAGAGCTTCTTTAGCCCGTCGTTGTTCTGCTGAGTCGAGATATGTCGAGATGACCGCCCCTTGTTGATGCAGATATTCTGCAGCACGCTTCTCACTCCAACCTTTTTTTTGAGCGGTCATCCGAACAGCAGCTTGAACGGTGGCATCGATATAATCTGGATAAGGAATACGCGGTTTATAGGATCGAGGCGACACACGAGAAACGGTAAATTTATCGGTCAGTACACGATCACGAACTAACGCTTGAACGATTCGTTGCTGGCGCTTTTTTGTATTTTCAGGAAAACGTAGCGGGTCGTAAAGAGAAGGATTATTCGGAATCGCTGTCAAAAAGCTGACTTCTGACCAATTTAACTCGCGTGCCGGCTTATTGAAATACGATTTTGCGGCAAGTTCGATGCCATAAATATTATTCGCGAAATAGGCTTGATTGACATACGCTGTCATCAGTTCTTTTTTCGAATATTTTTGCTCCAAAGACACAGCAATTAACAACTCTTTTATTTTTCTAGTATATGTTTTTTCGTTTGTTAGATATGTCATTCTTGCTAGTTGTTGTGTGATCGTACTGCCACCTTGAGATTTAGAATCAGACTGGTTTTTCGTAAACGCGCGTAAGATTCCTGTGATGTCATATCCGTCATGTTGATAGAAACGCTGATCTTCGATTGCCACAAACGCTTGCTCGACTTTTTTCGGCAATGTTCGAGGTGTTAAGTCATCCCGTCGCAATCCGTCATAGAGCTCGACCCGTTTGTTTTCATAGGTTACGGTGATTGGTTGGTAGGAGGTCAGTGGATGTCGTGTCGTCTGTTCATCGGCCCAGAAAAAAAGTGTGCGTGCTGTTTTTAACTCATCTTTAATTGAAAATAAGGAAAACAGAAGCATCATTGTAAGACCAAGTAAGACGAGATATCCTGTCGTAATTCGCATGAGAACTCCTTTCAAAAAGCCATTTCATTCCTATTATCGGTCTTTTATGGAGAAATCAATAGATTTTTTTTCGATTTTTGTATTTTAATAAACCTATTTTGCAGGAATGTTATATTAAAAAGAGAAAAGATTGGGTATATAGAAGTATCTGTGGATTTTAGAACGCGAGTCATCTGTAAAAAAAGAGCATAAATGGAGGGGACGAAATGGCTAAAAAGAATGTCGTTGCGATGTTACTTGCAGGCGGAGAAGGGAAACGTCTGGGAGCTTTGACGAAACACACTGCGAAACCAGCTGTTGCATTTGGAGGAAAATACCGGATCATTGATTTCCCACTTTCGAACTGTACGAACTCAGGAATCGATACAGTTGGCGTGTTGACGCAATACGAACCATTAGAGTTGAATCGATACCTTGGCATCGGAAGTCCATGGGATTTGGATCGTCGTAATGGCGGATTAACGATTCTTCCACCATACCAAGCACAGAACGGCAAAAACTGGTATGAGGGCACAGCAAATGCTATTTATCGAAACATGAGTTATATCAATCAATTTGACCCTGAATATGTTCTTGTTCTATCAGGCGACCATATTTATAAAATGGACTACGAAAAGATGATTGAGGAACACCGTGTGACAGGTTCTGATGTCACGATTTCCGTACGTGAAGTACCATGGGACGAGGCACCGCGATTTGGTATCCTCAATACGGACGATGACTTACGAATCAATGAATTCGAAGAAAAACCAAAAAATCCGAAATCAAATCTTGCATCGATGGGGATTTATGTCTTTAACTGGGATATCTTAAAACGCCACTTGATTCAAGATGCCGGCGATGCAGAATCAAGCTTTGACTTCGGTAAAAATATCATCCCGAACATGCTTTTTGAAAATCTCAATATCCGTGCGTATAAATTCAAAGGATACTGGAAAGACGTCGGGACGATTCAATCCCTTTGGGAAGCGAACATGGATCTATTGACGGCAGAGCCTGAATTCGATTTGTACGAACCGTCATGGAAAGTACATTCGGTCAACCCGAATCAGCAACCACAATACATTGGAAACGCTGCGACAGTCGAGACATCGATCATCAACGAAGGATGCCACATCGAAGGAGAAATCAATCATTCGGTTCTCTTCTATGGTGTCGATGTAGCAGAAGGATCACTCGTCAAAGACTCGGTCATCTTCCCGAACGTCAAAATCGGACGAGACGTCACGATTCACCGGGCGATCTTAGCAGATGGCGTGATCGTAGAAGATGGTGCAACGATTGGTTCTCCAGACGGAGAAGTTTTCGTCATCGAAGCAGACAGTATCGTCAAGAAGAACGAAGTCATCAAAGAAGCGATTCAATAAGGGGGATATTCGAATGAAGGTCGATTTATTAGGTGTCATCAATCTGAGTGGGGAAGAAGGCTTTTTCAAGGAATTGACGGAGCATCGTAACTTAGCGGCAGTTCCATTTGCAGGGCGTTATCGGTTGATCGATTTTACATTAACGAACATGGTACAAAACGATATCGCGAATATCGGGATTTTTACGCTCGAGAAATATCGTGGCATGATGGACCATCTTGGATCTGGTAAAGAGTGGGATCTTGACCGTTCAAATGGTGGACTCTATATCTTCCCACCTGCATTGTCACAAGATGCGAACGAGTTCCGTGGGGATCTATCGAACTTCCACCTTCACCGTGATTTTTTCCTTCGCAGTAAGGAAAACTATGTCGTCGTCTCTGGTTCAAACATCTTATCCGCGGTGGATTATCGCGATGTATTACGTGAACATAAAGAATCGAATGCGGATATTACGGTCGTCTATACGAAGCGTGAACTACCTTGTAAATACTGCCGCCCGATTCGTTTTGGTGAACAGAATCGCGTGACAGCGATTGGATCACGCGGATTCCAGCCGACGGATGAGACGTTCTACATGGAGACGGTCGTTCTATCGAAAAATCTCTTTGTTCGTTTAATTGATGAAGCGATTGCTCGTGGTGAGTACGATTTACTTCAGAGTATCATTCGTTCGCAACTGAACCGTCTACACGTGCACGGTTATGAGTACAGTGGTACATCACAAGTCATTCACTCGCTTCGTTCATACTATCGTGAGAGCATGCTGTTGCTTGAACAATGGGGAGCAATTAATGACTTCCAGCACGTCTATACGAAAATCAAGCATGAGCCACCGACACGTTATCTACCGGGTTCTGACATCAAGAACTCACTTGTCGCGAACGGCTGTAAATTAGAAGGAACGACGACGGACAGCATCTTGTTCCGTGGTGTCAAAGTCGGTAAACACGCTCGTGTCAAGAATTCGATCATCATGCAAAAATCAGTCATTGAAGAGGGCGCAGTCGTTGAGTACGCGATTCTCGATAAAGAAGTCACCGTCAAACGCGGTCAAGTCATCCGCGGAACGGCAGAAGAACCAATCGTCATCAAAAAACAAACAATCGTTTAAAGGAGATGTCATTCATGAAGGTATGGTTTGCTGCCACGGAAGCGACACCCTTCATCAAGACAGGGGGGCTAGCTGACGTCGTCGGCTCGCTCCCTTTAGCGCTTGCTGAGGAAGGGGCGGACGTTTCGGTCGTCTTACCCAATTACGGTCAAATCAAGGAGCAATACAAATCAGAGATGGAGTTTTTATTCGACTTCATCGTACCGGTCGGCTGGCGTCAGCAATTTGGTGCTGTCCTCCGATTGAAACAAGATGGTGTGACGTTCTATTTCATAGATAATGAGTACTACTTCAAACGGGATGGCGTCATTTATGGACATTACGATGATGCGGAACGGTTTGCGTATTTCTCACGTGCTGTCCTTGAGATGATTCAACATCTAGATCGAAAGGAAGTACCGGATGTTATCCATTGTCACGATTGGCAAACAGGTGTGATTCCAGCGTTCTTACGCATCCATTATCAACATCTTGAGCGCTATCAAGACATTAAAACGGTCTTTACGATCCACAACTTACAATACCAGGGTGTCTTCCCGGAAGAAGTGCTCGGTGACTTACTTGGTTTGAGTCATGAACATTTCACAGCGGATGGGATCGCTCATAACGGTCTCGTCAATTACATGAAGGCAGGACTTGTCCACTCCAATCAAATCACGACAGTCAGTCCATCGTACCGTGATGAAATCATGGATCCGTATTACGGTGAGACACTTGAGCCGGTCTTGCAACATCGCGCTGTCGACGTGCGTGGCATCTTGAACGGAATCGACTATCGTCAATTTGATCCTGCTCATGATACGCATCTCGTTGAGACGTATTCCGTTGATACCGTCACGGAAGGAAAAGCAAAAAACAAGGCTGCCTTACAAGAGGAACTAGGTCTCCCGATCAATCCGGACGTACCACTGTTCGGTTTCGTTTCTCGTCTTGTCGACCAAAAGGGAATCGATTTACTCGCGCATATCTTACCAGATTTGTTCGAACTCGATGCGCAGTTCATCATTCTCGGATCGGGTGAAGCGGAATATGAAGGGTTGTTCCATCATGCGACATCGATTCGTCCAGACAAAATCGCTTCTTATATCGGATTTGACGTTGGTCTCGCACAACGGATTTATGCAGGAAGTGATGCTTTCTTGATGCCTTCGCGTTTTGAACCGTGTGGTCTCAGTCAGTTGATTTCGATGAAGTATGGCTGTTTACCGGTCGTTCGGGAAACAGGTGGGCTCCGTGATACGGTTAAACCGTTCAATCAGTTCACGTTAGAAGGAAATGGATTCTCGTTCGCGAATTATAATGCACATGAGTTTTTAGAAGCGATTAAACGTACGATTGAGGTTTATCATGATCGACCAGTCTTTGAGCATTTGATTGAGACAGCGATGAATGAGGACTTCAGTTGGTTGCGTTCAGCCGACGAATACTTGGCTTTATATCGTTTGATTGCACCGTCCGCCACTTGATCGTATCACTGGGAAAAGGGGTTACGTCATGTTCAAAGATAAAGAGAAGTTCAAGGAGAGGTTTACGGAACGATTCGTTTCGATGCATGGCAAGGCAATAACGGAAGCAACAGAAAACGATATCTATCAGACACTTGCCTATCTGGTACGTGAGACGGTCACGACCGACTGGTTACGGACGAAGGAAACGTATATCCATAAAAAAAGTAAGCAAGTCTATTACTTTTCACTCGAGTTTTTACTCGGACGTTTCCTGCATAACAACCTATTGAGTCTTGATGTCTTAAAGGATGTGGAACGGGGACTTGACGAACTCGGATATCAGCTCAGTGATTTGACAGAAGAAGAGCCGGAACCTGGACTTGGGAACGGAGGGCTCGGTCGTCTCGCGGCGTGTTTCCTCGATTCCCTGGCTGCGCTGGGGCTGCCTGGACACGGGAACGGGATCCGGTATCAGTACGGTCTGTTTAAGCAAAAAATCATTGATGGTTATCAAGTCGAGTTACCGGATAACTGGCTGAAGAACGGGAACATGTGGGAAATCAGACGTTCTGATAAAGCGGTCGATGTTCCATTCGGTGGACATGTCTGGCTCGAAGAAGTCGGTGATGGATATCGTGTCCATCATGAGCCGGCTGAAATCGTCCGTGCTGTTCCGTACGATATGCCGATCGTCGGCTATCAAAACAAGGTCGTCAATAACCTGCGACTCTGGAGTGCTGAGTCTCCACTTGATGATGATGAATTACTTAGCCAATACCGTGGGAACTATAAAGATTTACTGGCACATAAACAATCGATTCAGACGATTTCAGAGTTTCTGTATCCGGATGATACGACGTATGAAGGAAAAGAGTTGCGTTTGAAGCAACAATACTTCTTTGTCTCTGCCGGATTACGGAGTATCTTGACGTCCTTTAAAAAGCGAAATCATTCATTGAAGCAACTCGGCAACCATATCGCTATCCATATCAACGATACACATCCGGTCGTCGCGATTCCGGAGTTGATGCGGATTCTTGTAGATGAAGAAGGATTTGGATGGGAAGAAGCATGGCGGATCACGAAGAGTGTCATGTCGTTTACGAACCACACGTTACTGTCAGAAGCACTCGAGCGCTGGCCGATCGATTTGTTCCGTCGCTTGTTACCGCGCATCTACCTCATCATCGAGGAAATCAACCGACGCTTCTGTAAGGATGTGCTTGCAAACTATCCACACATGGAAGCGCATATGCGAGATATCGCCATCATCGCGGATGACCGGATCAACATGGCGAATCTGGCTGTCGTCGGCACGCATTCGACGAATGGTGTCGCTCAGATTCATACTGAGATTCTGAAGCAGCGCGAGATGCGACTATTTTATGAGATGTTTCCGCTTCGCTTTAATAATAAGACGAACGGAATTACACATCGTCGCTGGTTCCTCTCATCGAATCCAGCACTGGCAAATCGTGTGACAGAAGCAATCGGGGATAGTTGGATTCAGCATCCGTCCGATTTGCAAAAGTTGACGAAATGGGCAGAAGATTCAGCATTACAGAAGGACATCGCCGAGATCAAACTTCAGCGTAAAGAAGAATTAGCGTTGCTCATTGAAAAAGAAACCGGGATCGTCGTGGACCCGACCTCGATTTTTGATGTTCAAGTCAAGCGATTGCATGCGTACAAACGTCAACTCTTGAATGCGTTACACATTCATTCACTTTACTATCGTCTGAAGGAAGACCGTTCCTTCACGATGACACCGCGGACATTCATCTTTGGTGCAAAGGCGGCGCCAGGCTATCATTATGCAAAAGAAGTCATTCGTTACATTAATGCATTGGCACGCTTGATTAACGATGATCCAGACGTCAGTCCGTACTTGAAAGTCGTTTTCCTAGAAAACTATCGTGTATCGCTTGCTGAGAAAATCTTCCCGGCAAGTGACGTCAGTGAACAGATTTCGACTGCAAGTTATGAAGCCTCTGGAACCGGCAACATGAAGTTCATGATGAATGGTGCACTGACAATCGGAACGCTCGACGGAGCGAACATCGAAATTCGAGACGAGGTCGGGGATGCGAACATCTTCATCTTCGGCTTAACACCGCAGGAAGTCATGAATTATAAGCAGTACGGTGGTTACAGTGCATACGATCAATACAGTGCCCAACCCGAGCTACGACGAATCATCGATAGTCTCGTTGATGGAACATTATTTGCTCCAGGTGAATTCCAAGCGATTTATGATTCATTATTGACGTATAATGATGAATATTTAATTTTAAAAGATTTCTTATCCTACCAACAAGCGCAGGAACGAATCGATCGGATGTATCAGCAACCAGAAGAATGGTATAAACGCGTCATTCTTAATATTGCACGGTCAGGTGTGTTCTCAAGTGACCGCACGATTAAAGAGTATGCGAATGCGATCTGGAACATCAAACCGATTCAACTCTGAACAAAAAGACACTGACAGATGTTTCTGTCAGTGTCTGATGCTTACGAACGGGAGACATCTTCACCACGGCTGACCCAATCACTATAAGAGCCGGCGTAAAGCCGGACATCGGTTTTCCCGAGTGAATGGAGAGCGATGACATTGACACACGCTGTCACACCACTTCCACAATAGAGGATAGGGGCTTTGACCGGTAGGATGTCGGCGTACAGTTCTTTCAAATCTTCCGCGTCCCGTAAGCGACCATCTGGTGAGAGTGCTTGTTCAAAGAAACAATTCACGGCACCTGGAATGTGGCCGGCGACGTGATCGAGTGGTTCGATTTCTCCACGGTATCGATCGGGTGCACGGGAATCGATGACCATCGTTTCTGTCAGCTGATCTTTCAACTCTTCGAACGAGACAAGCATCTCATCTTGAAAACGAGGCGTGTACTGAGACGGTTCATAAGTAGGAACGTCGTCCGTGACCGGAAGATCGAACGCTAGGTAAGAGGAGAATCCGCCCTCAAGGACGACGACACGCTCATGTCCGATCCATTTAAATAACCACCAGGCACGAGCGGCATACGGAAAACCATCGTCGTACAAGACGACGAAGTCTTCTGGTGTTACACCATGCTGTTCCAGTGTGTGTTGCCACGCTTCTTTTGAAGGAAGCGGATGCCGACCACCGACCTCATCGATGGGACCGGAAAGGTCAGTCGTTAAATCCAGGTGCTGTGCACCTTCGACGTGTTGTTCCAAGAAAGCATTCCGTCCATATTCAGGTTGTTGCAAGTCATATCGGCAGTCAAACCAGCGAATCTGATCCGTTCGGACGAGCTGTTGAAGATCTGCCATTTGAATCGTAGGAAACATGCCTCATCACCTTACCCTTTCTAGTGTTAATCATATGAAAGGTATCGCTTCATCGCAAGTCTTACCCTCATTCAAAAAGGAGTCGATTTACCATGTCATGGAAAGAAACCTATCAAAAATGGGATCAGTTCGCTGATTTAGATAGCGCATTAAAAGAAGAGTTAGTCACGTTAGCAACGGATGAAAAAGCAGCCGAAGAAGCATTTTATAAAGAACTCGAATTTGGAACAGGTGGTATGCGTGGGGAAATCGGTGTCGGAACGAACCGGATGAACGTATATACGGTCCGAAAAGCATCACAAGGGTTCGCAGCATTCATTAAGGCATCGGGGGAAGAAGCGGCAGCAAAAGGAATCGTCATCGCACACGATTCACGCCATTTCTCACCAGAATTTGCGTTAGAGGCGGCACGGACGCTCGCAAGTAACGGCATCAAAGCGTATCTGTTCGACGGTCTACGTCCGACACCGGAACTTTCGTTTGCGGTTCGGTCTTTACAAGCGGCGGGCGGGATCGTCATCACGGCGAGTCACAACCCACCAGAGTACAATGGCTATAAAGTATACGGGGATGACGGTGGACAACTTCCGCCAAAAGAAGCAGATGAACTCGTTTCGTACGTCAGCCAAATCGAAGATGAGCTATCGATTGAACTGGAGCAAGAAGAAGTCCTTCGCGCGAACGGTTTGATCGTCCGTGTCGGAGAAGAGCTCGACGAGGCGTATCAAGAAAAATTACAAACGATTCGTGTCTTACCTTCGATTCAATCGGAATTAGCGAATCCACTTAAAATCGTCTTCACACCACTTCACGGAACAGGTCTTGTGCCGGTAACAGAAGGCTTGAAACGGTATGGATTCGAACAGGTAACAGTCGTCAAGGAGCAAGCAGAACCAGACGGTGCGTTCCCGACCGTGACGTCACCGAACCCGGAAGAACATGCTGCCTTTAAACTGGCGATCGAATATGGTGACCGGACAGATGCCGACATCTTGATTGCGACGGATCCCGATGCTGACCGTGTCGGAGTCGCAACACGTGATGCAGACGGAGAATGGACAGTCCTGACAGGGAATCAGACGGGAGCGTTATTGCTCGACTACATCCTTTCACAAAAAGCGGCGCAAGGAACACTGCCAGCGAACGGATTCGTCGCGAAGACGATCGTTACGTCGGAACTCGGCGCGTTGATTGCACGTCATTATGATCTCCATGTCGAGAATACATTGACAGGCTTTAAGTTCATCGGGGAAAAAATCAAACAATATAACGCATCGGGTCAATATGAGTATCTCTTCGGATACGAGGAGAGCTATGGTTACCTTATCGGTGACTTCTGCCGAGACAAGGATGCCGTCCAAGCGTGCTTGTTAGCCGCTGAGATGGCTGCGTACCATAAGAAAGAAGGACGGACGCTCTATGAGGCATTACAGGCGATTTACGAGCAGTTCGGGTACTTTGAAGAGTCACTCCGCTCTCTGACACTCAAAGGGAAGGATGGCGTGGCACAGATCGGGCGTATCATGGATACGTTCCGTGAGAATCCGCCAAAACAAGTGGCTGGAGAACAGGTCGTCTTATTCGAGGACTATGATGCGAGCATCGCCCACGATTTGAAGACACATCAACCTTCACCGATCAACCTGCCAAAATCCAACGTACTGAAGTTTACGCTTAGCGATGGATCATGGTTCTGCCTTCGTCCATCGGGTACGGAACCAAAAATCAAATTCTACTTCAGCGTCACGTCACCCGATGCTGCTGAGACGACACGGAAACGTCAGCAGATCGAAGATGAAGTCATGCAAGAAGTCGAACAAATTCAATAAGTCCTATGCAGGATCACGTCATCGACGGGATCCTGTTTTTTGTCTGAGAGCATCAAAAAGTGAAATTCGTGCAACCGGTACCATTTTGAGGTAAAGTAAACGAGATAGAGTTTATACGATAGAGGAGTTGGAAGACAGATGGAACGGATTCAACTAACAGAAGATTTATCATTCTCACGCATTATTCATGGTTTATGGCGATTGAATGAATGGGAGATGACTAAAGAAGAGCGGCTTGAATTGATTGAAGCATGCCTTGCTTTAGGAATTACGACATTTGATCACGCGGATATCTATGGTGACTACACGAATGAACGCTTATTCGGAGAAGCGCTTGCTTTAAAACCGGAGTTACGTGACCGAATGGAGATCGTTACGAAGACGGGCATCAAGATGAAAGGGAACCATTTCTCGGATCAGTCGTTATCATTCTACGATACGACGAAAGAGCATATCATCAAACAGGTGAATCGTTCTCTTCATGAACTCGGTGTCGAGTACGTGGATACGTTGTTGATTCACCGTCCAGATCCGTTGATGGACCCGAACGAGATTGCTGAAGCGTTCGTAGAGTTGAAGGACGCAGGAAAGGTACGGACATTCGGTCTCTCGAACCATACACCTGCGCAACAAAGTCTCATTCAGTCGCGCTTACCATTCATGCTCGTGACGAACCAACTCGAGTTGTCGGTTTCGGAACTGAAACATTTCGAGGATGGATCCGTTGATCTCTGTCATGAAAATGAGATGCCGTTGATGGCATGGAGTCCGCTTGCAGGCGGTCGTCTCTTCAAGGAAGAGCAATATGCACCGTTACGCGAAAAATTAGCTGAAATCGCAGAGTCGATCGGGGCAGAAGAAATCGATGAAGTCGCATATGCATGGTTGCTCAAACATCCAGCACGTATCATGCCAATCGTTGGTTCTGGTAAGATTGAACGTATCGAATCTGCTGTTCGTTCGACGAAATTGTCTTTGACACGCGAGCAATGGTTTGAGATTTTAAAGGCATCACGTGGTCGTGACGTCGATTAATTGGTTTTAAGATAGAAGCGGATCAATGCGCACGTTGTCCGTTAGCGAAATAAAGTGAGAGGATCGTTTCCGATATATCATCTGGAGGCGATCCTCTCTTTCGTTTACGAATAGAGTGTTCCTCTCATTTAAAAGTAAATAAAAAAAGCCCCATCTCAAGGGGGAGGAGAGATGGGGGATCTATGAGGTTAAGCTTCTAAGCGAAGCATCTCCTGACGATATTTATCTAAACGATCTTTACTTGCTGACATGGCAGCTTGGTCATTGGCTTGAATCGCATCGAAGAGCGTACTGAGCTCATAATCGATTTCGAGACGTAGCACTGGAATTCGCTGCTCTGCATCTTGTCTACGGAAAGCTTCAATTACTTGTTTCATCTAGGCCACGCTCCTTTGTAAGTTGTCAGATAATTCTGATTTTTATTAGTATACTTGATTATTCCCGGATTGCCTAGTGCTAAACCTAAAAAAATCTAAAAAAACACACTTGAAATCCTGACGGTTCCAAGTGTGGAAAATTCATTCTGGAATGCTGAATCGTGCCTCTAAGCGATGTTGAACACTTTGAATGAGTGTCGACATGATCCAGTAAATTGCAGCTGAGAATAGCAACAACGGCATGACGAGATACGTCGTTGCTGAAATCTGGTCAGAGACATACGTCAATTCTTCAACAGCAACAATCGTACCGAGTGATGTTGATTTGATGATATCGATGACAGAGTTCGAAAGTGGTGGAATCGCCCGAGATAGTGCTTGCGGCAAGATGACGTCCTTGAATGTCTTACGGCGCGGAATACCGAGCGAGTCAGCGGCTTCCCATTGTCCACGATCGACAGAGGAGATGGCAGCCCGGAACGATTCAGAGATATACGCAGAAAAGTGAAGCGATAAGCCGAAAGCGAGAGCTTGGAATCCAGTCAATTGAAGGACAACGAGACCATTGTATAAAATCAGGATTTGTAACAGCAATGGTGTTCCTCGGAAGAAGGAGACGTATAAACGTGCAAAACCGCTAAAGACGGCAAGACGGCTATCACGCATGACGGCAAGAATCAACCCGAGAATAAGCGCAAAGACGATGGCGAGACCACTTGCTAGAAGGGTCGTACCAATCGCCTTTGCGTAGACGTCCGAGTTATCCCGGACGATCGTTAGTAATTCACTCACTTACTGATATCCTCGTTGAAATACTTCTCACCGATTTTTGCAAGAGTGCCGTCTTCTTGCATCTCAGAGAGTGCTTTATTGAAGTCTTCTGTATACTTGCTGTTTTTTGCCATCATGAAGCCTGATTCGTTCTTGTCGAACGTCTCACCTACCGCTTTGACTTTATAGCCTGCTTTCTTCAGCTCCGTCAAAACGAAGAGACGATCGTTCATAGCAGCATCAACACGACCTGCTTCAAGATCTTTTAAGACTTGGTTCGCACCTTTGTAGTATTTCACTTTCGCGCCAGCTTCTTCAGCCGTCTTCGCGTAAAGTGAACCTTGTGTCGAACCGACTGTCTTTCCTTTTAAGTCGTCGAGTGTTTTGATGTCGTTCGTTTTATTGTTGACGATGATCGTTGAACCAGAGACCGTATACGCATCAGAGAAAGCGTATTTTTCTTGGCGCTCAGGCGTGATTCCCATTTGGTTCGCGATGACATCGATTCGTTTTGAATCGAGTGCTGGGATGAGTCCTTTGAAGTCCATCGCTTTGTAATCGACTTTATAGCCGGCACGTTTTGCGACTTCGTTCATGACGTCTACGTCATAACCTGTCAATTTTCCTTTTTCTTTATACGTGAAAGGTGGGTACGTTGCTTCTGTACCGACTGTAATGACTTTTGACTCTTTATCAGAACCTGCGTTGTCGTTCGAAGCGCCGCATGCTGCAAGCACCCCCGCTGTCGATAATGCTGCTACAGCTAATTTCAAACCGTGTTTCATAGCGCTCTCTCCTTTATAAATGAATGATTTCAATTCCTAGTTTTCGAATAGGATTAATTTTAAGCTACAAGCAGTATCATACAAAGTTACAGGAACGTCTGTCAATAAAAAAGACTGCCCTTAAAAGGACAGTCTGAAACATCGTAACTGATCGATGATGCGATTAACGGATCGTTGCTTCCGTCGCAGAGTCGAAGAAGTGTGCTTTTGTCATATCGAAGAAGAGATCAAGCTGCGATCCCATCTCGACGTGTGAGCGTGAATCAACACGTGCCGTGAACGCTTGTTGTCCGACTTTTGAGTAGAGGTAAGACTCTGCACCCATCAATTCGGATACTTCGATATGTGCTGGGAAGCGGTGTGCTGTTTTCGTGTCTTGGTAGATCAATTCCGCATGGATGTCCTCTGGACGAATTCCGAGGACGAGATCCTTGTTCGTGTAACCACGGTCGCGGAGAACTTTCATTTTTCCTTCTGGTACTTCGAACTTCTCTTCTGTTCCTGAAACGTGGAAGAGACCGTCTTCCGCTAATTTACCTGTCAAGAAGTTCATCGATGGTGAACCGATGAATCCGGCAACGAACATGTTATCTGGGTGATCATAGACTTCTTTCGGCGTACCGACTTGTTGAATGATACCCGCTTTCATGATGACGATTCGTGTCGCAAGCGTCATCGCTTCCGTCTGATCGTGCGTAACGTAAATCGTCGTCGTCTCAAGACGTTTGTGTAGCTGAATGATTTCCTTACGCATTTGTACACGCAATTTAGCATCTAAGTTCGAGAGCGGCTCATCCATCAAGAAGACTTTAGCATCACGAACGATGGCGCGACCAATCGCTACCCGTTGACGCTGACCACCAGAGAGTGCTTTTGGCTTCCGCTCGAGGTATTCTTCAAGACCGAGGATACGAGCTGCGTTATCGACGCGTTGCTTGATTTCATCTTTTGGGAACTTCCGAAGCTTTAATCCGAACGCCATGTTATCGAAGACGTTCATGTGTGGATACAGCGCGTAGTTTTGGAAGACCATCGCGATATCGCGATCTTTTGGCGCTACATCGTTCATGCGTTTGCCGTCGATGATGAAATCCCCACCTGAGATTTCTTCAAGTCCAGCAATCATCCGGAGCGTCGTTGATTTACCGCAACCTGATGGTCCGACGAAGACGATGAATTCTTTATCTTTAATGTGAAGGTTGAAGTCATCAACCGCTTTTGCATCACCTGAGTAGATTTTATCGATATGTTCAAGACGAATTTCAGCCATGTGTAGTTCCCCCTAATGTAAATGATGAAATAATAACGCTTACAAGATTTAGTATAAAAGAAGTCAGGGAGTCTGCCTATGGACAACCTGACTAAATGCAAACGTTTTCAATTAGGCATCATGCTACAAGAAGTAAGGTATAGAGGAAAGTAGCGCCTTCAAATGAGCGAACATCGATTCCAGTCTGCTCCGTCAACCGGTCGAGTCGATACTGGAGGCTATTTCGATGTAAGAATAGATGTTTTGCTGTCAGGGAGACGTTCAAATTAGCTCGACAAAAAGCAAGGATCGTCTCACGAGACTCTGGCTCGAGTAAACGGATGAACTGATCGACGAGTGTCGCGCGGTGCCGGTCATCTAGACTTGCAAGACGGATCATGGCAGGCAAGAAACGTTCGATTTGCATCGAAGGAACGAAAGCAAGCGCTGCTTGTTCGAGTTGGAACTGAACGGCGATATCACCTGCAGCACGTTGTTGACCAAGCAATACCTTACCGTCGAGTACAAAATCAGATTGTAATGCAAAAAATAAATCGGATAGTTCGGACTCGATGACAAACTCTTCGCGTTCAACGACCGTGAAGCGGTGTGTGCTAAAAGGAATAAGGATGCTCGTCTGCGAAAAGAAAGAGGAGAGCAATTGTTGAATTTCTTCACTTGTCCGTTCATCGGTTGGATTGAACAAAAAATGGACAAGTCGGAACGACTGATCTTCGAGGGCATGAGCAGATTGGATACGCTCTCGCCATAGATCGATATCAGACCGCGACGTCGTGATGATGCGTTCAGCGAATACATCAAGCAGTTGTTGTTCGCGGTCAGAGATGGCAGTCGCCTTGATTCCAAAACAGAGTCCATCTTCAAGGCGATATACGCTATACTGTTCCTGGCAATAAACATTCGGATCGGTCGTAAGCTGGTCATTGAATACAGTCATCAGTTGTCGTAACACACGGCATCACTCCTAAATCGTACATAACTATCTCGACTTTACCATAAGTCGAAAATCGGAAGGAATGATAACTTATGTCAGATACGTTTTTACTCGTATTGAAACTTGTCGGAATCATTGTCATTGGGGCCCTGATTGGCGCAGTCACGAATCATCTAGCGATTCGGATGTTATTTCGACCACTTGAACCGAAATACATCGGAAAATTTCGCGTGCCGTTTACGCCGGGTCTGATTCCTAAACGGCGAGATGAACTAGCAGCGAATCTCGGACGGACGGTCGTCAAGCATCTCTTGACGCCAGAAGGGATCGGGAAACGTCTCGCATCACCAGCTGTTCGTGGAGCTGTCACACGGCTCGTCGAACATGAAGTCATGAAATGGACACGTTCAGAAGAGACGACGGAAGCGTGGATTAGTCGATTCATCGATGAACCCAAACAACGGATTCAAGGAAAAATCAGTTATCACTTGGAGCAGGAGTTTTCACTCCTCATGGGTAAATGGCGTGAGCAGTCCGTGCGCGAGTTGATCGGGGAAGCCGGAGAACAAAAAATCGAAGAGGTCATGCCAAGACTCGTCACATCCGTATTGCACCAAGCAGAGGAATATTTTGATGGACCAGAAGGACGTCTACAACTCGAGGAAACTGTTGCTCGTTTCATCCAACAGCGTCTCGGAGGTGGGATGTTCGGGATGTTGCTCGCGAACGTCAACGTCGTTGATATGATTCAGCCGGAGCTGAAACGGGTACTTCAATCAGAGTCGACGTCTCAGTTCATCCTTGCCTTATTACGTCAGGAATGGCAAAAGGGACTAGATCGTCCACTGTCGTCTTATATGACAGAAGAGACGGAGTCACGGATTCGACAGACCGTCAAAGAACAAGTCTTGGCGCGTTTACCGATTGAATCGATGCTTGCTACACCATTACGCGTCTGGTTGAATCCCCTCGAGTCACAATTACTCGAGCAACATGTCCCTGTCGTCATCGATCATCTATTCGAACGGACGACGAATCAAATCGGGCAAATTCTACAAACGCTTGATCTCGAAACGATTGTTCGAGAAGAGGTCGGTTTGCTGGATACTGCGTATCTCGAGGAAATCGTCTTATCGATTTCCAAGCGAGAATTCCGGGCTATCACTTGGCTTGGAGGGTTGTTAGGTGGTTTAATTGGATTGATACAGGCGGGGCTTTATCTCGTCTAAACAAATTGGAGGTTTTACTCATGGCAGAAACAAACTTATATGATCACGCGTACACACTGGAGCGTGCATTACGTGAGACTTCGGAGTACACGACATTAAAAGATTTGTACACGCAAGTTAACGCGGATCCGGAATCAAACGAATTGTTTGCATCGTTCCGTAACATCCAACTCGAATTACAACAAAAGCAGATGCAAGGTGAAGAAATCACACCAGACGATATGGCGTCTGCCCAAACAAAGATGCTTGAAGTCCAAAACAACCCACTAATCAGTCAGCTGATGCAAGAAGAGCAACGGATGCACACGATGCTGACGGAAGTCACACAAATCATCATGAAGCCGTTAGAAGAACTCTACGCGCCAATGATGGAGCAACAAGACGACGTTCAATAAGTCATCAAAAAGGAAGACGCGCCATTATGGCCGTCTTCCTTTTTTGTATAGCTCAAGATGAAGTAGGGACGATCCGTGGCAAGTAAGCGCGCTCGAAATGAATCAAACGACCTGAACGTGTGACACGAGCTGCATGATGAGCGTACCCACTCTCATTGAGACGCCGAATCCCTTCTTCTCGTGCCTGTCCATCTGCTTCTGCTTCAAAAACGTCATCGAGTAACGTTTCACCACGATCTGAAAAGACTGTAATCGTATACTGCATACTTGTTCCTCCCTTGTCTGATCGGTCTTGTACTTAGTATAATGAATAGCTATTCATTTTACAAGCGCAGGTCTAAGTCTTGCCACGTCAACTGTCGCGCAGCGGGAGGAGTAGTCAGGTGACTGACCGTCATACCAATCAAGCGGATCGGTCCGTCGAAGGTGATACCATTGAACAATTTCGTTGTTTCCTCAAGTAAGCGTTCTTCGTCCGCCGTTTCTTCTGAAAATGTATGCCGTTTCGAACGTGACTGGAATGTATCGGTCTTCCACTTGATCGTGATCGTCCGGCAAACGAGTTCTTTTTTTTGAAGACTCGCAATGACGGATTTTGATTCTCGAATCAACGTCTCGAATATCGTATCGATATCCTCCGTATCTTCTTCGAAGGTCGTCTCAGAACCAATCGATTTTCGCTCGCGTTCCGGACGAACCGGACGCTCGTCGATCCCGTGTGCCATCGCATGCAGTTCCGTTCCGCGATCGCGTCCGAGCAATGCTCGTAATTGTTCGACCGGCATTGCTTGGACATCTGCGACGGTTTCAATTCCTTGTTTTCGTAACGCTTGTTCCGTGACTTTTCCGACGCCGTGTAAATCTCCAATTTTTAATGGAGACAAGAAACTGAGGACGTCCTCTGGAGGAACTACCGTCATCCCGTTCGGTTTCTCGTATCCGGATGCGACCTTCGCGACGAGCTTAGAGTTCGAAACACCAGCAGAGGCCGTCAGACCTGTCCGTTCTTTAATTTGCTGAAGAACATATTGCGCGATATAGGTCGCACTTTTTTGATCAAAATAATTTTCCGTGACGTCAAGATACGCTTCATCAAGCGAGAGAGGCTCGACGAGCGGTGTCACTTCTCGAAAAAGCGCCATGATTTGCGCACTGACAGCTCGGTAGACGTCAAAGCGGGGACGAATGAAGACCGCACGGGGGCAGAGCTGGAAGGCACGTCTTGACGGCATCGCGCTATGGATACCGTATTTCCGTGCTTCATAGGAACAGGTCGCTACGACACCACGTGCATGAGGCGGTCCACCGACGACGACGGGAACACCTTTTAATCGAGGACGATCGCGTTGCTCGACGGAAGCGTAAAAGGCGTCCATATCAATATGAATGATTTTTCGTTCCATCGTACAAGCGTCTCCTTTCAGTAGATATGATACAATTAGTATAACGAACTTATGTTCTGATATCTATTTTTTTGGTCGACTGTTCTTTGGCATCCGAACAAGAGCGCCTAACCATCCACGCCAGCGCATCCAGTAGAAGATGCCACCAGTCGAGAGAAAAATTAGACCAAGGGATAGGGCGTAACCGTATTTCCATTCTAATTCCGGCATGATTTTAAAGTTCATCCCCCAAATCGCACCGAGAGCCATCGTTGGTGTCGCGACGGCAGTAAAGATTGTTAATGCCTTCATGATTTCGTTTCCACGGAAGTTCGAGACGGTCGTCGATAAGTCGAGCAGGACCTCAATGTCTTTTTGATAATGTTCAATGAGCATCAACAGACGGCGGACACGTTTCGTAGCTAGTTTCAACGAGAGATCCTCGAGATACGCGTCCTCGTCGAGAAATGATTCTTCACCAGCCATGACGAGCTCTTGAAACGGAACGATTAAATCGGACCAGTTCTCGATCGTGTCGCGTAAAGCGAAGATGCTATCGAGCGAATCTTCATTGATGCTGCCACGTAGTTCATCTTGTCTTGAGAATAGTTCCGTCTCAAACTGATCGATACCGGCAAAATACGTGTTCAGCTGTAAAGCAAGAATCGTATAAAAGGCTGCGAATGGATGCGCGGGAGAATAGGGAGCGACCAGGGACACGATTGAATCCGACAATCCAATCGTGATCAGTTTTTCTTTCGTTACATAAAAGCAAATCGAGCGGCGGTCACTTTTGTCGACAGGATTTTGCCAGGTGACGACAGCGCCATAGAGAACCCCTTTTTCCGAGCGGGTGAAGTTCATGTCTTTCGATCGCAGCTGCGTCACCCAGTCCATTTCGGATTGATCGACGGCAGCCGTCGGAAAGGTTTGTTCATAGTCAGCTAAATCGAGATAGCGAGACCAATTAAATTGAGGTTCCAGTTCCATGTTCATGACTCCCATATAGTAGAATGAAATAGTATATGCCTTAAGTGTAGTCAATGGAATATAAAAAAGACACCTATTTTACAGATAAAGGACGTGTTTCAAGTATGAAAGGAATTGGTAAATTAGCAGTTGGAGAAACGCTCGATCAACGAGCGATGATCAAGCAAGCGGTCAAAGGAATTGCAGCGAATGGGAAACCATACTTGACGCTCATCTTGACGGATAAGACAGGCGAAATCGAGACGAAGATGTGGGATACGAGTGATCTTGAAAAATATGCGCCGAAATCAATCGTCCATGCTGCTGGAGAAGTCATGGACTATCGAGGGCGGACACAACTCAAGCTCAAACAAATCACGGTTCTAGAGGAGACGAATGTCGAGGACTATGTCCAATCCGCACCGATTCCGCGAGAGCAAATCGAGACGGAAGTCCTCGCGTTCGTAGAATCGATTCAGAACAGTGATATGAAAAAGCTCGTTAAACATTTGATTACTTCGCGATTCGACGCTTACTTCACGCATCCGGCAGCGGTCAAGAACCATCATGCTTTTTACTCGGGGCTGTCATACCACGTCCTTTCGATGTTGCGTCTAGCGGATCAAATCGCTCAACTCTATCCGACCTTAAACCGTGACGTGCTAATCAGTGGCATCATTCTGCACGATTATGCGAAAATCAAGGAGTTATCCGATCCGGTTGCACCGGAATATACGTTGCCTGGTAAACTCGTCGGTCATATTACGATGATGGTAGCGGAACTTGAAAAAGTCGGAGCAGAATTACAAATTGACGCAGAAGTACTGACGGTCTTGCAACATCTCGTCTTAAGTCATCACGGACGACCGGAATGGGGTTCTGCTGTCGCACCACAGATGCGCGAGGCAGAAGTTTTGTTCTTGATCGATAACCTTGATGCACGGATGACGATGATGGATCGTCTCCTTGAATATGTCGAGCCAGGACAGTTCTCGGAACGATCATTCGCACTAGATAATCGTGCTTTTTACCGTCCGAAGCTATAAGGGGGAGAAAAGATGAAGACGAAGTTGTTTGATACGGTTCAACTCGGAACGTTGACATTCCGAAATCGGGTCATCATGGCGCCGATGTGTATGTACAGTGCAAAAGAAGATGGACTCGTTACGGATTGGCATGTCACGCACTATGCAACCCGTGCGATGGGTGGTGTCGGTGGCGTCATCTTAGAAGCGAGTGCTGTTACGCCAGACGGTCGCATTTCAGCCGGTGATCTTGGAATTTGGTCAGATGTTCATATCGAAGGCTTACAACGGATCGCAGAGCAAGTCAAAGCAGCGGGTGCAAAAGCAGGCATTCAACTGGCCCATGCCGGGCGCAAAAGTACGACGGCAGAACCACCCGTTGCACCGAGTGCTTTACCGTTTGATGATACGTATACACATCCACGAGCATTAACGCTTGAGGAAATCGCGACGATCAAACAACAGTTCATCGATGCAGCACTGCGTGCGGAACGAGCAGGGTATGATTTCATTGAAATTCATGGGGCTCATGGTTACTTACTGAACACGTTCCTCTCTCCGTTATCAAACGTTCGTGAGGACCAATACGGTGGATCGGTTGAAAATCGGATGCGCTTGTTGCTAGAGATCATTGATGGCATTCAAGCCGTTTCCAAGCTCTCGATCTGGGTCCGGATTTCAGCAGCCGATCACGCAACAGGGGGAATGACGGCGACGGATTATATTCCACTCGCGAAAGAACTAGCTGCACGTCACATCGATCTACTCGATTGCAGTTCAGGGGCTGTCGTCGCTAATGCCGTACCGGAAGTGTATCCAGGCTATCAAGTGAGCTATGCAGAAGAGTTGAAACGAGAGACGGGTATTGCAACAGGCGCGGTTGGATTGATTACGACAGCTGCCCATGCAGAAGAAATCGTCCGTAACGGTCGAGCAGATATCGTCCTGCTCGCACGTGAACTACTTCGCCAACCTTATTGGGTCTATCATGCGGCAGCCGAACTAGGAGATACGGTAGCCTTGCCGAAACAATACGAACGGGCACCAATCCGGACGGTTCGTTAACTATCGCTCATATGAATGAAAAACGACACGAAAAAAGGAAGCCTTCGCGGCTTCCTTTTTTGATTACTGCTGTTGTTGTTGCATCATTTGTTGTTGCATTTGTTGTTGTTCTTGTTTATCTAAATCAAAAGCATCCTTGAAGTCTTTGTTTTCGATTTTAACATCGTATTCTTTCATGAGTGAACGGTAGATATCGTTCGGGTTGACTTGTGCTGCTTTTTCTTCAGCAAGTGCTTTTTTGATGCGTGCTTTTTCTTTATCAAGCGTAAAGTCTTTCTTTTCTTTACGATCGACTACTTTGATGATGTGGTAACCGAATTGTGTTTTAATTGGATCGGAGATTTTACCTTCAACGCCATCCTTGAACGCATAATCTTCGAATTCCTTGACCATTTTACCTTTTGTGAAGTATCCAAGGTCTCCACCTTTTGCACCGCTACCTGTATCTGTTGATTTCTCTTTTGCCAGTTTCGCGAAGTCCGCGCCGTCATCCAATTGTTTTTTGATGTCTTTTGCTTCTGACTCTTTCGCAACGAGGATATGGCTTGCTTTGACTTCGACTTTTTCTTGGTCAAAACGCTCTTGGATTTCTTTATCTGTTACTTTTGATTTCGCAGATTTTGCTTCCGTTAAGAGCATTTGTGTGCGAAGAACTGTCTCGAATTCTTTTTCGTTCTTGATTCCAGCAGATTTCAATGTTGTATTGAACTGCTCTTTATCCGGGAACTGGTCTTTTGTCTTCTTGACTTCTGCTTCGACTTCTTTATCCGTGACTTCTTTGCCGTATTTCTTCTCAAGCAATTTGTTCATTGTTTGCTGGAAAGCGATTTGAGCACCAGCTTTTTCGTATGCTTCTTCTTGGACGTCAGCCTTGTTGACTTCGCCACCTTTGTAATTGATGACGGCTTCGTCATTTGATCCACATGCTGCTAACGTAAATACACTTGCGACTGCTGCTGCGCCTAACAATTTCTTTTTCATACATACACCCCTAATTTACCATTTATTTCAACCGTTTTATCATATCATATTCTCGTCTGGTTGACAGCTGTATCTTGTCATGCCAAGAGATACTTGCTCTTTTCCATGCTATCACATCCAAGTAGTCGGTTGAGGATAATTTTTATGGGAAATTGTGAGGGAAATAACGCTCTTGAGACATAGTAGTAATGTCCTTGTCATGAGGAAAAAAGACCTAAAAAAAGCATTCTAGCTAGAGGCTAAAACGCTTTTGGTAAGGTTATGCTTTTTTGATTGAGTCCATGACTGGATCTTGAGGGCGACGATCTGCTTCTTCTGTGATCATCTTTGATGTCTCAGCGAATATGTCCATGAAGCTGTCGCCATACAAGCGACGTACGATCGCAGAAATGTCCGTTAATTCCGGGAACTTCCCGTACAATTCCTGAAGAGGAAGTGATGCACGGAAGACACCGTTTTCTTCAGGGCGGAACGCTTGAATCGTCTCAAGCAAGAGTGATTCGCCCTCTGGTGTCAACTGGACGTAGGTATTTCGTTTATCTGTTTCCTTTTTCGAGAACGTCAACAATCCGCGGTCTTCTAACTTCTTCGAGAAGTTGAATGCCGTCGAGACGTGCATGACACCATATTTCGCGATCTCTGAAATCGAGGCACCGCCTAGCGCGTGCGAAATCCACAAGATATGATGTTCATTGATGTTCAGATCAAAGGGCTTGATCCAATTTTGCCAATCTTTTTCTACCGTTTTCCATAGTGCTTTGCTTAACTGGACAATCTTGTGGCTATACAACAAAGCCTCTTGTCCAGGATATAACTTTTCGTGTTCCATATCTGACTCATCCTTTCGAAAGGTGACAATGGCTCAAACGCGCAAAATGCAAACTATACAAAAACAAATCGAAGCAACGGATCTTACTTTTGTGGAGAAAGCTGGTCTGCTTCCTGTTTCGCTTCATCAGCGAGAGACTGGATCTTCGTGAGCGATGCTTGGACTTCCGTTTGGTATTCCGAGACGCTCTGCATGACTTCTTCTTTGAAGTGCATACCAGACGCTTTTGCTGTCTCTACTAAGTTCTTGCCCTCCTGGGTCAAATCCTGCACATTCGTTACGATTGTAGAATAAGAATTTCGACGTTGATGACCGTTCGAAGAGTCGCTTTTCGTACCTTGGCGAAGCGCCTTCAGACCGTAAAAAGTCACAAGTGTTAGCGTAGCACCAAAAGCGACCCAGTTACGGGCGGGACGCTTCGACATATTGAACCTCCTTTTTAATATTAAAATATTTGTTTCATATTATTTTACCGAAAATCGAATGAAAGAAACCTATTTCGGCAATATTTTTCTAAGAATAGAAGAAAAAGAACAGACTTAGATGCGAGAAGCGATCGAGTTAGCGAGTTCAGCTAATTCCTCTGCCGTGTAATCGTCATTATGAACTTCCCATTTTGCACCGAAACCGTCTTGTTTATCGTGACGCGGAATGAGGTGCAGGTGGAAGTGAGAGACCGATTGACCCGCTACTTTTCCTGTATTCGATAAGAGATTCATGCCAGCTGCCTCTGTCTCTTGTTGAAGCGCACGACTGATTTGCGGGATCGTCGCAAATACGTCTTGTGCTTGTTCAGGAGAGAGATCATACAAATTATCGGCATGTTGTTTTGGGATGACGAGCGTATGTCCTTTCGTCACTTGTGACAGGTCAAGGAAAGCGAGAACTTGTTCGTTCTCGAATACGATATGACCAGGGACTTCTTTGCGAGCAATTTTACAGAAGATACATGACTCTTTTTGCATGGAACGTTCACTCCCTTGGGTAAGATAATATTAGTATACGGAAAGTTTCCGACTTCCGCACGATTGACAGTCAAATTGAACCCGATACACTTAGAAACATACAGCTACTGAAGGAAGGAGCGAATTGCATGGCATCACGAGTAGCCTCGACGGCACAAAAAAAACGAAAACGGCGCCTGCTCGTCGGTAGCGTCATTATCGTCGGTCTTTTCTTATTCGTTGCCTTTTGGTTTGGACGTAACATGCAAGAAGCGGCGAGAATGGAGAAAACAGACGAGCGTCTTGCTACCTTGTTAAAGGAAAAGGATCAGCGTGGATTCCAACAACTCGTCACGATGAATGGTAAGTCACTACCGATGAGTGAAGCGACGCGACTCGTTAATTGGTTGACGGCTGACTCAGAACGGACGGACCGGGTCATCGCACAAGTCAAACAGGATCAAGGCGCAGGGAAGCAAGTGAAGACACATCTGTTTTCGCTTCAAGAAGAAGATGGATGGCTTTGGTATGACCGGTACTCTCTCGATGTGAATCCTCAGCGGTTAACCGTTTCAAGTGATTTACCGGGAACGAAGATTTCATTAGATGGAGAAGAAGTCGGGACGATTGATCAGAAATCCCTTGAACTCAAGCGATCTCCTGGAGAGTACGATGTTCAAGCAAGTGCGGAACAATCCGGACAGACCGTCCAGGAATCAAAGACTGTACAACTCGGAGATGAACCGAACGCGACAGTCGACTTTAAATTGGCTGATCGATTCAATACGACCGTTTCGAACGAATATGCAGTCGATATCAAAACGTTACTTGAGACGGAAGTGAAAGCCCGGACTGGAAAAAGTATCGATACGATGACTGGCTATCTCGGACGTTCGCGTGACTCGTTCGAGAATACGTTCGGCACGCCTGATTCGACCGTTGCCAATCGAGCACGATACGATGGATATGAAGTGACCTATCAATCGGGGCAGGTGGAAGAATTGCTAATCCGATTAAATAAGACTCCAGATGAGTTAGAAGCCATCGCTGGAAAACCAGAACGAAAGAAGCGCGAGCAAGTCGGTACCGTTTGGGAATATCCGTCTAGTTTTCTCGAAGGTGTGTTCGAATGGTTGAACTTACGAGCAGAAAAACGAGTCGTCGAGCGAGAGGACGGTATGTGGTTACAATTAAAAGACTAAAAAAATCCTCGGACTAGAACGTCCGAGGATTTTTGGTTATCGTTTATTCACCGCACGGAGAATGAACGATACGATAAGGATAAGAATGATAGCTCCGAGTAAAGCAGGAACGATTGCGAATCCGGCAACCATTGGACCCCAGTTTCCGAATAATGCTTGACCGATCAATGCACCAACAAAACCAGCGATGATGTTACCAATGATACCGCCTGGAACATCCTTACCTAAAATCAAGCTTGCTAGCCAACCAATAATACCACCGACGATTAACGCCCATAAGAATCCCATTTAAAACACTCCTTTTCAATTTAAGATCTATGATTACTTACGTACTGCCCGGAGAATAAGTGAGACGATGAAGATCAAGATGACTGCTCCGAGAATAGCCGGAATGACTGCGAAACCAGCAATTTTTGGTCCCATTGAACCAAAGATGGCTTGACCGATCATCGAACCGATGAAACCAGCGATAATGTTACCGATGATGCCACCCGGTACGTCTTTCCCGATAATTAAACTTGCGATCCAACCGATGAGACCACCAATGATGAGTGCCCATAAGAAACCCATTTCTAAACATCTCCTCTACATATTAGTTTTACCTGTTTTCAGGCAGTTATAAACACGTGCGAAAATGAAAAAATCTGAAATCGTTCATTCTTTAGTTCATTCTTTAAATGACTAGACGATTAGACCACTTGATAGAGAATGAATAGACGATTCATTGATTTCACTTTCAATTTACATGTAAATCGTTTTCATATATTGATGTAACGATTACACTTAGAGTAATTGCCGAAAAAACAAGTATTAAAACATTATATTTTAAAAAACTAGGCGTTACGCTAGAAAAACGAAGCGAGTCTACTTTACGATGAGCCTAAAGGGAGTGGCAGATATGTTATTAGACATTAAAGATTTGTCAGGAGGATACGGATCAAAAACCGTTCTGCATGACATCAATATCGAAGTCGACCGAGGTGAACTCGTCGGTCTAATTGGGTTGAACGGTGCCGGAAAATCAACGACGATCAAGCATATCCTTGGTCTTTTACCGGTCAAGACGGGATCGGTTCGAATCAATGGATTGGATTTAACGACGAACGAAACCGAGTATCGTCGCCAAGTGGCGTATATTCCGGAGCAGCCGATGTTATATGAACAACTGACGTTACGGGAGCACCTTCGTCTGATGGCGCAAGGATATGACGTCGAAGAAGCAATCGCGACAGAACGCGCGCAACATTATGCTGAACGACTTCGAATGACGAAGCAACTCGAATGGTTTCCAAGTGTCTTCTCAAAAGGGATGAAGCAAAAAGCGATGATTTTATGTGCACTCGTCACAGGCAGTGAACTGTTGATCGTCGATGAACCGTTCGTTGGACTTGATCCACTGGCAATCCGAGAGTTACTTCAGATTTTTAGTGAACTGAAGCAGGACGGTAAGGGGATCTTAATGTCGACGCATATTCTTGAGACAGCCGAGCGTCACTGTAACCGATTCGTGCTCTTACATGAGGGGCACATTGCAGCAGAGGGAACGACAGCTGCTTTACGCGCACGATATGGACTGCAAGATGGAACGCTGGATGATCTGTACGTTGCCGCGATCGAGGAGGCGGAACGATGAACAGCCAGTCCTTATGGAAGGAACGCTACCAGGCGGCGATGACGGAAACGGTGAAATATACAAGGTACATGGCGAATGGCGGACTGTTATTTACCGTTTACTTCGTTATTTTGTACGGTTTAGTCGTCTACGGACGTTTCCTCGACCAACTCGATCCATCGTTTCCAGGTCGATTCGTCATGGCAGCCTTGTTTCTGATTTTACCGCTCTATCGGACGAGTCGGACGTTTCTCGTTGAGGCGGACCAAGTGTTTCTATTACCGGTGTTAGCGAAGTTATCAAGTTTCATGCAACAAGTACGAGCGTACAATGCGGTCTTTGGTATCATCCGTGCCGTGATTCCGTTTTTAGCTGTCGTTGTTCTCTATGTTCGAACGGAACAGACGACACCACTTGAACTTGTTTTACTTGGGGTAGCGCTTGCTTTGTTCGGAGCTGCTGCGAATTTATCAAAGCTTGAAGGCATTGCACATCGGACGGTGTTACTGTATGCGTTCGGAGCGGCGCTACTCGTCATCATCGATATGGCGTGGATGACAATCGTCGTCGCACTTCTCTTAATGGTCGTACTCCATTTAAAGCGTCAGGACCATCTTCCTCTACGCGAATGGATTGCGCTCGAACAGGAATCGCGTGATCGTTTTTATCGATTAGCGAACTGGTTCGTCGATGTGCCGCATTTATCGGCAACATATAAACGCCGTCGTCTCTTGAGTAACATGGTCGAGCGGATTCCATATCGAGCGCAAACGACATTCGATTACTTGTATGTCAAACAGTTCATCCGGAGTGGAGACGGGATCGGATTGATTGTTCGTTTGACGCTGATCGGGGCTGTGTTCATGTGGTTAGCGAGTGGCAACGAGTTGTTCGTTGCGCTTGCAATCCCTGCGTTTGCAGGATTGACAAGCTTTCAACTAGCACCGTTCACGAAGGCAGTGGACCAACATCTATTGACTCGTCTATTACCGTTTGGAAATGCTGTACAGGCGAAACGAAAAATCATCCGCTTCGCAGCAATCAGTCAATGCATCGTCTTGACGCTACTTGGATTCTTTTTAAGCGGATCCATCTATGTCGTTGGTGGGGCAGCCTTGGCGCTTGTGATTGGTGAATACTACGCTCGAAAATAATAAACAAGAAAGAGCCTACGCGATGAATCCATCGTGTAGGCTCTTGTTCTTTTTATTAATTGACGCGTTCGTTTGAGAGATCTTCTTCTTCGACCATACGCAATTCTTTGCTGACAGGAGCAGGGAGATCGTAAGAAGATTGACCATGTTCCGCAACGTCCAGTCCGCGGAGTTCATCTTCGCGTGTGATCCGAAGACCAATCGTAAGGTCGAGAACTTTTAAGAATGCATAACTCAAGACACTGACGATGACGACGGCAAAGACGACACCAAGTGCTTGAACACCGAGTTGCGTAAAACCGCCACCATAGAAGAGACCAGCTTGTCCGATCCCTGTGATTTCAACGAGTCGTGGTGAAGCGAAGAATCCAGTTGCGAGTGTACCCCAGATACCAGCGACGCCATGAACGGAGAAGGCACATAATGGATCATCGACACGGCTTGCGAGAAGAATGCTCGTTCCATATGTGATCACACCAGCGAGGAAACCGATGACGACAGCTGCCCACGGTTCGACGAAGGCACAGGCTGCTGTGATGGCAACGAGTGCAGCTAAGACACCGTTGATGATCGAAGGGATATCTGCGACACGACGGTGCCAGAATGAGATGGCAAGAGCACCGAGGGCACCTGCTGCAGTCGCAAGTAACGTCGTCAAGGCAACGTAACTAAAGAATCCATCGGCAATCGTTAGTGTCGAACCAGCATTGAAGCCGAACCAACATAACCAGAGGATGAAGGCACCAACGACAGAATAGATGACGTTGTGTCCGAGTAACGGTGTTTTTTCAGCACCGATTCGTTTCTTGAGCAGTAAAGCAGCAACGAGTGCAGCAATCCCACCTTGTAAGTGAACGACCGTTGATCCAGCGAAGTCTTGCATCCCGAGCGAACCAAGGAATCCACCTGCCCAAACGGAACGTGCAATGATCGGATAGATGATAGCAACGAAAAACGTTCCGAACAACAGGTAGACGGATAATTTAGCACGTTCTGCGAATCCGCCCCAAGCGATCGCGAGGGAGACAGCGACGAATGAGAGTTGGAAGAGGAACTTCACATCAATCGTGATGTTCGACCAATCAAGACTGCTGAATCCTCCTTGTAAAAAGAATCCTTCCGTTCCGATGATAGAATTGCCATCACCAAACGTCAATCCGAATCCGATGGCCCAAAAGGCGAGAGCGGCAACCGAGAAGCTGATGATTTGTTTGACGGCGACGTGCCCCGCGTTCTTCGCCCGTAACATCCCTGTTTCTAGAAGTAAGAATCCGATTTGCATCGTAAAGACGAGCAGTGCTGCGAATAAGACATAAAACGTATCGACTGAGATAGCGAGTTGTTCCAGTTTCATTGTCGTTCCTCCTTTATCCATTTAAAGTATGTGTTTACTTTAGACGGAAATACTTTCAAAGAAACGTGTTGTGTCAGAAAATCTGACATGGTATTTTTGTGGAAAGGAGTGACGAAGATGAACTACCGTGAAAAAAAGGTGATGTCGATCGGAATCGTCTGTGAATTGACCGGCTTGTCAGAACGTCAGATTCGTTACTATGAGGAACGGAAGTTGATCTTTCCAGAACGGACAAATGGAAAAACACGAAAATATTCGTTTACGGATGTCGAGCGACTCGTCGAAGTCGCGGAAAAAATCGAGGATGGCTGGCGTACGCACGAAATTCGAGAAAAAGAACGTAAGGTAACGGAACAGCAACGTTCAGACTTGATCCGCGGTCAGTTAAACGCTGCGTTCGGTCTTTACAAGAAACAGTGAACATTTCATGAACTGGTAACAGAACTGTCATTTTGTAAACGATTTATTGGCACAGACTTCTTAATTTCAGATATAATGTTTCTGTGTTCACAAACTTATCGTACGTTTTTTTGGGGCGTTAGAACGAGTATAAAGGGGTAGTTATGATGAAGAAATTCAATGATACGTTTTTGCGGGCGATCCGTGGCGAGCAGATTGATCACGTTCCCGTCTGGTACATGCGACAAGCAGGTCGTTATCAAGCGGAATATCGTGAAATCAAGAAGACGCGGACGCTTTTCGAGATCACACATGACTCGGAACTAGGCGCATATGTGACAGAACTACCTGTAAAACAATTAGGGGTCGATGCAGCGATTCTGTATAAAGACATCATGACGCCACTTCCATCGATGGGCGTTGACGTCGAAATCAAGAGTGGTATCGGTCCAGTCATCGCGAACCCGATTCGCACGATGGCAGATGTCGAAGCATTACAACCATTCAACCGCGAAGATATTCCATATATCTATGAAACGATTCGTTTGTTACGAGAACGACTCGAAGTACCGTTGATTGGTTTTTCCGGGGCACCATTCACGCTTGCGAGCTATATGATTGAAGGTGGTCCTTCGAAGGGATACCATAAAACGAAAGCATTGATGTATGGACAACCTGAGGTATGGCATGCCTTAATGGAGAAACTAGGTGACATGGTCATCGATTACATCAAGTCACAAGTGGATGCAGGAATTCAAGCGTTCCAAATCTTTGATTCATGGGTCGGAACGACAAGTCGGAAAGATTATGTCCGTTACATCAAGCCAACGATGGAACGCATTTTCACGGAATTAAAAGATACAGGCGTGCCGATGATCATGTTCGGTGTAGGAGCGAGTCACTTGGCAGAAGAATGGCACAGTTTACCGTTAGACGTCGTCGGACTTGATTGGCGTTTGTCGATTGACGAAGCACGTGAGCGTGGATTGACGAAACCTGTCCAAGGAAACCTCGACCCGTCTTATCTGCTAGCACCGTGGGATATCCTTGAAGCAAAAACGAAGGAAATTCTCGACCTGGGAATGAAGCAACCAGGATTTATCTTTAACCTCGGTCACGGCATCTTCCCGGAAGTCGATCCAGAAGTATTGAAACGTTTGACTGCATTTATCCATGATTATTCGAAAGAAAAAATGGAGGTAGGAAAATGAAGACGTTAGGACTACTTGTTATGGCGTACGGTACGCCATATAAACCAGAAGATATCGAGCGTTATTATACGCACATCCGTCGCGGGCGCAAACCGTCTCCAGAAGCATTGGCAGAGTTGACGGAACGTTACGAAGCCATCGGTGGTGTCTCACCACTCGCACAAGTCACGATTGATCAGGCTGAAGAGCTACACCGTCAACTGTCTGAGAAATATGTTGGTGAAATCGAGTTCAAACTCTATCTTGGTCTGAAACACATCGAGCCATTCGTTGAGGATGCTGTCGAGCAAATGGCAAAAGACGGCATTACGGAAGCGGTCACGGTCGTTTTAGCACCACACTATTCAACGTTCAGTATCCGTTCATATAACGGTCGTGCGAAGGAAGTCGCGGACCAACATGGTATTCGTCTCGCATCCGTCGAATCGTGGTACAAAGAAGAAGCGTTTCTCGATTGGTGGGGGAAAGAAATCCGCAAGACGTTCGACGCTTTACCAGTACCTGAAGAGAAAGCCGTTCTCGTCGTTTCAGCACACAGTCTACCTGAGAAAATCATTGCAAACGGTGATCCATACCCAGAGCAATTGAAGGAAACAGCCGAATTGATCGCGCAACGTGCTGGTGTACCGCATATGATCACAGGCTGGCAATCGGCTGGACAAACGCCAGAACCATGGCTTGGACCAGATGTTCAGGATTTGACACGTGACGTCTACGAAGAAAAAGGATATGAAGCATTCGTCTACGTACCCGTTGGTTTCGTTGCCGATCACCTAGAAGTATTGTTCGATAATGATTACGAGTGTAAAGTCGTCTGCGACGAACTCGGAATTCACTATGCGCGACCTGTCATGCCAAACGCGGATCCAGCTTTCATGAAAGCTGTCACGGAAGCCGTCGCGAAACAGGTGGGTAGTTATGTCCAGTAAACGTCTCGTCATCGTGGGCGGTGGTATATCAGGACTTGCAGCCGCCTATTATGCAGAGAAGCAGTTTCCAGAGATGAACATCACGTTACTCGAGGCAGAGGGTCGTCTCGGTGGTAAGGTGGCGACATATCGGGACGAAGGATTGACGATCGAGCGGGGACCGGATTCATACGTCGCACGGAAACACGTGTTGACGGATCTCATTGAAGAGATCGGATTAGGGGATCAACTCGTTCGAAATAACACGTCGCAAGCGTATATCTTGGATGCGCGCGGTCTCCACCCGATTCCAAAAGGTGCCGTCATGGGCATCCCGACCGATTTAGAGTTATTCGCAGAGACGTCTCTACTGACGGAAGAAGAAAAAGCAGAGGTGACAGAACGCTTGCTTCACCCTGCTCCTGATTTGACGATTCCGGAAACAGACATCCCATTAGGGGAATACCTGCGTCCGCGTCTTGGAGATGCGCTCGTCGAGAAGTTGATCGAACCGCTTCTTTCAGGCATCTATGCGGGTGATATCGATCGGATGAGTACGTTCGCGACCTATCCGCAATTCGTTGCGAATGAGCAAAAGGCGGGAAGCTTGTTCGAAGGGATGCGCCTCATGCGTCCGCTTGATCAACAACAAGGCCCGACGCTCAAAGCGACAGGTCAATTCCTATCACTTGCTACTGGACTCGAGTCTCTCGTCGAGCGTTTAGAAGAGGTGCTCGAACGGACAGAGATTCGTCTAGAGACACCACTTCGCTCCATCGAACGGGAAGAAGACGGGCGGTATCGTCTCGAAACGGATCATGGTCCAGAATATGCTGATGATATTTTGTTGACGATTCCGCATCGCCAAGTCGTGTCCCTGTTACCAGATGCGACGCTTCCAGGGCTTGCGAACCTTTCAACACACTCGACGGCGACGGTCACGTTGATTTTCGATAAGGAAACAGCGTTACCGATTGATGGAACGGGATTCATCGTCAACCGTCGGGCGCCGTATTCAATTACAGCATGCACGGCGATTGATCAAAAGTGGAATCATGCAGCACCGAATCATACCGTGCTCCGTGCCTTCATCGGACGCCCCGGAAAAGATGCACTCGTTCGTGAATCTGACGAAATGATTGAACGCGTCGTCTTAGAAGATCTTGAAAACATCTGTGGTCGTCCCTTGCAACCGGAACGTGTCGTCATCAGTCGTCTCTTAGACGGCTTACCGGCCTATACGGTAGGACATGCACAGCGGATTCAAGAAGTGCGAGAAATCGTCGCTTTTCATTATCCGCACATTCATTTAGCCGGACTCGCCTATGATGGTGTTGGATTGCCAGACTGTGTAGCAGGTGTCAAAGCGACGCTTGAACAAATGGCGTTACAACAACCGGAACCATGTAAAGAATCATGACACACCTAAACCTTTTTGAAGCTAGCCGTGCTTCAAAAAGGTTTTTTTGTCTTCAGAAGAATGACACGGAAGGAAACGGGAATAAGAGACAGAGGAATCAAAATTGAAGAATACCGTTGAAGCGGGAGGGAATCGTATGGTGGAAGTATGGAGTACGTTCACGATCATCATCGTCTACGGATTGCTTATCATGAATATCTTGGCTGTCCTGACGGTTATTTTTCTTGAGCGGCGCGATATTGGTGCGACATGGGCATGGGTATTCATCTTGTATTTCGTTCCGCTCGTTGGGTTTCTCGTCTATCTGTTTTTCGGAAGACTGTTGAAAAAAACGAATTTTTATCGTGTCACGGATGAAGAACAACTGGAACAGGATAGACGGATCGCCTTACAGAAAAAAGAACTTGTAACGATGGGACGGCACCCGATGATTCAAAAGCACCGGGATATGATTCGGATGAACCTGATGTCGAACGGTTCCCTGCTCAGTCTCTCGAATCAACTGCAGATTCTTTCGGATGGCGAGCAGAAGTTCAATCGGATGATTCAAGATATCCGCCAGGCAGAGCATGAAGTGAATATCCAATATTACATCATTCAGAAAGATCGTCTCGGGTTAGCGTTGATCGATACATTGACCGATTGTGCCCGTCGTGGGATCAAAGTACGTCTATTGTATGATGCTGTCGGATCACGAAGTCTCAAACGGACGGATTTTAAGGATTTACTAGCACACGGAGGAGAAGTGTTCGCCTTTTTCCCGTCGACGATTGGTTTCGTTAATTTTCGATTGAACAACCGGAATCACCGTAAATCCTGTATCATCGACGGTCGAATCGGCTACATTGGTGGGTTCAACGTTGGTACGGAATATCTCGGGATCGATGAAAAGTTCGGCTACTGGCGGGATACACATTTTCGCTTGGAAGGTGACGTCGTTCACGATCAACTCGACCGCTTCATTCTCGACTGGAACCAAGCAAGTGACGTCTATACGGAAAAATCTTTGTTTTACTATGGAACGCACAGGATTCAGGATATATTACCGATGCAAATCGTCACGTCGGGTCCGGATTCTCGTTCAGAGTATTTGAAGCTTGCCTTGATCAAGATGATCAACGAAGCAAAACGGACGATTTATATCCAATCGCCTTATTTCATTCCAGACACGAGTTATTTAGATGCATGTAAGGCAGCCCTTCTGTCCGGAGTGGAAGTCCGTATCATGATTCCGAACAAACCGGACCACCCATTCGTTTACTGGGCAACGACTGCTGCTGTAGGAGAGTTGTTATCGTACGGAGCTAAAGTCTACACGTATGAACCTGGATTTTTACATGCAAAGACGATCGTTGTTGATGGCGAGATTGCTTCGGTCGGGACGACGAATATCGATGCGCGAAGTTTTCGGTTGAACTTTGAAATGAACACGATCGTTTATGATCAGGCAGTAGCGATTGAACTAGAACGTCTTTTCCTCGCTGATTGTGAGGTATCAAAGCTCATGACGGTCGAGTCGTATGCCGCGCGTTCAAGAACGATTAAATTCAAGGAAAGTATTTCGCGTTTGTTGTCACCGATTTTGTAAACCGCGTTTACGACCAGGCAAAATGTGAAAAATGGTATAGTGGTATGGAAATAGAAAAAGAGGAGAGTGAAGACGATGGCAAATCCAATCAAACTACTCGTATCAGACATGGATGGAACCGTTCTTTCAGGTAAACAAAGAATTGAACCGGAGACGATTCAGGCAATTGAAGCGGCACGCGAACAAGGTGTCGAATTTGCAATCGCGACAGGACGTAACTACTTAAATGCAAAAGAATTAACAGATGCAGCAGGAATCCACTGTCCGATCATTGCTTCAAACGGGGCACGTGTGATGACCGTAGATGGAGAAGAGTTAAGTGCGACGACGTTGACGACGGAACAAGCACAGCAAATTTACGGTATCATCAGTCAATATGAAGTTTTCTTCGAGATGTTCTGTGATCGAGGACTCGTGACAGCACAAGGAGCGACGATCGACGCAGCCTATGATTCTCTAAAAGAGTTGAGTGAAGAAAGTGATCGGGCTAAACAAGTGCTTGATTTCTTCCACGATCGTTATTATGTCCACGAAGACGTCAAGATGATTGATGGATTCCGGTCGTATATCCGTAACCAAGCGGGACAAGTATTTAAATTCATCTCATTCTCGTTTGATCAAGAATTAATGAAAAAAATCTGGCAGGAAATCGAGCAGAAGGTCGACGGTGTCTATGTCACGTCGTCAGGACACGATAACATCGAAGTCATGGCAGTCGGTGCCGATAAAGGAACGGCAGTTAAAATCCTCGCTGACCACCTCGGTGTGCCAATCGAACAGGTTGCTGTCATCGGTGATAACCTGAATGATCTTCCAATGTTCAAAGTTGCCGGCAAGGCGATCGCGATGGGGAATGGTCATGATGAGGCAAAAGCGATTGCCCATCACGTGACGAAATCAAATGACGAGCACGGCGTCGGATATGCGATTCAGCAGTTGGCGTCCCGCGCTTGGTAAGGGGGACGTTTCATGTTTAAGGCATTCAAGGAGTTTGCCTTTCGGGGGAATGTGATCGACTTAGCGGTCGGAGTTATTCTTGGTGCTGCGTTTAGTGGGATCATCAAATCCCTCGTCGACAGCGTCTTCATGCCACTGATCGGTATCATCATCGGGGGCATTGATGTTAAAGGATTGTCAGTCATGGTCGGAAATGCAGAGTTGCAGTACGGTCAATTTCTTCAAGCGAGCATCGAATTCTTGTTGATCGCCTTTGCGCTGTTTATCTTCGTCAAAGGCATCACTTCATTCCGAAAGAAGGAAGAGGTCGTCGAAGAAGAAGCGGTACCAACGACAGAAGAAAAATTATTGACAGAAATCAGAGATGCCTTGATTCATCAAAATGAGTCATCGACGAAAAACTGACGGATACAACAAAGGCTGACTCAAAAGTCAGCCTCTACAAAGATAAAGGTGGCAGAATAAAAATCTGCCACCTTTATCTCGTAACAAAAAGAATGGCGCGTCACACGCCACTCCTACAGGAAAAAGCGCATTATGCGCTGTCAGAGACAAACAAGACCCGCTTTCCTTCTTGAATGAAGCAGGAAAACTGGCTTGTGTCTTGCCTGAGGAAAGGGCGTGAAAAGACACGTCATTCTTTTTTTGAGTCAGGTCCATTCTGAATCATAAAATTTCGAGTAACGCATTTTCAGAGCAGACTTGTAACGAAAGCTGTTTTTTCATTCCTTGATCAAATGAAATTTCCAGCACATCGTCAACCAGGTGCAAGACAGTTCCGGGACCAAATGCTGTATGCGAGACACGCATGTTCTCAGTGATCGGAAGTGGAGGAACGCTAGCTCGCGCTGTAACAGCAGTTCGCTTGCGCTCTACTTTTCGTTTTGCAGCATCAGGCGTGACGAGGCGATGGACGTCTTCGACGAATGGTGAGACATCAAATGATTTCGATTTAAAACGATAGGACAGGAGATGTAGTTCGTGTCGCGCCCGTGTCATGCCGACGTAAAACAAACGTGCAGCTTCTTCCATATCATCGAGTTGTCCATTCTTGTACGCCTTGATCGTATCAGCTGATGGAAGAATCCCAGAAACGAGATCAATCATGAAGACGCGATCGAATTCAAGTCCCTTCGCACTGTGAAAGGTCGAAAGGGTGACCGCATTTTGATTTTTATTTTGTTTCGCATCACGCATCAATTGTTCGAGATGCGTGATCCGTTCACGAAAGGCGAGTAGTGTCGGTACATCACTTGCGATGTTATCGATCGTATTCAATGTTTCAAGCAGGTGATCGAGACTAAAACCGAGACTCTCACTCATTTTTCGCAAATTCTTTTCGTAACCCAGTTCATGACGAATCAGAGAGAGGGCGGCAGAGGGGCGAACGGTTTGGATGGAAGCGAATGTGCGCTTCATTTGTTGAAGTTGTTTCTTTTGATAAAACTTCATCTCGATTTTGTTTATGAGTAGATCAAATACAGATTCACCCGTACCGAACTGTTGCAATTGAGAAAGTTGCGCTTTTGAGATATACCCGGCGAATTTCGTATGAATAGTTGCTAGCACATCGATATCTGTCGGATCTTGTGCGAATGTCATGAAGTTTAAGATATCCTTCAAAATCCAATGACTGAAGAATTTATGATCGACATCCTTAATATAAAACGGAATATTTGCTTGATCCAAAGCATTCATCACATTGATCGATGAGGCATTGTTGCGATATAAGATGGCTACTTCGCGGTAATTCGTCTCTGTCCGTAGTTGATTCAACAGATAGCGGGTCTGATCCTCGTAAGTTGGTAACGTCTCTAAGATAATCGGACGAACAGCAGCGTTCTCCGTGAACATCTGTTTCGGATAACGTGCTTTATTGCGCTGAATGAATTGGTTTGCGACGGATACGATGTCTTGAGACGAACGATAATTTTGTTCCATGTAAAGAATCGTCGCATTCGGATACGTATCTTTGAAGTGCAAAATTTTAGAGGCATCCGCGCCACGCCAACTGTATAGCGTCTGATCATCATCTGCAACGACACAAAGACGGTTATGCGGTAAGGCTAACTTCTCGACCAATTGATGCTGGACGAGCGACGTATCCTGACTTTCATCCGTTAGGATATAGTCGAAGCGTCGCTGATAATGTTGCAACAGACGACGGTCTTGCTCCAAAATCGTATTCGCATACGTCAACATATCATCAAAGTCGAGTAACGGATGTAAGGGATCACGCGACTTGAATTGTTCATATGCCACATAGATATCAGGGAAATGTTTGATCGTCGTCGGTACTGCCTTGATCTCCTTTAAAGAAAGAAGACGGTTCTTGACGAAGGAAATCATCCGCAATAACTCATCCATCTGGTCGTCTGTAATGACACTCCGATTAATTTCCTGGAAAATACGCCGGAGTAACATGCGTTTATGTGGCACATTCGGATGTTGTTGATCCATTGGTCCCTCAATGATCGTATAGGAGAGACGTTGCTGGGATGTATGATCCCGAACGACTTGAAAAGCAAAGCTATGAATCGTCGAGAATGCCGCTGTCGTTCCAATTAATTCGTGAAATAGATGATAAAAACGATCCGCCATCTCGCGAGCTGCTGCCTTACTGAAGGTCAGCCCTAAAATACGATGTGGTTCAATCTTTTTTTGTAAAATCAAATAGGCAATCTTAAAATTAAGCGTCGTTGTTTTTCCAGAGCCGGGTGAGGCGAGTAACAGCAACGGACCATGGTCATGTTCGATTGCCTGTTGTTGGACAGGATTCAGTTGAATGCCGGTCAATCGCTCCACCTGTTCGAAAAAATCTTCATGCATGATACAGTTCACCTCGAGCGTATTTATTTCGCGTCCAATAATCGAACTTTCCCTAGTGTATCATTTTTAGTGTCAGGATTGGATTACGGAAAGAAGAACCGTGGAATAAAGAGACAAGAGCCTATTGGATGTTATGTAAGACGAGTACCCTGAATGACTAGGCAAATGGACACAAAAACATTAAAATGGGAATAGATGTAAGAGAGTACTCTCTTGTCCTGTACAAAGAGGGAAGGCGGAATGAGAATGTCTGTAGTGAAATTACACATGTATACGAATGAACATTATGAACAATGTGATGCGTTCATTCTTCCGGAAGAACAAGTCCAGTTTACTTCTTTTCCGACGGATGTCGTCACAGATGCGGTTGCCCATCCAGATAAATTCCCGGTTGTCATCAAAAAAGACGATTTAGTCGTCGGATTTTTTATTCTTCATCTTAATCCCCCTAAAACACATCGAACACATGAACAAAGTGTCCTATTACGTGCCTTTTCCATTGATGCACGCCATCAGCACCAAGGATATGCGAAAGAGGCAATGATGCAGTTGCCAGAGTTCGTGCATCATCATTTTCCAGAAGTCACAGCGATCACACTAGCGGTCAATAAAAAGAATATTGCTGCAAAATCACTGTATTTCAAAACGGGATACGTTGATACGTTACAGTCCGTCATGGGTCCAATTGGGGAGCAGCACATCCTTGCATTTGATCTAGAAAAAGAATCACGATTGAAGCATTGAAGCAAAAAAGCATTTTCCTGATTCTATTCAGGAAAATGCTTTTTTATTTAAGATAAATCGTAGAGTGATAAATGCGCACCTGCTTCACCAGAGAAGACAATACCTCGACTGGATGTTTTCGGGAAAATCCGTCCAGATGCAACGGCTTCTCCGTCATTTAGAAAAAGTTCAAACGAAGAACGATCCACGAACAGACGTAATGTATGCAAGTCCTTCGCAAGAATCGTCGATCGCGAAGTGCCGAATGATTCAGCAGGTACTTCTGCACCTGATCGGCTTCGATCGATCGTAAATTGACGTGATACAGCATCGTAATGGAATACGGTTTCTTCAGTGGCGTCTTGACGAATCGAGAAGCGGAACGAGTCCGACGACAGTTTTAAGTCTGTCATCACGAGCTCGAAAATCTCGGCTTCCGCAATTGTCACGTCTTGTTCGAAAAGAATCGTTTCGTCAAACAGCGTCTCTTTTCGTAGCTGTGTCAGTTCACGGACAGGTCGTTGACGAAGTCGTCCCTGTTCGATCGTTAATTCACGTGGCAATGTTAAAGCATGTGCCCAGTTATAGATGTCAGAAGGATAACTGATATCCGGTAACCCCATCCAACCAACAAGAATCCGTCGACCATCTGCCGCCTCAGTTGTTTGTGGCGCGTAGAAGTCAAATCCGAAATCGAGTTCTTGGAACGATTCGTGTGTGAATGTTAAGTCGGGTAAAGCTAACGGTTCGCCGATGAAATAACCGGACTGGAAAATATTTTGATAGTTCGGACCATCTGGTTCAATCCCTTGAGGGCTAAAGAGGAGGATCCCTTTTCCATCCAGCTCGAAATAATCAGGACATTCCCACATATAACCGAATGTCGAGTAATTCGTCTGTAACTCACCGAGGAATGTCCAGTGCTCTGCATCTTGAGACTGATAGATGACAGTACAACCCGTCAAGTCACTACGCTGTGCACCAATGATGCAGTACCAAATGCCCGATGCATCTTGGAAGACTTTCGGATCACGGAAATGTTCCGTATATCCTTCAGGAACGTTTGGAATAGCAGGTGGTAAATGTTTTTCGATTCGTCCATCCGAGCGGAGATGACCGACGATTTGGCTCGTATGGCGATTCCAATCCGCATCCCGTTTATTACCGGTGTACATGATGTGCACTTGATCATCTTTAATGAAGCCACTACCGGAATAAGCACCGTGTGAATCAGGATCGTCATTTGGGATCAAGGCAGCTCCTTCATCGAACCAATGTACAAGATCTTTTGATGTCATGTGATACCAGTACTTCAGCCCGTGTACGGGTCCGAGTGGAAACCATTGATAAAACAAATGATAGAGACCGTCATGATAGACGAAGCCGTTCGGATCATTCAAAAGTCCGGTCGGAGGTTGAATATGGTAAGAAAATCGCCAAGGAGATGTTCGAACTTCTTCCTTCATCGCTTGGTAGACGCTCGGATCGACATCCGAGAGGGGACGGTATCGTGCTTCACGTGTCCATTGATTCATGTTGACAGCTCCTCGTTGAAAAATTATACGCTTCTCTCGTTCACCTTACGGAGGAGAGCTGCGCTTGTCAATCCTCCGTCCTGAATGGTCAATGAACGGACATACATCCTCTGCCATTTTGCTTCGAACGATAGAGCGCTAAATCAGCGCGATGCATGACTTGTTCGAGTGATTCTCCTGTCACCTGTTCGGCGACTCCGATACTCATACCGATGTGGACGGTTTGTTCTTCTAAGTGATACGGCATCGAGACGTGAGCGATCCATTGTTCACCTAAGTATCGTGCTTCTGTTAAGGATTGAGTCGTCAAGACGATGATGAACTCATCGCCGCCCAGACGAGCTACGAATCCACCAGGTGGAAGCAACTGTTCGAGACGTTGACTGACCTCGATCAGCAGGAGATCACCTAGCGCGTGACCATACGTATCATTGACTGCTTTAAAGCCGTCTAAATCAAGGCAAAGATAGATAGAATGCGTTTCTGCAGGCAATTGTTCGATGTATTGAGCGAGACCGTTGCGGTTCGCGAGACCCGTCAGGCTATCGCGTTGTGACAAGCGTTCAAACGTTAATTTCTCTTGTTCGGTATGTAGCAAGCGATGAATCAGTCGTTGTAAGGCATCCGTCAGTGTCTCGATTTCTCGGATTCCACGATGATTCGGGAGTGATTTTGAGGGATCATCCTGCATCTGTTGGGCGGCATATGTGATTTTTAATAATGGTCGTGTCAATAACTTCGCTAACATCCATCCGAGTACCGCTGTGATGAAAGAGGCAATCAATCCGGCGATAAAAATCGTTTGACGTAAAGCGTCGGCATCAGCGAAGGCAATCGAAGTCGGTTGACGCACGAGAACCGTCCAACCTAATCCATCGTAATCCTTGTAACCTCGGCTTGTACTTTGACCAGAGACGAATTCTTTCCCTTGCCAAGAAGCGGTCGCAGAAGCATTCGAAGTCAGCGTTACGCTATCAGGTAATGTTTTACCGCTCCATCCGTTCGGTCCAAGCAAAATCGTCTTTCGATCTTGACTAATGATGAAGACATCGACTTGTTGGAGAGAGGACGTGGCGCTCTGAAAACTTTGTTCGATCGCTTTTGCCCATTCGAAGCTGAGATGTGTCGCAAGGACACCAGAAAATCGCCCCTTATCGTACAAAGGTGTACTAATATCGACGAATTGTAACGGTTCACCGCTTGGGTTTGGCAATAATTTTGCGAGTAGAACAGCTTCATGGACATCCCCGATGAATGGTTGTGATAAGGCTTGTTGGAAGACGGGACGTTCCTTGATCGATGTTCCTTCAAGAATCTGATTCGTTGACGCAACGACTTTGCCTTTCGCATCTAAGCGACCAATCCAAGAAAAGTCAGGAATCTGTCGTTGTAACTCTTCGAGTGTCTGCCGTGTTTCTGCTTTTTGTTCTGTTTGTTGAATCGTTGATAAAGAACCCAGCAATTTTACTTCGGCATAACGTGACCACATGTAATGATCAAGCTTATCAGACAGTTGGTGAGCAGTCGTTGACAGATTCATCCCGACTTCCGATTGGAGTCGGTTTGTTGCATGTTGACTAATGAAAAAAGTTAATCCGAGCGTCATGCTAAAAAATAGCAGGGAAATCAATCCCGCTAACAAAACATCAAAGCGAAGTGAGAGTCTGAACATTGTGAGATACTCCATTCATGCGTTTTCATTTTTTTTTACTTACATCATACACGTAGACGTCTACCTGTTGTTCGCGGTTCGAGATACTCGTTCGTACATATCGAAATTCGTGTTTTTCCCAAAAACGACGGGCTCTTAAATTATCGGGTAAGACCGCGAGATGAATGTGAGGTTCCTGACTTAGAAACTGATCACAAAAAGCAGATAGTAACCGACTGCTAGTTCCCGTACCGTGCTGAGAAGCATCCAGTAAAAATAGACCGATCCAAGGTGTACCGTCTTTTGGATGCTTCGGTAGGTAATCAATCAGTAAGACGGGTTCTCCGTCTACATACCCAATCAGCGATACGGTATCGGGATTTAAAAACTCTTCCTGTAAGGTCGAATCAGAGAGCGGAAGCACTCGTTCTTCTAAGAGCGCATATGCAGGAACGCTCGCGTACAACGATTGGATGATCGGAAAGTGATCATGTGTTACTTGTTCAAAGCGAATCATCTAGCGACTCCATTCTTTATTTTTAATATAAAATTTCTGTTGTTACGCCTTTTTAATTGGAATCAGATTACATATTTGTAAGAAATGAAACTTATCCTTTAAAATCACGTACACTAATAGCATAGACAAAATATGAATGAGGAGGAAGAGCAGATGTTAAAGATTGAAAATATCTCAAAGCGTCTCGGAAAAGAGCAAATTTTAAAAGACGTCAGTTTTGAGGTATCCCCAGGAGAAGTGTTCGGCTTCCTCGGACCGAATGGAGCAGGGAAGACGACGACGATTCGGATCATCACGGGACTACTCGAGCAGGATGCAGGGAAAGTCACAGTCAATGGATTTGATGTCGTAGAAGAGCGTTCGAAAGCGCTGACGCAAATCGGAGCAATCGTTGAAAATCCAGCGTTTTATCCTTATCTGACAGGAAAACAAAACTTAGTTCATGCAAAAAATCTCATTCCGGGACTCGGTCAAGTGGATTATGATGCACTAGCACGACTCGTTGGTCTTGAAGGAAAGCTTTCAAAAAAAGTCGGAGAGTACTCACTCGGAATGAAGCAACGACTCGGAATTGCTCGTGCCTTGCTACATAACCCGCGCGTCTTGATTTTAGATGAACCGACGAATGGTCTGGATCCATCCGGAATTGCAGAGCTTCGTGAATATTTACGCCAAATGGCGCGTGAGCAAGATATCGCGATTTTAATTTCAAGCCATATGTTGAGTGAGATGGAACAAATCAGTGATCGTTATGCGATCATCGATCAGGGTGTCATCAAGTCGGTCGAGTCCGTTCGTAATGAAACTGGAGCGAAAATCGCTCTTCGTGTCAATGCAGAAGCGATGACAGAGGTACTCGATGCCCTTCGCGTCGCGAACTACCCATCAGAAGTACTCGAGAATAAAATTATTATCACCGCACCGGAAAGTGAATGTCCAGCTATCGCTCGACTCGTCGTGCCGATTGCCGATTTACATGAACTGACCGTTAAACGTTTGACGCTTGAGGAACAATTCCTGCAAGTAACGAAAAAAGAGGGGGATTCACATGCTTTCGCTCATACAAAATGAATGGATGAAATGGTGGACGACTAAAAAAGCGAAAATCGTTTTAGCACTATATGTCGTTATTGCAGTTGGTATTATCATCGTTGCAAAGACGAATGATTTTGAGTTCACACGTTATGATTATTATTCATCAACGTTCCTTTTACTGACATCTCTATTAGGAATCATCACGATTGTCTTCACGGCAGAAGCCATCGGGAATGAAGTACGTTATGACACGATGAAACACTTATTAATGAGTCCGTATTCCCGAATGACGATTTATTTCTCGAAACTTATCTTTTCGATCTTGATCATGTTGTTCCAATTCGTGTTCATCGCTGCGATCGTCTACGCAGGCTCATTTGCGTTTTCAGAGGCAGGAGATCCAATTCTGTTCCGCGATACGATCGTCGAAGTTGTCAGTCCGATTTTTACAATATTCATGACGTTATTCTTCTCATTGTTGTTCCGTTCTGTTGGAATGATTATCGGCTTCACCGTACTAGCACAGTTCTTTACGAGCATTGCGGGTAACTTACTGGTTGGTTTCAAACCAGCAATCGCTAAGTGGATCGTATTCATGCATTTAGACTGGTCAATGTATTTCAAGGATTCTATGACCTATGGTACGAGTGAAGCGATGGGAACAACTTTGACGTTCTCCGCCTTGTTCGTATTGGCTCATATCATCGTCTTGTTAGGTGCATCGATTCTTGTCTTCCAAAGAAAATCATATACGTAAATGAAAGAGCTGCTATTGATAGATGAATTTGTCTATCAATAGCAGCTCTTTTACAGTATTCAAGAACTTGTCCGTTTAGGTGGACGTGCTGTAATCGGGAACAATCGCTGAAACCATTCGATCAGTGGACCGTTCAATAAGAGAAAAATGAAAGTTCCGACTCCGATGCCGATCAGTTCGCGTTCAATCAGTGAAAAGAGACAAGCAATCAAAAAAGGAATGCCGAGGCTGATCGTTGCCCCGAGCGAGGTACTTTTAAAGCGACTGATCAGTGACTTCATCAAGTAATCCGGTGGCATCAATACGAATCCGATTTGTAGATAGAGAGCGAGTCCAAGTGAAATCAATGGCATGCCGATCAACATGTACACAACGCGCATCCAAAGTCCCTGTGGTGTATAAATCAATTGATGGATCGATAAGAAGAAATCAATCGCAGCGCCGAACAGGACGACGAGTGCGAAACTGAGGACGATCGTCCACCAACTAAATCGACTCCCAAGAGAGAGTGCCGCAATCAAAGCGAGCACATGTAAGACGATGATCGCTAGTCCGACAGTTAAAGGGGAGATGGCCGCAACGGCTTCACTCGCTGATGTCCAAGGTGCACTCCCGATCGAGGCGGTCACCATGAAGCTGTTTCCTAAGGCGTTAATTAAAATAGAGAATAAATAGATGACAATCCGTTTTTGCTGACTCATTGACGTGCACAGACGGTAGGACTGCGCGTTCACCTCCTGAAAAGAAATCGTTTCGTTAAGCTATACCCTAATCGTAGCGCTCTTTTCACTTATTTTCATGAAAAGAGCATTGCCTATTCCTTATGTTTCACGACATACTTAGGACACATTACGAATCAGGGGGAGAACATATGACATATTTTGGACAGAAGATCCTGCCTTCCGTTAGAAAATTAGAAGACTTTGAAAAGATGCTGAAGAGTCCATATGAATATGGGGTCTTACTCGAAATGCATGTATCGCGTTTAAAAGCGGTCTATGAGATGGCGCATCGTTACGACAAAAAAATGTTTTTGCACATGGATCTCGTTCAAGGGTTAAAAAATGATGAATATGCCACAGAATACGTCTGCCAAGAATTGAAGCCGTATGGTGTCATTTCGACGAAGGCGAGCGTCATCTTGAAAGCACGTCAAAAAAAGGTCAAGACGATGCAACGCATGTTCTTACTTGATTCCAGTTCACTCGAAAAAAGTTATCAACTCATGGAACGGACGCAACCTGATTACATCGAAGTGTTACCAGGGTTAATGCCAAAGTACATTCAAGAAGTGAAAGAAAAGACAGGGCGTCTCGTATTCGCCGGTGGACTCATCGATACGGTCGAGGAAGTGGAACAAGCGATTGAAGCAGGTGCCTCAAGTATCACAACATCGAATAAGGACTTGTGGCGTCATTTTGAACCACGCTCTTAAGTTGATTGTGAGGAAAATCATTCGGATTATTTGACAGCGTTTTCACTGATTGTTATAGTGATATCAAGTTGATACAAAGTGACGGAGAAAAGGGAGATTCACGTGTGAGTCCTGCTTGAAGAACATTCAAGTATGAACTGACGTGGATCTCCTTTTTATGTTGCTTTTTTCACATAACCAAAAGGAGGAACACATATGTCACCCATTTTAGCGGAATTTTTAGGCACAGCTTTGCTTGTCGCGCTTGGGAACGGTGTTGGTGCAGGCGTTAGTTTGACGAAATCGTTTGCGAAGGATGCAGGTTGGATTGTCATCACGTTTGCATGGGGTTTTGCCGTGGCGATTGCAGCGTATGCCGTCGGTCAATTCAGTGGAGCACACCTTAACCCAGCAGTAACGCTTGGTTTAGCCTTTGACGGTTCATTTGCATGGGCAGACGTACCAGGCTATATCGTCGCTCAAATTGCCGGCGGGATACTTGGTGCAAGTCTTGTTTTCGTCCATTACTTACCACACTGGGCGGAGACGAAAGACCCAGCAACGAAACTCGGCGTCTTTGCGACGTCACCAGCGATTCCACATACATTTGCCAATCTAATGAGTGAAATGATCGCGACATTCTTGCTTGTCATTGGGTTGTTATCAATCGGAGCAAATAAGTTCTCAGATGGTCTAAATCCATTGATCGTCGGTTTCTTGATCGTCAGCCTCGGTATGTCATTCGGAGGAACGACAGGATATGCGATGAATCCGGCGCGGGACCTTGGTCCACGTATCGCCCACTTCATCCTACCGATTCATGGAAAAGGATCATCGAACTGGGGGTACTCTTGGATTCCGGTTCTCGGACCAGTTCTCGGTGGAAGTCTTGGCGGATTGTTTTATCGTTCGGTCTTCACAGGGAAAGATACACCGGCTTTTTGGATTGTAGGACTTGTGACAATCGTCATATTAGGCTTATGCTATAGATTCGGTGTTCGTCCGAACAAAACAACGTCAGTGGAGTCAAAGTCAGCTTAACTTATTTAGATACAAAAGGATGGGGAAGAGATGGAGAACTACATTTTGTCATTGGATCAGGGAACGACGAGTACACGTGCGATCCTGTTTAATCGTGCCGGCGAGATCGTCCATTCAGCACAACAGGAATTCACGCAGTATTTTCCGAAACCAGGTTGGGTCGAACACAACGCAAACGAGATTTGGGGAAGTGTCCTTGCTGTCGTGGCGACTTGTCTGACGGAGGCGAACGTAAAGCCGTCGCAGATTGCTGGTATTGGAATCACGAACCAACGTGAAACAGCTGTCGTCTGGGAAAAAGAAACAGGGAAACCGATTCACAATGCAGTCGTGTGGCAATCGAGACAAACGGCTGAAATCTGTGAAGCGCTTCGAGCAGCCGGTCATGCCGAGCTCTTCCGTGAGAAGACAGGTCTATTGATTGACGCTTATTTCTCTGGTACGAAAGTCAAATGGATTTTAGATCATGTCGAAGGAGCACGGGAACGTGCTGAACGTGGTGAACTGTTGTTCGGTACGATCGATACGTGGCTCATCTGGAAATTATCCGGCGGAAAAGCACATGTGACCGACTATTCGAATGCAAGTCGTACGTTGATGTATAACATTCATGAATTAAAATGGGATGACGAGTTACTCGACATCTTAGATGTCCCGAAAGCGATGCTTCCAGAAGTACGACCATCTTCTGAAGTGTACGCAGAGACAGCAGGGTATCACTTCTTCGGAGAATCAGTTCCGATTGCTGGAGCAGCGGGCGATCAGCAAGCCGCATTGTTTGGTCAAGCGTGTTTTGATACAGGAATGGCGAAGAACACATACGGTACAGGCTGCTTCATGTTGATGAACACAGGGGAAGAGGCTGTTAAATCAGATCACGGATTGCTGACGACGATCGCGTGGGGCGTCGATGGAAAAGTGGAGTATGCTTTAGAAGGAAGTATCTTCGTCGCAGGATCTGCGATTCAATGGTTACGTGACGGATTACGTCTCATTGATGATGCCAAAGAATCAGAAGGATACGCAACACGCGTCACGTCTTCAGACGGTGTCTACGTCGTACCAGCATTCGTTGGTCTTGGTACACCTTACTGGGATTCAGACGTTCGTGGTGCCGTCTTCGGTTTGACACGTGGTACGGAAAAAGAACACTTCATCCGCGCGACACTTGAATCACTCGCTTATCAGACACGCGACGTCCTATCTGCGATGGAGCAAGATTCAGGCATCGAGATGAAAACGCTCCGTGTTGATGGTGGAGCAGTTAAAAACGACTTCTTGATGCAGTTCCAAGGTGATATCATCCAAGCACCAGTTGAGCGTCCGGAAATCAATGAAACGACGGCATTAGGTGCAGCGTACCTCGCAGGTCTTGCTGTTGGATTCTTTGAGAACCGTGAACAAATTGCGACGCAATGGAAAAAAGAACGTCGCTTCGAGCCGAGCATGGCAAAAGAAGAGACGGATGCGCTCTACGGTGGATGGCAAAAAGCTGTTCAAGCTACGATGTTGTTCAAATGATGTGACGTATGTTATAGTAAGGTCAAGTTAATAAATCGGTCGGAGAATATGGAGAGACCACAGCAGCAGTTGACATAGTCAGCGTGTTTGTTGTGGTCTCTTTTTTTTCGAACCTAAACAGGAGGAACTATTCATGGCTAACCAACCATTCTCAAGCAAAAACCGTGCAGATGTCTATAATCGATTAACACGTGAAGAACTCGATCTACTCGTCGTAGGTGGCGGTATCACAGGTGCGGGGATTGCCCTCGATGCAGCGTCACGCGGTATGAAGATTGGCCTCGTCGAAATGCAGGATTTCGCGTCCGGTACGTCTAGTCGTTCAACGAAATTAGTCCATGGTGGTCTACGTTATTTAAAACAATTCGAAGTTCAAATGGTCGCGGAAGTCGGTAAAGAACGTGCGATCGTTTACGAAAACGGACCACACGTCACGACACCAGAGTGGATGTTGCTTCCGATGCACAAAGGCGGTACGTTCGGACCGTTCAGTACGTCAATCGGTCTTCGTGTTTATGACTTCTTAGCAGGTGTTAAACGTTCGGAATGGCGTACGATGTTATCTGCGAAAGAAACATTAGCGAAAGAACCACTCGTCAAACAACAAGGTCTCAAAGGTGGCGGTTATTACGTTGAGTACCGTACAGATGACGCCCGTCTAACAATCGAAGTTATGAAAGAAGCGGTTGAACACGGTGCACGCGTCGTCAACTATACAAAAGCGGAAGAAATCATCTACGATGCTGGAAAAGTCGTCGGCATGCGTGTGACAGACCTCTTGACAGGTGACGTACATGAAATCCGTGCGAAAAAAGTCGTCAACGCGACAGGTCCATGGGTTGATGAATTACGTGAAAAAGATGGCTCTAAAGTCGGGAAACAACTTCGTTTGACAAAAGGTGTCCACGTCGTCATCGATCAATCGAAATTCCCACTTAAACAAGCGGTCTATTTCGATACACCAGACGGTCGGATGATCTTCGCGATTCCACGTGATGGAAAAGCATACGTTGGTACGACAGATACGTTCTTCGATAAAGATACTGCACATCCGAAGTTCACAGTCGAAGACCAAGACTACGTCTTAGACGCGATTCACTATATGTTCCCAGAGGTTAAAGTGACAGCAGAAGACGTTGAATCAAGCTGGGCTGGTGTACGTCCATTGATTTATGAAGAAGGAAAAGACCCTTCTGAAATCTCTCGTAAAGATGAAGTATGGCAGTCTGAGTCAGGTCTCATCACGATTGCGGGTGGGAAATTGACTGGATACCGTAAAATGGGTGAGCACGTCGTTGATCTCGTCGCTAAACTTTTGAAAAAAGAAGAGAACGTCGCGTATGCACGTTGTTCGACGAAAAACATGCCAATGTCTGGTGGACACGTCGGCGGAGCAAAAGGATTTGCTGAATTCTTAAAAGCTCAAACAGCAACGAACGGTCTAACGACAGAAGAAGTTCAATTCCTAGCAAAACGCTACGGTTCGAACTTACCGAAAGTACTGGAATATGCAGCAGCATTCGATGCAGCAACGACAGCTCTTCCACGTTCTGTCTATGCACAACTCCACTACAGCATCGAACATGAAATGGTCGCTCGTCCAATCGACTTCTTCATCCGCCGTACAGGTGCTGTCTTCTTCGATATCGCTTGGGCTCGTGCGCACAAAGATGCCGTCATCGAAGAAATGAAATCTGTCTTGAACTGGACAGCAGAACAAACAGATGCTTATACGAAAGAACTCGATATCGAAATCGAAGATGCAGCACATGCACTCGTGACAGAATAAGCTCTCTAACTCATCAAGGAATCAAGATCAATATGATCTTGATTCCTTTTTTGCATATTCGTATTGGCGCGGGCGGAAAGATTGCAACTCTGTCTAGAGGCGACTATGCTTAATGTATGAAATTACACAAAAGGAGAGAACACAGATGAAAGTAGAAGTATGGTCGGATTACGCATGTCCGTTTTGTTATATTGGGAAGCGTCGCTTAGAACAAGCGATTGCGAACGAAAAGTTAGATGTCGAGGTCGAATTCAAGAGCTTTGAACTCGATCCAGATGCACCAGCAGTACCGACACAAGGCTTATACGAAATTCTTGCGTCAAAATATGGAACGACTCTCGAGCAAGCACGGAATATGTCGCAAGGTGTCGTTGATACGGCACGTCAGGAAGGTTTGCACTACGAGATGGATCGTGTCATCCCAGCCAATACATTCGAGGCTCATCGCTTGACTCAATTCGCTAAAAAACATGGTAAGATGAATGCAGTATCAGAAGCCTTGTTCACAGCGTATTTCATTAATGGAGAAGATTTGAATGACCCAGCCATTTTGACACGGATCGCAGTAGATGCTGGACTTACTGAAGCAGACGTCACAGCGTTTCTTGCGTCAGAAGAGCTGGCGACAGATGTTCGAGAAGAAGAAGCGATGGCACAACAACTCGGAGTTCGTGGTGTACCGTTCTTCGTCTTCGACCGGAAATATGCGATTTCAGGCGCACAACCAGTAGAAGCATTCGAACAAGTCTTCGCGAAGATCCGCCAAGAACAAACACTTGAAGTCATCGCTGAAGGTGATGCGTGTGGTGTTGACGGCTGTAACTGATCACATTATGATTCCATCACAAAGGAGCACGAAACCCTTATGAAATTCATCTTCCATCCTGAGATTCGCGATGCGCGAATCAATCTCGCTGTCGAAGAATTCATCTTGAACAACCTGAACGTCAATGAAGAAGACTATTTCTTGTTTTATATCAACGGTTCATCGATCATCGTCGGAAAAAACCAGAACACGAACGAAGAAGTCAATTTGAAGTATGTCGAGGAAAACGGGATCCACGTCGTCCGTCGTCTTTCAGGTGGTGGCGCGGTGTATCATGACGAAGGAAACTTGAACTTCAGTTTCTTGACAAAAGATGACGGTGATTCGTTCAACAACTATAAAAAGTTCACGGAGCCAGTCGTACAAGCGCTGCATAAACTCGGTGTCGAAGCGGAGCTATCCGGACGAAACGATATTCATGTCGGAAGTCGGAAAATCAGTGGGAATGCCCAGTTCACGACGAAAGGACGGATGTTTAGTCACGGTACATTGATGCTCGATTCGAACATCGAAGAAGTCGTCAATGCGCTTGTCGTCAGTGAAGAAAAGATGCGCTCTAAAGGCATTAAATCGGTCCGAAGTCGTGTCGCGAATATCTCGGAATTCCTGTCAGAACCGTTGACGATGGAACAATTCGTCGATCATCTCCTTGCTTCGATCTATGAAGGAAAAGAGATTGAACGGTATATCTTAACCGAAGAGGACTGGGATAAAGTACGTGCCATCTCAGCAGAACGTTATGGCAACTGGGAGTGGAATTTCGGAAAATCGCCGAAATTTGATGTCATTCATAAAAAACGCTTCCCGATCGGTACGATTGATTTCCGGCTGAACGTCAAAAAAGGCATCATTGAAGAAGCGAAGATTTACGGTGACTTCTTTGGTGTCGAGGATGCAGAAGAAATTGCGCGGGCGCTCGAAGGTTCACGCTATGATCGCGCGTCTCTTCGCGAAGTGCTCGGTCGGTACGAATTGAAAAAATACTTCGGCGCTGTCGAACTAGATGAAGTGCTAGACGTTTTAGCGTAAGTCTTTATGGGAAAACTCCTTCTATCAACTGCATAGGGGGAGTTTTTTTCATGGGCTATAATAAAGATAATTTTTTAGAAGGTTCGTTGACGGACTTTATTGATTTTGAACGGATTTCAGAAGGATTACCAAAAACGGAGGATGAACAGCCGTTACCATATTATGAGCGTGATGATTATAAGGCAGCAGGAAAATTAGAAGGAAAAGTCGCGATTGTCACAGGCGGCAACTCTGGAATCGGGCGTGCTGTCTCAATTGCTTATGTCCGTGAAGGAGCAAAAGTCGTCATCGCCTTCTACGGTGATCAAGAAGGAGCGGAAGAAACAAAAGCACGACTTGAGGAATTAGGCGGCGAAGTCCTACTTTCTAAAGGGGATATCGGAGATGCAGATTACTGTGAAACACTCGTCCAAAAAACAATCGATCGTTTCGGTCGCTTAGATATCATCGTCAACAATGCGAGTATGCAAAAACCAGAAGATAGTCTGAAGGACATCACAGACGAGTCGATGGAAAAGACGTTCAAGACGAATATCTTCGGAATGATGCGTCTTGCCCGTGCCGCGCTCCCGCACCTTTCACTCGGTTCTGCCATCATCAATACGACATCGTCGACGGCATACGAAGGAAACGCGCTTTTGATTGACTATTCTGCGACGAAGGGTGCAATCGTCAGCTTCACACGAAGTCTTTCGATGAACTTAGCGAAGGAAGGCATTCGTGTCAATGCTGTCGCACCGGGTCCGATCTGGACGCCGCTCATCACGGAAACGTTCCCGCATGAATCAGTCAAGACATTCGGGAAAAATACACCGATGGATCGCCCAGGGCAGCCGGCTGAGATGGCATCAGCATATGTTTTCCTCGCGTGTAACGATTCAAGTTATATGACAGGACAAGTCCTTCACTTAAACGGTGGCGTCATCGTCAACGGTTAAAAAGAAACTCTGTGAAAACGTTTCCAAAAAGTGTTACACTATCCATACGGTCGCTTTTGACTACGTATGGATTTTTTTTACGTAAAAAATGAATAGTCATTCATTCGAAAGGGGAATTTTGCTCATGCTTGGATTGATTCAATCCGTCGAAGAAACTGCTCGAACACATCCGGATTCAACGGCGTATGTGTTTGAGGACACGCAAGTCAGCTATCGTGAGTTTGTCGAGAAGTTTCACCGGGCAGCCGGTGCGCTTGAAGCGAACGGGATCCGAAAAGGCGATCATGTCGCGCTGATTTTAGGGAATAGCCCAGCATTCCTAGTGGCATATTACGCCATCATGAAACAAGGGGCAATCGCGATTCCGATCAACCCTACATACACACCGGATGAAATCGGGTATATCCTGATGAACGGTGATGTGAAGGGGATTTTAGGGATTGCACCGCTCGTCGAAGCTGCAAAAGATCGTCTCGTGCATTTACCGAATCTTAAGATTGTCGTCTCTGTTCCTTACGCGGATCAAGAAGGACCAAACGAAACACATCAACAAGTGACGTTCATCACGCTCGATCGCTGGCTCGAAATCGAACATCCCTTGACCGAAGTGACGAATGAACTGGACGACATCGCTGTCATTCTCTATACGAGTGGAACGACAGGAAAACCAAAAGGTGCGATGTTATCCCACCGTAATCTGACGTCGAATGCGCGCTCGATTGGGGATTATCTACATGTATCCAGTAACGACCGGACACTTGCCGTATTACCGATGTTCCATGTCTTTTGTTTGACGGTCGTCGTCAATGCGTCACTCGCACATGGAGCGTCAATCATCATTGCTTCACGTTTTTCACCACAAGAGACGTTTGAGTTAGCGAAAAAAGAACAGGTGACGATTTTTGCGGGTGTACCGACGATGTATAATTTCTTACTGCAAACCGTGAAGGCTCATCCGGAATATGCGACCTATTTTGAATCAACACGTTTGTTCGTCTCAGGGGGAGCGAGTCTTCCAGTGCCGCTTCTTGAAGCATTTGATCGAACATTCCAATGTCATATCCTCGAAGGATATGGTTTATCGGAAGCATCACCCGTCACTTGTTTCAATCCGGTCAATGGTGTTCAAAAACCAGGCTCGATTGGAACATCGATCGTCGATGTCGAAAACAAAGTCGTCGATGAACTCGGACAAGAATTACCAGATGGTCAAGTCGGAGAATTGATCGTTCGGGGACCAAACGTCATGACCGGTTATTACAAGATGCCGGAAGAGTCGCAAGCGACGTTACGCGATGGCTGGTTATATACGGGTGATTTGGCTCGTCGAGATGAAGACGGGTATTTCTATATCGTCGATCGCAAAAAAGATATGATCATCGTCGGTGGGTACAACGTCTACCCGCGTGAAGTCGAAGAAGTCCTCTATCAGCATCCGAACGTCATCGAAGCCGCCGTCATCGGTATACCGGATGAGGAGATGGGCGAAGCCGTCAAAGCATTCGTTGTTGCTCGTGAGACGATGACGGAAGAGGAAACGCAGGCATTCTGTGCTACATCACTCGCGAAATATAAATGTCCGACACAGATTGAGTTCATCGATCAATTACCTCGTAATACGACCGGAAAGATTTTACGGACCGTGTTGAAGAAACAACCGACGAATTCATGACTGTCTCAAGAACTTCAGGTTTCTGAAGTTCTTTTTCTGTGCATAGACAAGAAGGAGGGGATACGAATGAATATCGCATTGATTGCACATGATGAGAAAAAGGATGAGATGATGGGCTTTACACGGGCTTACGCCGCATTCTTTAAGAAAAATACATTATACGCGACAGGAACGACCGGGCAACGGATCATGGAAGCAACCGATCTGCACGTCCATCGCTGTAAGTCAGGTCCACTCGGCGGGGATCAGGAAATCGGAGCGCTGGTAGCACAAGGAAAAATCGATATCGTGATTTTTTTACGCGATCCACTGACGGCCCAACCGCATGAGCCGGACGTCTCGGCACTCATTCGATTATGTGACGTATACGATTTGCCGCTTGCGACGAATGTCGGAACTGCTGAAATTTTAATTAATGGACTCGAACAAGGACAATTTGATTGGAAGGAAATCATTCGAAAACGCCATGAACTGGAACAACAAAAGTTTTTAGATGATTAATTTCATGAGAACGCTTCTCATTTTCGTTTGAGCATGATATAGTCAGTTTGAGGATGATACTGATTATCAATTGCGATGGAAAAGGTGGCGAAGAAAATGGAGATTCTATTAATGACGGGTGTAACGGTATTGCTAGGAGGCGGCGTTGGATTTTTGACGCACGTCGTAAAAATGGAACGTCGTCAACAGGCAACACCTGTGACTTCAAAGAACGAGCAAGTAGCGTATCCAGCGCTCCGTCTCGTCAAATAATAGAAAATTTATGACTTCGCCTTTCTTTTCTTTTGAAAAGAAAGGTTTTTTTGAATTATTATCCACTCTCCCATAATTTTGCGGAATTCCTTTGATACACTGAAACAAAGCACATTAGTCGAGGAGTGAGAGCCATGCATACAATCTATTTAGTTGATGATGAAGTGAACTTGAACCGTGTACTCGTGAAATATTTGGAGCAAGAAGGATGGCAAGTGAAATCATTTACGTCTGGTGAGGCAGCGGCCTCTGCCATCGTTGAAAAGCCTGACTTATGGATTTTAGACATCATGCTACCGGATATGGATGGTTTTCAATTGATTAAACGGATCAAGGCACATGATGAGACGACACCTGTCATCTTCATCTCGGCTCGGGATGAGGACATCGATAAAATCATTGGTCTTGAGATGGGATCAGACGATTACATCGCAAAACCATTCCTTCCGCGAGAACTCGTCATCCGCGTCAAAAAGATTTTGGCACGAACGTATGCGACACCAAAGAGTGGTGTCATCCAATACGGCGATTATATGATTTATCCAGAGAAACGAATCATCGAAGAGAATGGTCAAGAAATCGATTTGACGTCGAAAGAGTACGATTTGTTGATTTTATTCGCTACACAAATTGGGACGCCGATGTCACGCGAGCAGATTCTTGTCAGCGTCTGGGGTGACGATTATTTCGGTTCAGACCGAGTCGTCGATGATCTCGTTCGTCGCGTCCGTAAAAAATTATCGAAGCTTGAGCTCGAAACGATTTACGGCATCGGTTATCGCTTGGTGTCTGCATGAAAAACCGCAGTCTCGGATTCCAGATTTGGGCGATGTTTCTGCTCGTCATCGTCACGCTTTCTGCGGTCATTCTCCTGGTCATCCGTTCATCGATTGGAAATTTCATCGATGAACAGGTCTATGCGACACTTGAGAATAGTGAAGTCTTCTTCTCGAAAGATGCTTCTGTCATCGAGATGTTACAGGATAATCCGATCGAATTCGACCGCCGAAAACAGGAGTCACGTTCTGTTAACATCTTACTCCTTTCTAAAAACGGCAAACTCTACTACGGTGGAGCGCCACAACAACTGATCAATCAGATGTACCGTGATGCAATTGATCAAAAGACCGTTACAGCAAAGTATACAACTCGTCTTGATAAAGAAGACGTCTATTACAGTATTCGAAAAATCGAGGTTAGCGGCGAAACCTATTATCGTGTCTCTTATGTTTGGGATGCGTATCGGCAAGAACTGATTACACAGTTGTTCTCGAAAATCGGATTCGTCGTCATCATTGGGAGTATCTTTACGTTATTCATTGCCTTTTGGTTAGCGCGACGTTTGACACATCCACTCGTTGAGATCGAGGGAGCGGTTGGGAAAATTGCGGCTCAAAAGTGGGATACACCACTTCCGCTTGACCGTGGGGATGAGATTGGACGACTCGCACGATCGGTCGATGCGATGCGAATGGATCTTGAAAAACAAGATAAGGCACAAAAATCATTACTTCAAAACATCTCCCATGATTTGAAGACGCCGATCATGGTCATCCGAAGTTATGCCCAGTCTATCTCAGACGGGATTTATCCTGATGGTGATTTGACCGGATCCGTATCCGTCATTGATGAAGAAGCGGAACGATTAGAGAAAAAAGTCGCGGCTTTACTCTACGTCACGAAGCTCGACTATTTCGAGCTCGATCGTTCGACGTGGGACAATGTTGACATCGACCGGATGGTGCATCTGTTGAAAAATCGCTTTTCCGGGACGAAGTCACTCGAGTGGCATGTCAGTGGGGAAGCAGGAATCGTTCTTGGTGAAGGAGAGCAGTTGCGTGTTGCGCTCGAAAATGTCATGGACAATGCGATTCGTTATGCCGAAACACGAATCGATATCCGATTGTCCGGAACATCGGATCATGTTCATATTGAAATCGAAAATGATGGACCACCGCTTGACGCCTCCTCACCACTGTTCCATCAATTCTCACGTGGTAAGGAAGGGAAGTTCGGTTTAGGTCTTTATATTGTCAAACGGATTGTCGAGCGTCATGACGGGACGGTCGCAATCGAGAATCGCTCTGCGGGAAATGGAGTCGGAAAAGTTTGTGTGATTTTTAATTTTCCAAGGCACTTCATCGAACAAATGGAGAATCAAAATGAAAGTAAGACAGAGAAATATTAAAAACGGGATCTTTGGATCTCGTTTTTTTCATTAGGAAATAACTAGCAGGACTAAACAACATAACTGATTATTTGATATAACCAATGTAGTCCAGGAAGGGAGCGAAGAATATGTCATACCCAGTTACGGAAGAAACGTTAGCCTTGATCCCGCAATATGGTCAGTACGGAGAGCCGCAGACACTCGTTATTAAGGAACATTCTGAGAGCATTTTAGATGGTCATCCGATTAAATTAATTGAAGAATCCTGTTTGTATTTTGGTTCGTCGATGCGTGGAAGAATTGAAGCAGCGCGGCATATTCTTGGTCCGAACCGAAAGACACCTGTTTTAGTGGATTGGCAAGCACAGACGATTTTCTTTCCAACGACCGCAAAAGAAAAGGCAGAATGTATTTGGATTAATTTTAAACAGATGAAGACTGTTCAGAAAAAATCGGGAAAAGTACAAGTCGAATTTCAGACCGGGCAATGTATCGATACGGATGCCTCGGCATACAGCATCGAGCGACAACGGATTAAAACGCTGGAACTGGCGTATGAAATGCAACGTCGTTTTCAATTGCCGGAGTTTAAGAATCGGTGAAAAGTGGAAACACATAACAGGAATCTTACTTACGTAAGGAGAAACAGTAGAGAGAGAAATCATAGGGAGGTGAAGCGGTAACTTTTACCGCGACACGATGAATGAATCATACGAATGGTTAAATCGCCGAAAACTACAGCCTGGATTTGGTGCGACTGGAGGCAGACGCTTTATCAGTTCCCGCATCGTACGTCCGGAAAATACACCGGGTAAACGAATCAAAGGAATTAAACGGGCACGACAATTGGTCGTCGATGATGCTGGAAATCGCCGTTGGGTCACGAAACGTATCGTTGTGACGGATGCTGCGAAACACGTCACGATGAACCGTCGGACATCTATCGCCTTGAAGGAGACGAATGAGTCGCGCCTAGAGCAAGTCAAACAAAAACTAGCATCTAACAAAAAGGTCTTATTACCGATCTTAGCGGCAACAGGGATCGCTGTCGCAGGTGGGGTCCTTGCTTACGTCCTTCGTCGGAAGAAAAAACAATCTGATCAATAAAAATAAGCCGTTCTCCAATCGGAGGACGGCTTATTTCATGCATTACAAGAATCGTTTTCGTAAAGAAGTCGAGAGTGCTTTTTCTGCGATTTCTTCTAGTTCCGTCAAGTTTGTCGGATCAAAGCTATCATTGTAGAAACGACCTACGAAGTCGACACGGTCGTAATCGAGTTCCTTGAAAATCAAGTGTTTATGGTCGTCATAAAAAACGACACGATAGTAATCAGATCCGCGTTCAAGGGTTACGAGACCTTTGATGTGATCCAATTTTTTTTGTTCTTCGGTTTGCTCTTCCTCGAGCGTGTCATCCTCGTTCGTCGATGCTTCGGCTTGCTCGATCGCATTCTTTACGAGTTCAGGTCGTTGTTCTTGTTCTTCCGTCATGTTTTATCGCCTCCATTTATTATTTTACATGGAAATGGACAGATGAGAAAGAAAAATCCCTCAGTCCATCTGGTGTGCTTCACAAACGCGTAGTACATTCATCGCGCCAATTCGTAATCGATCGAGTAGTTGAAGTCGTGCTTCTTCATTTGGAATTGTATCAAGAGCAGCTACTTCCATCAGTTCCAACCAACGGATGGCATGTTCTTTTTGAATCGGTAATAACCGGTGAATCATCGCTAAACTCGCCGGCGGTTGATCCGGGTCGCGCGGTCCCCCTGTCAATTGGGTCAAGAAGACGAGTTGTGCCTGTTCGACACGTTGTCGATCGTCAGGGAACAACGGTCGCAACAGTGAATCATGGTAGACTTGATGATAGAACGAGCGAACCAAGGATGTGAGTACATGCTCGCCTCCGATGGTTTCGTAAAGTGACAAGGAGCATCACCTGCCTTACATAGGATGTGTCCTGATTATAGCAAATTTATACGTAGAAGACATGCGCCAAAAACAGTACATTTGTTCTTGTTTGTGAGATACTAAGAGTAAAGAAAAACGAAGAGGAGGTTTTCTTGATGAACCATATGCATATTGGTCGTGCCGGTAGTGGGAAAACGACACAATTGATCGAGCGCGTCGTACAAGAACTCGAGCAACGACCATTAGGGGAGAAGATGTATTTCATCGTTCCAGATCAGATGTCATTTGAAATGGAGCGGCGGATTGCGACAGATGAACGGATAGCAGGTCTTGTTCGTCTTGAGGTCATGAGTCTACGGCGCTTTGCGTTTCATATTTTACGCGATTACGGGAATCAAGCGATTCCATTTCTTGATGAGACGGGGACACAGCTATTACTGCGACAGGTCGTTGAGGAATCAGAAGACGAACTGAAGATTTTTAAACGAACTAAAAACATGCCAGGATTTTTCCAAGGACTTGATGAGCTCATTGCGTCGTTTAAACGTTCGTTGATTGAGCCAGACATGTTGCGTCAAGTGAGTGATCGCTCTCTCGAACGGTCACCGAAATTATACGACCTTGCGTTGATTTATGAGCGCTTTACGGAACGAATTGTCGATAAAGCACTCCATGCAGACGATTACTATACGACGTTACTCGAATTACTTCCCAAAGCGCGACTGGATCAAGCGACGATCATCGTCGACGGATTTTATGAATTTTCGCTCCAGGAACAACAAGTTTTACTCGCCTTGATGCAACAAGTGGCTGAAATGCATATTAGTTTTACAATGGACGCAACGGATCCTTATGCGAAACAAACTTCTTTTGGTGTGTCTCAGCGGTGCTACATGCAATTGATCGGTCAGATGCAGGAACTGTCGATTCCATATGAAGAAATTTTGTATGATCAACCAATCAAGTTTCAATCAGAAGGACTACGACATTTGGAGCAGGCCTTGTTGAAGCCGGGATATCCTCCTGTCGATCATGACATTGAGGGCTTTCAGATGACAGCTGCAGTTAACCGTCAAGTTGAAGCGGAATCAGCCGTGCGGAAAGCGATTCAACTCGTTCGACAAAAAGGGTATCGGTTTCATGAGATGGCATTCGTCGTGCGACATCTTGAGCCGTATGCGGATCACTTGGAACGAGCCTTCCACATGTATGATGTTCCATATTTCTTGGATCAACGTGAGTCGATGGTTCACCATCCGCTCGTTGACTTGATTCAATCTGCTTTAGACATCGTAACGTCGGGTTATCGGGAAGAAACGGTCTTTCGTTTACTGAAGACGGAGCTCTTGCCGATTCCAGCAGAAGATGCGCGTCTAGCGCTCGATCGTTTCGAGACGTTCGTGCTCGAACGCGGCATCAAAGGATCGATGTGGCAACAACCGTGGCAATTAAAGCGACGCCTAGCAGAGGAAGTTCGCTTAACGGAAGAAGAGCTTGCGCAAGAAGAAGAACTGAACCATTTACGAACCTTCGTCGTCGACTTGATTGAACCGTTGCACCGTCGATTGAAGCAGGCAAAGACGATGAGCGCGTATACGAAAGGTCTTTATCAATTCCTTGAAGAACAGAAAATTGCAGAACGTTTAATGGAATGGCGTAAGCAGGCACTAGAGCAGGATCAGTTACTTGTTGCTCGAGAGCATGATCAAGTGTACGAAGCGATACTTCATCTATTCGAACAGCTAGAAGCTGCTGCGCCTGAGCATACGTTATCGACGGATTTGTTCGTCCAAATGGTCGAGACAGGACTTGAGAGCCTTCGTTTTGCACTTGTTCCGCCATCGCTCGATCAAGTCATCGCGACGGACTATGTCCGTGGACGATTACAACGAGTAAAAGTCGTCTTTTTACTAGGAGCGAATGATGGTCTGATTCCGTTCGTTCAAGATCAATCAAAGTTACTGTCTGAAAATGATCATGACTTTTTACATGAGCATGGTATTCCGGTTGGAAAAGCGTCTCTTGATGTGTTTGATGATGAGCTGTTTTACCTGTATCAAGGGATGATGGCTCCAAGTGAAGCATTGTATGTTAGTTACGCACTTGTCGATGAAGAAGGAAAGGCGCTTCAGCCGGCAGCGATCACAAAACAATTAAAGCGACAACTGTTGCTCGATCGTCCGATCAAAACACACTTTGCGGAAGCTGGAGAACACGCACCACAAGAACAACTTGATTTCGTGACGAGTCCAGATCGCGCGGCAGCAGCGACAGCGATTGAACTCCGGCGTCTTCAACGACGTTATCCGATTCAACCGATTTGGTTCGAAGTGTATAACACACTTCTCGAAAACGGACAGGGACGTGAACGGATGGGATTATTCTCGAGTGCCTTGTTCTATCAAAATAAAGCGGAAGCCTTGCCGGAAGGGTTGGCGCATCGTCTATATGGTGATTCACTGCAAGCGAGCGTTTCGCGTTTTGAGACCTATAACGCCTGCTCGTATAAGCATTTTGCTCGATACGGACTTCGTTTACGCGAGCGGAAGCTGTATAAATTTGAAGCACCGGACATCGGGAATCTGTTCCATGGCGCATTAAATGATTTGTCGCTCAGTATTAAAGCTTCTGGACGACACTGGCGAGAGCTCGACGGCGAAACGTGCGGGACACTGGCGAAAGAAGCTGTCGAAAAGGTGACACCGGAAATTCAGAATGCGATTTTGATGAGTTCGAGTCGGTTCGGGTATATCAAGAAAAAATTGACGGATGTCGTGGAGCAAACAGCTAAAATGCTTGTTGAACAAGCAAAACGAACAGACTTTGAACCCGACTTATTTGAAATCAGTTTTGGGAACGCGACGTTCCCACCATTACGCTTTACGTTACCAGACGGAACAGAAATTGAATTCACGGGTCGCATCGACCGGATTGATCAGGCGACGATTGGTGATCAGCTATACGTTCGAATCATTGATTACAAATCGAGTGCTCGAGGACTGGATTTTGCGGAAATCTATTATGGGCTTGCCATTCAGATGCTTCTTTATCTGAAGACGGTCGTGGAACAGTCGGAGTTGCTCTATCAACAGCAGGCGAAACCAGCTGGTGCGTTATATTTCCACGTCAAAAACCCGATGCTACGAGGCGATTTATCGGCTGACGAAGAAGAGCGCAATCAACTGTTACTCGAGTCCTATCAAATGCAAGGCGTCATCCTAGAGAATGACGAGGTACTACGAGCGATGGATCATATTGCGTACGATGAACGAAAAAAATCACCGCTCGTCAAAGTGACATTCACAAAAAACGGACTGCATAAGACGCAGACGAAAGGTGTCGTAAAAGAGGAAGATTTATCAGCGCTGATGGATCATGCATGGGAGGCATTAAAAGACAGCAGTCAAGACATCTATGATGGGGATATCGCCATCAATCCGTTTGATTATCAAGAGCGGACACCGTGTAGTTTTTGTGAGTATCGTTCAGTCTGTCAGTTCGATGAATCGCTTGGGAATCAGTATCGCCCATTAAAACCGATGTCTGAAAAAGAGGTACTGGAACGGTTGAAGGAGGAAGAAGAATGAGCGTGCGTTGGACGGAAGAACAACAACAAGCCATTTCAGCTAGAGGTGGACATATCCTAGTCTCAGCGGCTGCTGGATCAGGGAAGACAGCCGTCCTCGTTGAACGGCTGACGCAACGATTGATTGATCCCGAAGATGAGTTGTCGGCAGATCGGATTCTCGTTGCTACCTTTACGAATGCGGCAGCACGTGAGATGAAGACGCGGGTCATCGAGGTCATGGACCAGCGCATCAAAGAAGCACCGGATGATTTATATTTGAAAAAACAGCGTCAATTGATGAACCGGGCACAAATTACGACGATTCATTCGTTCTGTTTGTCGATTCTCCGCGAGAACTATTACCGGATTGGTCTGGATCCTGCGTTTCGAATTGCCGATGAATCCGAATTACTGTTGTTACAAGACGATGTCTTAGAAGCAGTCTTTGAGTCCTTTTATGCCTCCGAGGACCCAGGATTCTATGATTTGATTGATAGTTATACGTCAGATCGGGATGATCAAGCCATGTTGACGCTGATTTCGAATCTCTATCGATTTTCCCGTTCCTTACCGGATCCGGAAGCCTTTTATGCACATTTAATCAGTCAGTACGATCAGCCGATTGACCCGGATGATTCTCCACTTATGCAACGACTAGTCGAATTAGAGTGGGAAAGTCTCTCGAATTTATTGGGACGTTACCGAGAACTTGCTTTTGAGCTGGAGCAGTCTGGTTATGCGGAAATGGGAAACATGATGCGACAGGATATCTCTCCCTTTACCTTGCTCGAAACGTCAGAACGACACTGGTCGATGGTTGCGCTTGCTTTTCAAGCAGTAGAGTTCGGTCGCTGGAAGAGTCCACGCGGGGATGAAGGAATCAAACCGTTTCAAGCAGAGCGGACGCGACTCGTAGCGGAGTTCAAGAAAATGAAAGAGCTGTTCGTCCAAAAGACTGGTGTTGATTACTTGGAGGACTTGCGGTCGCAGCTTCGACACGTGGAGACGATCGTGACACTCGTACGTCAATTTGCAAGCGATTATCTCGAAGCGAAACAACAACGTGGTATCGTCGATTTTTCGGATCTTGAACATTTTGCATTAGAGATTTTGACGGACGAAGGACAACCGTCAGACGTGGCAAAACTTCTGAAGGAACGCTTCGTTGAAGTACTGGTCGACGAATATCAAGATACGAACGAGGTTCAGGAACGCATCATCCAATTGGTCTCGAAAACGGATGAGGCGACAGGAAATCTATTCATGGTCGGTGACGTCAAACAATCCATCTATAAATTTCGTCATGCAGAGCCAGGATTGTTCCTTGAGAAATTCAAACGATTCCAACAGACCGACGTTGGAACACGGATCGATTTAACAAAAAACTTCCGCAGTCGTCTTGAGGTGCTGGATGGAACGAATCAAATCTTCCGCCAAGTGATGGATGAGACGGTCGGGGAGATTGATTACGATGAAGCCGCGCACCTTCGACTCGGGAATCTGAGTTATCTCGAATCGGAGCAAGTGGCACCTGAATTACTTTTGATTGATCCACTTGATAGTGAAAAGGAAGAGGTTGAAGCACGAGCGATTGCAACGCGAATTTTAGAACTCGTTGATTCGAAGCATCCACATCTAATCTATGATGCGAAAGCCAACCGATTCCGGACCTGTGAATACCGCGACATCGTCGTCTTAGCACGGTCGCGTGGTAAGCGTGTCCAAGCGCTTGTCGAAGTGCTCGAACAGTATGAGATTCCGGTCTATGCGGATACGACAGGTGGATACTTCCAAGCGACGGAAATTCAAATCATGATGGCATTGCTCAAGACGATCGATAATCCGCTTCAAGACATCCCATTCGCGAGTTTGTTACGATCGCCGATTTTTGGGGTGGCGGATCGAGATTTAGGACGGATTCGAGCAAAACAAAAAGAAGGAAGCTTTTATGAGGCAGCGCTCGCAATGGCGGCAGAGGAATCATCACTCGGAATTCGAATGGATGAAATCATCCGTCAGATTCAATCATGGCGAACTGAAGCGCGTGGGAGTGCCCTACCTGCCTTCATTCGATCGCTCTTTGATCAGACCGGCTATTTTGAATACGTCGGCTGTCTCGCCGGAGGCAAAAGTCGTCAAGCCAACTTAAACGCTTTATATGAGCGAGCGAAGCAATATGAGACGTCCGGTTATCGTGGTCTCTATCGTTTCCTTCGTCTAATCAATCGATTAATTGAACGAGGAGAAGACTTCGCAGAAGCCCGTTCGCTTGGAGAAGACGAGGACGTCGTTCGCATCATGACGATCCACCAATCAAAAGGACTCGAGTTCCCCGTGACGATCGTCAGCCAATTGACGAAGCAATTCAACAGACAGGATCAAATGCAGGCGATTCAGTTGCATAAGACGTATGGTATTGCCCTGGATGCGATTGATCCGATTCGTCGTTTGCGATCTGGGACACTCTTAAAAGAAGTCATCCGCCGGGAAATGGATCGAGAGATGAAGGCAGAAGAGATGCGCGTCTTGTATGTTGCGATGACTCGAGCGAAGGAAAAGTTGATTCTCGTCGGGACAGTCAAGGATTTAGAAAATCAAATGGCGACCTGGCAGATGACGCCACCAGATGAAGTCTTACTTCCTGAAAATGACCGGCGCCAAGCGAAGAGTTATGCGGAATGGGTCGTTCCGGCAGTCTTACGCAGCAGTTTACTACGTCCGGATGAGACGGATTGGTCGATTCGCGTGATGTCGTTAGAGGAGTTAGCACCGTATCAAGAAATCTCAACACTCGTGGAGCAACTCGAACATGTTCAGAAGCTTGAAAAAATCGATGTGCCGGTTAATTCGCAAGTCAAAGAAATCGTCGAAGCGGCATTTTCGTATCAGTATCCGCATGCGCTTGCGACAGAGACGGCAGCAAAACAGACCGTCACGGAACTGAAGCGGGCGGAACAGCTAGAACGTGCAGCATTCGAAACGACATATCGCCAGACGACGTATTACCGTACGCCACAATTCCTCGGACCTGTTTTAAGTGGAGCGGAACGAGGGACGGTCTTACACTTAGCGATGCAATTGTATGAACCGGACGAATCAATTTCGCAACAAATCAATCAGTGGGAAGCAACGGAACGCATTACGCCGATTGAAGCGACGACGATGCGGGAAGCAACAGCACAGTTACAAGGGTTCCTCGACTCTGAAATCGGACAATTGTTTAGCGAACGATTACGGACGAACCACGTCTATCGGGAATTGCCGTTCACATATAAGATCGGGGCATCGCGTTTCCGGAAAGACTGGATAGGTCCAGTGGATGACGCAGTCATGCAAGGAATCGTCGACTGTTTGATTCAGGATGGGGAGTCATATATCTTGCTCGATTATAAATCGGATCAAATCGTCACGACAGAAGTCGGACAGACACCTGCTGATGTGTTACGGGATCGATACGCAACTCAGTTGAATCTGTATCAAGAAGCGTTAGAAGCGATTCTTCATATTCGAATTTCACGCAAGGTCATCTATGCGTTTGCTTTAGAAGAAACGATTGATTTAATTTAAATTACTGAGACCTTCCTCATCCTCCTACTTTAGGTAGAGATGAGGGAGGTTTTAGTATGGGTCGAAAGAGGGATGAAGAAGAAGGAGGTAAAATCAGTTTCTGAAGTGATTTCCGTTTCTTATTGTGAAGGAACTGTGTAAAATAAAGAAGATATGTCACTTTGATGATGGATAATTTTGGGAGGTTTTAATAGATGGCGCGTATTTTATTAGCAGAAGACGAAGATGTCTTACGCATGTTAGTACTCGATACACTAGAAGATGAAGGATATACGATTGACGAAGCGACGGACGGTGACGAAGCGTATCAAAAAATCATGAACGCTGAGTATGATCTCGTTTTACTCGATTACATGATGCCTGGAATGACAGGGATTGAAGTCATCGAAAAAGTCCGACAACATCCAGATAAGCAACACTTAAAAATCATGATGTTGACGGCTAAAAGTCAACAATCAGACCGCGAACGAGCAGAAGAAATCGGAGCGAATTACTTTTTCTCGAAGCCCTTTAGTCCGTTAGAACTGATTGATGTCGTGGGAGGAATACTGAGTGATCACCAAGTGGATTAATCGAAAAATCGGACGTCAACTCATGGCCTCCTTTTATGTCGTATTAGCTACATTGATGATTTCATCATTGATCGTCTACAACTACACCGATACGAAACTGCAGGCGACTCGGGCGAAATTAGAAGATATCCGTGACCGGAGTGCACGTGCGGGTGCTTTATGGGAAGAGTGGCAGGATGTCCAGTTCAACATGCGCGGTTATGCCTTGATGGGGAATGGTGATCTATACAATCAAGTCATGGCTCAACAAGATAAGATTGATCAACAAACAGAATGGTTCGAAAAAAATGCGATTTATGATCAAGGAAAGGCATTCGCCCAGTCCTCGAGAGAATTGTATGGTTATTATTTCGATGCGATTTTGCCGCTTATTCAATCGTATGTCGAAGCGAAAGAATCTGGAGATGTCACGGAATCCTTCTTAAAAGGAACAACACTTGCTGAACTGCCACTTGGTCAGCGATTATTAGCTGAAGGTAAGATTCAATTAGATGCTCAAGGAAACATTGATGTACTCTCGGAAATCAATAAGAGCGAGCTAGCACTCGGCGGTTATCGTGAATTTTTAGAGGATTGGGCACAACGGACGAGTGACCAACTGGAACGGGAAATCCGGACGACACAGCTGATTTGGTTAGCGAATATCGTCGTCTTACTTGCCGTCTTGATTTTCTTTATTTATCCGTTTATCCGCCGCATCACGATGGAATTATTATCTCTCGTCAAGAACAGTCAACGGCTTGCGAACGGTGAAGATGTTTCGAGCGTCAAAGTACCGAATCGTAAAGATGAAATCGGAATTCTGGCGTTATCCTTCAATCAGATGGCAAGTTCGATTTCCGAGAACAAGCAGCATTTATTAGCGAAAAATGAAGAATTACAAGCGCAACAGGAAGAATTGCAAGCACAGCAGGAAGAATTACAAGCACAGCAAGAAGAACTCGAAGAAGCATTAGAGCTGACGATGCGGAATGAGCAACATCTGCAGTATCGGAATGATTTGACAGAAACGCTCGCGGCGCGTGAGTCGTTGACTGCTTATCCGGAAATCATCGAGAAGCTCGTCACGATCACGGATTCTGAGATTGGTGCATTAGTATTTGTTGATGAAGAAGATAGTTATTCTGTCGTTACGTATGGAATGACGGATGAATTGGCAGAACAGCTGCTTCAAAACGATGCGTCTCTCTTAAAACGAGCTGAGTCACTAAAGTCACCTGTTCATTCTTCTAAACAAGTCGCAAGCAATCATCCATTGCCATATCCGTACTATATGTACGAAACAGCTGTACCGATTCTCGACCCCACTGCAGATGACATCATTGCGTACATCTACCTTGTCCGTTACCGCGATCAGTTTACGAACGAACAGATGCGTGATGTCATGTCCTTCTCCCGCCAATTATCGCTATCGCTTTTACGGATGCGGCTGTTTGACGAGATGACGAAAGAGAAAACGAAGACGGAGCGGATTCTCGATTCGATTCGAGAGGCCGTCATCTATCTTGAACCGGGTAAAGAAGAGGTCTTCGTCAATCGACCATTATACGATTTATTCCCGGAGTTGCGTTACGATGTCCAGACTGAACAGGAGACATTGCAAACGTGCTTAGAAGTCATTCGATCCGTCGTCGACGAACCAGAAGTCTTTAGCCGTTATGTTGATGCAGTTCTGCGTGGAGAATTACCGACTGATAGTTTACAGTTCTCGATTCGAAACGAAACGGTATTCATTCAATTTTATGTCGAGGTGATCCACATCCATCACGTACATAAAGGAACGATGCTCGTCATGCGTGATGTGACGAAAGAGACTGAAATGGATCGTTTGAAATCAGAACTCGTTTCAACTGTCTCTCATGAACTTCGGACGCCACTCTCTTCGATTTACGGATTTACAGAACTCATGCTCAACCGAGACATCGAAGAGTCGCGCCAAGATCGATATTTGCGGACGATCCATTCCGAAACGGAACGTCTTGCGAATCTCGTCAATGATTTCTTAGATGTCCAGCGCATGGAGTCGGGCACACAATCGTATAAAAAAGCATCCGTGAACATCTATACGATTGCTGAAGAAACGACACAATTTTATGCGGCTTCGACACAGGCTCATCGGATTACGTTCCGTCACGAGGGAAATCAGTTGCCTGTCATTGAAGCAGACGAAGAAAAAATCAGACAGTTGCTCAATAATTTATTGAATAATGCGGTGAAATATTCACCATCTGGTGGTGCGATCGATGTCGTACTCACGACATCACTTGATCAAGTCATTCTTCAAGTTCGAGATGAGGGAATCGGGATTCCAGAACAATCGCTGAGTCGTCTATTCGAAAAGTTCTATCGCGTCGATAACTCGGATAGTCGAAAAATTGGTGGGACTGGTCTAGGACTAGCTATCTGTAAGGAAATCGTCACGGGTCATGGTGGAGAAATTCATGTCGAGTCAGTCGTGAAGGAAGGTAGTCTTTTTACCGTCAAATTCCCACTTGTCCAGTCTACACATGTGACAATCTCCTGAAAAAACCATATATCAACAAAATAACACTAGGTGTTCGTCCTGAAATCAGATACGATGAAATAGGAAAAGAAAGGAGGAAATGAAATGCCAATCACAGCATTCGTTCACACACACGTCTTACTTTGGGTACTTTTATTGGTTACGTTCTTCGTCGCTTTTTCGATGTACAAGAACAACAAAAAAGCTGCAAAAGGGATTCATATGGCGTTCCGTCTGTTGCTCTTATTGACGTTCGCGACAGGTCTTTATCTGTACATCAAAATTATGGGGATGTCTGAAAATCCAGACCCACTCTACCATGCGAAGATTACACTTGGCTTATTGTCGCTCATCTTCGGAGAGTTGACACTTGTTCGACTTAAAAAAGGAAAAGCTTATTCCGGTTTCGTCATCGGATTCATCGTGCTCGTCCTTGTGACAGTATTCCTAGGCTATTCACTCCCATACGGTATGAAATTCTTCTAAGTTCATGCGGGATCAAAGAGTCCTTTTCGACCTCATAGGTTGAAAAGGACTCTTTTTGTCATGTTCGTTAGTAATTTTTGTTTACAAGTGGTTGTTATTTGGGAAAAGGGATGTATTAAACAGTAGAGAGGGGAACGCTTGTGGCACAGTTGAAGGAATGGACGAAAGTTTTCCGAGCACGAAAATGGATGAAACGCGCAGAACCGGTGTTACCACTTTGGCATGGGTATATCGGTTATAAATATGGATTATTCGATGCTCTTCAAACAGGAGCAACACAAGCAGAGGCACAGCTACGGATGCAGCGTCCGCTGACACAGGAAGCGTTATCCCGCTGGTTCGAAGTCGGCGTTGCAGTCGGTCACTTGAAGAAAAAAGATTTACGCTATACAGCGACTCGCCATGTTCTTCCGGAACTCTCTCAATCAGACGATCGGAGTATCGGATTCATGTTATCGGAAATGATGGAGTTGCACTTGCCAGCACTATTCTCTTATCCTCAATTTTTAGAAGAGGGTCAACAAAAGACTTTTAATGGAGAGGAACATGGAGACATCGTAGCTGAAACTTCAGCTCTCGTTGAGACTGTTGCTTTCCCAGCAGTACGCCATATCATTCGGAGTCGTAATCTGACCTCACTACTTGATATTGGTTGTGCTTATGGTGGGTATCTCCGTAAAATCCATGAGGCATTGCCGGACTTACGACTTGCCGGAATCGATATTGAAGAATCCGTCATCGCAGAAGCAAAACGACGAGATACGAGCGGAGAGATTGATTTTGTCGTTGGAGACATTAAAACGTTTGATGTGAAAGAGACATATGACGGTGTCATGATGAATAATATTTTGTATTACTTCCCGCAACCGGAACGCCTTGCACTATTAAAAGGAGTTCGTCGTTTCGTTAAGGATGATGGAACAGTCATTCTCGTCACACCATTACGTGACAGTTCACATGGTGCACCTTTCTCAGCAGCATTCAATGCCTTCATGACGTTGCATGAGAATCTGTATCCATTACCAAGTAAGGAAGAATTGAAAGAAGATCTAACGAAAGCTGGGTTTGAAAACATTTCGATCACACCATTCTTAAAAGAAGGTGCCTGGTATATCGTCACTGCAAACGCCACTTCCTAAGCGAAGTCTGGCGTTTTTACAGTTGGAAGACAGTTTAAATTTGTTGCTTTTACTATGTGCTTAGTATAATAGTTGAAACGATGAGAGATAAAAAGGAGAGATTTGGGTGAAGCGACGCGTAGCAGTGATTGGAGCAGGACCTGGGGGACTTGCATGTGCCTTGTTATTAGCAGGAAAAGGAGTAGACGTCACCGTTTACGAAAAACAAACGCAAGTCGGTGGACGAACTTCTGCCGTCAAGCTAGGTGACTATACGTTCGATCGAGGACCAACATTCCTTAATATGCCGCATATTTTAGAAAACGTTTTTCACGAAGCCGGTCTTCGGTTAGAAGATTATTTAGATTTAAAGGCACTTGATCCGATGTATACACTCTATTTCAAAGGAGGAACAGAGGAGTTTACGATGACGACGGATCGGGACCGGATGAAAGAGGCAATCGAACGGCAATTTCCTGGAAACGGGGAAGGGTACGATCGATTCATGGCAGAGCAAGCACTTAAGCTTGGAAAACTCATGCCAATCTTACAGACACGTCACGATCGGCTGACGGATTACTTATCACCGCGTGTCTTAACGGCACTTCCGCGCCTATCGCTCGGACGATCGCTTTATGATGTTTTATCCGACTACTTCACGAGCGAAGAATTGAAGTATTCTTTTACATTCCAAGCGAAATACTTAGGCATGTCAGCTTGGGAATGTCCGGGTGGTTTTTCGATCTTGTCTTACATGGAACATGCTTACGGTGTCCACCATCCGATTGGTGGGATGCATCAAGTACCGCTTGCAATGCAACGTGCGATTGAGGAGCTAGGCGGAACCGTACAGTTGGGTGCGGGCGTCGAACAATTGATTTTAAACGGAAAAGCTGTCGAAGGAGTCATCCTCGAGTCAGGTCAACATGAGTTATTCGATGAAGTCATCATCGGCGCCGATTTCGCACATGCGATGAATCATCTGGTGCCGGAAGGGGTTTTGAAAAAATGGTCCCGACCAAAAATTGACCGCAAAAAATTCTCGTGTTCGACGTTCATGTTATACCTTGGTGTCAACCGGACGTTCGATGCACCACACCATACGATTTACTTTGCAGAGGATTATGAGAAAAACGTTCGCGAGATGACGCAGACTTTAGAATTGTCGGATGACTTTTCATTCTATGTCCAAAATCCATCCGTGATTGATTCAACGCTAGCACCTGAAGGCAAGTCTGCTATGTATGTCCTAGTGCCGGTACCGAACAATTACTCGGAACTTGATTGGTCGATCGAAGGACCGAAGCTACGTCGCCGTGTTCTGGACGCTCTTGAAACGCGTTCACCATATCAAGGGATTGAAGCGGCAATCGAAGTCGAAGAGATGTTCACGCCAGACGACTGGGAAGCGATGGGGATTCATCAAGGCGCGACATTCAATCTCGGTCATCAGTTGACACAGATGATGTATTTCCGACCGCATAATCAATTTGAAGAGCTCGATCATCTGTATCTCGTCGGAGGTGGCACACATCCGGGTAGCGGATTACCGACGATTTTCGAATCCGCGCGTATTACGGCAGAACTCGTGCTCAAAAAAGAAGGGGTGCGGACATGAAGATAGGATTCGTAGGAGCCGGTGTCGGTACACTGCATGCAGCGCTTTTGCTGACAGCAAGACATCCTGGAGTCGAGATTACGATTTTTGAAAAAGAAGCGCATGTCGGTGGTCGATTACGATCCGTCGATTTTGAATCGGGTGGCCGCATCGATGAAGGTCCGACGATCGTTCTGATGCCAGGCAAGTTAAAAGAGCAGTTGGCAGAAGCCGGAGTTACGGGAGTAGAACTTGAACGGGTCGATCCATTGTATGACCTTCACTTCGACGATGGTACGGTCGTTACGAAAGTAGCCGATGTCGTGGATCAAGCGATCGCGATCGAACGTCAATTCGGTGAAGGTCGTGGATTTTATGAATTCATGCATCAAAAAGAAAAGGATTATGAGACGAGTGTATCGAAATTTTTAGAACGTGGTTATCGTCGGAAGACGGAGTTGTTGCACCCAGACATGATGCGTCCATTATTACAGATGCATGCTCTAGAGACTGCACATGACCATTTGAAGCGATACTTCAAGAGTAAATATTTGCGCATGGCATACAGTTTTCCGACATTTTATATCGGCGGAAACCCTTATACAACACCATCGATTTACGGTTTGATTCCGTACCGGGAACAAGCAGAAGGTGTCTGGTATGTAAAAGGTGGCTATTTCTCGCTTGCTGAACGCATGTACGACACATTAGTCGAACGTGGTGTCCGATTCGTCTTCGAAGCACCCGTTGAACGAATCGTCATCGACCAAGGACAGGCGAAGGAAATCGTCTTACAAGATGGCACACAGGAAGCATTCGATCAAATCGTATTAAACGGAGAGTTTCCATTGATGGAACGTCTTGTAGAAGGTAAACAACCTAAGACCTATACGCCTTCAGGCGGTACGCTACTGCTGTATTTCAAGATGAAAGGGAAAGTCGATTTACCGGTGCATCGCTTTTTGATGCCAAACGACTTGGAACCGCTCATGACGAATATCTTTAAAAAAGGACGATTACCAGAACATCCGGCAGTCTATCTGTTCCATCCGAGTCGGATTGACCGTAGCTTAACAGGAACAGACGATAGTGTCGTCTACTCATTAATTCCTTCTCCGCGAGGCTATGGTGTAGAAGATTATGAAGAAGTAGACTTCATTGAGACTGTACTTGAAAAAATCGAGCATCATCATCCGGGATTCCGGGAAAAGATACAAGAAATGAAGATTCGTACACCGAATGATGCACAGGCCTTTGGATTATATCAGGGAGGTAGTTTTGGGATTGCGCCGACGATTCGCCAATCGGCTGCCTTAAAGACACAGGCAAAACCGTATCCGGATATCGATCGATTATATGCCGTCGGTGCATCGGTGCATCCGTGTGGAGGAGTACCAGTCGTCATGATGGGCGCAACGATACTCGTAAACCGAATGGAACAAGAGATGGGGTGGAAACATGAATTCAGTGACGATCCAGAACGCGTATATCAAATGTGAGGAAGTCATTCAGTCCGGATCTAAGACGTTCTATAAAGCCTTTTCACTCTTACCAAAAGCAGATCGACAAGCTGTTTATGCCATCTATACATTTTGCCGGTTCCTCGATGATACCGTCGATGAGTCGGATACGCCGAAAGAGAGTTTACTAGCTTTCTTGAATGAATTCAAACGATTCCGTGATGGCGAAGTATTAGATAAACCGTTATGGATTGCGTTGGCAGACGTATTTGGACGTTATGAAATGGATGAGACACCATTCCTTGAGCTCGCGGAAGGGATGCGTTGGGATATCGAGAAAAATCGTTATCAGACGCTTGAAGAGACAGAGCAATACAGCTACTACGTAGCGAGTACGGTCGGTTTGATGCTGTTGCCCATCCTTGCACCGCAACAGCCTGATCTCCGTAAGTCTGCTATCGATCTTGGAATCGCGATGCAATTAACGAATATTTTACGAGATGTTGGTGAAGATGCAAAACGCGGCCGTATCTACTTGCCTCATTCATGGATGGAGACATACGGTGTCACAGCGGAGTCGTTACTCGCTGGTCGTCCTTCAGGAGACTTCATCGGTCTCTGGGAAGAGGTTGCACTTCGAGCAGAGCATCTGTATGACGCGGCGATTCCATCGTTTGAACGGTATCCACGAGAGAGTCGGCGTGCTCTTAAGGCTGCTGCCTTCCTGTACCGTGGTATACTCGATGCAGCGCGGGATAATCACTATGACGTCTTTACAAAACGGGCATACGTCAGCCGTTGGCAAAAAATGAAGTTACTTGCTACGATTTAATACATGACCATAGAAAAAAGACCTTGGCGGGGACCAAGGTCTTTTTTCTATGGTCTGAGACCGGGGAGTCTCAGATTACTTCTACACCAGAGCGAACATCTGGACTACGAGATAGGTCTGTTTCGACCACGGGGATGGTCTTTTCTTTATCGAGCTATCTGTGGACCAAACGGATGAGACGATCTAAGGGGGAACGTCGTAAGTCATGCGAATGGACACACGATGAGTCACGTGATGAAATGGGTGGGTCCCATTTGATTTCGCTGGTTAGAAAAAGTAAGTTCTTCAACGCTCTTGACTCGGGGAAGTCACCTTGCGCTTGATTGAGGATGTGGGGTCAATCACTACCTCTTGAACTCGAAGTAATCGTATCAAATCTTAGTTGTCCGTACAAGTGATTGATATGCAATTCACATAACGTTCACAGGGTAGCGGCGACAGCAGAGACGATTCGTTCACTTGCTAGTTTTCCTGAAAGCGTCACCATTGGACTACCACCACCAGGATGCGTTGATCCACCGGCAAAAAACAAATTGTGAACATTCTTTGAACGGTTGCTCGGACGGAGGAAAGACGACCGGATGCCATTGGATGACAAGCCATACAATGAGCCGTGATAGGCAAAGAAGGTTTGTTCGATATCCTGTGGCGTGACCCGTTGCTCGAAGACGACATCGGACGAAATATCAATCCCAAAGGACTGCAATCGTTGATTGATCAGTTGATCATACGTATCAAAATCAATCGCATGTCCAGTATCCGTTGCAGGTGCATTGACGAGCACGAATAAGTTATCACCCGCTTGTCCCATTTCTGGTGCTGTGACGGAAGAATTCGAGATATAGATCGTCGGCTCCTCAGCGTAACGTTTTTCATCAAAGAGTGCCTTGAACTCAGCTTCGTAATCCGAAGAGAAGAAGACGTTATGATGAGCCAGCCCTTCGATCCGACGTGAGAGACCGATACATCGAACATAGGCAGAAATCGACGGTTCGACTTGAGCAGGTGTCGGATTTTTAAAATCAGGTCGTGCCGTTTCTGAGATCAGACGTGGATATTGTGTCAACAAATCACCGTTCATGACGACGAAGTCAACCGGTAGATATTCCAAGTGATTCAATTCAATTTCCGTTGCTTGTCCATCGACGACTTCGATCTGTGTCACTTCATCGCCAAGACGGAAGACGACACCTAGTTCTTTTGCACGTCGGGCGAACCCTTCTGCGATTGCTGTATTACCGCCATTTGTGAAGTAGACACCGTCATTTAGTTCTAAATGAGCGATTAAACTGAAGGTAGCGGGTGTTTGATACGGACTACTCCCGATATACGTCGCATAACGATCGAGTGCCTGAATTAACCCTTTATCCTTAAAGTAGTGCTTATGCAACCCATGAAGGTTTTGAAAGGGATGCACTTTCAACATGTCTCGCCAGAGGGAGGGGCGGATATACGAATCAATATTCGTAAAGAATTGTTGTTTTGCGATCGTATGCAACTTCGCCACTTCTTCTTGGTAACCCGTAATATCGTTCTTCGCCAACTGACCGTTCGTGAAACGATCTACTTCTGTCCGCATCGCTTCGCGTCCAGACGAGAATGTTAATGTTCTTCCGTCGGAAAAGTGATTGACCGTATGACGCTCAAGTTTCGTGAATGTAAAGTACTCATCGGGATCCGCACCGGATTCAAGAATGACAGACTGAAAAACTTCCGGCATCGTGATCGTGTTCGGACCAAAATCGAAGCGATGTCCTTCTGTGACGATTGGCATCATTTTGCCACCGATATGTGTATTGCGCTCGATGACCGTGACGCGAAATCCTTTTGCTGCTAATGAGATAGCAGCGCTGAGTCCACCAAGACCGGCTCCGATGACAGCTATATGTTTCATGCTACTGATTCCTCCTTATGAATAGGTCCTACCCTTCCATGTGATTTCCCGTTTCCTAAAGCTTCGAATCATCGCACTTGCTAGCAAGATGACATAAAGGAATACCGCCAGTGGATGGAGCCACCAAACATGTCGGATTCGTGCCGCACGATCGATTTGAAATCGTGCTAAATAAAGAAGAATCAGTGCGAAACCCATCTGCCAGGATGGGTGGAGGATGAGATAAGGTAGGACACTTGCTTGAACCAAGTAAAAGAGTAGAAAGTATGATCCGACGATATAAGAATCGTTCATCCCACGAAAGACATTCTTTAGAAAACCTTGCCAGACTTCTTCGTTCGTGGCGTACATATCACAAGAGACTGCTGGGGCGACTTCGACGAGCGTCGTCGTGAACCCGTGTCGTTTAAACGTACGACAAAGTTCTAAATCGTCAACGAGAGCCGATTGGATGCTTTCATGTCCACCGACTTGGTCATACGCGTGTCGTTCGACGAGAACGACCATGCCGTTGGCTGCAGCAAACGCTGGATGCTTCACTTTGCGAAACGGAATCGGAAGATGTTGCGCGATAAGAACATGTTGCATTGGAATCAAACACTTTCCGAGAAACGTCGGTACAGGAAAGGACGGGAAACCGGAAAGGAAAACGGCTCGTTCTGTTCGTAACGTTCCGTATAAGCGACAAATCGCATCAGGTGTCAGTGTCACATCAGCATCGAGAAATAACAGATAGTCCTCTGTCGTTCGTTTCGCGAGTTGATGACATGCATGAACCTTTCCTGCCCAGCCTGCTGGTAAGGGAAGACCATCAATCACTGTAAAACGATCGTCTTGACCAATCCGATCGAGCAATAACTCACGCGTCCGATCGGTCGAGCGGTCTTCATATAAGTAAACGTGCATCCCTGGTGTCAGAGCAGGTTCTAATGCGTCTAATAATTTTCGTACATTACGCTCCTCATTCCGTAACGGGATACAGATTGCTAGACTATCTGGTTGAACGGGATCCGTTAATCGTGGTAGAAAAGCTAAATTGATCCATGTATAGAGACAGACAGCTAGAGCGAAGAAGAGAAAGAACCAACTCATGACCGAAGTGCCCGTAACCAGCGCTCCGTTCGTGCAGGAAGTGGTTCCCTTCGGGTAGAGATACAGCGATACAAATCAACACGTTCCGCAATTGCATCTGCTCGAATGTCGTCGTATAAATCAGTTAGTTCTGCTGTCAGTCGTTTTGCCTGAGCACTTGACCGTTCGTCAGGTAATGGATGAAAGCGACGCGTCCGGATATAGACGTCCGGTTGCTGTTCATGACCATATGAATAATAAAAGGCGACGAGAGACACGTGATCCGTATGACGCGTCAAATGTGTGGCACCACTTGCTAAGCGAAGCGGACGGTCCTCTTGATGACGTTCTTCGCCTTGAGGAAACATCCAGACGCTGCTGCCATTTTGAAGTCGTTCTTTTGCATAATGAAGGCTTGTCTTGATATCAGCGAATGATGTCCGGTCAACAGAGAAAGCTCCGAGACGGGAGAAAAACGGGAAACGAGCAAGCCCTGCTTGATCAATCATGACATAGGGGTCGTGATGGAAACAGGTCTGATCCAAATGAAAAAGAATCATACCGTCCCACCAAGAACTGTGTGTAGCAAGCATGAGACCCGGGACAGGTAAATCGTCTGCTCGATATAAGACACGGTGGAAATGACGTCGGATCAAAGCATGATCGACATACGTATGAAATACGGATTCAGCTAATTTGCTTTTGTTTGCTTCTTTCAACGATAACCCCTCGTTTCACAATGAAATAGACGATGAATGCACTTAAACTGACCAAAGTGACGCCATAGAGACCAGCAACTCCTGCTGTTACACCGAATAAAGTGTGCAACATCAAAAAGAGATACTGATTGTTTTGTTCGAGTGCGGCATCCGTCGCCTTGACTTGATATCGATTGATGAAAAAGGAAAAGACGAGCGCCGTTCCATACCACCCGAAGAAATTCTGTGTCGGAATATCGTAATACCAGCCACCGTCTTGCCAAAGCCAATACGATTTCACGTTAGCAGCAACAGGATCGATCGCTAAATCGAGCCAGACGGCAAACAATGGAACGAGAATCAATGTACTATAGCGAAACGAGAACAAACGGGAGAAAGCGAGACTCGCCCCCATGACCGATAGCCATGCAGCCCCGATCGTAATCGGTACACCTAATAATTGGACACCGAAATCCGACTCGTAACGATATGTTCCGAACGGCCAACCGGTATGGACCCCAATCGACTCAATGATGATCGAACCAAAGAAGATAAAGGGGATGACAAGACGCCCCTTCGGTAAGACATGCCAAAAATAGAGAGCTGCGTATAAGCCGGAAGCGAATAAAAAGACGGCATTGGCCCACTCGAGCCAAGGGGGAAGTAACGAAAAACCGACTAAGATCAAGCCGATGGTGAACCAAATCGAAAAGAAAATCCAAAGACGTTTATGAAACTGCTCCATGCGTGACATTCCTCCATTTCCAAAATAGCTTCTGTCATAAGTATACCCATATATCTTGAAAACGAGCGAGGGAGAAGCGGTCTTATAAAAAAAGTGGTCCGGCTTCTCGCAAGAGAAACCGAACCACTTCCTATCATCATCCGTTTGAATGTTGTTTTTGCTTCTTCTTTTTGATGAACGAGAAAAGGAGAAACGCGATATACAACGGAACAGCAACGAACCAAAACGTCGACCACTCATTGCTACGCGCAATCATGACATACGTCACGTACAGCAACGTAAAGGTGATGACGAACGTATGGCGCGGAACGGGAATGTCTTTAAAACTTGGAATCTTGACACGACTGACCATCAAGAAGGCAAGACCTGTAAAGACGAGTGGGACCATCAAGTCGTTCATTCGTCCGCTAAACAACGTGACGACGGCCAAAATACCACCTGCCGCTGTAATCGGTACACCTGAAAAATAAGCAGATGCCACATTCGTTGCCGATAAATTAAAACGAGCAAGACGAAATGCGCCAAACAACGGGAACAGAGCAGAGATTAGTAAACCAACTTCTCCGAATTCATAGAAATACGTATAGTAGGCCATCATTGCAGGTGCGACACCGAATGTCACGATATCTGCTAATGAGTCCAGTTCTTTTCCGAAGTCGCCTGCTACACCAAGCATCCGAGCAAGACGTCCATCCAGACTATCAAGCATCATCGCGATGACGATTAGTAAGGTGGCATTTTGAAAATCACCTTTTGCTGCCATGACGATGGCTAAAAAACCACAATACAGATTTCCGAACGTAAATAGGTTGGGTATTGAATTACGAACACGATCTTTCCACAAAATGATTCCTCCTGCCACTTCATCGATACTACTCATCATACCATAATTAGGAGATGGAATTCAGCCGTTCGTAAAGAGAATCCCCTGAGTGAAAGATAAAAAATCATGAGGATTCAACCGAACTTGATGTCCACGTTTTCCAGCGGATATGATGATGAATGGTTCATGGATAGCACGATCCGATAAGAGAACCTGAAAATTCTTCTTAGCACCGATTGCAGAGACACCGCCTCGAATATAGCCAGTCAGGCCTTCTAACTCCTTCATCGGAACAAGCGCGACTTTTTTCGAATGCAATGCTTTAGCCGCTGCCTTTAGAGAGAGTTCTTCTTCCCCCGAAATGACGACGAAGACATATTTATTTTCGACCATTTTCAAAACAAGGGTTTTAAAAATGGTCGAAAGGGGGTAATTAATCTTTCTAGCGACGGCTTCAGCAGATAAATCATCAAGATCAACAGGATAAGTGAGGGATTCAAAGTCAATCTTAGACTGCTTCAGAAGCCTCTCGACGTTCGTTTTGCTCATGTGTTTCTCCTTTGACGAGTGAGTATTGGACCCATTTCCGTCCGTGCCAACGTTTCATGGCGAAAATGCCACGGAACCATTCGTCAGCAGAGAAGGCAATCCAGATTCCAAGTAAACCAAGACCGAAACCAAGACCAAGTGTATAACTGAGGACGACCGCGATTCCCCACATCGATAGAATACCGATGGCGACAGGGAAACGAACATCTCCTGCCGATTTAAGAGTTCCCATCAGTACGATGTTCATTGCGCGACCTGGTTCAAGAATGACACTTGCCCAAAGTAGTGGGATACCGATTGCAATGATTTCAGGACTCGATGTGAATGCTGATAGAATCGATGAACCGAATGAAGCAAGTGCAACAGCTGAGATGAAGCTTGCGAAAACGGCAATCTTCAATGTTTTCACAGCCCGTCCATATGCTTGTTCAAATTGTTGCGCACCAACTTGGCGTGCGACGAGTAATTGCGTTCCTTGCGCGATCGCAAGTGTGAATAAGAAACAAAGCATTGTGATATTCGATACATAGACGCGAGCAGACAACGCTGCTTCACCAATTGTTGCGATGAATCCTGTGATGATGAGTTGTGAGAATTGATACGAGATCCCTTCACCAGCAGATGGGATTCCGATGTTCATGATTCGTTTCACATCCTCACGATTGAAATGAATCAAGTCTTTTACTGTAAAACGTAAAGAAAGTTTGCGGTAAACGACAAAGAACAAGACCAGGACAGCGATTGTCCGGGCGATGACGATCGACCAAGCGACACCAGCAACACCGAGAACGGGAATGCCGAAGAGTCCAAGAACAGCGATGACGTTACCAAAAGCACTAACGAAATTCATCAGTAGCGTGACGTACATAGCATTTTTAGTGAATCCATGACTCCGGAGAATCGCACCCAGTGTCAATGAGATGGCTTCTAAGAAAAGGAATAGACCAACGATCTTAATGAACGTTTCGCCATAGACGAGCGTCTCTCCTTCTAACGAGAAAAATCCAAGGAGTTGTCTTCCGAACAACACGACGGTCAGAGAAACGATTAGACCGGTATACAAGTTAATCGCAAAAGCAGAACGAGCCGTTTGACGAGCGTTTTGCGTCTTTCTTGCACCTAGGTACTGACCAATGATGATCGTTGCACCGACCGAGGTGATGTTAAAGAGAATAATGAAGATATTCAAAATTTGATTGGATACACCGACTGCCGCAGCAGCGCTATCTGAGTAATAACTTAAAATCAACGTTGCAATGATCCCGAGGCTCATATGCAATGCAATCTCAATGAATAATGGCCACGTAATGTGGAATAAGCTTGGTTGCTTGACTGTTTTCATAAATAAATCCCCTTTGTTTCATAAAACGAATAGTGTTTCTTTATCTTTTTGAAACTATACGCCTTCGATTTTCATAATGAAAGAGGGTTTTTTGTCTTTCATCGAAAAAAAAGAGATTTAAAAGGATTTTCATAAAATATCACGAATACATCATAATGAACAATCATTCATTTTTTAAAGGTAGGGGAATCCGATGAAACGAGAAATGCATTATGTCGTCAAGGATCAAATCGCAACGCTAACGCTAGCTCGACCCAAACAACTGAATGCATTAACGTCGAATTTACTAGAAGAGTTGGCAGACGCTCTAGAAGAAGCGAATCAGGATGAGGAAGTACGTGTCATCGTCTTGACTGGTGAAGGACGTGGTTTTTGTGCAGGACAAGATTTGAAAACCGTCTCGCCTGAGCTCGATCACGGTGAATATCTACAACAGTATTATCATCCTGTCGTTCGGGCACTCGCTAAATCGAAAAAACCGACGATCGCTGCCATCAATGGTGTAGCGGCAGGTGCCGGTTTGTCATTGACGCTTGCCTGCGATTTCCGGCTCGTCCACGCTGAAGCGAAATTGTCGCTCGGATTCATCAATATCGGTCTTGTCCCGGATGCAGGAGCGCCGTATTTCTTACCCCGGCTAATCGGTGCGGCAAAAGCAACGGAGCTTGCGTTACTCGGTGACACGATTTCAGCAGAAGAAGCCGTTTCGCTCAACCTAGCAACACGAAGTATCGAATCAGAGAAATTTGTAGAAGAGGTCACAGCGTTTGCTCGTCAGCTGGCAGATCGTCCGACAAAAGTGATCGGGTACATCAAGCAGCTGCAAGCAGCGAGTTATGAAAATAACCTGGAGGAAATGCTTGCTCAAGAAATCATCTATCAGTCACGTGCTGGAAAAACGGAAGACCATCGCCATGCTGTTGAATCCTTCATCGAAAAAAAACGTCCTGTTTTTGTCGGACGATGAATCAAGCATACTTTATAGAAGAAAGACGTCGGAAACGCACGATGCGCCGACGTCTTTTTAATTCAATTTCTTTTTGATTTTTCGTGCGGTCGCATGTGTACGGTTCGTCAATCCTGTAGAGATACGGAATAGTAGAATTCCAAGAAAAGCAGAAACAAAAATGTATATCCCGGTCAACGTCACGAATGCACCACTAGCGAGCGTGATGAAAAGTATCGAAAATTCACCACGTGGACCCAGACAAAAGCCAGATTCGATCGCATGATAATTCGATAAACCAAAGGACCTTCCGCCGAGGTAACCGACTAAGAATTTAGAGACGACTCCCCAAATGACAAGAGCGAAGAAAAATAGATCAATCGGTAATCCGTCAGTCAACTCGAATGACATTCCGAACATGATAAAGAACAATGGTAATAATAAGTCTTGGAACGGAGTGACTAGTCGTCTAAGATAACGCGTCTCATCCAGTTCGGTTAACAGAATACCGATGATGAAGGCGCCAAGTACTTCTGACAATCCGAATAAGATACCGATACCGGAAAATAACAAGATTAACCCGATGATTCCGATGCCGGCATCAGGATGACGGTAGAGTGAATCGACGAGACGTTTCCGTCTTCGGATGAATAACGTCATGATGATTAAAGCAATGAAGAAGAAGCCAAATCCGAGAAAGATGATACTAATTTTTGCTACCGAGAACGTCTCAGTCCCTAAAACGAACGGGGCCGTCGTCAGTAGGATTGGTGCCATCAAATCTTCGAAGACGAGTAAGGACAGCACGAAGCGATTCACATCCTGATGTTTATCCGGTTCCCGATCGAGCAGCCGAGCAGAAATCGAAGAACTCGTCGCATATAAGACACAGCCAATCAAAAACGATTCGGCGACTGAAAAGCCAAACGATAGGGTCAACAGGATAGTCCCACCAAACGAAAGTAGAATATCGATGACTCCTGCTTTCCAAATGGAACGGAGCTGAATCAGCAAGTCCGCCACTGAAAATTTTAGACCGAGTAAAAAGAACAGGACGATGATGCCCGCTTCTCCTCCGAGTTTCAGCTCTTCGGGAGGGTCATAATAAAATCCAAGGACGATTCCTATCAAGATGAAGGCCAGAATACTCGGAACATGGAATCGTTCACTCAAATAACTGATCGTAAATAAGCCGATGAGGATGAGACCGGCGTAAAAGAAAATTTCCATGGAGGATGTCCTCCTTTCTGTACCCTATACCCTAATTCGATAGCATTCATTAACTCGTTTCTCTCCTGGAGAACGGATACAGAAAAAAGCCTGTACACAAAACTTCTTTTTTAGAAGGTGAGTGTACAGGCTTTTAGATGGTTATAAGACTTGAACGATCGTTCCAGAATACGCAGGGAGAGAAACATCAAGTGTCTGTTGGTGCGTGTTCGTTAATAAATCAAGCCCTCGACCAGCTTGTGGAGCGGTCAATGAAACAGGAACATCTGAATTGTTGAAGTAGATATAATACAATCCTTCCGGGCTCATGCGACGCATGATGATTGTATTCGTCTCATCATTCGCATGAACGAAAGAGATATGTCCTTTGTTCGCAAGTGTCTTATGTTGCTTTCGAAGCTGTAACAAGTGTCGCGTATAGGCGAATAACTCCCGATCCTGCTCCTCTGGATCCCATGGCATACATTTTCGGCAGCCTGGATCTTGATCGCCATCGAGACCGATTTCATCACCATAATAGATGACGGGACTACCCGAGAACGTCAACATTGATAACAAGAGAAGACGAAGCTTCTGTTTGTTATTGCCAGCACGCGTTAACGCACGCGGTGTATCGTGTGATCCGATTAGATTGAAGGTCACTTCATTGACATTCATCGTGTTTGAGAACAACACATGCGACATATCGTTCGCATACGAGCTTGCTTTAGTCTTATCTAAGGCAAAGAAGTTCAAAGCGGCATTCGTAAATGGATAGTTCATGACGGCGTCAAACTGGTCACCGAGCAACCATTCCTGTGAGTCATGCCAAATTTCACCAAGGATATACGTGTCAGGGTTGACTTCCTTGACGACTTGACGGAAATCACGCCAAAATGCGTGATCGACCTCGTTGGCGACGTCGAGTCGCCAGCCATCGATTCCGAATTCTTCGACCCAGTAGCGGGCGACATGGAGCAAGTAAGACTTTACTTCATCATTCTCGGTGTTGAATTTCGGCATTTCAGGTACAAAAGCAAACGTATCGTAGTTCGGTAGCGGCTCGGTCACGAGTGGGAAATCGCGCAGATGGAACCATTCTTTATAGGTGGAACGACTACCATGTTCACGAATATCAGCGAATGCTTTGTGGTGGAAGCCGGCATGATTGAAAACGGCATCTAGCATGATACGAATGTCATGTGCGTGTAACAAATCGACCATTTCCTTGAATTTCTCTTTCGTACCGAACTGTGGATCAATTTCTAAGTAATCGATTGTGTCATATTTATGATTCGATTTCGCCAAGAAGATAGGGCAGAAGTAAATACCAGTGATACCAAGTTCAACGAGATAATCGATGTGATCGATGACCCCTTGGAAATCTCCACCGAAAAGATTCGTCGTCGTCGGTGCTGTACTATTCCATGGGAGTGTACCAGCTGGATCATTCGTCGTATCGCCATTTGCGAAGCGATCTGGGAAGATTTGATACCAAACCGTATCCTGGACCCAATCTGGTGCAGTGAATACGTCGACTGCATTAAGAAAAGGAACGCAGAAATAGTAGCCAGTATCATCGAGCGGTTTTTCGTCGAACCATCCACGTTCCGTGAATACATGACTCGTTGAACCGTCATGGAGACGGAAACCATATCGTAGACGACGGAAGGGAGGTACGACATCGATGAACCAATAATCGTATAACTCATCTGATCCACTTCGCTTCATCGGTGTTTCAAATGTATTCCAGTAGTTTGATTTTGAGGGATCGAAGTTCCAATCGGCAGCATCCGGATTTTCAGTATGCCAATCGTATGGATCGCCCCATATCAAATCGACGCGATCAACGTCATTTTTTTTCGTTTGTAAACGGATGTGGATTGTTCGCTCATCATATTTATAGACGAACGGAGACATCGCACGGTGAAACACAGCTTCTTTGAACATGGCAGTCACTCCTTAACGCAATCGCTTGCATCATATTGATTATGTCTTCGACCTAAGAATAGTAAAGCGCTTTCTTAAAGTCAATTCCAATCCCGTGAAATCAAGGATTCCTGATAAAAGTCGAGAGTATGATGCAATCGTTTGCATCATGTTGTGCAAACAATAAAAATGAAAACGTTTTCTTTTTATGCACTTATTCTATCTAGCATTTGATTCAAATAATGAAATCAAAAATAAAAAGTTTTTGAAATGTAAGAAAATAATTGAATAAAAGGACTTGTCAAAAGGATTTTAGATTGTATAATAAAAATGTAAAGGTGATGCAAACGTTTTCATAAAACGCTTACAACCACTCGGTTGTTATCATGAGAAAATGGTTGTGCCTTTATGCAAACGTTGTGCATTAAAACTTATCATTCATAAGTTAACTTGGGGAGGAAATTTCAATCATGGAAATGAAAAAATTCGTAGCAGGTCTCTCTGTATCTGTCATGGCAATCGGTGCACTTGCAGCATGTGGCGGTGGATCAGACTCTGAATCATCATCTTCAGATTCAGGTAGTAAAAAACCAAGCAAGATCGTCATCTGGGAAGACACTGAAAAAGCTGAAACGACTAAAGCAGCAGCTAAAGCGTTCGAAGAAAAAGAAGGCGTCAAAGTCGAAGTCAAAGAAGTTAAGATGACAGATCAGCAGAAGAAAGTAGCACTTGACGGACCAGCAGGTAAAGGACCGGATATCATGCTTCTTCCACACGACCAAATCGGTACAGTCGTTGACCAAGGCTTGATCGCAGAGCTCAAGGATGGCGAAAAAGCACTTGAGCCATTCATCGATACAGCGAAATCAGCAGTAACGTTTGACGGTAAAGTCTACGGATATCCGAAAGCAGTTGAAACACCAATCCTCCTTTTCAATAAAGATGAATTAAAAGAAGCACCAGCTTCAATGGACGATCTGTACAAGATCTCAACAGAGCAAAAGAAAGACGGCAAATACGGATTCCTCGCGCTTTGGGATAACTTCTACTTCGCACACGGTCCAATTGGTGGCTACGGCGGATATGTCTTCAAAGACAACGGTGGCAAATTGGATCCAGCAGATATCGGCTTGAACAACAAAGGTGCTGTCGAAGGTATGGATTACATCGGCAAGTGGTACAAAGAAGGTCTCTTCCCGAAAGGTCTTATCGGTGGTGGCGGTGGTCAAGCACTTGACCAACTCTTCGGCGATAAAAAAGCTGTTGCTGTCATGAACGGTCCATGGGCAGTTGCGAGCTATAAAGAAAAAGGCATCAACCTCGGAGCTTCAGCTCTTCCGAAACTTCCAAACGGTGAGCCGATTAAAACATTCGTTGGTGTAAAAACATACGCGATTTCAGCATACTCGGAAAATGCAGAGTGGGCTGAGAAGTTCTTGGCATCACTCACTGGTGAAGAGAACGCGAAAGCAATGTTCGAAAAATACAATGAGATCCCACCAGTCACTGCGCTTCAAGAAGATGCAGCAATCAAGGATAACGAAGTCGCAGCAGCAGTCTTTGCACAATCACAAAACGGTGTGCCAATGCCGAACATCGCTGAGATGGGTCAAGTTTGGGAACCAATGGCAGCAGCACTCCAGCTTGTTGCAACAAACAAACAAGACGCACAAAAATCAGCTGATGATGCTGTCAAACAAATCAAGCAACAAATCGAAGCAAACAATCAATAAGCGTAAGTGGAACGCGTGAATCCATGACAAAGAGATAAAGAGAGGGGGATCTTGGATTCCCCCTCATCTTTATGGTTGGAAGAGAAGCCTGAGGTCAGACATGACCTTTGGAAAGGAGAACGGACGATGGCTGCGATTGCAACACCACACCCGACGAATCCAACGCCTGAAAAAAAGACGAACCACCGCACGATTGCGGCGCTGATGTCGATCATTCCAGGAGTAGGACAACTATACAATAAACAATTCCTTAAAGGCGCGACATTTTTTGTCGTCGTACTATCATATTTTCTCGTCAACTTTGAACTGTTCTTCAAAGGAGCCGGAAATGGTCCTGGCGATCGCGGAGCGATCTGGGGCTTGATTACACTCGGTGAGGTACCAGGCGTAAGGGGGGATCACTCGATCTTTCTAATGGTCGAGGGCATCATTGCCTTGATTTTACTTGTCTTTGGTATCGCCATTTACGTCTGGAACTTTATCGATGCGTATCGAATCGGTAAGTTGCGCGACATGAACCTCGAAGTACCTTCCTTGAAGATGCAACTACGGAACTTCCGCGATAATGGATTCCCGTATGCGATGTTGATTCCTTCGTTAGTACTTTTAGTGTTCACAGTCGTCTTACCGTTGATCTTTACTTTCTTAATTGCTTTTACGAACTATAAGTTCAACAACTCGCCTCCAGCAAAGCTGGTCGACTGGATCGGGATTCAAAACTTCTTGAATATCTTTACGGTTGATATTTTCCGCGATACATTCGTCAGCGTTCTTGGTTGGACGCTTGTCTGGACCGTCGCTTCGACGACAGGTGTCATCGCAATCGGTATCGGACTTGCAGTCTTGCTGAACCAAAAAGGACTCAAAGGAAAACGGTTCTTCCGTTCCATCTTGATCCTGTCATGGGCAGTACCAGCCTTCATCACGATTTTGATCTTCCGCTCGATGTTCAATGAGACATTCGGTGTCTTCAATACGACATTGTTACCAGCGATCGGTCTTACTGACGGTGTCGACTGGATGACAGATCCGACGTATACGAAGCTTGCTTTGATCGGGATTCAGTGGTGGTTAGGTTTCCCATACATCATGACACTGACGACGGGAATCTTGCAGTCTATACCAGAAGATCTTTATGAGGCAGCAACAATCGACGGAGCGACAGCAGGAGAGAAGTTCCGCTTGATCACATTGCCGATGATTCTTTTCGCAACAGCACCGATCTTGATCACGCAGTATACGTTCAACTTCAATAACTTCAATATCATCTATCTCTTCAACAACGGTGGACCGGCAGTGCCGGGTCAATCGGCCGGTGGAACGGATATCTTGATTTCGTGGATTTACAAATTGTCGCTTGGCGCGAACCCGCAGTATGGATTCGCAGCAGCGATCACGCTTGTGTTGTCGTTCTTCATCATGACGATTGCCGTCATTCAGTTCAAGCGTTCAAAATCATTCAAAGATGAGGATATGATCTAATATGAGAAAACAAAACCGAATCAACATGGCGTTGTCATATCTCATTTTGACGGTCGCCTCCATCATTATCGTCTATCCACTCCTTTGGGTTGTTGGTACTTCACTCAACCCAGGGAAAAGTATTACATCGGATATCTTCCCAAGTAATCCGACTTTGATTCACTACTTCGATTTGTTCGATCCATCAAAAACGGATTATGGCATGTGGTATTTAAACACAATCAAGATTGCCGTCATCACGATGGTCGTCTCCGTCGCTCTAATCACGTTAACAGGATACATTTTTTCACGCTATCGCTTCGTCGGTCGGAAAAATTCACTGATCTTGTTCCTCGTGTTGCAGATGGTACCGCAATTCGTTGCCATTATTGCGATTTATGTCTTGCTTAATATGTTAGAATTGTTTGATACGCATCTGGCGCTTATCCTACTCTACTCGGGTGGAGCGATTCCAATGAATACGTATCTTGCAAAAGGATATTTCGATACTATTCCAAAAGAACTCGATGAGGCGGCGCGGATGGATGGTGCCGGTCACTTACGAATCTTCTGGCAAATCATCTTACCGCTCGCAAAACCGATGGTCGCCGTCATCGCGTTGTTCAACTTCATGGCACCATTCAACGACTTCATTTTAGCATCGCTCGTCCTGCGTTCTCCTGAGAAACAGACACTTGCGGTCGGGTTGTACAACATGGTGTCGGAGCAGTTCGACAATAACTTCACGTTATTTGCGGCAGGTGCCGTATTATCAGCAGTTCCAATCGTTCTTCTCTTCTTCGCATTCCAGCGCTTCTTCGTGTCTGGATTGACAGCAGGTGGAACAAAAGGATAATCATAAGGGGGAAATCAGCGGCATGAGACGAGGCATAATGCTTCTCCTCTTGCCGCTTCTCTTGTCTATCGGGCTTCAACCGATGACGGGTGAAGCAGCAGGTTGGGAAAAAGAACGAATGTATTTCATCATGGTCGACCGGTTCGAGAATGGCGATCCGAGTAATGATAAAGAGGCGGATCCTGAAAATCCAAAAGCGTTCCAAGGTGGCGATTTAGCAGGCGTGACGAAACGTCTCGATTACATCAAGGAAAAGGGATTCACTTCGATTTGGTTAACGCCGATCTTTAAGAACCGTCCGAACGGTTATCATGGATACTGGACGGATGATTATTACGAGATTGATCCGCACTTCGGAACAAAGGAAGAGTTTAAACGTCTCGTCAAAGAAGCGCATAAACGGGATATCAAGGTCGTCCTTGATCTTGTCGTCAATCATTTAGGACCAAATCATCCGATGGTGAAAGAAAAACCGGAGTGGTTCCATAAAAATCAACCGATCATGAACTGGAATAACCCGTCGGAAGTCGAGAATAACTGGCTGTTCGATTTACCGGACTTCAATACGGAAAATCCAGAAGTCGTCGATTATTTAGTTGATGTCGCGAACTACTGGGTCGATGAAACGGGTATAGACGGATACCGGCTCGATACAGTTCGCCATGTGCCAGCCTCATTTTGGGAAACGTTTATCCCAGCAGTCAAAGAAAAGCATCCAGACTTATTCTTGTTGGCTGAAGTATTCGATGGAGATCCGCGAAAAATCGCGTCCTATTCAAAATTAGGTTTTGATTCCGTGACGAACTTCCCGTTTTATTATGGAGTCAAGGATCAGTTTGCCCGCAAAAATGGTTCAGCGGAAGAGCTCGATTCAGTTTATAATCGAGATACTACGTTTAATCCGAATGCCAAGGGACTTGCAACCTTCATTGATAATCATGATGTCAAGCGCTTCATCACGGAAGCAAAGATTGGTGGAGCAGACGAAGAGGAACGGCAGCTTCGGTTGGCGCTGTTCGCACTCTATGCTGCCCCGGGGATGCCGATCGTCTACCAAGGAACAGAGGTGGCGATGCCAGGTGGCGAGGATCCTGGAAACCGGATGATGATGACATTTGATCAAAACAAGAAGATGCAACAGTACGTAAAAACGTTGAACGAGATGCGTCAGGACTACCCAGCGTTTGCAACAGGGAAGCAACGCTTGATCGCAAAAACCGATCATATGGCAGTCTACTCACGGGAGACGAAACAACAACAAGTCGTTTACGCGATCAATCTTGGAGAAAAAAAGACGAGCTTACGCGTGTCTGCGAAAGAAATCGGTGATGACCAGCGTTTAAGAGGACTTTTATTCTCAGACTTGGTGCGTCAAGATGGTGACGCCTATGAGATCACGCTTGATGCAAATAGTGCGAACAGCTATGTCATCGAAAAGTCACAAGTCAACTGGTGGTCGATCATCGCAATTGGTGCGATCGCTCCGATTTTAGCGCTCATACTTCTTCTCGTTCACCGTAAACGCATGCAACGTCAAACAAAATAAAATACTTAACTAGGGGAAATGTGAGGTGAAGGGGATGCAGGTAACAATCAAGGATGTAGCACGGGAAGCGAATGTCGCACCCTCGACGGTATCACGCGTCATTGCGAATAGTTCACGCATCAGTCAAAAGACGAAGGAACGGGTGCGGCAGGCGATGGATGAGCTCGGATATTATCCGAACGTTCATGCACGCAGTCTAGCGAATCGAACGACACAAGCGATTGGTCTCGTCATGCCAAGTGCTGCAACAAAAACGCTACAAAACCCGTTCTTTTCGGAGGTCATTCGAGGAATCAGTACAAAAGCGCATCAAAATGGATATTCGTTATATATGACGACAGGTGTCTCGGAAGAAGAAGTATATGAAGGTGTCGTCTCGATGGTTCAGGGCCGTCGTGTCGATGGTGTCGTCGTACTGTATTCCCGTACGGATGACAAAGTTGTTCAATTTCTGCAAGATTCGAAGTTTCCGTTCGTTGTCGTCGGAAAACCATTCAGTGATTCATCACATGTCACGTATGTCGATACGGATAATTATCTAGCCGGTCGCGAAGTGACGAAGTACTTGCATCAACTTGGGCATGAGTGTATCGCATTCGTCGGAGGCGCACAGGACCTAGCTGTGACGCAAGAACGTGTCGGGGGTTACAAGACGGCTCTCATGGAAGAGGGTATTCCGATTCAAGAATCCTACATCGTCAGTGCACCATTCATGACGACAGGAGGCGCTGAGGCAGTCAAACGACTGATGTCGCTTGAACATCCGCCGACGGCCGTCGTCGTCAGTGACGATATGATGGCACTTGGTGTCATGAGTACACTGAATGAGATGGGGATCGGTGTGCCGGATCAAATGGCCGTCGTCAGTTTCAATAACTTGTTCATCGCAGAATTCTCAAGCCCGCCGTTGACTTCTGTTGAAATCAATATCTTTGGACTTGGTTTTGAAGCGACGAATTGTTTGATTGAACAAATCAATGAAGATGCGACCCCTTATGGGAAGCGCGTCATCGTCCCGCATTATCTCGTCGTCCGTCAGTCTTGTGGCGGAAAATCTGAAGCATGAAACGACAGTCTATTTTTAAGCCGATTGGTTTAAAAATAGACTTTTTTTTGATTCAAATGGCTATCGATTTCTAGTAAAAGGAAGCGGTTGCAGAAAAAGAAATTTATTTTCGTGCAAACGATTGCATTGATGCTTTTTATGTGTACAATAAAGAATGTATAGTATAGATGAAACGCTTACATGATCAGGATAACCGACATGCGTAGCATAAAAAGGAGCGACTTGACGATGAAACGACTTTTTGAGGTCAATGAGTGGAAAATTACAGAGCTTGGTTTTCATCCAGAAGATAATCGATTGGCAGAATCGATGACATCGATCGGAAACGGTCATATGGGAATGCGCGGGACGTTTGAAGAAGAATACACAGGGGACACGCATCAAGGCATGTATGTCGCAGGTGTTTACTATCCGGATAAGACACGTGTCGGCTGGTGGAAAAACGGTTATCCGGAGTACTTCGCGAAAGTACTCAATGCTGTCAATATCATGGGATTGAAAGTATCCGTCAACGGAAAAGCTGTTGACTTGAACACGTGGGAAGTCATCGACTTCAAACGCGAACTTGATATGCAACACGGTGTGTTGACACGGACGATGCTATTGAAGAATGGGGTAGAGGAAACGAAAGTCGAATCCAAGCGTTTCTTCTCGATCGTCGATAAAGAAATCGCTGCTTTGCAATATACGGTGACGCCTGTCAATTTTGAAGCAGAAATCGTCATTGAATCGTATCTTGATGCGGATGTTGAAAATGAAGACTCGAACTATGACGAGAAGTTCTGGCTTCCTGTCGAACACGGAATTGAAGAACGGTTTGGTTATGTCACATCAAAAACGAAAAAGCTCGATTGGCATGTGACGGCAGCGATGATCACGGACGTCGAAGGCGCACGGTGTGAGGTCGTCGATGGCAATACGCAGTACGTCGCGAATCGTTTCACGAAACAAGCCACAGTAGGTGAGGGTGTCACAGTCGAAAAATTCGTCGCACTCGTAACGAATCGTGACCATGACATCGATGCGTTACTGGAGCAAGCAATGAAACGGGTTCACGTCGCATTCGAATCAGGCTTTGAACCATTGCTTGCGACACATGAAGCAGCTTGGTTGCACCACTGGGAAGAAGCGGACGTGAAAATTGAAGGAGATGTCGAGGCACAGCAAGGGATTCGTTTCAACATCTTCCATATGTTCCAGACCTACACAGGTGAAGATTCACGCCTCAACATCGGACCAAAAGGATTCACGGGCGAGAAGTATGGTGGTGCGACGTATTGGGATACAGAAGCGTACTGCTTGAACTTCTACCTTGCGACGTCGAAACCGGAAGTGGCTTGGAATTTACTCAAGTATCGCCACAATCAATTACCGCAAGCAAAAGAAAATGCGGATAAGAATGTCGGCATGAAGGGTGCACTTTATCCGATGGTAACGATGAACGGAGAAGAGTGTCACAACGAGTGGGAAATCACACATGAAGAAATTCACCGGAACGGTGCAATCGCGCATGCGATTTATAATTACACGAATTACACGGGAGACACATCGTACCTCGGACAATACGGATTTGAAGTATTAGTCGAGATTTCTCGCTACTGGGCAAGCCGTGTCAATTACGTCGCGCATAAGGACGTCTACATGATTCTTGGCGTGACGGGACCAAACGAATACGAGAACAACGTCAACAACAACTGGTATACGAACCTGATTGCGGCATGGTGTCTCGAATATACGCAGACCGTCCACCGTCATTTGGCACAAGAAGAGCCAGAACGTCTGCAAGAACTTATGCATCAATTAGCGTTGACGGATGAGGAGCTGGCGAAGTGGGCAGATATCGACGCGAAGATGTATTATCCAAAAGATGAGGCAGCCCCTGGAATCTTCATGCAACAGGATGGCTTCATGGATAAGGAACAAATCTTGGTCGCTGACCTCGATCCAAAACATCTTCCGCTAAACCAGAATTGGTCATGGGACCGGATCCTTCGCTCTGTCTTCATTAAACAAGCAGATGTCTTACAAGGTCTTTACTTCTTGACGGATCGATTCAGTGTAGAAGAGAAAAAAGCGAACTTCGATTTCTATGAACCACGCACGGTTCATGAATCGTCATTATCACCATGTATCTACTCAATCATTGCGGCGGAAGTCGGTTATGAGGAAAAAGCGGTCGAACTGTACCAACGCTCAGCACGACTTGACCTCGATAACTACAACAATGATACGGAAGACGGGTTACACATCACGTCGATGGTTGGATCATGGATGTCGATCGTCCACGGATTCGCTGGATTACGGGTGGCGAACGATACGTTATCCTTCAAGCCGATGTTGCCAAAAGGCTGGACGAGCTATACGTTCCGGATGCAATGGCGCGGTCATCATATCCATGTCCATGTACAGCCAAATGCCGTCGAAATCGCCCAAACAGAAGGCGAAGCATTCAGCTTAAACGTTCATGGAACAACTGTTGAAGTTCCGGCAGGAGGACAGATTACAGTTCCTGCTTCGATGACAGTATAAGAGAGAAAAAAGAACCGATTTTTGAGTCGGTTCTTTTTTTTGTGTAACAAGAAGCAGGACACCTTTGTCACAAATGAAAACGCCATCATGAAAAAGAACATCAATCTTTGGAAATCTTGACTATCCGACGACATTTGAATGTGCTAAAGTGTTTCAAGATAGTTATGAATGAGAGGAGAACGGCGTGTGACAGCAGTAGTAAAGGAAAGTATGTTAAAAGTGATCGTGGCTTCGATTGGGGGATTCGTCATCGCCGTTGCCATGAACTGGTTTTTGATTCCGAGTGGGGTCTATTCGACTGGATTTACAGGACTTGCCCAAATCTTGACGCAAGTCCTTCAAAATACAGCATTTGCGTTTGGGGAAAACGTCTGGTTCTTGGCGTTGAACATCCCTTTGATCGTGCTCGCATGGATCATGTTAGGTCGGAGCTTTACAATCATCACCTTGATTTCAGTTTTGGCAACGACGATTTTCATTGGTCTTATTCCTCAATACGCTGTCATACCAGGTGATCAAACACTGAATGCAGTGTTTGGAGGGGTCTTGCTTGCGATCGGTACCGGTATAACGATTAAGTTCGGTGCTTCGACAGGTGGTTTCGATATCGTTGCCCTCATCTTTGCTCGTTTCTCCGATCGTAGTGTCGGCTTGTATCTGTTCGTCTTGAATTTCTTAATCGCATTATTAGCAGGCGCATTGTTCGGTTGGTCGACTGCTTTATACACGATCGTCTTCATCTACGTGACGTCTAAGGTCGTCGATGAGATTCATACGAGCAATCAGCGCCTGACGATCTTCATCGTCACGAATCATGCGGATGACATCACGACGGCTTTGCATCAGCATATCATCCGAGGAATCACGCAAATTCCTTCGATTGGAACGTATTCGCGAGCTGAAAAAGCGACGTTGATGATGGTCATCGAGCGTCACGAATTGCGGGACATTGAACGAATTTGCCGGGAAGCGGACGAGACAGTATTCATCAACGTCGTCGCAACGGACTCGGTCGTCGGATACTTCCGAAAAGGATAATGAAAAAGGCACTTGCTCTGCGATATGCAGCAAGTGCCTTTTATCTGTTATCATGCGAGTCCAAGAACGTGTCTCAAGTAATACGCGATCCCGTCATCCTCATTTCGCTTCGTCGTGCCGTTTGCCAGATGCTTCAGCGCGGGGATGGCATTACCCATCGCGACACCATGTCCAGCATACTCGATCATCTCTAAATCGTTTTCCTCATCACCGAACGCAACGATCTGTCGCGAATCAATTCCAAGGTGGTGTGCGATATGAGCAAGACCGACCGCTTTGCTTGTACCTTTTCGCATCACTTCGACCATGAATTCAGGCTTCACCCATTGACGATTGAGTACCGTCTCAGCATGGATGCCAGATAGTTCGGAGCGGATCTCGTCGACGTGTTCTCCTTTGGCATGAATCAAGAGAGACGTTGGTTCATGCATAAGCACCTTTCGTAAATCTCCGGTCGTGACAGATAAGGCATGGTCGGTATAAAATTCGTAAATGCCGACTGGGTCATATTGAAAATAGACATGATCCGTGACTTCGCAGACAATATTTTGTGTTTTCGTCTCAGCGACGGATTCTAAAATATGTTGAACAGTTTTTAATGGAATCGGATGATGCTGGACTTCAAAGTGATTATCTTGCGGGTGATGAACGAGACCACCGTTAAAATTAACGATCGGTGTCGTCAAACCGAGCTGTTCGTAATATTTCCTGGCGTGACGAAATGGTCGTCCAGTTGCGATGACGACTTCGTGACCGTTCGCACGCGCACGCTGGAGCGCAGCGATATTCGCAGCGCTGATTGTCTTATCATCTTTTAAAAGGGTGCCGTCGAGATCGACAGCAATTAAGTGACGGGTCATAATGAAATCCTCCGCTTTCTTTTCGTTAATTCTACTGTAGCATATGAAGCGATTGTCCTTCGTATGAAACGATTAAGTTTTTCAAGGAAAAGAAAGCGCTTGAAAAAATTAGAGAAAAGCTGTTGCTTGGATTAAAAAATGGTATACTACAAATCGTAGGATAACTCTATAGTACGTTATGGAAACGGAGGGGAAATCATGCGTTTTCTCGTTACATTCTTTTGGTCATTCTTACTCGTGAACACGGCTGTGTTCATCGTATCGGCAGTTGATGCAGTAACGTATAGCTTCGGATTCGCGACAGCTATGTCTGTCGTCACTTCACTTGTCGTCTTCGCACTCGATGCCGTCAATGAAGATTTAGGTCTTGGTCAAGGGACTAAGGCAGAATAAGGAAAAGCGAGATGTCGTCATATGGGCGATAGGCTCGCTTTTTGTCTTAAGGAGGAATGATTGATGATCGTCATCGAACAGGTTCTGTGGCAAGAGATGCCGCAAAATGTCTACATCGCAGGAAACCAGATCATCGGAATCGGTTCCTACACCATAGATGAAGCACTGATTACGCACCGGATTGATGGTCGCAACAAACGGCTAGTCCCCGGATTCATCGACGGACACTTACATCCGATCGGTGGAGGAGGAGAAGGCGGATTTGCCACGCGAACGGCACCGTTGACTGTTCGCGACATATTCGAAGGTGGTGTCACGACGGTTGTCGGATTGCTCGGAACGGACGGCTGGACGCGAACTGGAATCGATCTACTGGCACATATACGGGGATATGCTGCATCTGGTATCCGTCCCTTTCTATTAAGCGGAAGTTATATGGTTCCGCCGGTCTTCCTGACGCAATCGACAGGACATGATATCATCCTCATCAATGAAGTGATTGGCATCGGAGAGATTGCCATCAACGATCACCGATCGACACAACCGACGGCTCATGAACTCGCGCGATTAGCGTCAGAAGCCCGAATTGCCGGCATGGTCAAAGGAGTGTCGGGAACGATGAACGTCCATATCGGAGACGGGAAACAAGGGCTCGATCTGTTACATGAGGTGATTGATACGACGGACCTCCCCATCGGACAATTCCTTCCGACGCATATCAACCGAAGTGAACGAATCTTTGAAGCGGGACTTGCCTGGGCGAAACGAGGAGGACGGATCGATTTCACGACGTGTACGACGGAAACTTTCATTGCGGAAGGCGAGATTCCAGCAGGACAGGCTGTCGCCCGTGCTTTAGCAGCGGGAATTCCACTCGAGCAGATCACGATGTCGAGCGATGCTGGCGCAAGTCTTCCGGCGTTTGATGAGGCAGGTCGATTAGTGCGAATTGATACAGGAAAACCCTCTTCCTTGATGCAAGCCGTACGCGATGCAGTGGAGCAGGGTGTTGCTTTTGATCAGGCAATCGCGACGATTACGCGGCATGTCGCGGATGCATATGGTATACCAGGCGGGCGAATCGCGGTTGGAGAACGAGCGGATCTGTTACTGATTGATGACGCTTTGCAAATCGATACGATTCTTGCGAATGGTCATGCTATAATGATTCAGAAAAAATGGCTAATACCAGAATGACGGAGGGATAGACGTGTCAAAGAAGTCGAAACGAAAAAACACGAAAAAACCGCAATCCAAGGCGAATTGGATTACAGCGGGAGTCATCGCCTTGATCGTATTGGTTGGGGGGTTACTGCTCGTCTTCACGGATCGAGAAGATTCTGCATCGAAGAATGGCAATCTAACGGCTACACAAGTCGCAGATAAAGTGAAATCCGGTGATGAATTCTATACGTATTTCTATCAAACGGGATGCGTCCACTGTGAAAAAGTAAAACCATATCTCGTTCCGCTTGGTGAAAAACAAGACATTCCATTCGAACAGATCGATCTTGCTGTCGAACAGTCGGCTTGGGACACGTTTGGCATCGAGGGTACACCGACGGTCGTTCACTTTAAAGACGGTAAGGAAGTCGGACGCGTAGCAGGTGAACAAACAGAAGACAGCTATAAAGAGTTCTTCGCTGGAAAAGACGTAAAGGACTCAAAAGAAGAATCATCTGGTGATCTCAATGATTAAAAAATGGTTTTACTCTCGCGTGTTCGAATTAAATGGACACCCGCTTGTTGCTAAACAACTGAAACGGTTTGCGATGAGCCGTATCAGTCGTCCGTTCATCCGTCCGTTCGTTCAGGCATACGATTTAAATATGACAGAAGCGACTCAGAATTTAGAAGCGTATTCGAGTTTACATGACGTTTTCATTCGTCATGTCAAACCGGAAATGCGACCGATCGATCAAGCAGAAGGTGCATTCGTCAGTCCGTGTGACGGTGTATTGTCTGTCGTTGACGATTTGACGGCTGATAGCCGCTTTACTGTCAAAGGACAATCGTATACGGTATCCGAGTTACTCGGTTCCCATCATGAAGCACAGCAATATGTTGGTGGACGTGTGATGATCTTTTACTTAAGTCCGCAAAACTATCACCGGGTTCATGTGCCGATGGATGGAACAGTCCGGACGAGCTATACGCTCGGTCGCGATTCGGCACCGGTGAATGAGATTGGTCTTACACATGCGCTTCGCCCGTTGACACGTAATTACCGTCGCGTGACGCGCATCGTCCAAGGGAAACATGCACTTGAACATGTCATGGTCGGTGCACTGAACGTTAACTCGATCGTTCGGACGAACGAGTCGAAGGACCTTCGTCGCGGGGATGAGTTTGGATACTTCTCATTCGGTTCGACGGTCGTCCTGATTTGTCCGAAAGATGCATTGACGTTAGACAGCCAAGCGATTGGACCGGTTTTAATGGGGCAACGCCTCGGACAATGGCATTCATGACAGCGAGGCGCCCGTTATGGGCGTCTCCTTACATTTAGGAGGAATGAATCATGCCGGCACTGGCATTAGCAGAAATCGGAAGTACGCAGGTCCAAACGTATATCGCACTCATTATTTTTTTAGTGACCTATGGCTTCATCATCAGTGAAAAAATTAGTCGAGCAATCGTTGCCTTACTTGGAGCGCTCGCGATGGTCATCATCGGCATTGTGGATCTCGAGACTGCATTGTTTGAATATATCGAGTGGGGAACAATCGTCTTATTGATTGGGATGATGATTCTCGTCACGATTGCCAATCAATCTGGCTTGTTCGAATACATCGCGATCCGCGCTGCGAAGACGACAAAAGGTGATCCGATCAAGGTATTGGTTTTACTGTCCGCATTGACAGCACTCGGATCTGCATTCCTTGATAACGTCACGACGGTTCTATTGATCGTTCCAATCACGTTTTCGATTACGAAGATACTGAAGATCGCGCCGTTTCCATTCTTGCTCGCAGAAGTCCTATTTGCGAATATCGGTGGAACAGCAACGTTGATCGGGGATCCACCGAACATCATGATTGGTGCTGCGAATCCACACTTGACGTTCAATGCCTTTTTAGTGAATCTCGCACCAATCATCCTCGTCATCACGGTCGTAACGATCGGCATTCTTTACTTCGTCTTCCGGAAGCAACTACATGTTGAAGCGGAAGATCGGCAGAAACTGATGGAAATCGATGAGAAGAGTTATATCGTCAGTCGAAAATTGGTCGCACGAAGCAGTATCGTCCTCGTCAGTACGATTGCGCTGTTCGTACTGCATCCGGTGCTTGATCGCATCGGACTCCATCTCGAAGCACCGGCGATCGCGATTCTTGGAGCGACAATCCTGATGTTGCTGACGATTGAAAACGATCATCAGCTAGAAGGAATCTTTGCTCGTGTTGAATGGACGACGATCTTCTTCTTCGCTGGACTATTCGTGCTCGTCGGCGGGATTCAAGAAGCAGGTATCATTCGCTACCTTGCTGAAAAGACGATTGATCTGACAGGCGGTGACATTCAGACGACAGCGACTGCTGTTCTTTGGTTGTCTGGTATCGCCAGTGCGACGATCGATAATATCCCGTTCGTTGCGACGATGATTCCACTCATCAATGATGTAGCTGCTGGAATTGGATTATCACCAGCAGATGCGAAAGTGGACGTATTATGGTGGTCCCTCGCACTCGGTGCCTGTCTCGGTGGTAACGGGACATTGATCGGTGCATCGGCGAACGTCATCGTCGCGGGTCTCGCGACACGACAAGGTGAAAAATTCACCTATATGCGCTTTTTGATTTACGGAGCACCGATCACGATCGTAACGTTGATTCTATCCCAACTCTATTTGTGGATTCGGTATTATTAAGAAAACGGAAGGTCCGCCTTCCGTTTTCTTTTGTGCGTCGCTCTTACTACCTGATTGTGCTATAATCGAACGATAAGAGCATAACTGTTTCTTAAACTTAACTATAGAGCTAGACCATTATCTGGAGGTTTTATTCTTGTTCAAACGACTTTATCCGAAACATTTCGTGGCTTCGATCTACGATATCGACCTTGAAATGCTCAAACGAAACGGTGTCAAAGCGATTTTGACCGATCTTGATAATACGCTCGTCGCATGGAATATCGCAGATGCTCCAGACGAATTGGTTGCTTGGCTGGATATGGTGAATAATCAATATGGTTTCGACGTCATCATCGTATCGAACAATAACGGAGACCGCGTCAAGAAGTTCGCGGATCCACTCGGATTGCATTATATTGCGCCAGCTCGAAAACCGCTTCCTATCGGGTTTAAACGGGCATTGACGGAATTCGGTTATCACGCGAAGGAAGTTGTCTTCTTAGGAGACCAACTCTTCACGGATGTACTCGGTGCAAACTCCGTTGGAATCGAAGTCATCCACGTTCAACCTGTCGTTAAGACGGACGGTGTCGTCACGAAATTCAATCGCCTGATGGAACGTGTCATTTTCCGCCGGATGAAACGCAAAGGAATCTATAAATTGACACAACGCGTCAAGGAAGATCCTTCTGCACTGGAGCATCCGATCGAAACACTTCGTCAGGATAAGCAACAATAACCCTGTCAGATCGGTAGATGAAAGGGAAGGCAGCAGTCGCAACATGTACGGCGAGAGGTCGGAAGTTACGCTCTTGGAGTAGCGAGCAGGGCGCTACGGTGAAAAGAGAAGGGATATCGTTCCCGCATGCGGCTCAACATAATATGATCGAAGAAATCCACTGCGCTGGCTGTGGTGTCGCCATTCAAACGGAAGACACGAAAGCACCAGGATACGCACCTAAATCTGCACTTGATCGTGAAATGGTCATTTGCCAACGTTGCTTTAAATTAAAGCACTACAATCAAATTCAAGATGTATCGTTATCGGACGATGATTTCGTTAAAATTTTAGACGGAATCGGTCAAAAAGATGCACTTGTCGTTAAAATCGTTGATATCTTCGATTTTAATGGAAGTTGGTTACCGGGCTTACATCGGTTCGTCGGTAAAAACGATGTCTTACTCGTCGGGAACAAAGCCGATTTATTACCGAAGTCACTCAACCCGAACCGCCTCATGAACTGGATGCGTCAAGCATCGAAAGAACTTGGATTACGTCCAGTCGACGTTCATCTGATCAGTGCGAAAAAAGGGCACGGAGTCGATGAACTCGCTGAAAAAATCGATTATTATCGAAAAGGTCGCGACGTCTATGTCGTTGGTTGTACGAACGTCGGGAAATCGACACTGATCAACCAAGTCATCAAACGCTTCGGTGAAGAAGATGAAGCCGTCATCACGGTCAGTCACTTCCCAGGAACGACACTAGACTTGATCGACATTCCACTCGACGATAACTGTAACCTGTATGATACACCGGGGATCATCAATCATCACCAGATGGCTCACTATGTTGATGCAAAGGACTTGAAGCTGATCACACCGAAAAAAGAGATCAAGCCACAAGTCTTCCAAATCCATCCGCAACAGACACTCTTCTTCGGAGGTCTTGCACGATTGGACTATATGGAAGGGAACAAGCGTTCATTCGTCATCTACATGTCGAACGAATTGAAAGTTCACCGGACGAAGCTTGAAAAAGCAGACGATTTATACGCGAACCACAACGGTGAGCTGTTGTCTCCGCCAAACGAAAAGACGCGGGAGATGCTACCGCCGCTTGTCCGTCATGAATTCAGCCTCCGCGACAACATGAAGACGGATATCGTCTTCAGTGGACTCGGGTGGGTTGCGGTTCACGGAAAAGGTGGACGTGTCGCTGCTTATGCCCCGAAAGGTGTCGCTGTATCCTTACGTGAGGCGCTCGTCTGATGCGCTTTGCCGTCATCGGTCATCCGATTGCCCATTCACTTTCACCTGAGCTGCATACAGCTTGGCTGGAAGCGGCTGGGCTTTTCGGCTGTTATGACCTCATCGATGTAACGGAGCAGCAATTGCCGCAAATCATTACAAAATTACGCACACATCAGCTAGACGGAATCAATGTGACGATTCCACATAAAACAGCAATTATCCCGTATCTGGATCGGCTAGAGCCGGCAGCTCAAAAAGCAGGCGCTGTGAATACGGTATATCGGCAGGATGGGCAGTTGATTGGTGCGAATACAGATGGAATCGGATTCGTCCGCGCATTGATAGAACGTCGTCCGTCATTTCAAAAGACGCTCGTTCTTGGTGCGGGCGGTGCGGCGCGAGGCATCATTGCTGCGTTGCCCGGAGATGTGACGATCACGAATCGTACAGAAGAACGCTCTAAGGCAGTTGCCGATGAATTCGGAGCAACCGTTCTACCATGGCAAGAAACATTTGATTTAACGAGTTACGACGTCATCATCAATACGACTTCTGTCGGGATGGCGCCACATATCGAGGCACGTCCGATCGAATTGACGGAGACGCACGCCTTGATTTGTGATATTATTTATCGACCGACGCCGACCCGTCTATTGCGTGAAGCGACCGAAAAAGGTCTCGACACACTTGACGGCGTCCCGATGTTCGTCTTACAAGCGGCTGAAGCATTTGAACGCTTCACCGGACAAGCACCTGACCTTGCACTTGGCGAGCAGGTGATACGAAAGCAATTGGAGGAATTTTAATCATGTTAACAGGTAAACAAAAACGTTTTTTACGCGCGACAGCTCATGACTTAAACCCGATTTTCCAAGTCGGTAAAAATGGAGTCGGCGAAGCGATGTGCGCTGATTTGATGGATGCGCTCGAAAAACGGGAACTCTTGAAAGTACAAGTATTGCAAAATTGTGCGGACGCACCAAAGGATGTCGCACAAGAACTCGTCGCAGGAACGAATGCTGAACTCGTTCAAGTCATCGGAAAAGTCATCGTTCTCTATAAAGAATCAAAAGAGAACAAGACGCTCGAATTGCCACGATGAAAATCGGACTGATGGGCGGAACGTTCGATCCTCCGCATATCGGTCATCTCCTGATTGCCGAACAAGCGCAGGAACAACTCGAACTCGATGCGGTCTGGTTCGTACCAGCGAATGTGCCACCGCATAAACAACGTACAGTCACAGACGCAACCAAGCGTTTACGCCTTGTAGAAGAAGCAATTGCATTGAATCCTGCTTTTTCCGTCTCAGCAATCGAGTTTGAGCGCGAAGAGCCTTCTTATACGTATGATACGATTCGTGCACTCAAGCACCGGTACCCGGAGCATGAGTTTCTGTTTCTCGTTGGAGCAGACTCACTCGTGAGTCTCGATACGTGGTATCAAGCCGAACGGTTATACAAGGAAGTCGTCTTTGGTGCCGTCGCTCGACCGGGCAGTCGGTATCTGATTCCGCGCGGTGCCCGTGTGAAAGCGGTCGATATGCCATTGCTAGAAATTTCTTCGACGGATATCCGGCAACGGGTCGCGCGCGGACGGAGCATTCGCTACCTTGTACCGGAAGCCGTTCGACAACGGATTGAGGAGTGGAATCTATATGCGCCTTGAAGAAGCACGTCAAATCATTGAGCGTACGTTGCCTGAGCGACGCTATGTGCATACATTAGGTGTCGTCGAAACAGCGCGACACTTAGCTCTTAAATATGGTGTTGACGAAGAAGAAGCAACACTTGCTGCTATGCTTCATGATTATGCGAAATACCGCGATACGAATGAGATGCGTTCGATTGCCGTTGAATTGAATCAACGGGTTTTACTCGATTATGATGACGAACTGCTTCATGCGCCAGTAGGTGCGGAGCTTGTCCGTCGAGAACTTGGTCTTGATTCAGATGTAATTTATCAGGCCATCGCAAATCATACGACGGGGGCACCCGGTATGCCGTTGCTCGATCAAATCATCTTCGTCGCGGATGCGATTGAACCAAATCGTAGTTATCCAGGTGTCGAAGCGCTTCGTGAAGTAGCGGAGCAGGATTTGACGGACGCCGTCATTGCAACACTCAGTCAGACGATTCATTTTTTATGTAAAAAACAAGCCATCATCTTTCCGCGAACGATTGAGACTTATAATGCCTTCGTCGCGGCCAAACGAAAGGGGACCGTCCTATGACAGTCGAACAAGAATTACAATTAATCGTAAATGCCATCGACGATAAACGCGCTGAAGATATCGTCGTCCTGAATATGTCGAGCATCTCACCAGTTGCCGACTACTTCGTCATCTGTGAAGGGAATTCAGAAAAACAAGTACAGGCAATCGCACGTGAACTCAAAGAAGTCGCGCACGAACATAACCTGCCGATCAAACGTCTCGAAGGATTCGATGCGGCACGTTGGGTGTTAGCGGATCTTGAAAACGTCGTCGTTCACGTCTTCCACCGTGACGATCGTGATTACTATAATCTCGAAAAACTCTGGGCAGATGCTCCAAAGGTTGAAGTCGAGGTCAACTAATGGCATACGAACAGTTCGCCTACATCTATGATGAATTGATGCAAGACGTCCCGTACGATCAATGGGTCGACTGGGTCAAAGCATACGTTCCGACTGGCAGTACGATTGCTGATATCGGATGTGGAACGGGTACGGCGACGCTTGCATTAGCGGCACACTATGAGATGCTCGGAATCGATTTATCGGAAGAGATGCTCGAAGTCGCGCAGGAAAAAGCGATGGAAGAGGGATTACGCATTCAATTCTGGGCGCAAGACATGCGCGAAATCGAATTGCCGACACCTGTCGATGCCGCGACGATCCTATGCGACTCCTTGAACTATCTCCGGACGGAAGAGGATGTCAAACAGACGTTTACACATGTAGCAGCAATCCTCAAAGAGGGTGGACGTCTCTTGTTTGATACACACTCTCCATACAAGATGGAAACATTGTTCAATGGAAAGACATATGCGACACATGCGGAGCAAAGTTCGTATATCTGGTTCGCGGATCCTGGTGAAGCACCGCTTTCTGTCGTCCATGAACTGACTTTCTTCATCGAGGAAGAGGACGGTCGCTATGAGCGTGTCGATGAAACGCATCATCAGCGGACGTATCCTCCAGCACAGTACGTGACGTGGTTACGCGACGCCGGATTCCGGGTTCTTGCGGTCACAGGCGATTTTGGACCGGATGCTCCTTCTGAGACAGCCGAGCGGATTTTCTTCGTTGCTGAAAAAATGTAAAAGTGATCTCATCCGTCTTCTTTAAGCGATACACGTTCGTGTTGCTTGAAGAAGACGGATTTTTTGTTCGTCAAACAGATGCTAATTCAAAGTAACGGTATGGATGATATGACCTTTATCCGACATAACACACCGTATCATGTTGTAAAAGAGTGGTTAGTACGTATTCCTTCGTTTCCTGAAGTCCGTAGCGACCTGTTAGAGTCGTGGAAAAAGGAGGGATTCGTCTTGACCGTTCCACGTTTGCAACAGATCGCAGGTCTCGTCGTCGTCCTGCTACTCATCATTTTATTGTTCGTACCATTACCCTCTTGTTCGAATGAAGCGATGGTCGATCAACCGTCCTTAACGGATAAACAACAAGAGGCAAAAGCAGAGCCAGCAGAAAAAGATACCTCGATTCGTGACAAACTCATCATGGTCGATGTGAAAGGGGCGGTAGAAGCACCTGGACCCTATCAATTTCACCTCGGTGATCGAGTGAAGGATGCAATCGAAAAAGCAAAGACGACTGAGAAAGCTGACATTCGACAAATGAATCTCGCGGCACGTCTCATTGATGGACAGGAAGTCATCGTGCCGGTAAAAAAGACGAAAGATCAGCCGAAACCAACGAAACGCTCAAAAGCAGAGATACCAAAAGGACTGATTGACCTCAATGCGGCAACGGCGGAACAGTTGATGGAGGTTCCGGGAATCGGTCCTGCCAAAGCAGAAGCGATCTTAGCCTATCGTGAGGAGAAGGGGGGATTTGCGACGTATGAATCACTCGGAGATGTAAAGGGCTTTGGGGAAAAGACGTTAGAATCGCTTAAATCCTACCTGATCGTCTACTGATGCCACTTCATGCGCTGTTCGTTCTCTTACTCATTGTCGCCATTAAAGAATCGATCTGGTGGTTAGTGACGCTGATGCTATTTACTGTCATGAAGTCATGGTCTTTTTCAATCGGTCGTCTTTTCTTTTTGTTCATTCTGAGTTTTCTATTCATCGGAATGGGTCATCTGTCACCTGAACCGCACGACGTCTCGTCTGTTGACATTTTATCAGGTAAGCGTAATGGGGATCGAATTCGCTATGAGGCGGAGAGCAACGGTCAATCGATTCTATTGACGGCAACGATTGCAGAAGATGAGACAGGATACGAACGAATCGGTTACTCCTGTCACGTCGATACGGAACCGCTCGATGTCCGTCAACAATCGAATGCGGGAGGTTTTGACGAACTGCAATTCATGCATACGAATCGTTACGCTGGAAAGTGGGAAGTACGTTCGTTTGATTCCTGTCATCCGACACTTGGATATGCGGCAGAAGGAAGACGGGTACGTGAAGCATGGTTGAAACGGATAGAAGACTTGTTACCACAAAAGCAAGCATTCTACGTCGAAGCACTTGTATTTGGTGAGGATCGATTAATGGATCAAGTGACGCTCGAACGGTTTAAGAAATTCGGCTTATTACATGCGATCGTCATCTCAGGATCACATATCGCTTTTTTAGTGTTTAGTCTGCTGTACGTCTTACGAAAAATCAGGATGACAAAAGAAAAACGACTTGATATCGTTCTGATTTTACTGCCGATTTACGGATGGTTGACGGAGTGGAGTCCTCCAGTCACTCGGGCTGTGCTCGTCGCGATCATTCTGTTGCTCGGTCGTCGTTTCCACAAACCGTTAGATCCGGTCGAGGTCATTGCGGGGGTCGCGGCTTTTCAATTAGCGATTCAACCAACTGTCATTTACGATATCGGATTTCAATTGACGGTCGGACTGACGCTGTTTCTTGTGCTGTCGAGACGACTCATGGGTTCGGTTCGTCGTCCTTGGAACTGGCTACTTATCAGTGCGTGGGCACAATTCGGAACCCTTTTGTTTTTACAGGGGATTGAACAAACAACGGTTTCAATCTGGTCTCCGTTGTTGAATTTATTAATTGGTAGCTGGATTGAGTGGGTTATTCTGCCAGGATCGTTCCTCCTTGCGACGCTTCCATTTTTACCGCTCAGTTCGACGTTTCAGATTGCGCATCAGTACGCGATTCAATGGATGGACCAAGCATTACAGCTAGCGGAACATCTGCCGTTAGCAATGGTTGCCGTTCCAACATTTTCTCCGATCGTCTTGACAATCGTCGTTGTCGGAACGGGAATCGCTTGGTTCATTGCTGAACGGAGATGGTGGGGGCATGCTCTCCCATTGGTCCTTTTGCTTACGGCATGGGGTTACACGGAGTGGCACGTACCTGAACAAATCACGTTTTTAGATGTCGGGCAAGGGGATAGTATCGTACTTGAGAAAGCAGGAGAGACGTTCGTCGTAGACACAGGTGGTGTTTATCAGCAAACGACGCATCCACTGCTTCGTCCGTTTGATCCGGGTAGTCATATCGTCGCGCCCTTTTTATTCACACGAGGAGAAGCAGAAATCGACGGTCTCATCGTGACACATGCTGATCACGATCACGTCGGTGGACTGCTAGGATTACTGCGTCAAGTTCGTGTGAAAACCATTTATTTAGGGGCGTATGACAACACGGATGAGAAGCGAAACGATTTGATTCATTCGATCGAAGCAACTGGAACGCATGTCAAGTTCGTTCAAAAGGGACAAACGATTCGTCCTTGGTTACATGTACTTGCACCGACTGGACGAGAAGAAGAAGAGAACGATCGGTCTATTATATTACTTGCACAGATTGCCAAACAACGTGTTTTACTGACGGGTGACGCTGGCCTAGCAATCGAGGACGAATTAACGATTGGTCCGATCGATATTCTAAAAGCAGGTCATCATGGTTCGAACACGTCGACCGGTGAAGAACTCTTGCAGAAGACAAATCCGAAGATTGTCATCTTATCAGTCGGACGAAAAAATCGATACGGGCATCCGCATCCGGACGTGCTTGAGCGGATCGGGACAGATCGGATCGTCTTTCGAACGGATGAGGACGGGAGTGTAACTTGTTCTTCAGCGGGCTGTGAACCTATGATAAAATAAAAAAACAGCAACCCCCCAAGGTTGCTGTTTTACTGATTATAGACTTAAGAACTTAATTGCGACACCGATGATGAACAAGACTGCGAAGAAGCCGAATGATGCACCAAAACCAACGGCAGAGTCGAGCGCATCGTTGCGTTTTGATTGAATATCGTTCTCGAACGCGTTTTCACTTGGTGGGCGTACTGAATGTGCCATGCTGCATTCCCCCTTAATAGATTCCGCTTCTAGTATAGCGGAATAAAAGAGGATTATCTATGATGAAGTTAAGAACAAACTGTGAAATGTGGTGGGAATGATGAAAACTCCTTGGCTCGTCAATGGAAAATTAGCGAATTTATACTTATTATATGGAACAGAACGACACTTGTTAGAAGAATGGGAACGTGAAATCGTAAAAGCGGCTCTTCCGGACGGAGAACGCTTTGATTATATGAAAATCGATTTGAACGACCAACCGCTTGATGCGGTACTCGATGAAGCGGAGACGGTACCCTTTTTAAGCGACTACCGTGTCGTCGTTGCAAAACCTGCAACGTTTCTGACAGGAGCGAAAGATAAAAAACAACATAATCTCGAACGGTTAGCAGATTATATCCTACAACCGGCAGACTACGCGGTGGTTGTCTTGATCGTCGAAGCAGAAAAGCTCGATGAACGAAAAACCGTCGTCAAACGATTGAAGGAGCGCGCGACTGTACTAGAGGCAAAAAAACCGACGACCGAAGAGTTGTTCCGCTTCGTTCTGGATGCTGTCAACGACAAAGGATACCGGATGGAACGTCCAGCAATCGAGCGACTCATTTTCTTGACTGCTGAGATGTGGGGGACATTAGCCCATGAACTTGAGAAGTTGATGTTGTTTGCAGGGGACCGACCAACAATCGAAATCGAGGATGTCGATTTGCTTGTTCCGCGGACATTAGAGGACAACGTCTTTCAATTAACGGACTACTTGATGAAGCGTCAACTCGAACCAGCGATCCGCTTGATTCGCGACCTTGAAAAACAAGGACAGGAAGTGTTGGCTCTCCTTGGACTGATGGCACGCCAATACCGGATGATGTTGCTGTCGAAACGATTAGCAGAACAAGGATACGGAGAACGACAAATCGCATCAAAAGTCGGAGCTCATCCGTATGCGATCAAATTGGCACTCCAGTCTGCCAAACGGTTTACGTTTGCGCAGCTCGAGCAAGCACTCATCGCCATCACGACGACAGATGAAGGTATGAAAACAGGACGCGGTGATAAGAAGATTCTATTCGATGCGTTGATTGTTCGCTTAGCGACGCTATAAGAGGAGGCAAACGATGATGGAAGTCCAGATCATTACAGCAGAAGAGGTCATCCCATTACGGCATGATGTGTTACGTCCCCATCAACCACGTGAAGCATGTATCTACCCAGACGATGCGCTTGCATCGACGTTTCATCTCGGCGGGATAAAAGCACAACAAATCGTCGCAATCGGTAGTTTCTCGGAACAATCTCATGGACAAGCGCCAGGAGCGACGTATCAGCTTCGTGGTATGGCGTCGAGTGAAGACGTGCGTGGTGAAGGGTATGGTCGGGCGCTGATTGAAGAAGCCCGTCGTCTATTGAAAGAACGACAAGTGACAGCATGGTGGTGTAACGCCCGCGTCACGGCACTTCCTTTTTATGAGCGCCTCGGACTGGAACGTGTTGGAGAACCGTTCCTCATTGAAGGGATCGGTCTTCACTATGTCATGATCGATCGTCTAGACGACAAGTAAGACAAGAAATGGCGGACGAAGGAATCGTTTTACACGAGTCCTTCGTCCGCCATTTTAGATCATATAAAAAATCGCCACTGGAGATACCTCCTAGTGGCGACCCATCACCGTATTCTTCGGAAAGAATTAAAGTGCGTTTACGAGTTTAGCGAGACGTGATTTGTCACGACCAGCTTTGTTGCTGTGGATGAGACCTTTAGCAGCAGCTTTGTCGATTTTTTTAGAAGCTGTAGCGAAAGCAAGGACCGCTTGGTCTTTGTTACCTTCAGCTGCGAAAGTTTCGACTGCTTTAATCGCTGAACGCATTGCCGATTTACGTTGTACGTTAGCGACGCGGCGTTTTTCAGCTGTTTTAACGCGTTTGATTGCTGATTTAATGTTAGCCATGGATGATTCACCTCCAATAAAACTCATTCGAGATTTATATTCGCATATCTGCAGTTATCGTTCAACAGAACAAACACAATTGTAGCAAACGTTTTTCTTAAAAGCAATACGACGTCTAGGGAATCTTCACATTTTGTTTTTCGGGTAAAACAAAACGAGATAGTACAGTGAAGCGCTTTTTGGTATAATGAACCGTATGTACGTTTGAAAATAAGGTAAGGTGACTCTAAACATGACGAATGAAGACCGTTTAAAGCGGCAGAAGAGTATTCGTAACTTCTCGATCATTGCCCATATCGATCACGGGAAGTCGACACTCGCTGACCGAATTTTAGAAAAAACTGGCGCGTTGACATCGCGCGAAATGAAAGATCAGACACTTGATGCCATGGATCTCGAACGTGAGCGTGGCATCACGATTAAACTCAACGCTGTTCAATTGAAGTATACAGCAAAAGATGGGGAAGATTACATTCTTCACCTCATTGATACACCTGGACATGTCGACTTCACATATGAAGTCTCGCGTTCACTTGCAGCTTGTGAAGGGGCTGTCCTCGTCGTCGATGCGGCGCAAGGAATCGAAGCGCAGACGCTTGCGAACGTTTACTTAGCACTCGACAACGATCTCGAAATCCTTCCGATCATTAACAAAATCGATTTACCTTCTGCGGATGTCGAACGCGTCCGTCAAGAAATCGAAGATGTCATCGGACTTGATGCATCTGAAGCCGTTCCGACTTCTGCGAAGGCAGGGATCGGTATTGAAGAAATTCTCGAACAAATCGTCGAGAAAGTACCAGCGCCGACGGGTGATCCGTCTGCACCACTCGAAGCATTGATCTTTGACTCCTATTATGACGCTTACCGTGGTGTCGTAGCATCGATTCGAATCGTCAACGGAACAGTTAAAGTCGGCGATAAGATTCGGATGATGTCGACAGGTAAGGACTTTGAGGTTCTGGAACTTGCCGTTGCGACACCAAAACCATTACGTCAGCAAGAATTGACGGTCGGTGATGTTGGGACGTTGTCTGCTTCGATCAAAACGGTCGGCGACGTACGTGTCGGGGATACGATTACGCTTGCGAAACAGCCAGCTACTGAAGCACTGCCAGGATACCGTAAGATGAATCCGATGGTATACTGTGGACTCTATCCAATCGATGCTGCGAAATACAACGATTTACGAGAAGCGCTTGAAAAACTACAACTTAGTGACGCGGCGCTTGAGTTCGAACCAGAGACATCACAAGCACTCGGATTCGGATTCCGTTGTGGATTCCTCGGGATGCTCCACATGGAAATCATCCAGGAGCGAATCGAACGTGAATTCAACATCGATATGATCACGACGGCACCATCGGTTATCTATCACGTGACGACGACAGCGGGTGAAGTCTTGCACGTCGATAACCCATCGAAGATGCCGGATCAGCAAAAAGTCGAATTCATCGAAGAGCCGTTCGTTAAGGCTGCTGTCATGACACCGAATGATTACGTCGGTGCGATCATGGAGTTGTGTCAAAAGAAGCGTGGGACATTCGTTGACATGCAATACATCGATACGACACGTGTCAAAATCACGTATGAGTTACCGTTATCTGAGATCGTCTACGACTTCTTCGATCAGTTGAAATCGAGTACGAAAGGGTATGCGTCACTTGATTATGAATTGATCGGCTACCAACAGTCGCGTCTCGTCAAGATGGACATCCTGCTCAACAACGAGAACGTCGATGCGCTCAGCTTCATCGTTCACCGTGACTTTGCGTACGAACGCGGGAAAGTCATCGTTGATAAGTTGAAAGAATTGATTCCGCGGATGCAGTTCGAAGTGCCGATACAGGCCGCTGTCGGAACGAAGATCGTTGCTCGTTCGACGATTAAGGCATTACGGAAGAACGTTCTCGCGAAATGTTACGGGGGAGATATCTCTCGGAAACGGAAGCTGCTCGAGAAGCAAAAAGAAGGTAAGAAACGCATGAAGATGGTAGGCTCAGTAGAGGTACCGCAAGAAGCCTTCATGTCCGTTCTATCCATGGACGAAGATTAAACAGGTGGGGGGCGCTTGCGTCCCCTTTTTGGTTTTTATAGAGAAAGGATGAGGCGAAATGGGAATACGCGCCGCATATGTCCACATCCCTTTTTGTGAACATATTTGTTATTACTGTGATTTCAATAAAGTCTTTTTAAAGAATCAGCCCGTCGATGAATACCTCGATGCGCTTGAACGCGAAATCGAACTGACGTTGAAACAATACCCGACGGATCATCTCGAGACGATCTTCATCGGTGGCGGAACACCAACCGCTTTAAATGAACCACAGATGCAACGGTTGATGGAAATCATCCAGAAACACTTGTTGCCCCTGACAGGCGATGATTTAGAGTATACAGTCGAGTCGAACCCGGACGGTGTATCAGAAGAGAAGCTCGATATCATGAAGGCGGGCGGTGTCAATCGCGTCAGTTTCGGTGTCCAATCGTTTGATGACGGTTTGCTCGAACGCATCGGTCGGACGCACCGGGAAGCAAAAGTCGCGCAGACGCTCGACGCAGCGGCAAAACGGTTTGATAACATCTCCGTCGACTTGATGTTCGGCTTACCGAATCAGACGCTCGATCAGGTCCGCTACGACGTCTCGCGTGCACTTCAATTACCGATCACGCATATCTCCTCCTATTCGTTGATCTTAGAACCGCACACGGTCTTTGCGATTCAAGAGCGAAAAGGAAAGTTACCGCTACCGACGCAAGATCTCGAGGCAGAGATGTATCAAGTGATGATCGATACGATCGAAGCAGGTGGATATGCGCAGTATGAGATCTCGAACTTCGCGCAAACAGGAAAAGAGAGTCGTCATAATCGCGTCTACTGGGAAAACGATGAGTACTACGGATTTGGTGCAGGCTCACATAGCTATATCAATCAGACGCGTCGTGCGAACATCGCACCGATTCCGCACTATATCAAGGCAGAAGGGTTACCGGTTCGAAAAGAGACGCCGTTGACGAACGTCGAGCGGATGGAAGAAGAGATGTTCCTTGGACTTCGAATGAAGGATGGCGTATCACTCGAACGTTTCCAGACGAAATATGGAGTAGCGTTTGAAGATGTGTTTGGTGATGTCATGAAACGTTTGTTGCCAAACGGTCTCGTCGAACAGACGGAGACACATATCCGTTTGACGCCAGCCGGTGTTCCGTTAGCGAACGAAGTCTTTGCAGAATTCATCGGTGAAGCGCAGGTTCAATGAGTCTTGAATAAATGAAAGGAAGCGGTGTTCCCTTAATAAAGAGGAATGCCGCTTCTTTTCATTTTTTGGATTTCCTTAAAAAATAAGCAGTCGTTCCGATGACCGCGATGAACAGCCAGACAAAGACTCCTGCCATTGCCAATAATTCAATCATCCGATTCATCCTTTCCATTCTTTGTTTCACTGTATCGCAGAATGGGAAACTGTTCAAAGGGTCACGCAATTCGGTTGACATCGGACGGACAATTCCTTATAGTAAAAGATGTAATTAGCACTCGTTAAAAGTGAGTGCTAACAAAATAAGGTGGTGAAGAAGGTGCTGACGGATCGTCAATTGTTGATTTTACGTGCAATCGTCGATGATTACATCAAGACTGCTCAACCCGTCGGCTCACGGACGCTCTCCAAGCGAGACGACGTGACGTTCAGTTCCGCGACCATTCGTAACGAGATGGCGGACCTCGAAGAGATGGGTCTGATTGAAAAGCCACACACTTCCGCAGGACGGATTCCTTCCGAACTCGGATATCGTTTTTATGTCGACCATCTGATTCGTCCGGAAAGCATCACACCAAAAGAAGCGCAGGCATTGAAATCACTCTTTGCCCATTCCGTGAATGAGAATGATCGGTTGATTCGGCACACAGCAGACCTGTTGAGCGATTTAACCCATTACACGACGCTTGTACTTGGACCAAAAGAAGAAGGACAACGCTTGCATCATCTGGAATTAATTCCTCTTGCCGAAGGTCGTGTCGTCATCGTTCTCGTCACCGAGACGGGACATGTCGAACACAAGACCCTGCAATTGAATCAAGCGTTGTCCCAAGAAGCAGCGAGCCGGCTGATGGAACGTCTGAATCAGACGTTACGCGGTACGCCGCTCTCAGCCTTGCGCAGTCGTCTGCTCGAGGAAATCCGTCGCTTCCGTTCAGAGCATTCTGAACAGACGGTGTTGCTTTCGAAGGCACTTGATCTCGTCTTGACGGATCAAGAGGAGCGACCGTTCATCTATCTAGGCGGGAAAGCCAACATGTTCGATCAGCCTGAATTTCAGGACGTCGCAAAACTACGACCTGTTCTCGAGTTGATCGAACAGCAAGAAGCCGTTCTCGATTTTCTCCGACCGAATCTCGATAATCAAATCCTGATTACGATCGGGAGTGAGAACAATGTGGATGCATTAAAAGATTGTAGCGTCATCCGGGCCCATTATTCGGTCGACGGTGTCTCGATCGGGACACTCGCTTTGATCGGACCGAAACGGATGGATTACAACCGGGGAATCAACTCGATCATCCATCTACTTCAAGCATTCCAAACCGAATTGCATAAGAACAATTTGGATTGAATATAGAAAGGGGCTCGATTCAGAGTGGAAGAAAAAGAACAGAATCAAAACCTCCAACAAGAAGAAAACGTGACAGAACCGACTGAAACCGTCGAAGTCACAGAAGAAGAAGTCATCCAAGCGGATCTCGTCGAAGATGAGAAACCAGACTTCGAAGCACAACTCGCAGAAGCGAAAGCTTCAGAATTACGCCTCCGTGCGGATTTTGAGAACTTCAAACGTCGCAACCGTGTCGAAGCAGAGAATCGCGCGAAGTATTCTTCACAAGCCATCGTCGAAAAGCTATTGCCACTCGTCGATAACTTGGACCGTGCGCTCCAAATCGAGACAGAAAACGAAGAAACGAAATCCGTCTTGACGGGTGTCGAAATGGTGAAACGTCAACTCGTCGAAACGCTTCAAAATGAAGGCGTCGTCGAGATTCCAGCTGTCGGTGAAGCGTTCGATCCGAACTTACACCAAGCGGTCGTTCAAGAAGCGAGCGAAGAACACGAATCAGGCGTCGTCATCGCTGAATTCCAAAAAGGGTACAAATTGCACGATCGTGTGATTCGTCCGAGTATGGTTAAAGTAGCTGAGTAACCAGCTTGCACTTTATTATTCCAATCATTGAAAGCGAGGAAATAGATCATGGCAAAAATCATCGGTATTGACTTAGGTACAACGAACTCATGTGTTGCAGTAATGGAAGGTGGCGAACCTGTCGTCATCGCTAACGCAGAAGGAAACCGTACGACACCATCTGTCGTCGCATTCAAAAACGGCGAGCGTCAAGTAGGGGAAGTCGCAAAACGTCAAGCGATCACGAACCCGAACACGATCATGTCGATCAAGCGTCATATGGGTACGGACTATAAAGTAGAAGTCGAAGGCAAAGACTACACACCACAAGAAGTCTCTGCGATCATCCTTCAAAAACTAAAAGCGCAAGCAGAAGACTACCTCGGTGAAAAAGTCACAGAAGCTGTCATCACAGTACCTGCTTACTTCAACGATGCAGAACGCCAAGCGACAAAAGACGCTGGTACGATTGCTGGTCTTGATGTAAAACGGATCATCAACGAGCCTACAGCGGCAGCACTCGCATACGGTCTCGAAAAAGGCGAAGATCACACGATCCTCATCTATGACCTTGGTGGCGGTACGTTCGACGTGTCGATTCTTGAACTTGGTGATGGCGTCTTTGAAGTTGTTTCAACTGCTGGTGACAGCCGTCTTGGTGGAGATGATTTCGACCAAAAAATCATCGACCATCTCGTAGCAGAATTCAAAAAAGAAAACGGCATCGATCTTGCTCAAGATAAGATGGCGCTTCAACGTTTGAAAGATGCAGCTGAAAAAGCGAAAAAAGACCTTTCAGGTGTTTCTTCAACACAAATCAGCCTTCCGTTCATCACAGCTGGCGCATCAGGTCCACTTCACTTGGAAATGACGCTCTCACGCGCGAAATTCGACGATCTCACAGCAGATCTCGTTGAACGTACGATGGAACCAACACGCCGTGCTATGAACGATGCAGGTCTGACACCAGACAAAATCGACAAAATCATCCTCGTTGGTGGTTCGACTCGTATTCCTGCAGTTCAAAAAGCAATCCAAGACTTCACTGGTAAAGAGTCGTTCAAAGGGGTTAACCCGGATGAAGTCGTTGCCCTCGGTGCAGCGGTTCAAGGTGGCGTATTGACAGGAGACGTTAAAGACGTCGTTCTTCTCGACGTAACTCCACTCTCACTCGGTATCGAGACAATGGGTGGCGTGATGACGAAATTGATCGATCGTAACACAACGATCCCAACTTCGAAATCACAAGTCTTCTCGACTGCAGCAGACAGCCAACCAGCTGTTGACATCCACGTCCTCCAAGGGGAACGTCCAATGGCAGCAGATAACAAAACACTTGGTCGCTTCCAATTGACGGACATTCCGCCAGCACCACGTGGTGTGCCACAAATCGAAGTTAAATTCGACATCGACGCGAACGGTATCGTTAACGTTTCTGCGAAAGATCTCGGAACGAACAAAGAACAGTCGATCACGATTCAATCATCAAGCGGTTTGACTGAAGCGGACATCGAGCAAATGGTCAAAGATGCAGAAGCAAACGCGGACGCAGACAACAAGCGTAAAGAAGAAGTCGAATTACGCAACGAAGCAGACCAACTCGTCTTCGCAACAGATAAAGCAATCAAAGACCTCGGTGAGCAAGTCGCTGACGCTGATAAAGAAAAAGCAGAAGCTGCAAAAGAAAAAGTAACAAAAGCTCTCGAAGGAACAGACATCGAAGCAATCCGTTCTGCAAAAGACGAATTGTCGACAGTCGTCCAAGAGTTGACACAAAAAGTCTACGAGAACATGGCACAGCAACAAGCGGGCGCTGAAGGCGCACAAGCTGGTGGTCAAGACGACAACGTCATGGACGCTGAGTTCGAAGAAGTCGACGAGAAAGACAACAAGTAATTCATCCGACCGATTTTTCGGGCGCTAGAGAGAGCCAAAGCGTATCCGCGCTTTGGCTCTTTCCATGTCGCACGAAGTTCGGTAAAATCAAACAGTATGAAATGAATCGGAATAGAGAGAGGAAGACTGCACGTGGAAAAACGCGATTATTATGAAGTACTAGGCGTCGCGCGCGATGCCTCATCAGCGGAAATCAAACGCGCGTACCGTAAGCTTGCCCGGACGTACCACCCGGACGTCAACAAGGAAGCGGATGCGGATGCGAAATTCAAGGAATTATCGGAAGCGTATGAAGTGTTATCCGATGACAATAAACGAGCACGTTACGATCAATTCGGTCACCAAGATCCATCGCAAGGTGGCGGTGGATTCAGTGGAGCTGAAGGATTCGGAGACATCTTCGACATGTTCTTCGGTGGCGGACGTCGTCAAGATCCAAATGCACCTCGTAAAGGACAGGATTTACAATACGTCGAGGAAATCGACTTCATGGAATCGGTCACAGGTGTCGAGAAGACGATCACGATTCCAGTCGAAGAAGATTGCGGGACATGTCACGGTTCGGGTGCTAAACCAGGAACACATCCGGAAACATGTAAACGATGTGGTGGTTCGGGTCACATCAACGTCGAACAAAACACGATGTTCGGTCGTGTCGTCAACCAAACGACATGTTCGACATGTCATGGCCGTGGACAAATCGTCAAGGAGCCATGTGAAACATGTCGTGGAGCCGGTCGCGTCCGTAAAAACAAAGATGTCCGTGTCAAAATTCCAGCAGGGATCGACAATGGGCAACAAATTCGTTTAGCAGGTAAAGGGGAAGCCGGTGTCAACGGTGGACCAGCGGGTGACTTGTATGTCGTCGTTCGTGTTGCAGCACACGAACTATTCGAACGTGTCGATGATCATATCGTCATGGATATGCCACTGACATTCGCACAAGCAACACTCGGTGATGAGATTGAAGTACCAACCGTTCACGGTAAGGTCAGTCTGAAGATTCCAGCCGGCACACAGACAGGATCGCGATTCCGTCTCCGCGGAAAAGGGATGCCGAACGTTCGGTCCGGTCACCATGGCGACCAGTACGTCAATGTCGTCGTCATTACACCGAAGAATCTGACGGAACGTCAAAAAGAACTCTTACGGGAATTCAATGAAATCAGCGATGAAAAAGGTGTCGAAGAGCAACACGAAGGTGTCTTCAGCCGGATCAAGACATTCTTTACAGGGTGATCACTACAGAGGAGCGTGACAAGAAATGAAATGGTCAGAGATCTGTGTCCATACGACACAAGAAGCCATCGAAGCAGTTTCAAACATCTTACATGAAGCGGGAGCAAGCGGAGTCGTCATCGAGGATGTCGAAGATTTCGAGATGATGTCCCACCGCGAAGATAACTTCGGTGAAATTTGGGATGAGACGAAACGAGACGAGTATCCGACACAAGGTGTACTCGTGAAGGCGTATCTTGCAGAAAGCAGCGATTTGACGGACACGATCAAAGGCATCGAACATGACATCCAACAGTTGACGAACTTCGGTCTGTCGATTGGCACGGGTGCTGTCACGCTGACTCAAGTAGATGAAGAAGATTGGGCTCATTCATGGAAACAATTCTATAAGCCAGTCAAAATCAGCCGCCATCTGACGGTCGTCCCAATGTGGGAAGACTACACGCCACAACCGGATGAAAAAATCATCGAGCTCGATCCAGGTATGGCATTCGGAACGGGAACACACCCGACGACGGTCCTCTGTATTCAAGCGATTGAGAATTACTTGCAAGAGCAAGACCGTGTCGTCGATGTCGGAACGGGATCCGGTGTCCTCGCGATCGCAGCTGCGAAGCTTGGGGCAAAAGATGTCTTTGCACTCGATTTAGACGAAGTCGCTGTCAAATCAGCGACGGAAAACGTCGCTTTGAACGAAGTCAGTGAGCAGATCACAGTCCGCCAAGGCGACTTGATGAAGGAATTGAGTGAGCCGGTCGAGTTGATCGTCGCAAACATCTTAGCGGAAGTCATCCTCCTCTTCGTCAAGGATGCCTATACGTTGACGTTACCAGGCGGTCATTTCATCGCTTCCGGTATCATTAGTCAGAAGAAGGATATGGTCGTCCAAGCGATGCAAGAAGCAGGATTTACGATCGTCGAGACAACGAAGCTTGAGGACTGGGTCGCGATCATCGCGAAACGGGAGGCGTAAACATATGCAACGGTATTTCGTCGAGCCCTCGATGCGTCAGGGAGAGGTGTTTCATCTCTCGAAAGACGACGCACACCATATGAAAAACGTCATGCGGATGGAAGTCGGCGGAGAGATTCTCGTACTCGACGGGACAGGTCTTTACCGGTGCCGTCTGGAAGCACTCGATAAACAAGCGGCTTCTGCCCGGATCGAAGAGACGCTACCGATCGAGACGGAATTACCGATTCGTGTGACGATCGCCCATGGATTGCCAAAAGGCGATAAGATCGAACTCGTTGCCCAAAAAGCAACGGAACTCGGGATCCATCATCTACGAATTTTCGAAGCCGATCGTTCCGTCTCGAAATGGGATCAGAAGAAGGTTCCGAAAAAGATTGAGCGACTCGAAAAAATCTTCAAGGAAGCAGCCGAACAATCGTACCGTGCCCACTTGCCGACAGTCGACTTCGTGGCGTATGATGAAGTCTTACAGGATGCATCGAACTATACGGCTTGTCTGGTTGCCTATGAAGAATCAGCAAAACAAGGGGAGGCCTCCGTCCTCGCTACGACGCTTGCTGGATTGCAAGAAGGTGATTCCCTTCTTGTCGTCATCGGACCTGAAGGTGGGTTCGCTGAAGCAGAAATCGCACGTTTGACGGATGCCGGTTTTAAAAAAGCCGCTCTAGGGCGTCGCATCTTACGGACGGAAACGGCACCATTTTATGTCCTTTCCGCCGTCTCGTATCATTTTGAATTGAAAGGGTGAACGAAATGGCAACTGTTGCCTTTCAAACGCTTGGCTGTAAAGTCAACCATTACGAAACAGAAGCTGTCTGGCAACTGTTCAAGGACGCTGGCTACGCACGCGTTGATTTTGCGGATCATGCGGACGTGTATGTCGTCAATACATGTACGGTCACGAATACCGGAGATAAGAAAAGTCGCCAAGTCATCCGACGGGCGATTCGCCAAAATCCGGATAGTGTCATCTGCGTAACGGGTTGTTATGCTCAAACGTCTCCTGCTGAGATCATGGCGATTCCTGGCGTCGATGTCGTCGTCGGAACACAAGATCGGCATAAAATGATTGGATACATCGAACAATTCCGTGAAGAACGTATGCCAATCAATGCGGTCGGAAACATCATGAAAGCAAAAGTCTATGAAGAACTGGATGTACCGGCCTTTACGGACCGGACACGGGCTTCGCTGAAAATTCAAGAAGGTTGTAACAACTTCTGTACGTTCTGTATCATCCCATGGGCGCGTGGTCTCATGCGGTCTCGTCAACCGGAAGATGTCTTGAAGCAAGCACAACAGCTCGTTGATGCGGGTTACAAAGAAATCGTCTTGACGGGAATCCATACAGGTGGATACGGAGAAGACTTGAAAGACTACAACTTAGCAAAATTACTTAAAGCACTCGAATCCGTCAATGGACTTGAACGCTTGCGCATTTCGTCGATTGAAGCGAGTCAAATCACGGACGAGGTACTTGATGTCCTGAAGGATTCGCCGATCGTCGTTCGTCACTTGCACGTTCCGATCCAGTCTGCATCCGATACGGTCCTTCGCCGAATGCGCCGCAAGTATACGATGGCGGAATTCGGAGAACGAATCACACGTCTGAAGGAAGTCCTGCCTGACTGTGCAATCACGTCGGATGTCATCGTTGGTTTCCCAGGTGAGACGGAAGAAGAGTTCATGGAAACGTTCAACTTCATCAATGATCATAAGTTCAGTGAATTGCATGTTTTCCCGTACTCGAAACGGACGGGAACACCAGCTGCGATGATGGACGATCAAGTCGAGGAATCAATCAAAGAAGAACGCGTCGCGCGCTTGATCGCATTATCAGATCAACTCGCGAAGGAATATGCTTCGAAATACGAGGGAGAACTGCTTGAGATCATTCCGGAAGAATTTTCGGAAGAAGCAGGCGGTCGTCTCGTCGGTTACACGGATAACTATCTGCGTGTCGCAATCGAAGGCGATGAGTCAATGATCGGACAACTCGTTCGTGTCAAAATCACGAAAGCCGGCTATCCGATGAATGATGGTCAATTCGTCCGCATCATGCAGACATTAAAAGACGCTGCGGTCTAATCGAAAGGGCAAAGGAAACCTCTGGTTTTCTTTGCCACTTTTTTTGTTTTCATTTCAGGAATGCGCTACACTGAATACAGTTCAATTAAGGAAAGAGGATATCATTCATGCGAATCAACAAATTCATTAGCGAAACGGGTTTTTGCTCAAGACGTGCTGCCGATAAACTGATCGATGCAGGTCGTGTGACGATCAACGGTCTGACAGCAGAACTCGGCTCGCAAGCTGAAGAAACGGACGTCGTCGAAATCGACGGTCAGCCGCTTCAGACAAAACCAAAACCTGTCTACATCGTCTTAAATAAACCAGTCGGCATCACGTGTACGACAGAGCTTGATATCGAAGGAAACATCATCGATTTCGTCAATCATCCGAAGCGGATTTTCCCAATCGGTCGCCTCGATAAAGATTCAGACGGCTTGATTCTGTTGACGAATGACGGTGATGTCGTTAACCGGATCTTACGAGCAGAAAACAATCACGACAAAGAATATATCGTAACCGTCGATGCACCAATTACGGATACGTTCATTCAAGGGATGGCGAGTGGTGTTGACATTCTCGGTACGACAACGAAGGAATGCATCGTTGAACCACTTGAGACACGGACATTCCGGATCATTTTGACGCAAGGGTTAAATCGTCAGATTCGCCGTATGTGTAAAGAGTTCGGCTACCGAGTTAAGCGTCTCCAACGCGTCCGGATCATGAACATCGAGCTTGGCGATTTACCGATTGGTTCTTGGCGAGATTTGACAGAAGAGGAATTACGCGAGTTGTTTACGACGCTTGACGGGCAATAAGGTTCAATGAAAGTCGCCACTGGCGGCTTTCTTCATACATAAGGGGGATGACCGTGGATAAACGGGGTATGAGTGCGACATTCGTCGCCTACGTGATTGGTGGACTGTTGCCGATCTACAAAGTATTTGCTGCTGGTATTCCAGCATGGACGGTCGTTTCAATTCGGATATTGAGTGCGTTCATCTTTGTGACGTTGTTACTACGCCTGACGAAGAAATTCCAATTCGTTCGTCAATTATGGCAAAACAAACGCCAGCGCTATACCGTGCTTGCGGCAGGGCTCGTATTAGGTGGGAACTGGTCGCTCTATCTTTACGCCATCGGGGAAGGGTATATCGTTGAGTCGTCACTCGGGTATTACATCAATCCGCTCGTCAGCGTCTTGTTCGGTTTGATCTTTTTTAAGGAACGATTGACGCGTCCGCAAGTGATTGCGATTTTATCAGCAATCATCGGTGTGATGATTTTAACGCTCGGTTATGGTCAATTTCCGATTATCGCCTTTTCACTTGCCGTCTCGTTCGCATTTTACGGTGTACTAAAGAAAAAGGCAGCAGCCGAACCATTATCCGGATTATTTTTAGAGACACTCGTCACGCTTCCGTTCGCTCTCTTGACGCTTGGTGTGACAGATAGTCAACCGTTTGCGATGCCGACGAGTGCATTGATTGCGATCATCATGCTCGGAATCGCAACAGCAGTCCAATTGATGTTATTCGGATACGGAATGCCGAAAATCCCGTTTGTCTACGTCGGGATTCTCCAATACATTGCCCCGACCCTGACGCTACTCCTTGGAATTTATCTATTTAATGACGTCTTTACGACGATTCACTTCATCGCTTTCCTGTTCATTTGGATTGCTGTTGCTCTCTTTACGATCAGCGGTTTATCGGCAGGAAAAATGCGAATGAAGAAGGTATCATAATGAAAGAAGGGATTACGTGAATCTACCAGGATTCTTTGCGACACTTGTCGCGTATATCATTTGGGGACTCTTACCGCTCTACTGGAAGATGCTCGCTAACGTACCGAGTGAAGAGATACTGGCACACCGGATCATCTGGTCATTCTTATTTCTGCTCATCTTATTATCATTTCAAAAAGCACTTGGGAAGTGGAAAACGGCGTTACGCGATCCGTTCACGCGGCGACTCTTTTTCTTAAACGGACTGATCATCAGTCTGAACTGGTTCATCTATATCTGGGCCGTCAATCATCAATTCATTGTCGAAGCGTCGCTTGGTTATTACATCAATCCGCTTGTCAGCATCGTCTTTGGTGTCGTATTCTTTCGGGAAAAGCTTTCACGGATCGAGTGGATCTCGATTGTCCTTGCGACAATCGGTGTCTTGATTTTGACGATTGGCTACGGCGAGTTTCCATGGATTTCGATCGCACTTGCCTTAAGCTTCGGCTTTTACGGCGTCGTCAAAAAGCGGCGACCACTCGAATCAACGGTCAGTCTGACGCTCGAGACGATGGCGCCGCTTCCGCTGGCTTTGATTTTCCTAGGCTATTGGCAAGTACAAGGGACGTCTTCGATGACCGAATCTGTCGGTACGACGACCGGACTCATCTTGACCGGGATTGTCACCGCTGTTCCACTTTTGTTATTCGGATTCGGGGCACAACGGATTCCGTTCACGTGGGTCGGATTCCTGCAATTCGTCGCACCAACTTTGTCGCTTGGACTCGGTGTGTTGCTGTATCACGAACCATTTACTAAAACGCACATGGTGGCGTTTACATGTATTTGGACAGCAGCAATCGTCTTTACGCTCAATGGTGTCTGGATTCGGAAAAAACAGCTCCGAAAAGTCGCGTAAAAAGATAGAAGTCTGACCTCTTGCGTGATAGAATAAAAACAGAGTCTAAGGGATACCCTTAAGGAGGACAACAAACATGAATTTAGCAGGAATGATCGACCATACGGCACTGAAGCCAGAAACATCACGTGCTCAGATCGAAACACTCTGTAAAGAAGCATTAGAATACAAATTCGCAAGCGTCTGTGTTAACCCAACATACGTCGCGTTAGCAGCAGAACTCTTAAAATCAGATGATGACGTCAAAGTATGTACAGTCATCGGCTTCCCACTTGGAGCAAACACACCAGAAGTAAAAGCATTCGAAACAAAGGATGCGATCCAAAACGGTGCAACTGAAATCGATATGGTTCTCAACATCGGCGCATTAAAAGATGGCGATCTTGAGTTAGTAGAACGTGACATTCGTGCGGTTGTCGAAGCGGCAAACGGTACACTCGTTAAAGTCATCTTCGAAAACTGCCTTCTTACAAAAGAAGAAATCAAAACAGCTGCTGAACTTTCAGTTAAAGCAGGTGCTAACTTCGTGAAGACATCGACTGGTTTCTCAACAGGTGGTGCAACTGTCGAAGACATCCGTCTCATGCGTGAGACAGTTGGTCCTGACATCGGTGTTAAAGCATCTGGTGGCGTTCGTGACTTCGAAGGTGCAAAAGCAATGATCGATGCAGGTGCATCGCGCATTGGCGCATCAGCAGGAATCGCAATCGTTACAGGTGGTACTTCTGATAGCGACTACTAAGAATATCTCAAATGTCCCTCTTTTTTTGAGGGGCATTTTTTTGTTATGGAATTATTCTGAATTTAAATTTTGTATTAAGAAGTCAGACATCGCTTCCGATAATCAGATGTAGAATGTCGGAAGGATGTGGAATGAATGAAACGGTGGAGTGGAATCATACTGGCATCGACACTTAGCCTCGCAGGGTGCGGCAGTGTCATCGATGATCCAGAACGGGCAGTCAAGGAACGAAAGGAAATGGCAGTCGTCTTGTCGGATGTGGGTCTTGGCGATCAATCATTCAGCGATGCGGCGATGAGCGGTATGGCGTTGTTACGCGAGAAGGAAGGTTGGTCAATCGATTACCGAGAGTTGAACGAAACGAAGACCTATAAAGTAGCATTCGAAGCGTTAGCGAAGAAGAAGCCGACCGTCATCGTCGGACTCGGATTCATGGGACAGACGGATCTTGAGACCGTTGCTAAAAAATATCCGAAACAACAATTCGCCTTGATTGATGCTGTATCGACGTTACCGAACGTACTCTCGGTTACGTTCAAAGAGGACGAAGGAAGCTATTTAGCGGGTGCGGCTGCAGGTATCCAAACGAAGACGAATACGATTGGTTTCGTCGGTGGGATGAAGTCACCTCTGATCGAAAAATTCGAAAAAGGATACATAGCTGGCGCAAAAGCCGTCAATCCAAAAACAAAAGTACTCGTCGAATACGCAGAGGACTTTGCAGCGCCTGAAAAGGGACGGACGCTCGCAAACGAAATGATGCAGAAAAAGGCAGACGTGTTATACGCAGCAGCGGGGTTGACGGGAAGCGGTGTCCTTGAGGCAGCGCAAACGAAGGGGAAAAAAGCGATCGGTGTCGATAGCGATCAGACCCCGATCGCACCTGACGCTGTCATGACGTCAATGCTAAAACAAGTTGATCTTGCGATCACGAAAATCGGACAAGATGTGGCTGCGAAAGGTCTACAGTCCGGACAAGTCGTCCTGGGTGTCAAAGAAGGGGCAATCCAGTTGGCTCCAATCCGAAACACGAACTTTACGGACGGGGAACGAAAAAAATTAGAGCAGCTACAACAAGACGTGCTCGAAGGTAAGGTGACGATCCAATGACGTTACGGAAACGATTTTTACTCTCCACGTTAGTGACGATTTTGAGTGTCGTCATCTTGATGGGATGGACTTTGTTCCAACTCCGTCAAATTCAGTCCTATAACGAAGATTACGGGAAACAGCTCGTTGAGATCTCAGAGCTTGAAACAAAGCTCTTATATGAACAGGCAGCATGGAACCGACTGGCAAGCCAACCGTCTGAAAGTCAGGCGGAGCAAGTACAGGCACTTAGCAAAAAGAACGAACAAGCCTTGAACCAGTTACAAAAGACGTATTTGATTCCAGCATTTCAAGAAGAGTTGAACCGGGCGGATATGAAATATAAGACGCTTGCTGCGAAACGGACGGAACTGACGGACGCGATGAATCCGATTGAGATTCGCTCCCATGCCGCACGAATCGAAGGTGTGCTCAGTGATCTCTATACGTTACATACGAAAAATGGAGAGTTTTATGATGTCTTACAACGTGAAGCAAAAGACGAGACATTGAACCTGACGCGGACCGTCATGATTGCGACATTCATTCTCCTGATTGGTCTTGCGTTATACAACTGGTACTTCGCACGTAGCATCACGCGACCGATCAGCCGTGTCGTCCGGACAGCAGAACAGATTTCGGACGGAGACTTATCGCAGGAATTAGTCGTATCCGGTCGAAAAGATGAGATTGGTCGACTCGAGACAGCGGTTGCGCAGATGCAAGGAACATTGCATGAGGTCATCGGAACGATCAGTCGTTCGTCGAATACGATTCGTCAGATGAGTACGGAAGCGACGACGGAGAACGCGAACATCGTTGAAGTTTCTGGTAACATGACCCATGCGATCAATGAGATGGCGAGCGGGACACAAACGGTGTCGGACGATATCCAGACGACAGTCAGTACGATGTCCGATATGCAACAGCTCTTTGAAGAGAGTGAACAACGTGCACAAACGGCTTATGCAGAAGGACAGGCGGCCGATCACGTGATGGTTCAAAGTAGTTCCATCATGGAACAACAGGCCGCATCACTATGTGCATCAACAGAACAAAATCGCGAACTTGGTCAGAAACTGGAAGGTTTCTTAGAGCAGACGCAACAAATCGAACAGATGGCGCAACTCGTCGCTGGAGTTTCTGCACAGACGAATTTATTATCACTTAATGCGGCCATCGAGGCGGCGCGGGCTGGGGAAGCCGGTCGTGGATTTGCCGTCGTAGCAAGTGAAGTTAAAAAGTTAGCGGATGAGACAAATGAGGCGACGCGCTCAATCTTCTCACTCGTTCGTTCGATTCGTCAGGATGGTGCTGTCTTACAAGAAGCACTCGTGCAAGCGGAGCGGGAGCAGACGAATCAGGTCGAGAACTTCACACACGTTCAAGAAGCATTCGGTGAGACGCGTCAAAAGGTAGCAAGTGTGACGGAAACGCTCGATTACGTGACGAAACAACTCGTTCATTCGAAACAACAAGCCCGTCATGTCGTTGGTCAAGTCAGTACAGTCAGTGGCGTCATGGAAGAACTTGCAGCCGGAAACGAAGAAATTGCTGCTTCGATGCGTGATCAACAGGCATCGTTCGAACAGATTCATCAATTGATGCAAGAACTCGAATCGACGACGACGTCGCTTGACAGTCAGACACATCAATTCAAAATTTAATGAACACAGCAAAAAGTGCACGCTTTCTCAGGAAGAGAAGGCGTGCACTTTTTTTTGAATCGACTTATTAGACTTATTAGAAGAAGCTTTCTGGATCGAGCTCATTCGTCCGTCCATTCGCATCATACTGGTATCCACCATCGTGGATTTCAAAATGCAAGTGTGGACCAGTTGAGTTACCGGTGCTTCCGAGAACACCGATTTGCTGTCCTTGTTTGACTTGTTGTCCCTGTTTAACGTTTAAGGCATTCATATGAGCATACACGGTCGTATATGTTTTCCCGTCGATATTATGAGAGATATAGACGTGATTTCCGTAAGGACCACCTGAACTTGCTAAGATGACTGTTCCGCTTGCAGACGCAACGATTGGCGAGTTGAGTGGACCAGCGAAGTCTGTTCCGTTGTGGTACGCATAACCATTACTTCCGCTTGCTGCACCCATTCCTTGCGAAACAGAGCCTTGAGCAGGTTTGATGAATTTACCTTTTGCTTTTGAGATGACTTTCGTACTGGCCTTGCTAACAGATGCTGGCGCTGCCGATTGTTTCGCGGCTTTTGCGGCAGCTGCTTTTGCAGCACGAGCTGCCGCTTTTTCAGCTGCTTCCTGTGCCTTCAGTTGGGCCGATGCCTCTTTCAGGCTGAGGATATTGGATTCTATTTTTTTCTTTTGTGACGTCAAGCGTTTCAAAAGGGCTGTTCGTTTTTGTTTCTCTTCTTTCAGTTCACGTTGTTTCTTTTTTAAAACATTACGATCTTCAATCAAGTCTTGGCGTGTCTGCTTCAATTCTTCTTTCGCAGCTGCCAGTTCTTTTTTGTTTGATTCGTAATCTTTTAACAAAGAAGCATCGCTTTCCGCAATCGTATTGAAGGCATTGAAGCGGCTAATCATATCACCGACATCTTTTGCGCCGAAGACGGCTTCAAGCAGCGGGGCATTATCGGCTTTAGACTGACGAACTGCCAGGCGATCACCGAGCATTTTTTCTTGCTTCTTGATTTTCTTTTGTAACTTTTCGATTTTATCTTCTAATCGAGCAATCTGTTTCGTGTTTTCGTCGATCTTCTTTTGATTTTCGACGACTTGTAATGTCAGCCCGTTAATCTGTTGATCCAGGGCGTAGACTTGTTGCTGTGCTTTAGATAATTGATTATTTTTTTGAGACAACGCCTCGCGTTGCTTCGATTGTTGTTGCTGGTTTTGTTGTTGCTTTTCTTTATATGAGCTTGCCGCGTCGACGGGAGTTGTCGTCATGAGCGGACTTGCGAGTAAAGTGAGTGTCATGAGCGATAGCCCGAGTGACTTTCCGAAAGGTCGTTTCATAAACTAAGCGTCATTCCTTTCCCTTGTGAAGTGTTACCTATCCCACTCTAACAAGAAAATCGAAAAATCCACTTTACAATTCTTTTAAAAAAATACAAGAGAAACTAACAGAAAGTATGAAGAATTTATGAAAATAACGATAGAGAAGTAAAAGGACATGCTTGAATCGTTGATATAGAAGGAAAAATTGAGGAACGATTGATTGATTTCCGAATGATGTCATAGGATATATTTTTGTAACATCATATAAATAGAACGTTTATTAATGTTTGAAAAAGGTATAAGTATAGTTTTTGTGAAATGAAAAAGTGCCCCGAAAGGCACTCAGCACGAATCATTCTTCATAAATCATCTTTCGTGTCATTCCACCGTCTAGGACCAATGTTTCGCCCGTCAAGAAATCGTTATCTGGGTGTGTCAGATAGAGAGCCGCACGAGCGACATCACTTGGTTTTCCGACGCGACCAGCTGGATGTTGACTATGATCTTCAGGTGATAATTCTTGATAGTCACCGGTTTCAATCCAACCAGGAGCAATCGCGTTGACGAGAATTCCGTCTTCTCCAAGTGAGACAGCAAGTGCATGGGTCAGAGCAAAAATGCCACCTTTCGTCGACGCATAGGATTCCGTATGCGGTTCCGACATAAAGGCGCGGGTCGAAGCAAGGTTGATGATTCGACCACCACTTTTACTTTGTTTCAAATAGGGTGTAGCCGCCTTAGTTGTCAAGAAGATGCTACGCAGATTCGTATGATGAACTCGGTCCCATTCCTCAAGCGATAATTCGAGTAATGGTTTTCGAATCATAATTCCAGCGTTGTTGATGACAATGTCGATGCGACCAGTATGTTCAATCGCTTTTTCAATCAACAGTTGAACGTCTTTTTCATGTTGGATATCGAGGTGATAGAAGTAAGCCGTACCACCATCTTCTTCAATTTGTTGGACCAATTCGTCTCCTGTCATCTGATCGATATCAGCAAGAACGACATTTGCGCCATGCGCAGCATAGGTGCGGGCGAGTTCTGCACCAATTCCATTCGCAGCTCCTGTAATGATGACGGTTTGATTAACATGATTCATAAAAATCATCCTTTCTGTAACGCTTCTCTCCCTTTTTTACCGTTCCATCATATCCTGAAACCTGACAGGATTATCATCCGTAGGAACAGGGAAATAGAAAAGCGTTGAAGTTACTTTAGAATGGGGGAAAATAGGAATGAAATTCTCGAATCAACAATTAGAAAAACAACAAAATCAATATGCCGAAGATGCAAAAGATTATATCGATCGTCCGAAAAAGACGAATTCGTTGTTACAACGAGCAACTGCAAAGGTAAACAGTAACTCTCGTTTGTCCGTCGTCTTCTCACCGTTGACGTTATTCGTCGATATGATTCGCGCGTACCAGTCAGGTGAATATCGCAACATTCGTCGTACGACGATCTTAAAAGTAATCGGAGCGTTGATTTACCTCGTGTCACCGATTGACCTCGTACCTGATTTCGTACTCGGATTTGGTTTCGCAGACGATATCGCGGTCATCCTTTTCGTCACGAAAACAGTCTTTGAAGAATTGACACGTTTCAGTGACTGGCAAGATGAACAACAAAAGCGCCGTACGCAACCAGTACAAAGTGAGGATGCGTATTAATCAAATAGATGATCCGAGCGACTTCACTATGAGAAGTCGCTCTTTCTGATGTAAAAAGAGCCGTTTCCTGTACGCCTTCTTGAAAGTTCGATACACTAGAAATAGTTGGTAAAGGGGGAGGAGGGACGAAGATGGGACATCACTGGATGGAGTCATACGGTTATATTGGCATCATGATGACGCTCATGTTTCCATTCATACCGAGCGAAGTGCCGCTAGCGTATGCCGGATATCTCGTCCACACGGCACAGGCGAATCTGCTATTCATGTTGTTCCTCGCTGTAGTGAGCTTCGTCATTAGTCAGAACCTCTTCTTTACGATTGGTCAGTTCGGGAGTGAACGGTTATTGAACCGTTTATTCAAATGGTTTCGGATTTCGGAAACAAAAATGCTTCAGTTTCAGACACAAATGGAGACGAAGGGACGCTATATTCTCCTTCTGTCCCCGATGTGGCGCATCGGATTTGCGATTGGTGCCGGTCTGACTGGTGTTTCACGCTGGACGTTTACCGTCGTGACGACGATTTCCTTTTTCCTTTGGTCGGCGATCTTCATTTGGGGCGGGAAAGCCGTCGGGCATGAATGGCGAAAATTGCACCATCTCAATCATCCAATAGTTTGGATTGGTTTAGGTGTGTTGATTACGGTTGGCTACTTGATTCAAAAAAAGAGAAAAGCAAAAAAAGAAATCTAAAAGGAGTGGGAACATGGCAATTATCTTATTCGATATTGACGGTACATTGATCGATTCAACGGAACAGATGACAGAAGCAATCCATCGGGCGATGGAGGACATGCCGCATCTTCCAAAACCTTCTAAAGCTAGTGTACAAGCAAGTTATGGTTTAGCAGGAAGTGCCTTTTGGCGTAAGGCGATTCCGGAAGCCTCAGAAGAGGATATTCGGTTGATTCGTAAAAAAAGACATGGTCATCTAGAAGCGACGATGGCAGAACAGAATGTCTTGTTTGATGGAATTCGATCCTTATTAGAAGCGCTAGTGTCTGCAGGACATACCATTTCAACAGCGAGTAATTGTGGCAACCACTATCTTAACCTTGTGCTGGATAGTCAAGACATTCGTTCGTTTTTCACGAGTCCGAAATGCTTAGAATCCGTCAACGGGAAAGAAAAGGCGGATATTTTACGAGCGCACCGTGAGGAGTTTGGGGAAGAGTCCTACTGGATGATCGGAGATCGGTCTTCCGATGTGGAAGCGGCTCGTAAGGAAAAGATGCCGGTCGTTTTATGCCAGTACGGTTTTGGGACACAATCCGAGTGGGATTCGGCAGACCATGTCATCGAGTCACCGCTTGACTTACTGACAGTGATCAAATAAATGCACCAAAAAGCCAAGCTCGATCCGTCGATTTTTTAGACGGTCGGCTTGGCTTTTTTTGTGATGAGAGAACGATAACGATGAACTTACTCGAAATCCAGTCGGTATGGTTCTGCACTCATCCATGGACGGAATCTCCGGAAGAGCAGGTGGAACACTAGACAAAGGATGACCGGCAAGAAGATGAATAATCCCAGAACAAATGTCATGTTGAACAATGTCCAGCCTCCTGACATCAGATGTAACGCATTGATCGGACCGATTAATCCAGACATTCCGAAGCCGGCACTAAACGGTGTACCTTGGACGCCGAGCATTCCTGCTAGTGCGCCAAGGATAGCAGCACTACCCATGACAGGAAGAATCATCAAGGGATTACGGATGAAGTTCGCCATCTGGATTTTAGGAGAACCAAGAAAATGAGCAATCGACGTTCCGCGCGAATTGGCTTGCCACCCGGCAATCGCAAGACCGAATCCAGCGGCACAGACGCCTAGATTTGCAGCTCCGGCGGCAACACCCGATAGACTGATGGCGGTCGCAATACCGACCGTTGAAAGCGGAGAGACGATCAGTACGGAAAAAGTAATCGCAATCAGAATACCCATTAAGACGGGTTGAAGTGCCGTAAAGTCTGAGATGACATGTCCGATCGCTGTCGTGATCCGTGTCACGAACGGATACGTCAAAACACCAATCCCACCGGCACCGACAATCAAAATCGTTGGCATGACAAGCACCGTATACGTCTTGAAACGTTCACCGATCAATAAGACGATTGCCGTCGCAACAGCTGCCGTCAGTCCGGCATTGATGACGTCGCCCGTGCCGACGAAAACGAAGGTCGCATCTGCACGAGTTGCAACGCCTGAGCCAACGACCGTCGCGAGTCCAATCGACGTGGTCGCAATCGGTGTCACTTTAAATTGCATGGCTACGGCAACACCAATCACCATCGGCAAAAGGCGCATCGCGAGTGTAGTGGCATCTAAAACATGCTGGGCTCCGGATACGTATGGCAACAACGCCTTAGCGAGTTCACCGAGTAGTGCTCCCGGAATGAGGGCAACAAGAATTCCGATACTGAGTCCGTTTAAAACATGAACAGCGAATTGACGTGGCTGACGCAAAATAGATGAATCCATACAAATCCTCTCCTTATGTAATGCTTTTGTGCATAACAGTATAAAAGTTATGAATTGTGTTTTATCTTACGGTAAGAACAGAAGGACGTCAAGAAAAAGTTAGAAAATTCCAAACAAGCAAAGGATTCGTCTTTCAGAAACGGAATTGTTACAGTGAAGAAGTACATTGAATGAGGAGGTCATGAATCATGTCAGAACAACGTATCGTATTAGCAGCACGACCAAACGGAAAACCAACAGGGGAAACATTCCGCTATGAATCATTTGAGTTAACAGAGCTGAAGGAAGGACAAGTCGCACTGGAGTCACTCTATATCTCGGTCGATCCATATATGCGGGGTCGTATGAACGATGCGCGTTCTTATTCGCAACCATTTGAGATTGATGAACCGATTCACGGAGGTGTCGTAGCACGTGTCATCGAGTCTAAAAGTGAAGGGATCAAGTCAGGTGATGTCGTTGTCGGGATGCTCGATTGGGCAACAAAAGTAGTCGTCGATGCGAAAACCGTTCGTAAAATCGATGAGCAAATCGCACCGATTTCAACAGCACTTGGTGTTCTCGGAATGACAGGGATGACAGCGTATTTCGGATTGCTTGATATCGGGAATCCACAACCAGGGGAAACGGTCGTCGTATCGGCAGCAGCAGGGGCTGTTGGATCGATCGTTGGTCAAATCGCTAAAATCAAAGGCGCACGTGTCGTCGGAATCGCAGGAAGTGACGAAAAGCTACAACACTTGAAAGCAGATCTTGGTTTTGATGAAGTCATCAATTATAAAACGGAAGACATCCGGGAAGCGTTAGACCGGACATGTCCAGACGGCATCGATGTCTATTTTGAAAACGTCGGTGGGGAAATCGGTGATGCAGTTCTTGATCGACTCAATCCATTCGCGCGGGTACCAGTCTGCGGTGCCATTTCTGGATATAACGCACAACAGGACATCGGTCCACGTGTTCAATCGAAATTAATCATCGCGCGTGCGCGCATGCAAGGTTTCTTAGTGGGCGATTATGGCAAACGATTCAAGGAGGCGGCTGAGCAACTCGGTCAATGGGTTAGTGAAGGAAAGTTACAATACGAAGAAACGATCTTTGAAGGATTCGATCGTGTACCAGATGCTTTCCTTGGCTTGTTCGATGGGTCGAACACGGGGAAACTATTAGTAAAAGTGAAGTAAATATGCCAAAAGAGGTTGCGGAATCATTTCCGCAACCTCTTTTTCAATGGCGTAAGATTCATGAATCTTTTCGATCGCGCTCGAGCTCTTCAGGATCAGGATCCGGATGTTGTGTTTCCGCAGGCTTGATTCCGGGATCGGATGTCTCAGCTGGATCAGGATCCGGGTGAAGACCAACGTCTGCCTTTTCATCTGGTAAATCATGATTTTTTTCGTTTAACATGTCCAGTCATCTCCTTTTATCAATACGTAGTAATGTTTCCCCGTTTTTTAAATCCAAAACAATCAGGGTGCATAGGATTCGTTTTTGAAAACATGTGAATGACTTCCACGGACAAGAAAGTGAAAGCGGTCGATTTCCTAGGAAATACAGGTTGACTGAACTGGAATGTAAGGAAAATCCAAAAAAGCTTCATGAAGTCTTTACAAAAACCTTGCAAGTCCTTCAAGTAGCCTTTGAACTGCTTCCGTAGACTAAGAAAGAGTTGAAAAGAGGAAGGGTGTTTACGTGTGAGTGATCAAAAATGGAAACGACAAATCATGCAACAACTGAACTGGGTCCGCGAAGAGAAAAAACGGCTGACGAGCGCGACGACCGCAAGTAAAGATGCACTCGAAAAACTCCGTCAGTTAGACGTCTTGCGACTGCCGACGGTTCGAACTTCTAATAACACGACGACACGTTACCGACAAAATAGCCAAGCGTCACTACTAGATCAATTGGATGTCTCACATATACCGATCCGGACGACGACGCGTTATTATGAAAAACGATCAATCGAAATAGCCATCGTCTGTTCGGAATTCATGTATGCCTACTATGAAGATGCGGCTCATCTTCATTACGTTAATTCTGATACGTTTGAGGATGTCTTCAAACGCCCAATTGATCTATTTTTAGTTATTTCGTCTTGGAAAGGACTCCAAAATGATGATTGGAAAGGTGTCGCCACACCGAATTCCAAGAAGCGAAACCGATTACTTGCGATGATGCAAGAAGTGAGAGATAAAGGCATTCCAGTCGTTTTTCAATCGACAGAAGATCCGAGCAATCATGAACGTTTTCAAGACGTGGCGCAAGCTGCGGATTACGTTCTGACTTCAGATGAGGCGATGATTCCTGAATACCGTGTCTTATGTGGACACGATCGGATCATGGCGATGCCGTTTGGTGTCAATCCACTGATTCATAATCCAATCGGGGCGACACGTAGCCGAAAGAAGGGCGTCTTATTTGCCGGTAGCTGGATGGCGAAATATCCGGAACGTGTGAAAGATACGGAAATGTTATTTGATGGGGTGATGCAATCCTCGCACGAACTCGATATCGTGGACCGAAATTATCATCTCGACTTACCAGCTTATCAGTTTCCGGAGCGCTATCAATCACGGGTCGCACCAGCGATTCCTTATGATGCCTTACAACAAGTCAGTAAATGTTATGACTGGGTTTTGAACTTGAACAGCATCAAATACAGCAAAACGATGTGTGCCCGTCGCGTTTATGAATCACAAGCACTCGGGAATTTGATTCTGTCGAATTACAGTATCGCCGTCAATAATGAATTTCCGAATATTTTTACCGTGCATGACGCACAAGAGGCGACGGCAATCGTGGAGCGCACGTCGCAAGAAGAAATCGAACGGTTACGAGCAGAAGGACTTCGTGCCGTCATGACGGGGCATACGGTCTTCGAGCGGATGGATCAGATTCTAGCGTTCATCGGGCGCATACCTGAGACACAAAAACATCGTTTACTAGTCGTCGTCGCTCAGGACGGAGAAGACATCCGTAACGTAATCGATCGCCAAAGCCTCACACCCGACGCAATCGTTTCTGTGGATGCATTAACGGAGCAACTTTACAATCAAGCAGATCTCGTTGCTTGGATGGATGGACAGGAATCCTATGGTGAGTATTATCTAGAGGATCTTGTGAATGGTTTTAAATACAGTGATGCCAGCATCGTTCGCAAAGGAAGTGAGTATCCGTATCATGTACAAGAGATGAGCGGTAGCCGAAACGGTGCGATTGTTTGGCGGTCAGCTATCGGATATGACATGTTCCAGGCAGATGAACTGAACGGAAAAACACTGTTGCTTGATCAATTGGAGTGGAACGAGCAGACGGTAGTTCCGACGAATCAGACTCCGCAACTGTCGGTCGTTGTTCCAATCTATAACAATGGAAAACACCTCACGTATAAATGTTTCGCCAGTCTCACGCGGATGGATCGATTCATGGAGTCAGAGATTTTACTCGTAGATGATGGATCGACGGACAGAGCGACACGTCAAGCCGTAGAGCGTCTCGCACGACGTCATGAAAATGTCAGAACCTATTTCTTTGAGACAGGTGGAAGCGGTAGTGCTTCACGTCCGCGTAACAAAGGAGTCGAGATGGCACGAGCTGACTACGTGACGTTCCTTGATCCGGATAACGAGGTGCTCAGTGATCGATATGCCTTTTTGCTTCAAGAACTAGAAAAAGATCCATCACTTGATTTTGTGGCAGGGCATATGAAAAAGCTTGCCGAGAAGACAAGTATCATCGCCTTACCGACGATTCGTAAACAAGGACGAACGGTTTGTGAGGATCCGAAAGCTTTTCTATTGAAACATCGGTTTGCGGTACAAAGCATTCAAGCACTCGTCGTCCGTCGCACCTTCTTGCTTGAACATCAATTGGAACAGGTCATCGGTGCGGTTGGTCAGGACTCCTTGTTCTTCCAAGAATTGATGCTTCGCGCGAACCGTGTCTTACTCGTCAATCGAGTTATCCACTATTACTACGCAGCCGTTGCGGGGTCAACCGTGAATGCATTGACGGTGAAGTTCTTCGAACGAAGTGTCGTCCGAGAGCGGGCACGTGCTGAGAAATTCGCTCGTTATGGAGTGCTAGAGGAATACAAGGAAACTCGATTCGAGCATTTCTTTGAGCATTGGTATCTTGTCAAATTACGCTACTGCAGTGATAAGGATTTTGCACCGAGTGTCGCATTGTTGCGAACAATCATCGGATTCTATGAACCCATCACGTTGACGAACCCATTGATCCGTCAGTTCATAGAACTTGCGGATCGACAGGAGACGGATCGACTTCAACACTTATTACTCGAGGAGGTGCAGAAATGACGGCATCGATGAAAACAGCACGCCCCAAGGATCAAATCCGAGCTGCCTACTACGATCAGTTAGGTGGTGGATTCGGTAAAAAAGTTCGCGCACGTGTTCACTGGATCGTTCGACAAGCAAAAGGGGAGCACATTTTAGATATCGGGTGTTCGGGTGGAGTCGTTCCGATTTTACTTGGACGGGAAGGGAAACACGTCGTCGGAATCGATGTACTACCGGAAGCAATCATCGAGGCCAAACAAGCCTTACTGGAGGAACCAACATCCGTTAAAGAAAAGGTGGAATTACATGAAGCAAATGTCATGACATACACACCTGACATTCAATTCGATACAGTCTTGATGACGGAAGTACTGGAACATATCGGAGAGCCAGAGCGCTTTATCGCCCGTGCCGTCTCGTTCATCGCACCAGAAGGACGACTCGTCATCACAGTCCCATTCGGAGTAAACGATTATGCGGATCATAAACGGACATACTATTTAAATCAATTGCTTGAGCAGTTGACACCCTTCGGTAAAATCGAGACGATCGAGCGGATTGATAAGTGGCTCGGGGTCACGATCCAAGTCTATCCGGAACCTCGAGAGGGTCGAGCAATTTTACCAGCGGAAGTCGAATGGCTCGAGGATGCCTTTGAAGAGGTGGAACGATTGCATCTGGCAACGATCCTTGATTTAAAACGCAAGCAACAGAATCTAGAACGGAAAGTGCAACGGTTAGGAGAACAAACGGAAGAATTGGAGCATATTCGAGCAGAATCGCTACGTCATGAACAGCAACTGCAGGAACAGCATGAACAATACAAGATGCTTGAAGAACAATATGCCGCACTGCTTGATCGATTCGAAGGATCACTGGTGACAAATCTGGAATTGTTGGAGGCGAATGCATCATGGAAATCAAAATACCGCTCACTCGCGCGCTCAAAACTCGGAAAAGTCGTCGTCCGTTACTGGAAGTTCCGACGTCAACTCAAACAACACCGGAGTCGTCGATGAACGTCTTGATGATTTGTCAAAATTTCTATCCAGAAATCGGTAGTGCGGCAAACCGAATGAAGAATATCTTCAAGCGGATGGAACAAGCGGGAAATGATGTCCATGTGCTAACGTCAGAACCGCTCTATCCAACGGCAGAACTCTATACGGACTCGATGTTCTGGGATGAACCGAGCCTCGATACGGCTCATGTGACCCGTATTCAGCCACGTGACGTCCGGGCAACGAATAATTTATGGCGACGTCTTCGTTTATTCGTCGAACAATTCGTGCTCGCGATTAAAGAGGTGCGACATGACCCGAAATCCTATGCCTACATCTATGCGACGACGCCATCCATCTTCATGGGACTCGTCGGGGTCGTCGCGAAACATGTCAAAAAGGCTCCTTTGATTCTCGATGTACGTGACTTATGGCCGGAATCGTTGATTGGCGTCGGCATCACAAAATCGCGTCTCTTATTGACTCCGCTCTACTGGCTTGAAAAATGGATGTATCGTCAGGCCGATCAATTGGTCATCAACAGTGAGGGGTTCCGATCGTATATTGAAGGACGAGGCATTGCACCGGAAAAAATTCATTATATTCCAAACTCGATCGAGGAAAATGAGTGGTTGATCAAACGTCGAAAAGTATCGGAACAAGTGCGCGTCGTGTATACAGGAAATATCGGTCTCGCACAAGATGTGTTCTTGTTGCTTGACGTCGCACAGGAACTTCAACAAGAGGAGGATATCTATTTTCAAGTCGTCGGTTACGGCTATCACAAGCAAACGTTCGAACGACTCGTCAAGGAACGTGGATTAACGAACATCGAATTTCTTGACGCGATGCCACGCTGGGATGCGTTGAAACAACTCGCGAAGAGTGACATCGCCTTTGCGACACTCGTCGAGAGTACAGCGTTCGATACAGTGACACCAGGCAAAATCATCGACTACATGGCGATGGGCTGTGCCATCGTCGGTGCGGTATCCGGTCATGCGGCGCATGTCATTGAAGAAGCAGGAGCCGGTTATGTGTCTGTCCAGCGGAAAAAAGAGGAGATCGTTGATCATATTCTCGAGTTATCACGAAATCCAGAGAAACGTGCAGCGATGGGACGGGCGGGTGTGGATTACGTCCAACGCCATTTCGATTGGGAACAAAATGAACAGCGCTTGTTTGAAGCCATCGAACAAACGCAGTCACGAAAGGCGGTCGCAGAATGAAGCGCATTGGAATGTTTGTTTGGAATCCGTTTACGAATGATGCCCGTGTCTTACGTGAATGTACGGCACTTGTCGAAGCAGGACACCGCGTAGACCTATACTGCTTAAATGACGGAACACTTCCAGAAGTCGAATACCCGATGTCTGGGTTTCGCGTCATTCGAATCGACCGGACGCCACCTTTTGCGAGGTGGCTCCCGTTCTTTCGCAAACGGAAAAAACGGACTCTTGTGATCGGATTGATGGGTGCGCTTCTTGCGCCATGGCTTATTCCCGTGATGCTCGTGCTCTTTTTACTCATGCGAAGTCGATTCATCCGTTACGCCCTATATAACAGTTTCGGCATTCTTCGTATGACACGTACTGCCCGGAAGCATGATTATGACGTCATGCATGCGAACGATGTCAATACGTTACCACAAGCGATTGGGGCGGCGCGTGGTGCCCAAATCGTCTATGACTCGCATGAAGTCCAAACCGATCGGACAGGATACGGAAGCATGCAAGGGAAATTAGAACGCTGGCTGCTTCGATTCGTCGACCAGACGATCGTTGAAAATGACACGCGTGCAGATTATCATCAAAAATTATATGGAACCCGACCATCCGTCTTGCACAATTATCCGTTTTACGAACCGATTGTTCCGCAACCGCGACCGTTACGCGAAGAGTTAGCACTCGTACCAGACGAGCCGATTTTGTTGTATCAGGGCGGGATCCAGGAAGGACGTGGACTGGAGCGACTCATTGAAGCGATGCCGTTCATCGATCGAGGAACACTTATTTTCGTTGGAGATGGAAAGTTAAAGGGGAAACTGATGCAACTGGCTACGCAATCATCGGAAAAGTCTCGTATCCGCTTCATTGATAAGGTTCCACTTGCTGAACTACCCAGTTACACGGCAGCGGCGACGGTCGGCTTTCAAGTCCTCCAGAACGTTTGCTTCAATCATTATTCCGCTTCTTCGAATAAACTATTCGAATACATGGCGGCGTTGATTCCTGTCATCGCGGCCGACTTACCAGAAATCCGTCGTGTCGTCGAAACAGAAGGAGTTGGATTAATCGTCGATGTCGAATCACCGCAGAGTATCGCCGAGGCGGTCAATCGTCTAGTGAAGGATGAGAACTTGCGACGGGCGATGCAGGAACGAGCAAGCGTAGCAAGGAGACAATACAACTGGGAGCAAGAAAAAGGTCGACTTCTTGCTGTCTATGACTCGATTTTCATGGAATCTAGCGCAAAATAAGAAAAATAGTCAACGACTCGAAGGGAAATCCACGTGCAATGAAGGCGGATTCCTGACGAGTCGTTTTGTTTCATTCGAATAGACACGAAGGATTCGCGAAAGCTTCATAAGATTTACAAAAACGATAGAAAACACTGGAAATGTAAGGTCTGTGAAGAATGGTTTAAGAGATGGTTAGAAGCATTGGAAAGCAAAGGAAATGTCGTTATGGTCTAGTTACAGCCAAGCCACAGACCGTTCGTTGGCTAGTATGACTAACTCGATGGAGGAATGACAAAATGAAACTTTGCACAATCGGACTAGGATATATTGGATTACCTTCTTCTGCGATGTTCGCGGATCATGGCACGGAAGTCGTAGGTGTCGACATCGATCCACAAATCGTCAATCTTCTGAACACGGGAACGATTCATATTGAAGAACCAGGACTCGAGGATGTCATCAAACGAGTCGTCGCGAACGGAAAATTCCGAGCGACACTTACGCCAGAACGAGCAGATGTCTTTTTAATCGCCGTTCCAACTCCTAACTTAAACGATACGTATAAATCGTGTGATTTGAAATATGTCATTTCAGCGGTTAACAACATGCTACCCTTCCTTGAAAAAGGGAACGTCGTCATCGTCGAATCGACGATTGCGCCACGAACGATGGATGATCATGTCCGTCCCTTAATCGAAGCAGCTGGATTTACGATCGGTGAGGACATTTATGTCGTCCATTGTCCCGAGCGTGTCTTGCCAGGACAAATCTTACATGAACTTATCCATAATAACCGAATCGTTGGTGGATTGACGCCAGCGTGTGCGGAGGCAGGTGCTGCCGTCTACGAAACATTCGTTCAAGGTGAAATCGTCCGGACAGATGCGAAGACAGCCGAAATGTCGAAGTTGATGGAGAATACGTTCCGCGATGTCAACATTGCTCTCGCAAATGAATTGACGCAAGTATGTCATCAGCTAGAGATCAACGTCTTAGATGTGATTGAGATGGCGAACATGCACCCACGGGTGAACTTGCATCATCCGGGACCGGGAGTGGGTGGTCACTGTCTCGCAGTGGATCCGTACTTCATCGTCGCAAAAGCCCCATCGCTTGCTCGCATCATTCATACGGCACGACAAACGAACGTTCAGATGCCACAATTCGTTGCCGAACAAGCAGCTCGTCTCGTCGGTTCGCGTGTCCGTCCAAAAATCGCCGTCTTTGGTGTCACGTATAAAGGAAACGTCGACGACATGCGCGAGAGTCCAGCTGTCGAAGTCATTGAACAATTACTCGACCGTGGACTTGACGTCGCTGTCTGTGATCCGCACGTCGAACGCTCGATTTCGACACGTTTCGAACTCGTCGATGAGCTGGAGGCGATTCAAGGCGCCGACCTAGCGCTTGTCTTAGTCGACCACGATGAATTCAAACAATTCGATTCACGTCGTCTCGCAAACTACATGCGGACACCGTTACTCTTTGATACGAAAGGGATCGTCAATGAGCTCGACGCTGTCAAAGTCCTGAACTTCGGTAATTTGCATACGCACCGCGTGACGGAAGTGGATGCGAAAGCGATATGAACGCGTTACGAACGATTGGGGGAGAGTTGAAGGATCATCTATATCTGATCTTTCGGCTCTCGCTTTATGAAACAAAGAGTCAATATAGCATGCAATACCTGGGTTGGTTTTGGGAGATCATGACGCCACTACTCCAAATCGGTGTCTACTGGGTCGTATTCGGCTTCGGGATTCGTGGTGGGCATCCAGTCGATGGAATTCCGTTCGTTTTTTGGCTCGTCAGCGGATTGATTGCTTGGTTCTTCATCGGCAGTACGATTCCAAGTGGTTCCCGGTCGATTTATGGTCGGGTCGCCCTCGTCTCGAAGATGCATTTTCCATTGAGTACGATTCCGGCGTATGTCATTTTGGCACAATTCTACCGTCATCTCGCGATGATTGCTTTGACGATCATTTTGGGATGTGCCTTCGGTTACTTCCCGGGATGGCATACGTTTGAACTCCTATATATCGTACCGGCGGGCGTCGTATTCCTCTATGCGGTTTCCTTATTGTTATCCGCACTTGCGACGATGATTCGAGATGTGCAAAACATGGTGACATCTGCGATTCGCATGCTGATGTATTTAACACCAATCATGTGGATTCCGCCAGATCACTCGTTATTTAAGATGTTGTTGATGTTAAACCCACTCGTTTATTTGATTGAGGGATATCGGTCCGCACTCATCGGAACGGGTTATCTGCTCGATCATATGTGGTACGGCGTGTATTTCTGGTGTATGACGCTCGCAATCTTACTTGTTGGAGCATCGATTCACATTCGATTCCGACGCTATTTCATCGATTACGTATAGGAGGGAGAACGATGGGTCATGTCGTGTTTGAGAATGTATCGAAACGGTACATGCTCTATGCCCGACCGATCGACAAGCTAAAGGAAGTGTTGTTCGGTAAGGTGAATGGAAAATCGTTCTATGCTCTGAAGAACGTCTCCTTTTCTGTGGAAGAGGGAGAAATCGTCGGTGTCGTTGGCATCAACGGAAGTGGGAAATCGACACTATCGCATCTGCTTGCTAACGTGACACCACCGACGTATGGTCGGGTCACATTGGGTGGGAAGTCAGCATTGATTGCCATCTCTAGTGGATTGAATAGTCAACTGACAGGGCGAGATAACATTGAATTAAAAGGGCTGATGATGGGCTTGACGAAACGCCAAATCGAGACGATTACTCCAGAAATTTTAGAGTTCGCTGATATCGGGGAGTTCATCGATCAGCCAGTCAAGACATACTCGAGCGGCATGCGAGCTCGAATTGGTTTTGCGATCTCGATTCATATTAATCCAGATATCTTGATCATCGACGAAGCGCTCTCAGTCGGAGACCAAACGTTTACTGAAAAGTGTCTCGATAAGATGCGTGAATTCCGCGATCAAGGGAAAACGATTTTTTTCGTCAGTCATTCGCTCAGCCAGGTAAAGAGTTTCTGTACAAAAATCCTTTGGTTGGAATACGGGGAAGTACGTCTATTTGGTCCGACGAACGAAACGTTGGCTGAATACAATAAATATCTATATTGGTACAAACAGTTATCAAAAAAGCAAGCCTCCCATTACGTAGCTAAGAAACGAACGGAACGGATTGGTTCCGTGGATCAGCAGATGATGGGCGAGACGATTGAACAATCGTCATGAAATGAGATAGGGGATGAAGTAAATGAAACGTGTCATGCTTGTATTCGGAACACGACCAGAGGCGATCAAAATGGCGCCGGTCGTCAAAGCACTTGAAAATCGTCAGGACGTCGAACCAATCGTCGTCGTTACAGCACAACACCGAGAGATGCTCGATCAGGTCCTTGAACTGTTCGAAATCACTCCGGACCATGACTTGGATTTGATGCGTCCGCGTCAGACGTTAGAGGAAATGACGGCGCGTATTTTAAACGCGATGCGTCGCGTCCTCGAAAAGGAACAGCCGGATCTCGTCCTTGTCCATGGGGATACGACGACGACGTTCGCTGCTTCTTTAGCGGCGTTCTATCAACAGATTCCAGTCGGTCATGTGGAAGCAGGACTACGGACATATGAAAAGTATGCGCCGTTCCCAGAAGAGATGAATCGTCAATTGACAGGTGTGTTGGCGGATTATCATTTTGCACCGACCGAACAGGCTGCAATGAATTTACGTGCTGAGAACAAGCAGACACCAATCATCGTAACCGGTAATACGGTCATCGATGCGTTGAAGACGACTGTATCACCGACATATACGCATCCTGTCCTATCGCGCCTAGAGAAGTCGGGACGAAAACTCGTTCTTTTGACGGTTCATCGCCGTGAGAATCATTTACAACTGGCAACGATTTTTGAGGCGATCGAACGGTTAGCAAATGATCATCCAGAAATCGAAATCGTCTATCCGGTTCATCCGAATCCGGTCGTACTAGAAGCGGCAGCTCGCTTGGAGCATCATCCGCGGATTCAATTGATCGAACCGCTTGATGTCTTTGACTTCCATAATCTTGCGGCTCGGGCATCCTTCATTCTGACCGACTCAGGTGGGATTCAAGAGGAAGCACCTTCGCTCGGCGTGCCTGTCCTTGTCTTACGGGAGACGACAGAGCGTCCAGAAGGGGTCGAAGCTGGAACGTTGAAGCTCGTCGGGACGAATCCAGAGATGATTTATACGATGAGTCATCAATTGTTGACGGATCAGGTGTTCTATCAATCGATGGCACAAGCGGCGAATCCTTATGGCGATGGACAAGCGGCGGAGCGAATCGTCGATGCCATCATGAGTGAGGTACCTGTATGAGTCAACGTATTCCTCCAGCGATTTATCAATTCTTTCCATTCGGAACGCAGGAAAAAATCTTGCTTGAGGATGCTACAGATGGTGTCTATTTTGATTTTCAAGAAGCGACGGCAGACGACAAATTGTACATTCAGTTGTTTGATCAAGGATTTCAACATCCGCCTTCAAAGTTATACCGATCAGACGCAACGATTACAGGAGATCTCATCGAGGTGACCTGTCATTTCGAAGTCGATGCACCATGTGTCGTTCAGTTATTCAAGATGCAATATGGACAGAAAAAACGGATGGGATCGGAAACGGAAACCGTCACATTGACGAATGCGACAGTCGTTCATGTACAGATGAAACGAGTACCAGGAGCGAAGTATTTCAAGGTGGCATGGAAGTTCTTGCAAGAGGGGAGCTTCCGGGTCCATCTCCGGGACATTCAGATTGTGCAACATGTCACGGCAGGGGAGGAAGCGACGTATGCTATTTAGTTCGACGATATTCTTATTTCTGTTCTTACCGACTGTGTTGATCGTCTATTACCTACTCCCACGCAGCTTCCGAAATGGCTGGTTATTAGTGACGAGTCTATTCTTTTATGCATTCGGAGAACCGCGTTTTGCATTGCTGATGCTACTGAGCGTCACAATCAACTACTTCTTCGCCTTGTTCGTCGATCTGTATCGACACCGAATTGGCGTCAAATGGATCATGTTCAGCATGATCGTAGTCAATCTGGGGTTACTCGGCTGGTTCAAGTACAGCGGATTTTTTGTTCGTTCAGTCAACGAGACATTCGGATTAGGATGGTTCGTACCAGAAGTCGTCTTGCCACTCGGGATCTCGTTCTATACGTTTCATGCGATGAGTTATGTCATCGACATCTACAAAGGGAAGGAAGCGGTGCAAAAGAATCCGCTTGACCTCGCCCTTTATATCGCGTTCTTTCCCCAACTCGTCGCGGGTCCGATCGTTCGCTATAACACGATTGCGAGCCAAATCGAGTCACGAGAAGAGACGGTTTCCGATTTTGCCCGAGGGGTTCGTCGGTTTACGATCGGCTTAGCTAAAAAACTGATTCTTGCCAATGGATGTGGTCAGGTCGCGGATGCCATCTTCAATATGAAAGATCTTTCGATGGGGCTTGCTTGGATCGGCATCATCGCCTACGCCTTACAAATCTATTTCGATTTTTCGGGATACAGTGATATGGCGATTGGACTAGCTTTGATGTTCGGATTTCATTTTCTTGAGAATTTTAACTATCCCTACATTTCAAAGTCAGTTTCTGAATTTTGGCGTCGTTGGCATATTTCGCTTGGATCGTGGTTCCGGGATTATGTCTACATCCCGCTTGGTGGAAATCGTGTCTCACCATGGTTACAGTATCGCAACTTAGCAATTGTCTGGATGCTGACAGGTCTTTGGCATGGTGCGAGTTGGACGTTTGTCGCGTGGGGAGCGTATTACGGAATCTGGATCATGCTCGAGAAAGCATTTCTCGGGAAATGGTTGGAGAAAATGCCAGTCTTCTCGACCGTTTGGACACTCGTACTCGTGTTGGTCGGTTGGGTATTCTTCCGTTCCGAGACGTTCCCAGAAGCCGTTACGTACATTCAAGCGATGTTCGTACCAGATGTAATCTGGGATGAACGCGCGAGCTACCAGCTTGTCCAAAATGGTGTTCTATTGCTTGTCGCGTGTATCGCAGCGACACCGATTCCGAAAATCATCGGAGAGCGATTAGTCGTGTCACTCGGAAGAATTGGTACGACGATGCAGTATGGGTATGCGATGTTGCTACTATTTTTGGCGACATCAGCACTTGTTGCAAGTACGTTTAACCCATTCATCTATTTCCGCTTCTAAAAAGGAGGTCTACTGATGGCACAGCCACTTGAAACAGAAAATAAGCAGGGACAAAAACGGACGACTTCTTTTGAACGGATCATGATGTGGGTGACGACGATTAGTTTTTTACTCATCTTGTTAACGATTGGTATCGGAACGATCGTCCGAGAGGATCGTGTGCGTTCCCAGTTAGAAAACCGTACACTCGCACAATCGGTCAATCCGACGATCGAAGGAATCGCGACTGGAAAAGACATGCTGAAGATGGAGACGTATTTCACGGATCAACTACTTTTGCGGGGAACGTTCGTTGAGATGCAAGCGCTACTATCGAAGGATGTCTTCAGACAGCCATTTCGTAATGGAATCTATACAGCTAAAAATGGCTATATGATCGAACCGAGTGCCTCGACTCAAGTCCAGATTCCAAACGCGTTTCAGCAATTCGTGCAAGAAGTCGATCGACCCGTATATATGGCGCTAGCTCCATCGAAGACGGTCATTGCTGAACGCGATCAGTTGATCCCATCGTATGTTGCTTCGAATGCACGGACACGTTACGCAGGAATGATTCGTGACTTCAAGGCTGCCGGGATGACGAATTTGTCACTTGATCAATTAAAACTAACGGACTACTTCAAGACGGACCATCACTGGAATATCGACGGGGCAGCGTCAGCATACCAGACGATTACGAAGGGGATGGGCTTGCAACCGGTCACACCATCAAAAGTAGATCGTAAAGAGGATGAGCATGCCTATTATGGTTCATTAGCGCGAAAGACGACGCTTGCGTACGCGACGTCCGGTGATCAGTTAGCTTATTATGGACCAGCATTCTTTAAAGGGATCGATGTCTGTTACGACGGGGCATGCGATCGCCCAGTCATTGATGAATCCTTCGTTCAGCAGGAGGGAGATTACGTCGATCGGTATGAAGTATTCTTGCGCGGGAATCACGGCATCATGTCGATGAAGGAGCAGACGAAGAATGATCGCCCAACGATTCTCGTCTTAAAGGATTCATTCGCGAATCCCGTCTTACCGTTCCTTGCTAAAAGTGCCAATCTAGAAGTCGTCGACGTTCGTTATGTGCCAAAATCATTCGACGTCTCGCAGTTCGCTAAACAAAAACAAGTCGACTCCGTGTTGTTCCTGCATAACTCGAACATTGCTGGATTGATGAAGACGTATGAAAACACACTATGAAGGAGTTCATGACATGAGATCCCGAATGGCGAAAAGAAAACCACGCCTTGTTTGGCGCGTATTGAGTGCGCTCCTACTAGGGTTCGTTCTGATTGCTAGTACATCAGCTGGTTTAGCTTTTTTAAAAGTGAAGCAAACGGCAGACGCGTTCTTAACACCGTTAGATGGAGAGCGGCCGAAGCCACTCGAATCGATGAAGCCGGTCAATGTCTTGTTACTGGGCGTGGATGAACGGAAAAACGATAAAGGACGTGCCGATGCCATCATGCTTCTTTCATTCAATCCAAAAACAAGACAAGCGACTTCTCTGTCTATTCCAAGAGATATGCAGGTAACCGTGCCGTCTGGCGAAAAGACTAAAATCAATCATACCTATGCCTATGGGGGGGTGAAAGAGACAGTCGAGACGGTGGAGCAGACGTTTGAGACCGATATTCCTTATTATGCGAAAATCAACATGGATGGATTGATTGAGTTGGTCGATGCTGTTGGGGGTGTCACGGTCGACAATCCATCTGCCTTCAGTTGGAACGACCGTCGTCTTCAAAAGGAGTATGAGAAAGGGAAAATTCATCTGACGGGTCTTGAAGCGAGTGGTTACGCTCGGATGCGAAAGCAAGATCCACTCGGCGATATGGGACGACAAATTCGTCAGCGTCAAGTGCTAGAAGCCGTCGGAATGAAGCTTGCTGGACCACAGTTGTTGACGCAACTCGAAAAGATTACGGACGTCATGAAAAACAACTTTACGACGAATATTGGACTCGATGTCGTAGCGCAACTAGCGCAGGAAAATCAGCGGGGGTTCGAACAATTAAAGCCGCTGAAAATCGAGGGAGAAGGATATATCGCAAGTGATGGTGTCTGGTATTTCTTTGCATCGGACGAATCAATGGAACAGACGAAGCAGACAATCGCTAAACTTCTTGCACGATCGTAAGCTATAACTAGTAGTACCATCAGACAAATCAGGATGAGCGTCTCTAGCACATGATTGTGGAGACGCTTTTCTTCTGTCTTCCTCTGATGTAACTCCCCATTCTTTTTGAAAAAAAGTGCTTGGTTCAAAAGTCTTATTTTCGACCAAACCGATGAAATAGGCTTTGACAGGACTTGTAAACGGATGCAAAATGAAAACGATTACATACCAAAAGGAGATGGCTACCGTATGAAACGCATGAGATTCGTTTGTATCGTTGCGCTAACGTTTGCACTGATATTTAGTGGACTCTCTTTATCCGGTCAAGCACTGGAAAAAGGGAAGTCGACATTGGTCATCATTCACTACAAGGCAGACCCGAATGCCACAAAGGATTGGAATCTGTGGTTATGGGCAAATGGACCGGATTATTTTCCAAATAAAGCTCACGCTTTTAACGGCGAGGATGCTTACGGAAAAATCGCAGCTTATGAATTCCCAGTTGATCAGCCGGAAAAAATCGGCTTCATCGTTCGAGATGATAACTGGAACAAAGATGGGGGATCTGAGAATGATCGCTTCATTACGAAAGACATGATTAAAAATGGTGTTGCTGAAATCTGGATCGAGTCGGGAAGTAAGAACATCTCGACAGTCAATCCAAGCAATGGAGCAGATGTCGAAAATATCGACACGAACATCCACTATTACCGGTATGACAATGATTATGACAAGTATGGCGTTTGGTCTTGGCCGGAAGAGCAAGATGGCAAGCGATTCGAGTTCGACAAGCAAGATGAGTTCGGTGCCGTTGCCAAGGTAACACTCGATAATCCGACGAAAGCACGTCTTGCAGGCGTCATTCCTCATCTTGAAGGATGGTCGGAAAAAGACGGAGCTGATCGTTTCTTTTATGCAGGGGCGAAAGACATCTGGTTGATTGAAGGGGATCAGACGGTATACTACAGCAAACCGGAAATCGATCGCACACCGAAAATCACAAGCTTTTTAGCAGATGACTTCCGGACGATGACATTGAAAACGAATGCACCGTTGACGGAAGAAGACGTAAAGGCATTTACGTTTGAAGGCGTGACGAATCCAGCCGTGTCAGCAATCGATGCCAAAACGGTAAAAGTCGAAGTCATTTCAGATATCGATTTAGCAAAAGTCGTCCGAGCGTCTCATCCTGTTTTTGGAGAAGCAGTCCTTGAAGCGGGTAAAGTGCTCCGTTCGAAAGCATTCGACCAAAAGTATGCCTACGATGGAAAACTCGGTGTCGACTATCAAAAGTCAAAGACGACGTTTAAAGTTTGGGCACCGACAGCACAAGCGGTCGAGCTCGAATTGTATCGCTTACCAAAGCAACAAGCTGCTACGACAAAAGATATCACGCGCGAAATCAAGATGGAACGAACGGATCGTGGTGTGTATCAAGTGACGGTCAAGGGCGATCTTGACGGTGTCGGATACACATACGAAGTCAAACATGCCAAAGAATCGACGCGTGCGGTTGATCCGTATGCGACAGCAGTCGCCGTCAATGGCGACCAAGGTGTCGTCGTCGACTTACGCGAGACGGATCCAAAACGCTGGACAAATGGAAAAATGCCACTTCGCCATGCGACAGATGCGATCATCTATGAATCACACGTCCGTGATTTATCGATGTTTGATGTGACGAACTCGGGTTACGATTCAGGTATCAAACAAAAAGGGAAGTATCTCGGCGTCATCGAGCCAGGTACACGTTTAACGAAGGATGGTAAGAAAACGAAGACGAAGACGGGACTTGATCATCTGAAGGAACTTGGCATCACGCACGTTCAGTTCATTCCAGTCTATGATTTCAACACAGCTTCCGTCGATGAGACGAACCCGCTTAAATCGTATAACTGGGGTTATGATCCAAAGAACTATAACGCACCAGAAGGATCGTATGCGACAAACCCCTATGATCCAAAAGTCCGAATCAAGGAAATGAAGCAGATGATTCAAGGGCTACATGACAATGGACTTCGTGCTGTCATGGATGTCGTCTACAACCACATGTTTGACGCAAAGGCATCAAACCTTGATAAAATCGTTCCTGGTTATTACTACCGTTATACAGAAGGCGGCGATTTAGCGAACGGAACGGGTGTCGGAAACGATACAGCGTCTGAGCGTCAAATGATGCACAAATTGATCGTTGATTCTGTCTCTTACTGGGCGAAAGAATACCACTGGGACGGATTCCGATTTGACTTAATGGGCATTCATGATGTCAAGACGATGAATGCTGTCAAACAGGCGACAAAACGAATTGATCCGTCGATTCTCGTATTCGGAGAAGGGTGGAGCCTTGGAACACCGCTTCCAGATTCAGAGAAGGCCAACCAAACGAATACAAAACAAATGCCAGGAATCGGACATTTCAATGACAACCTACGCGATGCGCTCAAAGGTAGCGTCTTCATCGATTCAGATGCTGGTTTCATTAACGGAGCAACGGGTCTTGAAACGCGCATCAAACGCGGAATCGTCGGAGAGATTGCTTATAACAAAGAGATTCAAGGATTTACGCAAGAACCAGATCAAGCGATCACTTACGTTGAAGCACATGATAACCATACGCTCTGGGATAAGTTGAACCTGACGAATCCGAAAGACAATGACGCAACGAAGACAAAGATGCATCGTTTGGCTTCAAGTATCTTGTTGACGTCTCAAGGAACAACGTTCATCCATGCAGGACAGGATTTCATGCGGACGAAGGGCGGCGACCATAACTCATATAAATCACCGGATTCTGTCAACCAGCTCGACTGGAAACGGAAGATGGACCGTCAACAAGACGTTGATTATATGACAGGATTGATCGAGTTACGCAAAAAGAATCCAGTACTTCATTTAGCAACAGCAAAAGACATTCGTCGTTACCTGACGTTTGAAGCAGCACCGGCTCAAGTCATCGCGTATCGACTAGATGATGCTGCGCCGAAACAAAAAGAGGATCTCTATGTCATTCACAATGCAAATCGAAAAGCAGTCGACATGAAGTTACCAAAAGGAAAATGGAAGCTGCTTGTAGACGGTAAACAAGCAGGAACCAAAGCAATCCGTAACGTATCAGGTGCGGTTCGTGTCGAAGGACTTAGCTCATTCGTCTTATCAAAATAAATGAACAGATAAAAAAGGACGTTCCGCCGGTTGGCGGAACGTCCTTTTCGTCAGTCGAGAAACATGCAATCAAGCGTAACGCTCATCCGTTTCTTCGTTCTCTTCTTCTTTCAGATTACCTTCTTCCGATTTCGCGACGATGACGGCACATGCTGCGTCACCAGTGATGTTGACGGCTGTCCGCATCATATCAAGAAGACGATCGACACCGATGATTAAAGCGATTCCTTCGACCGGTAGATTGACCGATTGAAGAACCATCGTCAACATGACGAGACCGACACCTGGTACACCGGCTGTACCGACTGAGGCGAGAACAGCTGTCAGGACGACAGTCGCAAGTTGACCTGGCGTCAAATCAACAGCGTAGACTTGCGCGATGAAGACAGTCGCGACACCTTGCATGATTGCTGTTCCATCCATGTTGATCGTCGCACCGAGAGGCTGGACGAAACTTGAGACGGAGCGCGGAACCTTCAACTCTTTTTGAGCCGTTTGCATCGCAACAGGAAGTGTTGCGTTCGACGAAGACGTCGAGAAAGCGAACAGCATGACAGGTGCGAATTTCTTAAAGAAGAAGAACGGGTTCATCTTCCCAAGAAGTGAAACGGTCGAACCATACGTCAATACGGAATGGACGAATAGTGACAAGATGACGACACCCATATAAAGCCCCATCGCCTTTAGGGAATTAAGTCCTTGTGAACCAACGGCTGATGCGATTAGGGCGAATGCTCCAAGCGGTGCCATTTTCATGACAAGCGTGATCAAGTACGTCATTAAATCATTACCCTGCTCGATGAATGTCCGTAACGTTGAGACTTTTTGACCGAGGAACGTGATTCCAAAACCGATAAAGACACTAAAGACGATGATTTGCAGCATATTACCTTCTGCCATCGACGTGATCGGGTTCGTCGGGAACATACCGACGATTGTATTGATAATGCTCGTATCTGGTAGATTTCCGTTATCATATTCAAGACCTTGCGTCTCGAAGTTACCGAACGTACCCGGCTTGATCAATAATGACAAACCGAGAGCAATGACAATCGCGACAGCCGTCGTCGTCATGAAGTAGCCAATTGCCTTTCCGCCGACACGACCAAGCTCTTTTGGATTACCAAGACCCATGACGCCGAGGGCGATCGAGAAGAAGACGATCGGTACGACGAGCATCTTAATCAAGTTCAGGAAGATCGTCCCGATGGGTTGTAAAGCATATTTATTCAATCCCTCATAAATCGACTTGTCCGGTAAGGAAGCGAGGACGATTCCGAGGATCACCCCGAGAATCAATCCCCAGATGATGCGCTTTGCTTCTTTCATAAGTGGTGTCACACTCCTTTATTAGATAATTGTCTATATTTTGACACATCATCACCCTTTTTGACAAAACATTTTAAAAAATAGATGATAACGCTTACAAAAAAGTTTCTGGATTTTGATGCAGGAATGACTAGATTTTGTTGTCAAACGGATGTAACCATGAGAGGATAGAAAGGAACAAAAAGGAACAGCGTAGGATGCAGAAAAGTCGCTAGAATCAACTGTTGACCAAATTGTATATTCCTACTATAATGTTGTATGACGTGTCTGACACGTTTCCTTTAGTCGGTAATATCGGAGGGAGGGAAAACTAGTGGAAACTCGTGTACGTAAAAATGAATCACTTGAAGACGCACTTCGTCGCTTCAAACGTGGTGTTTCAAAAGATGGTACGCTTGCAGAAGTTCGTAAACGTAAACACTACGAAAAGCCAAGTGTAAAACGTAAGCTTAAATCGGAGGCTGCGCGTAAGCGTAAGAAGTTCTAACGTTAGAGAGGGTGTATCCTCATGAGTCTTCAGGAGCGTTTGACAGCGGATATGAAAGAAGCCATGCGTCTACGTGAAAAAGATCGTCTTACGACGATTCGGATGGTGAAATCATCGCTGCAAAATGAAACGATCAAACTCGGTAAGCAAGAATTGACAGACGAGGAAGAATTAACAATTCTTTCACGTGAAATGAAGCAGCGCAACGACTCCCTCCGAGAATTCGAAAGCGCTGGTCGTCACGATCTCGTCGAGAAAATTCAAGCAGAGATTGTCGTGCTCGAAGCTTATATGCCAAAACAGCTTTCCGAGGAAGAAGTACAGGAAATCGTCGACGCAGCTATTGCGCAGACGGGTGCCTCTGCTCCTTCAGATATGGGGAAAGTAATGGGTATCGTCATGCCACAGCTTAAAGGCAAGGCAGACGGTGCGTTAATTAATCGACTCGTCAAACAACGGCTCGCTTAATACATGAAAAAGGTGTCCTTCGGGGCACCTTTTTTGTCGTTCCTGTCACAATTAAAAGTTTCTTAATGAATTCAGAATAGTCATGAAACCTTTTTGTTTTGAAAGCGTATATAATTATAGTAACGAATCAAAGTGCAAAAGAAGCAGCTTCTGACACGAATGAAAAGGGGTGAACGTACGCATGACGTTTAGCTTAGGAATGATTTTGGCGGTCTTCATGATTGGGGTCCTCATGTTACTGGTCGAAATATTCGTCACAGGGTTCGGAATCTTTGGAGTCCTCGGAATCGGTGCGGTCCTTGCTAGTCTGATCATGGCAGGCGCTACAGTTGGTCAAGTAGGTATCGCAATCGGACTTGCTGTATTTCTATCGCTTGCGGCCGGATACTGGGCGTATCGCAGAATTAAATCAAATCAGTCGTTACTATGGCGCGGTTTGATTTTGACGGATTCGACATCGTCTGAAAAAGGCTATCTCTCCCATCAAGACAAAGTACAACTGTTAGGACAAGAAGGAGTCAGTTTGACGCCTCTTCGTCCATCAGGAACGATTGAAATCGATGGGAATCGAATTGATGCCGTAACGGAAGGGACCTTCATTCAAGCGGGGGAAACAATCGTCGTAAAAGAAGTGACGCATGGACGCGTCATTGTTAGAGTCCAACATACGAAGGAGGAGTCCCACACATGACACCTGAACTATTGACCGTATTACTCATATCTGGAGGAATTTTAATTTTCCTCGCCATCTTCTTCACGCTCGTTCCGATCCCACTTTGGATCAGCTCGCTCGCAGCAGGCGTACGTGTATCGATCTTTACATTAGTCGGGATGCGACTACGTCGAGTGACACCATCTAAAATCGTCAATCCGTTGATTAAGGCAGTTAAAGCGGGATTGAACTTGAATACGAATCAACTGGAAAGTCACTTCCTTGCCGGTGGTAACGTTGACCGCGTCGTCAATGCCTTGATTGCAGCACACCGTGCGAATATCGAGTTGAGCTTCGAACGCGCAGCAGCGATTGATCTTGCTGGTCGTAACGTTCTGGAAGCTGTTCAAATGTCGGTTAACCCGAAAGTCATCGAAACACCATTTATCGCCGGTGTGGCAATGAACGGGATTGAAGTAAAAGCGAAAGCCCGGATCACGGTACGTGCGAACATTGATCGTCTCGTCGGTGGTGCTGGGGAAGAAACGGTCATCGCACGTGTTGGTGAGGGTGTCATCTCAACCATTGGTTCGTGTAATGACCAAAAAGAAGTACTTGAGAATCCAGAGATGATCTCACGGACGGTTCTTGCGAAAGGACTCGATTCGGGTACGGCGTTCGAGATTCTCTCGATTGATATCGCGGACATTGATATCGGTAAGAATATCGGTGCGGTTCTGCAGACGGATCAAGCAGAAGCAGATAAGAACATTGCGCAAGCAAAAGCGGAAGAACGTCGCGCAATGGCGATCGCAAGTGAACAAGAGATGAAATCACGTGTTGAAGAGATGCGTGCGAAGGTTGTCGCTGCTGAAGCGGAAGTGCCGCTTGCGATCGCTGAAGCGATGCGTGACGGTAACTTTGGCGTCATGGATTATGCAAACTACTTGAACGTGACGGCAGATACGAAAATGCGTCAAGCAATCGGTGGGCAATCATCACCAAATGACTCACAATAAAGGGTGAGACGGTATGGATATCATATGGATCGGATTGATGATCGCATTCGGTGTCATCTCCGTCATCTCAAAAGCAGCGGATAAAAAACCGAAGCAGACGAACCGGACACCTTCAAAGGAGTTCGGCGACTATGTGAAACAAATAACCGAACAGGTCGATACGGCGCGACAAGAGATGGTACCTCCACCTGTCGTTCGTAAAAAAGCACCCGCGAAGAAACAACCGGGGGTAACGCAAACAAAAGCGCGACCCGTTCATGAACGAACGGAATTGCAACAACGTTTGGACCAGCGTCAGAAACAACATTCGAAAAAAGGGATGTCCTCTTCGACGATCGGTGAAATCAAAGATAGCGTCGCAGACGGTGCTATTGGAACGTCGAGTCGTTCAGCATCAGCGACGAGACTCTCACAGGATGAAATGCGTCGTGCCATCGTCTGGAGTGAGGTTCTGGGTGCACCCGTTTCAAAACGAAAACGATGATGATTAGACAGTGAGTCGATCCTAGGAAACGCGTAGGATCGACTCTTTTTATTTCCCAAAAGGTGGGAACGGGTTTTTCTTTCCATCTTTTCGGCGGAAGTGCTAAAGTGGAAGAGATTAGATATGAAGCGATGACAACTTGTTATCCATGACTAGGAGGCCATTCACAACGTGATATTCAACGAAAGAATCCCATTTGCATTTTCGAATTCAGAACAGATTCAAGCATTCGTCGGTCCGAATGATGCAGTCTTACGTACGATGGAAGCAGAACTTGACGTTCAGCTTACGCATCGAGGAGATGAGCTGTTGGCACAATCCGAACAGGAGCAGTCTGTAATCTTAGCAGGACAGGTCGTAGGCGTCTTGAAACAACTTGTGAATCGTGGAGCTGTTTTGACGGAGCGTGACGCGACGAGCGCCATTCAACTGGCACGTCAAGATCGGGTGGATGAACTACTGGAACTTTACGATACGGTCATTCATACGAATCATAAAGGAAAACCACTTCGTGCAAAGACACTCGGTCAAGCACGTTACGTTCGGGGAATCGACCGCTGTGATTTGACATTTGGTATTGGACCAGCGGGAACCGGAAAAACGTATCTTGCTGTCGTGATGGCGGCAAAAGCGTTAAAGGAAGGTCACGTCAAACGACTTGTCCTGACGCGTCCAGCAGTAGAAGCAGGAGAAAATCTAGGATTCCTTCCAGGGGATCTGAAAGAAAAAGTCGATCCCTATCTACGTCCTCTATACGATGCGCTACATGACGTACTTGGTGTCGAACATACGGCTCGTCTGCTTGAGCGTGGCGTCATCGAGATCGCGCCGCTCGCTTACATGCGTGGACGGACACTTGAACATGCCTTCGTCATTCTTGATGAAGCGCAAAATACGACACGTGAACAAATGAAGATGTTCTTGACGCGTCTCGGATTCCATTCGAAGATGATCGTCACAGGCGATTTGACACAAGTCGATCTTCCGCGAGGAAAAACGTCTGGTCTACAAGAAGCGTTACATTTGCTCGGCAATGTCAAAGGGATTCATTTTGAGCACTTTGGCTCAGCGGATGTCGTGCGTCACCCACTTGTCCGAAAAATCGTTGATGCTTATAGTCAGGATTTGACCTAAGCCGTTACGAAAATAGATGGAAAAGGGGGAGATGATATGCGCAAGGTTGGGGTCTGGGTCGGGCTTTTGACAGTAGTATTCTATCTCGTCGTATCGACGATGATGTATGTCAGTGTTCGGCCAGAAGCCTTGTCCGCAGAACCATTCTCAATTGCAGAAGAAGATATCCGGTCACCCTTGACGATGGAGGACCGGGTTGCAACAAATCAAATCAAGGAAAATTCGGTTGCTGCAATCGAGAGTCAGTATACGATCAAACAAGAGTATGCAGCACAACAAATTGATAAAGTCGAACAACTTTTTGCGAGTTTGTCTGGTATCAAAAAAACAAATGAGATCGGTAAAATCAAACAGCGTCTGCGTGGAACGGAGGCGGCAACTCTTTTGAAGGATGATGAGTTACGCTTGCTTGTGACGTCGACGACAGCACTACGGAATACGACACGTGACGTCGTCATCACCGCGATTGAAGAAGCGATGCGTCAACGTATCTCGTCTGATGGTGGTGAAGTAGCGGAGGCACGTGAGAATGCGCGAACGGATATTGAACGTTCGCCACTGTCCTTTTCACTAAAAGCAGTCGCTAAAGCGATGACCGATCAACTGATCGTGACGAACTACGTCTATGATCCGGAAAAGACGGAACAGCTTCGTAAGCAGACGAGTGATAAAGTTGAACCAGTCATCATTTCAGAAGGCGAAGTGATCGTTAAACGAGGCGAAGTGATTTCACAAGATGCCTATCGTCAGCTACAATTAGTCGGCTTGATTTCTGATCGACAGTCGTTGAAACCGTTACTCGGGGCGATGCTTGTCAGTGCGTTGATGACTGCCTTTTTATTTGGATTCATTCACCGTTCAAAACTGCGATACGCTCAAATGGGGCGGATTCGATTATTCGGGCTTGTCTACCTCGTCGTCAGTCTACAATTACTCGTCATGTATGGTATGGCGTTCTTAGCAGACGACATCAATCCAGCATTTTACTTACTCACGCCGACCGCTTTTGCTGCGCTCGTCTTGCGCAATTTATTGAACGAACGGATTGCCTTATCGAGTTCTCTGTTTACGGCGCTTGCCGGAACGTTCTTCTATAGTACGAACCAGAACTTCAGCTTCAATATCGCAATCTATTTATTGGTCGGTGGTTTAGTCGCAACGTTTTTCCTGCGCTCTAGTTTGTCACGACGTCGTATTTTCATGAGCAGTGTTTCGATTGCCGGAGCAAACATCGCGATTTTCTTAGCATTCGTCCTGTTACGAAGTGGTACGTTCGAACTACGAGAAACGCTGATTTTAATCGGTTTTGCGATTGCGAGTGGTATCTTGAGTGCCGTCCTAGCAATTGGACTATTGCCGTTTCTTGAAATGACGTTCGGTATTTTAGCACCGACCCGTCTACTTGAACTGTTGAACCCGACGCATCCGTTACTCAAAAAATTATTAGTTGAAGCACCGGGAACATACCATCACAGCATGATGGTCGCGAACTTAGCAGAAACAGCCTGTGAAGCAATCGGAGCAGATGGCTTGCTTGCACGAGTCGGCGCCTACTATCATGATTTAGGAAAAACGCGACGACCGCTTTATTTCATTGAGAACCAGCATGGACGTAATCCACATGATCGATTGACACCAGAAGAGTCGGCGCGTGTCATTTTGGCACATACCGAGGATGGTGTTGAATTACTCGAAGACGCAAAGCTGCCTGCAGCCATCGTCGATATTTGCCGCCAGCATCATGGAACCTCTCTGCTGCGATACTTTTATGTCAAGGCAGCAGAACAAGGGGAGATCGATGAGGAGACGTTCCGTTACACGGGTCCGAAACCACAAACCCGTGAAGCGGCGGTCATCATGATCGTTGACTCGATTGAAGCGGCCGTTCGTTCGATGAAAGCCCCTTCAGAAGAAGGAATTCGGGACTTGGTCGCGAAAATCATTCGTGAAAAGATGATGGATGATCAATTTGCGGAATGTGACATTACGACACGCGAGATTTATCGCGTCGGTGAAAGTGCGTGTCATACCTTATCCGGTTTGTTCCATGAACGAATCGAGTATCCAGAATTAAAGAAAGAGGCAACGACATGAATATTTATATGACAGACGAAAATAATCGTCTAACGGAAGAACAACGACAGCTTGTCGAATCGATTTTGATTTACACGGCGGAACAGGAAGAAGTCGATTCAAATAGTGAGTTGTCCGTGACTTTCGTTTCAAACGATGAGATTCAAGAGATCAATCGTGAATGGCGTGGAAAGGATCAGGCAACGGACGTCATTTCCTTTGCGATGGAAGAACTCGGTGAAGATGAAATCGATTTTGGATTGCTCGAAGACGAACCAATCGTCCTCGGTGATTTGATCATTTCCGTGGAACGGTGTCGCGAACAAGCGGCAGAGTATGGCAATCATTTCGAGCGAGAGCTCGGTTTCCTCGCTGTCCATGGTTTCCTCCATTTACTCGGATATGATCACATTGAAAAAGCAGATGAGGAAGTCATGACGAAGCGACAGGAGGAAATCCTGCATCACTTCGAGTTATATCGGGGCACATTGTGAAAAGCTGGTGGCAACCGTTTCGGCATGCCATGAACGGATTGCGCCAATCGATTCGAGAAGAACGGCATATGAAGGTTCACGTGGCAGTTGGTGCCATCGTGTTACTTGTCGCCTTTTTATTACCATTGACGTCTGTCGAACGAGCGATCCTCTTCTTGACGGTCGGGATCGTCATCAGTGCCGAGATGTTCAATACAGCGTTTGAACGCGTCGTTGATCTCGTGACACAGGAATGGCATCCGCTGGCAAAAGCAGTCAAGGATATTGCAAGTGGAGCTGTTTTCGTGTTGGCGCTTACATCTATTGCAATTGCACTATGCATTTTCATCCCATATTTGGTACAATAAGAATCCGGCCTTTTTGGCCAATACCGTTCCTAAGAAGGGGATATTCACATGAAAACAGAACAATTACTCGAACAAGCTAAACGTGCACGCGAAAAAGCGTATGTTCCATATTCGAAATTCCAAGTCGGTGCTGCTCTACTAACAAAAGACGGACAAGTCTTCCATGGCTGCAATATTGAAAACGCTGCATATGGTCTTTGTAACTGTGCAGAACGGACAGCAATCTTCTCTGCGTGGGCACAGGATGCGCGCGAGTATGCAGCGATGGCTGTCGTTGCGGATACGGAAGGACCGGTCGCACCATGTGGACAATGCCGCCAAGTGTTATCAGAGATGTGTGACGCGGATATGCCAATCTATTTGACGAACCTTAAAGGGGACGTCACAGAAACAACAGTGGGCGCCCTGTTACCAGGAGCATTCACGAAAGGGGATTTACATGTTTAAAGAAGGATTCAAATCGGGCTTTGTCTCGATCATCGGACGCCCGAACGTCGGAAAATCGACATTCCTCAACCGTGTCATCGGACAAAAGATTGCCATCATGTCTGATAAGCCACAAACGACACGAAATAAGATTCAAGGTGTCTATACGACAGAAGATGTTCAGACGATCTTCATCGATACACCAGGGATTCATAAACCAAAACATAAACTCGGCGATTTCATGATGAAGGTCGCAACGAACGCATTGCGTGAAGTCGATGCGATTTTATTCATGGTCAACGTGACAGAACCAAAAGGAAAAGGTGACGATTTCATCATTGAAAAATTGAAGGAACTCGATACACCCATCATTCTCGTCATGAATAAGGTCGATTTGATTCATCCGAATGATATTCCGCCCATCATCGAATCATATAAAAATGAGCTTGAGTTTGCGGCAGTCGTTCCGATCTCTGCGCTTCAAGGTAACAACGTCGGACCGTTACTTGAAGAAATCGCGAAGATCTTACCGGAAGGACCGATGTATTATCCGGCGGATCAAGTCACTGACCACCCGGAGCGTTTCATCATCTCAGAGATGATCCGTGAGAAAGTCTTGCAAAAGACACGCGATGAAGTACCACACTCGATCGCGGTCGCGATTGATCAAATCAAGACGCGTGAGAATGGAAACATGGTCGATGTCCATGCGACGATCTTGATCGAGCGTGATTCCCAAAAAGGAATCATCATCGGTAAACGCGGAGCACTTCTAAAAGAAATTGGCTCCGAAGCACGAACGGACATCGAGATGTTACTCGGAACAAAAGTTTACCTGAACTTGTGGGTCAAAGTCCAAAAGGATTGGCGCAATAAGGCCGGTCAATTGCGTGAACTTGGCTTCCGCGATGACGAGTATTAAGCGATGATCGATAAGGCGGAAGGGCTTGTACTACGAACGGTCGTATACGGTGAATCGAATAAGATCGTCACGCTACTGACACGTGAATACGGCAAGCTCGCCGTCATGGCGCGAGGAGCGAAGAAGCCGGGCAGCCGCTTTAACGCGGCAAGCCAGCCTTTCGTTCGAGCCGTCTATATCTATCCACGGTCTCGTGGTCTCGGTCAGTTAAAATCGGCAGACGTCATCACGAGTCATGCGCATATCCGGCAAGATGTCGTCTTGATGGCATATGCGATGTATCTACTGGAGCTTGCAGATAAAGCGCTTGATGAACGTGTGCCGCAACCAGCGCTGTATGATTTATTTGTCGAAGGACTGGAGGCGATGGATGAAGGACTCGATCCCGACGTCGTCTCCTTCATCATTGAGTTGCGCCTGTTGCGTCATCTAGGGATTGCGCCACACTTGAACGGCTGTACGATTTGCGGGAGTGCTGAAGCACCGTTTGCTTTTTCGTTACACCACGGCGGTCTACTCTGTCGTCGGCACCGTCATGAGGATGAACATGCCGTCTTTATGTCAGAGGCAGTCGCGAAGATGCTCTATGTGTTTTCTGTCTATGATTTCTCGCGGATCGGGACAGTGACGGTGAAGCCGGAAACGAAGCGTCTACTACGTCAAATCATGGATGCTTATATGGAACGCTACAGCGGGTTACGTCTACGTTCAAAACGTGTCCTCGACCAGTTGATTGATTTCGGCAACGATTGACAGCAACAAGCGGGTTCGGTAGAATAAATGCGGTAGAAGCAACTAAATGAACACGATGACGAAAAGGAGTACCGTCTTTTTCTCAATCAAGCGATTCCAGGGTGGTGTGAGCTGGAAGTGAGAGGGGCGCGAATGGCGTTTCGGAGTGTTCTTTGTCAAAAAGAGTGGCATGCGATGCATGCAAGTAGGGTGGAACCGCGGGCTCGTCTCGTCCCTATGTGCAACGATTGTTGTACATAGGGGCGTTTTTTGCGTTCCTTAATCATTTCGGAGGTGAAAGTCGTGAAGATGACAGTACAAGACATGATCTTGACATTACAAAAATTTTGGGCAGAACAAGGCTGCTTGACGATGCAAGCATACGACGTAGAAAAAGGAGCCGGTACGATGAATCCGATGACGTTCTTACGGAGTCTCGGACCAGAACCATGGAACGTTTGTTATACAGAACCATCACGCCGTCCGGCTGACGGTCGTTACGGGGAAAACCCGAACCGTCTGTATCAACACCATCAATTCCAAGTCATCATGAAACCATCACCTGACAACATTCAGGAATTGTACTTACAAAGTCTCGAGTTGCTTGGTATCAACCCACTCGAACATGATATTCGTTTCGTAGAGGATAACTGGGAGAACCCGACGTTCGGTGCTGCAGGTCTCGGCTGGGAAGTATGGCTGAACGGGATGGAAATCACACAATTCACGTACTTCCAACAAGTCGGTGGAATCGAGTGTAATCCGATTGCAGTAGAGATCACGTACGGAATCGAGCGTCTCGCTTCGTACATCCAAGACGTCGAGAGTGTCTTTGATCTCGTTTGGACAGATGGCTTCAAATACGGTGATATCTTCTATCAACCGGAGTTCGAACATTCGAAGTATACGTTTGAAACGTCAGATGTCGCATTACTTTTCACGTTGTTCGATCAATATGAAAAAGAAGCGAATCGTGCCTTGGACGAGAACCTCGTTTTCCCAGCGTATGATTACATCTTGAAATGTTCACATACCTTTAACCTTCTCGACGCGAAAGGGGCGATTTCCGTCACGGAACGCACAGGATTCATCCATCGTGTCCGGAACATGTCGCGTCGTTGTGCGCAAAGTTTCATCGAAGAACGGGAACGTCTTGGCTTCCCATTGATCAAGTCGAAAGCAGGTGAGTCACATGCATGAATTATTACTTGAAATCGGTTTAGAAGAGATGCCGGCTCGATTCGTTCTTCAATCCGAAACACAACTCAAGGAGCGCGTGACGCGTTTTCTTGAAGAAGCACGGATTGAGTTCGCGAGCGTCGAATCCTTCTCGACACCACGCCGTCTTGCAGTTTACGTCAAAGGTCTCGCAGCACGTCAAAGCGACCTCGAAGAAACATTAAAAGGACCAGCAAAACGAATCGCGATGGATGAAGACGGTAACTGGACGAAAGCAGCCGAAGGATTCGCGCGTGGTAAAGGGTTAACGACGGACGATCTCTTCCTTGGAGAAGAAAAAGGAGTCGAATACCTTTATGCGACACGTAAGGAAGTCGGACAAGCGACAGCTGATTTACTTCCTGGACTAAAACAAGTCGTCGAAGCGATGACATTCCCGAAAAACATGCGTTGGAGCACACAATCGTTACGTTATATGCGTCCAATTCGTTGGTTGATTGCCCTGCTTGACGATCAAGTCATCCCGTTTGAAGTCGCATCCGTCGAAACAGGTCGGACATCGCGTGGACATCGTTTCCTCGGGCAGGACATCACGATCCTACGTCCGAACGCTTATGTTGAAGCGCTCGCAGGAGAAAATGTCATCGTCAGTTACGAAGCACGTCGTCAATTGATCGAAGAACAAATTGTAGCGCTTGCGGCACGCGAACAATTCGAAGTGCCGATCGATGCGTCTTTACTTGAAGAAGTCACGAACCTCGTCGAGTATCCGACAGCCTTGTTCGGTGCATTTGATGAAGCGTATCTTGAGTTACCAGAAGAAGTCTTGATCACGACGATGAAGGAACACCAACGTTACTTCCCGGTCAAACGTGACGGGGCGTTGCTCCATTATTTCGTGACGGTACGAAACGGAAACGCAACACATCTTGAAAACGTCGCACGCGGAAACGAAAAAGTCATCCGTGCCCGTTTAGCCGATGCGCAGTTCTTCTATGAAGAAGATAAAAAAGCAGATATCGATGAACAGGCGAAACGTCTTGATAAAATCGTCTTCCATGAAAAATTAGGAACGACAGGTGAAAAAGTCCGTCGCGTCCGTCAGATGGCACTCGCACTTGCAGATCGTGTCGGTGCGGACAAAACACGTGTTGAACGTGCAGGACAAATCTATAAATTCGATCTCGTCAGTCAAATGGTCTATGAGTTCACAGAATTACAAGGTCTGATGGGTGAGCGGTATGCAAACATGAAGAATGAGGATCCGGAAGTCGCGGCTGCGATTCGTGAACATTACATGCCACGCTTCGCGGGGGATGCAAGTCCGGAGACACCGACAGGAACACTCTATGCGATTCTTGATAAGATGGACAGCGTCGCTGGATTCTTTGGTGTCGGTATGATTCCGAGTGGATCAGCAGATCCGTATGCATTGCGTCGTCAAGCACAAGGGATTGTTCAGATTTTATCCGATCGTAAGTTGAATCTGACATTGACTGAATTGATTGCTTTCGTTGTTTCAGAACAGGTGGCAGCAGGTCTTTATGCGAAGGATGCCGAAGAAGTTCAAGCTGCATTACAAGACTTCTTTGCACAACGCTTGAAATACCGTCTATCGGAAATGAACTTCCGCCATGATGTCGTCGAAGCCGCTCTGGATCATACGTTGACAGTCGAAGCGAATGAGCAACGTGCTGCAATGCTTGAAAGTGCGACGAAAAAAGAATCGTTCAAGAAAACGGTCGAACAACTCAGCCGTGTCTTAAATATCTCGAAAAAAGCAGAAGACGTCACAACTGTTAATCCAGCGCTCTTTGAAAATGATGCAGAACGCGCGTTGCATGAGGCGATTGAGAAAACCTTACCAGAGGTTGATCAAGCCATCGCGTCACTTGATTATGAACGAGCGCTTGAGGCACTTGAGGCAACCGTTCCGTCGATCACAGCATACTTTGACGGTACGATGATCATGACGGACGACGAAACAGTCCGTACGAACCGCCTTAGCGAAATGAAACGATTTGCGCAAGCCATCGAATCAGTCGCCCGGTTCAATGCACTTACTTTAGCGTAAAGAAAAAGGACGGATGAGCCGATGAAGTTAAATGAACGGCAAAAAAAGATACTCCAAATCGTCAAAGAGAACGGTCCGATCACGGGAGAGCAGATTGCTTCTGCACTCTCCCTGACACGGGCGACGTTACGACCCGATTTGTCGATTTTAACGATGACCGGCATGCTAGAAGCGCGTCCACGTGTCGGCTATATGTACGTTGGAAAGAAAAATGCGTCCATGCTTCATGAGAAACTCGACACCTTGACCGTCGGCGAATTCATGTCGTCGGCAAAGGTCATTCATGAAGGGATGACCGTATACGATGCGATCGTTCACTTATTCCTGGAAGATGTCGGTTCGCTGTTCGTCGTCAGTAAGGACCATGCGTTAGTCGGTGTGTTGTCACGTAAGGATTTTCTACGTGCGGCAATCGGTAATCAAGAATTAGACTCGTTACCGGTCAACATCATCATGACACGGATGCCGAATTTGACGGTCTGTGAAAAATCGGAGACGTTGATTGGTGCCGGCATGAAACTGATCGAAAAGCAGATTGATTCAATGCCAGTCGTCGAAGAAGAGAACGGCGTCTTGAAAGTCGTGGGTCGAATGACGAAGACGAACATGACGAAAGTGTTGGTCGCTTTAGCACGTGATGAAGAAATTTAAGGAGGGTTCCTGATGCGTCAACGGATTTATGTCGTGAGTGACTCTGTCGGAGAGACGTGTGAACTCGTCGTCCGCGCAGCTGCAATCCAATTCCCGGAACAAGCCATCGAAACGGTCCGCATTCCGTTCGTCGATGATGATCAAGTCATTTATGACTTGGTTCTTCATGCGAAAGAAGAACAAGCGACGATTGCTTTTACGATCGTTCATGCGACCCATCGTCGTTTGCTTGCAGACACAGCTCGCGCCCACGGTGTAAAAGCGATTGATCTACTTGGTCCATTGCTTGACACCATGGAAGATCGCTTGCAGATGCAACCGAAGGAAGAGCCAGGATTAATCTATCGCTTAGATGAGGAGTATTTCCGAAAAATCGAAGCGGTTGAATTTGCTGTCAAGTATGACGATGGACGTGATCCAAAAGGAATTAAACGTGCGGATATCGTCTTGATCGGGGTGTCGCGTACATCAAAGACACCACTTTCGCAGTATCTAGCCTTGAAGCGATATAAAGTAGCGAACGTACCACTCGTACCTGAATCGATCCCGCCGACAGAGCTATTCGATATTCCAAAAGAAAAATGTTTTGGACTACTCATCTCACCGGAAAAGTTGATCGACATCCGAATGGAACGCCTGCGTTCATTAGGACTCAAACCAGAAGCTGCATACGCGCAGATGGACCGAATCAACCGGGAACTCGAATACGCACGGAATTTATACGAACGAATCGGTTGCCAAGTCATCGACGTGACGAATAAAGCAGTCGAGGAAACGGCGAACCTGATTTTGACCGGAATTTCCGGGAAGGCGCATGACTAGTCAAGCAGTCAGGAACATAGTATACTTGTTTAGCTGATAAATGAGATAATGCCCTTTTTCTAATGAAACGGAACGAGTCATCGTTCCGTTTCATTGCGGGTATGGTCATGTAAGGATAAGTTCTCAAGGAAAGGGGAGAGGACGGAATGAAGCGAATTCCTGATGAAATCGTCGATCAGGTCCGCCAAGCAACGGACATCGTCGAATTGATTTCAGAACGTGTAGAATTAAAAAAACAAGGGAATCGATATTCAGGGCTTTGCCCGTTTCATTCTGAGAAATCACCTTCCTTTTCTGTTTCTCCTGATAAAGGGATGTACTACTGTTTTGGATGTGGTGCAGGTGGAAACGCGATCACTTTCGTCATGGAAACAGAAGGAATGAGTTTCAAGGAAGCCGTCTCTAAATTAGCTGATCGCAGTGATGTCACACTTCCGGAACTGGAGCCGGACCGATTCGAACAATCGGAATCGACACCCGAACAGGAAAAGAAGTTCCGGATGCGCGAAGCACACCGGATCGTCACCGAGTTGTATCATGAGGTGTTGATTCAAACGGAAGCAGGCGACGCGGGACGGATTTATTTAGAGAATCGCGGTATCCGTGAAGGTGCGATGCGTGAGTTCCGACTCGGGTATGCGCCGGATCAAGATCGTTTTACAGTGGATTCCTTGGCACGACGTGGGTTTGATTTAGATGAGATGGTCGAAGCGGGATTGATTTCAATCGGACGCGATGGCGATTATCGAGATCGATTCAACGGTCGAGTCGTATTCCCTATCTCCGATCGTGATGGCACGATCGTCGGATTTAGTGGACGTTCGATTGATGGTCGTGATCCGAAGTATGTCAATACAGCGGAAACACCTTTGTTCAATAAAAGTGAACTGTTATTCGGATTCGCTCAAGCACGAGGGGCGATGCGCAAAATCAAACAAGTTGTTCTCGTTGAGGGGAATCTTGATGTTGTGCGTGTCGCTCAAGCGGGTATACCTTATACGGTAGCCTCTTTAGGAACAGCCTTAACACCGGTTCATGCCCAAAACCTAGCACGTATCGTCGATGAAGTCATTATTTGTTATGACGGAGACAAGGCAGGACGCGCTGCGACGTTAAAAGCCCTACAGTTGCTTGAAGCCGTTGCCGTCGACTGTTCCGTCATCCGCTTACCGGATGGCGAAGACCCGGATTCCTTCATTGGTAATCAGGGCGAAGAGACGTTTTTACACTGGATCGAACAAGAACGGGTTTCAAGTCTTGAATTCAAATCTTTTTATTTTCGACAAGGAAAAAACTTGCGATTAGAAGGAGAACGCGTTCGATATATTGAAACTATGCTTGAAGAGATTGGTCGAACATCCAATCCGTTGTTACGGGACATTTATTTAGGAAAACTTTCTGAGGAGTTCAAACTCTCGAAAGACTCCTTGATCGCACAAGTGCGTCCAACCGTCCAACAACCGAAGAGAGAACAAATCGTTTCCGATCGCCCAGCTGCTCTACCGACAGCACCTCCAGACCGAACGTTCGCGAACTGGAAGAAGGCAGAACGCTTCTTACTTGCCTACATGATCCGTTCAGAAGAAGTATGTCTTGAAGTGCGAGAGCAACTAGGTGTCCAATTCAATGATCCGGCACACCAATTGATTGCCGGCAAGCTATATGAATTTTACGGAGCAGGTACGCAAGGAAGTCCTGATCGTTTTTTGACGATGTTGCACGACGCCTCTTTGCAACGAATTGTAGCGGATTTAGAGTTCATGCTGATGCCTGAGTATGATCCTGATTTGCTCAGTCACTACATTCGTGCCGTCCAAAATGAACAGCAACGTCGGTTGTTAGAAGAAGAAAAGTCACGATTGAATCAACAAACAGATATCCGTGCTCAAGCGGAGCTGATGCAGGCGATCATAGAACGGAAGCGTCGTTTAAAAGATCGATGACCTGCTGCATGATGTGGAAGGAGTGTATGGTTCGATGGCAGAAAAAGCAAGATCAGAAGCTGAATTACTCCGTCTCGCGAAAGAGGAACTCATCGCGCTCGGACATAAAAATGGTGAATTGTCACACCAAAAGATCGAAGACAAACTAAGTTCGTTCGAATCAATGGATGCTCAGCAATTCGAGGAATTCCTTCAATTGCTTGAAACAGAAGGTATCAAGGTCAACAATGACGGTACAGGGGACGAAAAAGAAGAGGCGGATCTAAACGATTTGTCTGTTCCTCCTGGTGTCAAGATCAATGACCCTGTCCGGATGTATCTAAAAGAAATCGGTCGTGTCGATCTGTTGAATGCGGAAGACGAAGTCGAACTCGCAAAACGAATTGAGCAAAACGATGAAGAAGCAAAAAAACGATTGGCGGAAGCAAACTTACGTCTCGTCGTTTCGATTGCTAAACGGTATGTCGGACGTGGCATGTTGTTCCTTGATTTGATTCAAGAAGGAAACATGGGTCTGATCAAGGCGGTCGAGAAATTCGACTATACGAAGGGATACAAATTCTCGACGTATGCAACATGGTGGATTCGCCAAGCAATCACACGTGCGATTGCTGACCAAGCGCGGACAATCCGAATTCCGGTTCACATGGTTGAAACGATCAATAAATTGATTCGTGTCCAGCGTCAACTCTTGCAAGATCTTGGACGTGAACCATCACCGGAAGAAATTTCGAAAGAGATGGAAATCACGCCGGAAAAAGTCCGTGAAATCCTGAAAATTGCGCAAGAGCCGGTTTCTCTTGAAACACCAATCGGGGAAGAGGATGATTCACATCTCGGAGATTTCATCGAGGACCAAGATGCGACAGCACCACAAGATGCTGCGGCATACGAACTCTTGAAAGAACAACTCGAAGATGTGTTAGATACACTGACGGATCGTGAAGAAAACGTCCTCCGTCTTCGTTTTGGTCTTGACGATGGTCGGACACGGACACTTGAAGAAGTCGGAAAAGTATTTGGCGTTACACGTGAGCGGATTCGTCAAATCGAAGCAAAAGCACTCCGGAAGTTACGTCATCCGAGTCGTTCAAAACGCTTGAAAGATTTCCTCGATTAATTCAAAGTGTGAAGAATATATGAAATTTTAGTGGGAAGGAAGAAAAAAGTTTCGTTTTTTTCTTCCTTCCCTGTTTTTTTTACAGTAGAATAGTAACGGGGAATACCATTCAGTCACCAACTTGGTTGGGTATAGAATATGGGGGGAATCCAAATGCGTAATCCATTAGTACCGTTCGCGGCGATCGCAGTCATCGCCATCATCGCTATGATTTCATTGTCTTACTTTGGGGTCGATCAGGTGAAGGAAGCTCGTAAAGGGCCGTCAACTGCAGAAATGAAGCCGGAAGACTTGTTTGCATCTAAAGGATGTACAGGATGTCACGGTGGAAACTTAGAAGGCGGAGCAGGTCCGAACTTAACAAAGATCGGCGCGAAGCTGAAAGAAGACGAAATTAAGAACATCGCAATGAACGGTAAAGGGCAAATGCCTGGCGGTCTTGCGAATGACGAAGAAGCAGCTGTTCTAGCCAAATGGTTAGCTGCTAAGAAATAAGAACAAGGGCATCTATCTCGTTACGAGATGGATGTTTTTTTGTGGTGTATGGTATCTTTTTTAGCGTAAATCCGCTATTTTTAAAAGAGAGTTTTTCGGAAAATAGGAAGGATGAAGATGATGCAAATGAACGTCGTATTGGATCAACGACTCCAAAAAGTCGTGTCGTATATTCCACAAGGAGCGATCCTCGCAGATATTGGATCAGATCATGCATTCGTACCTTGTTTTTGTGTACAACAAAAGAAAATCGAGCGTGCGATTGCAGGAGAGGTGAATGAAGGACCGATGGAAGCGGCAAAAGGACAAGTGGCGCTTGTCGGTCTTGAATCACAGATTGATGTCCGTTTAGGAAGTGGCTTATCGGTTTTGAAGCCGGGCGAAGCAACAGCGATTACGATTGCGGGAATGGGCGGAACGCTGATTGCCTCTATCCTTGAAGAAGGAAAAGATCGGTTGTCAGGTGAGGAACGCTTGATTCTTCAACCGAATGTCGATGCAGTCGATGTTCGGAAGTGGTTGCTGACGAATTCTTATGCGTTATTGTCTGAAGCGATCGTCGAGGAGAACGGGAAGATCTATGAAATTCTCGTTGCAGAACGTGGAGATGAAACACTTTACTCAGAGGACGAAACAACACGTCAGTGGGAATTGTTCTTTGGACCACAGTTAATGCGGGAACGTGCACCAGAATTCATCGAAAAATGGCAGATCGAAAAACAAAAGCGAGAGTATATCCTAGCTCAGATGAAACAAGGACAAGCAACGGAGGTTTTATCTGAAAAAATCGAAGCTATCGAACAATTGATTCAAAAGATGGAAGAGGTGACGAACTAATGGCGAATGGGAACCATGTCATTGAGCAGTTTGAAGCATTTGCTCCGAAAAAATTCGCACTCGAAGGTGATCCGATTGGTCTACAAATCGGAACATTGAACAAGGACGTCAAACGTGTGCTCGTGACACTTGATGTCTTGGAGTCTGTCGTCGATGAAGCGATTGAAAAGAAGATTGATCTCATCATTGCGCATCATCCCCCGATTTTTAGTAAGTTAGCAAATGTGACGGATCGTTCTGCAACAGGACGGATTGTCACAAAATGTATCAAACACGATATTGCGGTGTATGCTGCGCATACGAACCTTGACGTGACACCAGGCGGGGTCAATGACTGGATGGCAGATGCGCTTGGTCTTGAGTCTTGTGAAGTACTAGCACCGACGTTTGAAAACACGCAATATAAACTAAGTGTCTTCGTACCGACTGAGGCTGTAGAGCGCGTTTCAACAGCCCTTGCACAAGCGGGAGCAGGAAAAGAAGGGGACTACAGTGATTGTCAATTCCACGTCAATGGAACGGGTCAATTCCGACCGTTGACGGAAGCTACCCCGTATATTGGTGAAGCAGGGCGACTCGAACGCGTTTCAGAAGTCCGAATCGAGACGATCGTCACGGAACTGAATCAGAAACAAGTCATTCGAGCGATGAAACAGGCTCATCCATATGAGGAAGTCGCCTATGATCTCATTCGTCAAGAACGCCCAGCAACATCACTTGGTCTTGGGCGGATTGGTCGGTTACCGGAAGCAATGACGTTGCGGGAATTTGCAGAACATGTTCGCGATGCGTTTGGTGTACAAAACTTACGCTTCGTCGGAGACGAATCGCGCCATATCCAAAAAGTAGCGGTCCTTGGTGGTGACGGCAATAAGTACGTCTCGACTGCAGCATTTGCAGGAGCAGATGTCCTTGTGACAGGAGATCTCTATTTCCATGTAGCGCATGATGCGATGGCACTTGGACTAGCAGTCGTCGATCCGGGACATCATGTGGAGTCGGTCATGAAAGAAGGCGTCGTCAACGAATTAAGCAAACGATTCAAAGAGAAGAAGATAGATGTGGAACTCATCGTCTCGACAGCCAATACGAATCCCTTTCATTTTTTGTGATATGTAAAGTAAAAAATGAGATAAAACACCGGACGGCGATGATTCGCTGTCCGGTGTTTGTTATTACTTCTATCATATTCAGGTTAAAGGATTTTTACTTTTGGTAAAATCCGTCGTAGTTCAAGGAATGGTGTCTTGTCATGTGTACTGATGTCTGATGGATCATATTGCTGTAAGAAATCAATGACCTTTTTCGTGATTGGTGTTGGTGTTGATGCACCTGATGTGACACCAACTTGCTGTACACCTTTAAGCCATGATAGATCGAGTTCTGTTAAATCACCAATCCGATGCGCTGGAGTTCCTGCGATATCGAATGATACTTGTGCCAATCGGTTCGAGTTGTTAGAACGTGGATCACCGACGACGATGACAAGGTCACAATCTCCTGCTTGATCAGCCACCGCTTCTTGCCGGACTTGTGTTGCGTTACAGATTTCATTGTGTACTTCTACATGCGGATACTTTTTACGCACGTGTTCCATCAAAGCTTGGACATCCCATTGGCTCATCGTCGTCTGATTCGTGACGATGATTTTTTTATGAGCGAGCTGAGGCGGGAGTTCATCGATATCTTCGACTTTTTCGATGAGGTGCACATGCTCTGGTGCTACACCGACTGCACCTTCAGGTTCCGGGTGTCCATGTTTGCCGACGTAGATGACTTCATAATCATCCGCGACGACTTGTCGAATCAAATCGTGTGTACGCGTCACGTCAGGACATGTTGCATCGACGACGTGCAGATTTTTTTCGGCGGCGCGTGCATAAACAGCAGGCGAAATACCATGCGCTGTAAAAATGACAGTTCCTTCTTGAATCGTCTCAAGTGCTTCGAGGCGATCGGGACCATCGACTGTGATGACACCCATACTTTCGAATTCACGTGTGACATGAGCATTGTGAACGATCATACCAAGAATATGAATCGGGCGTGGCAAGTCTTTATTCAATGCCGCTTGTTGTGCAAGTTTCATTGCATCGACGACACCGTAACAATAGCCGCGGGGGCTGATTTTTTTTACTAGCATAGTTGTAGATTCTCCCTTTGTGAAAAAGAATGATTAGTTAGAGTGTACCATTGTTTAGACGGGAATGAAAATAGAGGAGTCTGTTTCAGAAACAGAACATGGTATACTAATGAAGTTGCAATTATTTAATAAGGGGGCGAAAGGGTGGAGTCTAAGAAAATGATGCGGTCGTATTTTTTTCAAATCACCGCCATCTTATTCATCCTGTTATGTCTTGTCATTTCAGCGCTTGCCTTTACTGCGGATCGAGTCACGATTTCACGAGTCGAACAGCAAACGGAAAAGCAGAGTGAGAAAAGTGTCGAAGTTTCTGGAAACGCGATCCGTGATAACATTGGGAATTTACATGAGGAAATCATGAGTTTGCAGTTAAACGTCGAAAATCCTGATAAGCTAAGTCGAAAAATTGAAGAATCAAATCTTCTTGATATTGATACTGGATTTAAAAGTCTTTTTTATTTTGACAGAAAGACGAAACAGATTACTTGGTTCTCAAGTGAAGATCGTCGCGTACCAGATAGTACGATAGTAAAGGATGATGATTTTCTACAAACTCTGACAAGTACGGATTTTCATATGAGTAAGCTGTACTCAATGGAATCAGATGCCGTCACATATATGTTCGTGCCAGTTCGAGATGGTAACGAACGTGTAGGTGTGTTTGGTGGTGGACTAAGTGCGATGAATTCAATCATTTTCCGGAAATCATTAGAATCTTTTGATGATCAAACGATTGCCTATTTATTTAATAGTAAAAAAGAATTGCTAGCAACGTCGAGTAATCTTGTGACAGACGAAGAACGACTATTGTCGAGAAGTGTGATCGATCGTGCATTTCAATCCGTCGAACCATCTGAAATCTTTAGTACGAATCAAGATATGTATTACTTTGCAAAAGATTTAAAGGTGACGGATTGGAAAATTCTCGTTCGAACGCCGCGAAACGTTTTTTATGAACCTGTCTACACGACACGGCAGCAGTATTTGATCATCGCCGCTTTGACGCTCGTCCTTAGTCTGATTGTTGGCTATTTAATGTCACGACAATTGACATCTCCTTTACTTGAGCTTGTTCATAAAATTGAGAAAAGTAGTTCCCCGAAACCGATCGTCCTTGAACGTGCCGGATCAAACGAAGTGAAGACATTGGTCGCTGCTTATAATGAATACTCACAGCGAATGGAACATGCGCGACTTGAGCAGTTAAGTCAACAGCAAACCATGTTGCAGCAAGAGAAGCTAGCGTCACTTGGTCAATTAGCGGCGGGCATTGCTCATGAGATACGTAATCCATTAACACCAGTCAAAATGACCTTACAGTTATTAGCCGCAGAAAAGGATCGAGATACAGAGATGTTGATGTTAGCTTTATCTGAGCTTGATCGAGCGAACGGCATGATTCAGACGATGCTTGATTTATCCAAAGGCGAGAACAATGCGCTTCAAAAAACGACGATTGATATGAATGATTTAATGAAGAAGCTGACATATATCTTAGAAGCGGAAGCTCATCTTTACGAAGCGGATTGTAAAATTTATACACCTTCCTTTATGCCAAAGATTCATGCATCAGAAGAGGGGATTTTGCAGATTTTAGCAAACTGTGTTCGAAATGCCCTTCAAGCTGTCGCGTTTAAAGGGCCAGATGGGATTTGTCATTTGCATGTGCATATCTATCCGGAAGAGGTTGTCTTCATCATCCAAGATAATGGTGTCGGAATGGACGGTGATCAGATTGATCATGTTGGTCAAGCATTCAAGACGTCAAAAGTGGATGGAAATGGTCTTGGACTGTTCATGTCAAAACAAATCGTACGCGATCACAAAGGGAAGATGATTTTTGACAGTAAACCTGGAGTTGGCACAACGATTCAAGTTCACTTACCTCGAAAGGAGCAAACGGAATGAAATTCAATAAAGCGTGGCTATTCGTCTTAGTCATTTGGATATCATCCGTTCTTCTTATATCCAATATGTTCGTGAATACGGATTCGAATCCGCGTCGTCATCTCATCGGTTTTACGATCGTCAATGATAAACATGAATTTGCGCAGCGGCTCGTTGATGCGTTCAAGACACAAGCGAAACTGAATAAATATGAAGCAGTCGTCGCGACGTCGCATAATTCACGCATTAATGAAAGAGAGCAGATTGAAGAATTCATTCGAATGAAAGTGGATGCAATTTTCGTTACCACACTCGACGATGTTTACATCGCTGAATCTTTAGAAAAAGCTGCCAAAGAAGATATCCCTGTTTTTGCGATCGATCGATTGATTCGCTCCGATGCAGTCGTCAGTTCGATTACCTCAAATAATCAATTGATTGGTGAACAACTTGCATCATTCATCAAACACGAACGCATCAAGCAGACGGGACGAGCCACCGCTAATATCATTGAAGTCGCAGGTACGGCAAACGTCAACACGACGAATGAACGACACCGGGGATTTTTGACTGGTCTTGAGCGGGAGTCGGATCTGAAAATCGTCGAATCCGTGAATGGAGATTACGACCCCGTCACTTCAGAACAGGTCATGACACAGGTGATTGAGTCGGGAATTCCGTTTGATGCAGTCTATTGTCACAATGACGATATCGCGCTAGGTGTCCTCGAAGCATTGAAAAAAGCAGGGATCAAAGGAAAAATAATTGTCGGCATAGACGGGAATCGTGCTATATTAGAAGCTGTTGACATGAAATCGATGGATGCGACGGTCGTCCAGAGTGCTGATGAGATGATGAAAGTCGCCTTCAGTGCATTGAAGCTTCATACGAAAAACAAAAAGATTCCAACTCGTTTTTATACGTACTCCTATCTGTATGACGGTAGTAGACCCATAACCATGTTGAACTAATCGAGAGGCAGAAGCCTCAGCAAATAAGGAAAGGACGGTGTCAATTCATGAATGGATTCAGCCATTATCAATTACACCCGTTCGTCATCGAAGCACTCGATGACGCCCGCATCACAAAACCGACCGACATTCAGTCGCGGATCATCCCAGCTGCAGTAAAGGGACGCGATATCATCGGTCAATCACAAACAGGAACAGGAAAAACGTTATCGTTCCTTCTTCCAATCGTTCAAAACGTCGATCCAAAGCTTCAAGAATTACAAGCCATCATCGTTGCTCCAACGCGCGAACTTGCATGGCAAATTCATGAAGAACTGAAATCGTTACTCGTGAAGGAACCAGACTTCATCAAGACGAGTCTTATTACAGGTGGAATGGATCGCGAACGTCAAATCGGTCGTGTGAAAGTCTCGCCCCAAATCGTCATCGGAACACCAGGACGTATTTTAGACCTATTCAAAGAACAGGCTTTAAAACCGCATTTCGTGAAGCACTATGTCATCGATGAAGCGGATCAAATGCTCGACATGGGCTTCTTGCCAGAAGTTGACCGGATTGCGCAAGCTCTTCCAGAACAGCTTCAGATGATGGTCTTCTCAGCAACGATTCCTGAGAAATTGCAACCGTTCTTGAAAAAATACATGAATAACCCGCGTTATGCGCATGTGGATCCAAAACAACAGACAGCGAAGAAAATCGTTCACCATACGATTCCGGTCAAACATCGTGAGCGCTCACAATTGACGTTGAAAGTCGCGAAAGCGTTAAACCCTTATATCTGTTTAATTTTTACGAATACAAAAGCAGAAGCAATCGAAGTCGAAGCTTTGTTCCTAGAAGCAGGACTGAACGTTGGTTCCCTTCACGGAGATCTTCCGGCACGTCGTCGTAAACAAGCCATCAAAGAAATCAACGATGCGAAGTATCAATACGTCATCGTGACGGATCTTGCAGCACGCGGAATTGATATTTCAGGTGTCTCGCACGTCATTAACCACGGTATTCCAAAAGATTTAGACTTCTACGTCCACCGTGTCGGTCGGACAGGTCGCGTCGATCAAGATGGATTGGCGTACACATTGTTTGAAGATCACGAGAACGGCATGATCAATCGCTTAGAGGACCGTGGCATTCAATTCACGAACGTTGATGTCAAAGGAACTCAAATCGTCGAGGTCAAAGAACGTCGTCGTGCGAAGCCGCACATGAAAACTGCTGTCTCGAAGACAGCGCATAGCCGTCTGTCGGGTGAAGCAGCAAAAGCGAAAAAACGTGTTAAACCAGGTTATAAGAAGAAGCATCAATATAAGCTGAAAGAAACAGCAAAACGTGAACGCATCAAAGAACAACGTGGTGTCGGTCGCGCGCAACGTAAAGAAAACGCACGCAAATCAAAATAATTCCATTGATGACACCCGTGAAATGAAAAAACATTTTTCGGGTGTCTTGTCGTTTTCAAGATTTGGTACACTGTAAAAAGAGAAAGGTGGAAAAGAACATGAAAATAGGTTCACACGTCTCCGTTTCGGGGAAAAAAATGCTGTTAGGTGCAAGTGAGGAAGCGGCATCTTACGGTGCAACGACGATGATGGTCTATACAGGAGCACCTCAAAATACACGCCGTAAGCCGATGGAAGAATTACGGATTCAAGAAGCATTGCAACATATGAGTGCTAATAGAATAGAGGAAATCGTCGTGCATGCGCCGTATATCATCAACTTAGGGAATACGACGAAACCCGAGACATTCGAACTTGCTGTTTCGTTTTTAGCAGCAGAAATTAAACGAGCAGAAGCGCTTGAAAAGGCGCAACACATCGTACTACATCCTGGTGCGCATGTCGGTGCTGGGGAAGAAATCGGAATCAAACGGATTGTCGAAGGACTCAATGAAGTACTGACAGGTGACGAACAGGTCAAGATCGCGCTTGAGACGATGGCTGGAAAAGGATCGGAAATCGGAAAAACCTTCGAGGAACTTGCTCAAATCATCGAAGGCGTCACACATCATGATCGTCTGTCCGTCTGTCTCGATACATGTCACGTGCATGATGCAGGATACGATATCGTGCACGACTTAGATGGTGTTCTTGAACAATTCGACCGGATCGTTGGACTGGATCGTCTTGGTGTCATCCATGTGAATGACTCAAAGAATATCCGTGGTGCTCGAAAGGACCGTCATGAAAATATTGGTTTTGGTGAGATTGGATTTGATGCCTTACATCGTGTCGTGCATCATCCTGCTCTAGCACATTTACCGAAAATCTTAGAGACGCCATACATTGGTCTCGATCCAAAGAAAAAAGTGGCACCGTATAAACAAGAAATCGATATGTTACGTTCGGGTGCGTTTGATGCAGACTGGCGTCTACCGATTCTAGGAGCACCAGTCGAATAACTCATAAAGGGGTGTCTGTGATGTGTCATATACTCGTCGTTGATGAGACTAGTTTTGCGATACGACAAGCTGTTGTCCACTACTATGAAACAAAGGAACCATTTTATTTGCCGGCAGAACTGGCAGAGGGAGAAGAGGTGTTTCTTGCGACGACTGACGGTATCATGGCGTATGCTGAAGCCTTGTTCACCGAGTATACGACACGTCCAGAAGATCCGTTTTGGCTGACGAACGCTGACGACTCAGAAGGGTCATATGTGTGCCTGGACCTCATCAGTGTGGATTTACGTCATCCGTTACTTGGACGACCACTCGATCAACTTGGTCTTAAAACCGGATCAGTCGAAGGCGTGGTTCGCACACGTCTGCTCGATTCATGGCAGTATGGGTATTTCGAAACGGATGTACTGACACTCGAACAATCTAAACAACGTCGAATCGAGCGCTTCAAGGAGCGAAATCATCTGGAACAAGTCGCGCGTCAATGTATGCATTGTGAGGAGTCTCGGCAGTCGTTACTTGAATGGCATCTGACGCCAGAAGGATATCAGACGGTTTGCCCGACCTGCCACCGATGGTTACACCAACAGATGCTGCATGCGGTGGATACGGCAGCAGCAACGGAAGAGAGTGAGTAAAATCTTTTCCTATTCAAGCAGAGCTCCCGCGACTGACATTTAATCATTAAAACCTTAAAAAGAATCAAAAAAACAGTTCTCTTTTCTGCGCTGGCAGCAAAGGAACTGTTTTTGTTTGGATTAGAAAAAGCGTTCTACTAAAAATAGATAGATTTTCATCCCAAGAAAGACACCGAAGATTCCGACGACGGCTGGAAAAACAGGTGGAGCAGGAATCGGCAGTTTCAGTGCGGTGAACACAACGCCGCAGATGACGCCGGCGAGAAGGGATAATAAGATTTGCTGAAGCATACATTTCGTCCTTTCTGCTGTAAATCAGCATGTGAAGTAGAGTACGTGGTAAAACATGACCAACATCATGTAGCATTTTGATCAAGAATGACTTTGTCCTCTTTCTTTTCAATCGTGATCCACTTGTGTGTCAATGGAGCTGTAAAACTAGGTTTTTGTTTTAGTTTGCCGCTCGTATAGTCTTGAATCAGCAGCTGGGATTCACAGCTCTGTTTTCCATCCTTCACGTAATGATAAGATCCATCGGCTGCCTGCTCACGCGACTTTACATTATCAGCAAGGGCGAGGGCGAGACAATCCTTTAAATACTCCTTATGTTCTTCGTCCATGATCGGGAACAAGATTTCAATCCGTTTTCGCATGTTGCGTGTCATCCAGTCCGCGCTTGACCCATACATCAAATCCTGTCCATTGTGGTGGAAGTAGAAGATGCGTGAATGCTCCAAGTAACGGTCGACGATCGAGATGACGCGAATATTCTCCGAAACATCTGGAATGCCAGGACGCAGACAACAGACGCCCCGAACGATAAGTTCGACTTGGACACCGGCGCGCGATGCCTTGTAGAGCCGTAAAATGATGTCTTTTTCCGTTAAACTATTCATCTTAGCAACGATTCGACCATTTCCGTGTTTTTTATGATGATGAATCTCTTCATCGATTAATGACAGGAACTTCTCAAGCATCGCGTTCGGTGAAGTTTGGATAACGTTCCATTCCGGCTGTTCCCCGTACCCGGATAACCAATTGAAGAAGTTCGTCGCATCTTCGGCGATTTCTTCCCGAGCGGTTAATAATCCGACGTCCGTGTATAGTTTCGCCGTCGAATCATTATAGTTGCCGGTACCAAGGTGGACAAAACGCTGAATTTTGCCTTCGTGGAGTCGGACGACGAGCGTGATCTTCGAGTGTGTCTTTAAATCACTATATCCGTAGATGACATGGGCGCCGACCTTTTCTAGTTGCTTTGCCCATTCGATGTTTTTCGCCTCGTCGAATCGAGCCTTGAGTTCAACGAGGACGGTGACCTGTTTCCCGTTTTCGGCAGCCGTTTTTAAGGCCTTGATGATCGGTGAATCACCAGATACGCGATAAAGTGTTTGTTTGATGGCAAGGACGTTCGGATCATTTGCCGCTTGGACGATGAACCGGACGATAGGATCAAACGTATGATACGGATGATGCAAGAGATAATCGCGTTCGAGTAATTGATTGAACAGATTTTTTGAACTATCGAGTGCTGGTGGGTCGACTGGCATGATCGTCTGATAAATCAAATGATCATATTCAATACCGATTTGACTGTAAAAGGCAAAGGAGAACGTTAAATCAATCGGACCATCCACGGCAAAGATGTCGCGTTCCTGTAAATCAAGTACATCGCGCAACATGTTGAGCAGTTCGGTATTGATGGCAGCTTTTTGAACTTCGAGTCGAATCGCGACTCCCCAACGCCGCTTTTTTAATTCTTTCTCAATCAGCTTTAATAAGTCATGCGTACCTTCCTCGTGAAACGGAAGGTCGGCATTACGCGTAATTCGAAACGGCATCGCAGACAACACACGATAGCCTTTGAATAGACTATCGATGAAGGCGATGATGACGTCTTCGAGTAAGATGACAGCGGTCGTCTCATCATCTTCTACCGGTAAATCGACGAATCGTGGCAAGACAGCAGGTACTTGTACGAGCGCCAAATTCCGTTTTGTCCCGTCTTCTGCCTCGAGTACCGTCGCGATGTTGAGTGACTTTGACGAGAGCATCGGGAATGGACGATAGGCATCGACGGCGACAGGCGTGAGTACCGGAAAGACTTGTTCACGGAAAAAGGATTTTACATAGGTCGTCTGATCCGAAGTCAGGGCATCATATTTTAAGAATGTAATGCCTTCATCGGATAACGTCTGATTGATTGATTGAAATGCTTCGTATTGCCGATCGACTAACTCCTTTGTTTTCGCTGCGATCGCACGTAACTGCTGTTTGGGTGTCATTTGTTGTTTATTTTCCGGTTTATTGAATCCGGCGAGTACTTCATCCTTTAAACCACCGACTCGTACCATATAGAACTCGTCTAGATTGGAACTAAAGATACCGAGAAACTTAAAACGTTCCATTAACGGATTGCGTGTGTCAAACGCTTCATCCAGTACACGTTTGTTGAATTGGAGCCAGCTAAGCTCACGATTATTGAAATGTTCCGGTATGTCGAGCTTCATGAAGGAAGATCTCCTTTCGTTTCGAAGGTAATCGTACAATCAATGATTCGTTCCAGGTGTTTCTTTTGTTTTTCCGCTTTTTCGACTTCGAATCCATAATCATGATCCCCTGTATCGAGGACGAATTGGAGTTGATCCTTTTGAAGGAATAGCTCCAAATGATCGACAGCTTTTCGCTCCGTCACGTCGAGCGCATGACTTAATTTGAGGAGAGAACCAAGTAGATCAAAGCGATCCAGCGATTTTTCCGTAAACCAGTCCTTGAAAGGTTTCGCAAGCTGGTTCATCCGTTTGGCAGAAGAATAGGAGCTGACAAGCGAGAGAGCAACGCGATCCTTGTGCGTCATGCCATTCAATTCGGTATTCGTCAACAGGTAGAACGTCTGGTCCGATCGTGTATCTGGATTAATGTATTGTCCACAATAAAATAAGCGACTTGCTGAATCGAGCAGTCGTAGATCAGACGCGCGTTCTGAAATCAAGTCGAGCGTGACGAGCTGCCGGTACATCGATTTGGCGAGAGTTCCAATATATGACGCACGATCTCGATTGACCTTATAGTCGCTTTCGAGCTGATAGAGACTTTGCTCACGTACGTTTTCAATCCGACGGTATGCTTCGTCCTGCACATCGAACTCGTAAACAAGACCTTCGCGAAGACCGAGATTACTCATGACGAATTCTTCCGCTTCGATGTGATGAGCTAACTCTTGAATCGCAATCAATGCCGGCAGGAAGATATCAATTCGATCCTTTGAGAGTCCTTCGATTTTCGATAGTTGTTTCGCCGACTTGCCTTCGAGATCGTCCACCATCTTCGCGAGTTCCTTCGCTTTGATTTGATATTGGTGAACACTTCGTAGGGGATAGTCCTGACTCGACTGATGGATCCGAACGAAATTTCGGGCAGAACCACCGACACCGATTAAAGGAAGCTTTTTATCACTCAGCCATGGAATCGATTCGAATTGCTCCCGTAGGAATTTCACCAATTTTTTCTTATCGCTGGTATTTAGTGTCTCGTCCGAAACGAATTGCCGTGTCAAAGTGACGGCACCAAATGGAAAGCTGTGATACGCCACCATTTCGCGATTTTCAATCAAGGTGACTTCCATGGAACCACCACCGATATCGACAGAAAAGCCATCAGTCAGGAAGGTCGAATTGATGATGGCAAAATAGCCATAGTATGCTTCTTGTTCATCTGTCAGAACCTGAATGGAAAAAGGCGTGTTTTCTGTAACGGATTCAACGATGGCATCTCGGTTCGTTGCATTACGGATGGCTGCTGTCGCGACACAGATTGTTTCTTCGACTTCATGGGTGACACCAACTTCATAAAAACGATGTAACGTTTCTTCGAGTAAGGCGATGCCTTCATCATCGAGTGCTCCATCCTCGTTGATGTGAGCAGATAACCGGGCGACGACTTTAATATTAATCTTCTCGATATAGCGACCAGAAGCGATCGGATGGAAGATGACATAACGAATCGAGTTGGAACCGATATCGATGACTGCAAGTTCTTGTTTCAAATGACTCCGACTCCTCTCTGCGATGCGTGCACTAAAAGAATTCCCTCTCTGAACAAGCCGGAAACAGCTAGCTTCTTTCTTTATTGTACCTTGAATGTTTTCTAAGGAGGATAGGAAGTTGCTAGAGTTGCACCAATAATTGGCGGGCGCTATAATAAGACAGTTGATTAAGGCGTAATTATTCCGTTTTACGAAAACGGAAGGAGTGAAAATACATGGAAACACCAATCATCGAGATTGATCAAGTCAGCTATGATTACCCGGATCGTCGGGTGTTGAATCAAGTCTCGTTTCAGGTCGAGCAAGGGCAATTTTTAGCCATCGTCGGTGAAAATGGATCCGGAAAATCGACGCTGATCAAATGTATATTAGGGTTATTGCAACCGAAAGGAACGATTCGTTTATTTGGACAATCCCAATCACAATTCAATGAATGGTGGCGGATCAGCTATGTTTCGCAAAAAGCGGCAGCGTTCAACTCCGGTTTTCCGGTGACTGTCGCAGAAGTCGTTGAGATGGGACTGTACGCTAAAAAAGGACTCTTTCGTCGCTTGTCTCGCGACGATCGAGACAAAGTACGAACGGCCCTCGAAACGGTCGGCATGTGGGAGCGACGCGATTCAAAAGTCGGCGACCTATCCGGTGGTCAACAACAACGTGTTTTCATCGCACGTGCGCTCGTCAACGATCCTGATTTAATGATCTTGGATGAACCAACCGTTGGTGTCGATCAGCGATACGTGAAAGAATTTTATGAGATCTTAGAAGAACTTCGTCGAGATAAGCGCCGGACATTCGTTCTTGTCACGCATGATATTCATTTCGTCAGTAAACTTGTCACGGATGTGATTCATCTGGTCGATGGACGTTTAGGATGTAACTGTGGCATCAAGGAATACTGGGAACTAGATGAACAGACGATCCGCTCCCTCTATCCGGTTCCGGGACGTGTCCTCGTTCATGAAGGGAAGAGTGTCCAATGATTGAAGCGTTCATGACGTTAAAGTTTTTACAGTACGCTTTGGTGGCTGCCATTCTGATCGGATTCACGGCACCATTGATCGGTTCGTTCGTCGTCGTCAGGCGGATGAGCTTAATCGCAGATGCACTATCACACGTCACGCTAGCTGGGATTGCGCTCAGTCTCTTGATCTCTGGAATGGTCGCACAATTAGCGGACTTGAATCCACTGTATTTAGGAATCGTGACGTCGGTCATCGCGGCACTGACGATTGATTGGTTGCGTGCGAAGTACAAGCACTTCCAAGAACTCGCAATCCCGATCATCATGGCGACGGGAATGGGGCTTGGGGCAACATTCATCAGTCTCGCGAACGGCTTTTCAATGGATCTCGTCTCCTTCTTGTTCGGAACGGTCTCGGCTGTCGCCTTGACGGATGTGTACACGATTCTTATCGTGACGATCGTCGTCGTCATCTTCGTCTTTTCTTTTTACAAGGAATTGTTGTTCCTCTCCTTTGACGAGGAGCAGGCGCGCGTTTCCGGGATTCGCCTTCGCTTAGTGCATATTCTCTTTATGATCGTCGTTGCGCTTGTCATTGCGATCAGTATGCGAATCGTTGGGATTTTGCTTGTCTCAAGCTTAATCACGTTACCGGTTGCGGCAGCACTTCGAATTGCGAAGAGTTTTAAGATGACAATCTTTTTAGCAATCATCTTCGGCGAAATCGCTACAGTACTTGGACTCATCCTGGCTTATCAGTTCGATTTGGCACCCGGCGGAATGATCGTCTTGATTGCGGTACTTGAGCTGATCATCGTGATGCTGTTGGAACGTTTTTGGATAGGAGGGAAAACACATGAAGACGAACATCGAACAAGCGCGTGAACGCATGAAGGCTTCTGGGTTTAAAATGACACCGAAGCGTCTCGATTTGCTATCGTATCTGTTTGAAGTGAATCGTTATGTCAGTGCGCGGGAAGTAGCAGAAGCTCTTCGAACGTCTCATCCTTCGTTAAGTTATGATACAATCTATCGAAACTTGAATGACTTTTCGGAAATCGACTTATTAGAAGTGACGGAATTAGACGGTGAGATGAAATACCGAGCAGCTTGTGCTTCAGGACACCATCATCATCATTTGATATGCCGAATCTGCGGCAAGACGGAAACATTGAATGTCTGTCCGATGGAATGGGTTTCTCCGGTCCAAGAGACTGGCTTTGAAGTCGAGGATCATAAGTTCGAAATTTATGGACGCTGTGCGAATTGTCAACGCATGACATCTTAAATGAAAGAGGATGCCCGGTCGGGCGTCCTCTTTTTGCGTTTTAAAAGACTAGTCCTGTTCAAAACGGGAATAGTCGAACAGAGGTGATGAGAAGATGATTTATGATACACAAGAAGCGCGACAAATCGATGAGTGGGCACGGACATCCGGACTGCCACTTGAAGTGCTGATGGAACGAGCTGGAAGTCACATCGCAACACGTATCAAAGAGCGTCATAGGAAGACGGAGCGAATCTTGATTTTATGTGGGACAGGCAATAACGGTGGGGATGGGTATGTCATTGGTCGCGAATTGATACGCGACGGATTTGATGTCACACTATTTGCGCCATTTGGAGAGAATCGTTCGGATACATCCATCGTTCATGTTCATTATGCAGAAGCGTTCGGACTTGTGACCGAACAACCGTGTGGTCAATATGATGTGATTCTAGATGCCTTATATGGAACGGGATTTGATCCAAAGCGGATGAATCAAGTGTTCGAAGCGCAGTGTGAATTCGTATCGGAACAAAAGCGGCAAGGGGCACGTATCTATGCAGTAGATGTTCCAAGCGGAGTACCGACAGATCATGCAACGGAATTTAAGGAGACAGCGATTCGCGCAGACGTGACATTCCAATTGCATGCAATGAAACGATCTGCCTTTTTAATACGAACAGCCCCGTTTTATGGCGAATTAGAAACAATTGATATCGGATTACCGACTTTTGGTGAATGGCGCGTATCACCTAAGGATGTGACCGCCTTATTCAAGCGGGAACCATACGGGCATAAAGGAACGTACGGGACGGCGCTATTGATTGGTGGAAGTGAGACGATGCCGGGCTCCATCCAACTCGCTACACGGGCAGCCTTACGAACAGGAGTCGGTAAACTACAAGTTGCGACGACGGCACTTGCGAAACATGGAATCATCGCCCAAGCACCGGAAGCGATGGTCATTGATCAGACGTTACCAGCAATTCAGGAGATGCTCCCCTCCATCTCAGCAGTTGGAATCGGTCCTGGATTATCGCAAGAGGCAGTCGAAACATGGGTGGACCATCTACTTGAGAGTGATGTGCCGGTTGTATTAGATGCTGCAGCTCTAGTAAAAGAAAGTTATCCCGAGCGAACCGCGCCGATCATCGTCACACCGCATATCGGTGAATTCGCCCGGATGACGAACCAGAGTGTCGCAAGTATTCAAGATGATCTTTTTGGTCAGGCAACCGACTATGCCATCTTGCATCAAGTAACTGTCGTCTTGAAGTCCCATGTCATCTTAATCGCGAAACCGGATGGAGGCGGATTCGTCATCTCTGGTGCATCAAGTGGTCTCGCCAAAGGAGGAAGTGGGGATACTCTGTTTGGCATATTAACCAGCCTTCTTGCACAACATCCAACAGGCGACATCGAAAGAACATTAGCGCAAGGAGCAGAGTGGTATGCACGTGCTTCTCGGCAAGTTGAACGACGCTTACATCCGAGTAGCTTGCTAGCGACGGATGTCATCGAGGAGTTAGGTAGAGTCGAACTATAAAAACATCAATTTGAAAGAAAGTCTTCCACGATACGTATGAGGGAAGACTTTTCTTTTTAGGAAGGAATTGACACATTCCATTTAACAGGAGTATCATCAAGCGATGTCGAAACCTTTATACGGAAAATCTGACGGAAAGGAGGGGAAAAGCATGGAGGATATCGTTCGGAAACAACAATGGTGGATTGGAAACTTTGCTCTTTTCATGATGCTTGTTGGTGCTCTAATCATTTATACGACGACGGAAGAGACAATCAAGAATGCATATTTGAGTCGTTCTGTCATTATTTCATTTTTAGTCATGATGGGAATTTTTATTTTTTATATCAGTCGTCGTAAGATGGAAATCGTTTTGCAAACGCACTTATTGTCCTTGATGTTGCTCGTCGTTCCGATTACATCGATTAGCTTTTTACCTTACGCGGCAGTTACCGTTTGGGCAAGTAGCTTTTTGTTTTTGATGATCGCTTTAATCTCCTATCAACGCATCATGATGTGGTACGCCATCATTGTTACCATCGCAACTAGTTTGTACGTCATGGGGAATGTCGATACCGTAACGGTGGAAATTGATCCGACCGACCATTATGGGCGGATTGGTATGATTGTGATTGGCGTATCGATTGCACTTGTCATCAATCACTTGCATATTCGCAATTTAAATCGTTTGAATGACCTTGCGATACAATTACACGATACGGCGCGACGTGATGAAGAAACAGGTGTCTTGAATCGCCAAGGATTAAACGAAATTGATTTTCCAAGATCCGAACAACAGCTCATTTTTGTCGGGATTCATTTAGAAAACTACTATGAGCTGGCACGTTATTTTGGAGAAGATATTCAGTTACAAGTACTACGCGCCTGTATCGAGCGACTCAAGAGACAACTACCTCCTTATCAAGCGTTTGCTCGGATTGAAGCAGGGACGTTATTGATTGTCATGGAAAAGCCGGACGAGGTGGCATGTAAGGAAGCGATGGAAGAATTGAGCCAAGAAATTTCCGTACCATACGAAATCGAGGGGCATCATGTCTATGTCAACATATCCATCGTCATTGATAATGGCGATGGGGCGACCGACAATCGAAAGCGTCGGGTGCAGCAATTATTGACTGCCTTACAAGAAGCAGCGCAACAAAACGAACGTGTGATGTGTATTGACCAAGAATGGCGTAAGGATCAAGAATTACGAGTCAAAGCAGCACAATCGTTAGCACAGGCTAATATTGAAACGGATTTTCACCTCGTCTATCAACTGCAATACGATGTTCGATCAGAGCAATTCATCGGTCTCGAAGCATTGGTTCGATGGAAGACCCCGCTACAGGGAGCCGATCGACCATCCGTGTTCATCCCGATTGCTGAAAAAAGTGACTTGATCATTCGTCTAGGTGAGTGGATCTTTGAGGAAGGATGTAAGACGCGTAAAGCATTGGTCGGTCTGGTTCCGGATGAGTTTACGTTGTCAGTCAACGTATCACCACGACAGTTGACGAGTGAGTCGTTCATGCCATTCATTGAACGAACGTTACTCAAGTATGCATTAAAGCCGCAACAGATTAAGATTGAGATTACGGAAAGTCAGTCGCTCGATTTTGAGAGTCAGTCGATTCATCGAGCGCTCAAGCGCATCAAAACGCTTGATTTCCCAGTTTCGCTTGATGATTTCGGTACTGGTCATGCGTCTTATCACGTCCTCGAACGTTTATTACCGTTACGTCAATTAAAGATTCCGAAGCAATTCATTGAACAAATTGGAGCATCGGAGAAACGACAATCGATTCTTGAGTCGATTTTTCAATTGAGTGAGTCGATGCATGTCGAATGTATCGTTGAAGGAGTAGAGACAGGAGAGGAAGTACGCATTGCCAAGGAAATCGGCATTCATCTATTCCAAGGTTATTTCTTTGCTAAACCGGTACCACTTAAAGAAATCATCTGTCTACTACAAAAAACGAATGAAGGAACGGTCCGTTGACCAACAAAAGCCACTTCAGTCCGAATTTTTCGGAGAGAAGTGGCTTTTTCATACAATACTTATGATTGGTACAGTCGATATTGATTTCGACCTTGCGTTTTTGCCTCATATAAAGCGGCATCTGCTTGCTTAAAGACCATTTCAGCAGGCTGATGATGAGCGTAAGCAATTCCAGCGGATACGGTGATTGATACGGCATGATCCTGCATCACGAACGGTGTTTGCTGAACGGCTGTTACGATCGTTTCCGCTATGATAACAGGAGAGTATTGTTCGCTATCCGGAATGATGATGATGAATTCTTCGCCTCCATATCGACCGACCGTGACTGGTACAGGACAATATTCATTCAATATAATCGAAAAATGGCGTAAGACGGCGTCACCGATGGCGTGACCGTGTGTATCGTTCACAGTCTTGAAATGATCCAAATCGAATAGAATCACACTCCAAGAGGCGTTACTTTTTTCGAGCGTCGTTACTTTTTCTAAAATGACATGTCGATTCGCAAGCCGTGTCAATTGATCGGTCGATGCGAGGTAGGATTGATAGGAGTACAGAACAAAGTGCTGTTGAAGGAGCGAGGATAACCTATAAAACAAAATCGCTCCACCAATCGTTAGGATAAAATAGGGAATATAGATCGTTTCCCATGCATCGACAGGAGAATTGCTAATGATCAGTCGCCAAAGAACAAGTAATGAACCGACCGTGACGATGGCGGAAAAGAAGTACCCTTGTCGTGTGATAAATCGGCGACAAATAAACGAAAGAATTAAAAAACCAAGTAGTGTGATGACAGAACTAAGTAGAACATTCAGTGAAGCGCCGTCATGAATCAAGAACCGATAAAATAGAAGCATCGTTCCTGTCACTGCGATACTGACGTTACCGCCAAATAGGGCGGATAAAGCGAGAGGTAACAATCGTAAATCGATCAGTGCCCCATTTAAATCGATGGCGTGGTGCATAAGGAGAATTCCTGTTACTCCATTCGCGAGTCCGAAATACAGGCGAGTGGACATCATCGAGTCCGGGTGAATCGGTAAGCGATCACGCAACAGATAAAAAGTGAATGTAGAGACAAGAAAGATAATACAGATATTGACGAAAAAGATATTCACTGTCGTAAGCATCATGAAACCCTTTCTATTAGAAAATCTAAATCTAATGCCATTGTATGCTATCTCATCGGATAATGGCATAGAAAATGGAAAAAACAGCCTAATCGGCTGTTTTAACGAATCGGTGCAAATTTTTGAATCTCTTGAACGGCCTCATTCCAGGAAGCGACACGAATGACATTATTCGGTACGGCTTTACGGTTATAAGGTGCATCGAACAAGATTACAGGAATAGAGGTGTCTTCTGCGATTTGTACAGCATTCTCTAATCGATCTTCCATGAATAAATCGAGTGATAAATCACGGACGACTTGTACTTTGTCGTGTGATCCCGTCATGATCAAGGAATCAAGAGGAAGTTCGTGTTGTTTGATCCACTCTTCTGTTACAGGACGAACGAGCTCCGATCGTGCTGTTACGTAATGGAGATCATACTGCTTCCGCAAATTCCATAAGTGATGACGAACATGTTCTTGAGGGATGGATTCACGATAAATGCCTGTCTCGTGACCAGAGTTCACCATGTAGTCCCAAAATTCGATTTGATTCATATCGGTATACGTATGCAATTCATACTCGGACGCCTGATTGAAGTCAATCGACGTTCCGAGATGTTTATTCATGTAAGTGAAGCAAGAGGATGGATGTGTGATCGTTCCATCAATGTCGATTCCAATTTTCATTTACAGTCACCCACGTTCTAAAAATTTTTCTTCACTTAGTATAACATAGTCGAAATCGAGATAGGAAAAAAGACTCCTCGCGAGGGAGGAGTCTTCCACTTATGCGTGATTTGCTTTTTCGGCTTCTTTTTCAGCCTGTTTTTCGAGAACGATTGCATCAATCTCTTTCTTCAATTCTTCGACCATCGTTGCTTCCGGTACTTTACGGATGATTTCTCCGTGACGGAACAATAATCCTTCGTTGCGTGCGCCAGCGATACCGATATCAGCTTCACGTGCTTCACCAGGACCGTTGACCGCACATCCGAGAACCGCGACTTTGATGTTCGCTTGGATGTTTTCGATATAGTCTTCGATTTCTGCAGCGATCGACATCAAATCGATTTCGATCCGACCACATGTTGGGCATGAGATCAATGTCGCCGCATTCGCCGCGAGACCAAATGATTTCAAGACTTCTTTTGCGACTTTTACTTCTTCGACAGGATCCGCTGAAAGAGATACACGAACCGTGTTTCCGATTCCGCGTGACAAGATCGCGCCAAGTCCCGCTGCTGATTTTAATGAACCAGAGCGAAGTGGACCAGATTCCGTGATCCCGACGTGAAGTGGATAGTCGAACGATTCAGAAGCAAGTTGATACGCTTCAAGCGCCAACTGTACGTCTGATGCCTTAAGCGAGACGATGATGTCATGGAAGTCGAGATCTTCGAGGATCTTAATGTGGTGCAACGCACTCTCGACCATACCACGTGCTGTCGGGTAGCCGTATTTTTCAAGAATGTGCTTTTCAAGTGAACCGGCGTTTACCCCGATCCGGATTGGAATGTTTTTCGCTTTGGCTGCTGTCACGACGGCTTCGACCTTTTCGCGGCGACCGATATTACCCGGGTTGATCCGGATTTTATCGACGCCAGCTTCGATTGCCATGAGCGCAAGTTTATAGTTGAAGTGGATGTCTACGACAAGCGGAATGTTGATTCGGCTTTTGATTTCTGCAAGTGCGAGCGCATCACGTTCTTCTGGACAAGCGACACGAACGATTTGGCAACCAGCTTCTTCAAGGCGTAGGATTTCAGCGACTGTCGCTTCGACGTCGTGTGTTTTAGTTGTCGTCATACTTTGGATGATGACTTCATTATTTCCACCAATGACAAGGTCCCCTACACGAACAGGACGAGTCTTAGAGCGATGGACCATTTTCGGCATATCGAAAATCTCCTTTTGTGGCATACCGCCATATTGTTTATGTTTACCTTTTCTATCATATCGAACTATTCCCTAAAAATCGAGAAACAAGAACGAAAATCGAACATTTACAATTGTTTAATGAAAGAAGGACGTCCGTCAATCCGTCGGACGCCTGATTTTGATACTCATTGAGGTTTGCGTGAAGCGCGTGGCTTCGCGGAACGGGCAATCCATAATGGCACTAATGTGTAGACGAGGTGTCCGATTACGAGTATCCCGATTCCGAAGCGAGGATAATCGAGTTGATATAGAAGCATACCGAGTGGGAAAGACCAGAGATTCGTCGCGACCGTGTAAGGAAACGTTTGGCGATACGCCCACGGACGGGGAAGCAACAATCGGACAAATCCCTTCGTTAGATACGCCATAAACAATACGTAAAGTAATACAGCGATTGCGATAAAGATGAAATGAAGGATGAACCAGACGACGATTGGGATGTTTTTTTGTAAAAAGAAGGAATCAATGACCGTCGTCCAAAATGAAATCCAAGCTAATCCACAAAAATAAAGGGAAACATCTGCCAAACGAAGACGCAAAAACGGACGATTTGGAATTAAAGAAGTTTGTAAGTAATTAATCAGTTGACGTAAAAATGACAAGTAAATCACTCTTTCTACTGTTTTAAAACAGATTTTAATTATTTAATTTTTATTAGTAATAAAGGGTTTTTGTGTAATGGTACAGATTAATAAAACCTTAACAAACGGATGTCTCAAAAACTATTTACAAGTTCAACAGACCTTTACATAATGGGGGAGTTGAGAAAATAAACTTTACAAACACATCAATCCACATGAAATAAAGGAGCTGGCAAGATGAACTATGATTTGCAGGAAATGATTTTCACCTTCATCGGTGGACTCGGGATTTTCCTATTCGGTATTAAGTATATGGGAGATGGGCTCCAAAAAACAGCAGGAGACCGATTACGTTATATCCTCGATAAATATACGACGAACCCACTGTTAGGTATCCTAGCAGGTATCGTCGTCACGATTTTGATACAGTCGTCGTCAGGGACGACCGTCATCGTCGTCGGACTCGTTAGTGCAGGTCTGATGAATTTACGACAGGCGATTGGAGTCGTCATGGGGGCTAACATCGGAACAACGATTACGGCCTTCATCATCGGCTTTAACGTCAAGGAAGCTGCGCTTCCAGCAATCGCCATTGGTGCTTTCTTGATCTTCTTCTTTAATAAAGAAAGGGTTCAATACATCGGACAGATTTTCTTTGGCTTCGGTGCATTGTTCTATGGTTTGACATTGATGGGCGACGGAATGGCTCCACTTGAGTCAAGTGTCTGGTTCCGTGAGTTGACGGTATCGATGTCGGATAACCCATTGCTTGGTGTATTCGTCGGAACGATCTTTACCGTTCTTGTTCAGTCGTCGTCAGCAACGATCGGTATCTTACAAGAGCTATACGCTGGTGGCATGATCGATATCAAAGCAGCACTTCCCGTCTTGTTCGGTGATAACATCGGAACGACGATCACAGCAGTACTCGCAGCACTTGGTGCGTCGATTGCAGCTAAACGAACAGCAGCAGCACACGTCATCTTCAACATTATCGGGACGATTTTATTCTTGATTGCTTTACCGATCTTCTCGAATTTCATTACTTGGATCACGGGCGCGCTTGATTTAGGTCCAAAGATGCAAATCGCCTTTGCACATGGAACATTCAACGTCGTCAATACGTTGATTCAGTGTTGGTTCATTGCGCAAATCGCATGGCTTGTACAAAAAATCGTACCGGGTACGGATACGACGATTGATTCAAAACCGCGTCATCTGGATCAAAATATCTTGAACCAATCTTCAGCACTCGCATTAAACCAAGCAAAGCTCGAAGTATTGCGTATGGGTGAATTCTCGAAAGACGCACTTGCAAAAGCACAGCGTTACACACAATCGCATGATAAGAAAGATGTATCGGAATCACAACAGATTGAATATGCGATCAACCATTTAAATACAGAAGTCACGAGTTATCTCGTTAAAGTAGCGGCACATGATTTATCAGAACGTGAATCAAATGAGCACTCGTTACTGATGCATGCCGTCAATGATTTTGAACGGATTGGTGACCACGTTGAAAACATCGTCGAATTGGTTGACTTCCAAATCGTCAACCGGATTCAGTTCACATCATCAGCGAAGCAAGAACTTGATGACATGTACGCTTTGACACAAGAAATCGTCGATTGTGCCGTTCGCGCTGTCGAAGAGGATGATGTCACACGGGCTCGAAAAGTTCTTGAACTCGAAGGTAAACTCGATGCACTCGAACGTTCATTCCGTAAGCATCATGTCCTTCGTGTTAACGCTGGCGAATGTACGGGACAAGCAGGGATGATTTTCGTCGATCTCTTGTCGAACCTCGAACGAATTGGCGATCACGCTGTCAACATCACGGATCTCGTCCTTGAACAGCGGACCGCATTAACGAACTAAGTGAAATACGATTTATCTATGACAGCTGATTTCAAAAAATGAAATCAGCTGTTTATTTTTTTGAAATAGCATATTGACAAGTTTCGCCACATCTCGTAATCTAGTAAGAGTAAGAAACATACATCATGGCGGTGTAGCTCAGCTGGCTAGAGCGTACGGTTCATACCCGTGAGGTCGTGGGTTCGACTCCCTCCGCCGCTACTATTACTTAAGGACCCTTAGCTCAGCTGGTCAGAGCAGACGGCTCATAACCGTCCGGTCGCAGGTTCGAGCCCTGCAGGGTCCATTCAGTAGAACGCTTCTCGTTGAAAAACGAGGAGCGTTTATTTTTGTTCCCCCGGGGAATAGTAAAGATATTGTAATAATATTCATACTATAGTAACTAAGGGAGAGCGAAGAGAGATGGAACGTAACCATACGATGATGCAGTTTTTTGAGTGGCATGTAGAGAATGATGGGAAGCACTGGCAACGCTTGAAAGAGCGGGCGCCTGAATTACGTGCTGCCGGCATCACGTCCGTGTGGATTCCACCGGCGTCAAAAGGTCAATCGGATGAAGATACAGGATATGGCATCTATGACGTCTATGATTTAGGCGAATTTGATCAAAAAGGAACGGTCCGTACGAAATACGGTACGAAAGATGAACTCGTCGAAGCGATCCAGGTTGCTCGTGAGAACGATATCGCTGTTTACGCGGATGTCGTCATGAACCATAAAGCAGCAGCCGATGAACTCGAGACGATCAATGTCGTCGAAGTCCATCCGGAAGATCGTTCGAAAGAAATTTCAGAAGAGTTTGAAATCGAAGCTTGGACGAAGTTTACGTTCCCGGGACGTAACGGAAAATATTCAGATTTCATCTGGACACATGAATTTTTCAATGGAACGGATTTTGATGCTCGTGAAGAAAAGACGGGTGTCTTTAAAATTTCCGGTAAAAATAAAGATTGGAATGATCAAGTCGATGATGAATTCGGAAACTATGACTATTTGATGTTCGCGAACATCGATTATAATCACCCTGAAGTCCGAGAAGAAATGATCCGCTGGGGACATTGGTTCCAAGAAACAATTGATTGCCAAGGTTTCCGACTCGATGCCATCAAACATATCAACTATGAATTCGTTCATGAATTCGCAAAATCAATGATTGAAAAAAGTGAAGGTGACTTCTATATGGTCGGTGAGTTCTGGAAATCAGATCTCGATGATTGTCGTCATTTCCTCGATAGCGTCGACTATACGATCGATTTATTCGATGTTCCGCTTCATTACAAGTTCCATGAAGCTTCGAAGCAGGGGCAAGACTTTGATATGACGACGTTGTTTGCGGATACCCTTGTCGAATCACACCCGACGAATGCCGTCACGTTCGTCGATAATCACGATTCACAACCGGGCGAATCACTGGAGTCGTGGGTGGATGACTGGTTTAAACAACATGCTTACGCGGCGATTTTACTTCGTAAAGATGGTTATCCATGTGTCTTCTACGGTGACTATTATGGTGTGCAAGGACCACATCCGGTAGAAGGAAAAAAAGAAATGATTGATGCCTTACTCTATGCACGGTATCACAAAGCGTATGGTGAACAAGAAGATTATCTCGATGATCCACATTGTGTCGGTTGGGTTCGTCGTGGAGTTGAGGAAATTGAGAACTCCGGCTGTGCGGTCTTATTGTCGAATGCCGATATGTGTGAAAAACGGATGTTTGTCGGTGAAGAACGTGCAGGTCAAGAATGGTTTGACTATACGAACCATCAAGATCACCCTGTTGTGATCGACGATGAAGGATTTGGTGTCTTCCCAGTTCCAGGTGGTGGTGTATCAGTTTTTGCTCCACGAGAAGTCGAGTAAATCCGAGGGTCTTGACTTGCGTCAACACAGGTTCTTTTGCTAGTCTTAAAGGGTATTGAAGTTTTCGAAAATAGTACAAAGGGGGACATGAACATGTCAAAATTTGAATTACCAGAACTCGGCTACGCTTATGATGCGCTTGAGCCACATATCGATGCTCGTACGATGGAGATTCACCACACGAAACACCACAACACGTATGTCACGAACGTGAATGCGGCGCTTGAGGGTACAGAACATGAAGGAAAGTCACTTGAAGAACTTCTTCAAAACTTGGATGCTCTCCCAGCAAACATTCAAACTGCAGTCCGTAACAACGGTGGCGGTCACTGGAACCACTCATTCTTCTGGAAACTGTTGAAGAAGAACGATGGTGCTGCTCCAACAGGGGAACTCGCGGCAGCAATCGACGAAGCATTCGGATCATTCGATGCATTCAAAGATGCATTCGCGAAAGCAGCAACAACTCGTTTTGGTTCAGGTTGGGCTTGGTTAATCGTTGATGGTGGGAAATTGGCAGTCGTTTCGACACCAAACCAAGATACACCAGTCATGGAAGGCAAAACACCAATCCTCGGTCTTGATGTTTGGGAACATGCATACTATCTCAACTACCAAAACCGCCGTCCTGATTACATCAATGCGTTCTTCAACGTCGTTGATTGGGATCACGTAGCGAAGCTTTACGCTGACGCGAAGTAATGTGAAAACGAGCGTATCGTTCAATTGTGAACGATACGCTTTTTTTAATGCGGAAAATGATGGGATAGGTTGTTATGGAAAGTTTCCTTCTATATAATGAAACAAGATGACTTTTGAACGATAGGGGAGTACGCCATGGCTAAACGAATCACCGTACGAGGAAGACGGCGTAATCATCTGCCGCTTCGTCTGAATTTAATGTTCTTCGTCGTTTTTTTATTGTTTGCGATTTTGATTTTCCGTTTAGGAGTCGTGCAAATCGTCAATGGTGAGAAAATTTCGCGGGAAGTTCAAAAAACAGAAATGATCGCATCAAAATATGAAGTGCCACGCGGAAAGATTTATGACCGGGATGGTCGTCTTTTGGTTGATACGATTTCTAAATACTCCATCGTCTACCGTCGCGCACAAACGACGAAAGTCGATGAACGCATTGAAATTGCACAGCGTCTTGCGGCAATCATTGATCTACCGAAAAAAGATTGGAAAGTCACGGAACGGGACATCAAGGATTTTTGGGTGGCGACGAATACAAAAGAATCGGATCGTCGATACCAAGAGGCAGTAAAAAAGAAGTATCCTTCAACAGAAGCACAAAGTAAGCTCTCGATTCCGGAGCAAGATAAAATTCGTTTAGATGCCATCACAAAAGAGGATATCGATTATGATGATCAGACAATGGAAGTCATCGCGATCAAACATAACATGGAAGTTGGTTATGCACTTGATCCGCAGCTCGTCAAACTCGGTGCATCTGCAAAAGAGATGGCGATCATCGATGAAAATCTAGAAGATTTAAAAGGTGTATCGGTGGAACCGTTTTACGAGCGTTCTTATCCATATGAAGGAACACTTCGGAATATCTTTGGGAAGTACTCGAAGATTCCAGCAGAACAACAAGCAGAGTTCAAAGCAAAAGGTTACAGCTTGAATGACCGTGTCGGAACATCATTCCTTGAACAACAGTATGAAGATCTACTGCGTGGGAAACCCGCATACGATGTGTATGAGACGTTTAACGGAGAGCCGGTCGGTGATCCAAAACGCGAGGAAGGCGAGTCTGGTAAAGATCTCGTTTTAACTGTTGATGCAGAGTACAACAAACAAGTCGACAAAATCATGCAACAAGCCATTAAAATGGGGCGTGGCATGGGTAGTCGTTATCTAAAAGAAGGTTACGCCGTCGTCATGAATCCACAGACAGGTGAGATTCTTGCGATGTCTGGTCAAAAGTTGGATCCAGCAACCGGCAAGTTCTCAGATGTCGCAATCAATAACGTCTTGACGTCGCTTCAAATCGGTTCGACGATCAAAGGTGCAACGGTTGCGATGGGACTTGAGGAAGGTGTTATCCGTCAAAACGAAGTCATCAATGATGCTCCGATCACGATTGGTGGTACGAAAAAAGCATCGTACGTCAACATGGGAGCAATCACGGATTTGACGGCACTTGAGCGTTCATCAAACGTTTACATGTTCAATATTGCGATGCGGATGGCGAAATATCCGAGTAATGGTATCGCTGGAGCAAGTGTAGATGCAGCGGCTGCGATCATGCAGAATTACTACAGTCAGTTCGGGCTCGGAGTGACGACCGGTGTCGATTTACCGTACGAAGCAAAAGGTGTTCAAGGGACACCGGACCGTGTCACGCTACTCATGGACCGAGTCATCGGACAGTACGATGCCTTTACACCGCTACAAGTTGCACAGTATATTTCAACACTTGCCAATGGTGGCTATCGTGTTCAACCGCACTTCTTAAAAGAAGTTCTCGCGTCGAATTCGATTGAAAAAGGAACGAAACAAGTGGATTATAGCTTCAAGACGAATTACCTGAATCGGATTGAGGTCAGTCAAGATAACATTGATCATGTCCGCGAAGGATTGCATCGTGTCGTTAAAGGAGAGCGTGGTACAGCAAAAATCATTGCCCAAACCGGTATTGATGCAGCTGCGAAAACAGGTACAGCGCAGGTTAGTGTCTATGGTGATGATGGAATCGCCTTACGTGACGGAAGTGGACAACCAGTTCGTTCATTGAACTCGAACCTTGTCGGCTGGGCACCATATGATAATCCAGAAATGGCGTGGGCTGTGTTCCTTCCTTATATGGAGCAAGAGACGGTCAACTCGAAAATCGGTCATGATCTTGTCAAAGCGTATTTCAACGTCAAGGATGTACCGTGGCAAACTAAGCCAAATTAACTAGAAACTAAGCGAGAGTGAGCTATCACTCTCGTTTTTTTGTTTGTATTGACCTTTTTTTCTAATGGATTTCGAATTGTAAACACTAAAAAACACGCCTTTACAATTCTTTTACGTTGGATTCATTTCGTTTTAATAGTTCGTCCGTAGTATAAGTCTTGTAAGGAAAACGGATAAAAAGTCGTAGCATCGTCAGCGACATACTTTCGAGGAGGAAAATTAATCATGTCTTGGATGAAAAAAACAGCACTCATCACAACGGTAGCATCAATCGCAGTAGTGGGGGCAGCATGTGGTAACGATAAAGGCGGTTCTGCTAGCTCATCTGATTTAAAAGGAAAAATCGCAATCGACGGTTCTTCTACAGTCTTCCCGATTATGGAAGCTGTCGGTGAAGAGTATTCGACTGAGCAGCCAGATGTAGATGTCACAGTTGGTGTCTCTGGTACAGGTGGTGGATTCAAACGCTTCGTCGTTGGGGAAACAGATCTTTCAAACGCATCGCGTGAAATTAAAGAAGAAGAAGCAGCTGAAGCGAAAAAGAACAACATTGAATATACAAAACTTGCACTCGCATATGACGGTTTGACTGTCGCAGTCAGTAAAGAAAATACATGGGTAAAAGAACTTTCAATGGAGCAACTCGAGAAAATCTGGCTCGACCCGAACATCAAGACTTGGAAAGATGTCGATTCTTCTTACCCAGCTGAACCATTGAAATTCTTCAGCCCAGGTAAAGATTCAGGAACATTCGACTTCTTCTCTGAAAAAGTACTTGAGAAAAAAGATATGCGTAAAGATGTTCAATTATCTGAGGACGACAACGTACTCGTTAAAGGTGTTGAAGGAACGAAAGGCGCAATCGGCTACTTCGGTTACGCTTACTACGCAGAGAATAAAGATAAGTTGAAGGAAGTACCACTTGCTGCTGAAGGAAAAGACGCAGTTGATCCAACACCTGAAACGATCAAAGATTTATCTTACCCGCTTTCACGTGAAATTTACACGTATGTCAATAACAAATCAATGAAAGACAAAAAACAAGTCGCAGACTTCGTGAAGTTCACGAACGAAAACGCTGGTGATCTTGCTGAAGAAGTCGGATACATCAAAATGCCGCAAGATCGTTACGATGAAAACGCAAAAGCAATTGAAGATGCAATGAAATAAATCATCGAGTCATGAGGATGGCCCAACCGGGGAAGTCTGTACCGGTTGGGTCCCGTTCTCATGTCAAGAAGGAGTAGGGAGTGAAGAAGGATGAGTTCAACACAAAATAAATCGGTTCGCGAGCTGATTCAACAGAACCGACAGCAAAAATACAGTATGAAAAACGTCATGGAACGCGTCATGCCGATCGTGTTATTCCTATGTGCGTTCGTCTCGGTCGTTACGACCATCGGCATCATTCTCACGTTAGTCATTGAAACAGAACACTTCTTCGAAGTCGTTCCGTTCAAGGAATTCTTCGGCAGTACGAGCTGGTATCCACTCAACTCACAACCAGAGTATGGGATTTGGCCACTTGTCGTCGGTACGCTTGAGATTACCGTGATTGCGATGCTAGTTGCCGTGCCGATCGGTCTCACATCAGCGATTTATTTAAGTGAGTACGCGTCAGACCGCGCACGCCGTATTTTAAAACCAATTCTTGAAGTGTTAGCAGGTGTTCCAACGATCGTCTTCGGATTCTTCGCATTGACGTTTGTCACACCACTACTCGTAAAATTGATTCCAGGTATTCAAATTTATAATGCGCTCAGTCCGGGGATCGTCGTCGGGATCATGATCATTCCAATGATCGCTTCGATTTCTGAGGATGCGATGAGCTCCGTTCCGAAAAAAATTCGCGATGGTGCGCTTGCACTCGGTTCGACACGTCTTGAAGTTGCATTGAAAGTCGTCGTTCCAGCTGCATTATCAGGTATCATTGCATCGATCGTACTCGGTATGTCACGTGCAATCGGTGAGACGATGATCGTAACGATCGCTGGTGGTTCGAATCCAACAGCTGCTGTTGATCCACTCGAACCAGTTCAAACGATGACAGCTTACATCGTTCAGGTTGCCTTAGGTGATGCTGGATTTGGAACTGTCGAATATTACAGTATCTATGCGGTTGGTACACTCTTGTTCGTCTTCACGTTAGTGATGAACTTACTTGCGAACTGGATCACACGCCGCTTCAGAGAGGAGTACTAAGATGGCCTTACCAGAAAAGCAACCTGTCTCAAAGAAATTCATTGATCCAGTCGCGGTGAAGAAATCCATTAGCCAGCGACTCGTCGTCAACAACGTCACAAAAGTCATTTTCCTTGCTGGACTGTTCTTCGGTCTCGTCGTCTTAGGTATTCTCTTGTTCGGCGTCATCCGTGACGGTGCGTCATGGTTATCACTTGAGTTTCTACAAAATGCACCATCGCGTCGTGCAGAACGTGCCGGGATTTATCCAGCGTTAATGGGCTCCATCTTCTTGATGCTCTTGATCATCCCGATGATTTTCATCATTGGTGTCGGGGCAGCGATTTATCTAGAAGAATATGCGAAGAAGAGTCGGATGACTTCATTCATCGAAGTCAACATCTCAAACCTTGCTGGTGTTCCGTCAATCGTCTTCGGTTTACTTGGTTTGACGTTCTTCGTACGTAACATGGGCTTCGGTTCAACATTGATTGCAGGAGCCTTGACACTCGCGTTGATGAGTCTTCCGGTCGTCATCGTCTCGTCTCAAGAGGCAATCCGTGCCGTTCCACAAGCGATGCGTCATGCATCACTTGCACTCGGTGCTTCGAAATGGCAAACGACGTTCAAAGTCGTTCTTCCGGCGTCACTTCCGGGTGTCATTACTGGGATCATCTTGGCTGTATCTCGAGCAATTGGTGAGACAGCACCACTCATCATGGTCGGAGCTGCGATTTTCATTGCTCGTGCGCCTGAAAGCATTTTCTCAGAATTCACAGCATTACCGATTCAAATCTACAACTGGACAAGTCGTCCACAAGCGGACTTCCAAGGACTTGCAGCGGCAGGAATCATCGTCTTAATGGTCATCCTCTTGACGATGAATTCACTTGCAATCTGGATTCGGAACCGATTCTCCAAACGCTACTAATCGAACGAGATAGATAGAAGGGATTTCTTTTAAGGAGGAAGACAGATGATGGATACGAAGCTGAATACGAAATCAGTCGTTACAGAAGGGACAGAGCGTATGAATCAACCAGTAGCAGCACGTGAGAGCGTCTATAACGTCAAAGACTTAAACTTATGGTACGGTGACGATCATGCGCTGAAAGATGTTAATCTCGACATTAAGAAAAATGAAGTCACGGCAATCATTGGACCGTCTGGATGCGGGAAATCGACATTCATCAAAACATTGAATCGAATGGTCGAACTCGTTCCGATCGTACGGACGAATGGTGCAATCGAGTATCACGGACGCAATATCTTTGATAAAGAATACGGTGTCGAAGAATTACGGACATCGGTCGGAATGGTCTTCCAACAACCGAATCCATTCCCAAAATCAATTTATGACAACATCGCTTATGGTCCCCGTGTCCACGGTGTCAAAAACAAAAAAATCCTCGACGAGATCGTCGAACGCAGTTTACGCCGTGCGGCGATCTGGGATGAAGTCAAAGATCGTTTGAACGAAAATGCTTATGGTCTTTCTGGTGGTCAGCAACAACGTCTTTGTATCGCGCGTTGCCTTGCAATCGAGCCAGATGTCATTTTGATGGATGAGCCGACATCCGCACTTGACCCGATTTCTACATTAAAAGTAGAAGAACTCGTCCAAGAGTTGAAATCAGACTACTCGATCATCATCGTGACACACAACATGCAACAGGCTGCACGTGTTTCGGACAAAACAGCGTTCTTCTTGAATGGTGAAGTCGTCGAGTTCGATCAAACAGACCGGATCTTTGGAAATCCGAGTGACAAACGGACGGAAGATTACATTTCAGGACGATTCGGATAAGAAGGGGAGACGACGAATGGCAGCGAACCGTACGATTTTTGGAGAAAATCTTGCAATACTCGATCAAAAGGTCTTTTTACTGGCTCGCAAGACGATGCAACAGATCGCAACAACGGCAGAAGCACTCGAAAAATATGATCAAGACATCGCGCGTAGTGTCATCGAAAACGATAATGAACTCGATGATCTTGAACTTGAAATCAACGATGATGCGATTCTCTTAATCGCGAAGCAACAACCCGTTGCGACGGATTTACGACGAATCATCACCGCGATGAAAATTTCGTCGGATCTCGAACGGATTGCAGATTATGCGGGGAATATCTCAAAAGCTGTTCTTCGTGTCGAAACATTCCCGTATGTCATCGATATCTCTTTGTTGAAAGAAGCATTCGAGACATTACTGGATATGACGGAAACTGCGATCGTCGCCTATCGTGACGGAGATGTCGAGAAAGCAAAAGCCTTGTCTGATCTCGATAACGTCATTGATGAGACGACATATAAGGCACTTCGCCAGTACATGCGTCACATGTCACTTCAGCCGATTGTCGTCGATGAAGTCATGCAATTCACGAACATTTGCCGCTACATCGAGCGGATGGGTGATCACTTGACGAACGTCGGGGAGCATCTGATCTATCTCGAAAAAGGAAAACATTATGATTTAAACGGATGAATCAAGTAGGCAGGAGGAATTTCCTCTGCCTACTTTTTTTGTAAAGGGATTCGAAACACGTTTGTAGAATAGGAAAGAAGTGAATAATGACAGAGAGGTGATTGGGAATGCTTGAGCAAATCATTAAATTGAAAGAACAAGGGCTGACAACAAAACAAATCGCAGCTCAATTGGATACGACTGAAGGAAAAATCAAATATGCGTGGACTAAATATCGTAAATCGTTAACAGAACAACCTTTAGTAGCGCCGAAAGTAGAATCAAAAACGGTCAAGCAGACAAAAAAGTCGACTGCACCTGTATTAGACGTCGTACCGTCTGTGCAAGTGGTACCTTCGCTAGAACGTGACGCGTTTGGAATGGCGACACATTACGAGGATGACATCCTCCACGCCATCGTTCAGTCACCGACAGCGTTATACGTCTACTGGGAATTGTCTGAACTGTCGAAACAGTTGCTAGAGACGCACTATCACACGACGTTTGATTCGTTCCGTAAAGAATTACGCATTATTGATGTCACGCTTGTTGAATATGAACAAGGACAGGCAAATCGGACGTATCAATTCGAGCTACCAGAAATGACGAATGCTTGGTTCGTTCGACCAGTCGCCCCGAATACTACATACATCATTGAATGGGGCATTCAAACGATCGACGGGGACTTTGTTCCAGTACTGCGTTCAAAACCAGTCGAAACGCCACGTGACGAGCCGGTTACGGACGGACGGTTCGCGGAAGTCGTGCATCATTGGCAATACGGAGAGGTCGAACAACCGGAATGGGTCGAAGTATTACGTCCTTACTCCTATTTCGATCGCGTCCGATAATGGAATTAGAGAGAGGGAAAGGAAGAGAAGCTATGCGAAAAGGATATTTTTCACTCGTCTTACATGCACATTTACCATATATCCGTCATGAAGAGGCGCATCGTCTAGAAGAACGGTGGATGTATGAAGCGATTTCAGAAACCTACATCCCATTATTGTGGGAGGTCGATCGCTTGTCACGTCCGCTCGGCTGGACGGTCAGCATTTCACCACCCGTCATCGAGATGCTTGCCGACCCATTGATTCAAGAGCGGTATATCGAGCATATCGAGGATACGTTACGTTTGATTCGCCAGGAAATAGAGCGAGAGCTTGCTCAAAAGGAACGAGATGCGCTTCTATTCTATCAAGACCGCTATCAAGATTTATTGAATACGTTCCTTCACTGGGAAAAAGATTTGAACCGCGCATTCCGTCATTACAAGGAGCAAGGTTATCTCGATTTGATTACGTGTACGGCGACGCACGGATTCAGTCCGCACATGTTGTCTGAACAAGCGGCACGTTCTGAAATTCAGACGGGATTGAACTGTTTCGAACGTCATTACGGATTCCGTCCATCTGGTCTTTGGATGCCAGAGTGTGCGTATACGCCCGGACTTGATCGTATTTTGTATGAAGAGGGCATTCGTTATACATTCGTTGACGAACATTCAATCTTAAACGCGGATCCGTCACCGAAACACGGAATCGGAGCACCTGTCTATTCGCCGCACGGTGTGGCACTGTTCCCGCGTGATCAAATCATTTCCGGCAAGATTTGGAGCTCTGTCATCGGATACCCGGGTCATCCGGATTACCGCGAGTTTTATCGTGACCTTGCGTACGATCGAGAGTGGGATCAAATCGCTGAGTTCATGCACCCGGAAGGCTTACGTTATGATACAGGATTGAAATTGCATCGTGTAACAGGAGAAACGGATCAAAAAGACTATTACGTTCGTGATTGGGCATGGCAACGGACAAGTGAGCACGCAGCAGACTTCGCACAAGCACTTGGTGAACATTTAGATGCGCATCAAGGACAAGACTTCCCACCGTTCCTTGTCACAGCACCATTTGATGCCGAATTATTCGGTCACTGGTGGTTTGAAGGTCCCGACTTCCTCGGTAAAGCGATGGAACGTTTAGAAGACCAAGGAATTGAGTCGATTTCACCGGCGATCTTCCTCGAACGTCACTTCCAAGACATCGACACGGCCCACGTCGCGATGGGAACATGGGGACGAAAAGGCTACGCGGAAGTCTGGATCAATGAACGGAATGACTGGATGATTCGTCATCTCCATCAGCTTGAGAAGAGACTAGCAGGAATCGTAGCTCGAAATCGTCATCAAGATGCATTGACTGTCAAAGCGAAGCGTCAACTCATTCGAGAATACCTCCTCGCTGTCTCGAGCGACTGGCCGTTCATCCTTGATGGACAGACGACAGCGCAGTATGCTGCGAATCGTTTCCGGGAGCACATCCTACGTTTTGAAGAAACTGAGCGTCGCCTGGATGCGGAGGAGCTGACGGTGGAATGGTTGGATGATCGATATCGCGAATATCCTTTCCTTCAAGATTCAGATATTGAACCGGATGTCTTCTTGACGGCACATGATTACTACGTGGCAGTGAAACGTGAAAAATCTTGGAATACAGACGCCATCTTATTGTTTGTCCGACAATATGATGCGTCAGACCGGCCAGCTTCGGAGCTCGCTCGACGGCTTGCTGCTGCTGGTGAGAACGTCTATGTCGTCACGGAACATCTGGAAGCGTATCGATTTGAAGAAGGTGTTCACGTTTACGGAGTGCAAGTGACAGGTCTACCGCTCGTTCAGACCTATAACCAACTGGCGGCACTAAATTTAGCCTTCTTACGCCAAGCGCAAGCTTTGAGTAAGATCGTTGATTTCGCAGTCATCCACAACTTCAACATGGAGACCGCATCAGCTGCCCAAGCTATCGCGAAGATCAAAGAGTTGCCACTCGTCAGTAACGTCTACGATGTCGAAAGTGAGCGTTCTCCTGATCGTTCAGGTGGTCTGGTCGTTGCCTTAAAACGACTTGAAGGAGATGCGTTGCGCCAATCAGCGGTTGTTTATCTAGAACGAGAAGAGTCACGTCACGGGGTGGAGCAAGAGTATCACGTCGAAAAGAAGCCACTGCGTTTTGAAGAGAACCTTGAAAAACCATATCAACACGTGACGAATCCGAAAAAGAACGGATGAACAGTTGCAATTCCTTTCCTTTCTTGGTACGATACTTGAGTATGCTTAACCTTATGTAAAGCAAAATCACTTGATACATCGAGAGCTAGATAGGAGGGAATCCCATGCGCGTTAAAATCACATTAGCTTGCACTGAAACTGGTGACCGTACTTATATCACTAAAAAGAACAAGCGTAACAACCCAGAGCGTCTTGAGTTGAAGAAATACAACCCACGTCTCCGTAAGCACACACTTCACCGTGAAGTGAAATAATTGAGATGGAAGCCGTCACTTCGTGTGATGGCTTTTTTTGTGGAAAGGAAGACATTCATGAATAAACAAGAAGTACGCCGTCTGATCAAAGAACGACTCGATATGATGGAGAACCGTGCGGAGAAGGAACGGTTGATTCACGAACATGTATTATTATTACCTGAATGGCAACAAGCGACTTGTGTCGCGATCACATTAGCTTTTCGAAATGAATGTGATACAAGAATGCTGATTGAACAGGCGTGGCAAGAGGGCAAGACGGTCTTGATACCAAAAGTAGTCGGAGACGAGATGATCTTTTATGAACATGGACCAGAAGATCAACTGCAAGCAAATCAGATGGGGATTGCTGAACCGACCGCTTCAGCACGTCGCGCTTCACTTGCTCAAGCAGAGCTTTGCCTTGTTCCGGGTCGTGCCTATCGACGGGACGGATATCGGTTAGGATGGGGGGGAGGTTATTACGATCGTGCACTCGTGACCTATGCAGGATGTAAAGTATCGATTGCCTTTTCTGAACAACTTCTTTCAGATTTTGAAGTGGAAGCCTTTGATATCCCAGTTGATCTGATCGTCACTGACTTAGAGGTCATCCGATGCTAAGCGCGACCATTTTGTTTTGTCTATTGCTTGCTTGGACCGGACGATCTTTTCGTTTATTGACGACAAGTGGTGCGATCATGACCCTGCTCGTCGGTAGTGGTGTCTCATTCGGATTCGGTTGGCAAGGATTAGTAGTACTCTTACTCTTCTTTGGTAGCTCGAGTCTGTTATCGAAGGTCGGACGATCTAGAAAACAATCGGTCGACTCCATCGTTGAGAAAGACGGCGCGCGTGACGGATGGCAAGTCCTTGCGAATGGAGGGGTAGCGTTCGTTGCTGCCTTAGCGTATGCCATGACGATGGATTTTGCGTATCTCTTGTTGTTTCTATTCGTCATCGCAGCATCGAATGCTGATACGTGGGCATCCGAAATCGGACCGCTCTCAAGACGTGATCCATGGTCGCTCAAAACGTTACGACGGGTACCAGCAGGAACAAGTGGAGCGATGTCGCTGATTGGAACGGTCGGTACGATCGCAGGAGCTGCGTTCATCGCGATAGCAGCGCATTGGATATTTTCTCTTTCTTTAAGAGACGTCTTACTCGTAACAAGTATCGGTGTACTCGGGAGCCTGCTGGATACACTATTTGGAGCAGTAGGGCAACGCGTTTACCGATGTACAGTTTGTGGGGAATACACAGAAAAGCGAAAGCACCATGGGCAACCGACAGCTTATGTTTCAGGTATTCGATTTTTAGGGAATGATGCTGTCAATGTCTTAACGAGTGGTTTGGCAAGTGGAATCGGGTTTATCATCGTTCGATTCTGGTAACTGGAAAGTATATGAGTATGTAATTCCTTATGTTAGGATATCAATGACACAAAATGGACAAATGTGATTAATTTCACATGATACAAATAATGTGAAAGATGTTACAATTTATTTGTGAGATAGTTAACAAACTCTTAGGACGAATGAAAGGGTGGACATAACGATATGGAATTACATGCGAAAGTGACACGGGTAGCCCTCATTGGAGCTGGTGCAGTCGGCTCAAGCTTTGCCTATCAGATGTCAACAGCTGGGCTTTGTGAAGAACTTGTCATCATTGATGTCAACAAAGCCAAAGCAGAGGGCGAGGCAATGGACTTAAACCATGGAACACCATTTAGCTCTTCACCGATGCGAATATGGGCTGGCGACTACGCGGACTGCCGCGAAGCGGAAGTCGTCGTCATCACTGCAGGCGCTCCACAAAAACCAGGTGAGACAAGACTCGATCTCGTTGCAAAGAATGCGTTGATCATGAAAGAAATGATTCGTCAAATCATGGATTCCGGTTTTGATGGTATCATCGTCGTGGCTTCTAATCCGGTTGATATCATGGCGCATCTTGCCTGGAAATATTCTGGTCTTCCGAAATCCCGCGTATTTGGATCAGGAACGGTGCTTGATACAGCGCGCCTGCGTCAAATGCTCGGAGAATACTTTCACATTGATTCCCGAAATGCCCATGCCTATATTCTTGGCGAACATGGTGATACGGAATTCGCTGCCTGGAGTAACAGCCGCATTTATGGAAAAACGATTGATGAACTACTTGCTGAAGACGATCGTTATTCTCAAGCAGATCTTGATCAAATCTACATCAACGTCCGAGATGCTGCTTATCATATTATCGAGCGCAAAGGGGCAACCTATTATGCGATTGGGCTTGGGCTCGTTCGTATCGTTCGTGCCATCCTCGGAAATGAGAACTGTCTGTTGACGGTCGGTGCGCATGTCGATGGTCAGTATGGCATTTCCGGTATCCACATTGGAGTTCCCGCCATCATCAATCGTCAAGGTGTGCGTGAAATCATTGAAGTCTCATTGACGGATGAAGAGTTGAAGAAATTCCATCATTCTGCTGATGTATTGCGTCAGACGCTTGAACCCGTCTTACAAGGATAATCGTACGAATCATGATGAAGGTGTTACGAAATAAAGTAGCAAAAAACTCAAGTGTCGGACCTGCTTCATATTGTCCACACTTGAGTTTTTTTGATGTGGAGAACAAACACGTTAATAATTACATCTATTCGTCCGGTAGTAAAAAGAGAAAAATCTAGGTTTTATTTTACTAGAAAAGGGTTAAGTAAGAGATAGAAGCGTTTTTACGTCATTTTTTGTACGTCATGATACCCAAAAAGGAGAGAACCGACAGTCATGTATACTTTTCGAAAACTAACTAAAGAGGATGCAGAACAATACTGGAATCTACGCCTTGAGGGATTAAAAAATCATCCAGATGCATTCGGTCATTCGTTTGATGATGAACAGCAAACCCCGCTCCGCGAAGTACAAGAAGGACTTGAGGGAGAACCCGACTCCGATGAGGTTTGGCTTGGTATGTTCGACGGTGATACATTGTTTGGGTTTGGTCAGGTCAAACCATATGAATTGTCACGTGAATCGCATAAAGCGATGATTTCCGGAGTATACGTATCACCTGAATATCGTGGGGGTACTGGTCGCGCTCTGATGGAAGCCTTAATCGAGGAAGCGAAGAAGTTACCGGACGTCGAGCAAGTCATTCTTGCCGTTTTATCAGGGAACGAAGCCGCACAAAATCTTTATGAGTCGCTCGGTTTTGAAGTATATGCCGAAGATCCAGATTCCGTAAAATTAGAAGACGGCACATATCGTGATGATATTTGGATGAAGAAGTACGTCTAAGTTATTGAGATGGTGTGGAAAGAAGCTGTAGCAAAAAAGCGCTACAGCTTTTTCGCATGGTATCCGTAGGATATCAGTATCGGCAAAGAATGAATATTTGTTATCATGAGAACAAAGCGGATGTCACGTCGTAGTCCGATTGAAAGGGAGCGAATGAACATGAAAGAAGTCATACGTACGATTGAAGAGCTTGTCTCGATTCCGAGTCCGACAGGTTCGACAAAAGAAGCTATTACATATGTAGAAAAGCGATTGGTAGCAGAAGGGATCACGTATCGAAAGCTTGAAAAAGGAGCGATTTTAGCGACACTACCTGGTGCTTCAACACGCACGCGGTTACTGACGGCACACGTCGACACACTAGGAGCGATGGTGAAAGAAATTTTACCAACAGGACGACTTCGTTTATCACAACTGGGGGGATATGCTTGGACAGCGATCGAAGGTGAGAACTGTCTCATTCACAAGATGGACGGTCAAACGATTTCAGGTACGATCGTGTTCCACCATTCGAGTGTTCATACGTCGCGCGAGACGAACAAAACGGAACGATCCGCTGATAATATCGAAGTACGGCTCGATATCCGTTCGACGACAGCAGAAGAGACGCGCGTCGCGGGGATTGAAGTGGGAGACATCGTAACGTTTGATCCGCGATTCCTCTATACGGAAACAGGATTCGTGAAGTCGCGCCATCTCGATGATAAAGCATCTGTTGCTTTGTTGCTTGAATTGATCAAGGAATGGAAAACAATCGAACTACCACACACGGTCCAGATCCTGATTTCAAATTACGAAGAAGTCGGATTCGGTGGAAATGCTGGATTCACGGAAGAAGTCGCAGAATACATCGCGGTCGACATGGGAGCACTAGGAGAGGGGCAACACTCCGATGAATTCACAGTCTCCATTTGTGCCAAAGATGGTTCTGGTCCGTATGACTTAGCTTTACGCCACCAGTTAACACGCTTAGCACAACGTAATAGCATTCCATATAAAGTTGATATCTATCCGTTCTATAGCTCGGATGCCTCGGCAGCAGTAAGTGCGGGCCACGACGTCCGGCACGGATTGTTCGGTCCGGGAATCGAATCTAGTCATTCGTACGAACGTACGCATGAGACGTCGTTACAAGCGACATATGATTTGCTACATGCCTATGTAAAGGAGCCGATGGTCGATGAAGACACTGTATGACGTACAGCAGTTACTCAAGACATACGGGACATTCATCTATCTTGGGGATCGAGCGTCCGATATCGCGATGATGATGCTTGAACTCGATGAATTACAAGAAGCGGGCGTTTTGGAACAACGTCAGTACGATTCAGCGAAACTAATCTTACGACATGAATTAAAGCGTTCACAATCCGATAACATTTAAGATTGTGCAACCCTTTGCGCAAATGGGTTATGTCCGGTAAAATGATGAAGCAGACATTATATGAGTATAGGGGAGACGAAGCAATGAAATGGTTACTCGGCATTGATATCGGCGGAACGACAGTCAAGATGGCAATTTTGGATTTGCAAGGGATCATCGTAGAAAAGTGGGAAATCGAGACGGTCGTTTTGAATGATGGCGTACAAATTCCTGGAGATATTGCAAAATCTTTCTTTGAGAAGTGTCAAGAGAGCAATAAACGACCAGAAGATTTCGTCGGAGCGGGCATCGGTGCGCCGGGATTCATTGATTTTAATACAGGTGTCGTTGAGAAAGCAGTCAATATCGGTTGGAATAACTTTGAACTGATCGGTGAATTCGAACGTTTGACGGGTTTACCGGCTGTGCTTGAAAATGATGCGAACGCAGCGGCAATCGGTGAGATGTGGAAAGGTGCCGGTAGTGGGGCAACAGAACTCCTTGCTGTCACACTCGGTACGGGCGTCGGTGGTGGTCTGATCACGAACGGACAAATCGTGCATGGTACAGTCGGAATGGCTGGAGAAATCGGTCATATCACGATGTTGCCTGAAGGTGGCGTTCTATGTGGATGTGGTCGCAAAGGATGTCTTGAGACGATTGCGTCAGCAACAGGGATCGCCCGTCTTGGTCTTGAGAAGCGTAAAGAGAAGGAAACGTTACTCAACGACATCAAGGCAGTGACGGCGAAAGACGTATTCGAAGCGTATGAGAAAGGAGACCGGATCGCAACGGAAGTCGTAGAAGAAGTGACGTTCCACCTCGGTCTTGCCATCTCCAACTTAGCGAACAGTATTAACCCGGAAATCATCGTCATCGGTGGTGGTGTGTCAAAAGCAGGAGAGACATTGCTTGCACCACTGCGTAAACAGTTCGAACGCTTCGCTTTACCACGTGTTTTCGGATCGACGACGTTCAAGATTGCCGAACTTGGAAACGATGCCGGAGTCATCGGCTGTGCATGGCTTGCGAAGCAGATGTTTCTCAAAAAATGATAATATTCAATTTCAGTAGAAGGTTCGCTTCGGCGAATCTTTTTTTTGTTTACAAACGTACAGTAATTATGTGATTGTTAAGTATCTTCCGGATTCCAGTTGCATTTTTGTAAAACTAAGCGTAAAATTTTCACGTGATATGGGTATATGTAAATTATGATGTAAGTTGTGTGAACTGAAAGCAGAAAGCACATGTAAATTAGGAGGCAGGTTTTTATGCAGCAAGACGCAAACATCTGGTCGCGAATGCGCCTAAAGATGGGTCAAGGCGTTCGCAGCACCTATAAAGAGCACAAGCTCTTTTGGATTGCGACCTTATTGATTTGGTTAAAAACGTATTTAGCGTATACACTTTTCTTCAACGTTCCCGTAACAAACTCTGCGCAAGCATTCATTCTACTAATTAACCCAATTAGTTCAGCGCTCTTCATGTTCGGGTTCAGCTTCTTCTTCCGAGGAAATGTTCAAAAATGGTTCATCTACGGCACACTGTTCGTCGCGACACTCATTTTATATGCGGACATCATTTTCTTCCGCTTCTTTAATGACTATCTGACGTTGCCGGTATTGTTCCAAACATCGAATGCGGAAACTGTTTCTGCATCGCTCGGGTCACTTTTGAATTGGTCCGATTTATTGATCGTCGGTGACTTGATCATCTTACCGTTCTTCTTACGGAAAATGGACATGTCAAAAAATGTTGCGTCACGTGGACGCGCGATTCTCGCATTCGTTGCAGCAGTTGTCGTTTTCCTTGGAAACTTGACGCTCGCTGAGACAGAACGTCCAGAATTGCTCACACGTGCCTTCGACCGAGAATTGCTCGTTAAAAACATCGGAACATTTAACTTCCATATGTATGATGCTCTCATTCAGTCTAAGACATCTGCGCAAAAAGCACTCGCGGACAGTTCTGAACTGTCGGAAGTTCAAAGTTTCATTGATTCAAAACATGCTGAACCGAACCCAGCTATGTTCGGAAAGTACAAAGGAAAGAACGTCATCGTCGTTTCCTTTGAGTCGGCACAATCCTTTGCAGTTGGATTAAAAGCACCAAACGGACAAGAGATTACACCGAACCTGAATAAGTTGATCAAGGAATCGCATTCATGGGATAACTTCTATCACAACACAGGACAAGGGAAAACGGCAGATGCTGAGTTCATTCTCGAAAACTCGATCTATCCACTTGGACGCGGTGCAGCATTCTTTACGAACGGAGAAAATGAATTCCGGGCAACTCCTGAAATGCTGAAAGAAGACGGCTATTATTCAGCTGTTTTCCATGCAAACAACAAATCGTTCTGGAACCGAGACATCGTCTACAATAGCTTTGGCGTCGATCGTTTCTTCTCAGAGACGGATTATGACCTAGGTGATCCAGCAGATTTGACGGAGTGGGGCTTGCTTGACGATAAATTCTTTGAACAGTCATTGCCGATGTTGAAAGATTTACCACGTCCGTTCTATTCGAAGTTCATCACATTGACGAACCACTATCCATTTGAGATGCCAAAACCAGAAGATGAACTCGTACCACCGCTTGAGACAAGTTCTACGACGTTGAACCATTATGTTCAGGCACTAGCGTATCAAGATATGGCACTCGGTAAATTCATCGAGGGTCTGAAAAAAGATGGTACGTGGGATGACACGATCTTCATGGTCTATGGCGACCACTATGGTATCTCGACGAACCACAATGCTGCGATGGCAGAGCTCATGAACAAAGATGAGTTGACACCGTATGATGTCGCGCAATTGCAACGTGTACCATTCGTGATCCATTTACCGGGTCAAACGAAAGGTGTTAAACATGAAGACGTCGCGAGCCAAATCGATATTAAACCGACATTGCTACATCTGTTAGGACAAGACTTCAAGAATGAAGTACTGTTCGGTACTGATCTCTTCTCGAAACAGCACAAGGATTATGCGCTGTTCCGCGATGGTTCCGTCATAACAGACAAAACGGTTTATACGCAGGAAACATGTTATGATCGTCAGACAGGTGAAGAGGTAAAAGATGGAGAGTTATCAGAGATGTGTAAACAATCTACGAAACAATCCGAGAAGGAGTTAGGACTTTCGGATAAAGTCATCTATGGTGACTTGCTCCGTTTCCTTCAAACTTCAAAATAAGATGAGGAAAACGAATCTACTTTCGAGTGGATTCGTTTTTTTGTAGAAAGGCAAATAAAAAGAGAGATGCGCGAGGCATCTCTCTTCAGATTTTAGACAAAAGGGCTGACATCAAAAAATGACGCATCTTTTCACGCCCTTTCCTTAGGCGAGACACACGCCCGTTTGTCTCTGACAGCGAAAAATTGCGCTTTTTCCTGTAAGAGTGGCGTGTAACGCGTCATTCTTTTGATACTCGGAAGAAGGATCAGAGAAGCGTTTTGTTCACTCGACATCGCTTCCTAGGGAATAACAAGCAAGAGCGACCCTGCAGCGAATTGAAGCGGCGCGATGCTTGTCTCAGGAAAACGATTCGAAACGAACAAAAAAGTGCAATCCTTCTCGTTAGAGAAAAATTGCACTTTGTCTTTAGTCTCAAGAGGCTGACTCAAAAAAAAGAATGACGCGTCATTCTTTTTATTACGAGATAAGGGAGGCAGATCATCAATCTGCCTCCCTTATCTTTGTAGATACTGACTTTTGAGTCAGCCTCTTTTTAGCGTATCTTGATTACGATGGAATACCGCCGTAAATCAATGTCGCAATCCCGAACCAGCCGAATAAGACGACAGTCAGACCTGCGAATACGAGTGGAAACATTTGGCGTTTCTTAAGTGAACGAACGACGGCCCAAACGCCGACGAGTGCGACGAAGAAGAAAAGCCAACCGATTGGTTGATCCAAATGCATGACGTACTCCCCCTTAAACAATCACGTTATGAATTTCACGAAGATTTCACTTAAATCTCACTTTTTAGTTTATCCGACTGGCGGGATAAAGTCGAGAGGGCGTTGCAGGAACTTTCGACAATTTCGTGTATAGTAGGAGAAGAGTCTATTGTAAAGGGGTTTTATAGAATGGAAATCGTAATGATCACTTCCGGTATGGCATCTGAGAATGGTTATTTGTTATTTAAAGATAAGGAATGTCTCGTCATTGATCCGGGTACAGAAGATATGCGGTTTTTCGATGAGATTGAAAGTCGGGGAGCAACATTAAAAGCGATTTTGTTGACGCATGCGCATTTTGACCACATTGGTGGTGTGGATATGTTACGACGCTTCACGGAAGCCCCTGTCTACGTGCATCCGGAAGAAGCAGGATGGCTCGGTAATCCAGAATGGAATGGTTCAGCAAAATTCGGAATGCCACCGATGCGGATGAAACCAGCGGATCATTTGTTGCAACCAGGACGATTGACGATCGGTAGCTTTTCGATGCATGTACTTGAGACGCCAGGACACTCACCAGGAAGTGTGACGTTCTACTTTAAAGGAGAACGGATCGCGTTCGGTGGAGATCTCCTGTTCCAGCAAGGCGTCGGACGAACGGATCTACACGGTGGGGATCAAGACGTATTGATGCGTTCACTGGATCGACTCATCGCGGAACTACCGGCAGATACGACGGTTTATCCAGGGCATGGTCCGAGTACGACGATTCGTCAAGAAATGAAATCGAATCCATTCCTCTGACTAAAAAAACTCGCCATCCAAAAGGATGACGAGTTTTTTTCATTACATCTGGAAGTTCGACCAGTACGTAAAGACGATGAAAAATACAGTTAAGTAAGCTCCAAAGATATAGACATACGTTTTTTCAGTTAAGCGCAAGTAACCGAGCGCTGCAAAAAAGACAGTTTGTGCTAAGAAGACGAAGCCCATGACTAAAAATGAATCCGTATGCTCACTTGAGCTTGCATCGCCACCCAATGCGCCGATAAATGCCATGACTGCGATGATACCAGTCCAGAAACCGAGTACGCGGTACATTCTCCCCATTCCTATAACCCCCTAAATCCGACAGATAGTCAATATACGTACTTATTTTACCAAGCAAACAATCATCCGTCCATCCTGTTCTAGTGATTGTTAAGGAATAACTGTGAACAAAAGATGAAGTTTCAAAAAAAGTTGTACAATAGTTGTACAAAAGGTGTACAAAGTCAAATTGACGTGCTATAGTAACTGTAATGAAACCCCACACTTTGAGAGGAGGAGCAAAAATGACGAATGAGTTAGTCTTTTTCACATACCCAAGCTGTACATCATGTCGTAAAACGAAATCATGGTTAAAAGAGGAACATGTTGATGTAGAGGAACGTCATCTGTTCAGAAATGCTCCAACAGTTGATGAACTCATGGAACTGTTGAAATTATCGACGGATGGGATTGAAAGTTTGCTCGCAACACGCAGTCAAGCCTTCAAGGATCTCGGCATTGATATTGAAGACATGAAACTCAGTGAGTTATTACGCCTCATGAGTGACAATCCGAAATTATTACGCCGCCCAATCATCACTGATGGAAAACAACTTGTTATCGGATACGATAAACCAGGTCTTGAGACATTGGCGAAGCGTAAACATCGGACAATCGCACACGTATCGTAAAGAAGCCGGTTTGGTCGGCTTCTTTTTTTTGTGTATTGTCTGCTTAAGGAGGTGAAGAGAAATGAAGGAATGGACGACACAACTCATGGAACGATTCGAATCACTTGGTGCAACAGACGTTCATTTCGTACCGAATGAAGCTTGCGTCCGGATCATTTGTCGAACGGGTGACGGTCTGTGTGAACAAGAAGAGGTGGAATTGACGCGTTATCGAACGCTTGTCAGTCATGTTCGCTATGAGGCGAACTTAAAGGAACAAAATGAGCGGATTCCGCAAAGTGGTTTATATCCGCACGGGAAAAAGGGCATGCGGGTCTCGTTGTTACCGAGTCGACAAGGAGATGCAATGTCGTGGCGATTTTATCGTTCGACGGTCTCTCAAGAAACGGCTTTACGAACGTTACACGATCAATTGGACTTCGCTTGGTTAGCTGAACAACGACACGGGTGTATCGTCATTTCTGGATCGACAGGCGCAGGAAAGACGACGATGTTATATTCCTTGATGAGTGCGATGGAAGAAAAACGAATCATCTCGATTGAAGATCCGGTGGAGTGTACGGTACCAAACGTCTTGCAACTGGAACTAAATGAAAAAGCAGGGTTCACTGCTACGCGATGTTTTGAAGAAATATTGCGAGCGGATCCGGATTGGATTGCTTTTGGTGAGGTGCGGACGAGAGAGGCAGCACGTTTGACGATGAATGCCGCACTTAGTGGTCACGTCGTGTTGTTTACGTTACACGCTGGAAGTATTGATGAGGCGCGATTGCGATTGCGCAGTTTAGGTATCGAAGAGTCAGAACTGGCTGTCTGTCAACGCATCATTCATCTCGAGCGAAAAGGAGAGGATGTCCGCTGTACCGTCAGAAACTTACAAGCCGCGATCAAAGTCGGTTCTTAAAACGATATCATCGCTTGTTATCAAAAGGCATTTCCGCGAAAGAGACGTTACTCATTTTAAAACGATTCGAGCGTCAGCCGTTCTCCGAAGTAATCGGAGAAATGGAACGCTGTCTTGAAAAAGGAGACTCCTTTTCAGCATCGCTTGAACCGCTTGCGTTAACGAATACTTTAAAACGACTTCTTTTTGTTGGAGAAAGGACAGAACGACCGTTGCTCGTCCTTCGCCAAATCGTGAAACTGCTCGACCTCGAAACAGAAATGCGATCGAAGTTTTGGAAGATGATCCGGTATCCGCTTGTTCTAGCGACCAGTCTATTCCTCCTGTTCTTCTTTTACGCCCTCTACGTATTTCCGTCTCTCCTCGAGATGTCGGACCCGAAGACTCTCCCCTCATTTCTTCATCTCCTTCTTCACCCCTCTGCGAAATATCTGCTCGCAAGTATTCCCGTTATTTTGTTAACCTCCAGTTACCTCTTTTTTCGCTTTTTTCCGTTAAACCGTATTTTACGACTGAAACCGCTACAGCGTTTGATTCGTCTCTACTACAGCTATTTATTCACGATCGAAGTAGGATCGTTCATCGATGCTGGCTTCTCGCTTGAAGAGACCTTTCGTCATCTCGAGCAAGGACAAGCGAATAAAAAAGGACACCTCTATGCTCGTCTACATGCTAAACAACAGGCAGGGGAACCACTTGCAGAAGCGCTTGGCGAAGATGAAATCATCGAAGCCGAGACGATTGGAATCGTCCATTTGGCGCGGGAAAGTGGCGATCTTGGTCCGTTGTTGCTTGAACAAGCGACACTCTTGCATGAGTCGATGGAAGAGGAACTAGAGAAAAAGTTGTTATGGATCGAGCCGATTTTGTACGGCGGATTGACGATCATGACGGGAACGTTGTTTCTCATCTTGTATTATCCGATTCAGCTAGCGATACAGCAGCTTCCATTCTAAATAGAGGAGACGATACGATGAAACAATTCTTAAAGCGACAGGATGGATTCACCTTACTTGAGATGGCAGCCGTCTTATTGATCATTTCGTTGTTACTGCTCGTTTTGATTCCAACGATGACAAGTGGAAAGGACCAGGCGAAAGGTGTCAGTTGTGAGGCGAACATTCGAGTCATTCGGTCAGAGGTAAACCTTTACTATGCCAAAGAGAAAAAGTACCCGGAATCGCTCCAGACAATCAATCGCGGAACAGCTGATAAACCGAATGCCCTCGTCTGTGATCAGGAGACGTATACGTATGATCCGAAGACTGGCGAACTTACGAAGTGAACAAGGATTTACCTTATTTGAGATGACGGCGGTGCTGACAATCATTGCTTGTTTACTTGTTTTTTTGTTGCCGGCACTGTTTGAAAAACGACCGGACTGGATTCCGCTTGAACAAGAGGTTCGTCTGATGGAACAAGATATTCAGACACTTCGACTGATGCAGTACTCAAAGCAAGATCAAGCATTGATGCAGTTTCGATTTCGAGGGGACGGTACGGGATACCTTGTCCTTGCGGATGACCGGTTGTTATGGCAACGAACATTCCAAAATGGTCATACGTGTACCGTTCCGCCCTCGAATCGCATCATCTATTTTAAAAGCTATCACTCGATCTATGCAGCTACCTGGTCTTGCCGTTCGGCAACAGCCGAATATGAAATCAAATTCTTACTTGGGAACTATCAAATGGCAATCCGTAAAGTGAGGTGAGAAGTATGCAGAACGAACGCCAAGCGGGCTTCTCTTTGCTTGAAGTGATGCTCTCGATCGTTGCGATCGGTATCTTCATGACGTTAGCGATCGATCCTTATCTCGAGTTACGGACGAAACAAATGAAATGGGAACAAGAAACGGAACAGCTTGAGCAGATGGCGACGGATCAAGTTGAAAACCGAACAGCGTCCTATGTCCTGAAACAAGGAGCGTGGTGCAATGAAACGATGTGTCTTGCGAGCGGAATCCGGAATGACCCTTCTCGAACTGTCATTCGTCCTATGGCTGAGCCCACTTCTTCTGCTGGCAATCTTGACATTGACCCCACTCGTTCGTCCGCCGGAAGTCAACCGAATGAATGAAGAGTTGTTCTTTCATACCGTGGAACGATTGATGTGGCGCAGTACGATGTGTGAGCGCGTCGGAGACGAGATTCGTGGAATGGACGTCAATCCGGGAGAGACGGCTGAAAAGTGGCGTCTCGTCCGTGTGCAAGATCAACTACGTCTCAAGAAAGAACAGGGAGGTGAACTGACATACGCCCGCGACGTCAAACAATATACCGTGACAGGCGATGCCGAGATTCTCTCGATTCAGTTGAACGACAGCAGACGTTCCTTCCGATGCGTCAGGAAGGATTCATCTTGATTCAAACGTTACTGTTACTTCTAGGAATGGGAGTCGTGCTCTTGATTTCTTGTCAGCAGATTGACGAAGAGATGCGGCATCATCAGTTAGAGCAAGAAGCCCTTCAACTCGAGTCTCTCATCCGAGCGGCGAAAGCAGATTGTACGAAGGACGAGACCCTCCGCTACCCAATCGGACAAGTCAGCTGTACAGCGACCGATAAAGGCTTTAAAATGGAAGCGAGATTAGAGAATGGTCAAAGAATCGAGGCGGTCGTCACACATGAGTAAGGTTTATTTGATTGGGTTTATGGGAACTGGTAAAACAGCCGTCGGACATCGATTGGGTTCACAATACGAGGTCGACGAACTGGATGAACGGTTCGAACAGGAACATGGACAAACGATTACCGCTTTTTTCGCTGAGCATGGCGAAGCAGGGTTTCGTACACATGAAAGCGAATTGTTGAAGAGTAGCAAAGCCGAAGTGGTCGTCACAGGTGGCGGGATCATCGAACGGGAAGAGAACCGACTGTACATGCAGGAGTCCGGAACAGTCGTCTGGATCGATACACCCTTTGATTTGATTTGGGAACGGATCGCCGCTGATCCGAATCGTCCACTCGTGACAGAACGGGAACAAGTGAGACGATTGTTTGAACGTCGCTATTCCTTATATGCTGGAGTAGCTACTGTCCGACTTGAAGGAACGGCATCAATCGAAGAATTAACGCGTGCGATTGAAACTGTATTGGAGGAGAAGTCATGATTTGGATTACGTTAGGTATTATTTTATTGGCTATCATAGGACTCGTGTTGTTTGGATTCAGTCTTTACAAAAAGAAGCTGTCTCAGGATATTCGGCAGTTAAAACAACTGATGGAGCGCTTTACGATTCGTCAGCAAACCTTGCAGACGAACATTGATCATACGACGCAGCGAATCGATCAAATCAAAGGGAATATCAATCGAATCACTGAAGAAGGAAATCGTGTGAAGCAAGGAGCGAGCCAATTGGTGACGGAAGGTCGTCGACTCCAGGAAGAAATCAAACGAACTGCCGGAATCAAACAATTTTGAAATGGCTTTCATGGGAAGAATATGAAACAATAGGAGAGAAGGGACAGGGTCCTTTCTCTCTTTTTCGTATGTTCCTTTTTCCGAATAATACTAGATAATTATGATTTTAATTGGTAAGATGGATTTGAAAATGGAACATTAAAGAGAAGAGAGAGTGAAAACGTTCGTAAATAGGGGGATTTGTATGAGTCAAACGACATTGAAAAGAACACCGTTATTCGAAACGGTTTCGCAAACCGGTAAGATGGTGGATTTTGCGGGATTTGAAATGCCAGTTTTGTTTTCCTCGATTAAAGAAGAACACGTTGCAGTAAGGGAGAACGTCGGCATGTTCGATGTCTCGCACATGGGAGAACTGTTCGTCAGCGGACCGGATGCTCTGACGTTTTTACAAGCTACATTATCGAACGATATTTCAAAGATTGCGGTGGGGCAAGCGCAATATAACGTCTTATGCCAAGAAGACGGTGGGACAGTGGATGATTTACTCGTCTATCGTTTGGCAGAAACGGACTATCTTCTCGTCGTCAATGCTTCGAACATTGAAAAAGACGAACAACATTTACGTCACTATCTAACAGGGGACGTCACGCTTGAGAATCAATCGGAACAATATGGTCAAATTGCTGTCCAAGGACCACGTGCGGAAGCCATCCTTTCCGGCATGACACCACTTGTCTTATCAGAGATCAGATTTTTCAAGTTCCAACAGGGGACGGTTGCAGGAGTGGAAATGATCGTCTCACGCAGTGGGTACACAGGGGAAGATGGGTTCGAACTCTACATGGCAGCTGGTGACGCACCTGCTGTCTGGCAAGCACTACTTGAGCAAGGTGTCGTACCATGCGGTCTCGGGGCACGTGACACATTACGTTTTGAGGCATGTCTGCCACTTTATGGACATGAATTATCAGCAACGATTTCACCCATCGAAGCGGGAATGGGCTTTGCGGTCAAACCACAAGTCAAACCGTTCGTCGGTTCGGAAGTCTTGTTGCAACAGAAAGAACAAGGAGCACCGCGACGCTTGATCGGTCTTGAATTACTCGATAAAGGGATTGCGCGTCAAGATGCACCGGTTTGGCATGACGGGGAAGTCGTTGGTGTGGTGACGACAGGTACGTTGCCGCCGACAGTCGGAAAAGCGATTGCTTGGGCACTCGTTCCTGCAGAAGTAGCGGAACAAGAGCAATTTGAAGTGGAAGTACGCGGAAAACGTTTAGCAGCGAAACGAACAGCGACACCGTTTTATCGTCGCACGAAATAAGGGGGATATTTCTATGGATTTTCGTTATTTACCAATGACAGCAGAAGATGAGCAGGCGATGTTACAGACGATCGGTGCAGCATCGATCGAAGATTTACTCGCTGATATCCCGGCATCCGTCCGTGATAACGGTACATTGGAAGAAGTCGGCGTGCCACTTCCGGAAACGGACTTGATTCGGACGCTATCGAAGCTTGCCGACCAAAACATGAATACGAAACAATATCCATCGTTCCTTGGCGCAGGCATCTATGATCACTATGCACCTGCTGTCGTCAACCATATGTTACTGCGCTCAGAGTTTTACACTGCCTATACACCGTATCAGCCAGAGATTTCGCAAGGTGAGCTACAAGCGATTTTTGAATTCCAATCGATGATTTGTGAATTGACAGGGATGGATGTCGCGAATTCTTCGATGTATGACGGGATCACGGCGTTAGCGGAAGCGGCCATGCTTGCGTGTGCCCATACGAAGAAAAAGACGATCGTTCTTTCAGACGGCGTTCACCCGGAAGCACACGATGTCGTTCGGACGTATGCGAACGGTCCTGGACTAAACGTCGAGACATTATCGCTTGAGCAAGGTGTCACACGGATCGATCAACTCGATGCCATCGAAGACGTCGCCTGTGTCATCGTGCAGTATCCGAACTTCTACGGTCGTGTCGAAGAACTACAAGCATTGGCCGATGCGACACATGCACGTGGTGCGCTCTTCATCGTCTCTGCGAATCCACTGGCACTCGGTATCTTAGAAGCGCCAGGTAAACTTGGCGCTGACATTACGATCGGAGATTGCCAACCGTTCGGAATTCCACAAAGCTTTGGTGGACCGACATGTGGTTATTTCACGACGACAAAAGCGTTGATGCGTAAGATTCCGGGACGTCTCGTTGGACAGACCGTCGATGAGAATGGGAAACGCGGTTTCGTTCTGACGTTACAAGCACGTGAACAACACATTCGCCGTGACAAGGCGACATCTAATATCTGTTCGAACCAAGCGTTGAATGCACTCGCTGCTTCGATTGCGATGAGTGCACTCGGAAAACGGGGTATCCGGGAACTCGCGACACGTAACTTGCAAACGGCACATGCCTTAAAACAAAAGCTGAAACAGGCTGGCTTTACGATCGTTGACGATGGACCGAGCTTCAATGAATTCGTCGTTACGCTACCAATCGACGCGACACGTGCGAGTCAACAATTGCTCGATCACGGGATCATCGGCGGTTTGCCGTTAGGATCGTATGACGCGGCACGTCAAAATGAAATGCTTGTTTGTGCAACGGAATTACGGACGAATGAAGAGTTGGATCAATTCGTGACAGCGTTAGGGGGACTCACACATGAATGAGCAAACATTGATCTTTGAAATTTCTAAACCGGGTCGTATCGCCTATAGCTTACCGTTACCGACTGTCGATGAGGTGGCAGTAGAAGAATTGTTACCGACCTCGATGTTACGGAAGGAAGACGTGGCGCTACCGGAAGTATCTGAACTGGATCTCGTCCGTCACTACACGGCACTCTCGAACCGTAACCATGGTGTGGATTCTGGATTCTATCCACTCGGGTCATGTACGATGAAATACAACCCGAAAATCAATGAAGATATGGCACGCCTCCCTGGGTTTGCACACATTCACCCGCTTCAACCAGTCGAAAGTGTCCAAGGGGCACTCGGTTTAATGTATGATCTGCAAGAAAAACTCGCAGTCATCACAGGAATGGATGAAGTGACGCTCCAGCCGGCGGCGGGAGCACACGGTGAATGGACAGGCTTGATGTTGATTAAGGCCTACCATCATGCACGTGGTGACTTTAAACGGACGAAAGTCCTCGTACCGGACTCGGCACACGGAACGAATCCCGCATCGGCATCAGTCGCTGGATTTGATACCGTGACGGTCTTATCGAATGAACGTGGTCTCGTTGATTTAGCAGACTTAAAGAAAAAAGTCGGTGACGATACAGCGGCACTCATGTTGACGAATCCAAACACGCTCGGTTTATTCGAGTCGGATATCGTCGAAATCGCAAAAGCGGTGCATGAGGCAGGCGGAAAACTGTACTACGATGGTGCGAACTCGAATGCGATCATGGGCATCGCTCGTCCAGGAGACATGGGCTTTGATGTCGTCCACTTGAACTTGCATAAGACGTTCACAGGACCGCACGGTGGCGGCGGACCAGGATCGGGTCCAGTAGGGGTCAAACAAGATTTGATTCCGTATTTACCGAAACCAATCGTCCGCAAAGAAGAAGATCGTTATGTCCTCGACTACGATCGCCCGGAAGCAATCGGTCGTGTCAAACCATTCTACGGTAACTTCGGCATCAACGTTCGTGCCTATAGCTATATTCGGACGATGGGTGGGGCAGGTCTCGCTCGCGTCTCGAAAGAAGCGGTCTTGAATGCGAACTATATGTTGGCTCGTCTCAAAGGTGCGTATGACGCGCCATACGACGTCTATTGCAAGCACGAATTCGTCTTGTCGGGTAAACGTCAAAAAGCATTAGGTGTCCGGACGCTTGATATCGCTAAACGTCTGCTTGACTTTGGATACCATCCACCAACGATCTACTTCCCGTTGAACGTCGAGGAGTGTATCATGATCGAACCGACGGAAACAGAGTCGAAAGAAACACTCGATGCCTTTTGTGATGCGATGCTCCAGATTGCAAAAGAGGTCGAAGAGACACCGGATGTCGTCTTGAACGCACCACACACGACGGTCGTCAAACGGATGGACGAGACACTTGCTGCTCGAAAACCGGTCTTACGCTACGAACCAAAACAAGAAGTACACGCATAAGCTGTTTCATAAAAAAGAGGATCTCTCCGACGAAGGAGAGACCCTCTTTTTGCGATGAACGAAGCATTAGCTCCGTTTGATTTTTCCTGACCACTGCTTGAATCCGCCTTTTAACTGATACAGATTCGTATAGCCTGCTTTTTTCAAGACTTTTGCAGCCTGTGAAGAACGCATGCTCCCTTGACAATACAAGTAAATCGGCATGTCTTTTCGTAATTCCTTCGAGCGCATCTTCATTTGGCTGACCGGGATGTTACGGGCACCGACGATGTGTCCACCTTTGAATTCCTGTGTTTCGCGAACATCGACGATTTGTGCTTTACGGTAGTTCGCACGGAATTCTTCTTGCGACAATTTCGTGATGCCTTTGACCGGCATGAAACGCCAAGCGATGTAGGCGATCAGCGCGACCCATAATACGATCGTAATGATAGTTCCAGTTTCCATATTCGACTTCCAACCCCTTCGTTCGTTTAACCTCTGTTTCATTATAGTCAACGAAATCGATTTCGGCAATCGACTCGTGATTGCGCGACCGAGAATGGGTTTGATACACTAAGACGGAAACGTTTTGGGGGTGCTCAAGTGAACAGAGAGTGGCAAGTGTTGACGACGCCGGCGATGGAGCCGGCAATGAACATGGCAATTGATGAAGCATTGATTCAGTTCGTCGGGCGTGGTGAAATCGCACCAACGCTTCGTTTTTACTCATGGGAACCACGCGGACTAAGTGTTGGTCATTTTCAACGGGCAACCCGTGATATCGATCGTGAGCGGATCGCAGAGCTCGGGATTCCAATCGTGCGTCGGATGACAGGAGGGCGCGCTGTCTTGCATGCAGACGAGTTGACATACAGTGTCGTCATCCCGGAAGATACAGAAGGTTTACCACGCACGGTCATCGAAAGTTATCGGATGTTGACGGAAGGGATTCGCAAAGGATACCATCACCTCGGCATTCCGGTCGAATTTTCCGTTCCGTTGACGGAAGAGGAAAAAGAAGAATTACGGAAGCCGAAATCAGCCGTTTGTTTTGATGCAGCATCGTATTATGAACTCGCTGTCGGAAAACGGAAAGTCGCCGGAAGTGCACAAGTCCGCCATCAAGGCGTTGTCCTGCAGCACGGCTCGGTCCCGCTCTCTGTCGATGAAGGTGAATTGTTTGATTGTTTCTTGTATGATGATGAGTCAACGCGCGAGCGGATGAAAGCACGTTTTTCAGGTAAAGCTGTCGCTTTGAATGAGCTAGCAGGTCGCGCTGTCGCATTTGACGAGGTACGAGAAGCGTTTACGAAAGGCTTCGAAGAGGCGCTTGATTTGTCGTTCGTTCCGTTAACGTTCACTAGCGAGCAGTGGCAGGAGATTGAGCGTCTTGCCGAGAAATACCGTAGTGATGAGTGGAACTGGAAACGCTAATGAATGAAATGGGAAGGTGATGTCGTGCCAACTCCGAGTATGGAAGATTATTTGGAACAAATTTATAAACTGATCGAAGATAAGGGATATGCCCGCGTGTCGGATATAGCGGAGTCGTTAGGAGTTCACCCGTCCTCGGTAACGAAGATGGTTCAAAAGCTCGACCGGGAGACGTACCTCGTTTATGAAAAGTATCGGGGTCTCATGCTGACGCCTAAAGGACGCAAAATCGGAAAGCGTCTCGTGGAACGACATGCCTTACTTGAAGATTTTCTTCGTCTCGTTGGTGTGGATGAAGAACTGATCTATAAGGATGTCGAAGGAATCGAGCACCATATTAGTATCGAAGCATTGGATAAGATTAACGGAATGATTCAGTTTTTCGCGGAACGTCCTGGTTTGAAAGAGGAACTGCATCGCTATCAACAAGCCCATCCAGAGGATTGAGGCTTGTTTTTATTGATTTTTTCTTTCTAAAAAACTCTCAAACACGAACGATTCATTACAATTTTATGATAAAGTGCGCATTTTAAGGTAGGTATGCTATACTGAGCCTGAAAATGGACGAAGGGGGTGGCGGGTGTTCGCACCTTGTCATGGAAATCACGATTAAAGAAAAATTAGTGTCGGAGTCACAACTGAAAGAAAAGGTTCGTGAATTAGCACAACAGATCGAAGTGGATGCGGCTGGGCGTCAAATCGTTCTCGTCGTCGTGTTGAAAGGGTCGATGGTCTTTGCTGCGGATTTGATGCGCGAAATCAAAGGAAGCGTTCAAATTGATACAGTCGCGTGCTCTTCTTACGGAACAAAGACCGTCTCTTCAGGGCGTGTTCAGTTGAAGAAAGATCTCGATCTTGATGTTCAAGGGAAATATGTCGTCGTCATCGAAGATATCATCGACACAGGGCGGACGCTCCATTTCTTATGTGATCACATGAAATTGCATCAACCTGGAGTTCTCAAAGTTTGTACATTGCTTGATAAACCGGCACGTCGTGAAGTAGAACTCGACGCAGACTATGTCGGTTTCGAGATTCCGGATTACTTCGTTGTTGGGTACGGAATCGATTGTGCTGAGGAATACCGCAATCTACCGTATATCGGTTGGGTCGAAACGGATTAAACACGAAAAAAGGAGGTTCGTCGCGTGACGAATCTCCTTTTTAATGTACTTCTGAAATTAGAAAGCACGTTTTTTCTTTTTGCCTTTTTTTCCTTCGATGACTGTCAGATGAGGCGCTTTTGAACGATCCCGCAACGGTCTGACTTTATTCGATGCCGGCGCTTTTGAAGATTTGACCGGTTTTTTCTTAAAGTCCGTTCGGCGAACAGAATTCGAAGAGCCATGCATTTTTTTTGATTGAGCGACGGATTTTCGGTACTGGGCATTTACGCCCGTTCCGACGCTTCGATTACGAGTCAGGAACTTAAAGAGCAAGAAGATGATCCCGGCGGTAATCCCGAAGAACAGCAATTGTGAAAACAGACTACTTGGATTGTTGACGAGTTTATATCCGAAGCCGACAAAAGCGAACAGTAACACGACGAGTGCAAATGTAGAACCAATGCGTTGTCTGATCATAATATCACCCCTGTTATCGATTAACCCAGTGCATTCTCATGTAGGTTATGTTCCTGTTTTTCCAACGCTTCAAACGCATAAATCGCAACCTCGATCTGTGCATCGTCCGGTTCTTTCGTCGTCAAGTACTGTAACCATAGGCCAGGCAAGGCGATGACGCGAAGTCCTTTGATGTGCTGTGCTTTATTCGTCAGCTGTAACACTTCAAATGAAAGACCGATGACGACCGGTAATAAAGCGATCCGGCAGACGAGACGCAACCAAAGCGGATCCGTTGGCACGATCAGATAGACGAAAAATCCGACGATGACGGTGAAGATCAAGAAACTCGAGCCGCAACGGTAATGAAGACGACTGCTGACGCGAACATTCTCGACCGTGAGTGGGCGTCCTGATTCGACGCAGTTGATGACCTTATGCTCTGCACCGTGATATTGAAAGAGCCGTTTGACGAGCGGAGTCAATGAAATCACGTAGAGGTAACTGAACAAAAGCGTTAATTTGATTGTTGCTTCGATGACATTTTGAATGACATGTCCCGATAAAGCAGGGATCACATCGAATAATGATGCAAGGAAAGCAGGTAGTAACGTAAAGAGTAATTTACCGAAAAAGAATGATAGGATCCCGACGACAGCTACGCCGAGCCATTTCGTCAAGGGGCTGGCAGTCGTTTCTTCCGGCTCTTCTTCACCAGGTTTGACACCGTATCGGTCACTTGCGAAGTTCATATGACTGGCGCCATTCGCTGAGGACTCCATTAAAGCAAACAAGCCACGTAGAAGTGGGATTTTTTTACCTTTAGCGATTCGTGGTCGAACCGGCTTTTGTTGGGCGAACGTCTCGATCGACGCATCATTTCGACGAATCGCAGAGACCGCGTGGGTCGCATTTTGGAACATGACGCCTTCGACGATGGCTTGACCACCGACCGGCGGATTAGTCGTTTTCATAATAGAACGCATCCCGTCTTCATTAAAATTAGGTGTATCGTCAGTGTACTTGATTTACGACAAAAAAACTATGTTCGACTCGTCAAAACGAGGTAATCTTTAGGAGTCGGAAATCGGGTTATGATACAATGAAAAGGAATTCGAGGAGGTGTTTTTTTGCGTGTCTTGATATTAAACGGACCAAACTTGAATTTACTCGGAACACGCGAACCGGATACATATGGAACGGCGACATTAGCCGACTTAGAACACGACCTTCGCACTTATTTTCCGAACATTCAGTTTCGGTTTGAACAATCGAACCATGAAGGACGACTGATTGATGTTCTTCACGAGGAACGGGGAGCGGACGGCATCGTCTTCAATGCGGCTGCCTACACGCATACGAGTATCGCGTTACGTGACGCGATTGCTGCAATCGAAGCGCCCGTCATCGAGGTCCATCTATCGAATGTCCATGCACGTGAATCCTTCCGGCATCATTCGATGATCGCACCCGTCTGCCAAGGTGTCATCGCTGGACTTGGCATGACGGGATATCGTCTGGCAACGGAGGCACTCCAAGCTTTACAACAATCGGAACAAGGGGGAAATCAATCATGAAACAACGGATCGAGGCGTTACAAGCAGCTTTAAAGGAACGGGACCTTCCAGGATTACTCGTCACGAAGGCAGAGAATATTCGTTACATTTCCGGCTTCACTGGCTCAAGTGGTGCATGTCTCGTAACAGAAGAGCAAGCGTACTTCGTGACGGATTTCCGTTACACGGAGCAAGCGGCAGACCAAGTTAAAGGAATGGAGATCGTCCAAATCGAACGGTCGATTCCAGAGACGATGGGCGAATTGATGGCAGGAGCGCGTGTTCGCGCGGTTGGTGTCGAAAAGGATGCGATGACACTTGGTGCTTTTGAAGCATACGATCAAGCTTCGGCAATCGAGCTTGTTCCGACGACAGGAATCATTGAAAACCTACGCTTGATTAAGGATTCGTCAGAGATTAAGATGATTAAGGAAGCGGTGGAGCTCGCAGACGCGACCTTCCAACACATCTTGACGTACATTCAACCAGGACGAACGGAACTTGAAGTATCAAATGAACTAGAATTCTTCATGCGTAAGCATGGAGCGACGTCTTCTTCTTTCGATACGATCGTGGCATCGGGCTATCGTTCTGCCTTGCCGCACGGTGTTGCCAGCTCGAAGGTCATTGCGACAGGTGAACTCGTCACGCTTGATTTCGGAGCGCTCTTGAACGGTTATGTTTCAGATATCACACGGACTGTCGCAGTCGGTCCGATCAATGCCGAGTTGCAGAAAATCTACGATACGGTCTTACAAGCGCAACTAGCGGGTGTCGACGGCTTAAAACCAGGCATCACTGGGATCGAAGCGGACGCGTTGACACGTGATATCATCAAAGAAGCAGGTTACGGTGAATACTTCGGTCACTCGACGGGACACGGTATTGGTCTAGAAGTACATGAAGGACCTGGCTTGTCGTTCCGCTCTGAGACGAAACTTGAACCAGGCATGATCGTTACGGTCGAACCAGGTATCTACGTGCCGCAAGTTGGCGGATGCCGGATTGAAGATGACGTCTTGATCACGGAAACAGGTCGAGAAATTCTTTCGTCTTCACCAAAAGAACTGATCACTCTCTAATTCAGAGTGACGGGACATTTTAGGAGGAACCATTCATGGTATCAGTAAACGATTTAAAAACAGGATTAACGATTAAGACTTCAGACGGTATGATTTGGCAAGTACTTGAATTCCAACATGTTAAACCAGGTAAAGGGGCAGCTTTCGTTCGGACGAAAATGCGTAACATCCGTAACGGAAACATCCAAGAGATGACATTCCGTGGTGGTGAGCGTGTCGAGCGTGCACACATCGAGCGTAACAAGATGCAATACCTTTACCCAATGGGCGAGACTTACGTCTTCATGGACACAGAATCGTATGAGCAATTGGAATTGACGACGGCGCAAGTCGAAGCAGCTCTTCCATACTTGCTTGAAAACATGGAAGTTCAAATCGCGGTTTACAACGGCGAAATCCTCGGTCTTGAATTACCGAACACAGTCGTCATGACGATCGTTGAAGCAGAGCCTGGCGTTAAGGGTGATACAGCTTCGAACGTCAAGAAAAATGCGACAGTGGAGACAGGTCATATCATTCAAGTACCACTCTTCATCGAAGCAGGCGAAAAAGTAACGGTTGATACACGTACAGGTGATTTCACAGGTCGTTACAACGGATAATATTGAAACGACAAGACGTCTCTCACCTTCTATCAGGTCGAGAGACGTCTTTTTTCATTCAGCTTGACTTGCATCCAATGGTATGACCAGTTAATATAAGTATTTGAGTAGGCATTAGCACCTGGTATAATAATTGTGAATACAGCATAGATGGGGGAAGAATGACAGATGAAAATCGATCAGTTGAAACAAGTACTCGAAATGCTCGATCAGTCGAGTGTAAATGAACTCTCACTCGAGACGGATACGTATAAATTAAAGTTGAAGAAACAAGGAGAAACAGTGACGGTCTCGCACCAAGCACCTGTTGCTCCAGTGGCGGCGCCTGCTCCTGTGAAGCAAGCGGCAGCACCAGTCGAGGAAGAGGCGACTGCGGATGATACGGTCACGATCAATGCCTTGATGGTCGGAACGTTCTATTCGCGTCCGAATCCAGATAAACCTGCATACGTCAAAGTCGGTGATCAGATTGAAGTGGGTCAGATCGTTTGTGTCCTTGAAGCAATGAAACTCTTCAATAACTTAAACTCGGAAGTATCTGGAACGGTCGTCGAGATTCTTGTCGCCGATGGAGATCTCGTTGAATTTGGTCAACCACTCTTCCGGATCCGTCCGTAAACGGGGGTGAACAGCATGGAAAAATTATTGATTGCCAACCGTGGAGAAATCGCCGTCCGCATCATTCGAGCGGCAAAGGAACTTGGAATACAAACCGTTGCTGTCTACTCGACAGCGGATAAGGAAGCCTTACACGTTCGTTTAGCCGATGAGGCGTACTGCATCGGTGAGGCGAGTTCTGCTTCATCTTACTTAAACGTTACGAATATCCTCGCGGTCGCAACGAACCGTCAAGTGACGATGATCCACCCGGGTTACGGTTTCCTAGCAGAAAACGTTGATTTTGCTGAGATGTGTGAAGCGTGCGGGATCAAGTTCGTTGGTCCGACGTCGGATGCGATCCGTCAGATGGGGATCAAGGACGTTGCGAAGAAGACGATGATCGAGTGTGGAGTGCCTGTCGTGCCTGGTTCAGATGGAACGGTCACGGACGAAGAAGCGGTCGCACTGGCGCAAGAAATTGGTTATCCGGTCATCATCAAAGCAACAGCAGGTGGTGGCGGTAAAGGGATTCGGGTCGCTCGTTCGGAAGAAGAGCTGATCAACGGGCTAAGTGAGACACGCCGTGAAGCAAAACAAGCTTTCGGAAACGGGGATGTCTATTTAGAACGCTTCATCGAAGAGTTCCGCCATGTCGAGGTACAGGTCCTCGCCGATCGTCACGGGAATGTCATTCACCTCGGTGAACGGGATTGTACCGTCCAGCGCCGGATGCAGAAACTGATCGAGGAAGCGCCGTCACCTGCGGTCAGTGAAGCGACACGATTGAAGATGGGAGAGGCTGCCGTAAAAGCCGCAAAAGCGATTCAATATACAGGAGCTGGGACGATCGAATTCATCTTCGTCGAAGAGACGGAAGAGTTCTTCTTCATGGAGATGAACACACGCATTCAAGTCGAACATCCGGTAACGGAGATGATCACTGGATTCGATCTCGTTCAAGCGCAATTGCAAGTCGCGCTCGATCATCCGCTTGCCGTTAAACAAAAGGATATCAAGTTCCACGGTCATTCGATCGAATGCCGAATCAATGCCGAGGATCCAGATCATGATTTCCGTCCGTCTGCTGGACGCGTCACACAATACGTGACACCAGGCGGAATGGGCGTACGTATCGATAGCGCAGTCTATCCAGGGTACATGATTCCACCGTACTATGACTCGATGGTCGCGAAATTGATCGTCCATGCGGAAACACGGGAAGAAGCATGTGCGAAGATGGAACGTGCACTGGCTGAATTTTGGATCGAAGGTGTCAAAACGACGATCCCGTTCCACGAACGTGTTCTCAGTCACCCGGTATTCCGGCGTGGGACGTTCACGACGAAATTCGCAGAGCGTGAGCTAAAAGGTACGATCGTTAACTGAATCGGGACGGGAGTTTGTGCGACGAACTCCCGTCTTTTTTTGGCGTTCTCTATGTTTTTTAAAAGAGGAATGTGCTAAACTAACTGATTGAGAACGACAAAAAAAGGAGCACGCAAAATCATGATGAAACGACACATGGCACGCGAACTCGCAGTCCAATCTTTGTTCCAAATGGAGCTTTCGGATCTGACTGCACAAGAGGCCATTGAATTCGCGGTAGAAGGTAAGGAATATGACACATTCGTCGAGCAATTGGTGAACGGTGTCGAAACGAACAAAGCAACGATTGACCAACACATCCGAGAAGCACTGGTCAACTGGTCATTCGAACGACTCGGAAACATCGAGCGGACGATTCTTCGCTTAGCCGTCTACGAATTATTGTTCGAAACGAATATTCCGGTTCGAGTGACGATCAACGAAGCGATTGAATTGACGAAGGCGTTCGCTGACGAAGAAGCGACAAAAATCGTGAACGGTGTTCTCGGTAAGGTCGCACAAGGCGTCGTTAAAGAAAATTCATAAAATTGTAAAACCGAATAGAGACAAACAGACAGAAGAGTGAATCGAACTTTTTGGGGGAGTGGACAAATCATGGCAGTAGTAATCGATGGAAAACAGGTAGCCCATTCATATCGTATGAAGCTGAAAGAAGAAGTCGCACGTCTGAAAGAACAGCGGATTCAACCGCAATTGACTGTCATCCTGATTGGCGAAGATCCTGCTAGTCAGTCCTATGTACGTGGTAAAGAAAAGGCGGCGAAGGAAATCGGCATGGATTCGGAGTTGATCCGACTTCCGGCAGAAACAACGGAATCAGAGCTTCTTCACTTGATCGAACGTCTGAACGTTGATGCGAGTGTCCACGGGATTCTCGTTCAATTGCCGTTGCCTGACCATATTGATGAGAGTAAAGTCATTTTTGCGATTTCTCCTGAAAAGGACGTCGATGGTTTTCATCCTGTCTCTGTCGGGAAAATGATGATTGGTGAACCGACATTTTTACCGTGTACACCAAACGGCATTCTTCATCTCGTCAAAGAGATGAACGTACCGATTGCCGGTCAACACGTCGTTGTCGTCGGTCGTAGCCAAATCGTCGGTAAACCCGTCGGTATGTTGTTCTTGAATGAATCGGCTACCGTTTCCTATTGTCATTCCAAGACAAAAGATCTCGGTGCGATGACGCGTCAAGCGGATATCTTGATCGTCGCAGTCGGCGTACCGAAGCTGATTACGGCGGATATGGTGAAACCGGGTGCTGTCGTCATTGACGTTGGTGTCAACCGTGTCGATGGCAAACTCGTCGGTGATGTCGAGTTTGATACGGTACAAGACGTTGCATCGATGATCACACCTGTTCCAGGTGGCGTTGGTCCGATGACGATCACGATGCTACTGCATAACACGATCGAGGCTGCGCGATGAGCGAACCTCTTCACGTTTCCGATTTAGTCCACTATGTCAAACGTGAACTAGAAGGCGACGCCCTTCTGCAACAAGTCCAGGTGGTGGGAGAAGTGTCGAACTTTAAACGACACTCTTCCGGTCACCTTTATTTTACGTTGAAGGACGAGCAGTCACGGATGAAAGCCGTCATGTTTGCCCGGGATGCGAGTCGAGTCAAAGCAGACGTTCGCGATGGGATGCGTGTCGTCGTCACCGCGCGCTTATCCGTTTACGTCTCTTCTGGAGAGATGCAACTCTATGTCGAACGGATGACGGAAGATGGTGTAGGAGCGCTATATGAGGCGTTCTCACGCTTGAAGGTGGATCTTGAAGAGCGTGGTTGGTTTGATCCAGCAATCAAACAATCGTTGCCAGCTTTTCCAGAGCGCATCGGGATCATCACGTCGCCAAAAGGAGCAGCGCTTCATGATATCGCAACGACACTCCGGCGCCGCTATCCGCAAGCAGCCATCGTCTTCGCCCCGGTCCTTGTACAGGGAGCGGACGCGGCACCACAAATCAGTCGTGCCATTCAGCTGATGAATGAGCATGCTGCCTGTGATGTGTTGATCATTGGTCGTGGTGGTGGTTCGATTGAGGAGCTGTGGGCATTCAATGAGATGTCTGTCGTGACAGCCGTGTTTGAATCCCGCATTCCGATCGTCTCTGCTGTCGGTCACGAAACGGATTTTACGATCAGTGATTTCGTCGCCGACGTTCGTGCTGCTACACCAACGGCAGCGGCAGAACTCGTCACTCCGGAAGCAGAGGCACTCACTCGACGTGTGCAGGATGTAGAGCGACGTTTAGAACGAACGTATGCACAACTCCTCAAAAGTAAACAAGAGCAAGTGACACGGCTTGCCGCGAGCTACGGTCTGAAATCACCACGCGTCCTACTCGGACTGAAGCAGGAACAATTGGACCGGGCAGAGATGTCACTCCAAAAGGAGATCAAGCAAGTAGTAGCGCAACACCAGCAACAGGTGGAGCGTCTTGACACACGCTTAATGCGTGTGCCGATGCGGGATCGCTTCGTGCAACAACGAGCGACGATTGAACAATCACGGCGTCGACTCGAAATCGTGCGTCGACTCTTGCAATCCAAGCAACAACAAGTGCGTCATGTGCTCGCGCGACTCGACTCCGTCAGTCCGACGCATGTTTTGATGCGCGGCTATACGTATGTCGAACAGGATGGACAAATCGTCCGTTCCGCGAAGGCATTGACAGCGTCTTCGTTCGATATCCGATTCCATGATGGAACGATTCGTGCTAAACGAGAGGATGGGGAGTAAGAATGGAGACGGAACAATCTTTTGAAGAAGCACTGGAGCGATTAGAAGAAATCGTCACGTTACTTGAAGAGGGCGAAGCTCCTCTTGAACAAGCGATGGCTCTATATGAAGAAGGCGTCAAACTGACAGCCCTCTGCCAAGGAAAGTTATCCGTTGCTGAGAAAAAACTCGATCAAATCCTGGAGCAAGATGGTACGCTTCGGGAAAAAGGAGGAGCGCAATGATTGCTTTGAATGAGTGGAAGACACAAGTCGAAAACAAAATGGAAGAGTTCATGGAGCGACTCGACGCACCGGATCGTTTACGCGATTCGATGCGGTATTCACTCGATGCGGGTGGTAAACGAATTCGCCCAGCCTTGATTTATGCGGTACTCGATGCTTTTTCCATCGATCGTTCAAAAGGTGACGCGACTGCTGCGGCACTTGAGATGATTCATACATACTCACTGATTCACGATGACCTTCCAGCAATGGATGATGATGATCTGCGTCGAGGGCGTCCGACGAATCATATCGCTTTTGATGAAGCGACAGCGATTTTAGCAGGAGATGCCTTGCTCACGAACGCCTTCAGCTGTCTTCTTGAGACACCAGCTTCGCCGGAAGTGAAGCTTGCTCTTGTCGAACAGTTGGCAACAGCAGCGGGCGCTACGGGTATGGTCGGTGGTCAGCTCGACGATATGCTCGGTGAGCGTGGCGGCATCAATGACGTAGCGGAGCTTGAGTCGATTCACCGTCGGAAAACAGGAGCACTCCTCGTCTTTGCAGTCGAAGCGGGTGGTTTGCTTGCCTCGGTCAGCTCGACGGATCTTGATCACTTGAAGCAATACGGTCGCCATCTCGGAATCGCATTCCAAATCCAAGATGACATCTTGGACGTAACAGGCGATGCTGAAAAAATCGGCAAACCGGTCGGTAGCGACGAAGGGAACGAAAAAGCAACGTACCCAAAATTACTGGGTCTTGAAGGAGCGAAACGCGCACTGACAGCTCAGGTGGAAGCAGCGGAACAAGCGATTGATGCATTATCAGTCGAAGCGACGACACTTAAGGAACTGCTCGACTTCGTGGTCAAGCGCGACCATTAAGCAGGACGACGCATCTGCGTCGTCTTTTTCTATGCTGACAATGGCGCTCGATAGATTGTTCTAGTACAATGTAGGGTACAAACCCTATAAGATTGTAAGGAAAAGAGGCGGTAAGGTATGAAATTGACAGAAATACAGGATCCGTCATTTTTAAAGCGTATGTCGGTCTCCGAACTCGAAGTACTCGCAGGCGATATTCGACGCTTTTTGATTGAAGAATTAGCGACGACAGGTGGACACTTGGCACCGAACCTCGGTGTCGTCGAGTTGACGCTTGCGTTGCATCGTGAATTCGACAGTCCGAATGACAAGTTCGTCTGGGATGTCGGGCACCAAGCATACGTGCATAAGATTTTGACAGGACGTGCGAGCCAGTTTGATACGCTCCGTCAGCACAAAGGACTCTGTGGGTTCCCGAAACGCAATGAGAGTGTGCATGACGTCTGGGAGACAGGACACAGCTCGACGTCCTTGTCAGCAGCAATGGGGATTGCTGTTTCGAACGAACTGAGCGGTAAGAGTGATCGTGCAGTCGCGATCATTGGTGACGGTGCTTTGACAGGTGGTATGGCACTCGAAGCATTGAATCATATTGGAGCAGAACAACAAAACGTCATCGTCATCTTGAACGATAACGAGATGTCGATTGCACCAAACGTTGGGGCGATGCATCAAATGCTTGGACGAATTCGTTCATCACGTAAAGTGCGTTTTGCCCAAGACGAGCTTGAAACGTTGATCAAAAAGATTCCGGTCATTGGCGGACGTCTTGAAAAAGGAAGCGAGAAGTTGAAGGAAGCTGTTAAAGGCGCACTTGTTCCTGGCATGTTCTTTGAAGAGCTCGGCTTCAACTATTATGGTCCAGTCGATGGGCACGATCTTGATGATTTGATCGAACAGCTCAATTACGTGAAAAAAGAAGAAGGTCCTGTCCTGCTTCATGTCATCACGAAAAAAGGGAAAGGCTATCGTCCGGCAGAGTTTGATGGCGTCGGCACATGGCATGGTCTTGGACCGTACAAGATGGAGTCTGGCGAAGTCATCAAAGGGAAATCAAAAGCACCTAGTTACTCCTTTACGGTAGCGGATACGTTGACAAAGATGGCACGCGATGATGAAAAGCTGACGTTGATTACGCCAGCGATGAGCGTCGGTTCAAAACTCGATTGTTTTGAAAAAGAATTCCCAGAGCGGATGTTTGACGTCGGGATTGCAGAACAACATGCTGTGACGTTCGCAGCTGGTCAAGCGACGCAAGGCATGAAACCTGTCGTATCGATCTACTCGACCTTCTTCCAACGTGCATACGATCAGCTTGTTCACGACGTGGCTCGTCAAAATCTAGATGTGACGTTTACGATTGACCGGTCAGGTCTGGTTGGTGCAGATGGTGAGACACACCAAGGGGTCTTCGATATCGCTTTCATGCGTCACGTACCGAACATTCGAATCGTCATGGCGAAGGATGAGAACGAACTGCAACACTTGCTTTATTCAGCCGTCAAATATGAAGGACCAATCGCCGTTCGTTTCCCACGTGGAGAAGGTATCGGTGTACCAATGGACGAGACACTGCATGAAATTTCACTTGATACATGGGAAGTCGAACGCGAAGGAACGGACGTCGCGATCCTTGCATTCGGACCACAAGTACAAGATGCACTCAAAATCGCGGATCTCCTAGCAGACGAACTGTCGGTTCGTGTCATCAATGCTCGGACGATCAAACCGCTTGATGAGAAGATGCTGAATGCCCTTTACGCAGAAGGCATTCCACTTGTGACGCTCGAAGAAGCCGTCTTAAAAGGTGGATTCGGATCAGCTGTCCTTGAGCATGCCAACGAGCAGGAAGCATTCCCACGCGTCAAACGCTTCGGTATTCCGGATTGGTATATCGAGCACGGCGGTGTCAACGAATTACTTGAAGAAATCGGATTATTACCTGGACAAATCGCAGAAGAAGTACGCGCTTTCGTCAATCAAGGAAAGAAACAGAGTGTGTGACGATTCATGGAAAATGTAAAAAAAATCCGCCTCGACGTTCTTCTCGTCGAGCGCGGTTTGTTTGAAACGCGTGAAAAAGCGAAACGATCGATCATGGCTGGACTTGTCTTTAGCGGAACGGAACGATTAGAGAAGGCTGGTGAGAAGGTCAAGTCGGACATCGACCTGCATGTTAAAGGTCAGTTGATGCCTTATGTCGGTCGTGGAGGCTTCAAGATGGAAAAGGCACTTCAAGTATTCGATTTCGATGTCGCTGGTAAAACAGGTCTCGATATCGGATCGTCAACGGGTGGCTTTACCGATTGCTCCTTACAAAATGGAGCAGCGCATATGTATGCGCTTGATGTCGGTTCCAATCAGCTGGACTGGAAGCTTCGTTCGGATGATCGTGTGACGGTGATGGAGAAAACGAACTTTCGGCACGCAACACCAGATATGTTCCCTGTTGCGCCACAGTTTGCGACGATTGATGTCTCATTCATCTCGTTACGGTTGATGCTTCCACCCCTGAAGACGATCCTCGTCGAAGGAGGAGATGTCATGGCGCTCGTCAAACCGCAATTCGAAGCGGGGCGTGATGATATCGGTAAAAAAGGCATCGTGCGGGATGAACGGATTCATGTCCGGGTCCTCGAGGAGATGGTTGAATTCTTCATTCAACAAGGGTTCTATGTGAAACAGCTCGACTATTCGCCGATTACCGGTGGAGAGGGGAACATCGAGTTCTTATTGCATGCGCGCCTTGGTCAACCAGGACTTGATCCATCTGTCCATGCGACAGAGACAGTCAAGCAAGCACATGCTAGTCTTTAAACGAACAGATGAAAACGAGGACGGATCCGGTTCATGGGTCCGTCCTCATTGTTGTTCGGAGCGACGAAAACCGTATAATAAAATGGCAAACGTGGACTTTTAATGATTTATTGGATTACAATAGTAACATCGAAGAATACTGTGAGGTGCAGGAATGACAAAGGGGCAACGGTTGATTAAGATTCGGGAGATCATCACCCAGTCGGAAGTAGAAACCCAAGATGAATTGGTAGAGGAATTACGGAATGCAGGATATAAGGTGACACAGGCAACGGTATCACGAGATATCAAGGAACTTCATCTCGTTAAGGTTCCGTTGAATGATGGACGTTATAAATACAGCTTACCCGCCGACCAACGCTTCAACCCACTCGGGAAATTGCGGCGTCTGCTCGGTGACAGCTTCATCTCGATTGATTCTGCTCAAAATCTGATTGTCATGCATGTCCTGCCGGGAAATGCGAACGCAGTCGCCGTCTTACTGGACCATTTGAGCTGGAACGAACTGCTTGGCACGGTGTGTGGGGACGATACGATCCTATTGATCGCACGAAGTGAGGAACAAGCGAAAGAAGTGACCGAACGAATTTTAGAAATGCTGTAAGGAGTTGACAGGATGCTAGCTGAATTATCGATCAAACAATTTGCGATCATTGACGAGCTACAGATCGACTTTAAAAAAGGAATGACCGTCTTGACTGGGGAAACAGGTGCCGGTAAATCGATCGTTCTCGACGCGATCGGTTTATTGATTGGTGGACGTGGATCCGCGGAATTCGTTCGATACGGGGAAGATCGGGCGGAACTAGAAGGATTGTTTCTGATTGAAGACGACCATCTCGTCTATGGTCTTGCAGAAGAGTATGGTATCGATATCGAAGATGGATTGATCATCTTACGACGTGATCTGTTCGCGACCGGGAAAAGTGTCTGTCGCGTCAACAATAAGCTGGTCACACTGACGATCTTACGTGAGTTCGGGCGTGTCCTCGTCGACATGCACGGGCAACATGAACATCAGCATTTAATGGACAGTACGTATCATCAAGCGATTCTCGATGACTTCGCGCAAGAGACGATTGCGCCGCTCCTTCAAGCCTATCAATCCGGTTATCAAGCGTATGAAGAAAAACGGACGGCGCTGCAATCGCTCGCGCAAAGTGAGCAAGAACTCGCTCAACGGATCGATCTACTATCGTTTCAGACAGAAGAGATTGAAGGCGCAAAACTTCGAGCACATGAGGAAGATGAGTTGCTCGTCGAACGAAATCGTCTCGCGAATTTCGAGAAGTTATATGCATCGTTAAAGACAGCGTATGATGCTTTGCATGATGAGATGCGCGGCATCGACTCTGTTGGAGACGCGATGCGTGAATTACAGCAAGCATCAAGCATCGATGAACAGTTTTCGCAGCAGAGTGACGCGATCGCAAGCGCTTTTTATGGACTGGAAGAAGTCGGGTATGCGATTCGAGATCAACTCGAAACACTTGAGTTTGATTCCAATCGACTCGATGAGATCGAACAACGTCTATCGGTCTTTCAACAGCTGAAACGAAAATACGGGGCGACAATCGAGGAAGTCATCGCGTATGGGGAGAAGATTCGAGTTGAACTCGATACGATGACGAATCGAGATGAACGGATTGAACGATTAAAAGCCGAAGTCGAACAGCTCGAAGGCGAATTGTTTGATATTGGTGGTCGACTCTCGCAACAGCGTCGAAAAGCGGCAGTTCAATTAAGCGAAGCGATTCATCTGGAATTGCGTGAGCTCTACATGGAGAAAGCACGGTTTGAAATTCGTTTTCTTCAAGACGGGAAGACACCGATGCTACGCAAGAACGGGATCGACCAAGTAGAGTTCTTCATCATGACGAATGCGGGAGAGCCATTCAAGTCGCTCGGAAAAGTCGCATCGGGCGGGGAGTTATCTCGTATCATGCTCGGATTGAAGTCAATCTTCTCGCGCTCGGTTGGAGTCGCTTCGATCATTTTCGATGAAGTCGATACAGGAGTATCGGGTCGTGTCGCACAAGCGATGGCTGAAAAAATCTATCGTTTGTCAGTAGACGGACAAGTACTCTGTATTACGCACTTACCGCAAGTCGCTTCGATGGCTGATCAACATCTCTATATTCGGAAGATTGAAGAGACGGATCGTACGACGACACAGGTCAATGTCTTGTCTCAGTCAGACCGAGGAAACGAACTTGGACGGATGATTTCCGGTGCACATATGACGGATTTGACGTTACGCCATGCCGAGGAATTGATGGATCAGGCGAAGACGATGAAAGAATCGCTTAAAAATGGGGTGTAAGGATTGATTAAAGTCGGGATAGCAGATGATAATCGCGAAATGGTCGAACTGATTCGCCAGCATATCTCTGCGCAAGAAGACATGGAAGTCGTTTGCGTCGCCTACAATGGCGAGAGTTGTCTCGAACGCATGAAAGAACACGAAGTGGATGTATTGCTCCTCGACATCATCATGCCTCATTTAGATGGGCTTGGTGTTCTCGAAGAATTGATGAAGAAAAAGAAGAACCCTGCTGTCATCATGTTGAGTGCCTTCGGTAAAGACGAGGTCTCGCAACAGGCGGTCACCCTCGGAGCATCGTACTTCTTACTTAAACCGTTCAGCATGGATCAGCTCGTTCAAAAAATTCGTCTCGTGACGAATCAAGGACAAGCACCGATCGTCGAAACGATTGATTTAAAAGTCGGTACGACACTTCGAGAAGTGGGGATTGCTCCGCATATTAAAGGCTTCACGTATTTGAAGGACGCTGTCTTAATGGTGCTTGAACGGGAAGATTTACTCGGATTGATCACAAAGGAACTCTATCCGACGATCGCGAAGAAACACCAAACGACGGCTTCTCGTGTCGAACGAGCGATGCGTCACGCCATCAAGTCCGCCTGGAACGAAGGGATGCAACAGCACGAGCTCTTCAATGGCCGAATCGAACAAGAGAAAAGTCCGAAGAACTCGGAATTCATCTCGTATGTTTCGAGTCATATGAATCAAGAACAATCTGGTTAAAGGAAACACACCGTCTGAATGATAGACGGTGTGTTTTTAGTTCCTATCCCGTTCATAGCAAGCGATCAATACGCCGTTATCAAACGTGTGTCGTTTCGTGACATTCCAAGTGACGGGCGTCATTCCGTTGTCGGGAAATAGACGTTTACCAGAACCGATGATGACGGGATAGAGGATCAATCGAAGTTCATCGATCAGATCGGCTTGATAAAGCGTATGAACGAGTTGACTACTCCCCCAGACGTGAAGCGGTGGTCCGTCCTGTTGTTTCAAGCGTGTTAGTTCAGAAGTTGGTTGATTCAAATAAGTCGTCGGTTGCCAAAGAATAGGTGGTGTATGACGCGTAGCAACATACTTCATGGCACGATCGGCAACTGGCCAGATATCTGGGTGGAGTGGCCAGTAACTTGACCATTGCTCGTATGTCTTGCGACCGAGTAACAGGGAACAATCCTCTTGCATCCATCCACGGATGACCTGACCAATCTCAGGATGTTGAAATGGAGCAGTCCATCCACCCTGTTCGAAGTCGTTGCTCACATCCTCATTCTTTCCGCTCGGTGCTTGAATGACACCGTCTAACGATAGATGTTCGAATACGATGATTTTTCGCATGAAGGGTCTCCTTTCGATTACGATCTGCTTATAGCATACCGTAAAGCTAAAAATATATAATAGCGCTTGCAAATAAATATTGCATAAACTGAAATGTTTGTTATAATAAAGGTACCAAATGATTTGGCAAGACGTCAGATGAACGTCGAGTCGACAAGGACTCCGGAAATCCTGTTGATGAACATCATCTCAGAACGCCAACTGTAAATGGCTCAAGAATGCCGGACGACATTCTCTTGGTAGAAGTCGTACCAAGGTATCTTGTTCATTCTAGATGAGAAATCTCGAATGAATGGGAGCTTCCATGATTTCGAAGCTAGGGAAAAGTGGAAGGTAACGGATCGTCTAAAATGAAAAGTACAGTTCGTGAAAAGGAGTGTTGTCTAGCAGTGATTGTTAGCAACCGAATGTTTGACTGCTTCAAGCGGATGACATTACGCTCCACCTAGGTCCCGAGTACAGTCAGATGATGGAACTGAAACACCATTCTATCGTTAGCCCGATAGCCAGATCTGATTTCTTTCTACCTCTTCATTAAGAGGAACACCTAAGGTTTTGGAGTACACGAATAGTTCTAACTATGAGAGGAGTTCATCCGTAAGTGAAACCAATTTTATATGAGTAAAAGGTCCCGCGCTTGAAATGAGTTCAAGAGATGGGGACCTTTTTCTGTGTTCATTTTTTTTGATAGCGGTCGGAGACTTTTCCACGTTTTCGATCGCGATAAAAAACATATCCTGCGACAAATCCAATGCCACCCATCGCAAGAATCAAACCAACGAGACCTTGCAATACATATACGTAAGCCGCATCGCCTAAGTATTTAAACGGCACTTGTGCAATTAGAAAAACACTATCACGCATGAGCTTAATACCAATCGCGCCGATGATGCCGGGGATTAATAATGAGAGCAAACCAATGATACGCATAGGACGCCACTCCTTTCCAAGCGTATTGTATCAAAAAATCGATCGTTCTGCGAATCGGGTTTGCTTCCCTATTTTATTCCGAGTACGATAGAAATGTAAGCAGTTTCAAAGGGGGAATTCATATGCATCATCTACTCGTCGTCGGGGCTGGTCAAGGGGGAACAGAAGTCCTGCATGCGTTTCAACGTTCACCATTATTAACGGTCATTGGTCTTGTCGATCCAAACATGGATGCGCCTGGGGTGGCGCTTGCACGGCGTGCGGACATTCGGATCGAAACGAGCTGGTCAGCTTTCGAAGGGGCGGATGTCGATTTCATCATTGACGCTACAGGAGAAAATGGCGTACTTGAGCAATTGATTCATGATTTTCCGGGAGCGGCGGTCTTACCGGGGGAATTCGTCAGAGTGTTGCTCGAGCGATTGACTGAAAAAGAGAAAATGCTCGAAGCGATCATTCATTGTACGAGCGAAGCAATCTCCGTCGCCGATCAAGACGGACAGACGATGCTGATCAATCCAGCATATACGCGCATGACCGGTTTCACGGAGCGAGACGTCGTCGGAAAACCGGCAAGTGCCGATATCGGAATGCAGGAATCCGTTCATTTGAAAGTCTTGAATACGGGCGAGAACGTTCGAGATGTTCGCATGAAGATCGGGCAAGATCAACGCGATATCATCGTCAACGCGGCACCCGTCATCGTCGATGGACAAGTCCGTGGTTCCGTTGGGGTCATTCGGGATATCTCGGAAATGAAGGCACTCGCCAAAGAATTGAAGGCAGCGCGACAAAAAATCCGGACGCTCGAAGCCAAATATACATTCGATGATATCATCGCCGAGAGTGAAGCGATGCGCTTCGTCGTCGATCAAGCGAAACTTGCGGCAACGATGCCAGTCAATGTCTTGATTCGCGGTGAATCCGGAACCGGCAAGGAACTGTTCGCGCATGCGATCCATGCAGCGAGCGAACGTAAATATGAACAATTCGTCCGCGTCAATTGTGCGGCAATCGCACCGACGTTACTCGAAAGTGAACTATTCGGGTACGAGGAAGGCGCGTTCTCAGGAGCGCGACGTGGTGGTAAGCGTGGATACTTCGAAGAAGCACACGGGGGTTCGCTGTTCTTAGATGAGATCGGCGAACTGCCACTCGACGTCCAAGCCAAACTGTTACGGGTGTTACAGGAAAATGAAGTCGTTCGCGTCGGTGGTACGAAGGCCATTCCGGTCGATGTCCGGATCATCGCGGCGACGAATGCGAATCTGGAGCAGAAGATCATCATGAATGAGTTCCGAGAAGATCTCTACTACCGGATTAATCGTTTACCGATTCACATACCGGCACTACGTGAGCGTCCGGATGATATCGCGCCATTGACCTTACACTTACTCCGTAAATTGAATCAAAGTTATGGGCGATCGGTCGGACGGATATCGGATGATGTACTCGAAGCAATGAAGAAGCAACCGTGGAAAGGAAATGTCCGCGAGCTTGAAAATGTCATCGGACGCGCGTTGATTTTTACGGATAAAACAGAAACAGTCTTACGAAAAGGTCATCTTCAGCTTGTCGTGCCACAAACAACGAAAGTCGCGACGAGACAGAAAAAGGAAATCAAGCATTTATCGGATGAGATGTCACACGTCGAAGAACGGTTGATTCGGGAAGCGCTTACTGCCTTTAATGGCAACAAAACAGAAGCCGCGAAACAACTCGGGATTTCTCTCCGGGCACTTTATTACAAAGTGGAACGATTTAACATCTATTCGTGAAGCGCAAATTTTTGCGTGCAATATATTGCAAAAAATGCAAAAGCGTGCAAAATTAAAGACGTTCTTGCTTATCCTGCCGTCTCTTTTGAATTGGCACGAAAATTGCTATTACTATTTATGTATGACAGGTGAGGGGGGAATACGGTGAGATTCAATGAAATGGTCGAGCAGGCAGCTCGACTCGAAGATTCCGTCGTTGCGATTGCAGCTGCGGATGACGAAGAAGTGATGGATGCTGTCGCATTAGCAATTGAGAACGATTTAGCACGTTTTCATTTGTTCGGGGATGCGACACGGATTCAGCAGATGATTCAAAAACGGGCATTACGGGAGTCACAATTCGTGATTACTCACACCTCTTCATCACAAGAAGCGGCAGAACGTGCTGCTCATGCCGTTCGCAAAGGGGATGCGAGCGTCTTGATGAAAGGTCTTGTTCCGACAGCGACGTTCATGAAAGCTGTCTTGAACAAAGAAACGGGTCTGCGTTCAGGGAATGTCCTGTCGCATGTCGCGTTGTTCGAAGTACCAGGGCGTGAATCAGCGATCGGATTGACCGATGCAGCGATTCACATCCAGCCGTCACTTGAAGATAAAGTGAAAATCATCGAAAACGGTGTCTCCGCCTTACGTGCTCTCGGATACGGCTTACCAAAAGTCGCAGTCTTAGCAGCCGTCGAAGTCGTCAATCCAACGATGCAGGCAACGATTGATGCCGCACTTTTGACACAGATGAACCGACGTGGTCAAATCAAGGATTGCCTTGTAGACGGACCACTCGCGCTCGATAATGCTGTGAACCTCGTCGCTGCCCAGCAAAAAGGGTTAACGGGAGACGTAGCAGGTCAGGCGGATTTACTAGTTGTTCCGCAAATCGAAGTCGGAAACGTCATCTACAAATCACTCATGTATTTCGCACATGCCTCGGTTGCGGCGATTCTCGTCGGAGCACGGGCTCCGGTCGTCTTGACAAGCCGTGCCGATACAGCTGAAGCAAAAATGTACTCACTAGCCTTTGCGCTATTAAATGCTCAACAGACGAAAAAAGTAAAACAAACAATCTGAGGAGGAACTTAAAATGGTCGAAACAAACGTAGAATCACGCTTCAGCATCTTTGAAACAATGGAGATGGAAGATTACGAACAAGTCGTATTTTGCCACGATAAAGTATCTGGATTAAAAGCAATCATCGCGATTCATGACACGACACTCGGACCGGCACTCGGTGGACTTCGTATGTGGAACTATGCATCAGACGAAGAAGCATTGATTGATGCGCTCCGTTTATCAAAAGGGATGACGTATAAGAACGCAGCCGCTGGTTTGAACCTCGGTGGTGGTAAAGCTGTCATCATCGGCGATGCGAAGACACAAAAGTCAGAAGCACTCTTCCGGGCATTCGGACGTTACGTCCAGTCACTGAACGGTCGTTACATCACAGCAGAAGATGTCAATACGACGGTTGCAGACATGGATTACATCCATATGGAGACAGATTTCGTCACAGGTGTCAGCCCAGCATTCGGATCAAGTGGTAACCCATCACCGGTTACGGCATACGGTGTCTACCGTGGGATGAAAGCAGCGGCAAAAGAAGTGTACGGAACAGATTCACTTGGTGGAAAAACGATTGCGATCCAAGGTGTCGGTAACGTTGCCTTCAATCTGTGCCGTCACTTGCATGAAGAAGGGGCGAAGCTGATCGTCACGGACATCAACCAAGAAGCACTTCAACGTGCAGAAGAAGCATTTGGTGCCTTGATCGTCGCACCAGAAGACATCTATAGCGTCGAAGCGGATATCTTTGCGCCATGTGCCCTCGGTGCGACATTAAACGACGAGACGATTCCACAATTGAAAGTCAAGATCATCGCCGGTGCGGCAAATAACCAACTCAAAGAAGACCGTCATGGTGACATGCTCGAAGAACGCGATATCTTATACGTACCCGACTTCGTCATCAATGCGGGTGGTGTCATCAACGTTGCCGATGAACTCGACGGATACAACCGTGATCGTGCCATGAAAAAAGTTGAACTCGTCTACGATGCGGTCACGAAAGTATTTGAAATCGCAAAACGCGATCATTTACCGACATACCGTGCGGCTGAGAAAATGGCAGAAGAGCGTATCGCAACGATGCGCAGTGCCCGCAGCCAATTCTTGCGTCGTGATAAAAACATTCTAGGATCACGTGGCTGATCAGAGGAGGATATCCATGAGCGAACGTATTTTAACGATTAATCCCGGTTCGACGTCGACGAAGATCGGTATCTTCGAAGGGGCGAACCAGGTGTTCACGAAGACGTTACGCCATCCAGCGGAAGCGGTCGGAGGACCGCTTCCAGCGCAGCTGGAGATGCGTCGTCATGTATTACTCGAAGTATTGGCTGAAGAGCAGATTGATTTGAAAGCGCTTACCGCAGTCGTGGGTCGCGGAGGACTACTCCGACCGCTCGTCAGTGGTACGTATGCCGTCAATCGAGAAATGCGAGAAGACTTACTCAGCGGTATTTTTGGCGTCCATGCATCGAACCTCGGCGGACTCCTCGCGGATGAGATTGCTCGGACACTCGATATCCCATCGTTCATCGTTGATCCAGTCGTCGTTGACGAACTTGAGCCGATTGCGCGAATTACAGGCTTACCTGAACTTGAACGAAAGAGTATTTTCCATGCCTTGAATCAAAAAGCTGTCGCGAAGCGGTACGCAAAGGAAATCGGACGTCCATATGAGGAACTACGTCTGATCATCGCACACATGGGCGGCGGCATTACGGTCGGTGCGCACCAAGAGGGGCGTGTCATCGATGTCAACAACGGACTCGATGGAGAAGGACCGTTTTCGCCAGAACGAAGCGGATCTCTACCTGTTGGTCAACTAGTAGAACTATGTTATAGTACCAAGTATAAACTTGAAGAGATGAAGCGTCTGGTCGTTGGGTCAGGCGGACTTGTCGCGCACTTGGGTACGTTTGACGCGATCGAGATCGAGCGCCGGATTGAGGAAGGCGACGAAAAAGCGGCATTGTTATATGACGCGATGGCGTACCGGATCGCAAAAGAGATCGCTGGTCAAAGTGCCGTCTTGTTCGGTCAGATCGACGCGATCATTCTAACAGGCGGACTTGCCTATAGTGATCGGTTGACGCGTGCGATCGAAGAACGTGTCGCCCACCTCGGTCAAGTCGTACGTAGTCCTGGTGAAGATGAGTTGCAGGCGCTCGCAGAAGGAGTGTTGCGTGTCTTACGTGGAGAAGAGGAAGTCAAGGAATATGGAGGCGAACCAACATGGCTAGAGAATTCGACGTCGTTGTCCTAGGTGGTGGACCCGGTGGATATGTCGCCGCGATCCGTGCGGCACAAGCTGGGAAGTCGGTAGCAATCGTAGAACAAGGAAAATTAGGCGGGACATGCTTACATCGTGGCTGTATACCATCTAAAGCCTTTTTGAAATCAGCAGCAGTCTATCAGACGGTCAAGCACGCTGCTACATATGGCGTGGACGTACCGGAATCGTTTTTACGATTCGAACAGGTCAAACAACGCAAACAAGAGATCGTAGATGGATTAGAAGCAGGCATTCAGCACCTGATGAAAAAAGGAAAGATTGAAGTCTTTCACGGTCGTGGTTCGATTCTTGGACCAAGTATCTTTTCACCGATGCCGGGAACAATCAGCGTCGAGCCGGAAGAAGGCGAAGGCGAATTGATCCTTCCGCGTCAATTGATCGTCGCGACAGGGTCGCGTCCACGTCCATTGAACGGACTTGCTTTTGATTCAGAGTATGTCCTCAGCTCGGATGATGCGCTCGATATGGCAGATTTGCCAAAATCGATCGTCATCATCGGTGGTGGTGTCATCGGTGTTGAATGGGCATCGATGTTGACGGATTTTGACGTCGCAGTAACGGTCGTCGAATTCAGCGACCGGATTTTACCGACGGAAGATGCGGCAGTCAGTCGTGAAGTCGCTCGTCAATTGAAAAAGCGGGGCGTCAAGATTCATACCGGTGCAGCTGCACAAAGTGACACGTTCCGGATGTCAGAAGACGGTGTCTCGATCGCGATCGACCGTAACGGAGAACAGACGACGCTTGAAGCGGATAAATTGCTAGTCGCCATCGGTCGAATGGCGAACGTCGAAGGCATCGGGATTGAAAACACGAATATCGTCGTCGAAAATGGCTTCATTCAAGTCGATGACCATTTCCGGACGAAGGATCAACATATCTATGCGATCGGGGATGTGATCGGTCGCTTACAACTGGCGCACGTTGCGTCAGCAGAAGGTGTCAAAGCGGTCGAGGCGATCGTCCACGGAACGACGACACCACTTGAATATGCGTTCGTACCACGTTGTATCTACAGCGTACCGGAAGCGGCATCGGTCGGTTTAACGGAAGACGAAGCAAAACGTGCCGGAATGGACGTCAAGGTAGGGAGCTTCTCGTTCAATGGATTAGGGAAAGCGCGGATCGAAGGAGAGGCGGCAGGCTTCATCAAGCTCGTCTCGGATGCGAAGACAGATGATCTCGTCGGCGTTCACATCGTCGGACCAAAAGCAACGGAACTGATCAGTGAAGGTGGATTAGCGCTCGTACTCAATGCAACGGCATGGGAAGTCGGACAGCTCGTGCATCCGCACCCGGCCTTGTCAGAAGCATTCGGAGAAGCAGCACTTGCCGTCGACGGACTCGCGGTTCACGCCTAAGGAGGAATTACGGATGGAAAAGATAGAATTCAAAGAATTGGTAGAACTCGGATTAACGGAACAGGACGCGATTCACATGTTCGAAACGATGGTCCGTGCGCGGAAGATTGACGAACGGATGTGGAAGTTGAACCGAGCGGGTAAAATTCCCTTCCTTGTCTCATGTCAAGGACAAGAAGCGGCTCAAGTCGGTGCAGCGTTCGCCCTTGAAAAAGGAACGGACTACATTTTGCCGTATTACCGGGACTTAGGTGTTGTCTTACACTTCGGTCAAACGTCACGCGATATCATGCTGTCGGCATTCGCAAAAGCAGAAGATCCGAACTCAGGTGGTCGTCAAATGCCAGGACACTATGGTTCACGTGCCTTGAATATCGTCACGGGTTCAAGTCCAGTTACGACTCAAGTCCCACATGCCGTTGGGATCGCACTTGCTGCGAAGATGCGTAAGGAACCACTCGTTGCTTACGTCTCTTTCGGAGAGGGCTCTTCAAACCAAGGAGACTTCCACGAAGGGGCGAACTTCGCCGGAATTCACAAGCTTCCTGTCATCTTGTTCTGTGAAAACAATAAATACGCGATCTCGACACCACTTTCGAAACAGTTGTCGGCTAAACACGTCGCTGACCGGGCGATCGGCTATGGTATGCCAGGCTATACGGTGGACGGCATTGACCCACTCGCTGTCTACAAGGTCGTCAAGGAAGCGCGTGAGCGCGGATTACGGGGAGAAGGTCCGACCTTGATCGAAGTTGAAGTCGAACGCCTCGTGCCACACTCATCCGATGATGACGATAAATCGTACCGTTCTGCTGAAGAACTCGATGCCTTAAAAGCACGTGACGGGATCAAACTCTTCCGTGCGCGTCTGATCGAAATGGGCGTCCTGACGGAAGAATCAGCGACTGAAATCGAACAAGCGATGGAGAAAGAAGTCGACGAAGCAACGGCTTATGCGGAAGCAGCAGCTTACGATGCGCCAGAAAATGCATTACGTTACGTGTACGACGAGGAGGAAACGAAATGACGACGTTAAGTTTAATCGAAGCAATCAATAGTGCAATCAAAGAAGAGATGGAACGCGACGAGTCCGTCTTCATCCTCGGCGAAGACGTCGGTGTCCGTGGTGGTGTTTTCCGGGCGACCCAAGGATTGCTCGAACAATTCGGAGAAGAGCGTGTCATCGATGCACCGCTCGCTGAGAGTGCGATTGCTGGTGTCGGAATCGGAGCTGCGATGTACGGCATGCGCCCGATTGCTGAAATGCAATTCGCTGACTTCATCATGCCAGCGGTCAACCAAATCGTCAGTGAAGCAGCGAAGATTCGGTACCGTTCGAACAATGATTGGACGTGTCCGATCGTTATCCGCGCACCGTTCGGCGGCGGAATTCACGGAGCACTTTACCATTCTCAGTCGGTCGAGGCGATGTTCAACTCGACGCCTGGTCTGAAGATCGTCATCCCGTCTAATCCATATGACGCAAAAGGATTGCTAAAGGCAGCGATTCGTTCGAATGATCCGGTCTTGTTCTTTGAGCATAAACGTGGTTATCGCCTATTGAAAGGCGATGTTCCGGAAGGCGATTATACCGTTGAAATCGGTAAAGCAGACGTAAAACGTGAGGGAGAAGATGTCACAATCATCACCTACGGTCTGTGTGTCCATATGGCACTCGAAGCGGCAACGCGCCTTGAAAAAGACGGGATTGATGTCCACATCCTTGATTTACGGACTGTTTATCCGATCGACCGCGAAGCAGTCGTCGAAGCGGCGAAAAAGACGGGGAAAGTCTTGCTCGTTACGGAAGATAATAAAGAAGGTAGCGTCATGAGTGAAGTGTCGGCAATCATTGCAGAAGAAGCATTGTTTGATCTCGATGCACCAATCGAACGACTCTGTGGTCCAGACGTACCAGCCATGCCATACGCTCCGACAATGGAGAAGTTCTTCAACATCTCTAGTGAGAAAATCGAAGATAAAATCCGGACGTTGCACGCATACTAAGGGGGAACTGATCGATGAAGACTGAAACACTTACGATGCCACAACTCGGAGAAAGCGTCACAGAAGGGACGATTTCGATGTGGCTCGTCAAACCGGGCGATACTGTCAAAAAATACGATCCGATTGCAGAAGTCATTACCGATAAGGTAACGGCAGAAGTCCCATCTTCATTTGATGGTGTGATTGAAAAACTGCTTGCAGAAGAAGGGGATACGTTGCAAGTCGGTGACGCGATTGTCACGATGCAAGTCAGTGGTGGGTCAACGGAAGTCGCTGCGACCGAACAAGAAGTACCGGCTGTCGAAGAAACGACGTCGTCTGATACATCGATGAAAAAACGCTATTCACCAGCTGTCTTGAAACTATCGGGAGAACACGGCATTGATCTCGAACAAGTGACGGGTACTGGAGCTGGCGGACGGATTACACGGAAAGACCTCTTGAAACTGATCGAGTCTGGATCGATCCCGACACCACAAGCAACGGAACCAAAACCGGAAGCGCAAGCGGCTCCGGTAGCGCCTCCGGCAGAAGCACCACCTGCACCAAAACGTCCGGTCAGTGCACCACAACCGACGGAAACGGGCGACATCGAGATTCCGACTGCCGGTGTGCGTCAAGCGATCGCTTCGAACATGGTACGTGCGAAACACGAAGCGCCACATGCCTGGTTGATGATCGAAGTCGATGTCACGAACTTGGTCGAAGCACGTAATCGTCATAAAGATGCGTTCTTCAAACAAGAAGGGGTCAAATTGACGTTCTTGCCGTTCTTCATGAAGGCGACGGTCGAAGGATTGAAGAAACATCCGATCATGAACTCGACATGGGCGGGAGATAAGATCATTCAAAAGAAAGCGATCAACCTATCACTTGCTGTCGCGACGCAAGACGCTCTGTTCGTACCGGTCGTCAAGAATGCGGATGAACTAAGCATCAAAGGTATCGCACGCGCGATCGATGACTTCGGGAAACGCGCACAAGCAGGTACGTTGTCGTCTGCTGAGATGCAGGGCGGGACGTTTACGGTCAACAACACAGGATCGTTCGGTTCGATTCAATCGGCACCGATCCTCAACTTCCCGCAAGCGGCAATTCTATCCGTTGAATCGATCGTCAAACGTCCGGTTTGGGTGAACGGTATGTTCGCAGCACGCGACATGGTCAACCTCTGTATGTCGATCGACCACCGGGTACTCGATGGACTCGTTGCCGGACAGTTCCTGCAAACCGTCAAACAAGCGCTCGAATCGATTGATCCGAACCAACTTTCCCTATATTGAGTTTTTCCAGTTGACAGGGAAGAAGAAGCATCGTAATATAAGAATCAATTCAACACACGATAGCAAAGACGAAGAGAAGTAACTTGTGAAACGATTCAAGAGAGCTGATGGGTGGTGCGAATCAGTATCGGGCAACAAGCGAATGGCCTTCTGAGCTTCAGACCGAATCCCTTCAATGGGTAGTAGGCTCTGACGGGTTCCTCCCGTTATCGGGGTCGACGAATCAGGACAACGGTCCGGTTCGTTTCAAAGGGGACGGTGTCAGCATCGTCAACGAAGGTGGTACCGCGGGTCTTCCCGTCCTTCATGTTCTACATGAATGGGCGAGAAGACCCTTTTCGTATACAATCGAATCAAACAAATCGTAGAGTGAGTTAAGTAGCGAGACAACATCGGCGTTTCAGAGAGCGGGAGAATGGTGTGACTTCCGTACGGCGAGGTTTCGTGAATGGTCTCATGAGAGCGTGGCTGAACGAAGAAGTAGGTCGCGACGGATGCCCCCGTTATCGTAGGCTATGATGTCTCTTATTAAGACGCATCAGACAAAGTGGGAACGGTCAAACCGTTCCAATCGAGAGGTGGCACCGCGAGATAATCGTCCTCCATGCAGCATACGCTGTATGGGGGACTTTTTTTATATTCCAGGAGGCGAACAGGGATGGTTCAGACAGACACACTTATCATCGAACAACTTGAACTAAACGGCGACGAGATGACGCCGATCATGATTTTCCAACAACTGAGCGGAACACAGAAATGTTTACTTGAAAGTTCTGCGCATACGGATCAAGGACGGTATTCGATCATCGGTGTCGATCCGGTGGAGATGATTCGGGCAGAGGGACGGACCGTGACACGGGAACAGTTGACGACAGGTCAATTGACGCAGGAAACGGGTGATCCAGTACGACTGATGCAACAGATGATCCTTCGGGGTGGCGTCGAAGAAGAACTTCCGTTTTTAGCGGGTGGGATCGGATATGTCGGTTACGACATGATGCGCGCCTATGAGACGCTCGGAGCGGTTCCTGAGCGAACGCGACAATTACCAGACGCGTTACTCGCCGTATACGACCAAATCATCCTGTTCGATCATCTCGAGCATCGTGTTCATTTGATTCAGACGTCGCTCGGTGGCATCACTGATCGTGACGTCTTACGTCAACGTCTAGCAGAACGGAAAGCGCAACTTGAGCAACCACGGGAGCGAACGGACATCGAGCGTCCACTCCGGGATGTCGTCTATGAACCATTAATGGATCAAGAGACGTTTGAAGGACTCGTCGAACAAGCGAAGAGACACATCCGCCAAGGCGACGTCTTCCAACTGGTTCTCTCGCAACGACTTGATGCGACGTTCTCAGGTGATCCGTTCCAATTTTATCGGAAGCTCCGCAAGGACAATCCGAGCCCTTATCTCTTCTATATCGACTTAGGCGAAGCAATCGTACTCGGGGCCTCCCCGGAAAGTTTGGTCCAAGTCAAAGGGAATCGCGTGACGACGAATCCGATTGCCGGCACCCGGCGCCGGGGGAAGACGAAAGAGGAAGATGGACGGTTAGCAGAAGAGTTGCTGCACGACGAGAAGGAACGAGCGGAACATCGAATGCTTGTCGATCTTGGACGCAACGACTTAGGACGGATTTGCCAAATTGGTACCGTCGAGGTGACGCGATTCATGCAAATCGAACGATTCAAGAACGTTATGCATCTCGTCTCGGTCGTTGAAGGTACGTTAGCAGACGGGAAGACTGGAGCAGACGCACTCGTCTCTTGTCTACCGGCAGGGACGGTCACGGGAGCTCCGAAAATCCGAGCGATGCAGTTGATCGACCAGTACGAGCAGGTGAAACGAGAAGTATATGCCGGGGCGGTCGGCTATTTCGATGTTCGGGGGAATATGGATTTTGCCCTCGCTATCCGGACGATGGTGATCAAGGATGGTGTCGCTTCTGTTCAAGCAGGAGCTGGCATCGTCTACGACTCGATTCCACGCCTCGAGTACCAGGAGACGTTACACAAAGCGAAATCACTACTGGAGGTTTGGAAATGATCGTCCTAATTGATAATTATGATTCTTTTACCTATAACCTATACCAATACGCATCCGTTTATACGGACGTTCACGTCATTCGAAACGATGCGGTCAGCATCGAAGAACTACGCGAGATGAAACCAGACGGTATCATCCTTTCACCCGGTCCCGGTCGCCCGGCTGACGCTGGCATCTGCATCGATCTCATTCGTCAATTATCGGGTCAAGTACCAATTCTCGGTGTCTGTCTCGGACATCAGGCAATCGGCGAAGCATTCGGAGGACGCGTCGTCGAAGCACCGGTCATCATGCACGGAAAGACATCGATGATCCGACAATCGGGACAACTCTTCGACGACATGACGGAAACGTTAGAGGTCATGCGCTATCATTCGCTGATCGTCGCTCGCAACGACTTACCGACGGAGCTCGTCATCACAGCAGAAACGGATGACCGGACGATCATGGCACTCGAGCACCGGACGCATCCGACCTTCGGAATCCAGTTCCATCCTGAATCTGTCGGAACACCACAAGGACAGCAGATGATTAAACGATTCATTGAATTGACAAAGGAGTGACGAACGATGAAAGAGACGTTATTGAAATTAGCAGAAGCAAAACATTTACGATATGAAGAAATGCAACAGGCAGCACGCGAACTGTTTGCGGAAGACGTGACCGATAGCGAAATTGCCGCTTTTCTCGTCGCATTGAAAGCAAAAGGGGAGACTGCAGAAGAATTAGCCGGTCTTGCTTCGATCATGCGCGAGGTCGCCCTCGACATTCCGGTCACCGGCGATTTCATGGATAACTGCGGCACTGGAGGCGACGGCTCACAATCGTTCAACATCAGTACGACAGCTGCCTTCGTTCTGGCAGGTGCCGGCATGAAAGTCGCGAAGCACGGGAATCGGAGTGTCTCGAGTAAAACGGGCAGCGCTGATGTGCTCGAAGCACTCGGGGTTTCGCTCGATGCGACACCGGAACGTTTAGCAGAACAGCTCGAGTCGAACGGAATCGCCTTCTTGTTTGCGCAAAGGATGCACCCACGCGTCAAGCAAATCATGAAGGTCCGACGCGATCTGCGGATTCCAACGATCTTTAACTTGATCGGGCCGTTGACGAATCCGGTCCCGCTCAAGACACAACTATTAGGAATTTACCGGGAGGATATGCTCGAGACGATGGCGTTGACATTGCATCGACTCGGGCGGAAGCGAGCAATCGTCTTACATGGTGCGAATGGAATGGATGAAGCATCCCTTGCCGGAACGAACCAACTCGTCTTACTCGACGAAGGTGAGCTGATTCGCTTCAGTCTTCACCCGGAGGAAGTCGGACTGAAGACCGCACCGCTTGAAGCAATTCGCGGAGGTAGTGCACAAGAGAATGCGGCGATTTTACTCCGTGTTCTTGGTGGAGAGCATGGTGCTTATCGCGACACGGTTCTACTCAATGCGGGAATTGCTCTCTTTGCAGCAAATCGAGCGAAGACGATCGAAGAAGGAATCGCCTTAGCAGCAGATAGCATCGACTCAGGACGGGCGATGGAACGATTGAACCAATTACGACAAATGACACGGGAGGAAGCAATCGGATGAATATCTTAGATCGCATCATCGAAACGAAACGAGCGGAAGTCCTGCAATTAAAATTAAACGGGGTCGAACGGATCAGTCGGGAGGCATTGAAGCCGTCGATTAAGCAACGACTAGCGGGAGCGGATTTATCCGTCATCGCGGAAATCAAACGAGCGTCGCCATCAAAAGGGGCAATCGCACTCGACGTCGATGTCGTCGCTCAGGCAAAACAATATGAAGCGAGTGGGGCGACCGTCATCTCCGTCTTGACGGACGAGACGTACTTCAAAGGGTCGATGGACGATTTAGCGGCAGTCGCTGCAGCAGTCGACATCCCGGTGCTTTGTAAGGACTTCATGATTGATCGGATTCAAATCGACCGGGCAAAAGCACATGGGGCACGGTTGATTCTCTTAATTGTCGCCGCTCTCGAGCAGGAGACGCTTGCTGACTTGTATGCGTATGCTTACGCAGAAGGACTTGAGGTCTTGGTCGAAGTCCATGACGAAGAGGAGTTACGCCGAGCAGAGGCGATTGGTGCGCAAATCATTGGCATCAACAACCGGAACTTGAAAAAGTTCGAAGTTGATTTACAGATATCGGTTGGATTACTCGAACAAAAACAACCGGACGTCCGGTATATCAGTGAGAGTGGCATCAAGACGGTCGAGGAAGCACAGCGATTACACGCTGCCGGTGCAGACGGGATCCTCGTCGGCGAGACGTTGATGCGGGCAGACGATCCGCAAGTCTTCATCCGAGAAGTGAGTGGCGTTCGCGTATGACACGGATTAAGTTCTGTGGTCTCCGGGAAAGAGAACATGTCGAAGCGGCAGTTCGCTTAGCGGACTACATCGGCTTTATCTTTGCTAAAAGTAAACGACAGGTCACGCTGGAAGAGGCGGCTCGTCTCAGACGCGACATTCCAAAAACGGTCCAAGTCGTCGGTGTCTTCGTCTCCCCGACTTACCAGCAGGTGACCGACGCGGTCGAACAAGTCGCGCTAGATCTCGTCCAAATTCATGGTGTCATTCCGGACGGAGAGTTACCAGTTCCCGTCATTCAAGCGATTCCGGTGACGGACATCGGACAAGTAGAGCAACAGACGGATTATTTGCTCGTTGACGCACCGGTTGCTGGAAGTGGCGAGACATTCGACTGGTCACGAGACATTCAAGCCGATCGACCACTGTTCATTGCCGGTGGCTTGACAGCAGGAAACGTCGGAGAAGCAATCAAACGATATCACCCGTTCGCCGTCGATGTCTCAAGTGGCATCGAGACGGATGGACGGAAAGATCCCATCAAAATGCAGGCATTCGCAGATGCCGTAAAGGAGAGAGAAGTATGAGCTACGCACAACCAGATACACTCGGACAATACGGTAAATACGGAGGACGCTACATCCCGGAAACATTGATGCACGCGGTGATCGAACTCGAAGAAGCTTACGCAACGGTAAAAGAAGATCCAGCGTTTCAAGCGCGAATGGACGAGTTATTGAAAGAATACGTCGGACGTGAAACACCACTTTATTTTGCCGAACATTTGACGCAAACGATCGGTGGCGCAAAGATCTACTTGAAACGAGAAGACTTGAACCATACTGGTGCCCATAAAATCAACAATACGATCGGTCAAGCGTTATTGGCTGAACGGATGGGGAAACGAAAAATCGTTGCTGAGACAGGGGCAGGACAACACGGTGTCGCGACTGCGACGGTCTGTGCCTTACTCGATCTCGAGTGTGTCATCTTCATGGGAGAAGAGGACGTCCGTCGTCAAGAGTTGAACGTCTTCCGGATGGAGTTACTTGGAGCAACCGTCATCCCGGTCACACAAGGCAGTCGGACACTTAAAGATGCCGTCAATGAAGCACTTCGTTACTGGGTCAAACATGTCGAAGACACGCATTACTTGATGGGTTCTGTTCTCGGACCCCACCCATTCCCGCAACTCGTCCGTGATTTCCAAGCGGTCATCGGAAAAGAGACACGACGCCAAATCATCGAAAAAGAGGGGCGTCTGCCAGAGGCAATCGTCGCTTGTGTCGGCGGTGGTAGTAACGCAATCGGGATGTTCCATCCGTTCATCGATGATACAGATGTAAAATTATACGGGATCGAAGCAGCGGGAAGCGGAATCGACACAGAGAAACACGCAGCGACGATGACAAAAGGAGAGGTCGGTGTCTTGCATGGCTCGATGATGTATCTCTTACAGGATGCACACGGTCAAGTACAAGAAGCGCACTCGATCTCAGCTGGACTCGATTACCCGGGTGTCGGTCCGGAGCATAGCTTGCTAAAAGATATCGGTCGCGTCCAATATGAAGCGGTGACCGATGAACAAGCACTCGAAGCACTCCAGTTGTTGAGCCGCAAGGAGGGAATCATCCCGGCACTTGAGTCGGCACACGCGATTGCCTACGCGACTCAACTCGCGGCAGAGATGGACAAGGAAGAGATTCTCGTCATCTGCTTATCAGGACGGGGCGATAAAGACGTCGTCACTGTCAGAAACGCACTAAAGGGGGAAGCGTGATGCGATTAGAAACAGCCATTCGTACCGTTACGAGCAAAGGGGAGAAAGCCTTCATTCCGTACGTCATGGGGGGAGACGGAGGGATTGATCAACTCCCGGAAATCCTGTCGTTTCTCGCTGAATCCGGAGCGACAGCGATTGAAGTCGGTGTTCCGTTTTCGGATCCTGTCGCTGACGGTCCAGTCATTCAAGAAGCGGGACTCCGGGCGCTAGAAGCGAACGTTGGACTGAAGGATGTCCTCGAGGCAGTTCGCGTTGCTCGTCAGACCGTCGATGTTCCTGTCGTCTTGATGACGTACTTAAATCCGATTTTCCGCTACGGATTAACGGCGTTTCTAGCGACATGTCGCAAAGTCGGGGTCGACGGACTGATCATTCCTGATTTGCCGCTTGAGCAGAGCGAACAGTTCTTCGAACAAGAGGATAAGTCGGACATCGCGCTCGTCCAGCTCGTCTCCTTGACGAGTCCGATGGAGCGGATCCAAAAGATTGCCGATAAAAGTGAAGGATTCCTCTATGCGGTCACGGTCAACGGAACGACAGGCGGACAGACGACGTTTGATACGACGCTTGAAGACCACTTAGCGAACGTCGCAGCAAATAGTCCAGTACCAGTCCTTGCCGGGTTCGGGATTAGTACACCGGAACATGTCAAACAATTGAGCCGCCCAGTCTCGGGGGTCATCGTCGGTAGTAAAATCGTCGACTTACTCCATCAGAACGATCGAGAAACAATTCAACAGTTGATGGCAGCACGTCTTGCGGCGACGCCGTCGCATTAATAAAAAGGGACTGACTCAAAAGACAGTCTATACAAAGATAAGGGTGGCAGAATGATGATCTGCCACCCTTATCTCGTAACAAAAAGAATGACGCGTCACACACCACTCTTACAGGAACAGGCGCATTTATGCGCTGTCAGAGACGAACAAGACCCGCTTTTCTGCTTGAATGAAGCAGGAAAGATGGCTTGGTGTCTCGCCTGAGGAAAAGGCGTGAAAAGACGCGTCATTCTTTTTTTGAGTCAGCTTCTTTTTCGTATAGATGTCACTGTTGAACGAGCGACTTCTGCAAGCTCGTATACAGTGGTTCGAATCCGAGTTCCTCATAAAATGTGGCGGCATGATCGTTGACCGCCCAGACGTTTAAGCGAACCGCAGCAACACCTCGCTCGAGCGCGAGTTCTTCTGCCGCCTGCATTAACTGGCGACCAATTCCGGATGAACGATGGGAAGCGTTGACACCGACGTCAGTGATGTTCAAGATCCGGACAGGCGTGAATCGATTGGCTGCTGGCGCTGTCCACTTACCAAATAAGTAACCGGTGATGTCGTCTCCGTTGAGTGCCGTCAGACAGAGGTGTTGTTCTGCTTCCACCATCTGACTTAAAGACTCCAGCGTGTACGGTGTCGTTACATCTGGATGAAAATGAGACGATAACCGCTTATGATGCTCGAACGTCTCTGCCGTCAAAGAAAGCAGGACAGGGAGGTCTGAAGTACGGCTCGTGCGGATCATCAAGTAATCACTCCGATCATCGATTTTGTTTGAGTACTTCGGCGACGAGTCCCGATACATACGGACTGCCACGATCTTCTTTTTCGACCGATTCGATCATGATGGCAACGAGAAGATCTTTTTTGTCGTTGTCGTAACCGACAAAGAAGCCATTCTCTTTTCCATCGGTTTCGCCTGCCTTTTTCAATTCTGCCGTACCGGTCTTACCGGCAACATCGACTTCCTTGATATCGGCCGGGAGCGTATAACCGTTATGGACGACGTCATAAAGATCATCGCGAATCATCTTCGCGTCTTTTGCATCCAGCAGATCCTTTTTAAAGACTTGCTTCGTTTTTTCCTCTTGTAAAAGGGTCGGACGATAGATTGTTCCGTCAGTCAGGAAAATTTCATACATCGACGCTAGATGTAGAATGTTCGTCAGCATCTGTCCTTGTCCGTAGGACGTATCCATCAGCTGTCCATCTGAAGCAATCGTCCCGTCGTTTGAGATTTGAGAAGCGCGTAACGGATACGCAAACGGTAGCTTCTCTCCGTAGCCGAGGGCTTCAAGTCCAGACGTGAACGCCTTCGTTCCGACCTGTTCGAGTGTGGAGCGGGCGAAATAGATGTTGTCTGAATAAACGAGCGCATTGTGCAGATTAACGGGTGCTGGCGTCTCGTGAATCCGCGTGACGTTAAAACCATCGATCTTATTTTTCAGTCCATTGATTGTATAGGCTTTTTCCGGGTCGAGTGTTCCACTCTTTAAACCAACCGCGGCCGTTAGGGGTTTTTGAGTCGAACCGGGTGCGAAAGCACTCGTGAATCGGTTCAACAATGGTTGATCCGGATCCTGCGTCAATTCATCGAGTCGCGCTTGCGAGATCCCTGACATGAATTCAGAAGGATCAAAGCCAGGGGAGCTGAGTAAGACACGTGTCTCACCAGTCCGCGGATCGATTGCCGATGCCGTTCCTGGATCTTCTTTCATCGTGTCATACGTCTTTTTCTGAAGCGTAGCATCAATCGTCAACGGGATGTCCTCACCATCCGACGGTTTCGTTTCAGCGACGGTGACGCTTGATCCGTCTTTCTTTTGTAGAATGATCGAAGCTCCGGCTTTACCGCGTAAGCGATCATCAAGGACTTGTTCGAGACCCCGTTTCCCAATCTGTTCGCCAGCTTGGATTTTATTTTTTGATTCTTTAATCTCGTCTGCTGTCGCCGAACCGATATAACCGATCAAGTGTGAAGCGGCCTTCCCGAGTGGATATGTTCGGACTTCCGTCTCTTTAACGCTGATACCTGGAATGTCACGCAATTTCGCAACCGTTGCTTCGTCGGTCAGTGTTTTGAGCGGAACGAATTGTCCGTCCTTGACCCAACTTGCTTTTAAGGAATCTTCGACCGATGAGGTCGGGCGATCGAGCAACTCGGCAACTTGTGCGACATCTTTAAGTTGTCCTGCAGTTGCGCCGACAGCATATCCTTTACCAGAGGTCGCGAGCGGTTTATCGTTCGCATCAAGTAAATCACCGCGTTTGCCTTCTACGGTTTGTAACTGAACTTTATCTTCTTTCTTAAAGTCTTTTAGAACAAACGAAGAGTCCCAGTCAATGAACCAGTTTTCCGTTTCTCCTTGTTTCTCGAATGTTAACGGGACTTGTTTATCATAAGCAACGGCTCCTGCAACCGTATCAAAGGAGATTCGTACGGGAAGGGACGCTTTTTCGTCATCCGTTGCTTCCTCTGCTTTTTTTCGCTCGACGGATAACTTTTTGATATCAAGTGTTTTCGACAACTGTTTTGTCCGGTCGATGAATTCTTTTTTACCATATTCTTTTTTAGTAGCCGTACTCGCGTACGTATACATTTTATCGTAATCTTGTTTTTCCCAAAGTTTGATGTAGGCATCAAGACGTTCTTCAGGTGTCGGCTGATCTTGACATCCGGCAAGTAACGTCACACCAAACGTCGCTGATAAAAGAAGAGGGATCGTTCGTTTCATGGGTTTCGCCTCCGTTGTGGATTAGACTCATAATCATACCGTACCACTCCTGTCAGGAGATTTCATCTGAAACACAAAACCGGACTTCTCATGGAGAGAAGTCCGGTGAATCAAGCTTAGTTGAAGTAATTGAGTGGATTGACACTGTTTGCAGCAGACGTTCCGCTGTAGACGTATGGACCACGATGCATTTCGAAGTGGAGATGCGCACCGAATGCGTTACCTGTCGCACCAATCGTACCGATTTTCGATCCTTTAGCAATCGTTTGTCCGACTGAGACAGAGCGACTGTTCAAGTGTGCATATACTGTCGTGTACTGGATACCGTTCACCGTATGTGTCATCATGACATGATTTCCGTATGCGCCGTAATAACGGGATGTGATGACTTTACCGGCAGCCGATGCATAGACAGGTGTGCCTGTTGGAGCACCGATATCGATGCCGTTATGGAACGTATAACCGTAAACGCCACTCGCAGCACCATATCCTTGCGTGATTGGACCACTTGCTGGACGTGAGAAACCAGTCGTTGCTTTTGACGAAGTCGTCGTACTGTACTTTTTAACATATGTAGAAGAAACATAGCGTGATGCGCCGCCGTACGAAATTTTCGTCCATGAACCGGAAACACCGAGATAATTGAATGTCTGTCCTGTATTGACGCTACCGACGATTTTATAAGCCGTTGATGGACCTGTACGGACACGAAGCCCGTCCGCTGTGACCTTTACCTTATATGTCGTTGCAGCTTCAACTTTCGAAGCACTCGTTGTTGCAAAACCTGAAACTACCAAAGCTGTCATTGTCATTGTTGTAAGTAAACGTTTCATTGAGTGTATTTCCTCCTTAAAAATCTGAAGCGACAGAACGGATCATTACAAAATTGTAAGATTTTATGTATATTTATTTATTTTAGGGAATGATTTTTCGCCTGAGATGATTATAGCATCGTCAATAACACAAAAATATTTCAAATGTATTTCAAAATTATGCGTTATTAACATATATTGTAATGGATTAATAAGTAAAAAAGAACTGACGAAGAGTCAGTTCTTTTTTCTATGAAACCTATACTGTTATTCAATGGAAGAGGGTGAAAACACAGTTAAATGTTGCGGGAGTACCTCGACAGTCACGGGAACATGACCTGCTGTATCTCCATCGGCATTAATCGGCAGTTCTTCTTTCGAGCGAATTTCGACACGTGTCGTCGTGAAGTGTTCGATTTGATCGGCTTTTGATAATCCACCCGTGATAAGTTTAGGTAATGCTTGGAGCGCATCAAAGAATCCAAGCTTCGTAATGATGAACCCATGTAGCAGTCCATCATCGACCTTTGCGTCTTCTGCAAAGGATTCGAACCCACCAACGGAATTCGTCAAGGCGATAATCAACAAGTGTGCTTCTCCATCGAATTGTTTCTCAGCAGAATCAATTTCAATCGGATAGGGACTATGATCCTTGAAGGCTTTTAGACCTTCAATGAAATAAGCGACCGATCCGAGTGACGTTTTTTGTTCGACACTGACCTCCTCAACGGCTTCTGCAATCAGACCAACAGCGATGACGTTCATGAAGTAATGGTCATCATATTTACCGATATCGAGCGGTCGGGCAGGGGCATCAGCTAGAATCTGGATCGCCTCTTCGGGATCCGTCGGGATGTGTAATGCGCGCGATAAGTCATTGACCGTTCCGAGTGGGACGATCCCGAGTGTTGGCCGATGCGGTTGCTCGGCGATTCCGGTGATGACTTCATTGACCGTTCCGTCACCTCCCATGGCGATGACAGCGTCGTAATTAGACTGGGCGGCATGACGCGCGAATTCCGTCGCATCGTGTTCTTTTTCCGTAAACCGGACGTCGACGGTTTCAAAGCGAGTAGCAAGCGTCTCTTCAGCGAGCGTCGCGTGTTTTTTTCCGAGTTCTTTTCCAGAAGACGGGTTGATGATCAACATGGCTTGAGACAAGATGAATTCCTCCTTCAGGACAATCTGTTGACTTTTTCCCTGTCCGATGAAAACATAATCCCAATTCTTTTTTACAAATAAAAACACCGAGTAGGCACATGGCTTACTCGGTGTTGAAGTTCGAACTCAGAAGTGATTTATTGTGATGGTGGCACTTCACCAGCCGCAGGACGTGCTTCTTCTTCAACGTCCCAACACTCCGTATTTTCGATCCCGAGTGCTTTTGCTGAGAAGACAGGATCGAGTCCCTGTTTCCGTTGTTCCTGGTAGTCTTTGATGACTTTGAAGGCGATGCCGCTCAAGAGGAGAATCGCCGTCATGTTAATCAATGTCATGCCTGCCATGAAGAGGTCGGCAAAACTCCATACCATACCAAGGCTGAGCACGGATCCGATGAAGACGAAGCCCATTGTCGCAATCCGGAAACCGAAGACAGCTGCTGGACTTTGTTTGATGAACTCGATGTTCGTCTCACCGTAGTAGTAACTACCAACGATCGAACTAAAAGCAAACAAGAAGACACTGAGTGCGATGAATGGTGGAGCAATTGCACCAAATTCCTCGGAGAGCGCGTTTTGCAACATGCCGATTCCTTCGCCATTTCCAGCAGCATAACTATCACTGAGGAGAATGATCGTTGCTGTCGCTGTACAGACGATCAACGTATCGAGGAATACACCGAGTGTTTGCAAGAAACCTTGTTTTGCTGGGTGTGAGACTTCAGCCGCAGCAGCAGCGTTCGGAGCAGACCCCATTCCGGCTTCGTTCGAGAACAATCCGCGTTTGACACCGAGTGAGATCGCAGCACCGACCGAGCCACCGAATGCTTGCTCGATTCCGAAGGCACTTTTAAAGATCATTGCGAATACACCAGGAAGTTCCGTCAGGTTCGTGACGACGACATAAAGAGCAGCAATCAAGTAGAGACCTGCCATGACAGGAACGATGATCGCAGAGAACTTCGCGACACGGTGAACGCCACCAAAGATGACGAGTCCCGTCAAGACGACGAGTGCAGCACCGACGACAGCTGTGTTGATACCGAACGCATTGTCAAAGGCAGCAGCAATCGTATTCGATTGAACGGAGTTGAAGATGAGACCGAACGTCACGGCAATCAAGATTGCAAAGACGATTCCGAGAGCTCGGTTTTTCAAGCCTTTTTCGATGTAGTAGGCAGGACCACCACGGTACGCGTTCGATTTCGTATCGCGCACTTTATAAACTTGAGCAAGTGTACTTTCGATGAGAGCTGTCGCACCACCGAGAAGAGCGACCATCCACATCCAGAAGACGGCACCCGGTCCACCGAGTGTGACGGCAATCGTGACACCGGCAAGGTTACCCGTACCGATCCGTGTCGCAGCACCGATGAAGAATGACTGGAGAGAAGTGATGCTTTCCCCATTATCGTCTGTTGTTTGTTCACTTTTATCGAGCGTGACACGGAACATCTCTTTTAAGTAAGTGAATTGGATGAAGCCAGTTCGGATCGTGAAGTAGATCCCGCCGCCGATCAATACGGCAATTAATACATACGACCATAAAATATTGTTGGCGTAATCGACACTTCCTTGAATGACTTGCTGAATGGCGTTCATGATGATGTATTCCTCCCAAAGAATAATAAAAAGCTATACGCTAAATTATACGAATTTTCTGAAAATAATCAACAACAAAATAAAATAAAATTTTAAAACTTAATAAGGTTAGCTAAAAAATCATATGATGAAATCTTATGAATGAACGAAAAACTGTCACTCTCGGTATCGAGAGTGACAGTCAAGTAAAGCTGGATCATCCATACTGTAGTAACTGTTCGTATAAGTCATCGAGTTGCTGTTGGATGCTTTTAGAAACGGTATCGGTCGATTTTTCACGTTTTGCTAATTTCTGTTCAAGCCGCTCGATCTGCATTTCTAACTCGTATTGTGATAAGCGTTTTGGTTTTTGTAGGGTTACGTGAAGTGGAGACGACGCAGCGAACTCGTTACGCTTCTGTTGGGCATACGTATACGTACCATGATAACGCGTCAGACCATTTTCAAGCCAAAGGATCTGCGGAAAAAGACGATTCAAGAAATAGCGGTCGTGTGAGACGGCAATCAATGTACCAGAAAAATTCTCGAGTGCTTCTTCGAGTGTCTCTCTTGATTCAATATCGAGATGATTCGTCGGCTCGTCGAGAATTAATACATTGATCGACGAATGAACGAGGACGGCGAGTTGCAATCGCACACGTTCGCCTCCGCTCAGTGACAAAATGGACCGAAAGACAGTTGGTCCAAAGAACAGGAACCGGGCTAGGATATGGCGGGCTTCCGCTTCTGGAACGGCAATCCGGTCTCTAAACCAGTCGATTAACCGCGCGTCCTCCTCGAAATGGGCATGCTGGGACAAGTAACCGATCCGATTCGATGGTCCACGCGTGAGTGTGCCTGCGTCTGGTGATAATTCGTCAAGCAGCAGTGAGAGCAACGTCGATTTCCCGCTCCCATTCGTTCCGACGATCGCGATCCGATCCTGTGCCATGATCTCGAACGAGACTTCATCAAAAATGTGACGGGTTCCGTAAGCAAACGAGAGTTCTTCAGCGCGAAAGACGACTTGGCTCGAGTGATCAGTGGAAGAGAAGGAGACATCAGCGGTTTTGGCTTCGAGTTGTGGTCGTTTAATCCGTTCGATCCGCTCGAGTGCCCGTTCCATCGATTTTGCTTTACGGAATAATTTCTCACTCGGTGGAGACGCTTCGTTTGCCCATTGCCGGAGTCGACGAATCGCTTCCTTCATTTTCTTTATTTTTTTCTGTTGCTCTTGATACGCATGGAACTGCTCGAGCAGACGGCGTTCTCTCTCGACGACGAACGCGCTGTAGTTCCCTATATAGGCTGTCAGTTCACCGTCTTCGAGTTCAACGATCGAAGTGACGACGGCGTCTAAGAAGACCCGGTCGTGAGAGACGAGCAGGATGGTTCCTGTGTAGTCCCGTAAGAACTGCTCCAGCCATTCCACGGCAGCTAAATCGAGATGGTTTGTCGGTTCGTCAAGAATAAGCAGATTTGGTTCCATGAGTAACATGCGACCGAGACAAATCTTCGTCTGTTCACCACCGCTCAACTGGTGGAAAGGACGAGTGAGTAACGGACGGAGATGTAATCCGTTCACCATGCGTTCGATCTTCGAGTCGAGCAGATAGCCGTCCTTTTGCTCGAATGCATTCGTCGCTTCCGCATACCGTACGAGTAGTGCATCGAGATCATCTGGTGCTGTCGCCATCATTTGCTCCAACTGTTGCATCCGGGAACGGATCGCAAGAGTCTCTGCAAACGCTGTCCAAAGGACGTCGAGTCCGGTCATCGTTTCACTATATACAGGAAGTTGTTCCAAGTAGCCGATCGTCAAACCGTTCTTTTGATAGATGACACCACCGTCCGGTTGCTCGAGGCGAGCAAGCAAGCGGAGTAATGTCGTCTTACCACTCCCGTTTCGTCCAATCAGACCGACACGGTCGTGTTCGTTTAAGAAGAGGGAAACATCCGCTAAGATCGTCTCGCCTCCGAATTGTTTTGTCAGGTGTTGAATGTCGCAAATCATCATATTCAATTGATCCTTTCGCGCGCATCAAAAAAGGAGAGCGCAAATAGCACTCTCCCTAACGTGTGAAAGATGCGCTTTGCAGTATTTTTCATTCATGAAGTTCTTAAAAAAGGACAGACGGGTGCCTTAGAACGCCATTTCATGAAAAATCGCGCGCAACAGATACAATTGTTCCATCAACCAGTGTTTGCACGCGGCAAAGTCCATCTTTTCACACCACCTTTCGTTTCAGATACATCTAGTTTACTATTTTTTTGTCAGTTACGGAAGTCTGAATTATTTGAACACACCCGCGATTGAACTGAAGAAGTCACTGAGTCCATCAAATAATTTAGCGAAAAATCCTTTCGTTTCTTCTGAAGTTGCGAACGCGTGGATGTCTTGTCCCGCATTTTTCAATCCACTCTCGATTTGTCCCCAGTTGATGTTCGCTTGCTCCATTTGATTGAACAGATTCGTCAGCCGGTCCATTTGTGCGTCAGACAATTGGATATTGTTGTTTTGAATGACTTGGACGATCAGGTTTTCGATTTCGACTTTGGTTTCCGGTTTTTGATTGGCGATCTCAGCCTTGATCTCATTCATCAAGTCAGCCACCTTATCCGTTCCAACGGTTTTCCCGACGTCTGATGTGACTGATAATTCTTGCTGTGCTAGATCCTTGCGTTCGTCACTTAACTTAATCCCGGTTTCAGCGGAAGTTTGATCGTACGCCTTCATGATTCCTGTCAAGGCGGATGTCCCGGTCACCTTGTAAGGGGAAGTAATCGTGATGTCGGCATCTTTGACACCCGCTGTGACGAGAGCGTTGAGATACATATCCTTCGTCACCCATGTGATGTTTTCCGTCGAGACGGAGAGTCCATCTCCTTTTTCCGTCAGTTCGATTTTAGCCGACGAATACATGTTGCCGCCTTTTTGCGACTGTGGGATGTTTTTCCCGAGATATTTTTCCTCGTCAGCAGAAGTTGCGATGATCGGTGTAATCCCTTCCGGTGCATTGAGACGTGAAAGCACCCATGCTTTATCTTTTGCGCCGAGCGACTCCCCGAGTGTGACGATCGTCTTATCGACGACTTGTTCGGCGGATGCGGCTGTTGGGAGTAATAAAGCAGAAGCGATAACGGCTGATGCCATGATTTTTGTTGGTGTATGCATAATGAAATCCTCCAATTGTAAGTAACAGAATGAATTATAGTATCAGGTACTAAATTTAGTGTACGGGAACGATGTCTGTTCGGAATCGGTCTGCAGATGGAGACGATATCCGTCTTCTGACACTCCATAGTATAGCGAAAAGGAGACAACTTGACTTCCGTTTTCAGCATGCTATAGTGAATTTGAATCGAATAATGACCACTAGGGGAGTCGGTAGACCGACTGAGACGAACGAAGACGTTCGGACCCTTTGAACCTGATTAAGTTCGTACTTACGGAGGGAAGTGGCGTCAAGTCTTGTTCTTCTTGCGCCATGCCCGTGTGTTTCGGGGTGGTGTTTTTTCGTTTCATAACTAAACGAGGAGGATGAGATCATGACATTCACACAAGAAATCAAACAAGCGGCACAAGCGTATTGGGATAGTAGTTTTACGCACCCATTCGTACAAGGAATCGGGGAGGGGACGTTACCGCTCTCGAAATTTCGGCATTACGTCATGCAGGATGCCTATTACTTAAAACACTTTGCGAAGATTCAAGCGAAGGCAGCGTCAAAAGCAGACGACTTCGCGACGATTGCGACACTTGCCGAGCATGCTACTTCGACTTACGAGGCAGAGTTGAGCTTACATCAATCATTTTTTGAGCCGCTCGGTATTACGGCAGCAGATCTTGAAGCATTTGAACCGGCACCGACAGCATATGCGTATGTCTCGCACATGCATCATGCGAGTGAAGGAACGCTCGGTGAGACGATTGCTGCCATCTTGCCATGTTACTGGTTGTATTATGAAGTCGGGCAACAATTACTAACGTGTACACCGGAAGAAAAAATCTATCAGCAATGGATCGACACGTATAGCTCGGAATGGTTTGAAAAGGTCGTCTTTGAACAGATTGCACGGCTTGATGCGCTGGCGGAGCAAGCGAGCCCGACGGAACGCGAGCGGATGAAACGTCATTTCGTGACGAGTTGTTACTATGAGTTACTCTTCTGGCACATGGGGTGGACGGAAGAGACATTTGCATCAGTTTACGAAACGATTCCAGCACGAGCGGTATCTTCTTGAATCACTAGATGGTAGAATTAGGAATACCATTTAGTGAGAGTAGGGATTGGAATGGAAATCATCGTGATCGCACTTGTGATCCTCGCGGCATATGCTATGCAACGAATGCTTGGTAAAGTCAAAGTAAGATTTGTAGGACTTATCATCCCAACGTTGATCGTATTATCCGGTATATCCGCATCGACTCGAAACTTCAAGGTAGCGTATAGCATGGGAAGCTATATTTCTGCTGTTCTTGTCATCGTCGTCTATGCACTGCTGACTTATTGGTTATACCGCGTCTACCATCGTGCGAAAGAAGAAGCTGAATATCCGTATCAATCATTAAAAGACCGAGGCATCCTTTAAGGAGCTTCGGTCTTTTGGTGTATCACGTCATCATTTTTTCCAGTTTTTAAAGCCGTCACCGAATTCGAGATGCAGTTGATCGGTAAAGACACCGTTCTTAAAGACCGGCACATCAACCGGTAAAGTGCCTTGCGGTTTGAACGTTCCGAAGATCGCTCTGATACCTGCAGGCAGGTTCGGTCCCGCTGATTTTAGATTGCCTGCTTCGGAGTCTGGACCGTTTGGATCGCCTTTGAAGCCATAGACGAGGACGTGTGCCGGTGCGTCCGGTTGTACGGCGACATCGTATGGGTTACGGAGACTGAGCAGGACGGATGGTGTATCCGTTTGTTTCGCATAGCGGAAGATCGAAGCCGGAATCGCTTGTTCTGGTGCAGTAGGTAGTAGTTTAGCACTCGTGTTGACGTTGGAACCGACGATGATGTAATCTGCTGCATCGAGTTGCGCCCGTAATGTCGGGTTTTGGTCGAGCGGTAGCGTAGTAGCCGAGTAATTCGCTGTCGTCACGTGCCAGTTCCGATTCTTCGGTAGGGAAGCGATCGTTTTTTTCATGCTGTCCGTTTGATCCGCCGCAGGAGCGATCACAAGAACGTTGGCATTCTTTTTCGGTTTGAATGGTAAGGTCCGCTGATCATTTTTCACGAGTGTGACCGCGGCTTCCGTCATCGCACGTTCTTTTGCTTTATGCTCGGGACTACCGACGATTTGGTTCGATTGCGCGATTTTTTCAGCTAGGGATGTCGTGTCAGTCGTACCGTTCCAAATTCCGCGTTCTGCTTTCAGTGTCAGAATCCGCTCAACCGATTGATCGATCCGTTCCTCTGAGAGGCGACCATCTTTGACTGCTGCGATCACATCCTTGAAAATCCGGTCGAGTTTTGTGACATCCTGCTCGGAACGAAGGATCGTCGGCATGAGCGCGATATCGACACCGGCGTCAAACGTCTTTAAGACGGCTTCTGATTCCGTGAAGTTGTCGGCGATCGCCTGCATGTTCAACGCGTCTGTGATGACGATGCCATCGTAACCAAGTTTTTCGCGCAGTACGCCCGTGATGACATCATCCGATAACGTCGCAGGTAAAGGGAAGGTAACATTTGTCGACGTGACAACTTCAGGTTCGATTTGCGGCATCCCGATGTGTCCTGTCATGATCATATCGATGTCTTCAGCAATAGCTCGCTTGAACGGTACGAGCTCGACTTGTTCTAGCTCCTGCAGGGACCGGTCAACGACCGGTAATCCATAGTGGGAATCGGTCGCCGTATCGCCGTGACCCGGGAAGTGTTTGGCGGTCGCCGCGACACCTTCAGACTGAATTCCCTTCATTAGAGCGGAACCGAGTGTGCCGACGAGCGCCGGATCACTCGAGAACGAGCGGACACCAATGACAGGATTTCCAGGATTGCTGTTGACGTCGAGAACCGGACCAAAGTTGACATTGATGCCGAGCGCACGCAGTTCCGAACCGATGATATGACCGGCATCATTGGCATATGTGCTACTGCGGGTCGCACCTAACGCCATGTTGCCAGGTAAGTTCGTCCCTGTTCCGAGCCGAGTAACGATTCCACCTTCTTGGTCGATCGTGACGAAGAGCGGAATATCGTTGCTAGCGTCTTGTTTGACGACTTCTTGCAGATCATGAACGAGTTTCGTCGTCTGTTCGGTTTCGCTGACGTTCTCAGCAAACAAGATGACGCCGCCTAAATCATAGCGATCGATGATGTTCGCGACTTCTGGGGCAAGCGACGTATGATTGCTGCCATTCCACTGCCGGAAGTCCGGCATGATCATCTGCCCGATTTTTTGTTCGAGTGTCATCGTGTCGATTTTGTGACTGATCCGATCGGCTGAAGATCCTGCCTCTGCCATGACAGGTAAACTACTTGAGACGAGTACTGCTGCGAGTCCGGCTGTTAACGTGAACTGTCCGATTTTTTTCATGATGTACGTCCTCCTTTAGTCAAACCGTGACTGGAATTCTTTTCAATACGGACAGTATAGCAAGGTGTTTGTTTTAAAACAATATTTTATTTGTGAACGATTTCAAATTGAAATAAATTTCAAAGGTGTTTTTAGACAAACTGACTTGAATGAAAAAAAGTGACTCCCCCTGAAGAGGAATCACTTTCAAGTAAAGTCGATCGATTGATCAGCTATAGCGTTCGACGATGCTTGTCAGCTGACGTTCGACGAACGATTGATCCTGCAGTTCACTATTGGACAGACGCAGTTTGATCATCGACTCATCTGCACCAGCCATTTCACTGAATAATGAACCGAGACTGTGCGCACGACGGTCGACTTGGACGATTAAATCAATCCCTGAGCTGTCTTGGAGCATGATGATTTCGATCTCATCCAGTTTATGGGCGTAGTGTGTATTGCGAGCTGAATACTCAAGCTCCTGAGCAATCGGTAAATCTTTCCGGAATCGTCCAGGTAATTTTTCCGTATCGGCTTTTTTCAATCGGAAGCCAAGTGACTCCATCGCATCTAAGACTGTCGCTTGGTAGCGGTTCGCTTCGACGATGACGGCGTCACGGTCCGATGGATCAACGGCTTGAGCGATGTCGAGACCCGTCTCAATCCACGATTTCGATTGGCTGACGGAGAGCGGTGTATTCAGCGGTACGCGTAATGTAAAGGGAATTTCCCGCTCGATACCCGCTTCAATCGTGAACTTCGCTTCATTTAAGGCAAACCGATCGAGCGTGAAGGTCGTGAACGTCGTGCTATCATTGACTTCTTGTTTGTACTGCGTGTTGAATTCAAGATAAATTCGATCAATTTCTTGATCGACGTTTCCGCCTTTGATATGGACGACACCGTGAATTTGACCGCCTGGTTCGCAGCGGTCATCCGTCAAGCGTGTATCGACCGTTGCGGCACCGATTCCGATTTGTGAGAGAATTTTTTTGAACATGATGAATTCCTCCTTTTGATTACGTACGAATGATAAAGCGTGTAAACTTGTCGAACAGGTACGAATTTGCTACAGTTTCGAAAGAACATCAGAAAAGGACGGGACGACTAGTGGAACTACATGAATTAAAAGCGAGTCTTGCCTCGCAAATCACGCAAGGAACACTGATCCATGCAACGATAAGTAATCCGCGTCAAAAATCAAATGATCTCCGACGAATCAAGGTAAAACCGATTCTATTAAGAGATACGGTGATGATGCAGGTAGAGTTTCAATTTGAACGCGTTATGAAGCATGAAAATATTTTAATTGACGATTTCGTCGGACGACTCGATGACTGGTTCACGGAATTTCGTCAATTCTTATTCCGTTTTGAAGAAGAAGAATGGCAATTCCAGCTCTCGAAAAAGATGAAAGTCGCGATCAAGACATCCAAAAAGGAGCCGATGAAAGCTCTCTTGTCGCATGACCGGAAAAAAACCTATCTATTAGAAGACGGTGTGCCGGTTCCGTTTCTGATTCGCTTAGGCGTCATGACGGAAGCGGGTCAAGTCAAAAAACAGAAGTACGATAAGTTTAAACAAATCAATCGCTTTCTTGAATTCGTTGAGGATAGCATTGCTGCCTTGCCAAAAGGAAAAAAACTCCGGATCTTGGACTTCGGATGCGGGAAGTCGTATTTGACGTTCGCTCTCTATCATTATCTAAAAGTCGTCAAAGGATTCGACCTCGAAGTGACAGGTCTTGATTTAAAGAAAGAAGTCATCGAAGAATGTACGCAAATTGCGCGTGATCTGGATTATACCGATCTGACATTCCGCGTCGGGGACGTTCATGATTACACAGGGGAGACGGAAGTCGACCTGATGGTGACACTTCACGCTTGTGATGTCGCGACGGACGTCGCACTCGCACGAGCTGTCGACTGGAATGCATCAGTCATCCTGAGCGTACCGTGCTGTCAAAAGGAATTGAACCGTCAACTGGACTGTTCGCCACTCGATGTCATGCTCCAGCACGGACTGATCAAAGAAAAATTCGCATCACTGGCGACAGATTCGATTCGTGCTGAGTTGCTAACACTGGTCGGATATGAAGCGCAACTTCTCGAATTCATTGATCTCGAGCACACACCGAAGAACATCTTGATTCGAGCATACAAACAAAACAAGCGACCAACGGAAGAGAAAATCGATCGTTACATCGCGTTCCGTGATTTGTTGCATGCCCGACCATTTTTAGAAACTGAATTAAGCGGCAGACTTGGACAGATTTCACCGAAACTCGTACAATAAGAAGGAGAACGAATCAAAGGAGGCAATACGATGGATTTCCAAATGTATTTTGAAGATGTCGTCCAAACAGCCCGCAAAGAAGCGCAAGCTGCTGGATTTGAAGAATTAACGACGCCAGAGAGCGTGGATGAAGCAATGAAACGCGAAGGGCTAACACTTGTCCTTGTCAATTCGGTGTGTGGATGTGCTGGCGGGATCGCCCGTCCTGCTGCAGCGTACGTTAATCGGAAAGAGGGTATCAAGCCCGATCATTTCGTCACGGTATTCGCTGGACAAGATCGCGAAGCGACAGACCGTGCGCGTGAATACTTCGAAGGTTACCCACCTTCATCTCCATCATTTGCATTAATGCAAGATGGAAACATCCTCTCGATGGTCGAGCGCTTCGACATCGAATCGTTCACGGCGGAAGAGGTCGTCGAGAAACTTGAATCATTGATTGAAATCTACGCATAAGCAAAGAAGGCTCCTGATAAAGGAGTCTTTTTTTTGCACATTCATGAGATTAACATAATAAATTTTAAAATTGAAAGCGTTTGCAAAATTGTATAAAAAGTCATTTATGCATGATTTATGAATAGAAAGTCAAAAAAATTTATATATTTATGCTTTACAGTGAATAAATATTCGTATATCCTAAAAGCAATAGAACAGGTCAGGCTTTTCGGTATTGAATTGGACATACACATAAGTCATACTATTGTTAAAGTTCTGACAATTGAGCGTTGGAAGGGGAAAACTCGAATGAAAAAATTATTAGCAACGGCAATGGCAGGCATTCTGGCAGTCACGATGGCAGCATGTGGCGCGTCGGAAGAATCAACAGGTGGATCAAGCAAAAGCGATAAAGTATTGACGATGGGAACGTCAGCGGATTACTTCCCATTTGAATACATCGATACGAAAAAAGGAGAGGACATCGTCGGGTTCGACGTTGCGATCGCCAAAGAAGTCACGAAAAATCTCGGATATGACTTAAAAATCGAAGACATGGAATTCGGTAGCCTACTTGGTGCCCTCAGCTCAGGTCGTGTCGACTTCGTCATGGCGGGCATGACACCGACAGAAGAGCGGAAGAAAAACGCTGACTTCACGGACATCTACTTCGAATCAAAAAACTTGGTCATGACGAAGGATAAAGCCATCAGTTCGGAAGACGAACTCAAAGGCAAAAAAATCGGTGTCCAGCTTGGATCCATCCAAGAGGGACTCGCAAAAGATCGCTTCAAAGATAGCGAAGCGGTTCCTTTAAACAAAATCCCAGAAATCATTCAAGAATTGAATACAGGTCGGATCGATGCCCTCATCATCGAGGATGCAGTTGCCGTCAAATACATGGATCAAGATGCATCCCTGAAAACGTACCAGATTGAAGAAGATGGTCCAGCTGGATCAGCGATCGCCTTCAAAAAAGGTGACAAGATGCGTGACGATTTCAACAAAGAGTTGAAGAAGATGATTGACAGTGGTGAAATCGATAAATTGGCAGAAGAATGGTTCCAAAAAGAAGCAAAATAAGTCAAGTGCATGGGGGTGGGGGTAACCTCATCCCTTTTGTGCGACGTTAGGAGATTGATTATGATAGACTTTACAAAGATTCAAGATTCAATTCCATATATTCTTGAGGGGATTCCGGTCCTTTTCCAAGTCGTCATCGTGGCGGCCATTGCCGGGATGCTGATCGGAATCGTCGTCGCGGCACTGAAAATCACGAAGAGCCGTTTCATCCGTTTCATTGGTCATACGTATACGGCGATCTTCCGGGGAACCCCATTGATTTTGCAACTGGCGATCGTCCACTTCGGATTACCACAGTTGACAGGGTATGTCACGACAGGATACCAATCGGCAATCATCGCCTTCTCCTTGAACTCCGGAGCGTACATCTCGGAAATCATTCGGGCCGGGATTCAAGCCGTTGATCGTGGGCAGTGGGAAGCTGCAGATGCGCTTGGTATTTCGTATTTCAAACAACTCCGTTCGATCATTTTGCCGCAAGCCTTTAAAAATATCCTTCCAGCGATCATGAACGAATTGATCACGTTGACGAAGGAATCGGCACTCGTCTCGACGGTCGGTGTTCTCGATGTCATGCGTCGTGCACAAATCGTTGGAGGAGAAAAGGCGATTTATTTCGAACCGTTGTTGTTTGCCGGATTCGTATATTTTGTTCTCGTCATGGGATTGAGCTTGATAGGCCAACAAGTCGAAAAAGCTATGAGAAAGAGTGGGTAATCAGATGGAACCTATGATCCAAGTCACCGATTTGCATAAGCAATTCGGAAAATTAGAAGTATTAAAAGGTATCTCGACGACGGTTACACGCGGTGAAGTCGTCGCTGTCATTGGACCGTCGGGATCCGGTAAATCAACATTTCTACGGTGTATCAACTTACTGGAGCAACCAACGAGTGGAACGATCATCGTCGATGGTTTTGAACTGACGAAACCCAAAGCGAACATCTCGAAAGCACGTCAGAACATCGGAATGGTGTTCCAACAATTTAACTTGTTCCCACATAAGTCTGTTCTTGATAACTTGACGTACGCACCGATCAACGTCCTCGGTATCTCGAAGGACGAGGCAGTCAAGCGGGCAGAGACGCTACTAGATCGCGTTGGTTTAGCCGAAAAACGCGATAATTATCCGAACCAGTTGTCAGGTGGACAAAAACAACGGGTCGCGATCGCACGTGCACTCGCGATGGAACCGAACGTCATGTTGTTTGATGAACCTACGTCAGCGCTTGACCCAGAGATGGTCAATGAAGTCCTTGACGTCATGAAGCAACTGGCGGAAAGTGGGATGACGATGGTCATCGTGACACACGAGATGGGCTTTGCAAAAGAGGTTGCAGATCGTGTCTTGTTCCTCGACGAGGGGATTCTGATGGAAGAAGGTTCACCGGTCGAACTCTTTGACAATCCGAAGACGGACCGGGCGAAAAAGTTCCTCGAAAAAGTTTTATGAGCACAGCACGCTAACTCTGAAGAGGGTTAGCGTTTTTCGGTTTTTTGTATAGAGGGGGGATAAGAATGAAAAAATTGCTTGAAGGTCATCATACTCGTCTGACGCGTTTTCAATCGGAAGATACCGAAGTGATGCAACGGCTGCTTGACGATGCAACGTTTGCTCGCCATTTCAGTGCGACGCCATATCGTCACTTATCGAAGGAAAAGATTGAACAGATGATGGCGACGGATGCTCCGGAGACGTTTCGGTTTGCGATTCGTAACTTCGAAGATGAACGGATGATTGGGGTGGTCGCATTAGAAGATATTTTACCGACACATGGAACGGCATGGCTGATGATCGGCATCGATCCGGATTGTGAAGGGCAAGGGTATGCAACGGATGCGCTACAGACAATCCTCGAATACGCCTTCTTCGAACTGAATCTGTACCGGATTCAATTGACGGTCTTTGAGTATAATACACGTGCGGTTCAACTGTACGAACGACTCGGGTTCGTTCAGGAAGGAAGATACCGAGCCTTTTTACGACGAGACGGAGAGCGACATGATATGTTACTGTACGGATTACTCGAACCGGAATGGAGGGGACGACAATGATTCAAGAAACGGAAGCGTTCGTCCGGTCGTTTCACGCGACGGACTTTTCAGGTCATGATTATGCTCACATCGAACGAGTTCGCCGCTTAGCCTTACATATTGCCAAACAGGAAGGCGGGAACGTCAAAATCATCGAACTGGCGGCCTTACTTCATGACGTAGCAGATAGCAAACTCGGAGGAACGGCAGAGATGGTCGCATCCTTTTTGCAAGGAAAGGTGACAGAGGAAGAACAAGAACAGATTCTAGACATCATCATGAGTCTTTCGTTTAAAGACGGCACACGTCCACCGATGCGGACGGTCGAAGGGCAAATCGTCCAGGATGCCGATCGCCTCGATGCCATCGGTGCGATTGGAATTGCCCGAACGTTTCAGTTCGCTGGTCGATTCGGGGAGCCGATGCATGTGCCTGGACTAGCGCCACGAGAGCCAGGTGACCGAAAGGGAGAGACGAGTGCCCTGAATCATTTTGAAGAGAAGTTATTCCGACTAAAAGATTTAATGAATACGAAAACGGCACTTCATTTAGCAGAGGAGCGGCATCGCTATATGGAAGAGTTCGTTGATCGGTTCAAGCAAGAGTGGGATGGCACTATATACAGTTGAATACTTGTTTTCAAAATCACTTCAAAAAAACAATGCGCGTTTCCGATTAAGCTTGCGGAAAACGTGCATTGTTTTTGTCATTAACTAAGGATGATGGCAGTAATTAACCCAAGTGCTGCGAACAGACCAACGATCGCGCCGCCTTCCTCGTGGGCTTCCGGCATCATCGTCGAGGCGAGCATCGCGATGATCCCACCGCTTGCGAAGCCACCGATCATGGCGAATTGCATGTCCGGTAGTTCTGCGAGAATCGTGTAGCCGGCGAGTGAGGCGAGGGCGGAGATCAACCAGACGACTCCCCACATCAGCAATACTTTGTTCTTCGAGAATCCATCTTTTCGCAAACCGGTCGTACTCGATAAACCTTCCGGGATGTTGCTGACAAAAATGGCCGCGACGAGTGCCGCGCTGACATTTCCGGATAACAGACTGGCACCGATCATGATTGATTCCGGGATGGCATCAAGAATCGTCCCGAAGAAAATCGCTGTTCCCGTGCCTTCGTTCCCACCAGATGAGCGTTTCCGTTTACTCGCACCGCGTGACGAAATGAATAAGTCAAAGCCCGTAAATACGAGTGCGCCGACGATGAAGGAGATCGCGACGACGAGCGTCGTTGACTTCTTTAATGCTTCATCGAGTAACTCGAACGTCGCTGCTCCAATCAAGATGCCAGTACCAAACGACATGATATAACCAATCAGGCGTTGCTTTAAGGGTAAGTACAGCCCGAATAGGGCACCGATGACAACGGCCCCACCTGCTAGCGCTCCCCAACCGAACGCTTCCCACATACGATCGCCTCCTTCTTGTCCTTTCTACCTGTTCTAGATAATTCATAAACATAGCGAAAAGGAAGAAAAATAGTTCGAGACGAATGCAAGGGGCTGACTCAAAAAAAGAATGACGAACGCCTTTTCCACAGGCGAGACACAGGCCAGTTTTCCTGCTTCTTTCAAGCAGGAAAGCGGGTCTTGTTCGTCTCTGACAGCGCAAAGATGCGCTTTTTCCTGTAGGAGTTGCGTGAAGCGTGTCATTCTTATCTTTGTGGAGACCGACTTCTTAAGTCATTACATCTCAATCATTAGAATGGTTGTTTATTTAACCAATGACCACCGTCAAGAGCGATACATTCTCCGTTCAAGTAGCGGGCTTGATCTGACACCATCCACGCTGCAAGCGTTGCGATCTCTTCCGGTGTACCGAATCGACCGAGCGGGACGTTGCGACGAATTCGTTCCGCGTGTTCCGGTGATAAAGCAAGTTTGTCAGCACCACCTGTCCGTTCGATCGGACCTGGACTGATCGCGTTGACACGGGCTTGATATTTATAGCCCCATTCGACGGCAAGCGTCCGCGTCAAGTTCAGGACACCGGCTTTCGCAGCAGCACTCGGAGCGACACCAGCGCCAGCCTGCCACGCATAAGACGCAACGATGTTGACGATTTGTCCGCCAACGACTTGATCTTCCTGCCATCCTTTGACAAGAGCGTGACAGCAGTTGAATGTCCCATTGAGGACGATATCGATGACCGTCTTCCATCCATTTGGTGATAACTCGTCGGTCGGACAGATGAAGTTCCCGGCAGCATTGTTGATCAATGCCTCAAGACGACCGAACCGTTCGCGTGCTTGATTGACAGCAGCCAGACAAGCGTCAGCATCACGGACATCCATCTGAATCGTCAGATGTTCACCTTGAATCTGACCCAATGCTTCATCCATGAGTCGCAAGCGTTCCGCGTCGCGTCCTGTAACGACGACGTTCCAGCCGGCTTCCTTTAAGGCGAGCGCCATCGCTTTCCCCATTCCGTTCGTTCCACCCGTCACCATGATCGTTTGTGTCATATTGCTTCCTCCTTTATGTAATGAATGAACAGCCATTCATATTCTTTATTCAAAAAAGAAGGAGCGAACTCCTTCTTTTTCTGACTTATTGTGTTGCAAGAGCCGTATCTGTTAAGACAGGAACGACTTGTTTCTTACGTGAAACGACACCTTCGAGGTAAACAAGGTTGTTCGTTGCTTCAAGACCGTAAGCACGCTCAACGAGATTCGCTTCTTTCCCGAGGACGAGTCCAACAGAGTTGTTTGTCAAGATATCCGTGACGATGAAGACGAACAGATCAAGTCCTTTTGCAAGGATGACTTCGTTGATTGCTGTTTCGAGTTCTTCTTGGCGAAGTAAGACTTCAGCTGTATCGACCGTGTTGACTTGAGCGATTTCGACTTTGAGTGTTCCCATCGTGAATTCTTTTGCATCAAGTGAGATCAATTCAGGAACGGATTTTTTCGAGAGATCAGCTCCAGCTTTGAGCATCTCAAGACCGTAGACGTTCGCATCGACACCAGCGATTTCTGCGAGTTCACGTGCTGCGATGATATCTTGCTCCGTGCAAGTCGGCGATTTGAATAGGAGCGAGTCAGAAATGATCGCTGATAACATCAACCCAGCGATTTCTGGTTTGATGGCAACACCATGCTCTTTGTAGAGTTTGTTCAGGATCGTTGCTGTACAGCCGACTGGTTCTGCCCGGTAGTAAACAGGGTCTGATGTCTCGAAGTTTGCGATCCGGTGATGGTCGATGACTTCTGTTACCGTAACCGCATCGATATCGTTCGCACTTTGTTGACGTTCGTTGTGGTCGACTAAAATGACGTGTGATGCTTCCGTCGCGACTTCTGTCACGAGACGTGGTGCTGAAACTTTGAACGTATCGAGTGCGAATAACGTTTCATCATTCATTTCACCGAGGCGGATGGCTTCGGCATTGACACCGAGTGCTTTCTTTAATTCTGCATAAGCGATTGCCGATGTGATTGTATCGGTATCAGGATTTTTGTGACCAAATACTAAAACTTTTTCCATGACGTGTTCACTCCTCAATGATTGTTGTCTCGCCCTATAGTGTATCATATCTCCGATTTAGAAAGCGTTCATTTTCACCATGATACCAGCGATTTTTTCACTCCAGAAGGGGTCTGACGCGTAAAAGACGTTCATGCCTTTTTGTTTGTTCCCAAGGTACGCCCCACGGAAATAACGTCCATCCCGATCGAGATAATCCTTTGCGATGAATCGACCGGTCTGCTCGATCGAGTCCGTCAAGGATTTATAGACGGTCGCATCTTCTCCCGGTGCGGAATCGGTCGCATTGACGCCGAACAAGTTATTTTTCTCGCGGGCAATCTCAGACCGTCCATAATCGGATTCGTGAATCGCATGTGCAAGCAGATAAGCCGCGTTGACACGGTATTTCTTTTCAACGGACTTAAAGACTTTTCCTTTACCGATCAAGGGGCTGTCCGGAGCTTGCTCCTTGATGAACGCATCGAGTTGTTTGGCACTGAGACGCGTCGGTTTCGTCAAATCACGTGTTAATGTCTTCGATTCAACATATTTGCTCGTCCGAGGCGTCGTTTTCGTTGCTTCGCCGGCAACGATCAGTCCACCAAGTCCGCTGTCCGCGACGATGTAGTGAAGGAGACGATCACCTTTCGTCTGGTAATACGATGCATTCGAGACACGTTCTGCGGGGAATGGGCGTAAGCGGTCCGTTGGGACATGACCCGTCACGCCGGCGATGCTGACACGACTTGTCTGTTCCCCGAATTCAAGCAACTGGACACGTGAGCCGGAAGCGACGTACGTGAGCCGTTTCTTTAAATCAGGGTCACGATGAATTGAAAGGATACCACGATCGTCGACGATCCCAGTACCTGGTCCACCGAGGTAGACATAGCGGTCGTCCGATGAACGTTTCACCGCACCACTCTGACCCGCATATTCCTTCGCCTCGGCGAACGTCTGGAAGTCTTGCTCGTTGATTTTACCTTTCTCATAGCGCTCAGCCGAATAAGGCGCAGGTGGGGTTAAGACGGTCTTCGGTTCCTCGCGGAGCCAAAAGAACAAGAGAACTCCGATGAGGAAGAAAAAAAGTAATCCTTTTATCGAACCGGTCCGGCGCACGGGGCGACCGGGGCGGATAGTGCGTGTCGTCAAAGTAAATCACGTCCTTTAAAAAGCAATGGACATTCCTGTCCAACGTAGGTAGTCTAACAAAGAAAAACAAAAGGGGGTGAACCTGTTGCAAATTGGTTATCGCACGCTGAAGACAGCGGTCGCTGCTGCGCTCGCGATGTGGATCGCAGAACAACTCAAGCTCGACTATTACGTCTTCGCTGCCATCATCGCCATCTTGAGCATCCAGTCGACACGAAAGAAGACGTTCCGGTCTTCTTACGAACGCATCATGGCATCATTACTTGCCATCGTGCTTGGATTCATTCTATTCGAGGTCATCGGCTATCGTCCGGTGACGTTATTGATCTATTTCATTTTATTCCTTCCATCCGTTCAACGCCTCCGACTTCAGGACGGTTTCATCACGAGTGTCGTCATTCTGACACATTTGTATACGGAACGTCAGCTCAACGCGCACATCTTATTGAACGAATCCTTATTGCTTGGCATTGGTGTTGGTGTCGGATTACTTGTCAACATGTACATGCCAAGTCTCGATTTGTTGATTGACGACCGCCGAGAAAAGATTGATCAACGGATCGCCGCCTTATTTTTTGAAGTCGCGGCTGCGATCGAGACAGGGCGGGTCAATCATCATGCGTTGACGCTTGACGAGACAGAACGTCTGTTACGTGAAGGGAAGGATGCCGCCTTAAAACGGATGGGAAACGCGATCGGTCGTCGGAACGATGACGAAGATTATGCCTACTTCCGGATGCGCGAACAACAATTCGAGTTACTGCGCGGTATCGTCCATCATGCCGAGGAACTGGTCCTCGTCGTCGAAGAAGGAAAAAAAGTCGCCGACTTCTTTCGGACGATTGGTGACAATGTCCGACCTGAAGCCGACGCAATGGTGTACATTTCAGAACTAGAGGCATTATTGACACGTTTTCGTGCCTCTGCCTTACCCGTCACGCGGGAAGAGTTCGAGGTCCGCTCTGCCTTACTGCATATGTTACAAGAAGCGGAGCAGTATTTACGTTTAAAACAACGTTACGTCAATCAAAAGAAATAAAACATCGTCGAAGCGAACGTACCGATCAGGAAGATTGCTAAAATCCCGATCGTCGTCCATTTGATGATGCGTTGTTGTTTCGATGGTTTTGCCATATCCACTACTCCTCTCTTACATCAACTGATTAATGCCATTGTACAAACAACCTTTCAGAAGTGCAAATGACGATGGGGATGGTATACTAAAAAAGCGCTAATGGATTGAAACATATTAAGAGGAGGGTTTTGTCATGGTCAATGAACAACGTGTATTAGATACGTTTTTAGAACTTGTCCAGATCGATTCGGAATCAAAAGAGGAGGCACGCATTTGTGCTCACTTGAAAAAAACGTTCGAGGATCTCGGATGTGAGGTGTTCGAGGATGACGCTTCGTCCAAGACGGAACATAAAGGAAACAATTTAATCGTCACGCTTCCGGCAACAAAAGAAGGCGTCGATAAAATTTATTTCACTTCCCATATGGATACGGTATTCCCGGGGCAAGGCATTAAACCAATCATCGAGGACGGTTACGTCAAGACGGACGGCACAACGATTCTTGGGGCAGATGATAAAACAGGTCTCGCATCTCTGATCGAACTCGTGCATGTATTGAATGAAACGAAACAACCGCACGGAAAAATTCAGTTCGTCATCACAGTCGGTGAAGAATCTGGGCTCGTCGGTGCGATGGTGCTTGACCCATCAAAAATCGATGCCGATTATGGTTTTGCCCTTGATTCAGATGGAAAAGTCGGAGACATCATCACGGCTGCTCCAACACAAGCAAAAGTCAATGCGAAGATTTTCGGGAAAACAGCTCACGCTGGTGTAGCACCGGAAAAAGGTGTCTCGGCGATTACGATTGCTTCGAAAGCGATCGCGAAAATGCCGCTCGGTCGGATTGATGAAGAGACGACAGCGAACATCGGACGGTTCAGCGGTGGTGGTCCATCAACGAACATCGTTTGTGATTATGTAGAAATCTTCGCGGAAGCACGGTCACTCGTCGCTCCGAAGATGGAGGCACAGACAGAGAAGATGAAAGCGGCGTTCGAAGAAGCAGCAGCAGAGCTTGGTGGTCGTGCTGAAGTCGAAGTCAAAGTCATGTACCCGGGCTTCAAGTTCGAGGATGGAGATCAAGTCGTCGAAGTCGCGAAAGCAGCGATCACACAACTCGGACGCACGCCACGCCTCTTACATTCTGGTGGCGGATCAGATGCCAACGTCATTGCTGGTTTTGGTATCCCAACGGTCAACTTGGCTGTCGGATATGAAGATATCCACACGACGAATGAGAAGATGCCAATCGAAGAACTCGTCAAAACAGCGGAACTTTGCGTGACGCTAGTTGATTACATCACGAACAAATAAGCTGATGAAACACAAAAAAGAGTGTACCGCAACATTGCGGTACACTCTTTATCATTGTACGATTAAACTACTTGAGGACGATCAACATATTCCATAGACTCTAGAACGAGTTCTTCTGTACATAATAAGGTCGAAGCGATTTCATCGATTTGAATCGACTTTCCGTATTTTTGCCGATAACTCTCGTTCAGTTTGCGGGCTTCCCGGACGATGCGGGCATAGGTCCGTTCAATCTTAGTCATGGAAAAAACCACCTTCCAAATCTGAATAGGTACAGTTTACCATGCTTCAACAGAAGAAAGGTGTATTTTGTGTATAAAAAATGCTAATTTTACGAAAAGGGGAAAAAGATGGAATTTTATTTTTTAGGGACAGGAGCCGGTATGCCGTCGAAACAACGAAACGTCACATCGATTGCCTTGTTACACCCCAAAATGACCTGGTTGTTCGATTGTGGAGAGGCGACGCAACATCAAATCTTACACAGTCCGATCAAACCACGGAAAGTCAACGCGATCTTCATCACCCATTTACACGGGGATCATATCTTTGGGTTACCAGGATTCATTAGTACAAGAGCAGCGCTGGAAGGCACGACACCGCTAACGATCTATGGACCGACCGGGATCAAAGAATGGATGGACGCGACATTACGCATCACAGGAACATATCTACGCTATCCACTCCGGATTGTTGAAGTCGAAGACGGTCAAACCTATGACCAGGATGGATTCCGCGTGACGGCGCGGTCGCTTGAACATCGCTTCCCGGCGTTCGGGTACCGACTAGAAGGGCCAGAAGAGCGGGGTGCTTTGCGTGTGGATGCACTGAAGGCACTAGGCGTGCCATCCGGTCCGATCTATCGCCGAATCACACTGGAAGAAACTTTCGAATTCGAAGGCACGGTCTATCCATCGTCCGATTTTTTAGAGTCACCCAAACCGGGTGTCAAGCTAGCCGTTCTTGGCGATACGATGCCGTGCGCGGCCTCGGTCGAACTGGCGCGAGACGTTGATGTATTAGTCCATGAAGCGACGTTTGCCGATCGGGAAATCGAACATGCGGGACGCTTCGGTCACTCGACCGCTCGACAGGCAGCTGTCATTGCAGAAACGGCACAAGCGAAAAAGCTTCTATTGACGCACGTTTCCGCTCGTTATGTCGATCAAGAGGAAGTACTGGAACAAGAGGCGCGAGAAGTATTCGCGAACAGCCATCTCATGTTTGATCACCGGGTCGTCCCGGTCAAAGGATAGACGATGGACTTTCTCATTCTATGGGCACTCTTTTTACTGGCTGCTAGCGGATTAGGTTTTTTGCTCGAACGTCGGACGGAAAAAGAAAAATACTTGTACATGAAGTTCGTTTTTTATGCGTGTCTCGGGGCTGTGTCATTTCCAGTCTATGATATTCAGTTACCGCTCGGCATCATCATTTTCCTGATTGTCCTGCATCCGAAAAAGAACTCGCGTTATAAACGGTATATGGCACTCTTTGGGTTCTTATTCTTCCTGTTCCAACTCTTTCTCGGTCCGTTTGATGGTGGGATGTTGCGGGAAGAGACACAACAGATTGGTCGCGTGACGATCACGGATGACTCATTCGACAATTTCCTTTCTCAAATCGAACGACGTGTCGGTGAAGAGGGGCTGCGGATGGAACAAAGTCAGTTGATGTTCGATCGGGGCGGGAATCTCAGGAACGCCTCGTTTGAGATGCTCGTCGAAACACCGAAACGTTTCATTCGTTACGATGTGAGTTATCAGGAGCTGACGGGAACGATTTCCTATCGACCGCGTGAAGAGTTGACGACAAAATCGTTGACGTCGTATTACCAGAAACTGATTGATGCGAATCAATCGTTTGAGACGTTGCGAAAGCTTTCGATTCATGAGATTTTACATGATTCCAAAACACCCTATGTCGAGATGGATCTCGATGGGCTCTATGAAACGTTTAGTCTACAGGATGCAACGGTCTTCTTGATTGATGACGAAGGAAAACTGATTCCGTACGTCAATACAGGGGACGATGTCTTAGCGAATGCGGTCCGTCTGACCTATTATCGTTCTGACGGTCAATCCTTACGCGATAAAACTATTCTGTTATATAATTACAGCTTTGAGACATCAAGGCGAAAAGGAGTCGTACGATGAAAAAATGGTTATTTGCTGCAAGTATCGTGTTACTTGCCGGTTGCGCAGAAGCAAAAGAGGAACAACAAACAGCTTCTTGTGAGGCGGAAGTCAAGGTATCGGTCGTGGATCACGTCAAGGATAAGACGTTGTTTAATAAAGACGTATGCTTGAACGAAAACGATACAGCACTGGATGCACTGGAAGATACGACGCTCGATGTCGTCAAAACAGGTAAAGGTGAGATGGCATATGTCACGGCAGTCGATGGGATTCGAGAGAAATCAGCTGGAGCAGGTAGTGGCTGGGTCTTCGGAGTCAATGGCAAACCAGGCGAAGTCGGTGCCGGAAGTTATGAACTGAAAAAAGGAGATCGTCTCGAATGGCGATTTGAAAAAGATGCAATGGCTTATTTTGAGTAAGCCAGAACGGGAGCGACTTCACCCAGTGAACGTCGCTCTCTTTTTCATCGGGATGATTACGATTCCGTTCGTCCTCACACATGATCAATCAGTGATCGTCGTCTATCATCTGCTCTTGTTTTTATTCGTTCAAGAACGGACTGTGTTTCGCTATTTAGTCCTCCCGGCTCTTTATGCGGTCATGATGTGTGTCCCGCTTCTTTATGGTGCAAGCATTGACACAGTAGCGATTTATGAAACGACGGTCCAAGTGACGCTATTCATCACGTCGAGTCAATGGATTTTTACGTTGGTTCGACTCGATCAGATGGGACCGTTGTTTCGTTTCTTACCTCGATTGACACGATTGACGGGGATGGTGCTGGCGCTGATTCCGTCTTTCTTACGCACTTGGCCCGAAGTCAAGATGAGTCATCCGGATACGTCGCTTGCTGTTCGACTGGAGCGGATGGCCGCCTATCATATCGTACCGATCGAAGCGGTGCCGTCTCGCTTAAGACCGATCACACGACGTGATGTTCAGATAGGTTTATTGCTTGCGACAGGACTGGCTCTTTGTCTGACACCATGGGCAATCATTCCGGCGATGATTTTGCCTATAGCGCTATTATTTACAAAAGGGGGAATCCGGGATGCCTATCATGTATACCGACACCGATCGCGAAGAGCGACTACGTCAACAGGCGAGCGAACATGAACAACCGGTATTGACACCGGAGCGGTTGCTTCATGGACGTGTCCGAGATCTTCTGGCGACGGATTCCTTGTTTCGGGCAGGAGAACTCGCGACCTTGCTTGGGCTAGAAGCTTTTTTTGAAGCGGAATCGAGTGAACTCTCATCTGGAGAACAACAGCTCGTCGGTCTCGGTCATGCGTTGTCTTCGTCACCAAAGAGCTTGTTCTTGTCGGAACCGTTTCTCTTTCTTGATCATGTCAGGAGAAAGCGATTGATGGGATTGCTTGAAGAAATCGAACGACGGTTTGGTTGTCAGATCCATTGCTCGATGACGATACAATCCGACTTGGCGATCACAAGTCGCGCCACTGAACTGACAGGTCGTGTCCTGAATCGGATCGAAAACGTCCAACACCGTTATCCGTTACAGACACGCTATGCACTCGTGACAGCAAAATTGTCGTTTCATCAAGGTGAACGCATTGCGATCATCGGTGCGAATGGTAGTGGGAAATCGACGTTACTACGGCTCGCGCTCGGTGTCGAGCGACCGCTATACGGAAAAGTTCGGCGGTCGGGGGAGACGCATTATATACCAGCGCATCCGATGCTTGCGCCATTAGACGATCGAAGCGGTAGTTTTACGACGCAAAAAAAACGTCTCTTGGACGGTATCGATTGGAGTAAAGACAGCTATTACTTTGATGAACCGACGGCTGGACTTGATGACAGCGCACGAATGGCTTTCGTCGCATCGTGGAAGAAGAATCCGGCGAATCTGATCGTCATGGCGACACATGATCCAGTTCTCATTCGGGCAGCACAGCGGATCATTTATCTCGTACACGGAGAAGTTGCTTTCGATGGACCGACGAAGAACTTTTTACAAGAAAGTCGGTTGTTCGTATGATCGTCGCAACGGTTCTGATCATTTGTTTGTTCTTGATCATGTTCGAGAGACTCCAGATGACGGATCAACGATTACGGTTCATCGCCATCATCACGGCAGCGGCAATCGTCGGACGATTGTTGTTCTCCAGTTTGCCGAATGTCCAGCCGGCAACGGCACTTGTCTTGTTAGTATCCGTCTTCATCCATCCGATCGTCGGAGCCATTTCTGGGATGCTTGTCGTCGTGTTAACGAGTTTGTTTCTCGGAAGCGGTCCGTTCGTCCTCTTTCAGGCGCTGGCGTATGCAACAATTGCCAGTCTAGGATTCGTTCCGTTTCTTCGTTACCGGATCGTATTGACTGGGTATGGATTTCTCGCTGGTTTCTTATATGGATGGGTGAGCAATCTCGGGTTCTTGGTATTGACCGGATTCTCGTGGCAAGCTTTTTTGACACTGCTTGTAGCCGGGGGAACGTTTGATATGCTTCACGGATTTAGTAACGCGATATTCATTTGGATATTGTTTCCGATTTTTTTACGAATTATGCATTCATTCGATGAAAAGAGGGGTACAGAATAGTAACATACCGAACAGGAGGGAAGGCATATGCTGGGATCGTCGATTTCGCTTGCTTATGTCGTCATGTTGCTCATCGTCTCAAGTGTCGGCTTAGTGTTTGGCAGTATTCTGTTGATGAAAGGTACGATTAGAGGACGTTACGCTGCTTGTTACTTACTTGCTGCCGCCATCTTCCCAAGCGCCATGCTCATTACCTCATCAGAAGGATTACTTTGGCAACATTTACGATTCGAGAGTTCATGGTTCCTCGCGATTGTCTCCTGGTTACTCGTCTTATCGACGGGCTACATCGTCTCGATCACGGGTGCGCTCGTCATTCGTTATCTGTATCGCTATACGACGACCTTTGATCGCGTCAAACGTTATGCGACGCGGCGTTTTCGTCATCATGAGGCATAAATACAAAAACGGAAGAACCAGCTATCTGGTCCTTCCGTTTTTTTCATGAATTCGCGTACAGGAGTTCTTCTTCTGTCGAGGATTCTTGTTGGCGAGCAGGATCTTGAATTCGACCTGTCACTTCTGTCAGGAGACGGCGTGGCAAGAGACGAGACAAGGAAACCATGGCGCGGTTGCTTGCACCTGGAACGACGACGCGGCGTCCTTTGAGCATGCCACGGTACCCGGCGAAGGCAACGAGGTGTGACGGCATACTCTTGAATGGTAGCGTGATGTTCGCCCGGTCGAAGAAGTTCGTATCGGTCGGTCCCGGGCAGAGACAAGTCACACTGACACCCGAGCCGTCGACTTCTGTCGCAAGTGCTTCCGAGAACGACAGGACATAGGCTTTCGTTGCGTAGTAGACACTCATGTAAGGTCCTGGCATGAAGGCAGCGACCGACGCGACATTCAGGATGCGTCCGAAGCCACGTTCAACCATTCCTGGTAAGAGACGTTTCGTCAAATCCGTCAAGGCGACGACGTTGACCTGGATCGAGTTAATGTCTTCTGTTGGATCGATTTCCGCAAAGCGTCCTGACGTGGCGAAGCCGGCGTTATTGAACAATAGATCGACTGTCAATTCTTGTTCCTCTAAGTATTGCACGAGACGATCAACGCTGTCGCTTAGTGATAAATCAGCAGCGAATACATAGACTTTGATCTGATAGCGTTTTTCAAGGACCTGTTGAAGCTCCTTCAATTTTTTCTCATTGCGGGCAACGAGTACACAATCGAAGCCATCTCGCGCCGCGAGGACAGCGAGATCCAGTCCGATTCCACCCGATGCACCGGTAATCAGTGCCGTTTTTCGTAACATAGGACATTCCTCCATTCGAAATCGTGAATCTGAGTCTAGTGTATACCATTCCATACCGTTCCCGCGAATCCTGTTTCGTAAGCATTTACTTTTCTTATCACTGGTCCAACCAGTATGATAGAACAGTAGAGGGGAAGTGGAACAGATGAGGAAAAAAGTAACCGTCGCCTTGTTGCTCGCGACGTTTTTAGCCGCGATCGAGGGGACGATCGTTGCAACAGCAACACCTGTCATGGCGAGTGAATTGAACGGGGCGAAATTAGTCAGTTGGATCTTTGCTGGATTCTTGTTGTTCATGGCGGTATCAACACCGATTTACGGAAAGATGGCAGATTTATATGGTCGAAAACGGGTTCTGTTATTCGGGATCGGCGTCTTCACCGTCGCTTCGTTAGCCTGTGGACTCGCTCAATCGATGGAGATGTTGATCGTTTTCCGTGCCGTCCAAGGTATCGGGGCAGGAGCTGTATTACCGATCGCGATGACGATCATCGGTGATTTGTATACATATGAGGAACGAGGGAAAATCCAAGGAGTGCTCAGTGCCGTGTGGGGGATCTCTGGTGTCGCTGGACCACTCGTCGGTGGGTTCCTCGTCGAATCGCTTTCGTGGCGGTATATTTTCTTACTAAACGTACCGTTTGCCTTATTGTCGTTCTTCATGATCGTCGTTTACTACAAAGAGACGGTCCGTGAAACAGAGCGGAAAATCGATTACCGGGGCGCGTTATTGTTTGCGCTCGGGATGAGTGCGTTTCTGTACGGCTTATTGTCGGGGAGTGAATCGGAGACGTTCTTGCGTCCAATCATTCTAGCCAGCTTTTTCATTAGTTTCGTTTTATTGTTCACGTTCTATCGGGTCGAGAAGAAGGCGAACGATCCACTCTTACCACCAGCAGTCATTCGCCATCCGGTCATTCTCGTGATCAACTTAGCGGTCTTCTTTTCCGCCTGGGTACTCGTCTCGATGTCAGCGTATATTCCGATTTTTGCCCAAGGGGTACTCGGCAAGAGTCCGACCGAAGCTGGTTTCATGTTGATGCCACTGTCGCTTTTTTGGACGCTGACCGCCATTATCGGTGGACGGACGATTGGTGCCGCCTCACCCCGGTATCGGACGATGACAGGAATGGGACTGCTGATCGTCGGTACAGTGATTTTATCGTTGATCACGCGCGAATCAAGTGATGTTTTCATCTATCTTGCCGTTTCGCTGATTGGAATTGGTTTTGGTCTCTCACAACCCGTCTTCATGGTCGTCCTGCAGACTTCCGTCGATTGGTCACTTCGTGGCTCAGCGACGGCCGTCAACTCGTTCTTGAGTACGACGGGACAGACGCTCGGTGTTGCGATCTTCGGTACGATCTTCAACCTATCCATCCTTCGTTCGTTTTCAGCGTCGGACACGCTCTCAGGGTACGCGATTGATCCATTTTTCCAATCGAGTACGGCAAAAACGTTCGGACAGGATGTGCAGTATGCGGCAGAAATCGCGTTATCACATGGATTACGTTACGTCTTCATCGGTGGCGTTCTTTGTGCGATTCTTGCGTTCGCGATGACATGGCGTTTACCGAAAGTTCGACCTGACGATCCACGATCGTAATGAAGGGGCTGACTCAAAAAAAGAATGACGCGTCTTTTCACGCCCTTTCCTCAGGCGAGACACAAGCCCGCTTTCCTGCTTCGTTGAAGCAGGAAAGCGGGTCTTGTTCGTCTCTGACAGCGCATAAATGCGCTTGTTCCTGTAGGAGTGGCGTGTGACGCGTCATTCTTTTTGTTACGAGATAAGGATGGCAGATCATCATTCTGCCACCCTTATCTTTGTAGAGACTGACTTTTGAGTCAGCCCCTTGTCATTAGGAGGATTGACTAGTGGCACTCTCACGTTGGGCAAGTTGTTCGCGAATATCGCGTTCGTTGCGTCGGAGGAACAATCCAATTCCGATCAATAGTAAAGCGGCACCGGTGATTTGAATCCATGTCAGCTTCTCATCGAACAGATAGTATCCGAAGATCATCCCCCAAACCGCTTCGCCAAGGATCGTGATGCTGACGATGCTGGCACTGACACGAGCGAGCGCCCAGTTGAATAAATTGTGACCGAGTAACGTCGGGAAGACGGCAAGAAGAATATACAGCCACCAATCCTGTTGGAACGCAGCGACGAGATTCGTCGATTGAATCAACGATAACAAAAGCAAGACGAGCGACGCGACAGCGTAGACACCGAACGAATAGAGGTTCGTCGAGACGCTCGTGCGAACATGTTGACCGAGCAACCAGTAACCAGCGACTAAAATCGTTGCGAGCAAGGCAAGACCGTCCCCGATCAAGGCACGCATGCCGACGGCGATATCTCCGTAAGCGACGAGACCGCCACCAAATAGGGCGACAGCAACGAACAGGAGTGCCTTGCGTGACGGGTGTTGTTTGAAGAATAACGCGTTACCGGCAAGGACAAAAATCGGACTCGCGGTCACGAAGAGCGTCGAGCTCGCAACTGTCGTATAATCAAGAGAGAGGAACCACAGCCAAAAATGCCCGGCGAGCAAAATGCCACTTAATAGCATATGCCGGATCGTTGACGAACTGAGTTGCAACAGTTCCTTCAATCGAATGAGCGGGAGCAACAACAAGGTCGAGAACAACATGCGGTAAAAGGCGACAGCCTCGATCGGTGTCTCCGCCCACTTGACGAAGATTGCCGATGTTGAAATAAAGAATAAAGCCATGAATAACGTAAAATAGGGCATGGGTACCTCCACATGTCTGAAGTAAGGAAATGAGGGTGAAGCGTGTGCAATTGATCATTGCTGAAAAACCAAAACAAGCGGAAAAACTGGCAGCTCCGTATCCATCGGTGAAGCGGGACGGCTACATTGAAATCAAACCATGTGACCGGTTTCCGCAAGGAGCAAAACTCGCTTATGCGGTCGGACACTTATGTGAACTGCAGGAGCCAGCGCATTATGACGCCAAATGGAAACGATGGAACTACGATCATCTGCCGATCATCCCGGAACGATTTGATTACCGACTGGCAAAAGGCAAGAGTAAACCATACCAGGTCATCAAGAAATTATTGAATGAGCGGACGACGACTTCCATCATTATAGCATCGGATGCCGAGCGAGAGGGAGAGGCAATCGTCCGATTGATCTTACGTCTCGCGAACAACGCAAAACCGTTGCAACGACTCTGGATTTCGAGTCTGACGCCTCAAGCCGTTGACCATGGTTTTGCGAACCTGCTCGATGGCAAGGAAACGGAGAACATTTTTCACGAGGCGATGAGTCGCGCTTGTGCCGATTGGTTGATCGGGATGAATGCGTCCCGTGCGTATACGACGTTACTGAAGAAGAAGGGCATCGCCGACGTCTTTTCCCTCGGACGGGTCCAGACACCGACGCTTGCACTGATCGTCGAACGGGAAAAACAGATCGAGAATTTTCGACCGGAGACGTACTACGAAGTCGAGGCGGATTTTACGCAATACAAAGGAAAATACATCAATGCGAAGAAACAGACGAAACTGAGTGACCGGGACCAGGCACAAGCGATCGTGGATCGGACGAAAGGAACCGGAGTCGTCGCATCAATCGAGAAAAAGCGGCAGACGGAACGACCACCGTTTTGGTTCAGTTTGTCACTCTTACAAACAGAAGCGAGCCGACGGTTTGGTCTCGGTGCAAAAGAGACGCTCGATATCGCGCAAAAACTCTATATCCGTGGTTGGATCAGTTATCCGCGAACGGACTCTTCCTTCGTGACGAAAGAGGAGGCAGGACAGTTCCCGGTCATTCTTGATCGGTTACTGAAGCAAGCGGAATATAGTCCAATCAAGGATGTCCTGACGAACAATCCGGTTAACGATAAGCGCTACGTCAATCCGGCAAAGGTCAGCGATCACTATGCGATCATTCCAACAGAAGAAGCGGGTGCCGTCGCGAAGCTCTCCGGACGAGATGCGCAAGTCTACGACTTAATCGTTCGCCGTTTTCTTGCTGCCTTTGCACCGGACGCTGTCTCGGAGAAAACGGAAATCGTGACGATGCGTGAGATGGACCGTTTTTTAACACGCGGCAGTCGGACGATTGATCCGGGCTTTAAACAGGTCTTACAAATCGAGTCAAAAGAAGTCGAATTGCCAGCCGTCGAACAAGGACAAGAGATGCCGATCAAAGGCTGTCGACTGCTCGAGAAACAAACGGAGCCGCCGAAACGCTATACGGAAGGGACGCTCATCCTCGGTATGAAAACAGCTGGTAAGTTGCTTGAAGACGATCTGCAAGCGATCATGAAGGAAGTCGAGGGACTCGGGACGGAAGCAACTCGTGCCGGGATCATCGATGGACTAAAACGACGGGAATACATCAAACTCGTCAAAAAAGAGATTCATCCGACGCCAAAAGGTCGGATCTTGATTGATGCCGTGACGGGGAGTATTCTTGCTTCGCCAGAGATGACAGCGAAGTGGGAGAGCCGTCTCGAGCAAATCGGTAAAGGGGAGGCATCTGCTGCCCAGTTCATTGAACAGGCGAAAAAATTGTCGGAGCATCTCGTCGTCGATGCCAAACAACGAATTGAACAACTCGCCGTTGATCCGACACAAGTCAAAAGCAAGTCCCCGCGGGGTGCAACGAATCGTCCGGTCGGTCCGTGCCCGCTGTGTCAATCAGCAGTGCTTGATCGTGGGAAGTTCTATGGCTGCAGTGGCTATCAAAAGAACAACTGTGGCTTTACGTTACCGAAAACGATCCTTGGTGCCCGACTGACGCAAACGGAAGTCAAAAAAGTACTAGCGGGTCAAAAAACAAAGCCACTCGAGATGAAAAAGAATGCGCGCCAGTTTAAGGCGATGCTCTATCTCGAACGTGATCAATTAAAATTCGAATTCACGAAAGGGGAAGACTGATGCAATACGAACTGATTCAAAATCAAACGTTTCGTCCTGTCTTTGAGCGACTGTTACAAGAAGGGCGCCGCTTGACGGTCTGGTTTCCGGACCACATTGAGGTACAGTCGGCAGAAGGACTGGTCGAAGAAGCAGAAGAACTGTTTGGTGTGACTGCGGAAGTGATCGATGATCCACAATCATTCGGAAAACACATCCTACTTCCGTACTTGACGGAAGTCGAGCACCGGGAAGATGGATTCATCCGCTACGAAGCTGAGCTGACGGAAGAGTTACGCCAACTCGTGCGCGAATTGACGTTACCGATGTTGACGGAGGGCGACTTCGAAGTATTGTATTCGTATCAAATCGAGACGGAGAAGGAACGCTTCTTCGTTGAAGACTGGTTCCAAGCTGACTTACAAAAACTACCTAACTAAGTGAAACTTCCTTGAAGAGGATGACGTAGGATAAGTGATCGTCATCATTCTATTCATTTGGAGGGTTCACTATGTTCACAGTAGCATTCATGGAAGGCGAACTGGGAGGCGACGGCTTCTTCTCGGGCATGCCGATTTTCATGGTCGGATTTTTTGTTCTCATCATCGGTTTCATTCTGTTTGGAGTTATCTCTGCGGCCTCAAAGGGAATTTCGACGAATTCATTGACGCAACAACTGCGCGAGTATGCGGCGCGTCTCGTCAGTCCGAATGAATCGGATGCACTGAATTACGTCGCTTACTTAGAAACGTTGACAAGTTTTCCGGTTGAAAAGACGAATCTCGAACCGTTCCGGATTGCGACCGGCATCTTAAGGCTTGTCCAAGGAACGGATCAGATTTCCGAAGCGACGAAAAAACAAGTCGTCGCCCAGTACTTACGGCTCGGTATTTTGGATGCGGATCATTTAGCGGACGAACAGCCGGTCCGGAGCCATAGCCATAGCCATCACCATCATCATTAAAAAAGGGTCCTGAGGGGCTCTTTTTTTGTTGAAAACGATCGAATCGTGACATCTAATTGTCATATACAACGATTTAGATTAAAGTTGTATGAAATTGAAATCTTTTTGAGCAGAATGCTGTGTATCGATTGAAAAAAGTTTACAATGAATGGACGGGAATACCTTTATTGCTGGAGAAGAATAAAGGGAAAGGAGTTGAATTCCTTTAATGAAAACATGGCTGAATCGAACGATTGGGCGGCAAATCATGTCTGCGTTTTATGTGATTTTTCTGACACTGCTGTTAACGACAGGTGGTGTCTACCTATATACAAAACAACAGGTGGATGAATTACGCCAAGAATTAAAGATGTTAAACGAACATCGGACACGAGCGACCGATTTGTACGAATCATGGCAAAGCATGCAGTACGAGATGCGTGGCTTCGTCTTGCTTGGTGACGAAGAGATGTTAAAAGAAATCGAAGCAAAGAAAAATGGCATCAATCAACAAACGACTTGGTTCGAGCGCAATGCACGCTTCAAAGAAGAACGGCAGTATGCAACGGACGCACGGGAACTTTACACGGCGTATACCCAACGCGTCATGCCAAGCCTCGTCAATTATGTCGCGGCGAAAAAAGACGGCAAAGTGACGGAGCCGTTCTTGAAGATGCCGACGCTCGGAAAAGTGACGAAATCAAAACCACTCGATCCACAGCGAAAGTTCAATATCAAGACAAAGAGTGCGGCTGATATGAGTTCAAGTATCGTTGATATGGAGAGCGTTTTTACAAAATATCGTAATTCCTTAAACGATCAAGAGATGGCGGCGCAAGAGCGGCTTGGTAAACAAGTGAACTCGTCGCAAATTCTTGGAGCAATCAATATCGCAATCCTCTTATTGATCACTCTCGTTTTCGTCCGACCATTCGTCCGCCGCTTAACGCGTCAGTTGCGTCAGTTGAACCGGGAAAGTGGGCGACTCGCTAAAGGTGAAGATGCGACGCCGATCGTCATCACGAATCGTCAAGATGAGATTGGTGAATTGACGACGACGTTCAACCAGATGGCAGCCGCCATTTCCGGGCAAAAACATCAACTCGTCGCAAGTAACGACGAACTACAAAGTCAACAGGAAGAATTAATTGCCCAGCAAGAAGAACTTCAATCGCAACAGGAAGAACTCGAAGAAGCACTCGACATCACGTTACGTAACGAGACCCATTTGCGTTATCGCAATGAGTTGACCGAGACACTCGCGTCTCGCGAAACGTTGACGGCGTATCCGGCGATCATCGAAAAATTGATCACGATCACCGATGCGGAGCTCGGAGCGATTGTCTTCTTAGAGCAGGACCGCTATACGAATCTCGTCTCGTACGGGATGACGGCAGCTCAGGAGCACCAGTTATTACATGCTTCGACGTCATTACTCGAACGCACACGTCTAAACAAACGTGCTGTTCGCTCGACGAAACAAGTCGCGAGTCATCATCCGCTCCCATATCCGTACACGATGTACGAAATCGTCGTACCGGTGATGGATCCAGCGACGAACACGATGATTGCAAGCATTTACCTCGTTCGTTACCGGGATGCCTTTACGGAAGACCAGACGAACGAAATCTGGTCGTTCTCCCGTCAATTGGCACTCTCCTTGCTCCGGATGCGTGTCTTTGAAGAAGTCGAACGAGAACGGGAAAAGACGTCCAAACTTCTCCATTCGATTCGGGAAGCGGTCATCTATATCGAAGGAGAGACGATTTTTGCCAATAAACCATTGCTCGCTTTATTCCATCATCCGGCGCACGATCAAGTGGCGGAAGAAGGATTGATGACGCTCGACGTCAAAATCGAAGAGTTGGCAGTGCAGGTCGATCAACATGAGGCGTTCTTAACCTACATGGATCATGTCTGCAGTCAGGAAATTCCGACGGAGAGCTTGGCGTTGTCCTTAAACAAGGAAGAGCGATTCGTCACGCTGTATGCAGAGGAAATTCATTACGGTGGTTGTTTCCGCGGTACGATGCTCGTCTTACGTGACGTGACGGCAGAGACGGCGATCGACCGGATGAAATCGGAATTCGTCTCGACCGTATCGCATGAGTTGCGGACACCGCTTGCCTCGATTTACGGCTATACGGAATTGATGCTCGCGCGCGACGTCCAGGAATCAAAACGTCAACGGTATCTCGAAACGATTCATGCGGAAACCGAACGGTTGACGAATCTCGTCAACGACTTCCTCGATGTCCAGCGCATGGAATCGAGTCAGCAACAGTATGACTTTAAACCGCTTGATCTGACGAAAGTCATTCAGGAAACGGTCGAGTTCCATACCGCTTCGGCAAAAGATCACGAGCTTGTCCTTGATTTTGAAGAAACGACGACGGGTCGGATTCATGCCGATGAACAAAAAATGCGCCAGCTGTTCACGAACCTGATCAACAACGCGATCAAGTATTCACCAGATGGTGGTCAGATCACGATTACGATGCGTCAAGTCGAAGACCGGGTTCAGTTGAAGATCGAAGACGAAGGGATTGGTATTCCACGTCACGCGCTACCACAACTGTTCAGTAAGTTTTACCGAGTCGATAATTCGGATAGTCGAAAAATCGGCGGTACGGGTCTCGGTCTTGCGATTTGTCAGGAAATCGTTCGTTCGCACGAAGGAATGATTCATGTCGAATCAACGGAAGGTGTCGGGTCCGTGTTCATCGTCGAACTACCGATCGTCCAGTCCGTCGTACCGGTCACGGAACCGGTGGAGGATTGTTAATGTCAAAAACGTTCTTTGATTGAAAAATCAAAGAACGTTTTTTGTTGGTTTCATCTGCAAAACGGGAATTAACTACTATCAAACAGAAAGGAAGTGAGGAGATGCGGCGAAGCAGATGGCCATGTTAAGTCCGACGATCACTCATTCTTTGGATCCTGATCGAAGCCAGTAGTTCGTTCATTCCAGCTTATGTGATTGAACGCTTTTACTGGGAAGACCGGGGGATGAGAATTGCCGACGTCGTCATCGCAGAAATCGTCTTTGCTTGGGTCATGTTGATTGGTGAGATCCCGTTCGGTTTGTTATCCGACCGGTGGGGTAGAAAGCCGTTCATTCTGGCTGGTTTCGTATGTGAGTGGTTATCGTTTACGGTGTTGCTTGAAGCCTACTCATTACCTGCTTTCCTCTTGGCGATGGCCCTTGCTGGCATCGGTGGCGCAGCACTTAGTGGAGCGCTTGAAGCCCACGTCTATGAAACATTGCGAATGCATAGGAGAGAAGAGCGATTCGAGACGATCTGGCGAGTGATTTCAATCGGTGGTTTGTTGACGTCTGGACTTGCGGCACTCGTCGGGAGTTACGCCGTGCGATCGGTAGACTTGATCTGGCACTATCACGTGTCTTGGTGGGTTTTGCTCGGAACAGTACTCCTGACGTTTTTCTTAAAGGAAGCATCGCGAGAACAAGACGGAGAGACGAGTTCGTTGAAGACATTGCTAAACGGTTTTTCGTTTCGACGCGTCTACGTCCGAATTCTTTGTCTTGTCTTGTTATACGGGGCGACGATTGATTTCGTTGATGAGTTTTGGCAACTCTATCTACGGGATCAAACGATACCGATGGTCCATTTCGGATTCGTCTTCGTGTTATTCCAAATCATGCAGGCGATTGGTGCGTCCTTATCTCGGTTCCGATCGCCCGTCGGATGGGCGATGATCTATATCGTGTGTCTTGCCGGATTGTCGGTTGCCTCTCCGCTCGTCAGTATCGGTTTACTCGGGACGCTGTACTTGTGCTATGGCTGGGCTGAGCCTTATGTGACCACTGTCATCCAAGATGTTGCGCCGACAAATGGACGCGCAACGTTTACGTCGCTGATCTCAGTCATTGAACGTTTAGCTGTGCTTGGAACCGGTACGCTATTCGTCTTCGTCGAACGTGTCTTCTCGCTTCAGATGACCTATGCTGCGCTCGGTCTCGTCTCACTTATATTGCTTCTGTTGTATAGTGTGACGCGAACGCGTCAGAACTGAATCAAAAAAAGGACAAAGGTGCATTGACCTTTGTCCTTTTGACTGTCATTTATTACGACACGTGTCGTTGCTCCTGAGAGGAACGTGCCAATACCTGGCGAGCCGGTTGCCACATCAACAAGGAGAGGGCTCCTGCGAGCGCATAGACAAGCTCGATCGCAAACAGATCGGCAAGCCATCCGAACAGCAGACTACCGAGACAGAAGCAGAGTGCATACACGGTTTGTTGCACGCTATAGACATACGGTAACCGTTCGAGTGGTGTCGTCGTCTGCAACAACGTATTAATCTCGATCGCCCGGACCTGACTTGCGAAGCCTTGGAACAGACAAGCGATCACGGCAAGTGTGACGATTGGAGCGAAAGCAAACAAGAAGGTCGCCCCAATCGAAAAGGCGATACTACAATAAAGCAACGAACGCGTTCCACGACGACGTAACATCATGTAACTACCGGCGATCATGCTCAGCAGATAGAAGGCATTTAGAATGCCCCACCAGCGTTCCGATAGCTGGAAATGTGTATCGATGTAGACGAGAAACAGAGCAGAAATCCACGCCGTACTGACGAACGCATCGATTCCGACGAGGTAGGTGTTGGCTTTCGCGAAAGAATGCGATCGCGTGTAGCGAATACTCGACCGGAAGGAGACGTCTTCTTCTTCCATCGAAGGGTCGGGTAGAGAGCGGACACTTCGATAGAACAGATAGCTGATGAGACTGGCACCTAAAAACAGACCAGCCGAGACGGACAAGACGGAAAGAGGCGATAACCAGCTGACCAGGATGGCGCCGAGCGGCCACATGATAAGTTGAATTACTTGATTCGAACCTTGTACGAGACTGTTAGCTTTCTGGACATCCTGACACAGTCGAGGGATGAAGGCACTTTCGATCGGACGAGCAAATCCATCGAAGAAAGCGATACACCCAACGAGTGCGAGGATAAGTGGCAGTGGTAAATCAAATCCCCAGATGATGCCTAATAGAATCGTCTTGAGGAGTTGACTGCCGAATAACAAGGAGGCATGGGGAACACGTTGAGCGACTTGGGCGAATAAGAAGCCGCTTCCTGTCATGCCTGCTGTGACGAGAACGGGAAACAGGGCAGCGAGACTCGCTTGCCCTGTCGTTTGATAGATCATCGCGATCAGGGAGACGATATAGAGCGCATCTCCCGCATTCGCAATCCATTGACTGACCAATAAAAGCGTAAACCGGTTCATTCTGAATGACCTCCATATCGTACGTATTTAGTTAGGAGTGAGAATTCAGAATGACTTACATTGGACGCCCTCATTTCATGTTTTTTTCTAGTGTAAGAGGAAAAAAATGGATTGTCAATCAGAATCGTGACGGGAGTTCCGGGCAACGAGTGTAAAGGGATCGACCATCGACGTCGCAGCGGCTTCGTCTTGAGCACGAGATGCCGATAGCTTGATTGGTTTTAGTTGCTGGCGGAAGCGGAAAGCCCGTTCGAGTCGACTCATGAACAGATTGCTGAAAAAGACAATCAATGCTAGTCCAATCAGTGGAACGAGGAACATATGATTGAGCCACGACGTCGCTGAAAACTGATTGTAGTAATAACCGAACATTGAAGACCACTCAAAGATCGTTGGCATGACACCCTCATATAAATTGACTGTTCCGGCGAAGAAAATACCTAAGAGTGATAAATGGATCAGCAACATCAACGTTTGAATGAATTGTTGCATGAAGACAATCGTCAATGTCGGAACAAGGTGTGGCCAGATATGACGTCTAAACCGATACCACGGACTACCACCGAGTGTCTGGGCGACGATCATGAATTCTTGATTGAGCAATTGACGAGTCTCAGCAATTAGATAAAGCGACAAAGAGGGTATACCAAGGAGAATCAGGACGATCAACTCAAACGAGACGCGATCGAACAATGGTGGAACTACAGTCGAATCCATGAAGACAAGAGATGAAAATAAAAGCAGTAAAGAAACGAGAGAAAGTGGTAAAACTAAAAAACCATCAAGGATAAGTTTTAAGTATCGATTAACACGAGCATTTCGAAAAGCTAACGGAATCGCAACGACTAATGAGAGAGTCATTCGACTAATCGCAACAATCGTACATATACCAATCGTCCATTTAAAACCTTCAATCATCATTTGGAAAAGGTCATTACCGGACCGATCCGTACCTAGCCATTGATCACTTGACGGTTTTAGTGGTGACGTCGCAAGGAACGTACCATCTTCAGCATACCGGTTCGAAATCTGATCGACTTGACCATCGCGGAAAATCGTATTACCAAAGCTTAGCAATAGTAGACCGGTAAGTAGAATGAGGCAGAGCCAGAAAACTGGGTCTTTCATCAAGGTACGGCGCATCAAATCCCACCTTTCCAGGCGTTTGGAATCAACCACTCAGCCAGTAAATCAATGATGAAGATGGGTAGGTAGATTAAGAACAAGATGACCATCAAAATTGGCATTTGTCCAAAGTAAAGGGCGAAGCGAAACAGACCTTGGACCTGGAAAGTGTACTCAATGATTAACAAACTCGATAGTATCGTAATGATATTGGCTCGGAAAAATAGATAAAACCGATAGATCATCGTTGGCAGTAAATGTTTCCAGAAAAGGGCGGTCGGACGAATGCCTTTTGCGCGTGCGAGTTCGAGGAATGGTGCAGATTCTTGTTCGAGTACTTGTGTCGTCAGCCATTTAATAAAGAAAAATAATGTGGTCAGCGTTAAGGTGGCAATCGGTAAGAAACGAATAGAGTCAGCGTATGTACCTGCAATCTCGATGTTGCTATAACCTGTCATTTTAAATAAATAAATGACAAGGAATTGTGAAAGAATGATCCAAAACAAGTCTGGAACCATTTCAAGCGTGCGTGTCGTCTGTTTCAATAGTGTCCGTGTTCGTCTGCCACTTCGATAAAACAGATAGGCGTAAAGAATCGCACACACAACGGAGACTAACATAGCTGTCGTAAAGATGATTAACGTCTCTTGAATATAGGGCTGTAAAGAAGGGAGTAGTAGAACTTCTTTTTGAGCAGTCACGTTAAAATAAGTGATCTCATCAAGTTTCGTTAATTGAGCAAATTGTTGCTTCAGACCTTCCCAGTAGCTTGCTGGGTTGAATTTCATTTGCGCGACAAGCGCCGGAAGGGCGCTGATCGTAATCAAGACAAAAAATGCCACGATAAGCTGAATTGATTTTCGGGCGATAAACACCATGAGGCGAAAAACTCCTTTCTTTGGATCCTCAGCCGATGGCGAGGATCCGGTCATTGCCAATTTGGATCAACTGACTGTTTATATGTTTCCGGCGCAGTACGTAGCGTTCGAACTGTTGCGTTGCGATGAACGAATCGCGCGTCGAGACCGTCGAGAGCGTCATCAGGACATGTTTTAATTGTGGTTGTCCTTCTTGTAACGAGAGATGCGTCATTCGGTTCGCTCCGTCGAGTCGATTGAGGAACAGTTCAATCTTACAGCCCTCCTTGATCAATTCACTGATCAGGAATGCGGCTTGTTCAATGAACGTCTCAAATTGTTGATGGAGACCGTAACCGCTCGGAGCTGATAAATTCAAGGCAATCGTAAACGTATCCTGATTGCTCGTTTCGAACACTTTCGCCTGCAGGCGACCGGTCTTCGCCGTCGCATACCAATCGATTTCTTTTGACGGTTCCGCTGTATAGGGTTTTGCACCGAGTTGAACCAGTTTGTTCTTGAGCGGTGAATAACGGTCCGGTCGGTCGCCGATCCGTAAACGTTGTAAAAGAAGCGGCGTCGCTTGCGCTGTCAAGGACGGCAAGACTGTAAACGACGGATACGTATCGAACGTAAAGAGATAAACGCCCATCTTCCAAGGCAGGCGAATCGTTAAGATGATCTCATCGAACTCGGCTGGTCCGCGGCGAACCGTCTGAATCGGGATCGTCACTGCGTCTTCAGAGTCAATCACTGCGTGAAACGTCGCCGGGTGTAGTGGATCCATCTCCGTGAAGATGACTCCGCCATCCGTGTGCAAACGAAGTGTCGCTTCGAGCCCAAGCTGACTCAAGGATTCGACGCCGAAGACTTGCAAATGGAGCGACGTCTTCTCCTGGTTGAACATCAATGATTCATAATGTTTCCATTCGATTGCGACATCCCGTCGTAACTGCTTTTCTGTTCGCCCGACGACGAAATGAATCGTCGCCAAAGCTGCGAACAGAAATCCGAGGACGGAAAGACGCGGAATGAAGAGGAAGATGAACGTCATCGTGACGTACAGTGGAAAAAGTCGGCGTTCAAGCCAAAACGGGACGGAACGTTCAATCTGCATGATTCGTCACCCCATCTCGACCGGAACCGGCACGTCGTCCAGAATATGCGTCAAAACAGCCGCTTTCGTCGTCTTGATTCCACCTTCGAGTGTCAGTGTCAGGCGATGGGATAGGACGTGTTTTGCAAGATATTTGATATCTTCCGGGATGATGAAGTCGCGTTGATTCAAGAAAGCGTAGCTTTGCGAGGCGCGAAGTAATGCAATCGCTCCACGCGGACTGACACCGACTTCAATGAGTTCATGGTTTCGTGTCGCTTGAACGATGTGTAATAGATAATCAAGCACGTCTTGCGATGCATGGACGCGGCGTGCCTCTTCCTGCCAGGAAATCAAGTCGCCACCTGACGCGATGCCGACAGCTGACCGACGGACGTTCGTCAGAATTTCAGACAATAAGCGCCGTTCGTTCTCAAAATCCGGATAACCGACTTCGATCGCGACCATGAACCGGTCGAGTTGGGCGTCCGGTAGTGGGAACGTTCCTGCCGATTCGATCGGATTTTGCGTCGCGATGACGAAGAATGGGGCTGGCATCTGATAGGTCGTTCCACCAATCGAGACCTGACGCTCTTCCATCGCTTCAAGCAATGCCGATTGTGTCCGCGGAACGGCACGGTTAATCTCATCGATCAAGACGACGTTCGCGAACAGTGGACCGCGTTTATTCTCGAACTCCTGTGTCTTTAAATTGAAGAAGTCTGAACCGATGACGTCTGATGGGAGAAGATCCGCCGTGAACTGGATCCGCGAGAAGGCACTCTCGAAGCTCTGAGCGAGCGCCTTGGCGAGCATCGTTTTCCCCGTTCCCGGTACATCTTCTAGTAGAATATGTCCTTCTGCGATGAGTGCCGTCAGACAAAGATCGATGACGTCCGGTTTACCGAGATAGATCGAATTGAGTTGGTCTTTTAATTGTTGTAGTTTCATAGGAAATCCCTCCAAAGTTAAATGGTTGAGTAGCGTGCTAGTTGTTGTTCGAAGCGTAGAATTTCATCATCCGTGACGATCGTTTCCGACATATCACCGTAGCGAATATTCCGATATAACTGAAAATCGACAGCGACTTCAATCCGACGTAACCAGTCTTCAAGCGTTTCGTTCGGACGACGTTGCTGACTGCGCGGTAAGTGTTGCTCAAAACGAATGACGAGATCACGGACACGTGAAGACGAATACGATGCATACAGATAAGGCGATTTTCTTAAAGAAGCAGGACGAAAGATTGATTGAGCAAATGGAACGTCATCCGTTACTTCTCCTGTAGACCTGCGCCGTTTTTTCACGAGATGTGACTGAACGAGTTTCCAGACCATGAAACTAAACAAGCTGATTAAAATGACATATTGCAGATAAGAAAAGGGGGAGTCAGAAGCATCCGCTTTAAGAGATTTCCAGAGCTCTTTTGGACCAGGTCGTGGATCGATCGGTTCAAAAGGCATTTTGCCTTTTGTTTTAGTAGGTGAGTGACCTTCTTTAAAACTAATTTCGCCGTTCGCTTCAGTTTCTGCAATCGAAGGCTTTTTAAAAGGATCCGGCATGATGTAATGCGTATAGACGTACGTCGTGACGGTTTGAAACAAGAACAGACCAATCAGAATGACACCAAGCGACATGATAAAGCGTTGCCGTAACACAAGCGATCCTCCTTCCTGTTTTTAAGGAAAAAATATCCATATGTACTTAGGAAGATTTTAGCATACACGCTTAACAAATAAAAACAATTTTCTGAAAATAAAGACAAGGTGAGACGATTCATTTTCGAGTGGTGAGGGTATGATGGAATCAGTGGTTCTTGAAAGAGAAAGGGTGTTTTGTATGAAATTGATTATTTTTGGAGCGACGGGTCAAACGGGGCAAGAACTGGTCAAGCAAGCGATTGATCACGGGCATGAGGTCACAGCCTTCGTCCGCAGTCCGGAAAAACTGACACTACGTGACGAACGGTTACACGTCGTTAAAGGCGACGTGCTCGATCAAGAAGCGGTGACGGCTGCTGTTGCCGGACAAGAGGCTGTCCTGACGGCTCTTGGCACAGAGAGTCTTGCATACAGCGGCTTTTTAGAACGAAGTCTCGTCCGGATCGTGACAGCGATGAAAAAACAGGGGGTAGACCGGATCGGTTATGTTGCGTCTGCCGGTGTTGATGATGAATTACCGGGTGTACAAGGGATGCTCGCTCAGCGGATTCTGAAAAATCCACTGAAGGATCACCGCCAAGCGATCGCGCTTTTACAACAAGCAGATTTGAACTATACGGTAGCCCGACCACTTCGCTTACTGAACGGTCCGTTGACGGGACTTTATCGTCAAGCAGATACAGGTGTACCGGAAGATGCGAAACAGATCAATCGCGCAGATGTGGCGCATTTCCTCTTACAAGCGATTGAAACAGAAGATCATATCAAATCGAGTGTCGGTTTAGCAGAATGAAGAAAAAAAGACTCTCCCACATACGGAAGAGTCTTTTTTGATTGCTTATTGTTGACGATAGACGGAGACCGAACCACCGTTAACAAAGAATTGACCGTAACCATCTTGGTTGATCGTGACCGATGCCGTGTTGTTTCCAGTGATGTCTGTCCAGACTTCTCCTTTGTTCTGAAGACCGACGTACATCCACTTGCTACCGCCAGGACCATCCGAAAGGATTGTCGCAAGACCTGATTTTGCCCGGTCTGAGACACCTTCACGTGTCCAACCGATGATGTCTTGGTTATCAAGGTAATCATTTTGTTTCCCGAACGCGAAGTCCTTCCGTGCTTTGAGTAACGGATCAATCTTCGAAGCGAGTGCTGGAATTTCGCGATTCGACGTACCCTTTGTACCATAGTAGTCACCATAGAAGACCGACGGATACCCTTGTTCACGTGTCAGGATCATCGCGTAAGCAAGCGGTTTGAACCATGACTGAACCGTTGATTCAAGCGATTGTCCAGGCTGCGAATCATGGTTCTCTACGAGTGTGACGGCTTGGACTGGATTGCTCTTGACGAGAGTACCATCAAAGATCGTCCGCATGTCGTAATACCCGCCGCCTTTACTTGCCTGTTCGAACTTATAATGAAGCGGCGCATCAAAGACGGATTGTTGATAATTCGTCCGGCTTAAGTAGTTTTGCAACGTGCCGAGATCGTTCTGCCAGTACTCTGCGACTGTAAACAATGGTTTGCCCGTCGTCTGACGAACATTCGCGAGCCAGTCCGCTAAGTAACCGTGTTTGATATGCTTGACGGCATCGAGACGGAACCCATCAAGACCAAGTTCGTTGACGTACCATTTACCCCAGTTCTTCATTTCTTGCTGGACTTCTGGATGATCGAAGTCGAGATCCGCATACATCAAGTAATCGTAGTTGCCATTTTCAGTTGAGACATCCGTATCCCACGCTTTACCGGTACCGCGGAACTTGTAGATGGCACTCTTAGAACGTGATTGATCCCAGTCCGTGCCGTCGAAGTGGTACCATTTCCACTTGAAGTTCGAGTAGAGGTTATTTCGTGCTGCAAAATTGAAACCCGTCCATGCCTGGATTTGATAATCGCCAGAGACTTCTTGATTACGGTTACCCGGGTTGACTTCGACTGCCGTGACGGCTTCCGTGAAATCGGCGCCACCTTTATGGTTCATGACGACATCACCATAGACATCGATTCCAGCGGTATGCAATTGTCCGATCGCCGTTTTTAATTGCGCCTTTGTGCCGTATTTCGTACGGACCGTTCCTTTTTGATTGAACTCACCTAAATCGTATAGATCGTAGGCGCCGTATCCGACATCATTTTGCGAGGTACCTTTGTAAGCAGGGGGAATCCAGACCGATGTGATTCCGAGCTGATCAAGCTTTGTTGCGTCACTCCCGAGACGGTTCCAATGGTTACCGTCATTTGGCACATACCATTCGAAATACTGCATCATCGTTCCGTTGTCTGCCGTTGCGCCGACTGCAATCGGTTGCGCAAGTGGCGCTAAAAAAGCAGCGGATGCGACGGTTGCTAAAATCCATCTTTTTTGTTTCACGTAAAGACCTCCTTATGATTTGTGAAAGCGCTTGCATTATTTATTATAGGGAAGCTTCAGACAGGAGGAATATCGTCCCGGATTCTTATTTGTAAGTCTCTTTTGTTCGTGACTTTTGACCCTAGAATATTTCTTCTGAAGAATTATTTTGATGAGATTGACGTCATGAATGAAAAAAATCAGGACCATCTAACCGTTGCCTTTTGATGAATATTCTGAACGACGACTCACCTTTAAAAAAGCAGGTCTATCGTCCATCTTCCACCAGGAATGGATTCGGTGTGAAAATGAGCGTGTAACACCAGCTCTCATACATACCATTTAAGGGGGAACACACATGAACTGGAAGTCAAAGGTCACAGGTGCGCTTGCCGCAACACTTGCACTCGGGTCAATCGTCTTTACACCGGTCACAGCAAAAACAGTTGATCCAAAACAAGTTTCAGCAGGTCCGCAGATGGTCACGTCACAATCGACGATCGATGCGTACTATCTACCAGCAGCGGGGAAGACAGGGGCAGCGTTGAAGGCATCGCTGCACGATATCATCGACAACCATACACAAGTGTCATACGACACGGTATGGACAGCACTGAAAGAAACGGATCAAGATCCAAATAATGCGAATAACGTCATCGAGTTATACACGGGGAAATCGATTGCGAAAAGTAACAACGGTGGGAATGTCGGTCAATGGAATCGTGAACATGTCTGGGCAAAGTCGCACGGTGACTTTGGTACGACGAACGGTCCTGGAACAGACTTGCATCACTTGCGTCCGGAAGACGTCGTCGTCAACAGTGCACGTGGGAATCTTGACTTCGACAATGGCGGTACGAAATACAGTGGTTGCGATTGCTACCGTGATGGCGATTCATGGGAACCACCAAACCGCGTCAAAGGTGACATCGCACGGATGATCTTCTACATGGCGGTTCGTTATGAAGGTGGCGGAGAAATCGATCTCGAAGCTTCAGAAAACGTCAATAATGGTACGAACCCGTTACACGGCAAATTGTCGACGCTGAAAGCATGGAATAAGCTTGACCCAGTTGATAGCTTCGAGAAACGTCGCAACGATGTCATCTTCGAGAAGTGGCAAAAAAACCGGAATCCGTTCATCGATCATCCGGAATACGTAACATCAATTTGGGGAAATTGATAACGAGTCAGTAAATAGGAAAGGGGCTGACTCAACAGTCAGTCTCTACAAAGATAGGGGTGGCAGAATGATGATCTGCCACCCCTATCTTGTAACAAAAAGAATGACGCGTTTCACGCAACTCCTACAGGGAAAAGCGCATCTTTGCGCTGACAGAGACAAATAAGACCCGCTTTCCTACTTGAATAAAGCAGGAAAACTGGCTTGTGTCTCGCCTGAGGAAAGGGCGTGAAAAGACGCGTCATTCTTTTTTGAGTCAGCCTTTTTTCATTGAGTCCGAACCTGTTATGCTGAAACTTTTTTGGAGAACCATTCGTATTGCCTACCGTAAGCCATTTTTTAGTAGAGAGGTCGTACGGTATGATCAAACGCACGTTTAACAAACGAAACATCAAATGGATGGTCGGTGGGGGACTAGTCGCTTGTGTCGCCTTCTGGTACAGTGTCGGTATTTTCGTCAACAAAGGGGAGCGACCACTCGCTGATGGAACGTCACCGTATGTCATCGTCCTCGGCGCTGGTGTCAAAGGAGAAAAACCTTCGCAAATCCTACATAACCGGATTCAGGCAGCTGCGGCATATGGGAAAAAACATTCAGAAGTCCGCTTCATCTTAAGTGGTGGACAAGGTCCGGATGAAGATATTTCGGAAGCAGAAGCGATGCGACGCGGAATGATGGCGTCCGGGATTGCTGAAGAGCGATTGATCCTTGAAGCCGACTCGACATCAACGACAGAAAATCTAAAGTTTTCAAAAGCGTTGTTGCCAAAGGACGTCCGACGCGTCTCAATCGTCACGTCGGATTTCCACTTATACCGTGCTCGAAAAGAAGCACAGCAACTTGGTTTACAGACGGATGCGATTCCGGCTGAGACGCCACTTTCAGGAGTCCTTCGATTCGGAATGCGTGAACGTGTTGCGATCGTTGTTCAATTCCTACGCTAAAAGCCCCGACATGTTCAACACGTCGGGGCGAAAGAAGAAGTGCATTGAATGATTAGATGCCTTCACCTTTATGTTTTTCCTCAGAAGATTGAGAATCATTTGCTTGTTGATTAGAAGCATCATGCTCAGCTGGTGGTTCTTCTTTGCCGAGTGCGACATCCTTCGCTTCGACGACTTTATTGCTGATCGCATTCAAGTCACCTTTCGTCTCATTTACTGTCTCTTTCACCGTCGAGGCATCTGACTTCACCGTTTCAAGTTCTGTGTTCACTTTGTCATAGACATTCTGAACGTCAGACGCGACTTCTTGGATGATGCTTGAAGCACTCTTCACTTGATTGATGACTTGTGACGCTTTACCTGACGGATCTTCTTTGATGGAAGATGCGAGCGTCGAAACGGAATCCTTCGCACCACGTAAGCTCTGTTTCGTATTTTGGCGGGACGAAGAACTAAGTAGCGTCAATAAACCGCCGACAAGGGCACCGAGCAACATCCCTGTGACGAGATTAATTTGACGACCTGATGATTCTTCCTGATCGAACTGGCGATTCGGATGTTCTGCGTGTGCTGCGTGTGGATCATGTTGAAGCTTCGGTTCCATGATGAACACTCCCTTGAGATAATATTTAACCATGATATGGATATACCCTTGTGAGTGAATCAAAAACATTTAAAAATAACATGTATTTGAAATGAATATAAAAAAGACCATCGTGATATGATGGTCTAAGAGGTTCATTTGTTGGATGAATTATCATCATTTTCGTGACGAAGTTTTCGGTTGATTTCATCATAATCGATTTCGATATCATCTTTGTTGCCTTTGTAGCCATATCCTTTCGAAATGACGATGATCGAGGCGACCAAGACGAATACGATGATGAGAATGGAGACGACATATAACCACATAGTCCACTCCTCCTTTCGTTCACTTTCTAGTATGACGGAAAACGCAGCTTCCGTCTAAACGAAATTGTAGGTTGTGTGCTAAACTGATGTCAGATAAACATGTTAAACGGAACGAGGTGACGGCGTATGAGTATTTTGGTCGTAGATGATGAGTTAACGAATTTAATGCTCCTAGAGCGATTGTTAGAAAATGAAGGCTATGACGTCGTCAAGGCGATGAGTGGGGAAGAAGCAATCGAATTGATGGAGGATCCGTTATTCATCGAACAGTTGGACGTCGTTCTTCTCGACGTCGAAATGCCAGGAATCAGCGGAATCGAGGCGACACGTTTGATTCGAAAACGGTTTGGTCTTGATGAATTACCGATTCTGATCGTTTCCGGGCGATCAAACGAAGAAGATATCGTTGATGGACTGAATGCAGGAGCATCGGATTATACGACGAAACCGATCCGAAAAACGGAATTGCTCGCGCGAGTTCGTAATGCGATCGGTCTGAAGCAAGCAATCGATGCGCGAAAACGCTATGAAAAAGTATTACAGGAAGACTTTGATTTGGCGCAAAAACTGCAACAGAGTGTGCTCAGTGCGAATATCGAAGACGATGAGATCCGCATCATGGCGACGTATATCCCGTCTAAGAAATTAGCGGGAGATATGTATGCCTGGTATCGCATCTCTCAGAATAAATATGGCATCATCTTGTTTGACGTCATGGGACACGGTGTCTCTTCTGCGCTGATCACGATGGGGATGAGTTCGATCTTATTTGAACTCGTGCACCGAATTGGTGATCCAGCACAAGTACTTGAAGAATTGAATCAGCAGATGAGTCGATTGTTCCCGGGAGACGAGACAGAAATCTATTTCACTGCCGTTTACCTTTACATCGACCTAGATGAGATGAAGCTCAGCTATGCGAACGCAGGGCACCCACCTGGTTTGTTACGCATGAATGATCAAATCATTCCGCTTGAGAATACGGGCCTTCCAGTCGGTATGTTCGAAGACTCGACCTATACGAGCAAGACGATCGATCTCGTCTCACCAGGATGTGTTTACCTCTATACGGACGGTTTCATGGAACTCTACAGTAAAGGTATTGATGAAGGGATCCACGCTATTCAAAACTTGATTGAACAACAAGGACCGAATATCCATCAGTTGATTCAACCAGATCAGAGCGATGAAGCGGATGACCTTTGTCTCGTGACAGTCGAGATTAACTAAGGCGCAATAGAAAAAGACTAGGTAGCAGATACTTCCGCTACCTAGTCTTTTTTGTATGAAACCATACAAACGTCTAGAAGAACCTTCTCCGCCATAGGATAAATGCTGCAAGGCCAGAGAAGAAAATCATCATACCGAAGACGATCCAGAAACCAATGACTTCACCTTCCCACGGAACATGAACGTTCATCCCGAACATTCCGGAAATCATCGTTGGGATCGAGATGACGATCGTAATCGAGGCAAGGAACTTCATGACGAAGTTGACGTTGTTCGAGATGACAGAACCAAACGTATCCATCGTCGAACTGATGATGTCTTTATAGATTTGAGCCATCTCCATCGCTTGTCGGTGTTCGACGAAGACGTCTTCCAGTAAATCTTCATCATCTTCATGTTTCTCAAGACTCGGAGTCTTAATGATTCGGTCGAGCACACCATCGTTCGATTTCAAGGACGTCATGAAATAGACCAATGATTTTTGAAGGTTCATCAATTGAAAGATTTCTTGATTTCGCATCGAACGTTGAAGTTCTTCCTCAAGTTCGTCCATACGACGATCGATTTGACGCAAGAAACGTAAATACGAGGAACTGACTTTATAGAGAATCTGGAATACGAAGCGCGATCGGTAATTCGTCCGGAATCCTCGCAACTTACCACTCGAGAATAACGTCAGGACATCGAGCTGTTGCGAACAAACGGTGATGAAATGACGGGATGTCACGATGATACCGAGCGGAATCGTATTATAACGGCGTCCTGATGATTCTTCTTCGATGTAGGGAACGTCGACGATCATCAGTAGACCTTCTTCATCTTTTTCAAAACGTGGTTTTTCTTCCACGTCCAAAGGGTCATAAATGAAATCCTCTGGAATATTCGTAGCAGCGATGACTTGGTCGGCTTCGTCCTTTGTCGGATTGACAAGATGGATCCAGGAACCCTTCGTGAACTCCTGTATCTCGTTGACTGCCCCGGTGACATCGCTTCGATAAATCGTCAACATATTGTCTATCCCTCCTGCTCTTCACTGTCTCATTATAGAAATAGAAACGATGGCGTGTAAATGATTCTCCGATTTTTTTTTACGAAGATTAGTGATAAGATGAAAACAGAGGAGGGGAAGACATGCCTTTTTTTAATGCTAAGAAGCTCGAAGAACTTCAATCGATCGCGGGTGGGGATCACGCGTTCCTTCAAAAAATCGGAGAAACGTATATCGCGCAGTTCGATCGAAAGTTTCCTGAACTAAAAGATGCCGTCGCCAAGCAAGATGCTGAGCAAACTGAAAAGCTCGCTCACTTGCTAAAAGGTGCTTCCTATTCCGTTGCCGCTGATGATTTAGCTGATGATTTCGAACTGCTTGAAAAAGAAGCAGAATCTGGTTCAATGACCGGAACACAAGAAATCGTCGATCGGATTGAGCAATGCATGGTGGAATTCCGTGTCGTCTGGCTCGATGTGTTTACTGGAAAAAATCTTGACGCGCTGCGTTGAGCAATCGAATAGATCAAAAAAGCCGACATGCTGTCGGCTTTTTTTCTTATAAGACGTATGAATCGACCGTTTCGATCAAACGACCGATTTCCGGTTTCGTGATTTGTGCATTGACACCAACCGACTCACCTTTATGGCGTAAATCGTCGGAAATCAAGGAAGAGAAGACGATGATTGGCAATTCCGCATAACGATCATCTTCACGGAGTCGTTTCGTCAAGTGTAGTCCATCCATCTTCGGCATCTCGATATCGGTGATCAGGAGGTCACAGTTGCTTCCGTTCTCAAACGCATCAAAAGCTTCCTTACCGTTGATGAACCATTTCAGACCATGGTAACCGGCTTCCTCGAGTGTTTCGATGATCAACGTCCGGAGCATTTCCGAGTCTTCGGCGATCCAGATGACTTTGTCGGACCGGTCACGGGACTGGACGCGACGCCCTTCTTCGCGGGCAAAGATATCCTTGCGTGAGAGCTCAAGTGCGATTTTTTCGTAGTCGAGCAGGATGATCATTTTGTCGCCCGTTTTGACGACACCATTCGTTAATCCCTCAATGCCACGAGCGAGTTCGTTTGGTGTATCGATCTGTTCCCATGAGATACGACGGATTTCCGTCACGGAATCGACACGCAGAACGCTTTTTTCCCCATTAAATTCACAGATGATCAATCGATCCTCGGTTGCTTCATCGTGGGGAACACCGATGACCGTCGGCAAATCGATGACTGTCATGACTTCGCCACGCAGTTCAATCAATCCTTTAACAGCATCCGGTGTACCTGGGAGTGGTGTCATCGGGAGCGGAACGATGATTTCCCGGACCTTCATGACGTTGATTCCAAACGTGTATGGTCCGCAATGGAAGATGACGATCTCGAGTTCGTTCGTGCCGGCTTCTAATAAAATATCGTGCTGATTATACATATGGTTGTGCCCCTTTCCATTACCTTCACTTCACTTCTGACTAGTTATCGGCATGCTACGCTGAAAATTCTAGTTCTGAATTGACAAAAAAAGTGTTGTAATCGCTTTCATAATATGTTAAGCAAAAAGTTTGGCATTTGTCAGACCAATTGATTACAATAAGCTATGCAGCCACACACTGAAATGAGAGAGATAAAAATAAATGGAGGTAGAGTGGAATGACTACAGCAACAACCTACACATTTTTACTAGATGGACAATGGCATGAAAGTGAATCAAAAGAGACAATTGAAATCTCTTCACCATATAAAGAGGATCTTGTCGGTCGCGTTCAAGCGATGACGAAACCGGAAGTCGATCGTGCCATCGCTTCAGCGAAAGCGGCACAAGCAGAGTGGGCAAAACAACCAGCGAACAAACGGGCTGAATTGCTTCACGCTTGGGCAACGGAACTCGAAAAACGTGCGGACGAAATCGGTGAAGTCATCATGCGCGAAGTCGGTAAAGGACGTGCAGATGGCGTCAAAGAGGTCAAACGGACAGCTGAAATCATTCGCTACACAGCGGAAGAAGGTCTCCGTTTCGACGGTCAGATGATGCAAGGGGATTCGTTCCCTGGTGGTAGCGCGAAAAAAATCGCGGTCATCAAAAAAGTACCACTCGGCGTCGTGCTTGCAATTTCACCGTTCAACTACCCAGTCAACTTGGCAGCAGCGAAACTCGCACCTGCCCTCATGACAGGAAACGCCGTCGTCTTCAAACCGGCAACACAAGGTTCGATCAGCGGTATCTTGATGGTCGAGGCACTCGTCGCAGCAGGTCTTCCAGCTGGACTCGTCAACATCGTCACAGGTCGTGGATCGGTCATCGGTGATTACTTGACGTCTCACCCAGGCATCAACATGATCACATTTACTGGTGGTACAGGCACAGGACAACATTTGTCGCGTCAATCGGCAATGATTCCACTTGTCCTTGAACTTGGTGGAAAAGACCCAGCGCTCGTTCTTGAAGATGCGAATCTGTCACTTGCGGCAGACCATATCATCAGTGGGGCGTTCTCTTACTCAGGTCAACGTTGTACAGCAATCAAACGCGTTTTCGTTCTTGATCATCAAGCGGATGCACTCATCGAAGAACTCAAGACACGAATCGCGAAATTGACAGTCGGTTCACCTGAACAAGACAGTGTCGTCGTACCGCTCATCGATACGAAATCAGCGGACTTCGTCGAAGGCTTGATCACGGACGCAACAGACAAAGGCGCAACGCTCGTCACAGGTGGCGGACGTACGGCGAACTTGATCGAACCAACACTTCTTGACAACGTGACACGCGATATGCGCGTTGCTTGGGAAGAGCCGTTCGGACCAGTTCTTCCAATCATCCGTGTCAACTCGGTCGACGAAATGATTGCATACTCAAACGAATCAGAATACGGTCTTCAAGCAAGTGTCTTCACAGAGAACATCGATGCTGCGTTTGCAGTAGCGGATGCGCTTGAAACAGGTTCTGTTCAAATCAACGGTCGTACAGAACGTGGTCCTGACCACTTCCCATTCATCGGTGTGAAATCATCGGGTCTCGGCGTCCAAGGTGTCGGACGTAGCTTAGCTTCGATGACACGTGACAAATTAACAGTCCTCAACTTAAAATAAGTTTCTGACCGACCTTTCAATCTGCGGAAAGGTCGGTTTTTTGTGCATCCATTTCTCGCGCTTTAACGTAAGCTAGAAAACAAATGTTACCCTTTGACGCACAAAGTTTGGCGCTATAGCTTCATTCTCTCTATAATGAAAGAAAATGGACGAGAGAAAAGAGGCGTGTAGGTATGACTGTATCAGACGAAATCATCCCGATTCCGATTCCGACACCGTTTCCGGTAGGGGACGTGAACTGCTATGTACTACGAACGGAAGGGAAAAACATCCTCATTGATTGTGGACCGGATACGTTTGAAGCATGGCAAACGATGCAACGGACGCTTGCGCGACATGAACTTCAGGTCGAGGATTTAGATCGTGTCATCGTGACACATCACCATGCGGATCACGCCGGAATGGCGCATCGCTTTTCAGAAAAAGGCATTCCCGTCTATGGACATGCGCGGTTACGTCCATACTTGGAACAGGACGAGACCTTCTTAAACAACGGGGACGCATTCTTGCGTCGATTGGCGACATCGTTTGGTGTTCCGGTAGCGATTCAAGAGATGTTACCGAGCTATCAATCTGCCTTGAAATGGCTTGGTAAAGGTCAGCTTGATTTCACATTAAAAGAAGGCGACGCAATTACGCCGTCTGGGCGATACCGGGTCATCGAACTACCGGGGCATGCAAGTGACCAAATCGGAATTCTAAGTGACGATGGTGTGTTGTTCGCGGCCGATCATCTGCTCGACCGAGTCGAGCCGAATCCATTGCTCGAACAACCGCAACCAGGTGATGATGTGCTCGTAAAACGTCCCGTTCTTGCGTATCTTGACTCCTTAGAAAAATTACAAGGCGAACAGATTCGAATCGCCTATACCGGACATGGTGCTCCGATTCGAGATGTCGCGGCACTCGTCGAAGAGCGATTGATGCAACGCAAGGCACGTGGTGATCAGCTCTTGAAGTATTTTTCGGGAGAACATACGTTATTCGAATTAGCACAAGTGACGTATGGAAACCGATTAAAAAAATCATTCCCTCTTGTCATGAGTGAGATGAAAGCACGCCTCGATACACTCGTCGCCCGCGGTGCGATCACGGTCGAGAAACGATCAGGTATCCTCTACTATTCGAAAATGGAGGAAGTCTAATGCAACTCATCAACCGGACGATCGTCATCACGGGTGCTTCAAGTGGACTCGGGGAGGCACTGGCGCGCACTCTGCATAAAGAAGGCGCAAACTTGATTTTAATCGCACGACGCGAGGATCGGTTACAAACGTTAGCATCTGAACTCCAGGCAGACTACCTGGTCTACGATTTGGAAGAGGCGCCTGAAATTCTTGCGAAAACACTCGCAAATCGTTATGGACGCATCGATATTTTGATTAATAACGCAGGTTTCGGGGAATTCAGCTTCCTAGACGATACCTCGATTGAAACGATTGAGTCGATGCACCGAATCAACGTCTTAAGTCCCGTCCGCTTAACGAAGGCCTGTCTGCCATTACTGAAAGAAGGTGGCATGATCGTCAACGTGGCCAGTCAGGCCGGAAAACTACCGACACCTAAGTCAACGATCTATTGCATGACGAAAGCAGCGATGTTGCAGTTTTCGAACGCGTTACGTCTGGAGTTACGTCCAAAAGGCATCCACGTCATGACGGTCAATCCAGGGCCGATCGCGACAGAATTTTTTGTCCGTGCGGATGTCGACCGGAAGTATGAGCAAAATGTCGCTTCCATCGTCCTATCGAAAGAACGACTGGCTTCGACTGTCGTCCGAGCAATAGAGCGACGTAAACGTGAAGTCAATGCACCATGGTGGATGGAGTTATCGGCAAAAGGGTACGGCGTGATACCACGGTTGATCGAGTGGTTAGGAAAACCGGGCTTCGATAAAAAGTGATGACGGAGGAGAACGACAAATGAAAACAAAGGTAATCAGCTTTCTTGCCCTAGGTACGCTGCTCGCAGGCTGTGGTACTCCGGATGCGACACCGGAGCCGAAGAATGTCTTAGGGACTTCTTATCAGACGATCGAAAAAGAAGCGGAAAAATCAACGGTTCGGATGTATATGTGGGGCGGCGATGACGGCATCAATGCCTACATCGATGAGTATGTAGCACCGCGTCTGAAGAAGGAACACAACATCACGTTAGAACGGGTCCCGATCGAGACGGCGGATATCATTCAAAAACTGCGTGCTGAGAAACAGGCAGGTAAGGAAAAAGGTGTCATCGATGTCGTCTGGATCAATGGCGATAATTTTTTAAATGCTAAAAAAGATGATTTACTCTATGGAGAAATCACAAAAGTCCTCCCGAACATGAAATATGTTGATGCTGCCGCACAGAGTTCAGATAGTGGTACGAAAACAGACGGACTTGAAGCCGCATGGGGGAAAGTTCAATATACGTTGCACTATGACGCAGCTGACGTGAAGTCGCCACCGACCGACTTGAAAGCACTGAAGTCATGGGTCAAGGAAAATCCAGGACGTTTCACTTATCCGGAAGTGACGGACTTTACGGGGAATGCCTTCGTCCGCCACGTCATGTATGGTGTCGAATCGAATGAAACCTTAAAAGACCCGAAAGCAGACTTCAAGAAGACATGGGCTTATTTGAACGAAATCAAACCGTATCTCTGGAAAAAAGGGAAGACCTATCCAAAGACACTTGCCCAACTCGATCAGTTATACGCGAAGGGAGACGTTGATTTCACGATGGGCTTCAACGAACGACGGGCTGAACAAGAAGTGAAGACAGGAACGTTTCCGAAACAAACACGTCCGATCGTCTTGAAGGATGGATCAATCGCGTCGACGCATTTCCTTTCCGTACCGTTCAACGCACCGAATCCGAAGGGCGCACTCGTAGCGATCAATACGTTGTTATCACCAGAAGCACAGTTGAAAAAATATGATGCGACGTATTGGGGAGACGGAACGAGTCTTGATTTGTCGACACTTGATTCATCAGAACAAAAGCAATTCGCTGATGTACCGGCTGCACCGTCGACACCAAAGCCAAGCGTCTTTGAAGGAAAGGTCCGGACGGAACTCGACCCATCCATTTTCGAGATGATCCGTAAGGAATGGCCGTCTCGTGTGGCGCGGTAACGCATATCCTGCTGCACTCTTGATGGCAGGGATGGTCTTATACGGGTTATGGGTCAGTATCTCGATGACGACATCTGCTGATTACCGCGAGCTACTGACGGATGAGGTCTTTTTAGAGAGTCTAGCCGTCAGCAGTTACGTGGCCATCATCAGTACGGTGCTCGCGCTGATCATTGGTGTGGTGCTCGCAAGGCTCTTGAGCAGAACACGACTAGCTGCGTTACTTGCGATTCCTTTATTCATCCCTCATCTAGGAGCAGCATACCTCGCGATTCTCTATTTGAGTGATGTGCCTGTCATCGGACCGCATGAAGGGAATTATTTTAGTGTCATCCTGACGTATCTGTATAAAGAAATTCCGTTCGTGTTTTTTTATCTCTTACCGGTGGTCCGGCGCCTTGATTCGCGTTATCAAGAACTCGGTATGATGCTCGGTTTATCACCAGTGCGCCGCTTCTGGCATGCGCGGGGCGTTTTCCTACTCGTTCCGATGCTTGAGGCAGCATTTATCTTGCTTGCCTTCATCCTGTTCGCATATGAGATTCCAGCACTGCTCGGCGTGACCTATCCAAAATTACTTGGCGTCTATGCATTCGATTTGTATACACAAGGCGATTTATCGGAGCAACCACTCGCTTTTGCAATGAGTGTCGTCTTGACGGGAGGACTCTTCCTCCTGCTATTGCTTATGACTGGTTTGACACGCCCACTGGCAACGAAGATCAGTAGGGGGCGAAGCGAATGATGAAAAAAATCAGTGTGACAGTATTCGTTATACTCCTGTTCATCGTTCCTTTAATTGGTTTGATTTCAGGAGAGTGGAATTGGAATCCGCGCCTAGAAGCGACGCTCGGCACGACCGTCGCGATGATTTGTGCCGTCGTATTGTTAAATCATCTCTTCGGATACATGGCAGGAAAAGCGATTGCCTTTCAAACGGGGAAACGGATTCGTATAGCAGAGTTCTTGATTAGTTTGCCGCTGTTCGTTCCCGTGTTATTGCTATCATTCGGTCTCTATTTGACATGGATCCGTCTTGGTTTGGCAGATCGATTTTTTGGTGTCCTGCTCGTGTTGCTTCTGCCGACCTTACCCTATACAGTTCGCTTGTACACGAACGGATTTCAGGCGCTCGGAGAACGGATGCTTGAACAGATGGTCTTGATTGAGGGAAACCGGTTCAAGCGTTGGTTCTATTTGACGGGACCGATGCTTCGGTCGACGTTACAATCCGTGACGCTACTCGTCACGGTGATCACGATCAGTCAGTATGCACTAGTTGCGTTGATTGGTGGTGGGATCGTCCGCATGATATCACTCGAAGTATTCCCGGCGTATTCTGGTAATTCGCAAGGGGCGGCGCGTCTAGCGACGCTCTGGTTGATCGGGTTGCCCATTCTCTTTTATGCTGGACAAGCCGTTATTTTTTCTAGTTGGATACGAATCGTACGGAGGCGTTTAAATGGAAGTCACGATACAACAAGTCAATAAACGATTTGGAACGAAGCATGTATTGTCTGATATCGATGTAAGCATTGCGTCTGGACAATGTGTGGCTTTAGTCGGACCGAGTGGTAGTGGGAAAACGACGCTTCTCCGCCTGATTGCAGGTCTTGAGCGCGTGACGAGCGGAATGATTCAGTTCGGCGACCGAGATGTGACTGTCCTTTCACCGAATCAGCGAGGTGTGACGATGATGTTTCAACGGTCGCTGTTGTTCCCACATTTGAACGTCGAACAAAACATCCGTCTCGGTGCCAAACAATTAACACCGATCGAGCTCGAATCCTGGTTACATCGCGTCGGACTCGAGGGAAGAGGAAAAAGTGCTGTTCACGAATTGTCAGGGGGCGAACAGCAGCGGGCGAGTTTAGCTCGTGCGCTGGCGAGTCAACCGGACTTCTTGTTGCTCGATGAACCGTTCTCGAGTCTAGATGTACCGAGACGACGTGAACTTCGGACATTGATTCGGAAGTTGACCGAGGAACAAGGTGTCACGACACTCCTTGTCACACACGATCGGGAAGAGGCAATGGCGATGGCAGATGTCGTTTATGTCTTAGAGCACGGACGAATCGTCGATCATGGCACTCCAATCACACTTAGTCAGACAAGTCCGTTTTTTGGCGAAGGCATTCAAATTGAAGAAACATGGCATCCGTTGACGGCAGTCAACTTGGTCTCAAGACCGACGAAGGAGACGGATGAACGTGTTACGATTACGAAAGAACTCATTCAATACGGTGTTCGATTCTACGAAGTCGAACGAGCATCCGGAGAACGACTCGTGCTTTCTTCAGACGAGACGATTCATGAGAAAGAAGGCTATATCGTTAGAAAGGAGGGGTGACATGTTAGATACGCGTGCGCGTAAAATCGTTCAACCCCTATTTGATCAAGGGGCGACCTTATTTAAGAAAATTGGATTATCGGCGACACAGGTGACGATCATCTCCGGCATCATCGGTGGTGCGACGGGCTTTTTCGTTTATAACGACATGATGGGAACGGCGATTGTCTTGTTGTGGATCTCGGGCATGCTTGATGTCATCGATGGAACGATGGCACGAAAAGAAAAGACGACTCCAATCGGCACGATTCTTGACCTTGTTCTCGACCGGATCGTCGAGCTGTCAGTATTGATTGGACTTGCGCTTCGGTTTCCGGAAACGCAGGTCGTTATTCTGTTGCTCGTCGCATCATTCGTCATTGGGATGACGATGTTCCTTGCAATCGGAGCAGTCAGTGAAAATTACGGCTACAAGTCGTTTCAATATCAACCGGGACTCGTCGAGCGGACGGAAGGGTTCTTATTCCTAACAGCGATGATCCTGTTCCCAAGTGCCATCATTTGGATCGCAATTGTCTTCTTGATTGCTGAACTCTATACGGTCGGGGAGCGGTTCCATCAAGCTTCGAAGGTGTTGCGATGAGTGAACAAGAGATGATCATGACCGTGGATCGAGCGGGCAACCTGCTCGGACCTCGTCCACGATCAGAAGTCCACGCAAACGGCTTGTGGCATGAAACGTTTCATTGTTTCGTCTATGATCCAAAGCGGGACGTCGTGTTGCTCCAGCAACGGTCTGAACAAAAGAAGGACTTTCCAGGAATGCTTGATATCACGGCAGCGGGTCACTTGCTTGCGAATGAGACAGTCGAGGATGGTGTCCGGGAACTCGAGGAAGAGATTGGTTTGACGTGTACGTTTGATCAATTGATACCGCTTGGCATCCAGGAAGAGGAGTTTCGGGATGCGTCGCTCTGGGACTGTGAGCGATGCCATGTCTTTCTTGCTCGAAGTGATCAAGCGATAGACGCATACGTCCTCCAGGAAACAGAAGTGAAGCGATTGATTGCTTTTTCGATCGAGCAGTTTGAGCGAATTGCTGACATGTCCATCGAGTGTATTCAGGACACGACAGGCGAATGGTTCGATCGTCGTCAATTCGTTCCGCATCCTTCTTCTTACTGGAGACATGTACGACAGGGAATCGAGCAATTACGAAAATAGAAAGAATGGGAAAGAAATAACGCATGAAGACCTACGATCGAAAGTGATTTCGCTCGCAGGTCTTTTTTTAATCGTACATTCGTTCGACGCAAGAGTAGCGAAATTAAGATATATTTGAGATAATTAAGTATATATACAAAAGAAGGAAAGAAGGTGCAGCCAGTGGCATTACGATTTGCACTACTCGGGCTGCTGACCCAAGGGGAAGCGACCGGTTACGATTTAAGCGCGACTTTTAAAAAACAGATGATCCACTTCTGGACCGCACACCATACTCAAATATACCGAGAGTTGTTGAAAATGGAAGAGGCAGAGCTCGTGACGAGTGTTCATATCGTCCAAGAAGATTTGCCGGACAAGAAAGTCTATTCGATTACCGATAAAGGGCGTACGGAGCTCGTTGAATGGTTACGGACACCAAATGAATTCAAACCGAAGATGAAGGATGAGAACTTGATGCGGGTGTCGCTCTTGCATCTGCTCCCACCAGAGGAAGCCGTTGCTTATTTGGAAGAGTCGAAGCGGCACCATCAATTTGCCGTCGAGATGATGCATAGTTGGCGTCACGACCACCTCGAGAACGGTGCAACACTAGGGGAGACCTTGACGAGTGAGTACGGCTTGCGTATGATGTTGAATTACTTGGATTGGTGTGACTGGGCAATCGCGGAAATCAAAAAGAACGAAGCAAACGTCTAACAATATTGGCTCGACTGTCATGTAGATGGCGGATTCGAGCCAGTTTTATTTTGTAATAGGATTTAGTAAGGAGAGAATCGATGTACTTTAATGACTATGAAGACTGGATTGAGGAAGAGGCGGAAGCATTATTTCGCTTACATGAAGAACCGCTGATACGAGAAGCGATCTCGTATTCGCAATTTACGGCGTATGTAGAAGAGGCACTCCTTGAACCATTATTGCTGAAATTACGTTGGCTCGGAGAAGCAGAAGAAGAGGAGATTCTAGAACGAGCGGATTCAATCGTTTGGGAGAATGCCTCAGGTCATTCGGAAGCTTCCCTTCGGCGAGATGTGTTACGACGGGTCGTCAAGCGAGACTTTACTGCGCATATCCTCGCGTACCTCACACCAATTCTTGAAGCGAGACAAGCCACTTATGAGGCGGAATTGAAGCAGCTTCAATTGGCGCATGCTGAACAAATAGATGAGGTCAAACAACACGAGCAACAGATTGAACTCGGACCACCACCTAAAAAGGTCAAAAAATGGTGGTATCTCAAAGAAAAAGAAGTAGCACGTTCCTATACGGAGGAAGAACGATCTGCGCTACAGGTACAACAGCAACAACTCGAGGACGAGTTAAAGCGACTCGAACAAAAAACACGTGAGACAGAAGCTGACCTCGAACGATTGGATTCAATTCACCGTCTATAACGTATGAAAAAATGGAGCATGCGACATAATGTCGCGTGCTCCATTTTGTATGAATACTATCTATTACGCTTGTGTCGCCAGTTTTGCGAGGACTAGTTTTGCGACTGCTTCACTTGACGCTGGGTTTTGTCCTGTGACGACGTTGCCATCGATGACGGCGAATTCCTTACCGGCATCCGATGTGAGGAAAGTAGCGCCTTCGCCACGGAGTGTCGTCTCAAGCAAGAATGGTACTTTATCTTCGAGACCTGTCGATTTTTCTTCTTCGTCTGTGAAGCCGTTGATTTGACGACCTGAAACGAAAGGTTTGCCATCGATCATGACGTGCGCGAAGGCCGCTGGACCGTGACAGACTGATGCGACGACGCCATCTTTTTTGATGACAGCTTCAATGGCACCAGCCACTTGTGGGTTATTCGGGAAGTCGACGACTGCACCGTGACCACCTGGGAAGTAAACAGCATCAAATGATGCTGGATCGACTTCCGAGAGTGCTTTCGTGTCGTGCAACGCACGGCGTGCATCTTGGAATTTTGGCAAGATTTCTTTGACGATCGATGCTTTATCGATCGGGACGTCGCCACCTTTGATCGAAGTGACCGTCACGTCATGTCCTGCATCCTTAAACAGGTTGTATGGTGCTGCGAACTCTTCGAACCATAATCCTGTTTTGTGACCATTCATGTCATCTGCACTTGTTGATACGATTAAAATACGAGCCATAATAAAACTCCTCCTCTGTATGAACGTTACAAAGAAGGAGTTTCCCGGAGATATGAAGAGTTAAACCTCACCGGTGTTCCGTATAGTGATGAACCGGTAGTGTAGCAAGTGCCTGGTCGATTTGAGCTTGTGAGATCGACTCTTTCATCGCTTGGACGTTTGCCTGAAGCTGTGACACGCTCGACGCACCAGGAAGGACGATGTCGACCTGTTGATCGATGGCTTGCAACGCAAGCGCAGGAAGCGGGAAATCTTGAAGTTTTTGAAGACTCGCTTCAAGCGTTTCCTTATCGAATTGTTCGAACCGATCAACCGACTGCAGGCGTGAAGCACTCTCATGTGTCAAGAGTCCTTTTGCCAGTGGACCACGGGCAACGACTTGGATGTTTTTCTCTTTTAAGCGTGGCAACAACTCTTCGATGCGGCGATCGAGCAACGAATAAGGCGTCATCAAGTAAGAGAAATTACTATGCTCGAGCCAATATTCGATGACATTCGGGCGCAGTGACGACAGACCATATTCCTTGATCTTCCCCTCTGCTTTTAAATCTTCCATTGCGCGGATCGACGCATCGATGTCATCATCGATCGTGCCGCCGTGGACGTAATACAGGTCGAGATAAGGTGTTTCAAGACGATTCAAACTTTCAAGACAAGCTTGCTTCAGATAGTCATAACTCGGATCCCATGTCCAACCGGTTCCGGTCGCGTTCATCCGATTCCCACCTTTTGAGGCGAGGAACAATCGACTGCGATCCTCTTGTGAGAAGGTTTGACCGATGATGGATTCGACCGCTCCGTTCGCATAGACGTCCGCTGTATCGAAGTGCGTGATTCCGGCATCAAGTGCCGTCCGCAGGATTGCTGTTGCTTCCTCCTGACCACGCTTTAAGATCGTCATCGTACCTAATCCTAATGACATGTTCAATTCCCTCTTTTCTTAGATGAACTATAAGTTTGGAACTTCTGCTTTCTAGTGTATCATATCTGATGAAAAAGACGATTTCGAAGTCTTGCGGCAATACGTCGGAAACGGCATACTAATCATGACAGAGAACGTAAACTAAGATAGAAGAGGGGAACACATCCGATGGAAGAAAAAACGATTGAACGTGAAGTGATCTATGAAGGAAAAGTCTTTGATGTCGAGAAACATGTCGTCACGTTACCGAACGGCAATACCTCGGTCCGTGAATTGGTCTATCATAATGGTGCCGTCGCAATCATTGCTTTTGATGAACAAGGTGATTTGATCGTCGTGGAACAGTACCGGAAGGCGTTCGAGAGTCTATCGATCGAGATTCCAGCAGGAAAACTCGAGAAAGGCGAAGATCCACTCGATTGTGCCGGACGCGAATTAAAGGAAGAAACAGGATACGTCGCGAAAGAGTTACGACATGTCTTTGATTTCTACGGTGCGCCTGGTTTCTGCAGTGAGCGTGTACATATCTATGAAGCGATTGGTCTGACTGCCGGTGATCGTCAACTCGATGAGGATGAGTTCCTTGAGAATAAGACATTGAAGCTCGAAGAAGCACTCGAACTCGTTGCAAACGGAACGATCGTCGACGCGAAAACGATCATGGCGATCCAGCATTGGCAAATTCGTACTTTAAAATGATTCTCATTTAAATGATTTTCAGTTGATAATCATTTTAATTTGAAAAAAGACTGATTATCAGCTATGATAATAGCATCAGTTCGAACAAAGGGGGCGTTATGATGGAAAGTCGTGTAGAACGCATCAAAAAACAGCTAAGCGGTAAAGGATATAAGCTGACTCCCCAACGTGAAGCGACTGTGCGTGTCCTGCTCGAACACGAGTCGGATCACCTCAGTGCCGAAAATGTCTTTCTCCTTGTAAAAGAAAAGAACTCCGACATCGGACTTGCGACGGTTTACCGGACGCTCGAATTATTGACGGAGCTTGAAGTCGTCGATAAAGTCAACTTCGGAGATGGCGTATCCCGGTTTGATTTACGACAAGAAGGTGCGAGTCATTCGCATCACCATCTCGTCTGTATCGAATGCGGATCCGTCGAAGAGATTTTAGACGACATGCTAGAAGAAGTAGAGAAAGAAATCGTGTCCCGATTCCACTTTAAAATCAAGGATCACCGCCTGACATTCCATGGCGTCTGCCGTGTCTGCCAAGAGCGTCATGCTCGGGAAGCGTTGGAACAATCGCAAACACAAACAGTCTGACCGTCCGACGAAATTTCGGATGGTTTTTCTTTTTCAATTTTATAGGTCAGACCTCTTCACAACGGTTTACACCTTTGATATGATGGGAAAGTAAGCGATTTCGTAAACGAAGAGGATGAGTTCAGTGCGTGAACAACTGGAAGCATTTATCAATTATTTAGTGATTGAACGGCAAATGTCCGCGAATACGGCAGCTGCGTATCGAAATGATTTAAATCAATACTTACAGACGCTTGAAACAGCGGAAGTTTCCTCGTTCGAACAGGTTCACCGACATCATATCGTCGACCATATTGAACGATTGCTTGAAGCACGAAAGTCACGATCGACGGTTCGCCGGGCGACGAGCTCGATCCGTTCGTTCCATCAATATTTGGTCGAAGAGAGACTTGCAACACATGATCCGTCTCGTCATCTTGATTTACCGAAACCGGAGAAAAAGTTGCCCGTCGTCTGGAGTCAAACGGACGTCGAACGCTTGCTTGATTCGGTCGTCGGTGTCGATCCGCTTACACGACGAGATGCAGCAATGCTTGAGCTTCTCTATGGAACAGGCATGCGCGTCAGCGAACTGCTCCAACTGAAGTTGAACGATTTGCAACTCGAACTCGGGTATCTGTCGTGTCTTGGGAAAGGGAACAAATCCCGGATCATCCCGATGAGTACGACATCGATTGAAAGTGTCAGGACATATCTTGACCTCGCGCGCAATAGTCTCGGCGGTCAAAAGACGGACGATGTCTTCTTGAACAGTCGCGGTGATCGTTTGTCACGGCAAGGGTTTTGGAAGATGATCAAGCGACGGGCAAAGGAAGCGGGTATTGAAAAAGAGATCACACCGCACGTCCTGCGCCATTCGTTCGCGACCCATCTACTTGAAAATGGTGCCGATTTACGCGTCGTACAAGAAATGCTAGGACACGCTGATTTGTCGACGACACAAATGTATACACACGTTAACAAAGCACGACTTCACGACGTGTATAAGAAACATCATCCACGGGCATGATGGTTCTATCTTTTAAAGGTCTGACTTCAGACAAATGATGCGTTTTGTCTAGTCCCTTTCCGGGAAAAATCGTAACGGGAATCGCACAACTACAGCTCGTATATAGGAGGAACAGCAAATGGCTCAATCATTTAAACGTGTATTTTTGATCGTCATGGACTCCGTAGGAATCGGAGAAGCACCGGACGCTGAACAGTTCGGAGATCTTGGTTCGCATACGCTCGGTCACATCGCGCGTGAACGCAACGGACTCAACATGCCGAACATGGCAAAACTCGGTCTCTCGCATATCGAACCGATCGAAGGTGTCTCAGCTGAAGAAGCACCGCTTGCGGCATACGGAAAAATGCAGGAAGTATCTGCAGGGAAAGATACGATGACAGGGCATTGGGAGATCATGGGACTCCGGATCGATACACCATTCCGTGTCTTCGAAAAATTCCCGGATGATTTGATTCATCGCCTAGAAGAGTTCTCAGGTCGGAAGATCATCGGGAACAAACCGGCTTCTGGTACGGAAATTCTCGACGAACTCGGACAAGAACATGTTGAGACGGGCGCCTTGATCGTCTATACGTCGGCAGACTCTGTTCTTCAAATCGCAGCACACGAAGAAGTCGTGCCATTAGAAGAATTATACCGGATTTGTGAATACGCACGTGATATCACACGGGATGACCCGTACATGCTCGGTCGTATCATCGCGCGTCCATTCCTTGGTGAAGCAGGAGCGTGGGTCCGGACAGCGAACCGTCACGACTATGCACTTAAACCATTCGACCGGACGGTCATGAACGAACTCGAGACGGCAGGACTCGATGTCATCTCGCTCGGTAAGATTGCTGATATCTACGATGGAGAAGGCGTCACGGATGCAATCCGGACGAAGTCGAACATGGACGGGATGGATCAGCTCGTGAAACAACTTGATCGTGATTTCAACGGACTTTGCTTCTTAAACCTTGTCGATTTCGATGCGTTGTTCGGACACCGTCGTGATCCGCAAGGCTACGGACAAGCACTCGAAGAGTTCGATGCACGTCTACCTGAAGTGTTTGCTCGCTTAAACGAAGACGATCTCTTGATCATCACGGCTGACCACGGAAACGATCCGGTTCATGCTGGGACTGACCATACACGGGAATACGTACCATTGCTTGCCTACCATAAAAATGGTGTTGCAAAACCGCTCGGTATCCGTGAAACGTTCGCTGATCTTGGAGCGACGGTCGCAGAAAACTTCGCCGTCAAGATGCCGGCACATGGAACAAGCTTTTTAACAGAACTATAATTCGAGGGAGCGATTCAGATGACAGTCAACTGGAATGAAACACGTTCGTTTTTAGAAAGCAAGATGCAGGCAAAACCGGAGATCGGATTGATTCTTGGTTCAGGACTGGGTGTCCTCGCGGATGAGATCGAAAACCCGATCGCGATTCCATATCATGAAATCCCGAACTTCCCAGTATCAACGGTCGAAGGACACGCGGGACAACTCGTCTTCGGTACTCTTGAAGGGAAACAAGTCGTTGCGATGCAAGGGCGATTCCACTTCTACGAAGGATATTCGATGGACATGGTCACGTTCCCAGTCCGTGTCATGAAAGCGATCGGTGTCGAGACATTGATCGTCACGAACGCAGCGGGTGCTTGTAACGAAGCGTTCGAACCAGGTGATTTGATGTTGATCACAGATCACATCAACTTCTTCGGTACGAACCCATTGATCGGGAAGAACGTCGATGAGATGGGACCACGTTTCCCGGATATGTCGAAGCCGTATGATGCGGAATTACTTCGTCTTGCACAAGAAACAGCAGATGAACTCGGAATTCGTGTCCGTCAAGGTGTCTACTTCGGAAACACTGGTCCGACGTATGAGACGCCAGCAGAAGTCAAGATGGCACGGATGCTCGGTGGCGACGTCGTCGGTATGTCGACGGTCCCTGAAGTCATCGTTGCCCGTCATTCCGATATGCGAGTCCTTGGGATCTCATGTGTCTCGAACATGGCAGCAGGTATTCTCGATCAACCGTTACATCATGATGAAGTCATCGAAACGACAGAACGTGTCCGAGCACACTTCCTATCGCTTGTTCGCGGTTCGATCAAAAAAATGTAACGACTGTTTATAAAACTCACAAACCACTCCTGAGGAGGAACTAGATTATGCGTATGGTAGATTTGATTGCAACAAAACGAGACGGTGGCGAACTCGCAACAGCTGATATTCAAGCAATGGTAGAAGGATTCACGAATGGTGAGATTCCAGATTACCAAATGTCAGCGATGTCGATGGCGATTTTCTATCAAGGAATGTCAGATCGTGAAATCGCTGATTTGACGATGGCGATGGTCAACTCGGGCGACGTGATCGACCTTTCACGTATCCACGGGAAAAAAGTCGACAAACACTCAACTGGCGGCGTCGGTGACAAAATCAGTTTGATCGTCGCACCACTCGTTGCGTCAATCGGTATTCCGGTTGCGAAGATGAGCGGTCGTGGACTCGGTCATACAGGTGGAACCATCGACAAACTCGAAGCGTTCCCTGGTTTTGACGTCGAGCTTTCAGAAGAAGCGTTCGTCTCACAAGTCAACGACATCAAGATGGCGATCATCGGTCAAACGGGTAACCTGACGCCTGCAGACAAAAAACTCTATGCACTTCGTGATGTCACGGCGACGGTCAACTCGATTCCATTGATCGCAAGTTCGATCATGTCGAAAAAGATCGCAGCAGGAGCAGACAGCATCGTACTCGACGTTAAGACCGGTTCTGGTGCCTTCATGAAATCGTTCGAAGATGCAAAAGCGCTTGCGACAGAGATGGTTTCGATTGGTAAGAGTGTCAATCGTAAGACGGTTGCTGTCATTACAGACATGGATCAGCCGCTCGGCTTTGAGATCGGAAACGCAAACGAAGTCAAAGAAGCGATCGAAGTCCTTCAAGGGAAAGATGTCCGTGACTTGAAAGTCATCGCCTTGACGATTGCATCACACATGGCAGTCCTCGGTGAGTTCTACCCGACGTTTGACGAAGCATATGCGGATCTCGAAACACGTCTCGGTAACGGAGCAGCACTTGACGTCTTCAAGAAGTTCATCGCAGCTCAAGGTGGCGACGCGTCACTCGTTGACGACATGACTAAAGCACTTGAAACGAAATACGAAAAAACATTCGTCGCTTCAAAAGCAGGTTATGTCTCTGAAATCATCGCTGACGAAGTCGGTGTTGCAGCAATGATCCTCGGTGCAGGACGCGCGACGAAAGCAGATGAGATCGATCACGCAGCAAGCGTCACGTTGCACAAGAAAGTCGGCGATCGTGTCGAAGTCGGCGATGTCATTGCAACACTTCGTTCAAACAAAGAAACACTCGATCAAGCAATCGAAAAAATGGACCATGCGTACCATATCAGTGAAACGAAACCGGCAGAACGTCCGCTCGTTCACGCTGTCATCCAGTAAGCAATCCAATCAGCAATACCTGAGTAGTGGACTTTGTCCGCTACTCTTTTTTTATGGTAAAATCGAATGTGTAAAAAAATGGTATTTAAAAAGAGGAGGGCTTACCGCCATGAAGCTTATGAAACGTTTGACCATCCTGTTATTCAGTCTAATCGGAGTCATCGGATGTGGCATTGTCATACTAGTTTTTTCCTTTTGGCAAAGTACGAAGCCAGACGCAGCAGAAGAAGCGAAAATAAAAAACGAAGCCAAGGTTTACTTAGAAAAGCAAAAGTATCTAAAGGAAGCGCAAGTGACCGGTAGTGTTTACGATAGTATGGGGAATTTTTCATTTGACTATGCAGCACAAGCTGTTGATAAAAAAACGAATACCGAGTTTTTAATCTATCAAACTGAAGAATCGGGAACATTCGTTGATTCGTATCATGCGTCACTTTGGGAAGACCAGTTAGAAAGACGTATCATGCCTCCTACGCTTGAAAACATTGATGAGGAATTGGAAGTAAACGTTTTATATGATAACGAAGAGATCCAACAACTTGATGACGCGCGTTTTGAACCAGAAGCATACTTACGTGAAGACGTGGCACCGACAATCTTAATTGATGTCCATCGTAAACGACATGAACTGGACAAAGTACGAATTGAAGAGTGGGCAAAGTCATTACGCGAACAAAAGATCCTGCAACATATGACGGTCAAGATTGACTATGTCTCGAAAAAAGGTGAGTTACTGGAGGACGGGAATTCGTTGTTCGTAACGTTATAAAATGGATTAAAAAATGAAAGTACGCGGTTCCCTTTCGATTTGTTATACTGGAAATACTTGTAATGAATAAGGGGGAACTTTCATGAAACCACCACGCTTACAAAAAGGGGATAAGATTGCTATCGTCTCGCCGGCGTCTGCTGTCGCAGCATACGTACCGCGTCGTCTCGCCCGCGGTATCGCAACACTTGAAAAAATGGGCTTTGAGGTCGTCTTGATGCCGAACGCAACAGCTGTCCATAGTCATACGGCAGGAACGATCGGGGAACGGCTACAAGATTTACATATGGCGTTCGCTGATCCGTCGATCAAGGCGATCATCTCGACGATCGGTGGGTTTAACTCGCACCAGCTACTCGACGAACTCGATTATGAATTAATCCGGAACAATCCGAAGATCTTCGTAGGTTACAGCGATATCACGGCACTGTTTGCTGGGATCTATCAGCAGACAGGATTGACGACGTTCGTCGGACCCGCACTGCTGACGCAGTTCGGTCAATTCGATGGTCTTGATCCGTATACAGAAGAATCGTTCAAACGTACGTTCATGCAGACGGAGCCGATTGGTCGGATCGAAGCGTCTGAGGAGTGGACAGATGAGGTTTTACGCTGGGATGTCGCGGACGACCGAAGACGAGAACATCAAGTGAACGCAGGGTACACGATCGTTAAGACCGGTGTCGCAGAAGGTCCGATTCTGACGGGGAACACGGGAACACTTTTACTGCTTGCCGGAACACCTTACTTGCCATCGTTTGACGGTGTCGTCTTGATGCTTGAGGATGACGAGAGTGAGACACCAGAAACAATCGACCGGTATTTCACGCAATTGCGACACATGGGTGCGTATGACAAGATTGCGGCACTCGTCGTCGGACGCTTCCCGCGAAAAGTCGATTTTGACCCGGACTTCCCGCTCAAGGACATCATTCTGCGCGCGACGCGAGGCTATGATTTCCCGATCATTCTCGATGCGGACTTCGGGCATACGGATCCCGTCACGACACTCGCGAATGGGGTGCAGATTCGTGTCGAAGCAACGGATTCGGTGACACTCGATGTGTTAGAGGCAGCCGTCGAGTAAAAAGGTCTGCACGACGCCTTGAAATTTGGTACACTGTACCATGGAATCACGATCTTGAATCGTGACGAATCTCCTGCTGAAAAGCACGAAAGGTTGGTCAAACATGCAAAAAACTGGTCATATCTTATTAGAAGATGGAAATAAAATTGAATTCGAATTGTTCAACGATGAAGCACCGATCACGACTGAAAACTTCGAAAACCTTGCGAACTCGAACTTCTACGATGGATTGAACTTCCACCGTGTCATCCCAGGCTTCGTCTCACAAGGCGGATGCCCAATCGGAAACGGTACAGGCGGTTCAGGAAAAACGATTCCTTGTGAAACGTCAACATCATACCCACACAAACACAAGGCGGGTTCACTCTCGATGGCACACGCTGGTCGTAACACAGGATCAAGCCAGTTCTTCATCGTACACGAGCCACAACCGCACCTCGACGGCGTACACACGGTCTTCGGACAAGTGACTTCAGGTCTCGAACATGCACAAAAAATGAAGCAAGGCGCTGGCATTAAAGAAATCCGCGTCGAAGCGTAAGTTCTTGCTCCTCTTCGAACGTTCGAAGAGGAGTTTTTCTTTTTTTAGAACCGGGTACAATCAGTAAGGGAACTCAACTCGAAAAGGAGTGTTTGTCATGCGTTTAGAAGGAAAACGAATCATCCAAGTCGTCAGCAATGACTTCGAGGATTTAGAATTATGGTATCCAGTCCATCGCTTACGTGAAGAAGGCGCAATCGTCGACATCGTCGGTGAGAAAGCGGATGAAACATATATCGGGAAGTACGGTGTCCCAATCAAATCGAATAAGACGTTCGATGAGATCAATCCAGCAGAATACGATGCGATTCTTGTTCCAGGTGGTTGGTCGCCCGATCTATTACGCCGCTTTGACTCTGTTCTGAACATGGTGCGTCATTTTGACCAGAACAAACAACCGATTGGTCAAATCTGCCACGCTGGTTGGGTGCTGATCTCTGCTGGCATCTTAAAAGGCGTCAACGTCACGAGTACGCCAGGGATTAAGGATGACATGACGAATGCGGGTGCGATTTGGCATGATGAAGCAGTCGTCGTCGACGGACATATCGTCTCGAGTCGTCGTCCGCCCGATCTACCGGACTACATGCGTGCCTTCATCCAAGTGATGGAAGAACAAGCGTGATTCAGATGCAGGGGACGTCACGAGACGGACTCCTGCATTTTCATGGATTATGAAAAAAATGCAGTAATTCTGTGTGAGAAGGTGTAGAATGAATGAGTCTCAGTCGTTCATGCTCCTGAGAGTTGTTGAAATTAGGAAGGTGTAGAATCACATGCTAGTAAAATATAAGAAGTTGAATGAACGGACCGCGATGGGGCTGATCGCCTTTTCGTGCGAAGTGAAGGATCCGAAGTATTTGCTTGAAACGGTTCAAGCCTATGAACAGGAAGAAGACCAACGCTTGTATTTGTACAAACAAGATGAGGATTTCGTCGGTGTCATCGGGTTTCAATTAATGGATGGCCATGCTGAATTGAAACATATCGCATTATCACCGTCTTTCCGTGGAGAACGGATGTCGTATCTCCTACTCGATGAAGCAGCCAAACTTCTTCGAACGGATATTACGGGTGCGACCGAAGAGACGCAACGCCTCGTCGACAAATGGAAAAATCAATAAAAAGACCGGTCCATGGCTCAGATGGACCGGTCTCTTCGGTTTTGTAGCGCTTCTTGTCGTGCCGTGACGACATCCGTACGATCGCGTAAACGGTGTTTATGTGTCACATAGTCGAGATCAGGTGCTGTCGCTTCAAGTGCGACGGCTCGGATGACGTCCGAGAAGACAGGTAACGGGATGTGTCGATAGACCTTATCCGTAAAATGGTCGCGATGATCGAGCAAATATGAGACGTCGATCCCGGACGCAATCAGTGATGCCCGGTGACGTTCGATTTTATCGAATGCTTTCGCATATGTCCGCTGTGCCCCAGTCGTATTTCCGCGGCGGTGATGATAGCGGGCGACGGCCAGTTGGATCAGACCGACAAGCGCCTCGTCCTGGCGTTGTCCTTCTTGCCAGACTTCCTCTAAGATTTCATGGCACTCGAAGTAATCGTGCCGAATGTTGAATTCAAATACGAATCGCTCGATCGGATTCATGGAATCACCTCTTCCTTTGAATATAACATAGTCGAACCCATCTGTTGTATGGTATACTAAGGCGCAAAAAACGTTGATGGGCAGGGAGAATCATGGAATCATACAGTGTAAAGATGGATGCGTTTGAAGGCCCGCTGGACTTGCTGTTACACTTGGTTGGTAAATTAGAAATCGATATTTATGATATATCCGTTTCCATGGTGACGGATCAATATGTGTCCTATATCCGTGCGATGCAGCATCTTGAACTAGATGTTGCTAGTGAATATCTTGTCATGGCAGCGACGCTGTTGCAACTGAAAAGCAAACAACTCTTGCCGATCGAACAGACGGAATACGATGAGATTCCTGATTTCGAGGAAGAACCGACACGAGAAGGTCTGATTCAACAGTTGATCGAGTATAAAGCATATAAGGAAGCAGCACTCGTCCTGAAAGAAAAGGAAGAGGCACGCCTTGAGCTGTTCTCGAAACAACCAGAGGATTTGATGCGTTATCTCGACACGGATGCACAAGAGTATAACGGTACGTTATCACTGAGTGATTTATTACGTGCTTACGAAAAAATGCGCCAACGGGAAGCCTGGAAGGTACGCCGTTCGAAGACGGTCAAACGGGAAGAACGTTCACTCGAGCAACAGATGGAGTCCGTTGCCCGGTACGTCGCGACCCGTGAGCGGACGACATTCTTCGGTTTTTTTGCGGAGCAACCGACGGTCGAAGAACTAGTCGTCAGCTTCCTCGCTGTTCTTGAGCTCGTGAAGCAACGGGTCATTGATTGTGAACAGATGACCGATGATATCCTATTGCGGAGCATGGTGAAGGAGGAGAGTCAGATTGGCGTATGAACAAATCATTGAGAGCCTGTTATTCGTCGTCGGAGACGATGGAATCGATCCGCGTGGTCTCAGTCAAGCGCTAGAGATCAGTGAAGCGGCAGCGCGTGAACAGTTGCTGGCTCTTCAAACGACATTCGAAGCAGAGCAGCGTGTGTTGCAAATCGTGGAGTCGGGTGGTGTCTTTAAGATGGTGACACGAAAAGAGATGTCGCCATATATTCAGGCATATGCCGGTTCGCTCGCAGAAGATTCCTTGTCTCGAGCAGCGATGGAGACACTCGTCATCATCGCATACAAACAACCTGTCACACGTGCTGACATCGAAGTCGTTCGTGGTGTGAAGACGGAGCGTGTCATCCATACGTTAAGTGCAAAAGGTTTGATTGAAGAGGCGGGACGCGCTAAAGGCGTCGGTCGCGCAAAATTGTATAAAACGACGGATCATTTCCTGGACCATTTTGGTCTGAACAGTATTGAAGAGTTGCCGCCACTCGAGTTCGAAGAAACGTTCGAATCGGATGGAGATCTCTTCTTCCGGAATGATCCTTCATTAGAGGAGAGAGTGAATTAATGGAACGGTTACAAAAAATCATCGCACAAGCAGGTGTCGCTTCGCGGCGTAAAGCAGAGGAATTGATCACAGCAGGTCGCGTCAAGGTCAACGGAAAAGTCATCACGGAGCTTGGAACGAAAGTCGGAGCACGTGCCGAAGTCGAAGTAGACGGTGTGAAGCTCGAACGGGAAGAACACGTCTACTACATGCTCTATAAACCAACAGGTGTCGTTTCGACGGTTGAAGACGACAAAGGACGTAAGACGGTCGTCGATCTCGTACCACCCGGACACCGTGTCTTCCCAGTCGGTCGACTCGACTACAATACGAGCGGTCTTCTTTTAATGACGAATGACGGTGAATTCTCGAACCTCTTGCTTCACCCGAAATATAAGGTGCCGAAGCGTTATATCGTCAAAATCAAAGGTGTACCAGAATACTTCCACGTCAAAGGTCTTGAAAAAGGTGTCGTCTTACCGGATGGTTTCAAGACAGGTAAAGCACGTGTCGAGATGCGCGATATCGATAAGAAGAAAAATACAGCGATTCTTGAAATGGTCATCTACGAGGGACATAACCGTCAAGTCCGTCAAATGGTCGAGACACTCGGTTCGGAAGTCTTGAAGTTGAAACGTGAACAGTTCGGTTTCTTGACACTGGCCGGTCTTACTTCTGGCGAGTGGCGTGAACTTTCAAAAAAAGAAGTCAATCAATTGCGTGAGCTAGCGGATCCAGCCGCTCCACCTACGAAAAGACGTAAGAACACAAAAAAACGTTAATTTGTAAAGCGAGAAGCTCATCCTCCGGGTTGAGTTTTCTTTTTTTGTGACAAAACGATTAACGAATTTCACATTTTGTCAACGGTAAAGCGATTTCAAGTACAATATGGGTGGAGGCGGTAAAATATGAAAAAAACGAAACAAAATCCGGAAGAACGCTTAGCAGCGGCCCAGCAAAAAAAGAAGAAACGCTCCTTCTGGCGTCTGATGATCATGACGATTGTCTTGTTCGCCGGAGCAGTCGTCATCATGCAATTCGTCGATCAAGCGACACGTGATAAAAACGGTCGTGTCATGGCAGGCGATGATGCCCCTGGTTTCGCACTCGTCGATCTATATGGTGAGAAACAGCACTCGATGGACGAATACAAAGGAAAAGGACTTTTACTCAATTTCTGGGGAACATTCTGTGAACCATGTAAGAAAGAGATGCCATTGATCAATGACAACTATCAGATGATGCAAGACCAAGGCGTCAATTTCGTAGCGGTCAATGTCGGTGAAACACCAGTTCGTGTCTCAAGCTTCATCAAGGATATTGGCGGAACGGACTATCCGATTCTCATGGATACGAACAGTTCGGTCGAGAAGGCTTACGGGATCTACAACTTACCTGTGACGTTCATCATCAATAAAAAAGGTGAAGTCGTCGAGAAGTATGAAGGTGAGATTGATCAAGCGAAGCTCGAAGAGATGGTGAAGAAGGCGAACGAGTAACGCATCGAAGGGGGATTTAAGGATGCAGGAGCAAGAAGATTTCAAACAACTGGACATGCGTTACGAGGAAGCGGAGCTTCGATCGAAACGTAAGAATCCATCTTGGATCGACCGGGCATGGACGTTCTTCTCGTCCGTCAAGGTCGGGTTATGGTTGATTGCCTTGATCATCATCGCGAGCGGGGTCGGAACGATCTTCCCGCAAGAGATGTATATTCCACAGGCAACACCACCAGAAGAGTTTTACCAAAAGGAATACGGCACGGCAGGTGACATCTACTATACGTTAGGATTCCATAACCTATTTGAATCATGGTGGTATATCGGATTGATCACGCTTTTATTACTCTCGATCATCATCGTGTCGATTGACCGATTCTTCCCGCTCTACCGAGCACTGAAGAAACAACCGGTCATCCAGTCGGACCGTTTCATGAACGGTCAGCGATTTGGCGCGGAAGCGACTGGCGATGTCAAAAAAATCGATGCGATCGCACCGTTGCTTGAGAAAAAAGGCTATAAAGTCCGTCGACAAGACGGGGCACTCTTAGCGGAAAAGCAACGTTTCGGACGATGGGGTCCATACATCAATCATATCGGACTCGTCTTATTCTTCGGTGGTGCGATGCTTCGAGTCGTACCAGGGATGCACGAAGATGAATTACTTTGGCTCCGCGAGGGAGAGACGTTGCCGATCGAGGCGACGGACAATCAGTACTACTTGAAAAATGAAGCGTTCAACATCGAGTTCTATGATCCTGAGAAGGTCGATGAGAAGTTCAAGAAATCACTTGAAGCAGCAGGCGGAAACGTACCGAAGAACTATGATACGAAGATGACGCTGTACAAGAAAGTCGGCGAAACATCCGATTTCAAACCGAAGCTTGAAGAAATCAAGTCAGGTGAGACGGCAGTCAACCGCCCATTCGAATTCGATGATTATCAAGTCTTCCAGGAACAATACGCGGCAGATCCGGAATTCAAGACGATGTCGTTTAATATCGTCAACCAGAAGACGGACAAAGTCGTCGATACGATCAAAGTCGACTTGCGTGATCCGAAAGAAACATATGCTTTAAAAGATGGATATGAAGTCGAACTGAAGGACTTCCTTCCGGACTTCGTCGTTAAAGATGGTCAGCCAACGACGAACTCGGGACGTCCAGTCAATCCAGCCTTCGTCTTTAGTATCAAGTCACCGGAACATCCGAAAGGTGAACGGAGTTTGATTGGGATCAAATTGAACGTCGGTGGAGATGAGAACCAGTACAAAATGGCATTCGCGGGTACGGAACTCTCGAACATCTCGGGTGTCCGGATTAAAAAAGATCTGACGCTACCGTTCCTGTTTGCAGGTGGTATCATCTTCATGGCAGGTCTATTGATCGGAATGTACTGGCCACACCGTCGTCTCTGGCTCAAAGAGAAGAACGGTCGGATCCAGATTGCTGGATTTACGAACAAAAATGCATTGGGGCTTCAAAAAGAAGCTAATCTCGCGTTGACGGAAGTCGGTCTACCAGAACTTGAGGATCGACAAAAGTTGCGGGAAGAGGGGGAAGCTAAATGAATTTGCTTCAGTTGAGCAGTAACCTGCTCCTTACATCATTCATCGTCTACCTCGTCAGTACAGGATTCTTCGCTGTAGCGACGAGTGGTAAAAAAGGACCGACGCGTTCTGGTAAAATCGCCTTTACGCTCGCGATCATCGGTTTCCTCGCGCAGCTCGGATATTTCTTCACGCGCTGGGCTGGAGCTGGGCACGTTCCAGTTTCGAACTTATATGAATACACGACATTCTTCGGCATGATGATGGTACTTGGTTTCTTGATCGTTTATGCCATCTACAAAAACAACGTCCTTGGCTTGATTGCGATGCCAGTTGCATTGCTCGTCATCGCCTATGCGTCGATGTTCCCGGATGAAGTCCAACCGTTGATCCCAGCACTACAAAGTGTTTGGCTCAAAATCCACGTCACGACGGCAGCGCTCGGCGAAGGGATTCTGGCCGTCAGCTTCGCGACGGGATTACTGTATCTGATTCACGCGACAGATTTCAGTAAGGAATCGAAAACACGGACGTGGCTCGAAGTCGTCATGTTCTCACTCGCATGTGTTGTCGGTTACATCTTAGTTGGGCTGTTGTTCAAAGCAACAGGTTCTGCATCGACGATCGAATACGTTGCGAAAAACGGTGCAACGATGACACATGACTACGCGATGCCAGTCTTGACCGGTCCTGAAGGCGGAAAAGTCTTATCGGGTTCAGGTGCCGTCATCGAATTACCGAACTTCTTGAACGCGAACAAAGTCAATACGGTCTTATGGTCGATCATTGGTGGCGTCGTCTTATACGTCTTGCTTCGCTTCGTCATTCTTCGCAAGCGTCTTGCTGAGAGCTTGAAGCCGATTGCACGTAAGATTGATCTTGAGACAGCAGATGAGATCAGCTATCGTTCTGTTGCGATTGGTCTTCCAATCTTCATCCTGGGCGGTCTGATCTTCGCGATGATCTGGGCGCAAATGGCTTGGAGCCGTTACTGGGGCTGGGACCCGAAAGAGGTATGGGCACTCATTACGATGCTCTTCTACGTCTTTTATCTCCATATGCGCATCCAGCGTGGTTGGATTGGTAAAAAATCAGCTTGGTTATGTGTCGGCGGATTTGCCGTCATCATGTTCAACCTTGTCTTCGTTAACCTTGTCGTAGCAGGATTACACTCATACGCGTAAGAAAAAGCAAGCAGCGTACCCGGAAACGGTCCGCTGCTTTTTCGTGTGCGTCTGACCGAAGTGTGCCTTTTCGGAGAAATCAGCCGGAGCAAGCCATTCTTTTCGTTTCATAGTATACTAAAAGAGTAGTAGGATAGAGGAGTAGAGTTTAGTTCATAGGAGGAGACAGCATGTCAGAAGAAGCACGTATTTTAGTCGTCGACGATGAAGAACGGATTCGTCGCCTGTTGAAGATGTATCTGGAGCGGGAAAATTTCACGATCGAGGAAGCAGACAATGGAGAGACGGCGCTTGAAATGGCGCTTGAGACAGAATACGATGTCATTCTCCTCGACTTGATGATGCCGAAGATGGATGGGATGCAAGTCTGTGAAGAACTGCGGAAAACAAAAGCGACGCCAATCGTCATGTTGACGGCAAAAGGCGAAGAGACGAACCGCGTCCATGGGTTTGAGATGGGGGCAGATGATTATATCGTCAAACCATTCAGTCCACGTGAAGTCGTCTTGCGTGTCAAAGCGATTCTTCGTCGGGCAAGTGCGACGAAATTCCTCCACACGGATGCGAAAACAAAAGATGTCATCGTCTTCCCACACTTGACGATCGACAATGATGCGCACCGCGTGACGGTCGAGTCGCAAGAAGTCAATTTAACACCAAAAGAATACGAACTCCTGTATTTCTTAGCAAAACAAACGGATAAGGTATTCTCGCGAGAACAATTACTCAAGGAAGTCTGGAACTATGAATTTTTCGGAGATCTGCGGACAGTCGATACACACGTCAAACGTCTGCGTGAAAAGCTGAATCGTTTGTCTCCGAACGCCGCTCAAATGATCACGACGGTCTGGGGTGTCGGATACAAGTTCGAGAATAGTCCGACCTGACGATGAAATGGTTGCAAAGCGTTGTCATCAAACTATGGGGAACGATTCTGTTACTCGTTTCGGTCGTCTTGATCGCCTTGACGATCTTGTTACTTGAATTTTTCAACTCGTTCCATATCGAACAGGAGCGGGGGCACTTGGCAAAGCTCGGTCAACAAGTCGAGACCGTCTTTCAGGCGCACTCCGGCATCGAGGAAGGGTCGAGTACTGCTGTTGAAATCACGGATATCTATGGGGCGACACTGATTGCAAAGACCCAGGACGATTCCGTCGAAGCGAACATTTCACAAGCGAAGGCGAACCGGATCATCAAGGAACTCGAACGTCAGAACTGGAAAGCAATTGATGGTGAAGAAGGCGAGACAGCGATAGGCAACTATGAGACCTTTGATGGAAAAGCAGCACTCGCGTATCGGGCACCGCTCATTACGGATAGTGGCAACGGAACGATCTACTTGATCGAGCAATTGACGAACATCGAACAGGCGAATGAGGGTGCACGTCAAATCATTCAACTCTGTGTCCTGTTAGCGATCATCGGAACGACCGTCTTTGCCTTCTTCCTCTCGACACGAATCACGGCGCCACTGCGAACGATTCGCCAAGCTGTCGTTGAGGCCGGTGAAGGAAAGTTTGATCAGAGCCTGACGCAACGTTCACGGGATGAGATCGGTGACTTAGCGCTTGCGTTCAATGAAATGAGTAGTCAACTCAATCAATACGTCACCGATCTCGACAAGGAGCGGCATTTACTCTCCTCGATTCTGCGCTGTATGGCAGACGGTGTGTTGACGTTCTCGAAATCAGGTGAGCTCCTCGCGACGAATCCACCGGCTGAAGCCTTTTTGGCGGGTTCTCCCGTACCGGATGAACTAATTGAGTTATTCCAGACGGTCATGCGTGAAGAGACGGAGATGACGGTCTCCTTTGAACGAGAGGGACGCTTCTACATCATCATCGTCAGTCCGTTACTCGAACAAGAAGAACAGATCGGAGCGGTCGCCGTCTTGCGTGATATGACGGAAGCGCAGCAACTCGAGAAGATGCGCGCTGATTTCGTCGCGAACGTCAGTCATGAATTGCGGACACCACTCGTCATGCTGCAAGGGTACTCGGAAGCAATTGTCGATGGGATGACCGAGAGTGATGAGGCAACGAAGGAATTCGCTTCGATCATTTACGACGAGTCCCAGCGACTGTCGAGACTCGTTAACGATCTTCTTGATCTTGCACGAATGGAAGCGGGTTATCAGGAGTTACGGATTGAATCCGTCGAAGCAATCCCTTTTGCGAAGCGGGTGATCAAGAAGTTCAAACAGATGGGACGCGATAAACAAGTTACCTTCTCGGTTTCTGGTCCGAACATCGCGTTTGAAGCAGACCCTGATCAGATGGAGCAAGTCTTGACGAACCTGCTTGGGAACGCCCTGCGTTATACGGAGAACGGTGAAATCAAGATTAAGATTGACGAAGATAGGGAAAACATTACATTATCCGTCATTGATTCGGGTGACGGAATTCCAGAAGAAGATCTACCGTTCGTCTTTGACCGTTTTTATAAAGCGGATAAAGCGCGGACACGTGGCAAGACGGGTACAGGAATCGGTCTTGCGATCGTGGCGAATGTCGTCCGAGCTCATGGTGGTGAAGTCGAAGTCGACAGCCGCTTAGGAGAGGGAGCGACCTTCCGGATCCGATTACCGAAAAAACAAGGGAAGCGAACATTATGAGTCGCTTCCTTTCGCTATAGGAGTGAATGAAACATGAAAATTTACACGAAGTCTGGTGACGAAGGAGAAACATCTCTCGTTGGTGGAAGAGTCAAAAAAAATGATCGGTTGATTAGCTTGATGGGAGAACTCGACGAATTGAACAGTTTCGTCGGACTTGCCCGGACGAAAGCATCGTCAATCGAGGTGCGTGAGCAACTGACAGTGATCCAGCACGCCTTATTCGATTGTGGTAGTGACTTGATGTATGTCGAGCCGCGCCCGTCACGTTTGAGTCAAGAAGCGACGGTTGATTTAGAAAGTTGGATCGACACGTTAACGGAGTTATCACCGCCGCTCGATAAGTTCATCTTGCCTGGCGGAACGGAAGCAGCTGCAACGTTACACGTGGCACGGACGGTCTGTCGTCGCGTTGAACGTTCGATGATCGATGTTCCTCAAGCGGCTCATTTGTTACCGTTCATCAACCGACTCAGTGACTTCTTCTTTACAGCAGCCCGTTACGAGAATGCCGTCAAACAAAAAGCAGATATTGAATATGTCCGCAGTGCGCATGTATTCAAACGAAAGGATGGAGAGCAATGAGTCAGTCATTTAGCACATGGAAAAAGGAAGGAACGAGCTACCATCTCGTTCCGACTAATAAATTCAAGACGACGACGATTCTCGTCACATTTTCAGCACCGTTAGAAGCGAAGACGCTGACAAGCCGTGCAATCCTACCGTATATCATGGAAAAATCGACAGCCGCTTATCCGTCGATGAAAGCGTTACGTGAGCCGCTTGAAACACTATATGATGCGGGACTTTATGCGGACGCGTCGAAGTTCGGAGAAGAGCATGTCATCTCATTCCAACTCGATGTCATCCGGGGAGAACTCGTCCATCATCCGTCGTTGTTAAAAGAAGCACTCGAATTGCTCGAGCAAATGGTGCTGTATCCAGATTTGACGGAAGGTGGCTTCCGTGAACAGTTCGTCAAACAAGAAAAACGATTGCATGCCTTACGGATCAGTTCACTATATGACGATAAAATGCGCTACGCACAGCAACGTCTTCTCGAATTGATGGCACCAGGTGAAGCCGTCGCGTTGCCATCGCTTGGAACACTCGAAGAACTCGAACAGATCACCCCGTCATCCTTGCGTGATACATACCGTTCGATGATCGAAGACGACCGGATTGATGTCTTCGTCGTCGGACATGTAACGAAGGAGGAGATGGAAGACGCTCTATCATTCTTGCCATCGCATTCTGAAAAAATCAGTCATTACATTCCGGCCCAAAAAGCAGTCAATGGTGTAAAACGGTCGAGTGAAACGCAACCGATCAAACAAGGTAAATTGCATCTTGGTTACCGGGTAGCGGTCGATCCGACATCTGCTGACTCGATTCGGATGCAAATCGTCAATGGTCTGTTCGGTGGCTTCCCGCATTCAAAACTGTTCATGAATGTCCGTGAAAAAGAGAGTCTCGCCTATTATGCGGCTTCACGGTATGCGGCATTGAACAGTGCACTCTATGTTTATGCCGGGGTCGACACGAAAGAAGCAGAACGTGCCGAGAAGATCATCTTGGAACAACTCGTTGATTTGAAAGCAGGACAGTTCACGGATGAAGAATTGACACAGACGAAGGCGATGTTGATCAATGCGCGCCGTCAAATCCTTGATCAGCCAGGTCAACTGATTGGTTGGTTGAATGGTTCGAAGATGCGTGGACTGACACTGGAAGATGAGATTCATATCATTGAAACGGCGACACGTGAAGACGTCGTTCGATTAGCAGCGGCAATCGATCTTGATGCCGTATATCTATTGCGAGGTGAAGCATGATGGAACAACTAACCTATCACGATACAGACGAAACGGTATACCACGAGCAGCTCGATAACGGCTTATCCGTCTATTTGTTGCAAAAAAAAGGATACGAAAAGACGTATGCGACGTTTACGACGCGTTATGGTTCGATTGATCAACGATTCAAAAAAGGCGAGGAATGGATCACGGTACCGGACGGCATCGCCCATTTCCTCGAGCATAAGATGTTCGAATCCGAAAAAGGGGACGTCTTCCAAGAGTTCGGTCGTCTCGGTGCCTCTGCGAACGCCTTTACCTCGTTCTCGCGGACAGCGTATTTGTTCTCAGCGACGTCGTTGATCGAACAAAACCTCGAGACGTTGATCGATTTCGTACAAGATCCCTACTTCACGCCGGAAAGCGTTGAAAAAGAGAAAGGGATCATTACGCAAGAAATCCAGATGTATCAAGATAATCCGGGATGGCGCCTGTTCTTCGGTCTGATCGAATCGATGTATGCATCGCATCCAGTTCGGATCGATATCGCGGGAACTCCGGAATCAATCAATCAAATCACAGCCGATGACTTGTACACTTGCTACCGTACGTTCTATCATCCATCGAACATGGTGTTGTTCGTCGTCGGAAACATCGATCCGGAAGAGACACTGGCATTGATCAAGGCGAACCAAGCGAAGAAAGACTATACGGATCGCCCGGCAATCGAACGAGATTACGGTCAAGAGCCGCATGGCGTACATCGTCCACGTTTTGAACTCGAGCTCGACGTTAAGACACCAAAGGTATTGATCGGTTACAAGGACGAATCGCTTCGCGGCGAGGCACAAGTCCGCCGTGAGTTAACGAGTGAACTGCTGTTACACCTCTTGTTCGATCAGACATCATCGACGTATTTGGAACTGTATGAAGACGGTCTGATTGACGATACGTTCAGCTTTGATTACTCGAGTGAGGAAGAGTTCGCCTTTGCGACGTTTGGCATGGAGACAGAGGATCCAGACAAGTTCATCCAAGCGTATGAGACACTCCTGCAAACGCGTCCTGACTTCACGGAAGATGAAGTCACGCGCAAGCGGAACATGATGCAAGGGAAATTCCTCCGTGCCTTGAATTCACCGGAATTCATTGCGAATCAGTTCTCGCGTCACGCACTTGCCGGTACGAATCTGTTCACGCTTCCGACATTGATTGCTTCGATTACGAAAGAAGAGATTGAAGCCCGTTTCGACGAGTTGTTCGCCATTGAAAACCGGGCGATCTCAATCGTCAAACCGTACGCGTGATGCGAATCCTCATCACCGGTGCGAGTGGCGCCATTGGTCTTGCGGCAGCAAAACAACTTGCTGCCGCCGGACATGAATTGGTGCTTCAGACGTATCGACAGCAAGCGGTTTTAGAACGGATGATAGAGGAGTGGCAAGGCGAGCACCACATCCTGACTGCGAATTTAGCAGACGAGAAGGACTTGCAGGCATTTTGTGCGGCATTACCTGTCGTCGATGCCTTCGTCCATTGTGCCGGAACGAGTTATAGCGGTCTGTTGCTCGATCAATCAGCAACATCAATGCACGAACTCTGGAAAATTCATGTCGAGGCGTTGATGCGCATCAGCCAAACCGTGACACGGACGAAACCGTTTACGTCGAAGCTTGCGATCGTCGTCATCAGTAGTGTGTTAGGAGAACAAGGTGTCGCGGGTGAGGTCGTCTATTCGACATGCAAGGCGGCACAGCTTGGATTCGTCAAGGCATACAGTAAGGAACTTGGACCGATGCATGGACGCATCAATGCGATTACGCCGGGGTGGATCGATACGCCGATGAACGCGATTTTTTCTGAGGATGAAAAGGCAGAAGCGATTGCTGAAATTCCTGCCGGACGATTCGGAAAAGCAGAGGAAGTGGCTACTGCGATCCGTTACTTAGTGCAACCCGAATCGAGTTATGTATCGGGAGCCATCCTTAAAATAGATGGCGCGTGGATGTAAGCATTGGAATTTCAGTTCAGGAATGCTTTTCATTTTTCAAAAAATCATTTAACATGAGGAATGGATAATCGTATCAATAGAGGAGGATGGGCGCGTGAGTGAGTTCGAGCAATGGTATCTCGAATATGAATTAAAGGTCAATCGTCCCGGTATACTCGGGGACATTGCTTCGTTGATGGGAATGTTACATATTTCGATCGTGACGATCAATGGTGTCGATCATCAACGACGCGGTATGTTGCTCCAAACGAAACAACCGGATCAAATTCCACGACTCGCCGCTATTCTCAAGACGATGTCAACCATAGAGGTCATCAAACTACGAAAACCAAAACTACGTGACCGAATCGCGATTCGTCACGGGCGCTATATCGATCAAAGCAGTGATGAACGAAAGACGTTCCGCTTCGTCCGGGAAGACTTAGGGATTCTCGTCGATTTCATGGCAGAGCTATGTAAACAGGATGGGCACTTGTTGATTGGTGTCCGCGGCATGCCACGCGTCGGTAAGACGGAGTCGATCGTCGCAGCGAGCGTCAGTGCAAATAAGAAATGGCTGTTCCTATCGTCGACGTTGATTAAACAGACGGTTCGAACATCGTTGTTCGACGACGAGCGGACGGGTGATTATGTTTACATCATCGATGCGTTAGTGTCACAACGAAATTTCGATGAACGACACTGGCAAATCCTGCGGGAAGTCATGCGTCTACCCGCGACGAAGATCGTCGAACATCCGGATGCGTTCGTCAAATCGAGTGAGTATACGTGGGATGATTTTGATTACATCATTGAATTACGCAACACGACTGAAGAAATCATTGTGACTGAACTGCCTCGTTCCCATGGGGGAAATGATTGGTTCAACTTTGAATAAGTATGAAAAATGGAAGGTGTGTTACCGATGACCGAGCTCGGAACCTACTTAAAGGAACAACGGGAGGCGCTAGGCGTCTCTCTCGAACAAATTCAAACGACGACAAAGATTCAAAAGCGTTACATCGTCGCGATCGAAGAAGGCAATTATGATCAATTGCCGGGAGCCTTTTACGCCCGGGCCTTCATCAAGACATATGCGGAAGCACTCGGTCTTGACGTCGATGAAGTCTTTACGACTTATAAACGTGATCTTCCGGAACCGGAAGCACAACCGGTCGTCGAACTGTCACGGCGCGCGACGTATTCGAAATCCAGTGCTCCGAAAAAGAGCGTTGCGAAGCGTTGGATTCCGAACATCATCATCATCGTACTAATCTTTGCGATCGGTACTGCATTGTATTATGGTCTGCAGACGTTCCTCGACGGTAACGAAGAGGCGAAGACGTCCGCACCGAAGCAAAATGATGTCACGATCGATCAAGGGGACGCGCCAAGTAAAGAGACGGATGCGCCTGCGAAGACGGAAGAAGAGCCGAAGGAAGAACCGGCGAAACAGGAAGAAACAAAAGAAGAACCTAAAAAAGAGGCACTTGCTGCGAAGTCGACATCTGGTCAAGATGTCACGTATGAAGTCGCAACGAAAGATACGATGAGTGTCTCGATTCAAATCAAGAAAGATGCCTCTCCGTCGCCATTCGTCGGTGTGCGTGATACATCACTTGAAGGAAAAGCACTCGCGCCAGACCACATCAACGCATCGGATCCGAATCCGATCGTCGTGAAGGACGCGAAGACGGACTTGATCCGCATCCGGATCGGTTCGATTAAAGGGATTGATAAAATCGTCGTCAATGACCAAGAACTGAAACTGAACCGTTCGCTTCTCGTCCAAAACATCTATCTAAAGAAAGTAGCCACGCCGTAATCCGGCGTGCCTTCTTTTAGATGGTATGTCATTTACATATGAAATGAAGGAGGAGGGCGTTACATGAACTTACCGAATCAATTGACAGTATTACGTGTTTTATTAATTCCCGTGTTCGTCATCGTACTTGCGATTGATCCGAACTGGGGACAGTGGGATGTGTTGGGAGCCGAGCTTCCCGTCTCACACTTCGTTGCAGCTATCATCTTCCTTGTTGCTTCACTGACGGACTGGCTCGATGGATATATCGCTCGTAAACAAAAATTAGTGACGAACTTTGGAAAATTCATGGATCCACTTGCCGACAAGATGTTAGTTGCAGCTGCGCTTGTCTACTTGGTGGAACTTGGATTCGTCGCAGCATGGATCGTCGTCATCATTCTCTGTCGAGAGTTCGCAGTCACGGGTCTTCGTCTCGTCGCATCTGACGAAGGGATCGTCCTTGCTGCCGGAAACTCTGGCAAAGCCAAGACATGGGTCCAGCTGACATCAATCACGGCATACTTGTTGCACGATATCATCTTTGCGATGTGGAACATTCCGTTCGCAGATATTACGATGTGGCTTGCTTTGATCTTGACGATCTACTCAGGCGTCGAATATTTCTCGAAAAACATTAAGTTAATTACGAAATCCATGTAAGATGGATCAATTTAGACTGTTCGTCATACCGAACAGTCTTTTCTTATACTTCAAGAAGGTGAGGAATCAACATGAAAGCAGAAATCATCGCAGTCGGAAGCGAACTCCTCCTTGGGGAAATCGCGAACACGAATGCACAGTACCTTTCCGAATGGTTAGCGAGTGCCGGAATTGACGTTCATTATCATACAGTCGTCGGTGACAATCGCGAACGGATGCAAGAAACATTCCGTCAGGCGCAACAGCGGGCAGATCTCCTCGTCATCACAGGAGGTCTTGGACCGACGGAAGACGATTTGACGAAAGAGGTGCTCGCTGATCTCCTCGGACGTGATCTCGTTCTCGATCAAGCGGCGTACGAGCGAATCGAAGGGTTTTTAAAGACACGTCAACGGGAGATGACAATCAACGAACGAAAACAAGCATTAATCATCGATGGTGCAACGGTTTTACGTAATGATGCAGGACTTGCTCCCGGTATGTCGGTCCAAACGGAGCATCACCAATATATCGTCTTACCCGGTGTGCCACGCGAGATGAAGCAAATCCTCAAAGATCACTTCAGTCATCTATTCGGTCAAGAAACGATTCGTTCTCGGACGTTACGATTCTTCGGAATCGGGGAATCGGCTTTAAACGACCGTCTAGAAACGTTGATCAAGGAAGCGACCAATCCATCGGTCGCACCGTATGCGGAGCTCGCTGAAGTCCGGTTGCGCCTGACGGCTAAAGCACTCGATCAACAGGAAGCCGATCGTATGCTCGATGAACTCGAACAACACGTCCTTGCTGAAGTCGGCATGTACTTTTATGGATATGGGGAGACGAGTCTGCCGGAAGTCGTCCTAAAACGGTATCAAGAAGCAGGATTGACACTTTCGCTCGCCGAATCACTGACGGGAGGAGCTGTCGCGAGTGGTCTCGTTGATGTCAGCGGTGCGAGTCAAGTATTGCGCGGGAGCGCTGTCGTCTATGATGATGCAGCGAAGCAAGCCGTGTTATCGGTACCAGAGGATTTATTACGAGAGCATACTGCTGTCAGTAAAGAGGTAGCGATTGCGATGGCTGAAGGGGCACGAGAACTGTATCAATCCGATATCGCCGTCGCCTTGACGGGGGAAGCAGGTCCGACGAGCAACAGTGGAAAAGTGGTCGGAACGGTCTATTGTGCTGTTGCGGACGCACATGGAACACGGATCGTCGAATGGCAATATCCATCGTTCGACAGAGGCATGATTCGACTGCGCGCCGTCAAGGATACCTATTTCCTTTTACTGAAACATCTCGAAAAATCATCAGAGTAAGAAAAATGATCGAAGTACAAGTATGCGAATAAATGTTCGTAAAATGCTTGTCATTCGGTCTCAAAAGAAGTACAATAATCTCAGTAAGATAATTAAAAGGAGGCCTGCTACGTGAGTGATCGTAAAGCAGCACTTGAGATGGCGTTACGCCAGATAGAGAAACAGTTCGGTAAAGGTTCTATCATGAAACTCGGAGAAAATGCGGATCAGAAGGTATCAGTAATCTCTTCTGGATCGATTACATTAGATATTGCCCTAGGTGCAGGTGGATACCCACGTGGACGGGTCATCGAAGTATACGGACCTGAATCGTCAGGTAAAACGACGGTTGCGCTTCATGCAATCGCAGAAGTTCAAAAACAAGGCGGACAAGCCGCATTCATCGATGCGGAGCACGCGCTCGATCCAGCATATGCAAACAAACTCGGTGTCAACATCGATGAGCTCCTCTTGTCACAACCGGACACTGGGGAACAGGCACTTGAAATCGCGGAAGCACTCGTTCGTTCTGGTGCGGTCGATATTCTTGTCGTCGACTCTGTTGCAGCACTCGTACCAAAAGCAGAGATCGAAGGCGAGATGGGTGACTCACACGTCGGTCTTCAAGCACGTTTGATGAGCCAAGCGCTTCGTAAGTTGTCTGGTGCAACGAATAAATCGAAGACGATCGTCATCTTCATCAACCAAATCCGTGAAAAAATCGGTGTCATGTTCGGTAACCCGGAAACAACTCCAGGCGGTCGTGCACTTAAATTCTACTCGTCTGTTCGTTTAGAAGTGCGTCGTGCAGAAGCGTTGAAAAACGGTACGGATGTCGTCGGTAACAAAACGAAGATTAAGGTCGTCAAGAACAAGATCGCACCTCCGTTCAAACAAGCGGAAGTCGACATCATGTATGGTCTCGGGATTTCGAAAGTCGGCGAGTTGATCGACATCGGAACAGACCTTGATATCGTTCAAAAGAGTGGTGCATGGTACTCGTACAACTCTGAACGTCTCGGTCAAGGGCGTGAGAACGCGAAACAATACATGGTCGAGCATCCGGAAGTCGCAGCAGAGGTCGAACGTTTGATTCGTGAACACCACGGTCTCGTCGATCGCGAAGAGCCGGTTGATTTCGAAGCAGAACAACCAGAAGATCTATTTGCTGAATAAACCGTTTCAGAGAGGATTCGCGTGCGAATCCTCTCTTTTTTAGTGTAAAAGAGGAAAACAGTGGAATTCTTTCCCGTCCGTTCGTTGACAATGAACGAGTGCTATCCTTACAATATAGATGTACGTTTTTTAGACAGCTTCGATGAAATACCGAAATGAACTAAGAAACACCTTGCAAAGGGGAGGTGAACCCATGAGTACACTGACTTGGATTGTCATACTTCTCCTCACTTTGCTGATCGCATTCATCGTAGGCTACTTCTTGCGGAAATCGATTGCAGAAGCGAAAATTCAAGGCGCAGAAACGGAAGCGAACAAAATCGTCGAACGTGCGCGTGAATCGGCTGAGGCAACGAAAAAAGAAGCAGTACTCGAAGCGAAAGATGAAGCATTCAAACTTCGTAACGAAGTGGAAAAAGAATTGCGTGAACGTCGCCAAGAGCTAGCGAAACAAGAAGCCCGGTTGCTCCAGAAAGAAGAGACACTCGATCGCCGTGTTGACGCTATCGACCGTAAGGAAGATCAAATCAATACACGTGATGCAGAGATCGCGAAACGGAAGCATCAAGCTGAAGAACTAGAGCGCAAAGTAGAGGACCTGTATGAACAGGGACGTCAAGAGCTTGTCCGCGTCGCGAATTTATCGCAAGACGAGGCAAGAACGATCATCATGGATGAGACGAAACAGGCTGCTTTACATGACGCAGCCATTCTTCAAAAAGAAATCGAACAAAAAGCAAAAGAAGAAGCCGACAAGAAAGCACGTAACATCTTGTCACTTGCGATTCAACGGTTCGCCGCTGAACATATCGCAGAGACGACTGTATCGGTCGTCAACTTACCGAACGATGAGATGAAAGGTCGGATCATCGGACGGGAAGGCCGCAACATCCGTACGCTCGAGACCTTGACTGGGATCGACTTGATCATCGATGATACGCCGGAAGCCGTCATTTTGTCTGGTTTTGACCCAATTCGTCGCGAAGTCGCTAAAATGGCGCTCGAGAAATTGGTTCAGGATGGTCGGATTCACCCGGCCCGTATTGAAGAGATGGTCGACAAATCCCGTCGTGAAGTCGACGAGCGGATTCGAGAAATCGGAGAAGAAGCGACGTATGATGTCGGAATCCACGGCATTCATCCGGACCTTGTCAAAATTCTCGGTCGCTTGAAGTACCGTACGAGTTACGGACAGAACGTCCTGTATCACTCACTTGAGGTTGCCCACCTTGCAGGTATGATGGCAGCTGAACTTGGAGAAGATGTCACGCTTGCGAAGCGTGCGGGTCTTCTGCATGATATCGGGAAAGCGATCGACCACGAAGTCGAAGGCAGTCACGTTGAGATCGGAGTCGAGCTCGGTACGAAGTACAAAGAGCATCCAACCGTCATCAATGCGATCGCGTCCCACCACGGGGATACGGAAGCGACATCTGTCATTTCCGTCTTGGTTGCAGCTGCGGATGCATTATCTGCTGCTCGTCCAGGTGCACGTCAAGAGACACTCGAAAGTTATATCCGCCGTCTCGAACGCCTCGAGGAAATCTCGGAATCGTTCGACGGTGTCGAAAAATCATTTGCGATCCAAGCGGGTCGTGAAGTCCGTATCATCGTTCGACCTGACGTCGTCGATGATGTACTGGCTCACAAGATGGCGAGTGACATCCGGAAAAAAATCGAAGAAGAACTCGATTATCCGGGACACATCAAGGTCACGGTCATTCGGGAAACACGAGCAGTCGAATACGCGAAATAAGTGGAGTGGCGGGCGACCGCCACTTTTTTTAATGAACGGAGGAACAGCAATGAAGATTTTATTCATCGGAGACGTCGTCGGTGCACCCGGTCGACACATCCTGCAACAATTCACAGCACGCCTGAAAGCGAAGTACAACCCGAACGTCATGCTCGTCAACGGCGAAAACGCGGCACACGGACGCGGCATCACGAAGTCGATCTATCATCAATTCCTTGAACTCGGATTCCACGGAATCACGATGGGGAACCACACGTTTGATAACCGCGACATCTTTGACTGGATCGACGACGCGGATCGAATCGTCCGTCCGGCGAACTATCCGGAAGGCACGCCAGGTCGTGGGATGATGATCGTCAAAGCAGGTAATAAAAAGATTGCCGTCATCAACGTCCAAGGAACGGTCTTCTTACCACCACTCGGTGACCCTTTCCGTACCGTCGATGCACTGATTGCCGAAGTCGAAGGAAAAGTTGATGCCATCTTCGTTGATGTCCATGCGGAAGCAACGAGTGAGAAAATTGCGATGGGCTATCACCTCGACGGTCGAGTACAAGCTGTCGTCGGCACACATACGCACGTCCAGACAGCAGATGAGCGTGTCCTTGACGGAGGAACAGCTTACATCACGGATGTCGGGATGACAGGTCCGCTGAACGGCGTGCTCGGAATGCGCCAGGAAGATGTCCTACGAAAATTCAAGACACAGCTCCCAACACGGTTTGAAGTTGCCGAAGGACGGGAACAACTTAATGGAGTCTTGATTCATATCGATGACACAACCAAAAAAGCAACGAAGATTGAACGGATTCATCTGACGGATCAGTCAGTATTCTTCGACTGATTGCCATTTCTGGATGGGGAGGTACACGCATGGACGTCCTGAAAGTATCAGCTAAGTCGAATCCAAACGCGGTAGCAGGTGCACTCGCGGGTGTCATTCGAGAGAGAGGTTCCGTCGAGATTCAGGCCATTGGTGCGGGAGCGCTCAATCAGTCTGTCAAAGCCGTCGCCATCGCACGCGGATTCGTGGCGCCTTCTGGCATCGACTTGATTTGTATCCCAGCCTTCACAGACATTTTGATTGATGGGGAAGAGAGAACCGCCATCAAACTCATCATCGAACCACGATAACGAATTGGACATAGGTCCTATTTGCAAGTAGACCATTTACTCGACTGGAGTAGATGGTCTTTTTGCTGCGCCTTCGAAATTTTCTCACCTTTCCACCGAGGGAGCATTGTACTACTTCCGGTAAATCGGTATCATGAGGGAGGATAGAGAGAACTATCATTTCAGGGGACAGAGAAGGAGCGAACGTCGATGTATAATCAGTTATCATGGAAAGTTGGCGGTCAGCAGGGAGAAGGGATCGAATCAACAGGCGAAATCTTTGCGATTGCCTTGAATCGACTCGGCTATTACCTGTATGGTTACCGTCACTTTTCGTCACGTATCAAGGGAGGACATACGAACAATAAGATTCGTGTCGCGACACAGGAAGTCCGGACGATTTCCGATGATCTCGATATTTTGGTCGCGTTCGATCAAGAGACGATCGATGTTAACTTCCATGAATTGCGTCAAGGTGCCATCATCATCGCGGATGCGAAATTCAATCCGACGAATCCGGACGAAGCACGCGCTTCCTTGTATGCGATTCCATTTACGGAAATTGCAGCTGATCTCGGTACGGCTTTGATGAAGAACATGGTCGCGATCGGTGCATCGAGCGCGATTCTCGGCATTGCACCGGAGCGCTTCCAAGCCGTCGTCGAACAGATTTTCGGTCGAAAAGGTCCAGACATGGTCGAGAAAAATTTAGCGGCAATCCGTGAAGGAGCAGCAGCGTTTGAAGCACTTGCAGGAGAGGGCGAGCGTTTCGTCTTGGAACCGGCTGACGGAAAACAACGGATGTTCATGATCGGAAACGATGCGATCGCCCTTGGTGCAATCGCCGGTGGAGCGCGTCTGATGGCAGCTTACCCGATCACACCATCATCTGAGATCATGGAATACTTAATCAAGAAACTGCCGCAGTTCGGCGGAACGGTCGTCCAGACGGAAGACGAGCTGGCAGCAGTCACGATGGCAATCGGTGCGAACTACGCAGGTGTCCGTGCTTTGACGGCGTCTGCTGGTCCAGGATTGTCATTGATGGCGGAAGCGATCGGATTATCCGGGATGACGGAAACACCGCTCGTCATCGTCGATACACAACGGGGCGGTCCGTCAACCGGTCTACCGACGAAACAGGAACAGTCTGACCTGATGGCGATGATCTACAGCACGCATGGTGAGATTCCAAAGGTCGTTTTGGCACCGTCAACGGTCGAGGAAGCGTTCTACGATGCAGCAGAGGCATTCAACATCGCAGAGGAATACCAGTGTCCTGTCATTCTATTGACGGATTTGATGCTGTCTCTTGGAAAACAATCGGTCGAACCACCGGATATGTCACGCGTTGAGATCCGACGCGGGAAGTTGATCCAGGAAGACTTACCGGAACTTGAAGGAAAAGCGTACTTCAAACGCTACGAAGTGACGGAAGATGGGATCAGTCCACGTGTCATTCCAGGCGTCAAGCACGGAATTCACCACGTAACAGGTGTTGAGCACAATGAGGAAGGACGTCCGTCGGAAGCGACGAAGAACCGAGTCGATCAGATGACGAAGCGACTCCGTAAGCTAAACACGTTCCGCTTACAGGATGCCGTTCTCGTAACGGAGCATCATGCAGAACCGGATATCTTATTCGTCGGTTTCAACTCGACACGTGGAACGATCGAAGAGATCATGCCACGACTCGAAGCACAAGGAATCAAAGTTGATCACTTGCATATCCGTCAAGTCCATCCGTTCCCAAGTGAGCTCGTCACGCCGCACTTAGAGCGGGCAAAACGAGTCATCGTCGTCGAGTACAACGCAACGGGACAACTGGCGAAGCTGATCCAGATGAACTGTGGACATGCATCGAAGATCGAGCATATCCTGAAATTCAATGGCGACCCGTTCTACCCAGCAGAGGTCGTCGAGCAGGTCGTAGGAGGGGTATATCATGGCAACCTTTAAGGATTTTAGAAATGATGTCAAACCAAACTGGTGTCCAGGGTGTGGAGACTTCTCGATTCAAGCAGCGATTCAGCGTGCTGTCGCGAACGTCGGTCTCGAACCAGAAGAGTTGGCATTGATTTCCGGGATCGGCTGTTCTGGTCGGATATCCGGTTATATCAATACGTATGGCTTCCACGGCGTTCATGGACGGTCCCTTCCGATTGCCCAAGGTGTCAAGATGGCGAACCGCGAATTGACTGTCATCGCGTCTGGTGGCGACGGTGATGGATTTGCGATCGGCATGGGACATACGATTCATGCATTCAAGCGCAATGTCGACATGACGTACATCGTCATGGACAATCAAATTTACGGCTTGACGAAAGGGCAGACATCACCCACTTCTGCACCTGGATTCAAGACGAAATCGACGCCAAAAGGGTCGATTGAAAAGAGTGTTTCACCGGTTGAACTCGCCTTGACGGCTGGCGCGACGTTCGTTGCCCAAAGCTTCTCGAATGATTTGAAGGGCTTGACGCAATTGATCGAGCAAGCGACGGCACATAAAGGATTTGCCTTCATCAACGTCTTCAGTCCATGTGTCACGTTCAACAAGGTCAATACGTACGATTGGTTCAAACAGAACTTGACGAAGCTGTCCGATATCGAAGGATACGATCCGTCGAACTTGGATCTTGCGAAACAGACCGTTCATGCTCACGACGGACTCGTCATGGGATTGATCTATCAGGATGAAACACGTCCTGATTACCAGTCACAAATCGATGGGTATCAAGAATCTGGTCTCGCGTATGCGGATCTTGAGCTAAACGAAGAAACATTCGGTAAACTGGCAGCGGAATTCATGTAAGATAGAGGAAAGATGTGTTTGGTTTTTTTGGGGATGCTAAACATTTGGAAGTTCGCCACATATAAATAAACGTGAACTTCCGCGAAGGAGTCGGGGAAAGATGACGAAATTAGTAACGACGGTAGAAGAGACGACAACGACGAAAACGATGCGTGCACTCGTCAAAGAAGAACGTGGGTTCGGTGCGGCACTCAAAGAAGTACCGGTACCCGTACCGAGTCGTGGAGAAGTCTTGATTCGAGTCGAGGCAACATCGATCTGTGGGACGGACGTGCATATCTATGAGTGGGACGCGTGGGCAGCCTCGCGTGTCAATCCGCCGTATGTCTTCGGTCACGAGTTCTCGGGCGAAGTCGTCGAGCTCGGAGAAGGCACGAAACGTTTGAAACTCGGTGACCGTGTCTCGGCGGAGACGCATATCGTCTGTCATCAATGTAAACAGTGTCTTCGTGGTCAATATCACATCTGTAAGAACACGAAGATCATCGGTGTCGATACACAAGGCTGTTTTGCAGAATACGTCGTCATGCCGGAAGAAAACCTCTGGGTCAACCCGGAAGATATGCCAGCAGGGATTGCCTCGATCCAAGAGCCGATGGGCAATGCTGTCCATACGGTTCTTGCGAGTGATGTCAGTGCAAAAACGGTCGCAATCGTCGGTTGTGGTCCGATCGGTCTGATGGCGGTCTCCGTCGCTAAAGCAGCTGGTGCGGCGGAAGTCGTTGCGATCGACGTCAATCCGTATCGTCTCGAACTCGCACGGACGATGGGGGCGGATGTCGTCATTGATTCACGTCATGACGATGTGTTAGAGCGGATCGAGCGCATGACGGACGGCGACGGGATTGATGTCGTCTGTGAGATGAGTGGTCATCCGGTTGCGATTCGTCAAGCCTTCGAGATGGTGACAGCAGGTGGAGACGTCAACATCCTCAGTCTGCCGGTCAAACCGGTTGAAATCGATTTGACGAACCACGTCGTCTTCAAAGGTGTCCGGGTCCAAGGGATCACCGGTCGGAAGATGTATGAGACATGGAGCCAGGTTTCTGCTTTCTTATCGAGCGGAAAAGTCGATGTCCGACCGTTAATCACACACACGTTGCCGCTCGAGCGGTTCGAAGAAGGATTTGAATTGATGCGTCAAGGGAAATGCGGGAAAGTCGTATTACAACCAAGGGGGACGAATTAATGGGATTTGAACACTTACGGACAGAACTAGAAGAGATGAAACAGGCGGGCACGTTCCGCAACCTCGTAGCACTTGAGAGCGCGCAACATAACCGCGTGACGATCGACGGGAAGGAACTCATTCAACTGTCGTCGAACAACTACCTCGGACTCGCAGCACATCCACGTCTCGCTGAACAAGCTGCGGAAGCAGCGCGCACGTTCGGTGCTGGAACAGGGTCAGTTCGGACGATTGCCGGAACACTCGAGATGCACCAAGCATTCGAACGGGAACTTGCGACATTCAAGCATACGGAAGCAGCACTCGTCTTCCAGTCGGGATTCGCAACGAATCTCGGTGTCTTATCGGCACTGCTCGGTCCGGAAGACGTCGTCATCTCGGATGAGTTGAACCACGCTTCGATCATCGATGGGATTCGTCTGACGAAAGCGAAACGCCGAATCTATAAACACGTCGACTTGGCTGATCTTGAAGCGGCCTTACAAGAAACGCAAGACGCGCGGACGCGCCTTATCGTCACGGACGGTGTCTTCTCGATGGACGGAAACATCGCACCACTTCCGGAAATCGTTGAATTAGCCGAGCGATATGACGCACTCGTCATGGTCGATGATGCCCATGCGTCAGGTGTGCTTGGGGAAGCGGGACGCGGTACGGTCAATCACTTCGGTCTTGACGGACGTGTTGCCCTGCAAGTTGGTACGCTCTCAAAAGCCATCGGTGTCCTCGGGGGATACGTCGCTTGTGAACAGCACGTCAAAGATTACCTGATCCATAAAGGACGTCCGTTCTTGTTCTCGACATCACATCCACCAGCAGTCGTCGAAGCGAACCGGGAAGCGCTCCGTGTCATGGAGGAAGAGACGGAACTCTTCGATCGTCTGTGGGAAAACACGGAATTCTTTAAACAAGGACTCCGGGATCTTGGATTCGACATCGGAACGTCGACGACGCCGATCACACCTGTCATCGTCGGGGATGAAGCACGTTGCCACGAGTTGTCGGACCGCTTACGTCAAGAAGGTGTCTTTGCTCAAGGCATCGCCTTCCCGACGGTTGCAAAAGGAAAAGCACGTGTCCGGACGATCGTGACGGCGGAACATACGCGTGAAGATTTAACGACGGCGCTTGCAGCTTTCGAAAAAGTCGGTCGTGAATTAAACTTGATCGGTTGATATCGATCACGGACGAAATGCGTCCGCATACTTTCAGGCAGCGGATCAGCGATCCGCTGCCTGAAGTGCGTCACGGGCGAAAGAATCAACGTCGACCGTTTTTACTTTTGCAAGATAGGGAATAACAGATGAGGAAAGGATGTGACCTAATGAGTACGAAGAAGAAAGGGATTTTGCTCTCATTTTTGATGCTGACGCTGCTCCTTGGGGGTTGTATTCGCATCCAATATGATGCGACGATCCATACCAATCAAAGTGTCACCTTAAAGACGACATATGCCGCAAAGGAACACCCAGTGGCGCGTTTACTGAACCTAAATCCGAATTGGAATAGTTATGTCAAACAGGCAGAAAAGAACGGCTATGCAGCGAAGACGTTCAAGACGAAGGATGACTATGAAGGGATCCGGATGCAGAAGACATTCGCGAACTTCAAGGACATGACATCGATCAAGGACGAATGGAAGACAGGTATCGGTGGGATTCTCATTCCACCTGATACGAAGTTCGACATGAAAAAATCGGATGGTTTTTGGTTTGATACGTATCGACTGGATACGAACATCGATCTCAGTATCGATCGTTTGAATATCAAAGGCTATCAACCGACAGGACAGGTCAAGAAACTCGCCGATCGGTATATCCGTCAAGCCGATATTGAGATCAAGCTCCACGGTCCGAAAGTCATTGGTCTCCAAAATGGAGAAAAGATCGACTGGTCGAATTACCATGATGTGTCATGGAAATTATACGGAACGAAAGCCAACCAGCTACAGTTGATTGCGTATGTACCGAATCCGACAGGTTGGATCATTACCGGTATCGTGTTATTAATCGGTGTCGGATTATTCCTCTACTGGGTCTTTCACCGTGTCCGTCGTTTGCGCCGGCAACAGTTGAAGACGATCAGCATCTCGCTCCTCGTCTGTTTGATCGTCGGGGGAGGAGCGTGGTGGGTGTTCGCGGAAGATACGTCAAGTGCGCCGCCACCAACGCGTCAGATCGTCACGCAAGGAAAGAGTGAAATCGTGCCGACGTTCCTCGTCCACGGGTTATTCGGAACGGAGCGGACGTTCGTGCCGATGATTCAAAACTTCACGAATAAAAAAGTCGCCGATGATGGTGGTCGATGTGACGTGACTCGTTCCGGAAAAGCAACCTGTAGCGTCAAACCCTCGCCGACGGGCTATCCACTTGTCCGAATCGTCTTCGCAGATGATGAGGCAAGTCTTGCCAATCAGCAAAAGTGGTTGAATGCAGCGATTGCAGCTTACGATGCGAAACAAAAAGCGACCTTTGCCGATATTCAGCTCGTTGGGCACAGCATGGGTGGTGTCGATGTCGTCGCCTACACGGTCCAAGAGGAGATGCCGTATCACGTCCGGAAAGTCGTGACGCTCGACTCACCGATCGCCGGTTCGGATTACGCGAAACTCGGATTGACACTTGCGCCACTTGGCACGAATACGAACAGTCCTGCGATACGCGATCTTGCGAAGGGCTCACCAGCGATGAACAATCTGACCCAAAGGCTTGAGACGTGGCCACGCGACGTACTCGTCTATTCGTTTGGTGCCAAAGGAGGCGACTTCAATCTGATTTCGTTAAATAGTTCGTTTGCACTCGAGAACTACACGGATAACATCCAGACGAAATCCTATAAGTATGATCACTTCACGATTCATCGCCGGGAGCCGGTCTTCCGCGAAATCCGCAATTTCCTGTTTAAAGAAAATCGAGTCACGGAGGAGGAACCATCATGAAACAGGTCGCCATCGTCGGCGGAGGAATTGCCGGTCTAACGGCTGCGGCATTGATCGCACAAGAAGGACATGCCGTCACGGTACTTGAAGGAAGCCGTGAATGGGGAGGGTCAGCCGGGAAGTTCACACGCCGGGACTTGACGTATCCCGTTGGAGCGACCCTTGGGATGGGATTTGAACCGGGTGGCATTCATGCTCGTGTGCTCGATCATCTCGGAGTGACGCACCAAGTCGAGCCACTCGACGTCGTCATGACGATTCGCATCGAAGGACGATTGATTCATTATTATCAAAATCGTGATGCGTTTCTAACCGAATTGACCTCACATTTTCCGGAGCAGGCATCGTCGATTCGGGCATTCTTTGCTGAAATCGAGCAGATACACGAGGCAATTCGTCCACTGATGGCAGAACTGCCGGCATTGCCACTTCAAGATTTAGCCGACGTCCGGCGGTTAGTTCGTCACACGAAAAGTGTCGTCCTCTTACCATATTTTCCGCTGACGATTGGTCATCTGTTACGCAAACATCGACTAACGGATACGCTGTTCGCACAAGTGATCGACGGGATCCTACTCGACAGCATGCAGACAGGGCAGGAAGCATCAGCTTTACTAGGAGCCGTCGCCTTATCGATTTACCACGAGGGTGCTTATTATGTACCGGGTGGATTATACCGACTGGCCGAGCAATTGAAAGAGACAGCAGAGGCGAGCGGGGCGACCTGTCTCCTTGGGCGAAAAGTCACGTCGATTCGTAAGACACCGGATGGTTTCTTGATCGAGGATCGTCGCGGGCGCTTGACGCTTGCAGATGCGGTCATCTGTGCGGTTCCGCTTGAAGGCATCCGGGAAGTCGTCAGCGCGGATATGCGACGAACGTTACGACGGACGTACCAGCGACAGGAAAAGCTACAGCAATGGGCGACCTTTACGTATTATGCGGCGATACCGGAGTCGATCATTTTGTCTGATGAAGCATTCCGGCAAGTCCATGATCCGTCCCTACCTTCAGGTCATGCCTTCATCTCCCTCTCCCGTCCGGACGACCGATTACGTGCACCAGTCGGTCAACGGACGCTGACGATGTCATGTCATGTTCCGATTGGTACGTTCGCTACGACGAACCGGAAACGCTACGACGAACAAGTCGAGAAGATGTCGGCAATCTTCGAAGCCATTCTTGAACAACAGTTTCCTGGCTTCGTGCAACAGGCGATCGAACGTCATCCGGGTGGACCCGGTGCGTGGGTTCGCTATACGTTCCGTCCGGACGGTGGAGTCGGGGGATATCCGCAACGTCCGAGTACGAGTCTCTTGTTCGCAGCGCCGTTTCGAACAGGCATCAATCACTTCTTTGCGATCGGCGACACGATCTTTCCGGGTGCCGGGACGATCGGGGCGACGACGTCTGCGATTCATGTTGCCCGACAGTTTGATGTCAGATTATGAGAAATCATCGTAAAATGATGAAAGAAGCGACGCATCTGTCGCTTTTTTCATATTTGAGGATTATGATGAGGAAGAGTCGGGAACATGATATCCATGAACAGAAAGAGAGAAGGAGTGAAGAACCATGGAGACATTCGAGCAAAAATGTCAGTCGTTCATTCAGGAACGACGACCTGAAGTCGGTCCGATTCAATTCGAGTCGGCGCGTACGTTTCTCAATGCACGCGGTTTAAGTGTCTACGAACGGATTTATCAAGGGAAAGAAGAAGTCCGATTAGCATTCGTCGAGCAGACGAATGGTCAACAACTCGTTTCATTGATGGAAAATACATTCGGCAACGGACTGGTCTATTTTGTCTCAACGGCAACCGCGACATGGGATGGCGACCGTTTTGGTGAATACACGTTTTAAGTACATAGGGAGTCCCAGTCGATGACTGGGGCTCTTTCGTGTCGAAACCTAATCCTTGTCTCGTTCGTAAGGTAGATAAGTGACTCAGTTGAAGGAGGAAACGATGTGTCATCACTTGAACAACCTAAAACATCGACACGGCGGCTTGCGACCGTCTCGTTGATTTTCATGGCGGTCGGATTCGTCGTCTCATTGCCATTTAAAGAAAATGCGTGGGTCTTTTGGCTCCAGAGTGGTTTTGAAGCCGGACTCGTCGGTGGGATTGCCGACTGGTTCGCGATCACGGCATTGTTTCGCCATCCGCTCGGCTTAAAGATTCCCCATACGAACCTGTTGCCGAAAAATCGGGAACGGGTCATCGAATCAATCGTTCATATGCTCGAGACGGACTTGCTCAATAAAGAGAGTATCGTCGCGAAGCTCCAGCATATGACGCTCGCAGACCGTGTCATCAAAATCTTACGTTCGATTCTCGTTCTGCCTGCTTTTCGAGCGACCGTTACCGAACTATTGGTCGGTCTGATCCGGAAATTACCGAAAGAGGCGATTCTTGAGTTTGCGAATACACGGGTGACGGAGACGATCAAAGCGTATCCGTCAAAACGGCTGGCGGTACGGGCGATGGAGTTAAATGAGGAACGTCGACTCGACGAGTGGCTGATGGATCAGTTACTCGGTTATGGGCAACGTCTGCTCGAAGACCCCGTCATCCGAGACCAGATTGGGCGCCTTGCCTATACGGCGATGATCGACCAAGAAAAGAATACGTTCTTGCGGGTGACGGCGCGAACCGTCCAAAAAGTCTATTCAGAAGAAAAACTCAGTCTTGTCATTCAAGGTGTCTTGTTGACGGTCATTCAAGATATGCGACACGTCCATCACCCGAATCGTTTAGCGATTCTTGATCATCTGCGTCGTAATCTGGCACAGTTATCGATTGATGAAGAGCGTCTAGCAAAAATCGATGCTTGGAAGGCAAGCGAGGTCGACCGGTTTGACTTCGTTCCGGTCATTGAACGCGCGTATGATGCTGGTTTGATCGAACTCGAACGCTACTTGACGTCAGATGCCTTCTGGACGGAACGGGCGATGCCGATGCTTTCGCGCGCTTTAGACGACTGGGAACAGCATCCGACGTTCAAAGATAGCAGTGATCAATGGATGAAGGAGCAACTCGTTCGTTTCGTCGAACAAAATCACCAAAAAATCGGTGGACTCGTCCGCGAGAACTTAAACCGGTTCGATACGGAGACACTGATTCATATGATCGAGGATAAGGTCGGCAGTGACTTGCAATGGATTCGGGTCAACGGGGCATTGTGTGGATTCATCATCGGTTTGATTCTCGGTGCGATCAAGGTGTTCGTCGGATGAGCCGGTGGACGCATGATGTGACGTTGTCGGAAGCATTTGATTTTAAAGGAATCGTATCTCGTTTGACGGAAGACCCGTTACAAATCGAACAGGATGGGCGACTCGTCGTTCCGATCTTCATCAACGATCAGGCATACATCACGACGATGGAAGCCATCGATGGTTACACGTTACGGATTGACGGTTCAGGACCGCAAACAGCGGTGCTGACGCAACTCAATCGACGCTTTCGACTCAATGAGCCAAATCCTGCGCAGCGTCTCAAGGCGACGTCGTTACACGCGATCGTCGAACGGTTCGGCGATGAACGACTCGTGCTTGATCATTCACCGTTCACGGCCTTGATTCGCTCGATCATTCATCAACAGATCAATCTCTCATTTGCCCATACGTTGACGGAACGTGTCTTTCGAACATTCGGAACGGTCAAGGACGGGATCATCCTTCCGCCGACACCGCGTCAATTAGCAACTGCGCGTCGCGAAGACTTGCTTGCTCTGCAACTATCAGGACGTAAAGTCGATTATCTGCTTGGCGTAGCGACAGCAACGATTGATTATGATGCATTGACGTCAGCTGATGATGCAGAAATCGCTGAGACGTTGATTGCACTGAAAGGCGTCGGACCATGGACGGTCCAAAACGTCCTGATGTTCGGATACGGTCGTCCGGACCTTTTTCCGGCATCGGACATCGGGATATTACGGGCTTTCGAACGGTTGCTCGGTTACCGACCGACGGTGGAAGAAGCGACGCGACTGGCGGAGGAATTTGCCCCTGTCCGTAGTCACGCCGCCTATCTATTATGGCGTTCGATTGAATAAGGAACTATTCTTGTCACTCTATCGCGAGAACGGTATAATGAATGCGACAGAACGAGGAATCGTTCAGAATGCTAAGGGAAGCGACGTGTTCGCTAACGATAGAGGGGACGAATGTGGATGTATACAGATGAACAAATCATCGAAAAAGCCAATGAAATCGCCAAAATGATTTCAGAGACACCGGAAGTAGAACGATTTAAAGCGGCAGAAGCCAACATCAATGGGAATGAAAAAGTCCAAAAGATGATGAAACAAATCAAGTTCCTTCAAAAAGAGGCAGTCAACTGCCAACATTACGGCAAAACAGAAGCACTCGCACGTGTCGAAGCGAAGCTCGATAAATTGTTCGCTGAGCTCGATGAGATGCCTGTCGTCCAACAGTTCCAAGAAACACAAGAAGAAGTCAACGGACTTCTCCAATACATCACGGTGACGATCTCGAACGGGATTACGGATCAAATCATCGAAGCGACGGACGGAGATGTTCTCGCTGGTAAGACAGGTAGCGGCATGGAAGCAGAAAACAAAAGCGGCGGTTGCGGCTACTAATCACGAAATGAACGAAAAGCCGACGGACATCCGTCGGCTTTTTCTACGAATGAGGTGGAAGAATGGAAGCGGTACACAACACTCCGATGATGAAACAATACTTCTCGATCAAGGCGGATTATCCGGATGCCTTTTTGTTTTATCGACTCGGTGATTTTTACGAATTATTCTTTGAGGATGCCAAGAAAGTCGCCCATGAACTGGAGTTGACGCTGACGGCGAAAAACGGCAAGAACGCGGAACATCCGATTCCGATGTGTGGCGTGCCCCATCACGCAGCGAACGGCTACATCGAACAGTTGATCGAGCGTGGTTATAAAGTGGCGCTTTGTGATCAAGTCGAGGATCCGAAGTTGACGAAAGGACTCGTCAAACGCGAAGTCATCCAAGTCATCACACCGGGAACGTTGATGTCCGCCTTGACGGAAAAAGAGAATCGATACCTAGTAGCGGTCGTCGAACAGGACGGTCGTTTTGGGATTGCTCGCGGTGATGTCTCAACAGGTGAGAGTGCCTTGACAAGCGTTGCGACACTCGACGGTGTAGTCAAAGAACTGAGCATCATTTTGCCACGGGAAATCATCGTCACGACAGAGGAACACGAGACGGCGCTCGCGCACTTACGGATTCCACTGACGCGTAGTTCTCGGCGCGAATCGCATCCGCACGGGGATCGTGCGATTGATGCAGCCCAAGCGGAAGCCTTTGCGGTGCTCTATGCCTACATGCACGATACACAAAAAAGAGCGTTGACACATCTACAACCCGCTGTCGTCTATGAAGCGAGTGACTTCATGCAACTCGAGCCAAATACGGTCAAGAATCTCGAACTCGTCCGCTCGGCACGAACAGGAGACAAAAAAGGTTCGTTGCTTGGTCTGCTTGATGTGACAGGTACAGCGATGGGCGGACGGATGTTGAAACGCTGGCTTGAAAAACCGTTGTTATCGGAACGCGTGATCACCGAGCGGCTCGACGCTGTCGAGGAATTGTTGCAACACTACTTCGAACGTCAGCAATTAAAAGATACGTTACGCGAAGTCTATGATCTCGAGAGACTCGTCGCAAAAGTCGGTTACGGTACGGCTTCAGCGCGCGACCTCGTTCAATTGAAGTCGACGTTACGGCTGATTCCCCGCATTCAATCAGCGCTCGAGGAGATGATGAGCGAACGTCTTGGTCAGCTCAGTCTCGGACTCGATCCGCACGACGAATTGAGCGATTTGCTCGATCGTGCTTTCGTTGAAGCACCACCAATCTCAACGAAAGAGGGCGGAATGATTAAGGCTGGTTATTCAGCAGATCTCGACGAGTTACTCGTCGCCTCAAAAGACGGAAAGACATGGCTTGCGACACTTGAAGCCAGTGAACGGGCAGCAACCGGCATCAAGACGTTGAAGATCGGCTACAATCGCGTCTTCGGTTATTACATCGAGGTATCACGAGCCAATGCCAAGCTGTTGCCAGAAGGACGGTATGAACGGAAGCAGACACTCGCCAATGCCGAGCGTTACATCACACCGGAATTAAAAGAAAAAGAAGCGCTGATCCTAGGGGCGGAAGAGAAGAGTGTCACACTCGAGTACGATCTCTTCTGTGGAGTGCGCGATGAAGTCAAAGGACATATCGAAAGCTTGCAACGGGTCAGTCGCCGGATCGCGGAACTCGACGTCCTCGTCGCACTAGCTGAGATTGCTGAAACGCACGACTATGTCCGACCAATCACGACGACCGGACGAACGGTTGATATTCAGCAAGGACGTCACCCGGTCATCGAGACAGTCTTACAGCGCGGTGAATACGTCGCGAACGGGATTACCTTAAACGAAGGACGCGAGATGCTGTTGATCACTGGACCGAACATGTCCGGTAAATCGACCTATATGCGACAGTTCGCCTTGATTGCTTTATTGCATCAAATTGGCTCGTTCGTACCAGCTGCTCAAGCGGAACTGCCGATCTTCGATCAAATCTTCACCCGGATTGGGGCGGCAGACGACCTCGTCAGTGGACAGTCGACATTCATGGTCGAGATGGTCGAGACACAAGAAGCCTTGACGCGTGCAACGGACCGGTCTTTGATCCTGCTAGATGAAATTGGTCGCGGGACCTCGACGTACGACGGGATGGCACTCGCACAAGCAATCGTTGAACACATCGCCCGGCACGTTGGAGCGAAGACGCTATTTTCGACCCATTATCATGAACTGACAGTGCTCGAAGAATCGATTGATCGATTAGCGAACGTTCACGTCCGTGCCGTTGAACAAGATGGGCGTGTCGTCTTCTTGCATGAAGTACGCGACGGAAAAGCCGACCAATCATACGGAATCCATGTCGCGCGGTTAGCTGATTTACCAGATAGTCTGATCGAACGGGCGCAAGTCCTCTTGTCCGAGTTCGAGCAGGCTGAGCCTGTTCCGGTCGCAGCACCTGTAAAAGCTCCTGTTCAGGAGGAGCCGATTGATCAACTCAGTCTGTTCTCAGATGCGGATCCTCTGCGAGAGACGATGGCGAGTCTTGATTTGATCAATATGACGCCACTCGAGGCATTGAATACGCTGTATCGTCTACAAGCCGAAGCGAGAAAGTGAGGAGAATGCAGTGGGAATCATTCGTGAATTATCCGATAGTTTAGCGAACCGGATCGCGGCGGGAGAAGTCGTCGAACGACCAGCGTCGGTCGTCAAGGAACTGGTCGAGAACGCACTTGATGCCGGTGCGACCCAAATCGATGTCGAACTCGAAGAAGCTGGAATGAAACGGATGACGATCCGCGACAACGGACACGGGTTTTACCCGGATGACGCTGAACTGGCTTTCGTCCGTCACGCGACGAGTAAGATTAAGGACGAGCATGACTTGTTCCGAATCAAGACACTTGGTTTTCGCGGAGAGGCACTTGCCTCGATCGCGTCCGTCAGTAAAGTGATATTGAAGACGAAACGTGAGGACGCGGAAGGAATTCAAGTGACGCTTGAGTACGGGACGGTCGTTGAACGGACACCAGCAGCAATGAACCGGGGAACGGAATTGACGGTCGAGCATCTCTTCTTCAATACACCGGCACGGCTGAAGTATTTGAAGACGACGCATACGGAGCTTGCGGCGATCACGGACGTGCTGAACCGGATGGCGTTCGCTCATCCAGACGTCAAACTTCGAGCAACGCATGAAGGGAAGACATTGATCCAGACGAACGGATCAGGAGACGTCCGGCAAGCACTGGCGAGTGTCTACGGTCATCAAACGATTCAAGGAACACTAGTCGCCAAAGGTGCGAATGCCGATTATCAATTGACGTGTCATCTCGTCAAACCGGAAGTGACCCGTGCCTCAAAGAATTACATCACGTTGATTCTCAATGGACGTTCGGTCAAAAACTTCGCCCTGACGCAAGCGGTCTTGAACGGTTACCATACGCTCTTACCGATCGGGCGGTATCCGATTGCGGTCATCGAGGTGACGATGGATCCACTCTTGATCGATGTCAACGTTCACCCGGCGAAACGAGAAGTCCGTCTTTCAAAAGAGATGGAGCTCTGCCAGTTGATCCAGGAGACGATCAAGATGACGCTCAGCCGGGAGACGCTGATTCCGAAAGTGACGCCACCGAAACCAAAAAAAGATCCGAGTAGCCAGGAAAAACTCGATTTTTCTTATGTCGCTGAACCGGTCGAAGAAACGTCATCGCGAGCGGTCTGGAATTATCCGATTCCGAAAAAGCCGCAAGAAGACGATCGACCACCTGTCGAGAAATCATTACCTTTTAGCAACGAGGATGATCTATTCGAGCCCATCGCACCGGTCAAGCAGGAGTTTGCTGAACTGATTGAGGAACCAGCCGCGCGTCCGCGCTTTCCGCATCTCGACGTCATCGGTCAACTCCATTCGTCCTATATCGTCTGTGCCGGGGAAGACGGGATGTATATGATTGATCAACATGCCGCACAGGAACGAATCAAATACGAGACGTATAAGGTCATGTTCGGTCGACCACCGGAACAGAGGCAACAATTGCTCTTACCGTATACGTTCGAAATCTCGTCGGATGATATGAAACGGATGGATGAAGTCCTTCCGTTGCTAAAAGACGTCGGCATCGAGTTCGAACCATTCGGTCCACAAAGCTTCATCGTCCGAGAAGTTCCGACGTGGTTCCCGTCCCATCGGCAGGAAGAGACGATTCAGGAATTACTCGATGAAGCCTTGATGAAGCGAAAAATCGATCTCGAGACGTACCGGGAAGATGCCGCTATCATGATGGCATGTAAGAAATCAATCAAGGCGAATCATCCGTTGAACGATGAGATGATGCGCCGGTTGATTGACGATCTAGCGAAAACGGAAATGCCGTTCACGTGTCCACACGGACGTCCGGTCATCATCGAATGGACGACATATGAACTTGAGAAGTTATTCAAACGGGTCATGTGATCAAGATGAGGAGACGATTCCACTAAGGAATCATCTTCAAAATGAAGACAAGGCGCAATTTTTCTCTTATGAGAAGGATTGCGCTTATTGTTCGTCTCGAATCATTTTTTGTACTGATACACGACTGACTGGTTTTTGTTTGTGCTAATACAAAAAAGGTGAGGATTTTCATGAGAACGGTTACTTCAGTTGATTAACTAGATTTCATTGATTGTTGAAGGAAAGAGGCGGATAATAAGACCCGAAACTGTTAACAAGGGGACCTTTATCATGCTTTCACGCGTTATGCGTATCATTCAAATCATTGCTCAAATCGCACTTATTTTTTGTTTTTCACTCAGTGGGGACTGGGTGAGCGAAACTTTCCAGTTACCATTACCCGGTAACATCATCGGCTTGATTCTTCTGTACGTGACGTTAAAAAGTCGATTGCTTCCTCTCGTCGCTGTTGAACGGGGCGGAACCTTTCTGCTGTTCGTCATGCCGTTATTCTTCGTTCCAGCACTGTCTGGAATCATGGATTATACGGCATTCCTTCGAACATCTGGTCTTCAAGTCGTGTTGATCGTCGTCGTCAGCAGCCTGCTAACGTTAGTCGGCTCAGCGTACATCGTCGATCGCTTGGCACACCGGAAAGAGGCGGTGAACCCACATGAGTGAGACACTGTTCTGGATCATCCTAACCATTCTTTTATTCAGTGGTGCAATGTTTCTTTACCAACGTCATCCCCGTGTCTGGACGTTACCGATCCTGACGGTGACAGCTGTCCTGATCGTAATTCTCGTCTATAGCGGCGTCTCACATGCAGAATACATGCAGGGTGGACAATACTTGTCAAAGATGCTCGGTCCAGCGATCACGGCATTTGCGATTCCGCTCTACCGCGTCCGACATCACGTTCGCCGTTTTCTACCGGAAATCGGACTCGGTGTGTTGCTTGGAACCTGTATTGCAATGAGTTCAGATCTGTTACTCGGTCTGCTACTCCATCTTGAGCGGACGACGAACCTTGCCTTGTTACCGAAATCGGTCACGTTACCCGTTGCCTTAGCGATCTCACAAAAAGCAGGCGGGACGACGACGCTGACGGCAGCCTTCGTTTTATTGACCGGATTGACGGGATCCATCGTCGGACCAAAATTAATGACGGGCTTGAAGATTCGGCACTTCGTCAGTCGCGGAGTAGGCTTAGCATCGATTGCCCACGTCATGGGCGCGACAAAATCGATGAGTCTCGACCAACGCGAAGGGGCGGTCGGTCTGTTGACGATGGTCTTGACGGCTGTCTGTGCTAGCGTCATCGCACCGTTTTTAATCACATGGTTATATGGCTAAACACTCTGTTTTTTAAACGGAGTGTTTTTTTGTAACCGATTGAAACTTGTCGACCACTTTTGCAGTATAGTACAACAGAAAACAGGGTGGAGGAGAAGAAGATGATCATTTGGATTAACGGTACGTTTGGTGTCGGGAAGACGACAGCAGCAAAAGGATTACAAAAGCGTTGGAGCGGATCACACATTTTTGATCCGGAAGAGACAGGTTATTTTCTACGAGCGCAACTGCCGGAAAACAAGGACGATTTTCAGGATGAGCCGTTGTGGCGTGCGTTCAACCGACAGCTCCTCGAACAGCTCGATACGGAAGATGCGCGAATCATCGTGCCGATGACCTTGACGAATCCAGCGTACTTTCAGGAAATCATCGGGACGTTACGAGCGAACGGGCATGACGTCCGACATATCACACTGATGGCGAAGGAGACGACTGTCAAACGTCGGTTGATTAGCCGCTTCGAGCATCCGAATTCATGGGGTGGTCAACAGGCAGAACAACGCTTACGTCAACTGACCGATCCATTGTTCAGTCAACAGATCGAGACGGATGATCTGACGAAAGGACAGATCGTCGATGCGATTGCCCTCGTGACCGGGATTGGACTCTCGCCTGCCCGACCATAAAGGATTCAAGAAAGATGTTTCCGGGAATCATTAGATGATAATAGATGAGGAGGAAACAATCTTGAACGAAGGGCAACTTACTGCTAGGAGGATTTATGAACATGAAACACTGGATGACTGAGAAATTAGGCAGACAGTTGATGGCGATTTTTTATAGTGTCTTTGCACTAAGTGTCATCACATCGGTTGCCAGTTATTTATACGTGGATAATGCAGACGGTCGGACGAAGGAGCAAGTACTCGACCAGTTACAAAAGACACAATGGTTCTGGTTCTTGAACTTGATGATTTTTTTATTTTGTCTATTGTTCATCGTTCGCCCATTGATTCATCGAGTGACGTCACAACTCCGCGAATTGAACGTCAAAAGTCGTCGCCTTGCAGAAGGCAAGTCGATTTCGCTCGAACATGATGTCGACAGCCATAATGAAGTCGGTCAATTAACGGCATCATTTTACCAGATGGCACGGTCGATCTCATCACAACATGCGGAATTGTCAGCTAAGAATCAAGAAATGGAACACAATCAGGAAGTATTGAAGCAAAAACAGAACGAGCTTGAGCGTGCTCTTGAATTGACGCGGACGAATGAACTCCATTTGCAGGATCGGAATGAACTGATCGAAACGCTTGCTTCAAAGGAGAGTTTATTCGATTATTCATCCGTCATCAGTACGATCGTTCGGTTGACGAAGACGGAATTTGGTGCACTGTTATTGATCAAGAATAATGAAATCGCGCAAGTCGTTCCAAAAGAAATGACAGAAGAACAACAAGAAAGTCTGAAGACGGAGTCGTTACTACTAAAGCGAGTCATGATTTCAAAGGAAACCGCACATTCTTCAAAAAAGGTCGCGAACGACGATCTGATCAAGTATCCGTATCACGTATATGAAGGTGTCATTCCGATCATGGATCCGGCAAAAGAAGAATTGATTGCTTGTCTTTATCTAGCACGGTTTGACGCACCATTCAACCAACAGGATTTAGCGGAACTGGAATCGTTCTCAAAACAGATTGCGATCTCATTGATGCGAATGTCACTCTACGAACAGATGGAATACGAACGAAAAGAGACGGCACAACTGCTGAATTCCGTTCGGGAAGCGATTCTCTACATCAAACACGAAGAGAAGACGATCTTAGGAAATCAGGCGTTATTCGATATCTTCCAGTCGTTACAAGTCGAAGAAGACAACGATTCGATGACCTTCCTTGAAGTCCGACCGGAAACGATGTTCGAACAGATGGATCAAAAGGAAGCGTTTGAAGCATACTTTGAAGAAGTCTTATCGGGTGAGATTCCGGAGGGCATGTTCTCCTTGTCGATCGACCAAGGGGAATACTTCATTCAAGTCTATGCCGAAGCCATTGCGCACGGGGGACATTCAAAAGGAACGATTCTCGTCTTCCGTGACGTCACGGCTGAGACAGAAGTCGACCGCGTGAAGTCGGAACTCGTCTCAACGGTCTCGCATGAACTTCGAACACCGCTCTCTTCGATTTATGGCTTTACGGAGCTCATGTTGAAACGGGATTTGGATCCTGAGCGGAACAAGCGATACTTGCAGACGATTCACGATGAATCAAAACGTCTGACCGATCTCGTCAGTGACTTCTTGAACGTCCAGCGGATGGAGTCAGGAAAGCAAGAGTATGACAAACAAATCTTTGACCTGAAAGAAATCGTCAAGGAACAAATTCAGTTTTATCAAGCAGCGACGGAGCAACACAGTCTGAAACTTGATTTGAATGATGAACAGGACTTCATGGTCGAGGCAGATGCGAACAGCATGAAACAGTTACTCGGTAATCTCTTGAATAACGCGGTGAAGTACTCACCGGACGGCGGGGATGTCGTCGTGACGATGACTCACCAACACAATCAGATCGAACTCAGCGTTCGCGATTTCGGGATCGGGATTCCAAGCCATTCGATGCCGCATTTATTCAGCAAGTTTTACCGGGTCGACAACTCAGACAGCCGAAAGATTGGCGGGACGGGACTTGGATTATCGATCTGTAAGGAAATCGTTCGCGCACATGATGGCAATATCGAAGTCGAATCGATCCTTGGAGAAGGAACGGTCTTCCGGGTCAAATTGCCGAGTGCGACAGACGCGTTACTCGAAGCAGAATGAAGAGACGAAGAAGAGGCGATATCATGCGCCTCTTCTTTTTTGTCGTTTCACGTGTGAGATTCGTCCAAATTCATGCGTTTGGCTAAAACGAGTATGATGCAGACATTTGAACGATAAATCGGACAGATTGATGACAGAACGGCTGAAACAGTTGAAAAAATCGTAAATTGTGCAGGGATTGCGAACGTTTCTGTACTCTCGCTATAGTGATTACAAAAAAGCGTGAGAGGAAGAAGAATCATGGAGAGCTTAGAAGCGTTACTCACACCACCGCAAGATATCGAACAAGAGAATGCAAACATTGATGGCAAAACACCGCTTGCGAAATTACAGCGGATTGCTGGGGAAGCAGCGCGGCAGATGATGCGACGACATCTCGAAGCAGATGTCTTGCAGGCGCTTGACGACAACATCTTGTATATCCACGACGCCGATTATTACGTGACCGGTACGACGACGTGTGCTCAGATTCCGCTCGGTCAGCTACTCTCGAACGGATTTCAGACGACACACGGTTCAATCCGACCAGCGCAAGACATCCGTTCTGCCCTCGCCCTTGCGGCAATCATCGTCCAAGCGAATCAAAACATGCAGCATGGCGGACAAGCCTTCGCGACCTTTGACGATGATGTAGCGCCATTCGTCGAAAAGACCTACCAACGCGAATGGACCAAACTAAACGCCATTGTGCCGCATTGGAAGCGACGCAAGCGGGAGCGGCGCGCATGGCAGGAGACGTATGAAAAGACGTTTCAGGCGTGCGAAGCGTTCATCCATAATACGAATTCGATGCATTCACGCGGCGGTGGACAGGTGCCGTTTTTATCCGTCAATTATGGGACGAATACGACGCAGGCAGGGCGGCTCTTTCAGCGCGCCTTGCTGACAGCGACGGAACGAGGGTTAGGAAGAGGAGAGACGCCGATCTTTCCGATTCAAATCTTTAAAGTCAAACAAGGCATCAACCTGTTACCGACGGATCCGAACTACGATTTGTTTCAACTTGCCACCCGCGTGACAGGAAAACGATTGTTTCCGAACTTTGCGTTTCTTGATGCACCATTTAACCGTCAGGAGCAACCGGGGGGAGCAGAAGTCGCGTATATGGGATGCCGGACCCGTGTGTTTGAAGATCGTGGAGACATCCCGTCCGTCACAGGGCGAGGCAACTTATCGTTTACGAGCATCAATCTCGTCCGTTTGGCACTTCAGAGTCAAACCGTCGATCAAATGTTCGAAGCCGTCCAAGAGACGACAAGACTTGCATGCCGGCAACTCATCGCGCGTTATGAGTTCCAGGCAAGTCGAACGGCTGACGAGTTTCCATTTTTATATCAACATGTCTGGAAAGACGGTGAGACGCTAAAAAGTACGGATCAGGTGGGTCCGGTCCTCAAGCACGGGACGTTAGCGGTCGGCTTCATCGGTCTCGCGGAATGTTTGACCGTTTTGACGGGCAATCATCACGGGTATTCCGAACTGGCGCACCAGATTGGTATTGCCTTGATTCAAGCGATGCGAACGGTCGTCGACAACTATGGCGAGATGACGGGATTGAACTTCAGTTTACTGGCAACTCCAGCTGAAGGGTTATCAGGTAAGTTCACACGTCGTGATGCTAGTGACTTCGGTGAAATCAAAGGAGTGACCGATCAGCCGTATTACACGAATTCCTTTCATATCCCTGTCGATGCGCCCGTAACGATCCGTGAAAAGATTCAACTCGAAGCACCGTTTCATGCATTATGTAATGGTGGACATATCACCTATGTCGAGACAGATGGCGCACTTGCTGGAAATCCACAAGCGATTGAAGACATCGTTCGTTTGATGGCGGAAGCTGGAATCGGCTATGGGTCAATCAATCATCCCGTCGATCGTTGTCTTGATTGTCGAACGGAGCAGACAATCGAGGATCAGTGTCCGGTTTGCGGAAGTAGATCGATCGAACGGATTCGACGCATCACAGGATATCTCGTCGGTACACTGGACCGTTGGAATGAGGCAAAACGGGCTGAAGAGCAGAATCGGGTGAAGCACGATGTTACGCGTTCTTTCCCTTCATCCTGATTCTGTCGTTGATGGACCCGGTTTGCGAACGGTCCTGTTTCTTGCCGGTTGTCCACACCACTGTGTCGGCTGTCATAATCCGTCCTCCTGGGATTCGGCAGGTGGAGTGGATTGGACGATTAAAGAAACGGTGGAACGGATTCAGGCGATCGGAAATCGTCGTTTGACATTATCCGGCGGCGAGCCGATGCTTCAAGCGGCAGCACTTGTGCAACTTCTCGAACGACTTGGACCAGATTATGACGTCATTTTATATACTGGCTATGTACTAGAGGAAATCTTAAGACGTCAACGATGGTATCCACTAATACTGCGACTAGATGGACTCATCGATGGTCCGTTCATCCTGTCGAAACTCGACCGAACGACACGTTTTCGGGGCAGCACGAATCAACGAATCTACGATCGACAGCAACTGCAAAAAAGAGTGTTACACAAAAACAAAAACTCCCCCGTCTCATCAGACAGGGGAGAATCAGATCATGCATATTTTTGTTCTTGATCGACGGATTCGACGACTGCGAGTGTCGTCGTCCGTCGTTTTTTGATGAAGAACGATAAAATCAGTGCCGCGAGTGCAAGTAACGTTGCGATGAAGAACGTATCGTTGATTCCTTCGATCATCGCCTGCATTTGTAACCATTCCGGATTAGCGGCTTCAGGTTGTGAAGCGAATTCCGGAACGTGATGTTTCGTCCGCGACGTCATGATCGTCACGAGCAGACCTGAACCGATCGCACCCGATACTTGTGACAACGTATTGTTCAATGCCGTACCGTGGGGCGTCAAGTGTTGCGGAATATGGTTCAATCCGTTCGTCATGACCGGCATCATGACCATCGAGATTCCAAGGAAACGTAGCGTATACATGATGACGAGGAACGCGTATGACGTATCCGCAGCTAGCTGACTGAACGAGAACGTCGTCAAGACCGTCAGTGATAAGCCGATGATTGCAAGGATCCGGGCACCGAATCGGTCGAACAGACGACCTGTGATCGGTGACATGATCGCCATGACGATCGCCCCCGGTAACATCAAGAGACCAGAGTGAAACGGTGAGATACCCCGAATCGTCTGGATATAGATCGGCATCAAGATCATTGCGGAGAACATCGACATGTTCAAGACCATCGAAATTCCTTGCGATAAGGCGAACATCGGATAACGGAAAATCCCGAACTCAAGCATCGGTTCTTCGAGCATGAATTGACGTATAATAAAGGAAGTCAGACTAATCACACCGATGATCAATGATCCGATGACCGTCCAAGACCCCCATCCGGCAGAACCAGCGGAACTAAATCCATACAGTAAACCACCGAAACCAAAGCTTGAGAGAACGAGTGAGAACAAATCGAGTTTGAGTGTGCTACGAACTGTCTCTTTCTTCAACAAGAAGGCACCCGTGAACAGTACGAGTAATGCGATCGGTGTAACGAGATGGAACAACATCCGCCATTCGTAGTGTTCAAGAATCCAGCCTGACAATGTAGGTCCGATGGCTGGGGCGAACGTGATGACAAGTCCGAAGATGCCCATTGCTTGTCCGCGTTTCTCGATCGGGAAACCGGTCAAAAGAACGTTCATTAATAGTGGCATCATGATCGCAGAACCAGATGCCTGCATCATCCGCGCACCAAGTAGAAGCGGGAAGACGTGTGCTTGTCCAGCGATGATCGTACCGAGTGAGAACAGCGTCATCGCCGTCAAGAACAGTTGACGTGTCGAGAACTTCTGGACAAGGAAGGCTGACGTCGGAATCATGATTCCGTTGACGAGCATATAGCCCGTCGTCAACCACTGGGCGGTGCTTGCCTGAATACCGAAGGATCCCATGATCGACGGTAAGGCGATATTAAGTAACGTTGAGTTCAGGACCGCAACGAACGCACCTGCCATAAGGACAGTTAAAATTAAATAAAGTCGTGATGATTGCTTGCTTGATTGCATTTCGTTATGCTCCTTTTGTACTACGAGTCTAAAATGTTAGACTTGAATTCTATGACTAACTTGGCTATCTTACCAGGCTAAGTCGAATGAATTCAAATTATTTGCTTCATACACTAAAATAAGTGATTGGTAAACCATTGCAATCATTTGAACAGAAAAGGACAAGACCATGAATCCAAAAAAGAAACAACTTCTAGATGCCGCCTATCAGCTATTCGTCGAAAAAGGATATCAATCGACGTCCATCCAGGACATTCTTGAGCACAGTAACGTTTCCAAAGGAACGTTCTATAACTACTTCTCCTCTAAAAATGAATTATTTATCGATGTATTCAATACCGTCTTTGAAAAGATGCGGACAGCGCGCAAGGAAATTCTCGTCGGACGAGATGTCTCGGATTATGAGACGTTCATTCAACAAGGTAACTGTTACTTGGAACTGATGCAAAAATATAAATTGTATACGTTGTTCGAAGAGGCGATTGCTTCAAATGAAAAAGAACTGAAGACGTTTATGGAGAATAACCGTCTTCTCGAGATCGAATGGACGTTTGAACGATTACGTGATTTATTCGGTCAGACGAAAGAACCGTATCTTCTAGATTTAGCGGTCATTTATACAGGAATGTTGCAATATGCGATGTACTTCTTCCGACAATCCGAACCGAACACACAACCGGAACGGGTCGTCCGTTACGTATTCAATCGATTGACGCATCTCGTCGAAGACGTCAGTCGGACGGAAGAACAGTTGATTCCGCCGCGCTTCCTATCCGTTTGGCTCGACCGTCCACAAGATGAAGTCGTCATTCGGAAGGATTTGTTTGAGAAGACGAGTGCGCATATGAAACGCTTGATTACCCTGTCATCGATTTCCGATGAATCGAAGGAAGCCCATGAAGAGGTTCTTGATTTCATCTATGAAGAACTACTCGAACGGAAGAAGCCAAAAATTCATCTTCTACGCCGGGCACTCGAGACGATGGACGAAGATCCGGTCTTTGCGGGTCAGGAAATCATGGCAACCTATAAGGCGATGGTCGATGAGATTGCCCGTGTGCGGACCAAAACTTCCTAAAAAGGTTGCTTTTTGAAACTGACCAGATTACACTGAGATCATTCATGTTAGAAAAGGGGTCTCATCATCATATGTTTACTCAATGGAAAAAAGAGTGGTTCCTGCAACCAAAAGCGGATTTGCTGTCCGGAATCGTCGTTGCCTTGGCACTCGTTCCGGAAGCAATCGCGTTTTCGCTGATTGCTGGCGTTAATCCGATGGTCGGTTTATACGCTTCCGTCATCATTGCGATCGTCATCTCGATTGCCGGCGGTCGTCCCGGAATGATTTCAGCTGCGACCGGTGCGATGGCACTCGTCGTCGTCCAGCTCGTCAAGGACCATGGTGTCGATTATTTACTAGCTGCCGGTATCCTTGCCGGAATTCTACAAATCGCGTTCGGATTTTTAGGAATTGCTAAGTTATTACGGTTCATTCCTCGATCCGTCATGGTCGGATTCGTCAATGCTTTAGCGATTTTGATTTTCTCGGCACAACTGCCGCAGTTCGAAGGACAGAACTGGATCATGTACGCAATGGTCGCCGCATCACTCGCCATCATCTTGTTATTCCCACGCGTGACGAAAGCGATCCCGGCACCACTCGTTGCGATCACGATCATGACAGTGTTGACGGTCGTCTTCTCACTTGATACACGAGTCATCGGGGACATGGGGCAAATCGAAGCGGCGTTACCAAGCTTCTTCCTGCCGGATGTTCCGTTCTCGCTTGAGACGCTCCAAATCATCTTCCCGTATGCTTTGTCACTTGCATTCGTTGGGTTGATCGAATCGTTGCTGACAGCACGAATCGTCGATGAGATGACGGATACGACGTCGAACAAAGCGATGGAATCACGCGGACAAGGAATTGCGAACATCATCGCAGGTATGTTCGGTGGCATGCCGGGCTGTGCAATGATCGGTCAATCGGTCATCAATGTCACGTCGGGTGGGCGTGGTCGCTTGTCGACGTTGACAGCAGGTGTGTTTTTAATGCTGTTGATGTTTACGATGAATGATCTATTGATGACGATTCCGATGGGAGCACTCGTCGGCGTCATGTTCTTCGTCTCGTATGCGACGTTTGACTGGGGATCATTCAAGATGCTCAAGACGTCACCGAAGAGTGATTCTGCTGTCATGCTCGCAACCGTTCTCGTCACCGTATTGACGAACGATTTATCAATGGGTGTTCTTGTCGGAATCTTGCTTGCTGCGTTATTATTTGCGTCAAAAATTTCTCGTATTCAAGTCGAGCGCAAGGAGCAAACAGATCGAGTCCGTTATACGATTCGTGGACCGTTGTTCTTCGCATCGACGACAGCATTTGCAGAACAGTTTCAGCTCGAAACTGATCCATCATCCGTCATCACACTTGATTTCTCAGCGTGTCACTTGTTTGATGATTCCGCTATCGAAGCAATCGAAAACGTCGTCTTGAAATACGAACGACTTGGCAAAAAAGTCGAACTTGTTGGATTGAATGAAGAGTCGCAGGCTCTTGTTGATCGACTAGCTCAGCGGATTGCGTAACGAATTGTATAAAAGGGGTGGCATTCCTAGGTACTTTGGGAATGCCACCCCTTTCTATTGTCTCGACGAGTCATATACGCATTATGTATCCAATAATTGTATGATGTGATAAGGTGTAAGCTATTAAAAAGAAAGTTATATGAACTAACGTTAAAAACTTTAATTAAACTCACTCTAATAAGTAAACGAGGTTCACTAAATGAAAAATTACCATTTGAATAGAATACTCAATTTAAGGACAGTCGAAGCATTTTTTTTGAGAGATGGTTATTTAACACCACCTATGTATTGCCTAATACTCATTGACTATCAACGTCCTAGCACAATTGACGATTTTCCTTATTTAAAAAATATAGATGGAATCTCGGAAGACGACTTTGGATATGATAATTTTATAAAAGCAATCATTATTTCATCTGAGGAAGTTATTCAAGAAACGTATGATGAATTATGTACCGTGGCAGGTGGTTTTTTAGAGGATAAAGAAGAGTGTCGATGGAATTTAGATATTGAAGTTATTGGTAATTTCAAACATAAAAATAATTTGGATGACATTTTTCCTTTGCTCCAAAATGTATTAGAAAAATACAAGTGTCCTATAAATATTCATCATATTCCTATAGAAAAATTTAACTTCTTATCACAGGAATAAATGAGTATGATGTTTTAACATTCAAACCTACTACTCGTCCGATATGATTTATAAGATATCTATATGATCTTCAACTGTTGAAACGAACTAAAAGTCAAGGAATGACTGAATACCATGTATGAATTATGTTTTATCACTAAAAATAATAGCAAAACGATTTGAGGATTGAACATGTGCTGGAGAGGATAAGTGCGACGTGCTTTCAGTTTCGCTATACTAGAAACAAAAGGGGGCATTTAGGATGAAATGGTTTCGATTTGAGCAAGAAGGAAAAGTAGGTATCGGGGTTGAACGGGATGGCTCTACATATGATGTGACGGCACAAGTCTATACGGATTCATTGTTTGAAGTGATTTCACGTGAGTTCGATGTTGATCTTGATTTAGATATCGCGCCACTACTTAAAGGGGATGTACGACAGCTCGCACCTTATGTACCAGCACGAAACGTCATCTGTGTCGGCAAGAACTACGCCGATCATATCAAGGAGATGGATACGGCGGGAGCGGGGAAATTCGTCTTGTTCACGAAAGCACCGACATCGATCGTTGGTCCGTTCGAATCGATTGAGCGGCATGCGGATTTGACACAGCAACTGGATTATGAAGGTGAACTCGCCATCATCATCGGCACGACGGGGCGTGATCTGACACCTGAGAATGCACTTGATCACGTGTTTGGCTACAGTATCGTCAATGATGTGACAGCGCGGGACTTACAAAAAGAACACGTCCAGTTCTTCCGTGGCAAATCACTCGATGGGTTCTGTCCGTTCGGACCGGTCATCGTCTCAGCGGACAGCTTTGATCCGCGTGACGTCCTTGTCGAGACGCGTGTGAACGGGGAACTCCGTCAATCGGGATCAACGGCCTTGATGTTGCGTGATGTCGTAACGATTTTAGTTGAAGTGTCGCGCGGGATGACGCTTGAAGCAGGGGACATCATTGCGACAGGCACTCCGGCTGGTGTTGGGCACGGCATGAAACCACCGGTCTACCTTCAGACAGGGGATGTCGTCGAAGTATCGATTGAAGGAATCGGTCGCTTGCAAAATGAAGTCCAGTGAACGAAGATGACTGAAATGACCGATTTTCATTCACCACTTTCCGAATTACTTTGGAAAGTGGTTTTTTATTTTGTGAAAATCGTCAAAAATTTAAAAAATGATTGATTCTAACCAACAAAACAGTCATAAAATGACCGTTTTTGATGTATAATGAAACTATAAGAACGGTTTAATGTCGAAAAAAGTCGTATTTTGAACGTTTTATAAAGAATTTATATAAATTTTGAACGTTTTTGATTGATTTTTAGATGTAAACGCTTTATATTAAAGATGCGGAGGGAAACCTTATGTTAACCAAAAAACGCCATCAACTCATCCTTGAGCTTTTAGCCCGAGAAGAAGTCGTCAAGATGCAAAAGATCGTCGAACAAACCGGTGCGAGTGAATCCACGATTCGTCGGGATTTATCACAACTCGAGACAGCAGGTCATCTGCGTCGGGTGCACGGGGGCGCAACAGCGAACCATTTGCAAATTGAAGAACCGAGTTATTTCGAGAAGAGTGACCAACACGTCGAAGAGAAGGAGCGGATCGCGCGTGCGGCTGCCGACCTGATTGAAGACGGGATGTATGTCTATCTCGATGCCGGAACGACGACGCTTGCCATCGTTCCGTATCTCGAAGAGAAGGCGATTACGGTCGTAACGAACAGTCTTCCTCTAGCGAACACGTTACTCTATCACCGTATCCCGACGTTCGTCGTCGGAGGGCAACTCAAGCATTCAACGCAAGCACTCGTCGGTTACAACGCACGTGAAGGAATGTTGATTTACCATTTTGATGTCGCGTTCCTTGGGATGAACGGTGTTCATCCGGCACAAGGCTTCACGACACCAGATCCGGAAGAGGCACTCGTAAAGAAGACAGCGATCGAATTAGCAAAACAATCGTATGTACTCGTCGATGAGACGAAGCTGGATGCGATCAGTTTCAGTCGTGTGGCGTCCTTGCAAGCGGCGACGATCATCACGACGACATCCAGTGAGCAAGAAGCGAAATACAGTCAATACACAGAGGTGGTGAACGCGAAATGATTTATACACTGACACTCAACCCATCCATCGACTATTATGTCACGTTACCGGTATTTGAGGCAGGACAAGTCAATCGTGTCGAACAGGCGGAAAAAGTGGCCGGAGGGAAAGGGATTAACGTCTCTCTCGTCCTAAAAAACTATGAGGTGGAAACACAAGCACTCGGATTCCTTGGAGGAAGTACCGGACAATTCATTCGGACGGAACTCGAGAAACGAGGCGTGTTGACGGACTTCACACCGATTCAAGATGAGACGCGAATCAACGTAAAGATTCGCGCCGATCAAGAATCTGAGCTGAATGCAGCGGGACCGAAGATTCAACCGGAAGAGCTGGAGCATTTATTATCCCGATTCAAGACGATGGAAGCCGGTGACATCGTCGTCTTCGCAGGTAGTATCCCAAGCAGTCTGCCGCATGATCTCTATCGTCATATCGCGACGATCCTGAATGAACGGAACGTCCGCTTCGCTGTCGATACGACGAAGGAAGCGATGCTTGAAGTCTTACCGCTCGGTCCATTTTTAATCAAGCCGAATCACCATGAACTCGGTGAAATCTTCGACGTCGAGATTACGTCGAAGGAGATGGCAGTTCCATACGCCCAACAGCTCGTCGAGCGAGGTGCCGAGAACGTCGTCATCTCATTTGCAGGAGACGGAGCACTGCTTGTCAATCGTGAAGGTGCCTATACGGCAAACACACCGGCAGGGAAGCTCGTCAATTCCGTCGGTGCTGGAGATTCACTCGTCGCTGGATTCGTCGCCAGCCACGCGCTCGGTAAATCATCAGAAGAAGCGTTCCGCTATGCGGTGACGACTGGTAGCGCGTCTGCTTATTCCTTTGGTCTTTGTACGAAGGAAGATATCGATCGTCTCATCAAAGACGTCAACGTCGTTGAACTCATTCAATCCTAAAAGGAGTGTGACTACTCATGAAAATTACTGATCTCTTGACACGTGATACGATTCAGCTCGATTTACAAGCGTCATCTAAAGCCGCTGTCATCGATGAACTCGTCAACGTCCTCGATCGGGCAGGAAAACTGAACGATCGCTCGGCATATAAAGAAGCGATTCTCGCACGGGAAGCGCAAAGTACGACAGGTTTAGGGGAAGGCATTGCCATTCCACACGCAAAAACAGCAGCAGTCAAAACACCAGCGATCGCCTTCGGTCGTTCGACAGGTGTTGACTACGAAGCACTCGACGGTCAACCGAGTCGGTTGTTCTTCATGATCGCAGCGGGTGAGAACGCTGATAATGCGCACCTTGAAACACTTTCGAAACTATCTGTTTATTTGATGGATATGAACTTCCGCGATACGATCCTTGCGGCTAAAACGAAAGACGAAGTCATCGCAGCAATCGAAGCGAAGGAACGCGAAGAAGAAGGTCCAGTTGACGTCTCAAGCGAAAATGTCGACCAAAATGCACCGTACATCCTCGCTGTCACAGCTTGTCCAACAGGAATCGCGCACACGTATATGGCAGCTGATGCGCTTCGTCAAAAAGCGGAAGAGATGGGTGTTCGTATTAAAGTCGAAACGAACGGATCGACAGGTGTCAAGAACGGTTTGACACAACAAGACATCAAAGATGCGACAGCCATCATCGTCGCTGCGGATAAAGCAGTTGAGATGGATCGCTTCAACGGGAAACACGTCGTTGAAGTACCGGTAGCGCAAGGGATTCGTAAACCACAAGAATTGATCAACCGTGCCGTCAAACAAGACGCACCTGTCTATAAAGCGAGCGGTTCAAGCGAAAGCTCAAAACCAGCGCGTGGTGGATTCTACAAACACTTGATGAGTGGGGTATCCGCGATGTTGCCACTCGTCGTCGCTGGTGGTCTCTTGATTGCGATCAGCTTCTTCTGGGGAATCAACTCCGCTGACCCGAAAGATCCGTCATACAATGAGTTTGCAGCTCAGTTGATGACAATCGGGAAAGCAGCGTTTGGTCTCTTGATTCCGATTCTCGCCGGATTCATCGCGATGTCGATCGCTGATAAACCAGGTCTTGCTCCTGGTCTGATCGCTGGGTTCCTTGCTAGCAGTGGTAACGCTGGTTTCCTCGGTGGATTGATTGCCGGTTTCCTTGCTGGTTACGTCGTTCTCTTACTCGTTAAAGTCTTCAAAGGTCTCCCGGCAGCTCTTGAAGGAATCAAACCAGTCTTGCTCTATCCACTGTTTGGTTCATTCATCACAGGGATGATCATGTTACTCGTCATCAATGAGCCGATCGCGAAGTTCATGACATGGCTCACGGATTCGTTGAACGGGCTCAGCGGTGGGAACGCAATCCTCCTCGGTATGCTCGTCGCAGGTATGATGGCAATCGACATGGGTGGTCCAATCAACAAAACAGCATATGTTTTCGGTACAGCTGCTCTTACAGCAGGTAACACGGAAGTCATGGCAGCCGTCATGGCAGGTGGGATGGTTCCACCACTCATCGTGGCTTTCTCATCAACATTGTTCGCACGTAAGAAATTCACACCGCAAGAACGTGAAGCAGGTATCGCTGCTTACGCAATGGGTGCATCGTTCGTCACAGAAGGTGCGATTCCATTTGCAGCAGCCGATCCACTCCGCGTCATTCCGTCAAGCGTCATCGGTTCAGCTATCGCTGGTGCATTGACGATTGTCTTCGGCGTCTTGCTCCCAGCACCACATGGCGGTATCTTCGTCTTCCCGTTACTTGATGGTCCATCAGGTACGGTCATGGCAATCGTCGGTTACGCGGGTGCGATCCTCATCGGTTCACTCGTCGGTGCGGCAATCCTATCCTTCCTCAAAAAACCACTTGTTGACCAATCGGTCGCGAAAGCGGAAATGACAGAAGGAACAGGTACGAAAGCATCATAATTCACCTAAATCCTCTCCGTTTTCAAGCGGAGGGGATTTTTTGTTGAATTTTGACGGCTAACGGTGAAGAATAGAGGGCATACTGAATAAGAAGGAGGGATGGACATGGGTGGACAATCCTTACAAATCGGACCACGGACCATCAAGACAGGTCTTGCGGTCATCTTGGCGCTGTTGATCAGTAATCTGTTCAACCTCAGCCCGATCCTGCCTGCAATCTCGGCAGCGACGACACTCCTGCCTTCGGTCTATCAGACATGGAAACAATTTCTCGAGGAAGCAGAGGCCAACTTGATTGGTGCCTTTTTGACGTTACTCGCACTTTGGATTTTAGGGGATAATCCAGCCAATCCGCTCGCGATCGGAATCGTCATCATGGCAGCAATCTCGATTTTGCTAGCCTTTGGTTTCGGGCGGACGATTCCACACGTCGTTTTGATGATCATCGTCATTCTCGAAAGTGTGGCGACAGCGACCGAGCCACTTTGGCAAGTCGTCCTGATCCGTTACTTGCTCGTCATGCTCGGGATCGGCTGTGCGCTTGGCATCAATGCGCTGATCTTCCCGCCGCGCTATGGCAATGTCTACTATCAAAAAGCGACGAAACTCTTCGAAAAGCTGCTCGTCGTCACGCGAGCGATTGCCTTCGAAGGCAAGGTCGCCCCATACCGGGCGGCAATCGATAAAATGTCAAATTCGCTCCTTGAGACACAAAACTTGTTCAACCTACACAAGGAAGAGATTCGAGGAACGCGTCAGAAGCACGCCTCGCTCTTACGGAACCTCTTGATTCTCAAACATATGCAATCGTGCCTCGAACGTGGTGTCGCGACGGCAGAGCGCTTCAGAGAGCGAGAGAAGGCCCTTGACTCGATTGCGGACGATCTTCGGAGTGAATTGTTTTATCACTTGATGCATATCGCCCAGCGACAAGAGAAGGTCTTGCTGACATATGATCTCTTATTGACGGAAGAACCACTCGCAATGGAGGATCTCGTCAAAGAGAACATCGCCTTCGTTAAGCACTCTTTCCTTGACCGCGATGAACTCGAGGAAGAAGTCATCATGGAAATCTTACCGATCGTCGTTTCGATGAATGAGTGGATCCAAGAGCTTGAAGCATTCGAAAAACGGCTCAATGGTGCGCTTCGTCGTCATATCACATCACTGACGATCGAACAAAAATCAGTCCGTGATAAAACATTTAATCGATTTAAACGTAAAAAAGCCATTGACGAAAGTAAAAAGTAAGCGTATAGTCCTCCTTAACGATACTTTACTTGCTAAAAGCATAACAGTATAACAGCATAACAGAACGAAAGATTAAGCGATGATGAAACCGAAGTAAAGACCATCTCCCTGTTTCAGAGAGCACGTGGCGCTGCGAACGTGTACACAGATGGTGTTGAATTACAGTTTCTGAGCTTCTTGCGTAAGCGAGCGGAGCACACCGTTATCCCAATCATAAGTGACTCAGTCGATGACTGGGTAATCAGGGTGGTACCGCGGCTTTCGTCGCCCCTGTCGAACAATATGTTCGGCAGGGGCTTTTTTGTTATCTCACATTCATTCAAGGGGGAACTCATATGTCTACACCAATCATTCCAAGTCATTTACGTCCACACGTCGCACCACAGCACTACGAAGACTACACGCCAACGGATCATGCCGTTTGGAGATACGTCATGCGACTGAATTTAAATACGTTACAAGATACAGCACATCCGGCATACCTCGAAGGGCTTGCTGCATCGGGCATCAGCACGGAACGGATTCCGGACGTGCGTGAAATGACAGCGAACCTAAGCCGTGGAGGCTGGGGAACAGTCGCTGTTGATGGTCTCATTCCTGGCGTCGCCTTCTTCGATTTCCAAGGGCACGGACTCTTGCCGATCGCGACCGACATTCGGAAGGTCGATAACATTCTCTACACACCGGCGCCAGATATTTTGCATGAAGCAGCGGGGCACGCGCCAATCTTGATGAATCCGGTCTACGCGGAATTCGTTCGACGCTTCGGTGAGATCGGGGCACATGCCTTTAATCATAAAGCCGAGCATGACGTGTTCAAGGCACTAAAGAAATTGACGATTGTCAAAGAGAGCCCGTTCTCGACGCCAGCCGACATCGAGCAAGCTGAAGTCGAACTCGCGGAGACACGGACACACGTCAAAGGAATTTCGGAAGCGAACGAAATCTCACGTCTGTTCTGGTGGACGGTTGAATTCGGTCTGATTGGTAATATCGACAACCCACAAATCTACGGGGCAGGTCTTTTATCATCCGTCGGTGAAAGTCGCCACTGCTTAACGGACGCGGTCGTCAAACATCCATTCTCACTTGAAAAAGCACTTGCAACGAAACATGACGTGACGAGCATGCAAAAAGAACTCTTCGTTTGTGAATCGTTCGAACAACTCCGCGATGCACTTGAAGAATTCGCACAGTCGATGTCTTACATCCGCGGTGGCATCCACGGACTAACAAAAGCGGTCGAATCGGGTAACCTGTCAACGCTCGTCTTCGACAGTGGTCTCTCGCTCGTCGGTGTTCCTGAAACGCAAGAGATTCACGATTCGCTTCATCTCGTCAAACTAACAGGTCCGACAGCGCTTGCTGCGAACGGCGAAGTGTTGACAGGTCAAGGACTTGCAGATCATCCGGAAGGCTTTACACTCCTTCACGGCAAGGAATTGAACGAAGTATTGATGCAAGTCAAAGTCGGTGAACGTCTCGACTGGGCGGAAGGAAATGTTCGCGTCACAGGGGACATCACAGCGATTCAAAACGTCAATGGAAATCGGGCGCTCGTCGTCTTAGAAGCAGCGACGCTTGCAAACGACGGGAAAATGATGACGATGGACCGGATGGAATTGATCGTCGGTGACATCACGTCAGCATTCCCGGGAACGGAAGTTGAAGCACTGAAGCCGATTCCGGAAACGGTCGAGTTCGAACGAATCGAACGTCCGTTGACAGCGGCTGATCCGATCTTCGAAGTCGTCCGCGAGATTCGCGAAGGTCGTGCCGGACGAGAACGGTTACCGCAACTGATCGATCAGACACTCGTCCAGTTACCGGACGCTTGGTTACTCCGTCTTGAATTACTCGAGTTAGCGGATGAAGTCGATCAACCACGTCTGATTGCAGATCTCGAGCGCTTAAAAGCGACATCTGAGCAGCGAGATGAATTGATCACGCGTGGGATGGCCTTACTCGACGTCGTTCATCAATGAGTCGAACTCCGGTTCTGAACCTGTTAGAATGGAGACATTCGGTAAAAGGGGATGATCGGTTATGACAAATTATTATCAAGACGTAAAGGAATTCCACCGTGTGTTTTCACACCCTGGCGCAACGACGCCAACACCTATGACGGTCAATCGTGGAATCAAACGCTCGACCTGGACGGCAGAAGAAGCGGTCGTTGAGTTCCTGCATCAATCGGCGACGAGTGAAGCAGAATTTCTCGAAGCGATCGAACGTTTCAAGTCAGGACTTGATACAGCGGTCGAAAAATCGCTTCAGATGAAACAACCCGAAACAGATGTCGAACGGCTCGTCGGACAAGGGGATGCCTTGACGGACGCCCTCTACTTCATCATGGGAAGCTTCGTTGAGATCGGGCTTGATCCGGCTCCATTGTTCGAGATCGTCCAGCGTGCGAACATGGCGAAGCTTGGACCGGACGGAAAACCAATCTTCCGGGAATCGGACCAAAAGGTCATGAAACCGGAAGGCTGGCAACCACCGGAACCACAATTAGAAGCAGAAGTGCGTCGGCAAATCGCTGTAGCTTCGAGTACGTCGAAAGCGTGATTCATGACGATAAAAAGAGAGGGATGACTGGTCTGCGAACCGGTCATCCCTCTCTTGTTGTATTTATTCACTTTTGACTTGATAACGCGATAAATCGAGTTGACGGACGGTCAGGAACTCGACCCCTTCTGCTTCAAGTGCCAGTCGCTGTTCATCGCCTTCAAGCGATAGTTTTCCGCCAGCAGCGAGCACGCGGTGCCACGGTAGACGTTCCGTCTTACTCATACTGTGAAGAATCCGCGCTACTTGTCGGGCGCTACGCGGATGGCCGGCGAGTCGAGCGACTTGCCCGTACGTCATGACCCGACCAGCAGGGATCGAACGAATGATAGTCAGGACATCTTGCGTGAATGGTGTCATGTTTCGTCCGTAGCAACGACATACTGTTGAATCTTATCGTCTTCATCAAAGCCGATCGTCACATCGATGATGCCTTGTTGCAGGCGAATCTGGAGTTCGAGACGGTCCTTGATATCGTCCGCTTGTGCGATCGTCAACGTCGGGTCGACTTCAATCTCGACTTCGACGTGGAAATGATCGCCTTCCTTAATGACTTCTAGTTTACTAATGTCCTTGACGTCAGGGTCCTTCATGATTAGTCCGCCGAGACGTGCTGCCATCGTCTCATCGGCTTCACCCAGTGCACCAGCTGCGTTTTGCAGGAAGACATTCCCGACGACGTAAAACATCATCAGTCCGATGAGGATCGAAGCAATTCCTTCTGCCTGATGGAACGGTGTCACATGCGAGATGATGACGGCGAGCATCGCGACGACGCCACCAGCCGTTGCGACCAAATCTTCTAGGAACACAAGGCGTGTGGCTGGTTTCGCTTGTTTGAGTGAGCGGAAGCTGTCAAGAATCAAGCGTGGTCCTTTCGAGTCTAACTTCGCATCGTGCGCGATCTCTTGCATCGCTTTAACAAATACGCCACTCTCTAAGACGACACCGACGAACAAGACAGACAACGTAATCCAAAAGCCAGTTGATTCTGTCGGTTCGATGATGTGGGCGATCCCTTCATGAATCGTCTCGTACGCCATGATACCGACGAAGAGGATGGCACCGAGCAAGACGAGATTGACGAGACGACCGAAGCCGTTCGGGAAACGTTTCGTCGGTGCCTTTTTACTGAGGGCAGAACCGATGAAGACGAAAAATTGGTTAGCAGCGTCCCCGAGCGTATGCATCATCTCCGCGAACATTGCGACATTTCCCGTCAGGACGTAGGCAATTGCCTTGATGATGGCGATGACGGAGTTAACGATGCCTGCCGTCAGCGCCGACCGGTTTCCCCGGCGTAATAACGTAAAAAATTCTCCCATGATTGTACTCCTTTTAGTTAAGTTACATATTAGTTCATTTTATTATGTTACATCATTTTGAGAAAAACGACTATCTTCACACGAAAAAACCCACGCAAGCTGCGCGGGTTTAACTCGTCAAGACAAGTCGACTGTTTTATTGATTTCGTTCTCATCGTCTTTGCCGACGACTTTCTTCAAGACTTGTTTGACGGACTTCGTCGTGTTTCCCGTTTCCCAGTATTCAGCAGCTTCCGTGTTGACCTTGATCAAGACGACTTTCGGATCTTCGTATGTCGTTCCAAGGTATGCTTCGTAGCGTGGACTCCAGAGCTCTTTTTTTCGTTCGATGTCTTCGACGAGTTCTGCTGTCCCACGAATCGAGACGTATGATTTGTCGACGTACGCGACGTTAACGCTCGGATTCTTAAGTAGTTCTTGGTACTTGTCTGTTTCTTTTGAAGTGAGGAACCAGAGGTCGCCATCAAATTCGATATCCTGTGTCTGCATCGGACGCGATACGAGTCCTTCTGCTGAAATCGTCGTCAGCATCGCTGTTTCGATTTTATCAATCAGTTTCTTGACCGTTTCGACTGCTTCTTGATTCGTAGTATGGGTTGACATGTAACTCCACCTCATTCGTTAGATTTTTATGCTCACTTAGGCATTGTTCCCTGAATTTCAAAATGAAAACGTCCCCATGATAGAAAGAAGCAGTTTCGTTGCACCGTACAACGAGGAGGCGTACAGTGTAGGTACGCATTCGAAAGAAAAAGGAGAGACATACATGAAACTTAGTATTTTAGACCAATCCCCGGTCTCTAAAGGACAATCGCCATCTGATGCCTTACACGAAACGGTCGAGCTCGCGAAAATCGCGGACGAACTCGGCTACCATCGCCTGTGGGTATCCGAACACCACTTCGCTAAAACATTGGCTGGTTCAAGCCCGGAAGTCTTGATCGCTTACATGGCGGCAGTGACGAAACAGATTCGCCTCGGTTCAGGCGGTGTCATGCTGCCGCATTACAGTGCTTATAAAGTCGCGGAGAACTTCCGTGTCCTTGAAGGGCTTGCACCGAACCGGATCGACCTTGGACTCGGTCGGGCACCAGGCGGTATGCCGCTTGCGACACGTGCGTTGCAAGAAGGATCGTCGCCACGTTTTGGTGGAGCCGATTACGGCGAACAACTCGATGATCTCGTCGATTACTTGAAAGACGGAGCACCTGCCGGACACCGGTTCGCGGGACTCGTCGCAACACCAGAAGTCGATACGACACCAGAAGGTTGGTTGCTTGGATCAAGTGGGGGTAGTGCCTTGAACGCTGCGCAACGCGGATTCGGATTTGCCTTTGCCCACTTCATCAATGGACAAGGTGGACAAGAAGTGATGGACTACTACCGTCATAACTTCATGGCGACGTCGTTCAATGAGACACCACAAACGCTCGTCTCGATCTTCGTGACGTGTGCTGAAACGACGGAAGAAGCAGAACGGTTAGCTTCAAGCCTGGATCTGTCACTACTCCTACTTGAAAAAGGGGTCTCGTCGACAGGAACGCCAACTCCAGAAGAGGCAGCGGCGTATCCGTATACGTTCCAAGACCAATTCCGGATCGCTGAAAACCGGAAGCGGATGATCGTTGGTAACCCGGAATCCGTTGCAAAACAATTGCAAGAGCTCGCTGATTCCTACGGCACAGACGAAGTAATGATCGCTTCGATGATCGCTGACAAGGAAGCAAAACAACAATCATTGAAATTAATCATGGATGCCGTCAAAGCGGCGGTCTGACCGATACGCACGTCCTTTCTCACGAAGTGAGGGAGGACGTGTTTTTTGCGTCTGCTACGGGAATGCTCTCGGATAAGATGTCATTACGAAGTCGGAGGAATCCGAATGATGCTGCACCGAATAAGCCGACTGTACCGACTCCAAGTAGCACGATGATAGATACATGATCACTGAGTAAACCAAACAATAGGGTACCGATCGGCATCATCGCCATTGCAATGGATTCCAGCACACCGATGACACGTCCGAGGTAAGCCGGATCGGTCTGTTTTTGAACGATGAGCTGCAGTGGAATGTTCATCCGTAAGACGAGCATGCCGTCGATGAACAATAGAATCATGAAAAAAGGTAATAGTAGAGCAGATGGAACATAGCCGAGTAGGGCAAGTGCAGGAAGCGCATAACAAGAGGCGATTAAAAAGAGCGACTCGAATATCGTGCGTAACGGACGTTTCACCGTAAAGCGAGGTAAGGCAAGAAGCAACGAAGCGACAAGAAGACCGGCACCGAGTGCGGACTCGACCAGTCCAAACCGAAATGGTGTGAATTGCAGTCGATCGAGCAAAATGATTGGTAATAGGATTTCGAAAGCGACAAAAAAGAAGTTCAGGAAAATCGCCATCAGGACGAGTGTCGTCAAGACCGGTTGACGGAACAGATAACGGTAGCCCTCTTTAAACTCCGAGACGAAAGACGGAGTATCGGTAGTAGCCAGAGGAGAGGTATCCACTGCAAGAAAGCGGAGGCGGCTATTCCACCAGGCAGCAGAAGCAAACAAGAGGAACGGTAAGATCAAGAATTGCGTGATGGAGACAGTGGCGATAAGCAATCCCGCAACGAGTGGAGCGGTGATCGTTGAGGTCGATTGAATCGTCGAGAAAAGCGCGTTTCCGCGTTGTAACTCATCTTCTTCTACGAGTCGCGGTAACGAGCTTGATAAGGTGACGGATAGGAACGTCGACAGGCTCGTCAAGAGGACACTAGCAACGATGTAATGAACGGTATGTAGAGGGGCTTGTAGCGAATAGAGCAGAAGTCCGAACAAGACGAGTGCACTTAAGCTTTCGGTCATGACGATGATTCGTTTCCGGTTCCAACGATCAGCGAGGACACCAGCAACCGGTGAGAGCAAAATCCGTGGCACTGATCCTGCAAGCAGGACGAGCGCAAACTGAAAACCAGACGATGTTTCCCGTAAGACGGTCAGTCCAGCGACGAACGTAAAGAGACTTGCCGCAAATAATGAACAAAACTTTCCGAATAAGACACGCTTTAAATTAAATGACATCCTGTTCACTCCTTCAGAGTTAAATTTTATTGAACTTTAGTGTAGAATAAAGGAGTGGAAGAAAAATGTAAAGATAAAGTTCAATAAAATTTAACTTTTATGATAAAAGGAGTGACAAGTGTGTTAGGGGAACGTATCAAACAGATCCGAAAACAGAAAAAAATGACGCAAACGGACGTTGCGACCGGCATCATCACGAAGTCGATGCTCAGTATGGTCGAGAACGGGAAAGCGACACCTTCAGTGCCCGCACTACAGGCGATTGCTAGGCGATTACAAGTTACGGTCGAGGAATTGATGCTCGATCCGCGGGATGTTCGGATGCGGGAACTCCTTGAAACAATCCGTTCACGAGATACCTCATATCATTCGGACGAAAAAGTTCGAGAAATTCTGCATCCGTATTTAGTGCCAGAGACAAACTCTTACTGGCAAGGACAGGTCTTTCAGGAATATGGGGATGCCCTCCGAACGTCTGACCCTGAGCTTGGTTTGACATATTTCGAGAAGGCAGAGCGAGTTTTTCAACAGCTTGGTCGTCAAGATGAACAATTACTTGCCCAAATCGCAAAAGTTTACTTTTTATTCAATCTCAAACGGACGAAGGAAGCGTATGAGCTGATCGAAGCAATGGATATACCACGTGAGATTCCACTTGCACCGAAAACCTATTTAAAGCTTCAAATCCTGCGTGCGCTCCGAGCAAGTTTGTTCGATGATCACTACACAGAAGCGATCGCCTTATTGCGTGAAGGGGTTCAGTATATGCGGGAGCAAGATGTCTATTATCATGTCATTTCGTTTCAACGTTTCCTCGGATTGTTTTTATATCTAGAAGGGGAAATCGAACAATCACGGCAAGAGTTTGATCGACTGGAGCAGTTTTTTGCATTTAGTGAAACGACTGCCGTCGGACGAATCGAAGTCGATTTAACGAAAGGACTCATCGCGATTTTTGAAAACGATACGGACGGCATGCAAATGGCGTGGGAAAAACTCGTCACTGTGGCGATCGATGACGCGAAGCATTACATCGGACAACTCGAAGTCCATCTCCTTGTCAACGGCATCGAATTACCGAATCAGACGCTGCAGCAGAGCGTCGATAAGATATGGGAGATGCAAGATGCGTGGCTTGCCGCGAGTGGATTCGACCAAGCGATGATGCTACAGACGCTCGTACTAGCGATGCAACGAGGGATTGGTCAGGAACGGCTGGAGGATGTCATTCGATTGAAGGATGATCTTCAAAGCGAACGACTCAAAGGCGATCTTGAGCGAGAGATACAAGCATTGGTTAAGGTTCAATGACAAAAAAACAGGCATGAGGCGAGTGCGCTTCATGCCTGTTCGTGTGAGGATGTCGTTCTTCTGAAAATCAATAAGACGCATGCGGCGACGGAAATGATCAAGTGACCGATATAGACGTCTCCCGTCTGGATATAATGCAAGAGCATCGAGCCACCAAAAATCAATAAGGCAAGAAAGAGAAGCCGAACATACAGTGTTTTGTAAGACATGCAGACACATCCTTTCCATATCCAGTATATCCCAAAGTGAAGTGGTAAGACAAAAAACATCCACCCCGAGGGATGGATGAGGAAAGTTTAAAGTGATTTAAAGCCTAATAGTTTTTGCGTCCAGTAACGTTCCGATACACGGCTGATACCTAAAGCAGGTTCATTTGCATGAATGAACTGATCATTGTTCAGCATGATGCCAATATGTGTCGGACCAGCGGCATAGGTGTTTTCGAAGAAGATGATATCGCCACGCTTCGGTTGACGTAATTTTGATAACTTCGCTCCGAGATACCGATCATCGTTCCAGTAACCGTTGACGTTCGTCCGTCCGACAGCATAGCCAGCGGCATTCAACGTGTAATTCACAAAACCAGAGCAATCGAATCCACCATTGACGGGGCTACTTGATCCCCAGACGTATGGTGTACCAAGATATTGTTGCCCAATCGAGATCGCACGTTCCATCAATGTCGAACCAGGTACGGTCGTCACAGGAGGTGGTGGCGTGACCGGAGGCGTCGTCGTGACGGATCCCGTCGTGATGTAACTCTTCGCAACATAGTAGAGACCCGTTCCAATCTTGATCTGGTACCAGCCGCTATCTTTTCCTGTCGTTTCACCTGTGACATTGACCGTTGAGCCGTGTCCGACTTGCGTGAAGACTTTAGAAGACGTCGAAGGCAATGTGCGGACGTTCAGCCCGGTTGGGGCATTGACGCGATACGTCTTCGAAGCATCAACCGGCGTCACAGAGACTCCGGGAGTCGTTGGTGTTGTTGGTGGCGAAGCTTTTGTTGAAGCTTTGACATAAGTTGAAGCAACATACGCTTCTTTTCCGTCGAGCTTGACTTGGTACCACGAATCAACGGCACCTGTGACATCGAGTACTGTCTGATGGGGTAATGTCTTGTAAATTTTTGCGTTCGTTGCTGCAGCAGTCCGTGCGTTCAAGCCTTCCTTCGCATTAACCGTGTAGATCTTCGAGCGATCGACCGCTTTAATGACGTTCTTGACGGGTGTCGTCGTAGCAGGTTTTGACATAGACGTTACTTTCACTGTCTTTTTATCAACTAATGATGCATGGATAAAAGCTACTTGCTTCTTATACGTGATTTGATACCAATCACCGGATTTTTTCGTAACAGTCAGAACGCTATTTTTTGCCAGTTTTCCGAGTGATTTCGAACTCGTCGTTGCTTGTTGGCGGACGTTGACAGCATCGGTGTTCGTTATGTAGGTCGTCGTTGTCGTAGTCTTTACTGTCGTCGCCTTGACGTATGCTGAAGTGATGAAGGCTGGTTTTGACTGGTAACGGATTTCGTACCAGCTGTTGACCTTCTTGACTGCTGTCAGCTTCGTTCCTTTTTTCAGTGTCGTGATGACCTTCGCGGAAGTCGAGGCAGCCGAGCGAATGTTGACGTTATCCGTCAATGTTAAGGTCGTTGACGCAGCAGAGACCGGTCCGGTTGAACTGATCAAGGCGATCGTCGTAAGAGCGAGAAATGTCTTCTTCACGTGACGTAGCTCCTTCCAAATAGATAGGTAAAAATCGTTGTTACCATTTTGTCATAAAAAGTGCTAATTCCCCTGATTTTAAAATATATTTTTGTTCTAAAAAACTACGCGGTTGTTTTAATAAAAAAATGAATAGCTCGATACAGTATTTTCAAAAAAGTTCGAGTACACTAGAAGTACTCGGAAGGAGGCTACACATGTTACGCCGTTTTTATCAATATTATATCCCGCATAAACGTTTATTTTGGCTTGATTTTATATCTGCCTTATTCGTCGGGGTTTTAGAACTTGCTTTTCCACTCGCTGTCCAGTGGTTCATCGACTCCTTGTTGCCAAACGGTGAGATGAACTGGATCATCCTCGTCAGCGTCGGACTATTAGCGCTCTACATCATCAGCACGTTGATGCAGTTCGTCGTCAACTATTTTGGACATAAGCTCGGAATCAATATCGAGACCGATATGCGTCGTCAACTGTTCAGCCATGTGCAGAAACAGTCGTTCCGCTTCTTCGATAATACGAAGACGGGTCATATCATGAGTCGGATCACGAATGATTTGTTTGATATCGGGGAACTTGCCCATCACGGTCCGGAAGATGCCTTCATTGCCGTCATGACATTGCTTGGTGCGTTCTCGATCATGTTGACGATCAACGTACCACTCGCGCTCGTGACGATCATCGCCGTACCATTCCTGATCTGGCTGATCAGTTATGCGAACGTCCGGATGAATAAATCGTGGGACCGGATGTATGGTAATATCGCGGAAGTCAATTCGCGCGTCGAGGACAGTGTTTCTGGTGTCCGTGTAGTCCAGTCATTCACGAACGAAGCTTACGAAATCGAGCGTTTTGAAAAAGACAACGCGACGTTCCGGCAGTCGAAGATCAATGCCTACAAGGTCATGAGTAAGAGTCTATCCGGCATCTACTTGACGACCCGTTTGATGACGCTTGCCGTCTTAGTCGTCGGTGCCTACTTGACGTATCGCGAAGCTTTAACGGCAGGGGAACTCGTCGGATTCATTCTTTATATGAACATCCTGCTGAAGCCAATCGACAAAATCACCGCATTACTTGAGATGTATCCAAAAGGGATGGCTGGCTTCAAACGCTTCCTCTCGATGATTGATGAGGATGCATCGATTCCGGATGCGCCAGACGCACTCGTCGTTGATCGGTTGAACGGTGGCATCACATTCAAGGATGTGGCGTTCGGTTATGAAGCCGATCGTCTCATTCTAGAGAATATCAATCTGACGGTCGAACCGGGTCAGACAGTCGCGTTCGTCGGAACATCAGGGGCAGGGAAGACGACGATCTGTTCGTTGATTCCACGTTTTTACGATGTTCTAGATGGCGCAATCACGATTGACGGAATCGATATCCGGCAGATGACCAAGGAGTCTCTGCGACAACAAATCGGGATCGTCCAGCAGGATGTCTTCTTGTTCTCAGGGACGATCGCTGAAAATATCGCCTACGGTGACCTGAATGCGACGCACGAAGACATCGTGCAAGCGGCGGAACGTGCCCATCTCGGTCCGATGATCGCGGATCTTCCGGATGGGTATGCGACACAAATCGGCGAACGGGGACTCAAGTTATCGGGTGGGCAAAAGCAACGACTTGCCATTGCACGGATGTTCCTTAAGAACCCGCCGATTTTGATTCTCGATGAAGCGACGTCTGCGCTCGACACGGAAACGGAAGCACTGATCCAAGAATCGCTCGCCGAGTTGTCCGAGAACCGGACGACGCTCGTCATTGCCCATCGTTTAGCGACGATCCGGAATGCGGATAAGATTTTCGTCGTTACGAAGGACGGCATCGTCGAAGAAGGCTCGCATGACGAACTGATGAATCAAGGTGGTTATTTCTCCCGGTTGTTAGAGAGACAACGAGTTTGAATCGATTTGAAAGATTGGAAAGCAATGGACATGTTCCGTTGCTTTTTTTGTTCGTTCAAAAATAAGATTGTGTATGCTAATTTTAGGGAAAACGATTTATAGAAAAGAAGGCGAGGTGGAAGGATGTACGGTCAATTCTGTGAGAACTATGATGAGAGTTATCCCGTCTTGCGGGAAGAGACGTCACATGATTTCCATCGTTTTTTTGCACTGTCTTACACGATTCATGATACTGTCTTTGAACAAACTGTATATGAAAGACTAATGCGGACAATCAAACACAAGACATCGCGTTTTTCAGCGCTTCGGAGCCGTTATACGCCGTTACTTGTCGCCCATGTTCAATTGAATAGCACGGATCCCGATGTTCTCATCGAAGAGATCATCGTTGCGGAAAAGAAGATTAAACATCGCCTGATTCGTGATAAAGGGGTTCGTCCATTTTTTGCTCTCAACGAAGTATTGAATCGGCGTCAAGGAATCGATGCCTTTCCCTATATGGAACGGCTGCACGCGACACGACCTCATCTAAATGCAGCAAAGCAGTACGTCGTGACATCGACCTTGCTTGAACAGCAGCCATTACCAGAAGAATTTCTAGAGCGGGTCAATACATCGGAAGAGTGGCTCGCGCAATTCATGGAACGAACGAGTGAACGTGTCATTACGGCGCAAATCTTAGCGGCGCATCCAGATCCTTCAGCGCAAAAGGAACGAATCATTGCGTGGCGGGAACTGTTAGAGCGGAGAGAGATCATCATCTGGGATCGTTTAATGCCAATTCTTGCGTTACTCCCTACAATGGAACGTGTCGACTGGATTTATGTGACCCGGATCGTCGACCGGGAGCGGGCACGGAATCGATTTTCAGACGAGGTCAACTGGTTGATTGCCTTTCATTTGTTGCTCGCTAAAACAGGTGTGACACGAGTTCAAGCCACGTTGTTATTGCTGGCTGCACTAGAGTTGACGAAAAAACCGTAAAACGAACGAGGAGTGGCGCGCGCCATTCCTCGTTCGTTTGGTTTAGTGACTTAATCGAACGTCGTAAACGTCGCATGTCGTTCGACCGGATACAGTTCCGTACCGGCGACAGCGTTCAAGATCAACTGGTTCCGCGAGACGGACATCCCGAGATTATCCGCAGCCGGACCGTGTGACAGCTCTAAATTAGCAGTTGCGTAAAGATGATGGGCTGTCTCGACCGAACGCACGATTTGGTAGTCGGCATCGACTTTCCAGGCATTCGGTGCTTCGAATACGATATCAAGTCGGTCGATGAAGCTCGGAAGGGATGGCGAAAAACCAGTTGCTGCAATGACGGCATCGGTTACGGACGAGCGCTCGTCCTCAAGTTCTTGATGTTGCATCGCAATCGTGAACCGCTCATCGTACGTAATCTCTTTTACTTCGAGATTTGCGCGGATCGCGACCTGTCGTTGTTCCTCTTCCGTCAAATCATAGAGATGGGCGTAGATTGATTGAAGTGTCTCCGGACTGATACCGTTCTGAGAGCGGGCAAACTTCTTGACCGATTCTTGACGTACTTCGAGTGGAAGTTGGTTGAAATACGTGACGTAGCTCGGTGAAAAAATTTCTTCTCCGAGTTTGCCGGTCTCAAGTGTCTCAAACAGTGTCGAACGCGCAATCCACTCGAGTTCAGGACGCTCTGAAGCAGGCGTCGTCAAGAGATCAAGGAAAATCTCGGCGGCACTTTGACCGGAGCCGACGATGCTGATTTTGTTGCGCTGAAGTAAATTTGCCTTGTTCATGACATATTGCGTATTGTGGATGACGCGTTCGTCAAACGTATCCGGGATGGCGGGTTTTGAACCAGTGCCGATGACGACGTTTCGTGCTTCGAACGTTTCGCGTTTACCGGTCGAGACATCTTCGACGAGGACTTCAAAACTATCACCGGTGTCTTGCACGTCGATGACACGTGTCGAAAAGCGGAGATCTTCAAGTTGTGTTGCGACCCAACGTAAGTAATCGTTGTAACCTTGTCTTGAAATCAGAAGTTTTTCATAGAAGTAAAACGTGTGGAGACGGTGAATCGATCGTAAGTAATTGAGATAGGAAAACGAACTTGTCGGATCGGCGAGTGTGACGAGATCGGAGATGAAGCTCGTCTGCATCATCGAGTCCTGGATCATCATGCCGGGATGCCATGAAAATTGTTCGCTTTCGTCAAAAAATAACGTCTTTAAATCTGTCGGATGCGCAAGTGCGCTCAATCCTAAATTCATCGGACCAATGCCAATGCCGATTAAGTCATACATAGAAAAAGCCTCCCAATTCGATATTGTTCTAAAACAATACCCGAAAAGGAAGGCGGACGAAACGTCAGGCTGAAGCTTTACAGCTGGTCGGTCGTCGTTGTTTTGGTTTCGACCGTCATCGTTTTCCCATCACGGATGATCGTCAAGGAGAGCGGTCCATCTGATTTGATCAGTGCCGTTTTGATGTCAACGAATGCTTTGATTTCGGAGTCATTGATTTTCGTGATGACGTCACCTGTTTTCAGTTTAGCCGCAGCAGCTGGACTGTTCGGTTCGACTGACATGACGACGACACCTGTTTTTTGACTGTCTGGTAGTTTGACTTGATCTTTAAGATAACCGGCAGGGAACGCCGCAACGTCTTGTAAGGACACACCGAGCGTCGGATGCTCAACTTTACCGTTTGTTTCAAGCTGTTTGAGGATTGGTAATGCATCATCAATCGGGATACTGAAGCCGACGCCTTCAACACCAGACTCAGCGATTTTCATCGAGTTGATTCCGACGAGTTGTCCTTGTTCATTGATCAAGGCACCCCCTGAGTTACCAGGGTTGATTGCGGCATCCGTTTGAATGACTGTCGTATTGAAGTCGTCTTGTCCATCACTGTTCGTATCGACCGGTACGGTCCGGTCTTTCGAACTGACGATTCCGCGTGTGACGGAGTTTTGGAACTCACCGAGCGGGTTACCGATTGCAAGGACCGTTTGTCCGGCTTTTAAGTCCGCTGATTTCCCGAGTGTGATGACGCCCGGAACATCGCTTGCGTCAACTTCAAGCACAGCTAAGTCATAGGTTTCGTCGCTACCAAGCAACTTGGCTGAGAGCGTCTTGCCGTCATTCAACGTTACATCGAGTTTTGATGCCCCATCGACGACGTGATGGTTCGTAATGATGTATGCTTTACCGTCCTCTTTCTTATAGATGACACCGGACCCTGAACCAGCCGCTGCTTCTTGTTGCGACATCGAGTTGCCCGCTTGATAGTTCGTTACGGTCACGACAGATTTTTGAGCCGTAGCAACTGCGTTCGTCACCGGATCATTCGTCGTCGTTGAGACTTGTTTTGGCATACCATTTGATAGTGGGGTATCAGCGACCTGCTGTTCTTGATCGAGTAGGATCGGAAAGGCAACCGTAGCCGTCAAGACCGCGCCGATGATGCCTCCAGTCAATCCAGGTAAAAGTGCTTTCGTTTTTCCAGCCATAAGTCATCATTCCTCTCTGTATGATTTCTGATTTCATCATAGCAAATGAAACAACCTCTTCACTGATTACGGGAGACATTCCGAAATGACTCATCATTCCCCATAATTCGACGACAATTTCTAAAAGTTGAGATAATCAGGTCAGTTCGATACACTGAAGCTGTCTCGAACATATATTTCATTAACAGAAAGAGAGTGTGGAACATAATGCTATTGCGTCTAGTCTATGGAGCAGGATTGTTGTTTGCGGGAGTTGGTCATTTCCGTAATGAAAAAGGATTCGTCAGCATCATGCCGTCGTTCATTCCGTTCAAGCGCTTTTTCGTTCAAGTGACAGGTGTCATCGAAATCGCTTACGGTGTCATGTTGTTGACAGGAAAAGGGGTGCACCTCGTCCGTAAGACTCTTCCTGCCTTCTTATATGCAGTCTTACCCGCAAACGTCAACATGGCAGTCAATCCGAAGCCGATTAATGGAAAACGTCTTCCGTCTTGGTTGCTTTGGACACGGTTGCCGCTCCAATGGGGACTCGTCTCTCTTGCGAAACGCCTGAAATGAATCGGAACAAAAAGCCGCCAAATTGGCGGCTTTTATTGTTAAAAACGTTTGTTGACAGCAAGTAAGGAAGCTTTTGCAATCTCTTCGTAGGTAGAATCGTTCGGGTGGAATTGGTCACTCGATAAATCACGTTTGACGTCACGCACGAGATTAAACGTGTCGATGATCTCGACATCGTACTCGATACCGAGCGTCCGTGATTTTGCGTTCCAATCTTGGACGATGGCATCGAATGCTTCACCGTTTTCCGTCGCGCGGAAAGGATTATAGAGCCCGACGTAGAAGATGACAGCATCCGGATTTTGTTCTCGTAGGATACTGAACGTCTTTTTCAAGTTCGCTTGTGCCGTCGTGACGGTTTCGGCTGTCTTCTTCGCATTGAAGTTTGCGACGCCTTCACCACGATTGAATAAGTCATTTCCGCCAATCGTCACCGAGATGACTTTTGCTTGTTTGATTGAGCGTAAGACTTCTTTTTGTTCTAGTTGTTTCAGTAAATCTTCCGTCCGGGCACCACTGACGGCAAGATTTTGGAAGCGCTCGACAGTGTTATCTTTGACAAGATCGCGTCCGACGATTGCAGCGTAACTATTGCCGTTTGATGCTCCGACACCACGTGTCAAGGAATCACCAAGCGCGACGTACGTCCCGCCTTTTTTGACAGGCTCTTCCTTCGTAGGTGTCAAGACGGCACGTTTTGGTGGGTTGACGACGTCACTATAGGCACTGACGAAGCCGTATCCAAAGATTGCCGTCAAAACGAGTGAGACGGTTAAAAACAGGGGCCAGCGTAATCGCTTCATGAACGTTCCTCCTTCTAGGTTCTAACCTGATTGTAGCAAAAGTTGAAAGAATGTGCGGAAATGAAGTGTTCTGACAAGTCAAATGATTCATTATTCCGCTAGAATAGACAATAAGAGGTGAGAGACGTGAAACCAACAGTGAAATTAGAAGGTGTAACAAAGGTGATCGGAAAAAAGACGATCATTGATAATATCTCGTTTGAGATCCAACCAGGTGAAGTCTTTGGCTTCCTTGGACCGAACGGGGCAGGAAAAACGACGACGATCCGGATGCTCGTCGGCTTGATCAAACCGACGTCCGGTAAAATCACGGTCTGTGACTTCGACGTCCGCAAACAGTTCGTCCAAGCGATGGAGCGGATTGGCTCGATCGTTGAAAATCCAGAGTTGTATAAGTATTTAACGGGTCGCGAAAATCTACAAGTCTTTGCCCGGATGTTACCGAATGTCGATGAGGCTCGGATTCAGGAAGTCATCGATCTCGTCGATTTGACGGCGCGTGTTGATGATCAAGTCCGGACATACTCGCTCGGGATGCGGCAGCGTCTCGGCATCGCACAAGCATTACTCGGACGACCAAGCGTCTTGATTCTCGACGAACCGACGAATGGTCTCGATCCGATGGGGATTCGGGATTTACGTCAATTCATCCGCCGGCTCGTCGAGGAAACGGGACTGTCGGTCCTCGTCTCGAGTCATATCTTGGCTGAGATCGAAATGCTTGCCGATCGAGTTGCAATCATGAGTTATGGCAAAATCGTTCAAGTCGGAACGGTCAAGGAACTGGTCGAGTCGCTCGCACCAGGCGTTGACTGGCGTGTCGATGATGCCTTTAAGGCGAATGAGATTTTATCAGCATCCGATTTAGTCCAAGTGTCCGAAGTCGTCGATGCGAATACGGTTCATACTTTGATGGATGCAAGCAAGACACCAGCGCTCAATAAGCAGCTGCTCGAAGCCGGGGTCGAAGTCTGGACGATTGAACGGAAGGTCCAAACGCTCGAAGATCTATTCATCACGTTAACGGGAGGCGATCACATTGCGTAATCCGAACATGATCGGTCTCGTACGAAATGAAGTGACGAAAATTGCTTCGAAACGTCGTTTTGCCGTCGTTGCGATCATTCTCGTCGTTCTTGTCTCGATGTTTACGTACGCACAGTACCGAGACATCCAAGAACAAATCAAAAAGCAGGGAACGCTCGATTGGCGGGTTGAGTTACAACAAGACATCGTCGACACGCAGAACCGTCTTGCTTCTAGCAGTATTCAAGATGAGTTCCGTCAGTTCCTTGAGTTTGACCTCAAACAAAATCAATACTATCTCGATAACGACATCAACCCGAACTATCCGGGAGCCCCGACGTTCATCCGGATCTTCTTCTCGCAAGGATTGACGCTGATCTTACCGCTGTTCATCATCGTCATCATGGCGGATATCGTCAGTGGGGAGCAAAATGACGGAACAATCAAGACGCTCCTGTCGCGACCAGTCCGGCGCTGGAAGATCCTGATGGCGAAATGGTTGACGGTGTTGCTCTATACGTCGATGCTGATGGCATTGACCGTCGCCGTCTGTTACGCGATATCCGGGATCGTGCTCGGCTATGACGGCTGGACCGCACCGATCTTGACCGGTTTCCAAGCTTCACCGAGCGGTACGTTCTCGACCGAGTTCGTGCATACGTTACCGATGTGGGAGTACCTCTTGATGGCAGTCGGTCTAGCGTGGATCGTTACAGCTGTCGTTGGAACGATTGCCTTGATGGTCTCTGTTCTCGTCAAAAACACAGCGACAGGGATCGGGATCATGATGGCAGTCTTGATTTCCGGTACGTTACTGACGACACTCGGTTCAAGTTGGACGAGTTCGAAATATCTCGTCAACGTCAACTTCGGACTGATCAACTATCTCGATGGACAAGCACCACCGATCGAAGGGATGACGCTTCCGTTCTCCCTTGCCGTCCTCGGTTGTTGGACGGTCGCGGCGCTAATCGTTGCGTTCTGGAACTTCACACAAAAAGATATGTATTAAGACGAACGGGTCCACCTATAGAGGGGGACCCGTTTTTCATGGATGAAGCGACAAACGATCGTATGTCTCGATTATTTTTTGATACTGAAGTTGTGTCGATAACGAAGCATCCACTATCAGAATCGGGGAAATTGACCGGTCCATTTGATACTGGTGTTCTGCGAACGTACCGATCATCGATGGGTCCGTCGCCGTGTGATACGTCCGGCACCAGTCAAGGAATTCATTGGAGCCTGTAAAATCTGGGTATCGTGCTGCTTCGCGTGCGATGAGACGTTCCATCCGAATCGATTCGTCGAGCGACAGGAAGACAAGCAAGTCCCGATCGATGAAACCGTCCGGATGCCAGGCGAAGACAGAACCGGAGACGATGTAATCGTTGTAAGACATAAGATCTGCTTCATACATAGAAAATCGCTCGGAGACGTCTCGCTTTTCAGTGAACGTCGTATCTGTCCACAGATAATGGTCGGTATCAATCCAGGGAATCTGTTCAGCTTGCCCGATGAAGGCGCCCAGTGTACTTTTTCCGGTACCTGATCCACCAATGATTTGAATACGCACGACAATCGGCTCCTTTCGAAATAATGTATCGGCACGCAGAACAGGTCCGGGCATGATGCCGGACCTGTCGCTTGGAAGAACGAATTCTCCCTATGTCGCCTCGTGCAAGCACAAGACATGGAATCGAGAGGCAGTGCCTCTAATAGGAAGCCGATGCAGGTCAGCCTCCGCGCTACGTACCAATCGTACTTTTATCATACTGATTCCAAGAATTGGTGTCAAACCTGCTCGAAAGGGTTTACAAACCATTCAAACCGTCAAAAGAGAGAATAACGATGATTAGAGGAGGAACGACCATGGCAGATTGGGGCATCATGCTGACAGGCGTCGTCATTTGTGGGTGGTGCATTTTTAGTGCCATTTATGACGATTTCATCCGTCGCGTATAAGACGAGCAAGTGGAAGCCGTCCAGAATGGGCGGTTTTTTCATTGATTTTTTTTAATCCGAGTAAGTGGCTGTGGTACACTCGAATCAGAATGAAAAGATAGAGAATGGGTGAAGAAAAATGAAGAAACAACCAGTCATCGTCATCGTCGGACCGACGGCAGTCGGAAAAACGAAGACGGGCATTGAACTAGCCAAACGATTAAACGGAGAAGTGTTATCGGGAGACTCCGTCCAAGTCTATCAAGGGATGGACATCGGATCAGCCAAAGTGACGACCGAAGAGATGGAAGGGGTGCCGCACCATCTGCTTGATCTTGTGACACCGGACGACGAGATGAGTGTAGCGCGTTTTCAGACGGTTGCCCGAGCGACGATTGATGAGATCGCAAGTCGGGGCAAGTTACCGATTATCGTCGGTGGAACCGGGCTTTATATCCGGTCGATTTTATATGATTACCAGTTCACTGAGCAGGCGGAAGATCCAGCCTTGCGTGCTGAACTCGAAGCGTACGCGGCGACGCACGGTGCGAATGCATTGCATGACCAGTTGAAGGAACTTGATCCGGTGCGCGCCGAAGCGATTCATCCGAATAATATCCAGCGGGTCGTTCGGGCGATCGAGGTCGCACGGACCGGTCAGACACAAACGACCGGTAGTAAGCCGGCACTTTATGAGAGTCTACTGTTCGTCCTACACATGGAAGACCGGGATCGCTTGTATGACCGGATCGATCAACGAGTAGATATGATGGTCGAAAGTGGGCTTCTTGAGGAAGTGGCGCGTCTGGACGCTGCCGGGTACCGTCAGACGAAGGCGCTGCAAGCAATTGGTTATAAAGAGATGTTACCAGTCCTTGACGGAGCACCACTCGATCCTGCCGTTGATATGCTGAAACGGAACACGCGACGCTTCGCGAAACGTCAATTGACGTGGTTCCGTCACCAATTTGATGGCGTTTGGGTGGATATGGGAAAGTTTTCATTTGAAGAAACGTTCAAAATTATCTATGATAGAACTGTAGAGTTTCTGAAAGCGGTTAAATAAGAGTTGCCCGAAGACAGAAACAGATAAAAAGAGGGGGCACGGGGAATCATGAAAGCGACATACAACATTCAGGACGTCTTTTTAAATCAATTACGGAAAGATGCAGTCCCGACAACGGTTTTCTTAATCAGCGGGTATCAATTACGGGGGCTGATCAAGTCATTCGATAACTTCACGGTCATTTTGGAGTCGGAAGGCAAACAGCAGTTGATCTACAAGCACGCAATCTCGACGTTCGCACCAGCGCGCAACGTGACGTTATATGAGCAAGAAGAGACACAAGAAGTCTCTCGCTAAGTAAAAAAGACGACCGGGGGGTCGTCTTTTTTTTAGGTTTCATTCAGGTGTGGCGCTTCGTAAGTGAAGCGAAAAATGACAGTTGCTTCACTCCATCGTAAACGTGTCGTTACAGTAATGGTGTCAGTTCCTCGACTGCTTCTTCATAACGTCGGAGTGAGACATCCTTATAGAGGCATGTCTTCTGTAGGCGTTCTTCCTTCGTCATCTCGTCCTGATATGTTTTCAGGATAAAACTGTTGCGTAACATCGACGGTGTCAAGACCCGTTTATTATCGGACCGTTCATTCAACTGACGCATCATCTTCGTGATCATGACGATCGACAGTTGCTTCGGTGCATTTTTGCTGTAAACCCAGCGGAACGTCATCCGAGCAAAGTCGAAGGCGACGAAAAAGGGGTCGGTGCTGTGATAACGGGGACGGACCGGTTCCGGAATCGTCTTCAAGTAACGCAACATGATGTCTTGATCTTCCCGCTCGAGATGGAGCAGGTAACGGTTACCAAGGCGATCGTGGACAGTCATCTCTTGCTGGGCGAAATTAAGGTCATGCATCTTCAAACCAATGATGTGATGAACACGTAGACCGTAGCGATAAAACAATCGAAGGATCAGTTCGTTTCGATCGATTAAAAACGGACGTGCCTTCAATTGATGTTCCGTCAAGCCGCGATCGGATTGATTCGTCCGGACCAATTGTTCATATTCCTTGAAGGAAGCGACGTGTTTTGCCGTCAATTCGTGCGTCGGTTGTGCGTATTCAATCAGCTTCGCCTTCGTTTGTCGAATCTGATAATTGACTTGATTGATGACGGTGACGATCCGGGCAACCGTTGCTTGCTGGTAGAGTTTCTCTTCGATCAAGTATTCATTGATGAACGTCTTCCACGTCTCGATCGAAATCGCCTTGAAATCGTCGATCGTCTCGAGTGGTTGGTCGACATCGGTCATGTAGCGATGGACTTCGATTAAATCATAGCGATAGCGGCGGACGGTCGAAAGTTGCCGTCCACTTGTCGTTAGATAAAACAAATAGCGTTCAATGAACTCTGGAAGCGTATACGACTGTTCGCGTGCCATGGTTTTCCTCCCCTTATCGTAATCTTTCTTCCATCATAAACCGAACGGATGTTTCCTGTCCAAAAAAGTTCAGACGAACCGGTGCCTGTGGTATGATAAAGGGCGCAGTACGTCTTTACTCGTGAAAGGAATGATATTATGTCAGAACGCGTCATCGTCGTTGGTTGCCAGCTCCCCGGTGTCCCGGACCATGTCTATGAAGAATCGGTCGCGGAGCTCGAAGCACTCGTAACGACTGCGCATGGTGTCGTCGTCGGTCGTCTGGATCAAAAACGACAAGCGATTGATCGCCGTACGTTCATCGGAAAAGGAAAGGTTGAAGAACTCGTTGCTTTAGCAGACGAACTTGAACCTGATTTAATCATATTCAATGCCGAGGTCACGCCCGGTCAGATGAAGAATATCCGGATCGCCTTGTCGGACCCGGAAGCCATCAAATTGATTGACCGGACGCAGTTGATCCTCGATATCTTCGCTGGCCGAGCCCAGTCACGCGAAGGGAAATTGCAGGTCGAACTGGCACAGATGAGTTATCTCTTACCACGTCTTGCCGGGCAGGGCACACAACTGTCACGTCTTGGTGGCGGAATCGGGACGCGTGGACCAGGTGAATCGAAACTCGAGACGGACCGCCGTCATATCCGGCGTCGGGTCGATGAGATCTCGAAACAACTCGAGACATCCGTCGCGCACCGTGCCCGTTACCGGGAACGTCGCAAAGAGAACCAGACATTCCAAATCGCGCTCGTCGGTTATACGAATGCTGGCAAATCAACGATCTTCAACCGGTTGACACAAGCCGACACATACGAGAAGGATGAGTTGTTCGCGACGCTCGATCCGTTGACACGTCAAGTCGATTTGCCGGAAGGTGGTCAAATTCTCCTGACGGATACGGTCGGTTTCATTCAAGATCTGCCGACGAAGTTGATCGCGGCGTTCCGTTCGACACTCGAGGAAGTGCTGGAAGCCGACTTGATCCTCCATGTCGTTGATGCGTCGAGTGAGCATTACTTGAATCAGATGCAGACGACGAACGATGTCCTCGATGAACTCGGTGCCGGTGACATTCCGCAACTCGAAGTCTACAACAAGAAGGATCAATTGAACCGCTTGTTCACAGGTGGAAAACTGCTGATTTCTGCGCTTGACCCGCAGGATATCGAGCGCTTGATCGAAGAGATCGAACGTTCGATCAGCGAAATCCTCGAGTATCTCGAGATTCGTATTCCAGTTGACGGATTTGCCCATTACAATCCGGCGAAGGAAGTCATGATGAATTTGAAGGAATCGTTCGAAGAAGATGGTTCCGTCATTCTAAAAGGTTACTTGCGTAAAGATACGCGTCTATACGCGACATTGAAACAATACGAGGTGTAAACATGTTTTCAGAATTAACCCATTACGAAACGCTCCGTCCGCTCATTGACCGGGCGGAGGAACAGATCGCCCCGTACGTCAAGAAAGCGCAAGAGGTCGCGGAATACAATCAATTCCGCGTCCTCGATGCGTTCCGACGTCACAAGGTCAGTGATTTTCACTTCATGCCGTCAACAGGTTACGGCTACAACGATGAAGGACGCGATACGCTCGAACGGATCTATGCTGATGTCTTCGGTGCGGAAGCCGGTCTTTGTCGTCCGCAAATCATCAGCGGAACCCATGCAATCGGTATCGCGTTGTTCGGTTTGTTATTGCCAGGAGACGAATTGCTCTATATCACAGGAAAACCATACGACACGCTTGAAGAGATCGTCGGAATTCGTGGTGACGGACGCGGTTCATTAAAGGAACTGGGCGTCCAGTATGATGTCGTCGAGATGAAAAACGCCGAGACGATCGACGTACCGGCCGTTCTCGAACGGATCACACTACAGACGAAGGTCGTCGGGATTCAGCGTTCAAAAGGCTATGCGACACGACGTAGTCTGCCGGTCAACGAGATCGGAGAAGCGATTGCTGCCATCAAAGCCGTTCATCCGCACGTACTGATCTTCGTCGATAACTGCTACGGTGAGTTCGTCGAGACGATCGAACCGACACACGTCGGGGCGGACTTGATGGCAGGATCGTTGATTAAGAATCCGGGTGGTGGACTTGCGAAGACTGGCGGTTATCTAGTCGGTCGGACTGATTTGATTGAACGAGCGTCATTCCGGATGACGACACCAGGGATTGGCGCCGAAGCCGGTCCATCGTTATCCGCACTTCCGGATATGTACCAAGGCTTCTATATGGCACCACATACGGTGAGCCAAGCGTTGATGGGCGCGATGTTCACGTCGAGCATGCTTGGTCAGTTTGGCTTTGACACGGCACCTCATCATACGGCAGAGCGGACGGATTTGATTCAATCGGTCTCGTTTCATGCGCCAGAGCCGATGATTGCCTTCTGTCAGGCGATTCAAGCCGCTTCACCCGTCAATGCACATGCGTTACCGATTCCGGATTATATGCCGGGCTATGCGGACGATGTCATCATGGCAGCAGGGACTTTTGTACAAGGATCATCGATCGAGTTATCAGCGGATGGTCCGATCCGTGCGCCCTATACCGCATACGTCCAAGGTGGTTTGACGTATAGCCACGTCAAGATAGCCATCATCTCAGCCGTCAATCACTTGATGGAAAAACAATTAATTCCAGAAAAAAACGTTTAATACTAGAATATCTCGTGAAAAGACCTCTGAACGACTTCATGTAAAGTGATTAAAAAAGTTGTGTTAACTTTTCTCACATCGCTTGACAAGTTGCCTGACAGAGGTTTATTCTCATGGAGTAAGGAAAAAGGAGGAACCACATGGCAGACTCATCACGCCAGTCCAAGCCACTATTTCCCATCGGAGTCGTTCAAGAGTTGACCGCGTTATCTGCCCGCCAGATCCGATACTACGAAGAACAAGGACTGATCAAACCGGAGCGGACAGAGACGAAGCGTCGCCTCTATTCGTTCAACGATGTCGATCGCTTGTTGTCGATCAAGGAATACCTGGATCAGGGACTGAATATCGCAGGGATCAAATTGATTTTTGAAAACGATCTTGTCAAACGCGAACGCGTTGCGGAGAGCGTCGTCGAGACGCGCCCGGAACTATCTGACGGCGAATTGTATAAACTCCTGAAAAATGAATTGAAGGAAGCAGGACGACATGGAAAGACGTCGCTCATCCAAGGTGAGCTCGGGCGTTTCTTCAAGTAAGGACCTGTAACCATATAAAAACGAATCGGAGAGGGGATTTGTCACATGACACGTCGCAACATTACACGAGAAGACATTTTGAAAATCGCTAAAGCTGAGGATGTACGCTTCATTCGCTTACAGTTCACAGATATCCTCGGAACGATCAAGAACGTTGAGATTCCAGTAAGCCAATTGGAAAAAGCACTTGATAACAAAATGATGTTCGATGGTTCATCGATCGAAGGATTCGTCCGGATCGAAGAATCAGATATGTATCTCTTCCCAGACTTGAACACATGGGTCGTCTTCCCATGGACAGAAGATGGAACAGGGAAAGTTGCACGTTTAATCTGTGACATCCACAATCCGGATGGCACGCCGTTCGCAGGAGACCCACGTGGTCAGCTCAAACGGGTACTTAAAGAGATGGAAGAGCTCGGTTTCTCATCATTCAACGTTGGACCAGAGCCAGAATTCTTCCTCTTCAAGAAAGATGAAAAAGGTCGTCCGACACTTGAATTGAACGACCAAGGTGGATACTTCGACCTCGCACCAGTCGACCTCGGTGAAAACTGCCGTAAAGAGATCGTCATCGAGCTCGAGAACATGGGCTTTGAAATCGAAGCATCACACCACGAAGTTGCTCCAGGTCAACACGAAATCGACTTCAAATATGCGGATGCAATCACGACAGCGGATAACATCCAAACGTTCAAACTCGTCGTCAAGACGATTGCTGCGAAGCACAACTTGCACGCGACATTCATGCCAAAACCACTCTTCGGTGTCAACGGATCAGGCATGCACGCGAACATGTCGCTCTTCAAAGGCAACGAGAACGTCTTCTTCGATGAAGGCAACGAAGACATGCAATTGTCGGATGATGCACGTGCTTTCACGGCAGGTATCCTCAAACACGCTCGTGCGTTCACAGCGGTTTGTAACCCGACAGTCAACTCATACAAACGTCTTGTTCCTGGCTACGAAGCACCTTGCTACGTCGCATGGTCAGCGCGTAACCGTTCACCACTCGTCCGTGTTCCTGCAGCACGTGGACTCTCGACTCGGATCGAAGTTCGTTCAGTCGATCCAGCAGCGAACCCGTACCTTGCGCTTGCGACATTGCTCGCTTCAGGTCTTGATGGAATCAAGAACAACTTGAAAGCACCGGCTCCAATCGACCGCAACATCTACGTCATGGACAAACCGGAACGCGTTGCAAACGGAATTGATGATCTTCCATCAACACTCAGCCACGCACTCGAAGTCTTGAAAGCGGATGACGTCGTCATGCACGCTCTCGGCGATCACATCGCAGAGCACTTCGTTGAATTGAAAGAAATCGAATGGGATATGTTCCGGACGCAAGTCACGGAATGGGAACGCGATCAGTACATGGTCTTGTTCTAATCCAACTCAAGCACTTTCGGACTTCTGTCCGGAAGTGCTTTTTTCATAGCGCAGACAGGGATTGAGTCAAGGATGTGGAAAGATACAAGAGTACAAAGAAAGGGAGACGATACATCATGAAAAAAGGATATGAAGGCAAAGAGATCACGGTCTATTTTGATTCGGAAGTCTGCATTCACTCTGGTCATTGTGTACAAAGTCTACCAACTGTCTTTGATGTCAAGCGGCGTCCGTGGATTGAAGCGGACGGGGCACCAGTGGACGATGTCATGCGGGTCGTCGACGGTTGTCCGAGCGGCGCCTTATCTTACGAACGGAGGGAAGCAAATGGAGCTGAAACGAGCGGAACGTAAAATCGAAGCCCATCAGGAAGGGGAAGTGATTGGGGAAATCACTTACAGCGATACGAACAACGGCATGTGGATCATTGATCACACATACGTCGATCCCGCGCACCGCAATCAACAGATCGGGGAACAACTCGTTGCCGAGATCGTCAACTGGGCACGAGAAGCAAATGTCAAGCTGTTACCGTTATGTCCGTTTGCGAAAAAAGAGTTTGAACATCAATCCGATTATCAGGACGTACAAGCAAATACGTGAACACAAAAATCTCCTCTAGTCTCTCAAGACCAGAGGAGATTTTTTCGAGTCATTGTTTATGATCCCTAACTTTCATTTTGCGAGAAACCATCAGCGTGCCGAAATAGGCGATGACGTACAACACAATCAATCCTTGTTTTAGCAGATAAGGCAGATCCATTTGACTCGCGATTATAAAAATGACGCACAGCAATATCAAATAGGGTATGAACTGCTTATTTGGCATATCAGGACCCCCTTCACTATCCATTTATTTCTATTATAAGGATAACACAAGAGATACATCGAAATAGGCTAAAGATGAATGACTTGCTTATAGATACAATCGTAGAAACGCCATCGTGACAACACCAGTCACGACCGTCCAGGATAAACTTTTACTGAAAATCGCGACCGCCATGGTCGGGAGGGCGGCGAAGACATGAAGCGTCGAAACCGTCGGAAACGCCTCATCTTGAGCGATGAGAAGATTTTGAAAGAAAAGGGCACCGAGCAGGCAGACCGGAATGAACGAGAGCCATTCTGTTACGAGGCGCGGTAACGTCAGTCCATGAAGGACGAGAAACGGTAAGACGCGTGGAATCCATGTGACGAGTCCACAAGCTAAAAAAAGAGCAATTAATTCCGGGCGGATTTCCATCGTGTGATCACGACTCCTATACTTGCACCACCGAGCGTCGCGCAAAGAACGGCGACTTCTGGAGAAAAGTAGCGCATGGTTATGTAAAGCAATAGTAAGACAATCAGTAAAAGGCAACTATTCACGGCAATACGGGAACGTTCCCCTTCAAACTGTAAGTACAATAAGCCGATGAACATCGCTGTCAGGGCAAAATCGAGACCGAAGCGCTCGGGATCAGGGAACCAGCTGCCGACAAGGGCGCCGAGAACGGTTGCGACGATCCAGCTGAAGTAAGCAGTCAGATTCAAGCCATGCATGAAGGACGGGGAGAGCTTCCCTTTTTGCGCAGTGTTCATCGCGACAGCGAACGACTCATCCGTCAGTAGCGTTCCGGTACCGAGGCGGTCGCGGAGATGACGTGTCTCAACATGTGGCGCAAGCGTCAGACTCATTAACAAGTGCCTGAGATTGACGATGAACGTCGTCAGAATGATGGCAGAAGCAGGACCATTTAATAGTAAGAGACTCGTAATGATGAACTGAGCGGCGCCGGCATAGATGAAGACGGACATGAATCCGACTTCAAGAGGGGATAAGCCGGAGGCACGACCGACGATCCCAGCTGAAAAACCGATGCCGATATATCCGAGGACAGTGGGTAGACAGGCACGGACGCCTGCTTGAAAGGCTGATGACATTCGATTCCTCCTCTTTTTTAAGAGCATAGCACTCATGCGGAATATCGTCACCAACTGGTCAATATTTTCATCATTTTTTTCGACATATTCGACTTGATTTGGTGGTAAAGACTAAGTGGTACGGCAAAATCAGTTAGGTAAAGGAGCGTTTTTCATGCACAAATTAATGAAAGATTCAAACCGGTTCGTTTCAGACATGGTCGACGGACTCGTACTAGCTCACCCTGATTTGTATAAAAAGGTCGAAGGTGTTAATGTCGTCGCACGGAAAGTGCCGCTTGATGGAAAAGTCGGACTCGTTTCTGGTGGGGGAAGTGGGCATGAACCCGCACATGCTGGATTCGTTGGGGACGGTATGCTTGCTGCGGCTGTTTGTGGGGAAGTCTTCACGTCACCGACACCGGATATGGTGCTCGAAGGCATCAAGGCAGCCCATGGTGGAAAAGGTGTCTTACTCGTCGTCAAGAACTACTCGGGTGATGTCATGAACTTCGATATGGCGAAGGAACTCGCTGAACTCGAGGACATCGAAGTCGACACGGTCGTCGTCAATGATGACATCGCGATCAAAAAGGAAGAGGATCGTCGTGGGGTTGCGGGAACGGTCTTCGTCCATAAGATTGCCGGAGCTGCGGCTGCAGAAGGGAAATCACTGAGTGAAGTCAAAGCAGTCGCGGAAAAAGTCATCCAGGGCGTTCGTTCGATCGGAATGGCACTCTCACCATGTTACATGCCAGAGAGTGGCAAACCAGGCTTTGAGTTGCATGATGACGAGATGGAAATCGGAATCGGGATCCATGGTGAAAAAGGACTTGAACGAAAAGCAGTCGCTTCCGTTGATGCGATCGTCAAAGAGTTGCTCGATCGTCTGACAAAAGAGGTACCAGACAAAAAAGTCGCCGTCATGGTGAATGGGATGGGTGGAACGCCAGAATCCGAACTGTATATCACGTATAAATACGTCGCGGAAGAACTTCAGGCACACGGTTACGAGATTGCCCGTTCGTTCGTTGGAAACTATATGACGTCGCTCGAGATGCACGGATTCTCAATCACGCTCTTACCAGTGGATGATGAACTGCTTGGGTATCTCGATGCAGAAACGAAAGCGATTGGATTCTAATTTAGATAAACGGGGTGTACAAAGATGAAGTTGACGACGGAACAGTTACGAAGCGCGCTCATCAAAGCAGCGGAACAGATTGACCAGCACAAGGATGAATTGACGGACCTTGACCGGGAAATCGGTGACGGGGACCACGGGATCAATATGTCACGTGGCTTCCAAGCAGTCCAAAAGACGTTAGAAGAACACGGCGAGTATGAGGACTTAGGAGCTTTATCGAAAGAGGTCGGGATGACGCTGATCAAGACGGTCGGTGGAGCATCCGGTCCTTTGTACGGCACAGCATTCGTTAAGTTCGCTGGTGCGTTCAAAGGGAAAACAGAAGTGGAAGGTGCAGAACTCGCGGATGCTTTCCATGAAGCGACGGAAGGCATCAAATCGCGTGGGAAATCGGAATTCGGTCAAAAAACGATGGTCGATATCTGGACACCGTTCCAAGAGGCGCTCTCGCAAGAAGGGGATTTGAAAGCGGCAATCGATCAAGCGCTTGCTGATACGAAAGCGCGCATCGCAACGAAAGGTCGTGCGTCTTACTTCGGTGAAGCGACGGAAGGCGTCCAGGACCCAGGTAGTCTATCGAGTGCTTTGTTACTCGGCGAAATCGCGGAGGTGCTTCATGGTTAATCTTGTACTCGTTTCCCATAGTGAAAAACTTGCAGCTGGACTAAAGGAACTGCTGGCAGAGATGGCGCCGGATACACCAGTCTTAATAGCAGCAGGTCTTGAGGACGGTAGCATCGGAACGGACGCGACGCGCATCGAAGAAACACTGAATACACTAGACGACGATGGAGTCGTTTTAACGGATATCGGTTCTGCGACGATGAATACGGAATTGGCCCTTGAACTATACAGTGGCGAACGGACGGTTCGGTTTATCGACGCACCACTCGTCGAAGGCGCGTTTTTAGCGGCTGTTCTTAGCGGACAGTCGAAATCCGTTGATGAGATTGAAGACGGATTGAAAAAAGAGTTTAGCAAATAAGGATCAAATCCCCCTTGCTTCAATGCAATGGGGATTCTTTCATATCTGAATGAAATGGTGGTATGAAAATTGTAATCATAATGCATGTACATAAATAGGACAGTAAAAGAATGTAAACCATGAGGTGAGTTCTTGAGTTATACGTTAAGGAAAGCAGACACTGAAATCAAAAAGCAGACATTCATCCACTTATTATTACTGGCTGATGAATCTATCGATAAGATTTATGAATACTTACCTAACGGTGACCTGTATTATCTCGAAGATTCATCTGGGCATGTAGTAGGTGTTATTGTTATGACCAAAATTAATCAAGATACAATGGAGATAAAAAACGTTGCCATCAAAAAAGAACACCAGGGTCAAGGGTTAGGAAAGAGGATCATCTCATTAACGCTCGAACAATATAAGGAACAAGAGTATCATCATTTCATCGTAGGAACGGCTAATTCGAGTATTGATAATTTAGCTTTCTACCAAAAGCTTGGTTTCCGGCTATACGACATAAAAAAAGATTTTTTTCGGTCGTATCCAGAGGAAATCTGGGAGAACGGAATACAGGCAATCGACATGATCATGCTAGAGAAAAATGAGTGATCCACATTATATGTTGAGGGGAATACGTGGGACCTCTTCTATGCGAATGAGTAGCACAAAGAATTATGATGTATGTGCTGCGGTGGTACATTCTAGTCTGAGTCTGGTGTTAGAAGAATGATTATATTGTAGTTTCTATAAGACAGTGAAAACCCGGTCCCTCTGCAAAAGGGACCGGGTCAATTGTTTTATTTTGATGGTTTGAAGACCATTGTCGCTTCCACTGCTTTTTGCCATCCGGCATAGCGTTGTTCACGATCGTCTTCTTTCATCTCTGGTTTGAACTGGTGATCCAGCTTCCATTGTTTTTTGATCTCCGCTTTATCTTTCCAGTAACCAACAGCTAATCCAGCAAGGTAGGCTGCACCAAGTGCTGTCGTTTCGTTGATTTCTGGACGATCGACAGGAACGCCGAGGATGTCCGATTGGAACTGCATCAAGAAGTTGTTCGCTACTGCACCACCGTCGACACGAAGTGTCTTCAGTTCGATACCAGAATCTTGTTCCATCGCTGTCAACACATCACGTGTTTGATAAGCGAGTGATTCAAGCGTTGCACGAACGAAGTGTTCCTTATCTGTTCCGCGTGTTAATCCGAAGATTGCCCCGCGTACATCTGAATCCCAGTATGGCGCACCAAGACCAACGAAGGCAGGAACGACATAAACACCGTCTGTTGAGTCGACTTTCGTTGCGTAACCTTCTGAATCTTTCGCATTTTTCAGCATCCGAAGTCCATCACGGAGCCACTGGATCGCAGAACCAGCGACGAAGATAGAACCTTCCAGCGCATATTCCACTTTTCCATCGACGCCCCAAGCGATCGTCGTCAAGAGTCCATGATCAGAAGAAACGGCTTTCTCACCTGTGTTCATGAGCATGAAACACCCTGTTCCGTATGTGTTTTTCCCTTCACCCGCTTCGAAGCACGTTTGACCGAAGAGTGCTGCTTGTTGGTCACCCGCAATACCAGCGATTGGCACTTCGTAACCGAAGAAGTGATACGGTACCGTTTTGTCGTAGACTTCACTCGACTGACGAACTTCTGGCAACATCGAAGCAGGAACACCTAGGATATCGAGTAACTCTTCATCCCATTTTTGTTCGTAGATGTTATACATCAATGTTCGTGAAGCGTTCGTGTAGTCCGTGATGTGCGTTTTTCCACCAGACAGTTTCCAAACGAGCCACGTATCGATCGTACCGAAGAGCAATTCACCGTTCTCTGCTTGCTCACGCGCACCTTCGACATTATCGAGGATCCATTTGACTTTCGTTCCAGAGAAGTAGGCATCAATCAGAAGTCCTGTTTTATCGCGGAACTTCTGGTTCAAACCTTGTTCTTTTAAGTCGTCACAAATACCAGACGTTTGACGCGATTGCCAAACGAGTGCGTGATAGACCGGTTTACCTGTTTCTTTGTTCCAGACGACCGTCGTTTCACGTTGGTTCGTGATGCCGATTCCAGCGATTTGCTCAGGTTTGATATCTGCTGTCCCGAGTGCTTCGGCCATGACGGCAAGAATCGAACCCCAGATTTCGTTTGCATCATGCTCGACCCAGCCTGGTTGTGGGAAGTACTGTTTGAATTCCCGTTGTGCCGAGTTGACGATTTTCCCATCGTGATCGAAGATGATCGCACGTGAGCTTGTCGTACCTTGGTCGAGTGCTAGGATATACTTGTTTTCCATTTCGAAATCCCCCTTGAGCGGTATGTGTTAGTGAGATGTGATCTTAGTAGATCAATTGATAGATGAACACGGCAATCGCTCCACCGATGATCGGACCGACGACAGGAATCCATGAATAGCCCCAGTCAGATGAACCTTTATTCGGAATCGGTAGGATAGCGTGCGCGATACGCGGTCCAAGGTCACGAGCCGGGTTGATGGCATACCCTGTTGTACCACCGAGCGAGAGACCGATGACGACGACGAGTAAACCGACGATGAGTGGTTTTAAGCCATCTCCGAACGTTGTTAAACCAAGTGCCAAGATACCGAAGACGAGAACAAATGTCCCGATGATCTCAGAAATCAAGTTCGACGGCGTATGACGAATCGCTGGACCTGTTGCGAACACACCGAGTTTTGCAGCTTGATCATCAGTCGCTTCAAAATGTTTCATGTAATGAAGCCAAACGAGAATGGCGCCGATGAAAGCTCCGACAAGTTGTCCGGCAATGTAGATCGGAACGTCTGCCCACGGTAGGTCAGAGTTCAAAGCAAGTGCGATCGTCAATGCGGGGTTCAAGTGTGCTCCACTTTCAGCAGCGACGAATGCTGCTGTCATGACGGCAAGACCCCAAGCGAACGTGATGACGATCCATCCGCTGTTTTCCGATTTCGTCTTTTTCAAGACGACACCGGCGACGACTCCATCCCCGAGCAGGATGAGGATCATCGTACCGATCATTTCCAATACAAAGTTATTCATGCAAAAACCCTCCCTTTGGATTAAAGCAGATAATGGCCTTTCTACTTTAAATTACTCCGAATTGAGAACGTTTTCAATACATATAATTGAAATATAGGAATGGAAATTTTTTATTTTGATGTTTAAAGATACGAAAAAGTGGATAAGAAAACACCTCATTCTGCTTGCAAGCAAGCAAAAGAGGTGTTACCGACGACGTTTTTTCTTTTTTTAGGTCGAAACCAACTGCTGGAATAATCTAGTAGGATATGAATCGTACTTGCCACCATGATACCGACGACGAATGCAGGCAAGGAAGCGAACCACGAATCAATCGTAGCAGAATCAAGAACCTGAAAATATAGACTTAAAAATAGTAGCGGAATCAGAATCGCGGCACTATAAAGAAGCCGAATAATATCTCCGATGATCAGTCCATGCGACCAGATCGAGCGGTGGGGCATGATTTTGACGTACGGCATCCAAAGGACTCGAAATGGTCCAAAGCGATAATACGGTTCTGACTTTAAATCGAGGTCGGGTGACAACCAAAGCGTACCGACAGCGATACCGATGGCGGTTGGTAACCAATCGGTTTGTTGCGTTGCGACCGAATACGCAACGTAACCCGTCAGTGCGACGGTATTGACGGTATCATGTACATTTCCTGAAGGCATGAAAAAAGACCAGTCGTAACTGGTCCCTCCGTCAATGAATCGTCCGATACACGCCGATTACCTTACCAAGAATGGAGACATTATCGAAATACATCGGATCCATCGAGTCATTTTCTGGTTGTAGACGTACCTGTTGATCTTCTAAGAAGAACCGTTTCACCGTCGCTTCGCTATCTTCGGTCATAGCTACGACGATTTCTCCGTTTTCTGCTGTGTTTTGTTGGCGCACGATGACACGATCGCCGTCAAGAATACCTGCGTTAATCATCGATTCACCATCGATCGTCAACATGAAGACCGTCTCATTTCCTACATAATGCGCAGGGAGCGGGAACTGTTCTTCGATGTTTTCAATCGCTGTAATCGGAAGACCCGCTGTGACTTTCCCGATGACGGGAACATGGACGATGGCTTCCGTGATTTCTTCAGGCTTATCAAGCAATATCTCAATCGCACGTGGTTTCGTCGGGTCACGGCGAATCATTCCCCGTTTCTCGAGTCGATCCAAATGACCGTGTACCGTCGAGCTAGACGCGAGTCCGACTGCTTCTCCGATTTCACGAACTGATGGTGGATACCCCTTCAGTTTCACTTCAGAGACGATGTAGTCGAGAATCTCTTGTTGGCGCTTAGACATTTTCCGCATACGAATTGCCACCTCTTTCTGGATTGAAGTTTGAAATGTAAGAATATATGTTTCTAGATTCACTATAACATAGAACAAATGAGCGTACAAACAATTGTTCGACATTTTGTGTTGACCGAACACGGGTTCTGTGTTTATTATGAGTTATGCGAACAATTGTTCCGCGAACATTTATTCTAACTCATTCATTTCATATTTGGAGGGATTCATGATGATTCATACGATTCGTACTCATGCTTTTTCAATTCTCTTCTATGCATTAAGTATTGCCTTCGTGATCTTTTTACTCACACCACGCCCGGATGAAAAAGTGGCGCAACTGATGACAGCTTCCGTTACGGTCGATGAGAACGCTACAGTCGAACAAATCGCTGAAGTCTACAATGATGGTTCGATGTCAGATGAAGAGTACGTCAATTGGTTGATAAAAAATAATGATGTTGAAACAAAACACGTCATCTCAAAAAGCAAAATCGTTGTACCAATCGCACAACAATGACAAAATGGAAAAGTTGTGAAAGAACGAACAGGGATGTGAGGTACGATGAAGGTCGTGATTTATTGTCGGGTGTCGACCGAAAAAGAAGCACAAGATAGTTCGATTGAACGCCAACGGATGGAGCTTTCGAAGGTCGCGTCTCAAAAGGGTTTTGATGTCGTGGATGTCGTCTCTGAAAAAGAGAGTGGATATGACGTCGATCGGGAAGGGATGCTGACGGTTCTTGATCATGTAACACGTGATGCGGTAGATGCGGTCCTCGTGACAGATGACACACGGATTGGTCGAGGGAATGCGAAAATCGCTATTTTGCACACGTTTAAGAAGCACGGTGTTCGGTTGATGACACTTGATTCCGATGGAGAATACCAGCTTGCGGATGCAGAAGCAATGGTCCTTGAGATTGTCTCACTGGTGGAAGAATATCAACGGAAACTGCATAACGCAAAAATCGCGCGCGGCATGCGGCGAGCTGTTGAACAAGGCTTTCGCCCGGAACGAAATCTGAATCGCCAAGGAGAGAACGCTGGGCGTAGTCGAAAGGACGTACCGATCGAAGAAATCGTACGTCTTCGAGAGCTCGGACTGACGTTTTCAGATATCGCCATCACCTTGCGTGGGATGGGACATGATATTTCAAAAGCAACGGTCAATCGTCGATATCTTGAATACCGCGAACTGACACCTAGCCCGGAATGAAGAGCAAGTTATCCGTCGACTGACGCGGTTAACTTGCTTTTTTTTATAGCCTCTTTTAAAGTAAGGATACAATTGAACAACTCAAGTTTGAGTCGTACAGAAAGAGGGATTCCATGTTATCACAAGAACAATTAGATCGAATCAATGCATTAGCGAATAAATCAAAAGTCGAGCCGTTATCAGAAGCCGAAACGGCAGAGCAAAAAGAGTTACGTGCAGCGTATCTCGCAGCATTCCGTGGATCGTTCAAAAACCAACTCATGGGCATGAAGATCGTCGATGAAGAGGGCACAGACGTAACACCTGAGAAATTAAAACAAGCACAAGAAGAAGAACGGAATAAACAATAAAAAATAGCCTTCTATAGGACCACCCGAGAAGTAGGTGTCTAATATAGAAGGCTATTTTATTGTTTTCAGCTGATATCAAGATATCTTGGAAGTTACTTTTTGTGGTTCCGCAACCAAAACTGATTTAGGAACTGCGAAAAAGTAAGTGATGGTGAGTGCAGCAACAAAGGTTAAGACCGATACGATTAAATAAGCTAAAAGTTGATTCCATTCATAAATGTACATTAAAGGAGATAAAATAACAGCTAGACCGTAAGAGTTGGCCTTAATCTGTAAGAGCGAAAGAAGAGTACCACCCAAAGCAGAACACGCAATCATAACATATAAAGGTTTCATACTATATCGCATGACAATCCCAAACAATGCAGGTTCACTAACTCCTAATAATTGCGTGAGTGTGGCACTCATACCAGCAACCCGTACTGTACTTTTTGTTGCGCGTAATGTAATACCGAGCGCCGTACCAGCATTTGAAAATCCATACATGGCGCATAAAGTGATTAGTGGGTTAAATCCTGTATTTGCAAGTAGCGTCGTTTCGATAGCAATGAATAAATGATGCATTCCAGTCATGACTGCAAGCGGATACATAAAACCAATCAGCAAGCCTCCAAGACCAAAAGGCATTCCAATTAACATCGTCACGAGAGTAATCAGACCATTCTCTAGAATATGCAAAAGAGGACCTAGTACAAGTAATCCCAATATCATTGAACCTAATAATACAAAAAACGGAGTAAATATCAAATCAAGTGCATTTGGCATGATTCGCCGTAACCATTTTTCAAATTTTGCTCCTAATATACCAATGACCAAAGCAGTTAAGACGCTTCCTTGATAACCAACGACTGGAATAACGCCGAATGCAAGAATTGGATCCACACCGCTATTGACATCTGCAACAGCATAGGCATTTGGTAAAGCAGGTGATACGAGCATTAAACCAACAATAAATCCAATAATCGGCATTCCACCAAATTTTTTAAAAGCGGACCAACAAATTAAAGCAGGTAAGAATGCAAAAGCAGTATCAGTCAAAACAGATACGAGGGTCGGTACATAGCTTGGAATTTCTTTTAATGTTAAACCGAACCAACCTAATACGATATCACTGAACACTACTCCTTTTAATCCTAAAAAGAGTCCTGTAGCGGCAATGATAGGAATGATCGGGATAAAGATATCTGCGAGTGTACGGACAGCACGTCGAAGTCCCTTATCAGATGAAGAGGATTCTTCATCTGATGCAAGGGTTTCAATGTTTAATTCACTTAAAGCGGCATAAACTTTATTGACGATGCCGGTACCAAGGATGACTTGATACTGTCCAGCATTATAGAACACACCCTTTACCTCTGCAATTTGCTCGATTCTTTCATCATGGATGAGGGAACGGTCCTTTACAGAAAATCGAAGACGTGTAGCACAATGCGTGTAAGATTCGATGTTTTCTAATCCGATTTCTTGAAGAATTTGCTCGGCAATGGTTTGATATTGGTCTGATTTCTTCATGGTTTAGCCTTCTTTCCGATGAAGTAAGAGAGCATGATAAGGGCGTAGGATAGATGGAGTTTCTGAGACACCATCAACGAAATGATAATTATCGAGTAGCACAGTACCTTTTGGTTCGTTAGGCAAGTCGATATATTGATTAGAAAAGTTAAAATAACAAATCACGGCTTCTTCACCGAGTTTTCGTTCGTATGCGACAAGGTGTGGATGCGTTTCATAGAGTGGTAGAAAGTCCCCATAAACCAACGTATCACTAGCTTCACTATGCTGACGAATCGAAATCATTAAACGATAAAAATTGAGTAAAGACGTAGCACTATGTTCTTGCAGAGCAACATTTATATCACGATAATTCTCATTCATTTTTAACCAAGGTGTCGCATCTGAAAATCCAGCATGTTCATGATGTGTCCAGTGAAACGGAGTGCGAGAATTGTCTCGGCTACGTAAATTTATGAAGTGAAGCGCTTCTTGCTCGCTATGCCCTTCTTGCATGGAGCGGTAATATTGATCAATGCTTGAAATATCATCAAAATCATGAATAGATTCACGGGTGAAATTGGTCATGCCTATTTCTTGCCCTTGATAAATAAAGGGAGTGCCTCGTAAGAAAAAGTACATTGCTCCTAGCATAGATGCTGAATAGAAATGACGCTCTTCCGGATTTTTAATGTATTTACTAATAGAACGATTTTGATCATGATTCTCGAGAAAGTTAGCTGCCCAACCGCTTTCTTGTAACTTATTTTGGCTACGGAATAACATCTGTTTAAAATCGTTAACATTCCAATCGACACGCTTGAACCACTCGCTGCCCGATTCAACATCGAGATCAGCATAACGAAAATCGAAAATCATAGAAAAGTATCCGTTTTCTCCTATGAAATCATCATATTGTTCGTAAGGAACACCAGGCGCCTCACCAATCGTGACACAGTTATAGCGATCAAAGGTACGTTCCTTCAGTTCATGTAGAAAAATTTCGATTCCAGGTTGATTACGTGTTTTTTTAGTACATTTGACGAGACCATCGACACCGTCGGCGGGTAAGTTACTGAAAGTCTGATCTTTTTTTATAAAGGTGATAGCATCGACACGAAATCCTGAAAGACCTTTTTGTAACCAAAATTCAATCATTTCGTAGATTTCTTCACGCAGAGTCGGGTTTTCCCAATTCAAATCAGGTTGTTTGACACCAAAAGAATGGAAGTAATAAAGGTCGCTTCCTTGAATAGGTTCCCACACACTTCCGCCAAAAACAGAACGCCAATTGGTCGGGGGCTGTCCGTTTGTTCCTTTCTTTAACACGTAATAATCTCGATAGGGACTAGTCTCAGGCTGCTTTAATACATCTTGAAACCAAGCATGTTCGTCAGAAGTATGATTTACGACTAAATCCAATACGATTTTAATGTTATATTCTTTTGCTGTTGCCAATAATTCGTCCAAATCACTCATTGTTCCGAAATCAGGATGAATCGTATAGTAATCGGAAATATCATATCCGTTATCATCCATTGGAGACTGATAGATGGGACAAATCCAAATCATCGTAATGCCGAGTTTGCTGAGGTAATCCAATTGAGTCGTGATACCTCTTAAATCGCCAATGCCATCTCCGTTATGATCCTTAAAACTTTTAGGATAGATTTGATACACGACTTCCTCTTTCCACCAGCTCATATAAACTGCCTCCTTATTGGTATCGATACCAATTTTGCTTTTAATTTTATTGGAACCGATACCAGAAACACTCAAAAAAATTTGGTATCGGTTCCAATTTGATTTAAAAAAATATGAAACCGTTTTCTTGTATCAAGAATAAGCGATATATATTTTAGTTGTCAATCCTATTTTTTTAACTCCTCCTCTTTGAGGAGCGTACATTACTGTAGCTCCTCTTGAAAAGCTTAAGTTGATTGACGAATGATTAACTTCATATCAAGGGAATCCATTTTTTCTAGACTGAAATCTTCTGGAGATAATTGTTGCAAAAGACAGTGCACGGCTTGTTTCCCCATTTGTTGAATAGGCTGATGAATAGTCGTCAAAGAAGGCGTAATGATTTCAGCAATCGGTTGATCATCAAATCCAACCACCGCCAATTCCTTTGGGATATTAATCCCGTGTTCTTTAGCAGCAAGGATAATCCCACAAGCTACTTCATCGCTGTTCGCGAAAAGAGCAGTTGGTCGATTAGATAGCTTGAACCATTCTTTAAAAACATCTTTTCCATCTGAAATAGTGTGACGATGAGTGAAGATCCAATCCTCGTGGAATGGAAGATGTGCCTTCTTCAGTATTTTCAAGAAAGCAATATTTCTGTCACGACCTTTACTTTTTTCAGAAAAATCTCCGCCTGTACAATAGCCGATTTGAGAATGACCTTGTTCAATCAAATGTTGAACGCCTAAAGAAGTTCCTTTTGCTTGATCCGGGCGAACGACTGCAACGTCCGTTTGATCAATTTGTTCGTTACATACAACGATTGGTCCATATTTTAAATAGGGCAGTATATTTTCCCATTCATTGACTACAGCCGTTAAAATCAAGCCATCTACTTGTTTGGTTTTTAAAAGATTTAAGAAAGATAGTTCTTTTCCAGGTTCTTCATTACTTTGAGAAATTAAAACGTTGTATCCATGTCGTTGTGCTTCTTGTTCGATTTTATCGACTAGTTCTGCAAAAAATGGATTAACAAGTCTAGGAACTAGAACACCGATTGTTGTTGTCACGGAACCTCGAAGTTTTCGTGCTGAGGGATTTGGAGTGTATCCGAGTTCTTCCATTGCTTGCAAGATACGTGCCCGCTTTTCAGGTTTGACGAGAGGAGAACCGTTGATTACCCGTGATACCGTTGTTTTAGAAAAGCCGGATAATTTTGCGACATCACTTATATTTGCCATATCATCACCTGTATTCACTTATTTTATGTTCAGTATAGCAAAGTTTTTTATTTTTGAATGAAAGGAGTCTAAAGGAAATAGTACCTAAAAATTAATCTACTATTTTTTGATTCCGAAAAATATATTTCAAAATAATAGGATGGACATTATGTTACTTCGTCTCATATATATCTCTTTTTGCAGGAATCTTAGCATCATAAAAATAAAATTTTAGAACCAAATCTGAAATGATACATCCTGAAAGGGATGGAAGGACAGTAATAGAGAACGCATTCATTTTAATGTGACATACTATTTAGATAAAGTTGTATCACATTTATGGTTATGCTAAAATGAGTAGGAATTTGTGAAAAAGAGAGAGGATGATTGTTTTGACGAACATGACGACAGTAGAACAATTAGCAATTAATACGATTCGTACCTTATCGATTGATGCCGTACAAAAGGCGAATTCGGGTCACCCAGGTATGCCAATGGGAGCAGCGCCGATGGCATTCTCGCTTTGGGCGGATCATATGAACCACAACCCTAAAAATCCAGAATGGTTCAACCGCGACCGTTTTGTACTTTCAGCCGGACACGGTTCGATGCTTCTCTACTCACTCCTCCACCTATCGGGATATGATCTATCAATGGATGATCTTAAATCATTCCGTCAATGGGGATCAAAAACACCAGGTCATCCGGAATACCGTCACACGGCTGGTGTAGATGCGACAACAGGTCCACTTGGTCAAGGGATTGCAATGGCAGTTGGTATGGCGATGGCAGAACGTCATCTTGAAGCAAAATACAACCGTGACGAGCTCAACGTCGTCGATCACTTCACATACGGAATTTGTGGAGATGGAGACTTAATGGAAGGTGTCTCAGCTGAAGCGGCTTCACTCGCAGGTCACCTTGGTCTTGGTAAATTGGTCGTATTGTACGATTCAAACGATATCTCACTTGATGGCGATCTCGATAAATCATTCTCTGAAAACGTCCAGAAGCGCTTCGAAGCGTACAACTGGCAAGTCATTCGCGTAGAAGACGGAACGGATATCGATTCGATTTCGAAAGCAATCGCGGCGGCGCAAGCAGAGACGACAAAACCAACATTGATCGAAGTCAAGACAGTCATCGGCTTCGGTTCACCGAACAAATCAGGGAAATCGGCTTCTCACGGTGCACCACTCGGTGAAGCGGAAATCAAATTGACGAAAGCTAGCTATGTATGGGATCACGAAGAGTTCTACGTCCCTGAAGAAGTCAAATCATTGTTCGACGAGCGGATCGTCCAACGTGGTGCTTCTGCGGAAGACGCATGGAACGAAACGATGAAACAATACGAAGCAGCTCACCCGGAATTGCATGCGGAACTCGTTCGCGCGATCGCAAACGAATTGCCAAGCAACTGGGAAGCAGATCTTCCAACGTACGACTTGTCATCGAAAAAAGCGACACGCCAAACGAGTGGTGAAGTCTTGAACGGTCTTGCGAAGAACGTTCCGACATTGTTCGGTGGTTCAGCTGACCTTGCAGGATCGAACAACACGATGCTCAAAGGCGAAGCAGACTTCGATATCGACCCAAGTGGTCGTAACATCTGGTTCGGTGTACGTGAATTCGCAATGGCTGCGGCTGTCAACGGTATGGCACTTCACGGCGGCGTCATTCCTTACGGCGCGACATTCTTCGTCTTCTCGGATTATCTCCGTCCAGCAGTTCGTTTAGCAGCATTAATGGGACTTCCATCAATTTTCGTCTTGACGCACGACTCGATCGCTGTCGGTGAAGATGGTCCAACACACGAGCCAGTCGAGCACTTGATGAGCTTCCGTGCAATGCCGAACGTCACGATCTACCGCCCAGCAGACGGAAAAGAGACGATCGCAGCATGGAAAACAGCAGTTCAAGCGAAAGACAAACCGACACTTCTTGTCTTAACACGTCAAGGTCTTCCTGAACTTGAAGGCACAACGACGGAAGGCGCAGAAAAAGGCGGTTATGTCATCGCTGGTGACGTCACGAAAGCCGACACGCTCTTGCTCGGTACGGGTTCAGAAGTTCACCTTCTTGTCGAAGCACAAAAAGAACTTGGTGAATCAGCAGCTGTCGTTTCGCTTCCATCATGGGAAGTATTTGAAGCGCAGTCAGCAGAGTATAAAGAATCAGTTCTTCCAAAACACATCACGAAACGTGTTGCGATCGAAGCAGGCGCTTCGCTCGGTTGGTACAAATATGTAGGAACAGAAGGACAAGTCATCGGAATCGATCGTTTCGGCGCATCTGCGCCTGGAGACTTCCTCTTGAAAGAATACGGCATGTCTGTTGAGAACGTTTTAGCGACAGTCAAACAACTCGGATAATCTTTTCCGGAAAAACGGGTCCGATCTTACGTCGGGCTCGTTTTTCATCTATTATCATCTATGCAAACAATTGGAATTATAGTATAGTAAAAAGCGACGTTTTAAGTTAGAGGAGGAAGCAACTTGGCTACATGGATTTGGATTTTAATTGCCCTTCTTTGCTTGGTAGCAGGTGTCGCCCTTGGTTTCTATATCGCTCGTCGATACATGATGAACTACTTGGAGCAAAACCCACCAATCAACGAAGATATGATTAAGACATTGATGATGCAAATGGGTCAAAAGCCATCACAAAAGAAAGTCAACCAAGTGATGCGTTCAATGAGTGGTTCAATGAAATCACCTAAAAAATAAGCTGTACGAAAGGGGACTAAATGGTCTCCTTTTTATTTGCTATTTTTTAGAAAGAGAACTAATCTAAAATGTGAGACTATTTCAAATAATCATAGGATTTAAAAAAGGGGGGAGACTTGAATGGGAGTCTTCAGGAAACTCGGTTGGTTTTTCCGGCGAGAATGGAAAGCGTATAGTCTTGGGGTCGTCAGTTTGATTTTTGTAGCGGCGTTAGAGTTGATTCCGCCAAAAATCATCGGGACGACGGTCAACGGTCTGAGTGAGGGAAGCTTGACGAAAGATGATTTGATTCGTCTCGCAGGTACGTTGTTGCTCATCGGGGTCGCGACATATATCATTCGTTATTTTTGGCGCTTCTATATCTTTGGAGCATCGATTCGTCTCGGTCGATTATTGCGCAGCCAACTGTATGGACATTTTTCAGATTTGGATCAATCGTTCTATAAGAAATATCGGAGCGGGGACTTGATGGCGCATGCGACGAACGACGTACAGGCGGTATCGATGACAGCAGGTGCCGGTATTCTCACGCTCGTCGACTCGGTGACGATGGGGAGCTTTGTCATCATCACGATGGTCACGACGATCAGTTGGAAATTGACGCTCGTATCACTTCTACCGATGCCGCTGATGGTCTACTTGACGTCACGCTACGGGAAAATGTTACATTCGCGTTTTCACGACGCGCAGGAAGCATTCTCCGATTTGAATGACAAGGTCGCGGAAAGTATTAGTGGTGTCCGCGTCTTAAAAGCAACAGGGGAAGTGGAATCTGACGTGCAGACGTTTACGGATCTATCGGATGACGTCGTCCAAAAGAACCGTCGTGTCGCAAAAATCGATGCATTATTTGATCCGACGATTTTTGGATTAGTCGGTCTATCGTACATCATCGCTGTCGGATATGGTGCATATCTGTTACAACAAGGTGAAATCCGAATTGGTGACATCGTCTCATTCACTACATATCTTGGTTTATTGACATGGCCAATGCTTGCCTTCGGTTGGTTGTTCAACATTGTCGAACGTGGTCGTGCTTCCTACGATCGGATCGAGCGAATGCTTGCGATCGAACCGGAAATTAAAGATGCGAAAGAAGCAGCAACAAGTGTTTCCTCACCTGAACTCCACGTTGGGATTGAGCGTTTCATCTATGATACGCAACCGGTCTTACAAGACATCGATGTGACGTTGAAGCCCGGTAAATCGCTCGGAATCGTCGGGAAGACAGGTGCTGGGAAATCGACGTTCGTTCGCTTATTGTCTCGCGAATACGACGTCAAACAAGGCGCCATCACGATTGGTGGACGAGACATCAAACAATTGACGCGTGACACCGTCCGTCGTCAAGTGGCGATCGTTCCACAGGATCATTTCTTATTCTCCGCGTCGATTGCTGATAATATTGCCTTTGCAAAACCGGATGCATCAATGGAAGACATCATGGAAGCAGCTCGGATCGCAGCGGTTCATGATGATATTCTTGGATTTAAGGAAGGGTATGCGACGATGGTCGGGGAGCGTGGGGTGACGTTATCCGGCGGTCAAAAACAACGGATCTCGATTGCTCGGGCATTACTAGCAGACTGTCCGATTTTAGTGCTCGATGATGCCTTATCTGCGGTTGATGCCAAAACTGAGGAAGCGATCATCCACCACTTCCGCACGGCGGATCACGATCAGGCACAAATCATCGTTGCTCATCGCCTGTCGGCTGTGTCACATACCGATGAGATCATCGTCCTTGAAGACGGTCGGATCATCGAGCGAGGCACACATGAGCAGTTACTCGCTCATGACGGTTGGTATAAAGAGACGTACGATCGTCAGCAACTAGAATCACTCGTCGAACAAGGAGGGCGTTCTAATGAATCATGATATCAATGAAAAAGCCGTCCTGAAACGATTACTTGATTTCGTCAAACCGTTCAAAAAACAGGTCAGTATCGCCTTCATCCTGCTGTTCATTACGACAGCGGCAAAACTCGGGGGACCGTATCTCGTCAAGATTTTCATTGATGAATACGTCGCACCGGGTACATATCCCGTACAGGAAGTCGCACTTTTGTTTACAGCGTACTTGTTACTGCATACGACAGGGATCATCGTCGATTACTTACAGGCGTTCGAATTCCAAAAGATTGCCTTGCAAGTCATTCAACGCTTACGGATTGATGTGTTCCGGCACGTCATGCACTTACGGCTTGCCTATTTTGACCGGACGCCTGCTGGAGTGCTCGTGTCCCGGATCACGAACGATACGGAAGCGATCAAGGAGCTCTACATCGGTGTCCTGTCGACATTCGTGCAAAGCGGCGTTCAGTTGATTGGAACATATATCTTCCTCTATCTGCTAGAGCCGCGACTCGCGACGATTGCGTTACTATTGTTACCGCTGTTTTATTTCATCATTTGGATTTACCGGAAGTATTCGACGAAGTATTACGCGGAAGTCCGCGATTTACTATCGAAAATCAATGCCCAACTGAACGAATCGATCAACGGGATGGCAATCATCCAACAATTCCGCCAAGAAAAACGCTTAATGGCAGAGTTCGAGGAGACGAACGTCGCCCACCAAAATGGACGTTATAAGAACTTGAAGCTCGATAGTTGGTTACTGCGACCAATCATTGAATTGTTACTGGCGGTTTCGATCGCAACACTCGTAACATATTTCGGTGTCCTATCGTTCTCGCAAACGGTCCAAGTCGGTGTCGTCTATGCCTTCATCAGCTACATGGAGCGGATTTTCCAACCGGTTCAGCAAATCATGCAACGGTTGTCCGAGTTCCAACAAGCTGTCGTCTCAGCAGACCGTGTGTTCAAGGTCCTCGATACGGATGAGCCGGAACCAACGAAACAACTCGAAGGAGATGCACGAGTATCGGAAGGACATATCGTCTTTGAAGACGTGCGCTTTAGTTATGACGGAGAGAAAGATGTCTTGAAAGGAATTTCGTTCGAGGCGAAAAAAGGACAGACGATTGCCCTCGTTGGTCATACGGGAAGTGGAAAAAGTTCAATCATCAATATCTTGATGCGCTTTTACGCATACCAATCGGGTCGGATTTTGATCGATGGTCAACCGCTTGAGCAGTTATCAGAAGAAGAACTACGACAGCATGTCGGACTCGTGTTGCAGGATTCATTCTTGTTCACGGGAACGGTCGCGGACAACATTCGATTATTCGATAGTTCGATTTCCTTTGATCGTGTCGAAGCAGCTGCTAAATTCGTACAAGCGGACGGATTCATCAATCAACTGGATCAGCAATATGACAGTCCCGTTGCGGAACGGGGGGCGACGTTCTCAGCTGGGGAACGTCAGTTAATCTCCTTCGCACGCACGATGGCGCGGGATCCGAAAATCCTGATCCTTGATGAAGCGACGAGTTCGATCGATACGGAGACAGAGGAGAAAGTGCAAGTCGCACTTGAACGGATGCGTCAAGGGCGGACGACGATTGCTATTGCCCATCGTCTATCGACAATTCAAGATGCAGATTTGATTCTTGTATTGCATCAAGGGGAAGTGATCGAGCAAGGAAATCACCAAGAATTGATCGCACAAGATGGTCTGTATAAGAAGATGTATCAGTTGCAATCCGGTCATGTCACGGTTTCTTAAAAAAATAGACAAAAAAAGCCTGCCAGGCGATCTCGCCCGGCAGGTTGTTTGTTTTGATTAGTAGACTGTAACTGTAACGTTTTGGCGTCCCCAGTTGAGTGCTTCTTGTTGTGAACCAACGAGAAGGTCAAGTTTGTTACCTTGGATTGCGCCACCACGGTCGAGTACGATTGCTTCACCAATGCCTTCGATGTGCATACGTGTACCGATTGGGTATTGTGAAGAAGCTGCTACGATACGCATACCATTGTACGTGATCGTATTTGTAACGTCATAACCGCTTGCTGTCAACGCACGACCGTTGTAGAGTTGGCTACCGTTGTTAGATGGGTCGTTCGTGTAAGCACTGACGTTCATCGTCACTTTCGTACCTGATTTTGCAGGTGTTGATTGTTTTGTTGCAGTAGCTGGTTTAGCTGCTGCTTTTGGTGCTGGCTTCGCAGCCGGTTGTGCTTTTGCTGCTGGTGCTTTCGATACGCCAGCGAGTGAAGTATAGTCGCTGTGTACGTAGCGCGTTTTACCATCGATTGTTGTTTTGATCCATGCACCAACTTTACCTTCTACGTTGACTTTTTCGCCTTTGTAGAGGTTACCGACATCTTTCGAGCTTGTCGTTGGTTGTGTGCGGACGTTTAGTACTGCCGTAGTAACTGTCGCTTTTTTAAAGTCGAATGAGCCTGCTGCAGACGTATACGCACCATGGACATAACGTTTTTGACCGTTAACTGTTGTTTTGATCCATGCGCCAGAACGTCCTTCGACATTTAATGTTTGACCTTTATATACATTGCCTACGTCTGCTGATGCAGTTGTAGGTGCTGTGCGTACGTTGAGTACTGGTGTATTTACTGTTACCGTTTCTGAGGCAGCCTCTGTCTCTTGGGCAAATCCTACTGATAGAGCTGTTGCTGCAAGACCGGCAGCGAAAACTGCTTTTTTCATTATTGATGTCCTCCTGACATATGCTGTGTTTACTGTTCCTACTTTACACGGCAAATCTGACCTGTGCGTTTACAGGTCAATGTCATTCGAGTTACAAACCGAGCTTTTGTGACAACAAGATTGCAAAAGGACGGTTTTTGTCATCGATAGGACATACTGATTATGAAAAACGGACGTTTATAGGTATTTTGGCTTACTGAATATAAAAAATTCGCACAATTCAACAGAAAAAAGCCTTAAAGATAGAAAGTGTTGAATCCTTCTATCGTCTGATGATGAAAAAGTGAAACGGATGATACGTAGATCAATACTTGACGATCGTCGTCACGCCGACCGCTGTCAGGTAAGAACGATGATACAATTCCTGCATCCAATCGTTAGCGGAAAGTTGAAACGTGCCGTGAATCGTTTGGTACGTTCGCTGGCGAATATTGATTTCAATCGGCTCTAGTAGTGGAGTGGACGGTAGATGGTCATGCATGCTGTCATTTTGATTTTCGATATAGAGCAGCTCGAGGACATCTCCTTCTTCCATATGACGTTGTAGATAAATTATGAACTCCCACTGATCGGCACCATCGATCGTAGACAAGTAAGGTATCGTGAATTGTCCTCGCTTCAATGAGACGTATTTCAACCGCTTCGACTTCATGTACGTATAATTGAGGGAGATCGTCAGGTATATAAAGGGGACGAGAGCTAGAAATGAATGTAAGAGCGGACGTCAAGCACCCCATCAGAAATAAGAAGCCATAAAAAAGTCAGCATTCGCACTCGAATGCTGACCAGACCGTACATTTAAGATAATAGCGGTTCATTCGAACCGTGAATGGTATAGTTTTGGACAGTCCGTGAATATTCTAAAAGCAGGACATCAAGTTCATGGCTAAGTTGTAGAACACGCGGGGAGGTGAAGCTGGACTGGTCAGCTTGATGATATAGTTCGCTACGTTTGGCTTCGATGGCTAACGTCAATAGTTGTTGTGTCGTCATAGCAGTCTCCCTTACATTGGTGTCGTATCCATATTCTAGCAAGTCCATTTACGAGGTGCAATGAGATTTCAGTAAAATCGATGAAATGTAATTTTTTTGTAATTTTGGCGGACACGAATCTTTTGCAACTTTCTGTGAGATAATAGGTGCTAAATGCAGAGGAGTTTGGCAAAATAGAGGAGGAACTTCTTCTATAGTAGTAAAGAAAGGGGATGCTCATATGGAGCTCTCATTATGGTTAGCGTTTGGAGCAGGATTATTATCTTTCGTCTCTCCATGTACGCTACCACTGTATCCTGTGTTTCTCTCATACATCACAGGCGTGTCGGTAACGGATTTAAAAGAACGGGGCGTACGAGAAAAGCGATCCTTGTTTCATACGTTAGCGTTCCTCGTTGGTTTTGCGATGGTATTCGTTGTACTCGGTTTATCGACATCGTTGTTCGCAGATGTCTTTATCACATATCGAGATACGTTACGGATGGTTGGGGCACTCGTCATCTTCGTATTTGGGATTGTTCTCGTCGGATTATGGCAACCAACATTCTTGATGCGTGAAAAGAAACTGAATCTCGGGGAACGAAAAGGAGGATACGTCGGGACGGTACTCGTCGGAATCGGTTTTGCAGCCGGTTGGACACCGTGTACAGGTCCGATTCTCGCAGGAGTCATCGGATTAGCTGCGACCAATCCGAGTCAAGGCATGTTCTACATGCTCGCGTATGTCCTTGGCTTCTCGATTCCGTTCTTATTGATGGCGTTCTTCGTCGGTCGTTCGCGCTTGTTCGTGCAGTATAGTCTGAAATTAACGAAATTCGGGGGAGCCTTGATGATGGTGTTCGGAGTCATGCTGTATTTTGATGGCTTGAGTAAATTCGCAGCATGGATGAGTGACATCGTCGGATTCACTGGATTTTAATCAAGGAAGTGATCGGATGATTTGGATATCAACTGGGGTAGCGCTCGTCATGGGATTGCTGATCAGCTTCATTCGTGTGAAGGCATCAGCAAAACCGACGAATGCTAAAAAAATCTTGATCCCGCCCTTTGCGATGTCGACGGGGATGCTACAGTTTTTATACCCAGCATCCCGTCTGACATGGACGGAGGTAGCAGAAGCATTGCTCGTTGGAGCCATCTTCAGTATCTTTTTGATCAAGACATCCAATTTTTATGAAGCGGAAGGACAAATTTATTTGCAACGTTCGAAAGCATTTTTCATCGTCTTATTCGGCATCTTACTCGTTCGGACGGTTGCGAAATTTTTCATCGGCGGACAGATCGATATCTTCGAAACGGGTGGGATTTTTTATCTCGTTGCCTTCGGAATGATTGCACCGTGGCGCTTCGCGATGTATATGAAATACAAACGAGTCAAGTCGGGCACCGTGCCGGTTGCGCACTTACCTCACTAAAAAAACCGCTGAAGGCGACTTCGGCGGTTTTTCGTGCATCCTTCAATTTTGGAAGTATAATGCGTAGTCTCGCCAGTCGATGGCGTGCTCCGTTAGTGCTTTTTTCAAGAATTTATGATCGCGTTTCGGTGTCGCAGAAATATATCCTTTGACGACCAGTTCGGATGTCATCTCTGTCGCCCGTTCTTCAAGTGCGAACTGTCCGATCCGCCCGGCAATCTTGCGGCGTGCGACATCACGAAATGCCGATGGAACCGGCATGACGAGAGCGTTCAACAATTCCATCGTCTCATCCGTCCAAAGATGTCGTGTTTGGTCGATGTACTCATCTTCCCAGTCCATCATCGATTTACCGTCTTCTTTCGGTAACTTCTTGAGGAACTTCCGGAACATGAAAAACCCGCCAATTGCCATGAGTGTGATCATGATAAAGCCCCAGAGCAGAATCCCGTTCATGAACCATTCCATGCGCGACTCATCCCCCTTTCACATCAAATATAGATTAGCATAAATCAGGTGGACGTGCTATGATGAATGACGGAGAAAGTGAGGCGAAAGAATGCTGCAACCATACGTACAATTGGACGAGACCGGACAGCCCCGTAAAGGTGTTTTACCTGAAACAGCGGACGGTCGGATCGTTGAATTCTATTATGATACGAAGGGTGAAGAGATCACGGTGATCTTCGTCACCGTTCCGGCAGAAGATGCGAGCCGGAAGCGTGCGTTTACGGTCGGGAAAACGTTCAAGACGGTTTCGACACTCGAAGACTTCACGTTACTTCACTATGAATGGGCAAATGACCAGATTTTTGCGACACTTGAGATGTTCGCGGATGGGTCGAAACGTCAAATCGACGCTTCGAGATTGCTCGACTATTAAAAAAGAAGGAGATGCGGATTGCCGCGTCTCCTTCTTTTGATATTCAAGAAATATGAAGTCGGATGACCTCGTCATGCAGTTCCACCTGACCACCAATCGGGAACGTGAACAAAGGACTCGTATGTCCGAAGTCGACATTCGCAAGAACCGGTACGTGCTCTAGGAATGGATAGAGTGAGATCAGATATCGCAGATGCTCTTCCGTCATCTTCGTTGTGAGTTGGAAGCGTCCAAAGACGATCCCACGAATCGTTTCCGCGCCTGGTTGTGCCATCAAAGAGGCGAAATCACGGGCGAACGTCGCTGGATGGACTTCGTAATCATCTTCAAGGAATAAAATCGTATCCCGTAAATCAGGGAAGTGCGGTGTACCTTGCAGGAGATTTAACGTACAAAGATTCCCACCGAGCAGTCGACCACTTGCTTGTCCCGGAGATAAGAGAAGTGGACCTTTGTTTGGTAACGTAATGATATGTCCACGATCGGTATCACGCCAATGGACTGAAGGCTTGATCGTAACGGGTTCTGTTCCGAACAACACTTGCTTGAAGTAATCGATCGTATAGGCGTCGCGGTCCCGGAAGGCCCGTAACATCGGTCCGGAGTAAGTGATTAATCCAGTGTTCGTTAGAATGGCGTGACTGAGTGCTGTGATATCGGAGAAGCCACACAGGATTTTCGGATGTGTCCGAATCAATTCGTAGTCGAGTAAGTCGACAAGTTCATTCGTGCTGAACCCACCGCGAACGCACAGGATCGCATCAACGTTCGGATCAGCGAACGCGGCATGGAGGTCTGCGACGCGTAACTCAGGATCACTGGAACCGAACGGATTGACGGCACGCGCATGTTGACTGATCGAGACACGTAATCCGAGCGATTCGAGCGTTTGGATCGCACCATCGATGATCTTTATCTCGACCGTTGAGAGGCTGGAGGCTGGTGCGATTAAGCGGACATGAGAACCATCCGTCAACTTCTTTGGCGTTAACGTCGGCAGGTGGGCAGCGATGATCTCTAAACGGTTACCGAATGGATCGGTTGTGAAGAAACGACGACGTGGCGCAAGGCGTGTGTCATGCTCAACCGGATAACCGGCAGCTTGAAGAGAATCGCTCAAGGCTTCGAACGCAGCGACGGTTAATCCAGGATGCGCTTTTTTAGCAGGGGAGAAGGGATCCTCGATGCCGAGATGAAGTGCTGCACCATGTTCTTCGAACCAGACACCACCACTGGCTTGAACACCAGTCGGTTTTTCGACTTCCTTCATATGTAAAAGCCCGGCATAAAATGCACGGGCGCGATCTTCTTCGTTTTTCGGCATAGCGAGCTGGACATGATCTAACATGAAGACACTTCCTTTACGAATTAGATTCAGGCAACGAACTGAGTGATCCGTTTCAGTTCACGTTCGACGAGGTTCAAGTAGAAGACACCTTCGATCCGGCGATCGAGAGATTGTGCGATCTCATAGAGATTCGTCCGAAGCGCTGCGAGATACGACGCTTCCTCACCAAGAGATTGACGATGGGCGAACGCATAGTGAGCGAGTAAGAACTGAAGATACCCACGATCAGTCAAGAATGGAATCAATTGTTTTTTCTCTTCCATCGACCAGGTATAGTTCGTATCGTAATACATCTTCGCATATAGGTGGTACGGCTCGTCGCCACCTGTAAAGAGGGTTTCACCCCGTTTGACTTCTTCGATCAAGCGTTCACTCCAATCGAAGCGTTCTTTTTTGCGACTAAGGAACAACGGTAGGATGTATGGATGTGCCTGATCCGGCATCCGTGAACAACCCCGTTCATGCCGAAGTGCTGCATAAAGTAACAAGGCACGATCTTCGAAGCCACGTTCGATCGCATACGTCATCCGGCTAAATGCTTCGCAGGATGGGCAATCACTAAGTTCGTCACTTGGCGCGTCAACCCATTCCGATAGATAATGATCGGCTTGTTCCTCATCACCGAGTTTGCTATAGACCATGAAGCTGATATAGTCGCGCGTCCGAATAAAGCCATGCGCGTCACAGAAATCGATGAAGCGATCGAGATCTTCTTCGAGAAGCGAGACCGTCACGTCTTCTTGTTCTGCCATATAGATCAAGTAGGACTTGTAGTTCCAGTACAAATCAAGTTCTTGTTTTGGAGTCAGTGTCATCTCATCTTTTCGGATCCATTCCATCAAGAGCGTGAAGGACACAAGAAACGATCGGAAGTGTCCTAAATCAAATTGATTTTGTGAAAATGTCCATAAGGAGAGGAAGCGGAGTGAATCATCAGCTGTTTCCTCAAAGATGGCCCATAAGGCCTCACCGCGTGCAACGGAGGGTTCTTCTTCCTTTAAACGAAGATATAAGAGATGGAGTTCTTCTTGAGGGTTCATCTGTACCCCTCCTTTCTTATATAAGTATACCACGAGCGTTTTGAGAAATCGCAATTGAGCGAGGACGGAATAAAAAAAGATTCCGAACCCGCTCAATCGCGGTTCGGAATCATTTCAAGTATTTGTGGATGAGTTTCAGCTGTCGGATGTAGCAAATCATGTACTGTGTAACCATTGAGTACTTGATGGAACGCCGCAATGGCATCATCGAAAGCATCACGTGCTGGATTGAGCGAAGGAATCTCGTGAATGCCTTCTTGCGGATCGAGAAAATGAACGGTTGGTTCAAACAGTTGTACGACGTCACCGATATGAATTGCATCCGGAGGGCTCGCTAATCGAAAACCACCTCCACGACCACGGACAGATTCAATCAGACCACTCTGTCCTAAACGATAGACTACTTTCATCAAATGATTCTTAGAAATGTCGTAACAATCCGCTACTTCCTGGATTCGGACTAAACGATCGGGATGAGCTGCTGCGAACAGCAGGGACCGAATCGCGTAATCCGTATAACGTGTCATGCGCATTTTCATCACCTACTTAACACACATACTAGGGGGGGACGCAAGCATTTACAACTTTCAATGTGCAAAAAATAAGATGCATTTTAGAGATTGTTTTTGAGAGTGGATTCACGCATAATGGACGGTGAAAGGTAGGTTAAATTATGCATTTCGATCAGGCATTACACCTTTTGCAACAGCTCGGTCCATCGATGGAGCAAAAGGGATTGCGGATCGCGACGCGCTTCTATGACTCGCTCGAGGCGACGTACGAAGAAGAATTGCGCGCGCTTCGAGAAGCAGGAGCTCAGGACGGAACTCGCGCATTACGGATTTTACGCCTGAGTCAATTACTGAACCAGATTACCAACCAGCACGAATCGAGTGAACTGTTTAAATTGATTTTGCTGAATGAAATCGATCAGACGAAATCGTTTCTGCTGACGTACCCGGACATCATCAGTCGTGAAATTCTTCAAGCTATTCAAATCGAATATGACCTTAAAGAAGATGCACCTTTACTTCAAGCATGGGCAATTGTTCACCATCAACTCGTCGATACGTGCCGCCATTTTTGTAAATACCGTCATGCTGAAAATTGGCGTCAACAAGATATTTTGTTGATCGCAGAAGAACATCATCTCGGAGCCGTCATCGATGAAGCCAGGCACGCGCTCTTGAGTGGTCGAAAAACGACATTGTTACATGTCTCAGCTGAGGAACTGGCAGAACGAATGTTAGCGAATGTCGTATCCTTGACGACGAAAGGGATGGTCGTTCATCACATTCGTCAAGAAGGATGGGAACAACAGATGCACGAATTCTTGACGATGATCACGGCGAATGATCCGATTGTCTTCGTCAGTGGATCGACGAATTTCATTGAAGAAATCCAGCAACGACTCGATCCGTTACCGGTCCTGTTCGGTCCGTTCGTAGCGGCAAATCAATTACCCTCTTAACGAGAAAAGCGATGTGTAACGCTCTGACAAAAGTCGGAGCATGACACATCGCTTTTTTAAGCTGATTTCGTTAAGCGTTTCGCACGTTGAATCGACCGGTCGAGTGCGAGATAGACCCCACCTGAGACACAACAGAGCAGTCCGACGAATCCGAGCGCAAAGTCACCTTTTCCGGTATCAAGGAATAACGATCCGAGAAGCGGTGCGGTGACGCCGCCAATCAACCACTGGAGACTCGCAGCACCGTTGTACGTTCCGCGGAGATGTTCTGGTGCGATCAAAGCGATGAACGTCATCTGCACAGGAGACATGATCATCTCACCGAGCGTATAGAACGCATAAATCGCAAGCAATACCGTCACGAGCACGACATAACTCGTTCCGAGTGAGAACAGGTAAGACGGCACGAATGCGAGAAAAATCATGCCGATCCCGAAAATCGAGGCGCCGAGCAACATGACTTTTCCGAATGCCTTGCCGGACAAGCGAGCAGCGATCGGGAACTGGAACAAGACGACCATGATTCCGTTCAGTGCCATCAAGTAAGGAAACGGATTTTGTTTCGTCGGTAGTCCCGGCAGTGCTTCCTTTAAGAAGACCGGTAACATACTCTCGACGAGGGCAAATCCCATCGAGATGAAGACACCCGCCCCGATGAAGATTAAAAAGACATGATCCTTCCGCAATACAGTGAGCGGTGATACTTTGACTTCGTCCGTCTTTTCGATATACTCCGGTTTCGTCTCTTCGATGAAGAAGTAGAGAACGAGTCCGTACAGGAAAAAGACGAAAGCGGCAGAGTAGAAGATGAGTGAACGGTCGACGAATAGGACCGCACTTCCGAGAAGTGGACCGAATGCGGCCCCGACGTTATGTCCCATCCGTAGCAGGCCGAACGATTCGTTCAGGCGTTCTGGTGGTGTGACGTCAGCGACCATCGCGCTTGCCGCCGGATGGAACAGTGAACTCGATAAACCGAGCAGCGCGTTCAAAGCGAGAAGTGGTCCGAATGAATCAGCGAACGAAAAACCGATTAGTGCGATGACGTCACCGATGATCGAGAGGACCATCAGTGGTTTTCGACCGAATTTATCGGCGAAGTGACCACCGAGGACGGCACCGACGAGCGACATGATCGGTCCGGTCGCCATGATGACACCGACCAAGAAGTAGGAATCGAGTCGATCCGCATAATAAAGAACTAAAAATGGTGCAATCATGAACATCATGATCCCCGTGATCGTTTCCCCGACGAACCGGATCCAGATGTTGCGATCAAGCTGTTTGAGTGCGTTAAACATAGTGAAAACCCCTTATATTCCGTTTTTAGACAATAGAAAAGACGGATACGCACAAATATGGGCATACCCGTCCTAATATAAGAGGGCAGCATGTACGTATACGCATACGCACACCCTGCTTAATTAAAAATTAAACGATTGGGTGACGTACAGTTGTAGCCGATACAAAGACAGTGTGGACAGATGTCCGGGCTTGATGGAATACCATTGTACGTCTCCTCCTTCTGTAATAGTAAACTTCCTAGTCATCGTAAAGAAGATCGTGATGAATTGTCAACTTTAAATCTGAAAATTGAGTCAATGAAGTGAAATGGACGAGACCTTGAAAATTCGGTATGATAGACTAGTTGCGAAAAAGATTGATCGGACTTTTGAATATATCGGTGAAAGGAACTACCATACATGACAAACATTCTACAAACGGAAGTCGAAAAGCGTCGGATTTTCGGCATCATCTCCCACCCGGATGCGGGTAAGACGACATTAACTGAAAAATTCCTCCTGCACGGAGGGGCAATCCGTGAGGCAGGTTCTGTCAAGGCACGGAAAAACTCGAAATTTGCGAAATCCGACTGGATGGAAATCGAAAAACAACGCGGAATCTCTGTTACGTCTTCGGTCATGCAATTCGAATACGATAAAAAGATCGTCTCAATCATGGATACACCAGGTCACTCGGACTTCGGTGAAGATACGTATCGGATCCTGACAGCGGTTGACTCAGCAATCATGGTCATCGATGCAGCGAAAGGGATCGAGTCGCAAACGAAGAAACTGTTCCAAGTTTGTCGGATGCGCGGGATTCCAATCTTTACGTTCATCAATAAGATGGACCGTCAAGCGCGTGACCCACTCGAATTGATGGAAGAACTCGAAGAAGTCCTCGGTATTCCGTCTGTTGCTGTGACGTGGCCAGCTGGTTCAGGTCAACAGTTCGAAGGGGTCTATGACCGTGTCAAAGGACAATTCCATTGTTTCAAGAACGATCGTAAGTCGATCGAACTCGGTGAGGAAGGTCTCGCGAACGAAGAACTCGCGACGACGATCAACTCGGAAATGTATGAGACGTTGATGGATGAAGTCGACTTACTCGACGGCGCAGGTAACGAATATGATGAAGAATTGATCGCAAAAGGTGAACTGACTCCAGTCTTCTTCGGATCAGCACTCGTCGATTTTGGTGTCACACCACTTCTTGAACATTACTTGAACTTGTCTCCTTCACCGACACCACGCGAGTCGAACAAAGGGAAAGTCGAGCCGGCACAAGACTTCTTCAGCGGTTTCGTCTTCAAGATTCAAGCGAACATGAACCCGAACCACCGTGACCGGATTGCGTTCGTCCGTATTTGTACGGGTAAATTTGATCGTGGAATGGACGTCGTCCTGACACGGACAGGCAAGAAGATGAAGTTATCTCAATCGACACAATTCATGGCGGATGAGCGGGAAACGGTCAATGAAGCGTTCGCAGGAGACGTCATCGGGTTGTACGATTCAGGCAACTATCAAATCGGTGATACAATCACGAACGGTGATCCATCATTGCAATATGAAGCACTACCAACGTTCGCACCAGAACTCTTCTTGAAGGTCTACACGAAAAACGCCTTGAAGTCGAAACAGTTCCAAAAAGGTGTCGAACAGCTCGCGCAAGAAGGTGCGATCCAGGTCTACAAGACGGAATACAACGAAATCATCCTCGGAGCAATCGGACAACTCCAATTCGAAGTCTTCGAGCACCGGCTCAAAGGCGAGTATGGCGTTGACATCTTGAAGGATGCTGCGAACTTCCAAGTCGCGAAATGGATCAAGCCAGCTGAAGTCACTGCCGTCAAACAATTGACGGATTCACGGACGGTTCTCGTCTACGACCGTTGGGAAAATGCTGTTCTATTATTTGCGAATGATTTCGTCTACGAGCGATTCGTTCAGAAGAACGAAGGAACGATCACATTGGTCGATTCACCGCAACAACTCTAAGTTTTTGACGGACTACTTTTCGAAGTAGTCCGTTTTTTCGTTCCTGAAATCTCGTTTGATGGCAAGCGAACAAGGGTAAAAACAGAGCGAGTTTGAATTCATATGAAAAAGGAAGGTGTCATGTGATGGCGAAACGGTTTGTTGGAATCTATCAGGATCAATCGAGTCTGGAACGAAAAATCGAGGAATTGAAACAACAGGGGCATCATGATTCGGATTTTTCTGTCGTCGGTCGAGATGACGCGGCAGACGAAGCATCGGGTGCAAGTTGGATTGATCAGGTCAAATCAAAATTTTCTAAAGAACCACCGCTCCGCGAGACATTAAAACGTGTCGGACATTCGGACGATGAGGCAGAACGGCATTACGCAGAAGTCGAGCGTGGCGGTCTTGCATTGTTCGTCAAGGATCGAGATCACGATCATGACCACGACCATGAGCACCATCATCACCATGACCATGATCATGACCATCGACACGATGATAACAAGGTCGAAAATCCGGGGAACAATGCCTATGAATCCAATCACCGCGGGGACGGTGAGAAGAGCGACCGGGCGAAGTGGAAAGCGGACGATCTCGACTAATACCTAGAAGTGAAGGCGCCGCTTGCGGTGGACTTCACTTTTTTTCATATCTGGAGGCGTAGGGCGAGATGTGTGAGGAATCGAGGTGCTATACTGAGAGCATCGAAGAGGTGATAAGACATGAAAAAAATAGTGACAGCTTTAGCAGGAATTGGTCTTGCCAGTGCTTGGTTCATTAACCGGTACCCAGTTTTCGGGAAACGACCAAGCCGTGCAGAGCGGCTGAGTTTCGAACGATCAGATCGTTTTGTCGACGGGAAGTTCAAAAATGAGATGGATTTCCAGTTGAAGATGGAATGGGACTCGATGAAAAGTATCTTAAAGGATTACGGAAGAAACATTCCGAATCTGCGTCCTGTCAAAGCGTTACCGACGCTTCCGTATCAGCGACGTCAAGACGATAGTGAAACACCACGTGTCACATGGTTCGGACATTCGGCATTTTTACTCGAACTCGATGGGCAAACGATTTTCTTTGACCCGATGCTCGGGCGCGCACCATCACCGTTCCCGAAACTGGGGGGAGGACGTTTTCAAACGACGCAGACGGTTGATCTCGAACGTCTACCGTTGATTGATGTCGTTGTCTATTCGCATGATCATTATGATCATCTGGATTATCCATCCGTCCTCGCCTTGAAAAATCGAGTCGGTCGCTTCATCGTGCCGCTCGGTGTCGGGAGTCGTCTCCGTGGATGGGGCGTCTCGGCTGAGCGAATCACGGAACTCGACTGGCATGAATCGACACAAGTCGGTGGCATCAAACTGACAGCGGCTCCGTCGCGCCATTATTCAGGGCGAAATGGTCTTGATCAATTTTCAACGCTATGGGCGTCATGGGTCATCGAAGGCTCGCAAAAGGTCTTCTTTAGTGGCGATAGTGGATATGGTCCACACTTCAAAGCAATCGGCGAACAATATGGTCCGTTTGACCTGACGATGATGGAATGTGGACAGTACGATGTCCGGTGGTCCAATTCGCATATGTTACCGGAACAAACAGTTCAAGCTCATCGAGATGTAAAAGGTCGTGTCCTGATGCCTATTCACTGGTCTGCCTTCATCCTCGCGTTCCATGCGTGGTTCGAGCCGGTCGAACGGTTGCTCAAGGAAGCGAAACGCGATGAGATTCCGGTTCTGACACCAATGATCGGGGAGAGTGTGACACCCGAGAGCACGACACGAAAATGGTGGCGGGAAGTGCGTTGAGTAAAATAACTTTTTGATTTTAATTGAATGAAATGAGAAAAAAGTAGCCTTTTCGAATCACATCGAAAAGGCTACTTTTTTAGGTGAATAAACAGACGAAATGTTCATCCTCGACTCTTATAGAAAAGCGAGGATGATGTCATCGTCCGATCGTACAATACCATTTAGCTCGCCAATTGATCCGCTTGCTTTACGCGACGAGAACGAACTTTTTCGATGATTTCGAAACCGAGCACAAGCATCGTTCCGACGAGTAATCCGTTACTGAGGAACGGACGAAGCGTCAAAGGCAGGACTTCCGCGATGACGGTCGATTGCAACAAGATACTGATGCCGATGACGGCACTGATCGCAAACGCATGGCGGCGGCGACTGTTCTCCATGTTACTTTCCGCAGACTGCCAGGCAATCAGGAACATGTGCGGCAATGTCGCAAGCAACGCGGCACTCGCAACGCTACGCGGTAATGTCGCGATGATCCCGATCAAGCTTGGGAAGAAACCGATCAGTGCGATGACGAGCGAGGCAATCAAGAACGGGCGACGTTTCCGGCTTCCCGTTTGCGCGATGAATCCGCTCGTGATGGGTAATGGCACCGGGACAAGCGTCGAGAATGTAGCAGCGAGTAAATGAATGACACCTTCGATGGATAATCCTTGGTGCAGACGTCCTTGTTTTTGAAGCGTCGCTTCGACGGCGCTTAAAGCGGCAATTAAATTGACGACGAGCAAGATCGCGAACGGAATCGCGACAAGGAATGCACTGCCGTCAAACTGTGGCCATCCGAACGGTAGCGCTTGCGGTGGTGCGAACAAACTAGATGATGCAGGAAGCGACGGACGGCTGACGAGCCAACCGACGATGATTCCGATCATCAAGGCAAACGGACGTAAGCGACTCGGTCCAAATTGGCTGAGTCCGAGCACGAGCAAGAACGTGACGATTCCGGCGAGGCGTGTTGCCTCGACGGCGAGAACGGCACCGAGCATAACACCTGTCAATTGAATACATAATAAGAGCAAAAACGTTCCGCTGACGAGCGGTGTAAAGACGGGTAATAAGTATTTCGTCCATCCTGTCAAACCGAGAATGATGAGGACGACGCCGGCAATGACGACGGCTGCCATCGCGATTGTAAAGGCCGTTTTTGAATCGACCGGTAGTGCAGCGATGACGACGAAGATGCTGACCCATGATCCGGCAGGTCCCGATACGATCGGAAGCCGGTGGCCGAAGGCTCCGTGTAGGAAACAGGCAATCCCGCCTACAAAGAACGACCGTTGGACAAGGGCAGCAGTCTCAACTGATGAGAGGTCGAACAGACTGGCGACGACGATTGGTAAAGCAATCGTGTTCGCGAGTAAAAAGACGATCCACTGGAAGGTAGAAGTCGTTTGTTTCATGAAAAAGCTCCTTTCTTAAACTTCAGATATTCCTGCATCATAGCATATGATTGATGTTATGATTCATATATCTTTATACATGAAAACATATGAAAGAGATGATGAATATGGATTTACGCCAGTACCGCTATTTTTGTGCGGTCGTCGAGGAACAATCCGTCACGCGAGCAGCGGAGCGCTTACGGATGGCACAACCTGCCTTGACGCAGCAAATTCGGCGAATGGAAGAAGAGCTAGGTGTTCGTCTGATTGAGCGGGCAGGGCGCGGGATCCGGATTACCTCGAGCGGCAACCGCTTATATGAACGAGCAGTCTCTTTGCTACAGTTCGAGCAGGAGACACGGATGGAAGTGAGCGACATTGAAGCCGGACGAACGGGAATCTTGCGCATTGGTGTGAACACTTTATCAGCCAGTCGGCTCGTCGAATGGATTGAACAGATGAAACGACGACATCCTGGCATTATCTTACAAGTCCACCAAGGAGAATCGAGTGCGCTCATCGAACGGTTGAAAGAGCGGTCGCTTGACGCAGCGTTCGTCCGTCTACCGATTGATGCGCAAGGGATTTCGATTGAATGGATGGAAGAAGAACCGTTTCATCAAGTCTGGCACCCCGATCACCCGACCGCGGATCTCATCATTCCGAGTCAAGAAGGACTCGGTGTCTTTCAGACGTTAAGTCAACGGCTCAGCGTCGTATCGCAAGAGACGTGTTCCGATGTTTTGACGCTGATCGGACTTGTCCGCAGTGGACAGGCGGTGACTGTATTGCCGGAGAGTACGTTGCGGGAACTGGATATGACAGGACTGCACCAGACATACCTATCCGGTGCAGCAAGTACGACAGCCTTCGTCTGGTTGACGGAGACGGGACCGACGACACTGACGAAACAATTCATTGAAATCATGAAAGAAACAGCAGATTGATCAACTGACAGGAAAGAAAGGATAGATCGTATGAAAACGATTCAAGGCACGTATGGAGAAGCAAAGATTTTCACGGATAACGTCGACGACCTGACGATTAAGCAAGTCACAGCTATGTTAGAGGAACAATTTGCGACAGACAGTCGCGTCCGGATCATGCCAGATTGCCATGCTGGAAAAGGATCTGTCATCGGAACGACGATGCATGTGACGGACGAGGTCGTACCGAATCTCGTTGGTGTCGATATCGGTTGCGGCATGTTATGTACACGACTTGCTGAACAAGAACCAATCGATTATGCGAAACTTGACGCGACGATTCAGCGTCTCGTTCCAAGTGGCATGTCGGTACGTCAGCAAGCTCATCCATTGTCCGAACAGGTACCGTTTGATCAAGTACTTGCACCGTTTAACGAGACACGGGCACGATTATCGATTGGTACGCTTGGTGGAGGGAATCATTTCATCGAACTGAACCAGGATGCAGCAGGACAGCGCTATCTCGTCATTCATTCTGGTAGTCGCAATCTTGGGAAGACGATTGCCGAACATTATCAAGCAGAGGCAGAAACTGCACGCTTCCAATTTGACGCTGACCAAGTCATCGCCGAATTAAAACAACAAGGGCGCGAGTCGGATATACAGACGACCTTACAGCAATTGAAGGAAAAACGGTCTACGTTTAACAAAGATTTAGCATCTGTTTCCGGCGAAGCGATGGAGCGTTATCTCCATGATCTTAAGATCGCTCAACGATACGCAGCATTGAACCGTCAGGCGATGACCGAGGTCATTTTCGAGGCGATGGGATGGACGGTAGCGGATCAATTCGATACGATCCACAACTACATCGATCTTGACGCGATGATTCTACGAAAAGGTGCCATCTCTGCAAAAGCCGGCGAGCGGGCAATCATTCCGATGAACATGCGTGATGGTTCCTTGATCGTCGTAGGAAAAGGAAATCCCGATTGGAACTATTCCGCGCCACACGGAGCAGGACGAATCATGTCGCGGTCAAAAGCATTCAAAACAGTTGAACTGGATGCGTTCGAAAAGACGATGACCGATGTCTGGTCAAGTTCAGTCGTCGCATCGACGCGTGACGAGTCGCCGTTCGTCTACAAGCCGATGGACGAAATCATCCGTAATACGAAAGAAACGGTCGATGTCGTCGAAATCATTAAACCGCTGTACAACTTTAAGGCGAAATGATGGAAGGTTATTATCAATTGGGGAGGATATTCTATGAATTATAAGGGGACTATGTTGATTCTGTTTTCAAGTGTGTTTTTGATCGCTGGATGCACGGATGAGGCGGTCACGACGGAACAGAAAAAAGTAGAAGTCAAAACTACTACGCATACGAATCAGACGAAACACCCCATCTTAAATCCAGTTCAGTATGAAAAGCTGTTCAAGCATATGAATGAACACTTGAAGATGGACCAGTTTCAGTTGAAGGATAGTACGATCGGTGCAGACTTCACGGCTGTCGACCAATCCTTGAGTTTTGAGAAGAGAAGATGGTTAACGGTTGACGGAACGATTGATACGCCATCGACCCAGGAGACACTTTATTTTGAAAACCAAAAACAAGATACGCAGTTAGCGATTCATTTTGCGTATACGAATCGATACATAGGCAATGATCTGGTTCAGTATCAATCAAACGGTAGTTACGGCGAGCTCCTCATCATTAGCTACAAAAACATCCTCATATCCGTACAACAAAATTCATTAAACAAAGTAGATCCTGACACGACACAGGAAGCAGCAAAACAGGTGATCCAGGAATTAAAAAACGTCCCCGTTTAAAACGAGAACGTAAAGGTGACAACTCTGATTTGATTAGACCGTACCATCCGGTAATGTCTCACCAGTCCGACGAATCGTCGCGCCAAGTTCAGCGGCGATCGCATTGACGGCTTCTGAATCTTCGTTGACCTCACTGATCAAGATGACACCGTAATGGTCAGGATTGATCTGATTCAGCGTCCGATTGAACAAATCAAATGATTCCCGCTCGTTCTTCTCATCCCGGTTCGCACCAATCAAGTAACCAGCAACGGAGCCGACGAGCATACCGAACGGACCACCAACGACACCGATTGCCATGCCGATCAATGAGCCTTTGAAGGATTGGTCCTGTTGCGTGAAGTCGATGGCATCGATGAAAGAGAAGCCCTCTGCTTCGTCACGTTTTGCGAGAACCATCTGATCCATCTCGATTTCCTTGATTGCCTCGAGATCCTTAATCATCGCAAAGCCTGTTTTTGCTTTTTCTAAATCACTAAAAATGATTGTCGTAATAACGTGCGTTGCATCGCTTTTGTATTTCGCCATAATAAACGCCTCCACAAGAATCGGATATCGTACTACACTTTTTAAGTACCCTGAACATTCTAAATGGAAACGCGAGACTGGAAATATGAGAAAAACAGGACAACAGAATAATTTTCTAATATCGGCAATAAGTAAAACTTATCGAAAGTCTTTTGTTCTTTCAAATTGTAACGGAATCCATATTATACTATGATAGAACTGTACAAGTAAGCGGTATCAGGGGCTTGATGTCGTGAACACTTAAAGGGGGAATCACCATGAAGCAAACAGATGTGTCGCAAGATGTCTTTGGCGCACGCCGTTCGTTTGAAGCAAACGGTAAGAATTATCAGTACTATAGTCTTGAAAAATTGGAAGAACTCGGATTGACGGAAGTCAAACGTCTTCCATACTCGATTCGTGTCCTACTCGAGTCAGTACTTCGTCAACAAGATGGTCGTTCGATCACACGTGAACACGTCGAGAACTTGGCGAAATGGGGAACAGCTCAAGTTTCGAACGATGTCGATGTTCCGTTCAAACCGTCACGCGTCATCCTTCAGGATTTCACAGGTGTTCCAACGGTCGTTGACCTCGCGTCACTTCGTAAAGCCATGCAAGATCTCGGTGGAGACCCATCGGTCATCAACCCAGAAGTACCAGTCGACCTCGTCGTTGACCACTCGGTTCAAGTCGATGCTTACGGTTTTGCTGGAGCACTTGCAGAAAACATGGATCTCGAATTCGAACGTAACGAAGAGCGTTACAAATTACTTCGCTGGGCGACATCGGCATTCGATAACTACCGTGCCGTACCACCAGCAACAGGGATCGTCCACCAAGTTAACCTCGAGTACTTGGCATCTGTCGTCCTTGAAAAGGAAACAGCAGACGGTACAGTTGATGTGTACCCGGATACACTCGTCGGAACGGACTCACACACGACGATGATCAACGGTCTTGGCGTCCTCGGTTGGGGAGTCGGTGGGATCGAAGCGGAAGCGGGCATGCTCGGACAGCCATCGTTCTTCCCAGTACCAGAAGTCATCGGTGTACGCATTACAGGTGAGATGCACCCAGGAACGACAGCAACAGACGTTGCCCTTCGTGTAACGGAAATGCTCCGTCAAGAGAACGTCGTTGGTAAATTCGTCGAGTTCTTCGGTCCATCACTCCACTTGATGTCACTTTCTGACCGGGCAACAATCGCGAACATGGCGCCAGAATATGGTGCAACATGTGGATTCTTCCCAGTCGACACAGAAACATTGACGTACCTTCGTCTGACAGGTCGCGATGAAGAATTGATCGAAAAAGTCGAGAACTACTCGAAAGCAAACGGTTTGTTCTACACGCCACAAAACGAAGATCCAACATTCACGAAAACAGTCGAACTCGATCTTTCGACGATCGTTCCTGCCCTTGCTGGACCAAAACGTCCACAAGACCGGATCGATTTGACGGATGTTCATACATCATTCAAAAAAGCGTTGACGGCTCCACAAGGAAACGCTGGATTCGGCTTAGCGGAAGAAGAAGCGAACAAAGTCGCTGTCGTTCAGTTCGAAGACGAAGCAGTTGAAATGCGTACGGGTGACGTGGCAATCGCTGCGATCACGAGCTGTACGAACACATCAAACCCATACGTCATGATCGGTGCTGGACTCGTCGCGAAAAAAGCAATCGAACTCGGTCTTTCGGTTCCAAAATACGTCAAGACATCACTTGCGCCAGGATCGAAGGTCGTTACGGATTACCTCGAGAAATCAGGACTCCAAACGTACCTTGACGAACTCGGCTTCAACACGGTCGGTTACGGCTGTACGACATGTATCGGGAACTCTGGTCCACTCGACCGCGCAGTCGAAGACGCGATCCTCGGTTCAGACTTACTCGTTTCGTCTGTCCTCTCCGGTAACCGTAACTTCGAAGGTCGTGTCCACCCGCTCGTCAAAGCGAACTACTTGGCTTCACCGCCACTCGTCGTCGCGTATGCACTTGCAGGAACAGTCGACGTCGATATCATGAACGCGTCACTCGGAACAGGCAAAGACGGACAAGAAGTCTTCTTCGCTGACATCTGGCCGTCACGTGATGAGATCCAAACGATCATCAACACGGTCGTCACACCAGAAAGCTTCCGTGCAGAATACGATTCAGTCTTCACAGGAAACGAACGTTGGAACAACCTTGATGTGCCAACAGGGGATCAGTACGACTTCGACGGTGAGTCGACGTACATCCAAAACCCACCGTTCTTCGAGAACTTGGCGAAGGAAGCTGGTCAAGTCGAAGCGCTCAACGGACTCCGTGTCTTCGGTAAGTTTGCTGATTCGGTTACGACGGACCACATCTCACCAGCGGGTTCATTCTCGAAAACGACACCAGCCGGTCAATACCTCGTCAACAAAGGGGTTGCACCAAAAGACTTCAACTCATACGGTTCACGTCGTGGTAACCACGAAATCATGATGCGCGGAACGTTCGCGAACATCCGCATCCGTAACCAAGTCGCACCAGGTACAGAAGGTGGCTTCACGACGTACTGGCCAACAGGCGAAACGATGGCGATGTACGATGCTGCGATGAAGTATAAAGAAGATGGCACAGGTCTCGTCATCCTCGCTGGTAAAGATTACGGTATGGGTTCTTCACGTGACTGGGCAGCAAAAGGAACGAACTTGCTCGGCGTCAAAGCCGTCATCGCGGAAAGCTTCGAGCGGATTCACCGTTCAAACCTCGTCATGATGGGTGTTCTTCCACTGCAATACGTGGCAGGCACGACAGCTGAAACACTTGGTTTAACAGGTGAAGAAGCGATCAGCATCGCAATCGATGAGTCTGTTCGTCCACGTGACATCGTTAAAGTCACAGCGACAGCGGCAGACGGAAAAGTCACTGAATTCGAAGCGATCGCTCGTTTCGACTCAGAAGTCGACATCGATTACTACCGTCACGGCGGGATCCTTCCAATGGTCCTTCGTGAGCGTCTCCAACAAGCATAAGTTGTCTAATCAAAGGTGGGGGAAACCCCACCTTTTTTTGACGAGAGGAGGAAAAAGGTGAACCGATTCAAGAAGTGGTTTCAACCGAAGGAAGACCAGCCGTTGCCGATGCGTGACGTGACGCTTGATGAAGTCAAACAAGCGACGCATGCTTTTGAATCCGAACTACCGAAAGGGACGAATCGGACAGTGCTTTTAGACAACGAACAACGCATCGACTTAAAGCAGTTGGAGCCGTATTTGAAAGCACGTTCGACACAAGTGTTTTACATGTCGCGTGAGACATTCACCATCATGGAGGCAAAAGACCGAGAACTTGTCTATGAGATGGATCATGTCCAGGTTGCCGTCGATCGCTATTTTGACCGGGTGAAGAAACTCCCGTTGAAACCGTATAGCAAAACGTTCCAAGTCGACTGCGCGATGTTGTTTCAAGATGGCTATTTGCGTGAAATGCCGCATCATAGCTATTACTTGGTCGATGAGTCGATGATCGTCTCGCTGACGCCGAAAGAAGCATAAACGTAATCAAGGGTGGACCGAATTCATTCGGTTCGCCTTTTTTTGTCGTCCTGACCATTTTCTGATTTGTTCAAAAGTCTGACGAATTTAGTCAGAAATCGTGAAATCTCGGACAAACCCTTTGTATTCTCCTTATAAAACCGATACGATGATAAGGAATAGAGACTTGAGCTAGGAAGGTGTACATGGCATGACGAAACGAACGAGCACGTGGATTGCAGTAGCAATCGTGGCAATGGCGATCCTCCTTGCCTACAATTTTTATCTCTTGAACAAGACGCAGACCGCAAGCGATGAAAAAGCCGCGACGGTCAAACCGTTTTATACGATGACACGCATCCAATATGTTGAGAAGAAGCTCGCGACGAAAAAAGATGAACTTGAATCACGCACGTATGAAGTCGTCTTTAATGACAAAGGTCATTTCCGGACAGAAGTCGTAGACGGTCCGTCAAAAGGATCGCTTGCGATCTGGAACGGGACGATGTTCCGTGAGTATGATGCGACAGGGAAGTTAGTCAATGAGACGAAAGCCGGCAAAAGTGTCAGTGCGCCGCGCCCATTCCTCTCACGTGGCTTCAACGAACAGATCCTCGCCTTCATCAACAAAGGTGACTTCGGACAAGTCGAGGGAGAAGCGGACATCGCTGGAATGGCAGCAGACGTGTATGTGAAAAAAGAACCATCAAGCACGGTACCAGAAGACTGGATCAAACAATACCCATCGATCTTCGATAAAGAAAACAACCAAGAACAAGCAACGTATTATGTCGCTTCCGACCGTTCGAAAGTACTCGGTGCGGAGTCACGTAATAACGGTAAACTGTTCTACTCTGTCAAGATGAAGAGTTTTGAAACGATCGATACGTTCGATCCGGATTGGTTAAAAGCAAAATAAACAAGAAACGACCGGCGATGACGCTACGAAACGGTAGCGGACAAAGTCGGTTTTTTCGAGACGCAGGAGGTTCAACATGGAAGCATTCTCGAAAGAGGAGATGTTCAATCAAATCAAAGCGTGGGAAGAGGGCGCGAAGGTCGAGGAGGTGCTCGCCTTACGGTATGCTCAAAGTAGCCGGTTGCTTGGAGAGACGGAAGCACTCGTCCGCATCTTGGCGTTACTCGTCGAACATCGCTATATCATGACGGGACGACTGGATGCCTTAGCTGAGAGTTGGATGCAAGAAATCCGTCAGCATGGTCGTTTGCCAGCTCGTCTTGAGCAGTTGTTGACGGAACAACAATTACAAAGTACGTATCAGCGCCTTGTTGCGCATACGTTTCCGACGATTCGCGAGACGGACAATGCGAACGCCAAACGATCAGCGACGAAAGAACTGATTCTCCAAGCAAGCCAAATCGTCGAGGAGACGGAACAAATCGTCGAACTGACGGAACGACTGCGTCGGTTGGATGCTGGTCGTTGGACGGAACTGTTCGAAGCTGGAACGGCATTACTGCGTTCGAGTGCCACGCTTGAACAGACAGCGCAGACATTCGTCGATAGCTTGCAAGAGCGTTTCTATTCCCGAGAAGCGTTTCGCGAGATGACGGAACTGAAAGCGACGACAATCCAGGATCTCAAACGTGTCGTCGCTTTGCTCCCCGTCGAAAGCAAACAAGTCGAACGCTCAGCACTCGAAGAACTCGACGCGATGATTGGTCTCGAAGACATCAAACAACGGGTCCATCATATGTATCGCTTCTTGAAGTATCAACAAAAACGATCGGAAGATGGCTACCGTTCAAGCGATCAACCATCGCTACACATGATCTTCATGGGTAACCCCGGAACCGGAAAGACGACGCTTGCCCGTTTGATGGCAAAAATCTATCACGAGCTCGGACTTCTCGAACGACCGGAAGTCGTCGAGACGGATCGTTCATCGCTTGTCGGTGCGTTCGTCGGTCAGACGGAAGAACAGGTCATGAGTAAAGTCCGCGAAGCCGTCGGAGGGGTGCTCTTCATCGATGAAGCCTATGCCTTAAAACGTGCCGGACAAAGTGGGAACGATTATGGTCAGGCCGCGATCGATACGCTCGTCGCAGCGATGACGAGTGGGGAATATGCAGGGCGATTTGCGGTCGTGCTTGCTGGTTACCCAGAAGAGATGCGTGATTTCCTGAAGGCGAACCCTGGACTGCGGAGTCGTTTCCCGGAATCAAATCATTATCTACTCGCCGACTATACGGATCAGGAGCTGCTCGCCATCGGACGGTCGATCGCGACCGCGAACGACTACGTCTTGACGGAACAAGCAGAGCGAGCGTTGCTCGGTCGTCTGGAACGAGAACGGGTTGACGCCAGTTTCGGAAATGGACGCGCCGTCCGAAATATCGTGCTTGATGCCATCTTCAAGAAGGGATCAAGCCTTGGAGAGAGTGCCAGTCATGAAGACTTTGCCTTACTCGAACAAGAAGATTTCGAGATGGTACAAGAACCGGACGCAACCGTTGAGGAGCGGATCGCTTCGCTCGTCGGATTGTCTGATCTTAAAGATGAACTCAAGCAGATTGAAGCTCTGTTGTCGATGCAAAAACGTCGCCGGGAAGCCGGTTATAAAGTCTTACCGGTCGAACTACATGCGGTCTTTAGCGGCAATAGCGGGACCGGAAAGACGACTGTCGCGCAGCTTTATGCTGATGTGTTACGACAATGCGGTTATTTGAAACGCGGACACTTGAAAGTCGTCAGCCGGGCGGATCTCGTCTCCGGTTACGTCGGACAAACGGCGCAAAAGACGCGCGACGCAATTCGCGACGCACTGGGTGGTGTCTTATTCATTGATGAAGCGTATGCGTTAAACGGTGGAGCGAACGATTTCGGGAAGGAAGCGATTGATACGCTCGTGGATGAGATGACGAAACATCAAGACAATCTCGTCGTTGTCCTTGCGGGTTACGAGCAACAGATGAACGCTTTGCTTGCGAGTAATCCAGGACTGAAATCACGCTTTAAGCGATCGTTCCACTTCCCGAATTATTCGCCAGACGAGTTGATTCAAATCATTGAAGGATACGCAGCACGGTTCGGATACGAGCTGACGGAGGACGCACGGTTGACGCTTACCGAGAAGATTGATGTCGTTCCGAACGGAAACGCACGGGCGGCGATCACGATCGTCGAACAGGCGATCGCGAAGCAGTCGATGCGATTAATTGACAAAGTTAGCTTGTCCGGTTCAGAATGGTCCTATCTTGAAAAAGAGGATTTTTAAGGGGGAAGCTACATGCACACGATTGAAATACCTGTCCGCTACGCCGAGACGGACATGATGGGCATCGTCTATCATTCGAATTATCTCGTCTATTTGGAACTCGCACGGACAGAATTAATCCAGTCCTTGGGTCTTGATTACAAGGAGATGGAAGATGCGGGTTATGTCTCCCCGGTCACGAATGTCAATCTCGATTACAAACGCTCGTTGACGTACGGTGATACAGCGGTCGTCACGGTTTGGATTGATCATTACGATGGACTACGGACGATTTATGGCTATACAGTCAAACATCCGGACGGGAAGCTTGCGGTATCTGCGAAAACGACACACGTCGTCGTCAAGAAGGAAAACTTCCGACCGATTCGCTTGCCGAAGGTGTTCCCGAACTGGCACGAAATTTATGAAAAGATGAGCGAGACGGACGCAGCACTCTTAACGGAAGCGTGAAGAGATACATCAAAAGCGGAATCGATTTTTGAATCGGTTCTGCTTTTTTCTTTTTCAGTCTGAACAGTAAAATTTAGCACTTGGTACTAACGACCGATGACAAAGTCAGAATCATTTGCGAAAATAAAGAAGCTGAAGTAAGGTAGGGACTTACTCTATCTGTCGGAAGTAGACTCGACGGATGGAACGATTAGCGGTAACATAGAGAAGCATAAAAAGAAGAGGGGTCTTACTCATGAAAAAAATCGTAACCGTCAGTACGTTAGCGCTTCTCCTTGCAGGATGTAATCCTGGGGATCAACAAGCGGATGATACAACGAAAACGGAACAGAAATCAGATGAGACAAAACAATCAAACGACGAAACGAAAAAAGAAGACACAGCAAAAGACACGAACAAAGACGAAACAAATAAAACAGACGAAACAGCAAAAGACGATACGTCAGAAGAAGCAAAACAAGAAGACAATTCGTCTGACGCGGCAACGCAAGAAGATCAAGGTTCTTCGGATGAGACGAAAAAAGAAGAAGAACAAAAAGACGATACACCAGCTTCAGAGAACAAAACAGAAGACAACAAAGACGAATCGACGGATAAACCGGATAGTTCATCTCAGGATCCAGAACAAGAGAAACCGTCGAAACCAGAAGATGAAACACCGGACGTCGATAAATCAGCAAATGCCAAAGCAAATCTATCACTGGGTAATCTCGTCGTCGTCAATAAGAAATACGGCTTGCCGATCGACTACAAGCCATCGGATCTTGTCGTCCCGAACGTCAGCTTCTCATACTCGGGCGTGCTCGAGCAAAGCTACATGCGGGCGCCGGCTGCGAAACAGATGGAAAAGATGTTCGCCGCTGCTAAAAAAGAAGGCGTGACATTGAACGCTGTCAGCGGATTCCGTTCAGGCGCACGTCAAAAAGTATTGTATAATAATTATGTCGCACGTGATGGCAAGGCAGCTGCTGATCAATATTCAGCTCGTCCTGGTAACAGTGAGCACCAAACAGGTCTTGCTTTTGATATTTCGGCACCAAGCGTTGGTAACGGGTTAACAGCTGCCCTTGGTGATACGAAAGAAGGAAAATGGATTGCGAATAACGCAGCCAAATATGGTTTCATCGTGCGCTACGATCGTGGTTTCCAATCACGGACAGGCTATACGTATGAGCCATGGCACATTCGTTATGTCGGTGTCGATGTCGCGACACAAATTAAAAATAACGGACAGACTCTTGAGGAATATATGAAAGTCGGTCACTAAGAGGTTGGAGGTTGACTATGATTGAAATCATAGGGATTTTAGTTCTTGGCTATCTGCTTGGTTCGATACCGTTCGCACTTCTTGTCGGGAAGTGGGGACACGGGATGGATATTCGCCAACATGGTAGCGGGAATCTCGGAACGACGAATACGTTCCGTGTCTTGGGAAAAAAGGCGGGAATCATCGTATTGATCGGTGATTTCGGAAAAGGAGCCGTCGCAAGCCTTGTTCCAATCTTAATGGGAGCAGATATACATCCGTTGTTTGCTGGATTAGCAGCTGTCATCGGTCATATCTATCCGATCTTCGCGAAGTTCAAAGGCGGAAAGGCAGTTGCGACGTCCGGAGGGATGTTGCTCGTGACGAGCCCTGTTCTGTTCATCTTCCTGCTCGTCTCCTTTTTGACGACACTTCGTCTGAGCCGGATGGTGTCGCTCAGTTCAATCGTGGCGGCAAGTGTCGGAATCGTTGTTTCCATCACCATCGGCTTCTTGACGAACGATTGGATCGTTCCGACGTTCTTTACGGTTCTTGCTTTGTTCGTCATCTTCAAGCACCGCGAGAACATCCAACGGATTCGCCAAGGAACAGAATCTAAGATTCCACTCTTTGCAAAGAAACCGTCTGAATGAGTCATTAAGACGCATCTACATCTCGTTCATTGAGATGCGGATGCGTCTTTTGTTTGTGAAAAAAGTCGGATAACGGACGAATTCAACGACATTTCATAGGAACTACACGTTTATTTACATCTGATTTACAAGACCTTTACAGACGTTCGATACACTAGAACTAGAACTTGTCTGTGAAGGGGGAAGCGCACGTGTCGTTGTTAGGAGAAGAGCGGAAATCACGCATCATGGAATGGCTGGAAGAGGAAGGGAAAGTCATGACGAAGGATTTGATCGAACGTCTCGATGTCTCGGGAGAAACGGTACGACGCTACTTAGAGGAACTCGAACGGGAACGGCAATTGAAGCGCGTCTATGGTGGCGCCATCTATCAAGGAGGAAAACGAGAGACACCGATCTCACGTCGGACGGATCAGTTATCTCGCCGTTTAGCGCGTTATGCGAAAGGATGGCTCAGCGATTATTCCTGTATCTTTCTTGGTCGAGGTGAGCCGGTCGAGCATCTGTTGCCGTATTTAACGGGAAACGCGACAATCGTTACGAACTCACTGATGGTCGCTAGTCACTTGGAGCAGTGCCGTAAGACGGGACCGTTCAAAGGTGAAATTCGATTACTCGGTGGGACAGTCGATGCTTACGGGCAGACGGTCGGAGTCGAAGTCTTGCAGGCGCTCGATGCTTACGCTTTTGATGCTTGTTTTCTATCGTTTGACGGTGCTGAAATCGAGCGTGGCTTCGTCAGCGATGATATTGAATCCTCACTGATTCAAAAAGCCGTCATCAGTTGTACGAAGGACGTCTATGCCTTTTTGGCAAATGATGAATTCCAAGGCAATCGTAAATATAAGGTGGCAGAGTTCCGGCGTGCAAAGATCGTCCTCAGTCCAGCCTCCTATCCACCATCGTGGGAGATGAAACTGTTCAACGAACGCGTGAACTGGATGGTCGTCTCATGATACACTGATGCGGGAGGGATGCATCATGTTAGAAATCATCGCATCGACCGTAGAAGAAGCGGTCGCAGCAGAACAAGCCGGAGCGGACCGGATCGAGCTCGTTTCCGCATTATCCGAAGGTGGGTTGACGCCGAGCTATGGACTGATTCGTCAAGTCGTCTCGACGGTCGAGATTCCGGTTCACGTCCTCGTTCGACCACATAGTAAGTCGTTCGTCTATTCGAAATCAGATGAGGAGACGATCATCACGGATATCGACTTGATCCGTGAACTCGGTGCTGCCGGGATCGTCGTTGGCTCATTGACCGCAGACGGTCGCATCGACGAAGGCTTCCTTGGTCGAATTATCAAACATAAAGGGGAACTGTCACTGACGTTCCACCGGGCGATCGACAGTAGTCGTGATATTTTCGAAGCGACAGAAGTGCTCGCTGATTTTCCGGAAGTCGACCGGATCTTGACGTCAGGTGGTCAAGCGACGGCACTAGAAGGAAAAGAGACGATTGCGCGCTTGATCGAGGAACATCCAGACTTGATCATCTTACCAGGGTCCGGGATTACGCTTGAGAATGCGGAAACGCTTCTCAAAGCGACGAAGGCATCGGAACTACATGTGGGATCCGCTGTCTTACAAGACGGTATCATTCAAAAAGAACGTGTTGAAGCATTGAAACGACTTCTCGGCTAATCCTATACCGCACGAATCCATTTTTCAAATCTGATGAGATGAGAGAAATGGATTTTTTTGTATGTGTTCGTGACGGATTTTCGACGATTCCGTGATGCGTTTGAAAAGCAGAGTGGGATAACTAGGTTTTTTAACGGGACTACGCTAGAATCAAAGATGGAAATAGTGGAAATGAAGGAGTACGACATGAACCCTAAACAATTAAAACAAGACGCCCTTGGTACACTAAAAGGACGCTGGCTGGTCGGGCTAAGCATCTCGATCATCTACTTCCTGATCTTTGCGCTTGCAGCAAGCCGGATGTCTTTTGATCGAGATGACATTGACAGCATGGTCCGTTTCGCCGGACTGAACATGGTCGTAACGATCGTCCTTGCTCCGGTGACGGTCGGACGAACGATTGCTTACTTACGCTTCACACGCGGGGAATCTGCTGGCATCGGAACTTTATTCGAAGGATTTTCTTCGTTTCGACGTGCTTTCCGGACGATTGCCGCTTACGCGATCGTGACGGTATTGGTCTATGTCGGATCATTTTTGATTTTACCGGCATTGTACTTTTATCTAGCGTATCGCCTCGTTCCGTACATTTTGGTCGACCGACCGGAATTGTCGTTTTGGCAAGTACTCGGTGAGAGTCGTCGGATGATGAAAGGGCATAAGCGTGAACTGATCATGCTTTACCTGAGTTTCATCGGCTGGGGTATCCTCGCACTACTTAGTACTGTGGGGGTCATCTTCTTGACGCCATACTTCGATACGACGATGGCACACTTCTATGAACGCTTGAAACCGACACGTCAATCATCCGTCGAGGGATGAACGAAAAAAGCCTGTACATTACGTCAGTAGACGTAGCGTACAGGCTTTTGCTCATTCTACCGAAGCGCGTGAACGTTCAGCGAGCAACAGATAAAGCGCTTGTGTACCGGAATCAGCATGACCCAGCTCAGCAAGTTGTTCATATAAATCCTTCGTCAGTGCAAGACCAGGTGTCGCGATGCCCATCTCAGCGCCGCGTTCGAGGGCAAGCCGCATATCCTTGATGAAGTGCTTGACGAAGAAACCAGGTGAGTAGTTTTCAGCGATGACGCGCGGAATCAAGTTCTCTAGACTCCAGCTACCGGCAGAACCAGATTTGATCGTCTCGATGAATTGCGTCGGGTCAATCCCGGACCGCGTGACGAACAACAGCATCTCCGCTGTTCCAATCATCGAGCCGGCAATTGCGATTTGGTTCGCGAGTTTCGCCGATTGTCCTTTACCAGGACCACCGAAGAGTGAAATCGATTTTCCCATCGCTTCGAATAATGGCTTCGCTTGTGCGAAAGCCGCTTCTTCCCCACCGACGAGAATGGCGAGTGTTCCGTTCTTCGCGCCGAGGTCACCACCTGTGACAGGTGCATCCAGTGCCTGAAGACCGCGTGCTGCCGCTTCCTTCGCAATGCGTTCTGCAAGAGCTGGACTGGATGTCGTCATATCGATCAGAATCGTTCCGGGTGCCGCATGGTCAAGAATTCCGTCTTCAAAGTAGATTTGCTCGACGTCTTGCGGATAACCGACGATCGAGATAACGACGTCGACATCGGTGACGACGTCTTGAATCGTATCGACGATTTCGACACCATCTGCTTCAAGGACGAGTCCTTTTTCTTTCGTACGATTATATCCTTTGACTGTAAAACCTGCCTTGCGCAGATTGCGGACCATGCCTTGTCCCATGACACCTAATCCGATGAAACCGACTGTCTTCATACGTGATTCCCCCTTGCACGTTCCGTGCCGATGAATTGTTGCGTTACGAGCTTATTATACAATGGATTGTCGACGACAAGACGATCATGTGTCCCGATGCCGGAAATCCGACCATCTTCAAGGACGATGATTTGATCGGCATGACGAACTGTCGCGAGACGATGGGCGATGACGAACGTCGTCCGTCCGACCATCAATCGCTCGAGTGCTTCCTGAACGACCCGCTCTGACTCGGAATCGAGGCTTGACGTGGCTTCATCCAGCAATAGAATTTCCGGATCACGGAGGAGTGCACGTGCGATTGCAATCCGTTGGCGTTGACCACCGGACAACTTGACACCCCGTTCTCCGATTTCAGTTGCATACCCCTCCGGAAAACGTTCAATGAACGTATCGGCATTCGCCATTCGTGCAGCCTCACGGATTTTGTCTTCACTGACGTCTTCCGCAAGACCGTAGATGAGATTGTCGCGTATCGTTCCCGATAAAACAGGGGAGTCTTGCGCAACATAACCAATCGCTTGGCGCCAAGACGATAACGTCAAATCAGTGATGGATTGATCTCCGAGTCGGATCTGACCGGACGTCGGTTGATAGAACCGCTCAAGTATCGCGAATAATGTCGTCTTCCCGGATCCACTCGGACCAACGATCGCTGTCGTCTTGCCGCGTGGTAACGTAAAGCTGACATCCAGGAGGATGGGCGTCTCATTGTATCCGAATGACAGGTGATCGACCGTGACGTCCGTAAACGGGCGCGGCGCAACAAGCGCTCCGGGTGCTTCCGGTGTCTCATCGAGAAGCTCGATGATTCGCTCTGTCGCCCCGCGAGCCTTCTGTAACTTCGTGATGAATTCAGTCATCGTCACGAGCGGCGTCATGATTTGGAACAAATAGAGTGAGAAGGCGACGAGTTCCCCCGCCGTGATCTGGTTCGTCGCGACGCGGTAGGCACCAAAGCCGATGATCAAGATCAACATCGTCGTCAAGGTGACGTTAAAGATCGGCAACAAGAGGGCTTGGATTCGTCCTTCCTTGACGCCATAGCCATAAAGATTCTCGATGCGAGTTTTCCCACGGTCGAGCTCATAGGATTCAGTCGCTTGCGATTTGACGAGTCGGACTTCGCCGAGCATCTCGGCGAAAAAACCAGATAATCCTGCGAGTTCTTTCTGAGTCTCACGAGATATCTTATGCAGCTTCCGCACGAGCGGAATGATGATTAGTAACGTCACGGGTACAGCGATGACCATGACAAGTGTCATCTGCCAGTCGAGGAAGAACAGGATCGTGATCGCCCCGATGATCGAGACGAGTGATGTCAGCAGGCGGACGAGTTGCTCCGACAGCAATTGCTGGAGTGTCGTAGCGTCACTATTGAGCCGAGAGACGAGCTCACCAGATTTCGTCTCATCATAGAACGGAATCGATAAGGTCAACAAGTGTTTCCATAAGAGCGTCCGCAAATTAGCGACGATTCGTTGACCGACGATCTGTAACCAATAGATGGACAAGGCGTTCGCGACGACTTGGACGACGAAGACAATCACGAACAAACTGATCAGCTGCGGAGTCAGTCGATCGACTGTAAAACCATCAATCAACGTCTTTAAGAACCAAGGAATGGCGAGTGCAGCCAGCGCTTGGATGACGGAGACGGAAACGGCAGCGGATAATAATCCGACCGGGGGTTTCGTTTTTTTTAATAACAGGTAAAAAGATTGGAACGTCGCAGCGTTCATTTCAACACATCCTCTCTTTTCCATTGTCCGAAAGAACGAAGAAACGGTCAAATGGGAAACGCGACTTGACAAGAAATCTTTTGTTTTGTGACACTGATAGTGGAAACAATAAGGGAGGATTCAGATGTCTATTTTCGTAGATGCGGACGGATGTCCCGTTGTCGATCTCGTCGTTCGACACCGACAGGGACGTGACGTCTTTTTAGTTTGTGATACAGCACACCAGATGATGCGGGAGGGGGCAACGACGATCACGGTCGGACAAGGACCAGATGCCGTCGATTACGCGATCGTCAATCGGATGAAACGTGGCGATCTCGTCGTGACCCAAGACTACGGTTTAGCAGCACTCGTCTTAGCGCGAGGAGGCTTCGCGATCGACCAAAATGGTCGTCAGTTCACAAATGAAAATATTGATTTATTGCTCCACACTCGCCATGTTGGACAACAAATCCGACGAGCAGGTGGACGGACGAAAGGACCGAAAAAACGGACGCGCGACGCGGACCGCGCCTTTGAAGAGGCATTTCGTGCATTAGTGCAAAGAAGCATATAAGGAAGACAGTACTCGAACTGTCGATCAAATAGGGACCATGCTATAATTTGTAACAGGAATGAATTTTGAAAGGAGGATACACGTTGAAACGAATCTTACGCGACCACTCGAAGGACCGTCCTTACCGATTGCGCCAAGGAACGGTTCCAGCATCAGCTGAAGCACGACTCACATCACTCGATCAACGTGAAATCAATCGATTACAACAGAATTTACGAGAAGTCGAACTGAAATTGAAGCAACGCAATGAAATCATGGAAGCGTTAGCGACGCAAAATGTCGAAGCGGCCTGTGAGACCGTCCTGACGATCCTGTTGCAACTGCTCGATGTAAAAGAAGGTGCCATCCTCTTGTACCGTCGTGAACAGTTGAATCATTTCGTCGCGCAAGGCATCGACGAGATGGAGCTGATCGAAAAAGATCTCGATCAATATTCTGTCTTACGTCGGGCGTTCGTCATGCGTAAATCGGTTCAATTACCGATTGGCGATCAGTTCGAATCGGCGATTCCCGTCCAATCTCCAAGTAATGGACAAGTCGTCGGGTTACTTTATATTCGTCATGCTTTTCCTCAGTTCAATCTAGAGCAAGTCGGGGACTTACTTGATCTATCACGAAAACTCGGAATGACGCTTGAACGCCATCTATTATTCCATCAGATGGAGCATGAAAAGATCAAGACGTATCAGCTCCTCGACTCGATTCGGGAAGCTGTCCTATACATCGAGAGTAGTGGGGAACAGATCTATGCGAACCAAGCTTTGTTGAACATGTTTCCACCGAAGCTCGTCAATCAAGCGCAAGGATTCCGCCACGCCTACGAACGGGCGACGTCGCTGTTTGAACATGTCGATCAGCCAGACGCACTCCATGACTACATCGGTCAACTGATGAATGGAGATATTCCGGGAGAAACGATCGAACTATCGGCGTTTCGGGGGAACTTGCTACTCAGTGCTTACGCCGAGCGGATTGCGATCGCAAACGTCGAGTGGGGCATGATGCTCGTCTTACGGGACGTGACGAAAGATAAGGAACTTGATCTTAAGCAGGCAGAATTCGTCTCGATCGTGTCGCACGAGTTGCGGACACCGCTCTCTTCCATCATGGGCTTCACGGAATTATTGATGAAACGAGAAGTGGATCCGAAGCGCCAAAAGCGATATTTGCAGACGATTCATTCAGAAACCGTTCGTTTGGCGGAATTGATCAATGACATCTTGGAAATTCAAAAAGGAGAAGATTCGACGCATGGGACGCAAAAAGAACCGCTTGATGTGAAACAATTGATGTTCGAGATGAAACCGATGTTTGATCTCGCGAGTCGCGCGCATCGCATCAGTGTCCAGTTCGATCCAGGCACCTATACGATTTCAGCAAGCAGTGAAAAGATGAAACAGCTGTTCACGAACTTGATCATGAACGCGATTAAATATTCACCTGAAGGTGGCGCAATCCGGATCAAAGGGTCAAACCAGTCGGATCAATTACGGATTGAGATTTCGGACGAAGGGCTCGGTATACCAGAGAAAGCCCTACCTTATATCTTTGATAAGTTTTACCGAGCAGATAACTCGGATACACGTAAAATCGGTGGAACCGGCTTAGGACTCGCGATTTGTCGCATGATCGTGCTTGATCATGGTGGAGCTATTTCCGTCCAATCAACGGAAGGAAAGGGCAGTACCTTCATCATTCAACTCCCGCTCGACGCATGACCGACAATCGACTGAGAAAGGAGGAAGACACGGTGAATAATTCACACATTCGTTATGAAGCATTGCATCCGCTCGTCGAAGAGATTCTTGAAAAACTGAGTGAACGGATCGGCGTCAACACGTTGTTTTTTGCATTAAATGATTCATATAGCAACTTTGTCGTCAAGGCGATCAATCAAGAGCGACAATTGATTGAAGAAGGCTCGACCCATGTCTTCCAACACGTTCTCTGTAAGCTGGTCGTCGATGAAACGGATGGAAAGGTTTCAATCAGTGAATTGCTCAACGATCCATTGACGGTCAATCATCCGGTCACGAAAGCACTGGGGAACGGAAGTTTCATGGGAGTGGCAATCAAGAATGCTGAGAATGAGAAGATCGGGACGTTGTGCGCCTTCGACGATCAACCATTCGACTTCAAGGAGCAGGATATTGCACTTGTGGAACATTACGCTGACATCATTAGTAAATCAATCAACGTTGAAACGTATGTCATCAAAGACGCTTTGACAGATGTCTATAACGAACGCTATATGAATCGTTTAATTTCGAGTGTGACGATTCATCCAGCTTTCTTGATGGTCTTGAACCTCGACCGTTTTCATGCGATCAATGCTACGCACGGTTACCGGATAGGGAATGAAGTATTGCGTGAAATTGCAAGTCGTCTAAAATATGTACCGTTACCGAATCATGTCGTCGGACGGATGGATGGTAATGAGTTCGTCGTATTGGCAGAACTTGAGCAAGAGCAAGAATTCGAACAGCATGCAATAGACTATGCCCGCATCGTCACGGAAGCGATCGAGCAACCAATCGTTGGTGTCGCGGACGAACCGATTCACGTGACGGCATCGTCTGGGGTCAGTCTCTTGACGGGTGACATGGCGAGTCGTCAGACGCAAATCTACGCGGCGGAAGCTTTGATGCAACAAGTCAAACACGACGGAAAACGACGGACCTCGTTCGTCAATCCAAACCGGCATGCGGAACAGCACCCGTTTGCATCGGTCCTTGAATCAGAGTTGTCGCATGCACTGGAACGGGGGCAGTTCGAACTTTATTACCAATGGATTGTCGATGCGAAACAAGAACATTATGTCGCGGTTGAAGCACTTTTGCGCTGGAACCACCCAGTGCTTGGCTTCGTCAGTCCGACGGATTTCATTCCGATTGCTGAGAAGATGGAGATTTTTCCGGACATTGGTCGATTTACGATCTGTCAGGCAATCTTGGATCAACGCCGGTTAGAAGAAACGTTTGGTCGTAAGATTTCTGTCGCCGTCAATCTATCGGCAAATCAGTTCGAGTCGGATCAACTATTTTCCGAGTTAATTCGACTAACAGAAGAGTCTTACTTCCCGAATGAGCGTCTCATTCTTGAAATTCGTGAAGAGGTACTGCAAACACGTCGTCGTTTTGCCATCAAACGCTTGGAACAGTTACGCCAAGCAGGCTATCGTCTGACCGTCGATCATTTCGGCAGTCATTATGCGTCGCTCAATTCGTTGTTACGCTTACCTGTTCAAGCGGTCAAACTCGATCCGATTTTTACACGTCGACTCGTTCAAAATCAGTTGGAGCGCTCGATGATTCGCTCTGTCCATTCCTTGACGTCGACGTTGAACATCGCGCTCGTGATTCAGGAAGTCGAAACACCGTCACAGCTGCAACACATTCAAACGTTAGATGAGTTATTGTATGTGCAAGGATACGAGGTCCATCATCCACAGCCCATCGATCAACTGCTCGTCGAAGACATCATGCGAGGACGTGCTGAGGTTTAACCGTTCTTCAGTCGGGAATACCTTAAAAGGTGGAACAAGTACATTTTAAGGGGGATGCCAAATGGCTGATCAACACGATAAAGAAACGGATCCAATTACTTCAGGTAACCGAATGACGAAGGATGAGATTGCGGGGCGTGATCCGCAGAACCATGCGGAGGTTCCGGAAAAATCGAAGGATGAAAAAGAATCGAAGCATCCAGATCAAGAAGCAGACAAATCAAGTGAAGAAGCTTCAAGTGAAGAGGCTCCTGATTTGTCCCATGCTTCAGATGAAGATGGCGATGTCCAGCCGTCTGATGAAGACCAGCAAGATAAAGAATAACTAAAATGAAAGGCAATCGATGTCCGGCAGAAATACTGGATATCGATTGCCTTTTTTTGATGGAGTAAAAGATTACTCGCCACCCCCACCGCCACCGCCGTCACCACCACCATCAAATCCTCCGTCGATCCCGCCGTCTGTCGCATGGGACGTGTCGGTCAAATCAACAGGGAAGAGTAAGAACGGAATCGCGTCGGCGCCGTCCGGTGGGAGAATCGAAGATGGGAAGAGCTGTTGCAGGATTGTTTGTTGACTTAAATACAATCGGATTGCTGTCAAATAGACTAAGTCTTTCCGGTATTTAAAATGTAAATCGGAGCGTAACGCCTCTGCCATCCGTTCGAGTGACGAAGCGTGAACGTTTGGATCACCGAGTAACGCAAGCATGCCGTGGAACGACAGCGGAACATGATGTTTACGATGTATCTTACGGGATGACTCCACTTGTGCGATATAGCGATCCCAATCGTCTTCAGGCAATAAAGCGAATATCAAGGCGACGACATACGTCTGTTGAGCGCGTCCGAACCGTCGTTTGAGTCGTTGATAGACCGTTTCGATACGCGAGGCGAGTTCGTCTAACTCACCGCGTGTCGTAGCGTGAAAATAGACGAAAGAGATCAATAGCGGTGACACGATGAACCGATGTTGTTTTTTGAGGCGTGTGTATAATTGTACCGTTCGTTCAAGTACCGCGTCCTGTGGAGTAAGACGGCTGATGAACAGGGCAGTAGAGTAGGCATTCAAGGGATGCGACAAGCGATGCGATTTAAAATAGCCATGAATCGACATCATCTCAGCAATCCGACTCGGTGTGTGGGCGTCAAAGGCATGAATCTTCGAAGCAAGCAATAATGCCTGGGTGGTTTGTGTACGCAAGCGTATTTTTAAGTCATCTGCTGTCTCAAGCAATACACTTGCGGAAACCTGCTCCGTTCCGATTGTCCGGTCGAATGCCAGTTCGATGAGAATGCCATCCTGATAGGTTCTGAATTCTGGTCCGATGTGATCCAGCTGTCGCAAGAAAGTCGTCGCGATCTCCATGACTGTTCCTCCTCTGCCTTTTCTTATAGTGTATCACGCAGTGAAAGCGTTCTCTTATTTTTTCAGTTGGGTGTCAATCAATTGTTCTGCTGCGCGCCGGTACAAGTTACTCATATGAGCCATCGCTAAGATCTGTTCCAGTGGGTCGGTCGTCGAGGCGGTCAAAGCCTCTTGTTCCGTTACGAAGCGAGATGTATTTTGCTCTGCTAACATGAGATAGTCACGGTAAAATCCTTCAAGATCGAGTTGATCCTGTTCGATCCCTTCGTTCAAGGGCGCGAGAATCGTTTTGATATCATTGATCGAAAACGAACTTTTCAATTGATAAATCAAGCTGATCAGAATCAAGTGCTCCTTCGTGTACTTTTTATTCGTGACCGGAAAGAATAATTTCTTTTTGGCATAATTGTTGATCATCGTCTTCGTCAAAATCGTCTCGTCTGCACTTCGCGTCGTTTCCTCGAATGTCCGCTCGAACAGTTGGATGACTTGATCCATATAGAGATCGATATTCGGGATATCTTCGAGCCGTAATTGACGATCGTATCTCGTGTCATCAGAATGTGTCATAAAAAAACCTCCAAAATCGCTAAAATAGGACTTTCTACTTCTCCATCATATGATAGAATACGTATATAACGCCATGTAGTATTCAAAACTACATATCAGGGGAGGAACGAAAGTGAAAGCTTATATGAGAGAACCGATTAATGGATTAACGCATCTTGGAGGGGCTGTCTTTGCTTTTGTCGGGTTACTGGCACTTGTCATCAAGGCATCGTTAGAACGGGGGGCATCACTTGCGATCGTTGCAGCGATTATTTTTGGTGTCAGTATGATGGCGCTTTATGCCGTCTCAGCGACCTACCATATGGTGCTTGCGAGCGACCGGGCAATCGCGATCTGGCGTCGGTTGGATCATTCGATGATTTATCTGTTGATTGCCGGGTCTTACGCACCGTTTTGTCTCGTCAGTCTGAACGGTCCGACCGGTTGGGTCTTGTTCAGCATCGTCATGTTGATTGCAGTCTCTGGAATCACCTTTAAATTGGTTTGGTTCAACAGTCCGCGTTGGTTATCAACGACGCTCTACATCGGAATGGGCTGGATCATGGTATTTGCGATCACACCACTCGCGCAAGTCTTATCACCGCTCGGCATCGGATTATTGTTCCTTGGTGGTATCTTCTACACGATTGGTGGCATCATCTATGGGCTGAAGCCACGGATCTTATCGTTCAAACATCTTGGATTCCATGAAATCTTCCATATCTTCGTACTACTGGGTAGCCTAGCGCATTTCCTATGTGTCTACTTCTTCGTCTTATGAGGATGTCCTCCTTCAGTCAATGGCTGAAGGAGTTTTTTTGTGTCTGATGGAAAATACAGGAGAAGTCGAGTGCCCTCACGAATGAAAGAACGAATAGATCACGCATAGGGGGAAAAGCATGAAACACACACGATGGCAATTAGAAAAACTCTACACGATTAACGATGTCAAAGCAGGAATTGCTACGATACGAGCCGCGTTGACGAAACGTCCGACAAATGTGGCAGAACAGGTCGAGCGTTATCAGCAAGTCGCGCGCGACGTCGAGGAATGGAGCGACTTCATTTATTGTCTGTACGCTGAAGATGTCACGCGCTCAGAAGTCCATCCATTGCTCGAAGAGATCGAAATCGTGCAAGCGATGGTGCGCAGTGAGGCGGCAGCACTCGATACGAAGATTGCCGCACTGTCACAAGAAGAGTGGGAGGAGCTCGTCACGGGTTCACCATACGCCTTTTTCTTGAATGAACGCCGTGACATCCAGTCCCGTCGTGCACCACTAGTTCAGGAACAATTATTGCAGGATCTCGGTGTTGATGGGTTCCAAGGCTGGGGGCAGCTCTACAAACAGCGTTTCATGGCATTGCGCGTCGACTTGGACAAAAAGCAGGTTACGATCGGTCAAGGGCTGCACGAAGCGATGTTCGCACCTGACCGTTCGGCTCGTTTAGCGGCAGCGACAGCAGTTGACACCGCTTGTGCACAAGAAGCTGACCTGTTTGCGACGATTCTGAACCGGATTGCCGGCTTCAGATTGCAATCCTACAAGATGCGGAACTGGGAGCAACCATTGACCGAGTTGCTTGAGCAGAACCGGATCTCGGAAGCGAGCCTAACAGCGATGATGGAAGCACTCGATCAACACCGCGATCTCTTTCACGCCTATTACTCTCGGAAGATTGCCCAGGCGGAGCGGGTGACGGGAGAATGGCATGATTTTGAGACGAACACCTATCGCTCCGCGCGTCACGTTCCGTTTGAGATGGCAGAGACCATCGTCACGACACAATTCAAACGATTGAATCCGCAGCTCGGCGCCTTCGCGGAAAACGTGTTTAGTGAGGGATGGGTCGATGCAGAGAATCGTCCTGGAAAAGCAGAGGGCGGATTCTGTGCTGCCTTTCCGATTGCCAAAGAGAGCCGGATTTTCATGACGTACCGTGATAGTTATCCGGACGTCGCGACGCTCGCTCATGAATTCGGTCATGCCTATCATAATTATTTACTGCAAGACGAACCGTATTTAAATCAAGTCAAAGGAACGAGCATCGCGGAGACGGCTTCGACGTTCATGGAGAATCTCGTGCTCGATGCTGCCATCAAAGAGACGACGGAGCGGGAGGAAGTGCTCGCTCTCCTAGAGGTCAAGATCCGGGAAGGGCTGAAATATGCCAGCATCGTTCCCGGCATGTTCCGTTTCGAGCAACGTTTTTATGCGGAACGTCAGCAAGGGACGGTCAGTGCCGAACGGTTAAGTGAACTCCTGCAAGAGGAAGAACGGTTAGCCTATGGTCCGGTATTGCCTGAACCGGCGCGCTATAAATGGATGTACATCAGTCACTTGTTCAATCCGAATCTTGCGTTCTACAACATTCCCTACACGATCGGTTATCTGCTCAGCAATAGTCTGTATCAGACGGTTCAAGCGGATCCGAGTCAATTTTCGACAGTCTTTGAAGCCGTCATGCATGATTCCGGTCAAGCGACGATCGATGAGATCGTTAAACGTCATCTCGACGCTGATCCGACATCTGTCGCGTTTTGGATGGAAGCTAAACAACCGCTCGTCCAGGCAATTAAGCAGTACCTGACGTTAACGGAATCCTCTCTCTCCGTCGATTGAAGACGAATCGAAACGGGAACAGAAATGTAGGGAGGGATGCGGATGTATGAACAGGAGAAACAATTAGTCGCTGAGGCAGCACTAACTTACGTGAAAGATGGGATGATAGTGGGTCTTGGGACGGGTTCGACGACGGAACGGTTCATCGAGGCGCTTGGTCCACTTGTGCAGGCGGGACTACAGATTCAAGGCGTGGCAACGTCACTTGCGACGGTCCGACTCGCGGAACAGTTACACATTCCGTTGATCGACTTGGAAGAGGGAATGGAAATCGATGTGACGATCGATGGGATCGATCAAATTGACGGACACTTCCAAACAATCAAAGGTGGTGGCGGTGCACTATTTCGCGAGAAAATCGTCGCACTGATGAGTCGAGAATTGCTCTATCTGACCGATTCCTCGAAGTTCGTCCATCATTTAAGCGGACCGTTACCGGTCGAACTAGATCCGTTTGCCTTACCGTATGTGCGGCAACGGTTGCGTGATAAGCATGTATCCGCAACGCTACGCGTGAAAGACAATCGTCCCTTCGTTACAGATGGAGGTCACGTGATTCTTGACGTAGACTTATCAGCCATCTCGGACGTCCGAGTATTCGCAAAAGAAGTGAAGAGTTGGTCGGGTGTACTCGAGACCGGTTACTTCGAGCGACAGCCTGATCATGTCCTGACGGTCGAAGAGGGAAAGGTCAAACGTATCGCGCATCCACGACTGCGTGACGGTGGTGGATTGGTTTAAGGAAAGAAAGAAGGAAACCGTATGGGCTTGAAAAAACGGTATTTATTCGGAGCAGGTGTCATTGCCGGTGCGAGTCTATTGTTGTTCAGGAAGCGGGAACAGGGCACACAGACCGATGCGCTACGTGATTATTTAGAGCATCTCGATCAGGATCCGAGTCCCGATGCTGCGAAGGACCCGGATGAGGTCGGATTGACGAAACTGGATTCGATCTATCGGTCGGAGTGGCAAGCGAATGGTTTTCCACGTTCGCGGACGGAGCTAGAGGAGCTTGAAAAATAACAGCAATTAGCTATTAGGTATTTAAACGGCTTGAGTCCAGGATTTGAACGGGCTCTAGCCGTTTTAATTGTAGTTGCAATAACATAGCTGTATATTTAGAAAAAGTTTTTTAGAATATGAAAGTTTTTTTAATGAGTTAGTAGCTCTTTAAACAAAGAAAATCAATTCATCTAACTTCTCTTGTAAGGATTTTGGGGTATACATCGGATCATTAGACATCAAGCGGAATGTGCCATATACGTCTTCCGAAATAAGAACTGTAACACATTCCCTTTCGCTGTTCTCAGTTATAAAAAATCTACCATCTGTTATAAGGGCTTCACCACTCGGAATCTCTAAATTATCGCCTACCGAAAATAAAGTGATATCTCCCATGCGTTCAGTGATTATATTGATTAAGAAAAAACATTTTTTAAATTTTTGAATGCTATCAACGTCTATTTTAGCGAATTTATAGCTATCTCCTTCACCTAGCCAGTGGATAGATAAATTCTGATCTTGGCAGTATTCTGTGACATTTTCCTCGATAAAATAATGAAATCTCATGTAGAAATACAACATATTGATTTGCATTTTTTTCGAAATGAACCGTAGCGATGTTTCATCCATGTTTCCTAAAAGATCCGCGTAATAATCTTCAGGAAAAGAACTATTAGATTTAATCGGTATGTATTGATTGGTTTCGATATCATTTAATGTTTGCAGCTTAATTTTCATTCATTTCTCCTTGCGTATATTTAGTTGAAATGGTGATGTGTTATATCAGGTTGAGGCTTTTTTGTTCGAAAATAATAAAGCTTACGTATAGAATCTATAATGTATAGTATGGAAAAGGAAATAATCATGCTGATCCGTGAGGTGGATATGTGAATAAAGGACTATTAATACGATGTTATATTGCTTGTTTTATACTGTTTATCACGACAATGCTAATTGGTCGCTATGAACTCAACACAAATATTTTTATGATTTTAACATTTGGAGTTATTCTGCTCGTACTTAATTTACCTATCCGGGAGTTGGATCGGTATAACAGACAATCGTTATCTTACTGGGCATTTGTTTTCAAAATGATAACAGGTGCTATTTTAGCGGCTGTTGTATGTTTTTCCGTTATGGTGATGATTACTCCGTAAATCATTTTACGTATCTATCCATTACAATGATGTTTGAAAAGCTAATCATGTACTGTACATATTGAATTCGTTCTTTACTCGAAACATTCATCTCAATAGCGTTAAAATGACCTGATTGCTACATCAGGTCATTTTAACGCTATTGTTTTACTCTAATAAAAGCCCGGAGATGAGTACAGTCGCACATACTAGGAAAGACCAGATTAATATGTTTCTAAGTCGATTAGTTGCGAGGTCATAGGTTACAAATAATATCATATAGATACTAATCGAGAGTGTTTTTACAAACGTGCCATATGTGGCACTATCTTTAAGTATAAAAAGCACAATACTTACTATAACAATAGATAGATTGACACCAATTACTAGGACTCGAAAATTTGGTTGCTCTACTTTTTTTGTAAAGAAAAGAAGGATCGTGAGACCTGCAATAGCAAGATTGGTATACATTAATATTTCGCACATACTGTCTCCCTTAGTTAGATTTCATTGATATTAATAAAATGGAGTGTTAGAGAACATTTTAGGTACAACGATATAAGATGCAGTCTTTAATTAATATATCATTTTCATCCCGTGGACATCTAAGGATTCTAGTTTATTGAACGACACATTAGAAGTGTGTCATTTAATAGACGTACAAAGGAAGAGTCTTGACCACGATTTAAAAGAGAACTATCTTACTTTAAATATTAAAAAAAGTGAAAAACAGCACTCAAAATCTCTTTTCCTAAAGCACGGTCTGGTAAGATGTGGATTGTATCAATCATGATTCAAGGAAAAACATTGTTTTCGAAAGGAGATTCATTGAATGAAAACCTTTTTAAACATCAACATAGCTAGCTTTTTATATGCCATCGCTTTATTCGTTCCATTACAATTCATGCTAAATATCAATCGAATCATAAGACTTACTGATATATCTTCAAGTATGTTTTGGACTCTGAATATCATGATCGGATGCCTCACTCTAATCAGTATTCCTTTTTTAATTAGACGGATCACCTTCACGTCCACGCTACATAAGTCGTTTGAACGAATCATCTGTCTTTCCTGGTTCGTCTACTTTGTTTTATTCACATATCTCATAAGTAGGATTATTCCAGTCACGAATGAAGGAGATATGCCAAGCCCTGGTTTAGGCTTCATTTTAATCACCATTGTATTAACGTACCCACTTTTTGTAATGGTTTCTAAATTTCTTATCGTGGATCAAAAGTCGATGAAAGATTGAAAAAGTAGCAATTTGAAAGAAATGAATGATGTTATGAGGAATCTACTGCTCCCGAACATTTTTTACAGATCTTAATAGAGGGATGTAAGATACATAAAATTTCATAGCATTAAGGAGAGGGTATTTTGAAAAAACGATATTTATATTTCTATTCGACAGTCATTGTATTAATCGGGGGAAGCTTGTATTCGTATCAAGCAGGATATATCCCTTATACAACACCTTATATAGATAAAGAGCATGAGGAGTTGATGGATGCTAAGACCGTCAATTCAGTCAATCGAAAAGACTACATCGATAGATCGATGCGAGATATGGCTAACTTTGCACCTTATTCGACGGGTGATTCCATTACAAAGAATGTGACCATGAATGAACTAAGGTCGAAGATTGATACGATGTACCACATCGAAAAATCTTTCCAATTCAAGTCGAATGATCCAGAATCAAAATCCTTACAAAAAGTAGCGAAGAACTATACTGCTTATATTGAGGCGCTTGAATATGTTGCGAGCAATATGCACGGTAAGGAATCGATGAACGTCGATCAAGCAAACTATCTGAAGAGTGCTTGGAATGAGGTCGTTACACCTGCACAATATATAAAAGATGAGGTCGATCGTTCTCAAGAAGGAGAGGCCGTCATGTTTGAAAAAGAAATTACTTCAGTTTGGAACTAATATGGATGGGGTTTAGGATGGATAAATTTGAACGTTTCGAATGACACAGTTAGATTACGACCTTATAAAGCTAGAATCTATAATATGGATTAAATGATATACAATCTAAACAGCCCTGAATCCTAATGATCCAGGGCTGTTTTCATGTGTCTTAATATGTAAGCGATCCTGCAATGATCAAACCGATCGAAATCGATAAGAAGAGGAGCAGCAAGCCGACTGCTTCATTGTTCGCATCAATCTCTTTCGTCATGCTCAGACGTGGGATTAGTAAATCCGCGAGATAGAATAAAACGATTTGTAAGACGATCGCGAGTGCGCCCCATAACACCATATCGAGAATGCTGACAGAGTTCGAGATACTCGAATAGAGGACGATGGCGAGACCAAGAATACGTCCACCGAAGGCGTAGACGGCCGCTTTCTTCCCATTACGGATGAGTTCGAGTTCCTTCGATTTCGTCGTCACCTCGAACAGGACGACACCGATTGCAAGGAGTACGGTCGCGACACCGATATACGAGAGCGTTGAAAGAAATAGATCACTGAATGTCATGCTGGTACCTCCATCATGATTTTTTATTTTTTTTGCGTTGTTCGTATGCAACATACAATTCAAGCAGTGCTCCGACGAGAATACCTGCTGATACATACAAATAGAAGTTGTCACCAATGAATCCGAACAAGAGACCTAAAATGAGGCCGATCAGGATATAGGGACCTTTTGCTAACTTCATGCCAATCACCTACCTCTTCTTTAAAGGTAGCGGATTTCAGAGGTGGCGTCCATCGTTATTCTTGAAAGCTGACGGCAGATTCTGCATTAGGAGAAAACAGGACGACTTGATTCCGTCCTTGTTGCTTTGCTTGATAGAGAGCAGCATCCGCATCCAGTAGAAGATCGTCGATTTGCAGTGTCGTCTCATCGTATGCGGCTAAACCAAACGATGCTGTGAGCGGTAGCTCTGTCGTCGCTAGTCGGAACGGACTAGAAGCGATCCGTTCGCGTAATTGCTCTGCTAAAGGCAAGACTTCAGCAAGCGGAGCACTCTCAAACAGGACTGAAAACTCCTCACCGCCGTTACGGGATAAATACCCGCTTTCTGCCACTCCATCGCGCAGTCGATTGGCGAACTGCCGTAGCACCTCGTCGCCCGCCTCATGTCCATACGTATCGTTGACCTGTTTAAAATGATCAATGTCGATCGTCAACAACACGACCGACTGTTTGATTAGAATCAATCGCTGTTTGACATCCGTGAAGTATTCATTAAAGGCGCGTGAATTGTTCAATCCTGTCAAAAAGTCGAGTTGCGCTTTTTGCCGAAGCATCCGTAATGATTGTTTGTTCAAGCGAATATCGCGGATGATCAGTAGGGCGAGCCAACTACTGACGAACGATGCAGGAATGACGACTGCTATCACTTCAAGTAGAAGAATCTGTTTCGGTAAGACAATCCATAAGACAAGAGCGTGTAAAGCCGTCGCGTAGAGCGTCACGAGTGTGAATGTTCGTTTTGCATAAGGTGGCATTTCGCGAACGATTAAGCTCGTTCCTAAAGCAATGGCGACAATGAAGCCGAATGCGGTGAAGGCTGCTAGATTCGTTCCTAAACTGAAACGATAGATGATGATTGCAATCGTCACAATCGTTGTCGGGATGGCGCCACCAAAATAGGCAGCGACGACGACCGGAATATGACGCAAATCAACCATGACGCCAGGTGCTGCTTCAATCGTCATCTGCATGAGTAGTAACGAGATGACAGTTAGAGCAAGACCGTACAACACGCGTGTCAGCCGTGGGGATTCACGGGTGATCGGGAGCGGTGATAATTTTCCGAGCAGATAGAAACCAGCCATTAATAGCGTCACGTTATGCAAGACGTCAAAAAGGATGCTTTTCATGAAATGTCCATCCTTTCAAATAAAGTACGTTACTTAAAAGACATACGCCATAAAAGGACTAACTCCTGTTCCTTGAAAAAATAATCTATTTGATGCAATTGTGTCTATAATGTGAACTTATGATTTCTATAAGCTGTACTTATAGTTTGACGGAATTTAATTGACCTCCTCGACACTGCGTTGTTAAATGATGAAGAAGCGATATGAAAGCGCTTACTAAAATCGAAGGAGATCTACTTATGGAACTTGTCATCATTCTTCTTGCCTTATCCCTATTGATGTTCGTTGCCTATCGTGGTTTTTCGGTCATCCTATTTGCGCCAATCTGTGCCTTGTTCGCCGTCTTACTGACGAACCCGGATTGGGTGTTACCCTTCTTCTCGAATATCTTCATGGAAAAGATGGTCGGCTTCATCAAGGCGTACTTCCCGGTCTTCCTCCTCGGAGCGATTTTCGGAAAAGTCGTTGAGATGTCTGGTATCGCAGAATCGATCGCAAAGACGATCATCCGCATGATCGGTGCGAAACGCGCCATTCTTGCCATCGTCTTACTCGGCGCCATTCTTACATATAGCGGTGTCAGCCTGTTCGTCGTCGTCTTCGCTGTTTATCCGTTCGCAGCGAACTTGTTCCGCGAAGCGAACATCCCGAAGCGCCTCATCCCGGGAACAATCGCTCTTGGTGCATTCACGTTCACGATGGATGCCTTACCAGGAACACCACAGATTCAAAACGTCATCCCAACGACGTTCTTCAAAACGGATATCTACGCTGCACCGATCATGGGAACGGTCGGTGGATTGTTCATCCTAGTCGTCGGCATGTGGTACCTCGAGTCACGCAAGAAAAAAGCCCATCAAGCGGGGGAAGGATACGCTGGATTTGAAGCAACAGCGGCAAGTGCCGCACCGCAGATGGAGTTGAAGAATGAACCAGAAATGACGCTCGAGACGGATCGTCAACCGGTCTATCGGCAAGTCCTTGCCTTCGTTCCACTCGTCCTCGTTGCCGTCATGAACAAAGTCTTCACACTCTCGATTCCGAAATGGTATCCGGAAGGATTTGATTTTTCAGCAATTGGTCTAGAGGCATTCGGAAAGATCGAGACACCGGCCGTTCTTGCGATCTGGTCCGTCCAAATGGCGTTATTGATCGGAATTCTCGCAGCGATGCTGTATGACTTCCCGAAGATCAAGACGAATTTCCAAGCTGGTCTGAACGTCAGTATCGGTGGTGCGCTCCTAGCGGTCATGAATACAGGTGCTGAGTATGGTTTCGGAGGCGTCATCGCAGCGTTACCAGGATTCAAGTCCGTCTCAAGCGGGATCTCAGAGACATTTACGAATCCGCTCGTCAACGGAGCCGTCACGACGACGACACTTGCCGGTGTCACTGGTTCCGCATCGGGTGGAATGGGGATTGCGTTAAGTGCGATGTCGGATAAATATACGCAAGCCATCACATCAGGCGGCGTGCCACCGGAAGTCATGCACCGCGTCATCTCGATGGCGTCCGGCGGGATGGATACGTTACCGCATAACGGTGCCGTCATCACGTTACTTGCCGTTACGGGGCTGACGCATCGTCAGTCGTATAAGGACATCTTCATGATTACGATTCTCAAGACAGTGACGGTCTTCTTGATGATCGGATTGTATAGCTTGACTGGTTTGTATTAAGAGTTTAGAAGGGGGCATCATCAGATGAAACAGGGGAAAGTATACGGATCATTCGCGGAAGCAACAGCAGACATCTTTGACGGGGCGACGCTAGTCGTAGGGGGCTTCGGACTCTGCGGAATCCCAGAAAAATCAATTACCGCGTTGCAAGAGAAGGGCGTCAAGGATTTGACGGTCGTCAGTAATAACTGTGGCGTCGATGACTTCGGACTCGGTCTCCTCTTGCAGACGCGACAAATCAAGAAGATGATTTCGTCGTATGTCGGGGAAAACAAGACGTTCGAGCAACAATACCTTAGTGGCGAAATCGAAGTCGATCTCGTCCCACAAGGTACGCTTGCCGAACGTATCCGTGCTGGTGGAGCTGGCATTCCCGGTTTCTATACACCAACAGGCGTCGGCACACCAATTGCTGAAGGGAAGGAACAAAAGGAGTTCGACGGGAAGACGTATCTCCTTGAAGAAGGAATCGTCGGTGATTTTGCGATCGTCAAGGCATGGAAAGCAGATCGACTCGGGAATCTCGTCTTCCGGAAGACGTCACGCAACTTTAACCCGATCGTCGCAACAGCCGGAAAAGTAACGATCGTTGAAGTCGAAGAACTGGTCGAAGTCGGTGAACTCGATCCGAATGAGATCCATACACCTGCTGTCTACGTTCAGCGCATCGTCGTCGGAACGGATTATGAAAAACGCATCGAACGCCGGACTGTCCGGGAAGCTTGAGGAGGAGACGGATATGAAAACGACACGAGAGATCATCATTGAACGCGCACTTCAGGAAGTTGAAGATGGGATGTACGTCAATCTCGGGATCGGGATTCCGACATTGATCGCCAATGCGATTCCGGACGATATGCATGTCATGCTGCAATCCGAAAATGGACTGCTTGGCATCGGACCGTATCCGCTTGATCATGAAGTCGATGCCGACGAAATCAATGCCGGCAAAGAAACGGTCACGGCACAATCCGGAGCATCTTACTTCGACAGTGCCGAATCGTTCGCGATGATTCGCGGCGGGCACATCGACCTCGCGATCCTCGGCGGGATGGAAGTCGATCAGAACGGTGACCTCGCGAACTGGATGATTCCGGGCAAGATGGTCAAAGGCATGGGCGGAGCGATGGACCTCGTCAACGGAGCAAAACGCGTCGTCATCATCATGGAGCATGTCAACAAACATGGCGAATCGAAAGTCAAACAGGCGTGTACCTTGCCGTTGACAGGACGCGCCGTCGTCAACCGTTTGATTACGGACCGGGCCGTCTTTGATTTCACACCGGACGGAATGGTCTTGATCGAGACGCTGAATGGTCATACGGTCGAAGACGTCAAACAAGTCACGGAAGCACGATTCACGGTCAGTCCGGAACTCGAGCGCGTGACGGTAGGGGAGTGAAGCAGATGGTTCAAGGAGATATCGTACTCGTCACAGGTGCAGGAAGCGGAATTGGTCTTGAAATCTCAAAGGCGTTTGCTGCGGCAGGAGCGAAGGTCGTCGTAACGGACGTTCGCGCAGAAGCAGCAGAAGAGGCGGCGGCAGCGATTCGCGCAGCTGGTCATGAAGCGGTCGGCATGACGCTCAACGTCACTGATGAAGCACAGGTCGAAGTCGTCTTGAAGCAGACGGTCGAACAGTTTGGTCGACTCGACGTCTTGATCAATAACGCGGGTCTTCAACACGTCTCACCAATTGAAGAGTTTCCGACTGAGAAATTCGAATTGATGATCAAGATCATGTTGACGGCGCCGTTCATCGCTATCAAACATGCCTTTCCGATCATGAAGGAACAAGGCTACGGACGGATTCTTAACATGGCATCGATCAATGGTTTAATCGGTTTTGCTGGGAAAGCGGCGTATAACTCGGCGAAGCATGGATTACTCGGTCTGACGAAGGTCGCAGCCCTTGAAGGAGCAGAACACGGGATCACCGTTAACGCGATTTGCCCGGGGTATGTCGATACACCGCTCGTCCGAAATCAAATGGAAGACTTGGCGAAGACGCGTCACGTCGAACTTGAGAAGGTACTTGAGGAAGTCATCTATCCGCTCGTTCCACAAAAACGGTTGCTCGCCGTCGAGGAAATCGCGGATTATGCATTGTTCCTTGCGAGCCGCAAAGCAAAAGGAATCACAGGACAAGCGAACGTACTCGATGGAGGATATACGATTCAATAAGGAGATGGAGCAGATGAGTGAAGCAGTCGTCATCGTCAGTGCGACGCGCACGGCGATCGGAAATTTCAATGGGAGTTTGAAGGACGTCAAAGCAACCGAACTCGGAGCGACAGTCATCCGTGCAGCACTTGAAAAAGCAGGTGTCGCTGGGAATCACGTCGATGAAGTCTTTTTCGGTAACGTCCTCTCAGCAGGACTTGGTCAAAATCCAGCACGGCAAGCGGCACTCGCTGCCGGATTACCGGAGACATGTCCAGCGATGACCGTTAACAAGGTCTGCGGATCCGGTCTCTCAGCCGTCCATCTCGCGTATCAGGCGATCAAGTCGGGTGAAGCCGATGTCATCGTTGCCGGTGGGATGGAGAACATGAGCCAAGCGCCGTATGTCCTATCGGGCGCGCGGTCTGGGCTGAAGATGGGTGACCAACCGCTCGTAGATACGATCATCCATGATGGACTTGAGTGTGCGTTTAATGACTATCACATGGGAATCACGGCGGAGAATTTAGCCGACATCTACGAACTCTCCCGCGAAGCCCAGGACCAGTTCGCGGCGACGAGTCAGCAAAAAGCGCAGACGGCATTAGCAGAAGAACGGTTCGTTTCGGAAATCACGCCAGTGTTGATTCCACAACGAAAAGGCGACCCGATCCGTTTTGATCAAGATGAGTTTCCACGTGCCGGAACATCTGTCGAAACACTCAGTCGTTTGCGCCCGGCATTCAAGAAGGACGGAACGGTCACGGCAGGCAATGCATCTGGCATCAATGACGGAGCTGCGGCGCTCGTCATCATGTCCGTGACAAAGGCACAAGAACTCGGCGTGACACCACTCGTTGAGATCGTCGCGAACGGAACGTCCGGTGTCGACCCGAGCATCATGGGAATCGGTCCCGTCCAAGCGGTCCAAAAGGCACTCGATAAAGCGGGACTGACGCTTGAGGAGATTGATGTCATCGAAGCGAACGAAGCGTTCGCGGCACAATCTCTCGCGGTCGATGCGGAGCTACAGTTCCCGCATGAGAAGCTCAACCGAAATGGCGGTGCAATCGCGCTCGGTCATCCTATCGGTGCGAGTGGGGCGCGGATTCTCGTTACGTTGATCCATGAACTCGAGCGGACGGGTGAGACACATGGTCTTGCGACGTTATGCGTCGGGGGCGGTCAAGGGGTAGCGACGATCGTCAAAAAATACGAAGGTTAACTAATAAAGCACGAGACGAAGGAGATGTTTGCTCCCGTTGTCTCGTGCTTTATTGATTTTAGCGAATCCTTAATTTCTTCTTGTAACTGCTTTTTTCGAGAATTTGCACGGAGGACATCCGTGACCATTCCTTCAAGGAAATCTCGGGATGTTGCTTCACGAAGTCGGAGACGATCATGTAGCCGAGTCTGTATTTTACGAACGATGGAATTTGTTTTTCGTAATTTCCTAAGAACAGATCATCCGTCGTCAATCGTTCCGCATTCAGCTCCGAAATCACATGCTCTAAAGTATGGTCAAGTAGAGGGGCGATCGCTTCCGATGATTCCACAGGATAAAGCTTGTGGGCAAAGAATTCCGCTTTTCCTTCGAGGATGATGTAATCGAGCATCGTCGCACGATTCGGTTCATCGAGGGCTACGGTATGGTGGTACTCATGCACCGTTGTGTTGCGTAATGATGTTTCTGAAAAATCCTTCAAGAAGAATAGACTCATCGAATTGTTTCCTTGAGCGACACCGCTGACACCGCCATAATGTTTGGCATCATCATGCTCGATTGGTGTCGTCGGGGAGACGAAGACGACGAGCTTTTCATCTCGTGGAAGTTGTTTCATCGAAGTCAGGAGACTGGACTTGATCTGTTTCATGATGCGCTGATGGTGTTTTTTCAAATATGTATTCATCTGCTTTAAGTCCTTGATGTTTTCCGATGGCTGTTCATAAAGGCTAGGAACGGGCATCGCTTGGAGCTGTTCTTTTTTGATGACGCTATTTTTAGCGCCCAATACATATTTTTTAAATAGTGCCTCATTGTCCTCTGGATGTTTCGAAACCGCTTGAATGTAATCGTCATACGCCCTGTACAAAGGAACGATTTGAATCTCTTGTTTCTCATGCGTAAATGAGATGTCATACGTCTTTGGTTTTTCGGCAGCGGGGGAACAACTGGCAAGTAAAAGGGTGGCGCTAAGAAGATAGATCAATTTCATAGAAAAACCTCCTGTTTGATTATCCATATATTTACTTTCTCCATGAAGCCTTTTAATCCTACTACGTCATATGAACTTATGAATCCGGTTTCATGCTTCGACGCACAGACGTAACAAATTCTATAGACCATAGCTCCACCAAACTTTCTGCACAATTTTCAGAATATTCTCCAGATAAACTCCTAGCACGAGCTCTTAAACGTATGGTATCCTTTCGAACGAAGTACTTCATCTGCTTAGGGAGCGAGATGAAGTCGATCATCATCAGTGGGGGTTTATTATGTCTAAAACTGTTCCAACATCATTTATCATCGTCATCGGCATGATGCTCTTCGCCTTATTCTTCGGGGCAGGAAATCTCATCTTTCCGCCGATGCTCGGACAGCTCGCAGGGGAGCATGTCTGGGTCGCCAATGCCGGATTCCTCGTCACCGGTGTCGGTCTACCATTGCTTGCGATTCTTGCATTCGCGTTTTCAGGGGAACGCGATTTACAAGCGATGGCGTCACGCGTTCATCCTGCGTTTGGAATCGGGTTCTCGGTCATTTTGTATCTTGCGATCGGTCCCTTCTTCGCGATTCCTCGTGCCGGAACGGTCTCGTATGAGATCGGAATCAAGCCGTTCTTCAGTGAATCGACGAGCCACTGGCCGCTGCTCATCTTTACGGTCTTGTTCTACACGGTTGCTTGTCTCTTATCATTGAATCCGACGAAAATCGTCGATGTCGTCGGGAAAGTCCTGACACCGATTAAGATCACGTTCATCGGTCTGTTGATCGTCGTCGCTGTCCTGCATCCGATCGGAAGTTTTCAGAATCCTTTGAAGACATATCAGTCGAATGCCTTCTTTAACGGTTTCCAGGAAGGATATATGACGCTCGATGCACTCGGTGCTTTCGTCTTCGGGATCATCATCATCGCAGCGATCAAGGAAAAAGGTGTCACATCGAAGCGACAGTTACTGTTGATTTGTACGAAAGCGTCATTGATCGCAGCAGCCTTGCTAGCAATCACGTATTCGGCGCTTGCCTTCATGGGTGCTTCGAGTGTCTCTGAAATCGGACAACTGGCGAACGGCGCAGAGATCTTGTCAGCTGTGTCGGATTATTACTTCGGTGAATACGGTGCAATTTTGCTCGGTCTGATGATCACGGTCGCCTGTATGACGACAAGCGTCGGCTTGATCACGGCCTGTGCGTCGTTCTTCTCGGCACTCGTGCCAAAAATCTCATACGTCAAATGGACGATTGGTCTATCGGTCTTCAGTGCACTCGTTGCGAACATCGGTCTGAATCAATTGCTCGCCGTCTCAAAACCAGTCTTGATGACGCTTTATCCACTGGCAATCTGTCTCATCTTCCTGACATTCTTGCATCCACTCTTTAAAGGTAAACCAGCCGTTTATCAAGGGGCGCTATGGATGACATTCGTTGTCAGCTTATTTGATGGATTGAAGACAGCAGGGATTAACGTCTCAGCCGTCACGAACGTGTTCGACGCGGTACTACCGTTTGCTTCCGTCAGTCTTGGATGGGTCGTACCAGCCATCATTGGTGGAGTGATCGGAGCAGTCGTCGGTAAGAAAACAGCGGAGACACAATCGTCGTCGCGTGTGGCTTAAATTAAATCCCTTCACTCAGATTACACTGGGTGAAGGGATTTTTTTGTAACGATGAAACGTATTCTAACAACAGTTGTTGACAAAAACCGGTGGAATAATGCTATAGTGTTAATGCAAATGATATTCATTATCAATTAGAAGGAGTGATAGGTGATGTTCATCCAATTAAAGACATTTAAAGTCAAAAAAGGAAGTGCTGTTGAAATGATCGAGCGTTTTTCAGGAAAGGGAATCATCGAGCAACAACCAGGGTTCCTCGATTTAAGTGTCTTACATAAGAAGCGTACAAAAGAGGAAGAAGAAGTTCTTGTCCTGATCCGCTGGGAATCGGAACAAGACTGGAAAGCGTGGGAAACGAGTGAGGTACACCTTGCCGGTCACCGAGAAAGAAGGGGGCAACCAGGTCCCTCCTTCATTCTTGACGGTCAGCAACATTACTATGATGTGATTGGATTTAAGACAGCAGATCTATGATCGACACAACAATAAACGATCACGTAGGCAAGTGAAAGAAAAGCATCTCGAAGATTCCCTTTCATATTGATCAAGATTGAACGGATACAGAAAAGCGTCAGATGGTATATGTTTTTAGGAGTGAGTTGAAAATGACAGAAGCACTGCATGCATTTCGAGTGAGGAAACACGCTTTACAGACAGGAGGACAATTAGCGATACGTCCGGGTTTGATTGTCGTCATACAAGGCGTTGGCATTACCTACACGGAAAGGAAACGTCTAGAATCGGGCGAAGCCTGTTTCATCATGAAACCAGGTGAACGATTCATCGTTCAGGAAGGGCATTGTTTGTTGTATCAGTTAGACGTTGAATTGACGCCATTTCTAGTCTACCGTCAACCAACTGATGAACTAGTGGAGTGTTTAGAACGAATGCGCGGATGTCCAAACACAATGACCGGTTCTTTTAGACAGCATCGCTATCTGTATCAACTGCTCGAGCAATTAAGTGAACGTCGTCATGAGCAGACGTTTGGGGAAGTGACGTCCCAGTGGTTAGAAGAACTCGGAAAATCACGAACAGTCAGTGACTTGGCAAATGAGTTGAATATGTCACTGCCGACGTTTTCCCGCCAATTCAAAAAGCACTACGATCAATCACCAAAGGAACTGATTCATCAATTGCGGATGCAACGGGCGAAGGAGTGGATGATTGCACATCCAGATTGGACGATTGCTGAGATCGCAGAACGTGTATCAATCAATGATGAATTTTATTTCAGCCGTCTCTTTAAAAAACGTGAGGGACTATCACCAAGTCAGTACCGGAAACGGTTGTTTCCACGGGTCGGAATCTGGAGTCAAGCGTTGTTGCAAGATCACTTATTGGCACTTGGCATTCAACCTGTCATCGCACCGTCTTTTCCGACACAATATCGTTCGAACGGTGTGCCAGACTATTTAAGTGAACTCGAAGGTACGCAACTATACGACGCGTCAGCAACGATTTTACCGGAATGGTTTGAGACATCAAATCTCGATCTCGTTTTACGGACACCGATACGAGGTGAATCACCACCTATGTTGACGTCTTGTCCGGTCATCGATATTTCGAAACAAACTTGTTGGAAGGATTACTTGTATGCTGTTGCTACGGCAACCGATACGCTTGAGCGAACGACTGACATCATCAACGAAGTCGAAACGCTTGAAACAATTGTGAAGCAACAGTTCGAATTCAATCGGAATGTGACATGGGCAGTTATTTGGATCAGAGACTCAGAAATCCGACTGTACGGACGAACAGGGCATACGATGTTAGATTTTCTGTTCAGTGAAATCGGTTTACAGCCCGTGGAAGGACTCCCGCACACCGTCTACATGACAATCAGCCTAGAAACATTACAGCAGTTGGATCCGGATGGTTTGTTCATACTGTGGAGTCAACCTGCAGATGTGGAACGAATTCGAGGAACGAGGGTGTGGCAAACGCTTCGTGCCGTTAGGTCGGAGCGTATATTTTACCCAGACAGTGTCGATTGGGATCCGTGGGGACCACTTGGGAGAATGCATATGTTACGTCAATTGCATACATATATCAGCGATAGTAACTGTTTTGTTTGTCCATGAAGAATGAAAAGAAAATCCATGTCACTCATCATTGATAATGATTATCATTACAGATGGAGTTCACGATGAGGCAGAGAAGACTGACAAATGAACCTAAAAAGTCGTCGCCTTGTCGTACGAATATTAGGGAGGATCGTTTGTTTGATTGGTGTTAAATCTCACGACGATATGTGACTTCTGCATTTAATCGATTGTGAAAACGGATTGAAGGAACTTGAAAACGTTTTACTTAAAATAAGTGTGTATACGCACCATCAAAAACGGGGAAACCCGTTTTTCTATTGATGTGGAATGAGAATGATTTTCAATAAGAGGAGGAGTAGAGCGTGCGAACATGCGAAGAACAAATCGAGCGATTAGCGACCGAGGTGACGCTTCAATCGTTCATGAACAGCTACATCAGAGAAGTGAACCCGGGCGAATGGGTCAACGAGAGACCGTTTGATGCATCCGAGACATCCTCTTTTTATTGGATGAAGCCGTATCTCATCGAAATCAAACGTCGTTCCATCATCGGACGCCACGAGATTGGAATGATTCGTGAAGAGACAAAAAGCGGATGGCGGGAAGTTTCAGCCATGTCCTGTATCATCACCTGTTGCATCAAGCTTCAACAAAAAGACCCGAATCAAACGGACTTACTCTTTCGCGTTCTTGACAGTCACCGGACAGTGCAATTGATTTTAGAGGAACAGCTGAACGCACAAGAGCAAGAGACGTTCATCGATTATGAACAACGCTTGTGGTGTGGTCATTGGTTCCATCCGACCCCGAAAAGTAGAGTCGGTATGACCGACTGGCAACAAAAGGCGTATGCGCCTGAATTCCGTCAACCGTTTCAACTTCACTATTTTACAGTACATGAGACATTGCTCGAAGAACGTTCAGGTAGCTACGAGACAATCAGTCAGCTGATGGAAAACCAACTGGGTGATTCGATTCAAGTGACAGCGCAAGAGCGACTCGTTCCGATTCATCCACTTCAAGCCGAGTATTTGTTGCGTCAGCCGACAGTCGAGCAATGGTTTGAGCAAGATATTATCCGTTATCACGGCGCATCTGGACCACTCTATAACGCAACTTCGTCGATCCGGACCGTCGAATCACTCGACCGAAGTCATATGTTGAAGTTATCCATCCCTGTCCAAGTGACGAACTCAAGACGCGTCAACAAGCGACACGAATTAGAGGCTGGTTATTTGATGTATCGCTTGTTTTGTCATCTGTCTCTGCCTGATACGTTTGACCTTATTCACGATCCTGCATATTTAGCGATCCGGACTAAAGAAGAGACCGGATTCGAAGTCATTTTGCGAGAGCCAGCACCCCACGCGGTAAATGTTGCGGCACTCGTCCAACCGGCATTACCGAATTCAGAATCGCTCCTGCTGCGGCTCATCCGGCAGTCGGGATCAATCGCATCGAAACATGTCACTCGGTGGTGGAAACAGTACCTGGAGTTGACGTTAGGAGCAATCGTTACACTGTATGAGGAACAAGGAATCGGACTCGAGGCGCATCAGCAAAATAGTCTCATCACATTGGAAGACGGATGGCCGGTTCGATATCACGTCCGGGATAATCAAGGCTATTACTTAGCAGACACGAATCGAGATTCCTTTACCCTGCTGGAACCGGAACTGAAGCATACGACGTTGTTCTACCCAGAAGAAGTCATTGCTGAGCGTTTGACGTACTACATGATTTGGAACCATCTAGCGAGTATCATCGACCGATTGGCAGCAGACACATTATTAAAGGAAGAAGTTGCTATCGCGTTACTGCACGAATGGTGTCAAGTACGAGTTAAAAGTCTAGAAGGGCGAGGCAGAGCTTGGCTTTTGATGTTGTTAGAATCGCCGACACTTCCATACAAGGCGAATTTACTAACACGCCTACAAAGACTCGATGAACTTGAAGTCGAGGGGGAACGGGTTTGTTTCATCGACTTGGATAATCCGTTACGGGAGGGCAACTATGCTTTACGACAGCAAAACACGCATCTGCAAACAACTTCTTGAGAGTTTGTTATTCGAGCAGATTCTTCCTTTTACTGAAATGAACAACGGAACGAAGCATCGTTTTACATTCCACATAAAAGATAGTGAAGTGACAGTCGAAGGAAAACGCGGTCCTTTCGACCGAATCCGGCTCGACATCACGACGTTACGCTCATCGAAGTCATCTGGCGTCAACGACTGGTTTGAGCATCTCTTGACGCAGTTGCCGATCCCGGACGACTTTCAGGAAGAGTTGCGACGTACACATGATTTCGATGACTCGTCGCAGCGACATCGTCTACGAATCCATCGAGCAGGCTTAGATTATGAAGAGTTGGAGCAGACCATCATCGAAGGGCATCCCTATCATCCTTGTTATAAATCAAGGATTGGTTTTTCGCGAGCTGATCACGAGGCATACGGACCTGAAGCGGGCAATCGCTTCCAGTTACATTGGATTGCCTTACCTTCTATGCTCGTTCAAGGGAATGGAATCTTACCTATTCCACTGATCCTTGGAGAACCGCTCCTACATATGTTTTTAGTCAAACTGGAAGAGCTCAATCAAACCGATTATCAGATTCTTCCGGTCCACCCATGGCAATGGTTACGTATCAAGCAGGAGGTGGCACAAGTCGGAGGTGTCGACTTAGGCGAAGGAGGGATATTCGTGCAAGCGACGCAGTCGATTCGAACCGTTTTTTGTCCAGGTCAGCCCGAACTACCGCATATCAAATTGCCGCTCGACTTGAAGCAAACGTCAGCCGTTCGGACTTTTTCCGTGCCGAATGTCGTGGCAGCTCCTGCAGTATCGGATTGGTTGAAAAAACAGGCGAGTGAATTGCCGATGACGTTGTTATCTGAATTTGCTTCATGCGTCGGCTCGAGCGGTCCACTTGCGGGTCGGGTCGGCTGTGTCTTTCGTGAAAACGTCTTGACGTATGCTCAACCGGGTGAGCAAGTCATGCCTTTGACCGCACTTGCTCAAATCGAGGTGGATGGACGACATTTTTTAGAACCGTGGTTGGAACGATATGGTCATGAACGGTGGCTTCGTCGATTCTTTGGCGTCTATCTCGAACCAGTCATCCGACTCGTGATCGAGAAAGGAATCGGTGTGGAAGCTCACGCTCAAAATACGTTACTTGTCTTACGGGACGGATGGCCGGAACGGATCATTCTCCGCGATTTTCATGATAGCGTCGAATTCGTCACCGAGTTACTCGACGATCCATCGAATGTACCCGATTTTAAGAGGCTACATCCTGATTTTGATGCACCGCTCAACACCTATTACGAAATGTCACACCCGCTTGCCTTACGCGAGCTGCTGTACGATACATTATTCGTCTATCATTTGACGGAACTAGCGTATCAACTTGAACTGACGGAGAACTTGAATGAAGCGACGTTCTTTGATTGGATGCATCAGACGATCGAGGGGTTGCCGATTGATCGGGACCGACTAGAACGCATCGGATGGTACGAACAAAGAGTAACGGCAGAAGCCTTACTGGTACCACGGTTTGGTTTGACGAATCAAATCGATGTAAAAAATTCACTCGTTCAACGAGGAGAGGAAGACAATCATGCTATGGATTGAGAAAGAATGGGTGACAGAAGAAGAATTGACGACACACGAACTGGTGAAGCAGTCGTTCATAACGGAAGGGAAGACCGTAGCCATCTGTACGTCAGATACAAAAGCGTGGTTAGCTCTCTGTCTTGCGATGCGACGAATGAATGGAACAATCCTTCCCATTCATCCGGAGACGCCTGTTTCCGGTGCTGAGCGTCTAGCGATACAAGCCGGATGTGACTATTTGATTTATCAAGAGACCATCGTTCCGCTTCCGGAAGCGGAAAAACGTGCGGGTGGATTGATTCAATTCAGTTCCGGTACGACGGGGCAACCGAAAATCATTCACCGGACATGGGAGTCGATCGAGACGGAACTGAATGCCTATACGAATAGTTTTCCGCTGACGACGAAAGCGACGATCGTTGCTTGTCCGACGTCGCACTCATTCGGATTACTGTGTGGAGTGTTCGCGACTTTAAGACGTGGAGCAACACCAGTCATCTTACAAGATTTCTCACCACGTCATGTGCTAGCAATCCATCGTTTGCATCCGGACGCGATCATCTATACGGCACCGGGACTGGCGTATGCGATGAGTTTGTTCCCGGAATCCGTTCACGCAGTGATGATTTCCGGGATGACATTACCAGAAAAGTGGTTCCGTTCGATTGAACGGAAGACACATCATTTGCTTCAACAATATGGCTGTTCAGAAATCGGCTGTATCGCACTTCATCCGAATCCGCCGAGTCCGCAAGCGATCGGCTTTCCACTAGAGCATCTTGAGATTGAAACTGGAACGAAGGGAAAACCAGCAGAATTAGTCGTTTCGCAACAAGGCGTACGGATTGGTACGAAGGATTTAATGTACGTTGAAGACGGGCTGCACTTTCTTAGCCGACTCGATGAGATGATCAATGTGTCTGGCTTATCCGTCTACCCCGGAGAAGTCGAAGATGTCTTGTATCAGCTGCCAACCGTCGAGGCTGTCGTCGTCTTTAAACGAATGGATGCGTTCCAAGGAGAGCGCGTCTGCGCTCAACTCGTGACGACGGCATCGGAGGAAGAACTAAAACAACATTGCACGCAGCATCTCGCACCTCATCAACGACCGACGGAGTGGCAACTCGTTGAGCAAATTGAGCTGTCTGTGAATGGGAAAGTGAGTAGAAAACGATTGGGGGAACAAACATGTCCCGTTTAACGATTGCGCAATTCGAAGATATACTGACCGAACAGCTCGAATGGTCATCATCTGTCGCTATTTCGACAACAGACTCTCTACGAGATGATCTAGGACTGGATTCGATGCGCTTGATTCATCTGTTGCTTCACCTTGAATTGGAACACGGATTAGTGATTCCCGATGAGCACATGTCAGCCCTTCCCAAAATGCGAGTAGAAGAGTTGATGTCTGTTTTACAGGAGGTCATTCATGATTAAAGTACACTGTCTCGTCAGTTGCGTCTGCGAGACGATTAAACGATCGGCCGCGGACCATCGTCCCTATTACTTTGGCGTGTGGGACTCTTCCTTTTCCATGTCAGCCGATTATGTCCTCTCGCATCATGATGAAACAATTAACCATCAGGAGATGCTTGTTTGGTATGAACGTCTTTACGGAATCCCAGTCGAAGAATGGTACGATCACAAACAATCAAAAGAAGAAAACATCACTCAGCTGATTCAACGGATTGAACAGAAAAATATGGACGAGTCAGTGATCGTCATGTTGGATTTAGCTAGTCTACCTGAGCGCGAAAATAAATTTCACCATGATGTGTTTCCCCACTACGTCATGTTAGAGGCGACAGAAGATCCGGAAATATGGCATATGCTTGATCCTGATTTCCGGTATGAAGGTGAACTAGAAAGAGAACGTATTCTTGAAGCGGTCCGTCATCCTGCTGTCGCTGGTGGGTTTGCGTTTCGAAGTACGGATGTTCGAATACCGAATGCGACGACGGTAAGTGCGTATTTCATGAGTTGTATAAAAGTACAACATCCATTGACTGAGGCAGTCAAACGTGTTGTGCATCACTATCGTGAACAACCTGAGGGATTACCGAATGCCTTAAAGCAGTTACCTGTCATTGCCATTCGAAAATATGCCTATGAGCATGCATTTGCTTATTTATATGAAGCGATTGGACGCGACTTGCAGACATCTGATTTTGAAGAATGGACGGATGAGGTTGAAACATTAGTCAATCAATACTCTGTCATCCAGCATCGGGCTGTCAAATACGCTGTAACGCGCCAACCGGAAGTGTACTTAGAAATCGAACGATTGATCGAAGAACAATGGGCACGGGAGAGTGCCATTAAACGGCAACTCGTCGACACGTTCCATGCGTATCAACGACAGGAGGGGATTGAACATGAAACTCGCACTCTGTACGATCAGCTATCGGCATCATCTGCGTTCATTTAATGATTTGATCGATTTTGCTACAGAAGAACACTTTGACGCCATTGATATTTGGGGTGTTCATGCTGAACATTTAAGAACGGAAGAAGTCGATCGGCTGAAGTCGTCCCATCTGAACGTCAGTATGTTGAGTCATTATTTAAATTTAAGCACACCGATGTCAAAACTACTTGCGGAGACGAAACGACTCTCGCGATTAGCGACACGAATCGGAACGCAGCGCATCCGCATCTTTGCTGGTAATGAGGCGAGCCATACCTTATCCGATGCCAAATGGGATCAACTCGTTTATCGATTGAACGGGATTTGCCGTGTCCTTGATCCTGCAGGACAGCGATTATTACTTGAATTTCATCCGAACACGGCAACAGATACGGTAGAGGCAACGATACGTTTACTACAAGCGATCAACCACCCGGCATGTCGAATCAACTTTGACGTCTTACACGTCATCGAATCAAAGGCAGATCCCGTCGAAGCATACTTCAGACTCGCATCGTATGTGGATCACCTACATTTAAAAACAGTGGCGAATGTTGATCAATTCTCAGTCTTTGAACCAACAAATGTCTATGCGGCAAGTGGATCGCGGGAAGGGATGGTTCCATTGTTCGAAGGCATCGTCGATTATCACCAGTTCTTTGAAGACGTTTCAGGTCATCTCGATCACTTGACAGCAAGTCTCGAATGGTTCGGTCCTGATCCAGACAAGCGTTTAAAAAGTGATCGACTTCTTATTGTTCAAGCACTTGAAAGAGTACCCGTTTTGTCAAAATGATTCGAATCGATGGGGTTTAAACGTCAGCAGAAAAGGCAATTCCTCTACTGTATGTCATTGACTATCGTGTCCCTTACAGAAAGGATGTTGAAACATGTCAGAACGTGTCTTCATTAGTCCCTCAAAGTATGTCCAAGGAAAGGATGTCATTGACCGGCTCGGTACATATGTGAGCCCGTTCGGTGAAAAAGCGCTCGTCATCGCGGATGATGTCGTCTGGAAAATCGTCAAGGAACGTGTTGAGCATTCGTTGTCCGGCGAAAACGTCGGCATCGAGAAAGCGGACTTCAGTGGTGAAGCCTCACGGCATGAAGTGAAACGAATCGCTGAGCAAGCACAAGCGGCAGATGTCCGGTTCGTCATGGGTGTGGGAGGCGGAAAGACGCTCGATACGGCAAAAGCCGTCTCGGATGAGCTGAACGTGTCCGTCGTCATCGTTCCGACGCTTGCTTCGACCGATGCCCCGACGAGTGCCCTGTCCGTCATCTATTCCGACGAAGGGATTTTCGAAAGTTACCGATTCTATAAGAAGAATCCCGATCTCGTTCTCGTCGATACGAAGCTGATCGCCCAAGCACCAGCGCGTTTCTTCGCGTCCGGAATCGCGGATGCGCTCGCGACGTGGGTCGAGGTCCGGAGTGTCGTCGCTTTTGGTGGACAAACGATGGCAGGAGGACGACCAACGATTGCGGCACAAGCGATCGCTAAACGGTGTGAGGAAGTCTTGTTCGAGCATGGTCGCTTGGCGTATGAATCCGTTCAAGCGCAAGTCGTCACGCCGGCACTTGAAGCCGTCGTCGAGGCAAATACGCTCTTAAGTGGACTCGGCTTCGAGAGTGGTGGATTAGCTGCAGCGCATGCGATCCATAACGGGTTTACAGCGCTGGATGGTGAGATTCACCACTTAACGCATGGTGAGAAAGTTGCCTTTGGTACACTCGTTCAACTGGCGCTCGAAGAACATCCACAAGAAGAAATCGAGCGGTACATCGCGCTCTACACGGATCTTGGCTTACCGGTGACGCTCGAAGACGTCAAGCTAAAAGATGCGTCGCGTGAAGACATCGTCAAGGTCGGCGAGGCAGCGACTGCTGAAGGCGAGACGATCCACAGCGGTTTTAACGTCACGGCGGACGAAGTCGCGGATGCGATCATCGCAGCTGACCGCTATTCGAAAGCGTATCTAGCGAAACATGCTTCTTCCTGATTGATGCGTTTAAATCCGCTTCCTCTACCGAGAGGAAGCGGATTTTTTATGGGCTTTCGTCGAATGACGCTTGAATTCTTCTTAAAAACACGCTATCGTTATAAAACGTAATGATTACGATTTAATTAAGGTAAAGGAGTTTTGTGATGACGGATCGATATGAATGGGTGATTGTTGGCGGAGGAATTCATGGAATGACGGTATTCAATGCCTTACGTGAAAAAGGAATCGATCGGGAGATGATACGGATCATCGACCGTCATCGGCAACCATTGATGAACTGGCGGAAACAAACCGAACGGATCGGCATGCCTTACCTACGTTCAACTCGGGTGCACCACACTTCGACGAATCCGACGAGTCTCAGGCATCATGCGGAAGAACAGGATTATACACATCAAGCCTTCAAGGATACATACGGACGGCCATCCTTGGAATTATTCAACGACCATGCTCTTCAATTGGCGAAGCAAAATGAAGTGGAGGCGAGCTGGGTCCAAGGGGAAGTCACAGGACTAAGACGAGAAAGCGGAACGTGGATTGTCTCGACAGACGAAGGCGAGTTACGAACAAACCATGTCGTTCTCGCTCTCGGACAATCGGAACATCACGTCATGCCAGAATGGGCGAAATCGGCGCGTCACGTTTTCTTATCGAAGCACGATACACCACCGGTCGTCATCATCGGAGGTGGAATTAGTGCTCTGCATCATACGATTCAATGTGCCGAGCGCTATCCCGGGCAGGTGACCCTTCTTTCACGACGTCCGCTCGAAAAAAGTGCATTCGATGCCGATCGAAAATTCATGGGACCAAAAGGATTGACACCATTCAAGTCCTTGTCGGCTAGCGAAAAACGAGCGCTGATCGTACAGGAGCGTCGCCCGGGAACGGCAACACAGGATTTGATTCAACGTGTCCGTCATCTGATTCGAGAAGGAATCATCAGTCATGTGATTGGTGAAGTCGAGCAGGAAGTCGAAAGCGGAGTAAAGCTGATGGATGGTCGTATTCTCACCGCTGAATCGATTATTTGCGCAACGGGTATCCGTCCGATGGTCGTTGAAGGATCTTGGCTTGAAGCCGTCCAGCAAGAGTTGAAGCTGCCATTATCTCCTTGCCGGACACCGTTATTAGATGAAGAAACCTTTGAATGGGGAGAGAACTTATTCGCGACAGGCAGCCTCGCTGACTTAACGGTTGGTCCGTTCGCTCGCTCGATTTACGGAGGACAAGCCGCAGCGCGTGCGATCGCCTCGACGATTGAAGCGAAACAGACAGAAATGCTCGTCTAACACTATATCGCTATCCCCGTAGACATTACGAGAAGTCATGTTTACGGGGATTTTAATGTTTTAATGAAAGAAAGACAATCTTATCAATTCAACGAATTAGTCTAGTAAGATTTAATACTAGTCGCTTGCTATCATCATGAAAGTAAGTTGACTCATTTGGGTGTAATTGGATAAAATGTAAAATTGGATGGAATTCAAAAAAGGTACCCCGTACGGAGTACCTTAAAAGTGATTATAAGAAAGCGAGTGGGTTGACGCTGCTTGCTGCAGACGAACCGCTGTAGGTGTAGTTTCCGCGGTGGATCTCGAAGTGCAGGTGAGATCCGAATGAGTTACCAGTGCTACCGACAGCTCCGATATTCGCGCCTTTCGGGATTGATTGACCGACGAAGACAGAACGTTTGCTAAGGTGAGCATACACGGTTGTGTACGAAATACCGTTCACATTATGTTCGACCATGACATGGTTACCATAAGCTCCCTGATATGACGACTTGATGACTTTTCCGGCAGCAGCTGCTTTAACTGGTGCTCCAGTCGGTGCTCCGAAATCGATGCCGTTGTGGAACGTGTAGCCGTACTTACCGCTAGCATTCCCGTAGCCTTGCGTGATTGGTCCGCTTGTCGGACGCATGAATCCAGTCGATGAAGAGAACGAAGCTTTTTTCGCTGATTTGCTAGAAGTACTGTACTTCTTGACGTAACCAGAATAGACGTAGCGTTTTTCACCTTTATGCATGATTTTCGTCCAGTTCCCTGTCTGACCGAGGTACTTGAATGTTTGACCCGCATTGACGCCGTCGACGATGCGGTGTTTTAACGATGGACCAGTCCGGACGCGAAGTCCGTCTGCTTTAATCTTTACTTTATACGATGAGCCAGAAGAGGCTTCAACTTTACCTGTGCCCGTAGCTGCAAAACCTGAAACAACGAGGGCGCTCATTGCTAACGTCGTGATTGTTCGTTTCATGAATGTTCCTCCTAAGTTGAATATCTAGTGTTGTCGTCGGAATGACATCTATAGAAGTGGATGCGTTTAGTGTGTGTTGAAGTGAGTGATGCGGTCATTTGACTAACGAGAGTATAGCATTCAACTATCAGACCGTTGTGTTTCAATTCGATTTCTAAAATATATTCTAATAACATTTGTTGTAATATTGAGTGATCGTTCAATTCGAAAATCCTTTAAAATCAAGATGAATTTATGTTACAACGAGATGAATTTGATGACAAAATAGAATCGTGGGAAATGATGAGAAAGTATGGGAATCTAATAAGAAGAGAGTAGGAAATAAAATGGACTTAACGTTTACAGTAGATCAAAAAAAGCTTAACATTCGCGCAGTGGCGCTGCTCATACAAGATGGACATCTTTTGATTCATCGTCAAGGAGAAGATGATTTTTGGTCATTACCGGGAGGGCGTGTTCACTTCGGTGAAAATGGTGCCAAAGCGATTGAACGTGAAATATTAGAAGAACTAGGTCAGTTGATCGAGCCACCGGTCTTCCGTTTCCTCCATGAAAATTTCTTTGATTATGCGGCGCACCAATTTCACGAACTGGGACTATTTTATGAAGTGACGTGCCGTGAACCATTACCGCTCTCAACGGATGACTTCTATGGACCAGAAGGTGAAGGATTGACATATCGGTTCGTACCGTTCGAAAAGTTAGATCAATATACGTTGTATCCAAGTGAACTCACGCATATGCTCCGAACGAGTATATTCCCGCCCCTGTTGACGAATGACATCTGACTTTTTTAGAAAAGCGTTTACATATACTTCGCAAGGGAATCGTTGAACATATGATTCATTATGTCATCGATGAGGGAGTGGAACGTTCATGAGGGAAGAGCAGTTCGAAGCGTTACATCAGGAAGCACGAGGGCAGACGCAGGAGCGACAGCCGGGCATCGAATATATCATGAAACCGGAGCCGATCTACGATGATCCAGATTATGTCGGTTCAGGTAAGTTAAAAGGGAAAGTCGCGTTGATTACCGGAGGGGATAGTGGAATCGGGCGTGCTGTTGCCGTCGCTTTCGCTAAAGAAGGGGCGAACGTCGCGATCGTTTACTTAAATGAGGGGAAAGACGCTGAAAAAACGGTGGCAACCATCGAATCATACGGCGTCAAAGCATTAAAGATCGCGAAAGATATTAGTCGACCGGAACACGCACAACCAATCATCGATACCGTCATCGCAGAGTTTGGACAATTGAACATTCTCGTTAATAATGCCGGGAAACAATTCCCGCAAGATGACTTTCTAGCCATCACACCGGATCAACTCCGAGAAACGTTCGAGACGAATGTATTCTCGATTGTCTACCTGACGCAAGCCGCATTGCCGCATCTAAAAAAAGAAGACACGATCATCAATACCTCGTCCGTGACAGCATACGCCGGTGCACCAACGTTGATCGATTATTCGGCGACGAAGGGAGCAATCGCGACACTGACGCGTTCACTTGCATCAAGCTTGATCAAACAAGGGATTCGGGTCAATGCCGTCGCACCAGGTCCGATTTGGACACCGCTCATTCCAGCGACGTTCACGAAGGAAAAAGTGGAGGCACACGGGGAAAACACGTTAATGAAGCGTCGGGGTCAACCGTCTGAGAATGCAGCGGCCTATGTGTATCTCGCCTCCCGCGATTCAAGTTACGTCACAGGTCAGACGATTCATATCAACGGTGGCGATTACATTACGTCTTAAGGGGGAGATCAAGATGAAGAAAAATCCGAATGAAGTGCCAGAACGCGAACCGGATCATCAACCGGACGAGGTCCCGCAGACACCACCGAGTGAGGTGCCAGATACGCCACAGGAGGACCCAGTCCGTCAGCCGGAACCGGATACGTTCCCAGAACCAACCGAGATTCCGGATACACCGCAGGAAGATCCGAATCCCTATTAACGAGTGAAGTGACCACCATCCAAAATCGGATGGTGGTTTTTTCGTGATAAAGAAGACAAACTATCTTGACAGTCAAACTGTATGGTGAGTATGATACAGAAGAGAAGTGTATTATTGTTTTAATACATTATACAGGAAAGGGAGGTCTACCGATGCAGTTCGACCAAAGAAGCCCGGTGTACCTGCAGGTCGTCCGTTGGTTCAAACAACGAATTGCGACCGAGGAATTGCAAAGCGGGCAAGAAATCCCGTCCCGCCGCGAAATCGCCGCACAGCTCGGAATCAATCCGAATACCGCACAAAAAGCATACAAAGAGATGGAGGAGCAGCAATTGATTACAACAGAACGGAATGTCCCGAGTAAGATTACACGTGATCCACAAGTCGTCCAAAAAGTACGTGCCGAGATGCTGGAAGAAGCCGTCTCTGAATTCATCGATGCCGTCAAGGCAATTCAAATCCCACTCGATGAGGTCGTCTCGAAGGTCGAGGCGGTCTATCAGGAAACGGAACGGAGGAAGATCGATGCTTGAAGTCCATGGCTTACAAAAGAAGTACGGGAAAAAACCGGTTCTTCAAGGAGTATCGTTCTCGGTTCCGATGAATCAATTGACGTGTCTGATTGGACTTAACGGTGAGGGGAAATCAACGATCCTGAAGGCAATCGCAGGTCTCGTCCCAGTCAACGCGGGAACGGTTCTCGTCGATGGCGAGGTCAATCGAAACAAAATCGCCTTCGTTCCGGATATCCAGACGATGCCCGGCTACATGACGGTCGGTGATGCGCTGACGTATATGGCGGATTATTACTCCGACTGGAACCAGGCGACAGCTGATGAACTGATGCGGATCTTCCAGTTGTTATCGACAGATAAGATCACGGACTTATCAAAAGGGAACCAGGCGAAGGTCAGCTTGATTCTTGGTTTTGCGCTCGATCGTCCGTACTTACTACTCGACGAACCATTCGCTGGGATCGATCTGTTTACGAAAGAACAGATCGCAGGACTATTCTCGAGTCATTTCATGGAAGGGCGCGGTATCCTGATGACGACACACGAAATTCAGGAAATCGAGCATTTGATCGACCGAGTCGTCTTCTTGCAGGACGGTCGAATCATCGATGAACATGAGACGGAAGAGATGCGAGAACTGTACGGGAAATCGGTTCAGGACCGGATGCGGGAGGTCTATCAGCGATGAAACAATACATACAATTGACGAACGAAGAGATTAAGCGGAGTTTTAAGCTTTATGTGATTGTCGTACTTGCTATGGTAGCAATTGAGCTGGTGTCGGTCGTTGCGCAAGTGATGCTTCATGAGCAAGAGATCAAGAATTTCATGGAAAATAATCGTGCAACATTATCAGAGGCACTTCAACAAATTGGAAAGCTAGATTATGCAGATACGACATCTTTTTTCGTATTTATGACTTTGATAGGAATTGTATTCGTTGTGATTTACGCATTTCAAATTTGGTATCGTGATTGGCTTGGGGAAACAAAATACATCTATCGACTATTAATGCTTCCAGGGCGAAGATATAGCATTTTCTTTTCAAAATTAACTGCTGTATTTCTGGTCATGATTAGCTTTATTGGTTTGCAATGGTGTTTTCTTAAGGTTGGATCTTATTTATTTGATTGGTCAATCCAAGCGGAGTATCAAAAAAGTTCTAATACGAATATATTCAGTAGTTCATTGGAAGAATTTTATACGACGAATTTAACCAATATGATTCTCATCATCCTTATTTCTACAATGGTTATCTGTTTAATCTTTTTGCTCGTTTTGTTGGAGCGATCACATCGAAAAGTAAAAGGATTGATTCGAGTCGCGATTGAAACGACAATTTTTGTAGCGTATTCGTTCATTTGTCTCTACTTTTTAGATCAAACACATTTATTACTAAGTTCTGAAAAAGATGCCTTATTTATAGGGTTTGTTTTTATCTATATGATTTATGCCTTGTGGAGAAGTTTACGACTTCTGAAATGGAAAATCTCGGTCTAAGGAGGATAATATGCGTTCATATAAATATTTTATAGGTTTTATACTAATCAGTGTCGCATCACTAGCTTTTTACGTAGGATACGTCTTGAATTTAGAAAAACCTGAATTGATAGTTGAAACAAAGAGCGGTAACCCAAAGCAAAGCACTCTTCAAAATCTACAAATCAACTTAATCGATGTAGTTCGTCAACCCACAGATTACGCTGTTTCGATTAGAGATGGACAAGTCTCTGAATCAAAATCATCTTATCTAAATAATCTGTATCTCGATCGTGTTTATATATACGATGAAGCACCACGTTCGTTTAAACAATTCATGCAAGAGGAAACGGATACTCTCATGCAAGATTCTGTAACATACGGATTAAAAGGTCGAGAAGACGGTAGTTGGGAGTTGCAATACTGGGATCTTAAAACTAAAAAATTGACGACAAAACAATTGAGCACTCCCTCAGAAGTTAATAATAAAAAGTACGCCTACTCACCCTTTCAACGAACAGAAGATCTCCTTTATGTGGAGCGCTATTCGATGGATGAGCAGACCCAAAGAAGCTTTATTTATGTCATTAACTTAAAAAATAATAGCGTACGTAAACAACAACTACCAATCAAATTAAAGAAGAATGAATACATTGAGTCGTTCTATAAAGGACAACTACTTTTTTCTCAAACATATTTTTCTAAGAATAACCCCGATACTGAACAGCAGCGTCTGCTTATGACAGACGGAAAAAAGACGAAACGATTAAAGCAACTGGAAGGAGACGATTTGAATACTCGGATTTTAAATGAAGGCAAATTAATCGTGACGATAAATGAAAATGATGATACACAGTTAAGCTGGAATACGTTGGATATAGAGTCGGAAAAATATACAGTACATCAAGTTCCACTTCCTGATCGTAAAAAATTCACAGATGGAAGTGGATTCCCGGTCTCGATTTTGGAAAATGGACGCATTTATTTTTCTTATCAGCTAAAAAATGATGATTACAGAGTATTGGTTTTCAATCCAACATCAGCAAATATTGAATATGAGGGAAACATTAGAAATAAAAATTCCAAGGTTAAGTTATCACTAAGTGATATGCGATTGAAGTAAGTTATAGAAATTTCATTCAATAACTTGAAACCTCCCGTTTTCTTCCAACGTATAAAGACTATACAAAGGGGGAACTCATATGCAATTCTTGATTTTTGTCGTCTTCGCAGGTGCTATGTATTGGTTCTACTACAATTTCTTACTCGGGTATCGTAAGAAAAACATCACGATGACGTTTGACGATCGGTTTTATTCACTCGACGAACATGTCGCAGCAATCGAACAAAAACTCGCAACGGATGGGCATTCGGCACGTTATCTCGGTGACCGTCGCTTTGAAGTTGATGGTAAACCATACCTATTCCTCGAGCGTACGGTCTCAGTCGGCGGGACCCCGACACAACAGACGATTCTTGAGCAACAAAAAAAATAACTCTCCCGCGTTTGGGAGAGTTTTTTTCGTTAGACCGGAATCCGGTCCAGGGGATGCGGTTGCTGCGACGAACGATACCAGCGGATGATCCAGTGATCGATGCCGATTTGATACGCAAAGCGTCCTGCAGCCAGTAAGGCGATTGACGCTGCTAAGAATACTGGATTCAATGCGATCGTCCCAGCGAGTAAGTAATTGAGATTCATGATGCTTCCGACAACCAGTGCAGGAACTGTCAACAGACTAAGAATCAACAGAATCCCGACGACGAGTTCCGCGAACGGAATCAAGGCGTTGATCAGCCCGTCGTTCGGTAAGGCGAGTTGCTCAATCCACGTCGCGTACCAGGAACTGACGAATGCGTCTTCACCAGTTGACTTCGCGAGCGCTCCTTCGAGAAACGGTTTTGCATCAAAGCCATTAATGTACTTACCGATTCCAGCGATGAACCACTGGATTCCGAGCCAGAGTCGGATGATCGTCAACAGACCGAGACCGATGATGTGTAATGCTTTCACTTTCAGACACTCCTCTACTACAACATAGTCCCCATCATACTGAAAAATCATCAGCGAGATGGGGACTATCATCATAACGTCATCGAACCGTCATCGACCTGTTACAAAAAAGGATAAGGTAACGGTTTCATGACCGTTGATCGAGGCGATGACTGACTGCAGTCAATAAAGCAGCAACGAGCGCGACCAGTCCACCGACGAGTGCCGTGTTCATCATCGGACCGTTCGCATAGACGATGCCACCGAGTGCCGAACCAAAAGCAATCCCGACGTTACTCGCAACCGGCATCAATGAAGCGGCGAGTCCTTTTGCTTCCGGGTTGAACTTTTCAGCGAGGTCAATCAAATAGATTTGTGTCGAAGTCGTCAGTAGAATCGACATCAACGACATCAAGGCGATGTTGAACAGACCAAGCGGAAGGGATGCTGTCGTGAAGTATAATGCAGCAAGAACGACTGCTTGCACGACGAAGACGAACCGTAAGCGTCCCATCGGATTTTTGCTAGCAATCTTGCCGGCAAGGATGTTACTAAAGATTGAGACGACGCCGTAAGCGAGCAAGATCGGACTGATCCACGTTTTCGCAATCCCGAGTTCTGTTTGCAGAATCGGCACGAGATATGTGTAGACGACGTAAGTTGCCCCGAATCCAAACGACGGAATAAAGAAGGCGATCAGGATCCGTGGGTTGGCGAGCAATCCAAGCTGTTCCTTAATAGAACCAGAACCCGTCGATTGCTGGACCGGAACGATCTTCCATACTGCGAGGAACGCAATCATTCCCATGACTGTCGTTAGCCAGAACGTGGCTTCAAAGCCAGCATGTTGCCCGATGAACGTTCCGATCGGGACACCTAAAACGTTCGCAAGTGTAAAACCACCGAAAATGAACGAGACGGCGACACCGCGCTTCGCGACAGGTACACCGTCACTTGCGACGACCATTGCGAGCGAGATCAAGACACCAGTCAAGATGGCTGTCAGAATGCGGGTTGCGAGCAACACTTCGTAACTTGGAGCAAAACTACTGGCAAGGTTCAGTAAGACCCAGGCGAGTAAGAGACGTAGGATCAGGCGACGCCGTTCCAGATGACCGGTCAGCGACATGACGATCGGTGTACCGATTGCAAAGGAGATGGCAAAGGCTGAGACGAGCGTACCGGCTGTTGCGATCGTGATATCAAGGGCTGAGGAGATTTCAGCGAGGATCCCGACGATGACGAATTCGCTTGTTCCGAGTACGAACGTCAGGAGCGACAACGTGGCGATCAAGAGCCAATCGCGTCGACTTAAACGAGTAGTAGGTGACATGGATAATTCCTCAATTCTAGCGCTTGCGCGCGAAACTATGAGTAACAGGATAGCATGAAACGATTTCGTCGGGTATCGCAAAGCAAGATTTCGGGAAAAGAACCATTATTCGAAATAGCGTGTGAATTTCCAGGCGTACTGTTTTTTGCGTATACTACAGAAGAAGACTACTTATAAAGGAGTGGAAACGATGCAAGCGACAGTGACATGGAACAAACAGATGGGGTTTAGTGGACAGACGGAATCAGGGCATCACCTGGCGATGGATGCAGCACCCGAAAACGGGGGTGAAAATCAAGCGCCGCGACCGACTGAGCTACTGCTACATGCCGTTGCCGGCTGTACCGGAATTGATATCGTTTCGATCTTAGAGAAGATGCGCTTGACGATCACCCATTTCGAAATGGATATCGAAGGAGAACGGGCAGAGGACCATCCGCGGCGTTTTACGTCGATCTCGATTCATTACCGGCTCGAAGGAGATCTCCCGGAAGATAAGGTCCGTCGCGCCATCTCGTTATCAAAGGATAAATATTGTTCGGTCTCGCAATCCCTGAACGCTGAGATTTCCGTCTATTATTCGATCAATGGTGTCCGGAGCGAGGATCCTTTGTGAAGAAAGTCGTACTGATCGGTTGCCTGTTGCTTGCAGGGTGTGCGCAGGAGACGACGGAACCAACGAAATCATCACAACCGGAATCGAAACAACCGACAGAAGAAAAGAAACCGAAGCCTGAGCCGACGAAAGAAGAACGACAACAAGCAAAACTAAAGCAACAATTAAAAGCGATGTCGACGTCAGAAAAAATCGATCAACTGCTCTATATCGGAGTCGCCGGCACGGAACTTTCAGCAGCTGACCGGAAATTGTTACAGACGCATGCGATTGGCGGGGTCTTATTGCTCGGCGGAAACATCACGTCAGAAGAACAACTCTTGACGTTCACACGTGCGATTCAAGAGACGAATCAAAAACCGTATGCGTTTGTTGGGATCGATGAAGAAGGCGGACGGGTCAGCCGGGTACCGGATCAACGATTACGTCTACCGACGAGTCAACGGATGGCGCAAGGAGCAGATGATGCGAAAATGGAAGATGTCGGACGTACGCTCGGACATTTGTCACGATTTTATGGCTTCAACATGGACTTCGCACCGGTCCTAGACGTCAACAGTAATCCGAACAATCCGATCATCGGCGACCGTGCGTTCAGTGCTGATCCGAAGACCGTCGCGACGCTTGGTACGGCCCTGATGCACGGGATGCAGGAGACGGGAACGATTCCGGTCGTCAAACATTTTCCCGGTCACGGCAATACGAGTGTCGATTCCCATGTCGGGCTACCGAAAGTGACGGCATCAAAGGAAGAACTGAAGCAGACGGAACTGTTACCGTTTAAAGAAGCGATTCAAGAGGGCGCCGAGATGGTGATGGTTGCCCATATTCTCTATCCCGCGTATGACGATACGAATCCATCCTCGCTCTCAAAGCCGATCTTGACTGACCTCTTGCGTCAGCAACTCGGATTCAACGGTGTCATCATCACGGATGATCTCGTCATGGGAGCGATCACGAAACGATATGGTCTCGCAGAAGCGGCACGTCAGTCGCTCGTCAATGGAGCTGATATGGCGATGTTTTCAGAGGCAGGTGCTTACGCAAAAGTTCATGCTGAAGTGATGCAAGCCGTCAAAGACCAAACGCTGACGCCGGAGATGCTCGATGCTAAAGTAATGCGCATCCTGAAGCTAAAGCAGACGTATGCCGACAGCCAAGAGCAACAGCGACCGACGAAATCGGAGCTGATTCAGCAAGTGGAAGCGCTCAACTAGGACTAGCGAAGCAAAGCGACTCATGCTAGACTAATGGGGCAAGCCAATTAAACACGAAAAGACACTAGGGGAGTCTCCCAGCAGACTGAGACGGAAGTATCCGGACCCTTTGAACCTGATCTAGTTCGTACTAGCGGAGGGAAGTGGCTCGAAACCCTAGATATCCTTAGCGCTTCAGCGCATTTTCGGACCACTCCCTTCAACATCGGGAGTGGTCCTTTTTCGTATGGAAAGGAAGAACATGATGCGTTTACATCTGATTTCGACGGGATCCATTCATCCGCTTGACGAAATAAAGACCTTTCAATCACTTCAACCCTATACGGATCAGCTGCATCTACGTGAACCGAACTTATCGGCGGCAGAATTACTTGATCTGATTGAAGCACTCCTTGGGCATGGTTATTCGCCTGAACAGTTAACGGTTCATGACCGGGTCGACGTCGCCCATGTCGCCGGCATCGGTGTGCAGCTGACGCGCCGTTCCTTGCGTGTCCGCGATGTGCGACGTCATTTTCCGAATCTCGTCATCGGGAAATCGGTCCATTCACTAGCAGAGGCACTGGCAGCAGAAGCGGAAGGAGCCGACCGACTGCTGTACGGTCATATTTATCCGACAGCGTCGAAGCCGGACCTACCACCCCGAGGGATCGACGCATTAAAGCAAGTCGTCACCTTCACGACGAAACCAGTCATTGCGATCGGTGGGATTACACCAGAATGCATGCCTGAAATCGCAGCGACCGGGGCAACCGGAATCGCCGTCTTATCGGGTATTCTCGGTCAATCGGATCCACTCGCCGCCGTCAAGCGTTATCAGGGGGTTCGCGTATGACGAATCACATCATCATCGGCGGTGGAGTCATCGGGTTGACGCTTGCTTATGGTCTCGCCTGTCAGAATGAATCCGTCGTCGTCTTAGAACGTGGAACATGCGGACGAGGAACGAGCCGCGCAGCTGCCGGGATGCTCGCGACGGACATCGAGCTGAGGGCGGAATTGCATGTACTTGCCGCACGTAGTCGTCGTCTGTATCCGTTGCTTGCACGTCGACTCGAGCGAGAGACAGGCATCGATTGTGGGTACCGGGAACAACCGTTTTTGTTAAAACGTAAAGGAAGCGAGCATCTGTTTCCAGCTGTCGGTCAAATCGATCCACGACGACTGACGACTGCATTGATGTATGCCTTACACGCACGTGGCATATCGATTGAAGAACAGGTAGATGTCACACGCATCGAAGAGAACGATGACTTCATCAGGATCGAATCGAACGCAGGAACGTGGACCGGACGAACAGTGACGGTCGCTGCCGGACGCGGGTCGCAAGCCTTGCTCGATACAGTCGGAAATTCGATCGCGACATATGGGGTCAAAGGGGAGTGTCTCGCCGTCCGTCTCGCGGGTCAGCCGTTACGCTCGATTCTGTTTGATGAAGCCGTCTACCTCGTGCCAAAAGCTGACGGACGGATTTTGATCGGTGCGACCGAACTGCCGCACGACGAGACGGTCGGCGTCAGTGTCGCTGGGATCATGTCACTGCTTCAAGCAGCAGAACGACTGTATCCACCGATTCGTGACGCGGTCATCGAAGAAGTCTGGTCCGGTGTACGACCGCAAACGGTGTCCGGCTTGCCATATATCGGAGTCACCGATTCATCCCGTCGGATCTTCCTAGCGACAGGGCATCATCGGCATGGCATATTACTCGCACCAGCGACAGCGGAAGTCTTGGTAAATACATTACGGTTGATTCAGAAGGAGGAAGTCCGATGAACATTACGATTAACGGCAATGACCACACGATCGAACAGATTAAAACGATCGAGGACATGCTCACGCAACTCGGCTTAGGGGAAAAGCTCGTCATCGTCGAACAGAATCGACAAATTATCGATCGCATGGCGTACGGTCAGACAGTCGTTCGGGACAATGACACATTTGAAATCGTTCATTTCGTAGGAGGAGGATAAACATGCTGAAAATTGGAGAAAAGACATTTGAATCACGGTTATTGCTCGGAACAGGGAAATATACGGATGCTACGGTACAGCAGAAAGCAATCGATGCGTCTGCTTCACAAATTTTGACATTTGCCGTCCGTCGGCTCGATATCTTCGACAAACAACAAGCGAATTTCTTGGAGTCGCTTGATTTAGCGAAGTACGATCTACTTCCAAACACGGCTGGTGCGAAGACGGCGGAGGAAGCTGTTCGGTTAGCGAAGCTTGCGCGGGCATCCGGTATGTGTGACATGGTCAAGGTCGAAGTGATTGGTTGCGATAAGACGTTACTACCTGATCCGATCGAGACGTTACGGGCTTCTGAAGAATTACTCAAAGAAGGCTTCATCGTCTTACCGTATACGTCAGACGATGTCGTCCTTGCACGGCGACTCGAGGAACTCGGTTGTCACGCCATCATGCCGGCTGCATCACCAATCGGTTCCGGGCAAGGCATTCTCAACCCACTTCATCTACGATTCATCATCGAGCAGACGACGGTCCCGGTCATCGTCGACGCCGGGATCGGCTCGCCGACCGACGTCGCCTATGCGATGGAACTCGGTGCGGACGGTGTCTTATTAAACTCCGCTGTCGCCCATGCGAAAGATCCGGTCAAGATGGCGCACGCCATGCGACTAGCTGTCGAAGCAGGGCGCTTCGGATACGAAGCGGGACGAATCGAGAAAAAACAGTATGCGGTCGCGAGTAGTCCAACGAGTGGATTGATTCGATGAACCGTTACTCACGGCAAACTCGATTTCAACCGATCGGGGAAGCGGGACAAGCACGCTTAGCTGCAGCAAAGGTACTGATCATCGGCATGGGAGCGCTCGGAACGGCATCGGCAGAACAACTCGTTCGCGCCGGTGTCGGCGTCGTCCGAATCGTCGACCGTGATTATGTCGAGTGGAGTAATCTACAACGACAACAGCTTTATACCGAGGAGGATGCGCGTCATATCGTACCAAAAGCGATTGCCGCAAAAGCACGGCTTGAAGCGATTAATTCGACGGTGACGATCGAAGCGCATGTAGTAGACGTCGACCGGGCAGCGCTGACGTGGCTTCTCGATGATATCGATCTGATCATCGACGCGACGGACAATTTCGATATTCGCTTGCTGATGAACGACATGGCGTCGATGCGTTCGATTCCGTGGATTTATGGTGGATGCGTCGGCAGTTATGGGATCACGTTTACCGTCCGTCCCGGGGAGACGCCGTGTCTGCATTGTCTGCTCGATCAATTACCGCGAGATCAGGAGACGTGTGATACAGCGGGAATCATCGGACCAGCTGTACAGATGGTCGCTTCCTTGCAGGTGACGGAAGCGTTGAAGTGGTTGAGCGGAAAAACGGACGCCATGCGGACGCGCTTGCTTGCGTTTGATGTCTGGTCGAATACGTTTCAACAAATTAACGTCCAGTCACTGAAGCAAACGGAGTGCCCGTCGTGCGGCATCGATCCGTCCTACCCTTACTTATCGGATCAAACGGTTCGTTTCACGGCACTGTGCGGTCGGGATGCCGTTCAAATCCGCGGAGACGGACAGCGGGATCTGGAACAGTTGAAACAACGTCTCCAGCCGGTCGCTGCGATTTCCGCCCATAATCCATATTTGCTGGCGTTTACGACGGACGAACATCGGATGGTCGCTTTCCGAGATGGACGTGTTCTGATTCATGGCGAGGCGGATCTCGTCAAAGCGAAACGGCTCTATCATGCCTATTTCGGCTAACGTTCATAAAACAGTAAAACTAATTTTAAATATATATGTTTTAAATGTTTGAAAAACAGGTAAATAAGACTTCAGACATAAATCGGTCTACAAGTTTTGAACGTGAAGAGGAGTGATTCAGATGAAACAAGAATTCGATCCAATCAAGGATCAAGCACAGACGGAAGACGCCCAAGCAGTTGTTCAGCAAGCCAACTGGAATCCGGATCGGTACCGGACAAACTTGAACCCATTCTATCTGTCACCTTGTAGTGTCGAACGTAGAGAAGACGTGCATCAGGATGCATCGAAAATTCTCGAAGTCGAGACGTCGTCGCCCCTCCAACAACTTTTTGAACACAATCAAGCAACGCATAAATCAGAACAATCGGGCAAAAAATTTAAAACAGGCATCGTAGTCGGCGTCGGTGCGATCATCGGCGGATCGGTTTCTGTGATTCGTTCCGTTCAACGCTTTAGAAAACAACGGACGAAATAACACATTCGTCACGAGAGTGAAAAAAGCAGGAGGCATTCGCCTTCTGCTTTTTTGTATATCCCCTCAATCTACAAGTAAAATGAGGGTGATATGTGTTCATTTTTTTATGAAATCAAAAATCATGAACCGGTTACGTTATCGAATACAGCAGATTTACCGTTTAAATAGACATCGATAATTTCATGCTTAGAATCTAATGTTAATTTAAAGACATGTTGTTTCATTTTCTTACTAGTATCGTTAGATTCGTCCAATTTTATTTTCACTGTATCTTCTTTTGATTCGAGATCAGTAGTAATTGTTTTCTTTGTGTTATAGACAATATAGGCGATATCATCTTTCGTGTTAATCAATTGCAAAGTAGAGTCAGGATTAATTTTCATTTGTACATCGTTAGGTATTGTCTGTAACTCACTCAAACTGAGTTTAGACTCGTTGATGCTACAGGCAGATAATAAAGTACATAACAGAGCTAACAGTATAAGTTTTTTCACGTTTTACCTCCTCATATTTCAATGGATGATCCATAACGATTAAAGTTTACGAGAGTCCTGACATGATTCAATTATTACTTGAGGTATAACGACACTAGCTTAACACAAAATACATTTATTGGATATTGGAAGTGACCGGAAGTAAGGTTTTTCAAAACATCAAAATTTCGTCAGATTTGTTTGAGCATCGTATAAATCACCTAAGAAATTCAGGTGAAAGATAACGCATAGTGCTTCTCTTCAATAACAAAAAGTATACTTTTTATTTCTTCAAATTCATTGTTGAGTCGCTAAGAAATATGATGACTCCTTCTTTTTGTGTTCCAAACGGATGTTCGTCGCAGAACGACCGCTTGCATGCTACACTTAAGCTACTATATTCAAAAAGTGAGTGTGATGAAGATGAAATGGATACATACTGCCGATTGGCATCTCGGCAAAATCGTTCACGGGGAATCAATGCTCGAGAATCAACGGGCTGTTTTGGCTGATTTCTTGACACTCGTCGACCGTGAACAACCGGATGCGATCGTCATTGCAGGTGACTTGTACGACCGCGCTGTACCACCAACGGAAGCCGTCGAACTGCTTGATGAGACGCTCGCTGCCTTGATCCTTGACCGGGATATCCCGGTCGTTGCGATCAGTGGAAATCACGATTCGGCCGAACGGTTAAGTTTCGGAACGACGTTACTCCAACGGGCCGGTCTGCATCTCGTCGGAAAATTAACGCCGGTCATTACTCCGGTCACGATCAAAGGAGTGTCGTTTTACCCTGTGCCATTTGCCGATCCTGCGACCGTTCGGTACGTGTACAAGGACGAAACGATCAAAACACATGATGACGCGATGCGGACGATCCTTGCCGGATGTATTCCGGATGGACCGAGTGTCCTCGTCGGTCATGCTTTTGTAATCGGTGGACTCGAGACGGATTCGGAGCGGCAATTGTCCGTTGGAACAGCAGGACAGGTCAGTGCGAGCCAATTTGCACCGTTTACGTATGCGGCACTCGGTCATTTACACAATCCGCTTGCAATTCAATCCGAGACGGTTCGCTACAGCGGATCGCTCTTGAAATATTCATTCTCGGAAGCCCATCATGTCAAAGGAGTCGATGTGTTGACGTTGAACGAAGTGGGTACGTTCGATCGCCGATTCGAACCACTTGCACCGAAACGTGACTTGCGGGAACTGACTGGAAGTCTCGCGGAGCTGACAGACCCGGCATTCGTCACGACACAAGACACGGACGATTACTTAAAGATCAACCTAACGGACGGCGAAGCCTTGATGGATCCGATGGGCAAGCTGAAGAAGATCTATCCGAACATCCTGCACCTCGAGCGAATCGGATTCGTCCGCGAGAGTACACGGGCGGTCAAGGCGTCGCGTGAACAAGTCAAGGATGCATCCGTTGCGGACCTGTTCAGTGAGTTCTATGAAGCAGTCCGTGAGAAGAAACCGACGGAAGCGATGCAAGCCGTCCTGAAGGAGGAAGCGACATGCGCCCAGAACGACTGACATTACGCGCCTTTGGACCATTTGCTGGTGAAGAGACGATTGATTTCACGGCACTTGCCGGACGGACGATGTTCGTCATCTCCGGGAATACCGGGGCAGGAAAAACGACAATCTTTGACGCATTGACGTTCGCCCTGTATGGCGAAACGTCAGGCGGCGAACGGGAAATGAGCGAACTGCGAAGTCATTTTGCCGTGCCCGAGCAAAAGACGGAAGTTGAACTGGAGTTTACGCTGAAAGGGGAAAGGTACCGGATCATCCGCCAACCAAGTCAACCGCATCCGGTCAATAAAACCGGCTACTCGCATGAAGCGGAGCTCGCTCGGTTCGACGGAACGACGTGGAAACCGCTCGCGGTCAAGATTCCGGAAATCAAGCAACGGGTTCAAGAGCTGATTCAGCTCGACCATAAACAGTTTTCGCAAATTCTCCTGTTGCCGCAAAATAAGTTCCGCGAACTGTTGATGGCAGAGTCAAAAGACAAACTCCAGATTCTCAAACAGCTGTTTAAGACGGAACACTATGGTGAGTTCCAGCAACGTTTGCACCGACAAGCGCTCGATCTTGCGGCACGCATCAAGGAAACGAAGACGAAGCAATGGGCCAAGCTTGAGGAACTACCTGTGCAAGCGAACTGGAGTGAACTGACGGAAGGCGACATCCGGTTACGGATGGAGGCATTGACGACAGAACGGGACGAATGGTTAACGGCTGCTCGTCAAGCTGAAATAGAGACCCGTGCGATCGTCGAGAAGAAAACGACACAATTGCAACAAGGCGAGCAACTCGAAGCGGTTTTCCAAGAGCAGGAGCGACTTCAACAGACGGAACAGTTGCTAGTGGATCGCTTACCGGAAATCAAACAGATGCAAGAAGAAGCAATGGCGGCTGAGCGCGCTCAAATCATCGGACCGATCTATGACCAGTGGCAGCAGGATCAAGAACAATTGACGCAACTCACGCGTCGAAAACAGGAAACCGAGCAGCACATCGCTCGCTTGAAAGAGCAACAAGATGTCGTGCAAGCAAAAGTGGATCGATTGCTAGCGGAGGAACCACAGATCGAGCAACTCAGTCGTCGCCTCGAAAAGATTCAAGAAGAACGCGAACGGTTGGAAGCAGAAACGGCTTTACGACAACAACAGCAACAACTAATCGAACGTTCGAAGCTTCTGGACCCAGAGCCATTACGGAAGCAACTCGAACAAGCACGGACGGAGCGTAAGACTGTTCAAGAACAACTGCATCCATTGCAAAACATCGGAGCAGAGCGCTTAAAGGTGCAAGAACGGCGCTTCATCCTGCAACAGCTGGCGACGAAGATGGCGGAACATGACAAATTGGAAGTAGAACGGCAACAGCTGATTGTCCGCGGCAAAAGCGTTCGGGATCAAAAAGAGGCAGCAGCGCGCCAATACGAAGAAGCGCGCAGATACGAACGGGAACAACTGGCTGCTGAACTTGCCAAAGGATTGACAGACGGGACGGCTTGCCCAGTCTGCGGCAGTACGTCGCATCCACAGCATGCTGTCGCCGTCGTAAAGGAACTATCCGTCGATGTAGCGCAACAGCGGTTCCTAGAAGCCCAACAAGCGCATCAAGAGTTACAAGCCTCGTACCGAACGGTTGCCGAACGTCTCGGACAACTGACGACCGAGATTCAAAAGACGAGTGAAAACGAGTCATCTCATGCAGATGTTTCAGCACAGCTTCGGGAAGTCGAACAGACGGAAGCCCGATTAGCGTCAGCACAGACGGAAAAAGTGCGTCTTGAGACTCGCCTGCAACAACTCGAGCAATCCATGGATCAGCTACAACTGAAAATCGATGCAATGATCAAAGACCGGACCGTTATCGAATCGGAATTGGCACACTTGTCTGGTCGCCTAAGTCAATCAGGAGCGTCAGAGAAATCGCTATCAGCACTCCGTGAGGAACAACAACAGGCAGAAACACGTATCGAGCAGTTCAAACAAGACAAACAACGCCAGCTACGCGAGAAGGAACAGCTCGATCGTGACTTCGCGGAACACCAAGGTCGATTCCGTCAATTGACTGAGGCATCTGCTGAACAAAGCGACCGATTAACGAACCGCGAAAACGAATTGCAAGCTGTCTTGGCAGAAGAAGCGTTTATGACGATTGAAGCCTTCCGCGAAGCGAGACGGTCTCGTGAAGAACTCCGTCACCTCCAAGAACGTTTGGAACAAGATCGCCTCGAACGGCAGGAATTGAAGCTGAAACAGGAACAAGCCCGTTTGAAGACGGAAGGTCAAGTGCGTCCGGATCTTGAACAGTTGCGGATGGATGTGAAGACGGTGTCGCTCGAACTGACGGAGCAGACCGACCGACGAGTCGGGCTCGAGAAGGAACGCGCACATATCGATCAATTGATGGCGGCCTGGGAAAGCTTGCAACGCCAGATTGAGGACGAGGATGCGAGATACGGCATCATCGGCGAACTCGCTCGCGTTGGTGTCGGGGAGAATGCGCAACGGATGACGTTTGAGACGTACGTCCAGACGGCATACTTTGATGAAATATTGTTCGCCGCAAACCGGCATCTGCACGAGATGACCTCCGGGCGTTTCCAGCTTGAACGGAAAACGGAGGCGGGAAAAGGGCTTAAGAAATACGGGCTTGATTTAAATGTCTTTGACGCTTACACGTCGCAAACACGGCATGTCAAGACGTTATCCGGTGGCGAAAGCTTTAAAGCATCCCTTGCCCTTGCGCTCGGGTTGTCGGAAGTCGTTCAAGAAGCGAGCGGTGGCGTGTCACTTGAGACGATGTTCATCGATGAAGGATTCGGAACACTTGATCCAGAATCACTTGAACAAGCAATCGAGACGTTGCTCTCGATTCAAGCGAGCGGTCGCATGGTCGGGATCATCAGTCACGTCCAGGAACTGAAGTCACGAGTTGACGCAAAAATCGAGGTCAAACAAGGAAAAACGGGGTCGACGATTGCACTAGTCGTCGAGTAAGGAGATAAGATCGATGGAAACACGAAACATGGTCACGAAAACACAAATCAAAGAGGCGTTACACGAATTAGGTGTGACGCCCGGTATGAAATTGTTCGTCCATTCGTCTCTCAAACAAATCGGCTGGATTCCCGGCGGCGTACAAGCGTTGATCGAGGCCTTACAGGAAGTCGTCACGACGGAAGGGTTGATCATGATGCCGGCGCAAAGTACCGATAATTCGGATCCGAAGAACTGGAGTCAACCGGCTGTGCCTGAAGAATGGTGGGAAACGATTCGCCGGGAAATGCCGGCATATGATCCGGCAAAAACGGTCACACGCGGCATCGGTCGTGTTCCGGAAGTTTTCCGGACATATCCCGGCGTCGTTCGAAGCGATCATCCGATGTGGTCCGTGACTGCCTGGGGGAAAGATGCGGCGACATTCGTTGCTGATCATACATTAGAAAATGGCTTCGGTCCCGGTTCACCGGTTGAACGCTTCATCGAGGCGGACGGTCAAATTCTGCATATTGGTTCTCCTTGGGATACGACGACCGTTTGGCATTATGCAGAATACGGGTTAAATCGTCCGGACGTCGAGGATGGTTGTAAAGTCAAAGAAGGAACGACGGAACGATTCATTCATTACCGACATCGCCAAATCGATAGTGATGCGTTCGGTCCGATCGGTGAAGGGTTAGAAAGTGCCGATTTCGTCACGTCCGGTCTGATCGGACAAGCGAAATCTTACCGCATCGATGCGAAAGCCTCGATCCCAGTCGTCATGTTGCAATTAAAAGCGCTTGATCAATGGTTATTATGAAACTTTTTCGGGAAACCTTCGTAGTAGAAAACAGAATCATAAAAAGGAGTGAAAGCAATGGCTTCACGTTTTAAAGTTAACCCGGCATTGCGTCGCGGATTCGATACGGCACGTGTCGGAGAACGACCAATGACAAAAAGCGGGACGATGAGCAAGATTTTCTTGATGCTCGCTCTCGTCACGGCAGCAGCAGGGGGCAGTTGGTTCTTCCTCGCAGAAAACCAAGGATTGTTGTTCCCAGCCTTAATCGGTGGATTCGTCATCGGTCTGATCCTTGCTTTGATCATCACATTCAAACCAGCAACTGCTCCAGTCCTTTCTCCGGTTTATGCAATCGTTGAAGGTGTGGCAGTCGGAGCGTTATCGTTGATGTTCGAAAGTATGTACCCAGGAATCGTCGGAAAAGCAGTCGTTGCGACATTCGTCGTCGCGTTTGCGATGTGGTTCGTCTACTCGACGGGGATGATTAAAGTGACGCAACGTTTCCGTTCTGCGGTCACAGCAGCGATTCTCTCGATTTTCGTCTTGTATGCAGTCAACTTGATTCTCGCGTTATTTAGTGTCGACCTCCCATTCATGACAGGTAGCTCACCGGTTGCGATCGGCGTTCAGTTCGTCATCGTCATCGTAGCATCCTTGTCACTCGTAATGGACTTCGATTTCATCTCGCAACAAGTTCGCGCTGGTGCTCCGAAGTCGATGGAGTGGGTCGCGGCATTCGGATTGATCGTAACGATCATCTGGCTCTATATCGAATTACTTGATCTCCTGTACCGTCTCGCGGCGCGGGATTAACAGCAATAGACGACGGAGAATCCGTCATCTCAGATTGTAAACAAAACCCTCATTTCAAAGACGAAATGAGGGTTTGTTGTATGTCATACATAGGAATGGTATAAATCTACAGATGTATGCAAAACTGAAAAGATAACTTCTTGCTATATCAGGTAATTACGAGTAAAAGTTTTAAAATCCAGTGATATCAAAATTTGATAAATCTAATTTCAAGCCTTTCAGCTGCTTTATTAAAATATCAAATTTTAAAATATCTTTATTTCTTTTATTCTCAGGAATAGTATCTGGATTAAAAATTTGCATTCCTTCTTCTATCCATTTTTTTCGATACAACTGAAATGCAACTTCTAAAAATTCTTCAGGTATTGTTATAAAACCATGGATGACATCATGATCTTCGCTAAACCCGTATTCAAATCCACAACAAGGACATATTTCATATGTTTTTGAGTATGTCCCATCTATAAAGATTGGTTCTTCTAATCCTTCAAATCCACATACTAAGCATTCATGTAATGTATTCATTTTATAAATCGCACTCCTTTGCGAAAACTTATATCAATATTAATTTTTAAAATAGTTGGTACTTGTCAATTTATTCGGATGTATAAGTTTAAAACAAACGTAACAATCGTATCTGTATCATCGTCTCCTTAAGAATGATATCTTTCCTTAATCGTTCGCAGTAATACACGCGCACTAGGCGATAAAGTCGCCTCTTTTTTCCAAATCAAATGGACGTCCGAGACGACGGGAGGATCAAGGGGAAGAAAGATTAGATCGGAAGCGGTCGTATCGATGATGCCATCGATTGCTAGAGCGTGACCCACTCCTTGGCGTACGAGTAAGGACGCATTGAACAACAGATTATATGTTCCGATAATCTGACAATCCTCAAGCGTTAGACGACTCTGTTCACGGAAATACGTATCGAGTTGTGTCTGCTCGGATAAGAGTAACGGGAGGGTGACAAGTTGTTCTCGTGAAATCGACTTAGACTGTGCGATCGAGGCATCACGACGTGTTAAGATTCCCCAACGGTCCTGACCGGGTAACGGTAAGGAATGAAACGCGGATAGATCGAACGGAGCAATGACAAGTCCGAAATCGAGCAATCCCTTTTCGAGTCGGTCGAGTACATCATTCCCATTGCCGCTGTACATACGAATCGTTACATCAGGATGAATGGTGTGTAACTCTCTAAACGCTTGCAACACCGTCGTCAATTGTTGGGTTTCGCCACCACCGATATGAATTTCACCAGTCAATACTTCTTTTGTATTCAAATCGACTAATACTTTATCTGCTAGTGTAACCATCTCGCGTGCGCGCTCTTCAAAGAATCGTCCCTTTTCTGTTAAACGCAACCCCTGTTTCGACCGTTCAAACAATTCGACCCCGATCGTTTCTTCTAGTTGTTGCAGCTGACGCGATAATGCCGGTTGCGACAAACGAAGGATCCGTGCTGCCTTTGTAATGTTTTTTTCTTCAACTAAAGCTAAAAAATAGCGGAGTTGTTGTAATTCCATCATTTCACCTCTATCCATGCAAAAATCGTATGGTTTATTACTTAATATTAGCATTAGACATGAATGGTTGTCAGCCGTAAGATGAGACCAAGCAATCAAAAGAAAGGAGAATATACGATGACTGAACTACAAACTTATGTGAAAGAATATACGATTCTTCCAACGGATCCGGTCCTTGAGCACATTCATGCCATTCAAGATGAAATCGAACCGGAATTGCAGCGATTGAATCAAGCGATATCACAAGAAGAGCGAAGACAGGCGCTTACCGTGATCACAGGGCAAGACATCGATTCGTCTGTTAGAGTCTTAACGCCTCTATTTACGGATTTCGGACGGCATCTATCCATCGGCAAGCACGTTTTCCTCAATCGAGGTGTCATGTTCACGGATCTTGGTTCGATTCGTTTGGACGATCATGTCTTAATTGGTCCGTTCGCACGGTTGCTGACTGTCAACCATCCGGAATCACCGACGAAAAGAGGTGGCGTTGAGACAGCGCCGATTCATGTCGGGCGTAATGCTTGGATTGGTGCCGGGGCGACGGTTTTACCTGGCGTGACGATTGGTGAGGATGCGATCGTCGCAGCGAACGCAACAGTGACACGCGATGTTCCGCCCCGTACGATCGTCGCAGGTACTCCGGCGAGAATCATTCGAACGGTCGAGGTGTCGGATGAATAGATGGTACTGTTGTCTGCTTACATTTTTTCTGTTGAGTGGATGTACCGATACGATAGAATCGTCACGACCGAGTGATCTAGAACAAAAGGAGTTGAAAAGCGTCTTGCTTCAAATCGATGAAACAACCGTCCCGATTCGTTTTGCGGACAATGAGACAGCGATGGCATTACAAAAAAGATTGCCGTTGACGATGCAGATGAAAGAGTTGAATGGAAATGAAAAGTATCATTACTTTCCGTTCTCGTTACCGACGAATCCAAAGAATGTCGGAACGGTGCAAGCGGGAGATCTCATGCTGTATGGATCAGATTGTCTCGTCCTGTTTTATGAGTCGTTTCAAACGGATATAAAATACACGCGAATTGGTTGGGTCGAACCGAATCGATTATCCGAACTATTATCGGCTGATACAGTACGTGTTCAAATGAGCACGAAACAATAAGAAAACAAGAGAGGAAGTCATCATCATGGCCATTCAAGGAAAAGTCATTATCATCACAGGAGCAAGTTCAGGTATTGGAGAAGCAACAGCACGCTTACTTGCAAAGCAGGGGGCAAGGCTAGTCTTAGGATCACGGCGCAATGATCGACTGGCGAAACTCGTCGATTCGATTCAAGCGGACGGTGGGGAAGCAATATACCAAGAGACAGACGTCGTGAAACTGGAAGATAATCAACGACTTATCGAAGCAGCATTGACGGCGTATGGTCGAATTGATGCAATTTTCCTCAACGCGGGGCTGATGCCGAGTTCTCCACTATCTGCTTTACAAGTAGACGAGTGGAATCAAATGATTGACGTCAATCTCAAAGGTGTCTTGAACGGGATTGCAGCTGTCATGCCGACATTCACCTCCCAACGTGCGGGGCATATTCTGACGACCTCATCCGTAGCAGGTCTTAAGGCGTATCCGGGTGGAGCTGTATATGGCGCAACGAAATGGGCAGTACGTAACTTAATGGAAGTCTTACGGATGGAGTCGGCGCAAGAAGGAACGAACATCCGAACGGCAACGATTTATCCGGCAGCGATTCATACCGAATTGCTCGAGACGATCTCACACGGAGAGTCGCTTGAAGGAATGACTGCACTATATGACCAATACGGTATCTCACCAGAGAGTATCGCGCGGATCGTCGCCTTTGCGATCGATCAACCAGAGGATACGAATGTGAGCGAATTTACGGTCGGTTCAACGACTCAACCGTGGTAAAAAGGAGGAGTACAGATGTTTCCACGAGGCGAAAAGAACGAAGCGTATCAAGAGGTATTCACAGGTATCAGTTATTTAGCACCACTTGTCGACGAATCATTACCCGTTTCCGTATCACATGTGACGTTCGAGCCGAAGACGCGGAACCATTGGCACATCCATGATGGAGGATATCAAATTCTCCTCGTCACGGAAGGGGAAGGATGGTATCAAGAAGAAGGGCAACCCGCTCGACATTTGAAAGCAGGAGATGTTGTCGTCACGCATGATTTTGTGAAGCATTGGCACGGGGCAACACGGTCTTCCTGGTTTTCGCACAATTGCGATCACTGCTGGGACACCACTCTGGCTCGAGGCAGTTTCGGACGAACAATATGAAGTAACGGAATGAATAGAAAGACCATCTGAACTTCGCTGTCAGATGGTCTTTTTGATCATAGTCCGTGCTCGCTTTTCAGTTGATCGACGTATTGTTTTGCCTCGAGCAAAGACGATCCGAGCGTCTCTCGAACGCGTTTGACAGCTTCAACCGTCTTTCCTTCATGAAGCAACTGAACTAATTCGACTTGTAACGCTGCTTCTTCTAGTGACACCTCATTCAGACCGAGATGCTCCTCGATCCGTTGTAGCTTCTTCAGAATCGTTTGTTGGCGGCGTTTCGCTTCGTCCGCTTTTTGTGATAAGGACATCCAGATGAAGAATAAGACGATCAGTGGTGCGAACGTGACGACAGAATCCATAGTGAACACCTTCCTTTGTTTCACCGTACCATAGGACAGTCTCCATAACAAATAGTGGAAAATGAGGTGGAAATTGATTATGCTGATATAGTGGAAAATAAAGGGTTAATATGGAAAGGAGATAAATCTAGTGGACAATGTATTAGTAACATTTTTACCATTCTTGATTCAAATCGGACTGATCATGGTACTGTTCTTCTTCGGAACGTTTGGTCTGTTTTTCTTCGTAAAACGCAGTTCGTATCACAGTAGTCGTTATTATCGTTTAACGCGCGAACCGTTTTTACGGATCGTTCGTGATAAAGGGAAATGGGGCGAATACTTGACGACACGTCAACTCGATCAAGTTTCCGGATACGGCACTTATGTCTTTAATACATACTTACCACGTGCGCGTGGAGAAGGAACGACGGAGATCGATGTGACGTTCATTCATGAAAGTGGCATCTATGTACTCGAATCGAAAAACTACAGCGGGTGGATTTTCGGACGCGAGCAGGACCGTCAGTGGACGCAGCAGTTCCAGAATCGCTTCAAGCAACGGTTCTATAATCCGATCAAACAAAATGAAGGGCATCTCAAAAGCATGCAACGCTTCTTAGAAGGAACGGATCCCGCGCTCTTTCACTCCTTGATCGTTTTCAGCGAACGCTGTGAACTGAAAAAGATCACCGTCGATTCAGCGCATGTCCGTGTCTTGAAACGAAATGTCCTTCGCAAGACGATCGAGCAACTCGCGACAGGAAAACCATTGACACCGAGTCAAGTTGATACGATTGCAGGGAAACTCGGGGTTCATTCACAAGTCGATCGTGCCACGCAACAAGCGCATATCGAAGGGATTCGCCAACGCCAGGCAAAATGAGACCGTTGACGGACTTGTTCTTCTTCAGGTATAGTGGATAAATAATAAGTAGTGCAACTATATGGAGATGATGGGATGAAAGAATCGGAATGGTCGCTTGGCATGCAATTATCCCGTAGTTATTATGCGTTCAAACGTGCTGCTGCTAAACGGATGGAAGCGTTCGGTCTGACACCAGAGCAGTTTTCTGTCCTGAGCGAACTCGCTAAACAAGATGGTGTTTCGCAAAAGCAGCTGGCACTCGTGACAGAACGTGATCAAACGACGATTGGTAAGATTCTGGATAAGCTCGGTAAAAAAGAACTGATCGTTCGGACGCCGGACCCCCGGGACCGACGAGCGGTTCTGCTCTTGATGACACGAGAAGGACGCGACATCGTCGATCGCCTCGGACCAGAGCTCGATCAGCTACAACTCGAAGCGTTCCGTGGACTATCGCGAGAGCAAATCGAGCAATTAAAGGAAATACTTGAGACCATTCACCGGAATGTGACGTGAATGGTTTTCCTTCGGACATATAGTTGCACATGATATTATAAGTAATGCATATAAAAGGAGATCGTAATATGAAAGCATGGAAAGATGTCTGGTCAATGACACAAACGAAAGTGGGACTCGTCTTCGCAATCGTCGTCCCGCTCTTATTCCTCATCGTTTGGATGACTGGTTACGAAGGAACGACGGAACGGCTCGATCAATTGAACGTCGGAGTCGTTGGCGAAGTGAATGACCCGTTCGTCATATCACTAAAGGAAGCACCGTTCACGGTCCAAACACTCGCGACGGAAGCGAAAGGGTTGGAAGCACTCGATGCCAATAAAGTCGATCTCGTTCTACAAAAGGATGATGCCTCGCGTCAACTGACGGCACACGTCAGCCAGACGAATGCCGAATTCGCGAATGCGATTCTCGAGCGGGCAACGGAAACGATCGGCAAACAGTTGAATGGTGAGCCGACGTTCACGACATCGGTCGTCACGGAGCATGCCGTCTCGGATTTTGCATTATCGATGCTGCCACTCGTCCTCGGGTTCGTCATCTATATCGCGACGATGACGATGGGGATTCAATTCAATCTCGTCAGCACGATCTTAAGTAAGCGTCATTCAATCTGGTCACTATTTTGGAGTCGCCAACTATTACACGGAATCGTCCTTCTGGTCGTTCCATTGCTACTCGTTTCCGTGGCACATGTATTAACGGACATCACGACACCGTTCATCAAACTGTGGGCGTTCGAACTCCTTGTCGTCGCGACCTGTATCGCCGTCACGCAGATGAACTTTGCGATATTTGGACCGATTGCGCCACTCGTCAACGTCGCATTGATTCCGTTCCAGTTGATGACTGCCGGAAACATCGTGCCGGCGAAGATGCTGGCACCGTTTTATCAATCGCTTGGAACATTCCTGCCCGTTCCGAATGCAGTCTCCGGTTTCAGCCGTCTACTGTTCATGGATGGTTCAGTAGGTCCACAGGTGCTTCATTTATCACTGATTGGCCTCGGTAGTTTTATCGTGACATGCTTAGTGGTGAGTTGGAGGGAGCAACGACAAGCACGACGTGTTGTTGCATGAAGAATATAAGAAGAATCGTCATCGAATGAGATGGCGATTTTTTTGTTTTAGATCGATTTATGAAAAAATCATTGCATAACAAAAACGTTATATAATAATATGGTTATGTGAAAAGCGAAATTGACATTTTCGCTCCTGTATCATGCATGGATTATACGTTTAAGAGAAAGGAGGACTCTTCATTGATCGAGACAGCAAAACGGGTAGAAGAGATGAGTCAGTTCTTAAAGCTACTGAGCGATGGAACACGTCTTGAAATTTTGCGAAGACTACACGTTCGGGAACATTGTGTCTGTGATTTCGTCGAGATGTTTGATATTTCGCAACCGGCAGTCAGTCGTCATCTAAAATTATTGCGTCAGTCCCAGCTCATCTTGGAACGACGGGAACGACAATGGATTTATTTTCGAATCAATCCAGATCACCCGCAATACAAGTTGTTATTGACGATTTTAGCAGAAATGGACACGCCGAACATCCCGGATAGAAGTTGCTAACACCATGGATGAAATGGATTAGCCCGAGTAAGGCAGGGGAATTAAAACGATATTCCATTCTGAATGACACGTTCAAGGATGACGAATCGTTAACAAAACCACTTGAAATTTAATACAGAAATGAAGTGAACGCATTGACCGGTACACATTTACTAGCGATCGGAATTTTTCTGATCACCTTATTCTTAATCATTAAACAACCGAAAGGACTCGGCATCGGTTACTCCGCGATGGGAATGGCGCTCGTTGCGCTATTGACGGGAGTCGTCAACCTCGATGATGTCTCGACGGTCTGGGGCATCATCTGGAATGCGACCTTTACGTTCATCGCCCTGATCATCATCTCATTGATTCTTGATGAGATTGGGTTCTTCGAATGGGCGGCACTCCACATGGCACGCATCGCACGAGGTGGTGGTGTCAAACTATTCGTGTACATGACATTGCTCGGTGCTGTCGTTGCGGCTTTATTTGCGAACGATGGGGCAGCCTTGATTCTGACACCGATCGTCCTCGCGATGGTTCGTCACTTGAAACTTCCGGATTATGTCGTTCTAGCTTACGTCTTCGCTTCCGGATTCATTGCCGATACAGCCAGTTTACCGTTCGTCGTCTCGAACCTCGTCAACATCGTCTCAGCAGACTTCTTTAACATCGGGTTTACGGAGTATGCGTCACGAATGGTATTCGTCAATCTCTTTTCTGTCGTAGGCAGTCTGATCGTCTTGTATCTCTATTTCCGAAAAAGTATTCCGAAGAATTATGATGTCGCGCAACTCGTCGCACCCGCGACAGCGATCAAGGATCAACGGATGTTCAAGTTATCTTGGTTCGTGCTCCTCTTGCTTGTCGTCGGATACTTTACGAGTGACGTCATCGGCATTCCCGTCAGTCTTGTCGCTGGAATCATCGCCTTGTTCTTCTTATTGATGGCACGCCGTTCACCGAGCGTACCGACGAAAAAGGTCATCGGTGGTGCACCGTGGGCGATTGTCTTCTTCTCTCTTGGCATGTACATCGTCGTCTACGGACTGCAAAATGCCGGATTGACGCAAGTGCTCGCTGACATCATTGATGGCTTTGCGACGAATTTAGCAGCTGCAACATTTGGTATGGGCTTTTTGGCTGCTATCTTGTCGTCGATCATGAATAACATGCCGACCGTCATGATCGATGCCCTTGCAATCGACTTGAGTCAGGCGACTGGAACGATGCGAGAAGCGCTCATCTATGCGAACGTCATCGGATCCGATCTTGGACCGAAGATCACGCCGATTGGTAGTTTAGCGACGTTACTTTGGTTACACGTGCTTCGAACGAAGGGTGTAAAGATTGGTTGGGGACAATACGTTAAGATTGGAGCGATTCTAACGATCCCGACACTCGCGATCACATTGCTTGGCTTGTATATCAGCTTGATACTTTATTGATTTTCAAGGAGGAACGAGAGATGAAATTGATGATTATTGGTTCAGTTGCTGCGGGAACGTCCGTTGGAGCAAAAGCACGTCGTAACAGTGAAGAGTTGCAAATCACGATTTATGATCGGGATCAGGACATCTCTTACTCAGGTTGTGGGATTCCCTACTTCGTCGGTGGGGAGATCGCTGATATCGATGAATTGACACCACGCGATGCCGCTTTCTTTAAAAAACGGTATAACATCGATATTCACACACAACACGAAGTCGAGTCGATCGATCATGCGACAAAAACGGCGACGATCGTCAATCTCCTGACAGGGGATCGTTTCACGGACACGTATGATACGTTAGTGCTGGCAACCGGTGCTTCTAGTATCGTTCCACCGCTTCCAGGCGTTGAGCATGAGAATGTCTTTACGGTTCGAAATGTCCGCAATGCCGACGCGATTCGGTCCTACATCGACGCCCATGATCCGAAGACGGCAACGATCGTCGGCGGAGGATTCATCGGACTCGAGATGGCAGAGCAATTGACGTATCGCGGTATTCAAGTCACGCTCGTCGAACGCTTGCCGCAAGTCATGCCGCCACTTGATCGCGATATGGCAGAACGCGTAGCGGATCATTTGAAAGATAAAGGGGTATCGCTCTTGCTTGGCGAATCCGTGACAGCGTTCAACGGAGAAGAACGTGTTTCTGAGGTCGCGCTTGAGAGTGGAAAAACGATCGAGACCGATCTCGTCATTTTATCGGTTGGCGTCAAGCCGAACACGGGTCTTGCGAAGCAGATCGGTGTAGAGCTTGGTAAAACAGGAGCGATTGCAGTCAACCGTTACATGCAGACGAATGTAGCCGATGTCTACGCAGTCGGCGATGTCGCAGAGAGTTTCTCCGTCATCACGGGTGAAGCACTTTATCGTCCGCTTGGGTCAACCGCGAACAAGATGGGACGGATTGCCGGTATGGTCATTACCGGAGAAGAAGCGGAGCACCGTGGGATCTTAGGGACGGGTATCTTCAAGGCGTTCGATTTGACCGTCGCTCAAACAGGTTTGACGGAAAAAGAAGCGCGTGAGTCAGGCTATGACATCGAAGTATTGCATAACATCAAACCAGATCGTCCGGAATACATGGGTGGGAAAGAGATGACGATCAAAGCGATTGCCGATCGGGCAAAAGGACGAGTCCTTGGAGCCCAGATCGTTGGTCCGCAAGGTGTCGACAAACGGATTGATGTCCTGGCGACGGCAATCACCTTTAAAGCGAAGGCAGAGGATTTATTCCATCTCGACTTAGCATACGCTCCACCGTTCGCGACGACGAAGGATCCCGTTCTCTATACGGGAATGGCGCTCGATAATGCTATCAAAAAAACAGCGCGTTTGATGACGCCGAATGAATTGATCGACCAAGTCGCGGGTGGGAAGTCGTTCCAAATCATCGATACACGCTCGAAAGCACAATTCGAAAAAAATCATGTTGATGGAGCGATCCATATCCCGCTTGGTGAATTACGGACACGCGCGAAGGAATTGGATCCGACGTTACCAACGATCGTCTACTGCAACAAAGGGGTAACCGGAAATGCTGCGCAGAATGTCTTGAAAAACCTTGGATTTACGGATGTATGCAACTTATCAGGTGGTAACAAGAACTATCAGCATATAAAAAAATGTTTGTCATAATATTGATCCATGTAGCGTGATGATCCTATTCGTTTAGGAATCATCACGTTTTTTTTTGTTGTCAAATCGTTAAAAATAGGATATTTTTAGTATATCGGCAGACGATATAACGGAAGGCGTAATAAGGAAGTGGGAAAATGGCAAGAACAGTCCAGGAGACAGCATTAACAGAAGCCGTCTATTATATTTTACTGTCACTTCAACAACCCCGTCATGGCTATGGCATCATGCAATTCGTCCAGGAATTGAGCAACAACCGGGTCAAGTTAGCTGCTGGTACGTTGTACGGCGCACTCAGTAGTCTGGTCGATAAAGGGTGGATTGAAGCGATCGAGCAAGAAGCAGGGCGAAAGAAAGAGTACATCATGACGAATCAGGGGCGGGAGAGATTACAGGTAGAGCTGGATCGATTAAAAGAACTCGTGCGACATGGACAAGAAACGATGGGAGTGGATCAAGGTGAGCAGTAAAACGGTCTATCGCTTTTACGCTGATTATGCGAAAGAAGAAGTGTGGTTAAACGAGATGGCAAACAACGGCTGGTACTTACAGCAGTTTCGACTCGGACGTTATGTATTCACCAAAGGTGAACCTGGTATGTATACGTATCGAATTGAGTTATTAGAAAACATGCCAAAGCATCCGAAGTCGCAGGATTACTTTGCGTTTTTGGAAGAGATGGGCATCGAAGTCGTGGATACATCGTTCCGCTGGGTCTTCTTAAGAAAACGGACCTCGGATGAACCATTTCATTTGTACTCGGACTTTGATTCACAGATCCATCACGAACATCGGATTTTGCAACTCTATAAAGTCGTTTTTTTGGTTAATATCATTGCAGTACTCATTAATTTGTTTAATCCGATTACCGACACGATGATTTGGTTCAATCTCGCGATCGTGACGGGTCTCTCATTCGTGATGCAACGCCACGAACGTAAAATTCAAACGTTACGTGGATTGCGTGCCATTGCGGAGCAGGATTAAACATCGGAATCCGAGCTAGCGAGGAAACATTACGTGCTCTCATTCTCGACGATTGCTGAAACGATGTGAACGATGTATCTGCAACTTCACCAATGAGTGATTTCATCAAAAAAGCTCACGTCTCGGAAATGGAGACGTGAGCTTTTGTATTAAAATAACTCATTGATCGGTGTGTCACCTTCGAGTAGTGTGACGACTTGCTTCGACGCCTTGTCGTGACCGATTGCTGCCAAAATGACGCGTGCGACATCCTCGCGCGGAATTTTTTTAGTTGCTTGTTCGGACGGATCCGTCGTGATGTTTCCTGTGCCAGCTTCATCCGATAGTCCGCCTGGACGAAGAATCGTGTAGTTGAGTGACGATTCCTTCAGGACACGATCCGCGTAGCGTTTTGCAATGTAATACGGTTTCATGCTGTCGGACCATGTTTCCGGCGAATCGGCATTCAAGGCACTGACCATGATGAACTGTTTTGCATTGATTGCTTCCGCTGCTTCGATCGATTTGACGGCACCGTCGAAGTCGATCAGCATCGTCTTGTCCGCACCCGTGTGACCGCCGGATCCTGCCGTAAAGATGACGACATCTGATCCTTGTAATGCATCAGTGATCGTCGCGACGTCCGCTTCAAGATCGAGATGGACCGGGGTATGACCTAATTTCTCAAAATCACTGAACTGGTCCTTGGAACGTAATCCTACTTTGACATCGTGCTCCGAATCCTGCAGTAAGCGAGCAGCGTGACGACCTACTTTACCATTTGCACCAATGATGAAAATCTGACTCATGTTCCATTCCTCCATTTCACGATTTGATGATTCTGTTTCAGTATGGAAAAGACGGGGGGATTCTGTAAAGAGAGACGACTTGTAGAACTGTAACCGTCATCAAAATATCTTTTTAACGCTTTTATGCATAAAATCATCAAATTATCTTGAAATCACGTGTAAGTGTGGTAGGATAATGACTATTACCCACACCGAGAATCATTTGGGTTAAATTGTAGCAATATTCGGTGAATGGGCAACGACGAAACAGAAAGGAGAGATACGATGAGAAAGAAACCATGGCTACTGGCAGGGCTTGTTTTGACAGGGGTTGCCGCTTGGATGATCTGGAATCAACAGACGGATGCCGAAGCACATGACATCTTCGAAGACCGAAAGCTGGTCGTCGGAACGACGGGAGATTATAAGCCCTTTACATACTGGAACGAGGAACGGAATCGTTATCAAGGCTTTGATATCGATGTCATCCAAGCGTTCGCAAAAGCAGCAAATCTTGACGTGACGTTCGTCAAGACGACATGGCCGACATTATCGGAGGATACGAAATCAGGAAAGTTTGATATCGCTGTCGGTGGCATCACGAAGAAAGTCGAGCGCGAGGTCGTCGGAGACTTTACATCGTCGTATTTCTCCTTTCAAAAAGCACCGCTCGTAAAGAAGAAAGATGTCGAACGCTTGAATTCGCTCGCTGCAATCAATGATCCAGGAGTCAAAATCGGTGTCAATCCGGGTGGCACGAACGAAGCGTTCGTGAAGAAGCATTTTCCGAAAGCAGATGTGACCGTCTTTGAGAACAACTTGGATATTCCAAAAGCCGTAAAAAGCGGACAAGTCGATGTCATGGTGACGGACGACATCGAGGCGTTGCATTACGCGACAGAACTCGATCTTGCGGTGCCGAAACTGACAGAGGCATGGGAACCAGCTGAGATGGCGTATTTGATGAAACCGGACCAAAAACAGCTTGGAGACGTTTTCCGGGTCTGGATTGAAAGTGCAGAGGGGCAAGAACAAGTTCAAAAATTGAAGAAAAAATGGAACATCGTCTCGACACGTGAGACGGTCGGAGCGAAAGGAGCGGGAGCACATGAGTAAATGGGGATGGATCGTCGTCGGAGGTGGCGTCTTATTTGCGAGCTTACTGACGCTATGGCAAACGGAGCAACCACGACGTGTACAAGCGAAGAACGTCTTTGCGACGAAAAAAATCGTCGTCGGAACGACTGGGGATTACAAACCATTCACCTACTTGAACCGGAAGACGAACGAGTACGAAGGGTTCGATATCGAAGTGATCCGTTCATTCGCCAAGACGACCGGCATCGATGTCGAGTTCGTTCCGACGACATGGCCGACGCTGTCTGCTGATCTTGCTAGCGGGAAATTCGATATGGTCGTCGGGGGTGTGACGAAAAACATCGAGCGCGAGATCATCGGCGACTTCACGTCGAGTTATCTGTCATTCCAAAAGACACCGCTTGTCCGTAAAGAAGATGCTAAACGGCTTGCTTCGATCGAACAAATCAATCGTCCAGACGTGACGATTGGTCTAAATCCAGGGGGAACGAATGAACAGTTCGTCCGTAAGACGTTCACGAAGGCGAACATCGTCATGTATGAACAAAATCTCGACATCCCGCATGCAGTCGCATCGGGCGAAGTCGATGTCATGATCACCGATACGGTCGAGGCGATTCATTATGAAGCGCTCGACAAACGACTTGCGGCACCAAGAATTCAAGAAAAATGGATTCCGGCGGAGAAGAGCTACCTCGTCCGAGAGTCGGAAGGGGACGTCGTTGATGTCTTCAATCTGTGGATGCAATCGCACGAAGGTCAAGAAGAGATGGAGCAATTAAAAGAGAAATGGCAAGTGGCATCATAAGTGAATCGTGTCTCCTGACAGCAGGAGGCACGATTTTTTAGTAACAGGAATCTAATGGGAAAGGGCGAACAAGTATGTAGAAGTAAATTAGGAGGAAACCAATATGTTGAAAAATTTGTCAGCGAGACAATGGCTCATTATGACCGTTCTTTTTGTTTGTATCACTTATGGATGGATCGTCATCGGAGATGCATGGATCAATCCTACGTTGTTATTCGGAGGGGCGCTTATATTTACAAGTGGTGCAGTGCTCTCATTTAGTCTCGCGTTAGCCCGAACTGTTCGATTAACAGGAATCGGATTAACGATGATGCTGGTGTCGATCGTCACAACGCTCGTGGTATCTGCCAGCGTCTTGTATGGTGTGTATCAGATTGTTGCGTAATAGTTATAGAGTGAATCAAGGCACCGAATCAGGTGTCTTTTTTTTGATTCGAGAACAGAAAAAACGGGAAAATCTTGGACATGACTTGGAATTCAGAGAAAGAAGGAATGAAGATGATTCATGTCGAGAACTTGACGAAGACGTACAATGGGAAGGATGTTGTCAAAGGTATCTCGTTCGACGTTCAGGCAGGGGAGATTTTTGCCTTTCTTGGACCGAACGGGGCCGGGAAATCGACGACTGTTCAGATGCTGACGACATTGATTCCGATTTCCGGAGGTCGGGCGACGATTCAGGAATTTGATGTCGTCAAACAAGAAAAACAGGTTCGCTTGCAAATTGGAGTCGCCCTTCAAGATACCGGCATCGACGAAGATTTAACCGGTCTTGAGTTACTCGTTCTACAGGGAAAATTATTTGGATTAAGTCAGACGGAAGCTAAGAAACGGGCAGAAGAATTGCTACGACTCGTCGGACTCGATCGAGACGGCAAGCGTCGATCTGGCACTTACTCCGGTGGGATGAAACGTCGGCTTGACCTGGCTTTGACGCTCGTCCATCAACCGACTGTTTTGTTCCTTGACGAACCAACGACAGGACTCGACCCCGCGAGCCGTGTACAAATCTGGAACGAGGTCCGACGATTAAACGAAGAGTTCGGCACGACGATCTTTTTGACGACACAGTACTTGGAAGAAGCCGATCAGCTAGCCGACCGAATCGCGATCATCAATGAGGGACAATTGATTGCGGAAGGAACGGCAGCTGAGCTGAAAGCAGCAAATGGAGAAGAGCGGATCGAATTGACGCTAGCTGAAAAAGAGAACGAACGGGTCGTCTTAGAGATGTTTGCCGGTCGTCAGGAAAAAGATCGCCTCGTCATTCCTTCGCGGGGAACGGAGACACTGCGCGCTGTCGTCCGTTTTCTCGACGAACGGAAAATGGTTGCGACGTCACTAGTCGTCAAACAACCGTCACTTGATGATGTCTTCATTCGTTTAACGGGACAAGCTTATAAGGAGGAATCGTGACATGATACGGGAAACTTGGTTTTTGATGCGTCGGAGTCTTCTCGTCACGTTACGTAATCCATTTTCCTTCATTCCGAATTTGATCATCAGTGTCTTTTTCCTGCTCGTCTACACGAGTGGTTTGTCCGGAATCTCGAATTTACCGCAGTTCGACGGCGTCGATTATTTGAACTTCATTTTGCCTGTTTCGATCGTCTCGGGTGCTGTTGGTGGAGCCGGGGGAGCCGGTCAAGCACTCGTCAAGGATATCGAGAGTGGTTACTTCGCACGACTCTTATTGACACCCGTCTCGCGAACAGCGATCGTTCTCGGACCGATGCTTGCCGGGATGTTGCAATTATTCGTTCAAACGTTACTGATCTTCGGGATGGCATTTTTGCTTGGTCTATCGATTCCAGTCGGTGTTAGCGGCTTTTTCTTGACAATCTTACTCGCGCTCGGTTTCGGTCTCGCATTTGCCGGTTACTCGGTCGGTGTCGCTTTGAAGACGCGTAACGCACAAGCTGCTCAAGCTGGAACGCTTCTGTTCTTCCCGTTGATTTTCCTGTCGACGACGTTTGTGCCGAAAGACTTGATTGAAGCCGAATGGCTCAAGATTGCTGCGACGATCAATCCGACGACCTATATCATGGAAGGGATGCGCAGTGTATTGACCCGTCCGGAAATCGATTGGTCGGTTTATTGGCAAGGTTTGATCGTCGCTGCTGTTCTTAGCATTGCGATGGTGATCTTTGCTGCGTTGAACGCACGTGGGGCATTGAAAAAATAGGATATTCTTATCCAATTTAAGGGTATATATTTGAGGATTCGACGATTAAAGAGGAGGGGTTCAATGAGGCGATATGCGTTGTCACTTTTATTATTAGTAGGTCTCTTGGCTACTGTTCTTGTCTTGTATCAGATGACGTTTGACATCACAACGTCGATCCTTCATTTCTTATTGGTTCCCGTATTGATCATTATGACGCTCTTGAATGGAAGAAAAAATTTCTTGATATTGATCAGCTATGTTCTTATCATGGGTTTTCTCTATCTCATTTTATCGTGGTATAACGAAGCATCAAACGAGCAACAGTTGTCCTACATCGGACAACATCTCTTATCCTCAGTCGGTGTCTTTTTATACTGGTTGTTCTTGCGGCAGTTACGGAGTGTATTCGAAGAGAATGCATCGCTTCAAAAGCGGGTTGCTTTGCTTGAGGGTTTCTCCGCTTCACCTCAATTGCTCTCTTACAGTGAATTTTTAGACCGAACGGATTTCTTGATTGCGGGTGCGAATCGTCGTCAAGAACAGAATATGTTGCTGCATATTCACATTCCATACGCTAGTTTAAACAAGAAAACAATCATGCAACAATTGACGGATGCTGGACTAAAGGTATTTCGCGCACATTATGACGTCATGTCGCAACGAAACCGTCAGGAATTCATCATCTTTCTGCAAAATACCGATCATGGTGGTGCGGAGATTGCGTGGCAACGTTATGAGGATGAACTCCGACAACGCTTTACGGTAATTGCGTTTCCGTTTCAGGTCGAAATTATTCCTGTACGATCATCTGTGGAAGAGACGTTGAAGCAACGGAAGGTGGTAGATCAATGAACCTCGTCTTGAACGTCATCATGGCGATCTTTTGGTTACTTTTACTGTATTATTCTTATCTGACGATTGCCGGTATTCTCGATCGATATGGAAAAAAACAGCAGATCACTTTAACGGAGTATCCATCTGTCGCTATCTTGATCCCCGCACATAATGAAGGCATCGTCATGCGTCAAACACTCGAGGCGATGATGGGGATCGAATATCCAGGGAAACTCGACGTATTTTTACTCGATGATCAGTCGCAAGATGAGACGCAAGAGATTGCTATGGAATTTACGACGATGTTCAGTCGAGTCCATTACATCCATGTCCCAAAAGGTGAACCAATCGGAAAATCACGTGTCCTGAACTATGGTCTATCGATCACGGATTCCGAATATTTCTTAATTTTTGACGCGGACAATCAACCGAAATCGGACACTGTGACACGACTCGTCGAACAAGCAATGACTCAAAAGAATGCTTGTGGAGCGGTTGGAATCGTCAAGACGATCAATGCAACGACGAACCTGCTAACGCGGATGATTGCGATCGAATTTCAAGTGTTTCAGCTGATCATGCAAAGTGGTCGCTGGAAAGCATTCAAGACGGGATCGTTAGCAGGGACGAACATGTTGTTAAAACGGGATGTCATCGAAGAATTAGGTGGATATGATCCGTATGCACTGGCAGAGGATGCGGAATTGACGATGCGGATCACGGCACTCGGTTACACACTTCCTGTCGTCTACGAGGCGGAGACATGGGAACAAGAGCCGGAAACGATGAAAGTATACATGAAGCAACGAACGCGTTGGATGCTTGGAAACATCTATTTATTAGAAAAATCACTACGTACACGAGATTTTTGGAAAGGAAGCACGCTCGTCCATTCCTTGCAGCATATCATGACGTACCTCCTCTTCATCTTCTTGTTGTTAATCTCTGATATCGTCTTGATTCTCGGATTGTTCGGTTATGCATTTGATGAGGCGACGACGCCACTCATCATGTTTTGGTTCATGACTTATCTTGTCTATACGATCCAAATCTTAGCGGCGCAAGAACTCGAAGGAACTGCTAGCCCGAAGAATGTCCTCGTCGGGTTGATTATGTACTTTACCTACGCCCAATTATTCGTCATTCTTTTATTCCGCGGAATGTATGCATATCTTAAAAGTAAGGTACGCAATGAGGTCATCGTCTGGGATAAGACGAAGCGCGTCAAGATTGAGTCATGAAAAAAGGATTAGGGATTGGTCTACTCATCATGTTGTTAGCGGGGGGAGTTTGGTATTTCGTGCAAAAACAAGAGGATGATATCGTTCAACAAGTAGAAGCGGACTATATGCAAGAAGGTATCATTCGTGCTTATGATCGTTCAGATGCCCAACGCCTGTCGGAGAGTCTGGGTCAGTATATGCAATATGTCTTATTGATTGATGATGAAGAGCGATTCCAAGAACAGGTACAGATACTAAACAATCATTTTTTAGTTGCGCGCGGATCAGATGTATACATCAAATGGGAGTTGGGTGAGAAAACGGCAACGAATGCCTGGATTGACGACATTCGTATATCGGAAACGTTAATGAAAGCTGGCAAACAATTCAATGAACCGACCTATTCAAAGCTTGCTAGTCGAATCGAGACAACCTTACTCAAGCGGCAACGAATAAACGGTAAAATCGTTGACTTTTACGATTGGGATTTACAACAGGCGACGGATGTACTCCACTTGAACTATTTAGAACCGTCGGCACTGAAACGATTGAAGGTACTCGATTTTGCAAAAGAAAGAGTGGTTCAAGCGAAACGAGAAGGTCCATTCACGGCAGAACTCTATTTTGCAAATCAAGACGAATCAAAGTGGGCAGATGACAAAGTCGTGAACATGATTGATCAAGTCTTGATTGAACGATTACGCGTAGGCGTGACCGGTGAATCAGACGCGTCTTTTCGGTCGTTCATCTCTAAAGAGCTGAAGAACGGGAAAGTATATGCGCGTTACGACCGTTTAACAGCAACACCGACGATGAAAGACGAATCAAGCTCCGTCTATGCTTTACTCGTACCTCTTTTGAACGGCGAAGAACGTTCTTTCGTACTTAAGCGACTGCGTGAGATTGAGACGACGAATGCCAAAGAGACGCACGTGTTTGACGTGCTGAATAAAGCAGTCATTTTAAAAGAATTTGAATAAGAAAAAAGCTGGAACGGATTTTTTCCGCTTCCAGCTTTTAGTTTGTTTGTGATTACTTGATTTCGCGTTTTTCTTCCTCTTCTTTCGACGATTTACTTTTTGCGTCGAACTCAGAACGTGTCATGACATCTTCGACATGCATATTGATTTCGACGACATCGAGTCCTGTCATATCATGGACTGATTTTTTGATTTTCGTTACAGCATCTTGGAAGATCGACGGGATGTTTTTGCCGTACTCGACGATGACTTTCAAGTCGAGTGCGACTTGTCGTTCGCCGACTTCCGCGTCGATGCCTTTTGTGATATCTTCCGTGCTCCGGAAACGATCTGTCAATCCACTCATGAAGCCACCGCTCATTGAGAGGATGCCTTTGACATCATTTGATGCAATACCAGCGATTTTTTTAATGACTTGATCTTCGAATGTGAGTTTGTTTTCGCGTACTACTTCGTTTTGTTTAGTGTTGATTTCGTTAGACATGAGAAATCTCTCCTTTTAGTGTGAGTTAAGTGATTTTTATTTTCTGTATGCTATGCTCAATCCCGCTGAAAGAACTGAATCCATCCTTCGACATCAAGCGCATTATCCCGCCACTGACCAATCAAGTAACCGATTGTTGCGAATACGATGATCAACAACGTCGGTCCAAAACCGATCGTCAAGAACAAGATGGCGAGGATCAGTCCGACTAGCCCGCCGAGTAGACGGTAGCGATACGGACGAAGTGCTTCGCTCATTTTCATGATCTTCCTCCTCTCGTGTCTTAGACGACACGTTCAGACGTTTTTGTCTTCGTGTCACTGATCCGGACGCGTGTTTTTGTGACAGGTAGTTCGAGCAACGATTCGACTGCGTGTTTGGCACGTTCTTGAATGTCTTTTCCGATTGTTGGCAAACCTTCTTGACCAAAGACGGAACAGTCGACTTCTAACGCGACGGTTTCTTTTTTCGAGTGAATATCCGCGTTGACGCGTGGCGAACGTACACCATTAATACCACGAATCGACTCGAGTGCCGTTCGTTCAATCGTTTGCTTAGAGATCGTGATATTCCCGTCACCCGTTTGAATCAGGAGACGTTGTCCTTTTGAACGACTGAGTAGTCCAGTGAATAATAGAATGACAAATACGAATGCTAGGAAGCCACCAAGTGATAAAATCGTGTAGCTATACCATTGTTGATCTTGCCACTGTTCAATCAAAGGACTGAGTCGTGGAACATCATAGACGCCGAGTACAAGAAGACCGACGCTGACTAAACCGAGAATGCCGATCAGGACGAGTAGGAAACGATTGAATCCGTTCATATTACATCTCTCCTTTCTGCCGTTAAATTGTTTTAACGTGATTGTTCTACACATGAAATATTATGTGTATGGTGAGAATATTCCCGCTCAAACGAACTCGAAACATGAAAATGCACTTAGAATAAAAAGACTATTTATTCTGAAAATTTATCTATTTATTAGAAAAATAGTAGATGAAATACGGCTTTACGCATTGAAATCAAGAATGTTACGACGTCTTAAGGGTTTAAGCGTTCGCGAAAAATATCTATCATGAATATTATTCAATGTCAATATAGAAAATCATCTCCATCAAAAAACTCCTCTCATGCGGTTATGAGAGGAGAGACAGACGTTTATTTTTCGATTTTCGGTACTTTTACGATGTAATAGACCGTACTTAAGATCAAGAAAGCGACTCCAATTAAGATCGAGACGCGTGTCTCATCGTTGAACAACATCCCGACGAGCACTGTCACCAGCGCAACGATCGACAGATAGTTCGTCACCGGCGCACCGGGCATCTTGAACGGATGTGAGGCTGTCCGTTCACTTTCAAGTTTACGATACCGAATATGACTGATTAAAATCGCAAACCACGGCACCATCCCTGGTAGTACCGAAGCACTGTAGACATACACGAAGATGTTCGTATCCTTCCCGAGAACGAGTGGCAAGGTGATATCGAGAATGACACCGAAGAAAATCCCGATTGAAATCGCGAAGACCGTGTAGAATGGAATGCCGCGTTTGTTGACCTTTAAGAAGAAGGACGGCACTTGTCCTTTTTCAGCCAATGCATAAATCATCCGGCTTGCGCTGAAGATCCCGGAGTTACAACCGGATAAAGCGGCCGTGATGACGACGAAGTTGATGATCCCGGCAGCAATCGTGACACCGACCTTGGCGAATGTCGCAACGAACGGACTGCCGAGATCCGACAACTCATTCCATGGATACACCGTAACGATGATGAAGATGGATCCGACGTAGAAAATCAAAATTCGCCAGACGACACCATTGATCGCCTTCGTGATGTTCTTCTCTGGATCTTTCGTTTCTCCAGCTGTCACGCCGATCAACTCAACACCGATGTAAGAGGCGAAGACGATCGAGAGCGCGAAGAAGAAGCCGGTGAAACCATTCGTGAAGAATCCACCGTTCGCCCAAAGATTCGAGAAGCCGACCGGGTTTCCGTCATTCCCTAGACCAAAGAAGATGATGCCGAATCCAGCGACGATCATCAGAAGAATCGTTATTACCTTGATTGAGGCGAACCAGAACTCGAGTTCACCGAACATCTTGACGGAAGCGAGGTTCGCGAGCGTCAAGAGAATGATGACGACGACGCCTGGAATCCAAGTCGGTAGCTCCGGCCACCAGAAGCGTAGATAGGTTCCGACGGCGATGACTTCACTCATCCCGACGACGACCCAGTTGAAGATATTACTGCTTGCTGTCAAGAAACCAGCTGCTGGATGGATATAGTCGTTTGCGAACTTTGCGTACGAACCACTGTGAGGATGGGTGTAGACCATCTCACCAAGTGCCCGCATGATGAAAAAGATAAAGACTCCTGCTAGCATGTACGCGAGTAAGACGGATGGTCCCGTCCAAGCAATCGTACTCGATGCTCCAAGGAAAAGACCGACCCCGATCGTTCCTCCGAGTGCAATCATTTGTACCTGTCGTGCTGTTAAATCTCGTTTCAAATTCGAACTCATCATTTCCCCCAAAAAAATTCTGTGACGTCATAATGTTCAGACAATTTGTCCGAATAACTATAACGCTGAGTATACTATCCTCAGATAGAACTCGCTAGTCTTTTTGAAAATTTGGGTTAGAGGTTTTCAAAAGTAAAAAGATTATGAAACAACTGTGTAATGGCTTTCATTTGCCTGCTAAGAGAGAGACAACTCGCTGACCGAGTCTCCCGAAATATAGGTGTTCCGAGGTCGCTAGTACGATCAAGTCATTACGCATTGTAAGGTCACCTGACAGGGTATTTCCCTGTTCTGTCATGAATCGAATCGAACGAACACTTTCAAAGAGCGTACCTTTCCGTTCGAGTAAATGTGCTTCATCAGAATTTGCGGCAAGCAGAAAATCGTCGTACCGAGCGAACTGAGAAAAGGCGATCGTAGGTGCCTCACAGACGAGATCTTCCTCTTGATCGATACGAATGAAACGGTAATCAGAGTAGTAGAAGAACCAGACTTCTTTTGATGAACAGACGTTTAAGGCGTAACAATCATCAATCGGGTATTGACGGTTTTTATATTGTACTTCGCCCGTATCGTCAAAAGCGACGAGACCAAAGGCACCATTTGAACTGGTTACGGCGTCAGCATAGACACCTTCGTCAAAATAACTGACCCAAATCCACCCTCGTTCATCGATTTGCATGTTTTGAATCCCATCATCTAAACAAAATTGATTGACTAGATTTCCCTGAACATCATAAATAAAGGCATTCGGCAACCACGTTCCGTCTACGTCATCATCGCAACGGGAAGCGACGAGTAACAAACGTCCATCCGGAAATCGATCGACGAGCGAAAAATCAATTTCGCTTTTTTTAACGATCGTCGTCTTACGCCAATCATCCTTCAATTGATGAATGGAAAGGACGTGTTCATTGCGTGCTTCGTCGAGGGTTTCTTCGACGATTAAAATATGTCCGTCGACGGTGATCCCGGTCGCGACAGGATGACCCGCCCGATAGGATGCAGTCAAACGACGTAACGGAAAATGAGCAAGTGGGGATGTGAGCATGGCAGGACCTCCTGTTTGTTTAAAAAAACAGTCCGTCGTCAGACAGACTGCTAGTTGTTCAAACCGTTCGTTGACGGCGTTTGTAGATGACATAGAAGATGATCAAGACGACGGCAGCGATTAGGACACCGTTCGTGTACGGTGCAGCCACTTCCTTGATCGAGCGCCAGTTCGTTCCGAGCGTTTCGCCAAGATACAGGAACAAGATCGACCACGGAATGATCGCAAGCACCGTATAAAGAGAAAACTTCGTTTGATCCATCTTGGCAAGACCTGCCGGAATCGAGATGGCATGACGGACGACCGGAATGAAACGGGCTCCAAAGATGACGCCTTGTCCGTACTTTAAGAACCAACGCTCGGCTAGATCGAGATGATGTTCTGAAATCAAAACATACTTCCCGTATTTCAGGATAAGGGGACGACCGCCGTAGCGAGCGAACCAATATAAGAATAATTGCGAGAATAATCCACCGATGACGGCAGCGACGATAGCAAGCGGCCAGCCGATCGTTCCTTGGGAAATCATGAATCCACCGTAAGAGAGGACGATTTCACTCGGTATGATTTCAATCATCAACCCGAGGGCGATGCCGAAATATCCGAGATCGGCAAGCGAAAGCAAAATCTGGTTGACGACTTGAGATAACACGTTAGACAACTCCTTTGTATCAGTTCATTCCTTTATTTTAGAGAACCGAGGACGAAATGAAAAGGAAAAAAACGGAGACAATTTAAAAGACGGATCCGCGATGACAGCGAATCCGTCTTGTTTTTATAATACGACCGCAGCGATCGTACCGAAGATGAGTAATGGAATGTTGTAGTGCAGGAACGTCGGAATGACCGTTTCTCGCATGTGATCGTGCTGACCATCAGCATTCAAACCACTCGTTGGTCCGAGTGTCGAGTCAGACGCCGGGCTACCCGCGTCACCGAGAGCACCGGATGTACCGATGATGGCAATCGTCGCTTCTAAGCTGAATCCGTACTGGATACATAGTGGAACGAAGATGGCAGCGATGATCGGAACCGTCGAGAAACTGGAGCCGATCCCCATCGTGACGAGAAGACCAATCAAGAGCATGACGAAGGCGGCAACGAGTTGCGAATCGCCCATCAACGCTTTCGAGTTCTCGACGAGAGGCTCGATATCGCCCGTCTTACGCAAGACGTTTGAGAATCCGTTCGCTGAGATCATGACGAAACCGATGAATGACATCATGCGCATACCGCGTGTAATGACGTCATCTGCTTCACTGAAGCGAACAAGACGAAGCAACAAGAAGAGAATCAACCCCGTCGTCGCAGCGAGAATCATTGATCCGGTCTGTAGTTGTACGATTAATGTCGCAATGACGACGACTCCACTTAAGACAAGCTTCGTTTTCGTGATGACCGGAATTTCATAATCGTCTGGAGCGATGTCGCGAATCTCATACGTCCGCTCTTTCCGGTACGTGTACAAACCGATCAAGAGACCAACGACCATTCCGAGTGCTGGAATCGCCATTGCTTCGATGACGGAAGCTCCAGCAGTATCGAGACCATTTGCCTTCAGGTTCTTCAGCAAAATCTGATTGAGGTAAATGTCTCCGAATCCAACCGGTAAGAACATGTATGGTGTCACAAGACCGAACGTCATGATGATCGCTATCCGGCGTCGATCGATCTTAAGCTGAGAAAAGAGACCGAGCAACGGCGGAATGATAATTGGAATGAATGCGATGTGGATCGGCAACACGTTTTGTGAACTGATCGCAAGCAAGAGAATCGCGAACAAGATGAATCCTTTTAATTTTTTGACGGAAGCGGCACTTGCGTTACCACGCGAACGCGCAATCAAAGAGTGCGCAAGTGCATCCGGTAAACCTGTTTTCGAGAGGGCGACGGCAAATGCACCGAGCATCGCGTAGCTAAGGGCAATTTCTGCTCCGTCACCAAGACCACCGGAGAATGCTTTTGTCGTCGCAGTCAGGTCAAGACCACCGACGAGACCACCAGCAAACGAACTGATGACCATCGCGAGCACGATGTGGACGCGGAAGATCGCTAAAATAAATAGTAAAAAGACGGCAAACAATACGGCGTTTATCATTCAGTAAAACCACACTTTCTTTTGTTATCACTGTACTATACTAAAGTATCTTACAGCCATGTTGGAATGCTGTCAAGAGTAAAAGTCTGACCTCGTAATCGAAAGATGAATGATACGCTTTTTAGCTCTCCACAAGAAGTTACATTCTGTTATACCCCGAAGCATGAAGTGAGAAGCGTTTTGATCACTGAAAATGACTCATACGAAAAACGTGCCATCCTTCTCCGTTACGAGAAAATATGGCACGTTATCTTTAATTTAAGACGGAGTAGAATATCTGAATCTATTTGCGTTTCTTCTATAAAGAGTGATCAGCAATCGACGACGTCGAGCTTACCAGTACCCGGATCGATGACGAGTCCGTGGACGTTCGTTCCTGGCGGTAGTAATGGATGGTTCTTCACGAGGCTGACCGAGTGAGCGACGCTCTCTTGAACTGACGTGAAGCCACGCAACCATTGATTCAAATCAACACCTGATACTTCAAGCGTGTGAAGAATCTGTTGGTCGATTCCCCGATCCTTCATCTCGTTGATCATGTGGTTAGGATCAATCGTGCTCATGCCACAGTCATGGTGACCGATGACGACGACTTCTTCAGCGCCAAGGGCATACAATGCGACGAGAATCGAGCGCATGACGGAACCGAATGGGTGCGAGAGGATAGCACCGGCATTTTTGATGATCTTCGCATCCCCGTTCTTAAGACCAAGTGCGTGTGGGAGGAGCTCCGTCAATCGGGCATCCATACACGTCAGGATGACGACCTTTTTGTCCGGGAACTTATCCGAGACGAACTGCTCATACTGTTTTTCGGCGACGAATCGCTCGTTGAAGGCTAGCATTTCCTGTACAACTGACATTCAAGTGTCCTCCTTTAGTGGTAGCTCTTAATATGTACCCCATATCAGAATACAAGATGATGAAACGGCTATCAAGTCACGAAAATGCGAGGTGTGACAAATCGCACACATCCATGTACTTGAAGCAAAACGATGAAAAAGAGGAATTCACAACAGTTGTAAACGCTATCAAAAGTGTGAGGGAATTCACAGGATGGTCATGCACAAAACAGGAAAAAGGGGTTATGATTGATTTGTGAAGGAAAGCACAAACTATTGAAAAACAGCTTGGCATTCCTGACATAATGGTTGGCAAATCAAACTCAGATTCGTTCCACGACAGGGAGGAAACCACTCATGGCTGTGAAAGAAAAAACAAAATCGACGGCAACGCCGGTCGAACAAGCGGTTGGACAAATCGTTGAAAAAGGGCAACGCGCATTACAAGAATTACTGACATTCGATCAAGAAAAAATCGATACGATCGTTCGGAATATGGCACTTGCCGGACTTGAACGGCACGTCGAACTCGCTCGTCTCGCAGCAGAAGAGACGGGACGCGGTGTCTTTGAAGATAAGATGATTAAAAACATGTTTGCGACAGAATACATCTACAATAGTCTACGTCATGAAAAAACGGTCGGGATTTTAGAAGAAGATGTCCAAAACGGCATCACATATATCGCTGAACCCGTCGGTGTCGTCTGTGGTGTCACACCGGTCACGAACCCGACATCAACGACGATGTTCAAAGCATTGATTGCGATCAAGACGCGTAACCCGATCGTCTTCGCGTTCCACCCGTCGGCACAACGATGTTCCGTCGAAGCAGCGAAAACACTCCGCGACGCAGCCATCAAAGCAGGGGCACCGAAAGACTGTATTCAATGGGTGGAAGAACCATCACTTGAAGCAACGAAAGTCTTGATGAACCATGAAAAAATCGCCATGGTCCTTGCGACAGGTGGAGCAGGAATGGTCAAATCAGCGTATTCAACAGGTAAACCGGCACTCGGTGTTGGACCAGGGAACGTTCCGTGTTACATCGAACAGTCTGCGAAAGTCAAACGGGCCGTCAGCGATCTCGTTCTTTCAAAAACGTTTGATAACGGGATGATTTGTGCGTCTGAGCAAGCTGTCATCGTCGACCAAGAGATTTATGCGACGGTTCGTGCGGAAATGGAAGCACTCGGTTGTTACTTCTGTACACCGGAAGAAAAACAACGCCTCGAATCACTCGTCATCAAAACCGATACATGTGCCGTCAACGCGGACATCGTCGGGAAACCTGCGACATGGATCGCAGAAAAAGCCGGAATCGATGTTCCGGAAACAACGGTCATGCTCGTCGCGGAACTCGAGCACGTCGGAGCAGCAGAACCACTGTCTCATGAAAAACTCAGTCCCGTCCTCGGTGCGTACCGCGTCGCTTCCACCGAAGAAGCGTTTACGATTGCCGAACAGATGCTTGAAATCGGTGGTCTCGGTCATACAGCCGTCATTCATACGACGAACGATGACTTGATGACAGCGTTCGGACTCCGCATGAAAGCCTGCCGGATCCTCGTCAACAGCCCATCTGCTCATGGCGGAATCGGTGATCTGTACAACGAGTTGACACCATCACTGACACTCGGTTGCGGATCATACGGGAAAAACTCTGTTTCTGAAAACGTGACAGCGAAACACTTACTCAACGTCAAAAAGGTGGCGAGACGACGCGTGAACATGCAATGGTTCAAGGTCCCTGAAAAAATCTACTTCGAAAAGAACTCCGTTCAGTACTTGCGGTCGATGACTGACGTCTCACGTGTCATGATTGTCACTGATCCAACGATGGTACAGTTCGGGTATGCCGATAAAGTAATTCAAAACTTACCACAGTCCGTCAGTTACCGGATCTTCGACCAAGTCGAACCAGATCCATCGGTGACGACTGTTCAGACAGGTGCTCAAGCGATGCGTGATTTCAAGCCTGACTTGATTATCGCCCTCGGTGGTGGTTCAGCGATGGATGCTGCAAAAGGAATGTGGCTCTTCTACGAACAACCGAACGAAACGTTCTCGAACTTACGTCAAAAATTCCTCGATATTCGCAAACGGGCGTATCAATTCCCGACACTTGGTCGTCAAGCGAAGTTCGTCGCGATTCCGACGACTTCTGGTACAGGTTCAGAAGTGACACCATTCACCGTCATCACGGATAAAGAGAAAAACGTTAAATACCCGATTGCTGACTATGCGTTGACACCTGACGTCGCAATCGTTGATCCGGAATTCGTCATGACCGTCCCGGCTTCGATCACTGCTGATACCGGAATGGATGTCTTGACGCATGCGACAGAAGCTTACGTCTCGGTTCTTGCGAACGACTATACGGATGGACTGGCACTCAAAGCAATCAAGATGATCTTCGACTACTTGCCACGAGCATATGCTAACGGTTCTGACGCCGAAGCACGCGAAAAAGTGCACAATGCGTCAACGATGGCAGGGATGGCATTTGCGAATGCCTTCCTTGGAATCAACCACTCGATCGCACACAAAATTGGTGGTGAATTCCACACGCCACACGGACGGACGAACGCGATCCTGATGCCGCACGTCATTCGCTATAACGCGTCACGTCCAACAAAACTAGCAGCATTCCCGAAATATGAATCATTCGTTGCGGATGAGCGGTATGCCGACATCGCACGCTACCTCGGTCTTCCGGCAGCAACGACGGAACAAGGGGTCGAATCACTCATTCAAGCGGTTGCTGATCTTGGACAACGTCTCAACATCAAGATGTCATTCAAGGCGCAAGGCATTCAAAAAGCAGACTTCGAGGCAAAACTCGATAAGATGGCAGTCGATGCCTTCGAGGATCAATGTACGACGGCGAATCCGAAGATGCCGCTTGTCGCTGAGTTACGGACGATCATGGAACAAGCATACGAAGGCATCTAATAGAGAAAAAAATACCATGGCACCTGATCGTTCAACCGGCTTCTCACTGTGAGAAGCCGGTTTTTATTTTGGAAATCAGTGGAGACAGTCGGAGAAAAGGTGGGATATAATGGCTGTTGAATGAATTTGATGTTTTTGGTTTCGCTGTAGCAGGAATATTCAAACATCAGACATAAAAAGGAGGAAATGGGATGGAGTCAAGGCAAGAAAGGAAACAACGACGGTTTTCCGTCTGGGATGTCCTGTTTGGCGTCCTTATCGGTCTCATCTTTTTCGGTGTCATCTATGGTGTGATGGCATTTTTGACTTCACAAATCACCTCATCCTCAGACTATCAGGATCTCGTGACGCAGATGCAACAGGCGGATGTCTCCTGGAAAGATGCAGACATCACGGTGTCATTGATGCTACTGTTCGTCGGTGGGCTGTCAATCACGATGCCGAGTGCGGTCCGGGAAGGGATTATCAATCAGGTACTCGACGCGAGTTCTGCCGGTGATGTCTTATCGTTGTTTGGGATCGACTTAAAACAGGTCCTCGCACCACTTACGTTCGATGTCTCTTACGGCACGTTACTTTATTCTGTCTTTGGCATCGGTTTAATCGTCCTGTTATTTTTAGTATTACGGATTAAGGCAAGTCGTCTTGGGTGGACGATTCGATCGGTTAGTTTCTTCTTAACCGTCGGGATCATCTGGTTCGTCCTTGCCGGACGTGGAAACGACGTGCCATTCCTCTCGTTACAAGACGGCTATGCGATGAGTGGCATCTTACCGCTTCTCGTCGTCAGTTTGCTTGGTTGGATGGCGTTCTTCCCGCAAAAGTTATCCGGTCTGACAGCTGCTGGACGTGCCAGCTTACTGATTTTGATGCTCGCAAGTACGCTTCAACTCGTCTTTACGGTACAGGACGAAGCGGAATATGACGGCGATTCTTCACTACGGACGGCATTGACCGTCGCGAGTCTGAACGCCGGAAGTGGCGGGATGTACGACTGGATCCACGGCGGTCAAGTCGTGTATCAAGCAGACGTCCTTGGAGCGAATGCGGAAATCCCCGTCTCGATGTTGAACGGGGAGACCTCAAAGGATCAGCTCAATGACTCGATCCAAAAAGTCGTCGATGGGATCGACACGGACCGGGTGACAGAACAATTGTTGACGTTACTCGGTGGAGAACGTCCGGATTTGTCAGCAACACAATTGAAGCTCGATCCTGTTGATTACGGCGTCGCGCGGCAGACGATCCAAGTGATTGATGCGGAATCGGCAGGAGCGACGCCACCGAATGTCTCCAGTGAGAGTGCGTATTGGGTGTTGTTGCTCGTAACGTTTGCGATCTACTTCGTCTGTAGTATCCGAAGCTTCAAATCGATCATCGATCCGTTCGTCTTTGCGATCGCGATCGGTGTCATCAGCTTCATCGTCAGTCAAGCTTCGTACGTTCAGTTCGCAATGAAATGGCGCAGTGAAGTCTTATTCGAGTTCGCTCAACAGACGGCAGGCTGGACGGTACTATATGCTGCAGGGCTTGCGTTACTTGGTGGAATTCTTGGTTATGTCGTCCGACGGAAACCAGACAAAGCGGTGTAAGGGACGTGGAGTGATGAAGCTCCTCCACTAGGAGAGATACCCTGAATGGGGACGACGAACGTTACTGTCATCCTCGCTTTCCACAGACGAGAGGTAAGTCGCGTATCCTAAACTACGACCGGGTCTTACCTGACCCTGACTTAAGCGAAAACCATGCTTTTTTTTCCTGTAGGAGTCGAGAAGGAACAGTTACGTTCTACATCAAGCATAAACATACGTTTTCAGGTTCATGACCTGAAATGTATCGTTTTTTTACGTGGTTTATCTCATTTGCACCATCTCCTTTTTTTACCATGTAAACTTGGTTTGTAAAGGGAAAATCAACAATGTTAAGCCAGTATTTGGAATTAGTTAAGTAGGTTAAATAAGACGGATGTCCGACCTATTTGAAAGGACTATTAGCTATAATCGAACCATGCTAAATTAATGAAGCAGTCAAAACATCCTGGGGGGAAAATCCATATGAAAAAAGCAACGAAACTCGTCATCGCGTCGACATTGATCGCACCGATGCTTGTACCAGTCGTTCAAGTCAAGACACTTGCTGCCGACAACAGTGTCGTCAAGTTACGCTTCTTAGAAACAACGGATTTACATACGAACTCAATGAACTACGATTACTTCAAGGATGCGCAGGACGAAACGATTGGTCTCGTCAAAGCGGCTACAGTCATCAAAAAGCAACAAGCTGAAGTGGGCGTTACGAATAGCTTCTTGTTCGATAACGGAGATACACTTCAAGGAACGCCATTCGGTGATTACGTCAAGAACCAGTACGACAAAGGAAACAAAGGCAAACATCCGATGTACGAATTGATGGAATACCTCGGTTATGATGCGGTCACGCTCGGAAACCATGAATTCAACTTCGGTCTTGATTTCCTCAAGTCAGCGATGAGTGCTTCGAGCGGTTCAATCAAGTTCGTCAACTCGAACGTATTGGATGCAGTCACGAAAAAGCCAATCGTCGCGGACTACAACAAAGATGGAAAAGACTATCAAATCATCGAACGTCAAGTCAAGGACCAGAACGGTGATATGAAAACAGTCAAGGTGGGTGTGTTCGGAGTCGTCACGCCACAAATCATGGCATGGGATGCGGGGAACCTGACGGGGAAAGTCACGGCTGAAGATATCATCCCGACTGCTAAAGCAACAGCGAAAAAATTAAAAGATGCTGGCGCAGACGTCGTCGTTGCACTCGCACACACAGGTATCGGGGATACGACGGATCAAAAAGATGGCGATGAGAACGTCGGCTACGCGTTAACGAAAGTCGCAGACATCGATGTCTTGATGACAGGTCATCAGCACGGGAAGTTCCCAGCAGCCGATTCAGCGTTCAACAAACTGCCGAACGTTGATGCAACGAACGGTCTGATCAATGGCAAGCCGGTCGTCATGGCAAACACACAAGGGAAAAACGTCGGTGTCATCGATCTTGAGTTGAAGCAAGTCGACGGGAAATGGGTCGTTGATACGTCAGGTGCGAAACTAGCGGACGTGACGAAAGACACGACAGCAGATGCCGGTGCTGTCAAATTGATCGAAAAAGCACATGAAGGAACGCTCGCTTACATTCGTCAAGAAGTCGGGACGATCAATGATGATATCCAGAGCTTCTTCGCTCTCGCGCAAGACGATGATTCAGTTCAGTTCGTAACGAACGCTCAGAAATGGTATGTCGAGAAACAACTCAAAGAAAATGCCGATCTTGCGAAATATAAAGATCTCCCGTTGTTGTCTGCTGGTGCACCATTCAAGACAGGTGGTCGTAACCAAGTCAACGCATCCGATTACACGTTGATCAAAAAAGGACCAATCGCACTCAAGAACGTCGCCGATCTCTATGTTTATCCGAATACACTCGAAGTCGTCAAAGTAACCGGTGCTGACGTCAAAGACTGGCTCGAAATGTCAGCTGGTCAGTTCAACCAAGTCGGCGGTGAGCAAACGAACTTGTTGAACAAAGAATTCCGTAGCTATAACTTTGATATCCTCGATGGATTGACGTATGAAATCGACATCACGAAACCAGCGAAGTTTGACTATAACGGTGTCGTTGTCAATAAAGACGCAAATCGCGTCCAAAATATCAAGTATCAAGGTAAAGCGATCGCAGACGATCAAGAATTCCTTGTCGCGACGAACAACTACCGCGCAGGCAGTGCGACGTTCCCAGGTCTTGGTGGCGGAAAGAATATCGTCTACAAATCAGCCTACGAAACACGTAATGTCATTTCGGACTTCATCAAAGCGAAACAACCGGTTGATTATAAAGCCGATGACAACTGGTCACTCGTCGCAAGTAAGCCGACGACGGTCAGCTTTGATTCAGCGGTTGCAGCTGCACCGTACGTCAAGCGGTATGAAGGCATCACGAACACAGGTGAAACACGTCCAGGTGAGACAGGTACGTTCCTTAAATTCAATATGAACGTTCCGATGAAAGACTTCACGGTCTCGGCAAAAGCAGTTAAACCGGGTGCAAAAGTCGTTACTGGTCAAGCCGTTCCAGGTGCGAAAGTCACAGTCAAACTTGGCGAAAAAGTCCTTGGAACAGCAACAGCAAACGAAGCGGGTCAATACGAAGTCGGAACACGTCCGCTCAAATTGCGTGACAAGTTGACGATCGTCTCTGAACTCAGCTTCATGAAGACAGAAACGAACGTCACAGTCGGCACAGGTGTCGTTGCGACACCAGCGATCGATAAAAAGTCAGCAGTCTACGGTTCAACGGTCCTCCGCGGTAAAGCAACGGAAGGTCTTGACGTGACGCTCTATAAAGGATCAACGAAGATCGCGAAAGCGAAAACGACGGCAAACGGCTTCAAGATTGCGGTCAAGAACGGTCTAACGACAGGTACGTACACGGTCAAGTCGACAGACATCTCGAACAAGATCACGAAAAAGGCGTCGTTCACGATCAAGAACACGTATCCGGTCAAAAAATGGTCAGGCAAAAAGACGTTGACAGGTAAAGTCGAAAAACGACAAATCGTCCGCCTCTACCAAAAAACAGAAGCTGGTTATCAATTGATCGCTCAAGACGTGGCGGATCAGCACGGGAACTATGTCTTGAAGATGCGTAAGGCATTGACGAACGGCTCGTACAAACTCAACATCTATACAGCGAAAGATCATCTCGATCAGTCACGCTACTTCATCACGAAGTAATATCTCACACGGATGTCTGCATATGCAGGCATCCGTTTCTATTTGGCTAGATATGTGCGTTGTGAGAGTAGAAATCGTTTAATGCGTTCGTAGATGGTTGCTTGCTCGACTGTTAATTGATTCGTCGCGTGCGACATGTAGAGTCGTGACGTAATGGTAAACACATCGTCTGTGATGAAGGGAAGTCCCATCTCGCGACAGACGGAGACGGGAACGAAGCTGAAATACCGTTGCTGGCGTAAGGCGAGTTGCAGTGAGACGTCATCAATATAGTGCGAGGTATCGGCATAGATGTTTAGTTCCGCCATCTTCAATTGGATGAAGCGGTTGTAATCCTTATTGTGAGAGGGAAATAAAAAGGCAGTCTCCGTTGCGTCCGCATAGAGCGCCGTGATCGCTTCTTTCTCTGAATAGGAAGCAGGATAGGTGATGACAATCTCCTCTTCCACGATCGGTTCGCTCGTAATGAGCGGGTGCTTGAGTTCCATAAAGCTAATCGAGAAATGGAATTCTTGATGAAGCAGACCGCTTAAAATGTCGCGGTTCGAGAGGATGTCCGAATTGAACAAGGGCGCCGTCTGCGGCAAGAGAAATTCTCGTAGAATCAATTGGATGAAGCGACCATGCGAACTGGCAAGACTAAGTGGCGTTTCGGTAGAGGCATCATTTCGTATCATTCTTTCCTGGACCCGTGTTAGCTCGTGTTCGATTTTTTCGACCGACTGCAGTAGAAGTCGTCCATTGTCGGTCAAGCTGATCGTTCTGCCTTTTCGATGAAATAACGTCGTGTTCAATTCACGCTCCAGTTTTTTGATCGTCGTACTAAGGGCAGGCTGACTGATGAATAATCGTTCGGCAGCACGCGTCACGTTCAATTCCTCCGCGACGTGACGAAAATAATTCAAATGTAAGAGTTCCATGATATCCTCCCAACATAACCTATAGGTTATTAAAATATATAAATATATATATTTCTGTTTATGATGAAACCAGTATATCGTAAATACCAGAGGTGATAGATATGAAAATCGGAATTTACGGAGCAGGATCACTAGGAACCATCATGGGAGCTTATTTAAGTCAACAGTATGAGGATGTCGATTTGATTGATACGAATCGCGCACATATCGAAGCGCTGAACACAACAGGCGCGCATGTCATTGGACCAGATTTGACGCAAGCCGTCCAGGCGATGCATCCGGATGACATTACGGAGATGTACGATATCGTATTGTTGCTGACGAAACAGGTCTACAATGAACCGGTCCTAGCGAAAGTCCGGACGATCTTGAAGGAAGACGGTATTCTCGTCTCCTTGCAAAACGGTGTACCGGAAGAATTCATTCAACAACAGATTCCACGCGAACGCATCATCGCGGGATCCGTCGAGTTCGGAGCGACATACGTCGGACCAGGTGAGTCACGTCTGACATCGGATTACGAGCACTTCAAGACGTATGCGATGCAAATCGGTGAACTGGACGGCAAGAAGACGGACCGAATCATTCACTTGAAGGAAATCCTTGATCACATCGGTGGGACGGAGATTTCTGATAATCTACCGGGAACGAAATGGTCAAAACTCGTCATCAATAGTACGTTCAGTGGGTTATCCGCTGCGTGTAACGGTACGTATGGCGACGTTCTCGATCATCCGGTCTTGTTACGAGCAGCGATTCATACGATGCAGGAAGTCGTTGAAGTCGGTCACGCCCACGGCATCACATTCGCACCGATGAGTACGTTTGAGCCGGCAGCTTACGCAACACTAGACGATATCGATGAAAAATTGTGCACCGTGCCACAATTGATGTACGGGTCGCGTGACTTAGAAGCGAGTATGTTGCAGGACTTACAAAAAGGGCAACCGACCGAAATTCGTTTCATCAATGGGATCGTCACGATGTATGGCAACACATACGATATCAAAACGCCATTCAACTCACTCATTCAAGAAATCGTCGAAGAAGCGCAAGCAGCGAAGACAGTTCCTGATTTTGAAACAAGTGTCGCACGTTTTGACGCATTGTTGAACTCATAAAGGGGGGATTCAGATGAGACAGAACGATGTAAAGAACGTCGTCGCGACGCCGATTAATGCACCGGTCTTTCCGGCAGTCGATATCTTCTTTCGAAATCGGGAATACTTGAACATCATCTATGAGACGGACATCGAAGCGTTACAAGCAGTCGTTCCGGAACCGCTTGAGGTGCTGAGCAATCAGATCAAATTTGAGATCATTAATATGCCGGATAGCACAGGTCTTGGGAGTTATCTCGAGTGCGGGCAAGTCATTCCGGTTCGGTATCAAGAAGAAGTCGGTGAGTTTTATCTCTCGATGTATGTCAACAATCAGCCGGCGATCGCTTCTGGTCGTGAAGTGGCTGCGTTTCCGAAGAAGTATGGTTCACCCCGGCTTTATCTCGACAATGATGTACTCGTTGGAACGCTTGACTATCATTCGCTCCGCGTTGCCCAAGCGACGATGGGATACAAGTATGTTCCGATGGCGGTCGAAGAGGCACAATCGATTGTCGGTGCGCCGCAGTTCATGCTCAAACAGCATCGCGGTTATCAAGGCGAGTTGATCATCTCCGAACTGACGCGGAGTCAAATCACGGATCTTGAGATTAAAGAAGCATACCGTGGACCGGCGCGACTTCAGTTATTCGAACATGTCATGGCACCACTCGCTGACTTCCCTGTTCGGAAGATCGTCGATGCCCAGCATATCATCGCTGATCTTCGACTTGGTGGACCTGCGAAACTGTATGATTATTTAACGGATTAACGACTCTCTAACATTAACGACCTCCAAAATGGATGGTCGTTTTGTTTTACCCCAAAAACTGGCATACTGAATTGAGAGGGGGAAACGACCATGCGACAAGTCATTGTGTTACCGTATCAATCAGAATGGGCGAGTGAATACTCACGAGAAGCGGATCAGTTACGAGAGGTGTTCGGAGCACGTCTTAAGCAGATCCATCATATGGGAAGTACATCAGTTCCGGGACTCGCTGCAAAACCGATCATCGATATCTTACCCGTCGTCGATACACTCGAGGGAATTGAGCAGTTCGACGGACGGATGGAAGCGCTCGGTTACGAAGCGAAGGGTGAATTCGGGATGCCGGGGCGTCGGTACTATCGAAAAGGTGGAGACGAACGGACGCATCACATCCATCTCTATGCGGCAGGAAATCCAGAAATCATGCGTCATCTCGTCTTTCGGGATTACTTACGTACCCATCCAGAAGAAGCCGCTGCTTACGGAGCATTAAAGGAACAATTAGCAACGACATATCCGCTTGATATCGAAGCCTATATCGCCGGCAAGGATGCGTTCGTCAAGGAACTCGAACACCGCGCAATCGCTTGGAAGAATGCGCATGACTGACTGGGAACATGCCCTCATTCGCCATGTCGGTGTTGGTGTAAAGACGTCGAAAGCATTATTTGAGAAAATCGAGGTGCAGGATTGGGACGCGCGACCAATCCCCGGGAAACGGACCGTCGGTGAAGTCGCTGTCCATCTCGCTGTGTTACTTGAAGCCGATTTGATGCTAGCAGAAGGGGCGACGGCTGAAGCAATGCAGGCGTTTTATACGGAACCGGTCCCGCGCGATCAGTTAAATGAACGAATCAATCGTGCGTTTTCTATCTATCAGAAGAAAGTCACGACCGGATTTACGACGCGTCCGACGTACTGGGGCGTTACCGACTCGATGAACGGCTGGGCAATCGAAGCAGCCGTGCATCTCTATCATCATCGATCCCAGTTATTTGATTACTTGAACATCCTTGGGTACGAGCTAGAGATCTCGTTATTTGAATGAATGGAAGTAGGGATAGTGTATGGAATATATCGTTGAAACATCAGCCGGTCGCTTTGATACCCGGCTGACGGGAAGTGGGGACGTCACCTTCGTCCTCGACCACGGAATGATGTCGAATCGACACCAGTGGGGCTGGCTACGGACCGAATTGTTGAAGCGGGGACGGGTCTTTGAATATTCGCGTCTCGGATATGGGCGGTCGAGTCGTGGCAAAAATAAACGGCTCTTCTCTCATCAAGCGGATGAGCTCGCGGACGTCTTACGGATGCTTCGTGTCGAAGGACCGTATGTCTTCATCGGGCACTCGCTCGGAGCCTATATCTCGCTCGCAAGTGGACGATTGTTTGCAGACGAGACACGCGGCATCGTCTTGCTCGATCCCTCGCATCCCGATGTCGACGAGGCATTACCGAACTGGTACGAACGAACACAAGAGGAGTGGAATCGATTCCTCTATTTCCTTAGTCACGTCCGACCGATCGCCTGGATGATTCCTGATCGTCTCGGCAAAAAGATGTTCAGTGTCTTACCGGAAGCCGATCAATTACCGATGTGGCGGCATTTTGCAGCACCTGGACATTGGCGGGGGACGCTCGACGAATGGCAAACGGTCGAGGAGAACAATCAGCTGATTCTTTCGTTGCTTGAAGACGTGACACAGCCGGTCCTCGTCCTGTCCGCTTCGAACTGGGCGGGTGGTATGCCAGAAAGTTGGTTAAATCCAGCATTGACCGAACAAATCAATGCGGCTCACGCTGCGTTCGCCGATAGTTTACCGAACGGGATGTATCATGTGATTGCGGATACAAATCATTACACGATTGCCGGGTTTTCGCACGAGGCAGCGGAGCGGATCACGGATTTGATTGGTACAACATGGGATTTACCGATTCAAAGTCAGTAGTAAGGTTACGCTTTTTCGTTTCGCTCGAATCGTTTTCCTGGGACAAGCATCGCACCGCTTCACTTCGTTGCAGGGTCGCTTCTGCTTGTATTTCCCTAGAAAGCGATTCCGAGCTAAAAAACGTTTTTTTCTTGTGCTTCGGAATATCTGACGGAGCTGACTCTAAAGCCAGTATCTACAAAAAATGACGCGTCACACGCCACTCCTACAGGAAAAAGCGCATTATGCGCTATCAGAGACAAACAAGACCCGCTTTCCTGCTTGAAGGAAGCAGGAAAACTGGCTTGTGTCTCGCCTGAGGAAAGGGCGTGAGAAGATGCGTCATTTTTTTGGAGTCAGACCGGTCTACTCCTTGAGTCGATGCTTATCGGCTTTTTTTTAGGGAACAAAATAAATCGAAATCATTACGATTGACGTCAGGTGAAAAGTCGGTTACTCTATAAAACGTAACGATTACGTTTTAGGAGATGAATGATGATGCAACCGATATCGATCACCGTTTTATCTGGATATCTTGGATCCGGTAAAACGACACTATTGAACCATTTACTACATAATCGCGAAGGGCGCCGCCTCGCGATCATCGTCAACGACATGAGTGAGGTCAACATTGACGCGGCATTGATTGAGCAAGGCGGGTTCTCGCGGACGGAAGAGTCGTTCGTCACACTTTCGAACGGGTGCATTTGCTGCACGTTACGTGACGATTTATTACTTGAAGTCAAACGCCTCGTCGACCAAGGCGATATTGACGGTATCGTCATCGAGTCGAGTGGTATCTCGGAACCGATTCCGGTCGCACAGACTTTTACGTACGAAGATCCGGACAGTGCCATCGACTTATCACAAGTCACGAAAATCAACGCGATGGTCACGGTCATCGATGGATATCGTTTTCTGAAGGACTTCGAGTCTGGTGAATCGTTGATTGAGCGGAAACAGGCAGTCGATGAAACAGACGTGCGCGAAGTCGTCGATCTACTCGTCGATCAAGTCGAGTTCGCGGACATCATCGTCTTGAATAAAGTCGATCGCCTGACACCGGAAGAGCGCCATACCGTCATCGGTTATCTAAAGGCATTAAATCCAGTTGCCCGTTTGATCGAGACGACGTATGGTCAAGTCGATCCGGCAGACATCTTAGATGTTGATCTATTTGATTTTGAACAAGCGGCAGCGAGTGCTGGTTGGATCCGTGAGTTGAATGCGGAAGAACATATTCCGGAAACGGAAGAGTATGGGATCAGCTCGTTCGTCTACAAGCGCGACGTGCCGTTCCACCCGGAGCGTTTGCTTGCCTTGATCGAAGACTGGCCGCAAGAAGTCGTCCGGGCGAAGGGATTCTTATTCCTTGCGACACGTCCCGAGATGGCATTGCTGTTCCATCAGGCAGGATATGCGTCGAACATGGAATACGCTGGTCGTTTTGCATCAGATGAGGATCGACGGACCGAACTCGTCTTGATCGGTATCGGACTAGAACAAGAGAAGCTCGAAGCGCTATTCGATGCGTGTCTCGTCCAAGCAGACGAAACGGACTGGACGTCATTGAATGATCCAATTCCTGGTCGCGAGATGTACGAAGAAACATTTTTATAAGAGGTCAATCTTTCGAGAAACCGTATCTGCGGTTTCTCTTTTTTGTTATATTTTCATAGTGAATGGGGAAAGAATACTAGTGAAGGTATGTTAATTGAAGGAGGAAAATCTGTGCGCAACCGGATTTTACAATTCGCACTCGTATTTTTAGTCGCCGGTGGCATCATTTGGGGACTATATCAACTCGGCTATTTATTTTATGTCTTAACGATTTCAGCGACGGTCGTGCCGCTCGCCGTCATCATGATCATTTTCATCGAAAACCGGACAGCAGAATCAACGATCGCTTGGTTCCTCGTTCTGATTTTCTTACCAATTCTCGGAGTCATCATCTGGTTGATGTTCGGTCGGAATCCACGGCGTCGCCGTCGGAATCGTCGTTCGCATGACGAACGGAAATTGCTCAAGCAAGCGATTCGTCCAGTTCGGTCGCTTGCTGTCAGTGAGTTGCCACCGAATCACTTGAAGCTTGCGAACACGATTCGTAACTTCGGTGGCGGCGGGGTGGACGTTCATACAGCAAGTGAAATCCTGACGAACGGGGAAGAGACGTTCCCAGCGATTCTTGACGCGATTCGTCAAGCGCAGCATCATGTCCACATCCAGTACTACATTTATCGGAACGATGAGACAGGCAAGGTAATCCGTGAAGCGTTGATGGAACGACTCGAAGCCGGAGTAACGGTGCGGTTCATGTATGACGGACTCGGAAGCTATATGCTCGGTGAGAACTTCCTGCGCCCGCTACGCGACGCTGGAGCGCATATCGCAGCCTATGATCCAATCTCGAGTCCCTTGTTCATCTTCACGGCAAACTTCCGCAATCACCGAAAAATCGTCGTCGTTGATGGAAAAGTTGGCTTCACCGGCGGATTGAACGTAGGGGATGAGTACGACGGCAAGAGTAAGAAGTTCGGGTTTTGGCGTGATACGCATTTGCGGCTCGAAGGACGTGCCGTCAAAGAATTACAAGCGACGTTCCTCGACGACTGGATCTATGCCCAAATCGAATCGGATGACACATGGGAGACGTTTGCGGGGGATGAGTCAATCCACCAGTACTTCCCGAAACATGATGTGGCGTCAGACGGGGCGATTCAAATCGTCACGAGCGGACCGACCTCAAAGGACCCCGCGATTCGCAATGCGTTGATTGCCGCGATCATCGCAGCGCAACGTTCGATCTGGATTGCGACACCGTACTTGATTCCGGACAATGAGACGATGACGCTACTCCGACTCGCGGCACGTGCCGGACTCGACGTCCGCATCCTGACGCCGGGGAAAGGCGACAGTTTTACGTCTTATTACGGGACCCGGTCCTACTTCGGACCACTTCTGAAGGACGGCGTCAAGATTTACACGTACAACCGTCACTTCATCCATGCCAAACTGTTTCTCGTCGACGGGAAAATCGGTGCCGTCGGGACGGCAAACATGGACATTCGCAGTTTTGTCCTCAATTATGAACTAATGGCGTTCCTGTATGACACAGAAAGTACGGAACAGCTCGAGCGTGACTTCATCGCTGATTTCGATGTCTCGATTCAGTTATCATCGAACGATTACGTCAAACGTCCGCTCCGCTTCCGCATTTTTGAGTCGCTCTCGCGCTTGATTTCACCCTTATTATGACGCAACGTTCCGCATCGATTTTCAGGTGCGGGACGTTTTTTTGGTTCATTCTTCCTTGAAGTGGGAACATGAACTCTTATACACTAGATGTGTAATCGGTTGCACACTACTTAGCCTGGAAGGAAGTGAAAGGGGCGTAAGTCCCGAACCCGTATGCGAACAATTGATGAATCCCATTTCTACACGCGCGACATGAAACCACAAGCACGACCAGACGCCATCATCCAAGGAGATGTCTACCGTTTCACGGTCTTGACGAGTCGCATGATTCGACTCGAGTACGCGGCGGATGGACAGTTCGAGGATCGACCGACCCAAACGGTCTTCAATCGTGATTTCCCGGTACCTGCTTACCGCATCGTCGAAAACGAGGAAGAATTGCAAATCATCACCGAGCACGTCCATCTGCATTATACGAAGGGACCGTTCGCTGCGAACACACTCTATATCGATGTCTTAGGGAACTTCAGTACCTACTACAGCCGCTATACGTTCGGCGGACCGCTCCGGACGTTAAAAGGAACGGCACGGACGCTTGATCATGCGGACGGCGTCATCCCACTCGAAGAAGGGATTCTTTCACGACAAGGTTACGCGGCGATCGACGACTCGAACGCCTTCGTCCTGACGGAAGACCACTTCGTCGAACCGCGACGCTCCGGTACGCATGACATCTATTACTTCGGATACGGTCACGACTACAAACAGGCACTGCGTGACTTCTACCACCTGACAGGACCGACGCCGATGTTACCACGTCAGGTACTCGGCAACTGGTGGAGTCGCTACTGGCGTTATAGTGAGAAGGAATACAAGGATTTGATGACGCGCTTCAAGACAGAAGACATTCCGTTCTCGGTCAGTGTCATCGATATGGACTGGCACGTCACCGATATCCCGGAACGGTACGGGAGCGGCTGGACGGGCTATACGTGGAACCGTGATCTATTCCCGGATCCACGCGGATTCTTACAATGGTTGAAGGATGACGACCGGATGGTAACGCTCAACTTGCACCCGGCGGACGGTGTGCGTGGGTTTGAAGAAGCCTACGAGGCGATGGCGGTCGCGATGGGCGTCGATCCCGAATCGGATGTCCGGATCCCGTTTGATTTCTCGGACCGGACGTTCATCGAGAACTACTTTACGAAGCTGCATCATCCGCACGAGGCAGATGGCGTCGACTTCTGGTGGATCGACTGGCAACAGGGCGCGAACTCGAAGATGAAAGGGCTTGATCCGCTCTGGATGCTCAATCATTATCACGCGCTTGATATCGCTCGCGACGGCAATCGACCGTTGATCTTCTCGCGTTACGCGGGACCCGGAAGTCATCGTTATCCGGTTGGTTTCTCAGGCGATACGATCATCTCGTGGGCATCACTTCAATTCCAGCCGTACTTCACGGCGACGGCGTCGAACATCGGTTATGGATGGTGGAGCCATGACATCGGTGGTCACCAACGCGGGGAGAAGGATGACGAGTTATCGACACGTTGGCTCCAGTACGGTGTCTTTAGTCCGATCATGCGCCTGCACAGTACGATGAGCATCTTCAACGGGAAAGAACCATGGCGTTATTCGACCGATGCGGCGAACGTCATGAAGAACTATTTACGACTCCGACACCAACTCGTGCCGTACATCTACACGATGAATGCCCGCAATCACTTTGACGGCTTGCCACTCGTCTCACCGATGTATTATGAGCATCCGGAAGACGATCAGGCATACAATGTCCCGAACCAGTTCTACTTCGGAACAGAACTGATCGTCGCGCCGATGGTCACACCAATGCACCGGAAACTGCACATGACGGCGACGACAGCGTGGTTACCAGAAGGGGAATGGTTTGATTTCTTCAATGGTCACCGGTACCGTGGCGGCAAACAGATCCGTCTGTTCCGTTACCTCGAAGATCAAGGCGTACTCGCAAAAGCCGGTGCGATCGTTCCACTTGGTCGTCATCTCGAACAGTCGAATGCCCTGCATAATCCAGAGGATCTCGAAGTCGTCGTCTTCCCGGGAGCATCGAATCGGTTTACATTATTTGAAGACGATAGCACGGGTGTTGCGCACCGCGACGGCGTCAATGTCGAGACGACGTTTGCGCTCGACTGGGGCGCACGTGAGTTGACGATTGCGGCACCAACCGGACATCGAGACTTACTACCGGAAAACCGGTCGATTACGTTGATCTTACGTGGAGTCCGTGAAGGATACGTTCAGCGCGACGGAGAGAGTGTCACCGGTGTCTATGATCATGCGACGCAGTCCCTTCGCGTCGAACTCGGTGAAGTGACCGATACGATCACGTTGTCACTCCAAGTCGAAATCTCGACGAACGAGAACAAGATGGACCGGTTGTATGCGTTCCTCGACCAAGCGGAAATCAGCTATGATTTGAAGGATCGTTTGTACCGTCTGCTGTCACAAAAGCTCGACCCGGTCAACATGATGCACCAGTTGCAAGCACTCGAACTCGAGAAGGATCTCGTCGACTGTCTGCTTGAGTTGATGTTGTCTTAAACGATTGTATAGGCATGCGAAAAAGCCAGTATTCGTCATCCGTATGGACGAGGAATACTGGCTTTATGGTTTAGGTCATAACTCTTCCTCATCGTCGATCCGAGACAATATATCTTCTGCATCGAGATCATCCTCTTTACTGAGGATCAAGGCCGTGACGTCGGCTCGTTTCTGTTCTAACAACTCCGGGTTGTTCGTCAAGACTTCCATGAGGTAATACGCATAGGAGTCGAGGAAATCAGGATGGTCGTTTCGTTCAATCAGTGTCATGAACGCTTCAACGAGTTCTTCCTGTAATTCTTCATCCCAAAATGGCATCGTATGACCTTCCTTGCTATGTAATATGTAGACTTTGATTATACGCGAAGTTGATGGAAAATGTTTCAAAAAAAGACCCTTGCCGTTATGGAAGGGTCCATTGCGTCATTTACGACGCAATTTTTTCGCTTTTTGTTTCATGTCGTTGTACGTGATCATCGGGCTATCGTCCATCGTCAAGCGCAGATGGTTCGGTTCGCCTTTGTTCGTAATGCCGGAGCAGTACAAGATGTCGGCATATTCATTGAATAGATCCTCGTAAGCCGGTAAATGGTGCATCAGTCGACCAGGCGATCCCCAGCCACAGAGGACGACGCCATTTTTCGCTTTGACTTCAGCAAGTGTCTTTGCGACGAACTCATAGTTCGTCTCATCGAAGCTCGCTTGCGCGAACGGCAGATCCTCGCTGACGAGCAGGTCCGGCATCAAACTGATGATGTCATATTGCTTAACAGGATCACTGACATATTTCTTCATCAAATTGTACGCACGTTGTGTCGTCGTTCCAGAGAGAAAGGCGTCCGTCGTCCGTGGTGTGTAGATTAAAGCGGCGACGTGCGTACCTTCTGCGATGTCGTCAAAGATGTAGCTGCGTAAATAGCGTTTCGTCTTGTCTCGATCAAACGTCGTCTGGACGCGGATCGACGATTCCTCAATCAAGAGTTCGGAAGAATCGGCTGGTGTCATGGGTGGTGCCTCCTTTTAATTGGTCAAACGTGAGCTGATGCGAAGGAAGAACGCGAGTGTCTTCTTCTTGAGATCGAGGTCGTTCGCATCGATCGCCTCGACGTGTTGCTGGTAACGATCATATTGGGCGAGCACGTCAGAAACATATTGTTCACTGCGATTGTATTCAAACAGTGCTGTCGCGAGCGTGTCTCGGTCCGATGTCTTCGTAACATCGTGTTGTTTCAGGTATTTCGCTGCCGTGTGGGCGCTGTCGACGAGACTCGTTGGGTCAGCTTTGCCGTCGCCGTCCGCGTCGACTCCGAGACCACCATATTTTTTGATGGCTTCCGGATCCGTGACGTCGATGCCGTCATGCTCGATGTCACCGAGCGACGTGCCGCCTTTGTATCCCCAACCGACCCATGTTTTCGGCATGAATTGGAACGGGCCGATGGCGCCAACGGACGATTGCATCGCTGACGAGTTTGAGAAGATCGTCTCGACGCGATGAATGGAGGCGAGGAGCTTCCAGTCGATGCCGTAACGTGCCGCGGCTTGTTCGTAGATGTCGATGTTCTCGGCAGGTACGCCATGCTGTCCATAATACGTACGATACATTTCATTTTGAACACGTTCCCGATTTTGCCAGTAGATGAAACTACTGACGATGAGGGCGAACAGTACGAACAAGATGCTGATTCGAAAAACTTTTCGCATGTTGTTCTCTCCTCTGTATAGGATTCCACTGAATGGTATCATATTTTAGTAGGGTCTAATAGCACTTTCTGTGACGGGAGTGTGGAATCAAAAAAGGAGTCGAAGTCATGTATCTCTTCCTAAATGGATTTTTACTCGGATTGCTCGTCGTCCTTTCGATCATCGCAGCGGTCCGACCAGTCGATTTGACGATCGTTCCTCGCAAGGAATTCTACCCCTCGATGGTCCAGTCGAGCGGCATCTTATGTCTGTTGCTCGTCGGTGGCACGCTGATTAGCGGCACACGGTTGCCGGAAATCGGTTTGACGTTTTTTGTCCCAAGTGGTCCGGTTTGGTACGCGACAATCGGACTGCTTGTCTTGCTTTGTATCGTCTTGCTTTTGACAGCGACCGTTCCAGCGTTTCGCAAACGTTTGTTGCCGCTTTATCAAAGTGAAGCGGAACGACTGATTTTACCGCGAACGAAAGAGGAGCGAACGGGGTTCCAAATGGTCGCGCTGATGGCAGGAGTGACGGAAGAGTTGATCTATCGCGGGTTTCTCTTTCATACGCTCGGATTATTTTTACCGTTTTCAGACGTTAGCTTTGTCTGGATCGGGGCCATCTTGTTCGGGGTCGCCCATCGTTATCAAGGGTGGTTCGCGATTCTCGTGACGGGGCTGATCGGGGCGGGGTTCGGCTACTTGTATCTAGCGCTCGAGACACTCTGGCCGCTGATCATCATCCATGTCTTGATTGATCTCGTTGCCGTCTACGTCTACAAGGACGATGTTAATTCCTGACATCGTCAAAAAGCGTTGAGTTTGATAGACTGAATGTCAAGCGAAGTTATCGTTTAAATTGGTCAAGTTGACGGTTGCAGAATAGGTCAAATGACAGGTAGAATGAGAAGGTAAACGCTTACACATCAAAAGGAGATGGATGAAACCATGCGAACGATCACTTCCACTGGCGAGCGAAAGAAGACGAGTTGGGCATTGAATATCGGCAATCAGCCACATTTGATGATGGATGGTGTGACAGAACAAACGCTTGATGCCGAGCAGCGTGTTGTCTATGACGAATTTTTAATTCCGACGACGGACACTTTGATTCATCGGTTCAAAGCCCGCTTCCCGAACCATCTCTGCGAGAACGGGTATGATGTGTATGGCGCTGCCGCTTTTGACGAACAGGTCGTCGAACTGATCTCGAATTGGTTTATCGAGCTGGTCACCGTCTTAACAGCGATGCAGCGGACGAAAGGCATTCAGCATGTCCAGATTGAAGGCGGTGTCGCAAAACGGACCGACTTCTTACCGACCGTGCGTCGGACATGCCGGGCACTGGAGTCAACGATTGATATTTATTGAAGTACCAGTCACGTGTTCAGAGGGGGCGTCCATCAGGGCGTCCTCTCTTTTTTGTTCATATCGAACCGTTTTACTAGAAAGCGTTTTCGAGTGAACAAAACGTCTCTTCTTTCATAAATTAAATAGCAAAAACGAAATCGAAATACTCGCAGAGTCGGACATGATTGTCCGGCTCTTTTTCATTTTCTGGATGATAGCAGGAAAAAACAGGTTGACGCTAGACTGTATGGCATGTACCATACAGTTAACAGATGTACTATTGTCTTAATACAATGGTCGTAATCAAGGAGGGAAGTCTAGTGCTTGAAGTGAAAGGGCTACAAAAGCGATACGGACGAAAAAAGCACGTCTTACGTGACGTGACGTTCTCTGTCGGTCTAAACGAAGTGACATGTCTGATCGGCTTGAACGGGGAAGGGAAGTCAACGATCCTAAAAGCAATTCTCGGTTTGATTCCGGTGGATGCCGGGACGGTGACGGTCGACGGTAAAACGTCGCGTGATAAAATCGCATTCGTGCCTGATCTTCAGACGATGCCGAGCTATATGACGATTGGACAAGCGCTCACGTATATGACGGATCATTATCCGGATTGGAATCAAGAGACAGCGGAACGGTTACTAGAGACGTTCCAGCTGTTTACGACGGATAAAATGGCGAACTTATCAAAAGGGAACAAGGCGAAGTTCAATCTCGTCTTAGGATTCGCGCTTGATCGACCGTACATATTACTCGACGAACCGCTCGCGGGAATCGATCTCTTCATGAAGGAACAGATTGCCTGGATTTTCTCAAGTGAGTTCATGGAAGGACGAAGCATCCTGATGACGACACACGAAATCGCTGAGGTCGAGCAGGTGATTGACCGAGTATTATTCTTACGGGACGGAAAGATCGTTGAAGTCAAAGAGACGGATGAGCTGCGCGGCCGTCATCATCAATCGGTCCAGGACCGGATGCGGGAGGTTTATCAAGGATGAAACGTTGGTTGTTATTAACGAATGAAGAACTGAAACGAAGTACGAAATTACTGGTTTTGTTGATTTCAGGATTGATTGTCGCAGAAATTGCGTCACTGCTCTATCAGATTTACGATTATCAGCACTCGGTTGAGGCAACGATGCGGATCGAACAGATATCAGAACTCGACGCCATCGAGCAAGGTGGTGGTCCGCTGTTATTTGCGCAAGCAACGAATTTTTACGATTCGATCATTGTATTAGCGATGGGGATGATTGTCCTGTTCGCGTTCTGGATTTGGTACCGCGACTGGATGGGCGAGACGAAGTACATCTACCGGCTACTATTGCTTCCTGGATCACGCCGGGCGATTGTTGCATCGAAGATGACGACACTCTTACTTGTCGTCGCTAGTCTGATCGGCATCCAGTGGGTCTTGTTGTTGCTTAGTCGCACTCTCTACTTATGGTTATTACCAGATGCTCAACAAGTCACAGCTAGCATCAACGAATACTCCTTCTACATGAAGTTGTTCTACACAATGTATCCGAGTGATATTTTATTCATCTTACTGATGACATTCATCGTCATCTCGTTCGTTTTCATGACAGTTTTACTTGAGCGATCGTTCCGAAAGAGCAAAGCGTTCTTCCTCGTCGGATTAACCGGGATTGCGCTGATTGCCGGGTGGATCGTGATAGGTGTGACGTTGTCAGCTATTTCGAACGATTTGAGTCAACTGCACATGCAATTTTATCTCGGGTACGTCGTGCTCTTGACGTTATATGTGTCGTACAAAAATCTGCGGTTAGTCCAGACGCGCCTATCCGTCTAAAGGAGAACTCTCATGAAACGATATCGTCAACTTTTGATCTATGGATTGATCATTCTCATGACAATCGGAAGCTACATCGGTTATACACTATCGATCCAAGGGGCGGACTTGTCGCTTGAGACCGTCAGTGGAAAGTCTTCGCAAATCGAAAATTTTAATTTACGTCTTCAGACGAAAGGGATGCGCTCGACGATTTATGATGTCAACGCAAAGGGTGACATCGAAAAACAGTCAAACTCTTACGTCGGACAACTATTCCGTGAAGATAAAATGACGGATTTACCAGACAAATATTATGCATTCACGACAAAAATGGAAACAAATGTAAGTGGAGATGAACAATCGGAGTATGCGATTCAGATTAAACACAATAAATTACGATTTAAGATGTTTACGTTCAAGACGGAGGAGATGTTTGAGAAAACATTTCAGTATGATACAAAACTTGAGACAGGGATTGACTTACAAGCCAGTGTCATCGATAAGCAGGCGATGAAAGTTTACATCCAACTTGATCGGATCGATCAGCCCACGAAAACGAAACTTCTTGTGCTCGATTTAACAGGCGACCGAGTCGAAGAAATCGTTCTTCAAAAACCAGTAGCGCCTAAAAACGCGCGTCAATTTTTAGCAATTCATCAAAATGAGATCGTCTACACGGAACAACCATTTGATGGCGACGAAGAGAACACGAAACATTCTTATTTCCTTGATGATGGGAAAAGCGTTCGGTCCATCGAGGAGTTAGATCAGCAACAAATCGGTTATACGCCTTATGCAAATGGTCGTTACCTGATTGGACTCCGTCTGCCAGAAGGAGAGACGAAACGCATCGAATGGTCGACGTTCGACTTGGAAACAAAACGATTATCCGAGCATAGTGTAAGTAGTCCGCTTGTTTTGAAAAAGATTGATTGGTTGGATTTGACGGACGAGATGGAGCTTTATCTCTCATCCGAGACGAACGCTGGCTTCCAAGTGTCCGTGATTGATTTGAAGCATGAGCAATTGATATATCAGGGAAAAATCAAGGATGCGAATCGCAAAAAAGGAACGAATATCTACGATTTTTCAGTTCAATGATCAACGAATACAAAAACGCTTCACACCGGAAAAGTTGTCCGGTGCGAAGCGTTATTTTTTCGTTTTGACTAGGAATCGATACGTGTTAAGGCGAAAGCATTAAGACGTGAAGTTTTTCTCTGCCGCTTTACAGGCACGCAATAAGGCATCCTTGAAGAAGCGATCTTCTTGCGAAGCGAGTTGTTGTGTCGCTTCTTCGTCACCACGCAGGGAGCGGGCGAGCATCTGGATGACCTTGACCCAGCGCCGGACGTGATCGAGTTGCGGGCGACCCATCGCGACGTAAACCGTGAACCAATCGTTCTGATCGCGACGGATCATCCGTTGGAACAGTGATTTTGCAAGGTCGACTTCTTCGGTCGTCGGGAGCTCGTTCGTCTCGAAATAGCGACGTAAAGCGGCGACGGCAGTCGCATACGCTGCCTTGACGTCTTCTGACGGCTGGTGTTTGCCGTAATCGGATGTCGACAAATGAAGTAAGGCAGGTTTCTTTTCGACACCCGTGATCCAGGCGGAGATCGTCTTGTTGCCTTTATAGGCTTGACGGTTCGCGACCGGGAGTTTCGCCGTGACGTTACCGACTTTTCCGATTAAGGTCACTTTGTTGTTGCGATCCTGAATTTCGGTCACTTTCATCTCGACCGTATCCCCCATTTCATGAGGAATGGCTTTCGGCTGGAGCTTTTCTCCTGCCGAGAGCGGCGAACGCTTGCGGATCATCCGCAGTGCCTCTTGTTCAATCCGGTCGTCAAGCGACCACAGATGTTCCGGTGGGACGTTGCGGAACCGGCGACGTCGGACCTTGATGTATTGGTCAAGCGCGTCAGCAGCTTGCTCCCGCGTCGATTCACCACGTGCGACGGGGCCGATGATGTCTCGGAGCGTAATGGATTCGAGACGTTCCATGATGCCTTCGAACGGGATGAGTTCCATTACGTAGAGACTACAGACGACGAGTTCGCATTCGCGAGGAGTGAGTGGGCGTTTGGCCATAAATTGACTTCCTTTCAGCTGGTTGATGTTTCTAGTATACCAAAAAAAAGCCATCGTCACGTAATCCCGTGACGATGGACTGAAAAAGCTTACAAGACGAATGCCGATTCCGAACTGTTTTGCAATTCGGCGGACGCGAGACGTGTGACACCGTTCATGAACGGATCATGGGCGACGAACAAGTCACCGATTGCTTTAATCTCAGCCACGGTCGCATTCTCCTTCGCACCAGCGATCCGTAAGCGATACGGTTTTTTCGTCACCGTATCGAACGTCAGGACGATCGTATGTTCCATCAATGGTCACTCCTTTCATGAAATGTAGAGGATGGGTCATGCCTTCAGTAAAGCGTAGTCGCGGCTGATTTCCGTCAGCGCGTAGCGTCCATCGAGTAAGCTGCCGATCGATTGCCCGATCGAAGCGACGACGTCTGCTGGAAGATTTGAACGTAAGCCGTTGTAGCGGCGGCGAGCGACGACGGCATCACCGTTCGCTGTCACCTTGTCCTTTCGCTCGAAGACGATGACGAGACTCGTCTTGATTTCTTCTGCTTGTGTCATGTGTATCACCTCCTTCGCCCTTATTGACAGGGGAAGAGACCGGATTGTTCGAAAGGAATGAAAAAAACATGGTCTGGTTACGTTTTTTACGAAAAGTCTCGTTTCTACGGATGCGGACGCTCGGATATGCATCGTTGATCTTCGTCTTCGGTGTCGCGGGTATCATGTATGCGCTTGAGCCGGAGACGTTCGGGTCCTACTTCCGCGCTGTCTACTGGACGATGACGACCGTCGTCACGGTCGGATACGGGGACTTCTTCCCGAACTCGGATACTGGTCGGATTCTGACGATTTTCGTGTTCATCTTCGGGATCGGGATCGTCGGTGGATTGATCTCAAAACTGGTCGACGGTGTCCAGTTGATTCGTAATCAAAAGGAAAGAGGGTTGTTACAAGTGAAGGAAACAGGACATACGGTCGTCTTCGGATACAGTCGGCGTTCGAAGCACGTCATCGAGTCATTGCTCGAACATACGGATGTCGTCCTCGTCGATGACCTAGAGCGAGAGCCATTCAGTCATCCCCGGTTTCATTACGTCTGTGGTGATCCGGCGCTGGCGTCGACGCTTGAGCGAGCACACATCGAAAAGGCGGTCCGCGCGATCGTCCTCGCTGATCATTCGATTCCGCCGGTCCATGCTGACGGACGAACACTGTTGATCGCTTCAAGCATCGAACGGGCGAACCCGAACATCTACACGATCGTCGAGATGATGCTTGAAGAACACCTCGATAGTTTTGAACAGGTCAAGGTCGATGAGGTATTGCTTGGTGACGAGACGATTGCACGGATGGCGATCCTCGCGTCCCATCATCCTGGCGTAACGAAGGTCGTGACGAATCTGTTGACGAAAGACGGTGAAGGGATGTTCTCAATTCCGACGCGACCGGAGTGGGCGACATACCGCGATGCGTTTCATGCTTTGCTAGAAGAAGGGGTGACGATTCTGTCCGACGGGAAACGGCTGGATTTGAATCGGCGACTTGATGAAACGATTCCGAAAAACGGGACATTGATCGTCCTTTGCTCAGAAGAGACGGCGAATCGAATTGGAGCGATTTAGGGAAGAAAGGATTTAACTAATCTTTTTTCGGGTATAGTAAACAAATTTACTAAACGGAGGAAAAGGATTATGACACAACCACAACCAGAATGGATTCAAGAATTATTCGAGACGGTCGATCAAGGCGAAATTAAAAACGCACCAAAATTACTCTATATGGCATTAACGCTTGAACCAAATTATTTTACAAAAGCAGTTAGCCGTTTTAATCAGCGATTGGAAGTCGAACCATTAACGGACGTTTCGGAATTGCTGACGGTCTATCGTCAATTCTTCCTTTCAGCTAATCCATCGGAAGAATACTGGTCGCTTGCCTGGAACGAACTCATCCAGACCCTACAACATATGATCGATCGACCAGAAGCACAGCAATTACTTAAAGAACATGTCGATTTACTCGACTGGTGGTCAAGTGAATCGTTGCTGTCGCTCCCGAGTTGGTTAACGATTCTCGACGTTGCAGAACGGATCGACGCGCTTGATCAATTTAGCAGTTATCTTCCAGATATCTTCGAGAGCTACGCGCTCGAGACAGCAAAAGATGAACCGTTCGCTCGACTTGCCTGGTACGCGCTCGCGAGCAATCAACAAGCGTTGCTTGCCCCGTACAGAGATCGGATTGAAGCCGGTTCGTCGAAGGAAATTCAGTCTCTTCGTCAAGCGGATCTCCTCGATCAAATTGAAACGACACGGGTCGTTATGTTAAAGTCGAAAGATAACGAGCCGATTGAATTAACATTTGATCGAAAATGGACATTATAAATTATCGAAGAAAAAATGACACCTAGAAGCCGCACGAATCCAATCCAAGGGGTGTAGGGATGATTCACGTCAATTTACCGAGTGGTGACTATGTCGTGTTAGTAGAAATAAATCGTGAAGTGCTGCTGTGTCATTCGATTGAAGAAGCGGAACAAGCACAACGCGACCGGTATGAACTGGTCGGACGGATGAGCGAACGCTTGCCGGCAGAAGTGATTGGACCCTCGATTGCGGACTTCGTCCGCTTTTCGACTGGGTTCATCGGCGAAGAAGTAACGTGGCATGAAGAAGAGGAAGCGTTCTTTTGCCAACAGTTCGAGACGTTCGACGGGTCCCCGTTAGGTGAAGATCTGACAGGCATCGATGCAACGCGTTGGCGTGCGGTCCTTGCACGCTATTATGCTTACGTGACGATCGGAAAAATCATTCCTTTTGAAGTCAGCGAAGAACCGGACGGTACGGTTCCGCTTTAGTCCAGACGATTCTTCGGTCGGCGCGTAAACAGAGAAGGGCAGGGTTCCCATGAAAAAGCAACTTGCACTACTCACGCTAGCGACAATCGTCGCCATGCCAACGTCTGCCTTTGCGCAGTCTCAATACGTACAATACGACCCAACTTTTACAGAACAACAAAAACAAAACTGGTTGGCGAATCAGGGGCTGAGCGAGATTCGTGCCTTGAAACAAAAAGGATTCTCTCTCGTCGAGCCACTTGCACATCTCGAAGAAGAGGATATCGATGCCGACTTGATTCCGATCACGGACGTCAAGAAAGCGACGGATTCTGCTCAGTTCCAGCAAACGTATCTCGATCAGTCACGGATCCCTACTTACTGGAAGTACAGCCGTGGTAAGTCGGATATCCGCGTTGCAATCATTGATGACGCAATCGATACGAAACATCGCGAGTTCAAGGACGTCATTTATAAAACGACGACGATCTCGGGCATCCGTAAACCGGATGATCACGGAACGCATGTCGCTGGGATCGTCGGGGCACGGGAAGACGGGAAAGGGATCGTTGGTGTCGCATCCGGTGTTAAATTGATCGGAGCCGACGTATTCGATGGTGACTTTGCTGCGTCGATTGATATCGGTGACGGTATTTTGTATGCGATCGAGCAGGGAGCAGACGTCATCAACCTGTCGCTTGGACAATATGAATTCGATCCCTACATGGAAGAAGCAATCAAAAAAGCAGAAGCGAAGAACATCCTTGTCGTTGGAGCAGCGGGGAATGATGGACGCAATAAAGTGCTCTTCCCAGGTTCGATGAGTCAAGTCGTCGCCGTTGGGGCTGTTGGTACACTCGGTCGAGCGTCGACGTTCTCGAATTACGGCAAAGGACTTAACATCATGGCACCGGGTGAAGGGATTTATTCAACGATCGTTGGGAATAAGTATGGTTACTTAGACGGGACATCGATGGCAACACCGGTCGTCAGCGGGGTATTGGCGCTTGCGAAATCAAAGAATCCATTCGTCACGAATGAAGCGATGCGCAGTAAACTGTATGCTGCTGCGACCAAAAAAACAGGAGATACAAGTTCACATTACGGAGTCGGTCGCTTGAATGCCGGAATGTTAGCGGCGCTTCCAGCGCCGATTTCTAAAGTGTCGCTCCCTTCAACAGTCAAACCGAATCAACTATTCGCGTTTTACTTTGACGAATATTCGAATGCGAAAACGACGACCCGTCTTTATAAAGATGGGAAAGTCATTAAAACGTTCACCCAGTCGAAATTAAAAAATGGGACGCACAAGTTCACGTTTCAATTGAAACAAAAAGGGTCCTATAAACTCGTATTCAAGACGAGTGGTGGACGCCATACGCGAACGGTCGAACGACTCCTGACCGTGAAATAAAAAAAGCGCCTCCCACCGAGTAGGAAGCGCCGTACGAGACCTGAAGGTTACTTCGGGTCTTTTCCTTTTTTATAGACGGGCGTCGGAGGTGTTAATGCCTCTCCAGTCCACGTGATCATCGCTTCCATCTTGTATCCTGTGTCATCCTCATGGACGAACGACAAGCGACTGGAATCGATCAATTGGTATAAACCATAAGCGACCTGGTCGGCCCAAGAGCGTAACGTCATTGCTTCATCATACAACGGGATTTGCTCAGGGAAACGTTCATTCATAAGCAAGATATCGTGTTGATCGAAATGATAGCTACGTTTTGAGAGTGCATCGGGCGCCTTGACGTTGAACGGCTCGAACGCGTGGATGAGCTCTCCTTGACGATAGAAGGCGAAGATGCCGTTTCGCAGATGAAGTGCCTTGATCTCATCGATCTCGATCAGGAATGTCAACTTGCGAACCGTTCGCCGGTTCGTACCAGAGCGTCGTTTTTTCATGCTACATGCCCCCTTCTGAACTCTTGTACTATACCGTGAAATGAGGCAGGGACGCAACTTTTTCGATTATAAAACGAGAATTGCCTCTTGCAGGAATGCGGCATCTACGCTACACTCATAAGCAGTGACTATGTTGGTTCGGACAATCGCGGGGCATTTCGGTGCTTTGAGGAAAGTCCATGCTCGCACAGCCTGCGATGGCTGTAGTGATCGTGCTACACAAAAAGATAAGTGTAGGCAGCGTCAAGCTGACGGCAGAAGGAACGCCTAAGTCTTCGGATAGGGCCGAAACTTCTTGAAGGTGCCACAGTGACGGAGCTTCATGGGAAACCATGAAGGTGGAACGAGGTAAACCCCACGAGCGAGAAACCCAAATTTGGTAGGGGAATTTCCGGAGCGGAACTGAACGCGAAGGAGAGCGTATGCAAATACGGAGATAGATGATTGTCGCCTGCGTGTGAGGGTCAAACCGTTTGAAACACTAAGGAACAGAACATGGCTTACAGGACCACATAGGCTGTTATTTTTAAGTTGAACGAGAGTCCAGGTCCACCCTGGGCTCTTTTTTTATTGCAATGAAACGATCCAGTGGAAGAAACGATAAAGGAGTGAACGCAATATGGCAAAACGCTTAGTCATCGCGACAGCGGCGATGGGAATTGAAGCGCTCGTCGCAAAAGAAGTCCGTGCGTTAGGATATGAATGTACGGTCGAGGACGGAAAGGTCTACATCGATTGTGAGATGGAGGATATTCCCCGTTTGAACATGTGGCTCCGGACAGCGGACCGCATCAAACTCGTCGTTGCTGAGTTCCGCGCGACGACATTCGAAAAATTGTTCGATCAAGTCAAGGCACTGCCGTGGCACGAATTGATGCCGTGGGATGCGAACTTCATCGTCAACGGTCGTTCGGTCAAGTCGAAGCTGTTCTCGATCCGTGACTGTCAGAAGATCACCGAGAAAGCAATCGTCTCGCACATGCAAGAACAGTACAACAAAGGAACGGAATGGTTGCCGAAGACAGGCGCAAGTTATCCGATTGAAGTTGCTTTGTTAAAAGATATCGCGACATTAACGATCGATACGTCAGGCGACGCATTACACAAACGTGGCTACCGTGAATTCCACTCAGCAGCCCCACTCAAAGAAACGATGGCAGCAGCGATGCTGATGCTGACGAACTGGAAGCCGGATATGCCGCTCTACGACGTCTTCACCGGTTCAGGTACACTGGCGATCGAAGCAGCGATGATCGGGCGTAATATCGCACCAGGGATCAACCGCGAGTTCGTCTCACAGGAATGGAAATGCATTCCGAAGAAGGCATGGTTCGATGCGATCAACGAAGCGAACGAAAAAGCAGAGTGGGACAAACCGTTGAAGATCTACGCAAGCGATGTCGATCCAGAGATGGTCAAGCTCGCGAAAACGAACGCAGAACTCGCAGACGTCCGCGATGCGATCAACGTCATGCAACGCGACGCAGCAGACTTCAAACCAAAGGAAGACTTCGGTGTCATCATCGGGAACCCGCCTTACGGGGAGCGTTTGGAGGACGCACGTGAAGTCCATCAGCTCTACCGTAAGATTGGAACGGCGTACAAAGAATTCCCATACTACAGTGTCTATATGATCACGTCGTATGTTGAGTTCGAAAAAGCGTACGGTCGTCCAGCGACGAAGCGCCGGAAGCTCTATAACGGGAACATCGAAGTTCAGTTCTACCAATACTATGGTTTGCGTCGAAAACGTCCGCAGGCTTAAGCCATTTCTAGCACCTATAAAAATCTCATTGCACAGTTGATGTGAAAATCGGGATTTTTCTCACGAACCGCTCTGTTGAGCGGTTTTTTATTTTGAATTTCTACTTTCTTTTATGACTAAGGTACAAAGTTCCTGAATAAACATTTCATCTGACCTGTTTTCTTAGTTCTTTAAAACTATTTCGATAAATAAGTAGGGAAATTAGACTAGTCTATCGAAAGTTATCCTTAGAAAAAATCTAAGAGGATTAACTTCTTTAATGAAGACTTTGAAGTGGAGGGAACATGTTGGATAATTTTTTAATGATATCGTCAACGATTTCAGCTCCAATCGAGACCGTATGGCGTCTGTGGACAGAACCGCAACATATGATGCAATGGTATCGATCGTCGAATGGCTGGTATACGACACATGTCGAGAACGAATTAATGGAACAGGGACATTTTAAAAGTCGAATGCAACGCGAAGGAAGTCCGACATATGTCGAATATTTGGGTACGTATCAGGAAGTCTCACCCTTAGAGCATTTACGCTATCAATTAGAAGATGGACGACTTGTCGAAGTCATGTTCATTCCGTTGCGCCATCGAACGAAAGTGATTGAAATTTTTGAAGACGATCAAGTGAATGATCCGGATGCACAACGTGCTTCATGGCAAAGTATTCTGGATCGTTTTACGACTTATGTCGAAGCAGGTAACTACACTCTTGTTGATCAGTTAAATCCATAACACTCTAAAAAAGAGAAATGTATCGTTTTGCATATTAAATCCCTTCTTACGTGGACTTTAGTCTAAGAAGGGATTTTTTGTGAGTGGTATAGAGAGTAATGCTGTTTAGTTTGTAAAAAGATAAAAAATAAAAATATAAAATTTTTAATAATTGTTAAATGATGTTATTTAAAGTATAATATAAACATTTTATTTGGAGAGAATGATATGATGGAAAAAAGGAGGTCAAATTATGCTTAGAAAAGTATTGCTCGTGTTTTTAACAATGTGCTCCGCAGTGGCATTATTATTCATCGCATCAAAAAATACAGTAGGAGATCACGTCATTTCGTTAGAGGAGCCGGTAGCCTTTCGTATTTCGTTAATCATGACCATCGTATTGTTCTTACCACCGCTCATTTTATCGTTCTTTAACCATCCACTAATCAATATCATCAATGTTGCCTATCAATCCTTTATTGTTCTGACATTTATCGGATTGATGCCAATTGGCTTCATGATTCCAAATGGGATGACAACAACATTATTTTCGTTCATTGGAACGATTTTAAGTGTTTTCAGCATCTGGAGTATTTATAAATACCGCTCAACACACGCTTAAATAAACGCGTATTATTAAAGTAAATGAATGATACCAAAGTTTTATGAGTGAAGTAGCATGAGGCATACATAGTCTTGAAAAGCGTTCAAAACGCACGGAATTACACAACGAATTATCTTTGGAGGAAATGAAAGATGTGGATCATACTGGGTTTACTGGCGATTGGATTTACGGCACTGAATATCATCTTTTATTTGATCGGTAAGGACTATCGTTTCCTGATGGTGCTCGGACTGAGTTTTACGGCACTGACTTTGTGCGCTGAATACCGACTCGTTGCGGAATTCGTGGCGCGAGAAGATTGGGCAGCACTACAAGACGTCGTACCGGGCATGGAGCGGGCACTGTGGGTATTGACGTTCATCTCGATCGGATTAAATGTATTGCCGCTACTGTTAGACTACCGAAAGAATCGATCTCGTTGAGAAATCCAAGAGGAGCTGAATCCTGATGAGCTATACATTTTCACCGCTGACGCAACGACAGGCGGAACAGATTGCCTACGAGTGGCAATATGACGAGGCGTTTGCATTTTATGATATGCCGAATGACGAAGAAGATTTAGCAGAATTTCTCGATCCAGCAAAGCGGACGGAACATTATTTTGCTGTGTTGGATCGGGAAGAATTGATTGGTTATTATGTATTTGAACCAAACGCAGACATCGTTGACGTCGGGCTTGGCATGCGACCAGACTTGACGGGCCGAGGAAATGGAGTGGCATTTTTAGAAGCCGGTCTTTCGTTCATCATGGACCGATATGCACCTAAACAAATTGAATTAGCTGTCGCGACATTCAACGAGCGGGCGATTCGCCTGTATACGAAAAGTGGCTTCCTTCCCGTCGAACGCTTCCAACAGGCGACGAATGGTGGAAGCTATGAATTTTTGAAGATGCGTTTATCGATAGGAGTGATGTCATGACAATCGAACAACGATTATTCGAGGCGGCGACGGATTTGATCAATAGCAGATATCCAAATGGATGGGGTGGGGCAGCAGCGATGGCGACCGATGACGGTCAAGTTTTGACGAGTGTGGCGCCAGAAGTAGTGAACGCTTCGACCGAGTTATGCATAGAAACCGGAGCGATTCTTGAGGCGCACAAACTCAATTGCCGCATCACGCATACGATGTGTGTCGTTCGGGATGATGAACAAGCACCATTTAAAATCTTGACGCCGTGTGGAGTCTGTCAGGAACGATTGAATTATTTTGGACCGGATGTTCTAGCGGCAGTGACGAACACTGAGCAAACCATTCTGTTTAAATCACTTCAACAGCTTCAACCCTATCACTGGTCTAATGCGTATCCATCTGAAAGGTAATTGTAAGAGGGACAGCTAAATTGAGGAGGAGATGATGTCATGGCACGCTGTACGAATTGTCAGTATAAGTTCAACACAAAAGAACTACTCGCTGTCAGTGTTGCAATACATGGGAAAGGCAAACCATGTCCGAACTGTGGCGTGAAACAATACATGTCCCGAAAGTCGCAATTTTATCTTTCACTCGGGAATATCAGTCTCTTGTTCGTCCTGTTCTTGCCGTTTCTGATTCGGTTGAGCGACCAGGAAGAATCGATGAGGTAAGATGTCGGTTCCCTTCGATTTCATGAAACTTTTTCCTGAATCCACCAGTAAATAAGGAAGAAGGAGATGGTCAGATGGTACATTGTACGAATTGCCAGTATACGTTTAAAACAAAAGAAGTGCTTGCTGTCGGATTTTCGAAACATGGGAAAGCATGTCCGAACTGTGGCGTGAAGCAATACATTTCGAAAGACTCGCAACATTACTTATCGCTCGGATATGTCAGTCTCTTGTTCGTTTTGATCCTACCGTTCGTCATCAAACTGAGCGACAAAGAAGAGACGATTTGGTAAAGCATTACGCGCATGCCTGAAAACGACAGGGTGCGCGTTTTGTCTTATACTCGGGGCAAAGGAGCTGGGAAACATGCAAACCGTATACGATGCAACCGTACAAAACGCAGCGGGCGAGACTGTTTCATTAGGTGACTATGCAGGGCGTGTCCTCGTGATCGTCAACACGGCAAGCAAATGTGGGCTCGTCAAACAACTTGGCGAACTACAGGCATTGTACGATAAATATGACGAGCAAGGAGTCACGGTGCTTGGCTTTCCGTGCGATCAATTCAATCAGCAGGAGTTCGCGAGTCAGGAAGAGACGATGCAGTTCTGTCAGCTGAACTATGGCGTGACGTTTCCGATATTTCAGAAGATCGACGTCAATGGACCAAATGAGCATCCGCTCTATACATTCCTAAAACGCGAACGCTCCGGTCTGCTGTCGTCGAAGATTAAATGGAACTATACGAAGTTTTTAATCGATCGCCAAGGTCGTGTCGTACAGCGGTTCAGTCCGGTCGATTCCGTCCAGTCAGTTGAAAGAACGCTATCTTTGTATTTATAAACCAAATAACCGTCCGGTGTGAATCGTCGGACGGTTACGAATGAATGTGAGAGGTACATATGAAAATCAATTCTATCTCAATCAGAAAGATGCAACATACTGATTATGAAATCATATCTCAATGGTTAAGTACAAAAGAAGTGTTAGAGTTCTATGGAGATATGAACGCACCATTTACGTTGCAACAAGTGATAGATAAATACGAACCGAGAGTAAATGGAGAGATACCTGTCGCTCCATACATCGTAGAGTTAGAGGATGAACCTATTGGATTCATGCAACGTTATTTGATAACGGACGAACAAAAAGAGGCATTTGGATATCCTGCGAATTTTATCATAATTGGAATGGACCAGTTTATTGGTTATCCTGAACTTTTTAATAAAGGTATTGGAACGAAAATGATAAAATTATTCGTTGAAGATATCGCTCGAGGCAAGGAAGTAAATCGAATTATTCTAGATCCTGACGTATCAAATCTTAGAGCGATTAAAGCTTATGAAAAATGTGGGTTTCAGAAAGTTAAAAAAATCAATGAAGATACGTGCTGGATGATGGAGTATACGATTGACCATCCATAATCTGCTCCTATGAATGTTCATAGAAAAGATCCACGAAACGAATATCCGTTTCGTGGATCTTTTGCGTATGAAAATGGTTCAGGTCATTCAACGCTAACCGAATCAAAGGAATGCTTGACGATCGCATCACTGCGCTTATGTCCGAGGTCTGTCAGGACCGGTGGACGGGGGGACAAGACATGAAAATCCTGCTCGAACGCACGAAGCCAGTAATGAACCCAGTCTTTTGTAGGATCGAGATTCATCATTTCATGTGCGAACGTCAGTAGCTTTGAATCGGTCAGCGTCAGAAGTGGAATCGGGTTGATCTCGACATCTTCTTTTAGTTCATAAAGGTCCGGTGAACGAAGCAGAATCGCATCCTCCTCGAAGGTCAATCGGAAGTAATTACAGCTGTAGTCGCCGACGATGACCATCGTCTCCTCCGTATGCCCACGAAAATGAAAAATCAATCGGTTACCAGTTGCGACATCCATCAAGAACTGATTGAGTCCGATGTGATAATCTTCGCAAAATTGTAGTTTCTCAAACGTGATTTCTTGCATGATTTAGCCTCCAGTCCGAGTTTGTCGTTCTTCTGTCAAAACGGTTTGGCGCGCTGCTAGGCGAGACGAACCGATCAATAAGGCGATTCCGAGTAACAATAACGAGATTCCGAACCAAGCCGTACCACTTAATTCTTCACCAAGGACGAACACACCAAGCAAAGCGGCAGTCAGCGGCTCACCGAGCGAGAGCGTGACGGCAGTCGACGATGGTACATTCGATAGTCCTTTCGCGAATAACCAGTAAGCGATTCCAGTCGCAACGACGCCGAGATGGAGGCTGATTCCGGCACCACGTGACGTGAACAACCAGGAGAGGTCGAATAAAAACAGCAGAGGCGACAACAGCAAAGCGCTTGTCGTAAAAATGACGGCAACGACTGACAGCGGTGCGTGTGTCTTGACGAGGTCTCGGCTGACGAACGTGTACCCGGCAAACGATAGTCCGGCACCGAGTGCGAGGACGATCCCGATTGGATCAATCGCAACCGTTCCTTGATTGTTCAAAAGCAACAGACAACCGGTGATCGATAGTGCGGTCGATGCCCACCACAGCAGCGCTGGACGTTTCTTTAGGAACAGCCACTCGATACAACCGGAAAAGATCGGCGCGCTACCGATCGCGACGACAGTACCGACGGCGACACCGGTCATCAATACAGCGGAGAAGAACAGCGGTTGGTAAGCTGCCATGCTGACGGCAGCGAGTAAAAACGTCCGCACCGGCCAGTCGCGTAACGTCAGCGTTCCTTTGAAGAGAACGAGACAGAGTAAGAACAGTCCACCGACAGCCAGACGAACGGCACCAATCGCAATCGGATGTGCATCTTCCGGCGCAAAGGCTTGTGAGGTCCCCGTCGTGCCCCAAAAGATCGCAGCGAGTAATATGAGCAACATCGATGATGATTTAGACATGGGTCACCTCTTCGAATGCAATTTTTTAAAATGATATTAGAACGAGAATACCACAGAACGAATAGGATGGAATACACCAAATAATTGAAAAAATGGTATGGTGTATAGGATGAAGTCGTATCATTCACGAATACGAAAATGAAAAGGATGGGACCCATGAAAGAAATGAACCAAATCGAAGCGGTACTTGACGTCTTATCACAAAAAATCAATCACGGGTCGACCTTCATTCAGCGACGATACGATACAGGAGTCGCTCAATTCAATTTAAATGATCCGGTGACGGAACAGGCGATTCAGTCATTTGAAAAGCAGTTCAAACTAACGTTACCAAGTGAATATAAGACATTCCTTCGTTTACATGACGGAGCAGAATTGTTCATGATTCAAGGTCTCGGTATCGAACTCTATCCACTTGAAAAAGTCATTGAAATGACGATCCAGGCTAAAGAGGACGACCTGATCCATGAAGACTACGATCATTTCTTGATGATTGGCGAAATGAACGAAGGATATGTCTTGATCCAGACGGAAGATGCAAAGACGGATGAGACACCGTATATGCACTGGATGTTTCATGAGTTATCGACAGAGGAGACTGACCCGATTGGACAGAACTTCGGCACGTTCCTCGAGTATGCGATTATTGCGCAAGGCGATATGTTCTGGGAGTTCAAGGACTTCTCGATTGCAACAAATACTTATTATGTAGAGGACTACAATTCCGAAGAAGAAGTGAGCAAACCACGACCGATTCGCTTCGTCGACTCGGTTCGCGTTGAAATCGAGTATCCGATTGCGAAAAGAGATGCGTATTTCTCGGTTAAGATTTTCGAAGGGAAACAAGAAAAAGAACGTCTTGGCAGTAGCTACGACTCGGATTCGCGCTTTGAACAAGTGATGCAATCGGTTCGAGAATATCTAATGGCAGAGCGATTCCAGTATTCGTCAATCATGGTCTTTCAAACGGAGCATCGGTTTTGGCAGAACGAGGACGAGACAGGTGATCCGTTGATTCGTAATCATAATCCGCAACGTCAAGGACTGAGCTTCAATGGATATCGTGCCTTCGTCGAGGAGCCACCACGCCCACTCCCAGGGTGGGAATGATTTAGAAATTCTTCACACAGCACGGAGTTTTACAAATGAAAAATGGTTGTTGATCCTCATGATTCTTTGTTTAAGCGGTTGTATGATCCAACCGCAAAGTGGAAGTGAGACGAATGAGACGTCCTTCACAGGGACTACGAAAGAAGGATTCGTCTTTGAATACAAATTGACGAACACAGGAGACCATGCATTTGATGTCGTTGCGCGTTCTGGACATTTGTTGAATGTCGTCGTTCGTGAGAGCAAGTCGAGGACTGTCGTCTTCGATTCAAGAAAACAACAGATTAAAACAAGACAACAAAAGAAACGTGTCAAAGCATCAGAAACCGTCGTTCTCAAACAAACGGTACAAGGCGAGACAATCGAGCCGGGTACATACGATATCGAATATCTCGTTGAGGAGAAAGAACAGTACAGCGACAGTTCTAGTTCAGTAGAGAGTATGGAAGAGAAATTAAAATGATTTACGCCTCTGGTGAACGACTTCTTTAATAAATATCTTAAAGCCTCATACAGGTTTCAGTACGAATGATGTTATGAGTAACATGAGACGTACAAAAGTGGTCCATGTGAAGCTGGTTTTCGTCTGTTAGGCATCTAACGGGTGAAAATCAGCTTTTTATTCACTAATGATACTATGCGACGATTCGACGGGAGCGAATGTCTGCGTTACTGGACTTTGCGGATGAGGAAATTACGACAAGCAGGAAATCAAGAGACCGAGCCTGAAAAAGAAGGACAAAACCTTATTTTTATATATAGAAATTTAATTTCAAAATTAAATAAATAATGTTGAATTAAAATTTCTTAATTGTATAATAAAGGGAGGGAAGAGAAAGGGTGAAGCAGATGTTAGATCAATTAGCAACGGAACGTCGGAATGAACAGACGATGCAACTCGATGAGATGACAGTCGAGGATGTCTTACGGGTGATGAACGCTGAGGATCAAACGGTCGCGACGGTCATTCGGGAACAAATTCCCGTCATCGCGGAAGTTGTCAAGCATGTCATTGCGTCATTCAAAAACGGAGGACGCTTGATTTACATCGGTGCTGGTACGAGCGGGCGGCTCGGGATTCTCGATGCGGCAGAATGTGTGCCGACGTTCGGGGTTTCACCAGACATGGTCGTCGGATTGATTGCTGGCGGCGAACGCGCGTTGATCAAAGCGGTCGAGGGAGCAGAGGATAGTCGGACGCTTGCCGTCGACGATTTAAAAGGGCTCCAGCTAGAAGCACGTGATACGGTCATCGGGATTGCAGCAAGCGGTCGGACGCCGTATGTCATCGGCGGGCTTGATTACGCGAAGGAAGTCGGAGCGGTGACGGCAGCGATTTCTTGCAACACGGATGCGGTCATCAGTGGGCACGCGCGTTATGCAATCGAAGTCGAAACAGGTCCGGAAGTCTTGACGGGATCAACAAGACTAAAGGCTGGAACGGCACAAAAGCTCGTCTTGAACATGATTTCGACGGCGGCGATGATCGGTGTCGGCAAGGTCTATCAAAATCTGATGGTCGACGTCCAGTCGACGAACGAGAAACTGGAGATCCGGGCGAAGCGGATGATTAGTGAGGCAACAGGAGTCGACGCTGTAACGGCGGAGCGTGTCTTTAGTGAAGCGCACGGTCACGTCAAGACGGCAATCGTCATGATTCTCGCGAATGTTTCGTATACAGAAGCCGTCGAACGATTACAACAAGCAAACGGATTCGTCCGAGACGCACTCTAAGGGGGAAACACGATGAAGAAGGAAGAAGTGCTGGCACACGCGATTCTCGAGCACGTCGGTGGAAAAGATAATCTCCGGCAGCTTGCGCACTGTATGACGCGGGTTCGTTTATCGTTAAAGGATCCGACGCAAGCAAATATCGATGCGTTAAAGCGGATTGACGGCGTCATGGGGGTCATTGATGACGAGACGTTACAAATCGTCGTCGGTCCGGGAACGGTCAATCGGGTAGCCGACCACTTAAGTCGCGAGACGGGACTCGCAATCGGGGAAGAGTCCGTTGATCCAAATCTGACGCCAGAAGAACGGGCCGCCGTCGAACGGCAAAAAGTGAAAGCAAAACAACAGTCTCCGTTCAAACGCTTCTTGCGCCGAATCGGGAACATCTTCATCCCGCTTATTCCGGGTCTTGTTGCTTCCGGTATCATCAACGGTGGTGCGAACTTCGCGAAAAATGCGGGTGTCGATGCAACACAGACATGGATGCAGATTTTACTCTTGATCGGTGGGACGGTCTTTGCATATCTCGCAATCCTTGTCGGTTGGAATACGGCGAAGGAGTTCGGCGGAACACCGGTGCTCGGGGCGATTGCCGGTGGGATTCTATTCAACCCCGTGCTAGCGGACATCACGATTTACGGGGAACCGCTCGTTCCAGGCAGGGGCGGATTGTTTGGTGTCATCTTCGCTGCGTGGTTGATGACGTATCTTGAGAAACACATCCGTCGCTTCATGTTCGCATCGATCGATATTATCTTTACGCCACTGTTTACGGTGCTGATTGTCGGATTCGCCTCGCTCTATGCGATCATGCCGGTTGCTGGACTGTTGTCAGACGGCATCATGAAGGCAATCAATGCCGTGCTTGAGGTCGGTGGACCACTCGCCGGAGCCGTGCTGGCTGGCTTCTTCCTACCACTCGTCATGGTCGGTCTCCACCATGGATTGACACCAATCCATCTTGAGTTCTTGAACACGATTGGTAACACACCACTCTTACCGATTCTTGCGATGGCAGGAGCGGGTCAAGTCGGAGCGGCAATGGCGATTTTCGTCAAGACGCGCAATCCGCGCCTGCGTAACATCATCAAAGGGGCGATTCCGGTCGGATTCCTCGGAATCGGTGAACCGTTGTTATACGGTGTTACGTTGCCGCTCGGTCGTCCGTTCGTAACGGCATGTCTCGGCGCAGCAGTCGGTGGTGCCTTCCAAGCAACGATGAAGACGACGGCACTTGGAGTCGGCGTATCCGGGTTATCATTGACACCGTTGATCGACAACGGAATGTACTTGACGTACATCGGTGGTCTCGTCATCTCGTACGCGGCAGGATTCCTGTTCACGTACTGGTTCGGTTTCAAAGAAGAGATGGCAGACGGTATTTAAGGAGTGGACCAGCAGTTGAATCCTTCCCAAAAGAAGGAATCAGCTGCTTTTTCTCTAAGTAGAGAAGTGAAGGAGTGAGTCGATGAAAGGATTATCAATCTATTTAAGTGAACCGATCACAGACGAGACGAGCGAGTGGCTACAGCGGATGCGTGTTGTTGGCTTTACGTCGCTCTTTACATCGCTGCATATTCCCGAAGACGATTCTTCACTGTACGTCGAACGCTTGCAAGCGCTCGGTCGTTTAGCACGTGAGCTCGGTTTCGAACTCGTGGCGGACATCGCACCAGCGTCGCTCGCGACGCTTGGCAAGACATGGGAGACGGCAGCGACGTTAACGGACTGGGGTGTGACGGGACTCCGTCTTGATTACGGCATCAGTCCGCAGCAAATCGCGACGTTATCGAACCAAATGATGGTTGCGCTGAACGCCAGTACGTTAACAGCAGATGAATTAACCGAGATGAAGGCACAGGGTCTGCGAATCGATCACACGGAAGCGTGGCATAATTTTTATCCGCGACCGGAAACGGGACTCGACCGGACGTGGTTTGACGAAAAGAATGCCTGGTTGCAGGCGCAAGGATTGCGCGTCCAAGCGTTCATACCGGGTGACGAGACACTCCGAGGACCGTTGTTTGAGACGTTACCGACACTTGAAGAACACCGGCATGCGGCACCATTCGCCAGTTACATCGATTTACAATCGACCGTTGACCGAATCCTTGTCGGAGATCCACGATTGTCGGAGGCAACGATCCGGCAATTTGAAGCAGAGAAAACCGGAGTCATCGTACTGCGGGCAGTAGCGAACGGACGACAGATACAACGAGAGACGGAAACGAATCGGTTTGATCCAGCGCGGGATGTCATTCGGTCCGTCGAGTCGCGGATGAATCCGTCGACGATCGATCTGACACCGCAAGATCCGTCTGCCCGTCCGCTTGGAACGATCACGATCGATAATGAAAAATACGGGCGATACGCGGGCGAGGTTCAAATTACGAAACATAATCTACCAGCTAATGAGCGAGTCAACGTCCTCGGACGCGTGATCGAGGCAGATCAACCATTGATCGCACAGATTGGTCCAGGAAGCAAGTTCCGCATCGAATGGGTGACGCCATGAAGCGGCTTGTTGCGGAACGACTCGCCTATCTGTACCGTGGAGAATTGTTCACGGTGATTACGATTTTACCGCTGAGTTGGGTTGGCAATCGTGTCTTTCCACGACTGCAGTTATTTGAACTGAGTGCCTTTTGGATGTCACTATTTTTGTTCGAACTGCTACTGATTCAAGGAGCTTGGTATTGGTACAGCAAGTCAAGGCGTCTGAAGAAAGAAGGGACGTCGATCACCCCGAAACCCGTCGTTCGACGATTACGCCATTGTCGTATCATTAATCTGGGGCTGATCGTCCTGACAGCATGTGCATTCGGACTCGATTGGATTCGCTTTCAATCCGATTTTCCAGTGTACGGGTTACGAATCACGTTGTTTTTGTATGTCTTTGCCATTCTTGAATACATTAATTATTTCCATATCCAACTGATGTACGATAACCGGTCGGATGTGCAATACTTAATACAGAATAGACGTTTGAAACGATCAGCTTTATATAAGGATATGCAACGACTTCGTCCAGTCGTCTAAGGGTTCATCGAAAATAGGAGGGATTGTATGCTCGATATGCTCATTCGTGGCTATCGAAAGTTACGGAAGTTAAGAGGGCGATAAAAGGAGGGTGTTATGAATGAAATGGCTCAATCGACCGACACGTATCAAGGAGGAAACACCGTTACGTTTCGTGACGGATCCGGATACGGATTTTTGGCGCAATACCCATTATCAGTTTAACCGTCTGACAGGTCATGCGTTGTTGCAGGATGCTCCGGACGGGGAATACAATTGCCGAATCGAAGTAAAATTAAACCCGAATGCGACATATGATCAAGCGGGGATTTTGCTTTATGTGAACGACGATCACTGGGTGAAAGTGTCGGCTGAATTCATTCCGGATGGTCCGTCACATCTCGGTGCCGTCGTGACGAGCTTCGGTTACTCGGATTGGTCGTGTCGGGACGTCGATAATACGCTGTTTGATGCACCGCTGGTCTTTGAACTCCATTACCTCAATCAAGACGTCACGTTGTATCACGTGACAGGAGAGCACAAAGAGCAGCTTCGCATCGCACACTTACATGACGTGACGGATTTGAAGATTGGACCGTATGCGTGTAGTCCGGATGTAGAAGCGGCAGGGTGTGAAGTGGAAGTACTAGATTTCTCATTAGAGACAATCGTTAAATAAAACGCCATAGCAAATGGACCGATGTCAGGCATCGGTCCATTTTTTGATCGTATCTAGAGACTGATTAAAACTTAGCTGCTTGTTCCGGCATCTGTCCTGTATAGGACGATTGTGGTCTGAAGATCCGGTTATCTTGCGATTGTTCGAGGATGTGTGCCGTCCAGCCGATGATACGGCTAGAGGTGAACGTCGGTGTGAACAGTTCTTTCGGAATGTCGAGTCCTTTTAGGACGGCTGCCGCGAAGAATTCAACATTTGTATACAGTTTTCTACCCGGTTTGTATTCTTCGAGTAAATCGATCGCCGTTTGCTCCATTTGTGTAATCAGGTTGAACCAATCGCTCTCTTGCGCGAGATCTTTTGAGACGACTTTTAAGGCTTCTGAACGCGGATCGCGTGTTTTGTAGACCCGGTGACCAAAGCCCATCAGTTTTTCGCCTTTTTCTAACTTGTTTCGGATCCACGGTTCGATGTTGTCGATCGTTCCGATCTCATCAATCATCTCAATGACTTCTGACGGAGCGCCACCATGAAGCGGTCCTTTCATGGAACCAATCGCGGCACAGACGCCAGAAATCATTTCCGATTCCGTCGAGACGACGACACGGGAAGCGAACGTTGAAGCATTCATACCGTGTTCAATCGTTAGGATCAGATACGCCGTCAGCGCTTTGATCTCAACTTCACTCGGCAATTGTCCTTTGATCATATAGATATAATTCGCGACATGATCGAGTTCCGGATTCGGTTCGATGAAGTCAGCGCCTTGATTTTTTTGATATTTATAGGCAATGATCGTTGGCAAGAGTGCTGTTAGATGCATCGCTTGATCGATTGTCGGTGGCCAAGCGAAAGCGGGTGTACCGAGTGCTGAGATTGCTGTTCGCATCGTACTCATGACATCCATCTCGTTCGGCAATGTATCGAGAATCGTCTTAATATAAGAAGGAAGTTCACGATAGCTCGTCATCTGTTCCTTGAATGTGACCAGTTCCGCTTCAGTCGGGAATTCACCATTCCAGATGAAATACGCGACTTCTTCAAACGAATAAGATAATGCGAGTTCCTTTGCCCAGTGTCCGCGATAAATAAGGTGACCTAACGTTCCATCGACTAAACCGATTTGTGTTTCAGCGGCAATGACGCCTTCGAGTCCTTTTTTGTATTCCATCTTCAACACTCCTTTTCTATTACCTACAGTCAGTATGACGTACGTTACCACTAAATCACCAGTAATTTGAATGCGTTTACAAAATTATTCTGAGGAGTGGTATAAACTAAGGTATGTGGGAGTCATCAGTTTATGCCGAATGTTACATCTTTTTTCAATAAATCTAATATTTCTTGAGACGCTTGGATTTTCTATAGTTTCTCATACCTTAACGTAACTATATGTGTACATACTATCTTTTATCAAAATGCATATCGCAATCCAAGGTATGTTTTAGATGTACTCATTAAAAAAAGACTAGGACATCTACACAGTCCCAGTCTCTTTATATAAAATGTGAAGAGATCACACTCCTAATTCATTATGCATGATCTCTTCGTTTAAATAGATAGATCAGTTGTAATCCATCGCTTGGAAATCCACTAATTAAACGAAGTGGTAATAGATTGAAAATGACGAATATAGCGGACATACGTACGAAAGCTTGTAGGATGTATTGTATTGTCTCATTATGCAATAGAAAAAGGATCAGACTCCCGATCACAACACAAATGAAGTTAAACATTACACCACCTAGATAATAAAAAGATTTTTGCGTGCGATTTAACGTACTGATAGGACCGCCCGGAGTATATAACCCTTCCCAAATGTACTTTCTAGAAATAAAGAAATGTCCCAGTTGAAAAAATGGTTTTCCTTTTCCTAATGCAATGGATTTAATCGGAATACCATAACATCGTGCAGCGAACGCATGACCATACTCATGAATAATCAAACAAGGGAAATAGAAGAGAAACATGATGAAGTTGTAGAGTAAAACATCCATATTCAGTCATCCTTTCATAAACTCATGTTACAAAATATGGATGATGGTTTCAAGAGGAGAGTATATACGAAAATGAGCAAACGACACCACTGTGTGACGTTTGCTCATTGATTTAAAAAGATATTAGGTACTCGCTATCAGCATCAATAGACGGCAATCGGACCGTATGGACCTTCGATGATCTCAAGTCGTGTCTCGAAAATCTCGGATAATAGCGCTTCATCCATGACTTCGGCGACCGTTCCGAAAGCGGCAATTTGTCCGTCCTTCATCGCACAAATGTGATCGGCATATTTCGCGGCAAAATTGATATCGTGTAAGACGGTGATGATCGTCCGTCCGAACGTATCAGCGACGTGTCGCAGGTACCCCATCATCTGGACCGAGCGGGCGATATCGAGGTTATTGAGGGGTTCGTCGAGTAGAATGTATTCTGTTTCCTGACAGAGTACCATCGCGACATACGCCCGTTGCCGCTGTCCACCCGATAATTCATCGAGGTAACGGTTCTCAAGCGACGTCAACTCGAGAAAATCGATGTATTTCGATATGATCGTCTCATCGTCAGCCGTCAAGCGACCTTTCGAGTAGGGGAAACGTCCGAAGCCGACGAGCTGCCGGACCGTCAGCCGGGTCACGAAATGATTTTCCTGTCGCAGGATGGTGATGATTTTCGCTAAGTCTTTCGATTTGCTACTTGTCACATCCATTCCGGCGACTTCGATCTGCCCGGCATCAAGATCAAGCAGGCGTCCGATCATCATCAACGTCGTCGACTTGCCAGCGCCGTTTGGACCGATCAACGCCGTGAATCCGCCTTTTGGAATCGACAGATCAATCGGACCAATCTGGACATCGTCCGTATACGATTTTTTAACGTGTTCGAGTGATATCATAGGGACCTCTTTCTAAGCAACACGATAAGGAAAATCAGCCCGCCGAACAGTTCAATGATGACGGAGACGACGCTTGGCGTGTTGAAAATGTGATACATGAAGAAATAAGCACTCGTCAAAACGAAGAAACCAATTGCGAATGCCATCGGGAAAACGTATTTATGATCGTACGTCGCAGCGACCTGATAACTGAGTGTCGCCACTAAGAAACCGAAGAACGTCAACGGTCCAATCAATGCCGTCGACATCGACATCAGGAGTGAAATCAAAATCAAGAAGTAGATGACACTGCCGCGATGATTGACGCCGAACGATGTCGCGACCTCTTTTCCGAGCGCGACGACATTGAGTCGTCCGGACGAAAAGTAGAGCAGCAGACCAACGACGAGGACGACTGGAATGACGATCGGGAAATAAGCCGCGTCGGCATTCGTGACCGAACCGAATAATCGCGCTTGTAAGATATCGAACTCGGACGGATCGAGCATCTTCCGCATGAATGACGACAGTGAGTTCAGACCAGTGCCGAGAATGATTCCGATGAGCAACATCAGTTGCAAGTTCGCGTACTTACCAGACAACAACCATCCGTATAACAAGAGACTCATCGCGAGCATGACAGCGACCTGTGTCAAAAAGGCACTCGTGCCCGTAAAGCCGACGAGTGCTCCCGCACCGAAGAAGAAGATCATCGATGTCTGGATCGTCGAGTAGAGAGCGTCAAAACCGAGTAGGGACGGTGTGATGATCCGGTTATGCGTGACGGAGTGAAAGGCGACAGTCGCGAGACTTTGACAGATTGCCGCGATCGCCATCGTGATGACGGCGGTGATCCGGCGTTCGACGACCGGCCAAAAGGACGGAGAATCAAACGGAACCGGATTATTGTAGAGCAAGAGACCAATCGTACTGAGCACTCCGCCGCAGAGGAACAGGACGAGGAGGATCCAGTAACGGCGCTCGAGTCGTTTCGATTGAAACGCAGACGCCCGGCGATTGGTTTCACGTGTAACGTTCGGTTGAGGGCGTATACGTTGTTGTTTGATTGCGGTACTCATCTGACACCTCCAGTCTTCCGTCGACGTAACAGAATGATGATAAAGACGGCTGCTCCGACGGTTCCGAGAATCAAAGAAACCGGGAGCTCGAACGGTCGGATGATCGTGCGCGAGATTAGATCGCTGATCAGAATCGTTGCCATCCCAATCAGACAGACCCATGGCAGATTACTGCGGAGATCGTCACCGCGAAACATCGAGACGATGTTCGGAACGATCAAACCGAGGAACGGCAGATTACCGATGACGGTCGCGACGACGCCAACGGATAAGGCGATTAGCCCGGTCGCAATCAGCATCAGTCGATTGTAGTTGACACCGAGACTCGTCGCAATGTCCTCCCCGAGTCCAACGAGCGTCAAGCGACTCGCGAGAAAGAAGATGCAGACCGTGACACCGATGATGATCCAGAGGTATTCGTAGCGACCGATTTGGACGGACGCGAACGAACCGACGAACCAGCCTTCGATCGCTTGGCTGGCACGGAAGAACAACCCGAGGAACGTCGAAATCGCGGAGATGACGGCTCCGAGCATCAGACCGATGATTGGAACGATCAACGATGACCGCAATCGGACCGAACGGAGAAACCAGAAGAAGACCATCGTCCCGATGAACGCAAACACGATGGCTCCGGTCATCCGCATCAACAAGGACGGTGCCGGAACGAGTAAGTAAACGGCTAACAGTCCGAGTCCCGCCCATTCGATCGTTCCCGTCGTCGTCGGTTCAACGAGCCGATTTTGCGTGATCAGTTGCATGACGAGTCCAGCCATTGCCATCGCAGCACCGGTCAGCATCAAGGCAAGCGTTCGCGGAACACGTGTGATCCAGAACATATCGAAATCGTTCGCGGCACTCCGTAGTTCGTAGACACCCGTGAAGAGAGACGCGGTCGCGAGCGCTAAAACTAGACATAAGGTCAAGACGAACGGCTTCGTCCAAACGACAGAAAAGGAAGGTCGAGCGGGTGGCTCAACTCTTCCATTCATTTGTTGCTGTGCGTGTGCCATTACTTCTCGAGCGCTTTCGCGATGTCAGTGAAGAATTCCGAGTACGTCTGAATCGATTCATTCAAGTATGTATCTTTCGGTGCGTAGACGATGTTGTCGTCTTTGATTGCTTTTGTTTTCTGCAGGGCAGGCGCACGGTCGATGACATCTTGCGCCGGTACGGCACCTTCTGCGTTTCCAAGTGGTGCGTCACGATCAAGGACGAGTAACCAGTCCGGGTTACTTTGAGCGATCGCTTCGACCGAGACTTCATCCCCTTGGTCGTTGCCCGATTTTTGTTTGACTTCGAGGGCCGGTTTCCAGTCGAACAAATCATACATCGGTCCGAAGACACGTCCACTCATCGGAGCCGAGAAACCGATATCACCGCCTGAGACGATGACCGACATGATGCTGTCCTGTCCGTTATATGATTTTTTAACATCTTTGATCGATTGCTCGAGCGTCGTCACGAGCTGATCCGCTTCTTGTTTTTTATCAAAGATTTGTCCGAGTGTCTCAGTCGTATCTTCAAGTCCCTTTACGAGTAACTCACCTGGTGTACCGGAGTCTTCCGGTAACGCGATGTCAAGGTCGATGACAGCAGCGTTCGGAACGAGTTTTTTAATGTCTTCATAATGATCAGCGAAACGTTGCCCGACGATGACGACGTCCGGATTAACACCAGCGATTGCTTCGAGATTCGGTTCGAAGTGCATGCCGACATCGACGATATCTTTATCTTTCGCATACGGTGACTCAGCCGGGAGCAGTCCGACTGGTGCTGCTGCGAGTTCGACGTCCCACGCGGCAAGCGTCTCGAACGTCCGGTTGTCGAGTGCCACGACTTTTTTCGGATCAACCGGGACGTTGACTGTTCCGTGTGCGTCCTTGATTTTGACCGTCTTTGGTGCCTCGGCGTTTTTCTTCGTGTCTGCTTCTCCTGCGTTCCCGCATGCTGCCAGTAAGACAGCAAGCGAACTCACGACGAGTGGTGTTTTCCATTTCCCCATGATGATTCAGCTCCTCTTGTTTGATTTGATAAACATGGATCACGAATTGAGGAACAGATGAATTATGTATATCGACGTGATTAATCTGTTCTCAATAAGTGATAATGATTATCATTGTCATGTTCAACGAGAATGATAGCAGACGATTTTGGAAGACGCAACGCTAATTTCCAGCCAAATGGCTGTCTGAATTTTTACCTTCTATAAACTATACGAAAATAAAAAAATGATAATCTTTCTCATTTAGGACTGGAAGTAGGAACATTGGACGCTTTTGACGAAAAGAGGTTTAGGTGACTGAAAAAAGAGAAAGTGGTAATAAATGTAACCTTTTCGTTTTTTAAATCAGAGACGCTACAGAAGATGACTTCGAAATGAGGTGCTGTATGAATCAACCATTTGAAGACTTGAAGATGTATCAAAATTTTGATGAGCTCGCAGATGATGTCCTCGATTTCGCAAAAGAGATTCTACCGGACCAGATGCTGTATTTATCAGCGATCGAAGCAGGGCAACAACGGATGTTGAAAATCGCGAACGATAAAGCGGATATCCCGATGGTGGAAGGCATGCAGCTTGAATTGAACCAATCGTTATGTAAACTGATTGATTTCGAGACGAAACAGCCGGTCGTCCTCGAAGATATTCCGAACGCGGAACAACTCGGCGACTGGCGAAAAGGTCTGGAGGAGGCTCACGTTCGGTCCTATTTAGGTATTCCGATCGTCTTAACGAGCGGTGAGACGTTCGGAACGTTATGTGCGATCAATAATCGAGTCAGCTTGTATGAACAGAAGAATGTTCAGCTATTGCAACGCATCGTCCGGTTGTTTTTGTACTACTTGGAGCTCGAGCGTCATGCTTGGAAAGACGCGTTGACAGGACTGCATAATCGACGGTACTTAACGAAACAGTTCGAGGAGCATCTCGGGCAGACAGGAGCCGTCTTCTTCATTGATTTAGATGGCTTTAAGCAGGTCAACGACGTTTATGGACACGAGACGGGGGACATCGTCCTGCAAGAAGTCGCACAACGCTTGCGACAATTCGTACGTGAACAGGATGATGCGATAGCCGTGCGACTAGGAGGCGATGAGTTCATTCTGCATTTTGGACATGCTGATTCGAGGGAAGGCTGGGAACGACTTGCGGAGCAGATCGTCACCGCGTTAAGTGAGTGGAAAACGGACTACCGGGTGTCGACGAGCATCGGGATCGTGATGTATGACGGTGAGTACCGTCCAGAGTTGCAAGCCTTGTTACAACAGGCAGATGCCGCGCTATATGCCGCTAAGTCGTTAGGAAAGAATACGTATCAGTTCTATGAGTTGGCGAAGAAATGAAAGAAATAAAAAATGACCTGACGCTTCTGAATCTTCTCAGAAACATTCAGGTCTTTTTAGTTGCCATGAAGACGATAGACGATCCGAATGATGTCCTTTTTCGGAAGATCAGGGTACTTGAGACATAACTGTTCGACACATGTCACGGGATCGACATCTTCTAACAAGCGGATGGCTTCTTGGACGATTGGCTCATGTTGTGCGCTGTCTTCAGAAGACGAAGCAGTCGAATCGCTCGATTGATGAATCAGGTAAAACAATACCGTATGTACAGATACCAGCACGACTTTTGTCGCGAGAGAAATCGTGATCGACGCAACGTAGAGGTCCATCCAAAGTAAGACGCTCAAACTGACGGAACCGTTCACGACAGCAAACAGTATGTTCGAGAAACGACGCTTGAACAGTCCGCCAAGCGCACGCATCATCCCGTCGAAGACGACGCTGACGACCAGGCTAGCGAGATAGAAACATACGAGAAACACTAGACAACCAACGAACGAGTCGTAGGACACATCTCCGACGTATAAAATCAGTCCATCGATCATCAGTAAAGGGAGCACTAAGAGCAGACTGAGCAAAACAAGCGAGACGGAGGAAACCAGTCGTGACATCCTATCATCCTTTCCGTGCAATTGATTTCGTTAGACAAGAAATGCAGCATACAAACTAGGATACCGTTTAACACAGTTGATTACAATTATTTACAAACAAGAGACGTACACAGAATGTTACTCAGTTAAGCGTGGAAATCCTGTCAAAAAGCGCCTGTACGTCCAGTTAACATCTAGATTATCCATTGACAATCCTTCCCTTTCCCTCATACAATTGAAAATGATTATCAATACAAGTTGGGAGTTCTGCCTACCATGAACGTTAACCGTAAAAAATTACTGATTTCTACCGTCTCGATCCTGTCTTTGACATCTTTATTGATCGGCTGCTCGAACCCGGGTGAGTCGACAGGAGAGCGAAAAGATAAAGATACATTGACGCTCGCGTGGCCACGCGACGTCGGAACGATGAACCCGCACGTTTATAACCCATCACAACTGTTCGCACAGTCAATGATCTATGAACCACTCGTCCACTACGGAGAAGGTGGAAAGCTCGAGCCATACTTAGCCTCGTCTTGGAAGATTTCTGAAGACGGAAAAACGTATACGTTCACGCTCCGTGACGGCATCAAGTTCTCGGACGGTTCGACGTTCGACGCAGCGATCGTCAAAAAGAACTTTGACGCGATCCTCAAACAAAAAGCCTTACATAGCTGGCTTGGCTTCATCACGAAAATCGAGAAGACGGAAGCTGTTGATGCGAAGACGTTCCGCCTGACATTATCCGAAGCCTATTACCCGACGATCCAAGAGCTCGCGGTCGTTCGCCCGGTCCGTTTCCTAGGAGAAGCGGGATTCCCGGAAAACGGCGATACGTCGAAGGGTGTCAAAAAGGAAGTCGGGACAGGTCCGTGGATGCTCGACGAATACAAACCGGATCAGTATGCGACGTTTAAGGTCAATAAGAACTACTGGGGTCCAAAACCGAACATCGATCACATCAAGGTCGACATCATCCCGGATGCGGAAACGCGTGTCTTAGCACTCGAAAAAGGACAGGTTGATCTGATTTACGGTGAAGGGGCGATCAGCATCGATGCCTTCAACCAGTTGAAGACGGATAAATCCTACAAGACAGAGATGTCCGAACCAGTCGCGACGCGTCTTCTCGTCTTGAATACGAAAAATAAGCGTCTGTCTGACGAACGCGTCCGCCAGGCGCTCCAGCACGGGTTTGATAAAGCCGCTCTCGTCGAAGGGATCACGTCGGGAATAGAAGCACCAGCTGACTACCTGTTGCCACCGAACATGCCGTACACGTCGAACCTAAAAGTGAAGCAACGAGATTATGACGTCAAGGAAGCGAATCGTCTCCTAGATGAAGCAGGTTGGAAACTGCCGAAGGGTGAAACGATCCGCGTCAAGGATGGTCAACCGCTGCAAATCGGGATGATGTATGATGCGGCCGAGCAGGTCCAAAAGGCGATGGCCGAAACGTTGCAGTCGGAATGGTCGAAAATCGGCGTCGAGCTGAAGACGGAAGCTGTCGAATTACCGGATCAAGTCCAGCGCTTCAAGGACAACCGATTTGACATCAACTTCTACAGCAACTTCGGTGCACCGTATGATCCGCATACGTTCGTGAACCTGATTGATACGGATGGCTTCGGCTTCAAAGAAGCGATTTCGGCTTATCCGAATAAAGAACAACTGTTGCAAGAGATCAAAGATGTTTTGAAGACGACAGACGAGACGAAGCGTCAGAAGATGTACGCCGACATTCTGCCATCACTCCAAGATCAAGGGGCATTGATTCCGATTTCGTACTTGAAGAAGATGGCGGTCTATCAGTCGGACGTGACGAACTTCCAGTTCCCGGCGAACCGGGATGAGAGTCCATTTGCCCGAATCGGAATTAAGTAAAGGAGGGATGACATGGGGGTCTTCCTCGTCAAACGCATATTATCCGTCATCCCGATCTTGTTACTTGCTGTCTTGATTCTGACAGGGTTGATTCATTTGTCACCAGTTGATCCGGCACAGGCCTATCTATCCGCTGCCCATATCCAACCGACGGATGAACTGCTCGCTGCCAAACGAGCAGAATTCGGACTCGATCAACCGTTCTACCAACAATACTTCGATGCTGTCATCCGCTTGGCGCAGCTCGATTTCGGCACATCGTATCTTTCCGGAAAACCGGTCCTTGAAGATGTCTTGCTCCGCTTACCACCGACGGTCGAGTTGGCATTAACGAGTCTACTGCTCGCACTCGTCATCAGCATCCCGCTCGGGTTCCTTGCCGGGATCAAGAAGAATGGCTTCTTTGACCATCTCAGTCGGGCAATTGCCTTCATCGGGGCTTCGATTCCGTCGTTTTGGCTCGGGTATCTGTTCATCTTCTTCTTTGCCGTCCAGCTGGATTGGTTCCCGGTCGGGGGGACGGGAAGTGTGATGCATTTGATCTTACCGGCATTGACACTCGCCTTTCCGTTGATTGCCTTGTATACACGATTGCTCCGTGGCAGTGTGAGTGAAGCATTGAACGAACCGTACGTCTTGTTTGCCCGGACACGTGGCTTAAAGGAAGGACGGATTCTTGGAAAACACGTTCTCCGGATGGCGATTCCACCGATGATCACGGGTCTTGGGATGAACCTTGGGAAGTTGCTGACGGGAACGATCATCGTCGAGACCGTCTTCTCGTGGCCAGGATTCGGTCGCTACTTCATTGAAGCAATCTTTGATCGGGATATGCCGGTCATCCAAGGCTACGTCTTTCTCGCGGCACTCGTCTTCATCGGTAGCAGTTTGCTCGTCGACATCATTCAAGCCGTGCTCGATCCACGCCTAGCGAAAAAAGGAGGGACGGTATGAATACTCCACTTCCAGCAACGATGATCCGGTCGCGGTATACGCCGCTTCTTTATCTCTGTGCCCTCGTCTTAATCGCGATGGCAGGCATTGCGTTGTTTGCGCCATGGATCGCGCCTCATGATCCGAACCTCGTCGACTTGACGCAAAAGCTCCATGGACCGTCGTCAGCCTATCCACTCGGAACCGACCAACTCGGACGCTGTCTCTTGTCGCGTTTGATTTACGGCGCGCGGATTTCACTCGGCTGTGCCGTGTTGATTTTCATCGCCTCGCTCGCAATCGGACTGTTCGTCGGAACACTTGCCGGTTACCGTGGCGGCTGGGTCGACCAACTCTTGATGCGACTGTGTGACGGTGTGATGGCATTTCCGAGTTTGATTCTCGTCCTCGGTCTCGTCGGTATCTTCGGTCCAGGTCTTAAGCAAGTCATCATCGCCTTGATGCTCGTCCAGTGGGTCTACTACGCGCGAATGTTCCGCGGAATGGTCATGACGCTGAAGACGGAAGCGTTCATCGCCGCTGCTCGCGTCAATGGTTCGTCTTCGTGGAAAATCATCCGGACGCACATCCTGCCGAACATCTTACCGCCGCTGCTCGTCATCGGAACGCTAGAGATGGGATGGGCAATCATGGATATCTCGGCGATGTCGTTCCTCGGGCTTGGTGTTCAGTCACCGACAGCCGAGTGGGGAGCGATGATTCACGAAGGAAAATCGTACATTCGGACGAATCCGGAATTGATGATTTATCCGGGACTTGCGATCATGCTCGTCATCATCAGCTTTAACCTAGTAGGAGAACAGTTAGCAGAACGATTCGGTGTGTCAAAAACGATGAAATGAGAGGAGGTGCCCGTATCGAACCGATCTTAGCTGTCGACGGTCTGACCGTCCATACGAAACAACAAGTAACATTGATCGAAAGTGTGACGTTCTCAATTCAAGCTGGACAGATTCTTGGTCTTGTCGGAGAGAGTGGTTGCGGAAAGACGGTGACGAGTCTCGCCTTGATGCGTCTGCTTAATCCACAGACGACAGACGTCACTGGCGATATTCGACTGAACGGAACATCAATTCAATCCTTATCAGAACGCGCTGTGCGAACGATTCGGGGCGATGAGATTGCGTTCATCATGCAAAATCCGATGAGTGCCTTCACACCGGTCTATTCGATCGGGCACCAGATGATCGAGACGATTCAGACCCATACGCGTTGTTCAAAACGTGAAGCAAAACAACAAGCGATGACGGCACTCGAAGAAGTCAATCTGACGGACGTTGCCCGGTTGCTCAAAGCATATCCGTTCGAACTGAGTGGCGGGATGTTGCAACGGATCATGATTGCCTTAGCCGTTGCCTTGCGCCCGAGCGTCTTGATTGCCGACGAACCGACGACGGCACTCGATGTCTTTAATCAAAAGACGGTTCTTGAATTACTCGAACGGATGCGAGCGACTTACGGAACGGCGATCTTACTCATCTCGCATGATCTCGGTGTGATCGCCGAACTTGCAGACGATGTCCTCGTCATGCAGCAAGGACGGATCGTTGAGCAGGCAGATGTCTTTGATTTGTTTGATCGACCGCAACATCCATATACACAGTCCCTTCTTGCCCAACATCTAGGAAGGGAGGCGTTCGGATGAGTTTACTACAAATCGATCAAGTCTCACACGTCTACAAACGCCGGTTTCGACCAGCTCAGACCGTCTTACATGATGTCTCGTTGACGCTTGAAGCGGGGCGGTGTCTCGGACTACTTGGGTCGAGTGGTGCCGGCAAAAGTACGCTCGGACGATTGTTACTCGGACTCGAACGTCCGTCAAGCGGTACGATCTGGTTCAACGGTGTCGACCGGCATGCGACAAAACGACCGTTTCAAGGAGATGTCCAAGTCGTCTTCCAGGACTCCTTCGCTGCTGTCAATCCGAAGCTGACGGCGGCCGATATTATCGCCGAACCGCTTGATAACTTCATTCGTTTAAAGGGTGAAGCACGGCGACAGCGTCTCGTCACGCTAATTGAACAAGTCGGGCTCAAGGCGACGGATCTGACGAAATATCCGGCGCAGTTCAGTGGCGGGCAACTCCAGCGGATCGCGATTGCGCGAGCGATTGCTGCTGAACCACGTCTGATCGTTTTAGACGAGGCAGTCAGTAGCCTCGACATGGTCAACAAACGATTGATTCTTGCATTGTTAGCTGACTTGAAACGGCTACACGGTCTAACATATGTCTTCATCACCCATGACATTAAAGCTGCCGAACAACTGTGTGACAGCTTTGCGATTTTGGAGCAGGGACGTCTCGTCGGGCATTACCCGAGTTTAGCAGCGTTCGATGCTGCGACGGATCCTGCCGTTGAACGGATGCGCCAAGCAAAGCTTGCCGTGCATCCAAGGCAACGAACGATTCGAAAGACACAAGCAAACAAAGGATAACGGACGGCTGAACGGCTCCGTTATCCTTTTTGTGTTGTAGCGGTGGATCAATAAGCTGTTTTTCGGAATCGAAGAGCCGACCAGCCGAGTGTGAGAAGAATCCAAATGAGACAAGAAGCGACACCAATCAGATGAGACGAAGAAAAAAACGACGTGTGCGATGGGAGCGACAGTAGCGCACTAGGCATAAAGAATAGAATGTCTGGCATTAATGAAGGAAGTGCAACAAGTAGTAAGGAAACGACGAGCGACAGGATACCAATCGGAACAGCACGTCGCAAGAAAGTGCTGATCAGAAGTGTCAGACTGACGACGAATAACGTCCAAAGACTAAAACCGAGGATGATACGTAGTGCAAGCATCGGTGAGAGAGATCCGAACCAATAGACGGTCAAACAGTAGGACGTGAGGGCGCCGATCAGCATCCCGAATAGACTAATCATCCCGTGACTGAACCATTTCGACAGCAGATAGATATTTCGCGAGACGGGACGCGTCAGAATGAAATCCTGCATGCCAGTTTGTCGGTCTGAAGCAAGCAATCCCATGAAGCTCATGATCAGGACGATCAAGCCAAGCTGATTGAATTGCCCATGGATCGTTACGCTGAAGACGTCAAGCGGTTGTGGGGCAGGACGATTCGGATCAACGATGATTCCGTCCGCGTTTCCGACGTGTGCGAGCAAAACATCCATGTACATCAACAGCAATGGTTGGGTCGCGCCGAGGGCAATGAAGAACAGCGGTAGCCAGACGATCTTCCATTCTTTCCATGCTTCTAACCACTCGGTCAGCGTCAACGTATAAAACGTCCTCATACGTCTGCCACCATGTCGAGAAACCGTTCCTCGAGTCCGATCGGTTGATAGGCAATCGAAGCAATCGACCATCCCTGTTGAATTAGAGTGATCGCTAACTCTGAGAGATCAAGCGGTTGCTGCGCGGAGAATTGATAGCAGCACGGGTTGATTCGATCAATCTCGACTCGTGGAAATCGTGTCGCAGAAAACGACGGGGCAGCTGTAAGCGTCTCGACTTGAATCCGGTATTGATCCACGTTGCGTTGATTGTCGAGTGGACCTAACAATTTTCCGTGTTTAATGACGAGGAAGCGATCGCAACACGTCTTTGCGTCTTCTAACAGGTGCGTTGAGACGATGATCGTCATCCGTTTCTTTAAGCGGAGGATCAATTGATTGATATCATGTCGACCACTCGGATCAAGGGCGGAAGCCGGTTCGTCGAGAATCAAAAATATCGGTTCATGTAAGATCGCTTGGGCGATTCCGAGACGTTGGCGCATCCCGCCGGACAAGCGTTCGATGACTTCTGCTTGTTGATCGTGGAGTCCAACTTCATGTAGAACGTCCGGAATCCGCTTATTTAACGTTGCGCGATCGAGACCTGACAAGCGACCGAAAAAACGTAATGATTGTTCGCACGTCATCCAAGGCTTAAAGTCGGTCTGTTGTGATAAGTAGCCGATCGATTGCTGCTGTTGACGGATGGAGCGCGAAGACATCGTGATCGAACCACGGTCACTCTCGATCATGCCGCTCAGACATTTCAGGAGTGTCGTCTTTCCGGCACCATTCGGACCAATCAGTCCAAGACATTCATGTTCGTGAATCGTAAAGGAAATATCGTCTAGGATAAGACGTCGTTGAAGTGAAAGCTGGAGATGAGAAATCTGAATCATGCTGTCATCCTCCTTCCGAGGACGAAGTAGAGAATCGAGCCAATCGGCTGGACGAGGAGAATAATCAATAACCAAGTAGTCGGTGTCGCGATCCGGTCCTTCCGTCTAAACCAATCGATACAGGCGCAGCTGAGTAGAATCAGGCTGATGGAGATGTAAATCAATAATAGGGGCAGGAATCGTTCCCAGTCGATGTGTGATAAGGCAGAGAAATCTGTGTTCATGAAAAACCCTCCTTTTCTATTACCATTATCAATAATGAAAATGGAAAAGTCAATGCCATGGACGAATCATCGTTAGTTCTCAATCAGTTAGAGCTATGATAAACTTCTCTTATCAAAATTTTCCAAATGCGATTTGAATCAAATCGTTTAAATGAAAGACGAACTATCAAACGAATCATAATTTTAAGGAGGCTTATATGCAAATTTATCAATTCAAAAAAGAGGTTGGTAAGAAGATTACGAAATTCGATTCGAACTTCGTGATGTCACGGATCATGCAGACGGAAAAAGTGACGCACATCGGATGCATCCATTTAGAGAAGGATGGCGTAGTCGGTTATCACCAGGCGGTCGTGCCGCAACTCTTGTTAATTGTAGAGGGTGAAGGATGGGTAAGAGGAGAAACGGATGACTACATAAATGTTCAGCGTGGAGAAGCCGTATTTTGGGATCAAGGAGAATGGCACGAAACGAAGACGGATACGAGTTTAACGGCGATTGTACTCGAAAGTGAAGAACTCGATAGATCATCTCTCGTTTCCGTATGACGAAACTAAGTGGGATACATAAAGAGGCTGACTCAAAAAAAGAATGATTCGCTTTCTCACGCTCTTTCCTCAGGCGAGACACAAGCCAGTTTTCCTGCTTCATTCAAGCAGGAAAGCGGGTCTTGTTTGTCTCTGACAGCGCAAAAATGCGCTTTTCCTATAGGAGTGGTGTGTAAAGCATCAATCTTTTTATCTTTGTAGAGACTAAAGTTTACGTCAGCCTCTACTCTGATTCCGTCAGCCTCTACTCTGATTCCGTACACCATTTTTCTAATTCTTCGAGGCATAGATGTAACCGAGCAGTGATCATTTCTCGATTTCCCATCTGTTGCGTTGTTTTATGAGTGAGTTGAGGCTGATGTAGAATATCGTAGTGCTCATACGCTTCTTGCAATATCCATAATGTATATTCATCCAGTAATCGTTGAATTTGAGTGGTGCGTTCGTCTCCAACCACGTTAAAGCAATATCCACTTATGAATCCGTCAGCGATTTTGTTAAGAACATTATTTTTTTCTTGATACGCTTGCTTTATGTATCGTGGTGCATTTGAAAAGGCTGGTAGCAGAAATTTGTAACAAAAAACGAAGTAAGCCGCATATTTCAAATCAAAATCCAATCTTGGAAACGGATCAATGATTGCAATGTGTTTATCACTTAAAATTAAATTTTCTGGTGTTACATCTTGATTCACGAGCGAGATGTTTTGAACCTGAGTTCGTCTATTTTCAATTAAAGCATGAATATGCTGACTGACTTTTTCTTTATCAAAGCAAAGATTAGAGTGAATGAGAGCATTTAAGGCGGTTAAGACGTGTTCATTTTCTTCCAGCCATAATTCATCTTCGTTCCTTAAATCACTACCTTGTAAAGTTTCCCCTTGCCAGTGCAGTTCCCCGAAACCAACAATAGAGGTTTTCTGGTTGTGTATACGATGAAAAATTTGTCCTAATTTCGTACCGTAAGAATGGGCTTTATTCTGATCGAGTAACAATAAATCTGTTCCACGACCCATGAACGTTTCTACTGTAAATACTGTGTCATCTTCAATAAAATACTGATAAAAGTCAGGACAGACATTTTGGTCACTTGTATTGGCATGTAAATAGTAAGCTTTCGTAGACTCATACTCTGTAGTCAGCTCTTGTTCATCAATTGCTTGTAATTCACCGTACGCTTCGTTCTTTTTTATACGAATCACAAGGTCTTGATTATCTAATCTAGTTACTCTATAAACAGAGTGCCAAGCTCCTTCACCAATCTTTAGAATCTGTTCTTTATGTATGTTCTCGAGATTCCACTTGGTGAAGGTGTTGTTTAACGTATCCATTACCGTTTCATCAAGGTCTTCTTTGATCCGTTTCATGGTCTCCATTTCGCTCCCTATTAAAGTTGTGTCGTAGAAACACCCTCCTGAATTCGGAGAGTGTCTACGGTAAGATGACGAGTGAGACGGTCCGTTCAGTTGCCTGGTCTTCTGTCTCTAGGTGATGATATTTTTCGAGCAATGTTCGCATGTCCTGTTGGAAATCGTTGAAGGTTTCATCCGTCAGTTGCAATTTCGCGATCGAGAACGTCGAATGGTCCTGACCTTGCGTTTGAACTGTCTGTTCGAAGTACGTCTGGTACTGTTGCAAGACGTACATGAAGTAGAACGAGACGAAGTTCACTTTTTCATCGTACGTCGCACTGTTCCAGTCTGCTTCGCTGATTTGATAGCCGCTTGTGTTCAAGGCATAGATCTTCTCTTCGACTTTTCCAACACGCTGGACTGCGACGACCTTCAACAACTGATCGTCCATCATCGCATTGACTTGCCGGTATAAGGTCGACTGCGGTACATCCGTTAAGCGTTGATTCAGTTGCATGATTGATAAACCGTCTTCGCGATCAATTAATTCAAGTGCAATCTTAAACCGGACATGATTTTTGAATAAGTTAAAGTTCACGACGTGTTTCACTCCTTCGTTCAATCGATTCTAAAACTATCTTATCATGCTTTTGGAAACATTCTTAAAAATGATAATGTAAAAAGAGGGAATTTGATGTATTCCTTGAATGATTTAGATTAGAGTATGTTTTAGAAAGGAGTCGTCATATGAAAAATACAAGTTATCGCTATGGTACATATGCACTCATTACAAGCTTTTTCTTATTCTTCATCGTTCAGATGTTTCGTGCGTATGTTGAGTTATCACCAGAGTTTCTAGGAGAAAATCTTGGCGAATACTACTTAACATACTTCCCAATCGGTGCATTGATCCTTGGACTCGTATTACTGATCCACGGCTGGTGGACTGAAGATGAGAAAAAACAGCGTGAAAAGCTAGCTGCAAAAAATCAGCAAGAATCGAATGAATCGGTGTGACATCATACCGTTGATACAGAAGACCGACAACGCATTTTCGTTGCCGGTCTTTATCGTTTCATGTGTTCAATTATTTAAATCGCTTAATCGCGAACGGTCCGATTGGTTCGGTCGTCGATCGTTCCATGATCAATTCACTGAGTACTTTTCCGACTAAGCTGCTGAACTTGAATCCGTGACCGGAGAAGCCGGCGGCGATCGCGATGTGCGGATAGTCCGGATGCAAATCGATGATGAAATCTTCGTCTGGCGTCATCGTATAGAGACACGGTTTGCCGTGAGCTAAAGTATCGATCGAGGGCATGAACGTATTCGTGAACTGTCGTAAATCAGCCAGATCACCCGTCTCTTGACCGAAAGGACGGCGTGGTTGATTCGGATCAACCGGGATGCCGCCGTCGTGGCGTCCGATTTTCAGACCGGCTTGAGCGATACTTGGAAAACCGTAATAATAACCGGCGGGTGTATCAAAGGCGAAGGCAGGGAACACCGCGTCATTGAATACCTCTTCCGCTGCTTCGAACCAGGCGAACGTCTTACGGATAGGGCGCAGCGGTAAGGAGAGTCCAGTCTGTTCGAGCAACGGACCAGACCAGGCACCGGCTGCGACGATTAACGCCTCAGCTGAGTAGGTGTCTGTTCCGACGGTTACGTCCACACCATGAGTGTGGGCGGTAAGCGTCGTCACTTTCGCATTCGTCCGGATGTCGACACCGTTCGCGACAGCAAGATCGCGGTATGCTTCAATACAATCCTCGCACTTCAACACACCGGACGTCGGTTCAAAACAACCGATATACTCGTCGGGCATCGTTAAGCCGGACCAGCGCGTTCTCATTTCGTCAGCCGTCAGGATCTCAAGCGGTAAAACATATTGCGCTGCACTCCTGATGATCGTCTGCATCGAACGGGACGAGCGGTGACCAGCGTTTAAGACTCCGGTGTTCAGGAACAGACTCCGACCGCTGATCTGTTCTAACTCATACCACAAGCGTTGCGCGGCTAACGCCAGCGGCACATAAGCTTCACCTTCCCCGTAGGCATGGCGAATGATCCGTGTCTCGCCATGATGGCTCGCTTGATCATGCGGTGGATTATGGGCGTCTAGTAGTAAGATGTTTTGATCGGTTCGTGAGAGATAGTAGCCGGCTGCCATCCCCATGGAACCGGCACCGACGATGATGACATCATAATGGGACATCTGGTTCGACTCCTTCATATGTAAGTTCACACCAGTATAGAGTGAGAACTAGAAAAGAACAAATGAAAGATTAAATCTCGAAGCGACGGGCTTCTTGTTCTAAGTGTTCTGTTCGTGCGTTTAAATCACCGACGAGCGTATGCAGCGTCGTAATCGTCGCAATCATTTGTTCAGACGCAGCGGCAACTTCCTCGTTACTCGCCGTATGTTCTTCCGCGACAGCGGCAATTTCCGTCAAGGCATTGCGAATGAATCGTTCTGCCTGCAAGACGTCTTCCATCTGTTGCGTCATCTGTTTTGTTGCCGTTGAGACGTGCGTGACTTGATCCGTTAATCGTTCGAACGTCGTATCTGTATCGAGAACGATCTGTTCACCGGCTGCTGTTGCCTCGACCGTCGTCTTAAAGCTATGTTGCATCTGCTGCGCACTGGCTTCGATTGACGTTACAATCGTTGCGATCTCACTGACACTGCTAGCGACATGGCTCGAAAGATTCTTGACCTCGGTCGCAACGACAGCGAATCCTTTGCCTTGTTCACCAGCCCGTGCCGCTTCAATCGCGGCATTAAGGGCGAGTAGATTCGTCTGTTCGGAAATTCCGCGGATGATACCGACGAGCGTTTGGATATCTGATGATTGCTGTTTCAGTAGATCAATCTGTTCAGCAGATTGTGTGACGTGCTGATGAATGTGACGCATTTGTTCAACAGAAGTAGACATTTGCTCCCGTCCGACTCGTGTCAGTGTTGCCATCTGCTCCGTCGTTCCTTGAATTTCGACACCAGATTGATTCGTCGTCTCGATCAATGTTGCGAACCGATTCATCTCATCATTCAATGAAAGCGTGACTTGGGTCTGACTTTCGGTTCCGGTCGCGATTTCCGACATCGTATGAGCGATTTGCTCAGAACCGTCGAGTACTTCCGACGTACTTTGGTCGATCGATTGACTCGTCGTCGAGACGAGGGTAGCCGTCTGTTTGATGTCGACAATCATCGTCCGCAGCATCTCGTTCATATCACGAATCGAGATCGCAAGCGCATAGATTTCGTCTTTCGAAGAAATCGTCAAATTGGTCAACGTCTGTTTCGCCTGATCCAGTCGTCCCTCAGCAATCAAGGCAGCGACTTTCTGTAACGTCTCGAGCGGACGTAATTTACGACCGAGGGCGATGTAAAGCAAGATGAGTGTGGCCGTTAACAGAAGAAGTAAAAGTCCAATGAAAATCGGAGCGTTTTGTTGCAGTAGATCCGTCGTCAGGGCATCGACTTCCTTCGCCGCGATATCGGTTCCAAGGATGCCGATGACGTTCCCAGTCGAATCTTTCAAGGGGACATAGACACTGATGTACTGTCCATAAATTGGATCATCAATCACGTCCGTCGTATGTGTTTTGCCCTTTAGGACGTCCTGCATATCGGTGACGGTTGCACCACTTGCCGGGGCATTGATTTTTGCAGCCTTATCTTTTGGTAAACCATCGATCAACAAGCGGACCTTGTTTTGATCGATCCGTGCTGTGTATGTATATAAGAGTCCATTTTGCTTTCGTAACGTATCGAGTTCTGTTCGTAACGTTTCGTATTGTTCGGACGCGACAGGCGATTGTAGGAATTCAGTGTAAGCCACCGTATCGAATGTCTTGCTGATGCGTAAGGCATCTTTTTCAGCAGTCGCTTTCAGTGTTGAGACAGCGGTTTGTTTCGTATTGAAATATAAAGCCAGACTACTAAAAACAAAAAAGGCAATCAAAATCAAACTGATCATTACTAAAAGACGTGTTCGGATGGAATGGTTCTTGGTTGTGTTTTTCACATGCAACCGTCCTTTCAACTCATATTTTCTATCTGTAATTCATTTATCGGTCGTTACAATACATATTAAACAGGACCTTTTAACGATTTTTTTATAAAAGGTCGTAAGAAAAACCGTTTTTTCTAAAAAAAGGATTTATCAAGAATAATTCAGGGCACATAATAGTTAGAAAAAAATATAAGTTGAGGGAAGAGGGATTGAGATGGAAAGTGAAGTCGACCATCGAATCAAGGCAAGACATGTATATGAGAATGAATTACGAAGACACGCGGTCAGCACGAAAAAAGCAACCTTTCGATTGATGACATGTCTACGTTGCCAATCGAAGATACTGTTGAACAGGGACATCAAGATAGTCACCAATGTGACGTGAACGAATCTAGCTTACACGTATGAGAGGAGGAGTTGGATGAAACGAGAGCAACATGTCACGCCACATCCTAAAGGTGGCTATCAAGTGAAAGCTGCTGGTGCGACTCGAGCAACTAAACGATTTGCTACACAGAAAGAAGCGATTGCAGAAGGGCGTCGCATTGCGAAAAGTCAGAAGACGGAGCTTGTCATTCATAACAAAGAAGGGCAGATTCGCGAAAAAGATTCCTACGGACATGATCCATTTCCACCACGAGGTTGAGCCATCATATACGACACGTTCTGATCATCAGAACGTGTTTTTTAATAATCCTCATGTCAAATGTTTTTGACATGAGGATGGAATTTCATTACAGTAGAGATGTAAAAAGAATTTGACACGTCGTGGAGGAATGGACATGAGAAACCACATCAAAGAGCGACGTCTAGCGGCAAAATTATCGCAACAAGAACTGGCTGACCGTTGTCAGGTCAGTCGGCAGACGATCAATGCGATTGAAAACAACAAGTATGATCCGACTTTACAATTAGCGTTTAATATCGCCAAAGTATTGCAGACACAAGTCGATCATCTGTTCATTTCAGAACAGGAGGAATGGGATGTCTAAGAAAAAAACGGGTTTATTTTTAGTAACGCTCGTGATAGTGGCGAGTCTTACCATCATTAGTATGATCATCGAAAACAACGTAACGTTCTTCTCGATTGTTCAATTGGCGATTTTGTTGATCATGTTCTTCTCGTATTTTACGTGGGCACGTTCAGGAGAAGACAGTCGACCGACACCGAATGATGAACTTGGAGAAAAGATTACGACGGAGAGTGGGCTCGTTAGCTACAAAATTCTGATCGTCCTGATTTTTGGATTCATCTGTCTCGATTACTTTTTGCATGAATCAGCGAATCTGTTATTGATCGTCTTGTTCGCGATCGGACTGACACTGTTGCCGATCATTGAATTCCTAAAGGCACGATCCTATCGATGAAAAGGAATGGCAGTCGATCTTCTGCAATGGATGTTAGATACATTACTGGGAGAGACGACTCGTGTAAAAGTGCAAGTGCCAATTAACAGCGATTTTTTATGGAGGAAGGGAATCACCGTGACAGAATTAGAGTACCGATTAAGGAAACATATTGCTGAGATGGATTTCGAGAAAGCAGCGAAACTATTTTTAGAGTTAACAAAAGAAGAGCAATTCAACATGATTCTTAGTGCAGGGTTTGATACGTTTCATCTCACGATATATGCCTTTATGAATTATTTACTCCAACACCACGAATCGAGCGAGATACATGATTTGACATCTTCATTGATGCTACATCCACTTTGCCATCTCGAGGGAGCTTGCATAATCGCTTTATTCCATGCAAAAAAAGCAGTCGAACTAGATCCTGATAACATCGAATGGTACATCAATTTGTTGATGTTTGAAAAGCATCCCGATGCTTGGTTTGCGCAATCAGAAGTAGAAGAAGTCTACCGACGGATCAAAGAGTTAGAGTCGAAGAACCTAAAGTGAGATCTTTGACAGACCACTCACTCCGCAAAATCGAGTACATATACAAATCATCGAACTGACCACGTGTTTTCTCATATTGACGAAGCAACCCTTCACGCTGAAAACCAAGACGTTCAAGCAATTGGTGTGAAGCAGTATTTGCTGGTAAGACAAGTGCTTCGATACGATTTAAAGAGAGCTCCTCAAACCCATATGTGATGACTGCAAGTGCTGCTTCTTTCGCGATGCCTTGTCCCTGATAGGCAGGATTCAACTCAAAACCAAGTTCTGCCCGCTGATGGCGTGCCGACTGATTCAAGAATCCGCAACTGCCGATGATGACATCGTCTTCTTGTAACGCGATCCCGAACCGGATACCCGTGCCATCGCGACGAATCGAAGCGTACCAGTCAATCTCTTCAAGCGCGTCTGCTTCTGATTGAAAGGGGGCGAGCCCCATCTGTTTGACGACTTGTTCGTCTGATAAATAGGCGAGGACACTCGTAGCATCTTCGGGTAACACTTCGCGTAAGACGAGACGGTTCGTTTTAAGCGTTGGGAAAGTATGTAACATTCAAAAAAACTCCTTTGCAAGAAAATGTATAAAGCTGTTGTGCAGTCTTTAAGTCATATGGTAAGATTCTCCACAACAAGAGCATATCATTTCGTTGACGAGAAAGAGTAATGATTGTCCCTCTGCCTTACAGAAAACCGGGATTGCTGAGAGCCGGTAGCCAGATCAATCATGAAGATCCTCTCTGAGAAGTCACGCTGAACCATTCAGTAAGCGTGACCGGGTGTCCACCGTTACATGGAATGCGCATGATAGTGTGCAACTAAGTGCTGTCGAGAATAAGCATTCTCGGCGGAATATGGGTGGTATCGCGGTGAAGTCCGTCCCTGTCAAAGGGGGCGGACTTTTTTGTATTCTCTTAGTTACCGACAAAGGAGCGAACAAGAGATGACGTCACAAAATCAAGCAGAAACCGTACAACAACGCGAGGAGCGTGTCCGCAACAGATGGAAACAAGACCAAGTCTTCGCACGATCGATTGAACAACGCACGGAAGCGGAATTCGTATTCTACGAAGGACCGCCGACCGCGAACGGCTTACCCCACGTCGGTCATGCACTCGGACGAACCGTCAAGGATACCGTCGCCCGCTATAAGACGATGCAAGGATTCCGGGTCGAACGAAAAGCCGGCTGGGATACACATGGACTACCGGTCGAACTCGGGGTCGAGAAACAACTCGGCATCTCCGGCAAACAAGCGATCGAAGACTATGGTGTCGAAGCATTCATCGCCCGCTGTAAGGAAAGTGTCTTCTCCTATGAAACACAGTGGCGTGCCTTCACGGAAAAACTCGGCTACTGGGTCGACATGGATGACCCTTACGTGACGATGGAGGACGAGTATATCGAAAGCGTCTGGCATATCCTCGGGACGATCCATGACAAGGGCTGGTTGACGAAGGGACATCGTGTATCACCGTATTGTCCGAGCTGTCAGACGTCACTCAGTTCCCATGAAGTCGCGCAAGGCTATCAGGACGTGACGGACTTATCGGCGACGGTCAAACTTCCGATCGTCGACATGGAGCAGACATTTCTGCTTGCGTGGACGACGACACCTTGGACGTTACCGGCAAACGTCGCGGTTGCGGTTCATCCTGAATTGACGTACGTCACGGTAGAGTTTGAAGGAGAGCGATTCATTGTCGCTAAAGCGTTAGTCGCTGAACTGTTCTCGGAATCCGTCGAGGTCGTATCCGAACAGCTCGGTGCGGAACTCGTCGGTTTGCGTTATGAACCACCGTTTGATTTCGTGACGCCAGAGAACGGTCATACGGTCGTCGGGGCGCCCTTCGTCCAAGCGACGAGCGGAACCGGACTTGTCCATCTTGCTCCAGCGTACGGGGAAGAGGATTACCGGGTCGTCCGGGAAAACGGTCTGTCATTCGTTAATGTCGTCGATGCTGCTGGGTGTTACACGGATGCCGTTCCACCACTCGTTGGTCGATTCGTCAAGGAGTCAGATGTCGCGATCATCCAGATGCTCGCTGAACGGGGACGCTTGTTTGCGAAAAAACGCTATACGCACAGCTATCCGCATTGTTGGCGATGTGACTCACCACTGCTCTATTACGCACAAGACAACTGGTTCATCGAGACGACGGCCGTCAAGGAACAACTCCTTGCGAACAATGCATCTGTGACGTGGTATCCCGATCACGTCAAGGAAGGGCGGTTCGGAAAGTTCCTTGAGCAACTCGTCGACTGGAACATCAGTCGCAATCGCTACTGGGGTACACCACTGAACGTCTGGGAGTGTGAAGCGTGTGACACGACATTCGTTCCAAAAAATAAGGCGGACTTGTTGCACCGGACGACATCGACGGAATCCGTCGAGTTGCATAAACCGTACGTTGATGCGTTATCGGTCTCGTGTCCGACGTGTCAGGGTGTGATGCACCGGACACCAGAAGTCATCGATGTCTGGTTTGATAGCGGAGCGATGCCGTTCGCGCAACAGCATTATCCGTCACGGACGCAGACGCTTAACCGGTATCCAGCCGATGTCGTCATCGAAGGCATCGATCAGACGCGGGGCTGGTTCTACAGTTTGCAAGCGATCTCGACACTCTTCACGGGACAGCCTGCCTATAAGCGTGTCCTCGCACTCGGGCACGTCCTCGATGAGAACGGGCAGAAGATGTCGAAGAGTCGTGGAAATGCCCTCGATCCGGTGGCGTTGATCGAAGCATATGGTGCTGATAGCCTGCGCTGGGCGCTACTCGTCGACAGCAGTCCGTGGAGTGCGAAACGGTTTGCTGAGCGGATCGTCCAAGAAGCAAAATCAAAACTAGTCGATACGTTGGATCATGCCGTCCAGTTTTATCTGACATATGCCGAACTAGACGGATTTGATGGCTCACGTCCGCAAAAACGGACGCGTCTCGACGAATGGTTGCTCTCGCGTGTCCATCAGACGACGCAAGACGTGACGGATGCGATGGACGATTATCAATTGACTCAAGCAGCACGGAGTCTTGCGCAACTCGTCGATGAGATCAGTAACTGGTACATCCGCCGTTCGCGGGAACGTTTCTGGCAAGCTGACTGGTCGCAAGAGAAACAAGCCGCGTACAAGACGCTTCACTTCGCACTTTCGACGACGGCACGACTACTCGCTCCGTTCACCCCATACCTTGCCGATGATGTCTATCAGCGATTAACAGGAATGAGCGTGCATGTAGCGGATTATCCGGTTGCCGATCGATCGATGCTCCGACCTGATCTGGAATACGAAATGGCACAGGTTGTCTCTGTCGTCGAGTTAGGACGACAAGTACGTAATACGCACGCCTTAAAAGTCAAACAACCGCTTGCTAGCCTAAGCGTCCAATCGAGCGAAACCTTTTCGTGGGCGGACTATACGGCAATCATTCAAGAGGAACTGAATGTAAAAGACGTCCAAATCGTTCCGACGACGCAAGCGACGACACGGTTCCGTCTTAAACTGAACTTCCGCGCAGCCGGAGCGAAATTCGCACAGCAAGCGAACGCGATCCACCAATGGCTACAACAATTGTCTGCACAGGAGACTTCCGACTTGCTCGAGACCGGAAGATTGATCTATCAGACCGCATCAGGCGATGAAGTCGAAGTGCGTCAAGCGGACGTCATCATCGAACCAATCGTCCAGACGGGCTTTGCTGCTGCGACGATTGGTGGACTCACCGTGACGCTCGATACACGAATCACGGAAACACTGGAGCAAGAACGCTGGATGCGGGAGCTAGTCCGTTATATCCAGTCGGAACGGAAGGCACAAGCGTTATCGCGGGACGCCCGAATCGATCTCGTCTTGTCGGTCGATGCGACGTTCCAACCGATCGTCGAGACGTTTGAGCCTTTGTTATTCAAACACCTTGCCTTATCCTCCGTGCGAACTGAACCGCTACAAGGAGCAGGGGATGTTCAGCTAGGCGGACACGATGTCGGTGTCTCGTTCACACCAACAAAAGAATATTGTTAAGAAGAAGAACATGATTGCATTAGAAGCATTTAAAGCTCGACTCGTCGACGGTTTGTTAGAGGTCCAAAAAGAAGAAGGGGAAGTAGCACGAGAACGTTTCATCTTTAACCGAGGAGCAACGGACGAACAGCTCGCGCTGTTACCTGCGTGGACGGCAGACGACTATCAGACGTTCTTACGTCAACATAACGGGGCGAAGCTGTTTCAACACGAAACGTTATCCTACAACGATGGGTTCGAACTCTTTTCAATCGAAGATTGCCTGACGTATAGCGAGATGTGGGAATGTCCCGAAAACTTCTTGGCGATCGGCGCAGGACCAGACGGGGAGTGGATCGTCTACGAGATGAATCGCCCAGCAGGAAATCGGATTTGGAGTGGGGAATTTCTTAATTTCGAGGAATGGGAGGAAGACGCGATGCCGTTTGGCTTCGAGCGATGGCTCGACTACTTGAGCGTCGCGCAAGGCACGCCATTTTGGGAATGGTTCCGTTAAGAGAGGAAGAGGTTCAGTGGACATTCAATTACAGACAGCGTCTCTTGCAGACGCTGCGAAGCTTCATACGCTTCAAATCGAGGCGTTTTCAGAAACGCTTGAGCGGTATCAAGATTTTGCAACGAATCCGGCGAACGAATCGATCGATCGTGTCATTCACCGGATCACGCATCCGAGCAGTACGTTTCATCAAATCATCGTCGACGGTGTCGTCGTCGGCGGGATTTGTGTCGTTGCGAAAGCACCGAGGCGCTACGCCATCAGTCCGATGTTCTTAGATCCAGCCCGTCAAGGTGAAGGAATCGCCCAACGCGCATTACAGCTCGTTGAAGTAGCGTATCCGGCTGCAACGACATGGGAACTGCGGACGATTCGCGAAGAGACACGTAACTGTTACTTTTATGAGAAGATGGGTTACCGATTGACGGGTGTCAGTCAACCGCTCAACGAACGGGCGACACTCGTTTCCTATCAAAAATCGGTTTCGGAATGAGCGGGTTTTGTCGGAAGGAAGAACCACCACAGATTCGTCAAAAGAAGAAGACGAACTCACCGATGTCCTCAAGGTTAGCTAACGGATTATCGACCAGGTACGATTCGTGACTGACGCCGAAGAGGAACAAAGGAAAGAAGACATAGAAGTATCGTTTCCAAAAGAATGACGCACGACCTGTTTGAGACATATGAGCACCTCCTGAAGGAATGGCACGCTTCTTCTGACTGGAAGAAGCGTGTGTTCGTTTACGATAAGGATGGTGTACCGACGACTTCGACGTGGCGCGTGACCGTATCAAACAGACGTGTCCGCGTATCGTTATGAGACAACAGCAACGGTTCACCGGTCTCGTCATAGATGAAGGCAATCGGAATCGAAAAACCACAGTTGCGGTACGAACCATCGGCATGACTCGTTCCGATCATGAGCGCTTGTTGCGCCTGACTGATACTACGTGCTTCACCGGACCACTCGGCGTATTGTTCTTCACTGAACATGCCGACGCCAATCGGGTTGAAAATGAGATCAAGTCCGGATTCCTCGCGTAGTCCGTCTTTTCCTAAGAAGATTTCGCGACAGAGGACGTATCCATAGCGGAACGACCCGTCGTTTGCTGCTGAAGGCGTGTAAAGCGGTCCGGCTTCTGGTGTTTTTGCGCGATCAAGCAGAATCGTCCCGGTCGCATCGATGATGACAGCGCGATCGAGATTCGCTTCATCCTTGTAACCGAGGACGATGGCTGTTTCGAACTGTTTGGCAAGATGTTGCACGCGTTCGAGTTCCGTGACCGTACAATAGCCTTCCGGGTAGACAATCAGATCGACTTCAGGATAAGCGGCGATTTCACGTTCAAATTGCTCGAGTCCGGTCTCGCGTTTTGGTTGAGCGATTAATAATTTCATCAAAACATCCTTTCAGGTATAAATATATCTGAAAAATCAGACTTTCCATTCGTCATGATTTTACCATTAGTGGTAAAATAAAGCATATCGAATTTGATAAATTTTACGGCAAATGAAGGAAGGTCATCAGCTTGAACATTTCGAAAACCACTCTTGTGACACGCCATCTACCGGCAATGAAGGCTTTTTACATAAACGAGATCGGATTCCCGCTCGTTTCGGAAACGAATGAGTCGTTTACGCTGCAAATCGGTACCGATCAACTGACATATCAACAGACGGACGATGTTGATACGCAGTACCATATGGCGTTCAACATTCCGGAAAACGTCTTCCAACAAGGAAAAGCGTGGCTCGTAGAACGGACACCACTCTTGATCGAAGATGGACAGGACGAGATTTATTTTGACTTCACGGACTCGCATTCCTGCTATTTTTATGATCCAGATGAAAATGTCTTGGAGCTGATCGCGCGGCATCAAATCAATCCATCTAAAGCGGAACCGACGTTTGATGTATCCGACATTCTCGGAATCGGTGAGATGAGTCTGACGGTGAAAGACGTGCTTGAAGTGGGTGAGCAGTTAGCAGAGATTGGCGTTCTCGAACGACGGGAACGTCCGCTCAATGGCGCGTCACTCAACTTCCTCGGACCAGTCGCGGATGGAACGCATATCTTGCTCGTCCCAGAAGGACGGACATGGTTGTTCTCACCGAAGACGGCGAAGGTCAGTCCGATCGAGATGGAACTCGACGGCAGACATCGGGTCCGGCTTGACGCAGCGGGTGTATGGCATCAAAGTGCTGTTTCTTCATAATTCATTATTCTAAAAAGTGAGGGAAGTAAGATGAATAAAGCGGTGAATGAGAGTATCGCGTTCGGATTATTGTTGTTCGTATGTGGTTTCTTTTTTCTGTTTGGTTATTTGACCCGGTCGATGCCGACTCAGCAAGGCGGTGACCCGGTCATCTTACCGGTCGCAGCACTCCTCGTTCTCCTACCGTTCGTGATCTGTGAAGGCATGCGCGTTTTGACGTATGTTACGTTGACACGTCGACAGGTCGGCGTACTCATCTTATTTACAATCAGCGGAATCCTACTTAGTAGTTGGATTGAGGTGCAACAGAATGTTGCCGTAATCGATTTCCGTTCCCTCTTTACGATTCATACGTACGTACTGTTCGTTTCGGGCATCATCTTGTTGTGTATCCTATTGACGGAACTCAAACGGATGCGCGTCCGAACGAGAGTGATTTAAATGGAAAAGGACTGAATGACATGGGATACATCACAGAATTACGAAAACTCGTCGGCACACGACCGCTCGTCATGGCAGGGGCGTGTGTCATCGTCGTCAACGATAAACAAGAAGTCTTATTACAACTTCGGCAAGATAACGGTTGCTGGGGACTCGCTGGTGGAGCGCTTGAGATCGGGGAGACGCTCGTAGAGATAGCAAAACGAGAATTAAGGGAAGAAACCGGTCTTGAAGCAGAGCAGCTCGAATTATTGAACGTCTATTCGGGTGATGCGTTTTACTATAAGTACCCGCATGGGGATGAAGTCTATAATGTCATTTCGGCATTTCTGTGTACGGCTTATACCGGTGAAGTGCTTCGGGATCCGTCAGAAGTCGCGGAATTACGCTTTTTCGCTATCGATCAGCTACCAGAAAACCTCAATCCACCGGAACGACCGATCTTGATGGAGTATGTTCAAAAACAACAGACAGCGCATCACGTCTCCATTTGAAGCAAAGGATAAAAAAACAAAAAATCTTGAATGAACTGTTCATTCAAGATTTTTTTGTTGCACTGGGACGCGTTTCAGCCTGTAGCATCAAGAGGACACGAAAAGGGGGAAACGCGATGCGATGCTTTGCGATTGATTTAGATGGAACGTTATTGAATAAGGAACACAGAATTTCGGCGGGAAATCAGACAGCCATCAAGAAACGGCAGGATAAAGGAGATATCGTCATTATCGTCACCGGGCGAGCTGCCTTTGATGCGCGACGGATTCTAGCGCAACACGGACTGGATTGTCCGGTCATTGGTGCGAACGGGGCAGAAGTCGAGGTAGGACAAGGTAGACGGTATTTTTTGAACCGTTCCAGTAGTCGAACGATTTGGGAGATCGTACGATTTACAAACGTATTCATACATATTTATCTACAAGACAACATCCTGTTACCGCAGTTTTCGCTTGCTGCTCTTCAAGGCGGAGATCGTGCGTTTCAAGAAGCGATTCAGGCTCAATTAACGCAATACGGTGTTGAGGAAGTTGACGAAATCGCAATCGATCAACTGGACGTCATCAAATTCATGTTCGTCTCACCTGACAGATGGCAGCTCGAACACCTCGAGCAACAACTCCTTCAGCTGAAGATCTGTTCCGTGACACGTTCAGGTGCCTATAACTTAGAAGTCATGGCAAACGGCGTGACAAAAGGGACTGCCCTTCAAGACATCGCGAGAGCGTACGGGATGACAGCCGAGGACATCATTGCGATCGGTGATAATCAAAACGATCTACCGATGTTTGAAGTGGCGGGAACATCGATTGCCATGGGAAACGCTGAAGCATCTGTCAAAAGCAGAGCGACATACCTCACCAGTGATCATGACGAGGACGGTGTAGCGAAGGCATTAAACGGCTTAGAACGATGGGAACAAACGAAGGAGGAACAGTATGGCGAACATCTCGGATATCGCTAAACAAGCGGGTGTCTCGAAGTCGACGGTATCCCGTGTCTTAAACGGTCATAAGCATGTCTCAAAAGAAAAGCGGCGGATCATCTTAGACGTGATGGAGCGACTGGAGTATAGTCCGAACGGAAATGCGATCAACCTCTCACGCGGTAAGACGAATACGATTGGTGTCCTCGTGCCGCGTGTCGGTCATCCGTTTTTTCATCAATTAATCGAGGGGATCGGTCAAGTGTGCATGGAACGAAACCACACACTCCTTGTCATCCAGACGGAACATGATCCAGCAAAAGAAGAAGCGAGTATGCAATACCTTCGCGATAAGCGGATTGACGGATTGATCATTGGCGCCATCAGTCAGCCGCAATTACTTGAGACGATGCGTACGGTTGGACCAGTCGTTGCCTGCGAAGACCATCAGGGTATCGTGCCGTCGCTCTCTTTTAACCATGGAAAAGCGATCACAATGTTACTGGAACATGTTGAAGAACGAGGAGCACAAACAGTCGGTCTCTGTCTTGGAAATCCAGATAGCGGAGTCGGAAGAGTCAGACGAGAGGCGTTCGACCAATATCTCAAGACGTCTACGCTCCGTCATGGAATTCAATGGTACGCGGATCGATGCTATTCTTTCGAAGACGGACAGGCACTAGCAGATCAGTTTCTAACGATAGACTTACCAGACGCCATCATCGTCGGCAATGACGAAGTCGCAGCGGGTCTTATCGATCAATTTCGCAAGGATGGCGTTCGGGTGCCAGAGGATATCGCGATTACGGGATTTGATGATGTACCACTTGCCAGAGCGCTTGAAATAACAACGATCCGACAACCGGTTGTAATGCTTGGCAGACTGGCAGCAGAACAATTATTGAGTGACGCGCTGAATCAGAGTGAAAGCGCTAGTTCTTTACTGGAACCTTCTTTGATGATTCGACAAACGACATAAGAGACTGGGGGTTATACAGATGAATAAGGAAAAAACCGGTGCTACCGCTACCGTGATGACGATCTCTGACGAACGAGTCCGTAAGTACTTTCAAGCATCGATTGAAAAACAACGGATCACTCAGGAATTTCGCATGCTCGAAGAACTTGAGCGGACGGCCATCCCGACACCAAACGTATATGCCGTTGAATTAGAAGATTCGCCTTTCATTGAGATGCAGCGGGTCGACGGCAGCGAATTGTTAGAGTTGTTCGAACCGGAGCGAATAACAGATTTTCTTAACGCCTTCGCGACATTACATCAACGGATTCATCAGCAACAATCGCGTGTAGCTCCTGAATGGTACGATGTCACCGAGCACAAAATACGTCATCTATCACTAGAGTTACGCTTGAAGGCGGAACGATTACTCCAAACACTTTACGTTCCGCAACAGCAAGGATTGCTCCACGGGGACTTCCATTTCCAGAACATCCTCGTGACAGCAGATGAAACGTTCGTCGTCATCGATTGGCATGATGCGACGACAGGTCCACCGATCGCGGATGTCGCGCGGACGTTGCTCTTGTTGCGGACAGCAGGTGGAACAGCGGTGCCGGACGAGATGCGACGTCTCGTCTGTCGCGAATATCTTGACCGTTATCAAGCTGTTTCGTCAATCCAGCTATCGAATCTTTCAGACTGGTTACGACTCATGGCCATTCTTAGGACGCTTGAGCAAATCCCGAGTGCAGAACAAAGGCAGTTAAAGGAATTGATCAGTCATCCAGACCTAGGCGCTTATTTTTTTAATACTTAAAGTATATACAAGTAGGAGGAACACCATTCATGAGAACCATCCTCTCGATCCAAGGCGCTATGGCATCAGGGAAGACGACATTAGCGCGAGCGCTCGAAGACGCTTACCCGGAGTTGCATGTCTATTATGAAAATCCATATCCGATCGTTCAAAAACGAAAAGAGCTCGGATTAGACATCCGTACCGAAGACGGATTCGTTGAGAATCAGCGCTTGTTCATTCAAGCGGAAATCGAACGGTTTCGTCACTTTCCGGACGGACACATCATATTAGATCGTGGTCCGGAGGATCTTGAATTCTATACGCTTCATTATCCACAGATACATGGGCATGACTGGGATATGGAATCTCGTTTAAAGACGGAACTTGAGGCATTAAGAGAATGTCGGTCCGACCAGATTATTTATTTACAGGCATTAGACCATCTCTTACGAGAGCGGCGCGACGCTGATCAAGAAAGAACTCGTCAATCTTTTGAACAGCATCAACCGCTTTGGGCGCTCGAAGAGAAATGGTATGAACAATTTTCGGTATATCCGATTGATACGACAGCAAAAACGTCGGAACAAGTCCGACAAGCAGCGATGCAGTTACTTGCGTTTGGAAAATTCATATAAAAAAATTTGTTCACTAGGTAAAATCATCTTGGCGCTGCTCAAGATGGTTTTTTCGCTTTCCTGAAGCCGGTTGTTGTAAAATGAACTAACGACAGAGTTGATAAAGGGGCGAACCGACATGGGGAAGCGATCCATTCAAGATGCAGCCTTTCTAGGGAAAAAGAAGCAGGTCATGCGCTGTATCGAACGAGGGGATGATCTGAATGAGTGGGATGAAGAAGGATTCGCGGCACTACATTGGGCAATCCAGGAAGGACACATCGCGATCGTCGCAATGCTGCTCGACCACGGAGCAGACATCAATCTACCCAATCAAGATGGAATGACGCCGCTACACATCGCATTGTATGACCGGAAATCTGAGATTGCTTTGTTATTAATGAAGCGCGGCGCCTATTTAGATTTAACAGGTGATGGATTTACAGCACTACATCTAATATCAGGTCGGTCTGGCAATAAAAAAATCCTGCGTCAATTGGCTCAGGATATGGAATTATTACACGAACGAACTGAAGAGGGTGAGGGAATGACGCCTCTACACATTGCCGCTCAGGCAGGGAAAGCAAAAAAAGTTACCTTATTGCTTGAAGCGGGAGCGGAAATCGAGGCAGAGGGACCAGAGGGCATCACACCACTGTATTTAGCGGTTGAAAATAATCATCCGAAAGCCGTTAAGTCGTTACTCAAAGCAGGAGCAGATCATGAGATGAGCCCATCAGAGGACGGGGAGACGGTATTGACGCTAGCTAGCGCGAAGGGATACGAACGTATCGTCCGCATATTACTTTCTTATGGAGCAAATCCGCTTCACCGCGACGCTGCAGGGAATTCCGCACGCGATCTAGCTCTTGCGAACGAGCATCATCAAATTGCGGAGATTTTACGACAAAAAGAGATCGATGCAAAGGATAGAGAATGATGAATAATCCAACATTGAAGAACTGTAAAGGGTTCTTCTGTGTTGGATTTTTTCATCTTAGTATTAAACCGTCATGTCGAAAGACAAATTCGTCGGATGTAACGGAAGAAGCTCCTGATGTAATTGATTTGTAGACGGAATAGATGTCTGAACTTCATGACAGGTGAATGAATCTGCCCAAACGGTTCCGCTTCCTTCAAGTAATACACCGAAGTGAAGCGATGCGGCTTCAAAGGGAACGTCAAGAACACAGGCACAATACGTCCAATCCTGGTCACCAGTTAATCCACGATTCGTCATGTTATCAAACTGTACCGGATCACCGTGGACGTCATCGACACGAAACCAGATGGCTGCCCTTTCGGCTGCTTCCGTTCGCAGGAAACCTGCAACCATAATTCGCTTCTCCCGATAAGCAGTTGCTTGTATGCTTTGCATCATCGTACCGAACATCCCCGCTTCTTCTGTGACAGACGTAAAACTGATTTTTCCAGAGCTACGTCCTTGATGGACGATCTCTGAATCGGTCTTAAGCGTGTAAGATCCGGCATGACTACCGCTTAAGAACCAACCTTCTACAAGCTGTTCTTCCATTTGAATCATCTCCTTATTCGTCATTAGTTCCATCAACTTTACATATTTTCGTGGAGGTAAATGGTATAACCCTTTGAACGCCCGCGTATAGGCTTCTTGAGATTGGTACCCACACATCAATGTAACTTCGAGTAAGTCGACGCCGTCTCTTAAAAGAGTGGCGCTGACCGACAAACGACGTAAACGGACATATTCTCCGAGCGTCTGACCGATTTGTCGTTTGAAGAGTCGTCCGAAATGAAACGTAGAGTAGTGATGGCGCTCTGCGAGTTGTTCAAGTAAGGACTCATCGAATAGATGGTCTTCGATATCTTTTAGAATGACATCAATGGTAGTCATTGATTTGCTCCGAACGTTTCGTAGACGAAGTGTACATCAGACTATGCAATATTTCTGCTACGATGGAAGTCAATAAATCTAGAATCATGGACAGGACTCCTTTTCTGTTTGTTTACATCCTTATTATAGGCATAAGTGAAAAATGTTTTTTGATAATAATTGCTATCTTCTGGGAAAAAAACGGTTCAAAACAAAATGAACTATCGTAAAATAAAAAATAATATGTTCCTAAACATGGAGATTGGAAGGTGAAGGATGAAATGATTGGAATCAGTATCGCAACCAAATGGGAGTTCGACGCAACACTTGCGTATTTTCGTGTCTCGCCCGAAGAAAGAATTGCCTATCCGTATGGTGAATATTTCACGCGAGAGATGAATGGAAAAACGCTCTTATTTTATAGCACCGGCGTTCGAAAAGTAAACGGTATCGGTGCGAATCAATATATGATCCTCCGCTTTACATTGACGAAGGTCATCGTTGCTGGAACGTGTGCCGGCATTGATCCACGGTTTGACGTACTCGATATCATCGTTCCTGCTCAGGCAGTGCAGTATGACTGTACAGTCAAAGAGATTGAACCCTTACTCAAGCCATCCTTTATTGTGGATCTCGATTTAGCGAAGTATGGCGAGGACTTTCATACAGGAACGATAGGAACGGCAGATCGGGCTGTCGTCATGTGGCGAGACTATATCGAACTGCGGGATAACGGATTGACGATTGCCGATACGGAAGCTGGGGCAATCGCGTACATCTGTCAGAAAAACGGAATCGAATGTATCATCATCAAAGGGATCTCCGATTTTCCGACCGAAGAGAAGGAAGAAAATGCTGTTGAGGCAAACGTTGAACAGATGCGGATTTACATCGCGAATACGCCGAAAGTCATGACAAAAATTTTTTCCGATTATATGGCACGATTCATCTAAAAAAACGCAGATTATCTGTTCGATGACGAACGAATAATCTGCGTTTTCACATGTAATGCTTTCGTTTGTACAGCTTATGTTCGATCCAAGTCCAAATACGAGTTGCTAAATAGAAATCAGCAATTGCACCGATCGCCATTGTGATCAACATGAGGATGCCACTCGTATCAAAAGTAAGTAAGGGTTCGAAATGCGTAAAGATGACAACTAACACAAGTGGAATCGTGGTACCGATTCAGATGGAAGAAAACAAGAGTGCCTTCCACATCCGAATGATCCCTTCTTACAATGATTTGTTTAAGTATATTAAATAATGAGTAGGTAAAATGGAGATATAGAATAGAAAATGGAATGGATTGATGGGATTCTGAGCAAAACGACGTTCATAAATCCGGATGTACGGTTAATCGACTATTTTTTTCCGCCACCTAATCCAATAAAGGTAATAAACAAACCAACTGTGAGAGCGATAGCAAGTACGATGTTTTGATATAGATCAGCTGGAAAAAAATCAACGATGAAGAGTAGTAAAAATAGTGATGCAACAATCAGTCGCGCATCTCGTACGGAAGAATCTAACGTACGCCATTTGATGAAAAGTAAGATGTACGCTAAAGGTGCAAATAAGTAAGAAATAATAAAGAAGGGGATTCTTCTTAGATAATAAGGTGATTTTTCTTCCTTACCTTCCATTTTTATCACTCCAAAAACGTATTTTTTTGACTTAACTATATAATAGATCAATTAAAAGTCATGCAACGGAACACTGCAGACTACTTGCATCGGTTTCTAACGTAATCTTTCATCGGCGTACTTCTTTTCCATATTTTCTAATTTTCTTGTGACAGTGTAGTTCGATGACATCGTATTTTTGAAAAAGGGTCGATGATTCTCTTCTTTGAGGAGAGTCATCGACTCTTTTTGATATAAACAATTAAAAATTGAGCTAGTCTGATGAAAATTACTTGATTCCAATGTTCTCAAGGTATTTTTTTTCAGAGTCATCGATTTTACGGCTGATTTGTTTCGTATATGTTTTCCGCGCGTAAGTTGATCCGTCTTTCTGATAAATGGCTCTTTCTCCTCCAGCTGATTGGTCGTAATAGATTTCAATGAGGCCTTGATCCTCATAAACGATGACGCCCGTTTCACCGGTGTTTCGCTTTAGTTGTCGATCAACCTGTTGCTTCTTCAAGTACTGATTTTCAGATTTGAAGACTTGATTGATAGCTACATCATATTTCTGTTTTGCTTTCTCGCTCGTCGTATTACCGTCTTGATCGTAATCACTACATCCTGCTAGGAAGACGATCGAAAAAAGGAGGAAAGCTAAACGTTTCATTTTCAAGTGCGAACACCTCCAAAGTACACGTTTTTATACTACCGATAGTGTACATCAAGGAAACACTTCATACGTAGCGTACTTGAGAAATAGGGAAGTGCCTTAGGACAGGTACATTATAGTTCGATCGCTTCGATGATTTCTTCAGGATACGCCTAGACGTTTCCTTCGATGATCTATTAATGGTGGTAGTTCGAGCAAGCGACTTCCAAAGAGAAGTCATAATACATTTTAACGCCTAAGCGCCGCTCCTTAAAACGATATACCATGTAAATCTTTAGCGTTTACATGTGGAAATACTAATAAATTGAATTCAATAAATAAATCCTTAATTAATCAAGGTGAAATATCACATTGTCATGTGTATATTCTCTTTATTTTTTTATTGAATATATTAAATTTTTAATTTATATTAATTTTTTTGTTGAAATACACTAACTTATGCATTATATTGAATTTATTAATATATTAATTATTTTGTGTCTTTCTGTATCTCTATTCATTAAGTATTGAAGAAAGGTAGTGATTTTAATGGCATCCATTTTATTTTTAGTCGATAAACGAGTTCAATCGAAGCTGAAGTTTTTCAATCATTTGAAAGAATACGCATTGAAGAAAATTTTAATCATCGAAGAAGGATTCGAAGAGATGGGAGGTATACCCACTGGGTGCTTTGATGAAGTGTACGTCATAAATGATATTTCAAGCTATTCTGAACTAGAGACCGTCATGAACGAATTGATGGATCAAAACGATATTCAAGCTCTCATCGCGACTACGGAAAATATCATTGAAGTCGCGGGACGTCTGCGAACCCGATTCGGCATTCAAGGGATGCAACATAATCAGGCGACGAGTGTTCGTAACAAGTGGGTCATGAAAGAAATTGCGAGGCAACACGGAATCATGTCTCCCAGAACAAAAAACGCGTCGACCGAACGTGAGTTGCGGGCGTATGTGGAGCTAATCGGATATCCCTGTATCATCAAACCGGTAGCGGGATGGGCAACCATCAAGACATATCGCATCGAGGATCAAGCGCAGTTCGATTCCTTCTTAAGCGAGTGGTCTGCTTCACCGCAACCAGTACTTATCGAAGAATTCATTTCAGGAAAGGAGTTTCATGTCGATTCTATTGTCTCGCATGCAGAGGTCGTCTTTACGTCCGTCTCCGAGTATTTATTCAATTGCCTCGATGTGATTGATCATCAAAAACCGCTTGGTAGTATTGCTTATCCAAGCCAAGTTAAGAACGAATTAGTAACGCGGCTTAAACAGTTTAATCAAAGTATCATTCGAGCACTCGGGATTACGAATTCAGTTTGCCATGCAGAGATATTTGTAACAGCAGAGGGAACGCTTTACTTCGGAGAGATCGCTGCACGGATTGGGGGAATCGCAGTTATTCCCCCGATTGTCTTAAACACGCATGGCGTCGATCTTTTTCAAGCAGTGATTGACGTCGAACTCGGTATATATCAAGTAGATCCATCGAAACAGACATCTAAATACACAGGCATGTTATCGTTTCCGTCAGCCATTGGAAAAGTCAAAACCATTTCGTCTGAACAAGACTTTACGACTACGATCGAAGGCGTCGTATCGGTCACTATTCCCGTGAGGACCGGACAAGTATTGAGTGGCGGAAAAGATACGATGTCGCGCTCTGGTTTCATCGTCATTGAGGGAAACTCTTTCGAAGAAGTACGTCTTCGGTTGATGCGGGCATCTGAACGCTTCCAAGTCGAGATCGAGGAGGAGGTCGTGCTATGAACATTTTAATAACAAAGATGAAGAGGGGGCGGGTAGGATGAGAAAAATATTCTCGATCGTATTTCTGTCCATCACGTTGTGTGGGGATAGCATGTTGAATCTCATGTTGATCTGGACGATTCTTGAGCGACAAGGATCAGTGGTCCATCTCGGTATTACCATTTGTATCATGAGTGTATTCCCGTATCTTCTACAAAAATATGTCAAGCCACTGAAGACGATGTTATCTTCGAATCCCTTGCTGGTCTTTGCGGTCGTCCGTATACTAGGCATCCTCATGCTTGGAATCTTGTTCTTCATCTTTGATCAGGAAAACATCTATACGTATTATGTTATCGGTGGTGTGTTTGCGTGTATCTTCTTTTTGTCCATGCAAAGTCTCGAAGCCTATATGTCACAAAAAGTCCTCGAAGGGAAGGTGGATTCGAGTCTAGCATCCAATCAGTTACAGGCAGCGATTCAAATCGGTGCCTTCGCAGGGAATTCTTTGACAGGGGTACTACTCGCACTCGGTGGAATCGAGATGGTCGGCTTGATCTTAAGTATGACGCTATTGATCGGTGTTGGCATTCCACTCATTTTACCGCTTCTCTCTCATCAATCGGATAAAGTGGCGGAAAAAGTGACGAAACCAGTCGACCGTGATCCGCTTGACTCTATCCAATTACGCGCAGGTATTTCAAAGGATCACATGTTACGGCTTACCGTAATAGGTGTCACCTTATTGACCGTACAGCTCGCATCCATTAATTTCTTATTGCCGATCATTTTCCATGATGTGTATGACTGGTCATCCGTTCAATATGGAGTGGTTGGCGCAGCGATGGGACTTGGTGCATTCATAGCGACGGTACTTGGTCGATTTGGACGATTCGTCCCGTATGCGTCGTTCGGATTGATACTAGTCATTGATGCGTTGCTAGGTACGATAGAAAATTGGTCTCTTGCCATCTTTCTAGGGTTCAGCCTCGGTCTCGTATTCAACCGATTCCGGATCTATCAACGGATCTTAATGTTCAAGTTTTTAGAGACGAAAGAAGAGACGGTCATTTGGTCAGGGCGAACGACGACGGCGTTTCAATTCACGAAAGCGCTGACACCACTGCTTCTAGTTTATCCACTAGCGTGGTTAGATATCTTAAATGCAGGAATCTTACTTGCCATAATGGGTGTTCTTTTGACAAGTTTACTTGGAATCATTTATTGGTTTGAAACAAGAGGGATTTCACATGATGAGCCAGAGGAACATGTAGCATAGTCCATAAAAATGAACATGCTGAACAAGTATCCAGAAGACCAAGGCACGGCGTAAAAACGTCTATGTCTTGGTCTTCTTTGCACATGAACTATCAATAAGAAAGGGATTAGTACTCGTAATATTTTAAAGAAATGACACGTTTGAGAATAAAATAAAGAAAATGTATGATGAATAGAGAGTTGGAACGTAACTGATGCAAACATTACCAATAGGAAACAAAGTCAGGAGGATGAGGATGAGTACGTTAGGTTTGCGGATTAAAGAACGACGAAAAGCAATCGGATTGACGCAAAGTGATTTGGCAGGAGCAGAACTGAGTAGCGGGATGGTTAGTCTAATCGAACGAGATATGACAAATCCGTCTCTTAAAACGCTTGAGCATTTAGCAAAAACACTTGAAGTGAGTGTGAATTATCTGTTGAATCAAGAAGAAGCGGAGTTAAGTGGAACAGAAGATGCTGGCGTTCTTCTTCGAAAAACGGAAGGGTTACTTCGCGTAGGGAAGCACGAGGAAGCACAGAAGATGATCGACGAGCTTGATCAAACTCATATTCCCGCTTCTTTAAAAGGACGTTATTTAAAACTACAGGGGGAGTTGGCAATTGAACGGGCGGAGTATGGTCGTGCTATAGATTGTCTCAATAATGCGTTGCTGTACCTGGACTCATCTGTCATGGATGAATATATAGATACGTTCTACCATCTAGCCAAAAGTCATTTGAATGCCTCGGCATTCAGTAAAAGCATTGATGTTGCGATGCAAGGTATGCTCCTACTTGATTCACTACCGACGAACAAAAATATTTTACTACGTTTACAACTAATGTACGTGCAGGCATATGGATATGCTCGGTTGAAAAGTTACGAAAAAGCAATGGAGATCATTGATGATGCGTTAGATTACATGCAAAAAACGAACTGTTTCTATAACGAAAGCCTGTTCCGCATGCTTAACGGATTAGCTGCTCTCTATATGAAGGATTACGAAAAGGGGATCAAGCATACCAAGATGGCGTTAGCCCTTTTCGAAGAAAATAAGCAAAGTGAGTATGTTACCGGATGTATGACGAATCTCGGTATTCTCTTGCGAGAGTCGGGTGATTTAAATCAGTCGATCGATTATCTCGAGCAAAGCGTCGCCTTGGCTGAACAAAATGATAGTCAATGGAACATCGTTAACAGTTCGTTGGAACTAGCGACATCATATTTCCGCTTAAATCAATGGAGTGAAGCAAAAAGCCTGTGCGAACGCCATATTCAAAAAGTAGATCCAGAAGACGCGCTACAGGTGAAGATGCGTCTATTGCTTGCTCAGATTGAATATGAGGATAAGCAATACGAACAAGCGAAGTGGTGGAGTGATGATGCTCTTGCCATAGTAGAAAGACTTGACGAACGTCAACTTCTCGCAAAAACTCTGAGAGTACATGCTCAAATCTTAATCGAACAACACCAGGAACGACAGGCAATCGAGTATCTTTTACGATCGAATCAGATTTACGAAAATTTACTCTGACGACCCATTGAAAGCTTTAACGTAAGGTCTTGAATGTTTGATATTGCGTTATATAAAGGTAACGAAAAGGCGATTCTTCTTTATGGAAAGAAGTCGCCTTTTCGTGTAGGGATGGCTTGTGACGCGTTACTTCATGACTGAGGTGTCCAATCAGTCAAGCAATCTAGATTGATCGTTTTCACCCAGTCATAAAACTCATCCACATGTTGAATGTGTCCGTCTAAGACAGCTTGATAGATGAAAATTGAAGGATAATCTAAGTTCTTCCGGAGGATGTCTTCTTTAATCAGCAGAATTAGCTCTCTTGAGCTGTTCGTCAAGGAAGCAGTCATGCACAAGATCGCGTGATACCGGACCTTGACGATTGCTGTGGAACAACCACATGTCAATATTCCAGAGCAACCGTGTTTCAGATTCGTATGTCATCTTGAAGTAAAATCCGTTAAAAGGAGTGTTGAGATGATTCCGATATTTGATTTCGATGATTCGGGGGTGTTCCGCGAGATCGTGTAATAGATTCAGCGCTTGCGATGGTTTAGGCGAATCGCTAAAAATCTCTATATCAATATCCGGTTTCACCATTAAGTCATAAGACATCGCGCCAACGATATGAACGTCGCCGAGTGCGCTCCATTTCTTTCTTAAGCCTAGCTCGTCAAGTATGGTATTTGCTTCTGCAGTCATCTGTTTGGAACGATTGAGTACATCCATAAAAAACTCTCCTAAGTTATGTCATTAACAAATTATTTCAGAATACAATATAATGATTGACCTGACAAGCCTGTAGACTAAAACTTTTCCATCGCGTCAATTAAATCGTCTATCCATCTTAGTTCACGACTGGTGAAGGGGGCGTGCTAGTTGGAGGTAATTTTAGAACACTAGCATCAATAGTATCCTGCGTTGAAAGCTGTCTCAATTGAGGATGCAACAACCAAACGAAAGAAATCAGTATGAGACCGATACCTGAAAATGAGAAAATGAATGAACTTCCTAGGTAATTGGCTAATGAGCCACCTACCAAGGAACCAATTGGCATGGCGGATACGCTGATACTGTAAGTGATGGACGTAGTCCTCCCAAGTATTTCATGCGGGACAGCGGCCTGGATGAGTCCAGCGAATAGAATATTGACTGCACCGACGGGAATCCAGGCGACACCGAACAAGAGACATATCAGTATAGGAGAAGTCATCCAGCCAGCGACGATCCAACAAAGACCACCGAGTGTAAAGCAGAGAATCGCAGTCGAACCGATTCGAAATCTTCCAAGGACAGGACCTAAGAATGCGCCCATCAACGAACCTGCTGAGATAGCCGTCAATAAAAAACCGTAAGTTCCTACACCACCGATTTGATCGGAAAAGCTTGGAAGGATGGCTAACGTCATACCAATCGTAAAGTTAGCAAGAAGGGAGCCAATCGTGAAAACCCACAACAAGGAATGAAGGACAACATGAAATCCTTCGCGTAATTCAATGACGTATCGCTTGATGGAAGACTGTTTTTCTTTCACATCGTCCTGATCAAGCTTTCTTCGTGGGATTTTCACGAGTGAAAAACAGAGAGCAGCTATGACGAAAGTGATTGAGTCGATCCAAAAGACGAAGATAGCCCCAAAGCTTGCAACAAGGATAGCTCCTAAAGAATTGAGGATCAAATCAATGCCTTGATAGGCTATAGCAAATAGAGAGTTGGCATGTAGCAAGTCCTCCTTTTTCAACAAAAGAGGGAGAGTCTTCGTCTGGGCAGGATAAGCAAACTCTTCGATACATGCTAGGAGTGGCATGATACATAGTAGATAGGTAATATGAAGTGCATCGAAATGATAAGCAATCGGGATGGTCACTAATAGGACGGCTTGTAGCACCTGCGTGGAAATCAAAATAGGCTTAACGCGCCACCGGTCGACAAGAGGACCGATCAAAAACTGCAATACTTTCGGGACGAGAATTAAGAATCCCGCAAGGCCAGTATAAAAAGGATTATGACTCAGTTCAAAGACAAGCCACATCGACGCGACATAATACAAGCTATCTCCGATATTCGTGACGACTCTACCCAGTAATAAGAATAAGAAAGAGGGATGTGTAAGTAAGCGAAACATGGAAAGTAACTCCTTTTTTTTTTTTTTTAACCGGTCAATTTTTTTTGACAATACATCAAAAAAGAAAAAGAATGTTTTACGATTCTTTTTCAGGCGCATCTAAGAAAGGATGATCAATCGCAAAAGCCATCGTTGAAAAGAAATAGAGACGTTGGGCTTCTGCATCTTTCGGTTCGTGAGAAAGTATTCGCAATTCTTCCATCAATGCGAAGTATTTTTTGATCCATTCCTTATAATTCTCTTCGGTTGCAGAGATTTGCCACATCGATCCGACATGATTCCAGTTCTCCGGAGACTCGCTTGCGACTGGAGATGTGAATGCCTCTTCTGGGGCAGAAAGGATGATGGACTTCGTTCGCTCTGTCATCTGGTATAGAATTTGTCTAGATGATTCACTGATGATTTCAGCATGTGGTAACAATTCAGTCGAGGGCGTGAATCCGCGAGCGACGGATTGGTAGAACTTTTGGAGGATACCACCTTTCTCTTCCGTTCTCACTAATTCGATCAGTCCGTTCTTTTCTAACTCCTTCAAGTGATAATGGACCTTGGGACGAGATAGGTTCAATAGTTCAGAAAGCATCTGTCCAGTGAGCGGTTTTTCAATCAAGTACATCATGATTTCAGCTCGGATCGGAACACTTAATGATTTTAACTGGTTTAGTTCGGTTAATGTCATCATCGGTTGCATAGTAAAACCCCTTTTTTGACCGGTTAAATTAATTTGACAATAAATCATACGGATTGTCAATTTATTTCTTTTTGCAGGTAAAAAAACCAAAGAATTAACCCAAGCAGTATACATTTCGATGTCGAAATATATTGATTGGGTTAAAACATAATACAACGATTGTACGAACTAGCTAACCGATTTGTGATTTAATTTTTCTTTGCTTTGGTAATTTGTATACAAAATAGTATAGAGTCCGACACTAATACCGCCAATAAACGCATATAAAACCGAAATTATGCTCGAGCTTACGTAGTCACCAAGAATGATGAAAAACGAGCCGATCAACATGGCACCACGAAGCCGCAAAGCGTTGACTGCAATATATTGGCTTCGTTTCTTCTCATCGATTAACGTCGCCAGAAGTGACTGATGAATTGGAACATACATCAATTCACCAATAGTGAAGATAAACGTTGCAATGAGTAAGATATAAAAATTATTACTCCACGCTAGAAGTGAGAATCCGAGCGCAAAAATAATGGAACCGATATACAATACATATTGTTCCTTTCGATTATTCATCATCTTCAGCATGACAGCACCAAGTACGACAACCAGTACTGTGTTCTCAATTCTCAAGTACCCTAACATCTGTATACCGTCAATTTTCGTTTCATGTGAAAAGGGAAGCACGAACGGTTTGAAATCGGTGTTCAGTTTCACTGAAATGTAGTTAGTCAGCTGAAACTCAAGTCCGAGCATCAACGTTCCAGCTAATAGATAGATTAAAAATATACGATCCTTTAAAACATCAAAATAGCCATAAAACAAATCTCGAAAAGAGAGTTTAGTCGGAATGCTTTTAAATGTATGTGTTTCGATAATGAACACCTGTATGAGAGCGCAGCAGATAAGAGAAGTAAATGCTGTTGCAAGTAGAAGTTCAAAGAAATGGTCGGCATAGAATAATGATCCGATTAAGCTACCCATGGCGATTGATAAATTGATTGACCAGTAATTGATACTGTACAACATTTTGCGTGTCTTATCTGTGCTAACGTCCATCAAGATCGCCTCATTCGCAGGTGTGATCAATCCAATCAAGATGTTCGTAAATAAAAAAGTGACGAACGTCAATTCCGCATTGGAAAAGACGGGTGAGTTACATAAAGCCATCAGTAAAACAGAAAAGAATCGTAAGAGTTCGCCGCGAAATAAAACAAGCTTCCGTCCTTTGACATCGGATAGATATCCGCCATAAAAGCTAGAAATGAGCGAAGCGATGATAACGATCACCATTAATATCCCAGAAATTTTTAATCCGAATTGAGTCGAAAAATAAATAGCCATAAATGGGAAAATTGCCATTTGGGTGACCTTTTGAAGAAAATTAATCAAAATGCGGATCTTGATGTTGATATGTAGTTCTCTCAGTCGCATACATGATCCCTCCTTAAGTTGTACATCTTTCATCACTAACTATAAGAGGGATCAACAGCGATATGTTGACTAGAACGACGTAAATAATAGTTACCCCATGTAAATAGAAAGGTATCGACATGATTCGAATAACATAGGTGACTTAAGATAGTGTGCCAAGTGAGTTGTCTACAAAGATTTCTCCACGTGCATGCAATGATAGAAAATATTCCCCTAAATCTCGATACTCGGGGCAATCTAACAACTGCTGACAAATCGAAACGTCGTGACGAGCATCTATCCGTGAGAATAGATCAAGACTACTTCGAATTAATAAATTTCCCGTGTTCTCGTTTCCTAATAATTTTTCCAAGACGCCATAAAGGCTGTAGTAGAGAGCTCGCGAATGAACAAGATTTTTATCCTCTAATACCTGGACAGCACGGATAACAAATTGCTTGGCATCCTCGTATTGCTTACTCCGTAAATGGATGATGGCGAATTCTTCAAGAACGGAAGCCTCCTTAAAAGGATTACGTCCTTGATATAAGTCATATAACTGTTGAAGATGCTCGACGGTATATTCGATCGAGTTGTTGCGGTCATTCAGGATTAATAAGTTTTGAAACGCAATTTGTGCACCTGCTTGATCGCCTATATCCTCGAAGCCTTGAAGGGATAAGTTCGTATAGTGTAGCGCTTTCTGTTCTTGCCCAGTAAGTGAGTAAGTTTTTCCTAAACCAAGATAGATGTTTGCGCGTAAATCTTCGAAGTTTGTGTATTCCATATGCGCTAACGCTTCTTTGTAATGTATGTGCGCTTGAGGTATATCACCGAGTCGAAGATTCGTCGTACCTAGGAAGATCAGAGTTTGAGTTACTTCATATTGACACTTTTTTTGAGGACGACCATATAGCAAGGCAGAAGAATAATACCTTTTCGCTTCTAAAAATCGTTCCGTCCTAAAGAACGCCTTTGCAATAATCATATGAAGACGTACGATTAGAGATTTATCAGGATGATCAAGTAGCGATTGCTGTGCCTCTTTACGACGAAGGAGGATGTCCTCAAAAGCTTGATGCTTCGCAAATAAATCAAATAGACGTAAAAATGTAGTACCTAACAGATGCTTATCCTTCGATAGATGTAATACTTTATTCAGGAGCTTCACAGCAGGATCGAAATCCAAAAAGTCGTTATCAAGGCGATTTAGTATGGCGTAACAGATTTCTTCGTCTGTCTCTTCCACATCATCTGAAAAATAGTGTAGTGGTCTTCCCAATCGTTCTGCAAGTAGCGCTAATATTTTTGCAGAAGGAATAGCTTTTCCGCTTTCGATGATACTAATATAAGCACGGGAAAGGTCGTCCCCAGCGAGTTGACTTTGTGACATACCTTGACGAATGCGATCATTCTTTATCTTTAATCCAATCATGTTCTTTGTTCCTCCTATTTATTAACAGAATACATCATTTCTCTACAGTTAAAAAATGTTATTGTAATCTTGTAGGTACCAAAAACTGTACAGATGTATTACTTTATGCGTTAGGTACAAAACTTGATACAACAAATGTTTAAAATAGGCAAAATCTTAGCGGGAAGCTTTAAAAGATAAAAATGATATGCAATGCAGCGATTGACGTAACGATGCATTTCAAAGGTAACGTTCTAACAAGCCGTACATACAATGAAGGAGGAAGAACATGCTGGGATTACCGAATGGCGTAGTGACCATCGTTCCGTGGAATCGGGAGTGGTCATCTTATTTTGAACAAGAGCGAAAGTCTATCTTAAATACGATGAAGGATCATCATGTGATCGTTCACCATATTGGAAGTACTGCAATCAAGCACTTGGATGCTAAACCCGTTCTTGATATCGCAATCGAAGTCGAAAACTTCAGCGTAATTGAAGAACAGGTTCAGTTACTGGAACAACTAGGATACCATTGCATGGGAGATCAAATCCTGCCAGACCGTTTTTATTTCATCAAGGGAGATCCCCGGACGCATCAAATTCATTTCTATCGTAGCGGAAGCTCGTTTTTACAAGAACAGTTGATCTTTCGAGATGCGCTCAGAGAAGATGATTCACTCAGGCAGGACTATCAAGAGTTGAAATACACATTAGCGACGTCCTTTGCCGAGGATAAACACACCTATGCTGCAAAGAAGACCGATTTCGTAAATCGTATCGTTGCACGTCGAAATCAGGATGAGCCGTCAGTTTAGAAAGGGGATGAAAAAGTTGAGACACCTTGAACGATTAAAACCGGGGGATGAGATCGGGATATTTTCACCGTCAGCTCCAGCTACCTATTCCAGTCCGAAACGATTCCAGCGTGCGAAAACATTTTTGGAGGCGAAAGGGTTCGTGATTGTCGAAGGAAAGCTGACCGGAAAACAGGACCATTATCGATCTGGAAGCATCAAAGAACGGGCGGAAGAACTGAATGAACTGATTCGAAATCCTGACATCAAATGTATCATGTCGACGATTGGTGGAATGAACTCGAACTCACTTCTCCCGTACATCGATTATGAAGCCTTCAAACAACATCCGAAAATCATCATCGGCTACTCCGATGTCACCGCGATTCTACTCGCGATATATGCGAAGACGGACATTCAGACGTTCTATGGTCCAGCGCTTGTTCCTTCTTTTGGTGAATTCGAACCGTTCGTCCATCATACCTATGAGTACTTCAACGATTTATTGATTGAGGAACCATCGCTGCCGTACGAAATGAAAGTACCTCCGTACTGGACGGATGAGTTCGTAAACTGGGAAGAGAAGACAAAGGAAAAAGACCAGCGACGTAACGAATGGATTTGTGTTTACAAGGGAATTGCGACAGGACGAGTCATCGGTGGGAACTTGAACACTATCCAGGGGATTTGGGGAAGCGCGTATATGCCTGAGGTACGTGAAGGGGACATCCTCTTCATCGAGGACACGATGAAGACTGCTGCAGAAATTGAGCGTGCTTTCTCGCTGTTAAAAGTAAACGGTGTGTTCGACAAGGTTTCTGGAATCATCCTTGGGAAGCATGAACACTTTGACGATCAAGAGACGGGACGTAAACCATATGAGATCTTAATCGAGGTACTCGGAGAGACGAAGGTACCATTTTTAGCGGACTTCGATTGTTGTCATACCCATCCGATGTTGACGTTACCAATTGGTGCCACGATTCAACTGGATGCTACGAATAAGAAAGTATCAATTCTCGACCGTTTCATATGATTTTCCTATCAGATACTAGCGTGTGCGTTTTTCCGAAAATAAGATGAAGGAGCGTTTTACATGAAACCAATCGAGAGAACGATAGCGTCATTACACAAGATGTATAAAGATGGTCCACGATATATTATGGGACGTTATGGAGAGAGTGGCGATTCTACTTGCACGCTTAACGATCCGTTGCCGGAGAGTGAAATAATTAATTTCATAAAAGAAGATTCTTTTTTCCTGCCGGAAGACTACATAAAGTTTCTCACCCTACACAACGGAGGTCGTTTATTTAGTACAGAGGTGGATACGAAGATTGAATTGTTTACGTTGCAAGAAATGCTTGAGTTTTCTGAAGAACAGCAAGCGGAAGACGGCATTCTTGAGGATGAACATTACTGGATCATCGGTCAACAAAATGAGTACTGGATTTTGATCGATAAGCTGAAGTGTCAGGAATCAGAAGGGCTATTTAAAAAGTCATACATCATCATGCTTCATCCGTCCGATGGTATGGAGACGGCGTATCCCTTGAACATGAATTTCGAATCCTTCCTTGAATGTGCAGTGATCGCACAAGGCGATAACTTCTGGAATTGGCATGAGGATAGCGTGATGTACAGTGATGTTGATCACTATGATGAAATGGAAGTCGAGATGTAAAAGAAACTTGAAATAGTTTTAAAAACAATCGGTAATTTGAAAAATAATACCTTCGGTTAAGACACTACAATTTTTATCACAGCTCCTAGAGGGCTATATCATTTTTTAAAATTAAATGCTAATTGCAATAATGAAGTATTGCATCAAATGAAAGTCTATTTGCTATAACGTCTTAAAGTGAACTGAGCCCTACAGTTTGGACAGTTTAATAAAAGCACCCTTAACGTTTTAAGCTGCTATGAGATGGCTTCGGTATTTGACCGGAGTCATCTTTTATAATTTCCAGAACTTCATGTGTCACACTATCCTTCACGCAAGAAAAGTATGACGTTTAACTAGGTTGATACGGAAATATACACAGAATGTATCGTTTTTTTTCGATCGATTCCAACATATAGTAGTGTTCCTCTTGAAGAAAAACACCATCTATTCGTAAACACTGTTCTTCTCTAAATTAAAAACATACATTATATCAATTTTTAAATAAAAAATTCCAAAAATGTATCGTGAAACATATAATATATGGTAGAGCGTATTTTTTTAAAAGAACATTTCCTTTATGTCATGAGATGAGGTTATACAAAATGAATTACATAGAACATTTAGAAGCCCATTGTGGTGAAATTACAGGTCATCTTGAGATAGAAGAATTACAAGATCATGCGATTCAATTGTTGCAGTTTCAAAATGCACCGTTTGCGAATGCGAATACCGTGACATCACTTGGATTATTGCACCACCCATTGCAATTCGAGAACGGTGCTGTTGTCCATCAAGAAGTGATGTTGTCCGTCATGCAACAAGAGGCCGAGTCGGATTTAATTGAATTGATCTATCGTTTGACGCTGGAAGCATTAAAGACTGGACACGCTTATGATTTAGGCGATTACTTACCGATGCCGGATGGGTTGTTATCGAAGTACGATTTCGCTGCCCTATACGTAGCGACACCATTCTACTTTGAAGAATCATTTCAAGTCTATAAAGGGAATGCGGCGTTCGGGGAACCGGAGACGGTGCTACCGGTCTGGTTCGTACCCATCTATGCTTCGGAAGTCGCATACATCGAACAATACGGCGCTGAGAAATTTAATGAGATGTTATATGAAACTGAGATGCAATTGCTTAATTTAAAACGTCATCCGCTCGTGGGAGACAATGAAGAAATTGAAGAATCGATTTTTAACAGGGAGGTATTCGTTTGCGAATGCGAAATTAACGACTCCCTTTTTGAAGACGATATCCAACGACCATTCTTACTAAATGGACCGCTAGCGAAAGCGTATCACATGAGTGTTGAATCGGGAGAACAAGGCGATACAGCTCAAAACGAAACTTTCCTGTTTGATATTCTAAATCATCAAAATCGTTTTCCGATCTACGCGACCTTTTTTGCTTTTGAAGAGGAAGACAAAGACAACAGAGCTTTCTTCTCGCAACATCATATGTCGTCCACTTCACATGTCTTGTCTAGACAGAAACAAACGAACGGTTAGTTACGTGGAAAACGAACATCGACAAGTGAGAGTCATTTTTTCACGGTAAAGATTGAAAATGCTAGGATGCTCGAACTCATCCTTGAACACGCTTATAGAGTTGCGTCGATGAACGAACTGTTCATGTTTTCGTATTCCGATCGCTTGTCGATTCAACAAGAGGTCGAAACAACGTACCGAAAAACACGTGTCTTAGAAGATCGGTTCGTTTATCCGGAAGATACGACGGTCGTGATTGTCGACCATGATGGAACAATGCTTTATCTGCTCTCGAACGAAGAACAATTCGCCTATGATCTTCGCACAGATTGGGCAAATCGACTACGACAACAGTTACCGAACGATACGGTGATTCGCCAGCTCAATGGAGAAATGTTCGCGGATCTATAAGAACGGGAGGGAAGTCATGCAACTCATCAAACCAATGAACGGTCAGAATCTTTTTTGGCTGTTCGAGAAGGATGGACGGACACTCTACACGTTTCACGGAATCATGGGAGAGAGATTGAAAGAACCAATGAGCGAGCAAAAGTTCTCGCGCTTTTTTAATCTGGATGCCTACATTCGAGAACTCGTAGCTGAGAAAGAAAAGGACGGATACTCGGTCGTTCAAGAAGCGGATTACCACGAAGTTGTCGTCGAGATCTTTTGTCAGGATACAGAGTATGACGTCATCTTTGAGCATCGTTCGAGCATTGAAGAAAACCTCAATGAATTTCTTTTTGAAATCGGCAACGGGTATTTTGTTGAAGATGAATATGGTCCAGAAGCGATCGAATTCGTCCTTCATATCTTGGAGCCGTCTTATATCGTTGAACCCGTCATTGATTATTTTAAGGACCAGTTTAATCTGAAGAAAATCCGAATGGGGCAGGCAAAAGTTCATTACGGCAGACGTTTGACCGGACTTTATCCCAAAGGCAAGAATTTTAACCGGAAAAATTAAAGACAAAAATGTAGAAGAAGGAGTCATATAGATGACATATCAAATCGGTTTACCAGGCGTTACAGAAGAGAGATTACAAGAGGTAGAAGCAGAACTTGGCTTCGAGCTTCCGAAAGAACTACGAAATAGGTACAAGCACGAAAATAAATTCAGCATCGGCGAATGGGAATTTCATCCAATCAAGGACGAGCAGTATATCAAGCGGACATGGGACGACCTTGTTCGTGTCAACACGACGGATGCGGAGGACTACCCATCCGATTTCTTACGAATTGCCAGTGACGGAACAGGTGACGAACTCGGATATCAGTTACCGGACACAGAGACGATCGTCTTATGGGACCACGAAGAACAAGAACTATTTCCGGTAGCACCGACGTTGAATGCGTTCGTTGAAAAGGAACAACAAATGGAACAGAGTGCGGAACAAGCAGAACTTTTCTTAGAGACGGTTCTTGAAACGGGAGCTGTCTATGGTCTATCAAAATTTGAACAGTCGGGCTGGGCCTATTGTCCGTCGAATCAAGACGAGACAGACGTGCTGTTATTCTTTTCGACGGAAGCAGCGGCGAAGGCGTTACAGACGAAGGAATGGACGAATTATCATCTGATTCGATTGGATTTAGACTTGTTTATTAACGGTTGGTTACCGAACATGATTGACGACGATCTGTATTGTGGCTTGGATTGGGGACCGGAGCTCGTCGGACTTGAGCTGGATCCAGAAGATGTCCTAGCAGATCTGGAGGGTTAACATGATTCGGACGCTTCGTAAACAAGTCGATGGAATGACAGCCGTTTGGCTCATCTATCGCGATGGACGAAAATTGTATACGTATCACGGTGTCATGAACGAAATTCATCAGGACGATATGAAACAAGCGATGGAAGAGCGCTACTTGTTCCGATATCAAGCGAAACGTCGGATGGATACGTGGATTTCGGAAAAACAGGCAGAAGGATACATATTCGAGGACGTATTCGGACTGACACCGAACCGCAAGAAAAGACAGACGTTCAAGCGTCGAATGATCGGACTCGCGTCTCTGCTGATTAGTGTCGGTTTGTTTCTGGTAGTGATGCCTTTTCTCGTCTCTCCAATTATCATCGCAGTGCTTGCGCTACTTCAAATGGGAATGGTCGTTTTCAGTAAAGACTATTTACCGGGCTGGCTACGCACGGTTTGTTTCATCAGTTGCTGTGTCATGAACGTTGAATACCAAGAGGGGTTATACGCTGGTTTCGCGATTGGAACGGGTACACTCCTGTTGTTTTATGTCCAAAACACATACAATCAAACGGATTTTCTAGCGGAACAGCCGAACCATGCTTCTATTTAAAAACTGCTACAGGAGACCAATTCAATTGATAAGGATGATAATTTAATGATTGTCACGCTCAGTAAACAAGTGGATGGCATCATCTATTTCTGGTTCATGTACCGGGATGGTCGAACAATCCAGATGTATCACGGTGTCACCGAACAATGGAAACTCGATCAGGATGTCAGTGATTCAATTGAAGAACGATATACATTTCGGCGTCAAGCTAAACGACGACTGAAGGAATTGATTGCTGAGAAACAGGCTGAAGGATACAGGCAGGATGATTTTTACAGGATGCAACCCGGACGTAAAGAGCGTGAGAAATTTCACCGCCGGACGTCCTGGCTCGCTTATCTTCTTCTGGGTCTCGGTCTGTTCCAGTTCGTGATACCGTTCACTATATTACCGTTTGTTGTATTAGGTATCGGTATCACTCTGATGTTCTTAGCGTTTCTTAGTAAAGATCAGTTTCCGATGTGGCTACGTGTCATCTGTTTCGTCGATTATTTCTTAATGCATGTCAGTTTTCGGCAAGAGCAGTATTTCCCGCATCTATTTCCGGTTCTGTCGATTGGAACGGGTTTACTCCTCTGGTTTCATCTTCGAAAAACGAGACAACAAATGAAAATGGAGCAATGACATTTTAGAAGGAAATGAAAGATGTCGCTTCTAGATAAGTTACTACAAGAACCTGCCGTTTCTGAGGTACCACGTTTACATAGTGCTCTTCTTGCGAAAGAACGAGGCTTGCGCAAAGCGTGGTTGTTACATATGGAGGGGTTCATTGAAGAAGCGGATACATGATACTTCGAACGACAGCGGACGTTTGTGAGTTGGTTATTATCTACCTGTGAAGGAGAGACAGACGCTTCGTTCCTCTTGATTCATCCGCTAAAAGAACGTCTTCTAAAACCGACTTTGAAGAAGTGGATGAAAGAGTTGCCGGATGACGTCCGACCGTATCGCTGGTATGGTCTTTTCTTTGATGAAGATGACCGTTTCATCTACTTACAAGAGGCGATTACACGAGGGGGAAGACGGGAGCAGTTAGCGATCGAGACGATGATTGATCATCACTTGTATGGACTTTGGTATTCTTTCCACCATCTCGATGATGATTTGTATTTAGGAGAAATAGAAGAGGACGCAGCAACCTTATCAGTGGCTTGGTTACTAATCGAGCAACTCGAAGATGCGCTTTTCAAATCGGAATGTATTAACGAATGGCAGAAGATGAATCAAACCTTAACGGATTGGACTCGTTTCCGGCAAGAGCAAACCACCGGATTCATGGAGTGGCGCATGCAACAAGAATCAAGGGTTGAGTTTGATTAATCCAATGGCATTACCAAGTTAGAAATGTCCTCTCCGTTATATTTAAGAAAGAGGTATTTAACATGAAAAAACTAGGCACGTTTACAAGTCACAAAGGGAATCTGATTGTCTCGGATCCGGCTTTCCTTGAGCCGGATGTAGAATACAACGTGACAATTCCAGTTGAACAAGGTTCGATTTGGACGGTCTTCTATGACGAAGATGAGTTCGAATCAATCAATTTGCTTTACCTAACAGTGAACGAAAAAACGGAGATAGCTCCATCCGATTTCGAACCGCTATCCGATCTAGTCGTCGTCGATTCAGCGCAACTCGTCGTCATGAACACAGCGGATTACGGGAGACGGGAAGCCATCGACTGGGAGATTCGAAATACGCTAGAGTTCGACGAAGAAATCGATCCGTTCTATATCGCAATCTCAGATGAAATGATGGAAGATGAAATCTTCCTGTTTCCGTTCGGTGTCGCCGTTCAGTTAATGGGGGACGGACACTATGAAGTCCTTGTCCGACGGGAAAACGGTGACATGACAGGGATTGCGATCGTCCTCGGAGAACATGAGGCTTTTGAAGAACACGATGACGAGAAAGAAATATCGCTGGAAGACGTTGAAGTTCCACGACTGAATCATCAGAACACTGCTTTACCAGACGATGTCTTTCTTACAAATATCCTTCAGGCGATGCGACTATTTTATGTGAACGATCAAAAATCCTTGAAATACAGTATTCCAATCGAAGGTGAGAAGGTGGAGCACAAGCTGTATTTGTATGATTATTCATCCTCCATCCAAAACTATCAAGTGTCCGTGGAGAGTCCTTGTCCAGAAGCCCGCATCCAAGCATTCGAGATCGATCATTTTGCGATTCCGGAGTGGTATAAAGGTATTTTGAAGGTATGTAACGGTGTACGTTTTACCGAAGAGTTGAACTTATACGGTATACCGCTAACGAGCTGGAACGGGTTATCGCATGAGATCCAGGGCAATCTCTCGGACAGTCTCGATGAATACGCGTTAACCGAGTTCGATGCAATCCGTGACAAGTATTTCTTTTTTGGCTCGTCGTTTAGACAGGACGAATACTATGCAGTATTGAAAGAGCGTCCAGACGAAGCCGTCTATCGCTTCGATTATAGAACGTTGAAACTCAAACCGAAGGCAACGACTTTCCAAGATATCATCCGTGATGCATGGCGCGCGTGTAATCTGAAAGCACTACATAAAAGAATGTGAGGATAATATCATGAAAATAATCTATTCTCGTGAAGACTTACTCGCACTCGAAGATCCCTTTGAATATGAGGTGGGTCTGCCGATTCGCATCAGAGAACTGCCGGCTTCCGTCATCGAAGAGGAGCTTCCAGATAGCCGAGAACAATTGAATCATCTTCTGAAAGAGGGCTATACCTTGGTCATTCAAAAACCGCGAATTCCGAATCCTCCTGTATTCGCGGGGTTACACGTGATATCGGAGAACACGGTCATGAAATTATATGTCTACGAGGCGAATCATTGTGAAGATGCGTTATGGGATGTCCTATCCGAAAATGAATACAATCGGCACTGGGCATATTTTTTACTGAAGAAAATCGAAGGTGTCAGATTCGAATTGCCTTACACGAATGAAGCTCAAATTGCGCTGAAACTGTCTAATCTCAAAATAAATGAACTCGTACATCTACGATTTGAAACCAATCAAAGCGTGACATGTCAGTGGGACTAAACAATAAAAACAGTCATGGGACCGAAAAGATTGAATCTAAGGAGGAGTTGCATGATCCAACTGACAAAAAAAGGCGACTCCAGTACGCTCTACCAAACAATCTATACAGAGGGACGCCTCATCGTTCAACATCAAGGAATCGTTGGAGCGTGGGTGAAAGCAGAAAACGTAAAGCAAATGCGCGTCTCGCGCTTCAATCGATTAGGTGTACAGATTTTGCAGCTGATCGAGAAGTTTGAACGTCAAGGTTATCGCGAGCTGAACGAGGCAGATTACCGGGAACTAATCGTCCAGTTTCCTTATGACGAGGGTCAGGCAGAAGCAGCGCTCGAGCGCCGTCACATGATGGAAGAAGTAATTAATGATGGTTTGCTTCATACGGGGAACGGCTACTGCGAAGGGGGAGATATCGGTAGTGGTACAACGAATATCTTTTATCGTGTCCTTGATGTCGGGGCAGCCATTACACTAATTTTTGAAGAAATGAAAGCACGCGATGTACAAGACGAACCAAAAATTGCAGTACAAGAAGGAGCAGCGTACACCGTTCGATCTCCTCAAGGAGCGACGTTCGATTTGATTGGTGAAGGTAAACCATGGAGCTGGATTCCGATGACGCAAGCGGAGGACGAGAAGATATGGCACGTCATTGATCAACAATTTCAATTCGCACCCAGTACGACAGTTTTTCCCTCATACCATGCCCCGAGTCCGTTCATTACATACGAAGTGGATTACGAGAAACGCGAAGAGATCGAGCAAACGTTAAAGCGTATTCTGATCGAGCTGACTGTTGAAGGAGAACGCGTCATGGCGCTCGATTGGAATCATCAAGGGTATTGGATCGACCCAAGACGTCCGTTTCTTCGCAATGAAGAAGGAGACTGGATGATTCCAGCAGTTCCAGATGGCGATTACTCCTTTTTCATCGCTCGTGATTTTCGCTGGGGATATCTCGGTCATCCGTGGGAGGGTAGCATCACGTTGTTTGGAGAAGATCTGATCTCTGCGTTTCAAAGAACGGAGATTTTTTCGAATGAAATCCGTAGAGGATAAAAGGAGGACAGGAAGTGAAAACACCATACGACGAGTATCACGGAACCGCATTATGGCAGGTCATCTCGGAGGCAATCAATGAATTAGTCGACAATGATGATCTCGAAGAACGGACGACGCATGAACATATCGTGGGCTATCTCTGTAGCAAACTAGAAGGTCGGATGAAAGATGAAAAATAAGAATAGGATGCTACTTGACCGAAACGAGTGGATCGATGTGTTCCGGGAACTGCTACCACGCGACGATTGGCAAGACCTCGTCCGTCTTCAAGTGAGTCAGCATTCGTATCCATTTGAAGCAAAGTTTCTGGAACGACCACTCAAGCAGAATCCACACATCGACGATTTTTCAGATTGGACGGTCCGATCTCACATGATTATGACCGACGACTCACAGCTTGAAAGATTTCTCGAACACCTTGTCATCGAACAGCAGGAAATGGCGACTAAAGCAGAAGTGACGCTCATTATCCAAAAACAAGGACAAGGAATCGTCCGAGTCACGAACGATTGTGTCTCGATGTACGGAGTCGTGTATGAGGAGCTTGATGACGTTGGAACAGAGTATGAGAACTTTTTTGATGCGGTCTTATCGCATGCCACGTTTCCGGTCGAGATTGTCTTTTGTGGTCGGGATGTTCTAGATAATGATGGTTCGATTCACGTGATGATGTTGCACGATTCCAATTGGCAAGCGGTGTTGGAAGAACATGTATTGCATTTGCTGAAGCGCAAGGAAGTGACATCAGGATTATTTTCGAAAGATGCACGTCCCGCACGGCAAACGCTTGAGGACTTCATGTCTGAATTCTCGTTATTGATGCCCTATAACTTCATCGTGACCCGCGATGCAACAAATCGATTTGGCATGCTCGATCACTTTTGTACGAATGGAAAGATCGCGCATTTTGGAAAGATGAACGATGGAGAGACGTCTTTCAAGTAACGATGGAAACATCATACATTAGGAGGAAGCATAATGAGCTTAGCGTCATATATTTGTATGGAGAGACAAATTCCTGAGCAGTATCTCAATTTATATGAAGAAGATGAGACCGTTCCCTTATATATCGGTCCCTGTTTTGCGGATGAAGACTGTCTGTATGAAGTAAAAACGAAGCATTTTCACAAATGGTATGTATATGAAATTTCGAGTAACTGGGGCATCGAGATCGTTGAACCTTTTGATTCTGAAATTGCACTGGAGTCGAAAGAAAAGCTACGTTATCTGTTTACGTTCATGAATGACTTCTTAGACGAGGGTGAATCATTCGAATTGTATACATGTTGGATTGGGGAAGAGTACTATCCAAAAGTAAAAAGTATGACACTATCTTTGGAACTTGATCAGTTAGAAGACATTGAGATTCCTGAAAGAACGCATATTTTGATCACGAAACAGAGTGAAAACTAAAAAGCCGCTGATCCACAGCGGCTTTGGTTTATTTGGTTCACTCTTGTGCATAGACGATGTCTGCGATGGCATGGACTTGCGCAAGCGTCATCTCGGAATAGAATTCGATCGACAAAGGATGATCCGTCGGCTCGAGTTCAAAGAAAGGAAGTTGACCGGTTCCTTCATCATGGACCATCACTTTTAAGTTGACGGTATCCGGGTAAGCGGGTAGATCGCTTGAAAACCAGCCGAACATCGGCTCCTCGATGCGAGGACGTTTCTTCTCGATGAAGCGAGCGAAGTTTTCAGGGCTCAGGCTCACCCATGTAATCCACCAGAAGGGTTCGTCTTGTCCAGCAATCGGGAGTTCAAGAATGCCCTTCACGAAATAATGCGGACCGTCCAGTTCTAAGACACACCACGTATCATGCATCTCGCTTTTCGTTTCTTGCTCTTTCTCAGACATTTGTTCGTAGTAGACCGGTCCGAGTGTTTCATATTCAGTCGGGAGTTCGTCGTGGCGTTCGCCACAGATGGCGCAAGGCAGAAGTTTTTTCATTGGAATCACCTCTAAGTTGAGTTATGTATGTCTCGTTGTCGAACGTTAGAAGAGAGCATACTTGTAGTGTAACACCCGTTGGTAGAGAATCCTGATGGAGACCGTGACAATCCAGCGAAAGTGAGGGGATTAACGTGCAGATTTACATTGAAGAACACCAAAATCATGCGAAGACGATTAAAGAATATCATCTGACACTAAAAGGACAAGACCGAATCGAATCCATTTTTTCATTCGAATATTATAATGATGACTCAAAGGAAGATGAAGTCATTTCGGACGAAGAAGTGTTAACCCAATTATTCACACGGTTGAATCGTTTTCCAATCTATCTCTCCTTTGGATTCCATGAACTGACGGATTTAGAAAAAGAAGATTTGCTGTCTACGCTTAAGCACAAACAATTATCGTATACAGAGATCCTAATCACTAAGCGTGAAAGATATATGACCGTCGAAGTGAATTGCCCAGCAGACTTATTTCAGGTACTCACGCAGTCAATTACAATGGCTAACTACAATGGCTACTATTTGATTGCTTTCACTGATTTATTGAAGTTTGAAACGAGGAGAGTAAGACGGTGGTTGATCAAAAAAGAGAGAGTAGTGCCAGTAATCGATATGACGAAACCGACGACATTTTTTAAAACTGGCTTTGATTTCGAGAATGTCCTGATCTTTTCGAATGAAACAGATTTCGATGCGTTAGAAAAAATAGAAGCACTTTTTCCAGAAGATGAAATCGAGCGGTAATAAAGTGATTGAGAGAGGAGTGGAATCGTGTTATATGTCTATTTTGAGAAGCATATGAATCACGCACAAGTATTTAAGGACAGATACTTGTACGTTGATCAACCAGAACGTATCGACTTCATCTATTCGATGGGGTGTCTTCCGGATATGGAAACTAAAAGCGACTATCAAGGCGATTCAAATCGAGTCTTAAAACAATTTTTGACGCGTCTCAATCGCTACCCGATTTTCATCACGTTCGGTGGAGGTTTTACGGACGAGGAGGTCGAGCCGTTTTTTCAAAAGCACAACCTATCGTATACAAAGGTTCGCCCCCATAAGAACCTGTATTATAGCGTCCAGGTACATGATGCGACCGAACTGGAGTTGTTGCTAGATGAGACCTATTGGTATGGGGCTGTGAACGAAGACTTCTTTATATCGTTTACGAATCTCCTGACGTTTGAGCGGAGAATGGTCAAAGGATGGTTTTTCAAAAAAGAACGAACCGTTCCTGTCATTCATGCGACGAAAGAGATGTCGTTCATCACGATGGAACATGATTTCATGGGCTATTATCTGTTTTCGAATGAACCCTTTTTTAATACGGAGGACAAGGTGAAAGCCATCTTTCCTGACGACGGTACCATTGAATTCTATTGATGAAACAAGCAGTTGGATGATGTAGGTGGACAAGCAGAATACGTGGAGGGATTTCCATGTTATACATCGATCTCGAAGAACATACGAGTCATGCAAAAGTGATCAAAGACCGCTATCTCGACATTGATCCACCGGGTGCTATTAAGTCGATTTATTCGATGGGATGTCTTCCGAATGACGAGAAACGAGACTATCAACATGACTCCAATGAAGTACTGAAGCATTTTTTGACGCGTCTGAATCGCTTTCCAATATTCGTCACGTTCGGTGGTGGTTTTACCAATGAAGAAGTGGAACCGTTTTTTCAGAAGGAAAACCTATGCTATACGAAGGTTCAACCAGATAAGAGCAGCCCTTATTATAGCCTTCAAGTGAACGATGCGAGCGAACTTGAGCGTCTGCTGGACGAAACGTATTGGTATGCGACTGTGAACGATTTTTACTTCCTATCCTTTACGAATCTCCTGACGTTTGAGCGGAAAATGGTCAAAGGGTGGTTCTTTAAAAGAGAACTGATCGTTCCCGTCATTCGTGCGACGGAAGAAATGTCATTCATCACGCTGGAACATGATTTCATGGGCTACTATCTATTTTCGAATGAAGCTTGTTTTGATAGTGAAGACAAGGTAAAAGCATTTCTTCCAAAAGGAGAAGACATCGACTACTATGATTGACATTCATAGGAACGATATAAAGGAGGACGATCATGTTTGGGATTAGTACGAGTTTAAAAGAAGTGCCAGAAAACGAAAAAGAGATTCTCCCATTTCCGAGTCACGTCCAACGCTTTTTAAGAGAAGAATTCGCAAGTACCTCCAATCGCTGTGACCTCTTGATTGATCTCGATCCTTACGGCGATAAGTTGTTTAGAGCGAGAGAAGTGAACGAGTTGATTGGAATTTGCGAGCTGCTTATTCAACGCTATTGCACACCGAAGGAAGAGTGGAGGATGAATCAAGCGAATCATTATGCGAGTGAGCCGTGGATGATACATCAATCAGATAAACGAATCATGGAACTACATCAATTTTTAGAATTGTTGAAGCGGATGTGCATCGCGTCGGTCTATCAAAATACGTTGATTTGCTTTTGGGGAGACTGATTGATTGAATGTTGAAGAATATATAAAAATTGGAGTTTTGAAAAGTGAGAAAAAAGCTGAAGATAACGGGAATCATAGCAGGTGTAAGTCTTTCAATATATGTCGTGTGGACGATCTACCGACTATTTTTCTTGGTTGATATCAATGTTGTACCAAAAGAAGAGTATATCTCAAAAAGTAGCTCGCCCGATCAGGCGTACACGATTCGCTTTTACCGCGCGAATGGTGGCGCGACTGTGGATTATGCGATGCTCGGCATTATGGAGAACAAGGACGGAGAAAAGCGCAGAATGTACTGGGAGTATCCTTGTAGCGAAATAAAAGAAGTGAAATGGACGAAGGATACGGTGACGATCAATGGCACTAAGATCAAGATATGGAGTCAAGTGTATGACTTCAGAGAGGGAATATACGAAGCAGACTAAGAGGAACATGAGGATGATGGTATGCATTCAACAAATCTTGGCGTGCGATCATGAGGCGTAGCTGTTAAAAACCAAGCATGCACGGATGATGATTACCGATTGCCCGGTTTCTTCAATAAATAGCGAGGTGGTGGACCGAAAGATTGCTCCGCTTCGAAATACGCCAATTCGCCTGGAATACAAGAAATGATCGATGCGAATCCAAAGCCGATGGCGTGTTCGAGTGCCTCACGGAGAGGTAACGTTTTCCCGCTAATCAGCTCGTTTTCTGATAGACAATAGCACGTATCCGGTGCACCATATTGTTTCAACAAATCATACGTATCGTCTGGCCATGAATTAGGTGGTTTGATTTCAATCAAATAATCATTCTTCAGCATGCTTAAATACCGGTGATCTAACCGCTGAAGCGCCATATCTCGTTTTTTTGGCGTGAACAATTCATGTAGAACGCGCTCTTGAACGCGCTTGACAAAAAATGATTGGACGAGCACTCTTTCTTGTTCTTTATCCATGTTTTCAGTTCCTTTCTACTTAATCTATCGTACCGAATCCATTACATACACTCATTGAATTCATTTTACATGACAAGGAGCCAATTTATGAGCTACCTATCTGCGGGATACTATCTTATTCTGCCAACTCCTCGAAAAGAATACATGGACAAGACGGTTGTTCCTGAATCCGTTCTATCCGTAAGTGAATGCATCTGTACACACTATCCTGACATCAGTATCTTATGGGGAAACTCGGAAGTTAAGAAAGACCGTTATATGGATCAACTCGGTCTCTCACTTACCACCTTTCAGTTACTCGAACAATGGATAGAAGAACATCGGAAGACAGGAGATATGTTGTTTCCTCAAGTGTTCTCTAACTTAAATGCTTCGCAAACGTTCGTAGATCGTTTTTTGAATCATCTTCCTGAAATACGTATCATTAGCATCGGTTTGCCTGAGCAGTATAAAGTGGATTTTCTTGAAGATATAGCGGCTTTTAGTAGTAAAAATTCAGAGCCTTATGGAGTTGAAAAAATGGTATCACAACATATCAGCCCTGACACAGACGGTGCCAAAAAAATCGGGTACGAAGTGCTAGGATTTGATTCGGGATCATTTCATTCGTATTTGTGTAACGGACTGGAACGCGATTTTTATCATCATTTCAACACTTTACTAAACAGCCATGGTTTGATCCATACGTTCGAAGAAGCGGATCGTTACTCAGATTATTGTAATGAATTAGGCGAGGCGACAGAAGCAGTTTTATGGCTGCCGTGGGCGATTTTTGAATACAATAGAAGTGAAAGAAGTAAATAATAATTTATTTTGGTTATTAATTTAGTAACGATATTTTTCTATTAAAATAGAATGAGAAACCTTTGATGTAATCTAAAAATCTAAATGTTTTAAATATTTCGCGAGAAACCAGTTACACTTCTTCGTTCTATTCAAATAGTTCACAAAATGCGTTTTTTACCGATTCAATCACCTCATAATTATTTTGCAATAACCGTATACGAAGCATGTAACTTTATGAGGTAGGAATTTTATTAAATGCAGTTCAAATTAGTTCAGTTCATCCATGTTTACTCTCTATTCCTCTAAGTCCAGAATCCCTTTGTCACGTAAGTCCCGCAACACGCGATTGATGGTCGCCTCACTGATGTCAGTGGAAGCATCCTTTCGTCTGCCTTCGTGAACGTTGTGATTCGCCCTTCGACGAAACGACGAATCCAATTATTCTTGTCCTGACTACCCGTCGTTATAAATCCGACGTGATCTTCGAATTCACTGAGCTGAAATCAGTCGTTTCAGTTTTTCTTCTGTACCGGATTCCTCGACAGGTGTATAGATGCTACATCGCAAGTCGTCTTCTCCCTGTACTTGGAGGGAGGTCAAGTCGAATAGCATCTTACCGACTTTTCCATGACGGAATTCAATCAGAATTTCCGGAGCCTTACTGACCTGACTCTCCATCCATAGCGACTTGAATTCGGGATACGTATTACTCATCTCCTGGATGAAGGACGTATACCATTCATCACCAGAGTATTGACCGTAGTATGCACGGAAAATAGACAAGAACCCTTTGGCGAAATGTTCCCAGTTCCCGGCAAGTACTTTGAATTCTTTCTGTGAGAACAAGAGGCGAATGAGGTTACGTCGTGATTCTGGAATGGTCGCAAAATCTACGAACACATGAGCCGCTGCCGGATTCCAGCCGACAATATGGCAGTAACGATCCGTGATAATCGTCGGACACGTCGTCAAGGCAGACAGAATTTTTTCAAGTGACGGACTGATAGTCGTAGGTGAAGCTTGACTTTTCGTACTGACGATCTGCGTTCCTAATGCTAAATCGTATAAATATTCGTGTTCATCCCTTTTCAGACATAACGCCTCGGCGATACAGTCCAAGACGCTTCTAGATACCTTAATATCCCGTCCTTGTTCTAGCCAGGTGTACCATGTTGTGCTGACGCCTGCTAATTGAGCGACTTCCTCTCTTCTCAAGCCAGGCGTTCTTCTTCTTGATCCAGACGGCAGCCCCACTGATTCCGGTTTGAGCTGTGCTCTTTTCGTCTTCAAAAAATAGGATAGGGCTTCTAATCGATTCAAGTCATCCATATGTTCTCCTCCTGACTTCTCTCTATTCAATTATCAATGATAATAGGATAAATGAACACTTGTAATAGGATGTATGACACGTATGATTATCTCATACTATTACGAGGGGTGAAAAAACATGGAGCGCGTAGTGATTACAGGAATGGGTGTCGTCTCACCAATTGGAAACGACGTGGAGTCCTTTTGGAACAATATGATTGCTGGAAATTCAGGCATCACGGAAATCAATACGTTTGATACGACTGATTTCAAAGTAAAGATTGCAGGGAGTGTAAAAAATTTTGATGCGGAAAAGGCGATTGGTAAAAAAGTCGCTCGTAACCTGGACCGCTTCGTCCAGTTCGCATTAGCGGCTGCTGATCAAGCCTGGAACGATTCTAAATTAGGAGAATCTGATCTGGATCGGGAAAGACTTGCTGTATATGTGGGGTCAGGTGTAGGGGGCATTGAAACGTTGATTGACGGTGTTCATGCTTTACACCAAAAAGGTCCGAGAAGGGTCAGCCCGAGTCTCGTACCTTCCATGATGTCTAACGCGGCAGCCGCGCAGATTAGCATCAAGTGGCAAACGATGGGACCTTCCATGTCACCTGTATCCGCGTGTGCGATCGGAAACACGGCTATTGGTGAAGCATATCGACTTATTCGAATGGGAGAGGCTGATGCTGCATTCGCTGGTGGAACGGAAGCGGGCATCACGGAATTGTCCATAGCAAGCTTCGGTAATGCGACGGCATTGTCTACAAGAAACGAATCACCTGCTAAAGCGAGTCGCCCTTTTGACGGGACACGCGATGGTTTCGTGATGTCGGAAGGAGCGGGCATCTTGATTCTAGAATCGTTAACACATGCGAAGCAACGAGGTGCGTCCATCTATGCGGAAGTCGTCGGATACGGAGCAAGTTCAGATGCTTATCATATAGTGGCGACCCATCCAGAAGGTCATGGAGCCTACCTCGCCATGAAGCGTGCAGTCCAACAGGCAGGGATTGAGACGAAGAATATCGATGTGATCAGTGCCCATGCGACAAGTACGATCGTCGGCGATCAGTCCGAGACACGTGCGATTAAAAAATTGTTTGAGGAACAGGCGAACACACTCCCTGTGACGGCGAACAAATCAATGTTGGGTCACATGCTTGGTGCTGCCGGTGGAGCGGAAGCAATCGCGCTTGCGAAATGTTTACAAGAAGGAATCATTCCACCGACGATTAATCTTGAAATCGATGATCCGACGTGTGATCTCGACTATGTAAAAGAAGGGGCACGTTCGGTGGAATTAGAGTATGGACTATCCAATTCTTTTGGATTCGGTGGTCATAATGCCGCCATCGTCTTGAAAAAATATATGGATTAAGCATCAGAGTATGGATTCTAGCAAGAGACCTCGATGAATATGTACTCGCAGAAAATAGACTATATACATTCCTACGTCGAAATATATATGATCTATTTTGTAACTAAATTTTTAGTCAATCGCAAATTACTAATATATGTCTAACCTATCGAATAATAAAAATGGTCGTTAATCCTTGGTGCAATAGGATTAACGACCATTTACTAAGATTTTCATACAATTCACAGGTAGTGATTCTTATCATTTTGATTCTTTAAACAAATTTAAAAATAAAAATCGGAAAATGAGTAATCCGAAAGCTACACTAATTACCAACGTAATGACTATAAATAGTATATTTTCAGTGACTGTACTTGTTTCTACAAAACCTAATAAGTACGAAATATCTGTACTTAACGAGAACAAGATCGCTCCCATTAATTCCAAAGCAGTGTTTTTGTTTTTTAAGTCGATCTTCTCTTGCTTTAAATTAAAGATTGATTTGAAGTCATTCTCATTACATCGCCCTTTATAGTAACCAATGAGGCTGGCAACTATTACAAAAGGAATTATAGATTCAATATTGAGAATGAAAATAAAAGCATTGAAAGCAATCAAGAATAATAGAAAAGGTACTTTATAATGTTGAATTGAGCTACTCATCATATTGTAAGTGTTTTTGACCAAGAGATCCCTTTAACATTTGTTCCAATGTTAACTGTTTTCAGATGGTTTTTGATTGCCCAACCAGCAGTTCCTCCAGCCGCTGCTGTTATTGCTGCCGCTGCTCCTGCACCCCATGGTCCTAAGGCAATTAGATTCTTAGAATATCCACCAACAACTCCAGCAACGAAAGCTGCACCAACAATCGAACCTTTACTTCGTGTACTTTTTGTTAATTTAATTTTAAATCCGACCCAACCTCCACCTTCTAAATATTCCATCTCATCATTTGTTACTTCTGTAAAAGAACTAGGAAACTTCAATACATTCTTTGTTTCAATTGCTAACGCATTCATAATAAATACCTCCTGAAATTTTGTATCAAAAAAAAATTTTTTTTTGTACAATTTTATTTTACCAATTAAAAGTATTTATTACCATAAAAAAATAAAAAATAGTATTTATTTACTACTAAAATTCATATTCCTAATTTTTCTTTAAAAAAATCAAAATAACTTTTCTTTGAAATAATGATTTCATTCGTCAGGCTCATTCCATTACGAATAGTCATATTCTTTGTATTTTCAATGTCAATCCATACCCTTAAGAATGATTCACCTTTAGAGTTAATATCAGTATCTGAAGCAATCTGAGTAACCCGACCTTGTATATTGGAATATTCTTTCACTTCGCTAGAGTCTATAATAGTACTTTTGACCGATATTTTTTTTTTGAAATATCCAATATCTTGTACAGGGATTTGAGTTTCAATTCGATTTCCTTCTTTTCTCGAAACTAAAGTTCCTATTGCTTGACCAGGTTGAACAAGTAATCCTTCATGAAGATCTGCTGTAAAATGAATAACACCATCAAATTTTGCTTTTATTGAAAATTCCTTTTTTCTATCAGAAAGCAAATGTTCTTGGATGGATAATTTTTTCATTTCATCCTCAAGTTGTAATTGTTTTTCTCCCCATTGTACATAAAGATCTTGTATCAATTGATTTTTCTTCATTTCATAAAGCTTATAGTACTTTTTTATATCAGATTTAGGAACTTTTTCTTTCTTCAACATCACTTCATCTACCTTATACTCTTCTATCTTTGCATTTAAACTCTGGATTTCAGAATAAAATACTGCTTCGCTTGAGTCTTTCGAATTAAACGTATTATTGTTGTTTTGGAGATCTTTTTTTGCCCTCAAAAACAGCTGGGATTTTGATTTTAGTATTTTCTTCTGTTCTTTTATCGCCTTTATTTCAGTATCTACTTCTTCAAAATTAAAGCTCATAATTGGTTGTCCCTTGGATACGAATTGCCCTTCTTTAACATGAATCGCATAAATCGCACGAGGAGAACCTACAGAAAAGTAATCTTTCTGAATAGCAACGACCTCACCTACAAAATTATATTTTTCTTCTTTAGTAGCAAAAATACTCCAAGCTATAAATGCAATAGTTAAAGTTAGAATTAATATGCAAAATATAAAAAGAAAAGAAGGTGGTTTTTTATCGTAAAACAAGCGACTTTCCTTTAAGTCTTCTAACTTGTAAACTTTCATTTATTCAGCCCTCTACTTAGTGTTTCCATAAAAACATCAGCTATAATATCACCTTGTTCCTCGCCTTCTAAAAGAATAGTATAACTATCTCCTTTAAGTTGTATATTGTTCTCATAAGCATGTAGTTCGATTTTTGAAAAAGCATACTTTAAATCTTCTTCACGCCCTCTAAATCTAGCAAACAAACAATTTTCTACTTTTATATTCGAGTAAGTTGTAATGTGAGAAGAATTTATCGTTGGTAATGTTCCAACTTGAGTCATGGTTCTTCTAACAATCGACACCTCACCGTCAGAGTCTAAAAAAGCCGAGCTGTAATAAACTAATGGTCCTACCATTTTTAAGGAGTTATGATTCACAAACTGAACTAACATATTTTCATCATCCTGATATTCAGTCGATTCAATAGCAACTACATTTGTAAGTTTTAAAGTTTTATTATTTTTTAAAAGAATAGTTTTATCTGTATTCAAATTCTGTCACCTCTATATTTTTTTCATAAGTAGTCGAGACTGATTCATTATCTTCAACTGATTGTAAATCTGTTTCCTGAATCTCTGACTGTTCAGAAAACATTCGGAAGTATAAGCCTTTTTCTTTTATAAGCTCTACATGTGTACCACACTCTACAACTTTACCTTGATCTACAACATAAATATTATCGCAATCACGAATCGTTGATAGACGATGCGCAATCATTATCATTGTTTGTTTTTGATAAACCTTAAAAATATTTTGATATATTTTGGATTCATCAATTACATCGATATTACTCGTCGCTTCATCTAGTACTAATATGTCCGATTTTTTTAATAAAGTTCGTGCTAATCCGATTTTTTGCTTTTCTCCTCCTGATATACCTTCTCCTGATTCCATTAAATATGTATCATATTTATTTGGCATACGCTGAATAAATTCATTACAACATGCAACTTGACATGCTTCTTCTATTTCAGCTTGAGAAACAGCATCTACCCCTAGTAATAAATTATTTCTAATAGTATCGGAAAATAACTCTATTTTTTGTGGTACATATGCTATAGATTGCCTTAATCGAGCAACATCAATATCGTTTATATTTTCTCCGGCAATTGTAATTTCACCCTTGTTTGCTTCCATATACTTAATCAATAATTTAGCAATCGTTGATTTCCCACTTCCTGAAGGTCCTACAATTGCAATTTTATTTCCAGATTGAATATTTAAATCAATTCCTTTTAGAACCGGACTTCTTCCCCCATAACTAAACTGAATATTTCGGAATTTTATACTTCCTTTCAGTAATTCCCGAGGATTTTTTGCATCATCTTTCTCTTGCTTAACACTATAGATTTCAGAAAGTCGTTTTAATGAAATATTCGCTTCTTGAATACTAAGTTGTAATTCAATAAGCCTTCCAATAGGATCCATAAAATATTGAGAAAGTGTTAAAAAAGCTAATAATGTTCCAAGAGTAATGTCACCTTTCATAACACTAACAGCGCCAATATACATAATCCCCATGTTTCCGATGACGAAAGAAGAGGTTGAAAGGAGCTCCTGTGTGTTTGAAAGCAGTCCTTCTTTGAAAGATATCTTTAATGTTCTAATGTACTCTCTTTCTATATTTTGATATCCTTTTTTTTCAGCAGACAACATTTTTAATGTCTCAATCCCTTTGAGAGATTCAATTATATGACCATTCAATCGAGCACTTGATTCGACCTGTTTAATATTAATTCGTTTATATGGCGATTTGAACAAATAGACAAGCAATGCGTTAACAAAAACTAATAATAAAACTACAAAAAAGAGCGAATCATTTATAAAATATAAAACTGTTCCTGAAGCGATAGTTAAAACAATGTCTAATAGTAATGTTAGAACTAAACTCGTAAAAATATCTTTAATGACAAATGCGTCGTTAAATCGAGTTAAAATATCTCCTACAGATCTATTCATAAAGAACTTCATAGGTAGCTTAAAGACATGTTTAAAATAATTCAGCAATAACGGCATTTCGATTTTTTGTGATAAGTAAAGAAGCATATGCTGACGAACAAAAGACAATATTGTTTGAGATAATCCGATACAAAGGAAAAACAAAACAAAAATTTGTAATTGACTACTAGATTGTCCTGGAATTAAATCATCAATTAAAATTTTTGAGAATAGTGATGAGGCTATACCGAAAATCGTTAAAAAAATCGAGGCTAGTATACTATAGATAAATAATTTTTTCTGAGGTTTTAACAATTTAATGAACTGTAATAAAAGAGATTTTTCATCTGAATATGATTGATTTGAAAATTCATATCCAGGAATCAACAAAAGAAGAACCCCCGTAAAACATTCCCAAAATTCTTCAACTGACTCTTTAACTTTTCCTTTAGCAGGATCTAAATAAGTAACGGTACTGTTACTTATCTTATGTATTACTACAAAATGACTGATTCCTTCTTTTGTAACAACATGAGCTATAGCCGGAACTGTGAATGGCGTCACAAATTCGTCTTTATTTACTCGAATCGTTTTTGCTTCAAATCCAAGTTGTTTTGCTCCATTCTCTAGTCCCGTCAAGTTTGTTCCTTTCATATCCGTTCCAAGAATATCTCTTAAAACATTAATGGTTATTTCTTTCCTATAAAATTTACAAACAGTTGCAAGACAAGCAGCTGCGCAATCACTTTTATCAAATTGCATTATTAAATAGTTTTTACTAAACAGGTTTACTCACCTCAATTTTTTTAATTTCAAAATACATTATTTTTTATTTTTTTTTGAAGGTTTTGCGAAAACTCCAAAATATAAACCTATAAGGATTGCAATCACAAGAAAAATTGTTTCATTTGACATTTCATATCATCTCCACTCTGATTTTATTGAAATATTTTACACTTATGATAACATACTAAAATTTTTTTTTGCTTTTTTAGTCAATTTTGTTATTTTTATTTCTTTACATTTATTACATTTATATTTAATTTTTACATTTAATTTTATTTATTATCTTATTAAATTTAAATACTTTGCTTTAAAGCTTCTAAAATTACAACTGACTCAAAATACATAGAACGATTTCGGATGAAATCAGGATGAATATAGTGTGTTCAGAGTTTGAGATCAACAATCTCGCCGCTTTACTGTATAAAAATTCAATTTCAGATGTGTTTTTCGACGAAGACATCGAAACGATGCGTCAACGGACCGTTTATTGCCGTTACCGTGACGATGTCTCCACTAAAAATCGCGTCGTTCAACGCGTTCTCGATCGTCCCATCAATCGGTCCCTCCGTATCCTCGAACTTGAGATGATGCACCTCCTGGTAATAGCGTTTCAGCAATCCTTTATGCTCGGGCATCAAAAACGGGATCCACTTCTTGTTCCCTCGTCTGTTTCGTTTTCAATCCGTTTTTTTCGATGTCTCATCAATCCCTCCGTTTCTGGGGACGAAAAAAGGCAGTGACGAGTACCTCGTCACTGCTCCAGTAAATTTCGATAATAAAATTGATAGAAGATTTTTTTCTTTACCCATTTTATTATACTCGTTCATTTTTTATGACTGAAAATCGATTTCTTACTAAGCTAAAATCATAATACAAATTTTTATAGCATTAGCGGAAAAGATAAAACCGTCTCGATAGAAGTGAAAGGATAAACAGCATGGCCATGAAACAAAAAATTATGGTAGTAAAGAACGCTAGGTTGAATCTTAAATCAATAATGTAACGAAGATAAATTATCTCAATCTTCTACTCTTCGTTAAAAAATCTTCATGGATACCTGTGACACCGTTTTGCGCCCAATTTCCTGGGGGCATTTCTCGAATAAGAATCAATATCTTATCTCCAGGTGCATGGGTGAAAAGCGAGAGAACTTCAGTTAACTTATTCACCCATGCATCTTTTGTTTCTTGATCAAACGTATCCCACACATCGATTGTCAAGATAGCCATTCCTGCGACAGGAGTGGTGTCTGTTGCATAAGACGCTAGTGTCTGCCAATTCGTTATGCGGCTATCGGAAGAAAAGGTCGGATCGGATGCCATGGCACCCGCTTTTCCAAAGTTTTCTGGTTCTTGTTCGTGAATCAAGACTTGAATCTTGTCAGGAATCATGTTCAATGTCTCGACCGTTGTATTCGTCAGTTGATGGATGAGTTGTCGTTTCGTATCACGTGACATCGCTGGCCAAGTATTTAGAGAAAGTAATGGCATCAGAGCACCTCCCGTTCGTTTAGATAAGTACGCAATGCATTTACTACGATCGTATGATCTTCTTCAGGAGTTAATCCTGAAACTGTGATCATTCCAACAATTAGTCCACCATCCAGTATGATCGGGAAAGAACCGCCGAAAGCAGCAAAGCTTGAGTCTAGTCGATGTTCCTCGTTATACGTCATCTCACTACGTGCAGCTTGTAATTGCATGAAGTAAGAACTGTGAAGATGGTAGTCGACGACTCGTTTTTTTCGTTCAATCCATTCCCCGTTGATACGGGTCGTACCTGGCATCTTATAATGGAACATCGACGTACCATTGACTGTAATATCAATGGCGATGGATACGTTGTTTTTCTGTGCTTCTTGAATCAAGGTCAATCCTAAAGGAAAGATATCATCGAGTGTGAATCGCTTAAAACGTAAAGTATGTTCTTCCTGTTGTGTTTGTTGTATCAAGTCTTCGATCGACATCGGTAAGCTCCTTTTCAGATCGGATAAAGTGTCCATGTTGATTAAAAGTCAAACGTATCTGGATCCGGTCCACTCCGAAGATTTTCATTCAATTGGTTTAATCGTTCCATATCTTCTGGAAGGATTTCGAAATCAGTGATGCGCAGATTTTCTTGCATCCGTGAAGGCGTCATGGACTTAGGAATCGTAATGATATCCTGCTGAATATCCCATCGTAGAATGATTTGAGCGGCTGATTTCTTGTATTGTGTAGCGAGCTCCTGAATGACCTCATTTTCTAGAAGTTCCGCATTCATAAGCGGTGACCAGGCTTCAATTTGAATCCCATGTTCACTGCAGAATTGACGCAACTCTGACTGAGTTAGTTTCGGATGGAGTTCGATTTGATTGACGACAGGTATGATGGATTCATGTTGCAGTAAGTCTTCGAGATGGTGGATTTGAAAATTACTCACACCAATCGCGCGGACCTTGTCCGTTTGATACAATTCTTCAAGTGCTTTCCAAGGAGCTTGATACTTGGCTTTCCCTGGCCAATGGATCAAGTAGAGATCGAGGTACTCCAACTGCATTTTTTCTAAGGATTCCTTGTAGTCAGAAAGTGTTTCTTCGTATGAACCATGTGCATTCCAGACTTTTGATGTCACGAATAGTTCTTCGCGTGTTACGAGTCCTTCTTCGATAGCTTTCGCAATGCCTCTGCCGACACTTTGTTCGTTACCATAGATGGCTGCAGTATCGATGCTGCGATAGCCTTCACGAATCGCAGTCACGACCGCTTGCTCGAGATCCGCACCGTCCTCGACACGAAATACGCCATATCCGACTTGTGGCATGTCCACGCCATTGTTTAACCGTACTGTAGAGATTTTCATATTCATCTAGCTCCTTTATCAAAATTACAGCAAAAAAATCATGCTGTATGTGTGACATCATCATATCGGGAGCAATCAGAAATAAGAAGACGGCACTTTAAAGTTCCATAGTCACCAAAAAGTGACTTTTCCTAAATCACAGGGGCGAGGGAAGTAAAAAAAATCAAACACCAAACAGCCCTGCATTCGAAAATGCAGGGCTGTTTAGGGAAGTACAGAAAAATTAACAGCTATTTTTCAAGTGTTCATTTTGGAGATGTTGCTCTCCCCAGTCACATAAGACATCCATGGTCGATTTTAATGATCGTCCATAATCCGTTAACTCATATTCGACCTTAGGTGGAGCTTGGTGATAGATGACACGTCGAATGACACCGTCCTGTTCTAATTCTCTTAATTGCTGGACCAGCATTTTTTGAGAGACATTCGGCATGAGGCGTTTCAACTCACTCGTCCGGTACTTATCTTTAAACAAGTGGCACAAGATGACGACTTTCCATTTCCCGCCGATTACTTTTAAAGCAGCTTCGACAGGAATACTAAATTTACTCAACACGATAACTCCTTCATCCATAAAATTAAAATACAATGACTGATTCCTTCGTTAAAAGAATTACCAAAACGAAATATAGCATAAGTTGTACTTTATTCAAAAGAAGTGAACTCGTATGACTATATCAACTAGTACTGAGCATTACTCGTGTTGTAAAGCAGGACGTTAGCAAAATATCCGATGTAGTTTTTCTTAGACGTAGCTGTACGTTATTTTATTTTGTTGCCTCTGCTTCATACTTTTCTAAAAATTCATCAATAGAGAACTTCTCATTTACTTCACTCGTTGATTTACTCGAGGAAATGGTGTGAGATGATCCTTTCAAATCATCTGGACTTGATTGGATTTCGAGCACTAATGTATCACCTAAACCCGTTTCAAGCCCACTTCCGAAGTTAAAAGTTCGTGTTACATAAGCTTCAGCATAATTTCGTTGATTTTCGGAGTACACTTTTACGTTAGAAAGTTTATAACTAAATGAATGTAGCTGTTGTTTATCCACTTTTGTACTAGATAGAAAAATTAATACAGCCTCGTCGCGTGAAGATAATCTCGATTGATTGGTGTGTGCCAACGGCGTATTGTTTAAAAAATCCGCTTTTTGTTGTTCCAGGACTTTCGTGAAAAAAGTAGAAGGCTTGCTCCTTTGAAATCGCGCTTTCAAATTTTTCCTGTGAAATATTAGAAGTCGCTATTGCGTTACTTATCAAAAAACCAGAAGATAGAAGTACACCTAAAGAGAGTGATAATAAAATAGTTTTCTTCAATATCAAAACCTCTTTCTGTTGTATAGATAATGTTACTATATAACAAAAAAACCAAAAAAGGAAAGGTTGAAAAAGATGGGTAAATCGAATTCTAAGAAAAAGAACAGAAAGAAAATAGTCCTGATCTGTTTCGGAACGCTAGCCATCATCGTACTACTCATGCCAATCCTATCACCGGTTCTGTTTACGGATGCTTCGCCGAGAGGTGCTCTAAGACACGAACTTTATAAAGAAGGCTATTTCTATCAAAGTTACTTTGCAATCATTACGGAACAAGATCCACAAGCGGAGCGCTACCATATGTTTTGGTACCATTGGAAAAGTGAAACAGGCGGAACTCCTTTTGTCTGTTATTCGAAGAAGGTGAGTGAAGAAAAGTACGCGGTCTCTTGTGGTACAGGTCCATGACCTGATTTTTTCGGACAAGAATCTTAAATAAGAAAAGTAGATACCTCATGCGAAATAGGAGTGCAGGCTGGTGCGATGGAAGCGTAAATAGTTTTGCACTCCTTTTGTGAAAAATCGAGATATAAAAGAAAAAATCATACGCCAAACATCATAAATGTAGACCAGACATAGAAAAATTCCAATGAAACTTAATAAAGGAAAATATCGTAATTAATAGTTGTATAATAACTTCATGAAACAAATATATTCAAAGAATACATATGTCGGAGGAGACGTCGATGGTGGTACCGTTTCTTGGACTTGGTGTCGGGATATTCTTGTTGACGTTAGGCATCTATTTCATCCGCTCGAAGCATGCGAAAAAGACACCGCTAGCGGGACACGGGGATAGCGTCGACACGGTGGATTCATTTGGACTCAGTATCATTCTGTCAATTGGCGTCATCCTATTTTGTTCGTTGACCGTCAGACATTATGGTTATGTCTGTGTCTTAGATGGACTATTCATACTATATGTGGTCAGCGCAGCATGGTGAGACCTATGGGAATGTAGAAGGTAAGATAAAGGGAGCACAAATCATGATTCAATTAGTAAAACAAATCGACGATCGTGTGTATCACATCGTCTTTCACCAAGAGGGGCGCACTTTATTCTGCCGGGAAGGTGTTGCCCAAAAAGAGCAGGCAATCGATAGCGAGGATATGATGGAAACGAATGAAGAGTCTGCAACGAAGCGGATTATTTTCAAAAATCCGTTCCTCGCGTATCGCCAGAAAAAAACGTGGGTTCGTGAAAAATTAGACGATGGATATATCCGGTCACCTTTTGCTCTGTCTGAAGCGATGGATTTTCGAGCCGACCGACGAATCATAAAGTTGCGTATTTTAAGCGCTCTATTGATCTTATTCAGTGGATTACTGACGCTGACTGATATCTTGCCGATTCCGGGATACATAACACTCGTCGTTCTGATGATTTTCTGGCCGATTGATCTCGAAGGGAAATCTGCACGTACTCGCATGTATCGCTGGTCAGGAGCACTTTTCATGTTCGCCTTAGCGGGCTCATCAAAAAACTATCTATCACCAATCAATCTCTCGATTAACGGAGCGGTCTGTCTCATCTCAGGGTTCATTCTCCTGTTGTATGCGTCAGAACAATTACAGGAACTTGCGACGAAAGGAATCACATATCATGACGAATCAACAAACGAAGGTGATTGAACTCAAGCGCGACAATGGTCAAGCGACCGACTACTGGGTCAGTTACCGGATGGGGCGCACGCTGTATCAGGTATCCGTGCAAGAGCAAGCGGATGGTCAAACGGATGAAGGGGAGGTCGTCAAAGAACGTTTTCCGTTTTATTTCGGGATGAAGAAACGAATGCTCGAGTTAGCAGAAGCGAAAGAAGCCCTTGGGTTTCGACCGTTGACTGAAGCGGAGAAAGCAGCGCCCGTCATCGAGGAAAAGGAAGCGCAGCTCGATCCTGCTTTCTTTAAGCCGGTCATCCGTTACGCCTGGTTGATGCTTAGTCTCGGCATTCTTCTCTTCCTTCTTCCTTCGCCGATCCTGAACGGACTTGCGTTCGGACTCGGCTTATACGTCTGGTATGAGACATTCGGGCAGCCAGGAATGCCGCGCAGCTATCAACGGTATTTCCACGGGATGCTCGCGGGATTGACGATCTTACAGGTGCTATCAGCGTTAGAGTTCGAGCGCGTCGCGCAACCGTACTGTGCGACGATTTGTGTGATTTCTGCGATCATACTAGTGTTGCTCGTCGTTCAGCACCGCTTGAAAGAGACCGATCAAATCGGTCAGGAGGAAAGTGTTCGGGTTAGGAAAATGAAAGACTATTCTGATTTGGATCTTTAAAAACTTATTTGCTTAACTTTCATAAGGCTAGAAGAGTTTGTATTGCTGTAAAATATAGGTATCAATCGCATTCAATCAGCCTATTGAAAAGGAGAGTAAATCATGGATGTACAATGGAACGATAAGACTATCCTTGAACTCATACTCATCGTCTGGGTGATCGGTGCCATCATCATCATCGTGAGCCAGGCGCGGAGTAAGAAAAGTTTGAAAGCTAGTCTGATTAGTGGAACAATCATCAATCTTCTTTATACGACGGGCATTTCATTACTGTGGTTTTACACGATTGCTGTCGATGGGATTAGTCAGGTGTTAGTCGTCTATTTCTTCGTCGGCATCTTTATAATCCTTGAGTTTCTATTCGTGATCGTTTTGTTGATCGTCAAACGCAAAAAAACAACGATCTCTTGAAAAGTAAAGAAAGGATAATTAACACTTAAAAAAAAGATTTAGTTTACATAATGAAGTAGAAGGAGGCATGTCTATTCTTCTACTTTTTTTTTGTAATTATGCAATCGATTGCATTCGTATGCTAATTCAACATCCAGTAAAAGGAATTATATTTCTTGCAAAAAACTAGTTTTTATTTCACACGATTTATGCAAGAATAGAACACAACAAACTGCGAGAATTTTTAGAAAAGTGAATGACTAGACTATTCATCCTTTTGAGTAGAAGAGAGAAGTCATCGTTTTTCGAATTCTAAATAACTTATTTTTTGTAAGCCTGGAGGGGAACGTATGAAAGTGTTGAAGATGTGGAACCAAATCAGTTTAGTGAAACAAATCGCGATTGGCTTGATCGTGGGTATTATTTTAGCCGTCACGATTCCTGAAGCGGCGAAATCCTTGACCATTTTTGGGACTTTATTTATTTCTTCCCTGAAGGCAGTCGCGCCGATTTTAGTCTTTTTCTTAGTTATGGCATCAATCGTGCAGCATAAAAAAGGACAGCAGACGAATATGAAATCGATCATTTTCTTGTATCTGCTCGGGACGTTCCTAGCGGGAGCCATTGCGGTCATCGTTAGTTTCCTTTTCCCAGTGAACATTCGATTAACAGAAGGTGCGGAACAATTGGCTGCTCCTGGGAACACGGTTGAAGTTCTTCAGAAACTCGTCTTGAATATGGTTGATAATCCAGTTAATGCGCTCATCCAAGCGAACTACATTGGCATTCTGACTTGGGCGATCGTATTAGGAATAGCTTTAAAGAATGCGTCCGATACGACGAAGACATTCATCTCGAATTTCTCTGACGCCATTGCGAAAATGGTCGGATGGGTCATCAAACTGGCTCCTCTTGGTATCATGGGAATCGTCATTGGCTCTGTTACGGAAAACGGTCTTTCTTCATTGCTCGATTACGGGAATTTATTATTGGTATTGATTGGCACGATGCTTGTCGTAGCACTCATTGTTAATCCTCTCATCGTGTTCATCAACGTTCGTCAGAATCCATACCCACTCGTCTTCAAATGTATCCGGGAGAGTGGAATTACCGCTTTCTTCACACGAAGCTCAGCTGCAAACATTCCGGTCAACATGGAATTATGTAAGAAACTTGACCTCGATAAAGAGACGTACGGGATCTCGATTCCGCTCGGTGCCACAATCAATATGGCGGGAGCGGCCATCACGATTTCCGTCTTAACGTTAGCAGCGGTTCATACGCTTGGTATCCCAGTCGACCTTCCGACAGCCATCATCTTGAGTGTTCTCGCTGCTGTTTGTGCATGTGGCGCATCCGGTGTCGCTGGCGGTTCGCTCCTCTTGATTCCGCTCGCATGTAGCTTATTCGGGATTCCGAATGACATCGCGATGCAAGTCGTAGCAGCGGGTGTTCTAGTCAGTGTGTTACAAGATTCGTTTGAGACAGCACTCAACTCGTCAACAGATGTCTTATTCACGGCGACAGCAGAATATCGAAAACGACTTAAAGAGGGAGAAACGCTCTCGATCAATCGTCAGTCGATGAATGAAGATGTATCTGAAAAAGTCGTCAACGGCTGATTAGCTTCTCAATTATCAGCATGATCTAAATAAGAAAAGGCATCCTTAGCTGAGGATGCCTTTTCTTATAGACAAATTAACCTTCTCCTAAAGCAACGTACTTTTTTAATTTCCCATTGAAACTCACTAGCAAAATGTCATTTCTTTCTTTAGTAGAGTATAGGACGGTACCCTTATAGAGTTTCGTAGCAGTCCCATTATCAAAAGCGTCTTTATCCGAACTTCTTCTTTTAATTTCTCCAACTTTTTCATTCTGAGTGACTTCGGTTTTTTCTGCCCATGCTACGTCTGATTTGTAGATCGTATCATTGAATTGAAAAATGTCTGCTTTAGCATCTTCGCTCAATACTTCGGATGCCGTCGGTTTTTCACTAGTACTTTGCATTATCTCTTCATTATTACAACCAACTAATATCCATACCGTCATAATCGAGAAAGCGAATGATAAAACGACTTTTTTCATGATATAACCTCTTTCCCGTTTTGTAAGTTATTCCATGCCGATACACGTTAACGTCAACTGCTCTTCACGGTTGCCATCCCATTTGATTCGGACATGGTACGTGTCAGTATCTTTAAAGATTTGTAAGGCGGCACTCGTCTCAAAGGTGGCGCCATCTCTTTCGGTTCCAATGAAGCTTTGGAAATGGCTAGAGTGTTTAGCATATCGACCATCTGACAACTGACTATCGACAAACCAGGTCACAGGTTTCTGTTGGTGCTCCACTCGTTTTAGATCCTGTCCGATATATGTTAGGGCGTAGCCTTCGCTTACCCGGTAAGATAAAGGACGTTCTTTGACTTGCCGTACATGAATCACGGCGTTCCAGGATTCGCCTTTTGCCTGAAAGATGAGGTGTTCGGGTTCAGATATCGCTGAAGCGCGGTGAATACCATAGAGCGTGAAAAACGTGAGGAAAAGTAAGCATGCAATCAGTAAGGTTCGCTTAAATAAGCGTTCGGACATGAGGACCACCTCTGAACAGCAGTTTCCTTTAGTCTAGCAAATTCAAATGCTTTTCTTAGTCAGAAATCTTAAAAAAGGGGAATCCATTTTTAGGATATCCAGCGTCCGATCTGCTCACCCATCTTGACGCTACGTTCGATGCCTGGAGCGAGTTCGACCGTGTCCGGTGGCAAGACGAGGATGACAGTTGAACCGAACGAAAAGTAACCGAACTCTGCACCACGCTCCAGCAGGCGTCCTTGATGTGTCTGAACGATCGTATTGACGTTCAGCGCACCGACCATGACGTGCTCAATCGTGCGGTGATCGACTTGCAGACGCGTGACGCGGCGATAATTACGTGTCAACGGACGTTTGCTGAATCGTAGCCCCATGTCATTGACGGGTGCCGATTCTCGCCCCAGTGTATAACTCGTCGTGATTTCGCCCGTGACTGGCGAGTGGATACGGTGATAGTCGGTCGGACTCAAATAGAAAATCAAGGCGACACCGTTCGCGTAATCCTGGGCGCGTTCGCTCGAGCCGATCAGCTCAGCAACGGTATAATCCTGACCTTTGATTGTAAACCGACTATCTTGCGTTAACACCGGGACGATGGATAGGACGGCGTCACTCGGACTGACGAAGGCATTTGGCGCAGTTGCGATTGGTCGCATACCGGGACGTAACTCGCGTACGAAACAATCGTGCAGCGAGGTGAACGAATCGACGGACTTCAGCGCTTGATCCGTCTGAATGTGATAGGTGCGAATGAAAGGTCGGATGAGTGGTTTACTAAAGCGACTCATTGCAAACCGTTTTAGTGTGTTCGCGACAACTGGTCGAGCATTTAAGTGGACGATCGTATCAAAGATGGCTTTCTTCATGAGGTAAAAACTCCTTTAAGTTGTAATCTACCTCTTAGGATACGATCGAATTCTTTTGATAGACGGAGTCGCATTCTTAAGTTTGTCTTAAGAAAAACACGTACCGAAGATGCGGCACGTGTCAGAACGTCATGATTTTCGAGTCAATAAATAGAGTAGGGGTCCGAACGCACCAATCGCGAGGGTGATGATTGCCCAAAGCGGAAAGCTTCGTCCGGTACGACGTGTATCATGGCGGAGCCAAACGATGATGAAGAGGGCGCAGAGAATCAGGTCGACGAAAATCTGGAGCGTCGCCGTGTTTTGTGTCGCTTCCGCAAAGATGCCAAGTACACCAAAGTCAATGATCGAAAAGGCAGTTAAAACAGCGAAAGCGATCGTAATGACGAGCAATAAAGGTTTCGGGATGCTGTCTACAAATGAAGCTTGAGATTCTTTCATAAAGGATCCTCCTTGAAATGTAGTGGTTACTACAAATTAATGTAGCATGTACTACATTCATGCGTCAATCTACTTAGATGTTGTATGATGAAAAAGGAGAAGGGAGAATCGATCATAATGGATAAGTTTGAACAGAAGCGACAGGATTATACGCATCAGATCGCAAAAGCGACGTTAGCATCAAGCATCAAGGAAATGAGTCTGAAGAAGATGGCGACCGCTGCCGGGACGAGTGACCGGATGCTGATGCATTATTTCAAGGATAAGCAAGATATCGAGACCGCAGTGTTGACCGCGATCAGCCAAGAACTGATTGATTTACTGCAGCAACCGGATTTAAAACTCGAGTTCACGGCATTCGTCCGCTTTCTACGTCAAGCAATCGATGAGCCACGAATCAAGCCATATTTGAATCTTTGGTTCGAGATCACCCATCTCGCAACGAGTCAGGGAGAACCGTATACGTCAATCACGCGGACGATCGGGGAGTCGTTCGACGATTGGATTAAACAGATCTACGTGCCAACAGAGGGGGAAGATGTCGAACAGCAAACTGCGTTGCTCTTTGTCTTCACGGAAGGACTCGTCGTTTTGAATAAGATTGGTTTACAAGACCGGATGGACGCGGCGGTTGAAGCGATGATTGCATTAACAAAGGACAACATGCCTCGTAACTGAGGTGTGCTGTCCTTTTTCGGCATTTCACTGAAAAATCGTTACAGCTGAATAAAGAAGTAAGGTACACATAATGACGCGAAACGCGACGTCGTATCTTTGAAATAACGAACGAAACAACGAGCCACTTCCTGCCCAAAGCAATAAGGCAATCCACCCGAGAATGATGGCATACAACGTGTATTGAACGATTTCTACAGTAGACGTGCTGTGCGGCAGAATGAACGTTGATAAAGCGGTTAAGAAAAAAAGGATACTCTTGACGTTGATGAGTTGGAACAACAGACCGGATAAAAATGTCGCTGGCACGGTATCGATCTGACTTGCTGTCTGTTTCGGGAAACCAATCTTATAGGCAAGGTAGACGAGGTATGCGGCACCAAGCCACTGAAGAATCGGTTCGATCATAGGTAAGGTCGCTTGTAATACTGTCGTCCCTAATGCGCTGATCAACCCGAGTATCATGAACCCTAGTAAGATTCCGGTATTAAATCGCCAAGCACCACGAAAACCGAAGTGGCTCGATTCATGCAGGACTAACAGATTACTTGGTCCAGGTGTGATGGACGTAATGATGACATAAGATAAAAAAGCAACAACATTCATGAGAACACTCCTTTTTCGTTCTATCGAATACTTGAATTCTAGTGTAAGATGACAAGATCGATAAATAAAATTGAAATAAAGAATCATGCCATCATTTTTTTCGATGGACGATGAAAGGAGAGTCTTGAAATGGAAATTCGCCATTTGATCAGCTTCTTGAAGATTATTGAGACGAGGAGTTATACGTCAGCTGCGAGTGACCTCGGCTATACGCAATCGACAATCACGTCCCATATGCAACTGCTCGAGCAAGAAGTAGGCGGTGCCTTGTTTTTCTATGCCAATCGTACGCTTCAGCTCTCACCTTTAGGTCAGGAAATCATCCCGTTAGCTGAAGATTTACTAGCGACACATGAGAAAATAAAGTCGATTCAACAACAGGATCCCTTTGAAGGCGTCTTGAAAGTCGCAGCGCCAGAGTCACTGACAATCTCTCGTCTTGGCTCCGTCTTACAGACGTTCATGACAGCATATCCGAATGTCAACATCGTCTTATCGAATGGGACATGTAAGGAAAATCAAGATGAACTCTTACATGGACGGGTCGATGTCGCCTTGATGCTGTATCCGATGTTTTCCGCCGAACGTTGTACGCATGACATTTTGACAGAAGAAAAAATCGTCATCATTGGTCATCCGACGATGCCGGATCATTTTGACGCGATTCGATCTTCCGTGAACGCATACGTCTTTCTGACGAATGAAGAAGGATGCAGTTACCGATCGATGTTTGAGGCGTGCGTCAGAAACCAAGACATCTCGTTTCAGACACAAGAATTGTGGAGTATCGGGGCGATCAAGAAGATGGCGATGAACGGGCTTGGTTTTGCTGTGTTACCGTATGTGACGGTAGCGGATGAAGTGGAGTCTGGTACGTTGAAAGTTATTCATCATGATGAGACGTTCGAACCGATGTATGCCCATCTGCTTACGAAACAGTCGAAGTGGGGCTCACCCGTGACACGCGCGTTTCAGGAAATCGTCCTGGACCAATTCACGAAGTCAAAGTGAATCGAGTATCTCGACCCAGACTTGATAATAAATCTTTTCATCGAGGTGAACCGTTGCCGACCGTACGCGATAGTCTGGGTTTTCCGCTAAATAAAATGCAAGAATCGTCGCGACTTTAAAGTCAGGAGTGCAATAACCGGTGATTGACCGACCATGGATCTCGTTCGTGATCGAATCCGCCCAGACTTCGGCTTCACGGTATGTCTCGAACTGAAGCATCTCTTCCTTCCAACGAATCGACATCTGCATCTCCTCCTTTGCTATAGTTAATGTTAGTATATGGAAGAAGTAATGTGTTATTCAAGGGGGAACGTCAGACATGAGTCGTTTTGGAATGCATCGAGAAGTAATCAATCCACCGCTCGGTGCCGCCTTCATCGGTTATCACCGAGAAGTCGGTGTCGCAAGCATACATGATCCGCTATATGTCACAGCGAGTATCTTTGAAAGTGAGCAGACGACATCGGTTTTTGTCAGCATCGATAACATCGGTTTGCTCGTCGGCGATACCGATACCATTCGTGAAGGTATCGCGGACCGTCTAGACGTGTCAAAGAAACAGATCACGGTTGTCTACACGCATACGCATTCGGGACCAGCGACAGCGGGAACTGAACCGTTGACCGTCGCCTACAAAACGATCTTGACGCAACAAGCGATCTTATCTGCCGTCAAAGCAAGCGAATCGATGCAGTCGGTCGAGATGGGTTGGGGTGTGACGTCTGGAAAAATCGGCGTCAACCGACGAGAGAAAAGGAATGGTCACGCGGTGATGGGAACGGATCCGCTTGGTGTGACAGATGACCGAATCGGAACACTGTTGGTTCGCCGTGCCGATGATGCGAGTCTCGTCGGAGCCTTCGTTTTCTGTACAGCGCATCCGAACGTCTTGAAATCAGATAGTGTCGTCTTATCCGGTGATTACCCGGGCGTCGCTCGAACGATCCTCGAACAGGCACTCGGCTGTCCAGTCGTGATCGTCCAGGGGGCGACGGGAAACGTCAATGCGAAATATCGTGGTGACCTAGCAAGTCTACAGAAGATGGCGTTTGCTCTAAGTGGACACGTCTTGACGACGATTCCAGACGTGTCGTTTCAACCGTTAACGCACCACCGGATTCAGTCGGTGATTTATCCGATGCGCTTAACAGAAATACCGGTTGCGGACGTATTGCAAGACATGGCAACTTACGCTGAACAGACATGGGGCGTCAGCGCAGCGCGCTGGTTGGCGTACGTTCAAGAGCAATCGGGAACAACACTCACCATCCCGGTCGAAGTTCAATTGTTTGAACTAAATGATGGTTCGTTCTCAGGCATCCCGATGGAGCCGTTCTGTGAGACAGCGCTACAGATTCAACAGATGCGTCAAACGGAACTCGCCTTTTTCGGAGGCTATACGAACGGTTATATCGGTTATTTGCCGACAGCGGAAGAACATCCGTATGGTGGGTACGAGGTGGCAATCAATCCCGTCGTCTACGGTCCAGTAACGGGGCTTTGGATGCCACCTGTACCGGAAACGGCAAACGACATCGTGCATCGCATCCGACAACTCTATGAAACGAACAACAACCCGGCTTCTCTCGTCTGAGAGACCGGGTTGTCGTAGTTACGATTTGATTTTTCTGATGAACCGGCGTATCGCAAAAACAAATCCGCATGTCAGCAGGGCGAATAAAAGAAGCGTAACTAGTAGGTAGGCAGATAGATTTAACATCAAAGACCTCCGTAAATAGGTATAGCTGGATTTTCGAACTTTCGAATAATAATAGAGTAACATAGTAATTAACATTATATAGGGAAATGACTTGTGGTTTTATATATTTTTTAAATGATTTACTTTTTATATGAATGAATAGTTGCTTTATTCCATTTTGAAAAAGAGAGGGATATCATGATTATCAAAAGATTTATTTTTAGTGCCATCATTACTTATTTATTCCTCAGTTTGCTTTTATCCTTCAGCATCGGATATACGATTGATTGGATTCCGGAAGCAACTTTGGCTCAAAAGATAAAAGGGTACGCTTTTGAAGGGTTCACTCGGTTTAATTTTATTAAAGTTTTGATTGCTGTAGGTGTAGGTACTTTGTACAGCCTACTCTACTTAAAACTAAGATCACCGAGTTCTTCAAAGCGTTGATTTCCTTTATTTCGAAACTTTTCTTTGTTTGGTTCGTTTATTAGGATGAGAACGAGTCAACGTATTGGGGGAAATAAACATGGAAAAGACAGTTGGTGCAATCGCCTTAGCGAGCGGCATGCTAATACTCAGTGGTTGCGGAACAGCCGCAACACAAACCGATGTATTTAAGCAACAAGGTACATATTTAGGAGATAACAGCAAAGTACGAGACATCGTCCAACAGCTACCGCATGGGGATCGGTTGAAGAAAATGGAACTGTCGACGAAGGATAAACCGTATCAACTCACGTTACGTTATGCTGGATATGAAGAAGGACAGGTCGAACAAAAAAGCAATCGTACGGCAATCTACAATGCAACAGCACTGTTCACATTGATTCCGAATGTCGACCACGTCAACATGACGATCGAGGATGCTTCGTATCACTTTACGAAACAACAGCTGCGCGATTGGTATGGAAAAGACTTTACGGCGTACGATAATGAGAAAGCGCTGAAGGCGTTCACGAAACCTTTTATCGAAGATTCGAAGAAAGTAAACGACTTATTGAACTAAATCGACTGGCACGCTCTTAAACAGGAGCGTGCTTTTTGTTGATTCATTCCCATAAGTTGTAAAAAGTACTTTGCATTACAGAGTAATTCAGTTTATCGTTAAGGTACTGATAAATCCAGAATAAGGAAGGGGTAGGACGGGGTGGAAATCGATAAAGAACTGTTAAAAGGGCACGTCGACACGATTATCTTGTCGTTGCTGAACGATCAAGACCGATACGGGTATGAAATCGCGAAGACGATCCGGCAAACGTCAGACGAGCAGTTCGAACTGAAAGAGGCGACACTCTATTTGTCACTCAAGCGACTCGAGAAAAAAGGGTTCGTCACATCCTATTGGAGTGACGAAGCAGCGGGCGGCGGGCGGCGTAAATATTATACGCTGACGACTGAAGGAAAAATCCTTCTTGCGAAAAAACGACGTGAATGGCGTTTTCTGAAGCAACTACTCCCGAAGTTTCTTGAAGAGGGAGACGGTGCGCTTGAATAAACTCGATCATTTCGTCCATGACTTGTATCAAGATGCGGATGTGACGGATCCGGAAATCATCGACGTCATGGAAGAGACGCGAAGCCATCTCGAACAATCGGTGCGAGACTTGATGATTCAAGGTTACTCAGAAGAAGAAGCGACGAAGCTTGCCATGTATCGCTACGGTAGCAAGGAACATGTCGATCAGCTCTTGACGTGGGTCTATCGAAAAGAGCGGACGTTCGCTTCGTGGTTGCTCCGCATCGGGATTAGTATAGCTGCTGCAACGATATTATGCTTTATCGGCACGATGATATTGAGCCAGCATCAGTCGCTCACTTATGCGGATGCCTTTTATAGCAATGAACGCTCAATCGAAGCGTATGAACGTCTTCTAGAAGATCATCTGTTGCTGGTATCGATTTCCGGACAAGACGCGGCGTCCTCGCGTGATTTCACCATTCATAAATCGATTTGGTTACCGGAGTTGTTCATTTCACATGGCATCTATCTGATTGACGAGCAGCACCTGACGACGACAGAAAGCTTTGACGTCACGAAATTCGGTGCCGTGCTCGCGTTGATCGGCATGACGATCTATCTTGTGACATCGGTCATTTGGAGCATCATCAAGCTCTATCATGCAGGACGATTGCATCTGTTAAGTATCGTCTCAGTCGTATTCTTTAACGTCCTGGGTTATTGGTTTTGGGCATTACGAAAATAGGAGGGGTCATATGTCGCAGCAAATCAAGCTCGTTTGGTCGCAAGCGTTCACGGTGAAACGATGCGTGTTATATCTTCTGATCATTCTTGGGTTACCGGTGCTTCAATTCAGTTTCATTTATGAAGGCTATCAGTTCTTCTTACCGATCGAAGTGTTCGAGGAGACGCTATCAGGAATGATCCCGATGCTGTTTCCGGTACTTGCGGTCTTGATCTTCTTGCCAATCTTCATCGCTGAATACAAGGATAACTATCTGACATATGTCCGAACACGTGCGAGTCTAAAGGATTATCTGCTTGCGGTCGGTTTCGTCAATGCGACACTGACAGGACTCGTATTCTTTTTAATGACAATCGTGACGTTCGTCCTCATTCATTACGTCGAACCAATCATCGGTCTCGTTAATTATTGGTCTCTCAGCGAAAAGACATATGAGACCTCAAATGCATTTTCGTTCTTAGCGGACATTCATCCGTTACTCTATGCCGTCCTCTATGCTGCCTGGATTGGACTCAACGGAGCAGCGTATGCGACGCTTGCTTATCTGTTGATTTTGGTGCTCGAACAAGTCTATCTCGCAATTTCGTTACCGTTCGTCGCTTATCATATCTTTAATTTCGTTGCGGGTATCATGCAAGCACCACAGTTCTCGCCCATCAGTACGGTCTTTCCGTTCAATATCACGGAACAACCGCTTTGGACGGTGTTCGTGCCGTTTACTATTTTGGTCGTCGTTAACATCACGCTCTATCTGACGATGATTCGACCGAAACCGGAGTGGATCTTCCAATCATGAAGAGGACACGAAACATTTCGATTGTACTGAACAGTTTATTCTTCCTCGTGATCAGCTACGTCGCATGGTATAGACGACAAGAAGTTCTGTCCGAAGCACAAGAATTCGGTAAAGACGTCAACGCGTGGGACATCACATTTGCGATTCAAAATGATATGTACCTAATCCTCTTTTTCCTGATGCCGTTACTGCTATTCCTCTCGTTTCGAACGATTGAACAGCAGTATGAACCGACGATTTTGATTCGGGTTGGCTCATTTCGGAACTGGGTGTACTACTCGACAAAACGGTATGTACGCGCTGTTCTGACACTGTTCGGATTCGTCTTGTTGCTGAGTCTTCTTAGTGCCGTTGATCAACCGTTTACGTTGCAGTGGAGTCCATACAGTCAACTTGCAACGAGTGATAACATCAGTCATTATCTCGTTTCATCTTTCCATTCACCCCTGTCAGTGATTTTATTACAACCGATTCTGTGGTTGCTTACAAGCATTGTCCTACATGGATTGATGTGTCTTATGTTTCTGTTGCACGAAAAGCGTAATGGCTTGTTGCTTCAGGCGGCAGGGGTAGTGATTTGGTGTATCTTTAGTTTTAAATCATCGTTTGGAGTAGGAGAGTTCTTTTCACCCGCAACATATTTCTCTGTCGGGGCTGTATCCAATATAATGCATCCCTGGATCGCACTCGTTATCCTCAGTCTTGCGATCGTGCTGATCTATTTACTGGCGCAATGGATGCGACCGCTTCGTCAGCTACTGACTTCGCGAAATGAGTTCGTACCGTATCTCACCTATGCGATGCTTGCTAGTCTGTACATCTTCCTCAGTAGTAGTCGAGCGTCAACTGAGTTGCAAACGATTGGTGATCTGTTCGTCGTCGTGTTTTACGGTGTCAGTGCGGAGGGCAGTTCGTTTCTCCAACTCGTGTCGCATCTGATCCTTTTCTTCGGACTCGCTTACTTAAGTCAATTGCGTCTGCAGGATCAAATGACGGCAATCGGACCATACACGTGGATGCGTTACCAACGACTCGAAAAATGGGCACTCCATGTCTTCGTAAAAGAAGGGCGTTTTTATCTACTTGCTCTCTCACTTCTGATCCTCGGAACGATGGTAATCGGAATGCTGCAAGGCGTATCGCTATCGCTTTCGACTAGCCTTTTATCGATTTCACCGATGCAATTGCTGCTGCAACTGTTTGGCATCTCGATGCTACAATTAATGCTTTATTCTCTTTTCAGCTTCATCTTGCTGTGGCAATTCCCAGATGGATACGCGATGCTCGGTTTGTTCGGCGTCTTATCGGTTTTCTTACTGCCGAACTTCAATCGGTATGGCATCTTTCCGTCCGGATTGAATGGATTTGCCCAATTGCAGTCGTTTAGTCTGACACACCTCTTAATCGTTTTGTTGATCTATGTTGGACTTTCACTTGTCTGGTTATATGTTCTGTTTCAAAAAAGCATACGAATATAAGGAGGATGTATCATGGAAATGATCAAGCTCGAGCAGGTCACGAAAGGGTATCAAGGCAATCCGTTATTCGCAGACGTCGATTTGACGATTCTAAAAGGAGACATCGTCGGCATTACGGGACCGAACGGTTCAGGAAAGTCGGTCTTATTCAAGATGATTTGCGGATTCATCCATCCGGACGCGGGAACGATCACCGTCCGGAATGAACAGCTTGGTCCGACACGACGCTTTCCGGAAAACGTCGGCGTCATCATCGATCGACCGGGTTATATCGCCCATAAATCAGGATTTGAGAACTTAAAGCAACTCGCAGCGATCCGAAAAGTGATCACAGATGCTGACATCGAACAAGCGATGCGGACCGTCGGATTACAGCCTGGCAATCGTCAGAAGGTCAAACAATATTCGCTCGGAATGAAACAAAAGCTCGCAATCGCGCAAGCTATCATGGAACAGCAGGACATCTTGATCTTGGATGAGGCATTCAATGCACTCGATCACGATAGTGTCTTGCGTCTGCGGGAACTTTTGTTGTCGTTCAAAAAAGAAGGGAAGACGATCATCTTGACGAGTCATAATCAACAGGACATCGATGCACTTTGTGACTCCGTCTACCGCATCAATCAAGGTCGACTCGAACAGGTCGGCTAACACAAACAGGGAGTGGATCAACGGATCCACTCCCTGTTGTATTACGATTGATTATTTTCCTGGTTTCGTCTTGTAGAAGCTGTAGAAGACGCTGATCAAGATGACGAGGACGATCGTACCGAGTGACATCCAGATTGGCATTTTGTAGACGTCACTGAAGATCATCTTCGCTCCGATGAAGACGAGCATGAAGCTAAGACCGTGTTTCAAGTAGTAGAAACGATCAATCAAGTTCGCGAGGACGAAGTAGAGACTACGGAGTCCAAGGATCGCCATGATGTTCGCATAGAAGATGATGAACGGGTCACGCGAGTACGCGAAGCTTGCTGCGACCGAGTCGACGGCGAAGACGATATCCGAGATCTCGATGAAGACGAGCGCGATCAAGAGTGGCGTGAAGAACAGTTTCCCATCAATTCGTTTTGCGAACTTACCAGACGAGATGTCTTGCGTGATCGGTAAACGTTTCTCTAACCAACGAATCGTTTTGTTCTCTTCGAGCGACGTCTCTTGACCGATGTTTTTATACATCATCCAACCAGTGTAGACGAGGAACGCTCCGAAGATGTAGTAGACCCAAGCGAAGTTCTCAAGCAACGAAACACCAGCGACGATGAAGATGACGCGGAAGAAGATTGCACCAAGAATACCCCAGAATAAGACTTTGTGCTGATACTTCAATGGAATCGCGAAGTATGCGAAGACGAGCGAGAAGACGAATACGTTATCGATCGCGAGAGCCTTCTCGATGAAATAAACGCTCGTATATTCGATCGCAGCGGAACTTCCTTGATCGAAGTAGAGCCAGCCACCGAAGGCGACGGCAATCGCGATCCAGACGAACGTCCACGTCCAGGCCTCCCGAAGCGAAACTTCATGTGCCTTACGATGGAAGACTCCAAGGTCAAGGGCGAGCATGATGAAAACGATGGCTAGAAAAGCAATGAGTAGTGTCAACAGCGCTTCCTCCTTTAAGGTAATTGTTATCTTGAATTTATTATAAGGTCATAAGAACTCAAAAGTAAAGCGAAAAATGTTTGGAATGTGCAATTGGTTAAAAAACAATCCCCGAAAGTGGACGAATGTATTCGACGTGATGTGCAATAAAACGACATGAAACCCAGTTCCGAGAAGGGACTGGGTTTCATGCATGTTACTTTTAATTATATAAGTCATTATGATAAGGGAGGGAAATGCGGCACGACGTACGTTCCGAGTTCATCGATGACGTCTTCTGCTGATCGCTCACCGTCGAATAAGGCGAAGAACAGATGATTGACGCCAAGCTCGCGATACAATTCCAGCAACTCGATCAGTCGATTGCGTCCGATCCGAAAACCGAGTCGAATCGGTGTCGCTTCTTCATTTGGATCCGCGGATAAATCAAGATGCATCGGCATCGAAAACGGACGAAACGTTGTGTTACCGGCTGCTTGACTCGCGGCACGCCATTGCTCGATGGCACGTGCTTGTTCGAACGGTCCTTGAGGATAATACATCCAGCCGTCGCCGTTTTTAGCGAGCCAGTCCATATCTTGCTGTGCGAAACCCGTGATCATCGTCGGGATTCGTTTCTTTGGTCGTGGCACGAGTGTCGCACCACGAACTTCTCCATACGTCGAATCAATTTGCGGATAATCTTTATATAAAGCTTGTTCCATCACTTGCAGAGCTTCCTTGAACTGAGCACCACGGCTCGGGTGATCGACACCGAGTCCATGGAAGTCGGCTTGCCGGTCACCGGACGAGACACCGAGAATCAAACGTTCCGGGAACAACGCATCAATCGTCGCGACTTCTTTCGCAGAGCGTAACGGATGACGGAGCGGTAAGACGAGCGCTGACGTTCCGAGGGCGATCTGTTTCGTCTGACTAAGGAGATGCGTCCCGTATATCATCATATCGTGAATCTGTCCGACAGCAGGATCAAGAAAATAAGGATTCTTCAATAAGACGTCGCGTAACCAGAGGGTCGTAAAACCATAGTTCTCTGCTTTTTGTGCGAGCTCGACTTGATTGGCAAGCGTCGGTGTTCGCATCTTGAAATTTTCAAGCGGGACGTGGAGACCGAGCGTGAGCTCGCCCTCCCGGTACATCCGCTGATAACTTGCATGATCGTTCAACATAGTGGTCCTCCTTATTGATGTTCGAGACGACGCGAGACACCCGTCAAGATGACGGCAAGGATAACCATGATTCCGCCGACCCATGGCGTGTGGACGAGACCGATCGTATCGGTGACGAGACCACCAATCGTTGCTCCGAGTGCGATGCCGATGTTGAAGGCTGCGATATTCAAGGCAGACGCAACATCGACTGCTGCTGGGACATATTTTTCAGCCAACTGGACGATGTAGAGCTGGAGTCCAGGGACGTTCATGAACGCCAGGAGTCCCATTAAGATGATACCGATGATACCGGCGACCTTGAACGGAATCATGAACGAGAGAGCGATCATGACGATAGCGTGAATGATGAACATATAGAACAACGCTTTAATCGGATTACCGTTTGCGAGTTTTCCGCCGACCGTGTTTCCGATCGCAACCGCGATTCCGTAGACGAGCAGAATGATACTGATCAAGCTGGGACTGATTTTCGTGACGTCCTGCATGATCGGTGTCAAGTACGTAAAGGCGACGAACGTTCCACCGTAACCGAGGGCAGTGATCAAGAAGCCGAGCATCAAGCGTCCGTTCGTCAACAATTTGAACATGTCGGAGAACTTAGCAGGTGGTGATTGTTTCAAGTCTTTTGGAGTCAAGAAGAAGCTTGCGATGATCGCAATGATTCCGAGTGCGGCAACCGCGAAGAACGTCGCGCGCCAGCCGAATGATTGACCGATGAATGTCCCGAGTGGAACACCTGTGACCGTTGCGACTGTCAGACCTGTGAACATCAAGGCGATGGCACTCGCTTTTTTATGCTCTGGTACGAGCTGGACGGCAATCGTCGCACCGATTGAGAAGAAGACACCGTGCGAGAAAGCAGTGATGAAACGGGCGACGATCAACAATTCAAACGTCGGTGAAATCGCTGAGACGAGGTTACCAGCGATGAAGACGACCATCAATGCCATCAGTAACGTTTTCCGATTCATTCGGTTCGTTAGTGCTGTCAAGATCGGAGCACCGACAGCGACACCGATCGCGTAACCAGAGATGATGAGACCAGCGAGTGTGATGCCGATATTTAAGTCACCAGCGATCGCTGCGAGCAGTCCGACGGGAACGAATTCCGTCGTGCCGATCCCAAAGGCGCTGATGGCTAAGGCAAGTAGGGCAAGTCCGCCGTTTCTTGGGACCTGTTCCTCCTGGATCCGTGAGTTTAATTGATTCATGGGAATTCCTCCTAAAAATGATTTCAGTAGGGATCGTGTTCAGTGGGCCCGACCGAACATGATCCGATTGACATGACCCCAGCATAACGGGGGTGTTTCATTTCGGGAAGTACGTACTTTAAAGTGCGATAGGCACTAAAAAGTACCCTACTCCTTCATTTAGATGCAAGGTCTAAAAGGAGGTTGTACTTTCCGTTGACAATTGCTATCATATAGCCAGCTAATCTGCTTGGGAAGTACGCACTTTCAAGTACGATAGGCACTAAAAAGTACCTATGCCCTTAACGGAATCACGAAAGGATGGAACATATATGCCATACAATATCCCGGTCGAAGCAACACTTGAAGTCATCGGCGGAAAGTGGAAGGTCGTCATCATGTGTCATTTGATCAAAGGCGAGCGTCGGACGAGTGAGCTCCGCAAGCTAATGCCGACGATTACGCAAAAAATGCTGACGCAACAATTGCGCGAGTTAGAAGAAGACGGCGTCATCATCCGGACGGTCTTTGAACAAGTCCCACCAAAAGTCGTCTACTCGTTATCCGAGTACGGCTGGTCGCTGAAGCCGATTCTGGACGCGATGTGCGCATGGGGAGAAGGACATATCGATTTGACGGGTGGAGAAGTCGTCTCGTCATGACGAATAAAAGTGAGTCTCGCCTGAGGCTCACTTTTTTGAGTACATCATATACAGAATAGGGGTAGACAGATGGAACAACCAATCGTTCAATTTGATTCGATTACCGTTAGTTTTGAGGATAAAGCCGGCAGACGCCAGTCAATCGATGAGTTTGCACAAGGATTCGAGCATGGCATCTTGTTTTTCGGTCATCCACCGGAAACTAGCGACATCAAAGTCGTCCTTGATCTGAAGACGAACTTTGGTGAACGGACGTTTCGGTTTAACTTTTGCCGAATGGACCGGGCAATCGGCCATTATCTAATCGATGGGTTGGTCTGGAAATGGGTCATCTTGTGGGAATGGTATTACCAGGAGAGTTATCAAACGGGTGAGTCCTACCATATCAATCGTCCAAAGGAAGGAATTCGTGATTTTTATCGACAAGTTGATGTACAAAATGAGACTTGTTCGAATGATTATTTAGAGTCAGGCATTCTCGAGGAGGACGTATCATTTACGGATAGTTATACAAATTTTGAGAACCTAGATTGGGTCACCGAGGGAGATCCGATTAATACATTAGAGCGAATGCGGAACCAAGGTGTCTTTTTCGAGTATTACTTTAAAACCTGGATTGATTTAGAGCATTCATTGCCCGCGATTCGACGCGTCATGGATGAATTGTATGCACATACACCTGAATAATGCTTAATCAAATGAGCACCGCTCCCTCTGTCATTGACAGAAGGAGCGGTGCTTTGGTTAAAACGCTTTGCGTTGACCTTTTAGAATCGTCTGTTGCAGAGGACCAAAGTCCCCTGGAACCGTCCGTTCCATGAACAGGTACGGTTTTCCATCGACGATGAATTTTCGATCTCCAAGATACTCGAAGTGGCGACCGTCATCCTTTAATCTTCGCTTAACAGCTTGAATATGGTCTTCATGATGGATGAACCGCTCGTTAAACGTCATGACGATATTTCCTTTTTTGAATCCGAGTAAGAAGACATAGTAGAACCAATAGGCAACGAGACAAATACCAACGGCCAATAACAAATCATACATGTGTGTCGAGCTCCTTTCGTGTATACAGATTTTTACGAATATTAATGCAAAAAGATTCAATAAATTTCAATTAAAAGTAAAAAAGTATTCATCCGAAGATGAATACTCGTTATTTTTGAGCGATATATCTCTTTTGATCGAAATCATATTTAAATTCAACGATCATCCATTCATCACCCGTTGGATTCCGATACGAGTAAAAGAGCGATGTCTGTTTTTCTGGATATTCGACTGTACTGTCATTATAGGCTTTTCCGATCTTAGAGTAATCTTCTGTGCGGTGAGCCGTCATGACACCTAGCCCTTTACCTGAAAGAATATGATCGAATTCAGCCATCGTCATGCCTGGTTTAAATTTCTTTCCTGGTAAGAGTCGCTTTTTCGAAGGCGTTTTAGGGGTGTATTCCTTTTGCGCAAGATATAACGTGTGACCTTCTTGTTTCGTTTTGAAGATCAGGTGCATGCGCTGTAAAGACCAATGATCGTTTTTTTCATCGTACGGATAAAATGAGAAAGCGTATAAAGCATAGTCGTTTTTGATCTCACTCAATACTACCTTGTGATTGAGTGTCGTGACGCCGTGTTCTTTCTTTATGTATTTCTTAAACGATTTTCCGTAAAGCGACTTTGCGACGTCTGTCGCGGTCATGCCGAGTTTTAGCTTTTTGTAAGATGTATACTCCTTAGTCACTGCATCGACAGAATGAGGTGCGAAAATAGCACCAATCATCGAAAGCGTGATCAGAAGCGCGAAGAGTACTTTCAACCGAAGAAGGTGTGATTTTTTCGTACGTGCCATCATGATTGTGTCTCCTTTGACAAACTTATTAAAAACTGTGCGTTTCTTTTCGTTTGAGATACCAGAGTAGTCCGAGGGTAATGAAAAAACCAATCGCACCTATGATTCCGATGAACAGGAAACCAATGAGATCATTGCCGATGTTCTTTTGAAAAAAATAGGATGAACCAAAAATTGCAGTGGTAATCATGAAAATATTCCGTAGGTGGCGAAGTACTTGGACTATCATGGATAACCCCTCTTTCTTAGTTTTTCGTTCGACGGATCTCGGTCGCGACAATCGAGTCCTTTGCAAACGTCACTTGAATCGTGTCACCCGTCTGAATGGCAGCCGTGTTATCCGTTTTGCCATACACGATCGTGTCCGGCGTGATGCGAATCTCTGTCAATGCATACTGTTCGTCCGGCTTTTGTTCACTCGGAGCGACGAATAAAGTATCACCTGTAATTTTCTCGACGGTACGTGCATCGTTCTCGTGTGTACAGGCACTAAGCGGTATACAAAGGAATAGAATAAAAGCGAAAAGCCACCGACGTGTCGGCATAAACCAGGCACCTGCTTTCGTCAGTTAATAGGGTTAGATGAAATCATATTAATATATAAATTTTACCATTTTCAAAACCGATTGATGTAAAACAAAAAAATCTTTCTTACTCCAAAACAACAGGAATTTAGATTGAAATCGGCGTATGATTAAGGGAATACCATCATCTCGATATGAGGAGGCATTACGATGAAGGCAGCTATCTGTACCCGCTACGGATCCCCGGACGTCTTGCACATCACAGAGGTACCTCGTCCGGTTCCGAAATCGTCCGATTTGCTCATCAAAGTGTATGCATCTGCAGTCCATTCTGGAGATCGTCGCATGCGTTCGCTCGATGTCCCGTTGTTAGGGAAACTTCCGATGCGTCTGGCTGTCGGTTTCAAGCGACCGCGACAACCAATCCTTGGCGTTGTTCTTGCCGGTGAAGTCGTCGAAGTCGGTCAAGACGTCAAGCAGTTTCAAGTCGGAGACCGCATTCATGCTTTGACCGGATTTGGCTTCGGTGGATACGCCGAGTATGCGTGCGTGTCTGAGAAGCGTTGCATTGCAAAAATGCCGCAACACGCATCGTATACGGAAGCGGTCTGTCTCCCGTTCGGTGGTACGACGTCGCTCCATTTCTTCCGGAAACTTCAAATCGATCAGATGAAGACGATCTTGATTTACGGTGCGTCGGGTGCTGTCGGAACAGCAGCCGTTCAAATCGCCAAAGCAAAAGGGCTTCAGGTGACAGCTGTCTGTAGTGGACGAAACGCGGAGCGGGTCAAAGCGCTCGGTGCCGATCACGTCATCGATTATACAAGGGACGGTTACGATGGATTGTTGCTGAAGTATGATGCCGTCTTCGATGCTTCCGGAAAAATCAATAAGACGCAAGCGAAACGGCACGTCAAACAAAACGGTGCCTTTGCATCCGTCGCGGGACAAGGTGTGGCGAGAGAACGGAAAGAAGATCTACACTATTTAAATGAACTGTTTGAAGCGGGACGATTCAAAGCCGTCATCGACCATATCTATTCACTTGATGAGATCGTCGAAGCGCATCGTTATGTCGATACCGGGCAAAAGTTCGGTAACGTCGTCGTGTTAATAGCAAACGAATGATTCATCGAACCACCTGATTCAGGTGGTTTTTTTATGGTTATCCAATATATGTTAAAATAAAATAGGCTATTTTAAGGATGGGGGGGATATAGCGATGATGAAACAGATTCATGCGTTTGAGACAAAAACGGACTATGACAAATACGAAGCGGTCACGCATCGCTTTCGAACACGGTTAGACGAGTATCAAACGATCTTACAAGAGAAGTATCAACTGATCGACGTACCGAAAGGAATCGTTTGGACGTCAGCGGAACTCGCGACGACGGTCTTCTCAGACATTCCGATTCCAGCATTTACGAATAAGGACTTGATTTACATATCACCAGACGTTGCAGAATGGCGAACGTTATTTTTGTCTCAACTCGACGGGAAGGACGTACCGCATATTCGAGCGTTCTACGAAACGCTCGCGGAAGATCACGTCTTGACGATTGCTGGTCATGAACTGACGCATCACTTGGATTTGTTCGTTGATGAATTCGACGATGAGAGAGAAGACGGAATCTGGTTCGAAGAGGGAATGTGTGAATACCTACCCCGGAAGCATTTGTTGTCGGACGAAGCATTCAAGCGAATTACGACAATTGAGACAGAGCTGGTCGAGCTCTTTCAGGAGGAGTATGGAGCGCGCTCGATTGATCAATTTGGGAGTGCCTCCTATGCCGGTAGTCTGTCGAGTATCATGTTTGATTATTGGCGGAGCTTTCTCGCAATCCACCATCTCATCGAGGAACGATATGCCGGGGACGTCTTACGCGTTTTCGAAGCATATCGGAACTGGCATGAGCAGGGGCGGATCGTGCCGCTATCGGAATACTTTAATCTTCAGTCGGTAAGACGCTAAGCTGTATTTGTAGTGGAGGAGGGCTTATGAATCGTTACAGTATTCTTTCGTTATCTGCATTCATCTGTTTTTGTTTCTTATTTTTCCTGATGAAGAGCGGAGTCAGTCTGAAAGGGTTTGGAACTGCCTATATCCTGCTTCTGTTTATCATTCCGTTAGTCGGTGTATACACAGGGTACAAAACGAAGCACCGAATACTCAAGTGGGGATTCGTCTGCATCCATCTCATTACGTTCTGTATGATGTCATATTTATTGTTACTGGCTTACAGTATTTCTGAGCCTTAAAAAGGTTAAACGAAAAGGTCGGTTGATTTCGAGTAAAAAAGAATCTTCTGACCTTTTCTGATATGTAGTGTGAAATAAGAAATCATCACGTGATTTAGTTTCGCTTTGGCAAACTGGTCGTTGTGCCCATCTCAACGACGTGATTATCTTGAAGACGATACAGGAAGTATTCTTCTTGTTGAAGCCCTTGACCCTGAACTTTAACAGCAATCTGATAGCGTTTTTCCTTATCGCGGTGTTTGTCGTCATAAGCAGAGTGGAGTGAGACGACACGAGCTGGACCGTATTTTTTCTCGACATAGGTTTCGACTTTTGTGCTGACGTGCTGCTCGAATCGTTCATCGTATCGGACGTCTAAGTAAAACAGCAGTCCACCTAATAGGAGTGAGGCAACCAAAACGTTCATTCCGACTTTTTTCAATTCATCACTTCCGATCGTTCCATAGCATTAAACCTAGAAAAGCTGTTACAGATGATCGGAAGACGATACATCATAACAGGGATTGAATCATTGATTTGAAAATCTACATCATTTGAGTGATTGCTTTAGATATCGACTCCAACTAATTTAAGAATGATGACGATTGTGATAGCTGAGAGCGCAAAAGAACCGGCAAAAGCAAGCTGTTTTTTCAAAAGTATCTCCTCCTTATGAAAAGGTTACCATTATTATGTCATTAAGTAAGATGTCTGTAAAATTAATTCCAATTAGAACCCTGGATTTTCATCATAAAATTTTAGGAATAGATGACAACATCCCCACTCCTCGTTTTGTCAAGAGAGCAGGGATTTTTCATGTTTCCTACATTCTACTTTATTAATAGTCGATGAATCGCCCTTGCCTCAGCATATGTCGATTCCTGTCCGAACCAACGATAAGTGAGAGTTGATAATGGCGAAGTTCCAGTGTCATTCAATAAAGCGATAGATAAATTATTCTTCCGATCAACGATTAAAAACTGTCCGCCTGATCCCACTCCCCATAACAGAGGATTTTTAGCATTTGATTCTAACCACCAAAGATATCCATATCCTGAAAAACGATCGACGTCCGAAATCTTAGAGTAAGCCATTGTACTCTCCTCAACCCACTTGATTGGAATAACGGATCGTCCTTTCCACTTACCATCTTGGGCATAAAGCGCACCAAATCGGGCAAGGTTTTCGGCAGACATATAAAATCGATACATCGGAATGGATGTTTCTTCATTCTTTTCATAAGTGACATGAGAAGGGCTAAATGTTTTCATGCCAACAGGCTTGGCGATCCATTGTTCAAAAGCATCTCCGATTTTCATTTTCGTCTCTTTCTCAAGAATAAGACCCAACATGTTAAAATCCCAATTGTTATAGTAATAAAAACTTCCTGGAGTATGACTTTCACGTTTTGGACGTAAATCTTTCATTCGTTGTGATTCACCCAATGCGTTTAAGTAGATACCTGATCGTGCTTGTAATAAGTCCCGAATTGTTGCGGACTTCTCTTGTTTCGTTAAGGGTTGCTTGGAATCATCGACAGAGAGTTGTCCCAATGTCATATCCAAGTCTACTAACCTTTTTTCCTCTGCAATCCCAAATAGTGCACTGATGATGCTTTTACGAATAGAAGCGACATTATACAATTCGTTCGAAGAGCCGATGGATGCCACTTGTTGGGTATCCTGAATTGCATATAATGCGTCCGACTCATTGCGTTTCATCTGCTGTTGAAGACTTATCTTCAACTGTTCAGTATCTGTTTTACTTTGAAGTGAAATATTTTCATTATCTGTTTCGTTTTGTACGAAAGGGCGGGTAAGATAGACGAAAAGACTCCCAATTACTATTAGAGATAAAAATAAAAGAGTACGTTTCCTTCTTGACTTCATAGTTCAGTTCTCCTTCAATCAATGTTGTGATGACACTGATTGATTATCAACCTTCAAGTAACTTTAAGGTCAAGCTTTCTATAAAATATAGTTTAAAAGGAGAGATAACTTGAGTTTATTTAAAATTGGAGAGGCTGCAAAACAAAGTGGGATACCTGCATCCACACTACGATATTATGATCAGATTGGTCTGATCCGTTCGCGTCAAATCGATCCACATAGTAAGTATCGATATTACACACAACACGACATCACACATATGAAAATCGTCCAGCATCTGCGCAGGATGGATTTTTCTCTTGAAGAAGTTCAACTTTTTTTAAACGAAAGAGATATGAATCTTCAACTTGGATTGTTAGATAAGAAGAAACAAGAAATTAAGTTAAAGCGGTTGGCACTTCTTCAGACTGAGAAGGAAGTGCATCGCCGAATCGAATCTATAGAAAAGGAATTAATTTCGACAACAATCACGAAAAAGGATAGTTGGGAAATAGTAGTGAAACATTTTGATGAACGACCTATTCTATCGAAGCGAAAGATTTTCGACAGAGGCGGAATTGATATCTATCAAGACGCGTTTCTACAGTTACTCAAAGAAAATTCGTTTGAGGATGTACCCGTTACATCGCTCGTGTTACAGCATCATCATATCCAACTAAATGAAGAATTTTCTCACTTCGAAAGACATCTTCCAGAAATCGATTTAGAGGTAGGCGTGCTTCTTCCTTCCATGACATCCCCGTTTCAGAATGCGACTTTGCCTAGTGGTAGTTATGCTTGTATTGTGAGTAGAGGTATGGCAGGGAAGGAACGTTTTCGTAAATTATATTCATTTCTACAAGAATGGCTTCAAGAAAACAACTATAAAGTCGAGGGACCATTAATTGATATCGTCTTAACAGACCTCACTCAGTTAACTGCGATTGATTATACGGAAGATATACTTTCTGAGACTCAATTTCGCATTACACCAAATAATGCGTAGTGTGAAAGCAACAATCATTTTGTACTTTAATTTTATATATGTAAAATTAATTCTAAAAAAAGTCGCAATTTCTTATTACAACGTTTCATAAAGAAAATGACAACATCCCTACTCCTCGGTTCGTCAAGGTAGTAGGGATGTTTTTTCATGTCCACCAATCCGGTGGAGTATATCTCGTTAAAAGATCTTTCTCGACGAGTCGCTGATTCACATAAGACGTGACGCTTGGAAGTAGCGCATCCATGTTGGCAGGGTGCACCATGACCTCAACGGATGAACCGGGTGTGATTGAATCAAGTGTCGCAAACGAAACGCCCTCTCCATAAAACCGCTCATCGAAGCGATTCGTCAGCCAGAGATCCCGGTGCTTCTCGTTCCCCGCAGCACGGAACGTCGTTTGATATTCGTTAGCGAGATCGACGATGATGGAATCGATCGCCGACCAGCCGTGGATATGATGGTGACTGTCTAAGTGATGCAGCGACAGCCCGGTAGCAAGAAAAGCTTCAATCTGGGCTTTCCATTCTAGGTAGACGTCTTTAGGATCCGGTGGCTCTTCTTTCAAAAAGCGACTCGTGAAGCGGAACGTTCCGTCCTCCTTCGTTAACGACTGACTTGTCGAAGCGAGCGGTTTTCCCCAAGAGAGTACGAGATGTACACCGACATGCAGGTCCGGGTGTTGCTGAGAAAGTCGAACAGCTTCTTCGACCGCATGTCCGTTCATCATCAGCGTCGTCGAATTGACGGAACCGTAAAGATGACTCTCGATGATGCCTTGGTTAATACCCGTCGTCAAACCGAAATCATCAGCATTGACGATTACACGCGTCTTAGGCATGTGCCGTGCCAGTCAGCGAGAGTGCTTGATCAAGCACTTGATCGCCCTTCATCAACCCGTATGCCATGTTGTCAATCACAGCAACCGGCACGTTAACCGCTGAACGGATTTTGTTCTCGAGGTAGCGGACTTGCGGACCGATCAAGATGACGTCCATCGTCGTATGTTCCTTTAGTCGCGATTCGGGTACTGCTTCGATCGTTGCGTCAAGCCCTCGTGCTACGGCTTCCGTCCGCATTTTTTCTACCAAGATTGAAGTGGACATGCCTGCTGAGCAGACGAGTAAGATATTCATTTCGTTTCCTCCAGTCGATTGATTTTAGTGATCATGTCAATCATCTCGGTCGCCAGTTCCTTGACCGTCATCGCCGTCATCAGATGATCTTGAGCGTGGACAAGTAGGACACTCATCTCGTTGCTCGTTCCTCGTGCTTCTTCTTGCAAAAGTTCCGTTTGAAGTTTGTGTGCCTCAAGAAACGAAGTCTCTGCTTCCTCGAGTTTCGCTTGGACAAGTGCTTCGTCACTGCGTTTGGCAGCAGCAATCGCCTCAAAAGCACTCGAGCGTGCATTTCCGGCATGTAAGATGATCATGAACGATAATTGTTGGATCGATTCTGTCTTCAACTGATTTTCTCTCCTTCGTGGATACTGTCTTTGTTTCGATTGATTTCGGCAGTCATGGCGCGCGCTCCTGCTACGACGAACGGGATATAGATCAATGTCGCGAGCGTCAGATTGAACACCTGAAGCAGGACACCGCGGATGCTACCACCGGTGACAAGGTACCCGCTAATGATCGGTGGTGTCGTCCATGGAACGATGGCGACCGTTTTCGGTACCATCCCAGTCGATAGTGCGACATACGAGACGACCGTCAAGACGACCGGTGCAAGGATGAACGGAATCAGCATGACCGGGTTGAGGACGATCGGCATGCCGAAGATGACCGGTTCGTTGATGTTGAATAGACCGGCGGGTGCTGATAGCTTAGCGACTTGATGATAGGGATGATTGCGTTGTTTCCTTACGACGATGAAGATCGCAAGTAGCAGTGACAACGTCGTACCAGAGCCCCCCATGAAGACGAATGCGTCGAGGAACGGTTTCGTTACCGTATATGGCACGTCATAGGCGGAAGCACCAGCTTGAAAGGCAGCTAAGTTCTGTTCAATCAGCGGTAAGTAGATTGGCTCGATGACCGAACCGATGATGTTCGTGCCGTGTAGACCGAAGAACCAGAGGACATGGTTCAACAGGGCGATGATTAGACCAGCAGCGAGCGAATCACCGAAGCCTTGAAGCGGTTGCTGGATTGCCTTGAAGATGACTTCGAAGATGCTGAGCTCGAGTTTTATTTGAATGAACAACTGGATCGCAGCAACGACCGTCAAGATGATCATCGAAGGAATCAAGGCTTGGAACGATCGAGTGACACCACCGGGCACACCGTCCGGCATTCGGATCGTCAGCTTCGTATGAATGAGAAAACGGAATGCTTCCGTTACGAGAAGCGAGACGATGATGGCGACGAATAAGCCTTGTGCGCCGAGCCAAGCGAAGCTAAGTCCCCAGTCCTTCGTGACTGGAACGAGCATCACGTAAGACGCGATCGACAAGATACCTGCGGCGAGACCATCGATTTCGTAGGATCGTGCCAAGTTATAGGCAATCGAGAAAGCGACCAATAAGCCGAGAATCGCGAAGGAGGCGTTCCAGATGTTGCCGCCGAGCCGTTGCCAACTGCCTTCACCAAAAGCGGCATTCATCGAGCCGACGAAGTCGAGCGACCAGCTACCGAGCTGGATGGCAGGGAAGTTATTGATCAGAATCGCGAGTGAACCGACGATGATGAGCGGCATGACGGAGACGAACCCGTCACGGATGGCGACGAGATGACGCTGGGAACCGATCCGTCCGGCGATTTCAATGAACTTGTTCATGAGAGAACCTCCTTAAGCTGGAATTGGGGTAAGTACGGGTGATGCGCGCGAAACAGCTCTTCAAGTAAAGCGTCGATCCGTTTCTCGTCTTGGATCAATGGGTTCATCAGGGCAGCGAGGTAAGCATCCTCGTACTTCCCGGAAATGGCGGCTTGAATCGTCAGTTGCTCGAATGCCTTTAAGTTCGTTATCAGTCCACGGACGGAGAGTGGTAAGCTACCGATTGATAGAGGACGTGGCCCAGCTTTTGTGATGACGGCGTTGACCTCGATGACGGCATCTTCCGGTAAGTCACGAATCGTCCCTTGATTCAGCGTATTGACGGTCTGGATATCACCACGGTCGTTATAGAGCGAGTCCATTAAGTTACACGCCGCATCCGAATAATAGGCTCCACCGCGTTGTTCGAGCTCTTTCGGTTTCACGTCGAGTGACACGTCTCGGTACTGCTCAAATAGTCGGCGTTCGACTTCTTGAACGACTTCAGCGCGTGTCCCGTTCTCTTCGTAAGCTTGTCGATCTTTTGCGAGCACGTCACGCGTTTGGAAATAATATTGATGGTAGGGGTTCGGCAACATCTTGATCGAATTCAGAAACGACTCGGACCAACCAAGTCCGACGATATTCGCTGGTGAGTAGTCGTTCCCTTGACTCAATGCGGAAAGAACGTCTTCCGTCCGGTCCACACCATTCACCAAGACTTGTCGACCGAAGATGAAGTGATTCAACCCGATGAATTCGATCGAGACGTGCTCGACGGGGGCATGTAGGATTTCAGCGACGGAGTTCCGCATGTTGAACGGGATGTTACAGACACCAATCACCTTCTGATGCTTGGAATGTTTTAGAAGTGCCTCGGTCACGATCCCCGCAGGATTCGTGAAATTAATCAACCAGGCGTCGGGACAGAGTTCAGCCATCTCGTCAGCGAGCTCAAGTAAGACCGGAATCGTCCGGAACGCCTTGAACATACCGCCAGCGCCATTCGTCTCTTGACCGATGAAGCCGTGCTTCAGTGGGATGCGCTCATCAAGCGCACGGGCCGCAAGACCACCGACCCGAATTTGCGTCGAAACGAAGTCGGCTCCACGGAGCGCTTCTCTTCGATCGAGTGTCCAACGAAGTGCAATCTTCACGTTAGACTTGTCAATCATCCGTTGTGCGAGTTTGCCAACGGTTTCGAGCTTTTCTTTTCCGTCTTCGATATCGACAAGCACGACCTCGTCGACCGGAAAGGAATGGTGACGCAAGATGAAACCTTCGATGATTTCCGGTGTATAGCTGGAGCCTCCACCGATGATGACTACCTTGAGTGGCATGTTGTGAATTCCTCCTCATGAAAGCGATTTCTTTTTGTTGTAACAAATGTAACAAATAATACAACTTAGAGCAATATAAAAATACAAATAAAACAAATTATGATTTGTATTTGCATTTGTATGATGTCTGTATCACAATAAAGGCACAAAGGATTAGAGGAAGAGGTGGGGGTATGTCGCAATCGACGTTACAGACGGCAATCAAGGAAGAGTTACTGTCGCGAATCAAGAGAGGCTATTACGAAGAAGGGAAGAAGTTCCCGACGGAGTATGTACTTTGTGAAGAGTTCGATGTCAGTCGGACGACCGTTCGAGGTGCGTTGAACCAGTTGACGCTTGAAGGGTATCTGATTCGACAGCAAGGACGTGGGACGTTCGTCGCCGGTAAAAAAGTTCGGCAGACATTGTCGCATACACCGAACAATTACGCCGCTCAGTTAGCGGTGCAAGGTAAGCGGGGCGAGGTGTCGTTGATTCAATTATTCGTCGTCTCTGCGACCGACGTCCTAACGGAAGTCTTTCCTGTAGAAGAGCAAGCGCCCATCCAGAAGATTGAACGGATTCGTCATGCAGATGGTGAACCGACACAATATGAGATCTCATTCATCCCGTGGTCGATTGCTCCAGGGATTACGAAGGAACAAGCGGAGCATTCGTTGTTCGATACATTAGCAAAAGTTTTCGACATTCAGGTAGCGAAAACGACAGAGTCACTCGAAATCGTCCTAGCGGATGAAGCGATCAGTAGTCATCTGAAATGTCCAGTCAATGCGCCATGTTTCTACATCGAAACAGTAACGGAGGATCAGGAAGGTCGAATCATCGAGTATTCACGATCCTACTTCCGCGGGGATAAGACAAATTTCGTGATTGAACGTTCGTATCGTTAAATGGAATAGCGCTGTTGTTGAGAAGCGCGAAAAGAGGTTGAATCCATTCACGCATCGGAATGGATTCAACCTCTTTTGACGTCATCATTTTGTTTCAACTTACATCATGCTAAGTAATAGTTGAGGCTGTTGGGAGAGTAAATAATCGTTTTCGACGTAGCGATGATAGGACAATGACGAATCGTTCATATGAAAGAGCGTCAACTGTCGACTCTCGAAGTCGACTTCTTCTATGTAGACAAGTTCTGTAATGCCACCGGAATGATGGGGAGGAAGCAGTTTTAAGGATAATCTCTCCCGTAAAGCGATGAATAACATGACTTCCATTTTATAAGCCGTAGAAACGGAAGAATCAATAATGGATGAATCGATGGAGAGGCAAATAAGCGGATTCATAGTGGATAACGACAACGGATGAGTCATTTCTTTTTGAAGGTGCTGCATGATGGACCTCCTTATAATAAGAACGTATGTTCATATTATGGAGGATGAATCCATTTTTTGCAATCCTATTTAACGTCAAGAGCCTCAGGATGTTTCTTCTACAATCGTTCGAGCTCTACTGCGAGATAGCGGAATATACTTTTCGAAAAGAATGCTGAAATTCTTATATATCTTGCGATAACCGAATCATATCCATGCACCGGATCCCGTTTTCGATGATTTCCTCTTCATAGTGTCTCAAGAAGAAGTTCAGATCGACTTCAACGATTCTGAATCCACATTTTTGGTAAAGTGCTAGCTGTCCAATGCTTGAATTGCCCGTTCCGATTTCAATGGTCGTATACCCCAGTGTTTTCGCTGTGCTAATCGCATGTCGTAAAAGATCTTTTCCGATACCTTGCCCTTGATGCGACTCATCTACTGCAATATTTACGATTTCAATCGTTTGGGGCCTTGTCGGGAGAAGTATATATACACCAATCCATTGATCATTGCTTTCAGCGACGAAACAATGACCTCTTTTTACATAGCTTTCGACTAACTTTTGAGACGGGTCCGCTGCTAGCAAGAGCTCCATCGGTGGATTTTCATGGACGGATAATTGTCGGATGTTCATATTCTCTCTCCTCATAGATGTATTTGTATGCGTTTGACTTAGAAGTCAGTTTCACTCTATTGTCTCAATAGTTGATATAGCAGCGTTATGTAAGAACTTGTGAGCCTCCGTTCTTCTTAAGAGTACAAAAGAACATTTAAGAAAAAAGTCGTCATCCGTACAGAGTACCGGAAAACGACTTTCTTTCGTTAGATTAAGATCATGATCGTTTAATTAGACGGGAGGAGCTTTACGACATGCAAGGTAGATTTTTTCCGGTTCGTGATGGAGTAAGTGAGTTTCCCATCTTGCAGTAGAGGAAGAGATACCAGCTCTTCAAAGTCTGTTAAAGGAACGACGGTCTTCGCTTGTAAATCCGCATACATCAACTGATGGATGCCTTCGCGGAAGACGACTTTTGTATTTGAGAGGAACTGAATGCCGTCGATCGTCGTCTGGGCACTTGAAGCAGAATAGTTCAGCGTCTGTTCGTCTAATCCGATTGGATGGAACATGGCGTCGCCTTCTGTTCCAAGAGCGAAGTAGGTGCCACTGCGACTGAAATCAATTAATCCGGATAGCTCTTTTTTGTAGGCACCATCCAGAGTCTCAAGTACATGGACGTTCTTTCCGTTGTTAAAGTGAGACGTGTATAAAGCCCCGTCATCGCTATCGCGGTGCTCGTATGTGAATAGACCGTCTCGTACCTTTCCTGTTTTTAAGATGAAGGACTGGAGTGGTGTGATCTTTCCGGTTTTTAACGAATACGTTTTTATCGTGGAGACCGTTTTTTGTGCAGTCGCTTCTTGCGTGATCCAGGAAACCCGAGTTGACGTAACATCGATTCTCGGAGGGGACGTATCGAAGCGACTTTCACCGACATCGAGCGTCGTCACCTGATTCGTCGTAATCTTCAATTGACGAATCGACCATTTTACACCTGTTTTCGTCGGTTGTTCCGTTTCGACCCATAGTAAAAACGCACCTGTACCCGTCATCATCGGGATTGCATTCTTCGTCGCATGGACGATTTTGTTGTGCTGTCGTTTCGTATCGTATGTATAGATGACACTCTTATTTTCTTGTAGGTCAAAGTAGAAGATCTGGTTTTGATAGAAATACTGCGGATCAATCGAGACACGGTGTTTGCTCAGTAATGAAGAGAGGTCGTACGTTTTCGTTTGACCTAACGTGACGCGCTCCGTTTGCTTTTCTAATTCGATTGCTTGTTGGTTATTGGAGTCGGTCGTTGCTTTCTTCAAGGAAGTGTTCACTTGTTCAGGTGACAAGACATTTTTTTGTGCTACACGCGGTGTTGCTTGTTCTTCCATCATGGTACAACCCGCTGTCGTCCAAACGATGGTCGAGAGGCAACAGACGGATGCGAATCGATGTACTTTCATATTAGGTAGCTCCTTCAAAGGTTTTCGGAAATGTAGTTCATTGCTGTACCTCATGTGAAGAGGGACTTGGACGCCGGGTATGAAGAAACACGAGATACCACCACTTTAATGTGTAGGCGAACAAGAAGACACACATCCATGCCCACGGTCGCAGTGTCGTCAATCCTTCGTAAAAATGTCTGAACTCTGTAATGTCAAGACGGTACAAAGAGTTCCAAATAAATAGTGCATACAGGAAAAGCAACGCTACCACCGCTCGGATCGACGCTTTTCTCAAGGCTGGATGCTTGATCGCGACGAAGATTGCACTGATAAGCGTGATGAAAAAGAATGCGTAGGAAAGTACCCACACCCACATGTCATTGGTTGGTCCCATATGTATTTTCCTCCTCAGTTAATCATGGATGCGTCTAGACGATCTTCTAAACAAAACAGAAAGAATGACATCAATCAGTAACCCGATCAAGAACCAACTGATCAAGGTCAGGATGTAGATCAGAAAAAGTGGGACATGGAAGGAATCTAGCCATGTTCCAAGAAAGGATCGTGATTCAAGAAGCCAGAAGACAGGGCTCGTCAGAAACAATAAGATATTTTTGTCGTCGTAGCCGAAGGCATTGAACAGACAGACGGCAAGTGAGAGCAAGGGAAGCCAAAGTCGAAAACCTTTACGCATGGTCATTCATCTCCTGTTTGAGTGGGGTAGGTTTCATCGGACTTGAATCAAAAAGGCGGATAGACCGTCACCATGTTCGTTCCATCGCGCAATGACCTCATAGGTATACGTACCTTGAGAAGAAGGTGCGATAAGAATGTCGTTTTTTAATGAAACCTGTTCACTTTTCGTTTTTCGAATCCCAGCGTACGACTTCGAGCGTATCGGGTTTACGATCAAACGAGAGATGGATTTTGTCAGAGGGTGAGACGATGACGGGTTTACTTTTTTCAGTCATGTGTAAAGCATCCACATAGATCATGTCCGCACATTGAGCACTGAACAAACTGGACCAGCAATAAGAACCTTGGACAGTCGGAATTGGTTTACCGTTTACTTCGACGTCGGGGTCGTAGGGTTCAATACGGAATGGCTCAAAATAGATAAAAAAAGCAATCACGGCAAGTAGTGAGCCAATCAAAATGAATTTAAGGATACCAGCTCCTCCTTTATTGAATAAATAATAGTGTTAAATCGGAAATTAAAATCAATCAAGTCATATATCATGCAAAAGAATCTTCATATAGAATCATTTTCCACAATAAACTATCAAATCCCTTCAAATGGATGAAGGGATTATGAATGAGGCACACGTGTCTCTTTGAGACGACTAGGTTTTGAGGAAGTCATTTTCCTTTTACGAAGAATAGAGGAATCAATGCTTCTCCCAGTGGGCTTGATAATCGAGAATATATTGACTTAGGGGAATCGGCTCGGTACCAGTCACCTCGCGGAACTGACTATTCGTTCGTTTCGTGAGTCCAAGACTAATCGGGAGGTGTAACATGATGACTTCATTGACGTAGCTTTTCGGATATCCTTTTTGAACCATCTTCATTTGGAAGAATGGAATCGAAGGGTTCGTGTAACGGATCGTCTTTCCTAGGAGTAGCGTCATCAGACTTGCGACCTCATGGAAACCGAAAATTTCCTCGCCATGCAACGTATAGACACGATTGAAATGGGGAGCAGGATGTTCGAGGCAATGGATGACGAACGTCGCGATATCGCGGATGTCGATCATGCTTGTCTTCCCAAGACCAGCTGGCGTAACGATCTGCTCGTGAAAACGGATGTCATCACGCATGAAGAGATTCAAATTTTGCATGTAGTATCCGGGACGGATGATCGTAAACGGGATGCCGGTCTCTTGAATGATCTTTTCGATTGTATGGTGAGGTGTCAGCGGAAAGACTGGAACATCTTTGAACGAGAGATAAACAATGTGCCGGACTGAGGTGAAGCGCAAATAGCGCAGAAAGAGATGGAACTGTCGTGTTGATACTTGGGACGGATACATCAAAAAGAGTTGATCGACGCCTTTTAACGCTTGTGAAAACGTTGAGATATCGGCGTAGTCCAGGTGACGATAGTGAAAAGTATTGCCGAATTTCTCTGAAGCAGCTGCTGGATCGATGACAGCCGCATGAAAGGGAATATGTCGCTTCATCATTGCATGACCGACGGCTAGTCCAACGTTTCCTGTGAATCCTGTTACTAAAATCGTCATGTGTAACGTCCTTCCTGTACACTTGACTGAACTGCTGTTTGATGAGAAGTAAATCATGATATGTCTAAGAAAAAGTAAGGTGGTAAATCGTCCGCTAATTGCTTTATCGTAACTTGATTGAGCGTATTAAAGAACGAAATCAGTGCAACATCTAATAGTTGATCTAACGCACGTACCTGATAACGCGTTCCCGGGAAAAGCGGACGTTCGAATAACGCGACGACATCTCCGACCCGGACAGTATGACTCAATGGGAGAAGTTGAACACCGCCTTCTCGTCCAGCATGGGTTCGTAAAAGACCTGCTTTTCCTAAAATTGAAATGATTTTCGTGAGATGCTCGTACGAGATGTTACATTGAAGCGAAATGTCTCTCGTCTTTACGTATTCTCCTCTTCGTGTCATCGATTTTGAGGTGTGTTCCAAAAAAAGTAATGTCAGTAAGCCGTGTTCCGTAGCACGTTTCAACCGCACGACCGCATCTCCTTTCAATTTTGACTGACGATGATATTAGACTATCAAGAGACAATATCGCGTCATGGAGGAAAAGGGCGCTTTCGTCATGTAAACATGCGTGTAGGAATCATCGAAAGTGATTAAAGCAGAAATGAGGTGTGCGCGAATGTACCGACAGGAGAGGCTTCGCCGTTGAGGCGTAATCAGTTCATCTCTTCGAGAGTCGAAGTCGAGCAACAATTGCAATGGGTACTCTGTGAATATTGTCACCTGACAATGAATGCCGAGCCGGTGATAATAATCGACGATGCATTGACGAACGAACAGCGCTCGTTCATGAGTAATCATATGCTTTGCCCTCCTCTTCATTTACCCAATCGGATAGGTGGTCTTTTATATATTGGCGAAGGGTGATCGGGCGTTCACCAATCAGTTCTAAAAAGTGGTTATCCGTCTCATCCGCTAGACCTAATAAGATCGGCACATGAAGTTTGATGATTTCATTGGTTTCTTCGTAAGACAATCCATGTTGCATCATAAAGGACCGGAAAAAATCAATCGACGGGTTCGTATACATGATCTCTGTTTCAAGTTCTTCTCCGAGAAGCCGGGCGACTTCGTAAAAATTGTAAGCCGCTTCACCGCTGATCGTATAGATTTTATTGAAGTGAGTGGCTGGGTTTTCAAGACACGTCATCATGACGGTCGCTACGTCACGGGCATCAATCATGCACGTCTTACCAATTCCTGCCGGTGCGAAGAGGTGTGCATGATCTCGTAACATATCTCGGATGAACATGTTTAAATGCTGCATGTAGTAGCTAGGACGAATGATCGTGTAGGGAATGTCGGTTTGGCGAATGACGACTTCAATACGATGATGTGGCGTGAATGGGAGGGATAGAGCGTCTTTGGCTGAGAGGTAGACGATGTGTTGCAGGGCAGTCTGTCTGAGATAATGAATAAAATATTCGAATGTTTCCAAGTCCGCGTTTGCAGGAAATTCGAGAAAGATTTGATCGCATCCTGCGAGTGCTTCTACGAACGTCGAGGCATCCTGGACATCGAATCGACGAAAGTCAAAATGCTCTCCATATAATTCGGAAGCGGCTTGTGGATCGGATACCCCGATGCAAAAAGGCTGTTCTTCCGTGCGCATACGTTGGCTGACGAGCTGCCCGATCGGTGAAGAAAAGTCCGTAATGAAAATCATGGGAAAATTCCTTTCCTCTCTTAGATGAACGAGGCTTCACTGATGTTGTAAAGTGGTAAATAAAATACTTGTATTAGTTATATAATACCCTAATTATCCTTCAAATACCGGATAGATGATAGTTCCTGCTAAAAACATAATTAAGTATTCCATTTATTCAATATATGAACCTTAATATTCAAAAAAATTAATTATTAATACTTATGTTTACATATCTAGGTTTATTATGAATATTACTCGACGTACTTGTCGTGAAAGCTATTGTAAAGTTCTGCGTATGTTTCCTTGAGTGACTTAATCGCAGTCGCATCGCCAATGATATCCACTACATCCGTCGACACATACAAAAGAAAAACTGAGTCATAGAATACGATGTAAGCTGGCGTGTGCCCTCGATAGACGTTTAAGCAGTAGGAGATGACTTCATCTAGCTTTATATGTTTCACATGTGCATAGACGACACCCGTATGAGCTCCTTCATCTTCCACGATATACTCTTTCCAGTTTCGAATCGTAATCGACGAGCCTACTCTTGCCTTTGCTGAATAACGACGAAAACGATGAATGTACGCAGCGACGAATAGAAGATGGATGGATCTGTCTTCTTGAAAAATCGTCTGAAGAATTTCTTTCAACTGCGAGGCATTTAGGTCTTCCATTAAAAAGCGGATACGGCGTTCTGGTATTGACTGAAAATAGGGTGTTGGCTTCCTGATATCAAGCTCAACCTGGAACTGGGATAAATCAAGCATATAGAAGTCTCCTCATTCTATTAGCGATTTGGTTACGAATAGGGAATGTGACGGATGAAAGCATCCAGCTGAATGTCGAAGTACGCTTCAAGATCGAATCGCAGTTGCCTTTCTAAATCAGACAAGCACGTCACTAAGGTGTCGAGCGGAAAAACAGTGTTCATCCGTTCATCGCCCCAAATCGATTGAATGTTTCCTTGATCAGCAGAAGGGACCATCGATACGATTGCCCCTTCTTCATCATGGTCAAACTCCACCGAATAATAATAAAAGGCAGGAGTACATGAAGGTGTCACCAATCTTTTCCACCGATACAACGATTTATAAAACTCGAAGATGGCTAACGATGTTTCAAGATATAGTGCATGATCAATGATGATTTTGACATTCGCTTCAATCGACAGAATGGTGGGGATGTCCCTTGCTGAAGCATTTGAAATAGCGTTCGGTGAATTTAAAAAATCATACGTACATCTGATTTGAGAAGACATGTTCATCACTCCGGTTCATGAATTGACATTAGCTGAATACTTTATTTCGTTGCCGAGACGGACGAATCCCTAGAGCAATCGAAGCCCCGATGCAACTAAACAAACAACCGATGACTAGAGGAAGGGATAGCGCCGATTCACCGATCAATACGGAAGCAACACCGCCAATCAATGGGAATAGCGCGACCATATAACCGCTCTTCGCACCACCGATCCGTTCGACGAGTTTCAAATAAAACAGCCACGCAAGAAACGATGCGATCACAGTTAAATACAGTAAGGCAGAAAGATACGTCACGCTTGTCGGGAGCGTAAGCGGTGTTCCCTGTAACCAGACGATTGCGCCCATCAGTAGACTCGCGACAGTGAATCCGATCGCATTGGCATGAACCGGATGGATCCGCTGCTTAGCGTTACGCGCTGAACTGGCGTCACCCACTGCCGTTAATAGCGTGCCGACCAGAGCAATCAAGACACCTTTCAGATTGGTCAGTCCATGGATGCTGCTTAGACTCGGAACGAGCAGAACACCGACACCGATGATGCCAAAACATCCGCCGATCCAGACGCGCGCATGGAGCGTCTCTTTTAAAAACAGACGCAGAGCGATTGGTGTCAGAATGACCTTGAGTGAGAAAATCAACGTCACGATGGCAGCAGAACTTAACATCGTCGCGTAATAGAGACATAAGTAACTCATAGCGAAGTTACAGACACCGAATACGACGATGAAAGGCAGGTCCGTTACGGTAGGTTTGTTCGTTCGTTTAACGAATAACGCGAAGGCGATGAAGAGAAGGGCTGTCATCGCTAATCGATAGGTCAGGGATACTTCCAAGGCGACGGGAGTTCCTTGGATTTTGACAGCAATGAAATTCAGTCCCCAGACGATTAAACAAAATAGATACATGAAATAGGTCATAGCAGGTCCTCGTTTAAGTAGTTTACTTCCAATTCTTTTCCTGTATTTCATCTTACCAAAAGTAGAACGTTAAGAAATTAATTTCGGTATAAATAGAAAAATCACTGACCGTCATATGACAGCCAGTGATTAAGTAGTAATCATAATTTGATTTTAACGGTGTAGAGAAAACCAGTGAATCCTGTTTTTACGTTCATGACGAAGGTATTTTCATTTTTCGGTACGATGTAGATGACATCAATTTTTGAGTGTAACGGAGCGTAATAACCTAAGCTTTCTGAATAGGCTTTTTTGTTCAGATTAATCGTTTCTTCAGGCGTGTAGCTTTTCTTGTGACGATCAATCAATGGGAAAGAAGAGGGTTTATAGTCGATATAAGAGTCAGCTGAATCTTCACCCTTTACCTGCATCTCAAGTCTGACAGATACGGCTTGTTTATCTTTCGGAAGATTCTTCAGTGGAACACGTTTCGCCGAACTGACCATGAACCCACGTTCTTTCATTAAGTTTTTATCACCAGCATAAGTCTGAAGACCACCTTTATTCATCAGTTCTTCGATGGCGTCTGTATTCGTTTTCTTTGACTTGTTCTTTTGTCCGGTCTTCACGTTGGTTGATGCAGCATTCGCAGCATCGACTTCGATTTTGACGGTCGTCGGTTTGGCGATGGCTTCGCTTGTCGCGAGAAGCACATACGTATTTTTATCACTTGGAACACGGAACACAAGATCGACGCGAGAAACGAAAGGTGGGAAATAGCGATAGCCGTCCTTCCAAGCGTCTGGGTTCCGGTTCTCATAATCGACAGCTTCGTATACATTACCGCTTGTATCCTCTAACGTGAATAGATTTGGCTTATAAATACCATATCCGCCATCTGCGTCTTTATCCTTGTAGTTCTCAAGGATGACGGGAACGGTAACATATTGTTCATCAACAAGAGTTGGTAATTTCAACTCCTTTGGAGGTGATAGGAGAAGTTTATCAACATGGAAAATATTGCTTTTTGTTTTAGGATCTCCCGGATAGGTTTGAACGACTCCACGTTCCATTAGTTGATCGAGCTTGATCGAATTGACTTTTTTCGTAGAGGACGCTTTCTTTTTCTTGTCTTTTACATCTGCCAATTTCGTTCCTGTCGTCTTGACCGTTGGTGCAGCTGTTTGTACCGGTTTCGTAGACGCAGGTCCTTCTTCTGTCGTAGCAAAGAAGAACAGGGAAGCGACACCAACGACAAGGGCACCACCAACTGCGGACAAGGCGAGTCGGAAGCGTCGTTCCGTCGCTTTCGTATTCGTTACGACACTTCCAATCGCAGCATTTGGTGTAATGCTGACGGCGCGTTGAGCGGGTAAGAGGGCACCGAGAACTCCCGTGATGGCAGGAATCAACAACATAACACTCAAGAAGCCGAGCTCACCTGTTGGGAACTGGTTATAGACGAAGCCGATCATCGCAAGAGCGATTAGTAAGCCGATGATTCCAGCGAACAGTCCCGTCATCAATCCTTCACTTAAGACGAGCGTCCGGATTTGACCATTCCGCCAACCGGTTGCCTTCAAGACGGCAAGCTGACTCTTTCGTTCGTTGACGTTTTGCCACATGATCTCCGTCGTCGTCAGGATAGCGATAAGTAAAGCGACACCCATCGCAACATAATGCATCGTGCCGACTTCGAGTGCAACGTATTCGCCGAGCCATGTCGCATACAAGACACCTTTCAGTCGGAAGGTGATGAATAGGAAGAAAATGAACAGACTCGTCGGCAAGGCGATCGCGATTGTCGAGAGGATCGTCCGTTGCCAATACGTTGCAAGTTGGTTGATGCTCATCCCAAGGACACTTTGTGCCCGGACGAAGCGACGACCTTTTGAGACTTCACCAGAACGCATACTTTCGAATGGTTGAATCCGGCGGATGAGCGTCATCGGGACGAGCGTACCGCCCCAGTAAATCAATAGACCAGCAAGTCCAATCAAGATGATTCGTGATAAGGCAATCGGATGATCCGTCGTCAGCCAGAACGAACCGAGGATCGTCCAAGAGATCAAGGCGACGAGTGTGCCGAGTAACGTTGCTTCTAGGAACAGAAGCTTCGAGAGCTGACGTGGACGCCAACCGAGCGACAGTAAGATCGCGAATTCCTTCTTGCGGGCATAGAGTAAGATGGTATTTGAACTAAAGACATACACGAGAGCAACAGCGATGACACTGGCGATGATGCCGCTCATTCCGACTTTTGCTTCTTGGAAGATGGCCATCGATGAACCGAGTTTGATCCACGGTTGCTGGATCCAACCGAGTGCCGATTCACCTTTTAATCCAGGGAGGTATGTCAGCGCGAGCTGTGGCGAGGAGCCAAGCGTGACGTCGGTGATCAGACCGGTCTTGTCCTCGATCTCTTGAGCAACAGCTTTCAACTTTTTCTCACTCGTCGCGTTCATTGTCTCGACACCTTTGACGTTGACACGAATGGCAGAGATGGCTTTATCACCACGTAACTTAAAGGCGGCGTCAAGCGTCGTCAGCATCGATGGTGGTTTCGTCAAAAAGTCATACGGATCGTTCGTCGGTTTGACTTCCCGGACTGGATTGACCGGTTTTTCATTCTTGTCCATGACCCATTGGGCTTTCGCCGGGAAATAGGTCTCCATCGGCAGTTCCGTCAATGGGTCTTTCGAAATGTTCAATTTCTTCGGATCAAAGACACCAATATAGTTCAAATGCATTTTCGGTACTTTATCAAGGTTACCCGTACCGTCACCGAAAATACGAGCTTTTCGATACATCGATCGTTTCGAAATCAGAACTTCTTTTGCAACCTCTTGAGGCGTTACTTGATAAGTAAATGGCCAACGTTTGGCAAAGGGGCTAGCAATCGTTTGATACTCGACGGACGATGGTTTTAGATACATCCAGTCAAAGCCACCATTTGCATTTTCCGGAACCTTATCTTCGAGAATGTTCTTAATAAGTTGCTTTGATGCTTGCTCTGTCGAAATATAGTATTCCTTCGTATCTTTAACAGGAAGCGTCTTGAGATAGGATTCGCCACCTTTTTTCATGATATTGCGCACCGTTTCAACCATTGAATCTTTGACGAGCGGAATATCGACTTTCTCGTAGCGATAGGTCCGCGATGCATTGACGTATTCCTGACTGTTCATGATCAATGGGATGTCCCAGACACCGTCACCATAATCGTTCACGACATCGTCCTTCGTGAAATAACGACTATGCGTAGCCTTTTTGGTTGCCTGATCGAGTCCAACGAGTTGTGCTTCTGCTTCCGGATCAATCCCGGCAAGCATCACTGCACTCCCGTAACCGTAGATGGGAAACTCGCCTAGTTCTTGCGGTGAAATATCTCGATTCAATCCGTCACTCTCAGGAGGGGACCATCCTGCTCCGGCAAAGAACGACATAGACTCTGTTTCTTTTTTTAGTCCAGTATCTTGCATATCTTTATATGAAATCTTATAAATGCCTGGTTCCTTGAAGTTGTAGGTATCCTTCACAGCATCCGTATAATAGTTCCCGATCATCGCAATTGGTGCTGCGACCTCAACATCAGTAATCTGTTTGATCGTCTCGTACTGCTTGCGGGTGATCCCGCCGTCGAGCCCACTCATGTAGTTCGGTTCGAGCAGGTTCAAGTCTTCTGTCACGCTCCGGCTGCCTTCCGGTCGAACAACGATATCGTATGATGAGCCCCAGCGTTTTTGCAGTTCATCAACGACCGTTCCGTTATTGGCTTGCGTCGTACCGATCAAGTAACTCAGTCCAGTACTGACGATCAGGACGCCGACGAGGAGTAAGATGAACCGCTCCTTGTTGCGCCACCAGGAATTCCAGATGAATCTCAGCATGTACTATTCCTCGCTTTCGTTTGACTTAAGGAAAATCGTACAATGTGACCTAATTATCACTTATGTACATATCCATATATTTCTTTTTATATTTCCATTATATACAAATTATAGTGAATTGACTAAAAATCTGTTAATTGAAAATCGAGTGTTTTAAGTTTTTTAAAAGAGCGTATCGCTTATGTGATACGCTCAGACTGAAGACATGCGCTTTTTGTTCCTCTCGAATCGTTTTCCTGGGACAAGCATCGCGTCGCTTCACTTCGTTGCAGGGTCGCTCCTGCTTGTTTTCCTTAGGAAGCGATTTCGAGTGAACAAAACGCTTCTCTCCTCTTTCTTCCGGATTTGAAAAGTAGAAACGAAGAAGGAAGAGGACTTCCAATGATGGGTAAGAGAGGTACCATCATCGATCAGAGCATGTCACCATCACATTGGAACAACTGGTCCGCAGGACCAGTTTGATCGTAAAATCGATGCGGTGATCGATGTCGACTTCATCTATCGTGCCATCGAGAAATTGTATAGCGAAAACACCGGCAGATCCAGCATCGACCCCGTCCTGTTAATCAAGATGCGCTTCTTCACGGTATTCCTTCCATGCGACGTACCTTCAAAGAAATCGATACTAACGTAGCGTACCATTGGTTTTAAGTCTTGGGCTGGATGAGAAGGTACCCCATTTCTCTATATTCGGGAAGAATTACGTCCGTCGCTTTCAGGGTACGGACGTCTTAGAGAGTATTTTTTATCGTGTCCTCACCAAGGGGTCGAAGCTGGATTCGTGGACCCTTCGGTCCTCTTTATCGACTCCAACCACCAACCACATCAAGGCTAACGCAAACAAATGGAAGTTCAAGAAAAAACTCGTTTGACGCGCTGCCCAACAGTACAAAGACGAATTAGATCAAGAAGTCAATGAGGATTGGATCTTGCATGTAAAAAAGCCCTTCACCCCCAAGACGAAGAGTGTTGAAGAACGTCAGATAAAGGAGAGTACGACAGATCCGGAGAGTGGCTATTACGTGAAGGGGGAACGTGAGAAGCAATTCGCTTATCCGTGTCTTATTCATATATTAGTCTCCATTACATACGACAAACCCTCATTTCAATTACGAAATGAGGGTTTGTCTACAATCTGAGCGTATCGCTTATGCGATACGCTTCAACATTCGTTGTACATTAATGAAAATGAATTGACATATCTTTCTTTTTTTGTTATTTTTCCTTACGAACGGTCGTCAGTTAAATAAGGAGGATCATCATGACAAGACAAACGATCATGCAAGTTGCTTTGAGACAATTTGCTAAAAAAGGATTTGAAGCAACGACGTTATCAACGATTGGTACTGAATGTGCTATGAAAAAACAATCCATCTATTCTCACTTTACGAGTAAAGACGCTCTCTTCTTAGAGATTTATGATGAGGCTTTAAAAAATGAAATCGCGTATATCGATATGTGGATCAGTCGTCACGGAGCGAATCACTTAAATACACTGTTACCAACGTTTGTTGAAGAATACTTGTCGCGACATCTATCGGATGATGATATGACATTTTTCTATAGATTTGCTTTTTATGCACCTGAACAGTTCAAAACTCGGATTGAAGCAGGAACGGAGCAATTCATCTCGTATCTAGAGGAACGGTTCATCGCGTTATTTAAGGAACATATGGAACAGTTGACGTCGACCTCATCACCTGAAGCATGTGCTCTTCATTATTTGACATTGTTTGATGGATTGATTGTCGGGTGTTTATACGATAGTCCAAAACGTTTTAATCAACGAAAGTCAGCAGCGCTTGATCTATTCATACATGCGTTCGTCAAGGAAAATCTACTGATTGATTAAACGTACGTTTTTTATAACGTGAATAGTAAGCAAGATATATAAGAATGGCAGAACAGGTCACAAAAAGAACGCCATGCAGACCACTTGTCCATGCGGTTACTCCAAATAACACATGTAGCATTAAAAACAACTTTTGATTGTTTCGCTCGAGCTGAAGATTCGTTGCAGGTTCTTCGTACTTAGCGATGAATAAACTGAAAAAGAGAGCAGTGATGTACCAACCCAAAAAGTTTTGAAAAGGAATGTCGTAATATATTCCCGGATCCTGCCAAACCCAATATTGATTTAGCGAAGCGACAGGATCTATCGCTAAATCTAACCAGACTGTCAAAAGAGGAACGAGTAAAAGTGTATTGTATCGGATAAAAAAAAGTTTGGAGAAGGCGTAACTAGCTCCGATTACAGATAACCATGCGGGTCCCATAGTGATAGGTACACCAAGCCAGAGAGGTCCGAACTCCGTCGTATAGATATATTTACCGAACAAGAAACCAGTTTTCGTTCCGATGGACTCTATAAGAATCGATCCAAAAAAAATCAATGGAATAATGAAGCGTGCTTTTGGCAACACATGCCATAAATAGAATGCGGCATATGTGCCTGAAAGAAATAAGAAGACAGCATTTGCCCACTCTAGCCATGAGGGAAGTAAAGAAAACCCTACCAATACGAGACCGATTGAGAACCAGATGACGAAAAATTTCCATAAATATTGATGAAAACAATCCATTAGTTGCCACCACCTATTGAAGTATTGGAAATGAGGAGATTGAATGATTAGACGGGTAACCAATGAACATACAGCATATTATGGACACTTATTCCATGCACAGAATATCCTTAATGCTGAAGAGAACAAAGGACGGTCCATTGAAATCTATGAGAGTAGTCAATTCAATCGTCTAATGATGCTCGATCGGACACTTGTTACATCGGAACGCGATGCTTTTGCCTACTACGAAATGCTCGTTCATGTCATCTTATACGCTCATCCGAATCCGAAACGAGTCTTGTTTATTGGTAATGCGCGGAAATTGCTGTATCATCAGGTTTTGAAACATTCTGACCTTCAGCAAGTCGATCATGTCGTGCTTGACGAGTCAATCGCACGTCATTACGATGAGTGGTTTAAAACGGATACGATTGCATCACATTTCATTAGACGACTTGAAAGTGTGGCATGCACGGACCACTATGACATCATCGTTTTTGATTTACCGAGAAATTATTCTGCTGCGAGTTGTAATGATATGTTACGACGTTTCTTACCGGCGCTACGATCTGATGGATTGTGGAACATGATTCTTCCTCATCCGATGTTTGAATCAAAACGATACGAGGAGATAAATCGATTAATGAGGCAAAAAGGGAATCAGTTTGAAGATTATCTATCCTATGTGCCGACTTTTCCAGGCGGGATTGCTCTTTTCCGTATTGGAACAAATACAGGAATCATTCAAACACGAGTCACGCGAGGTGTCGCAGTCGAAACCAAGTATTTTGATGCAATGACCCATGAGGCAGCATTTGTTTTACCCCGTTATATAAAAGAGACAAGGTCCTCGTGAAGCGTAAGAATCCTGCCTCAGTATCATTCAAGAACCTTTAGGCCAATAACAGAGAGGACGATCATGCTGAGAAAGAGGATGCGTTTGAATGACTTCTCTTCATTGAACATCACCATTCCAAGGATGGTCGCTCCAACTGTTCCGATTCCGGTCCATACTGCATAAGCCGTGCCCATCGGAATGGTCTTCATCGCAAGTGACAGTAGTGTGAAGCTCAATCCGAAGAACAGTATGAAAATTAAAAACGATGACGTGTTACGTTCACGATTGAGTCGATTGATGCTCGAGACGCCAATCACTTCAAAAAGTCCTGCAAAGATTAATGTAATCCAAGCCATTATTCATGTGCTCCTTTCGTTGCGGATTTTTTATCGGATGTTGATAATTTTAATCCGATGACACCAGACATCAACGTCGCGATCAATAACAGCTTCACAAGTGATAGTGGTTCACCAAACAAAGCCGCTCCGACGAGAACCGTTCCTGCTGTTCCGATTCCTGTGAAGACGGCATACGCTGTACCAACAGGAAGTGTGGAAGTTGCTTTGATGATGAGTGCAAAACTAGCGACGATTCCAATGAACGTCAAACCCCATTCAAGCGGTGAAGTAGCGTGTTTTAATCCAATTACCCAACCAATTTCAATCAGTCCTGCGATTAGGACGAAGACCCAATTTCGATTCATCTGAATCACTCCTTTATCTAACTTGAGTCCAAGTATAAAGTTTTGTGTAACACAAAGGTCAATACGAAAGGATCAACTAATGTATAAAGAATTTTTATCCATCAGTGAAATGGCGAAACTACGACATATGACAGCGGAAACACTGCGGCATTATGACCGAATCGGATTAATTAAGCCTCACCGGATTGATGCGACGACCGGATACCGCTACTACTCGATTCATCAATATGAGGTCCTGGGTACAATTCGCGAACTTAAAGAGATTGGTCTGAGTTTAGAAGAAATTCGTACGTTCTTAGTGGAACGAAACTTAGAAAAATCGTTATCGATCATAGAATCGCACCAAACGAAATTACAAAGGAAAATCAAACAACTAGTCCGAATCGAGAGTAGTTTACAACAGAAGACGACGTATCTAAAAAGAATTGCTGAAGAGGGAAAAACACCACAACCAAACGTCCGTTATATCGAGGAACGCTATTTTTTAACGACACATGACGAGGTGGCAGATGATATTGAATTGAGTTATGCGACGATTGAGATTGAAAAATTATTAGAGCTTCACGTATCGCTTGTCGCAGGGAGTTTTTTGGGTCTCTTATTTGATGTCGATTCGCAAATCCAAGCAGGTGCCGCACCTACTTCAATACTGATGGCACAAACAGCATTTCCAAATGATTATCCAGAGATGAATCTCATTCGTGTTCCAGCAGGATATTATGTATGTTTACGTCACTTCGGACAGGTTTGGGATCGTACGCAAAGTTTAAAACAGGCGAAGGATTATCTTGAAAAGAATGAGATGAGAATTGACGGAAAGGCAATTCAGATGGTCGAGGTGGATGTTTCGGTGACAGATCGGTTGGATGAATCGTTGTTTGAAATTCAAATTCCAATTGCTTTTAAAAGGGCGGTGCAGATATGAATGGATCGAAGAAATCAACGCGATCAATATTTCTAATAACAGTTCTATTCTTTAGTGGTGTCATCGCATGGATTCAAAGTTGGTTAATAGTCGGATTGTTTTGTACTACAGCACTGATGCTTATATTCATTTGCCGAAGGAAGTACGCATCAGTTGCCGGTTTATTTAGTATTTTTTTGGTAGGTCTTGCATTCTACGAGTATGCTCTATCGTACTTTAAACTATCTGGTATTTCGAACACTCAGTTCGTTTTACTTCATCGGATTTCTTTACTTTTGATTTTGATTCCATTTGTAATATTCGTATTAATCACTCATCATCGACGGTCGTTATTTTCGATTTTTCTCCGCTTTCCAAACTTTAAGGAACATATTATGTTTCCGCGACATACCCTTTCTATGAGAACGTTTTTATTTTTGGGGATTTTAGGATCGTGTAGTGTCTTTTTTCCGCTTTTCTTTGATTCACCACTCGAACTGACCTCACGTTTGATCTTTTTTAGTTTATTTTTTTCTCTAGTGAATGCAACAATCGAGGAATTACTGTATAGAGGAGCCATGCTTACTTTCTTGAAAGATATAGTCTCGACTCGCTATGCGATAGTTGTGACAAGTCTCATTTTTGGTATCTTGCATCTAACACTCGGTATCTCTTTAGTGTTCACAGTTCTGTTTTCCATTGGTGGACTATATTATTCGTGGGTCGTTATAAAGAGCAACAGCATCTATCCGACCATTTGTTTTCATTTTGTAATCAACGTAGGAATGGTTTGGAATGGATGGATTTTATAAATGCTAAACCAACATCAGAGTAGGCTGTTCTAAATGCATACTAGTGAAAATAAGGATGGATTAAGATACTGATTGTCATTTTGAATCACTACATAACAAAAGAATTTAACAAATCATGTGTCCCCCAAAAAACAACAAAAAGACGATGAAATTTTTGGAAATTTGAATTTCACCATCTTCTTATCATTTTTCTAAGAGTTGATTGCTACCTTTCGCATAATGATCTCATCAGCGAAGTCATGCTCATTCATCATGACGTTAACGTTCCTCTGAACGATTTCAAAACCAACTTTCTTATACGCAGCGATGGCTCGCTCATTATGCGAAAACACTTCAAGTTCAAGTTGATGAAGTCGAAGTTCCTCGAAACAAAACCGGATGATACACGCGATCGCTTCTGTCCCGTATCCTTGACCGGTCCAGGGGAGGGCACGCATCGAAATACGAAAGCCCGCTTGTTTCAACTCTGCCTCAATGTCTAAAATGGAACATTCACCAATCACTTCACCGGAATTCAAACAGATAGCGAAATCGAAGCGCGATGGATCAGCTTGAATCGAAAGAATGTGCTGCTCGATCTGTTCAATCGAAAACGTTGCTGTCGTACCAGTCAAATAACGTAATGTCTCATCCTGGGTTTGTTCGAATAAGACGTGTGCATCGGTCACGTCAAGCGGGCGTAGGAAAATTCGTTCTGCGGTCAGGTTCATGGATACCGTCCTTTCTCATGACGAAAGCTTGATCGTTTCGTCCGTTTCCGTCGTAAAATAATGCCGTTTCGTGCGGTCTTGTATGATGAAGACGATCAATCCACCGATGATCAGGAAGCTGACCGCAGCGACGGTATACGTCAAGCGGATTGAGGTCTCAGCATAGAAACCGATCAACGCCGTCAAAAGAATGACACCAGCTGACTGCACGACGTGGATGCTACTGAGGAATCGTCCCATCGTTTCGACCGGAATGTGCGTTTGAGCAAATGTCATGAAGCCGGTGTTCGCAAACGCAAGGGCGAACGTCAGCAAGAAAAAGCCGATTGCTGCCGTCAGGAACGATGTCGCTGTGGCAAAGATCACATAACCGATCGGTGTTATCAGTGCTCCGAATTGAATCAAGAAGCGGAGCGACAAGCGATGTGTGAAGGTCGCATTGACGGCGGAGCCACAGATGATGCCAATTCCGGCGATACTGACGAGAAATCCATACGTACTCTCATCCAGCTGCAGAACAATCGTCGCAAACGAGGCTTCGAGCGAATCGAGCCCGCTCATCAGGACGATCATCAGCGCATAGAAGGCGTAGACGAGCGTGATATAGCGACGCGTCCGTGCAAACTGAAGCGTCTCTTTCCAGTCCGCGAGAATCACTCGGAGTGAGAAGGTGACCGCTGTAGTCGCCGCCAGACGGACGTCAGGCAATACGAACAGTAAGGCTGCAGAACACAACAGCGCTCCCGCATTCAGGATGATTGCCGTCTCCGGAGAACCGATCAAAAATAAGAATCCAGCAATCGACGGTCCGAGAATAAAGCCGGCTGATTGAATAAAGTTCTTCAACGCATTGAACCGTTGGCGACTCGTCTCCGGGACGAGCTTCGTCATGTAGATCAATGACGATGTCTCAAACAGTGTGTTGCCGATGTTCAGGATAAAGACGAGCGCATAGAGGACATACAACGAATCGATCAGTGTCAGTGAAAAGACGAGTCCGGCACGCGAGACGTCAAGCATGACGAGCAAGCGGCGCTGATTGATCCGATCGACGACACTACCGGACCAGAGGCTCGTCAACAGCGCGGAAATCGGCAATAAAATATAGAGAACGGAGACGGCAAACGCTGATCCCGTTCGTTCAAGGACAATTAAATTCAAGGCGATGAAGTAGATCCAAGCACCGACGTTCGAAACACCGACACCAAGTAATAGCAACCCAGGGTATTTCCAATTCGACATATGACACACTCCTTTTTTATTGTGTTTTAAGCCAATAAAAAAATCCCACCTCCAAGACGTTGGTCTTGGGGACGAGACTGTACGTGTCGTGGTGCCACCCCTGTTCGCGAGACCGTCACCGGTATCGCCTTCATCGGTACGACCGTTTTCAAACGGCAAATACCTGAGCTCGATAACGGGAGCACCCGTCACGATATCCCCGATTCGGTTCCACCGTGCTGCTCAGAGGCTTGGTTCGGTCAATGGCTGATGCTCCTTTCCACCAATCGGAGCTCTCTAGGAAAAGCCGAGATGACGTACTGTTCTCTTCGACGCGTTTGAATCATGTAATTTTTACCATCCTATCATGAGTTTCCTGAACCTGTAAATAGGAAATTGAAATGAATCAGTTGACAACGGAAAGAAAGGATTGTAAATTAGGAGCATGAATTTAAATGTTTAAACGTTTAAACGGAGGCGCTATGAGAAAAAATGAACAGGATGTACAAGCTCTAGACGCAGCGGTAGGGTATTTTCAAGATGCGATTCCGATCTTTCAAGTCTTATCGGATGTCAATCGTCAAGCGATCATCATTGAATTGGCACGGTACGATCGTTTGAACGTCAGTCAATTGGATGAAAAAATTTCGTTATCTCGACCAGCGATTTCGCATCACCTGAAAGTATTGCGGGCAGCAGGAATCGTCGCTTCTGAGAAAGTCGGTACGGAGAACTACTATTATCTGACTTTACAAGAAGCGGTCAACGTCTTAAAAACATTGACGGCAGCCATTGAAGAAGATTGTATCCTACGCTGAACGAGGCTCTTTTCTCACACATGAGAAGAGAGTTTGATTTTACACTAAACGTTTAAATGTTTAAACGAAAGAACATAATGAAAGTGAGCGATGAATGATGCAACATCCAACCATGATTTTACAAGATCAAGCCGTAACCGAAGAAGTCTATAGTGGGAAACGTGCGTTCTTTGATGCAGGGAAAACGAAGACGATCGATTTTCGGTTACGTCAGCTCGAACGGCTGGAACAGTTAGTCCGATCAAACGAAGAACGGATTCTCGTAGCATTAGCAAAAGATTTAGGAAAACCGACATTTGAAGCTTACACGTCAGAAATCGGCGTGCTCTATCAAGAGCTACGTGAAGCGAAAAAACAATTGGCGCGCTGGATGGAGCCGAAGCGAGTCGCAACACCACTCGTCCTGCAGCCGTCAAAGAGCTTCATTCGGCACGATCCGCTCGGCGTCGTCTTGATCATCGGACCATGGAATTACCCGTTCCAATTGTTGCTTGCACCCGTCATCGGCGCAATCGCAGCCGGGAATTGCATCGTCTTGAAACCGTCGGATTTGACACCGCATACGTCGGGCTTGATTGCAGAGCTCATCGCAACGACGTTCGATCCAGACTATATCAGTGTCGTTCTCGGTGATGGGGCAGTCGTTGGTGACCAGTTACTCGATCGATTCCGCTTCGACCATGTCTTCTTTACGGGAAGCCCGGGTGTCGGACGACATATCGCCATGAAGACGGCTGCCAAACTGGTACCGGCGACACTTGAGCTTGGCGGGAAAAGTCCCGTCATCGTCGATAAGAGTGCCAATCTGCAGATAACAGCGAAACGGATCGTCTGGTCGAAATTTTTCAATGCTGGTCAAACGTGTGTCTGTCCGGATTATCTGCTCGTTGAAGAGACGGTCAAGGATGCGTTGATCCAGTTGCTAAAAGCAGAAATCAGACGTGCTTTCGGAGCGGATCCACAAATGAGTGAAAGTTATGGACGCATCATCAATGAGCGCCGCGTACACGCTCTGCAACGTCTGATGCAACAAGGCACGATCGTTCACGGAGGACGAATCGATTTAGCGGATCGCTACGTGGAGCCAACATTGCTTGACGCTGTATCGCTTGAGGACGACATCATGAAAGAAGAAATCTTCGGTCCGTTACTTCCGATCGTAGCGTTCAGCTCACCGGAACAAGCTGTCTCGATCATTCGCCGCAACCGTTATCCACTCGCCTTATATCTCTATACGGAATCACTGGAGATGGAATCCTACTTCTTGGAGCACGTCGAGTTCGGAGGAGGATGTATCAACAATGGCATGGTGCATCTGATGAACGCTGAACTGCCGTTTGGTGGAGTCGGTAGTAGCGGGATGGGGGCGTATCACGGCAGACACACCTTTGAGACGTTCTCGCATGCGAAGAGCATCGTCAAAACGTCGACGAAACTTGATCCATCGTTACGCTACGCGCCGTACACATCGAAAAAAATGACCATCGCAAAACGTTATTTTGCACGCTAAGTCAAACTACAAAGGAGAATTCACAATGAAACAAAAGAAAACGATCGTCATCACGGGAGCATCTAGCGGAATCGGACGGGCAACCGTCGAACGGTTCAGTCAGGAAGGATGGCAAGTCGCAGCAACGATGCGAAAGCCGGAGACGTCAAGTGACCTCGCCTCATTACCAGGTGTTCGCTTGTATGCACTGGATGTCACGGACGAGAGGAGCATTCGTCTAGCCTTTGAAGCTATCACGAACGATTTCGGTACGATCGACGTCCTGTTGAACAATGCAGGGTACGGTGCGGTCGGCATCTTCGAGGAGGCGACACCGGAGCAAATCAAGCGTCAATTCGATACGAACGTCTTCGGCGTCATGAACGTGACGCGTCAGGCATTGCCGCTCTTTCGAAAACAGCGAAAGGGGAAGATCGTGACCGTGACATCCGTCGGGGGACAAGTCACGTTTCCAATCTATAGCCTGTACCACAGCTCGAAATGGGCTGTCGAGGGATTCATGGAATCGTTGCATTATGAGCTTGCTCCGCTCGGGATCGCCGTCAAACTGATCGAACCAGGACCGATCAAGACCGACTTCTACGGACGGTCGCAAGATCTCGTGCAAACGGACATCGCGGATTACGCCACCTATATGAAAACGGCACTCAAAAATTCGAACGCAGCAGGAGAAGAAGCCGAAGGACCGGAAGTCGTCGCGGGTGCGATTCACCGTGCCGTGATGGATGACTCGAAAAAGATGCGTTATCCTGCCGGTAAGAACGCAGCGAACTTTATTCGATTGAAACGATTTTTGCCGCACGCGGTCTTTTTCCGGATCGTCCGTCGTGTCATCGAAAAAGCATGATTAGTCGAGACTGACGCAAAAAGAATGCGGTAAGGGTGGCAGATCATCATTCTGCCATCCTTATTTTTATAGAGACTGACTTTTGAATCAGCCTCGTTAACCGATTGATCCGTTGACAAGCGATCGGTCGATTCATATAGTTTAGTTAACTTAACTATAAGGAAAGGGAGTCTGATTCATGGCAGTGCTGAGGAATCAACGCTTTGTCTTCATGTGGTTGTCCGGTATGACATTAACGCTCGGTTTTGCAATCTTCTTCTTGAGTGTGTCGTGGTTGACGATTGATGTCTTGCGACAGCCCGCCTTGCTTGGTCTGATATTAACTGCCGTGTCGTTGCCCCGAGTCATCATGATGGTGTTTGGTGGCGTGTTCGCGGATCGATTCCAAAAAAGCCGTCTTCTCTTTTGGACGAATCTCGGACAGGCGTTCTTGATGCTCGGTGTCGTGCTTTTACATTACGCTGATGCGTACTCGGTCGGGACACTCTTGTTGATTTCTGTCGTGTTTGGCATTTTGGATGGCATGTCTTATCCTGCTTTATCGTCCTTGTTGCCGTCTCTGGTTCCTGCGTCGCAATTACAGCGGGCGAATTCCTTATTTCAAGGATCACTCGAATTGATGTTCGTCATCGGTCCGTTTCTCGCAGGACTTCTGCTGACGCAAGGGGGATTTGGACTGAGCTTCGGGACAGCGATGATCTTAATCTTTATTGCAGCCGTACTGGTCCTGCCGCGGCTAATTCGCGATCCTATTCCTGATACCTCCGTCCTCTCGATACGTCAGGTCTTACGCGACTTGCGTGAAGGGATTCGATATGTCAAAGAGACGCCCGTCTTACGTGCCGGTACGTTGTCGATTGCCATCGTCAATCTATTCGTCATGGGACCGTTGATCATGAGCATCCCGATTCTCGTCGGCGCAGCGAAAGGGTCAGCAGCGGATCTCAGTCTCATCGAAGGTGGTCTTGCTGTCGGGACATTTGTTGCCAGTGTCGTCGTGTTGTTTCTAAGGTCGATTCATCGCGGTCGGTTCGTCTTTCGTGCGCTGTTTTTGACGTTAGGTGCTTTCTTGCTGTACACCCAGGTGGCATCGATTCCGTTACTTGCTTTCACGGCGGCGATGAGTGGATTTTTGTTGATGCTCGTCTATCTGCCGACCGTGACGATTTTACAGGAGCGGAGTGATCCGGATAAGATCGGACGCGTCATGAGCATCATGGCGCTTGCCGCTTCCGGTCTAGAACCGATTGCGTTCGCGGTCTTATCGCTGCTAGTCGCGATCGAAATTCCTATCCAGTTCCTACTGATTGCGTTCGCAGTGATTGGTGTCGTCTGTGGTCTGTTACTCTATCGCAGAAGTCGAGATTTTCGGAACATTTCATGACAGGAGGAAAACAATGGAAGGATCAAAAAAACAGGACATCTTGACGATGTATCGGCGTATCGATGAACTAGATCTTCAGCTGGCGAAGTTTTTCGCAGCGTTGAATCCGTTTGCTTTGAGTCAACAACAGGAACAGCTACTGCTATTGTTCAAACGAAAAGACTCCTGGACGTCGACGGAAATCGCACGAACGATGGGAATCTCGAAGAGTGCGGTCAGTCAAGTACTCAAGATTTTGGAAGAACGTACATTCATCAAGCGTCGAAAGAATCCAGCAAACTTAAGGGAAAGTTTCATCCAACTCGATACGAATGGGGTAGCCTACTTGCGAAAGATGGATGAGATTGAAGAGCAATTGGCGGAGGAGATGACGACGATTCTTGACGAAATGGAACTGGACATCATCAATCGTTCCCTTGTGCGCATGATTGATCGATTTCAGGAACTCCATCGATCGTAAGTAAACGGATTTTCATAATCAGAACGAATCAAATGGGAAAATCCTGGAATGATTTGTATGATACGCTAAGTCATAAGTGATTCAGAAACACCTTTTATATTGATTCACTGAAAGGAGAATGACAGTGAAATTCTTTATACTTAGCGTATTGCCACTACTTGTCGTACTCAGCACGCCACTCTTCTCGATGACTGAGCCAATCTCACAAACGCTCTACTTTTTGGTAGTGTTCTTACTGACATGTCTGTCGGCGATGATGCTCGTTGAGCGACAACGTTTTTTCAAGCGTTTGAATACAGTACGACCGCTATACGGGATCGTGATCGGAATTCTTGGGCTTACTAGTTTTATTGGGATACTGATCTGGCTCTCGCCAGTCTTGTTGCAGACTGGTCTTGGAGGTCGCATCCTGACGTTCATATTGATGTATCTTGGAATCTTGATTCTTGGTTTCATCACCGGTTGTTTCTTCGAAGGCATTACGCGCCAACCGAAGGATCAATTGATTCGCCCGGTCTTTCTGTTCATCGGGACAGGGTATATAATCTTGACTGTCTTTGGCATTTTGCAACTTTATCACCAAGCAGGATGAAATAACCCCCTTGACGTCATCGTACGTCAAGGGGGTTATTGTTTCACTGCACTTTCAGTAAGAATCCGAATTGTCCGTCTCCTTGTTTCCAGCGCGAGTTTAGTTCGTACGCATAGAGGCCAGGTTCTGTCGGGGCATTGAACTGATCTTTTTTCAAAGCGACAGGGGAGTCCTGTTTTTGATCGTCCCATTGTGTTAGCTTAACTTGATCTGGATTGCCAGATAATTTGACACGGACAGATGCTCCGGCAGAGACGGTAACTGGCGTTTTCCCCTTTGCTAGATCAAGACCGTCACGATACGTCTTATCGACACATTGACTGCGGAGTAAGCTATCCCAGCAATAAGACCCTTGGACGGTCGGAACATCCTTTCCGTTTGCCTCGACTTCGGGATTTGGTGGCGCACCACGGAACGGTTCGAAAACGATGATGCAGACGACAAGGATCAGTAGGACAGCTAAAGCAAAAGCACGTTTCATGAGACACCTCCAGTTGGTTTGCTTTATTTTACCAAAAATAGAGCGAACCGAGTGAAGAGGTTTTTTAAGGAAAGACTATTTATTTCTTACACTTTACGAGTGCACTTGTCATCTTTTTTCAGAGAACAGTTGTAGTCGCTTGTTCAACAACTCCGCGACATAAATCGTTCCATCCGAACCGACCGCGATGTCGTGCGCAATCCGGAGTTGTCCTGCTTCTTTGCCCCATGTACCGAATCGTTTCTCGATCTTTCCTTGTTTGTTCAAGATGACGATTTGGCTTTGCGCGTTCTTTTTTTGTCCATTAAGATAGTTTCCACCATCGGCGACGTAGACTTTACCGTTCGCGCCGATTTCGATCCCGTACGGTCGACCGAGTTCTTTTGACGACCACGTATCGATGTGTTTGCCGTTTCGATTAAAGATTTGGACCCGGGCGTTGTCCCGGTCCGCCACATAGAGATTCATCTCATCGTCGCTACTGATCCCATGCGGAAGATTGAACTGTCCGTCTTGTTTGCCGAGTTCATTGACTTCCCATTTGACTGTTCCTTTTGAATCGAACATGACGATGCGACTATTCCGATAGCCGTCAGATACGGCGAATGAGCCGTCCTTGAAAACGGTGACGTCTGTCGGACGAGCGAACGTCTTTTCATCTAGCTGTAGCGGGATGCTTGGCAAGACGTTTCGGATACGCAGACCGACTTCCGTGAACGGACCATATGCGTTTCCGAACGTTTGCAAGACTTTACCGGATGCATTGAGCTTGAAGACTTGGTTCAGACTGATGTCGGTAATCCAGATATTGTTTTGGTCATCGACTTCGAGACCGTGCGGTGACTTGAATAGTCCTGCACCTAACCGCTTCTTCACCTGCATCGTCTTTCCGTCGAGCACGATCAATGTCGGTTCTGTGATGTAGGTGTCATCCCCGTATGAATTACTACCTCGGTGTAAATAGTAGACGTCACCGTTCGGAGCAACAGCGACGCCGCTCGCTTCCCCGGCAATCGAACGATCGCGCGTTTCTAGTGGCCAAGCGACCTGTCCGCGATACGTCGTATCTTTTGGGATGGGTGGATAGTTGTCTTTCATGACGGGATCTGCGCCACCTCTCGACCAGGAAATACCCAGTACCGTGATGGTTGCTAAAGTCCCTATAAAGATCAATCGTTTTTTCATGCATCGTTCCTCCAGACGTGAATTCGTATCCATATTATATCTAGATATTAAACGAGGACGAATCGTTCTATAGGAGGAGACAGCGGGTTACGGAAGCAGGATATTAAAATCAGGATGAAGGGGTAAAGAAGAGAGATATCATATGGAAGAAAGAAAGTGAGGCAAAAACATGAAGGCAGTTACCGTAACAGGGCATGGCGGGCTTGAGCATCTCGCCTATATCGATCAAGAGACACCACAACCGAAACAAGGCGAGGTACTGATTGAAATCAAAGCTTGTGCCTTGAACAATACAGAAATCTGGATGCGGGAAGGCGCCTATGGTGCGGAGAGTGAATCCGGCTGGAAAGCAGAAGGGGTGCAGTTCCCCCGGATTCCCGGTTCAGACATCAGCGGACGGATCGTCGCGGTCGGAGCGGGTGTCGCCGAGACGGAAATTGGACGCGACGTCGTCTTGTTCCCGTTCACGGCGAGTGGAGAAATCGCTGACGAACAGAGTGCCGAGGACTTATCGTTCATCGGTTCCGAGTACGACGGCGGATACGCGGAGTATGTCTGCTGGCCGCTCGAACTCTGTTACGACATGCCGCTTGCTTCCTATACGGACAGTGCGGTCTTCTCGGTCAGTGGATTGACGGCGTGGCACATGGTCGAACAACTTGACTTACAACAAGGACAGACGGTACTTGTAACAGGTGCCAGCGGTGGTGTCGGTTCACTCAACGTCCAGATTGCGAAACGGGTCTTCGGAGCCCGTGTCGTCGCACTCGTCGGTGACTTGAAGCTGACGGATCAATTGCACGAACTCGGGGCGGACTTGGTCGTTTCCTACCGTGAGCCGGACTGGGATCAGCAGGTCATGCAAGAAGTTGGTCCGGTCGATGCGATTCTCGACGTCGTCGGCGATGCCGTGTTCAAACAAGGACTGGATCTGCTAAAGCGCGGCGGAACGTACTGTATATCCGGATCGTCCGGGGGACAGGTGACTTCGCTCGATTTTCGGACGCTTTATTTAAAACATATCCGTCTACAAGGATCTGTCCTTGGCAATCGCCATGATTATGAGAAATTACTGGAGGCCGTTCGGACGCAGACGATTCAGCCCGTCATTGACCGGACGTTCCCGCTCGCTGAAGCGCGAGAAGCCCAAGCGTACTTCAAACAAGCTGGTAAATTCGGCAAGGTCGTCTTGCTACCATAAGAGAAACCGAACAAAACGAGCTATCCTCTTCCTGTGCAGGAAAGGGTAGCTCGTTTTCGTGTCAATTTAAGGACTAGGCAAGATGTAAAAAAACGTGACGATCGAGCTGACAGGCTCCTCTTCCGTATCATCAACCAATTCCTCCTGTGATTCATGAATCGTATACCGGTTGCTCGGAAAGAGTTCCGTTACCCAGGTCGGAACGTGTGAAGCGTGAGGGAACGACTGAATCCGCTCGAGTGGGAATTGGGTTCCGTCCGGGTTCAGCGTGTGGACATGTAGTGCGTCTTGTGAAGCATCCTCGAGGACGATCGTTATGTAAAGCTGATGTTCAATCTGTTTTTCCTCTAGTTTTTGTCGCATGTCCTGCATAGCGCTCAACGCGATCCGAAGATGTGCTTTACGAATGCGCAGACTCGCGTTGCCATGTCCAGAAAAGTCAGGGTGCTCGTGCCAGTCGTTAAACCAAACGTCTGGATCAATATAGGATGGAGAAGAAAAACTGTTGAATTCCAGTTCGAGATTTTTAAAATAACGGCGTTTGCCGCGGAATTTTTTCATGAACGATGGACCTTTCAGTTAAGGGATTTTTATTTTTCATAAGTGAAATAAGGCGAACACACTAAAAACGGGTAAATAAAAATCAATGACTTAAATGTTGTGACTCGTTTTAAGTGACGAACTGATTGCGCGGACGTTCCCGGTGTCGTAATCGCCACCGCCTTGCTGCCACCGTCTATAACAGCATTGCGAATCAATACATGACCTACGCGCTCGGTGCAGATATCTGTTTCTGTACAACTGTAGTTTTATTTTGATCGCGACGTTGCTCGGTGTCAAATAGCTCCTACGGACGGATCAAAGTTTACAACGAATCGATTATTTCCTGATCTCTGACTTGAATCAACTTGATCCTGACCAACTAGAGAAATTGTTCAATGAACGTGCGCCGTGATGACGGAACTGAGGAGGAGAGAGCATGCTGGCGTTCTTTATTTTGATCCGAAATTTTTTTCATGTCATTCGTATCTTATTCAAGCAAGAAGAACAGAAGGCATTGATGATCATGGTCGGGGCACTTTTTTTGATTGGAACGGTCTTCTATCACAATGTCGAACAGTTCAGTATTCTGGACGCCTTTTATTTCTCCGTCATGACGCTCGCAACGGTCGGATATGGGGATCTTGTCCCCCAAACAGCGTTCGGTAAATTGTTTTCGATCGTTTACGTCATGCTTGGCGTAGGTGTTCTCAGTGCCGTCATCGTAAACGTCAATATGGCATTAAAACAATATCACCGGGAGAAGAAAAAGAAAGAAGAGCAGAAATGAAATCAGATTTGACGCTTTTCTTGCAATGATCCGCGGAGCAATCGTTGAGTTCTAAATAGAGAAACTTCTAACGAAGCATTATGGAAATCCTCTGTCATTATCCGATAAATAAATTTATGACTTACTAAATTATTCGTTATTTGTCTTATAGATTGAATGAATCTATACTTTTTAAGAAGACCAAGCAAAAGGAGAAACCACATGATTGATTTTGAATGGTATCGCAGTTTCATTCATGTTTACCAACAGCGTTCCGTCTCGGCAGCGGCAAGAATTCGTTTTTTGACGCAACCGGCGGTCAGCCAGCATATCGCGGCACTAGAAGCAGAACTGGAGACATCCTTGTTCATCCGTGCGCCACGGCAAATGATTCCGACGGACGCGGGAACAGCCCTCTATACACAAGTCGTCGGATTGATTGATCGGCTCGAGGAATTATCGCTTGAGATGAAGTACGAAGCAGGGGAACAACCTCGTCCGGTCTTGAAATTCGGGGGACCTACGGAATTTGTCACGCATGGGATCGTGCCGAAGCTACCGCTCGATGTCGCACAGTTCACGGCAGTCTTTGATTTGACGGTTCCTCTTTTGCAACGCTTGCTTGCGAATGAGCTCGACTTCATCATCGCAACGAAGCGGATCGATGAGCCGGGCGTCCAGTACGTCCCGATTGCTGACGAACGATTCCATTTGATCGCTCCGACTGGCTACGAAGTTCCAGTAGCGGATCTAAAGGAGTGGATGGACCGTCAGCGCTGGATCAGTTACGGACTCGAGCTGCCGATCATTCGTCGGTACTATCAGACGCAGTTCGGAGAACGACCTGGGATCCGTCCGGAAATGATCTTACCGAACGTCGATGCGATACTAAAAGCCATCGAAGCAGGACACGGGATTAGCGTTTTGCCCGATTATCTCGTCGAAGCAGCGGTTAGCGCTGGACGGGTACAACGGATTGCACCGGAACGATTCGCGACGAATCAGTTATATGTCGCCTATCGAACGGACTCGCGCCACGATCCGGTTTTGCAACAGGTGATTAAGGCGTTAAGTTGAATTAAGTTAAAAAAGTCCAATCCACAAGCAAATGCTGAGAGGATTGGACTTTTTTTGTATGAATTACAGATTACTTTGATACGTCATCTAAGAACGTCAAGTTTCGATCAACGACGAGATTGGCACTGTCTGCTCGATAGGCTTGATAGTGCGGTGATGCGACATGCTGATCGAAAGCGTCTTGATCACGCCATTGTTCATAAAAGTAGAAGACGTTCGGATTGTCGATGGCGCGATGTGTCTGATACGTCAGGCACCCTTCTTCTGCACGCGAAGGTACGATCACACCTTCGATGATAGAAGCGAGCTGTTCGCCTTGATTCGGATGCGCTTCGATTCGGGCAATCAGTTGAATCATCGATAGAACCTCCTATGAAAAGAGATCCTTCATCCAAAGGATCCCTTGTTTTGATTAGTTGAGTGTATTGATGACGGCTTTCGCGACCGCAATCGTAGATTGTGGATTTTGACCCGTGACAAGGTTTCCGTCGACTTGGACGTTTTCCGTGAAGTTGTCAGCCGTGATGATATTCGCACCGAGTTCACGAAGACGTGTCTCGAGCAAGAATGGCATGTAGACGTCAAGACCTGTCGCGCGTTCTTCTTCATCCGTGAACGTTGCGATCGTCTTTCCAGCGACGAGTGGTGTTCCGTCTGAGAGTGTCGCACTGACGAGTCCAGCGGGTCCGTGGCAGACCGCAGCGACCGTCTTATTCGCTTCAAACAATGTCCGAAGAGCGTTGTTCAAGGCATCACTTTGTGGCAAGTCGAACATCGTACCGTGTCCACCTGGCATGAAGATTGCATCGAATGCTGAGAAATCCTGGATTGCTTTTAAATCAAGTGTCTCTTTCAAGAGTGGAGCTGTCGCTTGAATCTCAGCTGGGACTTCGTCTTCAAGGCTCCGAGCGTCGATTGGTGATTCGCCGCCGTTCGGGCTTGCGACCGTTACCGTATATCCTGCGTTCTTGAATTCGATGTACGCTTCCGCGAACTCAGACAACCAAAGTCCAGTTGCGTGACCTTCCTTCATTTCTTTTGCGTTCGTGACGACCATTAAGATGTGTTTACTCATGATATGTTCCTCCTTTTTCGTTTGCCGATTGGCTACGTGATTAGAATACGCCCGCATGAATCAAAAAACAAATTAATAAAAATGAGCTTATCGATAAATAAATTTATACATAAAATAACCAGATGATTAGCACCATCTGGTTGATCATGTTTCGGACGAGGGACGTAAAAGTGTCGTCCAATAATACATCCCCTGAAAGAGGATTAGAAGTAAGGTCAGGAGCATCACGAGTAGCAACAAGAGGGGAGGGAGAATGAAGAAACTTCCGATGAGTAGGCATGTCAGCAAGAGACGGAGTTGGAGGAAGCGTCTCGTCATTCGAACAGACACGGTATCTTTTTGGCCAGTCAATCCGATACCACCGGTCGTCCAAATGAGCAGCAGAGTCGCGCTGAAAAAGAGCAGAACAGCATCCGGATCAGTTGCGACATAACCTGAAAAAGCGCTACGGACGAGCAATAAAGATATCACGATACCAAGGTTCCACATTCCCCACCAATAGACGTGCCAGGCGGTCGGATGATACAGGCGGTAGATGACTTGATCGTAGTAGATCCAAAAACAGCAGACGAGATAGAGGAAGAGTAAGAACGGGAACAATAAATCTTCTCCTGCTGCCAGCAAGTCGATCACGCCAAGGACACCTTCTCCGAGGACAAGCATCGTAAAGAGGCCGAACCGTTCAGGCAAGTGATTGCGTGTCAACTCGGGAAGTTGTTCGTGAGCACGTAACGTCCACAGCGTCTGAAATAACTCAATGAGTAAAGCAAGCAGGACGAGCGGTAAAAATGCAACCCAATAACTGAATGTGACGAGGAGCATCGCGGTGCCATGTCCGAGCAATAAAATACGGAAGGTTCTTCTTTGTGCCTCTTCCGTCATCCGGACAGTACCCCACATGAATAAGAGCCAAAGACGTGAGAGGATAAAGCTTAGGATGAACCAGCCGACATGTCCTTCGACGACATGGTGAACAGAGTAAGCGAACAAGCCAATCGGCATCATCAAGGCGATCAAGAGTAGACGATGGCGGCTCGTGTTCTCCTCGTAACGATCGGAATAGAACGTCGTACTGCGCCAGACGATCCAAGGCGCGATGAAAAATACCAAGAAGAGTAGAAGCGTCGACATGATGCCTTCGGATAGATGCGCTTCAACGAAATGAATCGCTTCGACGAGAGAAGCGATGAAAACGAGATCAAAGAACAGTTCAATCCACGACGCCTGTCGGTGCCCAGTCGTCGTATGAATCGTTGGTCGTGACCATTCGTGCATGTTCAGACCCCCTTATGCTTCAAGCAATTCGATGACACGCATTGCGACTTCCTGTCCCGATTCTTGCTGTTGCCCGGTGATGAGATGTCCATCGACGACTGAAAACGGTGTCCACGGGGAGGCGGAGACGAACACCGCACCAAGACGCTTCGCTTCCTCCTCGATGCGAAACGGCATGACACGCATGCCTGTTGCTTGATCAGCTAAATCTTCTTCCGCGTTCGTAAAGCCGGTCATGCGTTTGTCTTTGACGAACGGGCGCGCGCCATCCTTTAGATAAAGTAATAGACTCGTACCGTGACATAGTGCCGCTGATGGTTTTCCTGCACCATAAAAGGCGAGAAAGGCTTCATGGAGTGAAGTGGCTTGTTCAAACGTAAACATCGGGGCTTGACCACCAGCGACGAGAATGGCATCAAATCCGGTGAGGTCCAGATCATCGATGCGCGGTGTCGTTGACAGGCGTGTCAAAAATTCAGGGTTATCCCGATACGACAGTGAGAGCTGATCATGAGCCGAGTAACCGCTTGGATCAGTAGGATCACTGAGTGCATCCCAGTCAACTTTACCGCCATCTGGACTTGCAATCGTTACGTGATACCCGTGTTTTTGAAACGTTTCCAGCGGATGGGTCAACTCTGATAACCAAAACCCGACCGGCCATTGTGTTGTCGATGAGACGGTTGGATTCGAGACGACGAGTAAGATCGTTTTCATGAAAAAATCCTCCTGTTCGTGGTGTGATGGATGACTTAATGTCATCGTATCAAACACGTTCAGAAGGACAAGTACGCACATTAAGGTGAGTGGGGTGCTTTATACTGCATTCCCCATTGTTGCAAGGCACGTAGAATCGGCTCGAGGTCACGTCCCTGATCCGTCAGACCGTATTCGACGTGCGGTGGGTTCTCATGATAGTCGTGACGGAAGATGAATCGTTCCTCTTCAAGCACCTTTAACGTATCCGATAAGACTTTATGGCTGATGCCGGGAACGAGACGTTTCAATTCACCATACCGACGATTTTTTAAGAACAGTTGCCATAAGACTAACACTTTCCACTTGCCCATCAAGACGGTCATGCTGAGCTGGACCGGACAGTCGAATTCACGTGTCTGGTAGAGAAAACGTGCCATGTGAGACCTCACTTTCGGATGGGAACTTGAAGTGTCTGTTCGATGAGAGATGCCGTTGCCTTTGCTAATGCTTCATCGGATAAGGTGCGGACGCCGGACAAAATGTACGGGGGTAAAAACGTCATCCCCGTCAAATTCGCCATCGCTTGAAACGGTGTCGTCAATTGATCAAACGTGAAGCGATTTAAACCCGACGGTTGGTAAGCTTCCGCTGGACCGCCCGTTGAAAAAGCGAGTAACAGTTCCTTCCCATGCAATCGTGTACCAGCTTGACCATAAGCCCAGCCGTAAGCAAGTACCTCGTCTTGCCATAGTTTCAGTAAAGCGGGGCTGCTATACCAAAAGAACGGAAACTGGAGTACGATCCGGTCGTGTGCCATCAATAACTCTTGTTCCCGTTTTACATCAATCTTAAAATCGGGATAGGCGGCGTACAAATCATGAACCATCACGTTTTCTTGCTGTTGAAACGCGTGCATCCACGTTCGATTGATACGAGAGTTTGTTAGATCCGGATGGGCGACGATAACGAGTGTCTTCATTGTTGTTCCTCCTTGTAAATGCGTTCGATAGCTCGATCTTGACGAAGCTCATGTAAGGCTTGCGCGATATGCTGTGGTGCAAAGTAGGTTCCTTCTTTGACGAAACCGGCGATCGTCAACGTTCCGACATGGATCGATTGTTCCTTCAACTCGTCATGCAAGCTATACGCTAGATTTCGGAGTGCCGCTTTACCGAGCGATAAAGAAGCGACTTCGGCAACAGGTGAGAGCGCAAGTCCACCACCTGTCAGCAGGATCGATGCGTCAGGTGATAAGTACGGGAGTGCTGCATTGACGCTGTTGAGTGCACCGATGACATTGACTTCGAAGTCCGCGCGTAAATTTTCTGCGCGTAACACTGTTGGACGACCTGGCGTGTTAGCTAGCGCATTATAAAGCAGGACATCAATCGAGCCATGAATCTGTTTAATGACTTCAAATTGCGCCGCAAGCGAGACGGTAGTTCGTACATCCGCGACATGAGCGGTCGCATCGTATCCTTGATCTGTCAGGCGAGTGACGAGTGATTGAAGACGTTGTTCATCCCGCGCCATCAGTGCGATGCGATAGCCGTCCTGTGCGAAACGAAGTGCCGTATGATATCCGATTCCGGGACCGGCGCCAATGATTACTATGGTCTGTTGTGTAGTCATGAAAACACTCCTCAATAGTTGTATATACAAACGTTAGGGCAAAAAAACTCAAGCACGCTCAAGTTTTTCATTTGCATCCCGAAGTGATTTGCTCAGTTGCTTACTCTCGTCCTTGCCAAGAATCGCCGCATAATCAGCGAATAACTGCTTCAACGATTGACGAAACGAGCCGTAAACTTCTTCCCCCTCTGTCGTCAAGCGGACGTGAGATTGTTTCCCGCGTGACGTACGATGAATCCATCCTAGTGCTTCGAGTTTGTCTAAGAACCGTGTGCTCGTTGAGGGTGCGAGTGATAAGCGCTGACTCAATTCCTTTTGTGTGATGTCTGGATGGAAATGGACGACGAGCATCATGTAGTAATAAGAGGGTGCGAGCTCACCATCGATGGCTTGATCAGCCAATTTTGCGATATTACGGGCAAAGCGGCTCGATGTGAAATAGAGACAGTAGGTCAATAAGTCTTCCTCTTCCTGAATCAATGACATGAATCATGCTCCTTCCATAACGTTTGTATATACAACTTAAAACGATAAAAGCAGGATGTCAAGAGAGACATCCTGCTCAGGTAGTCGATTCACTTTAAGACAGGTTGGAACGTCGTACTCCGCGTAGCGACGATGACACTAGCAAGACTTGCGACTGTTCCAAGGACAGCGACGATGATCGTCGAGGATCCATTCGGAATCAAGAAGCCGACGGGAATCAGTCCGACGAAACTGAAGACGATCAAGGATTGATAGACGACATTGATGATCTTCAGGACAGGATGTTCGAAAAATGATAGGACGAGCGGTGGTACGAATAAGAAGACAATTAGTCCAATCGCGAGGTAAACCGATAATGGCTCTTCAAACGAAATGGTGTTTCCAGTTGAGTGGCGTGCAGCGACAAGGATGGCGACGATCGCGACGCATAAGGTCACACAAACGAACGTTAACCGTTTTAACATATGACCCCTCCTTTTTACTCTGCTTCCATAATAAACCATTTTTCAAATGGGAGACAATCTTTTTCCGGACGTCCAGTAGTGACGAATCGCTTCGATGATGACGTCAGGGCGATCCCAGTGTAATAGATGTCCTGTCTCCGGGACGAAATGGACCGTCGCTTGTGTCATCTCATGTAATCGGTTCGTTGCCTGCTGACGGATCGATGCTTGATCTGTCGGTAACGTTGCGACGTACAACTGAATGTCCGCTGGTGGAACGTCCGGGAGGAAATCAAGAACATCCTCGTGGTGAAGCGCGCGTACGATCGCAGCAGCCGTCGCTCCTCGCGCATGCCAGTGGAATCGTCCTTCCTCCATCCGAAGGAGATCGGCACCAGCTAAATCGAGGGAGTGCGAGCGACGTGCATCCGGAGCATAGACAGCAACGTCTAAAAATTCGTCCCATGTTGAAACGGAATCCTCGAAATCTTGTTCATAAAAGACGACTTCTTCCTCTACGGAAAGACCGTAAAGCCGTTTACTATGATAGCCGCCGTCAATCAGAATCGTGCCGAGCACACGATCCGCATGTTCAATCAAATAATACAGTGACAGAACACTTCCCCATGAGTGCGACAAGGCATAGAACCGCTTGACATCAAGGATGTGTAAGACTTCGTCGATCCAGTCCGTAAAGGGTTTCATGCGATAGTGTAGAGGATCTAAGAAAGCTGGTGTTTTGCCGTGACCGGGTAAATCAATCGCAATCAGACGGAATTCATCAGCGAGCGCTTCGGCGATTTCGATGAAGCTGAGACTCGTACTGCCGAGTCCATGAAAGCAGACAATCGTCGGAAGCTGTTCGGTTCCCCATTCCGTAATGTGGACGGATTGTTGCTGACAGGTGATCGTATAACGTTTCATTTGCCGTCTCCTTTTTTCTTTTACTGTACCATGAGGAGAATGTTGGGAATTGAAAAATAAGGAAACTTTCTTTAAGGAGTAGCGTAGAGTAAGATAACACGTCATTTACATAGAGGAGAATTCACATGGAAACCATCATCACGATGCTCTTAACAGCCGTTACCTTATATGGACTCGGTGTCCTTGTCACGAAAGTAAAACAACGCTTGCGTTAATCAAAAATATGTCCAAAGGAGTCCGTCATGTTTCCAATCGTAAAACAAGAATTCACGAGCAGCTTCAAAAGCATCAAAGCGATTCTATTGATTCTTTTTCTGACGATCACGTCCGTCTTCACAGCCTCGTATTTGACGAGGCATCCGGAACTGCTTGCTGGCGTTAATCAACCGTCTGCCTATACTTCAAGCATTAAGTTCTTCATCCTGTTCTTCGGTTTTCTGTTCGTGGCTGCGTTATCACACGACATCATCAATCGTGAAATCGAGACACGGACGATTCGTTTACTGGTCACGAAGACGTCGCGTCTGCGAATCGTTTTGGAGAAGTTTCTCGGATCATTGTTATTCTGGTGCGCGACGCTTACGATCAATTTCCTGATTGTCTCGCTCTACGCGCAGCAATGGTTCTGGATCGATTATCTGACGGTTCTGATCGTCATCCTATACATCACCAGTTTCAACATCTTTTTATCTACGATGATTGCGAAGCCTGGTTTGACGATGTTTCTCGGTATATTTCTCGGGATTGTCGTCCCGATCATCGGTCTCTGGTCAGCGTTCTCGGAAAAATGGTACCTGGTACCGTTTCAATACATCTTGCCGTACCACGCTGTCATCATGTCTGGGACGTTATTACTGTTACCTGTTTTATGGAGTGGGTTGTTTTTGACAGTCTCCTATCTCACGTTAAAGCGAAAGGATTTGTAATATGAGTGCGATTGAAGTAAATGGGTTGAAGAAATCGTTCGGTGCGAAGGAAGTCTTACGAGAAGTGAATTTGACGGTCGAACGAGGAGAAATCTTTGGTTTTTTAGGTCGTAATGGTGCTGGGAAATCGACGTTCATTCAGATTATGACCGGAATCACACAAGCGACAGGCGGAACCGTCGCACTTCTCGGTGAATCCGCTGATCGTCTGGATGCCATCAAACAACGGATCGGGGTCATGCCGGATACATCAAATCTGTATCATGATATGACGGCACGTGCGTTTCTTAACTATATGGCAGGATTATCAGGAGTTCGCATCACGAAGCAAGAAGTTAGAAGATTGCTTGAACAAGTCGGATTAAGCGGGACGGAGCGACAAAAAATCGGGAGCTTCTCGTTCGGGATGAAGAAAAAGATCAGTATCGCACAAGCGCTCACCGGAAATCCGGAATTACTCTTTTTAGATGAACCGACGTCCGGTCTTGATCCAGAATCGGCGATCGAGATCCAGCGATTGTTGCTTGCATTAAAAGCGGACGGAAAAACGATTTTCTTAACCTCGCATAACTTGAATGAGATCGAAAAGATGTGTGACCGTGTCGCCATCATGACGGAGGGAAGAATCGTCCGCTGTGGAACCGTTGCGTCCTTACAAGAAGCAATGAGGCAGGAGATTCAAATCCGTATTCGGACTGTTCCGCGATTAGCGCCATCGCATCTGCCAGCATACGCTCGACTTTTGTCGCAAGCTGATGATTGTACACGGCTTGATTTATCGACGGAAGAGGATATTCCAGAGTTACTCGTCATGCTTGCGGAACAAGACGTCAAAGTCTACGAGGTGCAGATCGAACGTCAATCGTTAGAAGAGATTTTCTTAGCGGTCTGACCGACTAGCCTCTGATTCCGTCTCCGGAACATCTTCGAGTAAAAGACGACCCCCGTCATTCCACTGACCGTACATCTGATTTAGTTTCGTTTTTTCAATCAACGTCTGCAGACGTTTTTCATAGAGAACGGGATCCTTGCGTACACTTTGAATCGTATCGATCCGGATGCGTCGATAGAGCTCCGGGAAGTCATTAAACTGTTCATAGACGACCGGGTCTTCTTGTAGGCGCGCTTGGATCGTGTCATCAATGACGAACGCATCAGCACGCATGTCTGGTAGAACCTGTCGTCCGGACGGTTGCATCAAGCCGAGGCGCTCTAAGCGACGGACTCGTTCCTTGTTCAGTTCGGTCCAGTTGCTGTTTTTTCGACGCGGGGTGAATCGTTGCGCCAGTTCGCCGTCTTCGGTCTTCTTTGCAATTCCATCAATCCAGCCGAAGCAAAGTGCCTCTTCGACGGCATCGAGATAAAGTAAACCGTCCCCGATTTGTTTTCGACTGAGAATCACCCAACAGAAGGTCGCGCGATTCGCGTGTTTCGTCAGCCACTGTCGAAAGCCATCGCGATCGGTAAAGCGTAAGACATTCGTGATTTCCACGTTCGTTCCTCCATTTCAGATAGCAGTGCCCCCTCCACGTCACGCGAGGGGGCACTTTTCGTATTCATCGCAACGGGTCATGATGAAAGACACAATTCCGACCACTCTTCTTCGCTTGATAGAGGGCAGCGTCTGCCTGCTGGATCGTCTGCAGAAAATTATGGGTCTCAGACGGTTGATGCGTTTGGCGAGACACCCCAATCGATAACGTCACTTGCAACGGTTTCGTCGCTGATAACTCATACGTCCGTTTGGCACTGGCTTCACAGATTTGTTCCGCGAGTCGACGCGTCTCCGGCAACGAATGCTCCGGCAACAGCATCATGAACTCTTCACCGCCGAATCGTCCGAGCACACAAGTTGGGGGACAATACGATGCTAGCAAAGAGCTGATTTGCCGTAAAATATGATCGCCGCGGTCATGACCGTAAGTATCATTGACCTGTTTGAAATGATCGACATCGATGATCATGATTGAAAAGTCCGTCTGTTGTGATTTGTAACGTAGGACGGTCTCTTCTAAACGACGTCGATTATCAAGCCCTGTCAACGTATCCGTCAAGGCAAGACGCCGATGCATCCGGACTTGAGTGAAGTGCCAGCGGACTTGATGCAAGATGCTGTGCAAGAGGAGACCGGCGCAACCATTCCCGACGAGAAAGATCGTCATCGCTGTCACGTCATTCGGTTGAACATGTTGAACGTATGGTAAACAGAGAATGAGTGCAATGCCGAAAATGATTGGAAACGAGATGAATCGATCCGGTGCTTCATTTTGTAAGTACAAGACAACGATGCTGACAATCAGATACGTACCGATCAGCCAATAGGCATGAGCGGAATCAAAAACGAACGTTTGAAGGGAAGCGAAGACGAGGGTCGTGATGAAGCCGCTACTAATACCTCCATAAATGAAGGCGATGACAATCAAGGTAATCGATAAGTCGAATTGAAATCCCTCATAGGTGATGGCATTATGGATGACCCAGTAGCCGGCACCTGTCGCAAGAATTAGTACTAACAGATTTTTCTTCAGCCAGCTGTCGAACGTGTTTCGAAACTGAAATCGTTTAAAAAAGAACAGGGAGATGAGCACGAAGAAAAAGGTCAGAGCGACGTTGAGGATAAGATGGTTCAGCGTATTCCACATATTCGTGTTCCTCTCAAATGAGTTCTGAAAAATAACTACAAAAAAATGTTTCATTCAATGAATATTTATTCTATATAGCCAACGATACCCTAAAGATGTATGAAAATATCTTAATTTCCGTATATTTTAAAAAAGATTAGATTTCTTCAACTAAGTTAATAATACTCTGAGATTTTCTCACGTGAAGACTCGACGAGATAATCAAGTGAGACGAAATTGCGAATGAATGCATACGAGCCAATTTCCTCGATGGATACGCCTAATCTCTCTGCCTGTTGATTGCGGTCATCTTCTTGCGATTGCAGCATCTCGAAGCCTGCTGCTTGCATCCGCTCTCCGTCGAATTCGAGCGTAACGACATCTCCATCCTGCCAATCACTCTTCAATTGATGAAAATGCGTTTGATACGCTACGCTTGGAGGATCGACTTCAAAGGCGATCCATCCTGTTGGTGCATCGATTTGAAATGTCGGTGACAATCCACCGCGCGTCACGATTGATTTCATGTGATGCCGATGTGTCATATGACGTAATAGCATGGTCAGACCACTCCTTTTTCCTCTATTATTACGCGACAGCGTCAGAATATCGAGAAAAATTTTCAAAAGAGATGGAAGACTCTTGGATTTTTCTGGTATACTACGTTTTCGGAAAGCGTTTGCACAAAAGGGGGAGAATACATGCAACCATATGCCGTCAAAGCAACAGGACTGACGAAACACTATCAAATCCTACAACGGGAACCGGGATTACGCGGAGCGATCAAAGCGTTGTTTCACCGGACGTACCGGACGAAAGAGGCGGTCAAAGCGATTGATTTGACGATCGCACCAGGAGAACGGGTCGGCTATATCGGTTTCAACGGTGCCGGGAAATCAACGACGATCAAGATGCTCGCTGGAGTCTTGCGTCCGGACGCGGGGAACGTCCGGGTGTTCGGACTTGATCCGCATGCCGACCGCGTCAAGAACGCATCGCAAATCGGAGCCGTCTTCGGTCAGCGGACACAACTGTTCTGGGACATTCCGGTCCAAGAATCGTTTGAGCTGTTGAAGGAAATCTATCAAGTACCGACGTCCGAGTTTGCGGAGACGCTCGCGTGGTTTCGGGAGAAGCTCGATCTCGCACCGCTTTTAGACGTACCAGTCCGACAACTGTCGCTCGGACAAAAGATGCGCTGTGAACTAGCCGCAGCCTTCCTGCATCGACCAAAAGTCGTCTATCTCGACGAACCAACGATCGGGCTTGATATCGAGATCAAGGAGACGATCCGTCACTTCATCCGTGAGATGAGTGATCGCTGGGGGACGACCGTCATCTTGACGACGCACGACATGCAGGATATCGAGGAAGTCTGTGACCGGGTGATCGTCCTCGACGACGGTAAAATCATCTATGACGATACGATCGATCAGTTAAAGGCATCGTTCAGTCACGAGCGGACACTTCGAATCACGCTCGAAGAACCGGTGCCGTTCGCTTTACCGACAGTGTTGATCAATCGTGTGATCATGTTTGAGACGGATGAACTAACGTATGAGCTCGCCTTCGACGACCGAGAACTGTCAAGCGGTCAAGTCATCAAGGAAATCGTTTCGCTGTACGCCGTTCGGGACGTCTCCGTGTCCGTCCCGAAGATGGAGACGTTAATCCGCAAGCTCTACCAAGCGGGGATCAGTGCATGAGAATCCGTAAATATACCGCGTTGATGCGGTCCCAAATCAAAGTTGATCTCGCCTACACAGCCTGGTACTGGGCAAGCATGTTTAGCGTGACGATGCGTCTGTTCATCCTCTATTTCTTCTGGCAAGCCGTGTATGCCAATAAGACCGATGTTTCCGGTATCTCGCTGTCAACGATGCTGACGTATGCGGTGCTTGCGACGATGATCGATCAGTTCCGCGGGGGTGCCGGACGCGATCTCGCCCGGATGATCAAACAAGGGGCGATCGCAATCGAGTTACTCCGTCCGTATCACTTGCTCGATAAGTTACTCGCCCAAGACATCGGCTCAAAAGTCTCGGTCTTGTTCCGCTCGATCCTACCACTCGTCCTCGTCTCGATTTTGTTCATCGGCGTGGATCGACCACAGTCATGGTTGGCTGGCATTGCCTTCGTCGGTAGCGTGATTTGTGCCGTGTTGCTCGCGACATTGATTGATCTGCTCGTCGGCATCTTTGCCTTCTATACCGTCAACATTTGGGGACTGTCTGTCTTACAGGACGCCGTCATCACGATCATGTCCGGTGCGATCGTTCCGTTGACGCTGTTTCCGGACTGGTTTCAGACGATTAGTCTGTACTTACCGTTTGCTTCACTCGTCTATGTCCCGGCTGCAATCTATACGGGAGAGATCGGGGCAAGCGGTATCCTGCAATCGTTACTGATTCAAATCGGTTGGTTGATTGGATTCTTTGTCATCTTGCGGATCACGTTCGCGCTCGCGATCCGGAAAGTGACGGTGTTCGGCGGATGAAACGATACATAAAACTCTACTGGTTGTATGCCAAAAGTCATTTTAAAGTCATGATGGAATACCGGATTGATTTCCTGATCGGTGTCTTGTCGGTCTTCGGTCAACAGTTCGCCTCACTCTTTTTCCTGTCGGTCGTCTTTCAGCATATCGAGACGTTAAACGGCTGGGACTTTTACGAGATCCTATTCATTTACGGGATCGCTTTTTTAGGACGAGCCTTACACCATATCTTCTTTGATAACTTGTGGACGATCGGCTGGCAGTACATCCGGACCGGGAATCTGGATCGGTTGTTGATGCGACCAGTCAATCCGTTGTTTCAAATCGTCGCTGAGCGCGTTCAGCAAGACGGGTTCGGTCAACTATTGATTGGCGGTGGCGTACTGTACATCGCCTCGGATCATCTCGATATGGTCTGGAGCTTCGGTGATGTCTTGATGTTGCTCGTGCTCGTCTTATCGAGCGGATTGCTCTATATCGCAATCAATCTGTTTTTTGCGACGTTCTCGTTTTGGATGGTCGACAGTTTACCGATCGTCTCAGCAGTTTTCAGTTTGAGTGATTTCGCTCGTTACCCGATGACGATCTACTCGAAGGCCTTGATGTTCGTCTTGACTTACATCATCCCGTTCGGCTTCACTGCTTTTTATCCGGCGATGTATTTCTTTGACGGAAGAGGCTATGGCGTAATGGCGATTGCGACACCACTCGTCGCGATCATCGCCTGTTTGATTGCTTATCGGTTCTGGTTGTTTGGACTGAAGGCATTCGCGAGTACGGGATCATGAAAGAAGGAGAACCTTGAAGTGTTGCGACGCTTCAAGGTTCTTTTTGTTTCTAATCAATTTAGATATGGATTTCTTTATGTAAAATATGAAACTTTTGTTATTAAATGACAGTATGAAATATTGAGACATGAATCTGAGGGAGGGGTTATATTGAAAAAAGGATGGCTCGTATTACTCTGTTTGATATTGCTTACCTTATCGGGGTGTACCGTTTGGGAAAGGGCAGAAAACTTCTTTTCACAAAACGACGAAACGATTAAAAATAAGACGATCAAGATTGGTCAAGATGATCAGGTCAAGATCGTTCCGCTCTATACGCAATACAATCAGTACTTAGAAGAAGCGATGCAGACAGGGAACTCAGACGACAACACGAACAGTTACCTAAAACATGTCTTAGGTTACATCGATGAAATTGGTGAGCAACAGAATCTTGATCTAACATATATGAAAAGTTACTTTATGCTACAAGCAACTGAGTATAAAGAACAATTACTAAGTCGGACGAAAGAGCTGATGAAACAAGATACAGAGATCAAAACAATCATTGAAAAAAGTTACACTGCTTCACATCGGGCATTACCAAAGCAAACGAATACGATATTCATCGTGCCTGTTAACACGGAATTCATGCAGCGTATGGATGTCATGGGAGGGGTCGCAGGATTGGCAACTAGAGATTGCTTCATGCTATTCCTTACCGCTGACTACGATCAGAAAATGTTAGATTATGCGGTAGCCCATGAATATCATCATACTGCTTTGTATGATCGGATGAAGCTAGATACATCCTTAGAAGATGAAGCTAGTCCACTGATCCATTCACTCCTTCTTGAAGGAAAAGCGGATCAGTTCGCGAAACACGTCGTTAAAGGAGTGACACCAGCTTGGGTCGAGCCATTAGAAGAAGAGACGAAACAGCGTGTTTTACGTTTAATGAAAAATGGTGAGTTAACGCAAGATGATATCATGGACGGAAATAAGGATAAGGATGTACCTTTGTGGAGTATGTACCGATTAGGTAAAGATATCATGGACGCCTATCTTGAAAAACATCCCTCGGAATCGATAGTAGATTGGACGACTCAAGACGCGGAAACAATCTTGAAGGATTACAAATATAAAAACGATCTTTTTGATTCAAAATAATGTAAAAAATGGTATTATGTATAGGGAAGCAACCTATCACTAACAGGAATATTATTTCTTTCAAAACTGTAATGAAGTATTCTTTTGAAGTGGATTCATCTTAAACGCAATACGTCCGGATTTCCTATGACTTAGGACATCCGGACGTATTTTTTAGAAGACATCATTTAAGCGAGTGAACGGATCACGTTTGACATGGCAGGGGAGACAGGATGAATCTGTTCGATGTAATCGAGGATCACTAGTGCAGCCGTTTTATTATGCGAATAGCCTGGCATCATCTCTGAGAATCGGTTGACCATTTCTGGGAAACGTTGCTCAATCCGACGTTCCGGAGCAAACGGATCAACAGATGTCGCTTCCTCTTTTTCAAATGAGGACAGAACGTGTAACAATTGACCAACGGCAAATTGTTGAATCAAACGGAAGGCTGATAATGTTTCACCACGTGCTTCGCGACAGAGCCCGACATATAGGTTCGTCAGTGCTTCATGGATGGCGTAATCGACGGATGGATGTTCGCTCGAACTGTTACGTGGTTGTGGGACTAAGCGTTCAAACGCGTCGAAGGAAGGATCGCACCACACGATACGACCAGCGGAAAATGCAATTTCAGAAAGTTCATCTAGTTCGAAGATCGCGAATTCGGCGTAGATACCGTCGTCAAACATGACTTTATGTCCATCCTGCGTATTTTGAAATTGAAAGTGTAAAGGGTATGTGTTTTCTAACCAGTCGAGTTGCTCGATGAATCGAGCCTTTTTACCGGGCTTTGCGATGACGAAAAAGTCTAAGTCCGAATAGTCATCGAGTCGTTCAAGTTCTTGACCGACTGAACCTAGTCCGAGCAGGACAAGCGCATCATCTGTTTGTGCAATCGTTTGCCCAATTGCGTCTAATCGTTCCAATAATACGTCTCTATGTGTCATCTCTGTTACTCCCTCTTTATGGTGTTTATATGTAAAAATTGCGGACACCTCATTAGGGAAGCGTCCGCGAGTGTCGGTAGGGCGATCAAAAATGATCGCTTTGCATCTTATGGAGCAATTGGTCGAACGTCTCGTGGTCCTTTGATGTAAAGGCACGGAAATAACGATCATCAATCTCTTCGATCTCGGGAGCTGACGTTTGAATCAGCGCTGCACCATCTTCCGTCAAGAGAATCCGTTTTTCCCGGTTGATTCGTTTTCGGATGACGAGGTGTTCCGCGAGTAACTTCTTCACCGTTTGCGAAATGGCACCGCTTGAGAGTTCGAGCGTTCGTTCAAGTGATTTTTGTGTCGCACTCTCTTGATGATACAAGGTCATTAATAAATCGAATTGGGATTTTGAGAGTCCTTTTGGTTTCAATACATCGTTGACTTCTTTCGAATAACGAGAATGGATCCGCTGAATGGCGTTCCAATGTTGCATTGAAGATTCGAATGTGAAGGTCATGATTTTTCCTCCTCTTCTGTCATGCAGGGTTGAGCTTATCGAAGAAACGGATTAATTCTTCCTGTTGTCGAGCCGTCAAAGCGGCGAATTGTTCCTGTTGAAAACGTTCATAGGCGGGCAACACTTCTTGCAGAATGGCTGTTCCTTTTTCCGTCAAGAGCAAATAGTTCGTCTTCCATTTGCGTTTGCGGGTGATAAGTTGCCGATCGAATAAGCGTTTGATTCCGTGTGAAATCGTGCCATCGGTCACTTGGATCCGTTCAGCGATTTCCTTCTGGCTCGTGCATGAGGTCGTCTGTAGGCAACGCAATACTTCAAGATTCGTATGGGAGAGATCCCACTGTTTCAAGAAAGCATTGACGCGCTTGATTTGTTGATTATGATACGTCGAAATCGTATGCCAGCATGTCATGGGGTATGTCTCTGTCATTATTGTCATGAGGAACCTCTTAAATGTAGAATGTACTGCTGATGAATTACTTTTACCATACCATATTAAAAATATGTAGTGCTACTAGTTTGAACGTAAACCCATCACTTCCCATCATTACCTAGGAACTGTACAAAAAAAGACCTGAACGTGTCAGGTCGGTTCAGGAAGGAATCCCATTCGAAAGCGTGAGATAGGAATCCGTTAACTGGAATCCATATTTCGTAAAACATTGATCTGAGACGCGTCCTTGTAAGGTGATTGTCGCATAATCGCCACGAATCGCGTAATGAGTGTACTTTTTTTCGATGTCATGAATCAACGACTCAAGTAACAGACCACGCTCGCCGAGTCCTTCTTCCCGAACGTTGATCTCAAGTAAACAGAATGTACCGTATTCGGTGAGGGATGTGCGCTCCGTTCGTTCATGAAGCACGGTTAAGAACGAACGTTTTGAAATAAGGGATCGACTATGGGGTGGTTCTAGAATCGTGACGTAATAACTGAGAGCTGGTGGACGTAAATTACGCGTGACTTCGACGACTTGCCGCTGATTGTTGTACGCGAGACCAACGAATTGTTCCTGCGGATGATGCGGCACGGTCAGTCCTTCTTGCTCACAAACGGTTTGCCACTCGGCTTCTGGAATCCAGACAGCCTCTTCGGTTTTCGCTAAAGCTTTAAAGAACTTCACGTTAAACGGATGACCTCCTATAGGGTATGTAAAATGACTATTCCTATCATGCCTGATGGCCAGACAAAAAACGAGTTACAATCTGACGACAAATGCTCTTCCTTTGCTATAAGTATACCGTGAAATTTCATTTTAAAACAGACTACACCTGAATGAATTGACTGTCTATACTGAATGTATCCAGTCAGGAGGCGAGCATATGAAACCAGTCGAAGGTCCGTTTTTCCATGGCACGAAAGCCACGTTGCAAATCGGTGACAAATTGAAACCAGGGCATGCATCGAATTTTCGTGAACGACCGCTCCAGCACGTCTATTTCACGGCAACACTTGATGCAGCGAAGTGGGGCGCGGAGCTCGCACAATCTGACGCTCCGGAACGTATCTACCTCGTTGAGCCACTCGGAGCGTATGAGGATGATCCGAACTTGACGAACAAACGGTTCCCAGGCAATCCGACCCGGTCGTATCGTTCGACGGAACCCGTGAAGATCATCGCTGAACTCGGAACGTGGGAACGGCATACAGACCAGGAGATTGAGAAGATGAAAGCATCCCTGCAGCGGTTACGCGCAGAAGGGAAGGATACAATCATCGACTAAACGAACGGGGGAGAAGACTTGCCTGAATATGATTTTAAATCGATCCAACCGACGAACAACGTCATTGATCAATTATTAGTTAATCACTTACATGCCATCCGCCTGAATCAAGACGACGAGCGATGGATCACGATCCTCGAAGATCCATTCGTTCCACCCATTGAAACGATTGTTGGAGTCTATTGTGTCTACCGAAAATCAATTCTTGATCTGTTGCAAGGTAGGATTGCCTCCATCGAATCGTATGACTTTCAGAATGCATCTGCGAACGACAAACTCATGACAGTAGAAGGCGTCGATGGAGTGCTTGATATGGCGACATTCGTCGTCATCGCATCAGAAGACGATACCTATATGTCTCACTACTTCATCGGCAGTGAGGCAGAGAAACTTAATTCGATCTTAAATGTATGCTTTGGTCATCCGAATTTGATTGACGATCAATCGACGGAACGTTCCATCAAACGCTTCGAGCAGGATGTTTTGATCGTTGAAAAGATGGGATTCATGAAATTGCTTCGAAATGAATAGAGAAACGAATTGAATGTAAGATAAGCACTACCACGTATTTTTTTGTCAGAATGTACTGCAAGGTGAAGATGGAATGGTACAATATGTAAAAAGGGGGCGTTTATATGTCTCGCTTCAAACAAGAAAAGAAACAACCACTCGATCATCTCCGCGATGGTGTCGATCAAGGTCTCGGTAGTGCCGTACCCCGTGGGCAAAACGACGGAATGCGTGGTCTAGAGATGCTCGCGGTGCTTGTTGTCCTCGGTGGAGGATATCTACTGTATCAATGGTTCATGTAATGTAAAACGCATCATCCTGTATAGGACGATGCGTTTCATTATGTATTCATGTATTATTGAAGTTCTTTCTTGATTTTTCGAAGTGAGATACGAGATAAGACCCATTCAACCAACTGCATCGCTAGGAACGCACAACAAAACTTAACAGGGATCTCCATCCATCCCATTAGATCATGTGGCAAACCATCATGAACCGTCGTGATAATCGATAAGAATAAGCTGATCAACAAATGTTCTAACGTGTGTTTTCTCATTTTCTTCTCAAAGGATGTCTCATCATAAATATCTTGATCGTATACTCCAGCGAACGCCATTCGAATGATGCCATACACAAGATATGCTCCTATTATGAAAAAGCTAAACCCCCACTCAGCCAGCGGACGATCTAACACCATCCCGCGTACGATGATATCGAGTATCGCTATGCAGAAGACGAAGATTCCTGCTTCGAAAAACACTTTTGTCCCCTGTTGTTGAACCCGTTCATCCGTTTCTTTTTTAATACCAAAGAATTCTAACCACTTACTCATGCTGTTCCTCCCAAAATAATGTATTTAAATCCGTTTCTAAGGCGTGTGCGATGTCTAAACAAAGTCGAAGACTCGGATTGAACTTATTCGCTTCAATCAAGGCAATCGTTTGTCGTGTGACATGTACTTTCTCTGCTAGTTGACCTTGTGTTAAGCCTTGCTGCATGCGAAGTTGTTTCATCGGACTCAACGATGTAGACATATCTATCCACTCCTTCACAAATATTCCCTTAGCTATTATGTCATATATAGATGACATATGCAATGTATATATTGCAAAAAAACATCGCCCCTCATGAGGACGATGCTTCTTTTTGTTCGATTTCACTGACGATATCATCCAGTGTGACGTGAGCGAGCACCTTTTCAAGAGCAGATTGCGCAAGCTCAAAGATTGGTGTGACCGTCGATTGGATGTTTCGTCCAACCGGGCAATCTGGGTTCGGTGCGGCATGGACGCCGAACAGTTCCTTGTCCGGTACGACAGCGACGGCTTGATAAACGTCAAGTAGCGTGATGCGAGATAACGGGCGTGCGAGTCGCGCACCGGCGACACCCGGGCGGACCTCAATCAGATCGGCTTTTTTGAGCATGCTCATGATTTTACGGATGACGACCGGATTCGTATTGACGCTGCCAGCAATCAAGTCGGATGTCATCTTCTCGTCGGTCGCGATCAACGAGAGAATATGGATGCCGACGGAAAAACGTGTACTGATAGCCAACGGATGATCCTCCTTCTTAAAAACATTGTTCTCTCATTATACGTCGTATTGTTCATTTGGCAAGAAACGGGGAATAGGAACAACACGGTTGACAAACAAAGTGATTGTAACTATATTGGTTACATGTAATCAAAGTAGTTACATATCAAAAGGAGGAATCATCATGAACATCGGAATCATCGGCGCAACAGGAAAAGCAGGACAATTGATTTTACAAGAAGCAATCACACGCGGGCATGACGTCACGGCAATCGTCCGTAACGCAGCAAAAGTGACCGCAGACGTCACGATTCTCGAGCGCGATGTGCTCGCGCTGACGAAAGACGACTTGAACGGGTTTGACGCAATCGTCAATGCGTTTAACGCAGCACCGGGTGAGGAAACGAAACATATCGAAGTCGGTCGTCATTTAATCAACGTGTTAGCAGGAAGCAAGACACGACTATTCGTAGTCGGTGGCGCGGGAAGTCTATTCGTCGATGCTGAGCATAATGTACGTGTCATGGAAACACCGGATTTCCCGGAAGCGTATTATCCGACAGCTTCGAACATGGGGAAAAACTTGATCGAACTGCAAGGGCAGCAAGACGTGACATGGACGTATCTCAGCCCCGCTGGATTCTTTGATCCGAGCGGTCAACGTACAGGAGCGTATACAGTCGGCGGTGAGCAGATGATTTTAAACGCAAAAGGGGAAAGCTACATCAGTTACGCGGATTACGCTATCGCTGTAGTCGATGAGCTTGAAAACGCGCAACATCTCAACGAACGGTTCTCGGTCGTTGGCGAACAAGGGTGATGGTGTAAGACCGACTTACGTAGTCGGTCTTTTTTAATGGGCGGAGCGAGAGATACAGCGGAGGACGGATGGCATAATAGCATGGTTTGTTTAATATGAGGATAGAAACGACTAAAGGAGTATAAATCATGATGCGACGAGTTTTTAGTATCATCAGTCTGTTAGCTGTCTTGATCGTCTGTACGACATCTGCGCAACCGTCCCGGTTCGAACGTTCGGAACCGGTCGCGACGATCGATGATCATTACGAGGGACAAATCAATTGGCCGAGTGAAAGCGATCCGTTGATAGAACTTCACGCCAAACCGTGATGTACATACTGCCGACTTTAAAAGCCCGTCTCCTTCAAGAAGACGGGCTTTTTGGTGACGTTAGATGACAGTCATTGCGTTCAAGAAGACGAAGAAGAACGTAACGCCGCTCGTCAAAATCAAAAAGGGGAGGACGATCAGTAATTCAAGGTGCGGACGAACGCCGTGGTAGAACAGAAAGAACAGTGTCAAAAAGGCGGTCGTGATCGTCACCGCAAGTGTGGCAATCAATTGATGAAGGGGTTCGACGAACGGAATAAGAGATGATCCAGTGATCGTATCGAAGGTGAAACCGAAGGATAATAAAATGAGTAAGTACAGAATTGATTTTTGACGAAACATGCGGCATGTCTCCTTTACTGAACGATACATTCAGTATAGTACCTAGCCTGTCATTCTTACCTAACAAAAATGTAAGAATGTGGCTGATTTTAAACAGTTGGTTCCTTCTTGTATAGTAATGTCAAACGTGTCATCAAAAAATAGAGGAAGGCAGCGCTACTCGCGATTGCCTGAAAATAGAGCGGTTGAAACAGACCATCGAATACGATTAATAAGATTCCACCAATGAGGAAGGCGATGCCTTGATTTAAGAAGAGGTGTGATGTCCAAGCAAGTGGACGCGTTTGGAAGCTGAAGTAACGGATCGCGTCAGTCAGGATGCCACCGACCGTGATGACAATCATAAACGACAGTAATGTCTCAAAAACACCTGAATAATACCCAGCGTCCGTCTCGGGCATGAGCCGCGGTGACGACGGGAGATGTTGATACAGCATTAAAAAAATCCAGTTAGTCATCAGTAGTCGAAATGACAGACGGATCATGGTGTTCCTCCTTCCCGGTTTTCATGATGATAAACAGTCGAGAAATCAGTACATAGGTCAATGCGGTACATACGTTAGTAAACACTAATGTTAAGGGCAGTGGAGTCAAGACAGAAGTCACGCCAGCCAGGATACAAGCGCTTCCGATATGGATGTACAGCTGAGACATCCAAGGCAGAGACCGTTTTGAAAACAGAAAAGAACAGACGACTTCAGCAAGTACGATGCCACTGACGAAAAGTAAAAGAAATGCATCCGTGTGAGTATCCATCAGCTGTTCCATTCGAGATGCGTTCGGAACAAAACTTGCCATCGATCCTGATAGCATGGAGAATAACCAGTAACTGAGTCCGATTCGGAAAAGCCAGCCGGAAAGGGACCGATACGACTCTGGATATTTCCGTGACATTTCGGAAACGAGGAAATAGATTAACGCCACACCACAACAGATTAGGACGAAATTGCTTGAAAAAGAATGATCCAAGACAAAAGGAATCAAAACAAGACTGAACAAAAGTGCGAACGCCTGATTGATGATAAGACGTATCATGAAATGGTTTGCTAATGATCGAGTGAAGTAGAACAGACCACTAGATAGCAATGACCCTATCAGAATGATGGGTCCTGCGTAAACGAATCCGATCAAAAAGGCGGTCATGAAAGAAAGCTCGTCTTCGCCTAAAATCATTAGAGTTATTTGAGTGACCGATGCGTATAGAAAGGCAATCAAAATGGTTGAAAGAAATACGCGCGACATGTGCTGCATTCAAGAAAGACCCACTTTCCATATATTAGTATTTTCAGTATACGATAGCGTATACTTGTTGCGTAATATTTTTTACCATTATGTAATCTAGTGGAAAGAGGGTTACACAGGGGGATAGTAAGGAACATTATACCATCGACTCGTTGTGTCGAAGGAAAGGATATCATCATGCGGGAACGTAAATTGTTCTTGATCGGGCTCATCTTGACGGCCAGTTACGTCTTACCCCTAATCCTGTTTGGACAGGATAGCCACGTTCGCATCCACGACAATCTGGATTCAAATGTCGTTTGGTATAAGTGGTTAGTCGAGACGAATAGTGTGCACGCAGGGATTGGGGCGACGGTTCCCGGTTTGATGAGTGGAGTCGTCTCACGCAACGCGTTCGTCAGTTCCTTTTCAGGCATCATCTGGTTCTATGAATGGTTTTCTCCGTTTACGGCGTATGTCTTCAGTCAACTCGTCGTGCGATTTGTTGCTTTCATTGGGATGTTTCTCTTACTGCGAGATTATGGGCGAAACCGACTACCGCTGTACGTCGTTGTCTGGTGTGCGGTCTTATTTTCCTGGACGCCATTTTGGCCGTCCGGGATGCTCAGTACGCTTGGAATGCCGCTTTTGCTTTGGGCATATTGGAACCTGTGGCATCAGCAAAAACGACGCGTCAGTCTGCTCGTGCTCTTTCTGGTCCCGTTTTATTCCAGCTTTGTCTTAGGAATCTGTTTTTTCTTATGTCTTCTCGCCATCTATCATGCCAGCAAAGAGATTCGTGCGCGCGCCTTCCATCGTCTGTTTTGGGTGGCATTCATCGGTCAGACGCTACTCTATCTGCTCATTGAATATCGACTGGTCTACTCACTTTTATGGGAAAGTGAACCAACGAGCCGAGAAGACTTTGAAGAAGGGCGAAACGGACTGCCGGCAACGATGCGGCTGGTGCTGAAGCACCTTGTACTCGGACACACGCATGACCGGGCTGCGCAAGCACCGATTCTGTTGTTGACGATCGGAGTGGTCGTCATCTTGTCTTGGCGTCAGAAAGGTCAACTCCCGCGACGGATTCGTCGATTGACATATCTGTTGATTGGATTGTCCATCTGGTATGCCGGTTGGTTTTATATAGGGTGGAATCCACTGAAGGACCAAATCAGTCTATTGCGGACATTCAACTTCTCGCGCTTTCATTTTTTACAACCGATGATTTGGTATGGTGTCTTTTTCTTGTCCCTGGAATGGCTCTGGCTTCATGTAAAACGCCGGTGGGTGAAACGGCTGTTGATGGCACAAACCATCGTTCTTTTGCTTTGGCATCCGGAAATCATCTATCGGAACGAACCGAGCTATCGCGCCTTTTATGCGACAAATCAGTTTGACGCAATCAAACGTGAGATTGATCGTCCGACATCAACGTATCGCGTTGCCTCACTCGGGTTTCATCCAGCGATTGCCCAGTACAATGGACTGCAGACGATCGACGGATACGTCAATTTTTATCCGCTCTCCTATAAGCGGCAGTTTCGTCGCATCATTGAAGGAGAATTAAATAAGAGTCCAACGTTACGTCGTTATTACGACACATGGGGAAACCGCGTGTATGTGTTCTCCGCAACACTTGGAAAAGATGACATGATGACGTCTGATCGTCCGAAAACGATTGATGATTTACAGCTCAATACACGTCAAATGAAGCGGATGGGGGCATCGTATCTGATTTCTGCCGTGACGATCAAAGATGCTCGTCAAAAAGGGTTCGTCCGCATCAAAACATTTCGTGATCCTCAATCGGCATGGACACTTCGACTATATCGGATTCGTTAAGAGGAGGAAGAAACGATGCAAATGTATGAAACTCCAACAGTTGCTTTCATCATTCCGTGTTATAACGAAACGGATGTGTTGCCGCTCACGATTCGAACGTTGCAGTCGTTACTCATGCAGTGGAAAGAGGAGCGGTTGATTGCTCACGATTCGTTCGTCTTATTCGTTGATGATGGTAGTAAGGATGCGACATGGGCGTGTATCACTGCAATCCATGAACAAGACGATCAGTTCCATGGTCTGAAGCTTGCCCATAATGTCGGACATCAACAGGCATTATTTGGTGGTCTGAAGGAAAGTCGGACGCAAGCCGAGTGTTTCATCTCACTCGATGCTGATTTACAGGATGATTTAGGCATCGTTCCCGCTTTCTTGGAGCAGTTTCATGTCGGTCATGACATTGTCTACGGAGTACGAGCGGATCGCTCGTCTGACAGTTGGTTCAAACGGACCAGCGCTGAAGGATTTTATAGCGTCATGAGCGGACTTGGTGTCGAGACGATACCGGATCATGCCGATTACCGTTTGATGAGTAGACGCTCCGTCGAGACGTTATGTGATTTTCCGGAACGCAATCTGTTTTTACGGGGGATCGTTCCGACACTCGGATTCAAGACGGCGACGGTATCGTATCAACGCCAACGACGCCAAGCGGGGGAATCAAAATATCCGCTACGAAAAATGCTACATCTCGCATGGGACGGTATCACTTCCTTTAGTGTCCGCCCGATCAAGCTATTATTTCTTATCTCCGTGTTAATGCTGATCGTCTCAATCGGGTTCGTCGGGTATGCCTTTTATCGGGAAATGATTGGGGAGACAATCAATGGCTGGACCTCTTTAATGATGTCGATTTGGTTTATCGGTGGGTTACAACTGTTTGGGATCGGCTTGATTGGTGAATACATCGGTAAGATTTATCAGGAAGTCAAGCGGCGTCCCCGGTACGTCGTCGAGGAAAAACGCCAATGATTGCGACGTTCGGACGTTTTCTCCTTGTCGGTATCATCAATACGATCGTCGGACTTGCCATCACGTTATTTCTGTATCATTTCATGCGAGTTGGCTACTGGGGTGCGACGGCAATCGGAAACGGTTGCGGTATTCTCGTCAGTTATCAGTTGAACCGACGTTTTACGTTTCGCCAGGCGACGGGCGGCTATCGCTACTGGCTTCGTTTTCTGCTCGTCGTCGTGCTGAGTTACCTAATTGCTTATCGCGTGAGCCTAGTCATCGTTCATCATCTGTTTCCGACACTTTCCGAAACGATCGCCATCTTGATCGGGATGATCTTATACACAGGGTTGAACTTTATCGGACAGTCGGTTTGGGTATTTGATGAGAACTCAAAACAGACGCCCGGTCCACGTTGAGGGAGCGGGCGTCTGTTGATGTCAGAAGACTTTGTACCAGTATAGTGTCCAATCGATGTGTGGATTCGCGAATTGTTTCAGCGTATCGACACCCCCAAGCTTGAATCCGTGACGTACATAAAACCGACAAGCGATCACGTTATCATGCTGGGCTTCTAGCGATAGACCGACTAACTGTTTTTCCTTCGCCCATTGTGTGGCGGCGTCGAGAAGCTGTTGACCGATACCATGCTGACGATAGTCACTTCGGACAGCGATGTTTTCGATATAAGCGAATCGGTTCCAGTCCCGGTGCATTCGAATCTGTCCGACGCACGACGGACCGGAAAACGCGAGCAGGACGATTCGGTCCGCACTATCGATATAGGACGTCCAGTCGAGCTGGTCATCCGGAAAGCGAATCGACTGCGGTCGATCGAAGAGCTGTTCTTCATACGACCATTCACCATCGATGAACTGAGGCGAAATGAATCCGATGACGGGAAAGGCATCGTTTGCATCATTGACGACAGTGACTGTCGACGAATCAAGCGGACGGATGCTGATCGTTAGTGGATTTGACATATAGACCTCCGTTTTCTATGTCGAGATGCGTCAGCGTGTGTAGACCATTTGACCACCGAGGTGACCGGCGTAAGCGAGAAGTCCACTGCCGATTAACGCAACAATCAGGCTGACTGCCAACCAGGCTTTTCCTTTTGAACGATAGCTAAGTAATAGGAATAACAACGAAATGCCAAATGTAATCAGGCTGTATAAAGCAAAGTTCTCATGTTGATGGATATCAGCTCGCTCCAAATTCCACTTGTCGATTCCGAATTCTTCGGCGCCATCCCCTGTAATGTAGGCGACGATACCGGAGAGTAATCCAACGATGAGCGTGATTAAGGCGAACAACTTGAGTCGTGTCCACTGCAGTGAACACAGCAGTAGTAAGGTCGCGAATAACAACAGTCCGATCGGTGCATGCACGACAAGCGGGTGTAACGGGATACCATTAAGCATAAAAAGAACCTCCTTCAATGAGTTAGGAGCATTCTACCAAATATTAGAAGGAGACAAGTTTCATTTTTAAACAACAGGGTCATGCATCATTGCTTGCGATGTAACACGCGTCGAAGACCAAAAAGGAGAATTACGATGACAAGTATGACCCAAGAGGCGTGACGCATGACGAGATGGGCAATCAAGGACCAGCGTTCTCCGAGCAAAACGCCACTCCACATGAACAAGAGAGACCAGATCAGAAATGAAACACTCGTGAGTCCTGCAAACGTCAAGAAGCGGATCCGTAAAAATCCAGCGAGACAGGCAAACAACGTCTTCCAAAGCGGGGAAAGCAATAAATAATAAGTTCCTTTCTGATGAAAACGATCTTCAAACTGTGTCAATCGCTCACTGAAAGTTGGGAACATCCGTGCCAAACGAGATCGGACGGGTGGTCCACCTAAGTATGCAATCGCATACAGCATACTCTGGGAAGCGACGAACGCAAGATTTGCGATGAGGAGCATTGGTAAAAAAGCGACGTTTTGAATCGAAACGAGATATCCGGCATACGCTAAGATTAATTCAGTAGGAATAAAATGAGCGAACAACGCAAAGATGATTCCAAGATAGCGGTACTGCTCCATCAGTTGTTGCCAGTGCATCTAGCATCCCTCCTTTAATAGTTCTTTTCCGTTTCAGGAACAGATGAATCCTTCAAAAGGTTTATTCAAAGGAGAAAAGGGAATTTTTCTTCGATACCGAATACATAGTCAGAAGACGATGAAACAGTACAGAGAGACAGTAGTAGAGGACGTGACAACATGAACATGGATACGGTCAACCAGTATCTCGATGCCTATGGATATGGCGTTATTTTCATCTTTTTATTTTTTGGCATCGTCGGGATTCCGGCGCCGGAAGAATCACTACTCGTCCTGATTGGAATCTTAAATGGTCAGAACGAAGAACGTTTGATTTATTCAATCTTAACGGCATACGCCGGGACGTTCGTCGGTATGTTGACGGCATATAGCGCGGGGCGCTTCTTCGGACCGACCGTCTTACGATACGGTCGTTTCATCGGATTGACGAGAGAACGCTGGGAGCGGGTGTCGAACGGCTACATGGGACGGATTAATCGGACGATCATCGCCGGTCTTTATATTCCGGGCGTGCGGCAAATCAATCCGTATTTTGCAGGCATGAAGCGAATTCCGTTCGGTCGGTATTTCTGGGTGTCGGCACTTGGTTCCGCGCTATGGGTCGTTCCTTTCGTCTTACTCGGTCACTTTGCCGGAAAGACGTTTCATATCAAGCCGGAAGTCGTACCGTATTTCGGACTTGCCTTACTCGTATTGTTCCTGCTCGGTGTACTCGTCAAATGGATCAAGCGTAAACGGCTCGAAAAACGCGTCGTTTCAGGGAAAAACCAAGCGGGAAAAGAAGACTAAGCGATACTTCTTTTTAAAGGATTTTTGCGGATAGTTTGAAGGAGTGGACATACGATGCAAAAAATAGTGATCTTTCCTTTTTTAAGGATGCGATCCGGTCATCATCTCGTCGCGGAAGCCATTGCCGAACGATTGCAGGGACCAGATGTTGAAGTCAAGGAAGTAGAGTTACTCAGTACGATCAGCCCGTTCGCGGAATGGGTGACATCGAAGTTTTATCTGAACTGGATCCGACATTTCTCAAACGGTTATAGTCGTTTTTATCATCGGCATATTGCCGGGCGTTCGAGTAACGCGCGCTCGACCGGATGGACGTCGCATTATTTCCAACAACAGATGTTACGAATCATTCGAACGGAACAACCGGATGTCATCATCTGTACGCATGCGTTTCCATCTTATCTCTTGAATCAATTGAAGGAACGAAACCTTTGTGATGTACCCGTCATCAATGCCTATACCGATCTATTCGTCAGTCGCGTCTGGGGAAAGACGCATATCGAGTATCACTTGTTGCCGAATCGTGAGGCGAGGCGGGAATTACACGCGCATCATGCCGTACCAGAAGAGCGGTTGTTCGTGACGGGAATTCCTGTCCATCCAGCAATTTCTGGTGGTTCGATCATTCGTTCGACGCAGTCGCGCAAACAAATTCTGGTTGCGGGCGGAAACGGTGGGCTCGGTCAACTCGAGACGTTGCTGACGCAAATCGAACAGTGTGCAGAAGCCGATTTTCATGTCTTGTGCGGGAACAATCAGACGCTCTATAAACGGTTAGCTTCGCGACGTCATCCACATATTCATCCACTCGCCTATATCGATTCACGAGATGAGATGAATCAACTGTATGAACGGATGGATGCGATCGTCACGAAGCCGGGAGGCGTGACGGTCAGCGAAGCATTCGAAAAACGTGTTCCGCTGTTCATTCAACATGTCCTACCGGGGCAAGAAGAGATCAATCGTACGTATTTGATGGAGAAAGGGCTTGCGTTCTCCTTTAATCAAACGGATTCACTCGCGGATGTCATCCGTCGGACGCTTGAGAACCCGGACGTCATGCATGCTTGGCAACAGGCGGTCACGCAGTATCAAAATGATTGTGTCATGGCCGATCAGCGGTTTTTCGCGGAACGAATTGCGGGTTGCCTGCAAGATCGTCGTCAAAAAGTAAATGGATAATAAGGGAGTTAGTTTACATGCGTTCACGTCTTGTCACAGCGGGAGTTCTCGCGACACTTGCTTATACGGTCGTTCCGTATATGGCGTCACGCGTCTTTGGATGGCGCGTGACGAAATCACTGGACTCACAATCCATCGCCTTGACGTTCGATGACGGTCCAGATCCTGTCTATACGACAGAACTGCTGGATCTCTTACAACAAGAAGGCATTCACGCGACGTTTTTCGTCGTGGGTCATAAAGCAGAAGCACATCCGGACCTCATTCGCCGGATGCACGAAGAAGGGCATCAACTCGGGATCCACAATTATGTCCATCGACCGAACTGGTCGATGCGACCGTCGACAGTCCGGACAGGCATCGAACGGACAGCAGCAATCATTGAACGGATCACGGGCGAACGACCGACGGTCTACCGTCCACCGTGGGGTGCGCTCAATGCTGGAGATGTCCTCTGTCCTCCTTCTTACAAAATGATTCTCTGGTCGAAGATGGCGGAGGACTGGAAGCTAGAGGGCGGGACCGCAAAAATCAAACGATTGTTGTCGCATGTGTCAGAAGGCGACATCATTTTATTGCATGATAACGGGGATACGTTCGGTGCGGATCCACAAGCACCCGTGCAGACGATTGCGGCGCTGAAAGAACTCTTACCGGAGTGGAAAGCACGTGGCTTACAGTTTCGGCGAATCGATCAAGCGTAAAGAAAGAGGACTTACCGGTTTCATGGTAAGTCCTCTTTTGCATGGATGAAGCATTGCGTGACATATCGTCCTCGTCTGCATGGCGATGATGGATGATCTGTTTTTGCATCACCGAGCGCAGTCTACTCAATAATCGAATGCGTATGATAAAGATTAAGAACGGACCGGTTCACGGTCTTGCGTCGTCATCGCCGCCTCAGCATCGACCTCGTACAGAATGACACGGTTCCGCCCTTGTTCCTTGGCGGCATATAACGCTTCGTCGGCAAGGATATTCATCCTCTGGGCAGCGACGTGTTTCCCATGGGCGATGCCGACGGACGCTGTGATCGAGATGGCGGGAAAGCCGTCGAGCTGAAAGCGCGTGTTCGCGATCCGCTCCCGGATTCGGTTGGCAACCTTCGCGACTTTCGAAGGCGTCAAATCATAGACGAGGACCATGAATTCCTCTCCCCCGATGCGCGCCGTGATATCATGCGGACGCGTTTCTTCCTGTAAGATCCGTGCGAACTGTTGCAAGACGAGATCCCCGTTCGCATGCCCGTATGTATCGTTGACATGCTTGAAGTGGTCGATGTCGAGTGCGAGCACATTGTAGACACGTCCTTCTTCTTCGAGCAACGCCGTCCGTTCGTCCCAAACTCGGCGATTGTACAGTCCCGTCAAATGATCAAGTTCCGCTGATTGTTTATAGCGCTGCACTTGTTCGTTGAGCAACTGAAAATCAATCGTCAACAGACTCGATAAGAGTCCGACCGCCAGTCCAATCGTCCATGTCGAAGCGAGCAAACGAAGAGCGGCGTCACTGAAGCCAAGATTGATCGAGACGGCAATCGAGATCATGAACAACGCCCAAACGTTCATGATGAGATTTTGCAGGAATGGTCGGTGGAGCAACCGTTTATGGATGAAGTACATCCCGGTGCTGATACCAAGGACTGCAAGAAACGCTACGACCGCTTGTGGTGTCCAGCCGAAATAGAACCGGGAGCAGCCGATGATCAGCGTTGCGATGATCAGGGGCGAACGGACGCCATAAAAAGCGAGTAAGACGAGTGGTAAATGACGCAAATCCATCCGTAACGACTCGTTGACGGCAATCCCCTTAAACATCAACAGTACCCCGAGCAGCCCGGTCGCGAGACCGACGATGAGGGTTTTCAAGTTACTTGACGCAAGACGCTGACTATAGATGATTTTGGCGATCAAATAAAAGCCGGTGAAGGCGATGCAAGCATTCAATAACAACTCGGCAATGAACATCGGTTCCACATCCTTGAGTATGATACTTTCACGATAGCAGTTTGATAAAGGATGTCAACGAGAGACTCTCAAAATTTTAAATATTCAGGTAAAGACTTGCTTAAACAAATTCATTTGGTAAAATTAGAGAGCTTTAGGGAAGGAGTGGGATGAGAATGGAACCGAAGCATGTCACGATAGAAGCGCGAAAATTTGATGGATGTCCGCACTATTCATGGGACGGCTATGTCCTTGAACAGACGGAAAACTATCTGCTCGTCGCGAATACGCCCGGGCGGACTCTTTTGCATCATCGTCGCGAAGCGGTTTATACATATGCCAATTATAGTCTCGAATTCTATCCGCTTGATGCGGATTTTACGGTCGGTCTCGATTTAGAACGGACGGGAGAGGTGACGTACTACTGTAACATTTGCTTACCGCCGGTTCTTCAAGGAAATACCTTATCGTTCATTGATCTGGATCTCGATCTCGTCCATCGCGAGGGCGTGTGGACGGTCGTCGACGAGGACGAATTTTTAGAGAACCAACAATTGTACGACTATCCGCCTGATGTGATTGAACGAGCCCGCGCATCGTTACTGAACCTACAAGAACGAATCGCGCAGCAACAGTTTCCGTTTGACGGCTTTTTGGATTCATTCATCCCGACTGTCCTACAGATGAAGAGAAGGGGGAATGACACATGAAGACGATTCGTTGCCACCGGGCATTTGGTGTCTATGGCTTATTGATGAAGGAGGATGCCTTACTCGTCATCGACAAGAATGGTGGACCGTATATCAATCGCTATGACTTACCAGGGGGAAGCCTCGAAGAAGGAGAGACGCTCGCTACGGCGATGCGCCGGGAATTCACGGAAGAGACAGGGCTCGAAGTGGCACTCGAACGACAGATCGGCGTCGCGGACTTCAAGCTTCCGTGGGATTGGCGCGAGTTCGAAGAAGTCCATCACATCGCTGTCTTTTATCTCGTCCGACAGACGGGTGGAACGCTGAGTATCCCCGAACAATTCGTCGGACAAGACTCGCTCGGTGCGCGCTGGGTCAATGCGAGTGACGTCTCGATTGATAACGCGTCACCGCTCGTACTCGAAGCGTTTCGCTGGATCGAGGAACAGCAACTCGATCTTGAGGCACGACACTTCTCGAATTGGGACGTCTTAAAATGAACAGGAGCGCTCTTCGTTGACGGAGAGCGCTTTTTTACGTCTGCAATGTCATAAAGACGAATCGTCAGGAGTGTTGGTCAAACCAAGCAGCATCATCTGATTGGTTTGCATGTTATTTTCGAACAATCCTCGACTTCTTCCTGTCATATTTCCTAGAAAGGAGGAATCACCATGCAAGCCCCATATCTCCCGGTTCCCCATACGCTCTTACGGAGCGGGACGGCATTTGTGTCCGTCCATGAAAAGATGATTTACCTGATCCTTGAAAGCTTCAGCGGTCAGGATGGTCAAGCATTCCCGTCCTATCAAACGATTGCCGACGCTGTCCCGTGCAGTAAATCGACGGTTAAGTCATGTATCCAGTCCTTGATCGCAAGCGGTCGGATCGAGAAAGTCGAACGGTTCACGAAACACGGAGGACAGACCTCGAATGCTTATCGTGTCCTGCCCCGTGTCGAGACACCGTCCTCGGTGAGTCACGAGACGACTGCCCCCGAGGTTTCTGCTGCCTCCGAAGAAGAAGTCTTGAAGAATACGACTTTAAAAAAGGAACTGATGCAGCAGTACGAAACGAATCTCGGCAAGGCGACACCACGAATCGAGCAGGAATTGCTACAGCTGGCAACAGACCATCCGATTGAGCGCATCCAGTATGCGATCGAAGAGGCGGCGCGGGCGAACAGTCGTCATTTTGGTTACATCGAGCAAGTCGTCAAGCGTCTCGCGACTGGATTACCGGCTGAACGGCGGAAACGAATAACCAAACGTTCAAGAAGAGACACTTCATTATTTCAATTACCGAATTGGATAGAACAAGAAAAAGCAACGCAACGAGCGTATGAAGCACACCAAAAGGAGAACCAAATCATACCTGACGACATCGAAATTGCTGAACTATTACAAGGACTGACAAGGGAGGGAGCCTGATGCAACTGGAAGAAATACTCCGACGTGCCAATCAAAAACTATCCGTTCCGGGCATGCATCCGTCTGTCGTCCGGATCGCGCGTGACGCGATTCGAGAGCTGTATCCGCATGGGATCAAACTCGGTATAGCACAAAGCTTTCGAAGCATCGCGGAACAGAATGCGTTGTATGCAAAAGGACGGACGACACCAGGACCCATCGTGACGCAAGCCCGCGGCGGACAATCGAACCATAACTTCGGTGTCGCAATCGATGTCTTCCTTTACGAAGACGGAGCAGTATTCCTTTCTCCACCAGATGCGCGACTCCGACGAATCGTTGCAGCGATGAAACGACGCGGAATGGACTGGGGAGGGGATTGGTCTCGTTTTCCCGACTACCCACACTTTGAACTGTACGATCATGTCAGTCTTGCCCGCCATCACGTTCCAAAACAAGGACGCTATCTCCGGGTAAAAATCCAAGCACCGGAACTCGTCCGAGCCCTTGAAAAACGCTTGGGACTTGTGGTGACGGGAGTCTTTGATGCCCGATTGACGCACGCCGTTCGAACGTTCCAACAGACGTGTCGTCTAGTCGCTGACGGGATCGTTGGTCCGCAAACATGGCGTCGTCTCTTTCCGGTGTCCCCATGATTCGTCTTCAGGCGTGGATCCGCCTCTTGATTCCTCTCTATGTTTTTCTTGAGTTACTCTTACCGACGCTCGGTTTTACAGCATTGCCAGTATCGTCAAGTGACGTCGAACGGTTCGTGACGGGTCTGATCGGACTGGTCGGTCTACTCGTCGCTTGGTGGAAGAACAATGATGTGACAGAACGAGCACTGAGACGAAGGCAGTCACAGGAACAGCTGGAAAACACATCCCTGACCGATTAAGAAGGCTGGAAGCGTTTGGAATGTGCTAGCAACGGGCATTATTTCATACAAACGACTAACAGTTTGATTTCAAGACACCGATAGAAGGGATAGACTTTAGTCAATTAGAAAGAGAAAGAAAGGTCGGTCTTTTTGTGAAATGGTCAACGTTGCAGCGCTATTTGTTTTTGGCACTCTGTGCGCTATTGTTTACAAGCGTCTGGAGTTATCAAGCTTTCCTGAAAATCGAACGAGAAAATGCACGCATCTTAAACGAGGCGATTCCGATCTCGACGGAAGCAGCGGAGTTGTTTCCGGCGTTACTAAATCTTGAACTGGTCGTTCGCAGTTACATCCTCTCACCGAACGAGGCGGATCTAGCGCAGTATGATCGGACGATTGATCGGCTAGATCAAACGGTCGAACGACTCAATCAACTCGATGAGAATCATCCGATCATGCGAAAGCTCGTCCGAACGGAAGCGATTCCCCGGATCGAGACAGCCATCCGATTTTATGATGCCCAACTGGCACTCGTTCGAAACGGGGATCAAGCAGCCGCTGAGGCAAAGCGTTATCAAGGGATGCAGTTCATCGAGACGTTTCGCCCGATTGATGCCCGTCTACGGACGGACGTCAACCGAATCATCGCCGAAGCAACGAATCGTTCCGAGCAAGCATCGAGTGCTGCGAAATGGGTCATCGTCGTTGTCGCAAGCATTGCCGTTCTTGTCTTGATTGCCTTCATCCAGACGTTTCGGATGGAACGCAGTAAACGAGCCTTGATTCATCGTTCGCTTCACGACGCCTTGACCGGTATCCCGAATCGGCGGGCGTTCGATGAACGATTAGAACATCTCCTCGAAGAAGCCAAACAACAGCAGACACCACTCTCCCTGATTTTGATCGATGTCGATGCCTTTAAATCGTATAATGATACGTATGGTCATTTAAAAGGGGATGAATGTTTAAAGGAAGTCGCCCGCGTCTTGAAGCGTCAAGCACGGCATGGGCAAGTCGCACGGTACGGTGGGGAGGAGTTCACGGTCTTGTTGTCGCGTGGAGCAGAAGAAACCCGGCACATTGCAGAACGAATTCGTCAGGACATTCTCGATTTGAATATCGTACATGAACGGTATGAACCACTTTGCCGGGTCAGTGTCAGTCTTGGCTTGACGTCGCTCGTACCTGGAGCAGAGACGACGGAAAAAGAGGTGATCGACCAAGCCGATCAAGCGTTGTATCGGGCGAAAGAGAATGGTCGGAACCAAATCGGTGACATGGCAGGGTAATGCATAATCAGATGGGAATGAAGAATGGTGATACAGGTAGGATTTGTTTTTGAAAAAACGGAAAACATGGAAAACGCTGCTCGAACGGTCTTGGATGCATTTCATTCAGACATACGAGTTCTCGGATACAGTTACGCGACGGATATTGATGGATCACATTGGGGCGAGGAAAAAGGTCTTCCGAAAGACTGGCGTCCATTGCTGAGTCATCATTACGGGAATGCCTCGCTCGTTTTCTTTGCGTATCATGGTTTAACGACAATACCTGTTCGAATGACGATTGAAAAAGAACCAGACTGTTTCGGTTTTCAATTCGGTTTTCAAGAAGAGAATTTAACTGCGTGGTCACTCGATCAGCAGGAGACGATTTTCATGGAGGATATGCAGAGGATTGCCAATCGATCGAATGCTTTATATGCCTATTGTGATTTTGATGCAGAAATCGAGCATTTGATAACAGAACGGGAACGCATCAATCAAGAATATGCGATTGTCTATTGGTCCAAGGAGCAGACTTTTTTAAAGAACGCATGGAAAATCGATGGTTTTACAGACCGATGAACACAAAAATACCCCGCGTGAGAGTTTGCTTCTCATACGGGGTATTTTAAAGTTCATTGTAAGATGACGCAATACGATCGATCGGAAATGAGAGGTGCCGATATGATGTAGACCGTTTTGACGGGAACACCCCCGACACGTGCATCGAGTTGTGTGAGCTGAGACCGAATCTTGCGGCTTAAACCATAGCGAATTTCAGTACTAAGTTCATCGACATCTTCTTGTACGTGTAAGAGAAGTTGGAACGGTTCAAGCGAAAAGATTGAAAAATCACAGGAAATCCGCGGATCTACAAATTTCTCATTCAATTCGTTCTTAATGTAATAGGCTTCTTGGGCACTGATCATCTTCTCTCACCTCACTCTCCTAATTGAAAAATTTTTCTCTACTATAGTCTATATTACCCAGTTTTCTGGCAACTAATCGTCTGATTTTGAAAAAAAGTCAATTCAGTCTGTAAAGTCCTCTAAAATCTTTTTTCAAGAGCAATCACATCTGTAAACACAAAAAAACCGCCAAGCTTCAATGCGCAAGGCGACTAGATTCAAGAAATTGATGACTGGACTTGGCAGTTCCGAAGATATCGCTCCATCGCTTGAACGAAGAAGGTCAATTGATGTGTCGAGATGACCGGCATTTTCCCATATCGCACTTCAAAGTAGAGCGGATCAACAGGAGATGGAAACGCAATCCGGTCGAACCATTCTGTTACTGTCTCGTGGGTCCGGCGTCGTAAGGAAAGCGGCAATTGTGCATTAAAGTGAGCGAGTTGTTTTCGAATCGAGTCAGCAGGCAGGTCTTTTGTCTCATAAATGAAGATTGGAAATCGTGGCGGAAGCACATACCCTGATGGATCGATACGCGGTCGACGCAACCACTGGAGATATTGCCAGAAAAACCAGCTACAAAACAGGAGAACGAGACATAGTACGAGAAGATAAGGAGGTGTCGTCACCGAAGAATCGAACCCTGTCCGGAACCATGGAGCTGGTGGATCGACTTCGCTCATCGTGACCGTGCTTTCACCATAAGACGTTCCTTCTTCGATCGTATCGAAGATCGATTCCTTTGGACCGCAACGGTCGACGCAATATGTATTCGTTGCTGAATCAATTCGTCCAAGAAGTGACGTATAGAGCGACGGGACGAATTGTTGCACGGTAAGTAGTAGTAGACAGACAAGTGGAATAAGAAGTAATAGGCGAGTGCGAAGCGTTTTCACGATAGGGACACCTCCTTTGACGAGTACGTTTAACAGACTTTCGCTACACAGTATAGCAAAAGTGGAGAGGGAATATTTTGATTTTTTCAAAAAATAGTCATTGATTTAGAAGGGAATGAAAGAGATGGATTTACGAACGAGTTACCAAGAAACGACGAAACGTTTAGATGGACATGGTAGTCGGACGGTCGGCGTGTTACAAGAAGCGTTGCAGGGCGTTGCTGCCGATCAAATGAGCGATATCTATGGTAACGGCGAATTAATCAAGACCTTTGAGCGCAAGATGGTAGACTTACTCGGACACGACGATGCGGTCTTTTTCCCGAGTGGCACGATGGCGCAACAGATTGCGCTACGTATCTGGTCGGATGAACAGAACAATCGTAAGGTCGCTTATCACCCGCTCTGTCACCTTGAGATTCATGAACAGGACGGCTTAAAGAAATTGCACGGGATAGAACCAATACTAGTCGGAGAAGCCGATCGGATGATGACGATAGACGACGTCAAAGCTTTGCCGGACGTCAGCTGTCTGTTACTCGAACTACCACAACGCGAACTCGGCGGATTGCTTCCGTCGCGTGAAGAACTCGAAGTGATTTGTGCGTATGCCCGCAAACAGAATATCCGTCTTCACTTGGACGGTGCCCGTTTACTTGAGGTCTTACCGTATTATGAGGCAGAAGCTAAGGACATCGCGCAACTGTTTGACAGTGTCTATATCTCTTTTTATAAGGGACTCGGCGGTGTCGCAGGAGCAATCTTAGCTGGACCAGAACCGTTTTGCCAAGAGGCACGGATCTGGAAACGTCGCTACGGCGGTGACTTGATCAGTCTATATCCGTATATTCTGTCTGCCGATTTTTATTATGAACAACGAAAAGACCGCATGGCAGAGTACCATGCAGCCGCAAAGGAGCTTGCGAGCAGATTGAATGCGATTTCGGGCATCTCGACTCGTCCCCAAGAGCCAGTCTCGAACATGTTTCATCTCTACTTCAAGGTAGAAAAAGCAGTCGTCGAGGAAAAATTGGTTGAAATCCAGTCGCACGGAAAAGTAGGTATCGCTGGTTATCTAGTTGAGAAAGAGAGCGGCTGCGCGACGGAAGTCAACATCGGCGATAGTTTTCTTACGTTGACGCCTGACGAACGTGAAACAGTCTATCGTCAATTGACGGAGGCGTTCTCCGAGGATTGAACAACATCAGGAGCGGGAATTGTAGGATGGAGGCGACGATAGGTGTCGACTTTTTCTGCAATCATTCGCTCCGTTTCCTGTAATGCTGCCAGTTGTGCTAAGACGTTCGCATGGTGGGCTTCAAGCAATGCGAGCCGTTCTTGCGTCGTATCCTGCTCGCCGTGAGCAAGAAACAGCGTCACGTAAGAACGGATTTGCTCGATCGGCATATGCGTTTCGCGCAAGCGGAGAACGAACCGAAGCCATGTTACGTCTTGATCGTCATAACGACGTTGACCGTTCTGGCGCTTCGGAAACAGTAGCCCTTCCTTTTCGTAATAGCGGATCGTATGGGCACTCGTATCGGTCAATCGACTGATTTCAGAAATCGTATACATACATCTCACCTTTCTGCTTGACTTAGAGTTCACTCTAAGGATTAGACTCTCACTATACCAAATCAAAAAGGGGATATGCTACATGAAGTACACGGTCATTACAGGAGCAAGTTCAGGAATTGGATATGAGACGGCAAAACTACTCGCAGGAAAAGGAAAATCACTCGTTCTCGTCGCGCGACGGACGTCTGAGCTCGAAAAACTTCGGGATGAAGTCAAACAAATCTCACCAGATAGTGATGTCATCCTCAAGTCGGTCGATCTCGCCGATAACCAAAACGTCCATGATTTATATGATGGACTAAAGGAACTCGACATCGAGACGTGGATCAACAATGCCGGATTCGGCGATTTTGATCTTGTCCAGGACATTGAGCTCGGGAAAATCGAGAAAATGCTTCGCTTGAACATTGAGGCGCTGACGATTCTATCGAGTCTGTTCGTCCGCGATCATCATGACGTCGACGGAACGACGCTCGTCAATATCTCGTCAGCAGGCGGTTACCGGATCGTGCCGAACGCGGTCACGTATTGCGCGACGAAGTTCTATGTCAGTGCTTACACAGAGGGTCTCGCGCAAGAACTGCAAAAAGGTGGGGCAAAACTCCGGGCGAAAGTACTGGCACCAGCTGCGACTGAGACAGAGTTTGCGGATCGTTCGCGCGGCGAAGCAGGGTTCGACTACAGCAAGAACGTCAAGAAGTACCATACGGCAGCTGAAATGGCAGGCTTCCTGCATCAGTTGATCGAAAGTGACGCGATCGTCGGCATCGTCGACGGTGAGACGTATGAGTTCGAATTGCGTGGTCCGTTGTTCAACTACGCAGGATAAAATAGAACAAGGTCCCTTTTTCGAATGAGAAAGGGAACTTGTTTATGTAAGCATAATTGATACGAATTTCAGCAATGAATCAAAAAGGGACATCCATCATTTATTTTTTAAAGAGTTTTTTTCCTAATTTCCATACGACATAGACGACTGCGCCAATGATCAGAAGATTCATCAAGGCGCCGAAAATCATGAATTGCCCCACGAGTTAACCACCTTTACGTACTTTTTTAGAGCGATAAGCATCCTATTTACGTTTTCGCTTTGAAAATCTCAAGCTGATAAAAAATAACGCCATCAGCACGATAGCGATGTTCACGGCTAACGTTAATCGCTCATTTTCAATCATTCGACCATTCAAGAGATTCAAGATGATAACAAGTAACATAAATGACAATAAAAAGTATTTTATGGATTTTTTTATCATAAATAACTTCCTTTTTTTGTGGTCTTATATTAGTTTATACATATCTAGTTTTTAAAACAAGGGGAATGGAATCTGGAAATACGATATTTTTCTTATTTCTACTCGGGAGTGATGGTATGAAACGAATTTATGTATGGATTAAGATAGTGATGATTCTAGGAGTGGGCATCATCGGTGCTTCTGCCTATAAATCGTTTTACTATGATGAAAAACAAGAAGTCACTCAGGCAATCGATCATTATCTGAAGCAACAGGATTATATGACATATGTGAAGAACAAGGAAATTCGATACGATACGAGCACGGGTGAATTCATTGCGCAGGTCGTGTTCCAAGATGAACCGGAAAATGAATATGAGATTTATCGATCGGGATCTCATCGCTTTAAAGTCACGGGATTCAAAGACGGCGAACAAATTACGAACAAACAAGAAGGACGGTATATTTCAGAGTATTGACAGCAAGTAGTCAAGAATGGAAGTGAGGTGACAAAATGAAAAATATGATCTTTTTAGGAAGCGTCGTTGCGCTACTCATGGTACTCTTTTCACTTCATTACGGATTTCACGTAATCAGTGATACAACGCTTAAAATATCTTTATTGGCTTCTCTGATCGTTGTATTGATCGCGCGGAACAAATGGAAGATTTCGTATTAATGGGAGATTGAATCGGATGATAAAAGATTGTTTGGAGGAAATGATAAGTGAACGTTAGTGAATTTTTTGGTTGGAAAATCAGCTTGGATGATGAACTATATGTCGTCATTGATGAGAAGGCGAGAAAAATGGTAGTGATGGGGGACTTCATCGAACTGACTGCGGTCTTGTGGTTGGATCAAAAGAACATCTTGCAATTAAAGCCGACATGGGATTGTGTCATATCCATCGATGATGCTACAAAACAAATTACAATTCGCTCGGCAGAATCATTGAACATGAGAGACGAATGTTAAGAGGTACATAAATCGAGTCCATTCATGAGCTACATGAATGGACTCGATTTTTATTTTAATGAAAACGTATGAAGTGTGAAAGGTGAGTCAGCGACGGTACATTTGAAACAATCCAGTCGACATAAAGAGAATCGAAAAGATGAATGTAAGACCTACTTTTGAGACGTACAACGGATCGAATTCGAATGATTCGAACTGAAACACGTGTGGCCAGGGCATGAACTGCCCTTTTGTGACGATTTCGATCAAGGTATACATCAACAGGATGGAAAGAGCGTACTCAAAGTTTTTCATCAGTAAGATTAATGTCATTCCGAAAAACAAGAAAAATAAAAAGAGTGACGCATGATGAATGAAAACGATGGGTGATAATGTATCACTATGACGTAGAATCATTGCGATCAAGACGATATACATGCTCAAAAAAATAGCAGTATACCGTATGCTGTCGATGAAGAACCTTTTCCGGTAATACGGTAAAAGCGTATCGCGCGCTCCCTCACTAAATAGGGGGTGTAGATGATGGATAATCGTCCACGCGATCCAAGGGAGAAACGCGGTTTGCAAAACATGTAAACTGGATAATGTAGAAGCTGTCACACTATGAGCAAATACAATGAAAAACATGAATACCGGAAGCAAAATCGCTGATTTATGCAATTTCCAATCGAATAAAAAGAGATGCTTGATCATGAATAGCATGTTCATTGTATCCCACGCATGATTTTTAGATAGCCGTCGATTAGGCGTGGTTCTACATCTGAAGATGGTTGGAGCATTTCCTCTAAGTACCGGACTTCAATCTGATTGCCATGTTCGATGAGATGAACGACACGGTTATCTTTCATCCAAGACGATAGACACTCTGTCGGGATGATTGTCCGCATCAGATATCCATTCGCCTTTGATTTAAGTTGTTGCGGTGTACCTTCGAATTGAATGTTTCCTTGGCGCAGGATACCGATTTTTGTGCATAAGAACTCGATATCCTCAACAATATGAGATGAGATCACGATGGTATGATCATCACCGAGTTCACGTAAGAGATTTCGAAAGCGGATGCGTTCCTCGATATCGAGTCCTGCTGTTGGTTCATCAAAAATCAGGATTTGCGGTTTTCTCAAGAGTAGCTGGGCGATTCCGACACGTCGACGCATGCCTCCTGAAAGTTCTCTCATGTATGTATCAGCATGTTCTAGAAGATTCACGCGCTGAAGGACTTCGTTGACGCGTTTGAGTCGTTCCATTTCACCTGAAATCCCCTGGAGTAAAGCCAAATGAAGAAGGACATCTTTTGCTGTCAATTCCGGATAGATATTAAAGTCCTGCGGTAAGAAGCCGACTTGACGTGCTACATCCGCATACTTTCGCTTCATGACAGATCTTCCATCGATCTGAATGTCACCTTTTGATAAAGAGGTCAATCCACATAAAATTTTCATTAAGGTCGTTTTGCCAGCGCCATTTGGGCCGAGTAAACCATAGACTCCTTCGATTTTAAGCGATAGCTCATGAAGGACGTGTTTTTTTCGATAGGATTTCGTGACCTGTTTCAATTCGATCAAATGATTCCCCTCCTAATGGATAGACGCCGAATGACTCAATTCGACATACCATGTTTTTAGTAATTTCAGTTGTTTCTCATGATCAAGGTCGGTATAGTCTTTGATCCATTGTTCGATTTGGTCCATCTCTAGGTTCGATTGCTGTAAGAAAAACGGATCGATGTCGCTCGCTTCCATATCCATCTCTGTTTGTACCCAATTAGCGAGTGCTGCATTGAACACACGCCATTTTGGATGGGTCTGGATGTCACCTGAAGCATTCGACCAGAGGATGCTTGGAATATAAACAGAAATGACTTCATCAATTGCCTTGTCTATTCGAAGTGTCGTACCGACCTGTAAGAGCAAATGGGCGTCATCACGATAGCTGTCACGTTCTAGATTTGGAGAAAGCAAGATGATTTTGTCTGGAAAAACAGACTCTTTGTGAAACCTACGTGCTACGATGCGATCAACTTGTAATAACGTTTTATAGACAGGTGACCAGTAATTGTCTGGTTCCGACCATGAACTGTCCGTGATGAGTTGTTTGTCTTTCTGGCGATAAACCTGAAGACCACCACGCATCAGTGTCACGCCTGCTACTCGACCGGTCAATGTCCGACCTGTTTTTGTCAAATTCGTCACGAAATCGCTTGGGAGGTCACCTTCGATTGTAACGTCCACGACAGCTTGCCGATCTCTAATTAAATCAAGAGTCTCGACGCCGACCCGGTTAATTGGATCTGCTTGACGTACCGGATACCAATTCAAGGAAGCAGGTAAATACCATGTATCACTTGTGATCGGAAAAAAGGCGCTATTTTTGATTTGATAACCAATCCTAACCGATTGAGTAGAGGTTAATGCGTTCGTTTTGAAAGAGAGGAAATCGCCTTGTCGTTCAAACGGTACACGTCGATTGTCGACCTCGACATATTGTACGGGATATTCGCGCCATAGGGATAAACGAGTCGACGTTGTGTCACGAGAATGAATCAATAGAGTCGCGTCAGCGAGAAGATAATGCGTCTGCCGCGTGATGTTTAAATGTATCTTCTGTATAGTGAAATCCAGATCTTGATTCGAGAAGTGATCGGCAGGTGATTGTATATGTCGTGCGGATAATTGATTGTCAAAGCTTCGATCAAATACAAGTTGATCATTTGCTAGCGCAAACGGTGAGAGTGTTAACAGAAGACTGCATAAGATGAAGGACGAGACTGTCGTCATCATACGCTTCGCAGTTCGTGATTGCCATCTTCCAATCAGAAATAATGAGAGGATGCACTGGAACAGAATATGTAACCCGTTCTTCAGTAGAAGAGCATCGTTTTCAATGAAACCAGTCAATTGGGCGTAAATACTGCCAGGTTGAAGCGGACCGATGAAAAAGAGACTTCGAATATCTGACAGACCACCCGCATAAAAATAATCGGAGAAAAATTCTGTGTTCAAAGGACCAATTAAGATCCAAACAAGAAAAAGACCAAGTAATCCAGATTTTCGTTTTCCAAAGAGTAAAGCGCAGTTGATTCCCCATAAGGCAGCAAGAAAAAGGGGTAAAAAGTAGAATGTGAGTGCATGACGGAGCAAACTGATCTGAAAGTCTGACCAAGGAATGCGTTGTATCTGAAAATATATTAGTAACATGATTAATCCAGTAGAGATTGTCATAATCAGAAAGGCAGCGTGATTTAAGAGAAGAGCGATGATCCGTTGGTACTGTATTTGAACAATCTTCGGCAGAAGTATACTGTGGCGATAGTGGATTTCATCCGATACCGTACGATACAGATAAACGGAAATCAGGAGCATCATTCCTTGTATTGGGATAACTACCCCATTTAATAATCCGGAATAATCCATATAGACGTAGTCTTCTTGAAGATCAACCAATATTTTCATCGCCATGCAGAAAGGAAACAATAGCAGCGTGCAAATATAGAACGGACTTTTCACCATCCGCACCGAATAGAAGGGGAGAAGTCTTTTGAGAATGAGGTCTGGCATAGTGACACCTCTTTCGATATGTGGAAATAGTATTCGAAAAGATAATAGAATAAGAAGCACCAATCAGATGACTCTCATCTCATGATGGCATATTGATGTAGAAATAGGAAGAAGTGTATTATTTATGGTACTTTATACATATATGAGGAGGGGATTCTGATGAGGGCAGAAAAAGATACGACACCATTTTACATGAGAAACGTTCCGTTCTTCTTCCTAACGGCACTCCTCGCACTCGTCGCGGTACTACTTGTACTGCTCAATTGAGATAAGCTCTCTACACAAATGAGAAATAACCATTTAACGTTTTCAATCCTAATGACCATGTTATATATCTCAAAAATACTGCCTGACGGCTTACTTAAAATCATATTCGCGGTTTTTACGTGGACGTTAATTCTATTTGTGACATACATCTACTTCGGTGGCGGTAGAAAAGGTGGGAAATCATGAGTAAATATCATCTGTCGAGCATTCGCTTAATCCTGATTGTCGTCATCACGTCGTCAATCTTGTATTTCGGCTTCGACTGGGAACTCGGGTATGGCATTATCTGGTTGATTGGTTTAGTAGGATTTACGATTTATCGCAACTTTGAGGCTGCTCGGAACGAAAAAATCGAAGCGCAAACGAAGAACGATTGATTTCATATGAAGTCCATCGTTCTTTTTAAATATGACCCCACCGAACTAAATCTTCAAGGTAATCACGATACGATTCCTCGACTTCTACTTCCGTCAATTCTCGCGCACGAATGACGAGGTCTCTTACGTCAGAATCGGCAAAATATGCACCGCCGACGAGAGCATATAAGTAAGAGCCGATTACTTCGGATTGATTCCGGACTAAAAAACCGGTGATGTGTGTACCATCGAGACTCTCTAAGACGATATCAATCCGGCGTCCTTCCATCTCATCGAGAATCAATTGATTATAATCTGCTTCTTTCTGAGTAGCATATCGGTATCGTCGGTTTCTCCTTTTGTTATCTTGAATCTCCCACTCGAAATCCTCTAATTCCTTAGGCGTGAAAAGCGAATCCAAGATAGCAGCGTCATCAATCTTCAAGCAGCAAAAGATGGCATCGTATTCGAGTTGATCATCATTCACTAAATCCGAGATGTCGTCTTTCGGGATTTCGATTGCATTATAACGCCGGCATACGCGCTCGATGACCGTTTCTTTTTTTAACGTCAACTGTTGCTTTCGGTGTTGGAACTTGTGAGATGCTTTTTCATAATCCATGCTGGTCACCTCCGATGATAGTCTGTTCTTCTCCAATATATTTGTGTTCGACTGTATTTTAACACAAATAGACCGTTGGATTAGTCCGACGGTCTACGCTCGTTATTTGTCGTCCTGTAGAACACATTTCATCGCCTCAGATCATTTTATCTCCCATTCGCCTCGCCTCGATGAAAGCAGAAGCAAGAAAGGCGAATACTCCCCAAAGAATCCATGCTGCCCCACGTCCGACGAGTAAGGGATCCGTTCCATATAGCGATGTGCCCCACGTTAGAACGATTCCGTCTAAGAACGTAGCCACTAACAGTCCGAGACTGACACCTGGCACCATCTGTTCAGCATTCAAGCATGCAACTTTTTTTATGATGATGACGGAAATCCACGAAACCGGTAAACCAATCAGGAAGGCAATCACGTTTCCAACATTTTCGAACATGCCGATTCCAGATCCGAATCTGACTGACAGGGCACCGACGAACCAAAATGCTGCACCAAGTACGACCAAGACGATAGATTGTCCTTTCGAGAATAGAGGGGGCTTATCATGTGTCATTTGTATTTCCTCCTTAAATATGTAGTATTTACTACATAAATAAATGTAGCATCTGCTACGCTTTTTGACAATGCCATGGTGTATCGATTGTAACTGTCACAATATTTTTATCGAAGTGATTTCGTTTTCGTGAAAAACAACTTGAATAATCGCCGATTCAGCTATAAAAAAGGTCAATCGATGACGATAGATAGGTACAGATTGTTCTTTTGAAAAACTGTCTTAGTACATGAACGATACATAGAAGGAGTTAATGACACCATGAATGAAACCTTACCGAGACCGCTACGCTCACCAGCGATTTTGTCGAGCCTTGAAGCAAACGTCGCGATGATCTGTTTTGATCGCCAACGACGCGTCGTCGACGTCAATGACTTGTTTGCGAAAACGATGAAATATAAACGAGACGAGATGATTGGCTTACAGCACCATACGTTTTGCACACCAGAATTCGCGAACAGCCGTGAGTATCAGGACTTTTGGACACGTCTGTTTTCGGGCTTCAGTACAGCGGATAAAATCAAACGAGTCGATGCCCGGGGCGACATCTTGTGGCTTGAAGCAACCTACATGCCGATTTTTGAAGGAGAAGAGGTCGTCGGTGTCGTCAAGATTGCGAGTAACATTACGGACCGGATCGACCGCGTGCAAGGATATGCGAAAAGCTTCCAGACGCTTGCTGAAGGACTGAATTTGCAATCGGTTCAAGGATCGAAAGAGGGCAACCAGCTTCAAGAGACGATGACTACGATCGCGAGTGAAACGGCAGAAAACCAACAGACGTTCGAAACACTGTATGACCAAGCCATCGAGATCACGAAGATTGCTGATACGATCAAGGAGATTGCGGCCCGGACGAATTTATTGTCTTTGAATGCGGCAATCGAAGCGGCACGGGCTGGGGAACACGGTAAAGGCTTTACCGTCGTTGCCAGTGAAGTCAAAAACTTATCGGATTTAGTCGGCAGTGCAGTCGTCGAAGTACGCACGAATACGGAAACGATGAACCGTCAAATCATGGCGATGATGAAAAAGATTGAAGCGTCCCATCTCGAAGTTGCGTCGAGCCTTGTGACGGTAAAAGAAACGATGCAACGCTTTACTGCGATCGAAGAGGTCGCACGACAACTCGAGCAGCAAACAGAGGATTTTCGGTCGTTTATTTGAAATGGATATGGAAAAAGCGATGGTAATGAGCCATCGTTTTTTTGTTTAGTCAGATGAGTCGTTTTAGAAGAGTAAAGGCGTGGGATATAACAGATGAGCCCGTTGACCACAGAACGGAGGCACGTTATAATTCAAATATACGTTTGAATGTAAGGTAAAAGGAGGCAACGTCATGGCACATGATCATCACCACCACCATCATCATACCGACAATAAAAAGGTACTGCTCTTATCGTTCCTGATCATCACCGCGTTCATGATCGTCGAAGTCATCGGCGGGATTTGGACGAATAGTCTCGCGTTGTTATCGGACGCAGGGCACATGTTAAGTGATTCGATTTCACTCGCGATCGCCCTGTTAGCCTTCCAGTTCTCGAGTCAAGCACCGGATGCGAGTAAGACATTCGGTTCAAAACGCTTTGAAATCTTAGCCGCTATCATAAATGGTGTGACGCTGATCGTCATCGCCCTTTATATTTTCATTGAAGCGATTCAACGCTTCATCGATCCACCCGCTGTCGCAACGACCGGGATGCTGATCATCAGTGTCCTCGGGTTGCTCGTCAACATTCTCGTTGCCTGGATCATGACGCGCGGCGGTGGACATGAACACAACCTCAACATGCGCGGTGCGTATCTACATGTGTTAAGTGACATGCTCGGATCGGTCGGTGCGATTGCAGCTGCTCTTCTGATCATGTTCTTCGGTTGGGGATGGGCGGATCCACTGGCAAGTGTCATCGTTGCGATCCTCGTCTTACGGAGCGGCTATTACGTGACGAAGGCATCCGTTCACGTCTTGATGGAAGGAACGCCGAGCGACGTCGATATCGATGAGGTCGTTTCGACGATTCAGACGAACGAAGCCGTCCTCGGATTACATGATCTACACATCTGGTCGATCACGAGTGGGTATAACGCATTATCGTGTCACGTCGTCGTCAATGAGGACATGACCGTCAGGGAATCGGAGTCGATTCGTGAACAGATTGATCACGATTTAAAACACGTCGGGATTAACCATGCAACGATCCAGGTCGAAACGGATCAGCATGCGCACGGTAATACGTTGTATTGTGACGGTAAACACGAATCGCATACGCATTAAAAAACGAGCACGCGTCCAAGTCGGACGGGTGCTCGTTTGCTTATGCTCAAATGATCGGCACCGTTGGTAGAAACAGCGTCGCGAACAGACTGATACTCAAGAACATCGAGTATCCGAAAAAGGTCGTTTTGGCATTTCCAGCAGCTCGGTTACCTAAGTACATGAAAGAGACGATGGATAAGAACGTCAAACCCGTCAATACGGACGAGTGGTGTTGATCCGGCGAAGGAGCAAGCGACTGGACAAGATGCGCGAGACCAAGCGGCAGGACGATCAAAAGAAAGTAGTAGCCTAGACGTGCCTCGGATGGGACGTCGACTTGTTCCTGTTCGGTTTCATAGTCATAACGCGTTTGCGTTTTCATGGATCTTCACCTCCCTATGCGTTTTAGTATAGCGAATGAACATGTCGGCTCTGTTACAGACGGGTAAGAATGCCTTAACAGACGATGACGATGTGATGACGAAAAAAGAATGGGCAGCAATTGAGAAAAATTGTAAGATAGACAAGAAGTCGTTTTAGGAAAGGAATAATGCATCATGTCGCGTGCGTTTCGTTTTATGTATGTCTCGGATTTGTTATCGACCGTCGGGACGAGTTTTGTCTATATCGCAATCTACTGGGTGAGTGCGGAAGAGATTAGTGCTTCTGGCGTCGCCTTGCTTGCGACTGGTGTCTTTTTGATTCGTTTTCTCGTTTCAACGTTCGTCGGACCATGGATCGATCGATTCGTCAGTGCATCGTTGTATCAAACGTCGCTACTCATTCGCTTGCTTGCGCTTGGGATCGCGTTAGCGGGAATCGGTCTGACGAACATCGTCTTGCCATGGTTACTCGGCTTACTCGTCGTGCAGACGATTCTGCAAATCATTGGTGGCAATGCCGTCTTCACGTGGGTCGTTGATCTAGTCGAAGATGACCAATTGCCGCAAGCGAATGCGTATCTTGCAACGATTGAGCGGATCGGTACGTTGAGCGGATTTTTGCTCGGTGGGATGATGATTGCCCATTTCTCGATTACGAGTATCTTATGGCTTGATCTTGGTCTACATCTTGCCGCCTGGTTACTCGTTCGACATATGACAGGGCAAGTCGCAGAAGGAGCGCGTCATGGTTCGTACCGCGAAGCGTTGCTCGAAGGGATCGGTCACGTCGTCCGTGACGGTCGCCTGAAATGGATCCTCGGTTGTGCGATCCTTGCAAACTGGATGATCACACCAATGAATACTTTACTTGCACCATATGCCAAGGATGTCTTGTTGGGAAATGCCCAGACGTTTTCTGCACTCGAACTATCGACGGTGATCGGGGGAATCGCGATGTCGCTCCTTTACGGAAAATGGGTCGCCTCCGTACGACAGGATAAACTGTTTCGTTTTGCCGTCGTCTTGCAAGGTCTTGCGATTGCGATCGTCGCCTATGTCTCATTCGTCCCAGTGGCTGTTGGCGGTTTCGTCTTGCTCGGGATGGCGCTGACGTTATTCGGGATTCCATTTGCGACCTTGTTGCAGCGCTCGACGCCTGCGCATTTGCTCGGCCGGGTCCGGACGGCGATGGTCGCAGCATCAACGGCGTGTTCTGCGCTCTGTTACGGTCTCTCGTCGTACTTGACGTCGTTCTTCAGCATCTCATTCGTTTTCCTGTTCTTTGCCTTAAGTGGTCTTGTGATGACCAGTGTCTGGTTACTTCTTCATCGTACCGTTTCCTTTACTGAGGTACGACAGGACAAGGTCGGATGAAATATCCGCCTTGAGGTGGAGGTAAGCGGTTTCGCGCTTATGTACACTAGAGATAGAAATGAACGATGAGGAGTGGAGTCGATGGAGAGTTTATGGATCACAGCGTTATTGTTTTTGATTCCGATTAGTGGGATGACGGTCTTTTTGAATGTACTGTGGCGCCGAATGGAAACGGAAGGCGTTTCGGAGTAATGACTAAAACAGCTGACAAATCTTCTTAATTAGAAAATTGTCAGCTGTTTTTTGATGAACTATTTTAAATTTACTTTTATACTAGGTTCGTTAAAGTGAAGTTTATTATTTTCAATATAAAAATCATTTACAATTTTATAGGATTTCTTATTTTCGAGTGGATTGTTTTCATCAAAAGTAATGATTAGAGAACCTGAATCTTTTATTTTTGGTAATTCAATTTTTTATAAAGTGAAACATTACTTTTGTTAATGTCAAAAAATTTTTCATCATTTTTAAAATAATTATCTAATAAAGATTTTTGATTTTTATTTACGTTAATCTCTGTGAATGTTTTGAAAAAATCTGATGGTGACAAATTAATTTCACTCTCTGAATTATTAGTGTTAGTTATTATTAATAATTCAATTTTGTTAGGCATTTTGTTTGATATTCGATCCGTAAATTTAAACGAGATTTCAGGATTTTTTTTATTGTTAGATTCAATAAAATTTATTCGTAAAATTGGATTAGAAAATTGAGTTATTCCAATTGAACTCAATAATAGTGCAGAAATTATCCATACTAAAAATAATATGAAATACAGTTCTTTTTTCTAATTATTTTTTTGAGATTGTAACTTGTTTTATCATTTTTTTCTATGTAGAAAATAAATAAATTTATTATTATTAATATAATAATAAAAATGATAAAACGAATATCTTTGATGAAATCTAATTCTATTAAGTAAAGAAGTAGAGGTAGAATGAACGAACGTAATAAGAAAATAAATAAGGATAGTTTTAAACAAAAACTCATTACCTTAAAGATTTTTGTGTATTGTTCATCAATTTTTTCTTCGAGTTCGTGTTTAAGTTTTGTTTCTTTGATGTTATAAAATGCTTGCATTTCGTAATAACAATAGTTAAATAAAAAATATAATATAATTATTGTGTTTATAATTAGTGCTATTGCTAACAGTTGTTCCTCGCTAATCAACAACTTACCTAAGTAGATATTAGAAAACGATATTGAATAAATCCTAAGCAAAAATTTAAGTGAGAAACTAATGAAACTTACAAGTGTAAAGATAACGACAATTCTACTGAGCCGATCTGCTACCTTCAATCAAATCTAATCTCCTTTGAATAAAATATTTTAATGAATTATGTAAAAATTATTATAAACTTCTTTATCGTACTAAATGTTTACTATTTTTATATATTAAGGAAAGAGGTATTTATATGAAAGCAATCATTACAGGTATGAACGGAACGGTAGCACCCGTCGTTGCGGACGTCTTAGCAAAGCACGACATCGAGACAGTCGCCTGGGACCGAACGAAAGTCTCGACGACTGACGAATCCGCGATGCGCACGTTTTTAGAAACGGAACGACCAGATTATTTCTTACATATCGGGATGGGGTCCGTCAGTTGGACGGAAGCGCTCGTCCGTTTGTGCCAAGAATATGCGATTCCGTTCTTCTTCACGAGCACGGTGTCTGTCTTCTCAGACGACGTGCCGGCACCGATTGACAAGGACGCGGTACCGGACGCGACCGACGAGTATGGTGCCTACAAGATTGCTTGCGAGCAAGCAATTCAAGCACTCAATCCACAAGCGAAGATTGTCCGGATCGGTTGGCAGATCGGGACGGAAGCTGGTTCGAACAATATGGTCGACTACTTCATGAACGAGATGAAACAGCACGGCGTCATTCGAGCGAGTCAAAACTGGTATCCGTCGAGTTCGCTACTTGAGGACACGGCAGAAGCGCTCGTTACGATTTTACTTGAACAGGAAGCAGGGCTCTATCAGTTGAACGGCAACGAGCGTTATTCGATGTACGACTTAGCGCGTGCCTTGAATACGCTTCATGCGAAAAACTGGACGATCGAACCGGTCGATGAACCACGCCGTGATAACCGAATGGCAACGGACGTCGTCTTGGTCCGTCCATTGTCAGAACGATTGCCCCTCTAATCAAACATCCCGCTCTCCTTGACACGTGTCAAAGAGAGCGGGATGTTTTTTATTGTGCAACTGGAGTTTCTGCTGCAAAAGCAAGCGTTGGTCCAAAGATTTCGTAATGCAGTTTGTCGGGTGACGCCGTGAAGTGTTCGATCACATATTGAATCATTGCTTCCGGACCACAGACGTATGTCGAATCCGTGATACCTGCGATAACGTCTTTCGGCAGGCGACCCTCTTGATCCATTGCCTTGTGTTCTGCGTAACGAATGACGCGTGCGCCACGTTGCTCAAGCAAGGCAAGTTGCTCGTTAAATGGACGATTGCGTTCGTCTTGGACAGCGTGATGTAACGTGACCTGTCGACCAGCAGCTAACGCTTCGTCAGCCATCGCAAGCATCGGTGTAATCCCGATCCCACCGGCAATCAGCACGACTGGTTCGTCTGACGCATCGAGTGTAAAAGCACCCGCTGGCGCACTAATGAACACCGTGTCACCGACTTGCGCTGCATGTAAATAGTCCGAGACGATGCCTTCTCGTTTGACACCAATCGTATATGTCTCCGTGTTCGATGCCGTCGTCAGACTGTATTGACGATTGTGCCATAAGCCATCTTTGTCTTGAATCCGCACCGTGATGTATTGTCCGGCTCGATAAGCGGGGAGTGGACCGTCCTTGCGGAAGGTCAAGGCGCGAATCCCACTCGCTTGCTCCTCGACATCCGAAATCTCGACTGTCTGATATCCGGAAAAACCTTTTGCTTGTTCATCCTGTGCGTAAAGTTCGGCTTCAAGCGTGATGAACAGATTGGCAATCTCCCCATATGCTTCTCCCCACGCGTGCAAGATTTCTGGCGTTGCGGCTTGTCCTAAGACATCTTGCATCGCCCCGAGTAATTCGTGTCCGACGATGGGATACATCTCCGGTTTGATTTGTAGACTACGGTGTTTATGGAGCACCGGTAATAAGACCGGCTTTAACGTCTCGAGTCGATCGATGTGGGCAGCAGCGGCATACACGGCGGTCGCGAGTGCTTGCGATTGACGATCGCTTCGTTGATTCGATTGATTGAAGACGTGTTTCAGTTCCGGATGAGCCTGAAACAAGCGCTGATAAAAGACTTTCGTGATCGCGGCACCGTGCGACGCGAGGACTGGAACAGTCGATTGAACGATTTGAATGGTAGAGGTTGATAACATAAGACCACTTCCTTTTCTCTAAGTAATGAAGACAGTCTTAGTATTTCGCAGCCTCACCTTTAATACAACATTTAAAATACTAGATTAAAGGATATCGTGCGTTTTGTCACAAGCAGGTCAAGATTTCGTCAACGATTCGTCACGATTGGTTGGAGATCCAGAGCTTCGAGAAATCAAAGTAACCGAACGAGTCGATCGTGATGTTTTGCAACTCGATCGGATACGGAATCAGTCGTGTATCGTGATAGAACGGGATGAAGTACGATTCGTCGATCAAGTAACGCTCGATCGTTTGATGGATCGGGAGCCAGTCTTCGAACGGTGTCGCGTCATATTGTTCAATCGATTTCAACATCTCTGGCATCTGCTGAAACAGTCGGATCGGTGGTGAGAACGTGTTCGTCATGAACTGATAAAAGGCGTACTGGATATTTCGCTCGAACACTTCGGCATGGATGGCGAGATCGATCGTATCGTAGGCATGAAAATCCGTGATGCTCTCTTCAAATCCGACCTCGACGAACTCATACGGAATCCCGTCTTGATCAAATCGCTGACAGAGCCAGCGTGTCACCTTGTCCGTAAAGTCAGTCAGCTTGATTCGGATCGGTTGCGTGAAAAAGACGGCAGGACCATCCGGGACAGTATACGGTTGACTATAGGACTCAAGAAAACCACAGTCGTTCGGTTGTGCCCGTTCATGGAAGTCATGAATGCCACCACGAATTTCCGCGACGAGCCGGTGGATATAATGTCGCGCGGCTTTTGATTCAAACGGACCACCGGCGCGTGGATGGAGTAAGACGAGACCAAACCCGGATTGTGTCGCGATCGTATCAATCGGACTAGAGTCAGAGACCGATGTCCGGTAGACCGGGTCATATTGCTCCGGCATCTGGATGAACTCAATCCGGTCGAGCAGGGCACGGATGCCAAAGTAATGCGGGAACGCTGTCAGAACGGTTTTCTTGTCGTCATGTTGCGTCAGTTGGAACGGTCCCGTTCCAATGCCATCCTTGATGATGCTCGTATGTATCGAGGCAAGTTGCGGCAAAATCGAACTCCGGCGTTGATCGAGTGTGAGGTCGACCCGGTACGGACCGTTCGAGACGATCTGTTTTACGTGCCGGTAGGAATAAGCGTAAGCCGGATAGGCGATCAAAGCACGCAGACTCTTCGTCACCTCTTTACTCGTCAGGAGCGAGCCGTCATGGAAGCGGACGTCCTTCCGTAAGAAGAGACTGAGCGTCGTCCCGTTCCAGACATAGTGATGCGCCAGTTCACCTTGAATATTGCCGTCGACGTCGATCGTAAACAGGCGGTTGAAGACGTTCTGGACGAGATGGGCACTATGGATATCCGCTGCTTCTAACGGGTGGGTCGTCAGGAAATTCCGTTTTCGAGGAATCAATAACGCATCAGACGTCGTCTGTGTATAGCCGAATTTTCGTTCGAGCTGCCGCATGAAGCGACCTGCTTGCGCCGGCGACCAGTCCCACGTCAATTCCTCCGTCACTGATTCGATCGAGTCGCGATCGATCCGCTCGAGCATCCGTTTCGCATATTCCCGTTCAACGTGACGCAACCAGACGAGTTCACTTAAGTTGCCTCGTCCGCGACCACTTGTGTAACCAATCCAGCCGTCTTCCTGCCATTTATTGAGATATCGTTTCGTTTGTTTAGGACTGAGATGGATGGCGTCGGCAAGCGTCGCAATCGAGTAGTGTCCATTTCGGCAAGTCTTCCATAACATAAAAAGATAAGCATCCATCGTACTTCTCCTCCTTAAAAGGGGACATCTTTTTTAAATGACGTCCATTTTTCCTGTGTCTTGTCTTGTTTATGATACAGGTAGAGAATGGAAGGTGACAATATGAAATGGAAAGAAATACCTAAACCAATTAAAGTACGTCTCATCACATCGTTTTTCAACCGGGCTGTCTCGTTCTCGATCATGCCGTTCATGGCCCTCTTGTTCGTACAGGCATTCAACGAAGTCATCGCCGGTGCATTTTTGATCGCGATGGTCTTTGTCAGCTTCATCACGAATCTACTCGGCGGATATCTTGCCGATCGTTTTTCCCGCAAACGTCTGCTCGTCACGACTTCTGCGCTCACAGCGCTGACGTTCATCACGATGACGATCTCATTGACACTCGACTGGATGCTGTTGTTCATGGTCATCTACGCTGTCTTTTCGGTGACGAGTAATCTTGGTCGGCCGGCAATGGGGGCGATCATCATCGATGCAACGACGAAGGAAAATCGCCAAGCGGTTTATGCGCTCGACTACTGGCTGATCAATCTCTCGATCGCCATCGGTACAGCACTCGGGGGCTGGCTCTACGTCAGTAACCAATTGCTGTTGTTCTGGATCTTGAGCTTCACGTCATCCGTTTTACCAATTGCATACTTCCTGTTTCTTGACGACACACCAAGGACGTGGCAACGTCAAAAACTTCGTGGTGTCCTCACGGATATCTTCACGAGCTATCAACTCGCTTGGCGGGACCGTCCGTTCGTTAAGGTTGTCTTCGGTTCGATGTGTATCTTAGCGGCTGAGTTTTCGATGGGCAGTTATGTCGCCGTCCGACTCGCCGATTCGTTTGAACCGTTATCATTTGCCGGGTGGTCGATCAACGGGGTTCGGATGATGAGTATCATCAACATCGAAAATACGTTACTCGTCGTCACATTGACGTTCATCGTCCAGCGACTAGCGAAACGCTTGTCTCCGCGCCGGACGCTCGCTGCAGGTCTCATGCTGTACACGATCGGTTACGTCGTCGTGACGAGTGCCAACAGCATGACGGCACTGATGGTCTTCATCTTCATCGCAACGATTGGCGAGTTGCTCTACTCTCCGGTCTTGAACACACAAAAAGCGAACATGATGCCAGCCGATCAACGTGGGGCGTACTCAGCGTTCGCGGGAACGTCGTTTGCTGGAGCCGATTTACTTTCTCGGTCGACGATTCTCGTCGGGACCTTCTTGATTCCATCAATGATGAGTGTATACCTCGGATTGATCCTCTTGACGGGCTTTGGATTAGTTTATACGAGTCTGTTCGTGAAGGAATCTGTCGAGCGAGAGCGAAACGTATCTTAATAAGGGGGAATATAGATGAACTTACCAGATACTATTGAAACGCCACGGCACCTGTTACGCCGTTGGCAGGATGAGGATGCGGAAGCATTGTATGCTTACGCGAAGGATCCAAATGTCGGACCAAAAGCAGGCTGGGCGCCGCACGCGTCACTTGACGAAAGCCAAGAAGTGATCGGCATTTTCCAAGCGTCACCTGGCGAATATGCAGTGACCGATAAGGAAACTGGTGAAGTGATCGGTAGCTTCGGATTTCACTTTAATCGTCGGCCGGACGATTCAATCACCCATGACCGTCAAGTCGAGATTGGGTATGTCCTCGCACCTGATTACTGGGGAGAAGGACGGATGCCGGAAATCGTCGAAGCGATGCTCGATTTCATCTTCCGGGAACTGCCGATCGACATCGTCTGGTGTGGTCACTTTGATTTCAATGACCAATCACGCCGTGTCGTTGAAAAACTCGGGTTTACGCCTGTTCTTGACCGCCCATTCGTCTTAGAACGAATCGACGGTCGGACAGTGACGAGTCATGTCTACAACTGGACGCGTGAGCGGTATGAAGCAAAGCGTGAAATAACGAACACGTAATTGAAACCGACACAAATAAAAAGCGAACTTCTCTTAATCTGAGAATTTCGCTTTTTATTTGATTTGATGTGTAAAAAAAACTTTACTTTAAGTCAAAAAAACTTTACTGTTTATTTATGGTAATAAATATAGTTTGATGAAAGGAGAGATGGTTTGGGCATCAAGAGTAATGGATTCATTAAGAATCGATTAGCGATTTTAAGAGCTGAAAAAGGATGGTCGCAAAAAGAATTGGCAGAGAAGGTCGGAGTCAGTAGACAAACCATTATTTCTTTAGAAGGAAGTCGCTACAGCCCTTCGTTGATTCTGGCGTTTGAAATTGCATATTTATTTGATAAGGATATTAACGAAGTATTTCAATATGAACGAGAAGGTGAGGGAAAAGGGTGATTATAAACATAATAGTAATACCGATTTTTCTATTAAGCTTATTCGTATCGCTACCGTTTATTTTCGGTGAGGAAGGAAAAGATGAGCGGGGAAGACGAATTGTTTCAAGCGCATATACGTATACTTTTCCGATTTTTCCGATTGGTTGGTTACTGTTAGAAACCTATCATCGTAATTACGCTGATCTGACGTTTGTCGATTATCGAAATATATTAGGATTACTTATTCCTCTAACGTTCATTGTTTTAGGTGGTGTGATTTTTACATTAAAAAGACGAGTGTAAATCATTAATCCACTCAAATAACTCAAGATGTGAAAGGTGTGAAAAGTCATAAGACAAAGCAGCGACGTTCTCAAAGTAGGAGAACATCGCTGCTTTATCTTATTTTCTACTTAATGATTAAGTGATTAATCTGCCTGACTGTTCTTAGATGAACGGATAAAAGTAACTGCAATCGTAATCGAGGTCAAAACATAACTCACGAGGACGGCGGTAATCTCTGACAAATTAAATACAAACAAAAGCAGTAGTTGAGGCACGAAAAAGACGAACACTGCAATCGGTAAAATCCATGTCTTTGTTTTCCATGCCGTGACGAGAATCCAGGCAATTAGAAAGGCACCAATCATCCAGCCGACGCTTGGAGATAACGTGATTTTGGGCGAATCAACGAGTCCGTTGACGATCAACAGTCCGACGATCAGAAGAAGATGAACACTCCCATGAATCCCGTAACGCAGGAGGCGTGGTCGAGCAGTATCGCGTAAGGCGTCTTTGCGGAACAACAATGCAAGTGTCGTCAAATAAACAGCGCTTATCAGTAGGAAGCCACCGACGAGCAGGATACTGTAAGTCGTCGTGCCATTCAAGAGATTTTGTAAGTATAGAAAGCTGGAAGCACCAAGATACACTTGCATGATCGTCCAAAAGGCTTGTTTTGAATCAAATGCCATCTCGTGTGAGATCGACTGGATGTAGGCAGCAGGACTGTCACCCGTGATGGAACGAACCGATTTGCCATCCGCTTCCGCTTCAATCAGATGGTCTTCGAGTTCAAGGACGATCTCGTTCGTCGCTTGTTCATTTTTTCCCGAAGCAAGCAGGTAGACCTTCAAGTCTTCCAAAAATCGGGTTGATTCCGTTGATAGGGTCATCTCAATCATCCTCCTTTAAAATACTTTCAACACTTGTCGAAAGGTGTTGCCATCTTTCCTTGAATGCGGTGAGTTCTTCTGCACCGCTCGTCGTGATCGAATAATACTTCCGTTTCGGACCGGACGGAGAGACGCGTGAAGTCGCTTCGATCCAGCCCAGTTTTTGCATCCGGATTAATAAGGGATAGATCGTTCCTTCGCTGATGTCAGCGAAACCGTATGCTTTCAGTTTCGTCGCAAGTTCATAACCATAAATCTCTTCTTCCGCGATCAGTGCAAGTAAACAACCGTCGAGAATCCCCTTTAACATTTGTGTCGATGACATCCGCATCATCCTTTCGCTACTTGGTATTACAAGGTAATGATATACCAAGCTATTTTGTATTGCAAGGTAGCTGGAGGAAAAAGATTCATTTCCCTGAAAAAAAGGTAAACAAATCATAAAGTAGATACGTCGCTTGTTTAGAAAAGGGAGGTATTGATCGTGGATAAGCGGAATACTGTCGTCTCGGCGACCGTCGTCTTCATCATCATGGGTATCGTCATGGCTGTCTCTGCGTTTGGTTTCGGCATTCATTATGGTGAACCGGAGTTGTTACGTATCGCGATCTTCGGTGAAGTCGTTACAGCGATTTTTCTCGTCTGGTACATTCGTCGACATTCCACGTTTGCTGCCGTCGGGTTTTCGAAACTGCAGTCGCGGGGTCTGATCTGGTACATTCCGTTACTGCTGATCGTTATCGTTCAAGTCGGATTGATCGTCAATGCGATGCTCACGACCTCGATTTCATCATCGGCACTCCAACTTGTCGGAATCGTCTTCCTGACGACCTTATTCGTTGGTTTCAATGAGGAAGTCTTGTTTCGAGGCATCATCTTACGTTACCTTCGACCGAACGAACATCCGTATCGTGCCGTCCTCATCAGTGCGCTCCTATTCTCATCTTTCCACTTGCTTAATTTGATCGCTTTGATTCCCCCAGCAGCGATGTTGTTTCAACTTGCGAATACATTCGTCTTTGGTGTGTTCTTAGCGATCATCGCACTCAAGCTGAATACTCTTTGGCCATTGATCATTTTTCATGCGTTATGGGATTTCGCGAGCATCGCAGCGGATGTCGTGAACGTCAATTTAGGCATCACTCCTCTTTTGACACAAGCTTATCTACTCGTCGCGATTGTCATTCAATTGATCTTGTTGAAACGGCACGATCTCAGTCACCTGAATGGACCGATGAATCCACGTAACGTTTGAATAGTTGACTCCTCGTTGTTTGACGGGGAGTTTTTTTGAATAAAGCTAGTATCAATGATTAATATGTAATATATTACTTGTATGAAACCTACAGATGATTTAGCCATTGCACGACTTCCTCTCAGTGAGGAAGTATATCGACGTTTGCAACATCACATCATCACCTTACGCCTCGCCCCAGGTGAGAAGGTGAACGATCAAGCGCTCGCGGAAATGTTCGGGGTCAGCCGAACACCGGTCCGCGAAGCCTTGAAACGACTCGAGGAGGAAGGATTGATTTTTGCGAAACGGGGCTCGCGGACGATCGTGACAGAGCTTGACGCTGAACAGGCACAGCAAACCTATCCAATCATCGCGACGTTGCACGGGCTGGCAGCGCGTCTAGCCGGACCGCAATTGACGGAAGACGACTTGATGGAACTTCAGACGATCCATCAACAGTTCACGACGGCAATCGATCAACAGGAGACGGAGACAGCACTGACGTTAGACGATGCCTTTCACGATGTCTTTGTGTTGCGCAGTCAGAACGCTCAGCTACGAGAAACGATTCGCCGATTAACACCGCTGATCCGCCGGCTTGAATACGCCCAGTTCGATCGACTCGGACGCCAATCGATTGCCGATCATGCGGCGATTTTGATCGCGTGCCAACAACGGGATATCGAACAGCTCGTCCAAGCGACGGAACACAACTGGAACGGACTCGGACGTCTACTCGTCTCGACCCTAAAGGAGGAGCGCTGATGCGACCGATCATGTATGGCATCCTAGCGGCGATGTTCTTTGCCGTCACCTTCATCTTGAATCAATCGATGCAAGGAGCAGGCGGGCACTGGATCTACAGTGGATCGCTTCGCTTCTTCTTGATGTTGCCGTTCTTTATCGTCATCGTCTTGATGCGCCGGGGTATCGGACGTGTCATACAAGCACTTCGAACAGATATCGGCTTTTGGTTACTGTACGGAACGATTGGTTTTGGACTGTTTTACGGTAGCATCTGTCTTGCTGCCGATCATGCGCCGGGCTGGCTGATTGCCGGAACGTGGCAATTGACGATCCTAGCCGGACCGTTGCTTGCGCCCTTGTTCAAGCAACGGATTCCGTGGTCGGCTCTCAAGTATTCCGTCTTGATCGTCCTTGGCGTCGTCGTCATGCAGTTATCCATCGCAGGAAGTCTATCGCTACAATCCTTACTGTTCGGTGCCTTGCCGGTGCTCGTCGCTGCGATTGCCTATCCGCTCGGGAACCGAAAGATGATGGAACGGTATGGAAACGAGCTCGACGTGTTTGAACGGATCCTTGGGATGACGATCGCGAGTCTACCGTTTTGGATCGTGCTCTCCGTAATTGCTTACATACAAGTCGGATTACCAAGTGTCAGTCAAGTGACCCAGTCCGGCTTCGTCGCCTTATTCTCAGGCGTCATCGCGACATCGCTCTTCTTCTACGCGACGTCACTCGTCCGGACGGAACCGGTCCGGTTAGCCGCGATCGAGGCGACCCAGTCGTTTGAGATCGTCTTCACCGTTCTCGGGGAGATTTTGTTTCTCCATGCGGCACTACCGACGGGACTCGCGACATTCGGGATCATCCTCGTCATGCTCGGGATGACGTTGCATAGCTTGAATCAGGTGGAGCGGACGGTCGTCCGTCCTGCGAAACGAAAAATCAATTGAGAAAGTAGGCTGTCAGATGGTTTTAACAGGTACACTCGTCAATACCGTCCTGATCATCGTCGGGACGTTGCTCGGATTGATGTTCCACCGGATTCCGGAACGGATGAAGGAGACGGTCTTGCAAGCGATTGGTCTAGCCGTCGTCGTCCTCGGGATCCAGATGGGAATGAAAAGCACGAACTTTTTGATCGTCATCGGTAGTCTCGTTCTCGGAGGTGCGATCGGGGAATGGTTCCGTCTCGATGAGAAGCTCGACCGGATGGGGGCATGGCTCGAACGTAAAATCAGTCGCGGTCGACCATCGAATATCGCCGAAGGCTTCGTTACCGCGACGTTGATTTTCGTCATTGGAGCGATGGGTGTTCTCGGTGCGCTCGACGGTGGACTACGTCAGGATCACGACGTCCTCTATACGAAGGGATTGATTGACGGCTTCACGGCGCTCGTCCTCAGTTCAACGCTCGGGATCGGCGTCATGTTCTCAGCGATTCCCGTCTTTCTGTATCAAGGAGCGATCGCACTGAGTGCCGTTGCGATCACGAAGTTCATTCCCGACGCCGCCTTGCAAGAATTCATCTTGGAGATGACGGCGACCGGTGGAGTGATGATTGCAGCGATCGGTCTTAATCTCGCCGGAATCACGAAGATCCGCGTCGCGAACTTGTTACCGGGCATCGTCATCGTCGCTGTCATCGTGACGGGCTTACATCTATTCTAACGAAACATCCCCGCCTGTCCGAAAGGACGAGCGGGGATGTTGTGTTATGTCTCGATTAATTCATGTGTCTCGTATGCCGTGATCGTATGGGCATCGTAATGGAAGTCATGCAGTAACGGGTGTTCGGTCGACAGAGCAATCGGTAGGTAGTGCCGGAGGTTGCTGATGATACCCATGTTATCGTCGCTTAAAATCCAGTCGAGTGATTTCCAATCGAGGATTCCTTCAACTGTCATGACCGGTGTCGGAAATGGACGATCTTCTAAATCAGCCAGGTAGAGGTACATGCCAGAAGTCTCTTCCCCATGTAAGCGGACGATGCCTTTTGATGTCACTGAGGTGAGCGTGATACCTGTCTCTTCAAACGTCTCGCGGATGACGGCAGCTTCCGGTGTCTCGCCCGGTTCGATCTTACCACCGACACCATTCCACATGCCCATCGCCGGACGTTTTTGCCGATTGACGAGTAAAAAGTGGTCTGCGTGGCGGATTAAACAAAGTGTGTAACAATCCATGGTTTACGACTCCCGTCCTAAAAAGTGTGTGTTGTACAGCATCTCGAATTGGGCGGGACCTGCGACCGGTAACTCGGTCGTCGTCGTTTCTTCAATCCGTAACGTCCGCTCGGTCAACGTCTTTTGTCCGCGCGGCGTCCGCATCGCGACGAGGCGACCTTTATTGAACGGCGAAGCGTCGCTCTGCTGGATGATCTGTTCCATCTTCGATAAGTCATCTGTTGTAATGGATGTCTCTCGGTCGAACCGGTATCCAGTCACAAACTCCGCTTGTCCCGTTCGCTTCATCTCAAGTGTGTCATTATTGATGATCCGGTAACTGCCGCTCGCGGAATGAACGGTCTCCCCATTCAACGGAACAGGAACGAGCGGTAAATTAACGCCGAAGCCGGTATCGAGCAAGTGTGTTTCATTCCAAATGATCGCGACATGGGTCGGTCCGGTCGCTGACCAGACGTTCGACTTCGTATCGTAAACAGTCGCTTGAACGAGTCGAACGGGACAATTCAGTTCCTGCAGGATTCGGTGCAGCAGTCCGTTTAAGTCATAACAGACACCACCGCGTCGTTCTGTCAGAAACGTCTCGATGAAGCGCTCGTCGCTAAACGGACGGATGCGTTTCTCAAGGACGGTCGTATTCTCGAACGGTAACTGGTAGGCGAAGGCTTCGAGTAAGTCAGGTAATTGATCAAACGTGATTGCATCGAGCGGAAACTCAATTCGCTGTCCTAAGTCTTTCATCCAATCCATCTCTGATTCCTCCTTTATTCACTACCTGATTATCCCATATTCCTTCAGAAAATGTGGATTTCAGTCTATATTATCTGAAAATAAGGATTTCCCTTTTGTTCGATGGAAATCTTTGATATGCTGAGACAGGATTAATTAAGAATGATTCTCAATGTCGAATCACGAATTAAAGGAGGTCTCACCATGAGACGGAAAACTTGGATGACAGCGTTGACGCTCCTCGTGTTGAGCAGTTTGATGCTTGCAGCATGTTCAGGTCAAGCAGAGCAATCGAACGAAAAAACGCGGACGATCACGCACGAAGCAGGAAAAACGAAAGTACCGGAAAAGCCGAAGAAGGTCGTCGCGCTCGAATTCTCGTTCGTTGATGCGTTAGACGAACTCGGCATCACACCGGTCGGGATTGCACAAGAAAACAAGACCGATGTCTCTGGATTACTCGGAAAAGACATCGAGTTCACGGAAGTCGGTACACGCCAACAACCGAATCTTGAAGTGATCAGTTCCTTGCAACCGGATTTGATTATCGGCGACTTCAACCGTCATAAAGGAATTTACAAGCAATTGCAAGAAATCGCACCGACGATCATCTTGAAGAGTCGCAATGCGACGTATGAAGAGAACATCGATTCGTTCAAGACGATTGCGGAAGCGGTCGGCAAAACGAAACAGATGGACGATCGCCTTGCCCTGCATGAAGAGCGCTTGCAGGCAGCGAAGAAGAAGGTTGATCCAAAAGATGACCGGAAAGTCATGGTCGGTGTCTTCCGCGCCGATTCACTGACAGCGCACGGTGAGACGTCGTTTGACGGTGAGTTGCTCGAGAAGATCGGTATCGAGAATGCCGTTACGAAAACAGCGGAACCGACTGTGACGATCACGTTAGAGCAGATGGTCAAGTGGGATCCGGACGTCATCTTCATGGCGGAAGCCGATCCGAAGTTATTGAAGGAGTGGAAAAACAATCCGCTCTGGAATCAGATCACAGCGGTCAAAAACGGAGAAGTCTATGAAGTCAATCGTGACCTCTGGACACGTTACCGTGGTCTGGACGCTGCTGAACAAATCGTTGACGAAGCAATTCAATTGCTCAAACAGAAATAACGAACGACAAAAAGCCGGAGCAATCTGGCTTTTCGTCTTGATGAAAGGGGAAAGATCCGGTGCAGCGGAAACGTCTGATTTTCGTACTTATCTTACTCAGTGGCTTGGCCGTTTATATTAGCTTGTTCTTTGGTATCACACAGATGAATCCGGTCCACTTAGTGCAGGAGTGGATCAGTGGCACGACCTCTAAAGCGGGACTCGTCCTGACGAATCTGCGCCTGCCGCGTCTCTTACTCGGATTGTTGCTCGGAGCAAACCTTGCCGTCGCTGGAGCGATCATGCAAGCTGTGACGCGGAACCCGCTCGCTTCACCACAAGTCTTTGGGGTCAATGCCGGTGCGTCGTTTCTTGTCGTCTTAAGCCTGCTCATCTTTCCGTCACTCGGAACGGCGAACTTGCTTTACTTCGCTTTTGCTGGTGCCTTACTCGGTGGCGTGCTCGTCTTTTCGTTCGCTTCGATTCGCGGGATGACGGCGTTAAAACTCGCCCTCGTCGGGATGGCGATCCATCTCTTGTTGACGTCGCTAACGAAAGGCTTGATTTTGTTCAATGATCGAATCACGAATGTGTTGTACTGGTTGTCTGGTTCGCTCAGTGATGCAAGCTGGCTCGAACTCCGGATCGTCTTACCGTGGTCGCTCGCCGGTTTGATTCTTGCGGCAAGTCTCGCGAAGTCGCTCGCCGTTTTCCAACTCGGGCAAGACGTCGCGGTCGGACTCGGACAAAAAGTGACGCGGATCCGTCTGCTTGCCGGCATCAGTGTCGTGTTACTCGCAGGGGTAACGGTCGCCGTTGCCGGAGCAATTGGCTTCATCGGTCTGATGGTGCCGCATATCACACGTCGACTCGTTGGCGAGGACTACCGAATCGTCTTACCTGTCTCTGCCGTCATCGGTGGTCTGTTGTTGACGTACGCCGATGTCCTGGCGCGCTTTATTGCCTATCCGTATGAATCACCGGTCGGCATCGTGACGTCATTGCTCGGGGCACCTTTCTTCCTTATCTTGGCACGCCGTCAGATGAAAGGGGGATTACGATGAGAGAGATGCGTCGGATTCTACTTGTCGCAGTAATCGTTCTTGTCACAAGTTTCGCCTTACTGTCGGTCGGTTCGATTCAGTTGTCGTTAACGGAACTCTGGCAGTCGTTCTTCGGTGGAAAGGATGCCTTCATCGTCCAAAATTACCGCTTGCCGCGAACGGTCCTTGCCTTTTTAGCAGGTGCGAGTTTCGCTCTTGCTGGAGTCATCTTACAAAGTGTAATCCGTAATCCATTGATCTCACCGGACGTGATCGGGGTGACGAACGGAGCGTCGCTGTTCGCTGTCTTGACGATTGCCCTCGTGCCGGACGGTCCGCTCTTGTTGACACCGATCGCCGCCTTTATCGGGGCAGCACTCGTCATGTTAGCGTTGATGATGCTTGAGCGGGGGGGGAACGTTTCCCGCAGTTCGTTTGCGTTACTTGGTATCGCCGTTAGTGCGATCTGTGCTTCCGGAACAGAATACCTGTTGATTAAATTTCCACTCCAGACGAACGATTCACTCGTCTGGCTTGCTGGAAGTCTGTTCGGGAAAGGGTGGCAGGAAGTGTTGATCTTAGCGCCGGTGCTCGTCGTGATTGGTGCGATCCTCTTCTATCGCCATCGTCAACTCGATGTCTTATCACTTAGTGAGGAAGTCAGCATTGGTCTCGGGTTACCAATTCAGCGGACACGGCACGTCTTCTTGGCGCTCGCTGTCGTCCTAGCCGGTGTTGCCGTCGCAACAGTCGGTGCAATCGGCTTCATCGGTCTGATTGCCCCACATATGGCACGTCGTCTCGTCGGACATAAACACCTCGCTGTCTTACCGATGGCGCTGTTGCTCGGCGGTGGGTTACTCGTCGTCGCTGATGCGCTCGGTCGCGGAATTCATCCGCCACTTGAAGTACCAGCCGGATTGATCACAGCAATCATCGGTGTACCGTACTTTCTGTATCTCTTACGGAGAGAGCGGGCGGCATAAAGTTCGATATTATAAAAATGGAGTGTCCTTAGCGTGAACGCTGGGAACTCCATTTTTAGTAACACTGTGACTTTAAATTCTAATATTAGTTAAGCAGATTGTTTTTTAATATATAAGTTCAAGAAGATTCCTTATAAGGAAGTTTCCTCTATTTTGAGTCAATAAATAGCACTGTTTAATTTTTTACTTATTTGTTTGTAAATATTTACATATTGTGAGATGGTTACAATAAGATTCGTTTAGTAATTGATACTTTTTGGCTCAGTGAGTGAAACGAGTTCAACAAACATTATAGAGGAAGAGGTCGATATATATGGGGCAAAATAAATCTGGAGGTATGAAGGCGAAAATTCCTTGGTACTTTAATGGTTGGCTAATAATCTTATTGATTCTAGCTGGAGTTTCAACGGTTGGTATAACATCAATGATAGGTATCATATTATGGTTCGGTCGTTACTACTATATCAAGTCTGAAAAGCTAAAATTTCAAATCTTTGAAATTACGAACTTACAACAAGAAGTCACTTCCTTAAAGTCGGAGTTGGATACGCTAGAAATCAAGCAAAAAGAAATTCAAAGCAACATCTCGAATTCTGAGAGCATTTTTGAGGAAAGTAAAACGGAGTACTTAAAGCAAATTCGTCTTGAATATGAATCTGAAGGAAAACGAATTGTCGACGAAATCATTTTAGACAATCAAGAGAAAGTAGCCGAGCTCCAAAAGTTCGCGGAAGAACGTGATGTCTTAGCGATTGAAAATGAAAAGTTAAGCAAAAACATTAAATCTCAAAGTACAAAACTTTCAAAATTGAAAACGGAGTTCATTGGTATTCGCAATTTAATTAATTTATTCCCTAAGTTGTTCAACGAAGAAGATCTTCCGAATGAGTTAGAACAGTTATTAGCAGATTATGATGAAGAAAGCATCATGAAGAGTTTGGTTGAGTTAGAATACCATGCCATGAGTTCAAAAGAGTTACGTAAACAAATTAATAAAATCAAAAAAGAGATTGCTACATTGTTAGACAAATACAAAGATCGCTACAAAACAAAAACGAATCAAGCTATTTATCAGCTAATGGTAATTGGTTTACAGGCTGAGCTGCAAAACATTCTATATACTCTTTCGTACGCTAAGCATGAAGAGGCTATTGGTAATGCGAAGTCTTTAATTCGGAAATATTTAGCTATTTCAACTAACGGCAATGCTTCTATTTCACCTACAATCTCGAAATTCCTAGCAGAACTAGAACCATTATTCATCGAAGCGGTAGATGTTGAGTATCAATACTACATTAAACGTGAACAGGAAAAAGAAGAACAACGTCTAATACTAGAGCAAATGCGTCAAGAAGCTGCAGAACGCAAAGAACTAGAAGCACAAAAGAAAAAGTTAGAATCAGAAGAGGCAAAATTCGATGTAGAATTACAACGAACGAACGAGCTTCTAGTAAGCGAAAATAACCCTGATATTATTGCTCAACTACAGTTACGTGTTGAAGAGCTTATACAACAACAAAATAACATTTTAGAGCAGAAAGAAGAAATTTTAAAGAGAGCGAACGGTAAGGCTGGATACGTTTACGTTATCTCGAATCTAGGATCGTTCGGTCAACAGATATTCAAAGTGGGAATGACAAGACGTATGAACCCACAAGATCGAGTCGACGAACTTGGAGATGCCTCTGTACCATTTAAATTTGATGTACATGCAATGATTTTCTCCGATGATGCAGTAGGGTTAGAATATCAACTTCATCAAGAATTGACGGCTAAGCGATTTAATAAAGTAAATTTACGCAAAGAGTTTTTCGTAACAACAGTTGAAGAATTACAAAACTTAGTCGAAACAATCGATCCAACTGCTGAGTTCAAAACATCGATGGTTGCACAAGAGTACTTTAGAAGCATCGAAATGGATGAAGAGGGAATTATGCCTAGTTCTAATCTGTCTTATGGAAAAAATGAAGTCGATGTGAATGCGACTATTTTGAGTTAAGTGCTCTAAAAAGAAGTACGCAGTGAACAACCTAGTATAATAATCGTCATATATTGTTAAGTGATAAATGTTTAACTCCATATTAGCAATAGGGTATCTTACATCTGAGAAATACGATGTGAGATACCCTATTTTTTTTAGCTCGCTCTTAGTTGAATAATTTAAATCGTTGCTAATGTTTTCAGAAACCTCTTGAACTCTAAATGAATGAAGTTAATCAACTTTATGCTGAACGGATTTCCGTACCTAAATTCAAGAAGATCTCTTCCAACGACGCTTCCTCTAAGTTGAATGGTCGAATGGGCGGAAATCTTTAAAAAGAAGCAAGAAAAAGAACTAGAACGGATGCGAGTCCACGATACACTATGATGGAAAGCGTACATATTTTCTAAAGGAAGACGATCTCAAAAGAGGTCGTTTTTTTAATGACCAGAAGAGAAAGGTACTGCAGTTCATTTCGTACATCAATATAAAGGAATGATTGGCAAAAGGAGCAAATGACTTTAACTTCCTCATCACAGAATCTGTGAATAAATAATGGTCTAAGTCACATCACGCTGAATTCATAAATTTCAATTCGAAAATAAATATAAAATTGAAGTGTGAGTAAGAATAGAAAAACAGACGGTGAAAGTATAGGAAAAGAACAAATAACGTGATAATTTGAGAATATATTACATAATCTAAAAAAAAGTGAGTGGAAAAAATGAAGCGTAAAACGATGACGTTCTTAACAGCATTGAGTGTTACCTTAACCAGCTCCTTTATGTACGAGGCATTTGCAGAGGGAAAACAAAAGGCGCTGACTCCACAACAAAAAAACCAATATTATCAGCAGTATGCGGTTATTCTTGGTACTATTAATTCGCATCATCCAGATACAGATTTAGAACTCGTCAATCAAAAATCCTTCAAGGAAAAGGATTGGGTGACGCCGAACCGTTTTCGAAAGATAGCGGAAGATCGAGTCAAAGTAAAGTTCGCATCGACGTTCGATTTCTCAAAGAAAGAATCCACATCTAAATCAAAAACGATTCATGCGAAGGGGACAACATTTGCCATTTCGATCACTGGTACATTTGATACCGCACTTCGTGAGGAGGCAGAAAGGCAAGTCTTTAAAGCCATCACGTCTATGACGTCAACCGCTTCATCGAGTAAGGGGACATGGAGACAGCTTGGATATACCGCTGCTTTGATGGATGGCGGAAGAACATACGATGTGACGGTCGGTGGAGAATTCATTCAAAATGGTATTTCTTCCACACACAACATTCCTCTGGAGTTTTATTGTAGTGCAGAAGGTGTGATCAATTAGTTCAAAGTAGCAGGGGAAGAGACATTGATCTGTATCCTATAAAGCAGTAAAACAGAAGCTTACATGATGTGTAAGTGTCTTTTTTACTGCTTTTGTACGTAAAGGAGGAGATTCAATCGACACGTGACTTCGACATTTTTTCACAAAAATCATACGTATGATATACTAATTTATGTAAAATTGTAAAAGAAGTGAATGACATGGATGATAAAACACAAAAGATCTTACGGATGTGGCTGAGTATTCCTAGATGGATGCGTATTTTCGTTCCGGTTCTCCTATCTTTACTTGTTGTACTCGGTGCCATTTTTAAAGGGATAGAGATGCTGATTCATCCTACTTCACTCTCGATCTCACTCTCGGATCTACTGATTTGTTTCATCCCGTCCCTTGTTTTAGCTGTAGTGATTATTAAAAATACGAAGTAATCGACAGAACACTTATATGTATAAAGGAGATGAGACGATGGATCCGCGTAAGAAAAAAGTATATTTTGTTGGATATATTCTCTTTTTAATCGTGCTATTGATAGATTATTTGTTCGTTCCGAATACAGCATTTTATTCTGTCTTGTGGGTACTGCTTGGTCTTTTTTTGGTATTTAACATTTTTCTGTTCTTCCTTAAACCCAAAACGGATTGAGAACGAGCTGAAGTCATTTTTAGCAATTCGCTGCTCTAAAAAATAGCTATATTCGAATAGATAGGATGTATACAAAGAGGGTGATCCATTTCAATAACGGAATGGATCACCCTCTTTGCTTTGATTAAATAAGGTAAGTGATGTGTTGCTTACTCTACTTCATCTAGAGCAGCAGCTCCGATGACGCCTGCCTGTCCTTTTAATTCAGCAAGACGGATATCGACCTTTGAACGAAGGGACGGATATACGAGTTCGCGAACACGTTCCAGTAACGCGCTTCCCAGTATAAATCAGCAGATTCCGTAACACCTCCTCCAACGACGATAATTTCCGAATCAATCGTGTGAGTGATGTTTGCAAGTCCAGTTGCTAAATGATTAGTAAAACGATCTCACTCTTGCGGATGGGCGAGTAATCGCTCGATGGATGAGACATGGCGATTTGAAGCGTGTGATTGTAGTGCTGTACCACTGGCATATCCTTCGAGAGAACCTTTGTTCAACACAGGATGCAGTGGACCCGAGGAGTCGATAATCGTATTGCCAATCTCACCAGCGTATCCATTTGCTCCACGGATCAGTTGTTTCTTATAGACATAACCTCCGCCGATTCCTGAACTGACGGTTACATAGTAGACAGATGATGAGTGACGTCCCACACCGTATAACGCTTCACCAAGAGCCGCAGCATTAGCATCGTTCTCGAGAAAGACGGGTAAGTCGAATGCGGAGGAAAGTGGGGTAACCAAGTCGACTTCATCTCATCCTGGTAAATTTGGTGGAGATAACAGAAGTCCATTCTTCGTATCGAGTGGACCAGGCGCGGCAATTCCGATGTTCGATAGGACGAATTCCGTTGACGTTGATCGGTCTGTAAATAATTTTGAATCGTACCACTCCACCCAATTGACATGCTAATCACTCCAAACGATGAGAATTTTAGAAAAACAAATGTATACGTAGATAACGTTATCGGTTCTTAAAAATGGTCTATGAATAAACTAGAACTTACTTTTTTATGGATAGATGGAAAATAAATCTATATAATTATTTTATAAGCATTATTCGATACAATCATTTCAACAATAAGGTGGTAAATAATTTTGAGAATACGTCTAGCGTTCTTTTTATCAATACTCATTTGTTGTGTATCAGGATGTACATTCCAACCGACGCAGTCGACTGAGAAACCCAAGTCCACTATTCGAGAAGTTGAACTAGCAAAAGACCAGCATGCAAAAATCATCACGTTGTATCCAGCCTATATCGACTACATCACAAAAGTTCAGAAAAAGATGAAGGACACAAACGTCACGGACGAGGACCTACAGCGAATCTTCGATAAAACCGTCCGTCGGGAACTGGATCGCATTCAGAAAGAGCAGGATATCTTTCTTGATTTCAAGGGGTTCAATGACGTGTTTTCCGCCACTTCCTATTTGAACGATTTAAAAAGATTGACGAAACGTTTGATGCATGAAGAGAAAGAAAATATGAAAGCTGTTCATGAGGCACTCCGAAAATCAGCTGACCACCTTCCTGGTAAAGATAAGATTATCCTGATGCTACCCTTATCGGAAGAGCATCGATACGCCGCAAAGGCGACGAGCGGGCTGATTGGTTCTACGATGAGCGATGGTAGTATGGTGATTATGTTAGGTGAAGAGTATACGCATGAGATACTGGAGTACGTTGTTGCGCATGAGTATAATCATTCCGTAGTGAACGAACATCCTGAAATCAGGCAACCAAGTTCCATCGACTATCTCATATTCGAAGGTAAAGCGGAGGTGTTTGCGAAGGAACTTTATCCTAAAGCGCCCCCTATAGAAACAGAGAAGATGGCTTTCAGCGATAAAAAGAAGATACTCGAACAGGTTAAGAACAACTCCTTAAGCTACGAAGAACTTAGCACTGGAAGTGAAGCAAAGGATGTCCCTCGATTAACTGTTTACAGTTTAGGAACGGAGTTAATGTCAGATTTCCGACAAAAAAAATCTGAGCAGACACTGCAAGAGTTTTCATTAACACCAGTTTCAGATGTCATTCATGAAGGAAAGTTTAAATTGATTCTTGAGTAAAGAGGAGAAGGTGCATTAAAAAACACTGACGTTTGAAGCGAAAAAGTAAATACTTTCAATCTAGAAGGTCAAAATGCCAAAAGCAACCGAAGATATAATAGAGAATGTGAAGAGCATACTCTCAGATAAAGTTATGCTGAAGTGACAGCGTGACGATCTATTGGATATAAGAATGTTTTCTCTCTTACATATACTCTGAGGGAGCGTTCTTTTTAGACAGTCACATCTTTGTAAGAGCTTAGACATTCGTTATCCAATTCGAACGATCCGATTTTATGCGAAAATCCCTAAAAAATTCAAGACAGATAGTACAAATAAAATTAAAAGAACTATCATTAAAATAAATGCTAACATTTTGCCTATACCTCGATTACTAAAGATAGCAGCTAATAAAGCAAGGACCAGACCACCAATGAGGATGGCGTCGCCCCAAAATCCATTAATCGGGAATGTAAAAAGTACCAAGAAAGTAAGAACCATTAATCCGATAGAAATCCAGCCAAGTTTTGCTCTCAAGAGAAGACCCCCTTTTATTTGTATAAATTCCATTATCAGTATACAAAAAATGGGATGTTATTCAAACAATTAAAGGTGTACGTCTCTCTTCTAAACGTCTGTCATCCTATCTCACATACTTAATGATAACTATGAATCATCCTCTTATACGTATCGTAAATTTTGATTAGGTTAGTTTTTTTATATTGATAAGCATTTTTGGTGAAAATCATTAAAGTAAACTTACTTTTTAATACAAATAGAAGGTCGTATGGTAGAGTGATGATTGTCAACTATTAGCTATGAATAAAGGAGATTTGAAGATGTTATCTTGGCTCGGTATACATAAAGTAGAGAAACAAAGACATCAATTTTTTGGGAATATCGAAAAGCGGACTATAACTTTAGTTTTACTGACGTCCGTGTTGGTTTCATATGGGATCAAGATGTTGTTGACGTATGTAATTCCATTCGCATATTTGAAGGATCCCATCGTTGCTGTTTTGCCAGGAATAATTGGAGTATTGGTTGCTGTAATATACGTATTCGTTCTAGAGAGACGACTTCAAGAGAAACACGATGAAAACATTAAGCAAGGCTGACGAATTAACAACATAAATTGATAGATTCATGCTTGGAGGTACTTATCATGTTTACAGTCGAAAACTATATTGATTCAATTAAGATCCATCTTGAAAAGCAGTCAGGTTTAGTGGAGGACCAACTCCAGAAAATCTTTTCTTATCCGTTCTCTAAGGACATCGAAGTACTGGACTTCACAGCATTCATTGAACCGACTAGATTTGAACTTTCGGTCATCATGTTCTCAATGGATAAAGAAGCAAATGAAGTATTTTACGAAGGAAACGATTCAACTGTTTTTGCTGGGAGCGAAGATGTATTACAAGAAGTCGAATATCATCAAATGAACGACAGTCAACTCGAGGTTTTTTTTGAATTTCATGAGCAAAATGAAGAAAAGTTAATTCCACAAGAACAAAGCGTTTTTGCACAATGGTTCAGATTGTGCTGGGAAAAAGCTGGTGGAGCGTCACTAAATCTTCCATCGTACTTTACGATACACGATAGTGATGATTCTCTTGATTTAAAAAACAATTGTTGGATGGATGCTGAAGAAAAATGGTCTTGATGAAATAAGAATGGTAAGCTCCCTAAAAAAGTAGACAGCTTTGATATTTCAACTGTCTACTTTTTGGGGGAGCTTTTACTATAGCTACATCTAGATTTTGATAGGTCAAAAACAATACATCATTTTCGTCACGATGGGTGAGGATGGAACAGACTCGATTAAGTCAATCGCCTCGCTCTTCGAGTTTTCAGTCACGCCCTTGAATAGTTGAAGGACAAAATATCGCATGGGAGTATTATCTACATTTGATAATCGAACAAAGTGGACACGCTAACCAGAAGAACTAAGGATGAAAGCTTTACATGCGGTTCTGACTCAAAAGGAATCGCTCTCTAGCGCTAAAGTATTTTTGGTAGGAATCATATAGTAGAACGATGTTCAGCTCACTATCTTGGTTGATCACTGCGGTCTTTGCTCTTACTTGATCACTTGAGTGTTATTCCTTACACGCAGATAGAATCAATTAAGGGATACAGATAATGGGTACGATTAAGAGTTTCAACATACGATTGTTCTTTCGGTCATTTACTAAATCAACATATTACTGTGGTAGTGTACTTATGATATTTTATGAAACGCAGACTGCTTATAGAACGTAAATGGATAAATAACATGATATCTATTAAAACAGGAGAAAGGAGCGAACGACCTTGAACGATTCCATCTTGTATGTCGTGATTTTAATCCCCATGCTAGTGTTTGCGATCGTTTTATCAAGAGGAACGGGTGCCTCATTGCTTGCAGGATATAATACGATGTCAGAAAGTAAAAAGGAAACATATGACGAAGTCGCCCTGTGTAAATTTATGGGGAAAATCATGTATGGGATTAGCTTTAGCCTATTATTGATCGCATTCAGTGAGATATCTGGATACTCGTTTTTATTCATAGTAGGCTTCGTTCTACTCGTGTTTTTTATAATTTTTGCAGGCGTCTATACGAATACGAAGAATCGATTTAAAAAAGAACTGTAAGTTCGTCTAAGTCAGTATGTCCTTAGTCGTTTAAATCATAATGTAATTTAGAGAAAGGGCGACTAATCTTAAAATCGAAGTCAATCAACGTCTGTATATCATTTTTTTGACGATAAAGTTCTCTCATGAATTGTAAGAAGATGTAGCGACATGTGTATAAATCGTCTCCTGTATCTTCTCGCATCGCTGCGTAATTAATCTCCTCACCAAGCGAATCATACACGATCGTCTCAAACTCCAGATTCGTATGCCACATGAAATCTAAAAACCCATGCAGGACTGCTTTTTTATAGGTCTCTAGTGAAAAAGTAGCCAAGAGTTGATTTTGATAATGAAATTCTACTCGTTTTTTTCGATAGAAAAATCGAATAATGAACTGGTTAGAAATTTCTTCGTTTTCATATGGAAGTGACCAATCGAACTTTTCGATGTCATGCAAATCATTCGTGGTCACACTTTTTATTAACGCATGCCAAAATTGGAATAGCTCGCTCACGTGTGCGTTAAAAGAGAGAGGCATGCCCTCTATACAAAAAACGACTTTTCCAGCAGGATAGCCGCCAGCTCGACCAAAAGCATAGTTAAAGATATCGTTGTCGATCGTATGGGTCATCTCTACGAATCCTGGATAAGTGTGATTCACATCATGCTCTTCTTTTTCAGGAGGAATTTCAAGATAGCTTTTAATTTCGAGATTCATAAAAACGTCCTTTCTGTTATCTCATAAGAGTAAAGCTTTAATAGTTGCTGTTGTCGCTCACTAGAACGTAATAAGCGTCATCAATATTATAAGCGAAAATATACATGGGTGAATTCGTCGTCTCAATCGCCTCAACTAAAGTCCATCCTAATTTTTTATAATATGCTGAAGCGTTTTCTGTTTTTAAATAGATTATTGTGATCTGTCGTGACTTGGCGTAGACGATTAGTTGATTGATCAGTTGCAGCGCGATCCCTTGATTTCGATAGACTTTTTCAACGAATAAAGAAGCGAGCCAAGGCGTATAGGCTGGTCGTTCCTTCAAGTCATTTTCAAAGAAGGAGACGGTTCCGATACACGTGACATCATCTAAGGCAATCAACGTCACAGGATACGACTCATCTGATTTTTTGTCTAAAAAGGCTTTTATTTGTTCATAGGGTGTCGTCCCTTTTTTCTTTTGAACGAATTCGGTATGAATCATTGTGGCAACTACTTCTAGTTGTTCAGGATGATTCGATAATGTATCAATGATCATCTTTTCATCCTCCATTCTAGACTGGTTGTATCGATCGTTAAATTAATCTGTCCTGATCAGAATAAAGGAGCTTTGGAATGAACTTCGAACAATACTTGCAACACCATTTTGGGAAGGTAAACTTATTTGATCGTTCCTTTGTCGAGAAGGATTTAGTATTCCACGTAGACTTAGTAAAGGACCTGTATCAGTTAAAGAAAAATTCAGATGAAATCAACGAGGAATACTTCAAACAGGCATATCAAAAATCGAACGAACTGTTTGAAGATCTATTCCGAGAAGAGGAGTCCCTTTACTTCATCGTGCATGTGAGAAGTGAGCGCGGTAAGTATCAAAAGTCAGCGACGAAAGTATTCCGTCACTTAAAAAGAAGAGAAGATCAATACAACATAAAATTCGTAGAGAAAATAATGGATGAAGAAGAGCAGGTATCCGAATATGCCGTGTTATTACCGAACAAAAGCGCATTAGATTATAAGCGTGTAATCAAAGCAATCTGCCATCAGGATTTTCCGACGCTACATCCAAGATTTCGTCAAACGTATACATACTATCCAGAAATCTTTTTCGTGAACGTGGATCAAAAGATCGTCATGAATATCTATGATGATCGCGGTTGTTTCCTACTGTTCGGTGATTCAGCAACGTATGACGTGTTCAAGAAGAAATATCGTAATGATATCAGCTAATCGAATTTAATCGCTTTTAGAAATACTCAAGCTAGTGCCAAGAAGCCGATCACTGAAAAAATAAAAAGCACCAATAGAGAAGTGAGCAATGTTAACGCAAGGATTTTCCCCGTATTTCTTAGACTTATGATGGCGCACACTAGCGCAAGCACTAGTCCAGCTAACATATAGTTCGTTCCCCAAAAGCCATTGAAAGGCAAGAACTTGAACGTTATAAAAGTAAAGACTACGATGCCGATCGAGATCCATCCTAGATGTTTTCGCATAAACTGCCTCCTCTTAAAATGAATACGTATAGTCATAATTTGGTTCTTTTTTAGCATATCATTACAAATGTTTACAGCGAAAGAGTTTTGTAATCGTCGCTTAATGATAACCTGAATGAAATACGTGTCAGACAACTGCTCGTCACGGGACATACCAATAAGCAGAAAACAATTGAACAGTCATCGACCAACAAACAATCCCTCACTCTAATCAGAATGAGGGATTGTTTCGTTTCATCATTAGACCGTCAACTCAATCACATTACCTTCCGGGTCTGCGATCGTACTTTCATAATACCCGTCACCCGTCGTCCGGGGACCGTCAAGGTGTTGTATACCGGCGTCCCGTAACCGAGCCGTCCAGTCGTCGACCGCTTGTTTGCTGCCAAGCGAGAAGGCGAGGTGGGCATACCCGAGCGCATTCATCGTCCGTTCCGTGATATCCGTCCGTTGCATCAACTCAAGACGCGCACCACTCGAGAACGTCAGGAAATACGACGTGAACCCTTTCGTCGGATTATGATACCGCTCGCCTGCCGTAGCATCAAAATGTGTTTCGTAGAATTGACGCATCCCGTCAAGGTCTGCCACCCAGAGGGCGATATGTTCAATCTTCATCTCCATTCCTCCTTTTTTCAAGACGCTTTTGCCAATCGCTGTCTGAATAACATCCGGTTCAAGCCTTCCGTAGCGACCAGCATCAAGAAGATGAGACTGATCGTAAACCAATGGAACAATGATAAGGAGTAGGACGTCGCCAGCCATCCGAACAATGGTGGCATGAAGGTACTACCGGTATAGGCGAATGCCATTTGTACCCCCATCAGCCGTTGCGCCGCAGCTTCTCCGAACCGTACCGGCGTCTCATGTAGCATTGCCGGGTAAATCGGTGCGAGACCAAGCCCGACAAGTACGAAACCAAGCGGCATCCAGGCAGCGGGTGCGAGGATGAAACAGGCGGCTCCGACGAATGCCGTCCATTGACCGACACGAATCAAACGACGATTCGACCAGCGTAGCGACAGAAAACCACTGATGAATCGCCCCGCGGTGATGCTTCCGTAATAGACGGAAATCCACGTCGCTGCTGATGTTACGGAAAAGGACCGGACTTGGACAAGATAACTACTGCCCCACAGCCCGACGACCGCCTCAACCCCACAATAAAAGCAAAACGCTGCGAGAGCGGCAATCAATCCGCGTGGTTTTCCGGACGACGTATTCACGGACTGAACCTGTTCAGACACCTGTTTCGGAGCCCGCTTCCAGAGTGGTAAGCTGACAATCAAGACAATCATCAAAATAAGTTGCAATGCGCCGACGACGAGGTAACCAAAACGCCAGCCGGAATCGAGCAATACACCAGCCATGATGAGCGGACCAGCCGTCGCACCAATGCCCCAGAAGCAATGGAGCCAGTTCATATGATGTGCTTGATAATGGGTGGCAACGAAGTGGTTTAACGCCGCGTCGACGACTCCAGCACCGAGTCCGAGCGGGATCGCAAGGACGAAGAGCCAAATCAAGGACGGAGCAACGTAAAAACCAATTAACGCCAGTGCCGTCAAACCGGCAGAAGCTGCCGTGATTGGACCCGTTGAATAACGTTCGATCAGACGACCGCTAAACAGACTCGAGACGATCGTTCCGGCAGCGATCGTCATGAAGAGCCAACCTGCCATGTCGAGCGGTGCGTCGAGATCGAGCCGCATCACGGGCCACGCTGTACCGAGTAACGCATCCGGAAGCCCAAGACTGATGAAAGCGAGATAAATCAAAGGTAATAGTAGACGGGTCAATGGGCGAGACCTCCTAACGGAATTTGTTCAATGAATGACTGGATGCTCAGTTGCATCAGACCATCTAAATAATCAGTTTCCCAGTCGCCTTGCCGCAATTGAGGTAATTTGTCGAGCGGAAAGCGCTTGGCGCATCGTTCCGTCAACCGTGCTAATCCGTCATCCGAAACATCTGACGACGTAAACAAGATGACATCTGGATTCAAAGTGACGCTAAACGAGAGAATGATCCGGCATAACGCCTCATACCAGTCGTCAGAGTATGGTGAACTCTCTGCGAGAATTTGACCGACATTTCGCTTGTCGTCAAACGGGATGAACGAGATCTCTCCAGCAAAGTGATGCGCTCCGCGGACGACATGACCGGAAACGGCGACGCCGGCTCCCGGTCCGTTCGTTCCGAGATACATATAGACCGTCGATTCGTTTTCTTGAGCCGGAGCGATGACAGCCGCATTCATATCATTTTCGACGATGACGGGTCGCTCGAACCGTTCCGTCAGTTCTTGTTGCAAAGGGCGACCGTCTAGCGTCGGATAATCCGGGGCGAATAGGATCGTGCCGGTTGTATCAACGGCACCAGCGACACCAATCGCAAGCGTTTGAATAGATGGATGATCGTCGAGTAATGTTGTCAGTGTTTTCGATAAAACAGATCCATGATCCGACGAATTGAAGTTCAGGCGATCCGTTGCGATCAGATGTCCACCGACGTCGTGTATGCGATACTGCAGATACGTGCGTTCGAGATATAGAGCGAGTCCGTGGAAGCGATCCGCGCGGTAGCGATACCGTTTTGCCGGACGCCCTCCGCGAACCAATTCAAGTGGTGTCTCTTCAATTTCAAGAGCAGCGATCATCTGATCGATCTGTTTGCTTGCAGTCGGAAAACTGACATCCAAGACTTGACGAATCGCAGGGATCGTATCCAGATGGTCGACTAAAAAAGCGTGACGTGTAAGTGAAATGAGTTCAGTCAAACAAAGACCTCCAATCTAAATCACTTATTAAAAAAGTTTAATAAGTTTTGATTTGAGTATAGCAGGTCGGAAGAAAAAGACAAGTTTAAAAAAGAGGTGTAGGATAAGAATATTTAGAGAAATAACGTTTCATCCTATCGTTGTCTGGATATATAAATAGAAGATAAAAAAATTTTAGTCATATATCTTTAATTCATACTATTCCGATTTGTAATATCTTGGATAGCCTGCAACGGGAGGTAGATGACGAGAGGAGTTTGTAATCATGACCACCCAACTTTCAACCAACCTAGGATCCCAAGATATTTTAGCCTCCCTGCAAGATAATGTCGCAATGATTCGATTCGACCGGCAACGTCGTGTCGTCGACGTCAATGGTTTATTCGCAAAGACGATGAAATATAAACGAGAAGAGATGATCGGGATGCAACATCACCTCTTCTGCACGACGGAGTTTGCAATGAGTGACAGTTACCAAGCATTTTGGCAGAAGCTGTTTAGTGGCTTCAGTACGGCAGATAAAATTGAACGCATCGATGCGCATGGTCAATCGATTTGGCTAGAAGCAACCTATATGCCGATTTACGATGGAACGGAAGTGACCGGTGTCTTGAAGATTGCTTCCGATATTACTGATCGTCAGCAGACGATTCAAAAGTTCGCGACTTCGTTTGACACGATTGCTAGTGATTTAAATACGCGGTCGACGCATGGCGAGCAGGAAAGCGAAGCGTTACGGCGAACGATCGAACAGATGGCCGAGACGACCCGTGATAACCATCAGACGATTGAACGGTTGCAACGCCAGGCACAGGACATCACTCAAGTGACCGAGACGATCAAAACAATTGCGTCACAGACGAATCTCTTGTCACTGAATGCATCGATCGAGGCAGCGCGAGCCGGAGAACACGGCAAAGGATTCAATGTCGTCGCGACGGAAGTCCGAAATCTCTCAAAGCTCGTCGAACAAGCCGTCGTCGATGTCCGACAAACGACGCAGCGAATGAATGATGAACTGCAGCGGATTGCCCGTGCGATGACGCAAGCAACGTCGGATGCACAAGCAAGTGTCACGGTCGTCGCAGAAACGGTCGATCGCTTCCATGACGTTCAGAGTGCGGCATCGACGTTAACGAAGACAGCGCGAGACTTTACAAAAGCAATTTAAGTGAGAGACGGCATTCCGGTAACGGAGTGCCTTTTTGTATAAAAAAGTACCTCTACACTTTGGAATAATATGTTAATATACTACAAAACGGAAAGGGAGCGAACTACTGATGAATATCCGCACTGCTCGACCTGACGATTTTCAGGAATTGATTCCATTGTTCCAGCAAATTCACGATCAACACGTCGCCTTACGACCCGATCATTACCGTCCGCACGAGATGCCGGTTCCGGAAGACTTATTTCTGTCGCAACTCGAGAATCCGGATTTTGCATTACTCGTTGCGGAACAAGACGGGCTTGCCGGTGTGATCGTCCTAAAGGAAGACATCGTCGAAGGAAGCGGCTTCGTCTTCGATAAGCATTACTTACGCGTCATCAGTCTCGTCGTTGCGGATACGCATCAAAAACAAGGCGTCGGGAAACGATTGATGCAAGCCGCTTACGCACATGCGGAAACGATTGGCTGTGACAAAATCGAACTCGGCGTCGATGACGCCAATCAAGAAGCGATCGCCTTTTACGAGGCACTTGGAATGGCTGTCCGCTCGAGACGAATGGAATGGAACGTGACGTCAAGCAGGGAAACGACAACGTGATGTCAAACAACAGGTACTAGAAAGGAGAGAGGTCATGTTCAGATTACAAGTATCCAATCACGTATCGCTTCAATTAATCGAACGGCACCATGCGGAAGGATTATTCGCCCTCGTCGATGCCAATCGCACACATCTTCGCGAATGGCTCGGTTGGGTCGATGGTACAACAGATGCCATTACATATCAGGAGATCATCATTCCAGCATGGCTGCAACAGTTCGCCGATGGCAACGGCTTTACATGTGGCATTTATCTTGAGGACGAGCTCGTCGGAACGATCGGTTTGCATGAGATTAATCGACACCTCGGGCAAACGTCGCTCGGCTATTATTTAGGAGAAAAGGGACTTCGAAAAGGCGTCATGACGGACGTCGTCCGGTTCGTCACGAACTATTGTTTCGAGACGCTCGGCTTAAACCGAGTCGTCATCGAGTGTGCGACCGGAAATAATCGGAGCCGACGAATCCCGGAACGACTCGGCTTCACGGAAGAAGGCGTCTTACGGGACGCTGAAAAATTATACGGGACCTATCATGACATTGTCGTCTATGCGATGTTAAAGCAGGACTGGTTAAAAACAAAGGAGGTGGCAGCATGCGTATCGAGCCAATGAATCAAGCGACTTATGAGTCGTATCTACCGGTAGCAATCGAGGAATATGCGGGAGATAAGTGTCGCGCTGGTACGTGGTCAGAGAACGAGTCACTTGAGAAGGCGACTGAAGAGTTCGCAACATTGTTGCCAGAAGGTCTGAAAACGAAGGATCATTATTTGTTTACGTTTCGTGATGAGACAGATAGCGACATCGGGATGGTTTGGGTCCATGTGACAGAAGAATCACGCGGACGTTGCGCTTTCATCTTCGACGTCAAGATTACGTCTGAAAAGCAAAACCAAGGATACGGCAAGGAAGCGCTCCGCTTACTGGAAGTGATGTTGAAGCGGATGAACGTCAAGAAGATTTCCTTACACGTCTTTGCGCATAACGAACGGGCGATTCATGTGTATGAATCGCTTGGGTACGAGAAAACGGATTATCATATGTCGAAGTCCTTATTGGATGAATAATTAGAAAACCCGCCTGAAGATAGGGCGGGTTTTGTCATAGAATGGGTGACAAGAGCCTAGAAATACTCTCCTTGAAACGAATCATCCGCGAGCGAGCAGCATATTTTTCAATTGTCAGCTTTTCGCTATCTGCGACGTCAGACAAAAAGAGTAATTCCAATTCTTCTGCTACGGCTTGATGATATAGAATCGCATTCATTTCAAAATTCAATCGAAAACTTCGCGCGTCGATGTTCGTCGTTCCGACCGAGGCGATCTTCCCATCGACGACGATCGTCTTCGCATGCATGAAACCGAGGTCATACGTATACACGTCAGCACCATGTTGAATCAATTCACCGACAGAGGCATAGGTTGCCCAGTAAACAAATGGATGATCCGGTTGATTCGGGATCATGATTTTTAGTGTCACGCCTGAGGCAAGAGCGATTTTGCAGGCATCCATGAAACTTGTATCGGGGATGAAGTAAGGCGACTGGATATAGATGGATTTCTCTGCCGTAAGGATCATTTGAATCAGCATGTTCTTTAAGTATTCCGATTCAGATGTCGGTCCGGATGTAACGATTTGAACCGGCACGGTGTCGTTCGTTCGGTCATGGACTGGAATCGGTGTCGTCGACCAATCCGTTCGCTCTTTGCTTGCCGCATCCCAATCTTGTTCAAAATGATATTCGAGCTCTTCGACGACAGGGCCGAGGACGCGCAGGTGTGTATCTCGCCAATAGCCGAATTGTTCATCTTCCCCGAGATACTCGGAACCGACGTTAAATCCTCCAATGTAGCCGATGCGTCGGTCGATCGTACATAATTTCCGATGATTGCGGTTATTGATTCGTAGATTCAAGATACCAAGCGGTGATGAAAAGAACGATCGAACCTCACCACCATCGTTTTTGAACGCATCAAAGTCCTTCGCTTTTAATTTCCAAGATCCGACGGCATCATACAGAATCCGAACTTTGACACCGCGCTTGGCTTGTTCGAACAAGGCAGTAAGAAGTCGATCGCCGAGCGGATCGCGTTTCAGGATGAAATATTGGATGTTGATTTCGAGTTGTGCCTTTTGAATATCTGACAGTAAGGTATCGAATTTCTGATGACCATCGAATAGTGTCCGGACATCTGTCGCTTCTGTTAAGAGGGCACCTGACGCCCGATTGGCTTGAATCAGTTTTTGATAAGGAAAAAGAGGGGTGTTGTATGCGATTTCGGTTTTGTCTTGTGCAACGAATTGTTGTTCACGTACTCGGAGGTGTTCTTCAGGCACATGGTAAAAGGTGTCCTGTTTTAATGAGCGACCGAGTACCAAGTAAATCAAGAACCCGATGATCGGTAGGAAGAAAAGAATCATCAGCCAAGCCCAGGTCGCGCTGATGTCGCGTCGCTCGAAGAATAGGATGGCGATGGCTGCGGCTACGTTGGCGAAGAAAATGGCGTAGAACAAAATCGATAGAATAAGGGTATAGTCCATCAATACGAACACCTCGTTTTCAAAAGAATGACGTTGACAGGAGGAAGGAACGATGGTCTTGGAGTGGGTACGCTTCATCTCACGCATCATTTTCATTCCGATTTCGGATGATTTATTGGTCATCCGTCAAATTTCGAATTGGCTCCAGCAAGGTCAAGTGCCGTTCGCCATTTTTTTGTTGGTCTGGTCAGCATGTTTCGTTTGTTTTATTCTCTTCTACGGTATTCCACGGTTGTTCCGTGAGCTTCCGATCATTCAAAAGCTATTGACCACAAAACATCTCGCAAAAGCCGAAGCGATTTTACAAGAGAAAGGTGCTTTTGCGATCGCGATATCATTTTTCCTACCCGGAATTCGGCGTCCGATTCATTACATGGCGGGTTTGCTTGCCTATCCATTTCGTCCGTACGTACTCGTGACGTTAGCCGGAACCGGTGTCTATGCGTTGAGTTGGACGTTTTTGATCCATCGTTTAGGAGCTTACGGGTTGTTGAACCGATTCTCGACTTGGTGGGCGACGCATAGTCATGTCCTCTTAGTTCCCGGAATCATAGTGGCGTGTGGTATCTTATGTTGGATTTTCCGGGATATGATCCGGAACTGGTTCGTCCGATCGTAATGCGGTATGTCGAAGCTTAGCAAGTTTGATGACATTAAGGACGGTGACTTTAGCAACGGCGTAAAACGGAACCGCGAGTAACATTCCGAGGATGCCTGCTAGTTGCCCAGCAACGAGTAAGACGACCGTGATCGTGATCGGATGAATTCTTAATGATTTTCCTTGAACGAGTGGGGAAATGACGTTAGCATCGAGCTGTTGCACGATCGTAATGCCAATGATGGCGTACAGTCCTTTGATCGGCTCATCGAGAAAGGCGATCACGACTGCGGGAGCTGCTCCAAGAAAAGGACCGAGATAAGGGATGATGTTCGTCGCGAAGATGAATAGTCCGAGTGGTAAGAAGTACGGAATATCGAGCCACCAAAGGACGAGTGTCGCGAGGCTCCCGACGAAAGTACAGACAATCAATTGAGCTCGGACGTATGACCGGATCGTTCCATTCATGTCTTTTATTATGAATAGGGCTTCTTTTCGATAACTGGCAGGAATGAACTGGACCAAGGCGTTCGGTAATTTTTTTCCGTCTACTAACATGAAAACATATAAAAAGAGGGCAATGAACAATGTAAAGACGGTTGAAGCAATGAATCGAATCAACCATACGACGGACCCTGCGATGGATGAAAAAACATGACCAAGAAAAGTCGTCGCACTTTTCATCGAGTTTTCGAACGATGCGAAGTTATCTTCAATGGATGGGATGGAGGTGCCGTATTTTGCATATAACAATAAGGATTGTGCATATAATCGTTCAGCAAATCCAGGAACGGCAGCGACGAAAGCAACCAATTGTTTCGTAATCAAAGGAAATAACGTCAAAAAGAAAAGAAGAACAAGACTGAATAAGCCGATCAAGACGATGACGATAGCTAGTTTACGTGAGCGGAGTCGGCGTTCAAGTGAATCGACGAAGCCGACCGACAGATAGAATAAAATACCAGCGATGATGAAAGGTGTGAAAATCGTCGTGAAGAGTACGAACAGCGGGTAGAAAAGAAAATCGACGAGCCGTGCCATGTAGATGATGCCAAGCACGAGCAAGATGAACAATCCGATGCGAAAGGAACGATTGGAAATCAAGCGAGACAAAACGATCACCCTCTCTAAATATCATGGACATGTTGTATCCTTTCCCGAAAACGCCTAAAATAATTTGAATATTTTGAACAATATATTCTTTATTACATATAATTGTTATTTTCTAAACAGAATGGGTAATCATAAGTTAACTTGATCGCATCGTTCTTATAAGTGAAAATCCTCATTGATCTACTTCGCACACTACCTTCATTCCTTTTCGTATGAGACTGCTAAAACATCACATTGACAAGCACAGTTCGCCTTCCTGATTATTCTCATCATCTCTCTTTGATTCTCCCAACTGATTCATTCACTCGACTAAACCGAATAAACAGTTGTCGAACATGCTCAAATCATTTCATGATCCATTTCATCAAGCACTTAGGTGGAGGAGGAATCAAGATGTCAACGTCGCGACTCTTACAAGAATTCATGGAGTTGGTTCAAATCGATTCTGTATCTTACGCAGAAGGGGAGTTTCAGCATGCTTTAATTCAGCGTTTTCAAGCACTTGGTTTGACGATTTTAGAGGATGATACAAAAGGGCAGACAGGACTAGGTGCCAATAACTTCGTTGCCCGTCTTAAGGGTGTTGAAGGAATTGAACCGATCTTCTTCTCCTCACACATGGATACCGTTTCCCCCGGTCAAGGCATTCGTCCGCGAGAAAAAGACGATCGGATCGAGTCGGATCAGACGACGATACTTGCTGCGGATGATAAGGCAGGGATCGCAATCATGCTCGAATTGATTAAACGGATTCAAGAACAACGAATTCAGCACGGTCCGATCGAATTCATCCTGACGGCAGGGGAAGAGGTTGGTTTGCTAGGGGCGAAGGCCGTCGACATGGCGATGTTAGAAGCGACCTATGGATATGTCCTTGATAATGGAGGTCCCGTCGGTGGGATCATCACGACGAGCCCCTCGATGTATCGGTTGGATGTAAGCGTGACTGGTCGCGCCGCTCACGCCGGTCTCGAACCAGAAAAAGGGATATCGGCAATTGAAGTTGTTGCTCAGGCAATCAGTCGGATGAAGCTAGGACGGATTGACCATGAAACGACAGCAAATATCGGTCAGATAACTGGTGGAACGGCGATGAACGTCGTCATGGAACGGTTAGAATTCGTCGCAGAAGTTCGATCGTTTGATCATCACAAGTGTTTAGAACACGTCAAGATGATGGAGACGTTATTAAACGAAGAGGTCACGAAGTATGGAGCAAAACTGGACTTTCAGGCGACGCCCCTGATCACCGGATATCATTTTGAAGAGACGCATCCACTAGTGGTCCATGCCAAAACGTGTCTTGAGGTAGTCGGGCGTCATGCTCGTTTTGAGCGGAGTGGTGGAGGAACCGATGCTAACGTTTTTAATGAAAAAGGGAAGGATGTCGTCAACGTATCGATCGGTTATGAAGAAATTCATACGGTGAATGAATATATTCTAATCGAAGAATTCGAACAAGCCGTCAACTTCGCACTTGAACTCGTTCGACAGATGCCTTCTTTCCCATCGTCAAATTAAGTCGTCAAATTAAGGTGTTCTTGGTCATGGATAAGCTGCCGCCTGGTCGTCTAAAAGGGAGGAAACCGCATGCAACCCATCATCGCCTTTACGATCATTATGCTCATCTGGACTGTCAGCGATTATGTTTAACGAAAAAACGAAGGCCTTATTATCTTCCTTATTCGTTGCCTCCATTATTTTCTTGATTGGATTCAAGACGAATCTTTTTCCAGAAGATTTGTTACCGACGTCCTCATTACTGCCACTTGGTCAAACGGTCGTCGGTATGATCATCGTCCACCTCGGAACTTTGATCAGTCTTGATGAATTCAAGCGACAGTGGAAAACGTTCTTGATCGGGGTATCAGCAGTGTTAGGTATCAGTGTCCTATTGTTTACGATCGGACGATTACTGCTTGATACCAATTACGTCTTAAGTGCGATTGCTGCCATCAGTGGTGGAACGATTTCCGTCATCATCGTGCAGGAGGAAGCATTAAATGCTGGACTAATCTCTGTAGCTGTTTTTCCAGTCTTGATTGCCGCCTTACAAGGATTGATCGGTTTTCCGCTGACATCGATCATTCTTCGGAAAGAAGCGCTCCGGATTCGGGACGGTGTTCGGGATGGTAGTATCACGAAACGTACGGAGCTTAATCCAGAACAAACGTCTGACAAGCAAACGATTCTTCCAGAACCGTTTCGAACGACGGCAGGTACATTGTTCGTCGTCGGAGTCGTCGTAATCGTCTCGACGTTTCTCAGCGGTTTGACGAATGGCTGGCTCAATACGTTCGTCATTGCCTTATTGCTCGGTATCGCCTTACGGGCAACGGGCGTCCTAAAACCAAACGTCTTGAACGGGATCGATGCCTATGGTTTGATGATGCTGGCGATTTTATTAATCATCTTCGGTCCACTTGCGACGACTTCATTTGCGGACCTCGTCGAACTACTCGTACCACTTTTGATCGCCTTTTCTCTTGGTGTACTAGGCATCGTGTTGTTCGCGATGCTTGCCGGGAAACTGCTCGGATATTCCTATTCGATGGCGATCGCGATTGGTTTGACGTCTTTATATGGCTTTCCAGGTACATTGATTCTCAGTCAAGAAGCTGCTAAAAATATCGGGGAGACGGAAGATGAGGTCCAAATCATTGAAAACGAAATTTTACCCAAGATGGTCGTTGCCGGTTTTTCGACGGTGACGATCACATCCGTCTTCATCACCGGTATTTTAGCGTCGTTCATCTATTGAATGGAGGTTTGGAAAATGGGATTACAAGAGGATATTAGTCGTCTGAAAAATTATTCGGGCAAGCCAGTCTTATCGGTCTATTTGAGCACAGCACCGGACAAACGGAATCAATGGCAAACGATCTTACGCAATGAGCGAAAACGCATCCTGTCTGAACACGACGATCAATCAACGATTGAAGGTTGTTTTGATGCTGTTGAGCGAGCGATTCAAGAACATCGGACGCAACTATTACGTAGTGTCGTTGCTTTCTTTACGGACGATGGTCAATTAAAGGAAATTCATCTGTTACAAGTAGATGTGACCGATGAGGTCAGCTACGGTCCAAAAGCGAACGTCAATCAATTAGAGGTGCTCGATCATCAGTTTCCGAGAACGGGTATTATCTTGACGCATCTCGACTCGGCATCGATTCTTGATGTCCGGGTCGGTGAAGTCGAATCAAGACGGGACTATGAACTTGATTTGGATACGGGACAATGGCGCCGTTATCAAGGACGAAGTGCACGGCAAGGAGCATCGAGCAGTAGTCAGTCAGACGATTTCCAAGCACGTGTCAATCAGCAAGCGGAACGCTTCTATCGTGAACTAGCGTCTGAAATCGATACATTACGACGGACACAAGACTGGGAACGGCTGATTTTAATTGGTGAGCGGAGCCAGGCGAGCTATTTGGAACAAGCGTTGAAGGCAAAACCGGATCAAGTCATTCACAAAAACTTATTGCAAGCGAGTGATCAACAGTTACTGCAACATGTATTTTGAACAAAAACTCCCTTAGTGAATCGTTCACTAAGGGAGTTCGTGTATTAACGCCACGTCTGTAATGTATTCGCGAACTGGATGTTCGTCTCCAGTTCTCCTGTAATCTCGCTTGCTGTGAAGTCATTGCCAGCGAGCCAGTCGGCAAAGTCGAACGTGACCGGTTCCTGATCACCACCGAGCGCGAACCAGACCTTCAATTCTTCCGGGAAGTAGGCAGACGTATGGATCGTTCCCGCCCACTGCGCATATAAATCAGCGAAGACGCCTTTATCAGTATCGTTGAGTAGTCGGAATGCGGACTCCGCATCTTGAATCATGTGTTGATGCGTCTTTAACTCCATCATTCGACGTTTTGAGTCATCGAGGTGATAACGGTTTTCGTGCTGCAGCAAATCGAAGTGATTGGTGCACATGTTCGATTCCCGTACTTGGACGTCGCGTGCCGTCGCCTCGATGACGAACGAACGCGCCGATTTATCGTGGACGACGTACGTGAACGATCCGCGATGCGGAATTTCCTTGACGAGTGAAATCGCGTCGTCGACCGACGTGCACATCTCGAGGATGATCCGCCCGATCATGAAACTGACGAACCCATCGCCCGGACGGCGACGGTTGATGAAGTTATAGCCCATTGCAAGCCCATGTTCATTCATCCCGTCCATCCGACCGGTCACCCGCGATGCGGGACCGATGATTGCTGAGCCACCATCATTCGGTTGAAAGACGGAAAATCGACCATCATATGTCATCGGATGGTAATCATAGTTACGGACGAGGAAATTATCACCGGTCATGATCGAACAACCACTTTTCGGTCCTTCGACCCGGTAATGCCCGAAATGGAGTAACGTATCCGGAAGCGACAGTTCAAGTTCGTCCTGGAGTCCAAGTAACTCGTCCCAAATATGCGGGGCGTACCGGAGAAACATCTCCTTCGTCTCGACCGGATCGACTTGAAAGCGCGGAACACGGATCTTCCAGTTGTCCTCCCGGTTATGGAGCAACTGGTTTCGTTTGACGTAACGCCCTTGTTCGCGACCGAACTCATAATGACTGCCGCGGAATTGTGTGATCTCATTGGCTACACGTTGCATGGAATCCATCCTTTCTTCACCTGCTGTATGCTGATTATATCGAACACGAGAGAGAAAGTCGTACGGCAGGGCTTTGCTTGAGCACATCAAAATATAGGAATATTGAAAAATCAATCAACTATTTTAATCCTGAACCGATAAAAAAACGGGAGGGGATGGAATGAAACACATGTCAGTCAGACGGAAGATTCAAGTATTGATTGCGACAGCAATCATCTCAATGCTCTTAATCGCAGGAGCAGGACTCTATTTCTTGAATCAGATGTCGAATGCTTCACGCACGATGTATCAAGAAAATCTGATACCAATTCAAGAGGTGGCACAGATCCGAATCGATACACGGGCACTCGATTCCTTTTTAGTCGAGATGATTTTGACGAAGGACGAGACTCGAATCGGTGAACTGCAGGCGGATATCGATACGCGACAAGCGCAAATCCGTTCATCGCTCAATAAGGTAGAAGATACAGGACTATTTACCGCACAGTCAAAAAAACAATTAGAAGACTTAAAGGATAACGTCCTAGCCTATGATAACGGGATGAGCCTCGTCCAAGATGCCGCGACGCGAAATGAGAACGAAGAGGCTTATAAAGCCTACTCGGATAGTTTGGAGCAAGTCCGGGACAATGTTGCCAGTTCAGCGAAGTCGTTGATGGCTTCGATGACGAGACAGGCGAAGGATCTGAACGCTCAAAATCAGTCAGAAAAACAGACCGCCTTTTACTTAATGCTCGGGATTATCTTGTTAGGTGTCGTCCTATTCGTGGGACTTGCTTTATACATCACGCGTCTGATTACCCGTCCGATTCGTCGATTACAAGGCTGGATGGACCAATCGGGTAACGGTGATTTGACGGTTCGTGGCGATTATGATTCTAAAGACGAACTCGGTCAATTGACGACGTCCTTTAATGAGATGATCGCGTCACAACAACAAGTCGTTTTAGAATTGACGGGAACAGCAGAGCGTGTCGCTGTTGCTTCAGATGAACTCAGCGTCAACGCAGAATCGACGACGAAAGCAACCGAGATGGTTGCCGTGACGATGGAAGAGATGGCAAGTGGTGCGAGTCAGCAGCTGCACCAAGTGTCTGATGCTTCACGGACGATCGAAGAGTTAACGACGTCGGTCCGTTACGTCGCTGGCAATGCGCAGCAGATGACGGAACGCACGGCAGAGGCGATGGAAAAAGTTTCGCTCGGTGGTCAGGTCGTCGGAACACTCGGGACACAGATGGGACGGATTCAGGAAGACGTCTCGCGTCTCAGCCACGTCATCGATGGTCTCGGTAACCGATCGCAGGAAATCGGACAAATTACGGATTCGATCAAAGGTGTCGCGGCGCAGACGAACTTACTCGCGTTAAACGCAGCAATCGAAGCAGCGCGCGCCGGTGAACAAGGACGCGGATTCGCCGTTGTCGCAGCGGAAGTCAAAACGCTCGCTGAGCAGTCGGCAGTCTCGGCAAAACAGATCGAGTCGTTGATTCGTGTCATCCAACAAGAGACGGAAGCATCGGTTGTCTCGATGGAAAAAGTCTCAACCGAGATGACGAGTGGAATCGCTGTCGTCGATCGGGCAGGTGCCTCATTCTCAGAAATTGAGACAGCCATCACCGACGTGACAGGGCACGTCGAGGAGGTATCCGGTGCCGTTCAGGAAATGGCGGCGGCGAGTGAACAGATCGCATCTGTCATGCGGACGATTCAAGCAGTGACGGAAGGAACTGCTGCCGGAACGCAAAACATCTCCGCTTCAACCGAGGAACAGATGGCGTCGATGGAAGAGATTGCATCCGCGTCCCAATCACTCGCAACGATGGCGGATGATTTGAAACACGTTACCGGACGATTTACCGTATAAGATTAAAAACGACCTCGATGGAGACATGATCGAGGTCGTTTTTATGTAGGGATAAATGGGAAAAGAAGGTGATTCATGGAGACGCGTCGTATGTATCTGAATACTATATTTTAGGAGGCATAAATATGAACTTTCAATCGTTATCGACAAATAGGCTGGATTTGATTCGCGTTACGGAAAGTCACGTCAATGATTTCTATACGATCTTATCTGATTCACGCGTGACTCAATATTATGGCATTGATCCGCTCACGTCTCTTGAGGAAGCAAGTCAGATCATCCATTCATTTGATCAAACGTTTTCTATGAAACGGGGAATCCGATGGGGCATGATCGACCGTTCGACAGGGCGGTTCATTGGAACGGTCGGACTCAATAACTGGAGTCCATATGCGAAAAAAGCCGAACTTGGATTCGAATTACATCCAGATTTTTGGCGACGAGGCTATGTATCGGAAGCTGTTCAAGAAGTCATCCGGTTTTCGTTCAAAGAATTGGCGCTTCATCGGTTAGGTGCGGTGACATTTCTTGAGAACGAAGCATCCTATCGCTTACTCGAAAAACTCGGATTTACGTTTGAAGGCGTCTTACGCGGCTATCTCTATCAAGGCGAAATGTCGCATGATGCACGGATGTACGGTCGGTTACGAACGGACGTTATCACGCCTCAGGTAAAGATTGAAGAAACTGTTTGACAGCACGACGGGACGTCAAATGAATGATTTGTTTATCGGACGTCGCTTTAAGCGTTGAGAGGATACTCGGTCGTTTATCGATCGGGAACCGCCAAATCCATTTCAAAAAATCAAACGATAGTTTCTCCGGACAGTCTGCTGCCATATCCGGTCGACCGGTCTTGCGGTAGCGCCACGTCCGTTTCAGTGCTCGGTACAGACAGATCGTCCGCGGTAGATCAAGGAAGATGATCGTATCTGCGGCTTTGATTCGTAAATCAAGCGTTCCACCGTAGTTGCCGTCGATGATCCACGTGTCGCGCGACGTGAGCATGTGTTGAATCTGGCGTTGCTCCTCACGCGAAACCGCCTCCCAGTTCGGACGCCATAATAAGGTGTCGAGATGATCGACGGGATAACCGAGTTTTTTGCCCATCGCACGAGCAAGCGTCGATTTACCGGATCCACCGGAACCGATCAGGATGATTTTTCGCATCATAGACCTCCTATTTTTTGTCATAGGAATTGATCATACCACGGTTTTCTAGTCGAGGATAGAACGAAAGGAGTGGATAAGATGGTACCGAATTTCATAATCGAAGGGATGACGATTGCTTTTCTATTACTCGTACTGGGATGTGGTGTGATTTGTCTTCCGAAACGGTGGAAGCGCTATGGCTTGATTTTACTTGGTTTGGTGGCGATCGGGTGCAGTTCCTTTTGGTACATCCGACCGACGCTCGTCAATCAACAGATTGCTGAGAATGAGAAATTGCTTAAGATGGAACTAGCACGTCAATTCCCTGATGAAGTATACACTACAAAAACACAAAAATTTTCGTATGAGTCTTCGGCGAATCCGGCTTCAATCGAAGTCGAATTTGCAAATGAACCTAACGTAACTTATTTTCTAGATATGGATGGGAAAAGGATTAGGCTGTCAAGTTTTATCTTTAAAAACGGAGGATTTCCACAGGATTTACAGCATGAATTCAAATAAAGACCGGATGCTCAAAACATCCGGTCTTTTGATTAAGTCGATTTTAAATTTTTCGTAGCAGACATCGTTTTGACGGCAAAGAAGGCAATCAGACCGAATCCGACCTTGTTGATCAAGTCAGCGAAGTTATAGATCAATTCGCGGACGAGTTGCACCTCGATACCGGGTGCAAACAAGGTGACCGCGTAACCGACCGGATAGATCGCCCATCCAATCAAGATGAACAAGCGCATCTGCAGCAAGGCTTTACGAATCGGTGCAGGCTTATCTTCAGCGGCTTTCGTGACGTTCGTGAACAGCAGATAAATGATATAAAACCATGCGACACAACCAACGACGTATGCCCAAAGACCGAGTTGCGTGAAGCCACCCGCCAGATTGATCGACGACTCGCCGATATACCCACCGATGATCATGATGATGTCGGCGATGACGAGTTTCGTTAGAAGGGAACGTCCTTTTCCACCTTTTAAACCGAGTAACAGCGGAAACTTGATCAGCAAGAGAGGTGTCGTGACGAGCCAATCGATGTAGCGGATTTCAGTCGGAAAGCCATCGATCTCCGACAACAAACCGGATTCCCCGACAGCTTGCTTCATGAAATAATAATGAATCGCAGCGACGAACGTGACGAGTGCAGCGACTGTTGCGGTCGAGCGGTATTCCGGGGCGAGGGAATTTCGTTCGACGAGAAAATAGAGCGTACCGGCGGCCATTCCGACGAATCCGACCCAGAACATATACTGGGTCGCAAGAACGAGAAGGTTGACGTCTTCCATGTTGTTTCGACTCCTTTTCGTAAGTGGACACGACCTTTCATACTTTTATTTTACTGACGATACAAACTTCAGACACCACGTCGAAACGCTCTTGATGTGCAGTCTATCAACGGTTTGACAACATTTTGACACACTTGAGGAGGAGTGACGGATGCCGAGTAAACGAATGGATCATATCAGTCTGAACGTCGTGAACCTAGAAGAAGCGATTCACTTTTTTTCGCTTTGTGGCCTCGAAGTACGCGGACGATGGGAGATGAAAGGAGAGTTACTCGATCGTTTATTAAATTTAGAGGGAGCGGAGACGGAGTGTGTTGCACTCGGATTACCAGGTGAAGCAATCTGGCTTGAACTCGTTCGATTTAAACACCCGCGTGACACGCCTTCCGTGATCCAATCCGTCCACGCAGGTGGATTGCGTCATCTCTGTTTTGAAGTAACGGCACTCGCCGCGCTCGTCGAACGTTTAGCGGACAATGGATATCAGTCGATTGGCGACGTCGCGAATTACGAAAATGAATATCGCCTATGTTACGTAAGAGGACCAGAAGGCGTGATCATTGAGTTGGCAGAAAAAATCGGACCTGTCTAAGACTGGTCCGATGTATATTGTTAAGAACAACAGGAAGTCGATGATTGTGGCAGGGAAACGTTGCACACACCCGTCTCTGGTAATGATAACTTGACCTGCTTCGCACGTGCCTCGTCTCCGACAAGAAAAGCAACGATTGATCGAACTTGTTCATAACCGGTCGCAAGCAGGAAGGTCGGAGCACGACCGTAACTTTTTGCACCGACCAGATAAAGTCCGAGATCTGGATGACGTAACTCCGCTTCTCCATGTGGACGGACAGTTCCGCAGCTATGAAGGTTCGGATCAATCAGAGGAGCAAGTATTCGACTACTCTCGGTGACAGGGTCGATATCAAGCCGTACTTCCTCGAGGAACGAAAAGTCGGGTCGACTTCCTGCATTGACGATCAGCTGATCGATCTGATGAAGGGACCGACCATCTTGAGCAGTGATGTCAAACGACTTTCCTTCCGATTCAATGGATTGGGTCTTGAAGCTGGAGTGAACCCTAATCTGATCTCGTTCAACGAGCTGACGGAGACGCGAACCGAGTGCTCCGCGACCTTCCAGTGCATCCTTTTCTTCTCCGCCGTAGGCTTGAACCGGGTCCGATTTGCGAAGGATCCAATGAATCTCCGTTTCAGGGTGGTGCGCTTTAATAGAAACGAGTTCAAGGAGCGAGTTCAAAGCCGAGTGCCCGCTACCGATGACAGCGACGGATTGATTCGCGAAAACAACAGTATCACGTTTCGCATCTACGATCGAATACCGGACAGGTAAGTTCTGCTCGATTTCGACTCGATGACCAGAACTGATTGCAGGATTTGGTCGCCCGAGGACGCCAGACGCATCGATGACCGCGCGAGCGAGCATATGTTTACGTCCGTTCGGCGTGTCTATGACTAATTCGAACGGTGTTAAATCACGTGAGGTATTCGTCATTTTGTCTAGACCTGCCCGTGAGATCGAGAGAATCTCATGTTGGAAATATAGAGAGGGAGCAATTTCCGGTAATGCAGCAAGTGGGGCAAGGTATTGCTTAATCAATTCAGTTCCGGTCGGCACAGTATCGTTTGCTGGTGCAATCCAGTCCGTCAGCTCGAGCAAGTGACGTGCTGCGTCACTAATATTGTATTGCCACGTCGAAAACATCCGAACGTGTTCCCATTGTTTGATATGGTGGGCAACCGAAGGACCTTTCTCAAATAGTAAAAACGATTGACCTTCCACTACAAGTTGAGCTGCAGCCGCAAGACCGATCGGACCGGCACCGATGATGACGATGGGGTGGGAAGAAGCGTATGACATGAATAAAACCTCCTTTTTATTTGTAAGTTGCAAGTATTAGAGACATGGTTTACAGCAGACGTCACTCTCGCCCATCTTCGTATTCAGCAAGTCGATTGCCTGGAGGACATGTGCTTTTTCGAAGGAAGTCATTGACGAGAAGATAGAATCAAGATACGTTTTCATCTCTTCATCAATGGCTTGAGCAACATGTAATCCTTTCTCGGACAGGCGAAGTAGGTGAATTCGCCGATCGTTGATCGCGGGACGCTTTACGAGTAGGTCCCGCTTAATCAATGTTTGTACTTGTCTGCTGAACGTAGTGATATCAAGAGCGAGTTGGTCCGCAATTTCTTGCATTGCGGAGTCAGGATGTTTGGCAACCTGATACAGCAGATGACTTTGAACGAGAGATATCTCTTCATCTAGGACGGCACAACAATTCTTATTCAATAATCCAAAGCGCCGAGTGAACGTTTGAAATAATTCACGCGTTTCATTCATGTATAGCTCTCCCTTCTCTATTTTGCTTATGAATCAGTTATACGATATAAACTTGCAAATTGCAAATAATAAATATATGATTTTCTCATATTCAATTGTAAATAAGGAAAGGGGGAAATTGGATGCTTGTTCGTTCGATGGAAGAGAAAGATCGTAGCACTGTGTTAGCCATCTATCGTCAAGGAGTAGAAGAAGGGAACGCGACGTTCGAGACGATGATTCATGAGCAAGAGTGGTGGAGAACGCTGACGCAATCTGAACGATTCGTTCTAGCGCAAGGTGGAAAAGTGATTGGCTGGGCTAAACTGGGACGTATTTCTGAACGTCATGTCTATCGTGGCGTTCGAGAAATCAGTATATATCTAGAGCGTTCCGCTCGAGGACTCGGCGGTGGACGATTCTTAATGGAGACATTGATCACCTATGCGGACGCCAATGGGATCTGGACGCTTCAATCACACATGTTCCCAGAAAACATCGCAAGCAGACGGCTGCATGAGCGACTTGGGTTCGAGCTAGTTGGTCGACGACGTGCCATCGCACAGCATCATGGTGTCTGGCGAGACACGTTGTTATTTGAGCGACGAAATGACCTCAGGTGATGAAGTGATGTTTCGGCGTTTGATTTTTCAATTCAATTCTTCTACCATGATCTGCCTTCGCTGAAGCGAAGGTTTTTTAGTTTATCCGTCGATGGAAGAAGGGAAGTATTAAAGACGAATGATACTACCTAAAATGACAGAGGAGGATGGACGGATGTTGCATGCCTTATTCTTGAACTGCACCTTAAAAGCATCACGTGAACCATCGAATACGGAGGCGCTGATCCGTGACGTGATCACATATTGGAAACAGGAGGACGTCACTTCAGAAATTGTCCGGATCGCCGATCACCAAGTGGCGTTCGGCGTCACGGAAGACGAAGGCAACGGGGATGAATGGCCCGTGATTTTTGAAAAGGTGAAACGAGCCGACATCGTCGTCATCGGGACACCGCTCTGGCTAGGTGAAAAAAGTAGTGTTGCGACGCAAGTCATTGAACGATTATACGGAGGGAGCGGCTTGACGAACAATCTTGGACAAGCAATTTACTACAACAAGGTCGGTGGCGTCATCGTCACGGGGAATGAAGATGGAGCTAAACATGCGTCTGCCTCCATCTTGTACGGTCTGTCGCATATTGGCTTTACGATTCCGCCGAACGTCGATGCTTACTGGGTCGGTGAAGCGGGACCAGGACCATCGTACATCGAAGCAGGACGGGACAACGATTTTACGAAGCGACACGCACAGTTTTTAGCTGCCAACCTATACCATTTTGCGAAGATGTTAAAGGAGCATCCGATTCCAGCAGAAGGGAATGTGATGGAATGAAAAAACAACGTTTAACAGGGTACGGTGTCGCCACATTGTTCGCGATGAGTTTAATGCTTGCGGGTTGCGGAAACGACGAAGCGTCTACGGACAAGGTTGAAGAAGGATCAACGAATTCGAACACGACTGACGATACGATGCAGGACAAGGATACGGTAACGAAAAATGCCGACACCGATTATGGCTTCAACAGTCTGTCGATTGAAGCGGACGTTGATGGGGATAACGATGCCATTGATATTAGTTATGACCGGGATAATGACGGAACGGAAGCGGAATATCGCTATAAAGGGGAGCAAAAGCAAGGAGACGACGCGATGGCGGAACTCGACGCGAAGTTCAAGAACTTAAAGATTGATGCGGATACATCTGAAAATGAGGTCATCAGTGAGGTTGAACGTGTGTTTGCGATTCAAGATGCTTCTCGCTTAGAGGTTGAAATCGAATTCTCAGACGGAACCGAAAAAGAATATAAAAAATAAACAACAGGTCTGCACCCGTAAGGGGTGTAGACCTGTTGTCTTAGTGTAGCGTCACATGAGCGAGGACACCGTAATGATCGCTCGGTACAAGGTGATGCGGCAGTCGATGATTTCCGATTAGCTGGACGTGCTGTAAGGTCACCTGTGAAAGCGAACGCTGACAGAGTAACCAATCATATCGAACGGGGCTTGTGATGCCGTCATTCTTCCTTGCGTACGGATTCATCACAGAATCAAGCGTCGCGGCGGCAATCTGTCCTGTACGAGCGGCAAAACTACCGGCGAGATCGACCCATTCCTTAAGCGCAGCTTGATGCAGAGAAGAATTTGGACAATCATTAAAGTCACCACCAAGGAACTCGACCGTCGCGTCATCTGTTTGTGAGGCAATCCATTCGTTGACGAATCGAAGTTGATCGAGTCGAATGTCTGAAGCACGCCAGTTGAAATGAATGTTCGTCACGGCAAATCGAAAACCTTCAATCGAAAACGGAATCCGAATCGCACAGTGATGGTTGATGTTTGCTGTCGCAGCGGCACTCGAATCGGTTCGTTCAAACGGCAATTTCGTCAGAATGGCAAGTCCTTCATCTGGTGAATCCATGTAAGGATCCATCATCATATACGGATAACCGGTCGCCTCTGCGAGGTGCTCAGCGATCGAGACGAATGGTTCATCCGGATGAAACGTCGACATGACTTCTTGCAGAAGGAGAATGTCCGGTTGGTGTTGCTTGATCTCCGCGCATAACGCCTCGAACCGTTTTTGTCGTTTGTGCGGGTGATGCCAGATGTTATATGTCGCAATCGACAATGAAAGACTCATAGCTGTAAGCCCATCAACACCGTATCGTAAAAGCAACCGTCCGATAGTAACCGATCGTGGCGTAGTCGTCCTTCTTCTTGAAATCCATGTCGCTGATAGAGGCGAATGGCGCCGAGGTTCGTCTCGACGACTTCGAGCTGAATTTTTTGCAGGGATTGCGCTTTTGCCCAAGCAATCATTCGTTCCAGCAGTTGGGTACCGATTCCTTGCCCCCAGTCGGATTGAAGTACACCGAGTCCAAATGATGCCTTGTGCGCGAAACGTTTTAAATGAAAACCACGACATCGGGCGTAGGCGATGAGTCGTCCATCGCGCTCGACGACGAGGATACGATCCGGAACCGAGGAATCGCGTAACTGATTTGCGAAATCCGTCGCGGTCATCACGTCCTCACCAGGCATTCGGTCGAAGTATTCCGTTTCCGCATCGAGTGTTTGGCGGAGTTCGGCGAGGGCTTCAGCGTCACTGAGTCGAGCCGGTCGAATCTGGTACCGTTGTGTATCGAACGAGTGGTGCATCGTCTGCATATGTAATCCTCCGTTCTAGATGGAATATGCTATCATTATGGCAGGGATGGTATCATTTGTAAATTTAAGGAGAGAAGAAATGAAAATTCAAACTGGAACGAAGGAAGATAGGACATTCATCCGCGAGCAATTGATTGCCTACAATCGGCAACATGTTCCTAAAGCCTTATATGAACAATCGGAAGAACTTTGTTTTACAGCATATAACGAGAAGGGCGAATGCATCGGAGGAATTACCGCGTCTTACGGTTGGCAACACATTCATGTCCAGTTCATTTGGGTGAGCGATACAGCACGACAGGCAGGTATCGGAACCCGCCTGCTGCAAGCAATCGAAGGATATGCGAAGGAAGCAAGGTGTACGAAAATTCTTTTGGACACGTTTGATTTTCAAGCACCAGACTTTTACCGCAAGCATGGTTATGAAGAGTATGGACGACTGACCGATCATCCATCGATTGGACAAACTCAATACTTCTTCGTCAAGCGACTTTAACGCCGGACGTGCACGATCCAAGCCGACATGTACGTAAGTGTTCCGATCGATAAGACAAGAGCGATCGCATAGAACGGAAACGCTGGAAACAGTTGTAGTAACGGCTGTTCAAACAAGAAAGCAATCATCAGGACAGGAAGGCTGATCATAAAAGCGACGTACGCTGCGCGGGTCGCTTTACCGGTGATTTGTGCCTCACGTTCATCGGAGTCGGAAAATTCTGCTGTCGCAAACGAACTTGTACGGTCTTCTCGTAAGAAATAGCTGACGATCGAAAGGACAATCGCAATCACTAGCACTGGAAGGACACTCATTAGATTCAATTCCAGCGACAATCCCGTACCGGATACCGGATCATCTTGAAATAGTTGTAGGTTCGCATGAATGGCACTAATGAGATAAGCAGCTAAAAAGTAGAGACAACAATTAAGTAAAGATTGAGTGACGACACGTTTCATCAGGATTCCTCCTCTAATTGAAATAGTTCCTCGATCGGGCAATCAAAGACGCGGGCAATCTGCATCGCGAGTAAGAGCGACGGCGTATAGCTTCCTTTTTCAAGTGAGATGACAGTTTGTCGTGTCACACCGATTCGTTCAGCGAACTGCTCTTGTGTCCACTTGTGCTGTTGACGATAGAGGCGGACATGGTTCGTCAGTTTCATCTGACGACCTCCTTTCCAGTTGTTTACATTGTAAAGTTGGGTTTACATTTTGTAAAGTAGACTTTACGTCATATATGTAAAAAATGGAGCTGACTCAAAAGTCAACTCCTCAGACTGAAGACAAAGCGTAATTTTTCTTTTAACAAAAAGGATTGCGCTTTTTTTTGTTCATCTCGAATCGTTTTCCTGGGAAAAGCATCGAGCCGCTTCGCTTCGCTGCAGGGTCGCTCCTGCTTGTTTTTCCCTAGGAAGCGATGTCGAGTGAACAAAACGCTTCTCTGATCCTTCTTCCGGATATAAAAAAATGACGCATTACACGCCACTCCTACAGGAAAAAGCGCGATTTTGCGCTGTCAGAGACAAACAAGACCCGTTTTCCTGCTCGAACGGAGCGGGAAAACTGACTTGTGTCTCGCCTGAGGAAAGGGCGTGAAAAGACGCGTCATTTTTTAGGATCAGTCATCTGAAGCCCACGTGAACATTAAAATGCGTAAGGTGTCAAAATGACAGCCATGAGACAGGCGAACGTCGTCAATCCCTGATGATGACGTAAGGATAAGAAAAACGTGACCAGCCCAGTGATCGTCATATCGGATAAAATCCATCCTAGCCAAAACTCCGTGCTATTCGAAGCAATCGGGATGCTCAATAAGTAAGCTGTCGCGTGTGGAAAGAAGCCGATGGCATCTAAAAGGATACCGCCAAAGACACCAGTTAGCAACAAGCCGATCGACAGACGAAATAGTGCGTTATGTTTAATCATATGCATACTCCTATTCTGTTTGGTTGACGCAAGAAATCCTATTGTTGCACCTATTCAATATGTTTCTACAAAAAGCGATGAATTCCTTTCTGTTATCTATCCCTGAACTTTATCAAAAATCCTCGCTTCTGCACATCAATCGGAATATTCAGATAGTTATGGGGTATTCTGTTGAAAACGCCATCGCCGATTCAGTGGAAAGGAGAAGAGAAGATGATGCCTGAACTGATACCGGATAACCGGGAGCTCGAACGAAGGATTCGGATCGTCCATCTGTTGCGAAAACTGGGGAAGACGGACGAAGCGATTGCCCGATCCTTGTATGTTCCGATCGAATGGGTTCAATCAATTGGTGAAGAAGACGACTGGCAGCAAATGCAATCATCCTAAGGCAAGGACGTCACGTCCTTGTTTTTTCGCGTGTTCCGGTATACTAAAACAAGCATCTCAAATCGAGAGGATGAAGTAAAATGAACGTTGCCATCATTGGAGCAGGAATCAGTGGTTTATATCTCGCGACGCGTATGCAGGAGCTTGGACACGACGTGACGATCTATGAAGCACGCGACCGAATCGGTGGGAGAATTGAGACGGTCGATTTCGACCTAGCCGGACAAGCATATGCGTTTGATCTTGGACCGACTTGGTTTTGGCCGGACAGTGAACCACTGATGGTTGATTTGATCCATCGATTCGATTTACCGAAACTGGAACAATACACGACGGGTGCGCTTCGACTCGAACGGGCTGACGGAATCGAGTCGCATGTGGTTGCGAATCAACCGACGGCGCTTCGCCTTCGTGACGGAATCCGCTCCGTTGCTACGGCACTTGCTGCACGACTCACACCGGGAACGATTCGACTCAAGTCTCCCATCAGCCAGATTGATGTCATGAATCGGATTATCGTCAGTTCAGGAAGGAAGATTCAACCGTTCGATGAGATCGTTCTCGCACTACCACCGCGTCTAGCGGCAACACTATCATTTGTACCATCTTTACCTGAAGCAGTTCTGGGTGAACTTGAAGCATTACCGACTTGGATGGCGCAGCAAGCGAAATGTCTGATTTTTTACGAGAAACCGTTTTGGCGTGATTCGGGCTGGTCCGGTCAGGCAATTAGCTGGACTGGGATGGTGCAAGAGATTCATGACGCTTCCCCACAAGATGGACCGGGAGCGTTGTTCGGTTTTTTCCGGACACCGGCACGTGAACGACGATTATTGACCGAGGCGGAAATCAAGGAAACGGTACTCGCGCAGCTGGTTCGTCTGTTCGGTGAACAAGCGCGTCAGCCGATTGGTTGGGCATATAAAGACTGGTCGACAGATAGTTGGACAGCATCACGAGCCGATGCAGCCCCACTCGTGGATTTCCCGGCATATCATGCTATCAATCTCGGAGTGGAGCATGCAGCGATTTCATTGATTGGGACAGAGACCGATCCGAGTCATGGTGGACACTTAGAAGACTCATTACGATCCGTTGAACGCTATTTAGAAAAGAGAGGAGTAAAAAAATGATCAAGACGCTACATTATGATGTGTTTACAACGACGCCAGGAAGCGGTAATCCAGCTGGGGTCGTCTTAGACGCCGATCAATTGACTGAGTCGGAAATGCAACGAATCGCGCGTACGAATGGCTTTACCGAGACGACGTTCGTCTTGTCATCCGAGCAAGCGGACTACCGCATGCGCTACTTTGCACCGGAACGGGAAATGGACTTATGCGGACATGGTACGATTGCCGCATTGACGGCACTTGATTCAAAGATCCGTTTATCTACGGCATGTCAGATCGAGACAAAGTCAGGCATCTTGCCCGTGATGCGTTTAGCGAACGGAATGTTTCGCTTGCAACAGGGACAACCACAATTACATCAGTTTGACGGTGACATAAAGCACGTTCTAGCCGCGATTGGTCTCGAATTGACACATCTCGATGACCGATGGCCAATCGTATACGGCAGTACTGGGAACTGGACACTGCTCCTCCCGATTCGTCGACTTGAGGACTTTCACCGGATGGTGCCGGATAACCAACGCTTTACCACCGTGTTGACCGATCTCCCACAAGCCTCGATTCATCCGATTTGTCTCGATACATATGACCGACAAGCGACGATGCATGGACGTCACTTCTCAGCAACGGGGGCAGGTAGCGTCGAAGATCCGGTTACGGGAACGGCGAGTGGTGTGATGGGTGTCTATTATCGAAAATTCATCCAGCCACTTGAAACGGAAACAGCGATCATCGTCGAACAAGGACACGAGATGGGTCGTCCCGGGCAGGTCGGAATCCGTATTTCTGGCGAAGGTCTTGATCATAGCAAATGGAAAGTCGAGATGGACGGGCAAGCCGTCTTTGTCGGCGTCAAGAGAGTGGGAGAGGAAGAGGCAGATGTTGAAACATTTCATTTGGGATTTTGACGGCACCTTGTTTGATACGTATCCGGTGTTAGTCGATGTGTTCGTGGAATTACTCGAGCGTGAGGGGCGAACGGTCGAACGCGAGCAAGTAGCAGAGCTGATGGCGATTTCAGCAAAAACGACGTATGATACGTTTGATGTGTCTGAAGCATTCATTCTGAACTACAAGCAACAAAAGATGATGATTGAACAAGAACAGTCTGAACCGTTTCTCGGAATTCGTGAACTGCTAGAGGCGTTATCGACGAGAGGTGCGACGCATCATATCGTCACCCATCGCGGAACATCGATTCATGCGTTGCTTGCAAAACATGGGTTGACGCATCATTTTCAAGATGTGTTGACGGCACCGGATGGATTCGCCCGAAAACCGGATCCGGAAGCTGTCACGTATTTAGTCAATCGGCATCAGATGGCACGAGACGAGACGATCATGATTGGAGACCGGGAACTCGATGTCTTAGCCGGACATCATGCCGGTATCAAGACGTGTTTGATAAGCAACCGACCAAATGAGACCGTTGCGACGTATACCGTAACGTCGCCCGGTCGATTAAAGGAATTGTTACTGACATAACGACAGCCCCGCTTCCAGTGATGGAAACGGGGCTTTTTTTTAAGAAGACAATCGATCTGCTTCGGTTGCTTCAGCGCGTGGTGCACGCCAGAAATACGTCAGTAAAATGCCGACTGCGAGCATGACTGTCGCGAAATAGAACGGATAGTTCAAATTGACGTCAAAGAGTAGTCCACCAACGATCGGTCCGAGAATGTTGCCGATGCTCGTAAACATCGAGTTCATTCCGCCGACGAATCCCTGTTCATTTCCGGCAATCTTCGAAAGATAGGTCGTGACAGCAGGTCGCATCAAGTCGAAACCGACGAAGACGACCATCGTCACGAGAATGATCGAGAGATAGTTCGTCACGAACGTCATCAAGACGACGAGCAGTGTCGAACCGATCAAGCTGTATCGGATCAAGCGAATCTCACCGAACCAGCGCGTCAAACGATCGAACAGTCCAACTTGGACGATGACGCCGACGATCGCACCGAGAGAAATCGCAAGCGCAATGTCCTTCGCCGTGAAGCCGAACTTCCGGTCGACGAACAAGGCGAACAACGACTCAAACGAGGCGAGACCGAACGATGAGATCAATAGGACAAGAAAAGCGATGAAATAGAGCGGACTGAAGATTTTCCGGAAACCGGTCTGTTGTTTGACAGTCGTTGTCTCGTAATGACGTTCCGGTTCCTTAAGCGTAAAGACGGATAACACCATCGCTGTTAAACCGAACGCAGCAGCAAAGAAGAACGGTGTCCGCGAGCCGAGGTCAGCGAGGAACCCACCAATCCCTGGTCCGATGATGAAACCGGTCGAGATGGCAGCAGACATATATCCGAGCGCTTTCGGACGAGTTTCGTTCGTCGTGATATCAGCGATGAATGCCGTGACGGCTGGCATGATGAAAGCCGCGCTGACACCACCGAGAATCCGTGACGCGAACAGGACTTCGACGCTTTGACCGAGACCGAATAAGAGCTCGGACATGCTGAAGATGAATAAACCGATGATGATCATCGGTTTACGTCCGTACTTGTCAACGGCACGTCCCGCGAGTGGTGAAAGAATTAGTTGCGCAAAGGCGAAGGCGGAAACCATGTAACCGACTGTCGCCCCGGAGATGTTCAACTCGTTCATGATCGTCGGTGTGACGGGAATGACGAGTCCGATACCTAAAAAGGCGATGAATAAGTTGAGCAGGAGTGTACTTAAAATCAATGTATTGTTTTGCATAGTTCACCTCAATAGAATTAAATCGTTTTTGACATACCGCGCCAGACGATCGGCCAGACAGCTTGCTGTCGAGCGTGAAACGCGTCGACACCGTTGTAGACGAGTTCCGTCAGCGTACCTTCCGCAACCGTCAGATAGGCAAGAGCGGCACTTTTGTAATCCGTCGAATAGAGAATCTGTTCCGTTCGGTCTCGTTCGCGTAGTAATCGCGTTAATAGATCGTGCAGTGAATCGAAAAACGGATTGAAGCGGTCCGTCATTTCTTGTTCGAGCTTCTCCGGTGGAAAATAGGCAGCCCGAAGGATGAATCGCATCAGGATATCGTCTTGCTGTTCCGAAATGAACCAATCGAAGAAGCCGTGCAGCGATTGCTCGAGCGGCTGCTGCCGCGTACTCGTGAAATACGTCGCAAAGCGGCGCTTTTGTTCTTGCAAGGCGTACGTCGTCGCTTGCAGGAACAGGTCGTCCTTCCCTTTATAGTGCGCATAGATCGATGGCTTTTTTATGCCAACCTCTGTCGCGATCTCTTGCAACGATGCCCCTTCATAGCCGTGCGCAGCAAAATGATGGATGCTCGTCTGTAACAATTGTTGGGCTTTCAGATGAATCACCTTCCTAACGGTCGTTAGGTAACACTGTAACAGTAAATTTCAAATGCAGTCAATCAGATTGTCTTACCGCACAAAAAAACTGACTCCGCGAAGGCGGAATCAGTTAAGGAAGAATCATTATTTATTCATGACACGACCGCGTGTTGCGACGCGTGAGCCGACGATTCCTGCGAATGACGTGAAGATAAGAGTCAGAAGCAGTCCGACGAACGCCCAGATTGAAACTTTTGACGCCGTTTGTGTCGCTTGTTCTGTTTGCTCGCGGACATCTTGGACCGTTTTCTTGAGGTCAGCGGATGTTTCATCAAGCGTTTGTTTGGCGTTTTCGATTTGTTGCGTCGTTTCTTTTGTTGCCGTGTTGAGACCATCGACGATATTTTGTGTCGCTTCTTCCGCTTCAGCACCTGTCAAATCGGTGTTTTTTGCGACTGCATCAGCGATTTTGTCTTCATCGACTGATTTCTCGATTTTTTCAGCTCGTGCTGTCAACGAATCACCAAGATCCTGGACGATCGTATCGAAATTTTCTGGTTTCGTGATTGCTTCCTTACCAGCAGCCGTGACGTCTTCTTGAACAGCGTCAAGTTCGTTCTGCAAGTAACCTGGTTGCAATTCTTTGATGTCCGTATCTTTTAAGATTTCGTCGACGTTCCCTTCAAGTTCTTTCGTATCAACTTGTGACACGTTTTTCGTAATCGAATCGAATCCTTTCGTCGCAGCGTCTTGCGCCGTCGAAGCAACGGATCCGATACCGTTACCAGCCGCACCACCAACCGTACCGAGTAGTGAGCCGACCGATTGTAACGTATTGACCGTCGTGAATGTCAAGAGAGCGAACAGTAAGATGACGCTCGTCGACCATGTCAAGAAACCGTGGACGAGACCGGCACGTGCCGACGTCACACCGGAGACGAATCCGGCAACGAACAGCGAGATGAGCAATGAAAGGATTGCCCAGATGATTAAGCCAGTTCCAACACCATCGAATGGGTTATTTGACGTGACGTCCGTGACGCCGAGTCCGATCGCTGAACCGATTAAGCTAAATAAGATCAATAAAGATAGAAATGATACCACACCTGCAAAAATCGAGCTCCATGAGATGTTACGACCTGCTCCGTCCGCTTCCGCTCGGAAATGCGACGAAAAGCCTCTGTTTGTCTTTTCCATAATAAGCACTACCTCTCCCCAAATTGGTCTTTCAAGTTCGAGATGTTCATGAATGTAAAAGCTTCATCTCAAGTTTCTTACGCGCATAGCTCTTATATAACCGCTAAATAAGTAAGAGAAACCTAGTATTACAGTTACATGATTAATGGTCGTCTGAACTTCAACGAAGTGATATTGGTTGCGTTTGAAGAAAAAGCATCGTACACTCTTATCAAGTGTCACGTTATACTGTACAGTTTAAAATCAAAAGGAGGTGATCCCCCGCTTCTAGGGGGATACAAGTTGGACATCGTCTTAACACTGAATTTGTTGTTGCTCGTCGTATTGATTGGTTTGACTGCGTTTTTCGTCGGTTCGGAATTTGCTGTCGTCAAAGTCCGGATATCACGTCTCGACCAGATGGTGCAAGAAGGAAAAAAGGGAGCAGTACTTGCGAAGAAGGTCGCAGGAGATCTCGATTATTACTTGTCGGCCTGTCAGCTTGGTATTACGATTACTGCACTTGGTCTTGGTGCACTCGGAAAACCGACCGTCGAGAAATTGTTGACACCGGTCTTTGATGAACTCGGTGTCGCCGTTGCGCTCTCAACGCTTCTCTCATACAGTATCGCTTTCATCTTCGTCACGTTTCTCCACGTCGTCATCGGAGAACTCGCACCGAAGACGCTCGCGATCCAGTATGCGGAACGGATGACGTTATTACTGGCGCCGTCACTCTATGTATTCGGAAAAGTCATGTATCCATTCATCTGGATCATGAACGGTTCGGCCCGTGTCCTCTTGCGGATGTTCGGTGTGAAACCAGCCGGTCACGAACAAGCCCATTCCGAAGAAGAGTTGAAGATCATCATGGCTCAAAGTTTTCAAAGTGGTGAGATCAATCAATCGGAACTCGCCTTGATGCAAAACGTCTTTGCGTTTGATGAGCGTGTCACACGTGACATCATGGTGCCACGGATGAACATGATGGTCATTTCGGACGAGATGAGTTGGGAAAATCTATTACAGACGATGTCTGACAATCCGTATACACGTTACCCGGTCAGTGAGGGAACGGATAAGGACCGGATTAGTGGTTATATCAACGTCAAGGAAGTGCTCGCCCATCACGCGGTACAAGACGAACGAGAACTTGCATCGTTCCTTAAACCGTTGCCGGTCGTTTCGGAATTGACACCGCTGCAAGAAACACTCTTGAAGATGAAGCAGACACGGTCACACATCGCTCTCGTCATCGACGAGTATGGTGGGACATCCGGTTTGATCACGATGGAGGATATTTTGGAGGAAATCGTCGGTGATATCCGTGATGAATTCGATGAAGCGGAGCAAGCCGAAATCGAACAGTTACCGGACGGCTCGTACCGCTTAGCGGGTACTGTCCTATTAGTTGAAATTGAAGAACGATTTGGTCTTCGGTTCACTGAAGCAGAGGCGGTCGACACGATCGGTGGATATATCCAATCACGGACGGCTGCTTTTGAAGAGGGAACGATCGTCACAGATGAGGCGTTTACGCTTGAAATCTTGCGTTCTGCCCAATATCAGATTCAGGATGTCAAGTTGACCTTGCCGTCAAGCTAACAGAAAGACCCGTTTTGCTTAGTAGTTCAATCTACTAAGCATACGGGTCTTCTTTATTGAGCGGGGGGGGAGATTGGATTCGGTTGACGGTAACTGTTCCTTCAAATACAGAGAAAAAGCTTCTTCCGATAAAGGACGCGCATAGTAATACCCCTGACCGATGTGACAGCCGACGGATTTAAGATACAAGTGCTGCGCCTCGTTTTCGACACCTTCTGCGATCATCGTCAGACCAATCGTTTGTCCCATTGCGATGATATGTGGGAGTAAAGCAGCTCCACCCGTTGTTTCCGGACAATCGTCGACGAATGATTTATCAATCTTCAGCGCATGAACTGGCAGTTGATGCAGGATGGATAAAGAAGAGAAACCGGTTCCGAAGTCATCGATGGCACAGTGAATTCCCTGATCGCGCAACGAATGTAACATCTTGCTGCTATCTGTGACGTCTTGTAAGACGCTCTCGGTAATTTCGAGTTCCAGATAAGCTGGAGATAAGTTCGTCTCAGACAAGGTCTCTTCAATCATGTTTAGGAAATGTTGATCCTTGAACTGGGGAACGGAGATGTTGACGGCGACGATTAGCGGATAGCCTTGCTCATGCCAGTCAAATGTTCTGCGGCATGCCGTCTTTAGAATCCAGCGTCCAAGAGCGATGATATGACCGCTCTCTTCAGCGATCGAGATGAATTCGACGGGAGAAATCAAACCAAAGACTGGATGATGCCAGCGAACGAGTGCTTCCATACCGATCGGACGGTTCGTCATCAAATCGACTTTTGGCTGATAGACCAGTTGGAATTGATCGTTCTCGATTGCTGCCGGCATATCCATTTCTAGCTGGATTTTCCGAATGAACCATTGATGGAGTCGTTCATCATACCGGACGCAGTGCATCGGTCCTTGTTGTTTCGCTTGAAGAAGTGCCGTATCAAGACAAGGAAGAATGTCCTGGTGCACGGAAGTGTCTTCGATGAGACAACTACCAGCATGGATGTTGACTTGAATCGAATATCCGCGAATTCGGAACGGGCGCTCGAATTGGTGTAATAAAGCCTGTTCAAGAGCGGTCAACGAATCATTTGTCGCGTACGGAAGGATGAGCGCGAACTCATCCCCACCGATTCGGTAGATTTCCAGGTCATCGTGACGCAACAGCCGAAGTCGATTCGCCGTCTCAATCAAGACACGGTCACCCGTCGCATGCCCCATCGTATCATTGACGATCGTCAAACGATGTAAATCAAGCGAGACGGCCGCAAAAGAACGCGGTAAGTCGTTCGTAAGCCGTTCGATGAAGTGTTGCCGATTCGCGAGCTGTGTCAGCGAATCGTGGTAAGCGATAAATGAGACTTCGTTTAGCAAGCGATTGTTGTTTCGTAAGGTAAAGATTTGCCGACCGAGAACAAGAAAGAACAAGAGCAGCCAACCGCTCGATAGAATATTGAGGTACCAGTCATAAGTCGATAAGACGAACCCTGTCAGTAAACCGATGCTAACATAAGGCAAGATGAAATCGCGTTCCGTTACCGTTCGCTGAGAACGAAAGTGTCGTTCTTGTTGCGGATGCTGTCTTCCTTCTAAATGACCACTCCATCCGATGGACAGAAGCGCGATGACCCAGAAAACATCGACGAGATGTTCAAGAAACGGACTGTTGTTAAACGTAAAGACGGTAAGCATGACATCACCGCACACTTGAAACAAAAAACCAACGACGAGAAAACGGTGATGCGGTTTTCCTTGGTTATAACGAACATGGTAATACAAAATCGCACTGAAAAAGAGGAGTAACACATCAGCAATGAGAAATCCGAAGGTGGAGATCGTTCGCTCGAGCGAGGGATTCAGGATCTCAAAATAGGGTTGCAATAAATAATAGTCGCTCATGACGAAAGCCGTCGTCATGAACACGACTAAATTGAAGATGTAGTTCTTATTCGTGAAGTTCAATCCGATGCTACGCATCTTCGTGATTAGCGCTAAGACATAGCTGAAATAAGACGAACACCAAAGAATGGTCGAGGCAATCGGTGCATCGACCCGTCCGTCTGTCAATTGAAGGAACAGCCATAGACCATTCCCGAGGACGTGTAATAGAAGACCCGCGAACAAGAAACTTAGAAAACGGAGGTGTGGATTGCGCTGTTCAATGCGTGCGCGAATCATCCAATAGGCGGCAATCAGACCCGCCATCATATGAAAGACGTTGATTCCAATCAAGTGTGCCCACTCTTCAGCAGGTCCAAAACGAATCCAACCATAGAAAACCAGGAATACAGGAAAGACGATGAAAGAGAAGTAACGCCACATGAGTTGAACGGACCTCCTTAAGTTAAAAAGCGAGAAGTGTTATATAGATATCGGTCAAATTTTCCATTTTTTGAATGGTACTTACCTAGAATGCTTGAGGAAATGGGCGAGTGTCGCACATTAAAAGTACCAATCATGACGGGAAATTCCATATGAAAATTTTGGATTTTCGAATGATAGCCATTCAAATGTCAATTATAGGTGACGATAAAGAAAATGAAGTCCATCTATGAATGAGGGAGAGAAGCATATGAAATGGTTCGCGAAATCAGCATCACCGTCCTTCGATGTGCGCATCGAAGGCGAACGCGCTCATGTCGTGTTGAACGTTCCGACATCCTTACATGAACAATTACGTTTAATCGGTCTAGAAGCAGTCGATTTACAAATTGTCCGGGTCATCCGCGAAGATGTATCCCGTTGGATGCCGAGCATGGTCGACGCGTTCTACGAGGAGCTGGTTCGTGTTCCGTCACTCCGGCATTTGATTGAACAGCATTCGACGCTCGAACGATTGAAAGGCACTCTCGCTCGGCACATCCTACAAATGTTCGATGGTCAGGTGACGATGGACTACATCGAAGCCCGGCGCCGGATCGCTGAACGGCATGTTCAAATCGGGCTGCATAATAAATGGTATATCGCCGCCTTCCAAAAAGTTTGGAACGTCCTCAGTGAACAGATTGACGGCAGTGATTGGCCGGAAGTAGAACGTGTCCGGATCATGCGGGCAGCGGGGAAACTCTTCAACCTCGAGCAACAAATCGTCATGACGATGTATGAGGATCAAATCGATGAGGAACGCCAAGCAATCGCGACAGCCAAACGGCACGTCGGAGATGGCGTTCAAAAATCAACGGAAGAACTTGCTGCGATGAGTGAAGAGTCGTCAGCGAACTTCCAGGAGATTGAACGGCACGCCAAACACGTCTCGACGACGACAGACGCAATTTCGATCCAGTTGACGGAAGCGGTCAGTGAAGCAGAAGCAGGTGTCGTCCTCGTCGAAGAGGAGACACGACGCTTTCAGGAGGTTGTCGCGGATTTATCACGGACGACCGAACAAGTCGCTGAACTGTCTCGTCTGTCGCAGGAAATCGAGCGAATCGCCGGGATGGTGACGACGATTTCTGATCAGACGAACCTTCTCAGCTTGAACGCCTCAATCGAAGCGGCGCGTGCCGGGGAGATGGGGCGCGGATTTACCGTCGTAGCGCAAGAAATTCGGAAACTCGCTGAAGAGAGTAAACAGTCGGCAGCCGAGACGTCGCGGATCGCCCAAGAAATCACGCAAAAGATGCTCGTCGTCTCAGAGCGGATGGGAACGACGGAGACAGCGGTTGTCCGAACGACGACGGAGATGCAACAAGTCGTCCGTGCCTTTTCACGGATTTCAGAACAGACGGATGCGGTCTCGCGGCAAATTCATGAACTATCGACCGATACGAAGGATGTCGCCGGAACGATCGAAGGTATGCGTAAGATTGCAGAAGCGATTGCTGAGACAGCGGATGACTTACAAGAAGTCGCAGCAACTCTATAAGTGATCCCTCCTTTCTACGTGAAAGGAGGATTTTTTGTCGCTTTATGGAAAAATGAAAGTGGAGGTGTGAATGGTTTATGGTTCAGAGTATACTACTGATTGTTTTATGCTTTTTCGCTTTGATTGGACATTATTTGATGACAGGGGAACTCGCTCCACGTGAGTTGTACGGATTACTCGGTGTAACGGGCGTCGCTTTCGTTATCGGTGGAGTCGAATGGTGGCAAATCCGTTGCGATTTACGTTATCGAGGAGTAGAAGAGGGAGTATCCGTTCGCTTAGCGGACCGGGCGAGCCGAAAGATGAATACGGTCTTTCTCGCGCATGAACGATGGCTAACGTTCTCACGACGTTACGCCACATGGTGGCAGGCAATCCTTGCGCGCTTCGAAAAGTTTGAATCATTTTTCCTCGACGTGACGTTCGAAGGAGACGGGGAACAATTACAAATTAAAGAGACGAAGACGGAGTGGCTTCGCAATACGACACATTTTGTGATTCGTAAAGACGGACGCGATGTCGGAACGATTCGCACGGATGCGGCACTTCGTCAGCAACTGCAGCTGAAAGAAGTCTTACTCGTCTCGTATGCCGGTCAGGAGTATCAGATTCGGTCCTCGACAGTCACGAGAAAAATCGGCGTTTATCAAAACGGGGATTGCATCGCAACAGGGTCACGGCACGGGGCGCAACTCGTCTTTGACTGTGACACGAAGGAACGTCTCTTAGCCGTCGCCAGTATGATCGTCTTTCGACTTGTTTATTCGAAGTGAATTTATTTCACTGACCGTATAAATGATTTTAATGTTTACAGACCAAAAATCACTAAGACAGGTCATTTGCCTATTAGATTCTATGGCTACATACAAAAAAGCGCGCTGATTCTCTTTTATAGAGATCCAGCGCGCTTTTTCGTTAACCGGTCTTTCGGATCGATTCGAATAATCGTCCCTTATAGACGTCGGCAATCGTATTGAGGAACGTCTCGCTCAACTTTTTCGGGAAGAACGGTTTTGCATACACATAATGATACGCCTTTTTCAAATCATCCCATTGTGTACACGGTTCCGTTTGACGGAACCGAGCGACGTCGATGATTCGTGTTCCGTTAGCGGTCAAAAGGATATTGCGTAAATGGATGTCTGATGGGTTCAAACCGACGGATTGTGCTTGTGCTAAAGCCGTATCGACTGTCGTTAAGACGGATTCTGGGATGAACGTCCCGCTGACGAGACATTCAAATAACGTTTGACCTTCAATGTATTCAAGCACGATATAATCGGCACCGTATTCGTAGACTTGCGCATACGTCGGAAAATCAGTCAACTGTGCGTAGATGCTCCCTTCGAGATCAGCGAGCGTTCGAAACGACGGGTAAAATTTCTTGATGACGCGATCCGTGCCGCGGATGCGAAAGACGAACGCACTTCGTCCTGTCCCGATTAAGTCAAGTTCACTCGGAAGATGCTCGATCGTACAAACGAAGCCTGTTTCTTTCAATTGGATCAATTGCGCTAACTCAGCGTCAGTTTTCAATGGTGTCACTTCCTTTCCTCCTTCATTTCTTATACCCATTATACGCTCATCTGACAGGAAAAGTTTCAAAAATCACTTGTGTGTGAAAGTTTTGAACATTATGTGATATGCTAAAAATGTTACACTGTTACATACTTCAAGGGGGTTTTTAATCATGTCAACGACACAACAATGGCGCGACCATTTCGATGGTCTTCGCGCATACGAAGAAGCCGTCGCATTACTTTACTGGGACATGCGGACATACATGCCGGATCAAGGCGCAGCAAACCGTTCCGCGTCGATCGGATTCCTCTCGACAGAGAGCTTCCGTCGCCGGACAGGCGAAACATACCAACAATTACTAGCAGCAATGGAGAAAGAGACGCTGACGGGCATCGAAGCGATCTCGTTCGCAAAAGCAAAAGAGGCATTCGATCGCGACTCGAAGATTCCAGAAGCCGAGTACCAAACGTTCATCACGTTGATCTCTGAGGCAGAGAGCGTCTGGGAAAAGGCGAAGGACGCAAACGATTGGTCGATGTTCGAACCATACCTCGAGAAAATCGTCGCGATGGAGCGCCAGTTCGTCGAGTACTGGGGCTATGACGCGCACCCATATGACGCATTGCTCCATGATTATGAGCCGGGGATGACGGTCGCGACACTCGATCCGTTGTTCGCAGAACTTCGTCAAGCAATCATTGGTTTGCTCGGTCAGCTCGAAGGAAAAGACTTCCCGACGCTTGATTGGTCAGCGGACCGCGAGACACAGATCGCCTTGAACCAAGAATGGCTCCGCGATATCGGCTATGATTTCACGTCTGGTCGCTTGGATGAGACGGTCCATCCGTTCCAGACGACGATCAACCGGAAGGACGCACGCATCACGACGAAATACGATGAGAACGACTACCGGAACTCTGTCTTCGGCACGATGCATGAAGCCGGACACGCGACGTATGAGCAAGGGATCGAACCGGAACTCGATTCACTCGGTCTTGGTGACGGGGCTTCGATGGGGATTCACGAATCACAATCACTGTTCTTTGAGAACTTCATCGGACGCAACCAAGGCTTCCTCGACGCACGTTATCATGGCTTACAACAAGCGATTCCGTCACTGGCTGACGTCCCGTTCGAACGCTTCTATGCTGCGGTCAATGAAGTCAAACCGTCACTGATTCGGATCGAAGCCGATGAATTGACGTATGCGCTTCATATCATCATCCGCTATGAGCTGGAAAAACGCTTGATGACGAAAGAGCTCGAAGTCAAGGATCTTCCGCAAGAATGGAACCGCCTCTATAAAGAGTATCTCGGTGTGGATGTGCCGAGTGACGCAAAAGGTGTCTTACAGGACGTCCATTGGTCAGGTGGCTCGTTCGGTTACTTCCCAAGTTACGCGCTCGGTCTCGTCTATGCGGCACAGCTGAACGAAGCGCTTCGTCGTGACGTCGATAACGTCGATGGTCTAATCGCGGCGGGAACACTCGCTCCAATCAAAGGCTGGCTGAAAGAGAACATCCACCGTCACGGGAAATCGAAGACACCGGCTGAACTGATCGAAGCAGCAACGGGGCAATCGATCTCTGTCGCACCACTCGTCAACTACTTGACGAAGAAATACACGCGTGTCGTCGAGGCACTCTGATGTTGTGGTTTGCACACCGCGGCGTCAGTGACCGTTTTCCGGAGAACACGCTCGAAGCCATCGCTGCTGCGATTGAAGACGACGTCGATGGGGTCGAATTCGATGTCCATTTCTCAAAGGACGGTGTCGGTGTCATTATTCACGATGAGACCGTCAACCGGACGACGAACGGGACAGGACGTGTCATCGACATGACGGTTGCTGAACTGCAGGCGCTGGATGCTGGAGCACGATTCAAAGGGGAACCGATCAAGACGAAGATTCCAACGCTTGACGAAGTCCTCGCAATCCTTGCACCAGTGACCCTGCGGCTCAACATCGAGCTGAAGACGGATACGATCCGCTATGACGGGCTTGAAGCGTATGTCCTTGAACGCTGCGCCGCACACGGCATCGCGACTGACCGGCTGTTATTCAGTTCGTTCAACCATTATTCGGTTGCCTTGATCCAAAAGCTCGACCCACGCGTTGAAACAGCGATTCTCTATCCGTATCCGATCTATCATCCGGAAGAACAAGCCCTCCGAATTGGTGCGACCGGTATCCATCCCGATTATCGACGGGTGACGGAAGCGGACGTTGCGTTCGCTCACGCGCAAGACGTCACGGTCCGGGTTTACACTCCGAAGACGGTCGAGGATGTCCGGCAGATGCAACGAATCGGTGTCGACGCCGTCATCGTCAATGATCCAAAAGGGATGCGTGACACATTCGAAGGATGAGGAGGAGGAAGGGATGCGCAAGGAATACGTATTCGTCATCAGTTTGTCGCTCGTCGCTTTATTCGTCGGACTTCAGCTTGGCTTTGCCCGCTTGCCGGAACCAAAACCGAAGCAAGTGACGACGACACCGATGCGCCCTGCGGATTATCAGGCAGGACTTGCGTCAGCGAAACGGGAACTGAAGCAGATTCAGCGCTTCACCTTGAAAAGCACCCTTCCTGCGGATGGAACGACGGTGACCTGGATTTATGAGACCCCATCCGATGAACGAATTGCGGTCGATTGGTATTACGTCGAGAGTTATCCGGAAGAACAAGTCCAGATGACACGAAACGAGACATCCCGGATCATCTCGTATGAACGCTATTTAATCGTCATTCGACCGATTTACGGAACGGTCGTCGATAGTGAACTCGAACAGTTCGCTCTTCGCTTTACAGGTTACTTCACGACACAACAACAGGGGGAAAACGATGTCAGGTAAAATCATTCTCTTGATTGGTGGATCGGGCAGCGGAAAGTCCTCCCTGATCAAACGTCTGCGAACGGAATACGCGCACGTCCGGTTCATCCCGTCGGTGACGACCCGACCGAAACGACCGACAGAGATTGATGGAGCAAGCTATCATTTCGTCGACGTCAAGACGTTCCAACAATTGATCCAAGACGACGGCTTCATCGAATACGCCCACGTCCACCGGGCGTGGTACGGGACACCGCGTCAAGCGTATGTCGATGTCCTCGAACAGGATCAAATCGTCATCAAGGACATTGATCCGAAAGGGGCGGCGAACTTCAAGCGTTTGTTTGGCGACCAAGTGATCACGATTTTCGTCTCGGTCCCACCCGACTTGATGAAGGAACGACTGTTGATGCGCGGGGATACACCGGAGTTTGAAGCGCGACTCGTCGATTACGAGGAAGCGTGGAAAGAACGCGATCATTATGATTATATGATTGAAAACATCGATTTTGAGACAGCGTATGCCGATCTGCTTGAGATCATTGCTGGCTACATTCCACAGGTATGACGAAGAGGGCGCAAGATGCGTCCTCTTTTTGGTGTCAGAAAGGAGTTTTCATGCTACCCGATCATCCATTACTAATCGATATTGATAGCGTTAAACGCCTTGCCGGACGCTCGCATCAAGCCGTCTGGTCCGTCAAGACAACAACAGCACACTACATCGTCAAGGTCGTGACAGACCCGTCAAGTCGTCAGTTTGAACGAGAAGCAACTTTGATGATTCCAAAACAACAGGGGATTGCTCATGCCTTACCACTTGCGACCGGACGGACCGCAACGACTGCGTACGGCATTTATCCATACTTACCCGGACGAACCGTCCAAAGTGTGCTCCTCGAGTCGCCGGAATTAGCACCCCGACTCGGTCAGGAGACAGGAAAAGCATTGAAACATATCCATGAGGTACCTGCTCCCAGCGTGATGACGTCTTGGCATGTACGTTGTCAGGCGAAGCATGACCGGTATCGCGCAGCGGTTCATGATTTACTTGCCCCGGAGTGGGTGGATCGTCTCGATCGATTCATCGGCGAGAGGATTCCGTTACTTGAGACGCGTCCGAACCGGTTGCAACATGACGATGTCCATCTCGGTAATCTCCTTGTCGAGAACGGGCATCTCTCCGCATTCCTCGATTACGGCAATCATGACTACGGCGATCCATGGCATGACTTCGTCAAATGTGGATTATTTCAAGTTGAGACAAGTCCTGTGTTCGCACGCCGCATGATCGAGGGATATTTTGAGAAGCAGGTACCGAAGCGATTTTGGGAGATTTACAGTCTCTATATGGCGATGGTCGTCTTTTCAGCACTCGTTTGGGCGAAGCGGTTCGATGTAGACGGAATGGAAGCGATGCAACGACGTATCCAGCGAATCATCCGAGATCACGATGGATTTCAGCTTGAAATGCCGCTTTGGTACGAGACGTAAAGAAGTCATTACAAAAGCAACGGGTCCGTCTCTCACTCGAAGAGAAACGAACCCGTTGCTTTTTGTGAATCATTAAATGAAAACGCGGATTACCATTCGAAACCTTCTTCACTATACTTACCGTTCGAATTGAAGAACCGTTCTTCTGTTTTACCATTGACTGTACTCGTAAAAATGACGTAGACGTCGAGATGATCATTCTGATCCGCCATTTTCTTAGCAGCTTTCTTAGCATCCGCTTCAGTCGTATATGTCTCTGACTTACTGGCTTTGCCGTGTTTTTCTTGCCCTTGTTCTTCGTATCCTTCTACGGTCCATACTTTTTTTGATGACATCCTTAACTTCCTTTCTTGCCAAAAGCGAGTCCGCTTGGCTGTTACATTATGCTGTGCAAAACGAGCACTCGTCAACCGTTGCCGTTCATTCTTTAACGATCTCGTCCAAATGATCGGCATAATAACGGATTGCCCGGTCGAATGTCTGGATCGAGACGTCCGACGACGTCGTTGCGAGCGTCTTCAGCAAGCGACCGACAGCCTGATCGGTTTGACCGAGATTGTACTCCGTCATCGCGAGGAATGCTTTCAGGGCGTAAGCTTCCGGGAATTCAAGCAATGCGCGGTGGAACACGTCTGACGCATCTTCAAACTGACCGATGACGCGGTAGGTACTGCCGAGTCCGATATACGCTTGCAGACGGTCCTCACCTGCAAGGCCGAGCGCTAGTGCTTGTTCATAGTAGGGGACAGCAGCATGTTCCTCACCGAGACTATCATGACACCATGCCATCTGATAGAGAACGGTCGGATCGTCTGGCGCCATCTCGACATATTGAAGAACGACTGCCTTTGCTGCTTCATATTGTCCCGTCTGCCGTAAGTGTTGCACCGATTCAAAATCAAACATATCGTTTCCTCCTTTTGCATGCATTAAAAAACGGACCCGGTCGTCCTGACCGGATCCGTTCCATCGAACAGCTTAGACTGTTTTTTCAAGCTTCGTTAAGAGCGAGCGGAACAGTTCCAGTTCCTGATCCGAGAAGTCCTCGAAGACGTCTGCGAGGTAATCCATCTTCATCGACTCGAGTTTTTCGTAGAGCTCGATGCCTTTCGGTGTGGCCCGCAGTTCGACGACGCGACGATCGAGTTCGCTCCGTTCACGTGAGATCAACTCTTTTTTCGTCAATTCGTCAGCTAGTGCCGTGATCATGCTCGCTGAAAACTGAAACTCTTGCGAGAGGGCTGAAGCGATTTGCGGACTGTTCGCACAAAGTGATTTTAAGATGAAGAACTCGTTACGTGTCAAGTAGGTCGTGAACATGCTACGCACGTCCTTTTTGATCGCGCGGTAGTTCATCCGTAATCCTTTTTCCGTATCAACGATCAATTGATCGCGTTGTGCCACTTCTAGTGTAGTTGCCATGTATCCTTCACTCTTTCTATACCGTAGTTTCTTTCACTCGTGATTTAGTATAGTGAAAAATTTTAGTTTAATCAATATTTTTCTCTTGAATCATCTGACTCGACGACGCGAGCGACTTGGGCGACGATTTCTTCGACGTTGCGTAACTCTGGGTAGAAACGGCGGAAGAAGTAGTCAATCCGGTGCGTATCTTCGCCAGCAATCGTCAACGCCATACAGATATAGGCGATCCCGATTCCTTGACGGGGCAGGAATGGATTCGGCATGACCTTCGCACAGCGCAGGGCGAGCGGGCTGTGTGTCGAGACCGCCTCGATTAGTTCCCCGTACGTCCGGATATCGACATAATGGAACATCCGGATCAGTTCGTTAATCAACTGTTGGTCGGAATCGAGCATCATCTGCGACGTGACGAGTCGTTTGTCGAGTTCGTTAATGACCGGGGAGTGGTCGATGAAGTAGTTCAAGTTATCTGCCGTGATCCGGACTTGATGCGGGTCAGACAAGATTTGCTGGACGGTCTCGTCCTCGAATTGTTTCAATTGTTTCTTGATGTTGACGAATTCCTGATCGGCGATCTCGAGTAATCCTGCCACCCGACTGAAGCTGCGCCGAACTTCTGCTGGAACACTGTTTGGATTTTTGTATCCGAGATCATGTTCGATCTCCGCCCACGCATGCTGGAGGATCGAGCGGATTTGGATCTCAGCCGTATAGTCCTTGAAGCGTCCGTACTCGCTTAAGGCGAGTCGCTGTTCGCTCAGTGACGCGACGAAGTGGACCGAGAGATAACCGAATTCCGTCGTATCGAGCAAGGTCGACTTATCGACCGATTGATCGCGATCGATCGCGAACTCATTCTCGATGATCCGTGCCGCTTCCCGGACGTCGTCATGGAAATAGGTGACGATCCGGATTCCGGTCAAGTCATGGACGTCCTTGAGCGAGCGGTATTTATTCGGTTGCCGCAAGACTTTTTGATACAGACTCTCGGAGTCCTTCGTTCGGGCGACGATCGAGTGGTACTTGATACCTGCCGCGTCGAGCAACTCGGACAAGAGCATCTTCAACTTGTCGGCGTAAGCATCGTATTCTTCCTTATCATTGACATATTCAAGCATCATTGTATTCAAATCTTGTGATTGCACCGTTTCGCACCTTCCTCATCCTGTAGTCATCTAGCCATATTGTAGCACTCTGCTTCGCTAAACGCACAAGAAGACCCTGTTTGAAGCAGAGTGATTCGTGGGAAAAAGACAAGTAGTACGTGTTCAGGAGGAGATTGAAAATGGAAATAGTGGATGCCCGTGCTTTACCTGCCGACCATATGGATGTCTTGCATGTCACACCGTCGTCGATCTATTTTCGACGTCGTCTCGATGACGCACGTTATCACATCAGCCGATATGATCTTGAAGATCAAGAACAAGTCGATCTGACGCCGCAGGTCTTGACGGATCATGGACCGACCCGACCATTCGTGCGTCACGGGAAAGTCTATTGTCTGAATGAACATACGCAAGAGCAGGGCGGTGAGACGGAAGTGCTCGTCATCGATCTCTTGTCCGGGAAACGGGAGCAGATTGCGTCGTTTTATGTTGAAGGGGATTTGACGCTTTACTGGGTGCTCAATGAGAACTATCTCGTGTTCTTACAGACGACGGATACGACGTCCGCGTTTTTGTATGACGTCAAGGACGAATCCCGGCAGACGATTCGCGATCCACGACTCTACGGGATGACGGAGAACTACCGGGAACTCTATTTCTTTCTCGTCACGCTTGAAGACAAGGAGTACATCGTCTGTAACGCCCGGCTCGATGAGTTCTCATTCTATGACGCCCTTGAAAGTGGTGTCATCTCACCGGAAGACCCAATCGACCATTCGGAAAGTCTGTTGATTGCCCCACTGCAAACCTTGATTGAAGAGATTGAACGCGGTGTTGAGCACTTATCGTTCGCAACCTTGTTAAAATTAGACGGGGAAGGGGATACCGTCCAGTATCTCGGAGAACAAGAAGGGCATCTGATCTTCAGTGCCTATACCGATCGTTTGAATGAAGAAGTCTTTTACCGGATTGATACGGAAGCGAGTGTTGAAGAAGTCGCCCGGATTCAGTGGAGCAACTATGAACCGCTTGATTTCACGTATGATGACGTTGAGTCGACGATCTTCATCGTCAATGACCGGTCCGAGCACCATCATGAAGTGATCAACTTACGCAACGGGGCTCGCTTTCTCGATAAGGAGCCATTCGAACGGGTCTTACGGGGACGCTTTTATCTACACGAAGCGATTGGTGACGATGCGGAACCAATGGTCACGGTTTATGACGCAGAGCACAATGAGCGTCATCGCTTTGAGGATGCGTATTACGTCACCGTGTCCGGGGAACTCGTCATTTTATCGGTACATCAATTATAAAAAGGTGGGGCTGACTCAAAAAAAGAATGACGCGTCTTTTCACGCCCTTTCCTCAGGCGAGACAAACAAGACCCGATTTCCTGCCTTATTCAAGCAGGAAATCGGGTCTTGTTTGTCTCTGCCAGCGCATAAATGCGCTTTTCCTGTAGGAGTAGCGTGTGATGCGTCATTCTTTTTGTTACGAGATAAGGTTGGCAGAATGATGATCTGCCAACCTTATCCTTGTAGAAACTGACTTTTGAATCAGTCCCGTCTGTATGAACATACAATTATTTCAGATACCATAATTAATATAAAAAATAAAAAACCAGCCCAGAGTAAACCTCGGGCTGGCTAGAAATGCTACACTTATTCTGCGTCAGTCGTACGTGTGTAGACGTCGACTTGGATGTTTCCAGCAGTTGCACGTGAGTAAGGGCAGACCGTATGCGCGACTTTCGCAAGTTCAGCCGCCGCTTCTTCCGAAATCCCACGGACGAGAACATCGAGTTCGACGGAAAGCATGAATCCGTCAGCTGCTTCGTTTAATGTCACGTGTGCTGTGACTTCACTGCCATCGTGTTTGATCCCTTGTTTGCGAGCGACCATGTTCAAGGCAGAGTCGAAGCAAGCAGAATATCCTGCAGCAAAGAGTTGTTCTGGGTTCGTTGCTTGTTTTTTCGATCCTGGTACCGGCATTGCGAGGGCGACGTCAAGAATACCGTCCTCCGATACGACGCGTCCGTCGCGACCTCCGACAGCTGTTGCAGATGATGTGAACATTGGTTTCATGTGTGTAACTCCCTTTCGTTGTTAGATTCAAATAAGTAGCTTACAATTAGATTGTATACAATTTAAATCGAAATGCAACTCGTTTGCTCACGATAGGAGGAATTTTTTATGAACCCGTTAGCTTTAGATGAACAACTCTGTTTTCCGTTTTATGCGATTTCGCGTGAGATCACGCGTCGTTATCGTCCGTTACTTGAACCACTTGGTCTGACGTATCCGCAATATCTCGTCATGCTCGTCGTCTGGGAAGAGGAGGGACAATCGCTGAAAGCCATCGGTGAACGGCTCCATCTTGATTCGGGAACGTTGACGCCGTTACTGAAGAAACTCGAAGCGGCAGATCTGTTGCGACGCGTCCGTAAGCCGGAAGACGAACGGCACATCCAAATCTTTTTAACGGATGCTGGTCGTGCGTTAAGGAAACAAGCAGAGACTGTTCCGCTTGATCTCGTCCAGACACTCGACGTCGACGAAGAAGACTTACGCGTCGTCAAAGCGGCACTGAATCGTCTCGTCATGAAAATGAGCGACCCGGATTAACCGGATCGCTCATTGTCTTATTTACGGCGGAAACCTTCTTCTTCAAGATAGTTCGCTGCTTCCTTATACGAGTTGAATGCACCGTCTAAAAGATCACCAGCGTAGACGAGCCACGTGTCGATGTCTTCATTGAGCAACGTTAATTCGAACTGGTTATCGTTGACCCATGTTTCTTCGAGTGTTTCGACCGATTGGACCGTCGAGAGTGCTTTGATTGCATCTTCTAATAAGAGAATTAAAGCAGGCTCTGAAAATTCACGGATATTAACGAATCCTTTTTCGTCCGTTTCATAACCTGGTAGACCAGCGGCATAGACGAAGCCGTTCCCGTTCGGATGCAAATGATAGACGAGATTCTTCTTCTCATACTGACTGTCCGGGAATTGGAAATTGACGCGTTTTAGCGAGACATCTTTGCGGACGAGCTGTGGGAAAGTCTCGATAATTCGTAATTTTTCTTCAAAAGTTAACATGGTTCCTCCTTGGTGTTACAGTTCTTCACTTCTATATATGCGATGAAATCATACAAAATGTCAACCGCTGTCTGAAACTAAGCGACGATTTTAACCGTAAATGGAAACGAAAGGAAGTGTTTTTTTGATGTCTACTGTACAATGGCATACGCTGCCAGAACGATCGATTCGAGCAGAACGGCTCGGATTGTTGCCGTTACACGGCTTGATCGCCGTCATTTTGATCGGAACGACGATTACCCAAGTCATGTGGCTCGACCTGACACCTTGGTGGATGGGCATCGCCGGTCTGCTTTGGCTGATCTATTTCATTCCCCGTATCGTCTACATACCCGTTCTTCGCTTGAAGTATATGCGTTATCGCATCGATGAGGAATTTCTCGTCGTCCGCAACGGCATCTTCTTCCGCCGCGAAGTCACCGTGCCGCTCGTCAAGGTGCAATTGATCGATAGCCAAACGGGTCCGATTCTGCGTCGCTATGATTTGATCACACTGGATATTCGAACGGCATCCGGCTTCGTCACGTTGTCACGACTCGATCGTGCGCAAGGAGACGTGCTACGCATACAAGTCGAACGCTTCGCGAAACTCGAGGAGCGGGAGGAGGAATCGTTATGACCCGGCGTGTCCACCCGCTGTTCATCGTGATGTCGAGTATCTCGATCATCCGCTCGCTCCTGATTCCGTTCGCCGCCTTGATTTTAAATGCGATCCGCAAAGGCGAGATCAACACCTATACGTGGATCGGGATCAGTGTTGGGATTGTGTTCGTCCTCTTATACGGGATCGCCTCCTGGTATTTCTATACGTTCACGATTGATGCCGAGACGATTCGGGTCCGCAAAGGAATTTTTCAAAAAAGTGAACGGACGACGCAACGTAAACGGATCGAGTCGATCGGCATTCAGCAAAACGTCATCGAACGACTGTTGCGTCTTGCGACGTTGACCGTCGAGACGTCGTCTGAGAGCGGAACACCAGAAGTCGAATTAAAAGGGATCCGTCTTGATTTTGCGAAAGAACTGAAATCGTCGATCAAAAATGAGGGGCAACTCGTCGTCGAAGAACAGCAGGCGGAAGTCGCCTATACGATCCCGGTCCGCGATTTGGCATTAGCTGGTGCCTTGTCGGGACGCGTCGGACTAGCGCTCGTCGGGATCGGGACCGCCTATCAATTCATCGATCAGTTCATTGAACGTTATGTCGATCGACTGTTCTCGGAACTCGCGCATTTATCGTTGTTCGTTTTGACGGGACTTGGCGTACTCGTCTTACTCGTCATCTACATCGGCTCGATCATCGTCTATATCTTGAAATACGGTTCGTACCGTGCCGTCTTGCAACACAACCGATTGTTGATCGGGTACGGGATGTTGAACCGGACCGAGGTCGCGTTTCATGCTGATAAGATTCAAGCCCTCGTCATTCAGGAAAGCTGGATTCAGCGTTTGATCGGTCGAGCGAGTCTGTCCTTACACATCATCTCGGCGACCGGAGAGAAGGAGCGACTGTTGCTCCATCCATTCATCCGGACGAACGAGATTGATCCGTTCCTAGCGACATATCTGCCGCGCTTTCGTCAGTTCAGTCCGCAGCATGAAGTCGCACCGATTGGCTTTCGCTACCGGGTTCGTTGGCCGTTACTCGGTTATGCGCTGTTATTTACGGCACTAAGCAGTATCGCCATCATCGTCCTTGATTCTTCCTGGCGCTTCTTAATCTTGCTTCTGTTCATCTGGTTACCGTTCTATTACTTCGCTGTGCGCAGCGGTTACCGAAAGACCCGTTTCGGAACCGGTCACGATCTCTTGATGTTACGCAAACAATGGGTCCAAAAAGAGACCGTCTATACGCCGCGACTGAAGATTGAGGAATTGACCTGGTCCGTCTCCCGCTGGCTCGAAGCAAAGGAGATTGCCCGGATTGAGATTCAACTGCGGGGCAATACTGCCTTTAACGCGCTCTATTTTGAACGAACAGATATCGATACCTTACAGCGCTGGTATAAACAATCGTTCCTTTCGACCCCGTTAGCAGGGGAAGTGAAAACCGACGACGAATAAGGAAAGACTCACTGTCGGAAAGGAAGCGAAGCACATGCGCAAATGGGGAATCGGCATCGTGTTGCTCGTCACGTGTCTGCTATTGTTCATCGTCTATGATGGATACCGGATGCAAGAAACATTGATCGGTCAGTCGGACGCTTCTCCGATTCTGAAGACGACAAGAAACGGACAAGTGACGAACGACGAGACATGGTTCAAACAAACGAGCGAGACGCAGCAATGGTCGAAGGACGGGATCGTCCGCTTCGGACGTTATCTACCGGTTGACGGTAGCAAACAGACGGTCCTCCTCGTTCCGGATGAGATGATGTTTTCACAGACCGGTGTTTATGCGCTTGCCCGTTATTACCATGAGGCTAATTTCAATGTCTTACTCATCGAACGGCGTGGGCAGGATCGAAGCGGTGGCGTCCGGAATTACGGTTGGCTCGATCGACTGGATGTCTTGGAATGGACGAAACGCCTGCTTGCTGAAAACGGAGACGATACACGAATCGTCTATCACGGACTCGGTGTCGGCGCAGCGACCGTCTTACTCGCTTCTGGCGAGACCGTACCAACCCAAGTCCGGGCGATCGTCGCTGAAGGAGCTTACGCCCGACTCGACGACTGGCTCAGTCTACTTGCGGACGAACAGATCCGTTACCCGGCACTTCCGTCTCTGACGATCGCGAGCATGTGGAACAAGGGCGAGCAAGATTTCTTTTATGGTGACGTCTCGGTGACCCGTCAAGCAACGAAGAGTCGGGTTCCGACGATGTTCATTCATGGAATGAAGGACGAACTCGTTCCGGTTCGGATGATGTACGAACTGTATCAAGCAAAAACGGGATTAAAACAATTGTATCCAGTTCGCGATGCCGGTCATGACGAGACGTACACGATGGACCCGGATAACTACGAAAAACGATTACGCTTATTCTTGCAACCGTACTTGCGGGAGATGTAAAGAAGGGAAGACTGATGCATGCAGACGACACATCCATCCTACTTCTGGGTCGGATCCGACGAACCATTCGTCGACACGAAGCAGATTGACCAGATTGGTCGAGTGACGCTCGGACGATTCGGAGGCTGCTCAAGAAGCGGTCAATATAAAAACGAAGACGGGGCTGCCATCTTAATCGGCGACGATTGGGAGATGACCGTCGTCTTAGACGCTCATAAGACAGCGGATAGTGCGGCACTTGTCTTACAGCAGTTAGCACAACACGAGTCGCGCATTCGGACTGATCTTGATGCCCCACTTACGGACGCATTCCAACGAATCGAGACGACCGTGCTGGATTTCTTTCAAGATCCGGACTTTTTAGCGGCGTGTGCGACGTTGCAAGGGGAGACAGCGTGTCTGATTGCCGTCCGGAAAGGGCGGTTCATCTGGTGGTTCTCGGTCGGTGACGTCGTCTTGTATCTGTTTCAACCGGAGCTGATGAAGATGGGACAAGCCGCCTTGAACCAGCGGCAATTCTATGAATGGATTGGACGCGCGAACACGTTTGCGTTACCGGTGCCGAGTTATACAAGAGGCGTCCGCGAATTGCGCCAAGGCGAGAATCAGTTGTTCGTGACGACGGATGGTTTGCTTGAGTGCCCGGGAACCCCATATGCTAACGCGATGAAGATCGAGGAAACTTTACGATCAGGTGGTGTCAAAGAACTTCTCTCGACGATCGAGGCACAGGGTGTTCGTGACAGTACGACGGTCGTTACATGGACCGTCACGATTGACGAACGCGTCACCCAACCTAGTGATACATGAAATAACCCGCGCTCCTGCTTGAGCGCGGGTTATTATTATTCTGTTTCAGGCGTTTGTTCCTGTTGCTGATCGAGTTCGACCGGTTCTTGGTCCACAGGTGGCTTCGCTTCAGCCAACGGGAAGGCGATGCCCGCACTTGTCAGCAAGGTGATCAAGGCGGCGCTCGTCAATGTTTGACGCATGGTCCGACACGTCCTTTCTGTCTGATTCCGACACTATATTTTAATAATTCTGAACATTCTTCATCGTTTCGTCAAGCAATCTTTTACTTCCATTACGTATTTTTCCCAAAAACCCAGTATACTTAAACATGAAAAAGGGGGAAATCGATTGAAATTAACGAAAGCCAACACACGTCTATTAGAAACCGTTTTACCACGCTTGAACCTGAATGTCGCAGAACCGGACCGGACGGAGATTGAAGACCGTCTGCGGGCAGATATCTATGAAGCCCAGCGGAAACAGCGTCCATTCGAAGAGATTCACGGACTATCGGTCGAAGCACGCCTCGATCAGATGATTGCTGAATTACCACAACGACACCGGATGGAGACACAAAAACGCTGGACGCGAAACTATGTCTCGTCGATCCTGATGTTCATCTTCATCGAAGGGATCGATGGATTGTTCCAATTCGCTTTGATTGACTACTTATTCTTCTCGATCATCGCTCTATTCTTGATCGACGCGATGTCACAAGTCATCACGGCACCGAAGCTTAAACAAGTCAAACCGCGGGTGTGGATTCAATTCGTCATCAGCTTCATTTTATTTTCAACCTACAAGGCACTGCTCGTGACGGTCTTCCCGGCACCAGACGTCTTAATTCAAGTCAGCGGAACGCCGTCTTATCTCATCGGCATCGCGGGACTCGTTGGTCTCTACATCTACTGGTCAAAGAATCCGTTACGAAAGCGCGGCGCATAATTCGCGAGAGGAGAGGATTGCGTGGAGTTCACACATTGGAAACGACGGCTGCAAGATCATTTCGAACGAATGGGCTTTTCCCTACTGACGGAACGATTAGCATCGCAGGACATGGTCAAGCTCGAAGCGACACATGGTGCCTTCCTGTTCTTTCCGGTGACGATCCATCTGTATGAGCGGTCCGGCTGGAAGATGGTCGCCTTCGAGGCAAAGACGGAGGAGGAGCCACAACTCGTCGAGCAGCAGATTGCGTCGTTGTTCCAACTCTTGATGGTGACGTTCCAAGAAGAAGAGCGCGAGTTCCTACTCGGATTTCATGCGAATACCGGTCGTTACCTGACGGACCGTAATGCACCCGTCGGACGGCTCGTCCGTCTGATCGAAGAGTGTTGGTATGACGGTGACGTCCTGCGAGTCGACACATTCGATCCGTTTCCGGGACTGTTCGTCGCACCACCTTTTGCCCATCAAAGTTATGCCTTCATGCCGGAAGAACGAACGTGGCGCTTATCCGTCGGGCGCACTGGACGTCCGGCGAACGATTATCGATTCGACGGAACGATTTTATCCCCACACCGCTTACCGGAATCGGAATTATTCACCGTGACACCAAAGACGGTCCCGTTAGAAGACGATAACGCGATCCGGACTTTACTGGAAACAGAACGACAGACGATCGCTAAGTTCCATGATCGCGCCATGGCGACGATTCGGGCGTACGATCCATCATTTGGTTTTGCTTGGCGCGGGACGCAGACATTTTTCCACGGTGTTCCGGTCAATCCATTCGCACAGCGCTTGTGGCTCGAGAACGGCGTGACGCGATACCGGATTCTACAACAAGGATCGACGCGATTGCTTGCTTCCGGTGAGACGTGTGACGCTGTCATCGAAATGCTCGATGATGCCGTCAGCAGTGAAGAACCGGATGGTCAATCCGTCAGTCCGATTGGTCAACTGATCCTCGGGATTTGGCAACAGATCGAGTCGGACGAAGCAACGTATATCACGAACGTCGATTGCCACGGCATCTCGCGTACACAAGCCGATAACCGGATCCGCCACGCGCTAGCACGACAAGAGACGATCGAGTGGGTGCACCGGGCACCGAACGAAGATGATATTTGTCGCTTTGCCGGTCTGACGTTGACCTTCCCGCATCGTCCACCGGGTGTCATCACGATTGAACGAGCGGAAGCAGAATAACACGAACAGGCACGTCCGCGAGTAAGCAGACGTGCCTGTTCGTTTTTTTAGTGCGCGTGCTGTGACAATCGATGAAAGACGACGGACAGACTGTAATAGATCATTGCTGTCAGAGTAGCGATCGTAAAAGAAAGCGGCAGGTCAAATTCGTCCTTCGTCGTCAAGAGAATCAGGAGACTCGCAATCACGATGCCGTACATCCCATAACCAACGACTGTCGGCACATACGCTAGTGTCGTTGAAGAACGATTAATGATCATGCCGATGATAAAGTCAAGTAAAAAGCCGGACAGCAAGATGATTGGCAAGGCGAATAAGACGTATGACAAAAATGTTGAACCGAATGAATCATACATCGTATTCGCTTCCCTCTCTGTAATCGGTGTATATGATATGTACGTCAGCACAGTGCAAACGAGACCGGTTGTCATAATAACGGCAAGCAATCGCTTCAACATGAATTTTCCTCCTTTATTTTCCTTATTGAGTATACCAATCCACACCAAAAAACACACCCTACTGGAGGATGTGTAAAGAACGACCTATAACCCGAGCGACACGATTAGCCGTCGAACATCCTGATCCGCTTGTTTAGGTGTCAAAATCAACAGTTGATCGTCTACGAGGACACGTGTCTGACCACGCGGCGTCAGAATTTCATCTTCACGAATGATTGCAACGACGAGCACATCCTGGGGCATCTCGATATCCTGTAGCGTTTTTCCGGCAATCACACTGTTTGTCGAGACCCTGACCTCGATGATCTCCGCTTGTGGATGGGTGACGGTCATGAATTTCAGGAATGGTTCGACCGTCGTGTCGGGCTGTGTCTCTAGCCCCATTCGCCGGACGATCCACGGCAAGGCCGTTCCTTGCAAAAGAGCAGACGTCATGACGGTGAAGAAAACGATATTGAAAAGAAGCGGCGCTTCCGCGAGACCGCTTGAAAGCGGATAGGTCGCGAGAATGATTGGAACGGCGCCCCGTAATCCGGCTGCCGTGATGACACTCTGTTCTTTGACCGTGTATCGAAACGGCAGCAACGACAAGACGACGGCAAGTGGACGAGCGAGCAGGATCAACGTCAGGACGATGACGGCCGAGACGAACAAGGTCCGAGGATCGAGTAATTGTTTTGGAAAGACGAGCAGTCCGAGCATGATGAACATGCCGATCTCTGCTAAATGCGACAAGCTACCACTGAATCGTTTGAGCGTCTCGCGGTAGATCATGTCATGATTGTTGATCCAAATCCCGGTCAGATAGACGGCGAGAAACCCACTGGCGTGCAAAATCGTCGCGAGACCATACGAGAAGAGCGCCCCACTGAACAGAAGCGTCGGATAAAGGGCGGACGATGGCAACTCGATCCGGTTCAGCAGTTGTGTGACGAGATACCCGATCGCAAGACCAACTAGCGTCCCGAGTCCCATCTCGTAGATGAAGGACAGAATACCCGCACCGATCGAGAACGATTCCGGCGCTAACGCAAACGATGTGAACAAGATCGTCAGGAAGACGGCCATCGGATCATTCGTTCCGGACTCCGCTTCGAGCGTATGTTTGACTTTGGCATCGACCGGTCGTCCACTAAGCAGGGAAAAAACAGCAGCCGCATCAGTCGAGCCGACGAGCGCGCCGATCAATAGCGCGACCGGCCAAGAAAAATCAAGTAATAGATACGCAACGATGGCAATGATCCCGGTCGTTGCAAGGACCCCGACGGTCGCAAGCGACAGGGCAGCGGGGAGAATTTTCCGGAAGTGTGTCCACTTCGTATGCAAGCCACCGTCAAACAGAATCAGGACGAGCGCCATCGTCCCAAAGAGACGAGCTTGCTCGAAATCACCAAAGTTGATGATTCCTGTAACATCTGACCCTGCCACGATCCCGACGACGACGAACAGGATCAACGTCGGTACATTTAACCGGACGGCAAACTTCGTCGTGATGATCGCAATCAATAGTAACGTTCCTGCGACGAATAAGATCGTCCCTTCTTCCATCCGACCACCTCTTTCGTGATAACATGTTCTCCTTTTAGTATACGTTACTTTTTGAAATTTTCGAAAAATAACGTCAAAACGAGGTGTACAAACGAAAAGAAAAAGGAAAACTAGAAACAGAACTATTTGCGTTCAATACGGAACACAAGGAGGAAAAGGGATGAACATCTGTATCGTCACGGGTGCCAACTCCGGCATGGGGATGGTCACGATTCAAGAATTATTGGAGCGAGGAGATCGGGTCATCGCTACCGTCCGTTCGCAGAAAAAAGCGACGGCACTCGTGCAACTACTGCGGGAACATGGTGTATCGCATACGCACCTGGAAATCGAGATCGTCCAACTCGATCAACTGGACTCCGTCCGTCGCTTCGCGGATCGTCTGTTTGATTTAGTGGGTCGCATCGACCGCTTGATTTTAAACGCCGGTGTCATGGTACCGCCGTATCATGTCACGAAGGACGGCTTCGAATCACAATTCCAGGTCAACTACTTGAGTCATTTCTATTTGATTGAGCGCTTATTGCCGTTACTTGAGAAAGGGAACGACCCGCGCGTCATCTCGATTTCGTCGCTCGCAGGTGAAGGTGGCTTGATTCGGACCGACGTCGAACTTGAAGCAATCGCCCACGTCAAAAAAGAACACTATAGTCCGATGCGTTCTTACCGCGAATCAAAGCTCCTGCAAATGATTCATATGCGTGAACTGGCTGAAATACACGGCGACCGGATCACGTTCGTCAGCGTCCACCCGGGGATCGTCAATACGGATTTGTTCTATCGCGGCAAGTACGGCAAAGTGATGAAGACGTTACTCAAACCGGTCGCGCAAGTCGGGTACTGGACCGGAAAACTCTATACGCCGGAATACGGCGCAAAGACGGCACTCTATCTCGCAACAACCGACGATCCGCTTGACAACGGCGGCTACTATGCGGATTCCGCTCCACGACTCAGCAATCCGATCGTCGAAGACGACGAGTACCGGGCACAAGCACGGAATCTGTCGCGCCGCTGGGTCGAACTCGCCTGAATGACAAAAAAAACGACCGGCTCGTGGGAAGCCGGTCGTTTACCGTTGTGACGACTGGGGGTCAGATCACTCCTAAAGGATACGTTACATTGAAATAAAATTGTGGAATATGAAAAAAATCACAAAATAATGGGGAACGATGAAATCTTGAAGCAAAAAGGTTTTCTTCTCGCTGTACATTCGTTAGGATAGAGAAGAATTTTTTTGTAACAGGAGGAATAACATGATACGACAAGCTACATCAAAAGACGTTCGAAACATCGCAACCCTACTTGAGCAAAAAGCGCTCTCCCTCAAAGCCAGTGGCAGTAGCCAGTGGTCTGCTTATCTGGAGCAAGACATCGAACAACTCGTCGCGCGAGATTTAGAAGCCGGCCGCCTGTATGTCTTTGAGGATCAGAACGAGCTGCTTGGTTCCGTTGCCCTGCTTCCTTCGCTCGAATGGGATCAATCCTTGTGGGATGATGTAGAAGGTCTGTATATCCATCGAATCGTCGTCAGCGACCGCGCAAAAGGACGTGGTGTCGGTCGAAAACTACTGGAACACGCGATTGCAGTGACAGAGGATGAAGGAGAAATCCTACGACTCGACTGTGTCGCTTCAAACGAGTTTCTCAACGCGTATTACACGTCTTTCGGATTCGTCCATCAAGGAACACGGGACGGCTTCTCGATTTATGAGTATGAACGCATCGAAGCGACGGCTTGAAGCGGTTCAATCAAGACAACGGTCGTTTCGTTTGGTATGGTAATAGAAAAAGAACGGTTCAAGGAGTGATCGGATGCGATTGAATATCGGCTTCATCGGCTTTGGCAAAAGTACGACCCGTTACCATTTACCGTACGTGATGATCGAGGACAATTATCACGTCACCTGGATTTACAATCGGAAGGAAAAACCGGAGCTGTTCGCATCCTATCAGGATCGACTGCCGGATGCCCGTTTTACGACGGATCTGTCCGAAATGCTCGCTGACCCGGCACTTGATGTCGTCGTCATCAATACACCACCGGCGACACATTTCGAATACGCGTTGCTCGCGCTGCAACATCAAAAGCACGTTCTCGTCGAAAAGCCATTTACGGTGACGGAAGAGGAGACGAAGCGTCTATTTGCAGAAGCACATGCGCAAGGCGTCAAGATTCTCGCCTATCAAAACCGACGTTACGACAGCGACTTCCAAGTCGTCGCGCAAATCATCCGGTCCGGGAAACTTGGTCGTCTCGTCGAGGTCGTCTCGCAATTTGATCTATTCCGCCCAGAAGCGGCGTCAGCTGATGCGCGTCACGAAAACGGTGCGCTTTACGGACTCGGCGTCCATACGCTCGATCAAATCATCGCTTTGTTCGGAAAACCGGACAAGGTCGCCTTTGACGTGCGCAGTGTTCGACTGCCGCATAATCCAGACGACGCGTTTGCGATTGATCTCTATTATCCGGAGCTCAAGGTCAGCGTCCGGACGAGTCATGTCGCACTTGCCCCGGCACCCCGGTGGATGTTACACGGCACGAACGGCACGTTCATCAAACAACACGTCGACCGGCAAGAGCTCGACCTGAAAGCGAACTACTTCCCGGGAGAAGAGGGGTTCGGTGAGGATTCAGAAGACGATTATGGGCGTTTGATTTATCATGATGAACACGGTCATCTGCAAGACGTCCGGATTCCAAGTCCTGTTGGCGATTACGGTAAAATGTATCGCGCCTTTTACCGTAGTATCGTCGAGGACGCGCCGCTACCAGTCAAGGAAGAGGATACCTTGTTCGTCGCTCATCTGCTCGAACAAGCATTTGCGCAACCATCACCATATATTTTAACGATTAAAAATTAAATTTTATTTTGATTTCAGAAAGATGACAACTCGACTGTGCCCGTAGGCATGATCGAGTTTTTTTGATATAACGAACAAGGACGTTCCTCATTTTTCAGATTTTTCTAAAGAAATGTTGATTATTTTTTCAAAAAGTTGGGAAAAGGGGAACGAGTCACCAAATTACACCATAGGGGGTCTATCATGAAACGTTTTTTCTCCGTACTGCTGATTGCAGTCATCTTCGTTGGCGTACTCAGTCCTTCGCTCATTGCTGAAGCAGCAACGAAATTAACCGTGACGACGGATGTTTTGCGCGTTCGCGAAAAACCGTCGACATCGAGTAAGATTCTCGGAAAGATTTACAAAGGAAACGTCTACAGTTCAAAAGGCACGTCTGGCAGCTGGTACAAAATCAGCTTTAAATCCCGCACCGGCTACATACACAAGGATTTCGTCAAATCGTCTTCGTCGAAGTACACATCGACCGGGACGAAGTATACGACGGTCGGCACACTTAACGTCCGGACGGGTGCTGGAACGAAGTATAAGGTCGTAGGGCAGCTGAATAAAGGGGTTGCCGTCGCGACATACGGCACGTCAGGGAGCTGGACACGGATTCTCTACAAGGGAAGCTACCGCTATATCTCGACGCAATACGTCTCGAAGTCGAAACCATCGACGACGACGAAGAAGCTAAACGTCCCGTACTACAACCAATATTCACTCGGGTATCCATCTGGCTGTGAGTTCGTCTCGTTGAAGATGGCACTCGAATACAAGAAAAAAGCCGTCTCTGCTGCGTCACTCTATAAGCAAATGCCAAAAAGTATGAAGAACGCGACGTATAAGAACGGAAAGTATTACTGGGCAGATCCAGAAAAAATGTTCACGGGGAATCCAGCCGGTACGCTCGACTACTACAAGAACTGGGGCATCTACCCGAAAGGGATCCTACCACTTGCGAAAAAATACCGCAGTGGTGCCGTTGATATCTCGAAACAAGGCGTCTCGAAAATTGAGAGTGAAATCCGTAGCGGTAACCCAGTCATCGTCTGGGCAACGGTCGATTTCAAGAATCCATATGGCTACTTTTCTTGGATCAAACCGGACGGTAAAACATTCACAGGCTACCGGAACTATCACGTCATGCTCGTGACAGGTGTCTCAAGTGGTTCGTTCTACGTCTCGGACCCATACCGCGGCAAGTACAGTGTCAGTCGCTCGCAGTTCACATCCGTTTTCAATCAAACGGGACAATATGCGTTATCTGTTCGTTAAACCCTCATCCGGTCGCTCCGACGCGACCGGATTTTTGTCATTTTCAGGCATATCGATACGAAGTCTACTGTAAAATGAAGGAGTTCACCTGCTAGGTGTGTAAAAGAATGACAATGTATTCATGAAAGGAAGTGAAGAGATGGAAGATCCACGGATCACGCGTCTCGAGCAGGAGGTCGCGGCGTTACGACAACGAGTAGCTGCCCTTGAAGGACAGCACACTTCGCCTGTCGCACCTGAACCGAGCGAACCAGAAGTAAGTACAGTCGCTCGCCCAGCTCCGCGCCCTGCTTATACGAAACGAAAACCGGTTGTTCCTCCACCAACATTTAAGGAAAAACGCTCCCGCGAAGAATGGGAACAGGTCATCGCGACCGTCTGGTTACCCCGGATTGGAGCGATATTCGCTGCGCTCGGGGCTTTATTCCTTTTCTCCTACGCCTCGGTTGCCGGTCTGATCAGTCCACCTGTCCGCATCGGAAGTGGGGTCTTAATTGGTTTACTCGTCATCGCTCTCGGAGAATACCAGTATGAGAAGAAACGACGTGAGCTCGGGGTCGGACTTGTCGCGACCGGTACGATCGTCGCGTTGGCGGCACTGTTCGCCGGGATGGCCTTATATCAATTCTATCCACCGTCTTTAGCTTTCTTACTTGAGCTCGTCGTCGTCTTCATCGCGTACGGTTTGATGCTCTGGATGCGATCGCAAGCCTTGCTCGTCCTCGTATCCATCACCGGTTTCTTATTACCGTATCTACAATTATCAGACGAGCCGAACTTGCCGCTCTTCTTATTGTACGAAGTCGTCTTGTTCGCAGTGATCTTCTTTGCCGTTGACCGACTGAAGGCAAAAAAGGCGTTCGTCTTCGCTTGGATGATCTTTACGATCGCACTCGCGTTCGGTCTACTCTCGTTAGAGCTCTACTGGCTTGATGAACAGGTACCACGACTTGATGAGTGGTCGGTCTTACTTGCAGCACTCTTTGGTTACGGTGCGACGTCGTTCGTCGGCCGACGCATCCAGTTTCAGCCAAACGTCCCAAGCTGGCTTGCCGGAATTGTCGTCTTACTGACGTTACTGATCCTTGATTGGTCGTTCGGAATGCTGGTAGCGATTCTGTTCGCCGGAATTGCCTACGTGCTTGCGGAACGATTGAAGGATCACGCTCAAAACGGCGTCGGTCACGTTGCCTTACTCGTCGCCGTCCTCTTGATTCCGGCAGATGCCCTCAGCTGGACGTATCAACTACGCTACTTCTTGATTGCCGGATTGATCGCCGCATTTTGGTTCGTTCCGCGGGCGCGCATGCCACATCAACGGTTGTTTAACGTCGGCTTGTATGTCGTCTTTATCTTTTCAGCCGTCATTGATTATGAATCCTATCAAAACATAGGTTTGTCCTACGCTTTGACTGTTCTCGCGATGGTCGTCGCTTCAACGGCATTCGTCTTGCTCCTCGTTCAGACACATCGTGATCCGCTCTGGAAAGGGTCATGGCAACTTGTCCTCGTTTTAGCCGCAATCGGGGTTTTTACGACCTACACGTTGATCATCATGGAGTTACCATTCTACCGCGGTCTTGAAGAGACGGCGCGTAGTACGACGTTGTCCGCTGCCTATATTGTTCTCGCACTCGTCCTTGTCGCGATCGGTCGGATGCGGACGTCGTCGACGTGGCGATTGTCCGGATTGTTGCTACTGACCATCAGTGCCGTCAAGCTCTTACTGTTCGATTTGTCGTTCCTGAGCTTATTCCAAAAAGCGTTCGTCTTCATTGGCTTCGGGATCGTCACGTTCATCATTTCACGGACGTACTTCAAAAAACGCAAAGAACAAGCCTGATAGAGCGCTTGAATCGGTTGAAATAAACCGGTTCAAGCTTTTTTTTATTGCAAAAAATTTTTATTGATAACGATTATCATTGTCGTCTATACTATTTAAGGAACTGACTTAATTAGTAACAGGGGGAACCATACATGAAACAAGCATTATTGATGACAGGGGCGCTCGCCGTCGTTTTAGCAGGTTGCAGTGAAGCGAAACAGGCGGAGACACCAGCACCGAAAAAAGAGAATTTTGACCAGGTCGTTGAGGATTACCGGACGTATGCGATTAACGAAATCGATACGTTCGTCCGCGAGACGGAAAAATTCACCGATGCCGTACAGGCTGGCAAGCTTGAAGAAGCGAAAGCATTGTACGCACCAACACGGATGTATTACGAACGCGCAGAACCAATCGCGGAAGTGTTCGGTGACCTTGATCCGAAGATCGATGCGCGAGCAGGCGACGTGAAAGCGTCGGAATGGGGTGGTTACCACCGGATCGAGCAAGGGTTATTTGAAAAGGGAACGACAAAAGGTTATGAAGCGTACGCGAAACAATTGATGAAGGACGTCCACTTACTTCGGGCAAAGGTCGAGACGGTCGAGGTGACACCAGAATTACTCGTCACGGGGGCGACCGATCTGTTAAACGAGGTCTCGACGTCAAAAGTGACAGGGGAAGAAGACCGTTATTCGCATACTGATTTATATGACTTCGCGGCAAACGTCGAAGGGGCTGAAAAAATTTACGAACTATTGAACCCGGCGCTGAAAAAACAAGATGCGGCGTTATCAAAAGAGATTGCGGCTCGCTTCAAGGATGTCCATGCGTTACTCGACGCGAAGAAAAAGGGCGATGGCTATGTCCTTTATACGAGTCTCTCGAAACAAGATGTCAAACAGATGAGTGTCGCCATCAATGAACTCGCGGAACCGCTCTCGAAGATGGGCATCGTACTGGAGGGATAAGCATGAAACCAATCCAAGAAGGTGTCACGCGGCGTGACGTTCTTAAGGTCGCGGGCTTGACGAGTCTCGGTGCTGCCCTGTATGCCAGTGGTCTTGAAAAGTTTCTTCCGCGGACATTGACTGTTGAAGCCAGTGATCAAGAGCCGTTCTACGGTACGTATCAAGCGGGAATTCTGACTCCACCACAAAATCACGTCCAAGTCGTAGCGTTTGATATCAAGACGGACCGACGCGACGAACTCGTTGATTTACTAAAGCGTTGGACGCGATTATGCGCCAGACTTGCGGCCGGGTTACCATATGGCGACTCTGAGTCCCGTTATGTTCCACCGGAAGATACGGGGGAAGCGGATGGATTATCTGCCGGACACTTGACGTTTACGTTCGGGTGCGGTCCAAGTCTGTTTGACGGTCGCTTCGGCATCCGTCATAAACAACCGGATGCCCTTAAACCGTTGCCGACGTTCGATCTCGATCGTCTGGACGAAAAATGGAGCGGTGGCGACCTCGTCGTCCAAGTGTGTGGTGATGATGCCCAAGTCGTCTTCCATGCGATCCGTAACCTCGTCCGTGTCGGGCGTGGGACGGTCGCGATGCGTTGGTCGCAAGCTGGTTTCCAGCGCAGTAAAGCAGCAGATGCCTCTGGTGGGACGCCGCGTAATCTGTTCGGCTTCAAGGACGGCACGGGGAATCCTGACGTCTCGAAGAAGCAGGTCCGGAAAGACTCTCTCTTTTGTCAGTGGCAAGACGGGACACCATGGTTGACGAACGGCTCGTTCCTTGTCGTCCGTCGCATCCAGATGCATCTTGAAGTCTGGGACCGGACGATTCTAAAAGAGCAAGAACGGACCTTCGGACGCGAACGTGCTTCCGGGGCTCCGCTTGGCTCAACAGACGAGTTCGCTTCCGTCACACCAGCGAAACGACAAGCTCGTGGCGAAGCCGCCTTACCGGTTGACTCGCATACCGCTGTCGCACACGGGGACGGGAAGACAGCGATCTTACGCCGTTCCTACTCGTATCAAGACGGCATCGATGAAAAGACGGGTGCCCTTGATGCCGGACTGCTGTTTTTATCGTATCAGCGTTCACCGAAACAATTCATCGAGATTCAGCGTCGTCTTGCCGCACAGGACCGATTGAATGAATACATCACGCACCGTGGAAGTGCCATCTTCGCTTGCTTCGGTGGAATCTCGAAAGGAGGCTACATCGGTGATGCGTTATTTGCGTAATCTCGTCCTTGTATTTGTACTCCTTATAGCCGGTCAACACGCGGTGCCCGTCCATGCTGCATCGACGGATGATCTCTATGTCGCAATCGGACAAGCCCTGTCTGCCGTCGCAAGTGAAGATCGCGCGGCACTGAATCAAGCGATTGATGAACTGAATCAAGCATCTAAAGACTTACCTGATCAACAAGCGGCAATCACGAAAGCCGTCAAACAGGTCGATGCGAAACGATCGGCAGCGTTTCCGGAAGTCCGCGAGCAACTGACAGCTCTCTCTGCTGCCGTCCGGAAGCAGGAAGAAGCAACGAAACCGAAGACGGATCCGGTCGCGAAAGCAAAGGTGAAGCAATTGCTTTCGTTGACGAAAGAGATGCGGCAGGTCAAGGCGAGCGACCGTCCGGCAGCGGAGCAACGATTGTTGACCGCATGGGCGACGCACGAGAGTCTTGTTCGCAATGACAGTGTCGGTCACTATGGCAACATCGAGATGGCGCTCGCGTCGATCCGGATCGCGGCGGCGCGTGATTCCGCGGATACGAAGGAATGGCAAGCCGCACTTGATCAGTTCGATACGGCCGTTCAGTCTTTCCTCGACGGAGAGAAAGTCCAGGCGAAGAAAACGGGACTGCAGTCGCTGCTGACGCCACTCGAGGAGGCGCAAACCGCACTAGCTGAAAATGATTTACCGAAAGCGAAACAAGCACTCGAATCGTTTCTGAAGACTTGGCCACGTGCGGAAGGCGAGGTCCGGACACGTAATGAAGGTCTCTATTCCCAGCTTGAATCAGATGTACCACTGTTACTTGCCCGCCTGACGCCGGAAACGCGGGAAAAGACGGCACAAGAACTCCAGTCGTTTGAGAATGCTATCGCACAATTACAAACGAAGACGCATTATACGTTTGTTGATGCAATGCTCGTCATGCTGCGGGAAGGTCTCGAAGCGTTACTGATCGTCAGTGCGCTCGTTGCTTTCGCACGGAAAAGTCGTTCAAAACAAGAAGGGAAGGTCTGGGCAGGCGCTGGGCTTGGTCTGATCGCAAGCGGTCTGTTAGCGCTCATCCTCCAGACGGTCTTTCAGGCCTCGTTCGCGGCGACGGGTCGGGAACAAATTGAAGGCTACACGGGCATCGTTGCAGTCGTCGTCATGTTGTTCGTCGGCTATTGGTTGCACTCGAAAAGCGCCGTTGCGAAACGAAAACACTTTTTATCGACGCTTTCGACGACGTCCTTGTTCTTCGTCAGCTTCTTGACGATCTTCCGAGAAGGCGCCGAGACGTTGTTATTTTATATCGGAATGGCACCAGCGATGACGAAAACTGCCTTATTATCCGGAATCGGTCTCGCGATCATCATCATCGGTCTCGTCTCGTATGCGGTCATCCAGATTGGTGTCCGTTTACCGATCCATCGTCTGTTCCAAGTCGCGTCGTGGTTAATCTATCTAATGGCGTTCAAGATTCTTGGTACGAGTCTGCACGCGTTGCAGCTGACGAACGTCTTACCGATTCATCCGATCAATGGACTCGGAACTGCCGGGTGGATTGGTTTCTACCCAACGCTCGAGACGCTTATCCCACAAGTCGTCCTGATGATTCTGATTGCCTTGTTTACGATCTGGCAAAAGCGGCGTGCGTCTTCAATCCAGACTGCTGCTTGATCCATTTTTCAATTTCAGGTTTCAACTATTATGTTCCGGGTATAACTTCTTATCAGCAGCTTGCTGCATGAAAGAGAGGGATTTTTATGCTTGAAACACGCATCGTACGAAACATGACCGCTGTCGACGCAGAAGTGACGAGCCTCAAATCAAGTGGCTATTCGAATAAACAGATTTACATCTTTGCCAAAGACGAAGAACTCGCGGAACGGATCGCGAATGACACACAGACGTTACCATACCGCGTGACGAAGAAGTCGTTCTTTGAGACGTTATTATCAGCCGTCCGGAGTAACCGAAATGACCGGATTGCTCAGTTGTCCGAGCTTGGCATGACGAAGGATGTCGCTGAGGATCTAGAAGAAGAAGTCCGACACGGGCGGATCGTCATCGTCGGTTCGAAGTCCGATTTACTGAATCCAGCGTTCGCGGCGTCTTACGTGACGGATGAAGCAACCGATTATGGTGCTGGAGTTCCGAAACTTGAAGACGAGGAAACGACGACGACGTTACCAGCCGATCAAAACGTCAAGTTAAAAGATGAATGATACATAAGCCTCCTGTTTCTCAGCGTAGAGACAAGAGGCTTTTGTTTAGCCTTCTCATGGAAGGGAATGGGAAAATTGAGAGGAGGAAAGACGATGCAATTCTTATACGTTGGTTATTATGATGCAGACCGAATGGATGTTTTATCGAAGGAAGAGATCGATGCTTTGATGTCGCGTTGTGATGCGTTGATGAACACCTTCAATGAACAAGTCGATGTCCTATCAGACTGGCACCCGGGTCTTACGACACAAGCATTTTACTGGCAAGATGGGGTCGTACAGAAGAAAGTAGAGCCGGATCGAGCGCATGGAGAGCAGATTGGCAGTTTGATTGTCTTTGAAGCACGTGATTTGAATCATGCGATGGAACTGGCTTCCCTTCATCCGACGACTCAAGTCGCAGAAGGGGAATCTTACGGTTGGCGCGCAGAAGTCCGTCCATTATCAGGTACCTCTTGATGTATGGATTATGGACGACATTTACGACTCAAACCGGACAACGCGACCACGTCATCGCCCTGTTACTTGAAGCTGCGGCTTCTTTAGAGACTCATCCGAGTTGTCTGCACTACATCATCAGTATTTCTGACGAATCGGATGTGCTACATGTCCGTGAAATCTGGACGGATGCCGCTGCACACCTCGCGTCTTTAGAGTTACCGGTGACGCGGCGTTTGATTACGCAAGCGCGTCCATTGCTCGAGCATGTTGAACGCGTGCTCGAAGACCACCCGCTCGGTGGCAAAGGACTCATGTAAACCAAAAACCCCTCCTCTAGTCGAGAAGGGGTTACATGCTGTTAGGTTGTCGTCCACTGGATATCGATGACGTCCGACGATCGCACCATCCGGCGCATACCTGTCGATGTGACGAGTTCAATCGTTCCGCGGTCATGAAAAATCGCTTGGATCGAACCGGATACCGTATCGAGTTGTTTTAATCGGACGTGGACCGTCTGTCCGGTCCGGACTGCACGTTCCATGATGTGTTGTAAGGAGAGGCGATCACGAACGATCGTCTCTTCGCGTGATTGATACAGATGTTCAAGATGAAGGATATGCTGGCGTGAAGTCAGTTGTTTCCACTTGCGATTCGATCGTTTTTTAGATGCGAACATGGCTGACCACCTCCTGAATTGAGTCGTACGCTAGATAGTCGTGCGCTCTGCTTCAGTTATTTCCCTTCACGAACAGTGCTTAAACACGTGCTCCTGACATTTTTTCACGAAACGCCTCGATTGCGGCAATCGCCTCTTGATCGTGCTCGACCTCACCTGGTGCATTCCCTTCGGCAAGAATCGCTGTCTCAAGCGTTGCGCCAAGGAACGATGCGATATGCTCGAACTGCGTGACGAGTGCTTGTCCTTTGACGCGTGGATTATCTCCTCCGACCGCAATCAAGTGGAATCGTTTCCCTGCCATCCGACGTTTGAATTCAAGTTCTTCATCGCGCAGTGACTCGCTGAATCGGTCAATGAATAATTTCATCTTCGTCGACATCGAGTACCAGTAAATCGGAGTGATGAACAGGATGTCATCGTGTTCAAGCATCTCTTCGACGATCCGGCGATAGTCATCGCCAATCGGCAAAAAGCCTCCGTGATGACGGCGGTCTTCAATCGGCTGAATCGAGACGTTCGCCAAATCGACAGCAACATGAGGGATTCCTTTCAATGCTTGTTCCCCGAGCCATTCACTGTTTCCTTTACGTGAGCTACCAAAAATCGTATACATATCGTGCATCTCCTTTTGAATTCGATTGTTCTATTCTATTCCAAACTGCACTGTCAATACACCGATATGCTCACAATTGGTTTTGAATAAGGGTTTTGCGGAAAAAGACAAGAAGACGAAAAACAAATAGGGGAGGAACAGTCGAATGGAGAGAAGCACGCTCATTGCGCTAGAAAAACACTTATATGCCATCCACCTCGAGATGGATGGACTGGCGCGCCTCATTACGAAACAATTAATTCATTTGAGCCAAGTGGCTGCATCCGTCGAACATTTTCGACGGATGAGCTTTGATATCTATAAACATCGGACGTCACTCGAGCAGATTCCGTCACAAGTCTTGTATGAGACGGCACTCGACTACGAAGACTGGCTCGAGGAAGAGTTTGATGAGATTCCTGCTAGCTGGCAGCTGGCAACGAAAGAAGAAGAGGCACTCGAGCAGCTTTGGTGGTTCGAATTCTCACGAATTCAAGCGGAGCTTGAAGAATGGCTCAGTCTCTATCTGATTCGCCGGATTCGAGAAGACGTTCGTTACATGCCACCGGTGATCGAGAAAAATGCCTATGCTTTATCAGAGGATGCCCGCCATGTCTTTTGGCGCCTCTTACAACGCTCCGTCGCGAAGCCTTCATCAAAGATTAAGGCGAACCAACTGTCATGTCGGATGGGCATCGCTGAGATTGCCCGCTGTGCCCGACTTAATCAAGACCGGACGCGTCGTGCGATTGGTGAACTGACGCGTCGTGGTCTGATTGCGATCGAGGAAGATGATGAGAAGCTAAAAATGCGGCTCCGCCTTCAAGTTATCTGATTGAAGGCGATGAATCGTTCGATCATCCGTTCATCTCGACGTGCGGATGGACCAATCCAAATCAGGTGACCGGGACTTTTCGATTCAATGAACTGCGCGTGAGGAATACTCCGTCGTGCGTGTTCGGCATGCTCGAACGGAACAGCACGGTCTGACTTCGAATGGACGATCAAGACGGGACACGTGACGGCTTCAAGCCGTTCTCGTTCGATGTCTTGTGTGATATCAAACAAGACACCTCGCCCAGGACCATTTTGAAGACCAACTTCATATAATAACGACGCATCCGTCTCACTAATGTGGGTACGGATTGTTTCGCGTGGTAACAGACTCGTCATCTCGACCATCCGAACTGCTGCTTCTTCAGGAAACTTGCGTATCTTATCCTTCACATACGTCCAAAGCCCCCACTGGATGAACTGTAAAGGACGTTGTAAGACCGGTTGGATCAGAAGACGATGGTACGGCAGGGAAATCCGGTGCGTCATCGCACACGCTAAGACAAGGGCATGGACGCCTGGATCCATTCCAGCAAGCGCGATTGCCGTCGGTCCGCCGGCAGAGATGCCATAAACGGTGTAATGTTTAATCTGACGGGAAGCTAGCCACTTAGAATAGAATGTTGCGAGCGCCTCTGGACTATCAGCGAGCTGAAGTGGGGTTTGTCCGTACCCGGGGCGTGACGGTACGATGACGCGATATCCTGCCGCGATTAACTTCTCGACATGGTAGACTTCTCGGTAATCCGATTGTGTACCATGAATTAATAAAATGACGGGACCACTCCCGCTATCCCGGTATTCAAAACGCTGACCGTTCCATTCTGCGATATAATGCATCCCAATTCTCCTATCTCTTAATTTTTACCATTTTATTGTTAATCTCGTGTTTATTTTCATGTATACTGTAAAGTATAACCAAACCATTGTGACTTAGGAAATGAGGATGCGTAGTGTCTAACGAAAAATTAACGAACCGTGACCGCTTACTTGCTGTACGAGAAATCTTCGAACGTCAGTCGGATGAAGACCATACGTTGACGCTTGAGCAATTGAGCACGGAACTCTCGAAACGAGGACTGATCGAGAAGCTATCCCGAAAATCGTTGAAGGATGATATTGCGGCACTTGCCAAATCAGGTTTTGACGTCGTGGCGGAAGAGACGAAGAATGGACTTGCCATTCCGTATCATCTCGTCAGTCGTCCCTTTGAGCATCATCAACTCCGATTGCTGGTCGATGCCATCGCCAGTGCGAAGTTTATCTCGGAAAGTGAGACGACGTCGCTCGTTCAGACGATTCAGTCGTTGACGAGTGATAAGATGGCGGAGTCTCTCCAGCCGGTACTACATACTGTCAAAAAACCAAAAGGAATGACGTCGCGCTCGATCGATACGATCCAGAAAGCTATCAGTGATGAGTTCGTCATCAGTTTCCAGTATCAAGGAAAGTTTAACGAACGGACGCGAAAGTTCGAGTTACGGAAAGATGGCGAGCATTACCTCGTTTCTCCGGCTCACCTGTTGATGGATAACGGAAATTACTATTTGATTGGACGTGATGAGCGGATCAAAGAGATTCGGACGTACCGGGTCGACCGAATCGTCAATTGTAAAGCGTTTGAACCGATGGAAGAACCGGTCCATGTCGAGCCGAGTTACTTAAGTAACATGTTCAACATGTATGGGGGAGAGAACGAGCAATTGACGCTTAAATTTCAGGAAAGTCTAATGCCGACCGTCGTCGACCGGTTCGGAACGGATATCCGCTGCCGTCGTCTCGATGACCTCTGGTTCGAAGTCAAGGTCGATGCGCTCTTTTCCGACGGGTTCATGATGTGGCTGATTCAATTCGGCAATCAGGCGGAAATCATTGCGCCTGTCGAACGCCGGGAGACATTCAAGAACAAGGTGGCAGGTCTTGCGACGATGTATCAAGTCGAAACACCTGCTCTTTAAGAGTTGAAGCAAGGTTCACTTGACCGTGGATCTTGCTTTTTTTAATTGTCGAGAAAAAAACTTTTTGTCGTTTTTTGTCGGATATTCATATTTGAATATTTTAAGCGAATAGTTCCAGTTACTATTAAGGATATCTGATACTTATGTAGGAGGAACGACATGCAACAGATGGAAAAAAGCCAATCAAACGGGATGCGGAAACTAGCTACTTTCCTCTTCTTCGTTTGTCTATCCTATACATCGTGGTACTTATTCTCACTTTTTGTCTTTCATCTCGTGTTTCCAGAAGATGTCGCGACATCCTTAGATATCGTCGTATTCGGATTCAGTCCGCTCGTCGCTCTTGTTGTCACCATCGGCTCGTTACGCTTGATCGAACGACGCATGAAACCTAAATTCACACCGCTTTTATTGATCGGATACATCCTTTCGACAAGTGTGCTGATTTATTACTCACTTGCTAACGAACTTCTGCCCCGACCGTGACTTGCAACTCCCTAACAATTGGCATATGCTACGCTTATAGCTTGCTAGGTAAGGGGGGATACGATGAACGCACAGTATATCCTCGACTGGATGCCGCTCGTGATTCCTGTCGGTGCCATCGTCTTTATTGTCGTCATTGCGCGTAAGGCTTCAAAAATCGATGCTGAAAAGTAAGGAGACTCCATTCAGGGAGTCTTTTTTTATTGGATCCTATTGTTACTTTATTCGCACGATTTCCCTATTGTGAAAAAACATAATGTCATCCATTTCTATGGTATAAAGGAACTAGGCGAAAGACCTAATATTAGGAAATCATGGAGGGACAGATGAGACAAAGAACCGTCATGACTTTACTTGCACTCAGTTTACTGCTTACCGTATGTATGATGAAAAAAACAACGTTGACGCCAAAGGCCAGTACCATCGATCTCACCATCGCTGTCGTCGGAAAGGCTCCAGTACTTACGCAATCCCCGGACTTCCACTCGATTGATCTGCAGGATATCAAAAGGGATTTACGACGTTACGATGCCGTCATGATCATGCCGGAGTACTTACATCAGGCATCGGGACGTGACTATGCCACCGTCTACCGGAAAGCACAGATTCCGTTTTTCTTCATCGGCTCTCAAAAATCCGTCGAACCGTTTCTTGATCCGAGTCTCTCCTATGAGGAAAGCATCTCGGTGCCGAATCCGACGTTTGCGGCTGGTATGCTCTATGACGATACACAAGAGACGACCTGGTTGTTCGGTGAGGGGATCGAACGACCGAATCGTTCAGAGCAACTGAAGATCTATCAATCAATCTTTCAAACGATTGAACAGAGTCACCTAATAAAGTAACGCTTACATGAAAACAGACCGAAGCGCTCGGAAGTACATCCATTTCCGAGCGCTTCGGTCTATTATTCGTCAATCGACTTGTTTCGTCGGGGCTAAGACGATTTCTCGAATATTGACGTGTTGTGGTTGCTCGAAGGCGAATAAGACGGTGTCCGCGACGACTTGCGGATCGAGACCACCGTCAATCGACTGTTTCCATTCGTTGTAGCCGTCCTTGATCGCGTCACTTGTCGTATGACCGAGTAATTCCGTCTCGACGACTCCTGGTGCGATCGTCATGACGCGGACACCGTGAGAGGCGACTTCACCCCGGACGTTCTCACTCATCGCGTGGACGGCGAATTTCGTGCCGACGTATGCGGCGTGGTCGGCGAACGTCTTTTTACCGGCAATCGAACTGATATTGATGATCGTACCGGTCTTCCGCTCTACCATCGAGGGAAGGACGGCTTGCATCCCGTGTAAGACACCGAGCGCATTGACGTCAAACATCTCTTCCCATTCTTCCGCTCCTTGCGTCTCGATTTGACCGAGTAACATCCGTCCTGCATTGTTGATGATCGCTTCGACCGGTCCGAACGCTTCCGTCGCGTCTGCTAAAGCAGCATCGAGGGCAACTCGGTCGGTGGCTGCGACTTGGCGAATCAAGACATCATCTGAAGCAAGGCTCGCCAGACGGTCAATCCGTCGTCCGAGCAATAAGACACGGTATCCTTTTTGAATGAACGTTCGCGCAATCGCATGCCCGATTCCTGACGTTGCACCTGTGATGGCAATGAATCCTGTTTTCATGATATCGTCTCCTTATTTGATATGATAGATTGAAGATAACAGAGGGAAACCAATCCGAGAAGTACGCACTTTTAGGTCAGTCGGTTACCTTTTGGTAAGGGAGGGGACGGTATGCCGTATCTAAATGAGTTCGATGCGACGATGCGTCAGATTCAAGGCAAGTGGAAAGTTATGATCTTGTACGAGCTGCACGAAGAAGGGACAGTACGTTTTAATACACTGGAGCGTTATATCCAGGACGTCTCACCAAAGACGCTGACGCAACAGTTGAAACAACTCGAACAAGATGGCTTGATTACACGGACCGTTTACCCGGAGATTCCACCCCGCGTCGAATATGCCTTGAGCGAAAAAGGAATCTCTTTGATTCCCTTACTTGATGCGATTTGCGACTGGGGTCTTGCGACGACACCACGCAACCAATTGATGCGCACGTTATGCGACGAGGAAGCCCCCGCTCCATGAGCAGGGGCTTTTTGTTAACGTTCGATTTGTTCCCGTACTTGACGGCGGAACGTCTGGATGTCGTAAGCTGGTTCACTTGGACTGAACTCGATTCCGTCAATCAGACGCGCGTTTGGTGACGCATCCGGGAACTCGATCCGTGTCAGCCATTCAAGCGTCGTCTCTTCATGGCGTCTTGGGAAGGCTTGCTCGAGTTGAGAGGCAATCTTCAGAAGCGGATGATGACTATGCCGCTTTGGCGCATGCGCCCGTACCTGCTTGGAGTGCTTGACGGTTTGTTCTCTTTCGATTGCTATGACTTTTCGCTTCCGGATGACATAAAGCGTAACCGCAACTAAGATCACGGTCAGAAGCGTCGTTGCGATCCAAATCCAATCCGGTGTTCCTGCCTGGACGGCAGCTTGATCCACGTCTTGAACACCTTTGATATTCTTTAGCCCCATTGCCCGGTTCGTCATCGTGTCCGCTTCTCGACCAAGTGGTTCCGTCCAAAGGAATAATGAACCGAATGCTTCAAATAGCGGACGAATCGCACTCGTGACGGATCCGACGAGCGCTTCTTTCGTGAGCCGGAAGACGACAGCGATGATCAGCCCCGCGCTGAGGACTAACGCGATCGTCGGTAAGATACGCCGCCATTCTGTCATGTACGTGACGACGAATGGATACGCAATGACGAAGACCAAAATTAAAAATGCGCCAATCGGTGGTGTCACTCCTGGGAACAATACCATCACGACGCCGATGACCATCGCACTCGTAGCGTATCGCCACGGCGAATCGACCGTATCAAGAAACGCGGTCCAGGCGACGAAGACGAGCGCTAAGACGCTAGCTACGGGAGAGAGGAAATATAAGGACCCCGCTACGAGTAGCTGTAATCCGATGCGAAGCGAACGATGCGGCACGAAGGCAAGTGCCGGAAGAGCGAGCGCGAGATAGAACGGAACCGGTAACAGACTCGCAAGGAATATCCACCAGAGAATCATGCGCTCACTCCTTTCTGCCGGTGACCGAGATGGATCTCCGCCGTCGTCGACGGTACACTACGTTGCAATCGTTTCGTGAAGTACCGGCGTTCGAGCGGTAGATCGTATTCGGAAATCCGAGCAAGGCATTCCATCGTCCGTAGGAATTGATGTTTTCCCATACCAGACGGAACATGGTACCACTGCCCGGATCGGTTGACCATCGAAATCCAGAGGCTGTAGGAAGCCCCTTGTTTCTCGAGTTCACGGATGATCGTCGCGGCACGCGATAATAGTTTCTCGAAGTCCGAGCGGAGAGCGAGTCCGTCTGCGGACAAGCCATCGACGATGACGGCATAATCATGGTTACGTTTCCGGTCATATTGATACGAGTACAGTTCATTCGTCTTCGCATAAGCGGACCAGTAGATCGACTTCGCATCTCCGGAGTAGGGAACGACGGAGTGGAAACTCGAGCGATCGGTGAACGGACTCGAGCGATCAATCGTCTCACCGGGAATCATCCGTTCATTCCACTCGACCGACGCTGGTGCAAAGTCAGGGAAGACGTGACCCAGCTCTTGGATATCAAGCGTCACATAGATTGTGATCAAATGAAACGGATCCGAGATCATGACGTCAAACGACTGAATTCGAATCGTTCCCCGGTGAGCGGCAATGACATCGATTGAAAACGGTACAATCGTCTGTTTGCTGACATATAAGTGTTGACGCCAAAATTGACTACTCGCATCAGGAAGCTTGATCTGATCCCCGAGCAAGCCAGAAATCGTGATGCGACCGAGTGGTAACTTCGTTGGGTTCGATAACTCGAACGGTATCTGGATCGTTTCCTCTCGAAAAGCGCGAACGGTCTCAAGGAGGCGGACGCGAATCCGCTTCGCAACGTATTCGAGATAATACGGCATCACCCAGCCATATAATGTATAGGCGAGTAATAAAGTCGCAATCCAGACAGGACCATAGAGACCGACGATGACGCCGCTTGCACCTGTCATCGTAAGAATGATGAGGTTAAAGCCTTTTGGTATGATCAATTGCATGATTACACCTCAGTTGGAACAGTGAGTGAATCGAGGACTTGCTCGACGAGACGTTCGTTCGATAGCTTCAGCGTCGCTTCGAGCGTCAAGACGAGACGGTGGGCAAGCAATGGCGTCGCCAAGTGCTTGACGTCCTCTGGTGTGACGTACGTCCGCTCCTGCATCCAGGCCCGTGCTTTCGCGGCTTTTAAGAGTGCGAGCGTCGCTCGTGGACTCGGTCCAATCTCAACGTCACGATGGGCGCGGAGTGCGTCACAGACATCGAGTAAGTAGTTTTCGACGCTATCTTCGATCGAGACGGCGATGACTTCCTCTTTCCAGTCATTGAGTTGTTCGAGCGGAATCTGTAGTTCGGCTGCTGTTAAGTGTGCTCCACGTAATAATGCCTTCTCCGCCTGACGTGTCAGCGGAGCGAACGACAACTTGAACAAGAAACGGTCGAGTTGGGCATGCGGCAGTGGGAATGTGCCGTGTCCATCGAATGGATTTTGTGTCGCGATGACAAGAAAGTGTTGCGGTAACGTATAGGAGGTATCCCCGATCGTCACTTGTCCTTCCGCCATTGCCTCGAGCAATGCTGACTGTGTCCGTGGCGTCGTCCGGTTAATCTCATCGACGAGGACGATGTTCGCAAACAGCGGACCAAACCGTTGTTCGAACGATCCTGTCAGCGGGTTGAACAGCTCCATCCCAAGTAGATCGGTCGGTAACGTATCCGCTGTACATTGAATACGTGAGAACTTCGCTTCGAGTGTCTGCGCTAGTGCTTTTGCTAGTGTCGTCTTACCGGTCCCCGGACGGTCTTCGAGCAACACATGACCTTCTGCGAGCAAGCCCATCAATAAATGATCAATCACATCGTCCTGACCAAGGACAGATTGTTTGAGTGATGTACGTAACGTTTGAAACATAGATGATTCCCCCTTTAAGATGCATCGTATTTCTAAAGTGTACGAAAATTCAGAAAAAACTGCTAGTGATTTTCCAGGAATCACGCATAAAGAAATACGTCTATCTTTTATACTACCAGTTTCATCCAAAAGTTTCGTGAAATATCAAAAAAATTGAAACAGGATTATGAAGTTACTTAGCGAATAGAAGGATATAGTCATTAGAATAGGGGGGATGGACAGATGAAACTACATACTACCGAATCGAACTCTACTCTAAACCAGCAACAGGACGTTGCTCACAGTCCTATCGACGAGTATCAACGGATTGTTGCTGGAGGACCTCCGAATCGCCGAGCCTTTGCCGCGATTCGTCGGCTCCCATTCGCATTACGTTTGCTGACGTATACGATCGGTTCCTTATTCACAGCAGGCATCCTCGCTGGACTCGTCATCAGTCTACTCGGTTAAAAAAGACTCCCTCAGCATTCCGAGGGAGTCTCATCATTCTTCAAAGAGATCATCCATCAACTCGGAGATCTCTTTTTTACGTGCGTTCGTCTCATCGCGTAAGATCCGAATCGAACGTCCGGTCCAGTCAAGTCGGTCGCCGATCGTTGCCTGGCGCGGTAAACGACTTTTCGGTAACGTGATTGTCTCGCGTTCGTCGGTTTCGCAAATCGCTAGATCGTCTTCAAAATCTGCTAGGGTCAATCGCATCTGATGCACCTCCACGTCTCGTTATTCCGGTCGTAAATCGGTCCGGTTCGATTCCTTGATGCCGTCACCGGTCGAAATATACTGAATCGTTCCACTTTGATCGGTCCGGTCAATCGTAATCCGTTCTGCTTTCAGTTCCTGTAAAACGGAGGGACGTGGGTGACGATAAGCATTATCCTGCCCGGCTGAGATCAAGGCTCGCTTCGGATCAACGGCTTGTAGGAAGGGCAGGGAGGACGATGTGTCTGCTCCGTGATGCCCAAGCTTCAAGACATCGGCGCTAAGATCGGCATCCGACTCGAGCAATTGTCGTTCCGTCCGGATCGGAGCGTCACCCATGAAGAGGAACCGGTCCTGTCCATGTTCGACCCGCAGAACGGCACTCCAACTGTTGAGATCCTGCGTTCCGTCCGTTAGGGGCGCAAGGAACGTAAAGCGTGCAGCTTCACTCGGGATCTCAAGACCTGCCTTAACCGACTTGATCGTCACCCCTTCGCGTTTGACGGCAAAGAGGAAATCGCGGTATGTCTCTGTCGTATGCGTGACACGCGGGGCATAGACGCTATCGACTGGAAAGGCATCGAGGACGGTATCAAGTCCACCGATATGATCGGAGTCCGGATGTGTCGCAATGACTGCTGTTAAGCGTTTGACACCCAATTCTTGCAGGTAGCGGACGACATCCTCACCTTTGCCGTTATTCCCGCCGTCAATCAAGATTGCGTCTTCCTTCGTCCGGATGAACGTGCTATCTCCTTGACCGACGTCAAAACCGTAGACCTCCATTTGTCCCTCTGTTGGGGCAAGGGGCTCTTCGTCCCGTGTCGTATAGAAGATGACGATCAGGCAGAGTGCTAACAGAATCGTTGATCCCCATTTCAACATGTCGGTTCCTCTTTCTCGAACAGATACAGCATGCCGTTACGCGGATGACCGAACCGTGGCCCCCGGTAACCGCGCCGTTTCAAGGCAGCACGCATTAAAATCATCATACCGCCATGCCCGACGAGTAAGACCCGTTCATCATCCTCGAACATCAGTTGATTCAACAGGACCTCAATCCGTTCATTCGCTTCCTTGATCTCCGCTTGAATCCGTTTGCTGAACGGGGCTGCGAGTCGACCGAGGACCGCCCAGCCAAGAAACGGTAACCGTAGATTCGACTGAATCGTCGGAAACGGTACTTCCCGTAGTAGATCCGTCACGATGATCTCTTTATCGTAGACACTCTTCGCCGTCTGGACGGCGCGTGGCATGCTACTGGCATAACAGACCGTCCAGTCAATCTGACCAAGCTCGACCGGTTGAATATCGATGTCTGACGTATCATACCGTTCAATCCATTTTTCAATATCGCTGGCGCTGATCCAGCCTTTTGTCGGGTATCCTTCCGTCACCCGGTGATGTCTCACTAATCCAATTTGTTTCATGCTTCGTGCGACGGTCAAGACCGTCTCCCTCACTTTCATTCATCATTTAGAGTGCGGCGCGAATCGCCAGTCCACATAAAATCGCACCTAAGATACTGAGCAAGCTCCCGATGATGTAATATTCCGCAAAGCGGCGATCTTCAAACTGTTTAAAACGGGCCAGTGCCTTCAAGGCAATGATGAAGCCGATGGCTCCGGTTGCGTTCGTGACGACGAGCAGGGTAATGATTGCCCGTTCGACGAGACCGATATAACGTCCGATCCCGTTTAATTCCGTCGTATAACTGCGGGCAGAATCTTCGACTTCATGTGTGACGGTCCGTGAGACGCCGTCGAGTTGCTCTTTACGTGTCACTTTTCGCTCGAAATGTGCTTCGATCAAGCGCGGAGCAAATGGTGCGAGCATCAAAGCAATCCCGTGACCGAGTAACTCTGTCGTCACTAAACTAAAGCACAGAATCCAGAGGACCTGCTCAGGTCGCCCGAACGACAATGACCAATCAATCGGAACGAACACCCATGTCAAGGCAATGATGGCAGCGATATGTAACGCTTGATCGATCCAGTACGCCGCTGCTTGCTTGACGCGACGTTTGAGCGGGGAAGCATCGAGTAGGGCGTGAAACACGAGAATGCTCCCTCCTAGCCATCCGGCGATGTCGAGGGTCAACTGCCCTCGGATGACGAAGAACGCGAGGACAAGTAGCATCAGAGACGCATGGACGGCAAGATGTTGGAACAAGATGCGTCGGTGTCGATGTTTCAGTTGCGCCATCCGTCTCGTCTGTAATGGAAAATCAGCAAGTAAGTGGACAAGGATAAGGCTAAGTAAGACAGTCACCGAATCGCCTCCCAGACTTGGAATTGCTCCAGTGCCTGTGCCAAGGCAGCTTCAAGTCGCTTGCGTTGCTTACGCTGCGAGCGAGAGACGAGTTTTGCGACATTCGCGCGAGCATCTTGTTCCTTAAAGCCCATCTTTAAACCGATCTCTTCATACGTATCATCCGGATATTGATCCATCAACCGGTGCAACTCAATTTGACGGTCCGTCTTCCCGAAATACGCCGGATAGAGCATCTCAAGATAACCATTCAGCAGGGCGGTCGGTAAGTAGGGCGGTCCAGCAAAGGCGATCTGTGACGGAAGCGTCTTCGCCAATTCCTGTGCTTCAAAGGCATGAATGATCGCACTGCCATTGGCTTCTTCAGCTTGGGTCGTTGAAATCGTCTCATATTGACCAAATCCGATCCCGATGTAACCTGGTAATTCTTGATTCAATAAGTGCAGCATGACCGGATAACTGACCGGATAATCCGCAAATACCGCCAGTAAGCTATCACCGGATTTGATTTGGAACGGAACGATACTCGTAGGAAATGCCGTATTCAGATCGTTCGCGAGTTCTCGGAGCGCTTGAAGTAATGCTTCTTTGCTCGGATAATCGCGGGAGCCTTTGACATCAAACGACAAGGCAACAGCTTGCATGACGATTCCTCCTGTTCATTTGTTGCCACAATCATGGAAACATTTGATTTGTTACCGTTAAAAAGGTAACATTCGCGGTGTTACTGTTATTAGAGTAACAAAGAATGAAGAAGAAGACCAACAGGACGATAGACCGATTTTTAGATGACAGGGGGGATGAATGAATCTGACCAGGAAATCATTTTTTTATTCAAGTTAACATAACATATATTATCAATAGTCATAAGATTTTGTCTCATAATCAAGGTAAACTTAAGATAGTGAGACAAAACAAAAAAACACGGAATTAACCGTGTTTTCGACAATCATACGGACGTGTCCGTTCTAATCGATGAATCAAACGATCCAGGAATATATGATGGCGGCGTTCAAGTTGCGTGATCCGTTCAAGTGGCAACCACGCGAAATCAAAGAAATCACCGCAATCCTGACCGTCACCAGCCACACAATGCGTCCAGCGGTTCTCTTGGCATTCGATGTGCGCATGGTAGAAATACGTGTAATGCACCCGCATTCGCTCCGGATAGCGCATCTCTTCTTCGCCGATGTACTGGACGGATGCTAACGAGAGACCACTTTCCTCAAGCGTCTCACGGACAGCCGCTTCTTTTGCGATTTCAGCATCTTCGATCGTACCTGCGGGGATCTGCCAATCACTCTCAGGAGCCGATTGTGGATGAAAAACAAGTAGTTCCCATCCGTTAGGTTTTTCCCGAGTGATATAGATTGCTACTTTTTCGCGACGTCTGAATTTCATCTTCATCACCTCTCCAAGGTCGGCAGATTGCACAACAAGCAGCTAAAGGGACGGTCCCGTAGCTGCTTGATCAATTGACGCTATAAGCAAAGCTGCGGAGACGCGTGACCCGACGCTTGTTCGTGACGAATCGTGACCTGACTATTTCTTCTATTGTAGCCGTTATTGGTCAGTGTTTCAATTTGTAAACGATATTTATAGCGATAAATCTCAAAATTCCGAGCATTCGTCTCAAAATTCCCCCTCTCCTGCCCCGCTAGATCTAAAAAAGCTCCCCCGTTATCCGGAGGAGCCTCGTCTTATCGTGTATACCAGTCGAGTAAGGGACCGAATTTCTCTTCATCGTAGGCAAATGAACCGTTCGATAAGCGGTCGAGGAACGATAACGAACCGATTTGGATCGTTTTTTCCTGCTCTTTTCCGCTGAGGACCAATTCTTTCGCTTGTGTGACGTCGATCAATGCTGCGACTTGGTGTGGTTTCGATTTCAAGTCACGGAGCAACTGTAAGCCACGGAGCGCACGGCTCGAGACTTGGAACTGATCCGCGAGGCGCATCTTCTTCAAGGCACCCCGTTGCGTCAAGAGGACGATCTGTGGTGCTTCCTTGAAGCCAATTGCACCCGCGACGACATCCTGATCCTTCAGGTTGATCGCTTTAACACCAGCTGCCCGGACACCGACGACTGGAACGTCGTCTTCCGTGAACCAGAGACCGAAACCGTTCTGTGTTGCAAGGAACAGCTCCGTTTGACCCGTTGAGACCTGAGCATACAAGACTTCGTCGTCTGCCTTCAAACGGACACCTTGAAGTGGTTTTGACTTCCGCTGGGCGTTGTAGTCACTCAGTTTCGAGCGTTTGACCATCCCTTGACGAGTCACGAACAAGCAATGCTGTGCTTCGTCGAACGAGCGGACGAGATCCGCCGAGAGAACCCGGTCACCCGGTTCGAGTGGAACGAGGTTCGCGACGTGTTGACCGCCATCTTTCCACTTCGTATCCGGCAATTGATGGACCGGAATCAGCAAGTAATTCCCGCGAACGGTCCAGACGATCAAGTGATCCGTCGTCATCGCTTGCCCTTGGAGCAATGGACGATCCTGTTCCTTCAAGTCCGGTAAGTCGTTCGAGGCACCGAATGAACGGAGCGACGAACGTTTGACGTAACCGTTTTTTGACAGGAAGACCATCGTTTCTTCGACAGCGATCATGACTTCCGTCTTCAGCTTCAGTTCTTCAACTTCCGCTTCGATCGTCGAGCGACGTTTGTCCGCGACTTGATCCTTCAAGACTGTCAATTCCTTGATGATCAGACGATTCCGTGTCTTTTCATCGTTAAGGATCTTCTCAAGACGAGCGATTTCCTTCTCGAGTTTCGCAGCTTCTTCCTGCAACTCGACGATATCGGTATTCGTTAACCGGTAAAGTTGAAGCATAACGACGGCTTCCGCTTGGCGATCCGTGAAGTTGAAGCGCGCGATCAGCTTCTCCTTTGCGTCCGCTTTGTTCGACGCAGATCGGATCAAGGCAAGCGTCTCATCGAGGACAGAGATTGCTGTCATCAAGGCAGAAACGACTTCCTGACGGCGTTTCGCTTGTTCGAGATCAAACGCTGTCCGGCGGATGACGACTTCCTTGACGTGTGCAAGATACGCATCAAGTAGTGTCAAGACGCCCATTTGCCGCGGTGTCCGTTCATGGATCGCGACCATGTTGTAGTTATAGGCAATTTGTAAGTCAGTCTGTTTGAGGTAGAAGTGTAAGACACCTTCTGCGTCCGCTTCCTTCTTCAACTCGATGACGACCCGTAAGCCGTCGCGGTCGGTCTCATCACGGACTTCAGCGACACCTTCGACCTTTTTATCAAGACGGAGTTCTTCCATCCGTTTAACGAGATTGGCTTTATTGACCTCATACGGGAGCTCCGTGATGACGATTTGCTGACGACCACCCCGCAGTGTCTCAATCGTTGAGCGCGAGCGGATGATGACTTTCCCGCGTCCTGTCTCGAACGCCTTCTTGATGCCGTCAAGCCCTTGAACAACACCACCAGTCGGGAAATCAGGACCTTGCATGTGCGTCAACAAGTCATCGACGTTCTGGACCGTACCGGAAATCCGACCGATTGCAGCATCGAGGACTTCTCCCGCGTGGTGCGGTGGAATCTCGGTTGCATAACCGGCGGAAATCCCCGTCGAACCGTTCATCAGCAAGTTCGGCAGGAGTGACGGTAAGACGAGTGGTTCTTCCGTCGTATCATCGAAGTTCAGCGTGTAATCGACGGTTTGTTTGTTGATCCCGTCGAGAATCAGACTCGAAACTTTTGATAAACGGGCTTCCGTATACCGCATCGCTGCCGCGCTATCGCCGTCGATTGATCCATTATTCCCTTGCATATCGATCAACGGGTAACGCAGTTTCCACTCTTGGCTCAAGCGGACCATTGCTTCATAGACCGATGAATCACCGTGCGGGTGGTAGTTACCGATGACGACACCGACCGTCTTCGCCGATTTCCGGTAAGCACGGTCAAACAGGTTGCCTTCCGTATGCATCGCATACAAGATACGGCGTTGAACCGGTTTCAGACCATCCCGGGCATCCGGTAAGGCACGATCTTGGATGATATATTTCGAATAACGACCAAACCGGTCGCCGACGACTTGCTCGAGCGACAGGTTCAGGATGTTTTGTAGATTAGACATGTTCGTTCACACTCTCTTTCGTCACGTGCTCATTCTCGATGATCGAGAGGTCTTCCGCGAGACCGAAGGCGACATTGTCCTCGATCCACGTTCGGCGGTGCCCGACGTTATCGCCCATGAGGACAGAGACGCGTTTTTCCGCAACAGCAGCATCGTCGATCGTGACCCGAATCAACGTCCGTGTCTCAGGATCCATCGTCGTTTCCCAGAGCTGTGGTGCATTCATCTCCCCAAGTCCTTTGTAACGTTGGATCATATAACCTTTACCGAACTTCTTCGTCGTTTTCTTGAGCGTCTCTTCGTCCCAGACATATTCGAACTTCTCCGATTTGCCTTTTCCTTTTGAGACACGATAGAGCGGTGGTAAGGCAACGAAGACCTTCCCGGCGTCGATCAACGGGCGCATGTAGCGGAAGAAGAACGTCAATAACAAGACTTGGATGTGCGCGCCATCGGTATCGGCATCGGTCATGATGATGACTTTATCGAAATTACAATCCGACAAGTCAAAATCGGCTCCGACACCGCCGCCAATCGCGTGAATGATCGTGTTGATTTCTTCATTCTTCATGATATCAGCGAGTTTCGCTTTTTCCGTATTCAAGACCTTCCCACGGAGAGGAAGGATCGCTTGGAACGTCCGGTTCCGTCCTTGTTTCGCAGAACCACCGGCAGAATCACCCTCGACAAGGAACAATTCATTCTTGTCCGCGTTTTTCGAAGCAGCAGGTGTCAGTTTTCCGTTCAAGATGCTCGAGCGTTTCTTCTTTTTCCCGTTTCGTGCTTCTTCGCGGGCTTTGCGTGCTGCTTCACGAGCTTGCGCTGCGCGGATCGCTTTTTTGATCAACAGCGTCGCCGTTTGCGGGTTCTCTTCCAAGTACGTCGAGAGACGACGACTGATGACAGCGTCACAGCTCGTCCGTGCTTCCGGTGAACCGAGTTTCGACTTCGTTTGTCCTTCGAACTGAAGGAATTCTTCCGGAATTCGGATCGAGACGATCATCGTCAACCCTTCGCGAATATCATTTCCGTCAAGGTTCTTATCCTTTTCCTTCAAGAGCGTGTTCTTTCGGGCGTATTCATTCATGACCCGCGTCATCGCCGTCTTCGCACCGACTTCGTGTGTTCCACCGTCGCGTGTCCGGACGTTGTTGACGAACGACAGGACGTTTTCCGAGTACGCATCCGTGAACTGGAAGGCGATATCGACTTCGATCTCGTTTTCCGTACCTTCGAACGCGACCGTCGGATGAAGCGTATCTTTATCATCATTCAAGTACTGGACGAATTCGCTGACACCGTCTTGGTACTGGAAGATGTCCTGTTTATCGGACCGTTCGTCCGTCAGCGTAATCTTCAGACCTTTCAGCAAGAAAGCGGATTCGCGTAAGCGTTCCGCGAGCGTATCGTAGTTGTATGTCAACGTACTGAAGATCGAGCCATCTGGTTTAAAGTAAACGCTCGTTCCTTTTTGACGCGTCGTACCCGTTTCAAGCAACGTCGTCTTCGGCATCCCACCGTTTTCAAACGTTTGCTCATATTGTTTCCCGTCACGGAAGATCGTCACTTTCAGATCCGTTGACAAGGCGTTAACGACCGACGCCCCGACGCCGTGTAAGCCACCAGACGTCTTATATCCACCTTGACCGAACTTACCACCAGCGTGAAGGACCGTGAAGATGACTTCAGCAGTCGGTTTTCCAGACGCATGCATCCCCGTTGGCATCCCACGTCCATGGTCACGGACCGTGATTGCATTATCTTTATGGATCGTAACGTCAATTTGTTCCCCGAACCCTGCGAGTGCCTCATCGATCGCGTTATCGACGATCTCGTAGACGAGATGGTGAAGTCCACGGTGATCGGTTGAACCGATATACATACCTGGGCGCTTCCGGACTGCTTCGAGTCCTTCGAGCACCTGTATGGCATCATCATTGTAGTTATTTAAGTCTGTCGCCATTCATTTCACCTCAAAATTCGAAAGTACGACGTCGTTTTTACAAACGTTCGTTCGTTATTTCGAGTAGTCTGTCTCTAATTGTAGGCATCTTCTTGCTTCCTGACAAGCATAACCTGTAAAGCGCATGAAAAAAGACACCTTCACGAACGGGTGAAGATGCCTGAAATCGTGCGATGACTCACAGATATTGATGCTCGATTTTGATGCAACGATTCTCAATATATGGAATACCAGCACCAAGTGCGAGACTTTCTGCTTCGACACTCGAGAGACCAAGCTGATTCCAAATCATCCCGACGTCACCGTGAGCAACAGCATCTTTGGCGACATCCGCTAAAAACTCAGACCGACGGAAGACATCGACGATATCGATGTGTCCTGGAATACTTGCGACGCTCGGATAGACTTTCTGACCGTTCCACTCGTTTAATGTCGGATTGACTGGAATGACTTCGTATCCGTGTTGGACTAAGTAGTCAGCAATCCAGTTCGCGGTCTTTCCGGAATCACTCGAGACGCCGACGACGGCAATGCGTTTCGCATCCTTCAAATATTGACGTGCTTGTTGATCGGTAATCATCTAGAACTCCCCCTTATGAAAATAACTCTTACCTAACACTCTATACCCGAACCGAGATGAAGTATGCGAAATCGAGCACGTTTTCGACGTTTTTCAGAAATCGTCTTGAAATCAAATGAGTCGACCGATGACCCGTCGAACGACTTCTCGATGCAACTGAGAGCGAAATTGAATATTCATTCTTTTTTGATGATTGAGGTGACATAATACTATTATTGTCATTAAAGAGAATGTTGTAGCTCAAAAACGATAAAAATAGGTTGAATTCTCACGTGCATCGAGTTGATCAACGACCCGCCTGATACCTTGTCGATGCAACTGAGAGCTCCCTGTCTGACAATTTAACGTTGCGTGAAATAACTATTTCACGCAAACAAGTGTCTGACGCACCAACGTTTGGTATACTACCACTAGAGGGGTGATTGTCGGATGAGTTTATTTAAAAACCTAGGAAAAACGATACATAAAACGACCGTTTCGGCTACAGCACCAGCGATTCCCGGTTATGAGCGGATGCCACGCTTCATTCAGTCCTATTTGGATCAGTTAGCAGCAAAACATTTCTCGTTAGCGACGATGCGTCGCTACGTTTACGACTACGAAGCGTTCTTTCAATTTGTCGCTGCAGCGTCAGGTGAAGAAGTAACGGCGCGGGATATTCCACTCGAAGCGTTCGTCGAGATCGACGCAGCAGGAATCGAAGCTTACGCTGAATACCTTGCCTTAACGAAACAAAATGCACCAAGCGTCATCAATCGGAAATTATCAGCATTACAGTCGTTATTCCGTTATTTGGTCGATACAGGTCAGCTGTCGGAAAATCCGGTCGCCAAAGTCAATCGTCCGAAACAAGCAAAACGGGAACCGGTTTACCTGACGAAACGCGAGTGGGACGAATTGATTCAGTTGTTACCGTCAAACGTCGAGATGAATACCCGGGAAGCTTCGCATTATGAACGAGACCGCGTCCGCGACGTGACGTTATTCCAACTGCTCGGCTATAGCGGGATGCGTCTCAGTGAGATGACTCAACTCGTCTGGAACGATGTCGATTTCCATGAAAACACGCTCCGCGTCATCGGAAAAGGTAACAAAGAACGACTGATTCCGCTCGCAAAACCAGCCCGGATCGCCTTACGTAAATACGCGATTCATTATCAGATGCCAACGAGCGGCGCCGTGCCTGTCTTTCAAAAACATGGGAAACCACTCAGTCCACGGGCAGTCCAGCATATTTTGCAGCGGCACACGGAACGATTAAAGCCAGTCCTGCCCTTTTTAGAGCGCAAAAAAATTACACCGCATAAATTGCGGCATACGTTTGCGACACGTCTTGCGACCGGTGGGGTCGATGTTCTGACGATCCAGCAGTTACTTGGTCATGAATCCGTCGCGACGACACAAGTCTATGCCCACATCGGCGATTCGGAGAAAAAACGCGCCGTCGATTTATTCGATGGTGAACGATAATAACATTATGTTAACTAAGGAGGGATGTCATGAATTACGGGCTCAGTGAACGCAAAATCAAACAGATGTCTGATGCCTATGCCTTTCGACGGGGAAAGAAATATGTCGCCGCTCGAAAGGTCACGTTGCATAATTATCGAATGGGCGACGAGCTGATCGAAGCGAGTGTCGACGGTGAGGAACGATTCACGGTGACGGTCCGCGTCAAGACGCACGGTGTCGACGCCGGCTGTAATTGTCCATCACTTGCGATGGATACATCGTTTTGTGGACATATCGTCGCTGTTTTACTAGCGATGCATCATGTACAGGCGCACGGTACACCGACGCCGCTATCGCCGCAGATTCGTCCCTTCACGGCGTTTCAAGTCGATGACGCTGGCGCGCGCCATTATTTACGCAGTCTCACACCGGATCGTCGGGTGGCGATTCATTTCGAACTGACAGGACCCGTCGTGACGCTAAAACGATTGACGGACAATCAGCAGCATCAACTGTCCCTATCCTACTTTGATCGTCTGCTTGGACAGACGGAGTATTTGCAGCGAGTCGCCGATGTTTCGTTCAGTCCTGATTTACAAGAACGAATCGTTTCCGGGACACCAATCGTCAAACTCCATCTCGACCGAACGGCTCAGGAAGTCGAAGTCCGCGTGTCGTTTGATTATCAAGGGATTCAGCTGAATCCGCTCGATGAGACGATTTACGCTGGACGGGATCAAGTAACGGAGCAAAGTGTCTTACGCTTCTTACGTGAATTCCAAGCAACACCACGAGACATGCGATACATCATCACGGGTGACGCCGCGCAGTATGCCTTTTTGCGGAGTCTGCTTGACGAACGGGTTGCGCTCGGTCAACTGGAGTTATTTGCAACACAAGCGATCCGGACGACGTTACCAAAAGGTCCGTTCCATCCGCGGATCGAAGTCGACGTAACGGACCGCCTCGATTGGCTCGTGTTCAACTTCTCGATGGACGGGATTCCGGAAGACGAGCTGAAACGTGTCCTGAAGTCGCTCGTCTTACAAAAGCGCTATCACCGCTTGAAATCCGGACAGTTCGTTTCTTTAGAAACAAGGGCTTTTCAGCAGTTACAACGGGTCCTCGCTCAGATGGAAGCAAGTGAACGCGACTTACGCGACGGACGAATCGTCTTACCTGCTGTCCGGAACATGAAGCATCTAATTGGCGCTTCCGTCCTCCATCTCCATGCCGATTTGCTCGAGAAATGGCTTGAATTGAAATCGGGACAAGGATTCCAGCTCGACTTGCCGAATTCGTTAGAGTCACGACTCTATCCGTATCAACGGACGGGTATCCAATTTCTGAAGAATCTTGACGCACAAGGATGTCACGGGATCCTAGCCGATGAGATGGGGCTCGGGAAGACGATTCAAGCGATTGGTTATATCGCGACGATTCCTGCCCGTCGTGCGCTCGTCGTCGCGCCGGCGTCACTGCTCCGCAACTGGGAAGCGGAACTGAAGCGCTTTTTACCCGGTCGACCGGTTCATGTCGTCACGGGTTCTCAAGCCAGCCGACTCCGCAAACTGGAGCACTTACCTGACGATACGGTAACGATCGTCTCCTATACGACGCTTCGGACCGACGTCCGTCTTCATCCTGTATATGACGTCGTCTTCTTTGATGAAGCCCAGCACTTGAAGAATCCGCAGTCACAAACAGTCAGTCAACTGCGGCATCTGCAAGCAAAACGACGGTTCGCCTTAACAGGCACACCGCTCGAGAATCGACCGCGTGATATCTGGTCGATTTTCCATGTCTTGTTTCCGGAGCTACTGCCGGATCTAATGACGTTTGAGAAATGGTCGTTCGATGACATGCAACAGTTCATCCAACCGTTTTTATTGCGACGTGAGAAACAAGATGTCTTACAGGACTTACCGAAGAAACAGATCGAGCATCATTATGTCGAGCTCGGTCCGAACCAAAAACGGTTATATGCGTCGTATCTTGCCAAATTGCAACTGGAGACGCTGCAACACTTAGACGAGACGAAACGCGAAGATCGTTTGAAGTTACTAGCTGGGTTAACGCGTTTGCGGCAAATTTGCAACGATCCAGGTTTATTCGTTGAGGGATACACAGGGGAGGCAACAAAACGAACGCGTCTGCTCTCATTGATTGTCGAAAAACGGGCCGTCGGAAAGCGGATCTTGATTTTCTCGCAGTATACACAAATGCTCGAGCGTATTCGCTCGGATCTCGCGCAACGTCACCTCCCCCACTTCCTGTTGACGGGTGAGACACCACTCGAAGACCGGGTGGCGTTATGCGATCGGTTCAATGACGGTGAAGTCGATCTCTTCTTGATTTCTTTAAAAGCGGGCGGGACGGGACTGAATCTCGCAACTGCTGATACCGTCATTCTCTTTGACAGCTGGTGGAATCCGGCCGTCGAACAGCAAGCTGCCGATCGCGCTCACCGGCTTGGACAACAGTCCGACGTGACGGTCATCAAACTGCTGACACGCGGGACAATCGAAGAAAAGATGACGGAATTACAAGATCGAAAAGCCCAGATGGTCGATGCTGTCCTGACGGCTCCAGACAGTGATGCCTTGACCGTCAAGGAACTCGTTCATCTCGTAACGACAAAGGAGGAACATCGGTGATCCTTGATCTCCTGCTTGGTTACTTTATCGGTAGTATTCTTGGCGGTACGCTCTGGAAGTACGTCAGTCGTACCGATTTGGCTCAGATCGGCTCCGGAAACATCGGTGCCCGCAACGCCCATCGCGCCGGTGGGCTCCCGGCTTTTTTATTCGTGTACCTGTTTGATGCCGCGAAGACGGTTCTTGCATTACAGATCACAGACGCATTTTATCCGGTCGCTCTTGCCGTACTTATCGGTCATTTGTTTCCATTGTTTCATCCGCGACGCGGCGGTAAAGGGTATGCCGTATTTTCCGGAATCGTCTTCGCCATCACGCCGTGGGCATATCTTGCCGGACTAGGCATACTCGGTCTGTCTTATCTCGTAACGAAAGATAGCGTCAAAGCGGGGCTGATTCCGGTTGTTCTGCTCCCGTTACTCCCTGTCTACTTTGACGCGGGACCCATCAATATCTTGTGTACCGTTGCCGTAAGTCTACTTGTCCTGTGGGCTCATGATGCACTTCACAAGCCAGTCATTACATAAGGAGGACGTCTCATGATTGATTTTTCCATTGCCACCGCTTCGGACGCGGAAGCAATCCATGAACTGAACTACCTCACCTTCACGGAAGAGATTCCGCAACATCAACCGAACACCGAACGGAAACGGATTGACCGGTTTCATGATCAAAATACTTATCTGATCGGCAAGGAAGACGATCGACTCGTCGCGATGATCGCCATTCGGAAGCATCGTCCTTTTTCGCTTGAGGAAAAGGGCGTGACGCTAGATGAGACACTGACGGACCCAGCGGAAATCCGTTTACTCAGCGTTCGTCCCGAATACCGCAATAGTCTTACGTTCATGCAATTGATGCGCTTTTTGATGGTCTACTTGGAGCGGGAAACGATTGATCATGTCTATATCAGTGGTACGACACGGGAAGCTAAACTATATGCGCGGTTCGGCTTCACACCAATCGCAGCAACGCTCGGTAGTGGCGATGCCCAGTTCGTACCGATGTTGTTGTCGCGCGCAACATACGAACGGTCCGTCATCGCGGACGTTTTACGTCCTCTGCATTTTCTAGCCGGTCCGGTCGAGGTTGCACCAACAGTCCGCCAAGCGGCGCAACAAGCACCGCGCCCACACCGGACGGCTTCGATGCGCCAGCTCGATCAAGATTTACGTGGTCGGATGTGTCAGTTGCTGGATTTGCCACATGTCTCGATGGCTGTTGGCAGTGGCACCCTCGCCAACGATATTGTCGCACAACAACTGAGTGGACATGGATTGATCCTAAACGGTGGCGAGTTCGGTCAACGCTTGATCGATCACGCGGCACGAGCAGGAAAGTCATTTGATATCCACCTGCTTCCGTCCGGTCACCCAATCGAATTAGAACAGCTCGCAAGCCAGCTGCATCAAACGGAGTACGACTGGATTTGGTTGACGCATTGTGAGACGTCTACGGGCGTTCTCTACGATCTCGATGCGGTAAAAGCGCTGTTAAATCAACGAACCGCACTCATCGTCGATGCGATCAGCGCCGTCGGGACCGGACGTTTCTCATACGCTGGCTGCAGATTCGTCACGACCGTCTCCGGAAAGGCAATTGGAGGTTTACCGGGTCTTGCGTTCATCGGTCATACAGACTGCATCCTACCTTCTCCACGTGTTCCACGTTATCTGGATCTCGGACTCTATGCGGAAGGCGTCGCCTTTTCCGGCTCATCGAACTTGTTGCTGGCTTGTCAGGCAGCGCTCGATGCCCTTGATCTCGATCAAGCCGCCATCAAGATGACTTATCTCGAACAGGTCGTTCGAGCGACTGGTTTTAACCTGCTTGCGACTCAAGAAGCACAAGCGCCGGGAATTCTGACGATCGTCCATCCGTCGGCAACCGCTTTAGGAGACGCTCTCCGGATCCAGGGCTATCATGTTCAATATGAAAGCGACTATCTCGTCCATAATCAATGGCTCCAAATCTCAACGATGGGACAGACGACGATGCGGCACATCGAACGTCTCATCCGAGTATTAGTCCGTGAAAACCAACGCATCACCATAAAAAATGAAAAAAATGAAAGACCTCTTAACCCTTGATTTCAAGCGGTTTGGAGGTCTTTCGACTTTAAAAAATAAAAAATAGAGGTTTAAGGATTTAAAACATAGGGGTATAAACTCACTAGCACCGCATCAAACCGGTGACTTACTCACACATGTTTCTCAATATCAGCGTAATGACCTGGGAGAGAAATGCAAAGTCACGAAAGCGTCAGATTCAAAGCGAGTCTGAAACCGATTGTCTTAGCATGTTTCATATTGTTCAGGACTTGTCCTGCTCCTACATTCATTACCTTTTGAGGGCTATACCAAATTCAAGGGGGAAATGAACATGTCAGTTAAATTAACAGCCGAAAAACGCGAGGTACGTCCACGCTCACTCCGTAAACAATTACGTCATGAAGGAAAAGCTCTTGGTGTCGTGTATGGTTACAAAGTGGAAAGTACACCAATCTCATTCGAAGAAAAAGAATTGCTTAAAATCGTTCGAGAAAACGGTGAGAACGTCTTGATTTCACTGAAACTCGACGGTAAAAATATTAACGTCTTGATCAACCGTCGTGATATGGATGTCTTCACACCAACTGTCGATCACGTTGAATTCATCGCCGTTAAAATGGATGAAGAGACAGAAGTCGAAGCAGACGTCGTACTCGTCGGCGAAGCAGCTGGCGCTAAAGTCGGTGGATTCCTGTCACAGACACTCTTTAAAGTAACAGTCGCAGCTACACCAGATAAATTACCAGAGAACGTCGAAGTCGACGTCACGAACCTCGAAATCGGCGATTCGATTTCTGTTGCTGATCTTCCAGAACAAAAAGATTTCCGTATCGTCACAGAAGGCGACATTCAAGTCGCAGCTGTCGTCGAATCAACGCTTGAACAAGAGCTTGAGGAAATCGAAGAAGCAGAAGCTGAGGCACAAGCGGAAGCTGGTGAAGACAACGAAGCGGAAGCTACGGAAGAGTCTTCAGAAGAAGCAAAAGAAGAGAACGAAGACAACAAATAAGTCGTTTGACGATACGCCCTTCGTGGCGTATCGTTTTTTTGTGTCTTGACAATAGACAGAAGATTGCCTAAAGTGAACAGCGTATCACCTATTACCATATCCACTAGGGGAGCCCATTTGGCTGAGACGATTCACTTCGGACCCTTCGAACCTGATCTAGTTCATACTAGCGTAGGAAAGTGGAGCGATCACATCCAATGACTCCTGCTGCGCGCAGTTTTTCTGAGGACCGCTCTCTTTTTTACGGAGGGCGGTCTTTTTTGGCGTCTCCCCCATTCTAAGGAGGACGTACCTAATGCAAAACTGGAAAATGAAAGAAATTATGGTCATGATGATGCTCGCCGTCGCTTGCGGGGTCATCTATCTTGGTTGGTCAACACTCTGGTTACCGATGTCTGCGATCTTCGGACCTGTCGGTGCCAACTGGATGTTTGGGATCTGGATCATCGCGAGCCCGCTCGTCGCAGCAATCATTCAAAAACCAGGTGCCGCTCTCATCGCGGAAATCGTCGCGGCAGCCGTCGAGCTGTTCACGGGTAGTCACTTTGGTTTATCGGCTCTACTGATCGGGGTATGCCAAGGGCTTGGTGCGGAAATCGTCTTTGCGATGACGCGTTATCGCCGTTATGACACATGGACATTGATGTTATCGGGTGTTGGAGCCGCGATTGGTAGCATTGTCTATAGTCTGATCGCGAACGGATTCGGTTACTACACGACGACGACGTTGCTTGCGACAACTGGCTTACAATTAATTAGTGGCGCATTACTGGGCGGCTTGCTTGCAGCGATTCTCGTCCGTCGCCTTGTTGCGACCGGTGTCTTGAACGGGTTTGCGGCAGGACGTGCGAAACGGGAAGTCGCATGATTACTGTCGACGATCTCAGCATCCGCTACCCCGGTCAGATGAAGTCGGTGCTCGATCATGTATCGCTGACGATCGAGCAAGGAACGACCCTTCTGCTCGGACGAAGCGGGAGTGGCAAGACGACACTGCTTCATGCCCTAGCCGGACTGACACCAGAGACGATTGAAGTCGAACAGACTGGAACCGTTACCCGGTCCGGTTCGGTCGGAGTGCTGTTCCAAAATCCAGAAGAACAGTTCTGCATGGAAACGATCGGACGGGAAATCGCTTTTAGCTTAGAAAACCGGTCGATTCCACGCGCAGAGATGGAGGAACGCATTGAACGCTTACTCGCACTCGTTGGTCTCCCTCTCCCCTTCTCGACACCAATCGCGAGTCTATCCGGGGGGATGAAACAACGCCTCGCGCTCGCCGCGGTCCTGGCACTTGAGCCGACGATCTTATTACTCGATGAACCAACAGCTCAGATTGACCCGATCGGGCAACACGAGCTGATGGCGTTGATCTTTCGGATTCAGAAAGAACATGATTTAACGATCGTCTTGATCGAACACCAACTCGATGTCTGTTTACCTTACATCGACAAAATCGTCTTACTTGAGGACGGATCGGTGACTGCAACGGCGCATCCGCAGGATTTGTTCCCGCAGGCGTATACGGATCTTCAATCGAAAGGGATCGCTGTTCCCTCTTTGTATCCGTACACGTTAGAGACGTTACCCATAGATGGACCACAAGCAGCGCGACTTCATGTGCTTCCTCCAGTCGCTACTGCAGGCATTCCCTTGTTACACGTCGCTGCATTATCGACGAAAGCACCTTACCCGCTGACCGATGCGACATTTTCCCTGAAGACGGGAGAATGGGTGATGCTGCTCGGGGCAAACGGCTCCGGGAAAAGTACGTTGCTTGCAACACTCGGTCGGTTGCTCTCGCATCGTGGAACATATCGGTTCCAGGAACGTCCGGCTCAGCGTTACTCCCGGCGACGCTTTTATGAGCACGTTGGTTATGTCTTTCAACAACCGGATCTGCAGTTTCTCAAACTGACAGTCGAAGCGGAAATCGACTGGAGTCACCGGGCAGCGACGAGTGATGAGCGCACAGCGTTGCTCGAACGACTGGAACTCGCATCTGTCAAACAGCAGTCACCGCTTGCGCTTAGTACGGGGCAACAACGACGGCTCAGCGTCGCGACGATGCTCGGGCAGACGAAGGATTTATTGTTGCTCGATGAACCGACGTTCGGACAGGATGGATTGACGACACGGCGGCTCATGGAACAGTTGTTGACGGAACAACAAAACGGAACGACGCTCGTCATGGCAACACACGATATGGAACTCGTTGCCCGATACGCGGATCGTGTCCTCGTCATGGAGCAAGGCCGGATTGCCTTTGACGGACGTCCGAGCGAGTTATTCGCTGACGTTCCGTTACTCGAACGCTGTCAGCTACAACGTCCACTTTCGTACCAATTCCAGGAGGTGAAGCGCAATGCAGACGAACGCGTCACCGTTCGCTAAACTCAATCCTGTCATTAAGGGGAGCGGATTGGTTTTGATCATGTTTGCCTTGATTGCAACGAACGACTGGGTCAAGACGTTGGTGTTCCTGAGTTTTGCTATCGCTCTGCTACTCCTCTCCGGGTGGGGTCCTCGCGATTTCTTGAAACGACTCGCACCTTACAGTCTATTATTCTTATTGACGTTCTGGATGATGGCAGCCTTCGGCAAAGGAACGAATCCTCTATGGTCGTTTGGTTGGTTTCATGTCACGTCGGAAAGTGTCATGCACGGCTGGTTACTTGCCTTACGGATGGCAACGTTCGTCTGCTTAAGTTTCGCTTTCGTCACGACGACCGATGCGACCCGGTTCGTGATGAGCTTAATTCACCAGGCAAAGGTGTCGCCTCGCTTCGCGTATGGGTTCCTTGCCGGGATCCGCTTTCTGCCACAACTGGTCGAAGAAGTCCGCGTCTTACGGCGAGTCCGAATGATTCGGAACGTGCACAGTCGCTTTCCTGGTGATGCGTTCCTATCAATCGGCTTACCGCTCTTCTCGCGATCGATCCAGCGGGCAGAACGGATGGCAATCGCTTTCGAAGCCCGTCATTTTTCAGTGGAACGGACATATTATGAAGTGCCAGTCGTTCAGCGCAAGGATATTATCTACCTCGTGGTCATCCTCCTGTTTATCAGTCTTGTCTTTTGTCTATGATTACCGCCACCCGTATCCGGGTACATTCTAGCAAGACAGATTGAAGGAGAACGACATGAAACGAATCCTCTTGATTGGTGCAGGGCACGCTCATCTGCATTGCATTACACACGGACCAACAGAAGACGTCGAGTGGCTGATTTTAAACGCCTCGACGTACCAATATTACTCGGGCATGTACTCCGGACTTGCTGACGGAACATACGGCATTGATGAGATCCGTATCGACGTCGCCGCCTTATGTCGCGCCTATGATAAACAATTCATCGAGGAGATCGTCATCAAAATCGATCCCGTTGAAAAAGTCGTCTTCGGTGCATCCGGCAGACACTATACTTATGACGTCGTCTCGACGAATATCGGCTCGTTCGATTGGTCGGAAGATACGACACGATTATCGATTAAACCGAACTACCGGTTACCGGATACATTAAAGCGTCTGCAACAAGCAAAGCGTCCAGTCTTGATTGGAAGCGGTGCAGCGGCCGTCGAGATGGCGGCGTCCTTGAAAGTGGCGGATGTGCCGATTACACTGATCACGGATCCAAAGTTACTTTCAGGACACCCAGCAGCGGAAGCCATTACACGACGGTTAAAAGAACTCGATGTATATTGGATCCGGGAACGTCCAATAGATGACGAACCACCACTCCGCTTCAAGCATCACCCACCAATCGAGTCAGATGCGATCATCCGCTTGACGGGTGCGAAAGCACCGGTATTGTTTGCAGACAGTAAGCTCTTCACGGAAGACGGGTTCCTACTCGTCAATGAGCAGTTGCAAGCGCTCAATCATCCAAGTCTGTTTGCTGCGGGTGACGCAGCGACCCTCGTCGCTTATCCCGATATTCCAAAGAATGGCGTCACAGCTGTCCGGCAAGCACCGATCTTACTAGCAAATCTCTTACGGTACGTCCAGGAAGAGGCACTGCAAACCTATCGTCCGCAAATGAACTATTTGACGATTTTATCGATGGGACCACGGCATGCGGTTTCAATGTATGGCAATCAGTATTCGACTCACCCGTTCGGTTGGTACTTGAAGCGCTGGATCGATCAACGGTTCATGCGGAAGTATCGCCCATAAAAGCGTGCGCCGGCGCACGCTTTTTCCTGTACACAAAAACAAGCCATGGACGGGTGTCCATGGCTTGTTGGATTAGACGGTTTGATTTCCTTTAACGTACGAGAGTAACGTTTCGTTGAACTTCTCTTGTTCATCAAGCAACATACCGTGCCCACTCTCTTCAAAGACTTCGAGGCGTGCATGTGGAATTTCCTTTTGCATTTCTTCCGCGAACTCGAACGGACAGACTTGGTCTTTTTTACCGTGGATGATTAACGTATCGACTTTGATGTCTCCGAGTTTCCCACGCAAGTCCTCGTCACGTAAGGCGATCGCTGACTGAATCGTACCGTGGGACGAAGCGGCGATACTAAGTCCATGGAACCATTGTTGAAGTGGTTCTGGATGTTCCTTCGCAAAGAAGATTTCCCCGAATCCTTTGAGCATTGACGGACGATCCTGTTTCGTGTCGGCAATCAACGCATCGACTTCTTCTTTTGTCATCCCGTATGGATAGCCGTCGCGTTGTGTAAAGACAGGGGCTGCGGCTCCAGCGAGAACGAGCTTACTGACTTTTGAATCCCCGTATTGCAAGAGATAGGACAAGGCGATTCCTCCTCCCATCGAGAAGCCGAGCAACGTGACATTCGTTAATTTCAGCTGTTCGATGACTTCATTAATGTCGGACGCCATCGTCTTATAATCGTATCCCGTTGCTGGTGCATCTGATTTGCCATAACCGCGATAATCGATTCCGACGTAACGGTACCCTTCTTCGACGAGCAAGTTCTTTTGATACTCGAACATGTTATTGTTTGCCGGCCAGCCGTGTAAAAAGACGACCGGTTGACCCGACCCGACATCCTCGACATAAATTTTCGTGCCATCAACTGCTTGAATGAATGTACCCATCATAAAACCCCCATAGTAATAGATTGCCGTGCATGCATCTATTATTCCCGAGTCAAGAGATGTCAAACATCTTGATGCTAAAGTATTATAGAAAATTCTGTCTATTCTAGAAATTATGGTAAAATATAGTCACTAGGATAAAGGAGGTTTTCCATGAGACGCTATATACATACCGGTATTCTCGCAGGCGTAGTCCTACTTGCCGGATGCGGTAAAGAACAATACTTAGATCTTACATACGATGCCAATTACTGGGGTGGTATTTCGACTACCTTTGATGGTCAAGAGATACCGGATCTCCCGAAAAAACAAACGGCTGCTTTGTTGAAGGGTTGTCAGCAAAAATCTGACATGAAGCGCTTACCTGACCGATACGTGCAACACGAAGGATTCGATTTGTATTTCCTTCCTGCAAATATCCAAGGGCGTGAGTTCCAACACGTTCGTTTCCTATCAGACGAAAAAAAAGACTATCTGGCCTGTCAGCCGATACGCCATGCGGATTATGCGGTCCATCAGATTAAACGAAGTGATTATCCATTCGTCAATTGGTCAAAACAACCGGTTAAAGCTAAATCGACGATTGTCCGTTTTAAACCTGTACCAAAAAAAGTAATGGATCAGCAAAAACAGGAAAATGAAGAAAGTAAGCAATCGAAAGAGATGGGACATTACCTCTTCCCGTCCTACCAGCTGTCCTTACCACCGGAAGGTCAATTCGTTCTTTTCATGAAAGACAAAAGTAAGGACGACGAACAAACACTCTTTGAGACGACCGAATCCCTATCCGGTTCCGAATTGAATTTAGCTTTTCGTGTCATTCCGAATAGTGGTTTGCAACATACATCAATCGAACTAATGACCAGTGGTGATCGTATCGGAATTCCATCCGTCATTCAAGATCATGTGATGGGGCAATCGTATCAAATCGAACGAAAACAACTTCCTGATACACTTTCAGTGGGACAGACGGTTCCTTTTGCGACTGTTCGGAAGAAAGAAGAAGGCAAAATCGTTCAGGAAACATCGATTTATATGCGTCTCAATCAGACTTACGAAAAACCCGCGAATTACAAATACGTATTCTTTGATACATCGCCAACCAGCTATGTCGGTTTTATCCATCAATCACCGAAAGAGCTCGTCGAGAGCGATTATAAGTTTGTCTCGGCAATACCGGATAAATTAGCGAAAAAAATCGCTCAGGAATTAAAAGAGACCGATGTCATGGAGCCACAGGGCACGAAACTAAATCAGAAAAAATTAACATTGATGCGCCAAGGAAAAAGCCAAACGTTCGAGCTATTTGAACGCAAACGCGCCAAAAAGCTTGAAATCTATGTCGTCAAAAAGGGAACAAAGAACGGTGCTAAGCTGTCGGGTACGACAAGTGAAGCACTCAGTGAGGTGCTTAACAAATGAACAAACGTTACTGGATCGGACTCACACTTGCAGCAACGCTCGCGTTAAGCGGTTGTCAAAGTGACGCTCCGAATTTCAAATGGGATTACTTATCGAAATTGTATGATGGAGCGCGGTTTAAAGGCAAAGAACCTCCGAAGATGTTATCGGAAAAGGAAATGAGTGTCATCATGGAGGAGTGTCGATCAAAAGCGGTAAAAGCTCCAAAAAATTATTCTTATGGTGACACGTTCTCCGTCGTGATGACGGCACCATTTGAAGATTACTTAGGACAAATGGCTCGTTATGTCCAGTCCGGAGAACAAACATATCTGTATTGTCAGAATATGGCTGACAGCGAGTATCACCTCTTATCAACCAAACAAGATGTCTTTGCGAAAACGAAGCTGGTTGAACATCCGACCGAGTTAGAAGTACAGCCAGACACCATTAAAAAAGAGGACTGGTTCTCACGTGATGATAACATCATAAACGGTTCTGTTCGAAAATTAGCGCTACCTGGATCAGGTTACCTGGTGATGAAAGCGACTGATGTAACGAAAAAAGACGAACGAAAGACATTCGTCGTCTATGCAGAAGCCCTTACTCCCTTTACTGAAGATACGAAGCTTTATCTGACGTACAATGAGAAATATAATGAGAATGACGATATATCGTATAACTCCTTTGTACGCATACCGCAATTGATCAGTGGACAGCAGATGGAGACGTCGATCCATGCGATGAAACAGCCCGGAAAAGTCCGCTTCATTCCTGGTGACGGCACACCGGAACATTACGGCACGCTTATCGCAACAGAAAAAAACGGACGCCAATTCCGCTACGAATTGTCGATTCAGCACACGATGGAACGTCCGTCTGAGCTTGCTCGACAGGACTTATCGGAAGAAGATGTTCTATCCACTATCAATGACATAACACTCTTCCATCAAAAGCAGTTCAAGCATTATCTTTATGATCAAAGCGATTCTTCTAAAGATCGTCTTAAAGTCGAGGATACGATCATGATGACAAGTGATGAGTCCGGGAAATTGCAAAAAGCAATCAAGACAAGTGAACAGGCTGACGTACGAGGAAAACGGGCGAAGTGGAAATACTTGACGTTCCGAAAAGGAGTGAAAGGACAACAATACGAAGTTTATCTCGACAAGCGTGTCAAAAAGACCGAGATTTACTTGAAGGATCCGAAACGTGACGTGTCGGTTCATCTTTCGGCGACAGGTCGTGACATCATCCTTTCCTTATTTGAGCTATACGAAAAATGACTCACACCATAAAGATGAGATGTTGGAGCAAATAAATCAAGGAACACCAGAAGATAAAGGCAATCCCCTCGCGTAACCACTCTTTACGCGTCAACGGTTCACGTAAAAAGGACACGCAAGCGAATAGTAAGACGAAGAAGTAGAGATAAATGAAGCTACCGCTCGTCAAGAAACCAAAGAGCAGGATCATACCACCGAGGACGGACAGGCTAGAGACGACAGGTTTACGATAGACCATGCGGTGTCACCTCGTTTCATCTAGTTTGTTAGAATATACCCAGATTACGGGAAAACATTCTAATCTATCATTACAAACAACACCCCTGAGAGAAATCTTCTCAGGGGTGTTAGTGTTTAGTCCACGACGGCACTGTGATCAGCGACGATCGCATATTCCGTGACGGTATTCGACGTCACGAGCGGTTTGACTTCCGACGTTCCGTTATCCCGCTTATGGTGAACGCCTTTGTACGCTTGACTCTCTTGCCATGCATGGAATGCCGCTTGATTCGACCATGTCGTCATGATCGTGACGATGTCTTCTTCTGCCTGACTGATATCGACGAGGACTTGCATCCGGTGGAACCCTTCCATTCGTTCGATTCCTTTCGTCGTCTTAAAACGCGCTGCGACTTGATCTGCTGCACCTTTGACGACGTGTAACTGGTTCATGACGATCCACATGTTCTTCTCCCCCTTTTTTCGTCTTCAGTATACTAAAAGTCATTCCGGGTTGAAAACGCGGATGCGTTATCGCTTGGTAACGTCAATCGTTGGATCGTCTCTTTTCCGTCTACGCTCGTCGCGATCATCTCGAAATAGAGCGAATGCGGGAAGGCATCCGGTAACGGTTGGACAGTATGGAAACGTTCCTGCTCTGCTACCGACAATGAGCGTTGCATCGGACGAAGCGGCGCTTCGCCATCAGCCGTCGTCTTATACGGCTCGAACCGGATCGATTTCATTTGTTTCGAACCGTTCATGCCGTAGGCGACAAGGTATCGACCTTCGTCCGTCGTCAACAAACGACCTTCAAACCAATCCGTCTCCCTCGTCTGTTTCGAGCGAATGATTCGGTCGATTCGTTGTGCCTCATCGGTTTGTTGCAGGAGCAAAAACAAGCGGTCGTGGTTCGCTTCAAGATACGCGACGGCGTAATGGTCAGACAGTCGTTCGACGAAGTAGACGTCGCGCGCTTCAATCGGCGTGTTCGTCATCTGTGTATATAACTGGGCGACTTGCTTCGCCGTAAAAGAAGCGGTCTCTTGACGTGGCTGAATCCCCGTCAGCGTTCCGAGCACGAGACCGAACAATAAGATGAGGAAAAGACGCCGTTTCATCAGTCGACCTGTTTGACGAGCAGATGATAGCTCATCCCTGGTGGATAGTCATCGATTCGTCCGACTTCGACGAATCCTTGTCGCTCATAAAACGGGAGCGCTTGAAACGAGAATGTCTCGACGCGGATTCGCTGAACACCCGCTGCTCGTGCCCATTCCTCCAGTTGACGGAATAACTGAGTACCGAGCCCACTTCCCCGTTCCTCTTCGGCAACGAAGAACCATTCAATATGTAACCAGCCCCAGTACATTTCCCCTGAGATGCCGCCGATCGGTTGATCATCACGCGTCGCAAGTAATGTGACGGCTTGTGTTCCCTCGGAGCGTTTCGTCGCATGAAGCGGTGAACGCTCGACATTGTATTGACGCACTTGTTGCCTAAGCCAGTCCTGTCCGTCCTCATTTTCATTAAGTTGAAATTGCAGCATGTTCAAACTCCTTTCTTGTTATAGTAGTAGTGGAGGTGAATCCGATGGAACCTACGTTCCAGATTGATTGTACGAAGTGTTTTGGTTTATGTTGTACCGCACTCGCTTTTTCGAAATCCAGTGATTTTGGTCATGACAAACCGGAAGCAACACCGTGTCGTAATCTTGACGCGGACTACAGCTGTCGCATCCATGACCGGTTACGCGACAGCGGCTACAAAGGCTGTACCGTCTATGATTGTCTCGGTGCCGGACAGCATCTATCACAGCGGACATTCGAAGGCGATGATGCACCTAAGCGACGCCAAGCGATCTATGCTGCCTTCCCGAAGATGGTTCATTTGTTTGAGATGATGTGGTACATAACCGACGGGAAACGTGATGTCACGCGTGACATCCACGATCAACTCGATGAGACGCTTGCCGCACTGACTCGGTACGCGGCATTACCAGCCGATCAATTTGAACGACTTGACTTGATACCGGTTCGTCAAACCGTCCGACCACTCCTTGAAATAATTGCATCGCGTGTTCAAGCTCAGTATAGCGGAAGACGCGACCAGACACCACGCGACTGGGTCGGAAAACAGCTACAAGGACGTAATTTCTCAGGTGCCAGTGTTCAGAATCAGTGGTTGCTTTCGACGAACTTGTCGCACAGTGACCTGCGCGGAGTCAACTTTCTTGGGGCTGATTTGCGAGACTGTAACGTCAAAGACGCCGATCTGACGGACGCGCTCTTTTTGACACAAGCACAAATCAATGCGGCAATCGGTAATGCGGCGACGCAGTTACCGCGTCGCTTACTCCGTCCGTCCCATTGGCGTTAAACGGAAGTGAACGATAAGGAGGCACGTTTTCGGTCGATTGATCCGAAAGCGTACCTCCTTTTGCTTGTTATCGTTTACCGAGCGTAAAGCCGTCAAAATAACGCCCGCCGAATGGTGCGAGATAATCATCGACTAACGCGACGACCTCTCGTCGGTCATCCGATTGATAATACAACTCGAATGCCATTGTGTGTCGACTGGCATAATCTTCGTCAAACTCCGCAAGAGCACGGATCGCCCACTTCCCTTGCCCAATGAAGCGACGATTGGCGCGAAGGACGAACTCGATGCTCTGTTCATATAAACCTGACGCAATCGCTAAACTTTCTGCGCGGTTCGTCACACTCTCGAATTCGTCGAGCACATCACTTAAAAAATAACGTGCGCGCTCTTGTTCCGAAGTCGTCCACGCAATCGGTCCGTCTACCAATTGTTGAGCCGCTTCTTGACGGATAGAGGCAAGTCGCGGATGATCCTCGATTGTCCAACTGTCAGCAATCATTCGTTGCAGGGACGGGCGACCACGTTCCCGATCACTCTCGAAAAAATGTGCAATCGTCTCAAAGGAATGGACGAATGCTTCGACCGGGACACCGTCATGGATGAACGACTCTCGGTACGCCTGACCTCGACTTGCTTCAAAAATGATCACATCGACATCTGATTGTGCGGTCGCTTGCCCTCGCGTATGGCTGCCGGCAAGTAAAACAGCACAGTGATTCGGGTACCGTGACGCAACGAGCGGCATGATCCAGTCGCACCACTCCATGCGTGTCCACTTAGTCTTCAACTTGTTCACCGATTCCGGAGAAGACGGCCAGTTCGTCACCTGGTACGGCAACGATCGTCGCGTCGGCTCGATGTGGCGCGAGACCGATATCGATCGCCCACGATTCATAATATGTATCCGATCCGTTCAGGACGAGCGTTTGTCCGTTGCTAAACGTTAGGAATAAGTGGGGTGCCGTCTTTCCGATCCGGACACCGGTGATGCGTTCCGCGTGAAGCGAGACGATCAAGTGTAACATCTCTTCCTTCGTCGCATGGCGGACGACCCAGTCCTGTGTCGTCTCGACATCGCCATAAAACAGACGATCCGTCTCGATCCGAAGTCGTAGTTCAGGCGCAGTCGTATCGAACAAATTGATGAATTCGAGCGTGACGTAGCCTGCGACATGGACCGTCGCTAACTGTGTGCCGATGAAATAGGTCGTCAAAAGCTGACGGGCGAGTTGATGATCTTCTTTGTTCATGATGAGCACCTCATTTAAAAAGAATGAATGGTATCGGGATGAGTCCGAGAAACTTACTTCCACTCAATTTACCACAAATTAGTCGATACGAACATGAGAAGAAAGGCTTGTTTTCGGTTTTCTGCGGCACGGAGGTGAGAATACGGTATACTGATGAGGAACTGACGTCGATCGTGATCGACAGAGAGGAGCTCCATCCATGCAATATTTCTACATGAGACCCTATCCGGATGATCCAGACTGTTCTACGCAACAAGCGGAAGCCGACAAGATGAATGTGACGACACGTGTCATCGAGACGCATGATTCAGCGAAACGACGGACGGAATTAGAACAGATGCTCGAGACCCTTCAGACGGGAGACGAAGTCATCGTCACGCATCTCTACATCTTAGCAGACTCGACGCGGCACTTGATCGAGATGCTCGAGCACATGGAGACACGCGGTGCGACGCTGTGGTCACTCCGCGAACAGATTCGGACGAGCGAGCGTGCTTCCTTGTCGTTTCTTGAAACGGCACGCCACCTGGTCCAGCTGCAAAGTGACGTCATCAGCATGTCGACGCGTGCCGGACTCTCAAAAGCAAAAGAACAAGGAAAGCAGACCGGTCGACCGCGGAAGCCGGATGAAAATGTCCGCCGCGCGATCGCGATGTATCAAAGTAAAAACTATTCGCTCGCTGATATCCGCGAACAGACCGGTATTAGTAAAAGTACGTTGTACCGATATCTCGAAAGCGAGACAATCGATACAGATAAAGGCTGACTCCATCATGGAATCAGCCTTTTTTTTAGCTATTTTGCTTTAA
>NZ_DF239008.1:1401818-1548739 GCF_000414195.2 Exiguobacterium sp. OS-77 | reverse complement strand
GAAGATGATGTGGAACGGTTCCTTGAACGATTGGACGGCGCGAATCATCTCGATCAAGATCATCCGTTTCGGTGATGACGCTTCGAACGTATCGAACAGCGTTGTCCGGCGTCCGTGAAACTCGATGACGCGGATCGCGCGACCGGTATCCGCTTTAAAATCATAACTCGTCCGGATCGAGACGATGATCTCGCGTTGGTCTGGTTGTACTGGCATGGTGTATCGCTTCCTTTCTCTCGGTCGATTATAGCATGGAGCTGCTTGAATTTAATAGCTGTCAACGACTCGGTCTTAAGAAGGATTGTCGTAACCCAAAATTTGTATTATACTAAAATTACCAAATACATAAAGGAGCGTTTTCGTGAAACATCTATTTTCGATACTCCTCTCGGCGAGTCTTTTGTTCACGGGTTGCTACTGCACCCTCGACGAACGGACGGACGAGCCACACTTCAAATCGCGTGCCCGCTCCATCTCCTCGTACCATACCTTCGACATCGAATATGCGAAAGGGCTACGGAAGGAGCAAGTCTCGAACCGAACAGTCACCGTGACGGATTCAAACGGTGAGCGGATGCAAACGGAGATTGAAGTCCTTGACGGCAAAGAGATCCGAATCAAACCGCCGCGCACTGGATACAAAAAAGGACGTCGCTACATCATCCACATTCGGGATTCGATCGACGCCCGCAAACAAGTCCATACGAATACGATTCGGGAACGAACCTTCACTGTCGACCGCTGACAGACAAGGTTCGTTTTTCATTTGGATCGAGCCGGAAAGACCGTATAACTCATTGAGATGACCCCATCGATCACGAGGACGAGTCCCCACAATTGTAACGTCCGTAAGAGACTCTCCGTCTGCTCAGCATCTCCCAGCCACAAAATCATCGCACCGAGTAACGTCCCACCAATCAAAAATGCCAGCACGTGCCGATAGAACCCGTTTCGCTCTTTACGTGCCTTTGAAATTCGCTCCCGTGATACTTGTTCTCTCAGGATGAACCGGCGATACATCCCGTCCGCCCAGGCAATCATCTGTTTCCCGAAGGCGAGTGAGACGCCGATATAGATCGCAGCAAGTCCGTGCGCGATCGTCGCTGTGCTGCCGCGACTTAAGTCAAACACCGTTAAGACCAGTAAGACAATATCAATGACCGGTGACATCGCCATCAATCGAAAACCGAGTCTTTCGCGCCTGAATCCATAACGCACGATCAGTCCGGCGACAATGAATACCCAAAATAGAATCTCACAACAGACGATTGCCCACGCGACAAGTTGCATATCAATCCTCTCCTTTTTAATACGACTGTATCATAAAGATAACACCTCTTTTGTAGCTTGACTAGTCTTTTTAATACATTCGTGCTAAAAAGATGATATAATCGAGGTATGCCAAAACAAGTCAATCACGAAGAACGCAAACGCCTCATCGCGGAAGCGACGTGGCGCACGATTTCTCAAGTCGGTATTGAACAAGCCAGTGTCCGGACGATCGCCAAGGAAGCGGGACTCTCACTGGGTGCCTTGCGATATTACTTCACGACCCAGGACGAGTTGCTCCGCTTCTCGATGGACCTCGTCCAAGAACGGGTCCAAGCACGCATCACAACCATTTTCGAGAAAGGAGGAACCCCGGAAGAAACGTTATGTGACGTCTTACTTGAGGTCTTACCTTATGCACCCGAGCATCAGCTCGAGATGCAGGTCTGGTTTCAATTCATGATGTCCGCGTATACGTCGCATGCAACAGAAAATCCGGATGATATCTACCATATGGTCCAGGTACTGTTGACACAGATTCCGGACGGTACACTCCGCGCGGGCTTAGACATTGAGCTTGAGAGTGAACGGCTCGCAGCACTCGTTGACGGGTTAGCCTTTCATGCTCTGTTTCGACCAGAACGATTACCAAAAGAACGCCTGCGTCATGTGCTCGTCCATCACTTGAACGCCCTCTTCGTCCGTCCTTTAGCGAACGACGACAAATAACCCGCTGTTCCCTTTGCGCGCGAGGGAAACAGCGGGTTTTTCATCGTCTTGCTTCTACGAGAATCAACGATAAGGAGCGAATCAAGAAGAACGTCAAAAACGCTGCCCAGACGCCCTGATTTCCAAAAGTCGGTGTCAGCAGGAGGACGACCGCAAAACCAATTCCTGCTTGAATCATCGAATTCCGAACGGGTGTTGCTTCAACCCGCCCGGCAAAGATGCCTTCATAGATCATCGCCCAACCGGCGAGAAGCGGTAGGATGATGATCCAGAAGTAATAATCGCGCGCTGCGTCTAAGATTGCCTCTTCTGAAGTGAACAATTGAAGGAGCGGTGTCTCAAGGAAGAGAAGCACTAGTGACCAGAAGACGACCGAGTAGAATCCGAACGTCCGTGCCAAACGGACACTCGTCCGGTATCCTGCCTGATCTTGATGCCCTCTCGCCCGACCGACGAGAACCGTTGACGCATGACCGAGTCCACCGAACCAGTACGAAATCAGATACTGGATTTGTAGCAGGATCGCGTTGGCTGCGAGGACATCCGGTCCGAATTGTCCTCCAGCACGTGTGAACCAGCCGGTGACGAGTAGAAGGAAAATCGTGCGAATGAACAAGTCACGATTGACTTGAAAGAATTGACGGTACGCCTGCCATGCCGTCAAGGCACGCCATTCATCACGCGTCATCGCCAAATGACCACGGATCAGGTACAGAGCACAGACGACGATGCTGATCTCCGCGATGACGGTCGCAACCGCAATTCCAGCAACACCGGCATCCAATCCGTAGACGAATCCGATATCGAGAACGACATTGACTCCTGTACTGAACAATTGGACGAACAAGGCGTGCTTGACCTGACCGGTACCAATCAACCAGCCGAGTAACGCATACCCCATCAACACGAACGGTGCGCCAATCATCCGGTATGAAATATACGTCTTGACCGCACCGAGCAAGTCAGCGGGTGGTGCAAGTAAGTACAGTCCGATTTGCTCGAGCGGCTGTCGGAACAACAGGATAAGCAGACCGATACAAGCTGCTAGAAACAGCGGTCGGTAAAGTGACGTCCGTAAGGCGTGCACGTCATTCGCCCCACTTGCTTGGGCGCTGAATCCTGTCGTACTGACTTTTAAGAAACCAAACAACCAGTAAATCGTATTGAAGAAGACGGCTCCGACGGCGATGCCGCCGATCGCCCGCGGATCACCGGATTGACCGATGACGACGGTATCGGTCACGCCAAGCAAGGGTGTCGCAATACTTGAGAGAATCAGCGGATAAGCGAGTAACCAGTACGTTTTGTGGGTCGGTTGTGCGTTCACCATGTTCCGGCCTCGACGAATCGTTGGGTATACGCACCACCTGATTCCAATCGATCAATCAAATCAACAGCGCGACCGTCACGTAAGACAAGTGTTTCCGAACAGAGGCGCCGGATGAAGTCGATATCGTGCGAGATCAATACAAGACTGACACCAAGTGTCTGCTGCAGGCGTTCCAGTAGCTCGATGATCTGTGCGCGGGAGACGACATCAAGTCCGGTCGTCGTCTCATCCATCACGATGATGTCGGGTTCAATCGAAATCGCGCGGGCAATCGCGGCACGCTGAATTTGTCCCCCACTCAATTGATGGGGCAATCGATCGAATAACCGTTCCTCCAACCCGACCGCAAGTGCGAGGGCAGTCGTGAGTTCCTCTTCTGACGTCGCTGGGAAATGCCGCAAGATCGGACGATGCCGACGAAACGGTTCAAGAATCGATTCCCGCACCGTCCATTCTGGATTAAAGGAAGCGAGAGGATGTTGAAAGACGGCTTGAATAGCTCGTCGCTCGTTTCGGTGCCCACTCGGAAATACCTTTCCATGCAAGGAAATCAAACCATGCGTGGGTTTAAGCAGACCGAGGATCAATCGTCCGAGTGTCGTCTTGCCACTCCCACTCTCCCCGATGATGCCAATTGACGCCTTTTTCGTCACGTGAAAGGAGATATTCGACAAAATGGGCTGATCCTTTATCTGATAAGTAAGATCTGTTACGGATAAGACTGGTGACATGAACTCTTCCTTTCTTCCGGTGATGTACGATGCGCTTGCATCAAGCTCATCGTGAACGGATGACGACTTTGCTCGATCATCTGTGGTGTTCCAGTCTCGACGATTCGTCCATCCTGCATTAAGACAAGTTGCTCGCCATAATGTAAAGCAGGTCCTAATTCGTGGGTGACGAACACAATCGTTGCTCCGTACTGGTGTTGGTACTCGATCAACCAGTCGAGTAAACGATGTGTCAAGACGGGATCGAGTGCCGTCGTTAATTCATCCGCTAAAATCAACCGTGGTTTTAAGGCGACGGCAAACAGGATCGCGAACCGTTGTAATTGCCCACCGCTCAACTCTCCTGGATACCGATCCAACCAGGTCGGGTCCAACTCAAGCGTTCGCAAGACGTCATCGATGTAAGGATGATCCATCTTTCGTCCATGTGCGCGATATGTATCCCGTAACATCTGACGCATCGTCAAAAACGGAAGAAACGCATCGGTATACTGCTGTGGTATGTAACCAATATCGAGACCACGCCGAAGAGGTTCGTCCGAGATGACTTCTCCGCTCGACGACATCCCGTCCGGCAATCGATCCAGTAATCGTTTAAGCAAGAGCGTCTTACCGCTCCCGCTCGCTCCGACGAGACAGATGAATCGATGAGCTGGTAACGATAGATTCATGTCATGCAGAAGGACGTGTTTCGCCCGAACGTGTAAGTTCCGAATCTGAATCATTTACGTGTCCTCCTTTTTTCTTCATCCATCGCGTCCATCCCATCGTCGCGACGACGGTCAAGACGATGCACGCACCTGGCAAAAGCATGAGCCGGGGTGCGGAACTGAAATAAGGACGTCCTTCGTTCAACATTGCTCCCCACTCTGGCAGTGGTGCTTGGACACCAAGCCCGATATAAGAGAATGCCGATAAGAATAAGATGACTTTGCCGACATCCAAACTCATTAACACGACGACTTGTCGGATGATGGGCGGCAAGATATGGCGTCGTAAGATCATACTGTCTGTTAACCCGTTGATGCGTGCCATGCTGATGTATGGCTTTTGCATCGTCTCGGTCACGAGTGTCTCGCTTAATCGCGCGTAGGAAATCCATTTGATGAGTAAAATCGCAAAGATCAAACTTTGAGGACTGGCACCAAATAATCCGGCGATGACAAGTGCTAGAACGGTGTCAGGGAAAATCACGAGACCATCTTCTAATCGATGAATCAAGTGCTTGAGTCGTCCATCATAAAAACCGGCTAGACAACCAAGACAGGTACCGATGCACGCTGTGAGCAACACCGTAAGCAGGCTGAAACCTAAGGATATCAAACCAGCTAAAATAAGACGAGCTGCGAAATCTCGTCCTAGACCGTCTGTTCCGAGCCAATGTTCAAATGAAGCGGGCTCAAGTCTTTTCGCTATGTTTGTATTAAAAGAATTTGTAAATACGGTATATGAAATAAAAAGTAGGAGACATCCTCCGAAAATGAGCCATCTTTTTTTCATGTGTGTGTTCCCTTCTGCCAATCTGGTCGTAACGCCCGGTTTAGCGACCGGATACCTTGATGCAAGACAAGAATGATGCCTGTCGTCAGCAAGATGTAGCCTTGAATCAGTGGATAATCGCGTTGCAAAATCGCATCGACCATTAACTTTCCGACACCTGGATACGCAAACAGGACTTCGAGGACGACGACACCCCCGGCAAGACTGCCGAGCGTCAGACCGAACACGGACAGGACCGGTGGCAAACTGCCGCGTAACGCATAACGCCAAAGAATCGTCCGCTCGGATATACCACGCATCCGTGCCAACTCAATGTACGGTTGGTTCAATTCACGGCGTAGATTCAGTCGAATCAATGGAATATAAACGCTCGCAAGTGGAAAGCCGAGCGATAGAGCCGGGAGGACAAGTGACGTCATCCCCTCCCGCCCCATCACAGGTAACCATCCGAGACGGACGGCAAACAGATCGACGAGCAACAGACCGATCCAAAAACCAGGCACGGTCGCTCCGCTCATGCTGACAAGGTGCGCAAGACGGACGACGCTTCGGCGCGTCATCAAGGCGCTACCGATTCCTAGGGGTAAGGCGATCAATAAGGCAATCAAAATACCGCCAAGTGCCAGCTCCGCTGTCACGAGATAACTCTCTAACAACATCTCGATGACCGGTCGCCCCGTCTGTAACGAGTTTCCGAGACGTAAGGTGAGTATGTCTTGCAGCCAACGGACGTACTGGACGAGCAACGGCTGATCGTATCCTAATTCACGGCGCGCGGCCTCGATTTGTTCGGGCGTTGCTGATAATTCATCGATATTCAATAACGTCAAGACCGGATCACCCGGCAGTAACCGTAACAAGACAAAACAACTGAACGTGATGAGTAGAGTGAATAGACTCAGCGATAGCAGTCGTTTGACGATCGAATGCATCAATCGGTCACCTGCAACGTGTTCGTGATCATGTAGTATTCACTCTTTTCCGTTTTCCATCCTTTGACGCGTTTGCTGTCATAGGCGACGAGTGTTGAAGGATGGAGCAAGAAGCTATTATAGCGTTTCTCGTCGACATATCGCGCGATCTGCTCCGCAAGCCGTGAACGTTCCTCGATCTGAATCGTTTCATTCAACGTCTCGATCTGTTTCGTCAACTTCGGATCCGCGACACGACTGAAGTTCAGTCCTCCGTTCGGATGATAGGTCGCGTTCAAATAATATCCAGCATCCCCACGCGGAGCTGTCAGATTGCTGTACGTCGCGATATCCCAGTCCCGGTTACTCGCCATGTATTCTTCCGGGACATCAATCTGTTTAATCGTGATCGCGACACCAATCTTTTTCGCGTCATCTTGAATGACTTGAGCGATCAACGGCAGGTCTGGTCGAGCCGCATACGTCAATAACGTCAGCTTTAAAGGACGACCGTCCTTTTGCATCCGTCCGTTTTGTTTTGTATAACCGGCTTGTTTGAGCCATTCCTCAGGCGTCTTCTGCACTTGTTGCGGATAGTTCGGAGCAAATGGGAATGACGATAGGAACGGACCACGTGCTGGCACCGCATATCCTTGGAGGACGTGATCGACGAGTTGCTTTCGATTGATCAAAGCATCCATTGCCTGTCGGACTTCAAGCGATTGCATCGGACCGTTCGCGACATTCATTGTCAACTGATGGACACGGAACGTATCCGTCGCTTGGACTGTTAATCCTTCAGACTTCAACTGCTTGACACTCTCGATTTCCGGTCGATAGACGATATCCGCCTGTCCGGCACGCAAAGCGTTCGTCCGTGCGCCAGCATCTTCGTTGAAGACAAAATCAACGGAATCAAGTTTCGCTTGTTCTTGCCAATAGGACTTGAAACGTTTTAACTCGACTTTTGTTCCCGGAGCGAACCGTTCGACTTGGAACGGACCTGTTCCCATCGGTTCCTTCGTTACCCCGCTCGCTTTCGTGTCGATGATTGCTGTGTTCGGATTGACGAGTTCCGAGATGAACTCTGGATATGTCGTCTTCGTGTGAATGAGCAAATCGGGTCCGTCTGTTTTGATCGTCTCGATATTCAAGGCATTCTTGACACCTGGATTTTCGTCGATTGAGCGTTCGAGAGACGATTTGACGGCTGCCGCATCAAGTTGTTTCCCATTATGGAACGTCACGTCTTCCTGTAAGACGATCCGCCATGTTCTCTTTCCTTCGTAGGACCATTTTTTCGCAAGCCACGGCTCGACCGTCAATCGTTCGTCATCAAGACGGACGAGCGTCTCCGTCACCCCTGCGCGAAGCGGAACATAACTGCTGTCGCGATGCGGATCGAGCGATTGTGTCGCGAAGTTATAGACGAACGTCAAATGGTTTTGCTCTTGTGGCTTATCAGAAGCAGCACAACCGGCAAGTGTCAAACCGAGGAAGACACTACCGATAAGGCTAGCAGTTTTATATGTAGACATTGTTCTCCACCTTTAATTCGGAATAATTACGTTTTACATCATATCGTAACGATTCCGATTTAACAAGCGTCTTTTCTATTTCTCTATATTGAATTTGCCATCAAAAAAATACCGAATCAACTACAAGCGAACAGCTCGTGTGATTCGGTAGCGGTGTATTTCTTATAAGACGTCGACGAATTGTTTTGCCTGACGCTCGAGTTGTTTCGCTGAATCAGCCAATTGATCGAACTCACTGACCGTATGTTCGAGTTGCCCCGTACTGTCCTTGACCTTAGACGAAATCCGCTCGATGCTGTGTGAAACATCTTCAATCCGCTCAACGATCCCTTCAATGTTGTTCTTGATTTCTCCGATTGAGTGCGACACTTTGTTCGACAGGTTTCGGACTTCGGTCGCGACGACATCGAACCCACGTCCATGTTCACCAGCACGTGCCGCCTCGATCGCCGCATTCAAGGCGAGCAGATTCGTCTGCGCTGCAATATCACGGATCGTCTTGACGATGTCGGTGATCGAGTTCGCATCCTTTCGTAAGGCAACAAGGCTCGACAGATTCTCGACGGATTCCGCCTCGACTTGTTGGACGGTCGCCAGCACGTTCAGACCATCCTGACGACCACTCTCCGATTTGACCGTCAAGAACGCGGATGTCTCGTTGAGTTCAGCCGCCATCCGTAAAACATCCTGTTGGCGAATCGTAATGTCCGATGCAATTTTTGAGACACCGACGACCCGGCGCCCGTCATCCGAATAGATCGGCATATAGGTCGCTTCGAGCCATTTCTGTTGCCCATCAGCAGCCCGGCGTTCAATTTTGTCCTGATACGTAATTCCTTGCATCAATTTGCGCCAAAACAACTCATAATCCGGACTGTTGACGTACGCTGGAAAGCAAAGATCGCGATGGTATTTACCGATTAGCTCTTCCACTTCATACCCCATCGTCCGGGCAAACAACTCGTTGACATATGCGACTTTCCGTCGATCGTCGAAGCGGATGATTGCCAGATTTTGCTCGATTGCTCGAATGACTTGTGTGTCGGTGACGCGTGCTGCTTGTTCCTGCATCGACATGCCGATTCCTCCCTGGATTCAAACTCAAGGTCATAATGCTCCTATTGTCATATTATCCCTTATATCGACAGGTTCCTGCCATTTTAAACTGTAATCTAGTAAATAATATACGATTTTTAATACGCACTCCATCCACCATCGGCGACGACGATTGCCCCGTTAACAAAACTCGCCTCGTCAGACACGAGGAACATTGCCAATTTTGCGACCTCATCCGGCTGACCGGCACGTGGATTGAGTCCCATGCCGAGCATCGCCCGTCCCATTCCGAATTCATTCAGGTTCGTCATCGATTGCCCGATGTTCGTCTCGACGGCTCCAGGAGCGATGCCGTTACAGCGGATCCCCTCTCCGGCGTAAAAGAAGGCGGTATTCTTCGTCAAACCAATGACGGCATGTTTGGAAGCGGTATAGGCTGCTCCTGCTCGGGCACCGTTCAGACCGCCAATCGAGATGTTATTCAAAATGACACCACCTTTTACTTCCTTGAAATGCTTGACCGCTTCGCGCATCAGACGCATCGTTCCCGTCGTATTGACGGCGAGAACATGATCCCAGCGTTCATCGGAGATGTCTTCCACTCCCTCCATTCCGTCCATGATCCCAGCATTGTTGACGAGAACGTCCAGTTTGCCGTAAGCCTCAAGCGCTTGTTGGACGAGTTCTGTTGCTGCCTTTGGTTTGGCGATATCACTCGCAACAGCGATCGCTTCTCCCCCTGCTTCCTTGATGTCAGAGACGACCCGTTCAACGGTTTCCAACCGAATGTCCGCTGCGACGATCCGTGCGCCTTCTTGTGCAAACAATTTGGCCATGGCTTCACCCATTCCTGAGCCAGCTCCCGTGACGATGATCGTTTTACCTGTTAGTCGCATCATGAATCATCCTTTCGTTTATCGTGATACTAATCTATTCCCGAAAAAGGCTCTAGTTTAGTCAAACGTCGTGTCAATTCCATGAAAAAAAGACCCGACGATTTTCGTCGGATCTTTTGACTTCCTTATTGCAGTTCGCGGCTCTTTTCTTCTTGTTCGTTGTTCGATTTATTTTTTGCTTCAAATTCAGCGCGTGTCATGACGTCCTCGACGTGCATGTTGACTTCGACGACTTCAAGTCCTGTCATGTCGCTGATTGATTTTTTGATTTTAGCGACCGTCTCTTGGAAGATTGACGGAATGTTTTTACCGTATTCGACGATGACTTTCAAATCGAGTGCGACTTGGCGTTCGCCGACTTCCGCACCGATTCCTTTCGTGATGTCTTCCGAACTCCGGAGACGATCCGTCAGTCCACTCATGAATCCACCACTCATTGACAAGATGCCTGTTACTTCATTCGACGCTATCCCTGCGATTTTTTTGATGACTTGATCTTCGAACGTCAATTTATTCTCGCGTACCACTTCGTTTTCAGTTGTTGTGTTTACTTCGTTTGCCATTTGAAATCTCTCCTTTTGAATGTGTAGTTAGATATATATGAATCAGTCCCGTTGAAAGAACTGAATCCACCCTTCGATATCGAGCGCACCATCGCGCCACTTCCCAATCAAAAATCCGATCGCTGCGAAGGCAACGATGAGGATCGTCGGACCAAAGCCAATCGTCAAGAATAAGATGGCGAGGATTAGACCGACAAGTCCTCCGATCAGTCGGAACCGATACGGATAAAGTGCTTCCCTTGTCTTCATGTTCCCTCTCCTCTCTTAGACGACACGTTCCGATGTTTTTGTTTTCGTGTCACTAATCGTGACCTTCGTACTCGTGACCGGCAACTCGAGTAAGGATTCGACGGCTTGTTTAGCGCGTTCTTGGATATCCTTTGCGATCGTCGGAAGTCCCTCTTGTCCGAAGACCGAGCAGTCGACTTTTAAAGCAACCGTCTCTTTTTTCGAATGGATGTCGGCATGGACACGCGGTGTCCGTACGCCACCAATCCCACGAATCGACTCCAGTGCAGTCCGTTCGATTGTTTCCTTCGAAATCGTGATCGTTCCGTCACCCGTTTGAATCAACAGACGTTGACCTTTTGAGCGGCTGAACAATCCTGTGAATAATAGAATAACGAATACGAATGCTAAAAATCCTCCGATGGATAGAACGGTATAGCTATACCATTGCTGATCCTGCCACTGCTCAATCAATGAACTAAGCCGTGGAACATCATACACACCGAGCACAAGCAGCCCGACACTGACGAGTCCGAGTATGCCTATGATGACGAGTAAGAATCGATTGAACCCATTCATCTGCACCTCTCCTTTACGATTGTTAACTTCTTTCACCTAGGTGATTCAACACATGAACTATTATGTGTATGGTGTGTTTATTCCCGTTCATTCGAACCCGAAACATTTACATACACTTTTGTTAAAATGTTCATATATTCTGATTTTTCAGACTATAGTTAGTGAAACAAGTGGATTATTTACTATATTTAACGGAAATAGACCTCTTTCAACTAAAAAGAGGTCAACAATCTAATCCATTTATCATTTCCCGTATACTTCGTCAATACGTTTTTTTAAAATGATCATTCCACTTCGATTGGAATGGCAAAATAACCGTTTCCTTCTTCCCACCCTGCTCTAATCTGATAGACATATTTTCCATGGGTCGTTGGCAAAGTGATATTTTCTGCGTCCTGAAACGTTCTAAGCTTTTTTCCATTTGTAACGGACCATAACTCAACGGTAACAGTTTTTGGATGCGGACCATCTCGAAAAAGAATCGACATCTGTTCTTCCGGTGCAACGCGTTCACCTTGTTTCTTTTTTACTTGTTCAACTGGTCCAACCTTTGCATCAGCCGTCTCTCCTAAAAAGAGTCCTGACCACGTATAGGTTCCTAAGTACACCTTTGCTTCACGATTTTCAATCGTCACGTCAGGTGCTGGTGGTTGATGGCGGAAAGGATCCAGCGAGAAGAGTAACCCTAAACTAATCAGCACTACACCAATAAACGTCTGTTGTTTCACGAGGCAACCTCCTACACAATGTTTTCAAATCAATAAAAGCGGCAATACCTCTCAAGGAGTACGTTATTCAGAAGGAGGAGTTCAGATGATTCAGGATAAAGTCGTCATCATTACAGGGGCATCAAGCGGAATTGGGGAAGCAACCGCAAAGGAACTTGCGAAACAAGGAGCAAAACTCGTTCTTGCTGCACGCCGGGAAGATCGTTTGCAAGAACTCGTCAAAGCCGTTGAAGCAGAAGGTGGTCAAGCCGTCTACCAAGTGACGGACGTGACGGATCGCGAGCAAGTCGATGCACTCGCTAAGCTTGCAAAAGACAAGTTTGGCTCAGTTGATGTCATCGTCAATAACGCGGGATTGATGCCACTGTCACACCTCCATAAGAATCAACAGGATGAATGGAACACGATGGTCGACGTCAACATCAAAGGTGTTCTCCATGGAATCGGAGCCGTCTTGCCGTACATGCGCGAACAAAAAAGCGGACATGTCATCAACATCTCGTCCGTAGCAGGTCACGAAGTCATGCCGTCGAGCGCCGTCTATAGCGGTACGAAATTCGCCGTTCGCGCGATTACGGAAGGTCTCCGCAAGGAAGAATCGGTCGACAATCACATCCGTGCAACGATCATCTCACCGGGAGCGGTCGATACAGAATTGAAGGACCATATCTCGGATGACGAGATCAAACAAGGGATCGGTGACTTGAAAGCGATCGATGCGAGCGCGATTGCGCGTGCCATCGCATATGCCGTCAACGAACCAGAGGATGTCGCGATCAACGAGATCTTGATTCGTCCAACCGCTCAACGTTAATTATTTGTAGATTTGTAGACAGGACCCCTCATTTGCCAAACAGCTAACGAGGGGTCCTGTTCTGTTTAGAGTAGTCGTTCCGCGATGAGCTGGTACGACTGCAATCGTTTTTCTTGATCAAAGGCATTGTTGATTAGTAAAAATTGATCCGTTTGATAACGGGTTGCTAATACCTCTAGCTCACGCTCAACCACATCCGGTGTTCCGACAATCGCTCGTCGGCGATCTTTGCGAATCCGTTCTACTTGCACGTCATTCCAGACCTTTGATTCTGTCGTCTTAAATGACGGAACGATTGAATTCCCGAGTCGGACACCTTGAATCCAGGCATCCTGTGTTCGAGCGAGACGTTCTGCTTCTTCTTGTGTCGGAGCACAGATAACGAAAACACAGACGATGACGTTCTTCCCGCCCGCCTCGCGATATGTCGAGAGCGTCTCTTCCCAACGATCCGGATTGATGAAGTGACCAAACACGAGACCACGGTCTTGTTCAGCTGCAATCCGCGCGCTACGTGGCGACAGACCCAGGATCGAAATCGGTGACGGTTTCCGGTCACGTGGTGTCGTCTTGACGATCCGGTATGGGTGTCGATTCGATAGACTGTCTGTTAAGAAGCCCGCCGTTTCATCGACGAGTCGACTAAACTCCGCCGCCCGGTTTTCTTCTCCATCCGTCAACGCAAGTCGTGTCCTTTCGCTCCCGCCCGGCGAATTACCGATCCCGAGTTCGATTCGTCCCGGATAAAACGCATCGAGCGTCGCAAAGCTCTCGGCGACTTTCAGCGGATGATACTGCGGCAACAACACGCCACCTGAACCAAGCTTGATTTTTGACGTCTTCGCACCCATTCGGGCGATGAACAGTTCCGGTGCCGCACTGAGCAACCCGTTCGTATTATGATGTTCGGCGAACCAGTACCGTTCGTAACCGAGTCGCTCGGCTTCTAAGACGAGTCGTTCCGTCGCTTCCATCGTCGCTTCGACCGTATCGCCCTCGTGTAACGGCACTTGATCGAGTATTCCTAGTCGCATCACGCATTCCTCCTCTACCCTTTCAGTGTAAAGCGTGGAGGAACGGAGTTCAAAAACGAGGCTCAGACACGCACGAGACGATCTTCGATGATGACGCCATCTCGCATCTCGATCGTTCGGTTCGCCCGTTCGGCGAGTGCCGGATCGTGGGTGACGAACAAGACGCCGCAGCCTTTCTCTTCGTTTAATGACCGTAAGAGATTGAAGATGATTTCTCCCGTATCCGTATCGAGGTTCCCTGTCGGCTCATCGGCAAGCAACCATTTCGGTTCATGAACAAGTGCTCGGGCAACGGCGACCCGTTGTTGTTGTCCACCGGAAAGTTGCGACGGCAAACTGCCTGCTTTATCAGCAAGACCGACTTGTGCAAGTAACTGCTCGGCGCGTTCTTTTTTATCGTATGGTACTTTTCGACCGAACAAAGGCGCCATGACATTCTCAAGCGCCGTCAGCGTCGGAATCAAATGAAACTGCTGGAAGATGAAGCCGATGTTCTCGAAACGGAAGTCGGATAGTTCTTTACTGTTTAATTTGTTGATTGGTTTTCCGTCGTAATGCAACTCCCCACTCGTCGGACGATCGAGCGTTCCGATTAGACTGAGTAACGTCGACTTTCCAGAACCTGATGGACCGATGATTGAGATGAAGTCACCTGCTTCAAGCGTCACTTCGATGTCTTGTAACGCATGTGTCTCGACTCCGTCTCCCGAAAATGATTTTCCCATCTGTTTGCATTGAAATGTTCCTTCCATATGTAAGCCCTCCATATATTCGTGATAACGTACTATTCAAGAATTTATTGGGAATTCCTTCTAAAAGAAAGGAAATAAAAAACAGCACTCTTGAGGAACAAGAATACTGTCAAGAAACACGTGGTTGAATGGAAACGAAATTTTTACGATAGACGATCTCATACGGTAAAACGAATAATAGACAAGCAAGAGCCGTGAACTGAATCATGCTTCCGGTTGGTGGTAGCGGAGACAGCGATGCATCATGCCATGCTTCATACAAACCAATGAAAAGAAACAGGACGACACTACTCGTCGTCACATAGATGAGTAAACGAAGGGTCAATGGATAATGGCGGACGATCCATAACATCGGTAAACCAAAGATAAAATAGGATAACGTCATCGCAAACGTTCCGAACTGATAGACGATCTCAAAGTCGATCGTCGTCAAGAACGAATATGCTGTGAACGCTAAGAACGAAAGAATCGTCACGACAGCCGCATAACTGATCCAGCGCATACGGTTGGGCTCCTCTCCTGAATGTCGTTCCTGTACGCGCGATCGCAACAGAAACCGGATATGTACAATTAGTGTAGGCAGTCCGATTTCATTTGTCAATTGTCTTCAGATTGACTTATTCAGTCACTAAACGATTGCACTGGAAGCGGATTCATTGAATAATGGAAAAAAGGAACTAGGAAAGTGAGGTTTTACCGATGGAGAAACAACTCACGATGTTTCGTGATCGTTTTGAGGCTACTCCTGACCGCCACGAGGATCTTTCGTATGACGTGCTCGAGTCTCGCCTGACGCCTTCAAAACGAACTGCCCTTGCTTGGATGGAACAGACAGGTGGCGAGCCGAATGTCGTAGCTCTTAATGGACGACTCGTCATCGTCGACACTGCCAAAGAGAGTCCAGCTGGTCGTCGAAGCGTCTGTTTGGACGAATCCGCTCGACTTGGTCGCAAGAAAAATGCGCCCGCAGCAAGTGTCGAGTCGATGATTGAGATGCTAGAGGTGCACCTCTTAACACCAGAACAGTATCAAGAACTACAGACGCAGTTTTCGTTTGACGAAAAAACCTCCAGCTGGCTTGCGACGCCGGACGTGATCCGTCAAAAAGGTGGCGCTTTGTTCGGAGATCGTCGTTATGAGACGACGTTCATCTATCACAACGGAGCGGATTCCTATTATGCGAGCCGAGGATTTCGTGTCTGCATTGAGCTAAATTAATCCAAAAACACTCTACGATTGAAGTAGAGTGTTTTTTGTAAATTATAGGTAATAAAACCCAATTATGATATGATGGTCGATGAGTAGAGGAGGTGGACGTCATATTTGTATTGGGATTGATTGTAGGCGGTCTTCTCATGTTGATCAGTTTCCGGTTATTTCGCCAGCAACAGCCGGATACGATCGCATTATGTAAAGATATCTTCTACGTGTTCGAAGTGCAGCCGGAATATCGATTTCGTTATATCAGTCCGTCACTCGATGACCATATGGGGAAAGGCGTGGCAGCAGCCAGCTACATGGATCCGGACGAGTGTTTCGCGCGGATTCATCCGGAAGACATCGAAGTCTTGATGTCGAAGATTTCGGGCGATTGTGATTACGATCAGCCGTTTCGGCAACGCTGGCGGACGAATGACGGAACGTACGTCTGGTTCGAAGAATATGCGACACCCATTTGCGAAAATGGACAGATCGTTGCCATCCAAGGGGTGATCCGTAACATTGACGAGCAGTTGAAATCACAACAGGCATTGCTCGATCAATACCGGATCGATGCCTTGACTGGTCTAGGGAATCGCCATGCCTTCAACGAGGCTGTCCACACACTCGATCAAAAGAAGACGGCGTATGGGATGATTCTGCTTGACTTGAATGAACTAAAAGAGCTCAACGACCGGTTCGGTCACGCGGTCGGTGATGCCTTGCTTGAACAAACAGGACTTTGCATCCGCCGCTTGACAGACCATGGCTACCGGATCGGTGGTGATGAATTCGTCTTGATCGACGAGAGTCCGTCGATTGAGCTGTTCGAGGGATTCGTCGAACACGTTCGCTCGACGTTCGCGACACACGAAATCGGACTCGCAATCGGCGCCGTTCATACGACAACAGGACGCCGTGTCGACGACGTCCTGCATGAGGCAGATGAGCAGATGTATCAAGAAAAGATGAATGATCGCTTAAGTCGTCAGCATGGATTGATGCGCTTGAAGCAATAAGGCGTTGAAGCGTTCCGGTTGATCGAGATTCGCCGTATGCCCGGCTCCCTCGATCGGTAAAACGATGACGTTTGGCACATGTTCCGCAACGAACGCGGTTGCGTCGACTTCGTATGTTTCATTCGTTCCGTTTAGGATGACGACCGGTAAGGTGATCGACTGCAGCATCGTTTCCGTCAGTGCCGGGAAACGGAATGTCATCAAATCAAGGACTGCCCGCGCCGTCGTTTTCCAGGCAGGACCATGCAACTGTTCGAACTGGTCGGCAATTTCCGGTGCTTGTTGTTCGAGGTCGAGGAAGAACTCTCGTTGCTTGCGCATCAGCGGCTCCATCGCTTTAGGAATGAATGGTGAAAAACCCGTGATACATACCCCTTCGAGTTCGTCCGGTGGGTCGAGTGCCAGTTGCATCGCAAGCGTTGCGCCAAGCGACAACCCGAGAATCCATCCTGGACCTTCCTGTGCCATCCGTTCGCGGATGGCACGTGTTGCTTGTGATAAGTAATCTTCCGTTGCCGGTTCCGTCGTCATTCCGTGACCAGGCAGATCAATCGGAATGAACGTAAAATCATCCGCTAAAGCGGATAGCTGTGGTGCAAAGTGTGTTGCTGCCGTTCCCATTAAACCATGTAGTACATACATACGTGTCATACGGTAAACTCCTTAAATTGATGTAGTGTCAATATCGCGTCTACGATGACGTCCGGACGATCGCGATGCATCAGGTGTGATGTTCCCGGAACGAACGTCACGTTCGCCTGATCGGATAGATTCGCCTGTCGCTGAATCAATTCCTGCCATTTTCCTTCCATCTGCTCCAGTTCGTCTTTTGGAAAACCAGCAGCGCTCATCGTTTCGATCGACTGCGCTTTGTCCCGTCCAAGAACGGTCAACGGAACACCGAGATCGCGCATGCGTGGTTGAAGATCTTTCGCATCAGCTTTCCACTGCGAGATGATCGCATGCATCGCCAGGTAATACGCCGGGTTCCAATCCGTGCGGTCATCCCCGTCCGGGAAACGGTCACGTAAATCAGTTGCTTTTGATAGTTCTTCGAACCGATCGATCCAGACGGCGTCATCCCCTTCCCGGTCGAGCATCGGTGTATCCAGCTGATCGAGTTCTGCTAAATCAACGGACGTCGCATCCACGAGAACGAGACCGGCGACACGTTCTAGATGATGTAGAGCAAAAGCTTGCGCAACAAGACCACCGTAGGAATGACCGACGAGTGTGACCGGAGTCGCAATATTCGTTGCGTTAAGAAACTGATTGATTTGCCGTAAGATGCCGGTCGTCCCGTCGATGTAATCCTCCGACCATTCGTGCGGATGAAAGCTGACGACCCGGTAGTCCGGTGTCAGTTTCGTCAGAATGTCCGCCCAGTCCTGATACGTCCCACCGAGCGAGGGGAGGAGTAACAACGGTCGACCTGTCGAACCGTCGTCATAATACGTCACTTGTTTTCCCTGATGTTGCATAATTCGTTCCATTATAATCACTCCTCTAAACTTTGAAAGATGGTGTTTACCTTGATTCGTGCCCTATTGTTTGATTTAGACGAGACGTTACATGACCGGTCCGGTTCTCTTCCCTATTTCCTTCGGGATCAGCATCAACGTTTTCGTGAAGTTGCGCATGTTCCGATCGACGACTACATCACGACGTTCTTGGCGCTTGATCAAGAAGGACGCGTCTGGAAGGACGTCGTCTATACGGAAATGATTCGTCGCTTCCAGTTGTCGCTTTCTGTTGAAGTACTGCTACACGACTACGTGACGCGTTATCCGATCTTCGCACGGAGCTTTCCGGGAGTCGACGCCTTTTTTGCGCAATTACCGCCTGAGCTACCCATCGGCTTACTGTCGAACGGTCGGACGACGTTTCAACGTGCTGTCTGTGACGCAATCGGACTGTCTCCCTCTTTTACGCAGATCGGGATTTCGGAACAAGAAGGCGTCCGTAAACCGGATCCGGCATTTTTCTTGCGCTTAACGGACCGTTTAGGTGTTCGCCCGGACGAAGTCCTTTATGTCGGCGACAATTACGACCACGACATCTTACCGGCGCGCGCCCTCGGCATGCAGGCGATTTGGAAGCGCACAGGCGATGTTCCATTGACCGACACGCAATTTTCGGACTGGTGCCAGTTACCTGCTCCACTCCAAGACCTGATACGAAAGGAGAACCAGCCATGACGGAACAGATTCGCCGTTTCCAGCCTGACGATTTTGAGCAGATTCATCGATTGAACGCATTAGAAGGATGGCAGGATCTCGTCGCTGATCAAGAGCGGACTCGCAACGCGTGGATGAATGCAAATGCCGCTTTCGTCCTTGAGTCTGACGGAGAAATCCTTGCCTATGTCCGCGCTTTAACGGACGGTTCAGTGACGACGTTCGTCTGTGAGCTCCTCGTCAGCCGAAACGCACGCAAGCGTGGGTACGGACAACAGTTACTCGATCACTTGCAACTTACCTATCCGACGCGGATCGATCTCCTGGCAACCCGTCAAGCTGCTTCTTTTTATGAACAACAAGGATTTCGTGCTTTCCATGGTTTCCGTAAATCACGATGAAGCGAGTGATTTCGAATAACTCGTGCTCGTCACGCTGTAGCCCATCGATTGATAAAAGTGATGGGCTGCTTCGCGTTCCGGTCGATTACCACTGTTCAGCAAGACGGCAGTTGCTCCTCTTGCGTGCGCCCAGTCTTCCGCTGCTCGGATCAAGCGGCGTCCGATTCCCTGCCGACGATATTTCGCGTTGACGACGAACGCGACGATTCGGACATAGGTCGTATCGTGCTCAAACGCTTGCGCCTGAAACAGACCGACGCAGCCGAGAAGCATATCGTCGTCTTCTAACACAAGCAATTCATAATCCGGATGACGGGTGACCCGTGTAAACCGTTCGCGTAACACATTCTCGCTTGCCGGATACCCGAGCTGCGTCATCAAACCGACCAATTGCGGTAGATCGTCTGTTGTCCAAGACCGGATGTTCATCTCCCTTTCCCCCTTCTACTGTTCTGGTGACAGAATCATCACCCGTTCTCTTCCCTCTTCCTGACCAACGACCAGCACGTGCTCAGATACCGGATCATCCTTGATTTGATAGACGGTAAACGCATCGAGGTTCGACGCAAAATCAGATGTGTCCTGTTCCAGTTGCGTATCGGTCAAGACATCATCCGTGACGCCGAGTCGCTTCCCTTTCAGCTGTTGCCAGTCTAAATTCGTCATCTCTTTTGATACTTTGTAAAACTGTTCATCATAATACATGCCGACCCTCATCGATTGCGATGATTGTTCGGGAACGGTCTCATGCAAGGAACTAAAGCCGATGATCGTCAGACCTGCAGCAAGGCAAACAGCTTGTACCGAGCGCCGGCGCCGTTTCGCTTTGCGGATACCTTGGATTGTCCGTTGCCTGACAGATGACGGTACATCGATCAAGATTTTTGGCTCGTGATTCATAGACTCATCCCCTTCTGTCGTCGTACTTTCTCGAGTGCGCGGTACAACGTGCTTTTGATCGTACTCAGTGGCACATTGAATGCTTGCGCAATCTCTTGCAATGACAAATCTTCTTCATACCGGAAGTAGACGATTGATCGCTCGGTCGGCTCGAGGACATCCAGTAAATCGTCCAAGTACAAGCGATCGACGAGACGCTCTTCAAACGAAGTCGTTTGACTCGGTTCGATCGCGAGCGGCTGAAACGACGCTCGATGTTGCTGGAAAGCGCAATTCATCGTGATGCGCGTCAACCACGTCTTAAAATACGAAGCATCCCGTAAACTCTTTCGCCCACGCCATGCCCGGTACGCGACCTCTTGGACGTTCTCAAGCGCTGCCGCCTCCTCTTTCAGATAAATGAAGGAAATACGGTACACATAGTCTTCTTCTGCGAATAAAGCTGCTTCAAAAGCAGCGTCGGATAATGCTGTACCTGACTTTCGAAACACATCGGCATCCTCCTTTTTGGCAATCACTCCCCTATTAGATACGCAACACGTTTAAAAAGTTTCATTTTTTTCAAATTTTTCTTATAATTCCCTTTTCTTGCATGAATGAATTCGATAGGATGGGAAGCAGAGAGGGTGATGAACGTGTACAAGAAACTCATTGCTTTACCGGAGCTTACGCATCTCGAAGGGGCGGTCTCCATCCACCAGCAAGGTGAACAAATCTTTAGCCATGCTAACGGATTCGCACATCGAGGCTACCGCGCATCGAATACAGAAACGACACGATTCGGAATTGCCTCAGGTGCGAAACTCTTCACGGCGGTCGCTATCTTACGGTTAGTCGAGGAAGGAAAGGTTACACTCGACGAACGCGTCGCGCCGATTCTACCGGACATAGGAATCGATCTAGACGGTGTGACCATACATCATCTGTTAACCCATACGTCAGGCATCGGTGATTATTTTGATGAAGCGACGATGACCGACTTCGAGGAGGTCTTTCAAGATTTCCCGATGTACTGTTTGCGTCGTCCCATCGATTTTTTACCGTTGTTTAAAGGTCAAAAAAGACTGTTCACTGCAGGCGAACGTTTTCATTACAACAATGCGGGATACATCCTGCTCGGTCTCGTGATCGAACAATTGACGAAACAACCCTTCGCGGATTACGTGACGAACGAATTATTCGCTCGGGCGCAAATGACACAGTCTGGTTACTTCCGACTCGATTCGCTACCGGCAGATACAGCCATCGGTCACATCGAGAATGAAGACGGAACGTGGCGAACGAATCACTATGCGTTACCGATCATTGGCGGACCTGATGGCGGCGCCTTCCTCACAGCATCAGACATGGAACGTTTCTGGCGAAGCCTTCTGACGCATCAGTTGCTGTCCGAATCGATGACCACGCAACTGTTTCATCCCCACGTCAAAGTCAACGATGTTGCGTCTTATGGTTACGGTGTCTGGCTGAAACGACTCGATGCCTCGCACGAGAAGTGGCACATCATGGGTTACGACCCGGGTGTCAGCTTTCATTCCGCCTATTATCCACAATCGGAAACGATCGTCACCGTCTTATCGAATACGTCTGACGGAGCCTACGCGCTCGTTCAGGCCATCGAACTACTTTTACTTGAGAAAGGAATCCATACATGAACCTTTATATCGCTTCTCGCTTTGATCACACGTTGACCGTCCGCTGGCTCCGCGATGAACTCCGCTTGCGTGGACACGATGTAACATACGACTGGACGATGAATGATCGGGCAGAGGATCCTGAAGCATTACGAAAGATTGGTCTTGCTGAATTCGAAGCCGTACAACAAGCGGACGCCTTCGTCCTCGTGTTACCAGCAGGAAAAAGTAGTCACGTCGAACTCGGGATTGCGCTCGCGACGAATCGCCCGATTTACTTATGTATGCCGGATGCGACCTACTTCACCGGACCATTGGCCAGTACGTTTTATCATATCGGACAGACGACCTCTTGCTTCGGAACGAAAGAAGATTGGCTCGCGCAGATTCTCGCTGATCGCTTACCGGAAGAACAACTGACGTCATGAGGACCGTCCTGTTGACGATCGGACCGACCCATGCCGGGAAAACGACGTTCGCACGACAGCTTGCTCAACGTCTACCAGCAAGCCTTGTCATCGATCAGGATCTTCAAGCACGCTTTTTGCTCGAACATTATCCGGACCTCGTTCCAACATAAGGACCGAATCAGATCAAACATGACTTGACGGGATGGTTGATCGAACAGGCAATCACGTCTTCCGTCGAGACGATCATCTTATGTAACGCCAACACCACGCGGATTGGTCGGAAACAATTATTAGATCCATTCTCCCGATCGACGTTCCGCTCGATCCTCGTCTGGTTCGATTTACCCGAAGCCACTTTTTTAAATAGACTGACTCACTCCAAACGCGATGGACGAGAGATTCGTGGCGACTCGTCGTACTACGACATCTATCAGCGGCAACGAATCGAGTCGCCAGTTACAGGTGAAGCGGACAAAATCGTTCGTCTTCGTTCGACGGAAGACGTTGACACATTCCTCGATCATGTCACGAATCCGACGCTTGACGCTCTCTTCGATGCGGTGTCGACTGATTGAAGAACATGACAATCGTGCATAAAGCACCCGCTTCTTCATCAACGAATGCAAAAAGACCAACCGATATGTAACCGATTACATAAAGAAAGAAGGAACACTCATGTCTGAAGAACAACGATTGACAGGCGGAAATGTCTCCGCTGTCTATCAAAAAGGTGAGCATGTCTATCGCTCACAAAAAGAGAACAGCAACAACGTCCAACGGTTATTATGCCACTTAGAAGCGAAACGCCTATCCGGTGTTCCGCGTTTCGTCGGCATCGACGAACAAAATCGAGAGATCCTGACCTTCCTCCCTGGTGAAACGGCCGATTATCCGCTAAAAGCATACATGTGGCATGACGACGTATTGGACGATGTCGCACGTCTGATGCGCCAGTATCATGACGCGACAGTCGACTTCGACGTCTCACCGGACTGGGCACCGTTGCTCAATACCCCGACTCCACACGAAGTCATCTGCCACAACGATTTTGCCGTCTACAATACGATTTTTCAGGATCAAAAACTGAGTGGCGTGATTGACTTTGACCTCGCAGCACCCGGTCCACGTGCTTGGGATATCGTCTACACGCTCTATACGTTCGTTCCGCTTAGCAGCAGACGACAAGCACCTGACGGATCCGTTCTTACTTATTCACCAGAGCAAGATGACACACGTTTCGCCAAGCGAGTGAGTCGGTTCCTTGATGCGTATGGCTATGAAGGACCGCGTTCCGAACTCCTATCCATGTTATTGTTACGCGTCGAAGCCCTCTATCTGTTGATTGATCAAAGAGCTGCGGACGGTGATGCTGCATTCATCAAGATTAAAGAAGAAGGTCACGACACACATTACCGCACGGAATACCGTTTCATCGCGGAACATGGGAAAAAGTGGTTTACCAATACAAATTACTTAAGCTAACACATCCTAAAGGAGCGCCACACTTCACGATAACATCGTATAAGTCCGCGCTCCTTTTTATCTGTCATCATTCACGCGTCTCGTGCGCCGTTAACGTAACGGTCACGATTGCGCCTTGCTCCGACTGATTCCTAATCGTCAACTCACCGTCATGTAAATCAATGATTCGTTTAACAATCGATAATCCAAGACCATGTCCTTCATTCGCTCGTGACTGTTCGCCTTGATAAAAGCGATCGAACACGTACGGTAAGTCCGGTTCTGCGATTCCCGGTCCTTCATCGCGGATCGTGACACGAATGTTCTTTCCTTCACTTAAGGTCACTTCTAACACTCCCGACCCTGGCGAAAACCGAATCGCGTTCTCAAGCAGATTGAGCCAGACGTGCTGCATCAGTTCCTCTTCCCACTCGACGAACACTTCTGGTAAATCAAGCTCCAATCGAAGTGATTTCTCCGTCCACTGTCGTTCCAGCAACAACAGGCACGTCCGAAGTTGTTCATCAAGGCGATACCGTTTCCGCTCGATGATCGTCTGATGATCAAGCCGCGATAAGCGGACGAGATTTGACGTCAAGCGTGATAGACGGGTGCTCTCTTGCTCCATGATCGTCAAGTACTGCTGCCGTTTATCCGAGTTTTCTTCTGTCAGTAACAACCTAGAAAATCCTTGAATCGAAGCAATCGGTGTCTTCAGCTCATGCGAGATCGAAGCGACGAGATCCTTTGCGAGATGGTCGTTTCGTCGCAGTGCTTCAGTCATGTGGTTGAAGTTTTCAACGAGGAGCGCGACCTCATCATTTCCACCTTCCTTGATCGAGACATCATAGTTCCCGTTCGTCACTTCAATCGCCGCTTCACTGATGCTACGAATCCGTCGTGTCACGAGCGTGACGGCAAGCCAGGTCAGGATGAAGGCGACGCCGATCGTGATGACGATACCGATTCCAGCTGACGTTCGTAATCCGTCAAGGATGCGTTGTCCGGCAATCGGTGTCGAGACGAGATATCCTGTCTCCGTTTGGCGAATGTATTGCGACGGTTCGAGCCACGTTCCATCGATCGTGATTTCACCCTTTTGCTGTAACTGGTCACGTTCTGACGACGATAATGATTGTACTTGATTGAGCGACGTGTATTGTGTCGTTTGAATTAAAGACTGATCCATATACTGACTCGCCTCAGCGAACGACAGGCTTTGGTCTTGCATCAATCGTTCAATCTGATCCGTTCGTTGTTGCAATTGATTATTTAGGTCTTGATCGACTTCTTGGAACTGGAACCAGACCGTCATGATGAACGGTAATAGCAGTGGTAGTAACAATAAACCGAAGAGGATGACGAAAAAGCGACCAGAGATCGAGCGGACGAAGCGTTTCACTGGATCACTCCCTTATAACCGAGTCCCCAGACCGTCTCGATCGTAAAATCATCATAGGCGCTGAACTTGTCACGCAACCGCTTGATGTGGACATCGACCGTCCGACTGTCGCTCTCGGCATCATATCCCCAAATCTCGTCCATCAATTGCTGACGTGTAAAAATCTGCTTCGGATGTGCGAGCAAGCGATAGAGCAGTTGAAACTCCTTTTGTGGTAACGGTATCTCACCATGAGGCGTTACGACCGTTGCGTCCGTCATTCGTAGTTGCAGGGCGCCGACGATTAATTCTTGCGCTGCTACGATCTTTGACCGGCGTAACAGCGCTCGGATCCGAAGTAACAGTTCGTCCAAATCAACCGGCTTGACCATATAATCATCAGCACCGGTCGTGAACCCGGCTTCCTTATCCTGAAAGGAATCCAGCACTGTCAACATCAAGACAGGTTGTTCGTATCCTGATTCACGCAGCAGCTCAACCAGTTCGATTCCTGAAACGTGCGGCATCATCACATCCGTTACGACGAGATCGACGTGTTGTTGATCCAGTTGGTCGAGTGCGTCTTTCCCGTCTCTCGATTCAATCACCTTAAAGCCGGCGGACCGGAGTGTCTCGCCTAATAGTAGACGTACATTCCGGTCATCTTCGGCAATCAAAATCGTTACCATCGTCCTCCTCCTTCACTTAAACATTTCGTAAGGCTTCGATCGGATTCAAACGAGATGCCTTTCGCGCTGGCATGTAACCGAACAAGACACCGACACCGATCGAAAATCCGGCGGCAAGCAGAATCGTGCTCACGGAGAGTGTGAACGGTGTACTAATCATCAGACTGACGCCAAATGCGAGCATCGCTCCGACAAGAATCCCCATCACTCCACCCATCAAGGACAGTAGAATCGATTCCAAGAGGAACTGAAGGCGGATCGTACGTGGTTTCGCACCGAGTGCTTTTCGTAAGCCAATCTCCGTCGTTCGTTCCGTGACCGAGACGAGCATCATGTTCATGATGCCGATCCCGCCGACGATCAAGGAAATCGACGCAATACCTGTCAACAAGAGCGAGAGCATCGTATTGATTTGGTCAATCGAATCGAGGGCTTCATCCAAGCTGACGACGTCATACGTATCGTCGCGTCCGTTATAGAACTGGTACAGCTTTGCCGTGACATCCCGTTTGACGGTCGCGACGTCAGCTGCGTCCGTCTTGAAGATATCCACTTGCTTAACGGCTGTCACTCCAAGCGTCCGCAAGGCCGTCGTATAGGGAATGACGATTTGGTCGCTATCCGCGTCGCTGATACCGACGATCCGGTAATCGAGTCCATCAAGCTTGATCGTCTTACCGATCGCGACCTGACCCGGATAGAGCGTCCGGGCGACGGACGGACTGACGACGGCGACATGCGTCTGTTGTGTCACATCACTGATGACGATGCCACGTCCTTGCGGGACATCTTCAGATTCCCGGTAATAGATGTGATTTCGCCCTTCAATCGTCACCTGGTCGAGTATATGATTTTCGACACGGAGGTCCCGGACCGTCGAAACGGTCGGTGAGACACCGCGTGTTCCTTTAATCGTGTTTAACTCTTCCAGTTGTGCAGGTGATAATCCTTCTTTCAACGGCGTCTCTGTCGTTTGGACCGTTAATTTATTGGCACCGAACGACGCGACCTCTTCATTGATTGAGGCCGTCGCACCGTTGACGATCGAAATCAAGGCGATGATCGATGCGACACCGATGATGACACCAAGCGTCGTCAAGAACGACCGCATCTTATGATGCCAGATATTCGACCATGCCATCCGTAACGTTTCGCGAATCATGTCGTCACCTCCGTCACCTGACCATCCTCGATTCGGATGATCCGGCGGGCTTGCTTAGCAATATTGATATCGTGTGTGATCATGATGATCGTCTTCCCTTCCTCCGAGAGGCTCTCGAACAACTCCATGATTTGTTTCCCTGTCTTTTGATCGAGTGCTCCGGTCGGCTCATCGGCGAGTAAGATCGTCGGTCGCGTCACGAGCGCCCGGGCAATCGCAACCCGTTGTTGTTGACCACCGGACAGTTGACTCGGTAAGGCATCGGCTTTATCTGTCAATCCGACACGTTCCAGGAGCTCAAGCGATCGCGCGCGGCGCTCTTTGCGTGAGACGCCGGCATAGATGAGCGGTAATTCGACGTTTTGTAGGACGCTCATGCGCGGTAGCAACTGAAACTGTTGAAAGATGAAGCCAATCTCTTCATTGCGGATCGTCGCTAGCTGATCTTCGGATAGATCGTGGACGAGCTGCTCCTGCAAGCGATAGACGCCGCTTGAAGCGACATCGAGGCACCCGATGATGTTCATCAGCGTTGATTTTCCTGAACCCGAAGGTCCGAGGATTGTCACATATTCACCAGCCTCGATCGTTAGCGATACTCGATCGAGGACGATGTGACGATTGGTTCCTTCGCCATAAGCTTTTTGAATTTCATGCAAGTCAACGACCGGCATCAGGATGCACCTCCTGGTGGAGTCGGAAGAAGACCGGAAGCACCGTCCTCACTCGGCAGGAAGACCTCGTCTCCGGCAGACAATCCGTCCTTGATTTCAATATCCTGTCCGTCCGTCACGCCCGTCTTGATGTATTGACGTGTCGTTTCTCCGTCTTTTTTCATATACACATACGGACGATCCGACTTCGAATACGAAATGACATCGAGCGATAAGACAGGTACATCTTGTGCGAGTTGATACGGTAAGCGTCCCTCGACCGTCATACCGGGTAACCAGTTTGACGAGCTCGGTACCGACACCTTTGCATTGAAATACGTACTTCCATTTTCCGTCACAGCTTCTGGACTAATCGATTCGACCTTCCCGTTGATGGTTTTGTCAGATGCATCCGTCTGTAGTTCAATCGTATCTTCAACTTCAATCCGTTCGATATCTTGTTCATCAATTTTCAAACGAGCGATCAACTCTTTGTTGTCTGCAACAACGAAGAGGACAGTATTCGGGGCATAAACTTCGCCTTCCGTGACGTCAAGACGAACGAGTTGTCCAGAGCGAGGTGCCTTGAAATCTTCTCCTCCTTCGACGCTGACGATCGTTTGACCCGACTTAACGGTATCTCCTTCTTCAAAGCGAACGTCGGTGACACGGACATCACGATCACTGATGACCGTCTGTCGATCTTTCGCTTCAAGCGTGCCCGAGAAGTAGAAGAATGTTTTTAATGTCTTTGACTCGACGACCTCCTTCGTTCCTTGTGCCTCTCCTCGTCCTAAAAAGAGCGTGGAACCGATTAACAGGAGTACCAGGATGATCCCTCCACTGATCCATAACCATTTCTTGCGTGTTCGTTTCATGTTAAATGCCTCCCTTGATTGGTGTTAATCCGATCATAGGGAGAAGTTATGAACCAACTATGAACAAATATTAAAAAAGTGATTGGATCAGAAATAAAAACGCAATAGACAAAATTTTCTAAAAATAATACACTGAACATAACCAAATTATGTAAAAGGAGTGGTCATATGGATATTACCTTTCAAGATATTTCGCATACATTCGAACGAAGCGGTGTCCGGACCGATGTCTTGCATCAACTAAACGGTCAGTTTTCGCAAAGTGAGGTGACGGCACTCGTCGGTCCATCCGGGTCTGGAAAATCAACGTTCCTGAGTCTCCTTGGTTCACTCGATCGCCCGACGTCCGGTCAGATTCTTTATGACGGACAGGACATCACGTCTTGGAAGAACAGACGGTTATCGCAATTCCGCTCGCAAGAGATCGGCTTCATCTTCCAGCAGTTTCACTTATTACCGGCGCTGACGGTGTCTGAGAACTTAAAGGTCGCTTTGCTAAAGCAAAAGACATCCTTCAATCAAGAGGAACGGATTCTCGAGCTGCTCGAACGGGTTGGACTCGACGATAAACGGAATGCTTTACCGGCTCAGCTATCCGGTGGACAACAACAACGGGTCGCGATCGCCCGTGCCCTGCTCCATCATCCGCAATGGATTCTCGCGGACGAGCCGACCGGTAATCTCGATTCCGTGACCGGTGACGCAATCTTCGAACTGTTACTAGAGCTGCATCGTGAAGCCAAATGTGGCGTTTTATTTGTCACACACGACCTAGAACTCGCCGAACGCGCTGATCGGATTCTCTTCATGCAGGATGGACGAATCGTTGAAGATCGCCGGAAGCGCACGGTGCAAAGTGTCTAAGTACTGTTTATAGGGAGGTGTCTCGCGTTGCACACGTTTCGTGCCAAATTAATCACGAGCTTCATCGGCTCACTTGTCGTTTTTCTGTTACTGTCGGTATCGACGCAGTCTGCGTATGAAGCGTTTCGGAATGCGGACTTCTCGGAACAGGAGACGACGATCGTACGAGATTGTAATCATGATGACTTATCAAAACTTATTTTCAAAAAAAATAGTTGTACACTCGATAACACAATCGACGAAAATTCTGAAGGTGAAATTTTAGGTATAAGTACAGGTAAAACGGAAAAAGTGGATGGAACAGCACGTGGAAAAGCCAATGCTACTAAGTCGCCAAGCTTTTTGGAATCAGCAGAAGAAAAGGCAGGCTCTAGTTTTTCGATCATCCTTCTCTTGTTGCTTCTTGTCGGAAGTTTCATCATTTATTTTGTAATCAAAAAACGAAAGCGACTCACAGGAAAACATACCTTAGAGAGTGCGGAGGATATGCAAGATCAATCAAACTTTTCTTTCAAGAATAAAACTTCTTCTACAATCACTCAGTCGATACCTATTCCTCCTATCGAATCACTGCGCCTGATGCTGTTTGATTTTAATCAACGATTACCACGTGCCCTCAAACGGCGAAGTCATGAATCGTTGACAGACTGGACGGAGCGCATTCATCTGGTGACGCCACTCTCTCCTTACTTCGTCACCCGCTACGCAGCGCAAGCAGAAGTAGAAGCACTCGATGCACAAGCGATTCACCATTTCGAACAAGATCTTGCGCGTTATTTAAAGACGCAGCTCTCTCAATAACAAGCAAAGGAGACTACATATGTTACGTTTCGTCATCAATCAATGGCGCCGGCAGCGTGGGAAATTCATCCTGACGCTCGTCGGGGCGCTCATCATCAGTGCCGGACTCAGTTTGATGTTCAATCTTACCGACTCGAGTCAAGGGACTGTTGAACAAACGTTACAAAAGAAATGGTCGTCCGCCTATGATATCGTCGTGCGACCGAAAGGAAGTCAGCTTGCGAGTGAGTCGAATGATTTACTCGAACCGAACTATTTAAATGGGATCGACGGAGGAATTTCCTTCAAACAATACGAAACCATCAAAAAAATGAACGACATTGAAATTGCAGCTCCGGTCGCCGTGATGGGCTATGTCAAACTCGGATTACGTGTCACAGGACAATGGGACCTCCCCAATAAACCTGGCTTTTACCGTTTAAGAGAGACGCTGACATCTCCGAACGGTTTTGGGGAAAAAATTCTTAGCGATGAAGCCATTTATAGTTTCAATGGCAATAAAAACGCACGTATTGCTAATTTGCCAGGAGTCTTTCCAACTAAGTCTACGTCGCGAATCATCCATCCTCGAACATTCAGCTTGCTTGTAGCAATTGATCCTGAAGCTGAAGCCGAGTTAGTGGGTCTTGATCGTAGCATCATTCCTTCAAAAGGAAATAGTCGCTATTTTACTGAAAATGATAAAGCTATCGAAAAAGCAGATCCAAATACGATTCCCATTCTATTAAATCCAAATTCATTCAATCAAGGGACTTTTCAGTATTCAATCGAACGACTAGATGTTCCATTCGATACACAAAAACAACAAAATACATTTTATTCAAAGATTCCAAAGGATTTCACACCTGCGTTTGAGATGCTGAATGAGATTCCAGGTAAAACAATCAAAAAATTTATGATTTCTTCAAAAGATGTCGAACAAAAATTTTTTAGTTCATTAACAAATACTCCAACAAAAAATATTCAATCATCACGATTAGATGATGCAACGATTGCTGATTACTTACAACTCGAAATCACGACTGGACCACTATCATACCAATCTGAAAAAAGTCCTTTTACCGCGCGTTGGTCAAATGCGTATCAAGTTGAAAGCCAAAAAATTAAAGTCACGAATCCTTATTTGAAGGATATAAACGCTTTACCTAAAATCGGATATCGTTCGACACATTCGTTAGAAAAAAAATTAAGGATACTATGGGTAGCGGGAATGATGTTTATTATTCTCCCGGCTTTTCGATGAATGTCATCGGACTTTATGACCCTAACAAAATTCGTGTTTCAAAAGATCCACTTAATGAGTTACCGATGGAGACATATCGTCCTTCTTCTGCTGATCTAGTTTTAGATACAAACGGACAACCAATCAATCCAGCTAGATCTATTAATACTTCAGGTGATCCGGTCGGATTACTGACTAACTCACCGAATATGCTGACGACTTTAGACAGCGCACAGCAATATCGAGGCAACAAATCGATCTCGTCAATTCGCCTAAAAATTAAAGGTGGCGAAACACTCAGCGAAGAGTCCGATCAACTCTTACAACAAATCAAAGCAAACATTGAGAAAGATACCAGCCTCGTCGCTACAATCACGAAAGGTTCTTCCCCACAACCCGTCGTCACAAAAGTCGTCGAACAAGGCAAGACACTCGGTTGGATCGAACAACCGTGGGTTCATATCGGCGCTGCGATGACAATCTTCCGCGAGACGAGCGTCGGGTTCTCCGGTGTCATCTTCGCAATGCTCGCCGTCGCGATCGTCTATGTCCTCGCGACGAGTTATGTTTCGATGCTCGCCCGCCGGAAAGAATTTGCCGTTTTACTCGCACTCGGCTGGCGGACGAAGGATCTCTACAAAATCGTCTTGATTGAGGCGGCGATTCTCGCCGGATTCGTTTCAACAATCGCCCTGATCGTCGAAGGGATCTTCTCGTATGTCCGTAACGAAGCGATGAACGGCTGGAGTCTTCTCTGGATCGCGCTGTTCAGTCTCGTCATCTACCTGGCAGGTGCAATCTGGTCAGCGTGGACGATTCGCCGCATCTCACCGTACGAAGCGATCAAGACCGGTGAATACGCGAAAGCGGCTCGTGTCGGACTGAAACTTCGTTCGACCATGACACTTGCACTAAAGGAACTGATCGGGAAATGGAAGCGCAATAGCCTGTCCGTCCTCTCGATTGCTTTACCGACAGCTCTCTTAACCTTCTTCCTGTTCGTGACATTCCATTTACAAGGTGTCCTCTATACATCGTGGCTCGGACAATTCGTCGCCCTGCAAGTCGGTCCAATGCATTACGTGACGATGGGTGTCGCGATCACAATCGCTATTTTGACGACGGGAGAGATTATGTGGCAAAACGTCACCGATCGCCGCGCCTCACTCGCTGTCTTAAAAGCACTCGGCTGGACGAACGTCGCAATCCGTCAGTTAATTGTCCTTGAAGGCTTCCTGGTCGGTCTAATTTCCGGAGTCTTTGGACTGATTGTCGCCTACACGACGATATATGTCTTATACGACCTTGTTCCATGGAATGAACCGTTGTTGATTGGCGTATCGCTCGCCTTACCGATTCTGTTCGGTGTTATCGCGGCGTTCATCCCAGCACAACTGGCCGCTCGTGTTCAACCGTATCAAGAACTGAAAGATGCATCTTAATATTTGGCGGAGGGGCAACAGACGTTGTCCCTCTCTTCACAGGAGGAAGTCTATGTTCCCGACATCGATTTATTCGTTATCAGCAGGAGCGGTCGTCTTGAATGACCAAAACGAGATTCTTTTGATCCAAGGACCGGATCGCGGCTGGGAGTTTCCGGGTGGCATCGTCGAGCCTGGGGAAAGTGCAGCTGACGGTATCATTCGCGAAGTCAAAGAAGAGTCTGGAATTGAGATTGAAATCGTGAAATTTTGCGGCATCTATCAAAACCTCGAGGCGAATGTCTGTGCGACCTGTTGGCTTGCAAAAGCGATTGGTGGTCAACCGCAGACGAGCAGTGAAAGTTTAGCAGTCGGTTTTTTCCCGCTCGAAGAAGTGTTACGACGCGTAACGTGGTCGAACTTCAGCGAACGAATCTTACATATCTTAGATGAACAGTCTCATCCATTTTTCGTGGCCTTTACCCCATAAAAGGAGGAATGACGATGTTCCGTTTTGTCTTAAATCAATGGCGCCGGCAGCGTGGGAAATTCATCCTGACGCTTGTCGGCGCGCTGATCATCAGTGCCGGGCTCAGTTTGATGTTCAACTTGACCGATTCCAGTCAAGGAACGGTCGAACAGACGTTACAAAAGAAATGGTCGTCTGCGTATGATATCGTCGTGCGACCGAAAGGCAGTCAGATGTCGACCGAGTCGAGTAAGTTACTCGAACCGAATTATCTGAATGGGATTAACGGAGGGATTTCATTCAAACAGTATCAACAAATCAAACAAATGAATGCGATTGATATCGCAGCCCCGGTTGCTGTCATGGGATACGCTAATATCGGCATCTCGATTCCAAATCAAATTCACTTTCCAGACAAGCCTGGTATTTATCGACTGAGTAATTCACATTATGGTGCTGGTGGATTTTCGAAAGAACTCATCGCACAGGATGGTGCCTACTTTTCAACTATGGAAGAGCCGCTCGTTCCTCCGAATACGCGATTGATCCATCTTCAAGATCCGAAAGGTTTTTCATCCATACAACCCTTTACCTATAGTCTTATCGTCGGAATCGATCCGGAGGCGGAAGCGCAACTCGTCGGTTTGGATAAGAGCATCCTGAATCAAAAGAAGTTTCGTTACTTCAACCAGGAGGATGTCACCTCAGCCAGCAAGAAGAGTTCCAATGAATTCAATATCCCGGTATTGATTAATCCAAAATCCTTCAATACGGGATATAGTCAATTTAAGTTAGAACAAGTTAACGTCGATCTGAAAACGAAACAAGCACGCGACACATTATATCAACGACTAGCTCAATCGAACGCTCCTCAACCTCTCGATCAAGAAAAACGAAAGATCATACAAGACATTAAAGTCGATGCTTCTAAAGTCGAGAGCGCTTTTTTTGATTCCCTACTCGGTCAAAAAACTAAGGTACTTCCGCATTCGGAAGCAAATACTAACGCTCAACTCGTCGCCCAGACAGGCTCATTGACTTATCAAACGGTGAAGAGTCCGTTCCCTACACGATGGGAGAATGCTTATGAAGTACACACAGCACCTACTGCATTCAAAAATGCTATATTACCATCCTCTTATCTTCCGAAGCGTGGCTTCCGGACGGTAGATTCTTATGAAATAAAAATGAAAAAATCGGATGGATCTACTTTTAAGTCAATGAATCCTTATCTGACGTTTAATGTCGTCGGTTTGTATGATCCGAACAAGATCAATGTCTCCAAAGATCCATTGAACGAATTACCGATGGAGACCTATCGACCATCGGCTGCGAGTATCGTACTTGACTCAAAAAATGAACCAGTCAATCCTGCCCAACCGATCAACACGACCGGGAATCCAATTGGTCTGTTGACGAACTCTCCAAACGTGCTCACGACAATCGATAGTGTCCAAAAGGTGATGGGCGATCAATCGATTTCATCGATCCGGTTAAAAGTAAAGGGTGCTTCTTCTGTCGGTGAACAGTCAGATAAAACCTTACAACGTATCAAGTCGGAAATCGAACGAGAGACTGGTCTTATCGCTACGATCACCAAAGGTTCCTCTCCTCAACCCGTCGTCACGAAGGTTGTCGATGACGGGAAGACGCTCGGTTGGATCGAACAACCATGGATCCACATCGATGCTGCGATCACGATCTTCCGTGAGACGAGCGTCGGGTTCTCCGGTGTCATCTTTGCGATGCTTGCGGTCGCGATCGTCTATGTCCTCGCGACGAGTTATGTCTCGATGCTCGCCCGCCGGAAAGAATTTGCCGTTTTACTCGCACTCGGCTGGCGGACGAAGGACCTCTACAAAATCGTCTTGATCGAGGCGGCGATCCTCGCCGGATTCGTCTCAACAGTCGCCTTAATCGTCGAAGGGATATTCTCGCTCGTTCGGAGCGAAGCGATGAACGGCTGGAGTCTTCTTTGGATCGCGCTGTTCAGCCTCTTCATCTACCTGGCTGGTGCAATCTGGTCAGCGTGGACGATTCGCCGGATCTCACCGTATGAAGCGATCAAGACCGGTGAATACGCGAAAGCCGCTCGCATCGGACTGAAGCTTCGTTCGACGGTGACACTCGCACTGAAGGAATTGATTGGGAAATGGAAACGAAACAGTTTGTCGGTCCTCTCGATTGCTCTACCGACGGCACTGCTGACGTTCTTCTTATTCGTGACGTTCCATTTACAGGGTGTTCTTTACACATCGTGGCTCGGTCAATTCGTTGCCTTGCAAGTCGGTCCGATGCATTACGTGACGATGGGTGTTGCAATCACGATTGCCATTTTGACGACGGGAGAGATCATGTGGCAAAACGTCACCGATCGCCGTGCCTCACTTGCCGTCTTGAAAGCACTCGGTTGGACGAATGGAGCGATCCGTCAATTGATCGTCCTTGAAGGCTTCCTTGTCGGTTTAATTTCCGGAATCATTGGACTGATCGTTGCTTATTCGACGATTTATGTTTTGTACGATCTCGTACCGTGGAATGAACCGTTGTTGATTGGCGTATCGCTCGCCTTACCGATTTTGTTCGGTGTCATCGCTGCCTTTATCCCAGCACAACTGGCCGCACGTGTGCAACCGTATCAAGAACTAAAAGATGCTTCCTAAACTAAGGAGTTGTACACATGGATTCTATTCAAGCAATATTTCTTGACCGAGACGGAACGATTGGCGGAGATGCCACCGTCCACTACCCTGGAACGTTTGCGTTATTTCCTTACGTTCCTTCGCTAATCGAACGCTTACGTTATCATGGGATTTTACTGATTGCGTTTACGAATCAACCTGGTATCTCAAAAGGATTCGCGCGTGAAGAGGATTTTCGAACAGAATTACAGGGCTTCGGCTTTGATGATACGCTGATTTGTCCGCATGCAGTGGAAGATCACTGCACCTGTCGCAAACCATCACCAAATTTATTATGGCAAGCACAAGTAAAACACAATCTCCGACTCGATCAATGTGTCGTCATTGGGGACCGATGGAGTGATATGGTGGCAGCTGCGCACGCCGGGTGTATCAAAATCTTAGTCCGAACCGGTGCCGGAGAGAGCTCCATTCGTGATTACGCTGATCGGGTGGAACAAGCAAACGTCGACTATATTGCCGACGACTTAACGGACGCGATCGCTTGGCTCGATACGCAAAACTAAACAAACGAAAAGGCGCGACTTCCACAATGGAAATCGCGCCTTTGTTATTTCTTCGAACGTTTTGGTTGAGAAGATGCGTAGACACTAACCGCTAACACAAATAAGATTGCAAACCATGTCCAAAATGACATGTTATCGCCTCCTTTAAATGATGCGTAGGTACTTTAACTACCTTCTTTTTATTACCAATAAATCCCTGCAATCATTTATTAGCAATTTTTCGTAATAGATAAAGCGCGTAGATGATCTATGGAACAGCCATCGCTATGAAGATGATATGGACACTTCCGAATAACACGTTCATAGCTAGATTAAAATCTGACAATTTTGTTTCCTCCTATATTTCAATAGTTCTCTGTATTTATTCTACTATAATAATGCATTCACTATATTTTGAACTCTTACAATTATGTAATAATTTTCAATTACCCTTCCTTATGAAGGGATTCACGTTACACTGAACGTACGAAACAGAGGTGAACATGTTGCAATTAACATTTGAGTACATGCCTTATCATTACGATGATGATCTTCAATTGATTCTAAATGATTTTTCAGACCCTGATAATCTGCGCTTCGTCATCGAACAAGACTACATGTCAGCTTTTAGCATCTTTACGAATCCAGACGATGAATCCTCCTCGTTTGAAAGTTCATTTCTTGAGCAGTGGTTTCATCGATTACAAGCTTTCCCACTATTCGTCTGTGTAGAGGTGAATCGTTATGACGAAGAAGAGTTTGAAGCGTTATGTCGCTTTTGTTCGATTACATATAATGATTTAACACCACTTGCGGACAAACGTTTCATCGTCGTTGAGCTGCAGCATGTTACCGATTTTCAACACCTGTATTCTTACTTACATTCCCACGTGAGTTGGAATGATCTTGTCATCTGGTCGACCAAACCAAATGTCTTCCGGATTGAATACCGAACGCACTACTACTCCGGGAGACCAGAAAAAACGGTCATCGTCTCCATGCAGGAAAACATGTCTATCTTTGCGTTCAGCTACGATGCAGATGTCGTGAATGTTGTTTCAAATCAACCGTTTTTCGAGACAGCCGATCGCTTATTCCAAACCTTACCTGACTTCGTCATTCCAACCTTATTTGACGACACGGAGGACATACAAAAAAAGGAGTGAACAGCTTGCATGCCCTAACAAAACAGCTATCTGAATACATGCTCGAGAAATATCAGTTAACCAATTATATACTCCATGAATCGTACTACGATCGACACAAACTGAACGACCAAACCGTTTACTCTTTTGAAACGTTTTGGATTCCCTCTGGTACATCGATCATCGAGGAAGAGGATGGCATGATGCTTCCTAAAGGAACCGTGCAGATTACAATTGACCCTGTCACGAAACGAACGACGACGTTATCCTTACACGGTCCGACCTATCTCCATTCCGTGCCTGACGATTTACGTGATCCAACCACTCGGATCGCTTGGCTCGAATCAGAGACCGACATGATCCATGGTACGCATTTTATGCTCGAAGAAGAAAACGACACTTTTTTCAGTTATGTGAGTTGTCACGAAGGGATTCGGCTGTCTTCCGGTTGTTTCATTCATCTGACGTTAACGGAAAACGGTCAGCTCGATGAGTTGTTCCTATATGGTCCTCATGCGCTTGATCATCGTGTGAATCAGGAACCTTTCACTTTAACGCTCGAGGACATCGACTCGCTAGCTAAACAACAAATAAAGTGGTTCTCCTATACAAAACCAGGACATCAATACGCGCATACTGTCGTCGAGACGATCGTGACGCAAGAAGGATCAAGCCTTGTGCCTAGTAAACTGGATTTCACGTCGTCTATCGAAGTGAATGATGTGTTATCTTGGACAGGTTTACCGTCAAAGATGCATGAACGGTATCCGTATCAGTCTGGAGAAACCGTGACGGCAAATGACGTGATCACGCAGACCGAACATCCTGATTTTCGTCCAATCCAGCAAGAGACGATGAACGCTTGTCGCATCGTGATTAAAGACATCATTCAAAGCGAGTACCCTGCCGATTCAGGACAATGGATGATTCGTCACATCTACCGGCAACATCCCTACCTTGCTGTCACATTGTCACGCGCGCATCCGACGTCCTATGTTGAGCAGCATCGGCGCGTCACGATTTTTCTTGACGAAAAGACGCTTCACTGGATTAGCTTGACCGACGATCAGGAACTCCATACCGTGTTCGATTCCGTTAGCGCACCGGAGCTCGAGGATGAGCAGCAAGACATCATCTTCAACGCATTACGTCCGTACCTTTTACTCACGCCGCGTTATGTGTTTGCCGCTTCAAAAGGTCAATACGTTCTTTGTGGCTTGCTTGATTCAAATCATGCTTACTTACCGGCAACAAATGAAGTCGTTTTATTGCGCAATCTATAAAGTGAAGATAGATACGAAGGAGTGAACGAGTTGCATCCATTAACGAAAGATTTAATCTCCCATATTCAAGATAAATATCAACTGAACGATTATGTCTTACATGAATCCTTCTATCACCGCGAAAAATTTCATGGTGAAACGCAGTATTCGTTTGAGACATGTTGGTTCCCCATCAATCACGGTCCATGGTCTGAAGACGAGAGTTATCCAGACGGTACGATTGAGATCCAAGTCGATACAGTTACACGACGAACGACATCAATCAACAAACATGGTGATGTCACAATTTATTCTCTTCCAGAGGACTTGCGTGATTCAGACACACAGACTTCCTGGCTAGAGCAAGAGTTAGGAATGACGTTCGACCAGGAGTTCATGTTACTGAAGCACCAAGATTCGCTGTATCAGTATGTCAGCTGCCAAAACGGAATTCGCCTCTTCCCTGGTTTTTTCATTTCGCTTGAATTGACGGACGACGGAGCGCTTGATTTTTTCAGTGTGTATGGAACCCCCGCCCTGAGCAACAAGTATCCGACTGAATCGTTTTCACTGGCACCTGTTCAAATCACACCGATCATTACAGAACAGATACGGTTCTTTTCAGCTCCTGGTGATCAACAACGAATACAGGCGCATACAATTGAGGAAATCTTTGTTTCTCAAAACGACTCGCTCACGTATCCCTTTAGTGATCCAGACACTTCGTCCGTTGCCATGAACGAGATCGTGACATGGGACAAACCATCTACGTTCTCCTACACGCGCAAATTGATTAAGCGGAGAGACGCCGTCACGGCACGCGATGCCGAAGCTCAAACGCCACACCCGGATTACCGACCGTTGACCGATGGGACATTGATGACTTGTAAGTCAATTGCTGTAGACCTCATCGCTGCGGAGTATCCTGAGGAGTCAGGAGCGTGGACGATTCAGGAAATCTATCGGGATTTTCCATTCATTACCGTGAAAGTACGCCGGACTCGTGACGACCCAAATCTCGCTCATAAACGTCGTTTGACGATTCTCCTGATTGAAGAAACTTATGAAGTCAGCCTAATCGTTGATAACGAGTCGATTATCGCGCTCTACCATGACTCGTCACAACCGTTGCCTAATAGCGTGCCCAAAGAAGCCATACGTGACGCACTCATGCCTTATCTGACATTAAAGCCATATTATGTCTTCGACCAGGCGCTCGATCAGTACGTCCTCTGCGGACTACTCGACTCCGTTCATGCTTACTTACCGGCAACGAACGAAGTCGTTTTATTGCGCGACTTATGAGTTAGTTCAGCCATTGATCTATCCGATTCCTTATTGCTTTTGGAAGAACGAGTCGTCTCAGCTGTTCCAGTCGCTCATGGTCCACTTCCTGTTTCGTGAGATACTGTTCAATCATCGCGACCTTTTGTTCCCGTCCTGGAATCAGTTGATAGATGACGTACCAATCGATGAGTGCCATGAACGGACGTCCAGTTGAATCGATTGATTGTTCATCAAACGGATAGATGAACACGCCCTCACCATGACGAATCTGCAGTCCGCTCATCAAATCGATATCGATTCCTTCGATGATAAATTCCTGGAACACTTCCGTCGCATAAAGTGACGTCTTGTCTTGTTCGACGACAGTCCCCATGTCCGCCAACAGTTGGACTGCTTGTTCGGCGTCCGCTAACGCGACGACGAGATCGATGTCGCGCGGTACAACTTGTAGTCCATGCTGCGCCAACAATAATGAACCACCGATACCAAAATGAATCCGTTCTCGCTGCAAACAAACGACGACTTTTTCTAAGACTTGATCAAGACTCATCGCCGGAACCCCGCTGCTCGAAACGGTCCTTCCATCGAAATCGTAAAGATGATTCGAGCAATTTCATCCGGTGATGTCTCGTTTGGGTGGCTCAACCAGGATTCGATGACACCGAGATGGGCGGCTGAGAGATAGGCAATGAGATAATTTTCCGGAACAAGGCGTTCTCCTTGTTCCGGTAGTCCCGAGAACAGAATCTGTTGCATGTAATCACGGACTTGCTTCCGAAACATCCCGTCACTCGTCGGACTGAGTAAGATCCGCATCAGCGTCCGGTGTTCATAAAGAAACGTTAGAAACGGGATGATTCGTCGGTATGGTGAGTCCTCCGTTTTGTTGATCAGGACGAATGGAATCTCGCGTTCGAACGTCGCTTCAATCTTTTCAAAAACCTCATTCGTCATCCGCTCGAGCAGTTCGTATTTATCCGCGTAATGATGGTAGAACGTCCCGCGATTGACTTCCGCCCGTTCCGTCAACAACTTAATTGTAACGGCGTCAAATCCAACTTCGTCGATCAGCTGAAGGAACGTCTCGCGTATCCTCCGGTCGGTCCGGATAACGCGTAAATCCTGTTTTTTCATCGAAATCGCCTCTTTCTTCAACATTTTATCGAAATGTGTCGCTTAAGCGACAGATGAACGTTAACTGGTCATTGCTCCCAGTTTCTCTCCCTTTTATAATGAAATTAATCAACACGTTGTTCAATAATTATTTCATAAAAGGAGGGAGAATACGATGGATCTACGATTACAAGGTGTATCAAAATCATTTCATCAACAGAACGTCCTCCAACAGATTGATCTTTTGATTCCGTCCGGTGAAATTTGTGGTTTGCTCGGTCCGTCAGGTTCCGGAAAGACGACATTGATTCGTTTAATGATTGGTGCAGTCCAAGCAGACGCAGGTTCGATTCAGATTGGCGACACTTCGATACCAAATTTCAAGATGTTATCGCAGATTGGTTTCATGCCACAAAACGATGCCTTATACGAGGATTTATCTGGCCTTGCGAACCTGCAATTTTTCGGTTCCTTATACAATATGTCCCGTCAGGATTTAGCAAAACGAATCGACGAGGTCTTGACACTCGTCGATTTAACGAATGATCGAAAAAAGCTCGTTCGCCATTATTCCGGCGGGATGAAGAAACGATTGTCCCTCGCCATCTCGATCCTGCATCGCCCTAGCGTCCTATTTCTGGATGAGCCGACCGTCGGGATCGATCCCGTGTTACGCCGCCAGATTTGGAATCAATTCCAAGCGATTCGTGCGCAAGGTACGACGATTGTCGTCTCGACCCACGTCATGGATGAAATCAATGAATGTGACCGGGCGGCACTGATCTATAACGGTCGAATCATCGCCTACGATCCGCTCGACCGTTTGCTCGCACAGACTGAAAACGGTCAGGTTGAGGAACTATTCCTGCTCGCTGGAAAGGACGTGACGTGATGTGGCAACTCGCACGACGGGTCATCCGTCAAACGTTGAACGATAAACGAAGTGTCGGACTCATTTTACTTGCTCCATTATTAATCTTCACCTTGATCTATTTCCTACTTGGAAACGATGATTACACGCCTGTCGTCGCCATCAGTCAAGATGTACCGGCTCCAGTCTCTCAAGCGATCGAAAAACAGGATCTGTCGCTTAAAACATATAACGGCAGCGATGCGGACGCCTATCTCAAGGATCATGAAACAGTCGACGTCGTCTTAGATATGAAAGACAATCAACTAGCGTTGAACCTTCGCGAACCTTCAACGAAAAGTTCCAAAGCGTTACGCGAGATTCAAGCTGGACTGGCGACCCTTCAGCCGACAATGCAACTCGAGACGAACTATCTGTACGGAAATGTCGATCAATCGACGTTTGATGCGCTCGGTTTCGTCTTTTTATCCTTGTTCTCGTTCTTTTTCGTCTTCATCTTGTCGGCAATGGCACTCGTCAAGGAACGCAGTGGTGGCACGCTCGAGCGGTTGATGATGACACCGATTCGCCAAACCGACGTCATCTTCGGCTATACGCTCGGTTATAGCGTCTTCGCCTCCATCCAGGCGATTCTTGTCGTCCTGTACGCGACGACCGTTCTCGACTTACCGTCTGAAGGTTCAATCATCTGGGTCTTCCTGACGATGCTTGGACTTGCCGTCGTCGCGGTCTTGTTCGGGGCAACGATTTCGATTTTTGCCCAGTCTGAGCTTCAGGTCGTCCAGTTGATTCCCTTTACGATCATTCCGCAAATCTTCTTCTCGGGTTTGATTCCACTCGACTTAATCCCGTACGGACTCGGTAATATCGGATATATCACCCCGATTTTCTACGGAGCGAGCGCGATCAAGGAAGTACTCGTCTACGGCAACGGGTGGTCGAGCATCTGGCCGTACTGGCTCGGACTATTCCTTTATGGAGCAGCCTTGTTCCTGTTGAACATGCTTGCTCTTAATAAGTATCGCGGACACCAAAAAAGACACGGCTGATTACACAAGCCGTGTCTGATTTTGCTCAAGCTGTTCAAGGAAAGCAGTCCTTCGAGAGGGATCGAGTGTCTGCTCTGCCACGTCGGCATACCGAACGAGTTGATAGATCTCATGCGGGACCGTGACCTCTAAGCGTGTAAACCACTCCGTCAGCGTCTCATATGTCCGCCGTTGTTGCACTGGAGCAAGTGATCGATTGAACGCGCGCACCGCTTCACGAATTTTTGAATCAAGAATACTGTCTTTAGATGAGGACTGGACTTCAGCCGTTAGCGGAAGCGATAGAGCGGTTCGTTTTGGTTGATGCCTTAGTGGAAATGACCACTGCATGCGGTTGAATCGTTGTCGACGATACAGATAGAAGATGATCACTAAAGCGACCATCCAAGGAGTCACACGAGCGATTTTATTGACCGCATCTGTCAAGAAACCTCGTCCAAGCTCAATCGGTTTTTTCTTTTTAGGTTCCTTCCGATATCCTTCGTGCCCGCTTTTTGAAGAATCCAGTTGTTTGATGATTTGCTCTTTTTTCGCATAGATGACTTTTTTAGTCGGTAAGATTGTACTCGGAACATGTACCCAGTTTCCTGTCGATTGATCAATCGGTGGATCGATCAATGCTTGATACGATAGTTTTACACCTACGACGCCTAAAAATAGTACTAGGCACGTCATGAAAGTCATTCCAATGATTCGATATCTCATTTCATCCTTCACCTCCAAACCGACTTGAAATCCGTGACACAAGACCTTTTCCCATATGTTACCATGAAAGGAGGCGATTCAGATGAGTTACGAAAAAGTATTTCAAATGCCGATGCAGCAGCTGTATCAGGTATACCGTCAAAAAGTCGAACGTAAGCAACGGACACAAGAGGAACTCGATGACGTGCTGTTCTGGTTGACCGGACACACGAAACCAACTCTTGAACAAGCCATACAAACCCAAAACGTCGCAGCCTTTTTCGAGCACGCACCCGCCCTGAATGAACGTCGTTTTTTAGTCACTGGCGTCATCTGCGGGATTCGTGTGGAACATCTAACGGATCCGCTCATTCGTAACATCCGGATTCTCGACAAACTCGTCGACGAACTGGAGAAAGGAAAAGCGTTATCTAAAATCCTACGATAAGGAGGAATGCTGATGTCTACTTTACTCAGCACACTGGCGATCCTCGTCATGGTGACCAGTGTGACCTATTTCATCGTCTATCAAGTTAAACGAAACAAAGGAACCCATCGTTCCCCCGTCTATCGACTTGTTTTTAGTGGTCTGTTGGTCGGCTTGATGGTCAGTTATTTTTTGTTGACGTGAGTCGTGATTTTTAGTTTTTGATTTAAACAATAAAATCAATAATACAGTATTTGAAATAATGAAGGGGGGGTATACGATTGAAGATTCGAAAATGGATCCTTCCGCTTTTGCTACTCATCTGTCTTGCTTCACCGAATGCCGCAACAACATATGTGAAATGGACGGTCGCTCCGACGGGTCACTATCTCGAACGTCTTCAAGCGGCTGACATTCCTTATAAAGTCCGCCAACACACGCTTTACATTCAAGAAATGGATCTGCGCCGCGTCACGTCGTGTTGTACATGACAACGATAGAAAACCCCCTCATTTCAGCGAAATGAGGGGGTTTTCTGATCAATCACGATTTAGCGGATTGTTTTTAACGCCGTTGCCCACGGAATGACTTGATCGAGCATTTGGTTGACCGATGTTTCTTGAACGGCTGCCGCTTTTAAGACCGATCCGTTCTCGAAATCCGTGAACAAGGATAACGCCGGATGCACCCGGACATCGGCAATCAATAATTCACCGAGGATACCGCGCAGGTGTTCTGCTGCCCGCGCTCCACCGACGGAACCGTAAGAGACGATCCCTGCCGCTTTATTGTTCCATTCGACTCGTAAATAATCGAGCGCATTCTTGAGTGACGCTGCGATTGAGTGGTTGTATTCCTGGACGATGAAGATGAAGCCGTCTTGCGCCGCGACATCCTTCGACCAATCAGCAGCACCTGACGCATCCCCGTCCTTTTCACCTAGGAGTGGTAATTTGTAGTCGGCGATATCAAGAATCGTATAGTTCGCATCCCCCCGTTGATCCGCGAGTTGTTTGACCCAGTTCCCGACTTGTGGGCTGAGACGTCCTTCACGTGTGGATCCTAAGATGATACCAATGTTTAATTTCTCCATTTTCATTTCCTCCTCTTATTTAGATGCGGTTAGCTACGTTATCGTAACGTTCTCTTAAAGGTATTCTTTTTCGATCTTGCGCGTACTCCGGACCGTATCGATCGGACGGACCATTTGTTCGATCTGTGCTCGTTGCGGCTCGAGGAACGGTGGTAACGACAATTTCTCCCCGACCGTTTCGTATGGCTCATCCCCCATGAAACCAGGACCATCTGTTGCCCACTCGAACAAGACACCGCGCGCAACACGAGCATAAAGTGACTCGAAGAAGAAGCGATCGACGTAACCGGACGTGTTGAAGCGTAGCTGTTGCATCCGCTCGATCCATTCCTGTAAGGCAGCCGTATCTTCAACACGGAAGGCGACGTGGTGCACCGTTCCGAATCCTTGACGTCCGCTTGGTAGAACGACGTTATGCTCAACGATGACTTGGGCACCGTTTCCGCCCTCGCCCATTTCGAACAAGTGCAGGGAACCAGCTTGATCGACTTCGCGCATCAACATCGCTTGTTCGAGTACCGCTTTTAAATTGTCGAACTCCGCGATCCGGATGTGAATTGGACCGAGTCCCGTGATCGCGAACTCGAGGGGTACCGGACCGTTTTGCCACGGTGTGCCGGAAGCGACACCTTGATTATGCTCGTCAGAGATCAACATGTATTGTTGCTCATCGAAATCGACGAACGAGAGCGTCTGCTTACCGAATTGTTCTTTGATACCACGGTGCTTGACGTCGTATTTGTCAAAGCGTTTAATCCAGTATTCGAGTGCGGCATCCGTCGGAACACGGAACGCTGTCTTAAAGATTTCATTCGTTCCGTGTGACCCTTTTTGAATACCAGGGAAATCAAAGAACGTCATATCCGTGCCGGCAGATCCTTTATCATCGGCGAAAAATAAGTGATACGTCTGGATGTCATCCTGATTGACGGTCTTCTTGACCAATCGCATTCCTAAGACGTTCGTAAAGAAGTCATAGTTTTTCTCGGCACTGCTCGTAATCGCTGTCACGTGGTGGATTCCTTTTAATTCATTCATGAAAAATCGCTCCTTTAATGGTTATTATCTCGAATTCGAGATATCAGCCTAAAAAATTTTTATTGTTTTTTTGCTTGATAGCCGATCGTTTTGGCTGTCTCGATGAATGCTTCGAGTTCTGACGGGGCTATTCCTTGAAATACTTGATTGATTGCTTGCTCGTGCTTTGGAAAAATAGCTTTCATCAGTTGGTGTCCTTCAGAGGTCAGTTCCGCAAATGTCACACGCCGATCCTCTGGACATGCTTTTCGGACAACGTAATTTTTCTTTTCAAGCTTATCGATGACATAGGTGATGCTACTGCTCGTGATCAAGACTTTTTTCCCAATCAATTGAATCGGTTGCCTGCCCCTGTGAAACAGCAACTCAAGAACCGAAAAATCCGTCGGGTTCAATCCCCATTGCGCAACATCCTTCTTGATGACTTCATGTAACGCATCAACTGCGCGCACCATGACCGTCAATGCTTTCAAGTTCGGATTCGGTGGAGTCATTTCGTTCACCTCTTTTTTATCTTCAATTCATATATCTTTAATTCGAGATAAATATACCACCCTGATTTTTATTCGTCAACTGTTTTGGCTACTATTTATATAAACTTGATGCGTAACAAACTAAAAAAAACTGAGCCGAAGAAAAATTTCGGCTCAGATGGGATGAATCACATAGTTTTTAAAATAGCTTGAATATTAGACCCAATCAACGAGATCAGCGATGGCTTGACGCGTTTGCGCATGCGCCGGTGCTGCATCTCGGTAACCGAACGCGACCATGACGGCGACATTCAGATTATCCGTCAGGTGTCCTTCATCACGTAACAGCTGTTCGACGGCTTTTTGGTCGAATCCTTCCATCGGGCACGAATCAATCCCGATCTGTGCCGCACTGGTCATCATGTTACCGAGCGCAATGTATGTTTGTTTTGCCGACCAATCCCGCATGGCGCGCTTGGATGACACAAGATCGAAGTCGGCTTCCTGGAACTGCCGATAAAATGAATGACGACCTTTCTGTGCTTCAGGCGTTAATCCAATCACATCTTGCATCATATGGTTGATGTAAGGCGCGTCAAAATGCATGTCCTGTTCATTTCGAGCCAAGAGGATGACGAAGTGGCTCGCTGTCTCAAGTTGTCCGGTAGCGCCCCACGCAAACGGTGCAAGACGCGCACGAAGTGACTCATCTTGAATGATAAGAAAACGCCACGGTTCGTAGCCAAACGATGACGGTGAAAGACGTCCCGTTTCGAGGATGAAAGCAAAATCATCTTCCGGAATCTGTTTGTCCGCAAATCGTTTTGTCGCGTGACGGAAGGCGAATGCATCGAGAATCTGTTGTTTTCGTAAATCGGTAGTCGTTTTAGTTAACATGTTCTAGCCTCATTTCGTATGATAGTGACATCTGAAGTGTATGCCGCTTCCTAGCAAGCGACAAGTACGCACTTTGAAGTGACATACTATCAATCATGTAACTAAAGGAGACGATCTATATGCCAATCGAAGACAGTTGTGTGTTTCTAAATACCTATTCTTGTGCGACGGCAGCGACGGTCGAAGTGATCGGTGGAAAATGGAAAGCCATCTTACTCTATCAACTACTTGACGGTCCGCTTCGCTTTTCAGAACTGTTGAAGACCTCTGAATCCATCAGTCCGCGTATCTTGACCTTACAATTACGAGAACTCGAGCACGATGGGCTGATCCATCGCGTGACATACGCAGAAGTACCGCCTCGTGTCGAGTATTCGCTTACCCCACTCGGTGAGACACTTCGTCCGCTCGTCCTGATGATGAAACAATGGGCGACCGATCATATGTCAAGCGTGCTCGAGCATCGTGCTGCAGGAGAACTCGTTCGATGACGTTCTCACTATATGAAGCGCATCTACCGGTATCTGATTTACATCGATCGATTGAATTTTACGAATCACTCGGATTAACCTTTGATCATACCATTGACGATCGAATCGCATTTTTATGGATTGAACCCGGAAAAAGTTGGCTTGGACTTTGGCTTAGTGAGCATGCGAACACACCGTATCATCCTTCCATCCGACACATCGCTTTAACTGTCGATATCGACTTTTTACGAAATGCTCCGAATTGGTTGCGCGAGCGTCAAATCGAACCACGCGCTGCATTTGGATTTGGACCAGATGAGCCCTTCGTGATGACACATACGAATTACGCCCATGCCAAACTGCATTTCAATGATCCGGATGGCAATAGTCTAGAATTCATCTGTCACTTACCGAATCCGAAACGACTATCGAAGAAGATGACACTCCAAGAATTCGAGACGCTAACGTTTACTTAATGTAACGTCCATACAACGCATGCCCTTCTCCTAATCGATAGTGATCTGTCCCTGAAAGAATATACGCCGTATCGTCAGGTAATCCGATCGCGTGATCCATTTGAGACAAGTGTTCCTGAAAACGGGTTGCCCGTTTTTCCTGGTTTAAATGAGGACAGAGACAACCGCTCAGCCAGCCTTGCCCCGTATCCAGGCAATAGTCCGTTCCGTCCTCACTCGTACGGATCCCGTATTCCATCGTATAGATCGCTCCAGCACTGACACCGACGTACCACGTTCCACGCTTAACGGCTTGTTCAAGCCATAGATCCATGCCTTTTAAAGCAAGCGTCTGAACGAGTAACGGGTAATTGCCACCGCCGACATAAAGAATGTCGGCACGTTCTATTAATCGTCGTTGCGTCGCCATGGATAGTTCGTCGTCAAATAGCGTGACGACCGAGACGATCGTTCCAAGTGCTTCATATGTATCTAGAAATTGGTATTGGTATAACGATTCATCTCGACTTGCCGTCGGCAGGAAGACGATATGTGGCGCGTGTTTCGTCAGTTGAACGACATGTCGATTGATGAATTGGTGAGACGGAGCAACCAGTTGACCGCCTCCGATTAGCATGAGGTTCATCTTTTTTCTCCTTTGCAGCGACTTTTTAGAAAAAGGAATACAGTCCGTGTTCGTAATAATCAAATTCTCGTTTAGTCAGTCGCTCAAGACGGTAGCCTTCGTAAAAGGCATCAAGGGCTCGCGGATCATCGATGATTGGACTGATCGCAAGAGCGATATCATACCGCCGATCGCCCGGTCTCATCGCCCCGACATCAATGAACGACAGCGTTCCGTCCGTCGCGATTAACAGATTGTCCGTCGTACAGTCTCCATGAATCCAACTGGCAGTTATCGGCTCCGGACAGGAGGACTTTAATCGTTTCAGTAAATCCAACGTACCGGACGTCCAAGCAGATGCGACATAACGTTCCGCTGTCATAAGTCGTTCCGTTAACCACTCCTGTGACGTTCCCCCTGTCATGCGTTGATGAAACTGGAAAAGATACCTTCCGAACGATTGCCACAGCTGAATCCGTTGCTCGCTTGTCGCCTGTCTTAAGGCTGTCGTCAACGTCATCCCGTCTCGCCACTGCATCAAGAGATGGCTTTGCTGTTCCGTCTTAAAAAAACCAACGTACTCAGGTAGGAACCCTGGTTCTCGTTGCATCCATTCGTCTAAGACAATTGCTTCTTCTGCGAGCCATCCTTGGTATCTCGCTTTCGTAGCAGTCTTTAGTAAGTAACTCCCTTTCTTTGCTTCAATCCGATACACAATCGAAGTTCCCCCTTGCTCACAAAGCTTTTCGACGTGCTCGATATCTCCCGTCAGTTGTTCAATCCGTACACGTGTCGCTTCCGTCATACCGTATATCCCGTGAACGGCACTGGCGTCGACAGTCGAATCCAGGTCGACGGTTTGCCGTAGACCGATGCGTCATCGAGGAAACGCTCCAGTGTTGTAACGGACGCTGTTTGCAACTTGACCATGAAATTATAGCTACCGGTCAAGCGGTGACACTCGACGACTTCTGGATGTCCTTTACAAAATTCAATCAAACCTGCGCAACGTGTCTCTTCGAACATGACGATCGCGAGTAACCCTTGCGCGAGTGCTTCTGGATTAATGACAGCACGGAACCCTTCGATGATTCCCGCGTCCTCCATTTTTCGGACCCGTTCGATGACGGCAGGTGCCGATAATCCGATCTGACGTCCGAGTTCCGACCATGGAATCCGGGCATCGTCTTGCAGAATCCGGACAATCTGTTGATCAATTTGGTCCATTTTTCATCTTCCCTTCGAATTAAAACCACTTTCTTCAAATTAACATGGAATCAAAGGGAAATATAGCCTTTTTCTATGTTCTCCTACTGTGCTCATCAAAATGTTTTTCTTATACTAGTAACAGGAGGTGATACTTATGGAACCAACCTGTGTCCGGTGCCAAGAAACGATTGAAACGACGGTCTATCAGTGCTCGCACGCTTGTACATTTTGCGAACCGTGTACGAAAACGCTCGATCATATTTGCCAAAACTGCGGGGAGATGCTCGAACCCGTCACACCAGTCGCGACTTAAAAAGACGGATGCCTCGGCACCCGTCTTTTGTCTATTTAGATCGTCTCTTGTGATTGCCGCTCGGCTAAGCGCCCTTTTGCTTGTTCTTGATACGGCTTGATCGCCGACTCCCCGAGTGCTTTCGCTAGACCTCGTGTTGGAAGATTGACATACATCGACTCATAATTGCTGACTTCGAACGTCTCATGAAAGATCCCGACCGCTTCTGATGTCCGTGCCTTCTGATTGAATCGTTTCCACGCCGTCAAATGACGGGAACCATGGGCATATGCCATCAATTCTTCCGTCGAACGCCAATATTGAATCAACGTCACGGAACGCCAACCGACAAGTGACTCATGCGAAATCAGACCGACATCGTTTGCATAACACTCTTGTAGCATCGGTCCCATCGCCTGGACCGTCGGCAACCATTGCCGGACGGAACGCAAGCGATTGATCCGTAAACCGATGATGAACACGACGACGTCTTTGTTCGGAGTCGCAATGATCCGTTTCATGTCAATTTCCTCCTTCAAGGGTCTCAAGAGAAGCGTCACACCAATCGAGTAACGCACGTGTCTTCCGAATGCCATAATCAAGCGTCAATAACCAATAGACGGCATCATTCGAGTCCGGATAAGAACGAATCATCGCATCGATCGCTTGATACGTCTCAAGCCGTTCTTCGAGCAATCGCGCGTGCTCCTGAATTTTCTGCAAGGTGACCTCTTTTGAAGCATGTCGAGCGAAGTACAGCTTCAACAACAGGTCGTTCCGTTGCACGGGCAATTCGACGGACGGTTCAGCGACCCACCGCTCGAGCTCCGCATGCCCGTTTTTCGTCAGAGCGAATTGTTTCCGTTCCCCATCCGTGACCTCTTCAACGATCAATCCTTCCGCCTCTAACCGTTTCAGCGTTGGATAGACTTGTCCGAAGCTGATTTTCCAAAAGTGATTCAAGCTCGTGTCGATCGTATGTTTCATCTCATAACCAGACGTACATCCACTTGCAAGAAGTCCGAGAATCGCATAACGGGTCATGTTTTCTTTTGGCATCGGTCCCTCCTATATCTAAAAGATACTATCTTTTAGATATAGTTCCCGTTCATTCAAATGCCAAACAGGAAATTTACTGGATGAAGCAGGAATTCTCGTTTTAAATTCGAATTCTTGTTTACATACTTAATTAAAAAGGAGTTCACATATGACATACGCTAAAGCTTCTCTCTTCTTTAGTTTGCTCGGTCTGCTCATCGCCTCTATGATTTTCCCGCCGCTCAACTGGTCGTTCGGACCAAACTCGATGCTTACGATACCGATCGGACTTGTCATTTATCTGTTTGGAATCGGACTCGGGATCGTCGCCATCAAACGACGCGAACCGGGAATTCTCAAATACGTCAGTCTCGCCTGTGCCGTTCCACTTGGTGTGTTACTACTGCTCTTTCTCGGTTTCATCTTCAGCGGGCAGATTTAATCATTTTACAAGAGTTGTTCATGAGACGTTTTCCCGTCTGCATCGAACGTCAGCTGATGGATTGCTGGACTCCCCATCGCGCCCAGCCACTCATTTGCCGGTCGTCCAGTGTAGTGTTCGAGCACTAACGCCAACACGAGACCATGCGTCGCGACGACCAATCGGTGGTGCGGGTGGGTTTTACGTAGCTGATCGATGGCTACTAGAGCACGATTGCGTGCTATTTGATTCGACTCTCCACCTTTTTGCGCGTAATCATCATTTTGGAATGATCGCTTCAACAGTTCTTCTAGCCGTTCAGGTGATAAACGTTCGTCTGTTTCCTGAAAACACCGTTCCTGAAACGCTGCCTTGTAGATCGGCAAACCTCGTTGCTCAGCAAGTGGGCGAACGGAGTCCATCGCTCGTTGCATCGGACTCGAGTAGATGGCGTCAATCGGCAGCGCTTCAAAGAACGCTACGAGTTCCTGCGCTTGTTCTTGACCTGCATCGGTTAATCCCCGCCCTCGATCACTGCCTGTTTTGATCGATTCGCAATGGCGAATGAAATAGAGCGTCCTCATCGCAACTGGACCCACTTTCCTTCAGAAATCACGTCTACGTTCGAACCGATAACACGGATCGCTGTCGCGTCGTCGATCGCGTACGCCGGATTCGTCAATGTCTCAGCCCAAGATTTGGCAGCTTGTAAGTGATTATCTGGTAATTGCGGATGATAGAGGTGTGGGAAAATTGAAAAGTCAACGAGACCTAATGTTGCGTCCGATTGCTCCGGCGTCTTTTTCCATCCAACGAAATCTGTTCCGATTCGCGGCGTAAGGAGCATGCTACCAGCGCTCATCCCGACATAAACACCGGTCAGTTGCGGTAATAGTCGATCGAAGCCCGATTCGACGAACCAGTGATGTAGAAAGAGTGGATCACCACCATTAACGAGAATGACATCCGCTTGTTCGACCGCTGGTTGCCAAATAGTTGGATCAATTACCGAGACCGCTGATAATTCCAACAGACCGACTGACTTCCATCCTAAATCGACCATCGGTGCCTCATCTTTTCCTTGAATGAAGTTGACAGCGAGGGCCGTTCCTCTGCCTAATGCGTAGGAAGCTGTCGTGATCGCGATGGCATTGCATTCCTCAATCGGTTTTCCGAGCATCTCGCGTAACGCGTTGTGAATCGATGGATTTTGTATCCCACCAGACGTTAATAAATAGTCCATCATGATACCTCCTGTCCTTTGCTTCAGTTTACAATATTTGTGCGTTTCTGGTATTCTTACTTTTATTCCCACTAGAATAGGAGGAATCATATGTCTTTCGATTTAATGACGTTACCTGAAACGACGTTACACTATCGTCTGATTCTCGGAACTTCCAATCAACCGACGTTTATCTTTGAAAATGGATATGGACAAGATCTTTCAACTTGGCAACCAATCATGAATCAAGTTGAAGGACTTGGAACGATCTTGATGTATGACCGTACGAACATCGGTGGCAGTATGCCCTATGATTCCGAGACTAGTCGACAGAGCGTGAATCGCCTTCGCCGTTTGATTCATACCTTATCTCTCAAACCACCATTCATTCTTGTTGGTCATTCCTATGGCGGCACGTTAGTTCGACAATTTGCATCGCAATATCCAAGTGAAATAAATGGGCTATTGCTCATTGATGCAACACCAGAGTCCTATATTCAACGCTTCTTACCAGTGATGCCAAACACGTTCCAATCCATTTACAAAAAACAATTCACGCTCGAATGTACATACGAAGATTTTAAAGAGAGTATTGAAGCGACGAACGTCGATATCCTCTACCCATTTCCAGTCATTGTTCTGTCTGCTGGTAAAAAGGATCATTATTCGCGTGAGGCGCAACTATTGTGGCACGAATTGCAACGACAAACTGCTGCACAGTCGATTCAAGGCTTGTTGATCGAAGTTCCAAACAGCCGGCACTTCATTCAACAGGATGCCCCCCATATTGTTGTCGATGCGTTACATCGTTTGATTTCAGGTGATTCTTAAGCTCTTTTCAAAGGAACTATTTCCCATTTCCAAACGTATACTTAATATAAGCTTGATTCGACACACTGATTGGAGGCACATATGTATTCGATTCCTAGCTACTTCATACTCTACTTAAAAATCATGCTGACGGATAAGATTCCGGTCTTTTGGTCGTTGATTTTCCCGTTGATTCTCGCCTTTGTCTTCGGGTCACGCCTCGACTTCACCGAGAACAGTTTCCTCTCATTCCTCGCGCTCTTTTGGGGCTATATCTTGCTCTCGATTTACGTGAATGGCATCGGTCTCCAACTTGCCCGGATGCGGGAGCATGGTTTGATGAAGACGTATATCATGATTTCCGGTAGTAAGATCGGTTGTATTCTCGCACTCGTACTCGTTCAGCTCGTGTTCGCAACCGTTAGTTTAACGGTCTTTACGACGATCCTGATGCTCGTATTCAGCTTCTTCTCACCTTTGACGTTGTTACTTGCTTATCTCGTCTTGTTGCTCAGCATCCCGCTTGCTTTTGCAAGCATCGCCTTGACGATGCTTCCGGCAAAGATTTCGAGTATGTCGACATTGATCAACATCGTCATGTATCCCCTGTTCTTGTTTGCGAATAGCCAACCGGATCGTTGGTACAGTTACTTGAATCCTTTTTATGTCATGAAAACACTCGGTCTCGCCGTCTCTGAGCACGTTACGGGAGCATCGTTACTTATCTTGACCGTCGTACTCGTCGTTTATCTGTTACTTGGTCTATTCTCTGTCAAACGCTTTAATCTCATGTCATTACTGACCCGATAGGAGGATTCAGATGCACGTTCAACACGTACGCTTCAACTATCCGAAATCACCTGATCTGTTACACGATATCTCTTTTTCGCTTGTTCCCGGGAAACTGAACGTCTTGATCGGGATGAACGGTGCCGGGAAAACGACACTGTTTGATTGCATGACTGGTGCTTTACCGATCACGTCCGGAGAACTGAACTTACCTGATATCTCGGACATACTCTATTTGACGCAATTCATCTATTACTCGGACGAACTAAAGGGTAAGGATGTCGCCGTCTTCGTCGGTCGGCTCGCTCGTTTGAAAGCATATCGCAAGCAAGAGACGTATACGCGTCATCTGAAACAGCCACGAGAGCTCGATTTATTCGCTCATCTGTGGGAGATGAAAATCGGTAAGATGTCCGCTGGCGAAAAGAAATGGTTGTTCGTCACCTTGTTGACGACAGTACCACGTTCACTCTACATCTTTGATGAGCCAACGAGCGGGGTCGACCCGGCAACACGGCTTCATATCATGCGACGCTTCGAGCAGATGACAGCAAACGGTCAAACGTGCCTCTTCTCGACCCATCAATTACACGATCTATTGCATACCGATGCCCATGTCATCTTTCTCCATCAAGGTCGTATTTTGTACGAAGGTGACTTCAAGGATTGGTTGAACCGATTCGAGACGACGGATCCGGACGTCGCGTTCGTTCAAATGTTGGAATTAGCAGGTTAATGGATTCTAAAAAAACCGTTCGGGATACTCGTATTTCCTAAGTGGAACACAAGTGTCCTGAACGGTTTTTATTGCATGTTTATTTTTTCGACTCCGCATACGCCTTGAACCGATCAAGGATCGCCTGCCAACCCGCTTGTTGCATCTCAGGCGGGTTCATCGTTTCGGCATCAAATGATTCAACGACTTCGGTTTGTTCCCCGTTCCGAGAAAAGTCGATCGTTACCTGACGACCATCCTCAAGGACATACGCAATGCGCTCATAAGGAACGATCGCCTCATATGTACCCGTGAAATCAAAACCCATGCTACCGTCTTTTGCTTCCATTCGATTCGTGAATTGACCACCGACCGTCAAATCATTCGTTGACGCTGTCGTATGCCAATCGTCAGACGCTGCGTTCCAGCGTTTGATGTCTTCCGGTGCGTTCCAAATCTCCCACACGGTCTCGACCGGACGGTCAATCACGGCTTGAATCGTTAGTTTCGTCATCTTTCTTCCTCCTTACTAATTGAAGTTCCCTCCCTATTTCGAGGACGACTAAATGAATTCCTTGTTATTTTCGATTAATTCAAGTGTTAATTTGAACGCTTTGTTTTCCATACCATGAACATTAGAATCGCCGGAACGAGACAGATGATTGCATCGGTAACGGTCGGCAGGCGTAACGCCGGACTGGTTAAAAACCGAACGCCTTCCACTGTCCAGATCGTTAGCATACAGGCGGTCAACGCTGCAAGCCGCCAGCGTCTCGGAATCCGGATCCAGTAAGCGAGGAGTCGTTCCGATAACTTCATTCTCATTCCACCTTTCGGACCGCTTTCAAGAAGCTTTGTTCCGTTTTATAGGAGGCGTCGCGCCACATGAAACGTTTCGTATGCTTGAACGTATTTTTTTCAAACTGGTTGCCAGAACTCGTTTTGAAGTAGTGGGCGACACTTAACGAACCGTCGAATGTGTTCCCGATGATTTTGTTGTCATGGACATCATGCTGGACGAGCAATTGACCACCCTCGAGCCTTTTCGTATCATTCCCGATCAGCTGATTTTGCTCGATCCGGACGCGTTTTGTACCACCTCGCTTCGTATCATACCCACCGATTGAAATCCCGGTGTAAACATTTTGCCGTACATCATTCTGGCGGACGATGACATCTTCTGCGTACCGTCCGGCATGTTCACTCGTCACCTCAATTCCGATATCACTCTCTTCGACGAGATTCTTCTCGATCGTCAAATTTTTTCCACCATCGACATAGATACCGGCTGCGCTGTATTCCTTCCCGTAAGCAGGATTGCCGTAGCTTGACGTCCGGTAAACACGATTTTCTGACACGACGCCCTCACGGACGTAGTCGTCTTTCTTCGATCGAGCAATCCCTTCATGTCCAATCAAATCAATGCCGATGTTGTCGTTATCCCGTACGACGTTCTTCGTCACGTGGAAATGTTTGACGTTTCCGTTTAAGACGAGGGCTTCGCTGAAACCGAGACGATTTTGCTCGACTCGGTTACCGGTGATCGACAGGTGACGAATCGCTCCCGTTCCGTAGACAGCGATGCCGTGTGCATTCCCGTCCCTCGCGAGCGTCTTGATGTCGCGAACCGTATTATCCTTCAACGTGATGTGGGATCCTGATCCTGTGACCAAAATGCCGATCGGTGTCGCGTCCGTTCGTTTCGACTGAACGGCTTCGATCGTCAGTCCTTGGATTGTCACATATTTTCGATTTTTCACCTGAACGATCGGTAAAGTTGCATCCCGATCTTTAATGTTTTTCCCATTTAAGACGACTCGTTCTTGTTTATAATTCCGAAAGACGATTGGATGTTGTTTCGTTCCACTTTGTCTGACGTTCAGCGTCTCGTGATACGTTCCCTTTCGCAAGTAAACCGTCGTACCGGCAGTCGCTTTTTGTGTCGCTTGCCGGATTGTTTTAAACGGCTGTTTCAACGTACCGGTATTTTTATCACTGCCGTTCGGTGCGACGTATAACGATTTTGCCGTCGATTCGGCCTCTTCACCCGTCGAGGCACAACCGACGAGCAGGACGGTTGCTAATAACCATTTGCCTTTCATGATTTCCTCCTTTATTTAGCGAGAACATTGTTGGTATAATCTAGGTATCATTTCTAATTTTTTGAATATTTTAATTTTATCCCGATTCACTATGACTATGGAAAAGAGGAACACGTCATGAAATATGCGCTCTTATTCACCCTTCCCTTCTTGCTTGCTGGTTGCACAACGGAAGCAACCGTCCTTCCAAAAGAAACCGTCAAGATCAAGAAGTCTTCCTTTTCGATCACACCTTCTACCGCGAAGGACGAGTCGCAGCAACAGCAGACATTTTTCTTAACTGGTACACTCGATCGCCCCCTCCAGCTCAAAGCAATTCAATTTGACGATACAGAACCACCAGAGGTGCTGATCGACAAATCGATTCCTGCCGGTACATATGATCGCACGCCGTTCCAGTTGACGTATGATTTGAACCTACTCAACGATTCGCATGCCTTCACCTATTCGCTTGATGCGAAGAATGGTATTCCTGAGACGAAAACGGCCTATACCTTACCTCAAAACGTCCAGACTGACAGCGGTCAATTCAATGATCAAAAACAGACGAATGCTTCGTTCTATCCCTTACTCCTCAAACGCTATACGACAGGAGAATCGATCATCGGTCGCTCAATCGACACGATATCCTCTCCTCACCTAAAGGTCAGAAAACAAGAAGGCGCGATTTTGATCTATTTGGCGAAATCACGATAAGGAGAACGGCGGACTGAGAAAAAGTCCGCCGTTTTTAGTCCGTCAAGACGTGCGACATGTCGGCTTCTAATCGAATCTGCGCTTCCCCATCCCTGTATTCAACAATCGTTAAACTCGTACCATGAATGAACGGCGGATCCCATAATGTCGCGAACGGTTTACGTTGAAGATGTGTCAGCAAAATGTTAAGGAAGATGCCGTGGGTGACGATTAAGATGTTTTCCTCTTCTTCAACGATAGGATGCGCTCGCGGACCGCGTCAAAGGATTCTCCACTCTCCGGTATGTATGTATGCGGCGTTTGCCAAAATGCAGCATGAGCAAGCGGATGCGCGACTTCAATTTCCGCCGCCGTCCGTCCTTCCCAGGTTCCCATGTGCATTTCACGTAATCGATCGTCGATGGTGACCGGAATCGCTGGATCGAGATCCATCATTCGAACTGTTTCTCGGACGCGACCAATCGGGCTGATATAGAGGTGATCCAGATGAATTTCACGTAAGCGGTGACCAAGGTCCCGCGCATTTTGTCTGCCCTTTGCTGTCAGAGGAGAGTCTTCCCAGCCTTGCATTCGTTTTTCTAAGTTCCATTCCGTCTCGCCATGACGCGTAATGTAAAGTGTTGGCATCTGTTCCATCCTTTCGATTTCTAATTTCTTTCAAAAGTGTATCAAACTCTGGCTGCTTTTTCCTACGACTAGAGAAAACGAATCCAGAAGAGCAATTCACCAATCCGTTCGGTATGATGAAGATAGACCTAAAGGAGGAATTCGATGAATCGCCAAGAGATGATTGACCTTGCCAAACAAATCCGCTCAGATGAGGAACGTCCTCAAGTCACACCTCCGCATCCACCGCAAGCGACCACGACTACGCTACACGTGCCGACTTCAGTCGGAGATGTTCGATTGTTGCGTCACTCACCGATTGATGCAGTAGAACCATTACCTGGATTCATCAGTTTCCATGGTGGTGGTTTCATCACCGGAACGCCAGAGATGGATGAACCATGGAATCTGTTTCTCGCTGAGACCGCCAACTGTCATGTTCTCAATATTGAGTATCCGTTAGCGCCGGAACATCCATTTCCTGTTCCGGTCCACGTCGCCTATGAAGTCGTTCAGTGGATTTTCCAACATGCTGATACGCTACGCCTCGATTCTTCACGCATCGCAATCGGAGGGCATAGTGCCGGTGGCAATCTCGCGACTGCCGTATCGTTATGGAACGCTGATCAGACAGATCCTGTGCCGCTCATCGCTCAAATTCTAGACTACCCTCCGCTTGATCTCGCGACGGATCCCGCGGATAAACCATTCTTTGAGGAAGCGATCCCCGCTGAACAGGCACGGCAGTTCAATGCGATGTACATCGCTCGTGCGGAAGACGCGTATCATCACCTCGCTTCGCCACTCTATGCGGCTCAACTCGATGCGTTACCACAGACTCTCGTCCTGACAGCGGAGCACGACTCGCTGGCGCAGGAGGCACGACAGTATGCGAATCGCCTTCAGGCGGCAGGTGTCGTTGTTGAGCACCAGGAATTCGCTGGTCAAGCTCATGCCTTTACACACCACGGTGACTTAGACGTGGCGTTTCAGGCTTGGCACCGTATCGCGGATTACCTCAAGTCCGTCTATCGTTCGTAAGTATAAGAGGCTGACTCAAAAATCCGTTTCCATAAAGGTAAGGGTGGCAGAATGATGATCTGCCACCCTTACCTCGTAACAAAAAGAATGACGCGTTTCACGCAACTCCTACAGGAAAATACGCCTCTTTGCGCTGTCAGAGACAAATAAGATCTGCTTTCTTGCTTGAATAAGGCAGAAAAGCTCCTTGTGTCTCGCCTGAGGGAAGGGCGTGAACAGACGCGTCGTTCTTTTTTGGAGTCAGCCTCTTTGTCTATTTAGTCTGCTTAATTGTTTACACAGTGAGAAGCGAGTCAATCGGACTTTCTGGTGATCGCTGAATCAACCGCATGGTTGTCTCTTCCGGTCGATCACTGACGATCCACATCACGTCTGTTCCGTTTTGGTAGGCAAGATTGAGCTGTTTCCCTTGCTTTTGAACGTGTACCTTCAATCCGTTGATGGTACGTACCCGTTTTCCAAATCGTGCCGGAATCTGCTCACTTTTCAGTCGTGTCTCCATTACCGTATAATGACGATTCGTTACAAGTTTCGTCGTCATTTTTTTCTTGTTTCCTTCCCACGCTAGACTCCCATCGATTGACTCGCCTTTCGTGGGTTGATCTCGAATGAGATCCATCGAACTGCTTAACATCCAATTCGACTTCTTTTCATAAATCATCAGCGAATCGTATCGTCCATCGATTACGCTTGCTAGCAGTAAATTATAGTCACCGAATCGCGCGTCCACTCGGAAATCATCTTGCTTTAACGTATAGGTGGACTTGTCACTCAAATCAAATTTAAACTGATGTTCGGCCGTCTCTACAGCAGTCGGATAAGAGCCACTGTTGAACAAACTCGTACCATCAACGTGAATCTTTTCTTTCACCTCGACATTCTTTTCCGGTGCGCACCCGCTGAGAAAAAGGAGTCCTAACATGAAAAGAGTGATCTGTTTTTTAGGTTTGATTCGTTTGATCGTTTAATCTCCCTCTTATTTCATGTACATATATGTAGACCTGGGTCGTCTTGCCATCCTTTTTCGATCACACGTCGCTGAAAAATCGAATGACGCGCGGTACCGATTTGAAAAAGTGGCGTCGGTCGAATGATGCGATCAGCGAAATCGTTCGCACCATAAGGAAGATACAATTCGAAGTCTGGTCGTTTCGTCACTCCGATCGACGTGACGGTCTCGGGGAACTGTAAAATCGCATCCTTAGCGGACTTATATGGTGGTAATCCATTGATCAGATGCATGCGCGCTTGATTTTTAACGGACCACGGTATATCCGACAAGCGTCTTAGCTGCCCTTCATGACGCTTTTCCGTTACCTCCGAAAGATCGATAGGATCGAAATAAACGATATCGATATCCGGTCGTTCATATCGATTCTCCTCCCATACGATAGAGCGGACATATCCCGCGCACATCCACCAATCAGGTAATTCTAATGTTGCCACTAGCGTTAACATCTCTTGTAACTCAAGATCGTCTAGTAGTCGTTGATTAATCTCTTCTTCACTCAATCTCGTCTCCTCCGATTCGTAGGACGATTTTTCCTTGATACTGTCGAGATTCCATCAACCGATGCGCTTTTTGCACTTCCTCTAATGGGAACTCATGAATCATTGGCATCTTCAATTTATTTTCTTCAAACAACGTCAAGACATAGGATGCAGCAGTTCGAATACGTTCTGGATCCAGTTGACGTGTCGTGCCAAGACTAAATCCACGAATCGTCCGGCAACTCGCATGAACGTCTGTCGTCGAGAGTTCACCCGCTTCTCCACTACTATTACCGAATTGTACGAGTGTTCCGTAATACGCGAGACAGTCAAGACTTTTTCGTGTCACGTAACCCGCGACAGAGTCAAAGATAACATCCGCTCCCTTATCGACCGTCAATTCCTTCACTTTTTCAGGAAAATCATTATATGTAAAGACATTCTGAATACCAAGTGCATGAACATAAGGTATTTTATCAGCATGTCCAACAGTAGCAATCAATCGTGTCATTCCTTTTAATCGCGCCAATTGAATCAACATCGATCCGACACCTCCAGCGGCACTGTGGATGACGATTGTATCCTTCAGTTTCACTTGTGCGATCTGCGTCAACAATATCTCGCTTAAAATCGAAGTCAACATTCCTGCAGCAGCATCACGTAATGAAATCGTTTCAGGTAAACTGTAAACTAACCGTTCGTCGGCACGGACTACTTCCTTATATGATCCATCTAATACAAATGCCATGACTCGATCCCCTACTTTGATCGCGGAAGATGGATCCGCATCGACGACGATACCTGACACATCCACTCCGAGAACAAATGGAAAGGTTCCAGTCGCCTTGCCACCACGTCGTTGTTTGATATCCGTGAAATTGACTCCGGTCCATACCGCACGAATTAAGACTTCTCCAGATTGTCGAATCGGCATCACGACATCATCCATCTGTAGCACGTTTACATCACCGTATTGTTTTTGAATGACTGCTCTCATAATTCTTCCCCTTTCACTTCACTAAGGTTATTTTACCTTATTTTATCAATAGGGTAACCGTTTCCTTATTTTTACACTATTTTCTCCATTTAGCTTGTTTCCATTCCTTGTAAATAGTATATTTTATATAAATATTCTGACTATTCCATCAAAAAGGAGTGTTTTTATGTCAAAAGCTCGTAAAACGATTCCTCTACTGATTACTTCTCTTGCCCTGATAGGTGGTGGAGGCTGGTATTGGTCATCCCATCAGGAGAAACCTATCAATGTCTCATCACAAACAAAATTAGCTGGTGTAAACGAGACGCAGGAGAATCGCATCTTAAACATTGACGAATTGATGAAACAGGGACTCGTCAAGACCTACCCGGGAGATCCTAAACTAAAAGCGAAGACATTCCGTGCCGAGGCACTTCTTTCCTCTCCTCCAAAAGAATTAAACCTGAAAGATAAACCAGGTTATCGTTATGTCACGATTCCGCTCGTCATGCATGACACGTCCGATAATTTCGGAGCTTACAGTGTCTATAAACCAAACTTATTCGTTCTCAATGATGGCAAAGGACACGAGTACGACGTCGTCGATTACGTCAATCATAATCCGAAGGCGTGGAAGAACAGTCATCAATATTATTCTCCACATCGCGCTCAAATCGATTTAGTCTATCAAGTACCAGAAGAAGCGAAGACGTTCGTCTTATTCGCTGCTTCCGATGCATTCCCGAAAACGCATACGATTAAAATCGAACTGTGATCCATTGCGCTTGCATGAATGTGCAAGCGTTTTTTACATAAGAATACGATGAGAAAGGATGTATGGTATCATGCTACGCTTCATCTGGAATTCGTGGTGGCGCAATAAAGAACGATTCATTTTATTACTCGTCGGCGTTCTCGTCGTCAGTACCGGTTTGAGTTATTTGATCGGGACGACACAAGCAAATAACGGAACAGTCGTCGACGAACTGCAAAAACGTTGGAAGTCTTCCTACGATATCGTCGTTCGTCCTCCAAATAGCCGAAGCGTGACGGAAGACCTCAAACTACTCGAACCGAACTATATGAGTAGTCTAGATGGTGGAATCACGATGAAGCAATATAAGACGATCCAAGATATCTCGGACGTCGAAGTCGCAGCTCCGATTGCGATGATTGGAAACCACTCTACAAATGCACCTGTTGGTACGCATCGGTTTGACGATTACGGTGTCTATAAGTTGACGATCACCGATAAACAGAATACCGGCTTGAACGTCGAAAAGTACTCTACCGTTAATTATCTCGCTGCCGGATGGACACCAGATGAAAATGCAACACGTTCCGGCGTCTCACCTGCTGTTCTGGGTGAAGATCCGTTATTAGAATTCGGAAGTGCGACGATGGTTGCCGGAATTGATCCCGAAGCAGAAGCCCGCTTGATCGGACTAGATAACGCGACGATCAGCGGAAAACATAGTCGCTACTTTGACAAACAAGACAAAGCAAACGTCGTCGATCCTGAACTCGGAACGGTTGAGATGCCTATTTTGATGAGTGAACGGGAATATGTCGATGCGTCACGGACGTATACGTATGAGAAAATAGACCTCCCGCTTATTAATGACTCGATACAAGAGACGATTCAAGATGTTACGAAGCGTGGTGGTGCAAAGTTTCTAAACACGCTACAGACGACTGACGATCCTGCAAAGACGTATTCAGTCACAACGCAGGACGTTCAAAAAACACTGCTAAAACAGATCATGACGGACTCGTTTCCTGAGCTGCCGTCAGGAAATTCCGAATGGCTGATCCTAAAGCCGTCACCGATTAGTTATCAGTCTATCTCTAGCCCCTTTGCGTCGCGCTGGCCGTTCAGTTACCAAGTTGAACCGAAGAAAGTCGATCCGGATTCGTTACTTGCGAAACGGACGATGTACCGGGAAGCACGCATGTTTGGGAAGACGAGTGATGATTGGCCAAGAGTTCGCTTAAACTACATCGGAGTCTTCAATCCGAAGAAATTGAATATATCGAAGGATCCCTTGACGGAACTACCGATGGAAACGTATTTCCCTGCAAAGGCGCAATGGGTCATGGATAAAAATGATCGTCCGGTTAACCCCGTCAAGGATGTCAAACCGACGAATGATCCGTATGACTTCCTGACGAAACCCCCTTCGATGTTGACGACGCTTGATGCCGCCTTCAAGATTCGCGGCGAAAAAGCAATCTCTGTCATTCGCGTCAATGTCAAAGGCGTCGATCAGATGAATGCAGCGAGTGAGCAAAAGCTCCAAGACGTCGCGAACGAAATTGAGGAGAAGACTGGTCTGATCACGGACATCACACTTGGTTCCTCTCCGCAGCTCGCTTTGACGTACTTACCAGGACTTGAAAAACAATCGGCCCTCGGTTGGGTCCAACAACCGTGGATCAAACTCGGTTCTTCAATGACGATTTTCCAAGAGGCGAAGGTCGGTATGTCTGGCGTCATCGCTAGCGTCATCGCGGTTGCGCTCGTCTATGTCTTTAGTTCAAATATCATTCTACTCTATGCACGCAAAAAGGAATTCGCGATTCTATTGTCTCTCGGCTGGCGTCCGCGTCAACTCTCGAAGTTGCTGTTCCTTGAAGCGACGCTACTCGGATCTCTCGTAGCGTTAATCGCTTGGTCGATTCTCGGTACGTTTTGGTTAACGACTGATCATCCGATCGCTTTAGGACGAATTCTGTTAATCGGTCTTGCTGGTCTACTCATTTACTGGGGTGGGACGCTCGTTCCTATGGCATTGATTCGTAGAATCAAACCATATGAGAGCATGCGATCCGGTGAAGTCTCACGTTCGCGACGATTCGTTCGGTCACAATCGATTCTTGGTATGAGCATGAACCAACTCTTTACGTACTGGCAACGAACAATCCTTTCGATTATCGCCATCGCCTTGCCGACGAGTCTGTTCATCTTCTTCCTCTTCGTGACATTCCGCTTAAAAGGGGTGCTCTATGCGACGTGGCTTGGTGAATATGTCGCCTTAGAAGTCGGCACGATGCATTATGTCGCGATGGGTGTTGCCCTATTGATCGCCATCTTGACGACGACGGAAATTCTTTGGCAAAACGTCAATGAACGTCGCAGTCAACTCGCTGTCTTAAAAGCGACAGGGTGGCAAAACGGGTTGATTCGACGCCTCGTCTTATTAGAAGGTTTGCTGACAGGGTTACTAGCTGGAATCGTCGGACTTCTCTTTGCGCTAGTGATGATTTGGCAAGTATACCGCCAATTCCCGACGACGGAACTCGGTTTCTTGTCTGCAACGATTCTAATTCCACTGTTGACAGGGATCATCGGTGCAATTTTACCAGCACAGCGCGCTGTCCGTATCGTTCCGAATGTTGCAATCAGCAGCGTCAATGCTAACTCAAAAGAAACCGAACGACGCTTTAAACTTGCTCTCTCATCTATCGGAGCCGTGTTATTCGTCGGTGTCCTTTCCCTCTTCCTGTTTGCAACGAATGAACAACCTGCCAAACAGAAGTCTGTTGCGAAAGCTCCAAAAGTCATCACGACGGGAAGCAAAATTTCCGATGGTCTTACGGGAGCAAAGCGACAGCTCGAGAAGACGAAAAAAGAATCATCCGGTGTCATCGAAGAGACGATGGCAAAAGGAACGATTAAGACGTTCCCAGGAGATCCGGCTGTTAAAGATACAAGTTTCTGGATCGGAAAATTGTTGAAGCAACCGCCTGCTTCCCTGAAACTAAAAGAGAAAGAGGGGTATCAGTACATCACGGTTCCGACGTTTTATCAAGATCTCTACTATCGAGATGCTGGGGAAGAAAGTTACTATTTCCCGAATCGTTTCCAAGTGACGGGAGTCAGTGGTGTCTATGAACCGATCGATTATGAAAACAAAAACGAAAAAACATGGAAACAGGGTATGAAGTATGTTGCACCGGGTCGGTCACATGTGAACCTTGTCTATCAAGTACCTGCAGATGAGACAGAATTCGTCATGTTCGTCTCAGGGGATATTTTCGCAAAGACGATTACCGTTAAAATTGATTTAAAGAAATGACCGAAGACAGCTCGTTCTCAACGTATGCCACCATACGTTCGAACGAGCTGTTTTTAAATGCGTATCAACACAATACCGCTAAGCATGACAAGCAGACTGACGATCTGCACACCTGTGACCGGTTGTTTCTTTGCACCGAACCAGCCGAAACGGTCAATCAATAGGCTGCCGGTCAGAAGACCGATCGTGACGATGACGACAGCGAGTCCTGTACCAACGAGCGGAACGATGAAGGCATTACCGGCAACGAACAACGCACCGATCAATCCCCCGATCCAAATCCAAGCAGGTAAGGGTTGCGAACGATCGATGTGCCATTTCGTTCGGAGGATCAGATTCAGTAATAACAAGGTGATCGTACCGATGACGAATGAAATCAAGGCACCTTTGACGGCTGACCCGAGAACACTACCGAGATGACCATTGATCGCTGTCTGGGCAGCACTCATCATACCGGTTAGAATTCCGAGCAGACGCCAGATAAACAATGAGTTTTCTGATGATGTCATCTGTTGCTTGCGCCGTCGTGCGAAATAGTCACCGAGCGCGACCGTTCCAACGACACCGAGTAACACAAGCACTGCGCCGATGACTCGTGTCAGTGAGAGTGAGGTGACCGTTGACTCAAACAATCCGAAATGATCGATCAACAGTCCCATGATGACCTGACCGAAAATGGGCATGATGACCGTTTGTACGCCTCCGAGTCGCGGAAACAGCAGGATGTTCCCAGTCAAATAGATGACGCCAAGCAGTCCCCCACCCCAAATCCAGAACGGTTCATCGGCAGTAGCCATAAGACCTGTGAGATTCCCATCGACGACCAACACCAGAATCAGTAAGAAGAGTGAGCCGATCGAAAAGGAAATCAGCGAAGCGAGGAACGGCGAACCGACAACGCCCCGCAGCCGTGTATTGACACTCGTTTGAACTGGTACGAGCAGACCGATGATAAATCCAATGATGATAGCAAGCATACGAGGACCTCCTTCTTCATGTGCCCCTTCATCATACGGTAGCGGCTCATGTTGAAGCGACCGGAATGCTCAAAAAGGAGCCGGTTCATCGACCGGCTCCACGGATTAGATCTTTTTCCACGACTTCGGATACGTCCGCAGTTCCTTCTTCGTTGGATACTCAGCATCGAGACGCCGTCCGCTTCTCTCTAAAATAGTATCTAACGTGAGAAAGACGACAACAAATAAAGCATAGACAAAAATATTCGGAAAAAGTGGCAAATCGAACATAAATAGTACGGGATAGAACAATCCGATTAAGATGATGAACACAAAATTGGTCGTGTACTGCAACTGAATATTCTTTTTCATTCGTCGTTTTTCCGTCAATCCTATATCTCGTTCCGCTTCTATCATGTGGATCCGCGCAATCCAAATCAATGCTACAACAAGCATCACGAACGGCCAATATGCTTCATGAAACGTGACGACCAAAAATATACTGATACCATAGAACAACGAACTATAAAATCGTGGTTTGACGAGTTGACGCTTTTTTTCTTGAATGAACGCGATGCGCTCGGCTTTCGTTTTCATCTAAATCCCCCAACTGATGTGACGTATCTTTTTAATCTGATCGAACCGTCCGTGATCGACCGATGTACTCGACTTTATTTTGAAGTACACGATACATCCGGTATTCTCCCGTTGGTGCCGACTTCAGCTGAACGGCAATCTGATGACGTCGTGATTTCGATGATTCGGACGCTACGAAGTACGGTTTGACTGACGCGATATCACCACGTCCGAACTGCTTCGTCACGTGTCTTACGACTTGCACTTCAACAATCTGTTCATAGGTCGCATCCCGTTCATCTGCGATCATCCACCAGCCGACACCGCTAATTACTATGAGTAATAGAATCGCCCCGATCGTTTTTCGCATTTCGATCCCCCCGGTTCTCGTGCCCTTACTTACTGTTTCAATTCGTGAACGAGGTTTTCCTGCTTTCGTCGGGTGACGAACCAAGCGATGCTTAGGACAAGCACTATCAAACCGGCAATGGTTCCGGCAATCGTCGGTACGTTAAAGTAAAATGCCCCCCTATCATCGATCCGTGTCACGAAGAAAGTCGCACCAAGACCACTAATCAGCCCAAAGGTGATGCCACTCCCAACGAATAAGAGCATTTGAATGAGTGTCAGCTGACGGAGCTTGTCCCGTTTCAACGCAATCGTTCGTAGCAAGGCATACTCGCCTCGTTTTCCACTCACGAAACTGAGTAAGGCGTTCGCAAGTCCGAACCAGACGGATCCACTCATGACGACAAGCGCAATCAAGAAGACGAACCAGCGTTCCGTCGTTTGTTGCTCCGCATCGAAAAGCGCGTCAGATAGTCGATTCACTTGCAATGTCGGATAACTTTCTGTGATCTCTAATAATGTTGTGGTCACTTGAGTCTTTTTTAACTCGGACGGAACGTCGATAAAGACATTCAAGATGTGATCGTTTGGTTGCCGCAGTTGCTCGTTCCGCCAATCCACGAGGACGTCTGGTGCTATCTTCTTTTCAATTCCAACGATTCGGAATTGACCGACCGAAACGCTTCGTTCTTGTTCCCCGTCCCATCGCCCGAGCGGCAACGTATCACCTTTTTCGAGACTATGTTTTTTAGCGAAGGTACGTGAGACGATGATTCCTTCTGTGTCACTCGTCTGTTCTCCCTTTAAAACGTCAAGACGACGATAGTCCGTTACTTCGTATTCGATCGAGACATCTTCTTGAGACGATTGATATTCGAGTGAATTTCGAGACGACAGGAAGGTCGCTTTTGCGCCAGGTAGGTCCGTTTCAATTTGCCGAATCAATTGTAGCGGGTCTCCTTGCGATCCTTCATCTAAACGACTCTTTAGGACGACCTCCGTCGGATATTGGCTGATGATGTACTTCCGTTCGTTTTGTTGCACCGTCTCAAGGAACGTCGAGCCGATGACGACGATGATCATCAAGACTTGAACAATCAGCATCAACCAGGCATTTTTTCGAAGTTGCGGTAACACGCCCCGGAAGGCGACGAAACTTGTCGGTCCCGCTAACCGACGAACGATCGGTTCCGCTCGATGGAGCACTCCCTTCAAGAGGAGTGGCGTCGCAAGATACATCGTCAGTAAAAAGGCGACGGTTGCACCGAGCCAGGCGATTGCCCGTGCCCCCTCCGTACTGGCAATCACTTCAGCGAACAACACCAAACTGACGGTCAATCCACTACTGAACAGGACGAGACGTTTTCGCCGGGTCGGTCGTGACGCTGTTTTCAGATTTTCTCGCAAGACGTGGAGTGGTAACACATCCCGTTTTCGATAAGCCGTACTCGCGAGCAACAGTAAAATCAACAAAGCACTACCGAACGTTACGAGCATCAAGAACGCTCCCTGTTCGATCATGAGGGAGACGATCATTTTACCCTCTGTCGGCCATACGAGTTGACCGAGTAACGGGAAGCAAATACTGCCTAGAATCGTAAGCACCGTGCCCGCTAAGACAATCAATCCAGATTGAACGAAGAACAGCTGAAACAGTTGCCGTGTCGTCGCCCCAAGCGTCCGCATGATGGCAAATTGGACAGCATGTTTACGTAAATACAAGTCGAAATTCGCCATCAAGATGAAGCCGGACACGACAAGGATCAATACTGACAAGATTCCGATGTAGCCGTTCAGCGCCGGTGAGAGCGTTTGCCCTTCCGAAAGTTCAATCCGGAGCTTCGGATTCGCTTTGACGAGTGTATCGGCATAGTGGACGAGATCCGCCTCTTTTTTTAGATTGAGCAAGACGGCTTTCGTTTCGATCGGATGATACTTCTTCAGATCAGCATACGAAAGAAAGACTTGATCGTGCGAGACTTCCGGTGTTTTTGAATTTGGTAAAATCTCACGGATTCGATACGTCGCTTCTCCGACGCGAAGCGTTTGCCCGACACTACGATCAAGCGACGTCGCGAGTCTAGCTGACACGATCGCTTCTCCCTGTTTCAAATCGTTCGTGAAATGATACCGACTTTTCGTCAGGGCATCCGAATGAACTCCTATCGTCTCCACGTCGGCCATCGTTTGACCAGCTACGCGCGCTGTCGTCTGTATGATCGACTCTGCGCCCAAGACATCGTGATCCTTTTTAAGTTGCTCAAACACGGACTGATCCGTCCGCTCGTCTTCAGATGTATATTTGACCGTCAGATCGACTTGACCATATCTTTGTACACGATCTGTCTCGATAGCGGCTTGATTATGTAATAAAAAAATGACCATCGTCAAGACAAGACCAATCGAAATCATGACGCTTCCGATTGAGGTCACTAAAATCATCGGACTTTTACGGTACAGTCGGTGGGAAAGACGGAAGAGATGTTGTCGTTTCATACAGCCCCCACGAATTGCTCGTATGTCTCTAAGATCGGCGCCACGTCTCCGGTTGACAGCTGATCGGCAACGATCTGTCCGTCATGGAAATACAGCACACGTTTCGCATGAGCAGCTACGGTCGCATCATGAGTCACGAGCAGGATGCTCGTTTGTTGTTCGCGATTGAGTTCTTGAAGTAACTGCATGATTTCAGCAGATGTCTTGAAATCGAGGTTCCCCGTCGGCTCATCCGCTAAGATGATCGGTGGTCGACTGATCAAGGCACGTGCGATGGCGACACGTTGTTGTTGTCCACCCGACAGCTCTTGCGGTCGATGATTGTTCCACTTCGTCAGTCCGACTCGTTTGAGCCAAGTGTCCACCTCTTGATTGATCGTTTTATCATCCATCCCCTTCAGCATCAATGGTAAAGCGATGTTCTCCTGAACTGTCAAATCATCGAGCAGATGAAACGATTGAAAGATGAACCCGATTTGCTGTTGTCGGTATAACGTCGCAGCAGGTTCAGTGAAGATATCGCGTTGCCGTTTTTCCTTTAAGGTCAACGTTCCGCCGGTTGGCGCGTCAAGCGCTCCCAGGATGTTCAACAGTGTACTTTTCCCGGAGCCACTCGTGCCCATGATGGCAATGAATCCTCCTTCCTCTAACGTAAAGCTGACTTGTTTTAACGCATGGATCGTCTCCGTTCCCCGTATGTAGGTTTTTGATAACCGTTCGACTTCTAATAAAGCTGACACGCATATCCCTCCTTAGTTGTTCTGCCTTTATAATAACCATAATAAGGATGATTTAGAAGTAAATATGCAAAAAAATCCTCATCTAAACGACGAGGAGTTACTGGTTATTGTCGGACATATTTTAATGGAATCAAATCTGCAATCCGGACTTTCGTCAATTGATCGTCGATCGTCAAGAGGACAAATGCGTCCGGTGCATAGTCGGAAATCAATTCGCGACACATGCCGCACGGACTGACGACACGAATCGTTCGGTCCGCCTCATCCGAATAGGGATGTCGGACGGCGACGATCGTCTCAAAATCCGTCAATCCATCCGTGATGGCGGAACCGATCGTGATGGCTTCCGCGCACACCGTCACCCGTCCGATATAGGCTTCGACATGAACACCCGTTTTCGTCGCGCCATCTTTTGTCCGCAACGCAGCTGCGACGTGATGTTTATCGTCAGCGTAACGGCTTTGAATCGTTTCGGTTGCTCGTTCGACCAGTTGCAGGTCGGCTTCTGTAATCGGATAAGTCTGCATAACGTGCTCCTTACGTGTCTTTTTTCTTATAGGTCAAACCGATGAATTGTGCTTTTTCATTGAACAGTCGACGGTAGGATAGAAAACCAACGAGAACCGATGCCATCGCTGCCGTCGTCAAGATCAGGAATAGAATCAATAGTTGATAGAGGACTGCTTCCATTGGATCGGCGCCACCGATGATCAACCCACTCATCATCCCTGGCAGTTGGACGAGCCCCATCGTTTTTTGCGCTTCGATCGTTGGAATCATACTTGTCCGGATCGCGCCTTTTAAGCTCGTATCAATCGCTGTCTTCGCATCTCCACCGAGTGAAAGAATCAGTTCGATGATCTCGTCGCTTCGTTCGACCTCGTCCTTGAACTTATTGAGAAACAATAAGGACAAGATCATACAGTTTCCGATGACCATCCCGCTGATTGGAATGACTTGCTGGGCTTCGAACGGAATGATTCGTAACCCGAGCAAAATGCCCATTGTCAATGCTTCGACCGCAATCAGTGTGAACAAGATGATCCACTGGATCCCGGGAATCCCGTCCCCTTTACGGATGACGTTCAGTGTCGCTGCACCGATCATCAACAGAATCATCAGTAACATGAAAATTGGACTGCCGCTTTCAAAGACGAACGTCAAAATATAACCGATGATCAAGAGTTGGACGATCGATCGAACGGTTGCGATGAGGATGTCCTTCTCTAGACCAAGCCGTAACGTCCGCGCTAAGACGAGGGGGATCAAAATGAAGATGAGCGAAGTCGCCAGTTGGAGATAACTCATACCGATTCCCCCTTCAAGAACGCTTGCGTCTCTGCTTGACCACTTGAAACGAGTTCCTTGAATGCACCAGACTCGATCAATCGTCCTTCCTTTAAAAACCAGACGTCGTCGCTGACCCGCTTGGCTTGCTCTAAGTCATGCGTAATCCAAATGATCGTCGTCTGTAACTTCTGCTGTAAATCAAGAATCAGCTTCTCAATCTCCTGTACCATCCGGTAATCGAGACTTGCCGTAATTTCGTCAAGCAACAGGACGTCCGGTCGATTGACAAGTGTCCGCGCGATTCCAAGTCGGCTTCGTTCACCACCCGACAAATCTTTGACCGGTCGCTCAAGTTCGACGGATAGGTCAACTTGTTGTAGCAAGCGTTCCGCCTCTTCGCGCGGTAACGATTCACCGAAGATCGATTTCGGTAAATTGATATTATCGTAGACGGTACCTGGAATCATCGGCGCACTTTGGAACGCCATTCCGATCCTTTTGCGGACATCGAGCAGATTCATCTGCTCAAGTGGTTCGCCTCGAAAACGAATTTCGCCGCGATCGGGAGAAATCAGTCCATTGATGTGTTTCAATGTCGTCGATTTCCCGGCACCACTCGGTCCGACGAGCGTCGTAATGACGCCTTCGCGGAACTCACCTGTTATTTCGTGTAAGATGTGTTGATAGCTGACTTCGTGAAACGTAAGAATCGACATACCGTGTGTTCACCTGACTTTCTACAAGTTTCGGGTAATGCTCCTGTAGTGTTGTACCCGAAAATCCGTCACGTTAGTACGTCAAGCGACACTTCCTTACGAGTGGATGATCTCTCCGGCAAAATCATACGGTACCGTTCGACCAGCAAAGAGCGATTCTTTTGATGCTTCCGGTAAATTGAGGTGTTTGAACGCTTCTTCACGATCCATCCAGACGAGTCCGGAAATTTCTTCTGGAACATTCGTCTTTAATTGACCGGAAGTGATTTCTCCCGCGAAGAAGAAAAAGAGACAATGTTCCCCCGCTTGCGGGAAGAATGCTTCTGCCAGATGGACGATGTCGCCTGGTATGATCGTAAATCCTGTCTCTTCCAGAACTTCACGCGTGATTGCCGTATGTAGCGTTTCGTCGCGCTCGACCGTTCCACCGGGCAATGTATAGTAGTCACCATGATCGCCACGATTCTCGACCATCAATAATTGATCACCGGTTTCATTAAATAATGTCGCATAGACGATGTTTTTACGGATATTCATGTTCGTCCTCCTATCGTTTTGTACATCTGCTATTTCTGATCAAAGCGTGTTGTTTTTATTATGTCTTTTCTAGCTCATTTGTCCAAATTTCAATTTGACCCTGTAGGAACGCCATCAACTCTTTCATTTCCGCATCACTTGGTAAGAAGGATACGCCCGCTCTCGCATAGACGGCTTGGATCGAATGGGTTTGACTAAGCGCTAAAGCTGCGATGAAATCTTTCAGCGTTTGGTCAGGGTCTTTCGTGAAACGGTGATAAACCTGGAGAGCGGCGATTTGAGCAATCGCGTACTCGATGTAATAAAAAGGTGTCTCAAAGAGATGGATGACACTCATCCATGCGTGACCTTTCCAATCGGGTGTTTCCGACCAATCAATGACGTCCGTATCGTATGATTCTCGGAGATCGGCATAATAGGCATGTCGTTCTTTTGGATCATGACCCGGGTGAGCATAGAGCCATGATTGAAAACGATCGACGATGATCGTCTCGGGTAAGAACTCGACAATGGAACGAATCTGTTCCAGTTTCGCCCGGGCAACGTCTTTTTTATCCGAAATCACCTGATGCCATTCGTTCATCGTCAACAACTCGAGCGACATGGCAGCGAACTCCCCTACTTCGAGCGGAATCGGTTGTAGTCCGTCGTACGTTTCTTTCATCGCATCATGATGGACGGCATGGCCGATCTCATGCATAAAGATGACGAGATCATCGAAGGTATGGATGCGATTCATGAATAAGAACGATTGTTGTTCGACCGGTAAATACTCACAAAACCCTCCGCCCGCTTTGTTTGACCGGGCATCGATATCGAGATGATTTATCTGTCGCATGTCTTTTAATACTTCAGCAAAATAGGGGTGAACGCTCTTGAGGATGGCTTGAGTCTGATCTAAGAATGAAGTATCGGAATCGGTCACGTGATGATCAATCTGTGTATAGGCCGATTGCCGGACGTCCCACGGATGGAGCGCATATTTGCCGAGAAACGTTTGTTGTTCGCGCTGAAATTGCCGTTTGACCGGTAGAAAGTCAGATTGAATGATGGCGGCGTAGTGATTGACATCTTGACTCGTATAATCAACGCGTCCGAGTTCTGCAAAAGCTAGTTCCTCGAATCCGATCTTACCACTTGCAGTGGCACGCGCTTGTCGTAACTCAACGAGTCGTGAAAACAACGGTTGAATGACGGATTCTTTCATGCGGAATGCTTCCTCAATCGATAAGAGCGCTTGTTTTCGAGTGGATTCATCCGCGTCAAATAAAACAGCATGCAGATCGGAAACCGCCTCTCCCGATTTTGTCAGCATCGTCGCCTCAATTCGGAGATAGTCTTGAATAAGACAAGCTTCCTCTTCTGTCACACTTGTTGCTCTGAGTGATTGTTCAAAACGTGCTCTCGTTCGAAGTGTGATGTCATCACGCGAGACGAGATCCATTTTTACGGAACGTCTCAACGTATCGAGCTTATCCGATAGCTGCTGACGCCCTTGTTCGTAATCAGAAGTAGCATCCGAGTCTGTAACGTCCTGGAGATACGTGATTTTTTGTTTGAGCAATGTCTCTTCCATTTGGAGAATCGAAGCGATTCGATGCGCAACATCCTTATCATTATAAAAAATATTGTTTACAGGTAACTGAGATTTCATCGACGGATTTCACATCTCCTTTCAACTTATTCCAGTATACAGTTTATGCCATCGATATGATGAATGTACGAATTAATGACTAATATATTGTTTTTTTTGACTATTATCATTGTCATAAAGACAATGATAAGTTACATTATATAGGAGGTGAATCCCCATATGAAATCCAGGTTAAAAGAATTACGTGCCCGTCACGGGTGGAATCAGTCTGAACTAGCACGGCGCGCGAACATTTCGCGCCAGACGATCAGCTTAATCGAACGAGAAGAATTCATGCCGTCGCTATTGATTGCTGTCAAAATTTCTCGTGTGTTTGATACGCCGCTAGAAGATATCTTTTATTTCGATGAGGAGGAATTAACATGAACAAAGAAGCAGTCAAAGTCATCATCGCAGCATTACTCGGTGGCATCAGTAGTTATTTCGTCATGTTTGTTCTAAAAAATACACATTTGTCACAGTTTGAACGATCGCTCTATCTTGATTACATATTCACTAGTCTTTTCGTTATCTTGACGATCTTGACTCTCAGTTACATCGTACGCTATTTGCAAATTCGTCAATTGACTAAACGCTCTGTTTCTTCCGACGAAGAGGACGCGATTGACGATCAAGTGAATCGCTACTATGCGGACGGCATGATGATCGTGCAGTTCTCCAATCTCCTCAGTATCGGGCTCGCTTCTTTTAGCATCATTGAAAACCAGTTCGGTCTTCATTTGATACTGAGTGGATTCTTTTTCGTCATCAGTTGTATTGCCTCGATTTATTTTCTCAATCTTATGCGCCAGATCTATCCCAACCGCTATTTCCCAAAGTATTCAGAAAAGAACTATGCTGAAAAGCTATTCGCTGCCTCAGATGACGGCGAACGTCACGTCATGTTCGAAGGTCTGATCCGGTCACAGTTCCTGTTACAATTTTTATTGATGGGTATCATTGTCGTATTAGTCGTGTATTCGTATGAGACCGGTCAATCTCAGATCTTTGCAATCAGCTTATTGATTATCGCCTTGATCTGGAGCAACGCAAAATATTTTCTCCATGTACGCAATCGCTAAAAAGGAGCATCCAGTCAATCGACTGGATGCTCCTTTACATGCCTTCAAAAATCACGATGATTTTGTTGTTGATGGACATCATGCTGGTTCAGTGTATATTCCTGATCGTCGAGCGAGCGATGTTTCGATTGACTCCGCGCTGAAATGAACCAAACGACTCCACCAACGGCGAGAAAGATAGCAATGAAGACCATAGACACACTCCTTTAGATTCCTTTTTTACTTTATTCTTCCAACAACTTGGTTTTTCCTTTACGATAAGATCGAAGATATTAATTTATAGGGGGCGTTAGGATGTTCGGCAAAGAACCGACATGTATGCATTGCGGCAAAACGATTGAAGGAAACGAAAAAGTCTACATCCAGATGCGCTATCCGAAACATCGTGGGATGACGGAAATCAAAGCATACCTAAAAAGCGAAGGACGTTTCATTTGTGAGCAGTGTTTCGCAGAAAAGACAGAGTCAAAGGGGTAAGCATCCATGAATCTTAAAGAAAGTACGATTTTAGTTACAGGAATGACCGGAACGCTTGGCTCTCGTGTTGCGCGACGTTTTCTAGAAGTAGCGCGTGAAGTGCGCGGTTTGTATCGCTCCAAGGAACAAGCGGATCAATACGCTTTCAAAGATGTCCACGCAGTCATCGGTGAGCTCGGTGATCCGGATTCGCTTCTTACAGCACTTCAAGGCGTCAATCTGTTGATTCACTGTGCTGCCTATCTCGGAGACGATTCCGATTTAGCACAGGAAGCAAATGTCACAGGTGTACAACATCTCGCGGATGCTGCGACAAAAGCTCGTGTCAAGCGCATCGTTCACATCTCGACGACTTCCGTGTACGGCGAAGTCGTGAGTGGACATTTTACGGAAACGTCACCGCTCCTACCGTCCGAACATGTCTACATCCATACAAAACAGGAATCCGAACGCCTGTTACAGGAATATACACCCGATTCCGATTTAATCATCTTACGTCCAGGATCAATTTGTGCCGAGGAGCAGTCCTATTGGGGGGATCGTCAAGTCGAGCGGATGAAGGAGGCGCATGTGATTACCTGGGTGCATCCGGATGATGTCGTCCCGTGGGTCCATACGGATAATCTAGTCGAAATGATCGTCATCGCCGCAAAAAATGCGCAAAATGGTGACACCTTTAATGCGATCGATGCGAATCTACCTGAGACGGATTTTCGGATGAAGTTGATCACAGCAAGTGACAAGCCGTACCAAATACCGAAGCGTGCAGCGGAATGCGCTACTTTCTCAAACGAACGAATCAAACGACTCGGATATGTTCCGATTCGTACTCCTGAATCAACTATTGAACAGTTGGTCAAATCGTTTTAATAACGAAGAAGCATCGAATCGAGTGATTTGATGCCTCTTTTTATGCTTATCTTACCGACATCCACTTGATCCAGAGATTCCGGTCGTGCGCTCGTAATTCTTTTATTGTTAAAACGACTTGTTCTGTTCCAAGTACTCGTTCCGCTTCAGGGATCCCACTTTTCCCGAGTGAGCGCTCCAGATTAAAATTCAGCCAGTCCAGCTTTCCTTGGACACTGCTATCGATGACGTGCTTCCAGTCGACATCAGGCAAACGTTGGTTTGTCGCGTAACCGTCAAGAAAAGCGTTAAATCGAACGTGGTCAAACGTATTGTTTTCCTGCTTCGACCAATAACAGGCTGTCTCGAACACGTCGACCGCTCGATGGATCAGACCCGCAGACTCCCAGTCAATCAGGACTGGACCCGTTGGTGTCCAGAGGACGTTTTTTGGATCGAGATCACGATGACTGACGATCCAGTCTACTGGCAGTTGTTTCTGTGCTTTCTGTGCTAATCTTTCAATTCGTTGCAAATGTTCCTGCTCTTCCATGAATAGCTGCAGCCACTTTGCTTGCTGCCGTTTTCCTTCTTCTAAATGACCGTTCCAATCGATTGAAGTACTCGAGGTATCCGGCTTTAAAAAACCAGTTGTCGCTACCGTAAGTCCATGCAACCGTCCTAATTGAACTCCAATTTGTCGTGCATGTGCCGATCGAAGCTGATTGGCTGATAACGCCTTACCGTTGATCCAATCAAATAAAAGGTAATCCGAGCCGTCAATCGTTTGTACCGCTTGTTCTTTGATGCGACGTGCCGGTAATGCTGCTAAGTGAAATGATGCTTGCACGGCGACATCTTCTGACATCTTAAAATAATTTCGTGCTTCAGGGCGTCGCATGATGTCCGGATTCAATCGTTTTAAGACGTAAGATCCAGTCGTAGTCTGTAATCGCCATGTCTCATGCATGAGTCCGCCAGTCAATCGTACAGGTTCGCTAATCATTTGCCCTATTGTAAAACGTTCACAAATCAAATTCATCGTTTGATGCATCATATTCTCCATTTCGTTCGTTCCAACCGATCCATGAAATGCTACACTAGTTTTGCATGATTTCATTGAACACGAAGGAAGGTTTTAGTATGAAACAAATTCATCACATCTGCATTCAGACGACGGACTATGCTGCGTCTAAACATTTTTATGAACAACTTGGATTCTCACTCGTTCAAGAGTCACCTGGTTTTCACGACCGCGCCTTTAACAGCTGGTTACGTCTCGGTGACTTCTATATCGAATTGCAAACACCCAAATCGGGTCAGCCGTTCACTGATTATACGAAACAAGCAGCGGGTCCCGTCCATTTCGCACTTTACGTTGACGACTTGCAAGAAGAAGTAGCACGCTTGGAACGACTTGGGATGCCTTTCCTACCGAAACACGGCGGAAACATCTATTTCGTCGTCGATGGTCATCTCAGCAAATTAAAAGCACCCGAAGGAACAATCATCGAATTACGGGATACGTTTGCGATCGAGGGCTGAACCGTGATGATGTCCGCTTTAATATTTATTGCAGCCGGTATAAGTGAGATAGGTGGAGGTTATTTGATTTGGCTGTGGCTAAGAGAGGGACGCCCATCGTACTTTGGTCTGATTGGTGGATTAACTCTCGTTTTGTACGGTATCATCGCAACATTTCAGCAGTTTCCGACATTCGGTCGTGTCTATGCAGCGTATGGTGGTGTATTCATCGTCATGTCCGTATTTTGGGGTTGGATCGTAGATCGTAAGTCACCAGATTCGTATGACATGATTGGTGCTTTGATCTGTTTAATCGGCGTCAGTGTCATGCTGTTTGCTCCGCGGCACTAATTTTTAAGGACCAAGAGAGGAATGTAGCTTTTTCCTCTCTTTGTTTTATCCAATCATCGAGGAATCTTTAGCCCCCAATTCACATCTTTCGATTCACATACAGCAACGTAATCGGGAAGAGTAAGATTTGTCCTCCTAATGCCAGCAACAGAGCAAATTGAATGTCTTTTATGATCGACAGATTGACGAGAATCAAGATCAAGAAAAGATATCCGATACTTACGAGATAAGCGATATGTCCACTACGGATTTTAATCTCTCCTTGGCGCTCATCATACGGTTCCGCTGGCGAGAATACCGTTCCTGTGATACGTGACGTGACGCCAGCTAAAACGAGGATGATTCCGAGTGTTTTAGCCGCCGAATCTGTCATCGTTAAGTACAGACCTACTCCAATTAAAATGATGTCTAGTAACACATTGACTCGCTTCATTCTGTTCCCTCCTCGTTCATTCGATTCGGTGTAAAGATGTCTTCGATTCGCCGTTCAAACAGATCAGCTAGTGTAAACGCGAGGTCGAGTGACGGATTGTACCGCTCTTTTTCGATAGAAATGACCGTCTGACGCGACACGTTCAATCGTTTTGCCAGTTCGCCTTGCGACCAGCCACGTTCTTCGCGCATCTCTCTGACCTTATTTTTCATGATCCCACCTCACGCTTCCACTATATGTAAATAACACTCTACCTGTCAAGTTTCCTTTACATCCCTTTTATACGTTCCCACATGATATATCGCTCGTCGCTCCCGACCTGCATCAATCCCGCTTTTTCGAGTACTCGGATCGATGCTTGATTCGTCGACTCCGTCTTCGCAAGTACTCCTGTCACTTCCGTTTGTTCGAACGCCCATTCGATCAATGCTTGAACTGCTTCCGTCGCAAACCCTTGATTGAGATACGCTGGTAACAGACCATAACCGATTTCGACCGCTTGTCGTATGTCCGGCTTCCCCTTAAATCCGATATCCCCAATTACCTGACCATCCTTTGTCATGACGAGCCAGCTGCCCCAGTATAGCATCGAAGGATCTGACGCTACTGACATCAAATGATGCTGAACTTCCGGTCCGTTATCGTAGTGCTGTTGTTGTAGCCGTGTCACGTCATTCGCCGTACACGGATGAATCGTCAAGCGCTCCGTTTGAAGGATTACCATCGCTTTCGCTCCTTTTTGATTACGTTTGCCACCAATGTTGTAGTTGACGTTGAACATACCAACAAACGATAAAAAAACTTGTTGCACCAAGTATACTGTAAAAAACAGGAATCCCTAAGCGAATTAACCCATATAAGACGGCAAGCAATAAGAACGTCGCTGGTAATCCGAGTAACACACTCTTTAAGAATGTACTCAGTTCTGCCCGTTCACTTCCCTGTTTAACGAGCCAGGCAAAGCTGATCAGACTGACGACGGGCAATGCAGACAACACACCACCCAGTGACGGTGAACGCCGGGCGACTTCCGTGACGAGACCGATGACCAGTGCGCTCGACAGCACCTTAACGAGAAAAGCAGTCATCTGCCGCCTCCCGCAACAATCGAAACGCCTGTTCAATCGTCTGTTGTTCTGTTTTTGACATCGTAGCAAGGACTTGATTTAACCGTTCAGGATCGAGCTCGGTATGACGACGAACGATTGTATCCCCCAAGTCTGTCAAACCAATTGTCACTTGGCGCTGGTCTTCTGGATTTCGCTTTTTTTCGATATAGCCTAATCTCTCCAACTTTTTGACGTGCTCAGACGTCGTATTATGTGAGAGGCGAAATGCCTCGGCAATCTGCTTGATCGTCGGATTCATCGCAAATTGAATGTATTGCAAAATACGCACACTTTGGTGAAACAGGTTTTCTTCGAACCGTGGATGTAATTGATAATAAATTTTTGCAAAATCAGCTGAAATCATAATGCTCCCCCTTATATCGTATAATCCGAATATATCGTAAATTACGATATATAACCAGAGAAAGAGGTATTTTCATGAAAAAAGTGTTAGCTACTATCGTATTGGTCATTCTTTTTCTCAGTGGATGCTTAGCGGAGACGACGATGACAACGACGGACCTCATCGCGGCGGAAGCCATTAAACAAGCTCAAGACGTCATCCGCTTGAACGATCGCGTGTACCGACTAGATCAGGTCGTAACCGTCTCGAGTCTTTCTTTGACTCCTGGTCCACGTGTTCAAAAAATAGCATCCGAAAAGACGCTCAACGACAGCATGGCAACTCGTCTTAAGAGCGGTACGGTCATCTATCAAGAAAAAGATGATACGATGTTTCTATATGTGCAGCGAAACAAGAAGTGGTATCGCTATCAATCCATCCCTGAAGGATGAGGAGGAAAACAGATGCAGTATCCAACGACATTGGGCACGAAAAATGGCTACATCCACAATCCAACTTCTGCTGAAGCGATTCCTGTCCGTTATCGTGCCGTGATTCAGGACGTCGTCGCTTATGTACAAACCTTATCTGCGTTTCATGGCGTGTACTTGTATGGCAGCGTCGCTAAAGGAACGGCGCGTCCCTTTAAATCCGACCTCGATTTTACACTGATTTTGATAGAACCGTTGACGGAAGAAGAACACATGCAGTTAGATGAACGGACGGAAGACTGGTTGAAGGACTATCCATTCGTCACCAAAATCGATTATGACATCGGTCTGCTTGGCGACGTCATACGGGATGACGAAGTTCTTCGCTGGGGTGTCTGGTTGAAATCCGTCAACTTGTTTTTGGCAGGCGAAAATCTTCAAAGTCGATTTCCATCCCTTCGTCCGACACGCGCTCTTGGCTTCGCGTTAAACAATGGAGTATGTGAGCAGTTGAAAACGGATTTATTTCTCTTAGAAACCGGTCAGGTCGCTCTGCTTCATTCCGATTCGATCGTGAAACGGATTGTTCGGAGTGCCTATCACCTTATCTTAGAAGAAGATCAAAGCTTCGTGCATGACCTAGAGACACTCCGCCCGATCCTGCTTCATTATTTCCCTGACGAACCGCGCTTTTTGTCACTGTTCACCGCATACGATACACACCAAATCGTTTCGCCAGAAGATGTCTACTACTTTGTTGACTGGTTCGCGTCTCGAATGCCGGACGAATCAATCCTTTAATCGAAACAGACCAGTCCACAGTCCAGCATGACCAAATAATGCCTCTGGATTGTCGACGGGTTTCTTTTCCGTTAGTTCGATGACGTCGAATGCATCGAATATGGCGAGTAACCGCTCTTTCGTATAGCCGAGTCCACCTTGGAGACTGTTTTCTTGATAGACCTCCCAGTCCGTCAACGTCGCCCCGCCAAGCGGACCGCCCGCAACAAAACACGTCAATCCGAAATATCCTCCTGGGCGCAACATCTCCTTCAGTCGCGTCACATAAGTCACACGTCGATGTGGCGCCATATGATGAAAACAGCCGGAATCGTAAATGAAATCATATGTATTCTGTTCGGTCGTCTCTAGAAAATCTTGCTTTCGAAACGCAACCTGCGCTCCAGTCTGTTGCGCTTGTTCTGTTGCCCAGTCTAACGCGGTTGCTGAGAGATCCAGTCCCGTCACCGAGAAACCGTGTGTTGCGAGATAAATCGCATTTCGACCCGGTCCTGTTCCGAGATCTAATGCGTCACCAGGCGAGAGCCAGCCCTCTTCGATGTAGCGAACTAAGTTCTCGTCCGGAATGTTCTTAAAAAACGGGACCGGTTTCGACCGATCTTCATAGAACTTGTCCCAAAACGGTTCTGGTTCACGCAATCGTGCGTCGAGCATCTTTAAAATATCCTCCATCGTATCAATCGTCTGTGTTTCTGTCATTGATCAGTTCCCCCTCTTTTCTTCTATAATATTGTATTCGTGTTTCTTCTCTGATTTTCCTGTATTTCCTGGATAAAAATGCGCTATTTTTCTTACCTTACGATATTGTTAGTATGTTCTCGCAATCGCTCATGCTACACTAGCCTGTAATTGAAACAACCATTCAAAAGGGAGATATCTTGCATGCGTCAACATCCGACTTCCACTTCCACCTTAGCAACGGATGAGAAGATCATCCGCTTGATTCAAGGTCTTCATCAAATGCACCATTCACCTATGAAAGCTACCCATTATCAAAAGTTAGCAGCTCAACTTCCTTACCCTTCGCTTGAAGAAATCAACGCCCGATTCGGTTCGTGGGCACACCTGTTAGAACGAGCTGGAATCGTCAAGGCTTCCCATTTATCGACGAAAGAACGCATGACGCTGAACCGTCCCGCTGCGGTCAAGCGAACGAAGCGGTGGTCGATCGAAGAAAGCGTTGCTTTTTATGTCGCACAAAAAGGAACTAACATGACGATTCGCTCCTACACGGAATTGCGGGATCTACACCCAGAGATGCTGAGTGCGAATACGATCATTCGTCGGTTCGGTACCTGGAAAAATGCCTTGGCACACTTCGACCTCACCTCGAACGGCTTCTTCACCGATCAAGACTGCTTAGACGCTCTTCAACAAGCTGCAGCCACACATGGACCGCTTCTGACGAGTCAACAATATGCCAAGTGGGCGCGTGCGCACCAAGCACCTTCACTGACGTTGTTGATTGAACGCTTCTCCAGTTGGCGCGAAGCCTTGCGTCGTCTCGACAGCGAATAAAAAGGATCGTGCCCGCTGATTGATTCGACGGGACACGATCCTTTTTGATTATTGTTTTAGCAATCGTAAGAGCTCATGATCCGCCCCTTCAGCGCATTGGCGTAACGTATAGACCGACTGTTCCTTCACCTCGAGTTGTCGACAGACTTCGTTTTTACGATCATCGTCTGTTGTACCGAATTGATCACGCGATGAATCGGACGTATAGTGATACGACTTTCCATCATACTTGACGTCATACAATACCGGGTCTCCTTCAGTCGTAAACGCTGTGATGCGGATCTGATCTGATTGCCCTTTCGTTGACTTCTTTAAAAAGGACTCGAATCGGTCGCTATTCGTAACATCATTCTGGACGATGATGTCGCCATTCTCTTTCGCCTCTTCCATCGTATATTTTCCACAACCGGCTAAACAAAGCAGACATACTATAAGACCGAGCTTCCGCATCCTTACCGACTCCTTCTCAACGTTTCGTTAATAAGCGATCAAGGCGATGCAGTTGCGACGTAAAGCCTTCCTTCATCCCCATACCGAGTACTTCTTGCACGGCTGCTTCTGTCTCATAGGTCGACTCGAAGACGATCAACGTCGTCTCCCCGTGGTCGAGGAATGTCGTGACATTCTCGCTTCCTGGTAAATGTTCTGAGATCGCCCCTGACGCGTCCGAGAAATAATCGGCATGACTATACGTGTTCGGAGCATCGATGTGTCTGAAAATCGCTTTCCCCCACGACTCCATGCCGTAAAAGTCACCTTGCGCCGGATCAACACAGCGCATGCAATAATGCCATACGCCACCCGGTTGAAACTCAAACGTCTTGATCGTCGTTTCCCAGCCTTCCGGACCCCACCACGTTTCAAGCTGCTCTTTTTCTGTGAATGCAGCAAAGACGCTATCTCGTGGCGCCTCGCACGTCCATTCCATTCGTAAAGTCTTCCCCTCAATCGAGGTCTTCAATTCCTTTTTCATTCGTCCCGTCTCCCTTCACGTTCGACTGAATCTGCTTCAAATGTGCGTCTAGACGATGCATACGGGCTTCCATTTGCGCAAGCGAGTTGCTCCACATGACGAGCTCTCGAAACGCTTCTGGGCGAAGGCTATACAGGCGACGATTCGCCTGCCGTTCGACAGTGATCAGTTCCGCGTCAAGCAACAGCTTCAAATGCTTCGAGGTTTGCGGTTGGCGTAAGTGTAGTTGTTCAGCCAACTCATTGACGGAGCGAGGACCGTTTCGTAACGCTTCAATAAGTTGGAGCCGTGTCGCGTCTCCGAGTGCTGAGAATCGTATTGGTATCCGATCGTTCATATCCGTTCACCTCTTTATTTTGTATATTCCCATTTTAGAATATTCCAAACCAAGAATATAAAAAATGCAAAATGATTGTCAGATGCGTTCAAATGGCGTACGTTCTAAACAACCTGTATGAAAAGAGCGTGAACCAATGAAGACCGAATGGATGGAAGCATTCCTCGTCACCGCGGAGACCGGCAGCCTGACGAAAGCAAGCGAAGTACTGCATATGACGCAACCGGCGTTAAGTAAACAAATCAAAAGTCTTGAGAGTGCACTAGACGTCTCGCTGTTACACCGTTCGGCACATGGTGTTACGTTGACGACAGCTGGCGAAATCGTCTTTGAAGAGAGCCGTGAACTGCTTGACCGGATCGATCAGATGAAACGACGGATCGGTACGATCGACGAACGGACGACGTTGACGCTCGGATCATGGCCAAGCGTCGCGATGACGTATCTCCCCCGTCATGTTTCACGACAAGCGACGGCACCGGATCTCAAATTAAAGACGGCGCATACGACGATCGATTTGATGCAAGGTCTTGAAGAACGCCGATACGATGCTGTCTTACTCGACGATCGTCACCATGTCCATCCGTATCATACGACCCATTTGTATACGGAGAACTTTTTACTTTATGTCCATCAAGACGATGAACGATTCACAGGCTGTACGTCTGTGGCGTTTGAGCAAATTCGTGACGCCTCTTTCTTGTCGCTTCCGATCGATTGCGATTCGACGAACATCCTAAAGGACGCGTTCATCGAGCGAGGTGCCGTCTACCAAGCAGAAAACGAGATGGAATTCGGTTCAAGCGTCCTCGGTTTCATCCGTGCAGGGCTCGGTATTGCCCTGTTGCCGGAGATTTTCCAAGACGGACTATCCCCAGAAATCAAGACGTTACCGGTCGACGGGTTTGATGTCGTCCGTGAATTGTCACTCGTCTCACGGGACGCCTCTCATCATGCGATTCTGCTTGATTTACTTGGTCAGTCGCGCTGAAGGTGCACTTGTAGTTCATGCCTCAGCCCATCGACTTGATCTTGTGAAATCGCCGAATCCGGTGTGTCACCGTACCGGACGAGATGGTAGATCGATGGATCAAGCGTGACATCAATCCGTTGTAACCATTCGCCGACCGTCTCTTCGGAGCGGCGGCGTTTTTGTCGTGTCAGTTGCCGATCGAACGTTTGTAACAGACGGCGAATCTCTGACTCTGATTCTTCACCAACAAGTGTTTGTCGTGTCGAACGATTTGGGGAAAACACCGGCGGCGGCTGCATTAAATCGTCGATTACATTCTCTCGTTTGCGTCGTTTTCGCAAACGCTTCAAGAAATAACGCACACTAAAGATGACAATCAGTAGTATGACAAGACCGATGACGCCGTAAAAGGTAGCAACACCTAAGGCATCCTTATCCGCAAATCCCCCGCTTTGGATGTCCATTTTTTGCTTGGTCGGTTTTCCTTCTTCTTTCCCGCCTCCATCAACCATAAATCGGGCTTGATAGGTTGCCGGATCATAAAAGAAATAACGATAGACTTCTGTACCGACTAGTTGAATAGCAGCAAGGCTCACGAGTGCTATACATAATGTCACAACTAAACCACGCTTCATCTCATCCCTCCTTTTCAATATTTTACCATCTCTACTTTACTATGGAGTGATTTTTCTTTCTTTTCAGTCAATTTTTCATTAGAGTAAGTGGTGACTCTCATTAAAAGGACGTGACATCATGTATCTTCCAAGTTTTTCGTTAACCGATCAGACATTTCTCATCACAGGAGCTGGTCGAGGCATCGGACGTGCACTCGCCATCGGGATGGCAGAAGCCGGTGCCGACATCATTCTCGTCGCCCGGACGGAACGCGATTTGAAGGAGACGGCACAAGAAATCGAACGACTCGGTCGAACGGCTTACATATTCCCGTGCGACATCACTGACCGGAAACAAGTCGTCGAGACGGTAGCTCGTGCTTACGAACAAGTACCGCAGATTGATGGGCTCGTCAACAATGCTGGAATGAACATTCGTTCGAAGGCACTCGATGTGACGGAAGACGAGTGGGAAACGATCCAGCAGACCAATCTGAAATCTGCTTTCTTCTTTGCTCAAGAAATTGGGAAACGGATGCAAGAGACAGGTGGAAGTATTCTGAACATCGCCTCGGTTGCTGGTCACGTCGCCTTACGGACCGGCGTCGTGTATGCGACGACGAAAGCGGCAATGATTCAGATGACGAAAGTACTGGCGCTTGAATGGGGACCACGAAACATTCGTGTCAATGCGATCGGACCGTGGTATTTTAAGACACCATTAACGGAACCATTGCTGAAAGATTCTACATACCTGCAAGAGATCGTTGACGTGACACCACTCGGGCGGGTCGGTGAATTAGAAGAACTGGTTGGACCAGCCGTCTTCTTATCGTCTGCTGCTGCCCGTTACGTGACCGGGCAAACGCTTTATGTCGATGGTGGGATGACGATTAAAGGTTTTTAAGACAGAAGAAGACGGATGCGCATCTGCCCATCCGTCTTCTCGTATCTGAAAGGAGCTTCATCATGTCAAAACGGATTGCACTCGTCGCTGGTGGCTCCCGTGGCGCCGGACGTGGCATCGCTTATGCCTTAGGTGACGCCGGAATGATCGTTTACGTCACGGGACGAAGTACGAATGAACAGACGACGGATCATCGAAGCGAAACGATCGAAGAGACGGCTACTGGTGTCACGGCACGCGGCGGACTCGGCATACCGGTCGTTTGTGACCATACGAATCAAACGGACATTGATCTTCTGATTCAGCAGATTCAGCACCAACATGGTCGAATCGATCTCCTCGTCAATTGTGTGTTCGGTGGTTCGGAAAGCCACTTACCGTCTGGAACTGGACGACGGTTTTGGGAGCGACCACCGGAACATTGGGACGCGATGATGTCTGCCGGACCAAAAGCGTATTTGTGGACGATTCGGGCTGCGATGCCCTTGTTGCAACAGAGTCCAGCTGCGCTCGTCATCAATTTGACGTCATTCACTCCAGATCAGGTGGCTGGAAATCTTTATTATGATTTGGCGATGCAAACGATTAATCGAATGACACACGTCATGGCGCAGGAGTTAGCTCAGACGACCATTTCTGTCATCGCGCTCTGCCCCGGTTTCATGCGGACGGAACGGGTCGTCGATGCTGGATTCGCGAGTGCTGCGACTGAATCGACGACCTATATCGGACGAGCCGTTACAGCGCTGATAGCGGATGACGATGTTAGCCGTTATTCTGGACAAGCCGTCTTCGTTGCCGATCTCGCGAAGACCTATCACTTTACGGATCAGGACGGAATGCAGCCACTACCTTTTTAATTGCTTTAATCGATGAATTAACTAGTTTTCAATCACTCACTTCCGTTCCGGTCGTGCTGGATCAAAGACTTCTTTCGCATCAAAGAATGGATCGAGTATGCTCGTATTTCCGGCAACGGCTTGACGTAAACGAATCCCATCAACGTTGATTCGAGCTTGGCGGAAGTAGTCGGGTCCAACTTGCTTCCACGCATGTTGACTCGCATCGACATTGAAGAAATAACGGAAACCGCTATCGATGAGCAAACGATATTTCTCACCCAAATACTCATGCCAATCCCCGACGTCACTGCCATATGGATAAATCAGTTGCGTTGTTTTTCCGATCAATGGTTCTACGTCCTGTTTGTAACGTTTAAGATCCGCGCGGATCGTAGGAACTGACTCTTTTCCGACCCAAATATGTCCATACGTATGACTCGCGAACTGCCAGCCGTCCTTGTTTAACGCGACGGCGGTCTGCTTCGCTTGTTTTCGTGCCGTTTCGACCTTTTCATTATGACCGTATTGATTGTAAGAGGAACGATACCCGAGCACTCCGTTATAGCCTGTGATACCGAGCAACCCTTTTGCTCCTTTATAGGAAAAGTCAGGATGAGACTGGACGAACGCATCGACAATCGGTACGAGATCATAAGCACCATCCGGCTTTCCAATCATCGCGTTGACAATTTTGCCATCCTTCACTTTTAAATTCTTCGCAAATCCGTCGCCTTCCATGTATTCGTAATAATTGACGTCGTCCTGCGACAACACGAGCGGTTGCTTTCCTTTTGGTAAACGGACGGGTGTCTCGACGATCTTCCCGTTCACCTCTTTTGCTAGGTCTGTTGGTCGGACGAGCACGTAATCGTTTTTATACAACGCATCCAAGATCCGTTCGAATTCCTGTTGCGTCACCATGTAATCATCGTACCCTGCTTCCTTCCGGTCGCCATCAAATGCTTGGTTTGGATCAGCAATCAATGAATGGAAGAAGAGATGCGGTACAGGTTTCGTCACAGGCAGGAGCGCCTGCTTTTTCTGTTCGTATTCCTCTTCCCTCTGTTTCGTCTCTTTTGCGCGGACGGGTTTCAACACTTTGATCGCCCGGTCATAATCGTACTGGGCAGCGTAACGATCAGCACGCTGTATCGTCTTTTCTATGTATGCCTGTTGCGAAGCTTGTCTTTTTTGCTGTGTCTCTCGTGTTTTTTCCGACTTTTTCTCGCTGACTTCGCTTTCCCCACATCCACTTAGTAGCAGACTCAGCGCCACACCGCCAATGATCCAGTTCCGTCTCATGTTTTTAGACTCCTTCATCAATTTTGACGTTTTCATTCCCCTCTATTCTAACTGTTCCCGATTGTTCAGTCGATTAACTACTTTTTTGAGTCATTCCGTTTCGTTATGACTGTCCATCCAAAGCGGAACTTCCGCTCACTCGTCTTGAGGTGTTTAATAAAGGACGTAATGAAATTCACGGAGGTGCAACAAGATGATTGAAAAGAACTTAATTAATGGTGAATGGTACGATACGACAGAAACGATTCCGGTCTACGACCCAGCAACGAAAGCATTGCTCGGACATGTTCCAGCAAGTTCAGCGGAAGACGCACAACGTTCCGTTGACGCAGCGAGCGAAGCATTCGTTAAGTGGTCAAATGAAACAGCAGACACACGCGCGAATTTAGTCGACGCCTGGTATCGCTTGATCAACGAAAACCGCGAGGAACTCGCCCGCATCATGACGACGGAACAAGGGAAACCGTACGTCGAAGCACTTGGCGAAGTCGATTACGGCAATCAATACGTCCGTTGGTACGCTGAAGAAGCACGTCGGATTTACGGTGAAACGATTCCGGCTTCTGTTCCAGGGAAACGACTCTTCGTCGAAAAAGAACCGGTCGGTGTCGTCGCAGCGATCACACCATGGAACTTCCCAGCAGCAATGATCACACGCAAACTCGCACCGGCTCTTGCAGCAGGTTGTACAATCGTCCTTAAACCATCAGAAGAGACACCGTTTACGGCACTTCGCCTCGTTGAACTAGCAGAAGAAGCAGGTATCCCTAAAGGGGTCATCAACGTCCTAACAGGTGACGCAGCAACAATCAGTGGCGTCTGGCAAGCGGATTCTCGCGTCCGGAAAATCACATTCACAGGTTCAACAGCCGTCGGGAAATTGATCATGCGTCAAGCAGCTGATACGATGAAAAAATTGTCACTTGAACTCGGTGGACATGCACCCTTCATCGTCACGGAAAATGCGGATCTCGACAAAGCTGTCGAAGGCGCGATGCGCTCGAAATTCCGAAACGGTGGTCAAGCGTGTGTCGCGACGAACCGCTTCTACGTGCAAGCATCTGTCCTTAATGAGTTTACGGAAAAATTCACAGCTGCCGTCAAACAACTGCAAGTCGGTAACGGGATGGACGCCGACTCGACAGTTGGTCCATTAATCAATGCGAAAGCCGTCGCAAAAGTCACAGCACACATCGATGACGCTGTCGCAAAAGGGGCAACGATCCTGACTGGTGGTACGATTGACGAATCTGTCGGCTACTTCGTCACTCCAACCGTGCTTGCAAATGTCACAGAAGACATGCTCTGCATGCAGGAAGAAACGTTTGGTCCGCTCGCACCGATCTCTGTCTTTGAGACACTCGATGAAGTCATCGAACGGGCGAACAACACACCATACGGACTTGCAGCTTACGCGTTCTCTGAACGCATCGATGAAGCATTGATGCTCGGAAAACGACTCGAATACGGGATCGTCGGTCTGAACGATGGCGCACCATCTGCTGCACAAGCTCCATTTGGTGGCTATAAAGAGAGTGGTCTTGGCCGTGAAGGTGGCGTCTACGGCATCGAAGATTATCTCGAAGTCAAATACTTGTCGCTCGGTTAATCAATTAAACATTTCGTTTGAAACAAACGATCTTTACCCATAGGTCACCCCTCATTTCTTGAGTGAAATGAGGGGTTTTTGTTTGGCATGCTTACATACTATTTTGTAAGGTATGATTGAATTCAAATGATTATACGAAAAGGAGTGATTTAAGAATGGATGTCATCACCTTCGGGCAACAAGAACAGAACCAACACTACATAACAAGACCTGCTGTTTATGCGGTCATGCGCGACTCTCAAACAGGTAAAATTGCCGTCATTCAAAAAAAGGACGGTAAGTTGTTTCTTCCAGGTGGCGGTATCGAGACCTATGAGACGTATGAAGACTGTCTTAAAAGAGAGGTACTAGAAGAAACGGGGATGGACATCGAAATCGGTGATTTCATCGGACGAGCCAATCAACATTTCTATTCACAAAACGAAACAGCATATTATTTGAACGAAGGGCAGTTCTATCGTTGTGATGCTGGGCAGAAAGTACAAGATCCGATTGAGGATGATCATGCCTTACGATGGATCGACCCGGTTGAAGCAATCGAACATCTATTTCACGACCATCAACGCTACGCAGTCCAAAAGACGCTATACATGATTTAAATCAAGACGCACAAAAGGAGCACGATTCTCTTTTTCAGAGAAAACGTGCTCCTTTTAAATATGTGACAAACGAACAGTCTCGTTGTTATTCGACGTATTCGTAGAGAACGACACTCTCGATGTAGTGAATGAAGCGACGTAATTCCTTCTCCTCTTCGTTCGAGAGATCCCCTTCTTTCGACATATTCGCGATTTCAAGACGCTGAACTTCGATCGCTTTCAAGCAAAGTTCTTCTTTTTGCTGATCGACGTCCTTGCCACCGATTGGTGACGACCAACGCGTATGTTTGAAGCGAAGTCGTTTATAGAATTCCAGCACACTTTGAACGACGTCTGGTGGGTACGATGAGCGGCAATTCTCGAGACGTTCGATCACTGTGCCCATTACCTTTTCATACAGTTCATGCTCGACTTGTGTCATTTGAATCAACGCGTCAGATGACATGTTCGATCGTTTCCGCTTCCACCACAATTTTCGAATCGGTTGGACGATTTGGAAACGCGAATCCTTGCCGATCGCCTTACGACGGTTTTCGATCGAGCGGAAGACATCCTTCTTCAACAGATCCGGCACCTTGTGCTCAGCGACGAAACGTTTTGATTCTTCCTTTTCCCACTGGACGGCTTCCAGTCGCAGTGCTTTCAATTGATCATTGAATTGATCGAGCTCTTCCTGACTTTTTTCCTGTGCCCGAAGCAACCGAAGCATGACATGATACTCATTAAGGAGATCAAACGCAACGACCGCATTGTCTTCGTCCGTCACTTGTTTGATTTCTGAGATTGCACGGCGAATCATCCGTTGTTTTTGGGCATTCAGGTCGAGTGCGATCGGTGTAGCCGCTTCTCCCCGGTTCAAGACCGGTAAGAGAATCGTTGCGAGAACGAGTGTATAGATGATGACTCCCGCTGCAAGGAAGATGATCAATGAGCGTTCCGGGAAGGCTTCGCCGGACTCCGTCAAGAACGGTAATGACAAGACCCCGACCATCGTGATCGTTCCGCGAACCCCGACCAGTGTCGTGATTAAATCTTGTTTGAAGGACGGTCGACGATGATCGCGGTCCTCTTTTTTAAAGAACCGATGATCGAACCAATTGAAGAACATCGTCCAGACGAGACGGATCGCGAGAATGAATGAACCGATTTCGATGACATATAGCATGAGACGCCAGTTGTTGATCGCATCATCTGCAAAAATCTCGCGTGTCGCTTCCGGCAACGTCAAACCGAGCAATAAGAAGATAATCCCGTTTAACGTATACGCAATCATCGTCCAGATGTTATCCGTCAACGTCTGCTCTTGTGCAAAGAACGTTTCCGTCCGTTCTTTGATCAAGGCATGCAAGATACCACCTGTCACGACGGCGATGACGCCTGACGCGTGAAACCCTTCTTCGGCGATGAAGAAGATGATGAATGGCGTTAAAATTTGCAATAAGGCATAAAAGACAACATCTTCAATGCCGGCGCGACGCAAGCGAACCTTGAGAAAGTTCATCGCGAGTGAAATCGTCAATCCGATCAATGCTCCGACGATGAACATGTAGAAGAACTCAGTCGTTGCGCTTTGAAGCGAGAAATACCCTGTGACGACAGCAGCGACCGCATAACTGAACGCAACGAGTCCCGATGCGTCATTGATCAGCGATTCTCCACGGACGAGCGTCAGAATCTGTTCTGGAATCTGGACACGTTTCGCAATCCCGTTGACGGCAATCGGATCGGTCGGCGATAAAATCGCAGCTAAAGCAAAGGCAGCAGCGACTGGAATAACTGGAATCAACCAGTTGATGAAGTATCCTCCGACGATCGTCGTCAACAAGACGAGAATGATCGCGTTCCCGAAGATCGCTGTCCGCATCCGCCATAAATCTTCTCGTGGGAAGTGAGAACTATCGTTGTAAAGTAACGGTGCGATGAATAAGAGGAGGAACCACTCGGATTCGACCTCGATCGTCAAACCACTCATCAGGAGAGCGGCGACGGTTCCGGCAATGATTTGAATCAAAGCCGTTGGGATGAAACGGATGTAATGTCCGATGACTTGCGTCAATAAAATAAGCGCAAGCATCAATAAAATCAATGATAGTGTTTCCATGGAAGACCCCTTCCTCTATTGTTTCTTTCTACCTATATCCTAACATAGTTTTTTAATCAATCCTGTCCGAGCGCCTTATCGGACCGTTGCACAGCAATCATTTCTGCTGCTTGACGAATCAACTGCTCCCGGAGTTCGAGTGGTTCAAGGACTCGCACTTCCGGACCGAGCCGCATCAATTGGCGTCCGAGATACGGCAGTTCGGTTTCCGGAACCAACCATGTTCGTTCCGACTGAATCGGTAAAATCCCCTCTAGCAACCGTTCGCCTAATGGTGATACTTCCAGTTTCACCGTCGTCATCGGTACACGTGTCATGTCTTGTTCCAAATCTGAAAAGGTTAACTCGGTTGCTGGCAACTCATGAAGCGTCACGTCTTTGATCCGATCAACACGGAACTGGCGATACCCTCGATTCGTCTGTCCATAGAAGTACCAGCGATTCTGTTCGAACGATAAACCAATCGGATCTACGACGATCATGCGTCGTCCTTTTGTCGTCTCATAGAGAATATTCCCCATCCGTCCGCTCTCTAACAAGTCGAGTAACGCAGGATTTTGCGGCGACGGTGGTGTATCGACCGCTTGAAGGCGAAAGCGGTCTTTCCATTTTACGATCTGTTGCTCCGTCATCTTCGGTAACTCGTTCGCATAACGTTCAGCGACTTCCTGACGAATCGTTCCGAATGGAAAATCAGGAATCTGACTAATCCATTCCAGAAGGATGAAGAAGACAATCGTCTCTTCATCCTTCAAAACGAGTGGCGGCATGTTCCGATGTGGCAACATCCGGTAACCCCCTGCTACGCCAGGTTCGCTGTAGATTGGATAACCATTTGCTTCAAGTACCGTCATGTCTCGTTGAATTGTCCGGATCGACACCTGACATTCTTCCGCGAGCATCCGTGCAGAGAAGTGTTCGCCCCGGTTTAACAAGCGTACTAAACGCCACTGTCTCGTATTCATACAGTTCCTCCTTAAATGACGACATCTTTTGTCGTCATTATACGCTAAGATGAAGTCACACGATGCAAAAGGAGGAATTATGGATGTCACAACCTACGACCGTTCTTTATATCGCTTGTAGTCTTGACGGGAAAATTGCTAGACTCGACGGTTCACTTGATTGGTTATTTGCCGTTGCCGGAGACGGGGATAATGGTTATCAAGCGTTCTATGATCAAGTCGGTGCCGTCATCATGGGACGAAAAACATATGATGAAGTCCTACAACTCAGCGAGACGTACCCTTACGCAGATATTCCGAGTTATATCTATAGCCGGACGCAGCAAACGTCTGAGACGGTCACCTATACGGATGAACCGCTCAATCAACTGCTCGACCGGATCACGCCAACGATTGAAGGTAACGTTTGGCTGATCGGTGGTGGCGAATTGATTCAAGAAGCATTGCGCTTAAATCGCATCCGCTCGATTGAACTGGCAATCGCCCCTGTCATTCTCGGAACAGGTATCCCACTGTTTCCGGAAGGGACGAATGAAACGAATCTTCGTTTAATAGCGAGTCGCCATTCGGGACAATTCCTGATGGCGACGTATGAAGTCTTGACTTAAAACAACAACAACCGGTTCGGGAAAGCGAACCGGTTGTTCGTTTATATCAGTCAGGCATTTTTCTTCGTTTTTTTCTCTTTTGGTTCCGTCCACTTAAAGATTTTATTCATGACGTTGTAAATCCGTTTTGATTCCTTCGTCATCAACGGTCCGAGGATGGCGAGAATCAAGACGTACAAGGCTGAGAATGGTGACAAGATGTCCATCAACCCACCAGCGATTCCGAGATTCGCGACGATGATCGAGAATTCCCCACGCGAGACAATCGTCAAGCCGATGTTCGAGGATGCTTTGTGTGACAAGCCTGCTTTACGCCCCGCAATCATACCGGCCACGTAGTTCCCGATGATCGTGATGACGACGGCACCGAGTGCGAGCCAGACGGCGTCAAGCAACATCGTCGGATCGATACTCAATCCGAAACTGAAGAAGAAGATCGCACCGAAGAAATCACGGAATGGGACGACGAGATGTTCAATCCGCTCGCCTTGATCGGTTTCCGAGAAGACGAGACCGAGTAACAACGCCCCGATCGCTTCCGCAACATGAATTGTTTCCGAGAATCCGGCGATGAAGAACAAGGCAGCAAAGACGACGATGATGAAGACTTCATCCGAGGCGATCTTCAGCATCTTATTCAAAAGCGGTGTTGCCTTCCGAGCGACGATGAAGAACAACAACATATAGCCGAGGGCGATCAAGATCGATGTGAGGGATGCGAGTAATGTCGTCCCACCACCGAGAAGCAGTCCCGATAAGACCGACAAGTAGACAGCGAGGAAAATGTCCTCGAACATGATGATTCCAAGAATCAATTCCGTCTCCGTGTTACCAGTCCGGCGGAGATCAACGAGGACTTTCGCCACGATCGCACTCGAGGAGATCGTAATGATTCCGGCGATGACGAGTACTTCATAGAGTGGGAATCCGGCGATGAATCCATAGAGTAAACCACCTGTAAAGTTAATCGATAAATAGATCGTTCCGCTCGTGACGATCGATTTTCCAGACCGGATCAACTTACCGATCGAGAACTCGAGTCCGAGATAGAACAAGAGGAATAGGACGCCAATTCGTCCGAGGAAACTGATGAACTCAGCACTTTCAATGAACTTGAAGTCTAGTATCCCGATTGTCGGAGCGTGCGGTCCAACAATCATCCCGAGAATAATCAGAAACGGGATGATTGAGAAATTGAGTCTGTTCGCGAGCACTGCCGCGATCGCCACTAAGATAAGCGCGGTACCGACTTCAAATATGAGATGATCCATATATTATCCGCCTCCTTCGATTGAGAATAATGCTTTCGTGATGTGACGGACGTTTTGACGTTCTCCTGACAGGACAATCGTATCTCCCGCTTCAAGGCGCGTTTCTGGTCCAGGATTTAACGATTTCGAACGGTCATGTTTAAGCACTGCAATGATCGAGATGTCATATTGGTTACGGACATCGAGTTCCCCAATCGTTCGATTGTTGACCTTTGAATCCTGACCGACTTTGAACCACTCGATGACGAGATCATCAAACGCGAGTTCAATTTTTTCAAGATCCTTTGGCTTATAAGATAATCCTCCGAGAATCCCTGCCATCTGACGAGCTTCTGCATCATTGAACGTCACGCTCGAGATGCTCTCATCAAAATCATCGTCATCATAATGATGCATTTCGCGTCGTCCGTCGTCATGGACGATGACGACCACCTTATCTCCTCGTGTCGTGATGCCTTCGAACTTCCGTCCGATTCCTGGTAAATCTACTTCGCGCATATCCATCTGTTATTTCCTCCTTTTTATTTTTTACAAATGATGATTCGCTTTGTGGATGAGCGTCTTGAACGTCTCATCGCTCAATATATCTTGAAGGTCATGCAGCTGTTTCAAATCCGCTTTCGCCATGATGACAAACCCGTCCTCCTCAATGAATGCCACGCGATCTCCTTCCTCCACTTGCAAGGCCTGCCGAATTTTTTTGGGGATGGTGATCTGTCCTTTTGACGTTAACTTTGATAGCTCCATCACGTACTTCCTTCTTTCTGTGTTTTTCTTGTATTCCTTACTTCCTTACTTTTCTTATTTCCAATATAACATAGTTCTAAACTTATTCCGAGTGTTTTGCTTTGAATTAAAATTTAAAAATCGATTTTCTTTTTGTTCAACCGTATGCATACGATTATTTTCAAGACATCTTACAATAAACATAGAAAAACGCATCCTAATCTAAAGGGATGCGTTCTTCGTCTTATTGTTATTCGGAGGTGATTTTATGTCGCAATTATTTTTAATTGCGTTTGTAATCTATATTTTATCGTTGAACGTGGCAGCAATCTATCTTATCTATAAACGAATCGTACCAGCTGTAGTCGCCGGCTTAACAATTCTCTTCCTGATTCCAACCGTCAGTTGGACCGTCATGGTACTTTTTGTATTCGCTTTATTCGTTACACCAGTCATGGATTGGTTTGAAGGTTTAGAAAGTCTGATTAACCTGATGTGGATTGGTCTGCTGAACGGATGCTGCTACATCTTATTCGGGATCGTCAAATGGGTCATTTCAATGATTCGGAGATGATTCTTTGGTCGGAACAATCTTTAGCCCTTTTTCACCTAAGTGATGGAAGGAACGTTCAATCGCTGTTTCGATATATCCATCCAATTGACACGGCAACAAGATATCATATTCTTGTGGCAGAACGGTTCGTCGATCCTCCTCTACCTCTCTAATGAAATGCGGAAGTGCTTTCCATCTCGACTGCACACTCACTTCATGAAGCGCTCCGTTGATCGCTTGTTCATTCCAGTTCACGAACGGAGCAATGCGTGTATTGTACCGCCTGAAGTCATCATGATACCTTGAACCAATCGAGGCGTCAGCTATGATCGCTTGCCGTAACCACCCCATATAAAAACCGCGTAACCAAATATCATCCGCTATCAGATGGACGTAATAGCCACTTCGAAAAGATGGATTCCAAGACGCCGAGTCTCTCCAAAACGCTTCGTAGTCAATCGCTCGTGTTCCGCTCGCTAATTCACCCGTATAATAGTGGGCTTGCTCCTTCTCGTCGTGGCGTGCATCAGGAGCGATCGTACCTATAAGGAATCGAGCAGGGTCTAGTTCCGGAAGTAACGTAATCAATCGTTGTCCGATGTAGGCATGCATTAGTCGTGAACCCATCGCTTACTTCCCTTCGTAATCGCTACGCGTGATCGCGTAAATTTTTAAGTCCCAGAAACGCTCTTTAACGAATAAAGCACTCCGCGAGATCCCTTCGAACGTCATACCGATCTTTTCCATGACACGAGCAGATCCATCATTTCCAACAAAACAACGGGCTTGCATGCGCTCGAGTCCGAGTGTCTCAAAGCCGTACTGCACGAGACGCGCTGCCGCTTCCGGCATCAAACCTTTCCCCCAGTACTCGCGCGACAGCGCATAACCGAGTTCTGCTTGCTGTTGCTCAAACGAGACTTTGATGAAATCAATCGTTCCGATGACTCGTCCGTTCGTTTTGTCTTCAATCGCCCAAGGTGCCGGATTCCCTTGTTCGTATTGACGAAGGATGTGATCGACGAATTGTTCAGAATCCGTGAGGCTTTTATGCGCATGCCAGCTGACATAACGCGCCGTCTCTTCATCTTTCGTGTAGGCATAGATATCTGCTGCATCTTCTGTGCGAACCGGTCGCAAACGAAGTCGTTCCGTTTCAAGTACAGGCAAAGCTTGATATAAATCGATGGTCGTTAACATGATTGAACCCTTCTTCCTTTGATTTTTTCCAAGTATACCCACTCTTCCATAAAAAGTATAGAGATATACGAAAACGTTATCTGAATTTTCTGGTATACTATTGGAAAATGATGTAAGAAAGGATGCTATCATGTCTTCTCGGGAACGAATCCTCTTAAGTGCGCTCGGTATTTCACAGTTTGGTGACTTCATTTATCTCGTTGCGATCAACGTATACATCTATCGCTTGACCGGCTCTGCGTCAGCCGTTGCTGCGCTTTGGATCATCAGTCCGGTCGTCTCTCTCGTCATCAAGTCGTTCGCGGGAAGTTGGGTCGACCGATCCGACTTACGTCGACTATTGATTCAGACTGATTTGTTGCGTGCTTTCTTAATCGGTATCATGCCATTTCTACCACTATCGTTGCTTTACATCGACTTGATCGCCTTAGCCATCATCAAAGCGGTCGTTGAACCGGCAACGTTGACCTACATCACGACGCTTGTTCCTCAAAATGATCGGGCGTCGTTCAATGCCTATCGTAGTCTGATCACGTCTGGTGCCTTTTTGATCGGGCCTGCTCTCGCTGGAGGACTGCTCTATGTTGCTTCTGCTGACGTTGCCATTTGGTTCAACGCTGTCTCGTTTTTCGGATCAGCTGTCCTGCTGATGCGCTTGCCGCGTTTTACTGCTGCGGTCGAACGAGGGATGCGGCTGCAAGACATTATATCCGATTGGCGGCTTGTCTATCAGTTCAGCAAAAGCGCACGCTACGTGACCGGATTGTATATCCTCGCGATGCTGATGATGATCGCGACACTTGCGCTTGATACACAAGAAGTCGTCTTTTTACAGCGGAGCATCGGGTTATCGGAAACCGACTATGGTTTACTGATGAGTCTGACTGGGATTGGTTCCGTCGCCGGCAGCTGGGTCGTCGCCCGCTACGCTAAAACCCTCTCCATTCGGACGATGCTGACGATCGGCTATGTATTTGTCGCTGTCGGTTACATGCTGTATGCAAGTGCGAATTCGTTTTCAATCGTCTGTATCGGTTTCTTGTTGCTCGGTTGTTTCCACGCATTTGCGGGAACCGGTTTCTTGACGTTCCAACAAACGAATATTCCACTCCACTTAATGGGACGCTTTACGAGTCTATACGGTGTCGGCGTCAGTCTGCTACAGATTCTAGCGATCGTCGCGATCGGTCTGCTCGGTGACATCTGGTCGATTCGTTTCAGTACGATTCTATTTGCCTGCCTCCTCGTGATCGTGACAATCTGTTTTCTCGGATTGGTTCTCCTCCCGCGCAAGCAACGGTACTTTACGACGAACGAAGTTAAAGCAGAGCGACACGCCTAAAAAACAGGGAACCCCGTCAACGCGGTGTTCCCTGTTTAAGTTGCTGTTTCATCACTTCTGCGTGTGCGACGAGCGGAAAAGATCCATCTTGTAGTTGTTTTTGCAGTCGCTTCGCTTCTGCCCAAGCGAGCGCATATTCCGCTTGTGAGACATCCCCTTGATCTCGTGCTGCTTCTAGTTCGTCCGTGTCGATTAACAAAACTTGTCCCGATGGCAAGGAGATCAGATCGAGAAACAAATCCTCCCAGTAGATACGTCCGTCCTCCACTCCGGTACGAAGACAGATATCGATATAGGTTTGTACCAACTGACCTGCGGCGTCAAACATCGAGGTCACGGCATGATGGGCATCGCTTGGGAATTGTTGTACCCAGACGTAACCAGCGTCAGCGATTCGAATCGTTTCGTCACCATAACGGACGTCTAACGGTGAAGCGACTTCAATGAGTTGAAGGAGTGTCACATGTCCTACGAACACTTCGCTGTCTACCTGTTCATGAACATAGTGTCGTTGTGTGATGCGACGCCAGTCACGTCGATCGGCATAGCGTTTCTTGATCATTTACCGGTCCCCCGTTTTTTCCTTAGTGTGCCATACCCAACTTCTTTTTCATTCTAATTCTTTTAAAAAGGGGCAACGGATTTTTTCCGTTACCCCTTACTTCATCATTTTGCCGTCTCTGAACCGTGTAACGCAGCACCATTTGTCTCGATGACGTGACGATACCAATCGAACGAATCCTTTTTCATCCGTTCCATCGATCCGTGACCTTCGTTATCCCGATCGACGTAGATCATGCCGTAGCGTTTTTTCATCTCCCCTGTCGTAAAGGAGACGATGTCGATGACGCCCCACGGCGTGTAACCAATCAACTCGACACCATCTTCGAGTACAGCTGCTTTGAATGCTTCGATATGCGCACGCAAGTAATCAATTCGCGCCGTGTCATGAATCTGACCATCCTCGATCGTATCGATTGCACCAAAGCCGTTTTCGACGATGAACAATGGAATCTGATAACGGTCGTATAGACGATTCATCGCATATCGGAGACCAACCGGATCAATTGCCCAACCCCAATCACTCGACTGGATGTATGGGTTCTCAACGCCGTTTGCGAGACCACCGTTGACGATGTTGCCCGTGTTATTGACGACAGCATCATGTTTGACGGTCGTCGACATGTAGTAACTGAATCCAAGATAGTCGACCGTTCCGTTTCGCAAGATTTCTGCGTCACCGTCTAGAATCGGAATATCATACCCTTCCCGTTTGAACTCATTCAACGCATAAGACGGATAGTAGCCGCGGACTTGGACGTCTGGGAAGAAGTAGCGCTGACGCATCGATGTCTCAGCGAGCAGAATATCTTCCGGATGCGATGAGTACGGATAGATCGGTACGTGTGAGACCATTGCTCCGATTTCGAAGTCCGGGTTGATCGCTTTCCCTTTCGCGACGGCAAGTGCACTCGCGAGCAACTCGTGGTGACCCGTTTGATACATGACTTCCATCGCGTTCTCTTCCGGATCAAGGAGGACACCGGAATTCGTCCAGAGGAATAATGGATTGCTGACATCCATCTTGTTGTTGATTTCATTGAATGTCATCCAGTACTTGACCTTGTCTTTGTAACGCGTGAAACAGACTTCCGCGAATTTTTCGAAGAACAGCGCTACTTTCCGGTTGCGGAAACCGCCATATTCACGCGCAAGATGGAGTGGCATCTCAAAATGCGACAACGTGATGATCGGCTCGATGTCGTATTTCAGTAATTCGTCGAAGACGTCATCATAAAACTTCAGTCCTTCTTCGTTCGGTTCCGCTTCGTCTCCGTTTGGGAAAATCCGACTCCAACCGATTGACGTCCGGAGACACTTTAGTCCCATCTCAGCAAACAGGGCGATGTCCTCTTTATAACGGTGATAAAAATCAATCGCCTCGTGATTCGGATAAAATTCATTCTCCTCTACCTGATCCGTGATACGTCGTGCAACGCCGTGTGCTCCTGCCGTCAATACATCAACGACGCTCGGTCCTTTTCCACCAGCATTCCAGCCACCTTCGAATTGATGCGCTGCTAACGCACCGCCCCATAAGAAATCGTTTGGTAATGTCTTCATCTTCATGTCCTCCTTCTTTTTCTCTTACTTGATGATCGTCAAAATCTGTGTATTTGCCGTCGTGACCGTCTCGTCCGTCGGTAGGATTTGTGCATAACTCTGAGTGTTCGTGATAATGATTGGCGTGATCGTCTCGAGTCCATGCGCTTCAATCGCTGTCGCATCAAACGTTACGAGTAGATCGCCTGTCGTCACGGATTCGCCTTCTTTGACGTGAAGCGTAAACGGTTTACCGTCGAGCGTCACGGTCTCAAGACCGACATGGATCAAAACTTCGACACCACTCGTCGAGCGTAATCCGATCGCGTGACCTGACGGAGCGACCATGACGACGGTACTGTCAAACGGAGCCGTGACCCGGTTGTTCGTCGGACGAATCGCTACCCCTTGTCCCATCGCACCGGAAGCAAATACAGGATCCGGTACATCTGATAAAGCAACAATCGTTCCTTCAAGTGGTGCGCGAAGCGTCTCTTCGTTTGTCAGAGTTGCGCTGACTTCCTGTTTTGCAACTGGTGTCGCTGTACTTTCAGGTGCTACGACCGGAGCAACCTGCTCCCCGAAACCGAACACTTGAATCAAGACGATCGGTAGAATCAAGGCAATCGCCGTTCCGATCAATAAGCCGATGATCGACGATGGATAGTCGGAATCGATGCCGTTGACGAGCGTCAATGGTCCCGGTAATCCGGCGTAGGCAAAGTAATACGGTTTAAAGAAACTTGCCGTGACAGCACCGATTGCTCCCGAGATACAGCCATAGATGAACGGTTTTTTAAAACGGAGCGTCACCCCATAGATGGCTGGTTCCGTGATACCGAAGATGCCTGTCAGTCCGGCTGAGACCCCGACTTTTTTCGTTTCTTTGTTACGTGCTTTCAAGATGACCCCGATGACAGCACCGATTTGGGCGATGACGGCAATCGTTTGGTAGGCTTGGAACGAGTCGCGACCATATTGCTCAAAGTTTGCGAGCACCATCGGCGTGACACCCCAGTGGACACCGAAGATAACGATGACTTGCCAGAAGCCACCGATGATGAGACCAGCTACCGCAGGAGCATTCTCCGCTAAGTAGTTATACCCGTTTGCGATCCCTTCTGCACCAAGTGTCGTGATCGGTCCGATCAAGAGAATCGTAAGCGGCACCATCAACACCATGCTGAAGAATGGAACGAACAACGGACGAATGACTTCATGAATCGTCTTGTTCAGGAATCGCTCAACATAGGACAAAATCCAGACGAGGAATAATGGCGGTAAGACCGATGACGTATACGTCGTACCGGATAAAGCGATTCCTAGGAACGTGATGGATTCACCGGCAGTGATGCGTGCTGCGATATCTGCCCATGTTGGACTGACAAGTGCCGCACTACAGGCGACCGCGATGAAGGCGTTGACCTTAAAATGATTCGCTGCCGTGATAGCAATGAAGATCGGCAAGAACGTAAACGGTGCCCATGAGATGAAGCTAAAGACTTCATAAGTACCCGTCTTCGCAAATGCTGGAAAAGCGAGCGTCGTCAAAATCAAAGTTCCCTGCAGAATCCCCGCTGCAGCTAAGATGTAGACGAACGGTGCAAAGACGGCTGACATCGTCGCAATGATTCGGTTGAGGACCGTCCCTTTCGGCGCCTCTTCCGTTTCCGATTGTTCCAAATCGACGAGCTTCACAAATTCTTGATGGACTTCCCCAACGTGTTGACCAATGACGACTTGAAACTGCCCGCCAGACTCAACGACCGTAATGACGCCAGGTAGTGCACTGACTGTTTCCTTAGCTGACGAATCCGATCGTTTCAAGACAAGACGAAGTCGAGTTGCACATCGGACGGCGCTGATGACGTTGTATTCGCCACCGACAGCTTCTAATATCGAATGCGCCAATTGTTGATAATCGCGAACCTTGCCCATATCGTGTCCCTCCCCTGAATATGACGCTTGAATACCCTTTCATTTTAATTGTACATGCACAATTAATCAATACATAAATAATTAAATTTAACATGTTATTAATCAGGAGATGGCTTATGCTATACTAAAGAAAGAAAAAGTTCGCAAGAAAAGAAGGTGTCCTATGCTGAAATACCAACAGACGGCTGATGAAATCGAACGGTACATAGAACAACATGAGTTGAAACAAGGAGACAAACTACCGATTCTCGAAGAGTTGATCCGGCAGTTCGCCGTCAGTAAGACGACGATGACAAAATCACTTGAGTTACTCGAACGAAAAGGAATCATTTTTCAAGTCCGCGGAAGCGGAATTTTTGTCCGGAAGACGAATCGCACCGGCTATATTCGCCTGTTCTCGACCCAAGGATTCAAGCAGAATCTCGTCGGTCATACGATTGAGTCGACCGTTCTCGCACTCGAACCAATCGCTGCAACCGATAACATCGCGAAGAATCTCGGGATCGAGGCAGGTGAGACGGTTTATTACGTCAAGCGAATCCGCTACATCGACGGCAAGATCCTCTGTCTCGAAGAGTCTTACTATCGCCAATCAATCGTTCCGTACTTAAATCGTGAAATCGTCGAGCAGTCGATCTTCGAATACTTAGAGACGGCACTCCAATTGAATATTGGGTTCTCGGATATGTACATGCACGTCGGGAAGTTAAGCGCTGAGTCGGCTCATCATCTGGATCTCACCGAGGGCGATCCTGGATTAACGATCGAGACAGTATTTCATTTGACGAACGGTCGTCCGTTCGACTATTCCGTCATCACATACCATTATGAACATTCGCATTTCGTCGTTCAGGCGAATGGACTATATTTATGAAGAACGGAGCTAAATCAAATGAATCGTGAACTCATTCTGTATTACGGAATGCTTATACTCGGAATCATTACACTTTTTGGTGGCATCTTCTTTACGATTGATACATGGAAAGACTCGACAGAAACATTTAAAGACAAACTTCAGTTCATCTTCATCACGTTACTTGGATTTGGACTACTTTACTGGACGGTCCCTAGCCTATCGCAAATCGTCTTCAAGGACTACGCTGTCATCAAAGGTGACTGTTATGTAGAGGAAAACTCAGGAAAGACACAATCCATGTCTATTATTTTCGACTCAACCGAAGATTATGAGGATTTTACCTTTCAAGATTATCCGGAATTAGGAGCGTACGGAGAAGACGTGCCCTATTTCTGTCGCGTCATTTCAACAAAGAACCATCGATTTCCGATTTCCTATAAAATTTACGATTCTAAGACACATAAACAACTCTCCTCTTCCGAAGATGATTAAAACAAAAAGGATTGCATGAGCTGATGCCCATGCAATCCTTTTGAAGTGCTTACAGTAATGAGACAAGCCAATCGTTGTCTCATTTCATTGTGTTATAACCGAATCTTTTCTTTACTCGAATTTTCGAGATACAGTTCCCCATCAAACGTCGTCAAGGCAATCACTTTCCCGTCTTTTTCATACCACGCCGTCGTTCCTTCACGATCGAGTTCTTTCCAACCGGCTTGGCGAATCCGAGTCCCATAGAGTAAACCCGGTCCGTCAGTTTCAGAGACTAGACGGGTTTTGATTTTCCACTCGCCTTGTTTTTCAACTGCCGTAGCAAATCGCGGCATCGGAAAACCGGATACTTTTGATTCTTGAAATCCAGCATACCAACCACCGACGACTACAATGAGCCCAAGACATACAATGGCGATCCATTTCTTCTTCATAAGCATTCTCCTTTACTTTCCACCCTCATTTTAAAAATTACCAAAAAATAGTTTAACTTCCCCCATCCTAAAGGCGGATTACTGATTTTTTAGTTGTGAAAACATATGAAAATTGTTTCGAATTTATGAAAACACCCAAAAAATTTTCAATTTTTTTCATAAAAAATGCACACCCCCTGTTCGTCCTTAGAGTAGCAACGGTTTGACAACTCCCGGCACAGAGCCGTTTTCAGTCGTTTTCAATTGATTAAGCGCATTAGCAACTTGACTTCATTTCCTGCTATGGTACGATACGAACTTATCAAAGGGAGTGAACAGAACTTATGAAATTCAGAAAAGAAAAAGTCAATGTCGTTGACATGCAGCAAACCAAAAAGAGTGTCTACGCGACCGGAATTGGGAATGCGATGGAATGGTTCGATTTTGGTCTTTATTCCTATCTCGCAATCATCATCAGTCAAAACTTCTTTAGCGCTGTTGAAAATGATGAACTGAAGCTCGTCTTTACTTTTGCGACGTTTGCGATCGCTTTTTTAATGCGACCAATCGGCGGAATCGTCTTTGGACGCATCGGAGATCGACTCGGGCGGAAGGTCGTCTTAACAACGACGATCGTCATGATGGCTGGTTCCACGCTCATCATTGGATTATTACCGACCTACGATCAAATCGGAATTTGGGCACCGATCCTATTATTGTTAGCCCGGATCTTACAAGGATTCTCGACTGGCGGTGAATATGCCGGCGCAATGGTCTACATCGCTGAGTCATCACCAGATAACAAACGGAGTGCCCTCGGAAGTGGACTTGAAATCGGTACACTCGGTGGATATATTCTCGCCTCATTACTGGCTACAACACTTTTCGTCACCTTATCGGATGATCAAATGGCATCTTGGGGATGGCGGATTCCCTTCATTCTTGGAGCACCACTCGGTTTATTTGGTCTCTATTTACGTCGTCACTTGGATGAATCACCGATCTTCGAAAATGAGATTAATGAAAACACAGAAGAGCCTGCGACATTCCGCGAAATTCTTCGCGACCACAAACGTGATATCATCGTTTGTTTCATCGCTGTTGCCTTCTTCAATATTACGAACTACATGCTCTTGTCCTACATGCCATCGTACCTCGATGAAGTCATCGGCATGTCAAGTTCGACAAGTACGATTCTAATTACTGGTGTCATGGTGATCATGATTCCGCTCGCTTACTTCTTCGGGAAGCTCAGTGATAAAAAAGGGAATCGTAATATCGTCCTTTTCGCGTTAGCCGGACTATCGTTGCTCTCAATCCTGTCGTTCTTCTTGATTGGTCTTAAACCACTCTTGTTCGTCGGAATCGGGATCTTCATCCTTGGCTTCTTCTTGGCGATCTTTGAAGGAACGATGCCAAGTCTTCTACCGAGTATCTTCTATACGGATGTCCGTTATCGGACACTATCCGTGACGTTCAACGTCTCGGTCTCGATCTTCGGTGGAACGACGCCACTCGTTTCGACGTGGCTCGTCCATACGACACAAAATCCGCTCGCTCCTGCTTTCTATCTAACAGCAGTCAGCGTCATCGGCTTCGTTACGTTCTTCTTCTTCTTTAAAAATACAGCCGGAAAAGCACTGAAAGGATCGCATCCGACTGTATCGAGTGAAAAAGAAGTCGCGTCGATCGCGAAGAAACCAGACGACGCCCTCTGGTGGGCAGAATAATTGCTATAAGTAAAAGGGAGGACAGATCATCAATCTGTCCTCCCTTATCTCGTAATAAAAAAAATGACGCGTCACACGCCACTCCTACAGGAAAAACGCATTTATGCGTTGTAAGAGACGAACAAGACCCGTTTTCCTGCTTCAACAAAGCAGGAAAACTGGCTTGTGTCTCGCCTGAGGAAAGGGCGTGAAAAGACGTGTCATTCTTTTTTTGGAGTCAGCCCCCTTTTTTAGTAGACAGCACTCAACTCTTTTACGACGCGGTCCGCGACTGCGAGTTCCTGCTCTTGCGCAAAATCGAACTGACAACCGATTGCAGCGAGTCCATTCGCATGCGCCGCTTTGAAATCAGATAAGCGGTCACCGACAACGTAGCCCGACGAGATGTCGTGCGTCTTACAAATCTCCCGTACGAGTGCCGATTTATCACCGGAACGGATGTCTTCGATACTATAGACATGATCGATATAGGCTTCGAGTCCATACGTCGTCACGATCGCTGACAAGTAGGATGGCCACCCATTACTGGCGATATAGACAGAGTGATCCGCTTGTTTCAAACGACTTAGCAACTCGACCGTTCCTGGATATAAGCAACCGTGCCCCGCCTTGACTGCCTGCTCCAGGCTGTTTCGAAATTTTTGATCCGCAGCCTGTTGATCTGTGGCTGAAAAGTCCGGTAGTAACGTCTGCCAGACTTCCGGTAACGAGACGCCCATGATCTGCTGATAGAGGGCGAGTGGGGTTTCCCCCTCCCAGCGTCCCGTTTGACGCAACTCTTGAAAGACCTCTTCTAGCGCATGCGACAGCACGGCATTCGTTTGAAACAACGTTCCATCCATGTCAAAAATGTAGTGTGTCATTCGCTCTCCCCTTTTTGCTCTTGATTTATCATTTGAATCACGGATTCTATCGATCTATCCTCAGCAATTAGACGATCTGTCGGGCGGTGATCCTGATCAATCCACCAGCGTTTCATATCCGTCACAGAAAACTCCGTGGGCTGGCGCATTTCATGGCGACGAACCGTTTCTTCAAATGAGACGTCAAAATAATACGCCGCGTACCGTGAAGTAAAGCGTCGTTCCAACCGGTCAATCATCTCACCGTACCAGTCCTGTGCAAGAATTCCTTCCAGCAGAATCGTCGCGTGGCGTCCGTCAGCAAGTCCGATCAACTCTTCGATCCAGCGAATCGCCGGATTTCCTGGTCCATCTTTTACGTTCAACATCTCCCTGCGGATGACATCTTGCGAGAATAAGATGCTATCCGGTAAGACCGATCGTAACGCTTTTGCAAGCGTCGTTTTTCCACTACCAGAATTCCCACGGATGACGATCAAGCGCGACTTCATGTCGTGAACCAGTCCCCGTTTAAGGCAGCAATGTACCGCTCTGCAGAGCGCGCTACTGCTTCAGACGCACCGGTTTCGATTTTCCGATGAAAGGCGTCATATAATTTTTCAAAATGAAGCGGACGTAACGTTTCTGCCATTCGCGCGACCGTCTTTGCCGGAAGCGGAATCACATTCGGATAGCTGTACATGAAACTGACCCATGCCCGATCGGCAACGATCCGAATGATGTCTCCTGTCAACAACAGCCCCGCTGATGCGTCTTTTCGTTCACAAATGACTGCTCCTTTGAAGTGACCACCTACGCGATGTAACATCAAATCTTCCGCCAACTCCAAGCGTTCACCACTCCAGAAGACGATGCGCTCACTTGGTCGTGTCACGAACGACGCATCATCTTCATGAATATAGATCGGTACGTCAAAAGTCTCCGCCCATTCGACTTGTGTCGCATAATAATGCGGATGTGATAAAGCAATCGCGTGAATCCCGCCTAACTCGTTAAGTTGCTCTTTCGTTGTTGAATCAAGATATGTAATGCAGTCCCATAACAGGTTGAACGATTTTCCTTTTACAAGATATGCCGTCTGACCGATACCGAACGCCGGTGTCGTCTGAATCGAATAGACGCCTGCTCCGTCGTCGCTAATGACGTTTTGATACGTTCCTGACGTTTGCATGGCAGCGAGCGTCGTCCACGTTTGACCAGTTGGATTGACATACTGTCGTTCCTCTAAGCAAATCGGACACGTTTCGCGCTCTGGATTGATTTGCTCGACGCCACACGTCGTACAAATGATGGTTTCCATATCATCATTCCTTTCCAATTCGTAAATGATTTTCCTGATACATCATACCATATTCCATTTATAGGGATTAGAGGAATTAAGAGGCTGTTATCGAAAGGAACATGTATGAAATCAAAGGAGGAGATTCTGATGTCAATTTCGACCCACCTCATTGCGCCTCGCTTGAACGCTGTCTTTTTGCATGTTCAGGATGTGAAACGTGCCGCCGCTTGGTATCACCAGTTACTGCAGCTGCCGTTTGATGAGTCGCGCGTCTCGTCACCTGTCTACAATCTTCCACTTGAGGGTCCAACGAGTTTGACGCTCGATGATCATACGAATGACGCAACGTACCGACATCACCCTTCTCCCCATGCCTTGTTTAATTTTTATACGACGGACATCGATGCATCCTATCAGTTTGTGCGGTCACTACACGCACCCATCATTCGAGACATCGAACGTTTCGATGACTTTGCTTACTTTACGTTTGCAGATCCCGACGGCAACGTCTTGATGCTCTGTACAGGATAAGACAAAAGCAGGTCGAGCCACATTAGTGGTTCGACCTGCCTTGTTTAACGAGATGCTCGATCGTCATTTATGACGCTTTGAAAACGTTCTGTGAACCGAATGATTGCCTCTTCCGTGTCTAAAATACCTAAAAACCAGATCTTTTTGTCTTCCGAAAATGTAAGATGCAGTGACCCTTCTATTGTGGACTTCACTTCAAGCGTAGCAATCGTATCCGACTTCATTAAAGTCTTTTGTGATAGAGTGACCAGTTCATTCGTCAACGTTTCGCGTGTACCTTCTGATGTCTTTTCACGAAGTAGATGAATCGTTTTGCGGAGCAGTTCGGTCTTTGAAACACTTAAAAGATTCAATTCGCGGATTTCGAAAGTATAGGCGTTCTCGTCTACCCCGGATTGTTGAACGATGAATCGCGGGGATTGCACTAAGCGTTGAATGAAGTGAACGAACATTCCGATGGTCATTTCGGACATTGCAAAAACCTCCCTTTTACATGGATCAATGGACGGATGCCTTTAATCCTTTATCTGAATGGGATTAAAGTCCCTTATTATAATCTAGACAGTGAACAGAATGAAGGTACAATTCCCCTTCAATATAGCTAATACAATAAACAAGTACAAATTGAACATGTTTTAGTTGTAAAAATAAGATTCGAATAGCATCCGAATCTTGTTTATAGTAACATAAGAGATACTAGTTTTTAGTATAAACGGATCATAATTAATTATGAGTGTCTGTTTTCATTATGTACAAGGATAAAGAGCCAGAGAGCAATCCTTTGTCTCTGACTCTTTACTTCAATCATTGATCGGTGGCGCAATTAAGTCTAGTAACGTATAGGCTTGAAGTGCGTCCGTGAAGGACGTGAATGCTTGATCGAACGCTTGTCGTGTGTTCTGTAAACTACCATTTTTATTTGGAACCGTCACATTTTCGAGATAAGACACTTCTTCGAATAAATGGACGATTTCTCCTAATGTAATCGTATCTGGCGATTTCGCTAACTTGAATCCACCATTGCGACCTTGTACGGAGATTATGAGACCGAACTTACTTAAAGAATGGACAATCTTCATTAGATGGTTTTTAGAAATATCGTAATGTGTTGCTACTTCTTGAATTTGTACAAGTCTAGTCGGATGCGACGCTGCATAAATTAGCACACGAATAGCATAGTCCGTAGAGCGAGTCATTTTCATCCATTTCACCTTCTTTTTAATTCCTCTTACAGAAATAGTACAAAAGCTCTCTCGCTTTCACAATTGATAGTGTGGTTTCAAGTGCAGCAACAAATAATCAACAGTGATTTTGCACATAATATATAGCCTATCTTATAGGATAAGAAGTGCGAAAATCTAGTTGTTTTTTCGTAAAAAGGCAAAATGATATTTTAGAAATTTGTAACTCTTGTTTCCTATCACGAATATCTAAACGAATTGAATGGTCGTCCACTCTTAAAAATGAAAAGCGTTTAGATTTTTCTTCTGTTTACGAATCGATGAATAGTGGAACACAATTAATAACATGTATGAAAATGATATGAATAATATAGAACTAGGAAGTGAAAAAAGTGGAAGGTGATTTAAATCAAATCGTCTGCTGTTTGAATCAAGATTTCAGACAACAGCGAACTGTGTTTAGTGCATTGACTTTGAAAGAAACCAATCCCTGTATCGTCTTAATGGAAGATCATCTTCATAGGCAAATGAATGATGCGCTGTATCAATATCCAGAATTTATTGTAGAACTAGAAACGTTGATTTACCGATGTTTGATCGATGTGCGAGGAGCACGTGAATCCGTCTCACCTTCCGAGATTTTTATTTCCAAAGCTCAGTTATACTCGCCTTATCATTATTTAGTCACATTTTTATGAACAAGTGTAATCCGACCGTTCAGATCAGAAGAAAGATCCAATATTAAGCTGAATAGTTGATTTTATATCACTCGGATCTGGCCCAACCAAAAATATAGTATTTATTTTAGTTAAACGACAAAAAACCGCGATTTAGATGAAGGCGGTTTTTTCCTATTTCAATCATGAAATCGAGCACGCGTCTCTGATGAAGGGAGCGCACAATGTTGTTTTACACCGAACCACTGATGTCGATTTTTGGCGACAACATCATACACATAATCTCGGAATGACCGTGGAAAAATACGTAAAATAGTCAACAGTTTCCATCCACCCTGTAAATGACCAGCAATTCGTAACGCTGCGTCCGATTTGATATAGGGTACTCCTCGTTCAATTACGACGACACTGTCGATCGTTGCCGGGAGATGATGACGCTTTACGAATTCTTGTCCGGTCTTTCCTTGTAACGATGCAAAATCATGGTACCCTTGGTCTCGTTTTAAGATGAACTGGACGCTTGCGTCACAGAGATTACACTCTCCATCAAATAAGACGATTGCTTTCATGAGTGATTCATCCTTCCCGTACTGTTTATCGAATTACTGTGTTACTTACACTTTACCTTTACTACACTCTTTTTTGATAGGCGTGATGTCATGATGTTAAATATTGATAACGCTTTCTTTCTCAGTCCTCCATACGCTATACTAATTTCTGTAAACATCTGGTTTTTATGAATGTATTTACATAAAGGAGAATACATATGACTCGACCTATTGCCATCGTAACCGGCGCCAGTCAGACACGCGACATCGGAGCTGCCATTTGCCGCCAGCTTGCCTCGTCCGGACATGACCTGGTCTTTACTTATTTTAAAGCAACAGCGGATTGGGCGGCTAGTTTTACGACCGAACTCGAAAATCAAGGTGCCCGCGTCCTTGCGATCGAGCTAGATTTAGGTCAAGCAGATGCTGCTGACGATTTATTCGCACGCATTGAAGACTTTGGAACACCAAGTATCCTGATCAACAACGCTGCCCATTCGACGATGACGGATTGGCGAACACTTGATGCAGCCAGTCTTGATCAACACTATGCCGTCAATCTCCGGGCACCGTTGTTGCTCGCGACACGTTTCACGAAACGATTCGCTGAAGCACATCTAACGTCCGGTCGTATCATTCAACTGACGTCCGGACAAGATCTCGGTCCGATGCCTGACGAGATTGCTTACGCTACGACAAAAGGTGCCTTGTCGACATTTACAAAGACTTACGCGGCAGCCGTAGCACCGCTTGGCATCACCGTTAATGCGGTCAATCCGGGTCCGACAGACTCGACTTGGATGGATGAAGCAACACGGACAGCGCTTAAACCTAGTTTTCCGTTCGGGCGAATCGGTGCGCCAGAAGACGTCGCACGATTGATCCAATTCCTCGTGAGTCCTGACGGTAGCTGGGTGACCGGACAGATCATTCATTCCGAAGGCGGCTTTGAACGCTGAACATGGAGAACATAAAATCCCCCCTGATTTTTACATCAGGGGGGATTTTTGCGTTATCGAAAAACCGGACCCAGTTCCGTCAAAAAATCGTTCCAGGCTGTTTGATGCAAATCGCTATAGAGTTCTGGCATTTGGTCTCTTTCAAAAAAAGCAATATCGAGTGATTCATCGGAATCAATCGTCAATTGCCCCCCATTGATTCGGCAAACGAAAAAATGGACGATCGGTTGGGCGACATCCCCGTTTGGATACATCTCTTCGTACTTCGAATAGACACCACTCAAACGTTCAATCGTGACATGAAAACCGGTCTCTTCGAAAATCTCACGCTGTGCGGCTTCGACAATCGACTCTCCCAGTTCCAGTGCGCCGCCGGGAAAGCCCCATGCTTGTTGCTCTCGCCGTTTTTGAAGAAGAATGTGCCCCTCCTCGTCGAAGACGATGCCACCCGCAAAGTTCAACATCACTTTTTCTTGACCGACCTTACTGCGAAGAAAACGTATGTAGTCCATCTGTCGCCCCTTGAAGTTTGACGTGCTTCAGCCATGTGATCAGTTGCTTGATCATTGCATCGGTCACGGTATGATTGACACCTGGAAAAACGTCTAATACGGTCGTTTGCGCCATACCTGCTTGAACAGCTGTCCCGTGATAAAACTGCTGGATCGATAGTGGAATGATGTCATCGGCATCGCCGTGCAGGAGTAATCGCGGACGCTCATCCATCACGCTGATTGGATCAAGCTTCCATGGTACATCCTCCTTTTTGATGGCAGGTCGCCCGTCACGAACGCGGAATTGACGTTCTGCTTCAAGATAGGCACCGCCCCCATTGATCGCAACGAGTGCTTTAATCGGCTGACGCGACATGATCCCGTGGGCAATGAACCCACCCATCGAGACGCCGATCGCTATCACGTCTGAAACATGCCAGCCTGATTGTTCGATGATAGCTGTCGCTTCCGTAATCGATTGTTCGACGACGGACCAAAAATAGGTCGTCGTTATTTCTGGATCAAATGGATGATCAAGCGGTTCACGCTGGTCGTGTCGAAGAAGTTCCGGGATGAAGACATCGTATCCTTCGTCAGATAATTGTCGCGCAAACTCTAGATAAGAAACAGCCGTTCCGCCCCAACCATGATAAAGCAGAATGGCTCCTGTAGGTTGAGAGGCACGGACACAATGAACATGAAAATCAAGCTTCATTATTTAGCTTCTCCTGATTCAAGCGGACGATCGTTCTCGCGAAGTCATCTTCCGGTAATCGGTGTCCGTTCTCAAGAAACGGTTTCCAATACGGTCGAATCTTAAATAGCGAGACCGTATCACGATAGACTGTTCGGCGGACAATTTGTTCTGTCGTCAACGGCAATCCGTTCTCGCTTTCAACCTGGATGCCGCAAATCCGACCACCAATCGTTTTTCCGTTCAACAGTTTTAATTGCGCGACTTCTCCTAGAAAACTGATTGTCGGTTGTGTCACGACGGCGTGAACGACTTCTGACTTCACACGTCGTAACACCGTTTTTTCGATGAAGGCGGAAAGTCCGAAATAAACAGCTTGGTTGATGATGTACGCACCGATTCGTCGTTTAGTCGTTGAATGCATGGGTGGTCCTCCTTATACGTTGAAATAAACGACAGCGCCAAGTCCACTGACGGCAATCAAATAAAAGACGATTGCGAGTCGTTTGTTTGCAGCAGAGATATCCTTTCGGACGAGGATCTTACTATACCGATACGTCAAGAATGCGAACACGAGCAATGCCAAAATCAATAATGGTTCCATTCGATTCCCTCCTTTTCTTTCTTATTCTACATCATTTCTGGTTTCGAATTGTTATATTTTACAAGTAAAGTGGTATATGCTTGATCCATATGACATCAATCCAACAATGAAATGAGGTTTACATGTTGAACACTACAACGATTTGCTGTCTTGTGGAGTCGAAGACATCTGGTTATCTTGTTCGGGAACTGCCGCCGCTTGGCATCCATGACGTCTACGTCCGCACTCTAGCCGGTGCCATCAGTATTGGTGCCGAACTTCCCCAATGGCTGGAACAAGATATGACCGAAACCAGCTATGACTATCCGCTCGAGACCGGATATGAAAGCTACGGCGAAGTGCTTGCAGTTGGTGACGCCGTCCAAATCGTCAAGCCCGGTGATCGGGTCGTCAGCTTCTATGGTCATCAAGATCAGGCGATCGTTCCTGTATCGAAGGTCATCCCGGTTCCTGCTCATATCTCACCGCGCGAAGCCCTACTGTTGATTCTGTCCTGTGACGCGGCAAAAGGCGTCCGAAAGCTGACATTGACACCCGACACAAGCGTCTTAGTTTCTGGAATGGGTACGCTCGGTTTGCTGACGGTACATTACTTACGGCATTACGTCAACGTTCGTCAGATTGATATCCTCGAGCCGCTTACGTCCCGAGCGGAGTTAGCGCGTCAATTAGGTGCACGTGTCGTCACACCGGATTCAAGTATGTATGACGCCGCCATCGAATGTTCTGGACGCCAAGCGGCCTTTGCCGAACTTCAGTCTGCTGTCCGTCCTCATGGTGCAATCTGCGTCTTATCGGACGGCAACCGGGAAGCATTGACGTTGACGCCCGCGTTTCACGCAAAAGAACTTCGGATCATTGCATCGAGTGACGGCTGGGACTACCGCAAACATGCAGACTGGCTCTTTTCAGACGATCGTCACGCGACATTGCCCGCTTTGTTCGAACACGAGACTTCGTTTTCGGAGCTTGCCAGTTGCTTCGCTAGCTTAATGGAAACACCAGATCTCCCGATCAAAGTATTCGTTGATTATGAGCAGACAAGCTGAACACCGTTCGGATCCGTACCTACGAGCGATACGTCGGAAAAGACTGCTTCTTGTAAGACGGTCTTCTCCCCGCGGACGGTTTGGATTTGTGAAATCGATCGATCGAACAGTTTCGTTAAATCCGCCTCTAATCCTTCGCGCGGTGTCGTTAGAATTAAACGCTCAATTGTCGTTCCATCAGTATCCGCAATCGCATCTTCATGGACTTGCAGTTCAATCCGTAATCCGTATGGTGTCTGTAAGAACGTCCGCCGCTCGTTCGCTTGGACCTTGAACGATAACGTTTCTGCGCGATCAAGAATCGTTTGCACGTCACCAGGCTGAATCAAAAATCCGATGTGATCGAAGCGAACCGTTTTTCCGAATCCGATCGTCACATTGACCGCTCCCCGTTTCATTTCAATGATTCGGAATAAAATTTGATCTGCTCGAAAATCATCCCATGATAGAGGTGGATTAAACGACGAAAATTCTCCGTCTTTCTTCCCGATGCGCTGGGAAACGTGAAATCCGCGTGCCGTGTACCAAGCCTCTGTTTCTTCCAAATGTGGTGTCCAAATATGGTAGTGAAATAGCATTTAAATACACTCCTTTTTGTTGTTCCAATCGTTCCACGTCATCACTTCGACTTGGTTCGATTCATTCAAATATTGTCGTAATAACGGGAGGTGCGCAGCACCGTACAAACAGACGATTCGTTCGTTCGCCTGAGCGAGGTGCAGTAAACGATTTGCAATCTTTTGATTGCGGACTCGCCAGTAGCGTTCAACCCAAATCCGACCACTCTCCAGTCGTTCGATTTGATCATAGATTCTAGCCGACGCTGCAATCGTTTCTTCAGCGTGCAATCGATCGAGCCATTCGGAGAAGGATAACTGCTCCATCGCGTGCTCTAACTGTTCTGTCCGCTTCATCTCAGCCGCGACGATCGTCTCAAAGGCTTCCGGATGATGTGAACGGACGATTCCTAAATCCGGTACGCCAGGTACGACTTCGTTCCAATCGACCCCATGGAGATGTGCTAATCCTGCCATCCGGGCTAAGCGAAAACCAATTTGTTGCCGTTCATTATCGGTTAAGTCGCTCTCGGATTGACAGGTTTCATATGTATGTTGCAAATCATTCATGCGTTCGGCTACCGTCTCAAGAGCAACGCCTGTCGGTCGAAATGCGTTCAATCGAGCAACGACTTCTTGGATTTCTCGTTGCCGTCGTTCTGATCTGACATCAAATATCGACGGACGAATCAGGTCTCCATTGGCCGGGCGATCGAGATGGAACATGCCTAGCAGTAAAATCTGAGGTTTCATCTATCCCCCTCCTTTTCCTGATTTTACCTTATATTTGGTAAGGGAAGCTACTTTTACCTATCATGAATTTACGTTCCTATTCAACACATACTCATATAAGGAGGTTCCGATGAAAAAGATATTTGTCATTGTATTCATTGGATTTTTATTCGGATGCAGTCAAACCGGTACAGAGGACGAAGCTAGTTATGCCATGATCGTCATTGTGAATAACAAAGAGTATAACGGAACAGAAGCAGAATTGGATGCATCTAAGCAACAAGGAGAAAAAATTAGCACGATACTAAAGAAAACAAAAGCATATGAAATGCCCCAAGCGAACAGTCAATCGAATCTTTTTTCAGTCGGGTCCACCATCTATTCTGTTAAAGGAACAGAAGATTTTATCATCGTAAAAGACAAAGAAAATAAAAAATGGCTTTTACAAAAGGTAAGAGATATCAAAAACCATTTGAATTAATGAGGTACTTAACACTTTTAACGTGGTACCTCTTTAGAAGTACTAACAACGGAGATGTTTTGTACTTTTACACGAGGTATGGTGAGAAGAATTTAGAAAGGAGACAGATGGCGCCATCTGTCTCCTTTCTTTTATCCTGTTAAGCTTGATTTGACGAGCAAGATCTTACCACTTTCCTCAGCATCGATATAAGAAACGGCTTGCACATCGAGATGGATATCACGACCGAACAAACGGTACAGCCGTTCCATCAGAAGTCGTTCGTCTGATTGACTGAACCGCTCTGCGTCCGGAACGTAGTAAATCGATACGCTATCTGTCGTCATTTGGACATATTGAATACGTTCGATACTGTTTGGTAAATGTTTGACGAGACTCGCCAGTTGCGCTTCAAAAATCTTTTGTCCATCCGGTTTTTGGATGAATGCCCGCCCCCTGCCGTCAATCGATTCGATGATTGGTCCCGGATGACCACAGGAACAGATGCGCTGACTGAGCGTCATCCGATCTCCGACCCGGTAGCGAATGAGGGGGGTCCCGTGTGTATCAAAACTCGTCACGAGAATCTCCCCGTCTGTATCGAGTTCGATGATCCCCATCTCATGATGCAGATGTTTTTGACCAAACCGACATTCCGAAACGATTGGTGCCCCCTCAGACGATGCATATTGATCAAAGACTGGTCCGCGAAACACTTCTTCGATGACTTGGCGCTCTTCCGCATCGATCCGTTCAGCCGTCGGAAAAATCGCAATCGGTTGACACGTCAAGCGGATCCCTTCTCGCTTCGCGAACCGGGCGAGCTCAATCATCGCTGACGGAAGACCATCGATCGTTTCTGGTTGAAAACGTTCGATGGCTTCAAGATACGCTGCCATCGTCCGTGGGGATAATCGTTTTACCGTGAACAAGAGCTGATTCGCCGCTCGATTCATTCGCCAATAGACGTCCACCTGTTGACGCTCGGGTACGAGATCCTGTGCCGTAAAGCTGATTCGTCGCATGCCACGGTAGACACCGTGGGTCGCCTTGAAATAATCCAGATGGGCCATGCGAATTTGCATATCCGGTATCGTATATCGTACTTGTAGTGACGTGCCTGTCGTTCCGCCCGTTTTCCCTATGATTGGCGCAGCGATATCTGTTTGAATGTTCTCCATGTGCGTTCGTAATATTTCTTTTGATAGTACAGGAATATGTTTTAGTTCGGATAAGTCCGTTAAAGGTAGGCGAATGCCATGTGAAGCGAAGAGTTGACGGTAATAGGGACTGTGTTCCGTACAGAAGTGAAGGAAGTCATTTAAACGATCAAGTTGTTCCGCTTTGACGTCGATCGTCGTATGTTCTCGTTCGAGGAGCATCCGGAACCGTTCTTGATAGACCGGTCCATAACGTTCGCGATGCAATTGATACCCATAGAGGGTTGTGAAGAGGTGCTGGAGAAATAGAGGAGAGCGATTGTAGATCTGCTCTTTGATACCCATGTCATCACGTCCTTTCGCAAGGGAAGTAACGGTTTCGATGTCTCTACGATAGCCTATGTACCTGACAAGAATATGACAAAAATAAGGGAACATGCATCCTGACAAATTACTATCGCCTTGGACAGGTCCGACGATCATCGCTCTATTATACTAAAAACAAGGAGGTGACAAGATGTGGCTCGAATCAATTCAACGCGTCATTGACTATATCGAAGATCATTTAGAAGATTCGCTCGATCTCAACGTTTTGACAAGGGTGGCGCAGATGCAAACGTATCCTTTACAACGGACGTTTTCGTTACTTGCGATGATGACCTTACCGGAATACATTCGGGGGCGACGTCTGACGCTCGCTGCCCAACAATTGACACAGACGGACGAAAAAATCATCGATCTCGCCTTACGTTTTGGTTATGAGACGCCGGAAGCTTTCACAAAAGCTTTCAAACGTCAGCATGGTTGTTCGCCAACGTTGATGCGAAGCGAGCGACGTCCGATTCACGCCTATAACCGCCTGAGCATTCAGGTGACCTTGAAGGGACTGGAGCAAATGGATTACCAACTCATCGAACGACCGGCTTTACAAATTTCAGGATGGCGAAAACATTTCCCGACGCAAGATGGTGCCCAACAACAACTGATTCCGTTGTTTTGGAATGATGTGAATCATTCTGGTCAAGATGCTACCTTGTTTAAACAAAATGACGGTCAGATTGAAGGTGTGATTGGTGTCTGCTCCAATTTCACCGAAGCATCGATGGATTATTGGATCGCGACGACGACAACGGAAGTTCTGCCCGGTCAGGAAACGATGACGATTCCGGCGAGTCTTTGGGCGACGTTTCCGGTCGTTGGCCCGATGCCGCATGCCATTCAAGAGATGTGGCAGCGTATCTATCAAGAGTGGATCCCATCGCATGGATATGATCCTCTACCTCACGCTGAACTCGAAGTTTATTCGGCAGGCGACCCGTCTGCCGCCGATTATCAATCTGCCATCTGGATTCCGGTGCGGCCACGCGACTGACAGTTTCAGGACATACGAAAAAGCGAGATCATCGGTGACCTCGCCTTTTCATGTGTCATGCATACTGTTGTTTAATCAGTAACGTTTTTCCACTGATTTCTTTCGGAATTTCGGGTACCGCGCGCATGACGACATTCAATTGTCCGTCAAACAGTCGGTCAAGAACGAAAAAGAGTTTCTTCTCATGTTCTTTCTCGAAGCATCGTTCATCCGGAACATATAATAAAACAATCTCATCCCGCGTCTCTTGAATGTATTGCACGCGTTCGATACAGTTCGGGAACGCTCGAACGATTCCCGCAAGTTCGCCTTCAAAGACACGGTGCCCGTTTCTGAGTTGAATGAAGCTTCTCCCCCGTCCGTCGATCGAAGCGATGATCGGACCTTGATGACCACAGGGACACGTTTCCTGACTAAGCGTCATCCGATCGCCAACGCGGTAACGGACAAGTGGTGTACCATGCGTATCGAAGCTCGTCACAAGGATTTCACCGTCCTCATCACGTTCAATGATTCCCATCTCATAATGTAAATGTTTTTTCCCATACGGACATTCGGCGACGATCGGCGCCCCTTCTGACGACGCATACTGATCATAGATTGGCGCATGGAAGACTTCTTCGACGAGCGTTCGTTCTTCTGCCGTCATCATCTCAGCCGTCGGGAAGATTGCTTTGGGACGAAACGTACAGGTCATCCCATATTTTTTAGCATATCGTGCGACTTCGATCATTCCTGAAGGCAAACCATCAATCGATTCCGGCTGAAACCGATTCAGTTGTTCGATGTATGCAGCGGCGGTTTTCGGATTGATGTTTTTGATCGAGAACAACATCTGATTGATGACTTTATTCGTCCGCCAATAAACCGGTGCCTTTTGTTGCGGGGAAGCAAGCGTTTGACCGGTAAAACTTGCACGGCGCATCCCTTGATCGACTCCATGGGTCCACTTGAAGAAGTCAAGATGTGCCATCCGGATTTGCATGTCTTCCTTTGTATAATGCACTTGAATCGATTTACCGGTCGTACCGCCCGTTTTTCCGAGAATCGGGGCATGGACGTGCGCATGGACGTCCTCATTTTGTTGCCGTAAGATTTCTTTCGTCAAAGGGGGAATCTGTTTTAGCTCATCAATCGATTTTAGCGGGAGCTCTAGTGCGATGGTAGAAAACAATTGCTGATAGTATGGACTATGTGTTTGGCAAAAAGAAAGGAAGTCGTTTAATCGATGCAATTGTTCTGCTCGAACGTCATGCGGTCGTCCTAACTTCTGTTTCAGTTCTTGTAAACGTTGCTGATAGGCGGGACCGTATCGTTCATGGAACAGGCGACGTCCTTGTAAAGTCGTCAACAAGTTTTGGATGAAAATCGGTGAGTGAAAGTAGATCGATTCTTTGAGCTGCATGATGTCACTCCTTCCATAGTTAGACCACCTTTTACTGATACTTTCATCTTATTTCCAGTCGCCGCCCATCTCAATTAGTTCTTCGTGAATAAACTTAGCTTTTATTTTCATGGCGATTTATTTTAATGAACTCTGATTCACGAACATCTTCTTACCGATTCTTGAACTTACAACTTTTCTTCCCTCACAAAAAATCCGATTGATGAAGAGGAGTTCTTCATCAATCGGATTCATACGAGTGGCATTACGATTTCGCACCTTTTTGTAGCATCTGACATCCGTAAGCCCGCAATTTAATCGCTTCGAGTACGAGCGACATCTGTTGCTCATCCAATCGTTCAATCAGCTCGATGATCGTGATCGTCGTTCGTCCATTATACAATTGGACGATCAAGTGGATGATTGCTTCTAACGCTGGACTCGGATAGGGTTCAGCCAGAAATTCACGATCAAAAAACTCACCACTATCCGGAAAGAAGTAATCCGAGAACCGTTCGAGCACTTCTGGCTGTCCTGTCGCAAGGTACAGCATCGAGACCATCGCTGCATCTTCTCGTTGTTTCGGCTTTAATCGTCTCCACAACAGATCGAATCGTCGTTCATGTCCCTCTTGCATGAATTGTATCGTCTGCATGGTTGAAGCCCCCTTTGTTTTCATACTTCCTGTTGGTTCTTTTCCATATGTTACTATTCCCTATTCCATTCAACTGAATCGTCTCAGCATATCCTCTTGCGATTGAACCGACTCGATTGGGGGTACATTACAACAGATATAAGAGAGGAGTTTACATCCATGCCAACGCGCCTAGCTTTAGCCGGAGCCACCGGATACATTGGTCACAATTTACTGAACGAACTAAAGAAAAAATATGACGTCATCGCCCTTTCACGAAATGGTGACGACAAGGACAATGAGGAACGCGTCGAATGGCGATCGTGCGACCTCTTTTCTCTAGACGATACGATCGAAGGCATGAAAGGAGCGGACATCGCTGTCTACCTCGTCCACTCAATGATGCCTTCTGCTAAATTGACACAAGGATCGTTTGAGAATATGGACTTATTGTTAGCCGATAACTTCGCCCGTGCCGCAAAAGAAAACGGCATCCGGCAAATCATCTACTTAAGTGGTATCATCCCCGAGGAAACAGAAAATCTATCGCGTCACTTAAAGAGTCGACTTGAAGTCGAACGCGTTCTCGGTGCGTACGGAACACCGGTGACGACGATCCGTGCTGCGTTAATCGTTGGTCCTAAAGGTTCATCGTTCCCAATATTATCGAAACTCGTCAAACGCTTACCCGTCATGGCACTCCCACGATGGACACGTAACAAGACACATCCTGTCGCCTTACCCGACGTCATTCATGCTCTTGGTGAAAGTGTCGATCGCGATGATGTCAAAGACCTGGCCATCGATATCGGTGGTCCGGAAGCGATGACCTACAAAGAGATGATCCTTCAAACAGCCGACATCATGGGTAAACGACAACCGACGATCGATATTCCTTTATTGACCGTTAAATTATCCCGCCTTTGGGTGACACTCGTGTCCGGAGAACCAAAAGAAACCGTCTATCCACTCGTTGAAAGCATGGTCCATGAGATGGTTGCGGATCCAGAAAAAATGGTTCCCGGAATCAGTGACGGCAAAATCACATTCGAACAATCAGTCCGAGATGCGTTAAAAGAGGAGGAGGAACAAAAAGGATCTTCTTCCTCGTCGTCTTCGACACCAGACGTCCTTGACGTCCGATCGGTACAACGTGTTCTTTTGCCAAAGGATCGCGATGCCGACTGGGCAGCTGAAGATTATATGAACTGGTTGTCATCATTTGCTCGCCCTTTCCTATCGTCAACCGTGCAAGATCAAGTCGTTCGGATCCACATTCCGTTTTACGAACAACCGCTGCTGGAATTGACGAAGGAACCGGTTCACGATCGACACATGGCGACGTACCGGATTACCGGCGGATTGTTCGCAAAAGTCGAGCAAGACAGCCGTGGTCGGATTGAATTCCGGCAAATTCCCGGTACGCAGGAATGTATCATCGCCATCCATGAATTCGTCCCTGCGCTACCGTGGATACTCTACAAGGCAACACAGGCGAACGTTCACCTGCTCGTGATGTATCTCTTCAAATTACACTTGTTGCGCCGGATTCATTCGACGGAACAAGAATCGACACGTGCGGACGAAATCGTTCCGTCCTCTTAATGCCAATCAAAACGATTCGCCTCTTCCTTGGCGAATCGTTTTTTGACGTTTACAGAAGGATGACGAAATGGAAAAAATCGTGATACACTGGACGATGACTGAAAGAAAGGGGTTTCATCGCATGCGCTCATTTGAGGAACGATTATCGAACCAACTCGAGGCGACGGCTTCACTCGCCACATTGATTCAACCTTCAACGGATCAACTCCGTTTAGATAAACTAGATAAATTCGCTAGCAAACTATTAAAACGAGAGTTCACGATTGCGTTTGCCGGTCACTTTTCAGCTGGAAAATCGAGCATGATCAACGCCTTGACGGGTGAATCGGTCTTACCGACGAGTCCGATTCCGACGAGTGCGAACATCGTGACACTTCAGCAAGGTGAGACGGATTCAGCAATCGTTCACTTTCATGAACAGCCCTCTGTTCGTCTGACAGCAACAGAGCAAGAGGAGCATCTTCAATCGCTTGGGAAAAGTGGTGATGTCCGACAAATCGATTTGACGCATGCCGCGTCCGCGCTGCCTCCTGGTCTCGTCTTGATGGATACGCCAGGCGTCGACTCGGTCGATGATGCCCACCGGGTCTCAACGGAGTCTGCCCTTCACTTGGCTGACATCTTGTTTTACGTCATGGATTACAATCATGTTCAATCCGAATTGAACTTCATGGTGACGGATGAATTACAAGCTGCCGTGCCGGAATTATATTTAATCGTCAATCAAATCGATAAACATCGTGACGATGAACTATCATTCGACGCCTTCCGTCGTTCGGTTCATGCGTCCTTCGCCGAACACGGTGTCGTACCGAAAGGGATTTTCTTTACGAGCCTACGGGACCCAGCCCATCCGCATAACGATTTCACGGAAGTCGAACAACTCGTCAAACAAAGCATTCGCGACGCTCAACCGAAGTTGTTGACTTCTGCCGCTCTGACACTTGAAAGTCTTCACCAGGAGCATACATGTTATCTCACACGTCTCGTCTCAGAAACCTACGAGACGATGGCTGAGCAATTGAATGACACTGAACGACGGGATCCGGCGAAAATCGAAACCGAATTAGCGCGTGTCTCGCAACAGTTAGAAGCACGTCAACCGGACCGCTGGGTACAGACGTTTTCGCTTCATCGGGATCAACTTTTGAAAAATGCGACATTGATGCCGTTTGAATTACGCGAGAAGATGCGCCGCTTCCTCGAGTCACGTCAGCGTGATTTCAAGATTGGATTATTCCGTAGCGCGAAAAAAACGGAAGCGGCTCAAGCAGAGATCGAACAAGACGTGCTCCGTGCCTATCAGACAGTGACCGCTTCTGAAATTTCGCTTCATTTACGTAACTTGATGAAACAATCGTTACGTGACCTTGGTCTCCTACAGGATACGCATATCGTCGCAATCGATCAGCTCTCACTCGACCCACCGCTTTCCGTACTCGAAAGTGCCTTGCCAACCGGTATTACGATCACAGGTGAATCAGTGCTCCAGTTCACGAATCGTGTCGCCGAACAGACACAAGCGTGGTTCGTCAAGGAAACGAACGCATGGCGTGAGCTTATTCGTCAAGAGTTGACGGCAACTTTCCCGAAAGAGCAAGCTGAGCTATTGCAGCAACAGACGTTACTACAGCATAAATGGAATAGCGTTCAAGCATGGCAACAGGCTACCGTAGCACTCGAACGATATGAGCATGGCGTTGCGAGTCCATCCGATCAACAACTCGAACAGGCTCGAACGCAAGTTTCAATCTGGGAGGAGCAATTGATTCAGCAAGAAGCGGCGATCGTTTCCTTTACTGGGTACGAATCAGTGATAGAAACTACTGCGTTTGAAATTGCGACGACGATCAGTGAGCAACAAGCCGTCCGTTATGCACCGGAAGACGTCGCTCGAATCCGTCATCATCTGAATGGTCTTCAAGGTTTTGAAGATGCCGTCACTTATTTGAATGACAAATTGGACCGACTGACACACCAATCGTTCACGATTGCCTTATTCGGTGCCTTCAGTGCCGGAAAATCATCGTTTTGCAATGCCTTACTCGGAGATAAGGTCCTTCCAGTCTCTCCGAATCCGACGACGGCATCAATCAACCGAATTCACCCTGTTGACGCTGCACACCCGCACGGCGTGGCAGAAGTCACGTTCAAGTCGGAAGCAGCGATGCTTGAGGACTTAAATGAAGCGATGGTCGGAACGATGACGTTCGAGTCAACGAAACAGGCATACGATATGCTCTTATCACGTGCCGCGTCACTGACGGACCCGTTCTTGCGTGCTTTCTTGAAAGGATTCCCTACCGTCCAATCCTTCATCGGTACCGCTCAGACGGTCGATCAAGACGCTTTTAAACAGTATGTCGCGCAGGAAGAACGAAGCTGTTTCGTAGATGTCATCGATTTCTATTACGATAGTCCGTTAACACGTCTCGGCGTGACGCTCGTCGATACGCCAGGAGCAGATTCAATCAATGCCCGTCATACTGATGTCGCTTTTGATTACATCAAGAACGCGGATGCGATCTTATTCGTCACGTACTTCAATCATGCCTTTGCCCGCGCTGACCGTGAATTCTTGATTCAACTCGGTCGTGTCAAAGACGCCTTCGAACTCGATAAGATGTTCTTCCTCGTCAATGCGATTGATCTCGCTGCTTCAGATAGCGAACGTCAAGATGTCTTGAACTATGTCGCGACGGAATTGCAACGCTTCGGGATTCGGTCGCCCCGACTGTATGGAGTCTCGAGCTTACAAGGACTCACCGAAAAGCAACAAGAGCGATCGGATTCAACTTCCGGTCTACCCGAATTCGAGGAGGCATTCCATCACTTCCTTGCAGAGGATTTGACCGGTCTTGCCAAAATCTCGTTGTCTGAGCAGACGGAAAAGACCGTCCAGCGACTCGAACGATTTATCGCTGCGACTGAAGCGAATCTATTGCGAAAAGAAGAACGGTTGGCTGAGCTATCTGCTCTAGAACAGCAGGTCACGGATCGTTTCGAAGACAATCGCGCCGCTGTGATCGAACCTGCACTCAAAGCAGAGATCCATGAGCTGTTGCACCATGTCGTACAACGCATTTATTACCGTTTCCCTGACTTTTTCAAGGAAGCCTATAACCCTGTTCGTTTTGCTCAAACTGGCAAAGGAGCAGCATTACAAGATGCGTTAACGGAACTGTTGACGTTCCTTCGGTTCGATTTTGAACAAGAGCTCCGTGTCACGCATTTCCGTGTCGATCAATGGCTCGAAGCGTCCTTGATCCGGCGTCAACAAGAGGAGCAACAGTTGCTAGAGCAATGGAACGAATCCTTCCAGCTCGCTCCTGTTACGGTCTCTCGATTAAACGAAATGACGTTCGATGGTCCATTCGAAGATGCAACGCCTTATGTCGGCGTCAAACGCCACTTCCGGAATGCGAAAGCCTTCTTTGAGAAAAATGAGAAGGAGCAGTTGAAGGAGGAGCTTGCGACATTAACTAAGCAAGAAGCACTCGCGTATACTGCCACTCAAGAAGAACGCTTGCTTGCAGTCGCGTCGGCACATCTGGACACTTCTTTGACAGCCGTTTCAGAGCACCTATTACGCCAAACACTCGAGCAACTTGAGAGTGAACGCGCGACGTTACAGGCACAAGAGACGCTGACTCCTTATAAACAAGCAGCAAAGCAGATTCGCAGTCTGACGCAACACGTCACTTCATAAAATACAATCGTTCAACACAAAAGACCGGAGCGCGATGCGTTCCGGTCTTTTTTCTTCATCGCGCAGGCGTTGGCCAATACGACTGAAAATAGTGGACGATATATTGGTGGACGTGCCGGACAACAGGACGTAATTCCGTCCCGACGAGTCGGTTCAACGAGACATCCCATAACATCGGTGGGTCGAACGGGATGATTTTAATGTCATCCGCATGATGAAACCGTAGTATCGGCTCCGGTAGGATTGAGATGACGTCAAGTTCTTGGACCATCCCGATCAACAAGTCCCATGCCCCTGACATGAAGAAGATATTCGGCTCTTGCTGCACTTTACGAAACTCCGATAGTATTTGATGATGTAACATGAATCGATCGTTCAAGATGACAAGTGGTTCATTTCCGATATCACGATACGACAACGCTTCTTTGGCTTGAAACGGGTGATTCGGACGCACGGCGACGACGACCTCATCTTCGATCAATCGAAAACGTTCGATACCATAGGATTCGCCCGGTTCAATCAAAATGGCCAAGTCGAGTTCTTCAAGTAACAGTCGACGCTTGAGTTCAAACGCCCCCTCTTCGATGATTTCGAGTTCGATGCCTGGATGTTCCGCCATGAACTTCGGAATCAACTGCGAAAATAAAACAGGGAGGATGACGGGTGGGATGCCGAGACGGACCTTTCCTCGGACGACGTTCGAACGTTCACGCAGATGACCCATCAATGCTTGATGACGTGTCAGAACGATCTTCGCATCCTCATACAATTGACGTCCTGTTTCCGATAATCCTGTCAACCGTCCGTGCTTTCGAATGAACAGTTCTACTTGCTCCAGCTGTTCGAAGTCGCGGATCATCTGACTAAGCGCCGGTTGCGAGATTGACAAGTGCTTCGAAGCACGCGTTAAATTATAGCCTTGCTCGACGATCGTCGTAAAAAAGAGCAATTGTCGAATATCCACTTACATCCCCCCTTATTCATCAAACCAGCGATTTTTTTTGAAGAACAGAATCATTCCTAAAGCGAGGAGTCCCATTGCCCCTAACGTTACGAAATAACCATACTGGGTCGTCAGTTCTGGCATGTGTTCGAAGTTCATACCATATATACCTGCGATGAACGTCAACGGCATGAAAATCGTCGTGAAGATCGTCAATGTCTTCATGATGCTATTCATCCGGTACGAGTTAAGAGAGATGAAGTTATCCCGAAACTCAGATGTCATCAATCGGTTGTATTCAATCATTTCCGATAACTTCAGTAAGTGATCGTATAGATCACGAAAGAATGCCTGTTTCTTTGGATGAATCGATAAACGCTTTGATTCGACGACACGATACAGTAAGTCCCGCATCGGCATGACCGTCCGCGAGATTCGAAGTAACCGCGCGCGTAGTTCGAAAATCTCCTCCATCAACCGACGATCATTGCCACGCGTTCGGTAGCGTTCCTCAAGCGCAAACAATTCATCTTCCGTTGCATGAACGATCGGAAAATACCCGTCGACGATCTTATCCATGATTTTATGTACGAGGTCGACTGTTTCTTGTTTGTCGAGGCGTTGGCTACACTGTTCAAACACGATATCAATTTCTGGTGAAGATTGCTCATGGTAGCTAACGAGATGCCGATCACTTGCGAACAAATTGATTTCACGACTCGTCAACGTTCCTTCATCGAGCGCATGAAGGACAAAAAAGCTATGTTCTGTATAATATTCAAGCTTTGGGCGTTGCAAGTAATGAAAACAATCTTCAATCGCCAGTGGATGAAAATCAAAGACATCAATCAATTTTTGCTTCTCTGCGTCTGTCGGTTGATCGAAATCAACGAAATAACGTGTGATGCCTGACTCCTGTATCCGACTTACATCATCGGTCAAAATGATTGTGTCATTCGCATCGATCAGTATACAACGAATCAACTTTTTCTCCCCCTTTTCCTATGTAAGCGTACTATATTTTTTCGTATGCAACAAAAAAAGGATTTCCTCGAAGAGAAATCCTTTCAGATTGTAGACAAATGAACTGACTCAAAAAATGACACACCTTTTCACGCCCTTTCCTCAGGCGAGACACAAGCCAGAGCGACCCTGCAGCAAAGCGAAGCGGCGCGATGCTTGTCCCAGGAAAACGATGCGAGTCGAACAAAAAAAGCGCAATCCTTCTCGTTAGAGAACAATTGCACTTGTCTTCAGTCTCAAAAGATTTCCCCAAAGAGAAATCCGTTTCAAATAGCAATCAACCATGTTCAATATAAAATCCGCTCCAATAAACCTGACGATACGTAAACTCTTTTCCACTCTTCGTCGTCACAAGCATCTCATCTTCTGCCATGACGGCAATTTTAATGGGTACTTCACCGTGATCCGTCAAATAATTGAGGATCTCAAGATGCCGATTCAACCAAAGACGACGGCGGAACCAACGAAAACGACTGAATGCCGCACTGAAGTGGAGTAAGGCAAGCGCAAGGATAATTAAAGCAAACGGAAGTGGAATATCGAACAACGCAATCAAATATACATCTGCGATCAGCAAGGATAACGAGAGACCCATTTCCGTCATCTCCATGAAAGATGCTTTATAGGTCGCAAAGTAGGTCATCACACGAAATAGGAAGATGACCGTGAGGTACGGTACGAAGTACATTTGAAACACATGGTCCGTGCCGCTGTTGACGAACATGAGCAGTGGCAGGAAGAATAGCAATTTCCAGATTAGGATGGCGGAATAAAATAAAGTATGATCCGTGTAGCGTCTGCGTACGATGGCTTGACTCATATTCATTGCCTTCCCCTCCTTCATGATGGACCGTTTCAAAGTCGATGATGACAGGACATGATGCCTATAAGGGTATGTTTCCGAATTCAGCTGTTTCTAATCGTCTAATTCACAGTTTTTAGAAACTGTATATTTAGTATACGTCATGACGCGCTAAATGGTTCACTTTCCCCATCATTTCCCATCATTCGATGTGCTACAGATTGGAAACCCGCTCTTGCTAGTCGTCCGGATCTTCTACTGCTACAATAAAAGATATTCCAATTGAACAGAATCGAGTTGAATCTTTCATGTACACCCATATCATCATTGGCGCCGGAATTCTCGGTGCCTCGACTGCCTATCATTTATCGAAGGCTGGTGAACGCGTCTTACTCGTCGATCGGAAGGAACCCGGTCGAGCCTCTCATGCGGCAGCCGGCATCATCTGTCCATGGATGACACAGCGGCGAAATAAGGCATGGTACAAATTAGCGAATAACGGGGCTCATTTTTATAAGACATTGATTCCTGAACTGGAAGCACTCGGTGAGACGAGTACGGGTTATCAGCAAGTTGGCACGATCGCCTTACACGAAACATCAAAAATCGAAAAGATGGAGACGATTGCGCAAAACCGTTTTCCGGAAGCGCCTGCCATCGAACGTATCGAACGACTGGACCAAGATCGTGTCAAAACGCTCTTTCCACTCGTCGAACAGATCGAGGATGCCTTATTCGTTTCCGGTGGTGCCCGCGTTGACGGACGTGCCTTGTGTGCCTCATTGATTCGTGGTGCTGTCGAACACGGTGCGACCGTCCTAGAAGGAGATGCTACTCTTGTCGTAGACAAGGGAGTCGTCACTGGTATAACCATGGAAAATGAACAGTACTCGGCAGAACAGTTCATTTTAACGGCGGGTGTTTGGTTAAATGACCTACTACGTCCACTTGAGCTTAAAATCGATTTGCATCCGGAGAAGGGACAGATCCTGCAACTCGATTTGACGGATTCTACATCAACGACTTGGCCCGTCGTCATGGGACAACGCGGATTATATCTCGTCTCAATCCACGAAGGGAAACTGATCGTCGGTTCAACACACGAAAAACAGACCGACTACGACTTGAAACCAACCGTTAAGGGGATGTATGCCTTATTGAATCGGGCTTTACCTGTCTTACCGCGTCTCGAAGAAACAACGATTGATGAACTGCGTATCGGCTTACGCCCGTATACGAAAAACTCCCTGCCGGTGATCGGACCGCTTCAAAATCATCCGAACGTGTTCCTAGCGAACGGACTTGGTGCATCTGGTTTGACGATCGGACCGTATCTCGGTAGCCAATTAGCGAAGCTTGCACGTCATCAAGCGCCTGATATCGAATGGACGACTTATGAGCCGACCTATGTCTCTCTCGACTCCTGACCAACTCTATGCTTCACTTTGAAAGGAAGTACACCATTGTCCATGAAACCAATCGTTCCTCTTGAATTATTCGATGCTTTAGATATACGTGTTGGTACAATCCAGTCGCTTTCGGATCTTACCGATGGCTCAATTCAGCTTGAACTACAATTCGACGGCTTTACGCGTTCTTTTTCACTCGCTTGGGAATCGCTTCGCCCGGATGTCCATGAGTTGCTTGGAAAACAAGCGATTGCCGTACTCAATATACCTGGTCGTACGCCTGAAGAGTCCGGTCGGGTGCTTGAGATCGGTCGCTCGGAACAATGGATGCCGATTCTCGTCGTACCGGAACATCCGATTCCGGAAGGAGCACGTGTCGAATAAGGCATATCATTTAGAAAAACACTCCCCTGTGTCGCTTCGTAACGGAAGCTTACATGTGGGAGTGTTTTTAGATGTGCCGTTACATTTTTTCTAAATAATGCACGCTGAATCGTTCATCGTCATCGATCCAGCAATTGACTGGATGAAAACCACTTTTAAGGGCGAGTGTCTCAAACTCTTCTTTACTGTATTTATAGGAATTTTCAGTATGAATCGTTTCCCCTTGTTTAAACGGAACCGTCACATCTCCAACTTGCACGAGTTGATCGAGTTGACTCCGAAGATGCATTTCGATTCGTCCTTTTTCTTCATTATAAAAAGCATGATGTTCGAATCGTGTCACATCAAACGTTCCCTCGAGCATCTGATTCAAATGCGTCAACATGTTCAAATTGAATGCTGCTGTGACACCGGCTGCATCATTATAAGCCCGTTCAAGCACATCAACAGACTTTTTCAGATCGACGCCGATCAAGAATCCATCTCCTGTTTCAAGAATTCGTGAGGAATGACGTAAGAAGCGCATCGCTTCCTCCGGTTCAAAGTTACCAATCGTCGAACCCGGGAAAAAGATGACTCGTTTTTGAGACTCCTCGACCGGTAAAGAAATCGATTGTGAGTAATCCCCACAAACCGCTTTAATATGCAACGCAGGATACCGTTCCGACAATTGGCGTACAGATTCCATCAGGAAGTCTTTTGAGATATCAATGGGCATATACGTGTCTAGATGTGTAAATGTCTCCAGTAACATCTGGATTTTTCGACTGCTGCCACTTCCATATTCAATTAGTGTATGCACATCGCCGATACTTCGTGCGATCTCCGCTCGATGCTGCTCCAAGATGGCAAGTTCTGTCCGTGTCGGATAATATTCCGGTTGTTGCGTAATCTGTTCGAACAACTGCGATCCGATATGATCATAAAAATATTTTGCCGGTAAGACCTTTTGTTCTCGCATCAGACCTTCAATGACTTCTAAACGCATGTTTTGTTGCGGCGTATATAAATCGTACCCAATGACTGTCTCTCGCATCACATGTCACCTGCCAATCGGAAGCCGCCAAATAACCAACGTTTATCCGGCGGGAAGAAGTTGCGGTATGTCTCGCGAATGTGATCGTCAGGCGTCACGCACGCTCCTCCACGCAGTACCATTTGATTACACATGAACTTCGCATTGTACTCTCCAAGCGCTCCTTCGAGCGGTTTACTGCCTGGATATGAACTATAAGCGCTCGACGTCCACTCCCAGACGTCTCCGAACATGCTCGCAAGCGTCGTCTCTGACTCTTCGACGGCTACCGGATGGAAGGTCCCGCTTCCCATCATATTACGCTTCGTAACAGAATCGACTTGGCGAGAAGCCCATTCCCATTCCGCTTCTGTCGGCAAGCGTTTCCCTATAAAGCGACTATAAGCGTCCGCCTCATAAAAACTGACATGACAGACCGGTTCATCGAGACGAAGTGGTTCGACACCGTTCATCGTAAAGATCGTCCACTCTCCCGCGTCATCCTTCATCCAATATAACGGGGCTTTCCAGCCTTCTTTTTGCACCGTCGCAAAGCCGTCAGATAGCCAATACTCTGATTTTTCATAGCCCCCCGCTTCAATGAACGCCAAATACTCACCGTTCGTGACAGGACGCATCGCTAATTCAAACGGATGTAACCACGTTTTATGACGTGGACTCTCGTTGTCAAACGCAAAACCGTCTCCTGTATGACCGATTTCGACGAGTCCTTCCTCGAATTGGATAAACGATGTTTCCTTGACTGCATTTTCAGGCACATCTGTTGCCAGCGACTTTGACTGATAAGCAGGTAACAGTGGATTCGTGAAAAAGTTATACTTCACGTCCATCAAGATCAATTCCTGATGTTGTTGCTCGTGTTGTAGTCCCATCTCGACTAACGCTTCGATTTTCCGTTGGTCTTCTGGAGTCCGTTCTTCTTTCAAGAACTCGACCATTTGTCCATCGACATATGACCGGTAAGCAATGATGTCTTCGACGGTCGGACGCGACAGCATTCCCCGTTGTTGACGAGGCTGGTAAGGACCGATTGAATTATAGTAAGAATTGAATAGATAATTGTACTTCGGATGGAAAACTCGATAGCCTTTACTATATTCTTGTAAAATCATCCGTTCAAAAAACCAAGTCGTATGGGCGATATGCCATTTCGGCGGACTCACGTCCGAACTCGCTTGAATGATGAAGTCTTCTGCTTCGAGCGGTTCAATCAAGGCAATTGTTTGGTTACGAACAGTGGCAAATTTTTCGATTAAGTACGATGTCGTTTCAAATAGCATGTCAATCACTCCCTATCCAAAATATTCCGAATCTTTTGGTCCATTTGATGTATACCCCTCCTATGGAAGAGTTATGCTAAAGAAACAAAAAAAGTCCGCTCCGTTAAGAGCGAACTGATCACTTTAATATACTTTATCGCCGTTGAAGATCGAGTTCTTGACGACGACGTAGTCGACCGTCCGAATCGCTTGCAATTTGTTCCCGCCAGCGTACGAAATTGCCGATTGCAAATCTTGCTCCATCTCGATCAACGTATCCGCTAGACTTCCTTTATGCTCGACGAACATCTTCTTTCCTTCGACGTTCTTGCGTTCCCCTTTTTGGAACTCAGAAGCAGAACCGAAGTATTCCTTGACGAGCACCCCATCTACTTCATGCGTCTCACCAGGCGATTCCTCGTGCCCTGCGAAGAGTGAACCGATCATGACCATCGAAGCACCGAACCGAACCGACTTCGCGATATCGCCATGCGTCCGAATCCCGCCATCAGCGATGATCGGTTTACTTGCTGCTTTTGCACACCAACGAAGTGCCGCAAGTTGCCAACCACCTGTACCGAATCCTGTCTTAATCTTCGTAATACACACTTTACCTGGTCCGATCCCGACTTTTGTTGCGTCGGCTCCCGCATTCTCAAGTTCGCGCACCGCTTCTGGCGTACCAACGTTACCCGCGATGACGAAACTTGCTGGTAGAAGCGACTTGATGTGACGAATCATCTGAATGACGGCTTCCGAATGACCGTGTGCGATATCAATCGTGATGTATTCAGGAGTTAGGCCCTCTGCCGCAAGCTGTTCGATCAGCTGATATTCTTCTTCCTTGACACCGACGCTGATTGAAGCGAACAGTTGACGTTCTTGCATCATACGTACGAATGCCAAACGACGAGCCGGTTCGAATCGATGCATGATATAAAAATAATCGCCTTCCGCTAAGAACAAAGCAATCGATTCATCAATGATCGTTTGCATGTTTGCCGGTACGACCGGAAGCTTGAAACGTCTACCACCGAACTCGACTGACGTATCACATTCCGAACGACTACCAACGATTGATTTTGCTGGAATTAATTGAATATCTTCATAATCGAATACTACATCCATGAATAACACCTCTAATTACGAATATTTTTTAATATATTGGCGATAATCATTCGCCCCTTGACTACTATAACGAACTGTCATCATAGTGTCAAAGAAATTTTCGCGTTTTTAAGGTTTTTCAAGAACTTTATTCCGTTATCAGCAATTTAATGTTCGGTTTTTACCGATTTTGTTGTTGTAAATCTGTCAACCAGTGCTCTTCCCAGTCAAAATAGCTCGTTGCTTCGGATGCTTCAAACACGTGATCAGGATAAGGCAGTGCTAAAGGAGGACGATCCTGTTTCGGAAAATACGCCAGTTGCTTTGATTCGCCATCGATGGCTTCGAGCGTTCCGCCGACTACCTTACACTCGAATACCGTCGCTACATATTCAACTTCGTTTCCATCTGGGTACGTCAAACGGAACGACTCTCCACCGAAGGTCGCAATCAGACGGACCGGTCGGACGAATAGACCCGTCTCTTCATAGACTTCGCGAATGACTGCCTGTGCCGGTGATTCCCCCAGTTCGATTGCTCCAGCAGGCAAACTCCAAAACGGACCTCCTGGATCCTGAAAGAGGATGTGACCTGCTTCGTTTCGAATGATCGCTGCGACGCATGGTGTAAAAAGACGCTGCGTTCCGACAAGTTGGCGCAGATTGGCATAATAATTAGAGATTGGCATGACGTGACTCCTTTCGGTCTTCTTTTAATAGGGCAAACAAAACAAAGTCTTCCCAGGCATCGTTGATGAAGAGATTTTGTTTCGCGATTCCTTCTTTACGAAATCCGACTTTTTCAAGGACACGGATCGAGCCGATATTCTCTGGCATGACTTCAGCTCGGATCCGGTGGAACTGGTGGACATCAAATAAATGATCCACGAACAATCCGACCGCTTGTGCCATATATCCTCGTCCTGAAAAGGCGGCATCCAACTGGTAGCCAATCATGCACGTCTCCGCTGGTCCACGTTGAACGAACATCGCCGAAACATCCCCAATCAACTGGTCCGTCTCGGATAAAAAAACACCATACGCATAATAAGCATCTTGACGCATCAACTCTAGATGACGATGAATCCGTTCTCGTTGCCCTTCTATCGTGTATTGTTCAGGTGACGGCTTGATAGGCATCCAGTATTCAAAGTGATCACGGTTTCGCAAATTCACATCAAGGATCGCCGCTGCATCCTCCAAGATGTACGGGCGAATGTATATAGGAAACATATAACGTTCCTCCATTTCCATTATTATCTTTAGTTCAAGAAGTTTGGGTGTTTCATAATTCATATAGCGGGAATCTACATAATAGTTTCATTACATTACAGTGACAGCATACTATAGAGAAAACTGTCGAAGAAGGAGTGACCTATGTATTCAGACATTGATTTGCTCAATCAAATCAAACAACGCGATTCCGTCGCGTTAGAACGATTATACGATCGTTACGAAAAAACACTCTTTCTTCTATTCCGTCGCACACAAGTCGAGGATGCACTCATTCATGCCGCGATGACGCAATTGTTTCGTACCGTTTGGGAACAACCGACACGTTATCCGAATTTCCAAGGATTCATTTTGCATACATTACGACAACTCAGTAGTAAAAGAGAACATATTCCGACTCGTTGAAAGAATCAGTTATACTCTTTCGACACAAGTAGAATGAACCCTTTAATTGCATGCTTTATTCAGAGAAGAACAGCTTCGTTTGTTCTTTTTTTGTTTTGTCCTTTCTTTTTCGATTCAGGCATGCTATATTATTAAGTAATTATTGTTGTTCGGTGGAGATACGAAGTGTTTCACTTTATATTCGATGAAATTGATCACGGTAGTAATAATCAGTGTGCCAGTCACACGCAGGAGGCAATACACATGGAACAAGGTAAAGTAAAATGGTTTAACGCAGAAAAAGGATTCGGCTTCATCGAGCGCGAAAGCGGAGACGACGTATTCGTACACTTCTCAGCAATCCAATCTGAAGGTTTCAAATCACTTGACGAAGGTCAAGAGGTTTCTTTCGAAGTTGAAGAAGGTCAACGTGGACCACAAGCAACTAACGTTGTAAAACTTTAATTTCTTTTAGACCCTGCTCACGCAGGGTCTTTTTTTGTTTATATATGCTACACTAGCGATTCAGGAAGAAAGGAGATGTAACATGACACTCGAACAAACGATGCAACACCTTCAAGATGCTATGCTAAAAGGAGATTTATCACAAGTCTCGCATCTATTATCTCCCGAATTTACGTTCATCGATGCATTAGGGCGGTCATTTGATGCCGAGACCTACCTCGATCATTACGTGGATCCTGCAAACATCCGCTGGTTATCCCGGACCGATGATTTTTCATACATTGATCATTTCGAAGATACGGCAATCCAGTATAGTTTGACAGAAGACCGATTTGAATACGGGACAACTCAATACGTTGGTCGTTTCCGGATCGTATCCATCTATCGTGCTACGTCAGATGGTTGGAAATGGCACTTTGGTCAATTGACATCTCTTGATCCGTCGTAACGGATTCAAGGGATGTTTTTGTTTTCATTTTCCATTCATCGTCAGTTGGAATTGCTTCTCATTTTTCATTCCGTTACACTTGAGTGGTACATATTTTCTGAAAATTCAAGAAGGAGTGTTCCTCATGACGGTTTATAACTTCTCTGCCGGTCCAGCAGTCCTTCCTGCCCCGGTCCTATTGAAGGCTCAATCCGAGCTACTCGATTATGAAAATTCAGGACAATCCGTTCTTGAAATGAGTCATCGTTCGCCAATCTTCGAATCGATTCGGGAGGCAGCTGAACAATCCTTACGGAGACTGATGTCGATTCCTGATTCGTACTCCGTATTGTTTCTTCAAGGAGGAGCTACACTTCAGTTCGCGATGTTACCGCAAAATCTGGCGACGAAGACCGGACGGATTGATTTCATCGATACCGGCGGCTGGTCGACGAAGGCGATTGCAGATGCCAAACTGTACGCCACGGTCAACGTGCTCGCCTCTTCCGCTGATCACGGGTATCGCTTCATTCCAGAAGGTCCGTTCACGTCAACAGCCGACTATTTGCACATCACTTGGAACAATACCCTCGAAGGGACGACTTATCAGACACCGCCTCATGTCGGTGTGCCACTCGTCGCTGATGTCTCGTCATCGATTTTGTCTGAACCATTGCCAATCGAGTCATTCGATGTGTTGTATGCTGGTGCTCAAAAAAACCTTGGTGTCGCTGGTTTAACGGTCGTCATCGTGAAGAACGAGTTGCTTGATCGTGTTCCTGACACGATCGGTGCCTACTTACGGTATGACATCCATGCAAAACAGCGATCTCTTTATAACACGCCACCGACGTTTAGTCTTTATATGACGAAATTAGTGCTCGATTGGATTGAAGAGACGGGACTCGAGACGATCGCGGCACGAAACGTCTCACAAGCGCGCATGTTATATGAAGCAATTGATCAATCCGATCTATTTCATAACCATGTAGCCGTCAAGGATCGAAGCCGGATGAACATTCCATTCTCGACTGGAAGCGAATCGGAAGACGCTGCTTTCTTGAACTTCGCTGCGCGTCACGATTTGATCAATCTTGCCGGTCACCGCTCGATTGGTGGAATGCGCGCGAGTCTTTACAATGCGATGCCGACCGAAGGGGTTACGGCACTGCTTCATATCATGCACCGTTTTGAACAGGGGGAACGTTAAATGTATCACATCCAACTATGGAATGATCTATCAGACAAAGGATTAAAACGATTTACAGACGACTATCACGTCCAGCGAGAAACGGAGCAACCAGACGCCTTTCTCGTCCGCAGCAAGGATTTACATGACATGCGCTTTCCAGATAGTCTCAAAGCCGTCGCCCGAGCTGGCGTCGGTGTCAATACGATTCCACTCGATCAACTCGCGAACCGCGGGATTCCCGTCTTTTCGACACCAGGTGCCAATGCGAATGCCGTCAAGGAACTTGTCATCGGTAGTTTGTTCCTGACGGCGCGAAAACTCGTCCCGAGTCTGCTTTGGACGAACAACTTGCGCGGACCGGATATTCCGGAGCGGATCGAAGCGAACAAAAAACAATTCGTCGGAACGGAGTTACTCGGGAAACGAATCGGGATCGTTGGACTTGGGGCGATCGGGGCAAACTTAGCCAACACCCTTCACGAGCTCGGCATGACCGTCACAGGCTATGATCCACATATGTCCGTTGAGTCCGCTTGGCGCGTCTCGAATCAGATTCAGCGGGCAACACAGCTCGAGGATCTCCTCGCGACAAGCGACTACATCACGTTGCATCTCCCGCTCGTTGATGCGACGACGGGTTTACTCGATGCGTCACTCTTTTCAAAAATGAAACACGGCGCGACCCTACTCAACTTCTCGCGTGGTGAACTCGTCGATGAACAAGCGCTAGCCGAAGTGCTCAGGTCCGGTCGCCTGGCGAATTATGTGACGGATTTCCCGAACGCCTTCATCTTGTCCCTCCCCCGGGTCATTGCTTTACCACATATCGGGGCATCAACAAGTGAAGCGGAGGAAAACTGTGCCATCATGGCGGTCGATCAACTGCGTCTGTTCCTTGAGACAGGAAACATCCGCAATGCGGTCAATTTCCCAGCCGTCGAGTTACCGTTCACTGGAAAACGACGAATTACGATTGCTCACCACAACATTCCGAACATGGTCGGTCAAATCGCCTCCGTGTTAGCGCAAGAGTCGATCAATATCGCGAATATGATCAATGGTAGTAAAGATGCGATTGCCTATACGATCATCGATATCGATAACCATGCGGACGAGATGATTTCGCTCGACCGACTGAATCAGATTCCTGGCGTCTTGAAAACACGCCTACTCTAAAGGAGTGAACCCCATGCCAACTTTCGAACCTTTTGCGGCGTTACGACCGGACTCAAAATATGCGGCAGAATTTGCCGCCTTACCGTATGATGTTTATTCGCGCGAAGAAGCACGTTCCGAGATCCGACGTCATCCGCTGTCTTTTTTACGGATCGATAAAGCAGAAGCTACTCTTCCGTCATTAATCGCTGAAGATGACCCACGCGTTTATCAGCAAGCAGCGCTTGCCTTCGAAGAGAGTCAAACAAACGGCATCTTACAGCTCGATGCAGACGAGACGTATTACATTTATCAGTTGTCAGACGGGACACATACGCAATCCGGTTTCGTCGGATGTGTTGCCGTCAGTGATTATGAGACGAATCAAATTCGTAAACATGAGTTCACACGTCCTGATAAAGAGCGCGACCGTGTCCGACACGTCGAACAGTTACAAGCACATACGGGTCCGATTTTACTTGCGCATCAAACCGATGCACAACTCGAAGCAATCGTCACGACGATTACTGCTGGCGATCCCCTATATGATTTCACCGTCGATGGAGTGAAGCATCGAATTTATAAAATCACCGATCGCAATCATCTATTGACGATCGGGAGCCAGTTCGCCCGTCACGATGCTCTCTATATCGCTGATGGTCACCACCGCGCTGCAGCAGCAGCCATCGCTGCCAGTCGGACGGACCAGGAGGAAGCCCAACGTTTTCTTGGCGTCTCCTTCCCGCAGGATCAATTACGGATTCTCGGTTACCATCGTGTCGTTGAAGATTTGTACGGTCAATCCGTCGTTGATTTCCTCGAGCGATTAGCCCATCGCTTTACGATCACAAAAGGACGTGCCGAACAAACGAAGCCTCACCAAATCGAGATGTATCTCAACCGGCAATGGTATATCCTTTCGTACGATTCTGAACGAATCGGGACGAAAGCGAATCTCGACGTCTCGATTTTACAAGAAGAGTTGTTGACACCGTTACTCGGTATCGAAGATCCACGGACGGACGCACGGATCCAGTTCGTCGGTGGTCATAAGGGGTATGCCGGTCTTGAGCAGATCGTGGACTCTGGACATGCCGCTGTCGCCTTCCACTTGCATCCGACTTCGATCGAAGATTTAATGGCTGTGGCTGATGCGGGAGAAGTGATGCCGCCGAAGTCGACTTGGTTCGAACCGAAGCTTCGGAGCGGTTTACTGATCCATCCGTTTGATTCATAATGCACACGCACTAAAAAAGCAAGTCGCGGATGCGATATCCACGACTTGCTTTTTCTTATACGTGTCGCAAAAGAAGAGCCGACACAGCTTCTACTTGAATAGTTCCCGACAACGTCGTTGCATTTAACAGACTTTCATACGTTCCCTCAAGCGAAAGAGATTGTGCCTCTTCACTTACGTTGACCACGAGCAAGTAAATCTGTTCACCCTGACGTCGCTCGACGACAAATGTCTGTTTTGTATCATCGATCCTTTGGAAATGATACGTTCCGGCATTTGCTAAAACCGGATGCTGTTTTCGAAGAGCGATCAACTGTGCAACGTGATCGAACAACTCACGGTTCTGCTTCGTCTCATCCCATTCCATACACGCACGGTTTGCCGGGTCTTGCCCCCCAGTCATTCCAATCTCATCGCCATAGTAGATGACGGGTGAACCCGGAAACGTCAACAGTGTAGTGAAGAGTAACTTCATTCGATCGATATTCCCTTTCGCACGCGTTAGAGCACGCGGCGTATCATGCGAGTCAATCAAATTGAACATGACCTCGTTGACATTTTGAGAATGCCAGTTTAAATTCCGGCTGACTGCATGTGAGAAATCACGAACGCTCGTCTCGCCCGTCGCAAAACAAGTCAAAAAGCTCTCTGTCAAACCGTAATTCATGACGGCATCAAATTGATCGCCGAGGAGCCATGGTTGCGAATCCGTCCAGCATTCGCCGACGATATAACATGTTCCGTTCGCAGCCCGGACTTCCTTTCGAAACTCACGCCAAAACGCATGATCGACTTCACTAGCGACATCCAGACGCCAGCCGTCAATTCCGAATTCCTCGACCCAGTAACGTCCGACGTGAAGCAAATAGTCTTTGACGTCCGGATGGGCAGTATTCAACTTCGGCATGTTTCGTTCAAATGCAAACACTTCATAGTTTGGAATCGATGGATCGACCGGGAAGGAATCAATCGTAAACCAGTTGGCGTATTTTGAGTCTTGTCCCTTTTCTAAGACATCTTGAAATGCTGGGTGCTCTTCACTAATATGATTAAAGACGGCATCGAGTAATACGCGGATACCGTTCTCATGTAGCACATCGATCATCTTGCGGAACGTTTTCTCGTCACCGAACGCAGGATCAAGCTTCAAGTAATCAAGCGTATCGTATTTATGATTGGATGGTGCTTCAAAGACTGGGCAGAAGTAGACACCCGTGACGCCGAGACGTTGTAAATGATCGACGTGATCAATGACCCCTTGAAAATCTCCACCGAAGAAATTCTGAAAAGCCGGTGCTTCACTTCCCCACTCCTTCGTTCCCGCTGGATCATTCGCCCGGTCACCATTCGCAAATCGTTCCGGGAAAATTTGATACCAGACCGTATCCTTCACCCAATCCGGTGTATCAAAGACATCCGTCGCATGAACATATGGCACAGAAAAATAATAGCCTGGATGATCGAGTGGTGCTTCGTCATACCAGCCGCGCTCGGTTAAAACGGCTATCTTATCGCCATGAACCTCAAACCCATACCGTACCCGCTTCCGTTCTGGACGGATTGCAATGAACCAATAGTCATACGTCGCATCACTTCCATTGTGTTGCATCGGCGTCCGTTTCACTTTCCATGATTTTTCTTTCTCCGGATCAAAATTCCAATCTCGGTCTTCTTCTTTTTCCGCTTCCCATTCATACGGATCACCATATATCAATTCAACTTTTTCAATATCTCCTTTAGCCGTCATAAGTCGGACATGGACGGTTTCTTGATCATAGGCATAAACGAACGGTGATAATGCGCGATGAACTACTCCAGCCTGATTCAAATTCTGCCACTCTCCCTTAAATTGATATTTCTCTATCGGTAAAGTTCCTTTCTTCCGCATCGCTTAAACGTATTTAGTAGAAATTCAACTGTTCCACCGACATTTTAGTTCAGTCTGTCAGGTAGTTTAAGGTATACTGATAACGCATAGGAAATCACGGATTTCTGACATTACGGAAAGAGAGTGGATACGAAATGGGTCGTAAATGGAATAACATCAAGGAAAAAAAAGCATCAAAAGACAAAAATACGAGTCGGATTTACGCAAAGTTCGGTCGTGAGATTTATGTAGCGGCTAAACAAGGTGAACCCGATCCAGAATCAAACCAAGCATTAAAGGTCGTTCTCGAACGAGCGAAGACATACAACGTGCCACGTGCCATCGTCGATCGGGCGATTGAAAAAGCAAAAGGTGGAGCGGAAGAAAACTACGATGTCTTGCGTTATGAAGGGTTCGGTCCAAGCGGTTCAATGGTCATCGTCGAAACGTTGACGAACAACGTTAACCGGACGGCTTCTGACGTTCGTGCTGCGTTCGGAAAAAATGGCGGAAACATGGGCGTGAGCGGATCCGTCGCTTATATGTTCGATGCGACGGCAATCTTTGCCTTTGAAGGTAAAACTGCAGATGACGTTCTCGAATTGATGATGGAAGCGGATATTGATGTGCGCGATATCCTCGAAGAAGACGAATCTGTCATCATCTACGCTGAGCCGGAACAATTCCATGCTGTACAAGAAGCGTTGAAAGTTGCAGGCATTACTGAGTTCTCACTTGCCGAACTCGTCATGCTCGCCCAAAACGAAGTCGCGTTGTCTGAAGACGACGTCGCCCAATTCGAAAAAATGATCGATGCACTGGAAGATCTTGAGGATGTGCAACAGGTCTACCACAACGTAGAACTATAATCAAANAA
>NZ_DF239008.1:1342560-1401798 GCF_000414195.2 Exiguobacterium sp. OS-77 | reverse complement strand
TTTGATTATAGTTTCTGTATCGGTTAACGCCCAGAATCGGTCACGCACCGTCTGTATTCATCATAAAGTATGAAACGCGTTTCATAACAAGAACTAAAAAAGATTCATTTATGATGTTTATTTCTTGAATTTAATGGGAATAGTAATATTCGGAGTCGATTATAACTTATTTTGCTTTGAAGAAATAAAAGGAGGAACGAACGATGACATATTCTTTAATTGAAACATTCAAACACATCGTAAGCGAGGCAACTAGCTTTAAGCGCGTTGATTTCGGAGGATACGATATTTATATGCAGACAACAGATGGACGAACGATTACGGCACACATCCGCTATGATGGTGGTGGAACAGACTTCAATGAAGCTTATTTAATGCTAGAATCGAGTACCGGTCAACGTCGCACAGCGACCTTAACGCTTTATCAATTCGAACATCTTTCTTCTTATACTGCACACAGTGAACGGACACGTGCCCTAGTCACAACAAGTGCTTAATGACTATAAAACACGCCTCTCATTCGAGAGACGTGTTTTTTTAATTTTCTTCTCGCTCGAGGCGTTCGAGTTCTGCGTGCGTTTGTGGGAATCCATTCGCTTGCCAATCTGCCCGATGAATGGAATCAAGTTGTGTCAGTCCGACTTCAGCCGGATCGCGTTTCGCGTCGACACTTGGACGATGGTCAATATCGTCTGAAGTCGTTTTTCGTTGTTGGTATTGTTGATAGGCGATTGTCGCAATCGCCGCTAAACCACCTAAAATGACACCTGTCTTGAATGTTGCTCGCATGAAAGTTCCCCCTCTAAGGTCATTAGTTGTGCTCTAGGTAGATGTACCCGAGTTACTTGAATTTGAATCATTCTTCTCATGGATCAACGTGTTATTTGAAAAAAATCAAAAAAAATTTCAGCCTATTTCTGCCGTGTTCCTACATATTTAATAATCAAGAGAGAAAATGGCTCTATCCCTTATGCTTCAACGCTTCACGTCATGCAAGAAGGAAAAAAGTACGCTATACTTGATTCAGAAACATCTTCGACGAACAAAATGAATCGTGTCTTCTACTGGACAGTTCCGAGCTTCAACAGCTTGCGTTCGCGTCCCTTTTTCATTTTTGGTCGTCGATGTCACAAAGGAGGGAATTTCGTGTCCGTGATGCACGGGGCTATTTTACTGCCCATATTGATCAGTCTTTTCATTCCGCTTCTAGCGAAACGCCTTCCGAACATTCATACCGGTTGGTTTGTACTTGTCGTACCTGTACTGCTCGTTTCGTATTTCAGCCGCTTTCTCGCTGGTACGATGTCAGGTGAGACCTTTACGGCACGCATGCCGTGGATACCATCGCTCGGTATCGATTTCGTCACGTATCTCGACGGACTCGGCTTATTGTTCGCACTATTGATCACAGGAATCGGCTCACTCGTCGTTCTTTATTCGATTTTTTATTTAGATGCGAAAAAAGAATCACTCGGAACATTTTATGTTTATCTGTTGATGTTCATGACCGCCATGCTTGGCGTCGTGCTGTCAGATAACATGATCGTCCTCTATCTGTTCTGGGAATTAACGTCGATTTCGTCGTTCTTATTGATCGCCTATTGGTACGAGCGGGAACGTTCTCGTTACGGCGCTCAAAAATCGATGCTGATCACCGTCTTCGGTGGACTAGCGATGCTTGGGGGAATCGCGATTCTCTCAACACTCAGTGGATCGTTAAGTATTCGTGAGACCTATGCGTCGCTTGAATCGATTCAAGGTGAACCCTTCTTTTCGGTCGCCCTCGTTTTATTCTTGCTAGCTGCCTTCACGAAATCGGCTCAATTTCCGTTCCACATCTGGTTACCGGATGCGATGGAAGCACCGACCCCTGTCAGCGCCTACTTGCACTCGGCAACGATGGTCAAGGCAGGGTTGTATCTTGTCGCTCGTTTCAGTCCGATTTTTGCGGATGAGTCGCTCTGGTTCTATCTCGTCTCATCTGTCGGAATATTCACCTTATTCTGGGGTTCACTCAATGCGGTGAAACAACATGATTTGAAAGGAATCCTTGCTTACTCGACGATTTCTCAGCTTGGATTGATCATGTCCTTGCTCGGACTCGGAGCAGCCGCCTTGCACGTCGACGCGTTAGATGACGGATTATATACGATTGCGACAGTCGCTGCGATCTTCCACCTGATCAACCACGCGACGTTTAAAGGCAGTCTCTTCATGATGGCGGGAATCGTCGATCACGAGACTGGTACTCGCGACATTCGGAAGCTCGGTGGTCTTGCGCAACTCATGCCGATTTCGATGACGATTGCGATGATCGGGACCCTTTCGATGGCGGGGATTCCACCATTCAATGGTTTCTTAAGTAAAGAGATGTTCTTGACAGGTGTACTTGAAGTTTCAGGATCTGACTTGTTCCACTTACCGTCTTACGGTTGGATTATTCCTGTACTCGCCGTCGTCGGAAGTATCTTTACATTCGTCTATAGCATCTTGATCGTCCGCAGAACGTTCTTCGGTAAGCGTCAAGACGACAAGTTACCGAAAACACCACACGAGGCACCGATTGGCATGTTGATTCCACCTCTCGTCCTCGTCTCGCTCGTCGTCATCATCGGACTCTTCCCGAATATATTATCGGATACGTTGATTCGACCGGCAGTCGAAGCGATCTTACCGCAAGTCGTTGATGCGGGTGGCAAGATTGATGTGCATATTTCAATGTGGCATGGATTCAATACTGAATTATTCCTGACACTCGTGATCATCAGTGCTGGCGTAATCTTGTATAAAACACTCCCACGTTGGCAATCGCTTTACAACCGGATGCCACGTGCCGTCTCCTTGAATCATCAATATGACGCCTTGTTACGTCGTGGTGAACAGACATCGACAAAGATCCATGATACGGTCATGACCGGATACATGCGGTCGTATCTCGTCTACATCTTCGGATTCATCGTCATCTTGATCTTGACGGCATTATACGGGTTTGATGCCTTCCGCTTCGCGGTTGATCCAATCAGCTCGATTGACGCGTATGAGATCATCCTTGCACTCGTTCTCGTTTCGAGTGCCCTCTCGATCACCTTTGCGCGTTCACGACTGACATCGATCATCTTGCTCGGTGTGACAGGTTATACGGTCGCTCTGTTCTTCGTCTTGTTCCGAGCGCCAGACCTTGCCTTGACGCAACTCGTCATCGAGACAGTATCGGTCGCTCTGTTCCTGCTCGTTTTCTATCGTTTACCGGAAATCAGCCGGAAAGAAGAGCGCATTCCGTTCAAGCTCGGCAACGCCTTGATTTCGGCACTCGTCGGACTGACGGTGACACTCGTCGCACTTGCTTCTCTCAGCCAACGATCGTTTACTTCAATCGCCAAATATTACATCGATAATGTCGCTGATCTTGCCGCTGGCGGTAATATGGTCAACGTCATTCTCGTCGACTTCCGTGGCTTCGATACGTTGTTTGAGATTGCCGTTCTCGCACTTGCCGGAATCGGAATTTACACGATGATTAAATTCAGACGAACAGGAGGGATGGATAAATGAAAAAGCAGACAAAAAAACATACGAATGACGTCATCTTAGAGTCCGCGACTTCCTTTATCACGTTCATCATCTTCCTGTTTGCTGTCTACTTGTTCTTTGCTGGACACTATACGCCAGGTGGCGGTTTCATTGGTGGTCTTGTGACGGCGTCTGCTCTTGTCTTGATCTTACTTGCTTACGACATCAAGACGTTACGCCGGATTTTGCCATTCGACTACAAATGGATCACGGCTCTTGGCATGTTGATTGCCGTACTGACGGCTTCAGGAGCGCTTGTCTTTAACGTCCCGTTCTTCACACATGCACATGACTATTTCAACCTACCGTTATTCGGTAAGACATCACTTCATACGGCGATGTTGTTTGATCTTGGTGTTTATCTTGTTGTAGTCGGTGTGACGATGACGATTATTCAAACGATTGGGGAGAGTGATTAATATGGAAATCATCATGGCGATCGCCGCAGGCATCCTGACGATGTGTGCCATTTATCTCATTCTTTCGAAAAGTATTCTTCGCATTATCATCGGAACAGGGTTGCTCAGCCACGCTGCCCATCTACTCGTCATGACGATGGGTGGATTAAAACGAGGCGCGGCTCCGGTCTTAAAGGACGGCGTGACTTCCTATACGGATCCACTACCGCAAGCACTCGTCTTGACCGCCATCGTCATCAGCTTTGGTGTCACTGCCTTTTTCTTGGTACTCGCTTATCGTGCCTATCAAGAACTCGGAACCGATAATATCGAAGAGATGAAAGGAACCGATTCGAATGATTAACTTACCGCTACTACCAATCATCATCCCTTTGTTGACGGGTGTCATCTTGATGTTTTTCCCGAGACACCTCAAAGGACAACGAATCGTTTCCCTCTTTTCGACGATTTTGACTGTCTGTGTCTCCATCTATCTTGTGCTGACTGTCCGGTCGAACGGCATCTTAACAGTCACACTCGGTAGCTGGCCAGCACCTTTTGGTATCACACTCGTCTCTGACATGCTATCCGCTTTACTCGTCACGACGACGAGCATTCTTGTTCTTTGTATCATCTGGTATGCCATTGTCTACTTGAGCGTTTCCTATCAACGATACTACTATTTCATCGCCGTTCAATTCCTGCTCGTTGGTGTCAATGGTGCCTTTACGACAGGTGATATCTTTAACATGTTCGTCTTCTTCGAAGTCTTCCTGATTTCGTCTTATGTCTTGATCGTTCTCGGCGGGAAACCGGCACAATTACGAGAATCGCTGAAGTATCTTTTGATCAACGTCATCTCGTCCGCATTATTCGTCATGACGGTGGCCTTCTTGTACGGAATCATCGGATCACTCAGCATGGCGGATATCAGTCAAAAGATTTCAGAGGTCGGACAGCCGGCAATCCTAAACGTCATCGCCTTGTTATTCCTGATCGTCTTCGGATTAAAAGGTGCGATCTTCCCGCTCTACTTCTGGTTACCTGGTTCTTATCAAGTACCGCCGACGCCTGTTCTTGCTCTGTTCGGTGCCTTGCTGACGAAGGTCGGGGTCTACGGGATTTTACGGACGTATAGTTTGTTCTTCTCAAATGAGATTGGAACGATTCATCAAATCTTAAGTATCCTTGCTCTCAGTACGATCATCATCGGGGTGATCGGTGCGCTTGCGACACGGGATGCGAAGCAAATCATCATCTACAACATCATCGTCGCAGTCGGGGTCATCTTGTACGGGGTTTCCCTCATGACACCGCAAGCACTAGAAGGTGCGATTTTCTACCTTCTTCATGATATGTTGATCAAAGCCGCTTTATTCCTTCTCGTAGGGATCATGGTCGGAATTGCCGGCTCGAGTAAACTGAAAAATATGGGAGGGATGATCAAAACCTATCCTGTACTAGGTTGGACGTTCTTCATCGCGGCGTTATCACTTGCCGGGATTCCACCGCTCAGCGGGTTCATTGGGAAATTCCTGATTGTTCGTGGTGGTATTGAAGCTGGTGAGTTGATTGGACCGATCATCGTCTTACTATCAAGTCTGCTCGTCTTGTATTCCGTCGTTCAATTGTTCATGCGTGCCTTTTGGGGAACACCGAAGACCTACTCGGGTGATAAACAAGCGCTTGTTCCCAAGCTGCTAGTTCCTACGATTGTCTTAGTTGCGCTCAGCGTTCTCTATGGAGTAGGTGCTGAGGCGATGCGTCCACTGATTCAACAAGCCGTCGAACCGTTGACGAATCCAACGCTCTATATCGATGCCGTACTAAAAGGAGGTCGTTAATTCATGGCATTTCAAGTCTTGCTCAACTTATTTCTTGCATTCTTGTGGATGTTTCTCTCAAACAATTTCTCGGCCTCCGGTTTCGTCATCGGTTACGCGCTAGGGCTGATTGCGATGTTCGCTTTCCGTCGCGGCTTCAAAGGTCGCTTTTATCTCGGACCTGTCGTCGCACTCGTCCTATTGTTTTTCCGCTTTCTCTACGAGCTTGTCGTCGCGAACATCGATGTCTTGAAAATCATTTTAAAGCCGAAGTTAGATATTCAACCTGGTATTTTCGCCTATGAGACCGAACTCGATCAACCGTGGCAAATCACGTTGCTGTCAATGCTGATCACGCTGACACCGGGAACGCTTGTCGTTGATATCTCGGATGATAATAAGACACTCTACATTCATGCACTCCACATGCCAGAGGTCGATGAAGCGGTCGCTTCGATTCGCGATAGTTTTGAGAAAGCCATTCTGGAGGTGAGTCGGTGATGTTCGATATTTTAATCTATATCGCACTCGGGGGTGTCTTTCTCTCGATGCTTGGTCTGTTTTACCGGGTCATCAAAGGACCAAGTATTGCGGATCGTGTCATCGCGCTTGATTCAATTGGTATCAGCTTGATTTCAATCGTTGGACTTGTCTCGATCATCTTACGGACGAGCGACTACCTCGAAGTCATCCTGTTGATTGGTATACTCGCCTTCATCGGTACAGTTGCCTTTTCAAAATATATCGAGAAAGGAGAGATCATCGAACGTGATCGCAACCAATGAATTGATCGTCGCGGTCTTCGCCTTGCTCGGTATGGGATTTAGTCTCGTCACCGCGCTTGGTCTGATCCGCTTACCGGATGTCTATACGCGTGCTCACGCTGCATCTAAAAGCGCGACATTAGGTGTCATGTCGATTTTAATCGGCGTCATCATCTATTTCGTCACTGAAGATGGATTCTTCTCCTCTCGTGTCGTTCTCGGCATCCTGTTCGTGCTCATCACAGCACCGATTGGAGGACATCTGATCGCTCGTGCTGCATATTACAGCAATGTTCCGTTGTGGAAATCGTCTGTTCGTGACGACTTGTCCCAGAATAAAGAACATGTGGAACCAAAGAAACGCCAAGATGACGTATAAGTATCGCTATGACAAAACCCTCGCTTCCATTCACGGAAACGAGGGTTTTTTGATTAGGAACGCTGTAAAGATGAGGCAGCAAACAAGAGTGCCAACTCATCACGATTATCTAGCAATTCTTCTAATGTATGCTGTTCCAGTTCCCGGATAAAAGCTCGAAGCGCTCGTCCGAGCACACCTTTTAGACGGCATCCTGGTTCGATGACACAATGACCGTTGCTTCCAAAACACTCGACGATATCCATCGGTTCCATCTCCCGAACGACTTTCCCGATGTTGATGTCTTTTGGCTCACGAATCAAACGGAGTCCGCCTGACCGACCTCTTGTTGATTCGACATAGCCAAGTTTCGCTAATTGTTGTGTTACCTTCATTAAATGGTTGGATGAGATGCCATAATGCTTGGCAATCTGCGGCATTGGTGTGATAACATCCCGGTGCACCCCGAGATACATCAACACACGTAGTCCATAATCCGTATACTGTGTAATTCTCACGATCCTCACTCCATTCCTTCCCAAAACTGCACTGTTATCGTACCATGAAATACGAAACTGACTACATTGTTTTGTCTCATGATTCGAAATTCTGATAAACCTCTATAGGGTTTACGTATGGAATGAAATATTGGATTTAAAATACGAGTTTTAAAAACAAAAAACTATTCCTCCTTTCCTGTTCGAAAGAAGAAATAGTACTGTTTCGTTTTTACTTTATTTTTTGTACAGCCCTTTCACGACATCATTGAAACGGTCGGCATAGTTCGTAAAGACACCTGTAACACCATAATCAAGCATACGTACCATATCCGCTTTTTCATTGACAGTATACGGGTGAAGTAATAAATCATGCGCGCGAATCGCTGAGACGTTCTCACGTGTCAACGCTTTGAAGGAAGGACCGACACCGACTGCATACTGACGGATTGCAGTCAATCGATCATCCGTCAATGCCTTGACTTCGTTCGCTTCCATCAACTGAATAAGCGGTACATTCGGATCCATGGCTTTGACTTTTTGAAGGCTTGCTTCACTGAACGATTGAATTAAGACTTGACCCGGTTTTACACGATCACTCGATAAACCATAAGCTTTTAAGGTATTCAATAACTTCTCTTCCATACCTGGATAAACCTCTGGCGATTTTGTTTCAATATAATAGTTCGCATGCTTTCCATATGTCGAGAAAATTTCTTCAAGTGTCGGCACTTTTAATCCAGCGTACTCTTTTCGAGCAAGTGAAGGGTTTACTTCATTGAACCAGCTTCCTGCATCAAGCTTCTTGATTTCTTCAAGTGTCTTGTCTTTGACAGCACCCGTCCCATCTGTAGTCCGATCAACCGTTTCATCGTGCATCGCAATCAATTGACCATCTTTTGTCATCTGTAAGTCAATCTCGATGTAATCTGCTTTAAATTTCTTATGTCCCATTTCATAAGCTGGCATCGTATGCTCTGGTGCATACCCTGAAGCTCCGCGGTGAGCGACGTTGATGATTCGATTTGGATCGAGCAATGATTTTCCTTTTGATTGTGCACCGACATCTTCTGTCGGAAAACCTGTACTTAATATCGCGCCTGCAGCCATCGTTAACCCAAATTGTTTCAACATAATTGATTCCCCCTTGAAATATTCTTACAATACCTATCCTAAGTCGTATGTATGAAGCTGATATAGAGAAAATGTAAATGTCATTTCGTGATTTGATGACAAAGTGTTATTACGACATAGAAAAAGACCCGTTCGATCAAACGGGTCTTCTTGAAACTTACGCTTCGAAAATCAATGACTCTGGATCTTCAAGCAAATCTTTGATGTGCTTCAGGAACGTAACGGCTTCTTTTCCATCAACGATTCGGTGGTCGTAGGAGAGTGCGACATACATCATCGGACGGTTTTCCATCCGTTCAGCATCAATCGCGACAGGACGCAAGTTGATTGCATGCATCCCTAGAATCGCGACTTGTGGACCGTTTAAGATCGGTGTCGACATGAGTGAACCGAACGTACCACCATTCGTGATCGTGAACGTACCACCCGTCAAGTCAGATAGACCGAGTTTGTTGTCACGCGCTTTGACAGCGAGTTGAATGATATCTTTTTCAATCTCAGCGAAGTTCTTCTTGTCCGCATCACGTACGACAGGAACGACGAGACCGTCCGGTGCTGAGACCGCAATCCCGATATCGTAGAATTTCTTCAGGACGATTTCATCCCCTTGAATCTCAGCATTCAAGTATGGCATCTTCTTCAGTGCTGCGACTGCTGCTTTTGTAAAGAATGACATGAATCCGAGCTTGACTTCGTTTTCCTTCACAAATTTCTCTTGGCGACGTTTACGTAGTGCCATGACCGCTGACATATCGATCTCATTGAATGTCGTCAACATCGCTGCCGTTTGTTGAACTTCAACGAGTCGGTTCGCAATCGTCTTACGACGGCGTGACATCTTGATTCGCTCTTCCGGTTTCCCAGGAGCGGCTGAAGGTGCTGGTGCCGGTGTAGCGGGTTTCGTAGGAGCCGGTTTTGCTTGCTCACGTGGTGCTACTTCAAACGTCGCGACGTCTTGGACGCGGATGCGACCAAGTGGATCTTGCGTCGCCACTTGTGCTAAATCGATTCCTTTTTCACGAGCCAGTTTACGGGCAGCAGGTGAAGCAATCGGACGATCCGCAACAGATGTACTTTCAGTCGCTGCTGCAGCCACCGGTTGTTCCGCTTTTTCTTCTGCTTTTGGTGTCTCTTTTGGCGTTTCTTGTACTGGTTCTGCCGCAGCCGGTTTTGGAGCCTCGCCACCAGCAGAGATGACAGCAATCGTTTCCCCGACGCGAACTGTATCTCCTTCAGCAGCCATCACTTCCGTCAACGTACCTGCTTCATCTGACGGTACTTCGATGTTGACTTTATCTGTCTCGAGCTCAACGATGGCTTCCCCTTTTTCCACGTGATCACCTGGTTGTTTTAACCAAGACGCCACCGTTCCTTCAGTAATTGATTCGGCAAGTTCTGGTACTTTGATTTCCATCGTATTCTCCCCCTATGACTCGATTCTATCTTAAGTTATGATGTGTGATTTGATACGTGTGATGGTGCTGTTGGAGTAGAAACAGTCGCTGTGAGTGCATCATTGATGATACGTGCCTGCTCTACTTTATGACCTGACGGGTCACCTTCTGCTGTACTAGAACGACGACGACGACCGATGTAACGGACGGTTTGGATGCCGTTCGGTGCGACTGTCTCAAGTCGAGGTTCCATGAAGGACCAAGCCCCCATGTTTTTCGGTTCTTCTTGTACCCAAACCATCTCTTCGACGGCTTCATAGCGCGCGATGACTTCTTGTAAGGCTTTCGCCGGGAACGGATACAACTCCTCGACCCGGACGATTTGTAGCCAATCGAGATTCTCATCTGATTTTGAAACGGCTTCTGCTAGATCGATTGCCATCTTACCAGAACAGAACACAAGACGTTTAACACGATCTGGTGCTTCGCCAAGTCCAGCTTGTTCGATGACACGTTGGAAACTACCTTCCGTCAACTCAGAGACATCGGATGTCGCAAGCGGATGACGCAAGAGACTCTTCGGCGTCATGACGACGAGCGGTCGGACTTCCTCTTTCCCGAGAATCGCTGCTTGTCGGCGCAACAGGTGGAAGTACTGGGCAGCACTTGACACGTTCGCGACCGTCCAGTTTTTCTCACCCGATAACGTCAAGAAACGTTCTAAACGACCACTCGAGTGTTCTGGTCCTTGCCCCTCATAACCATGCGGAAGCAACATGACGAGACCTGACGTTTGTCCCCATTTTGCTCGGCTAGCTGAGATGAACTGGTCGAAGATGACTTGACCTGAGTTCGCAAAGTCCCCATATTGCGCTTCCCATAATACAAGTGTTTCCGGAGCGAAGACGTTATAACCGTATTCAAAACCAAGTACACCTGCTTCAGACAACGGACTGTTGTAGACCGAGAATGATGCAGTTGCCGTTGACAAGGCATGGAGTGGCGAGAAGCCTTCTCCTGTTTTCACATCATGAAGATTAATGTTCCGTTGTGCGAACGTTCCCCGTTCAGAATCTTGACCGCTCAAGCGGATGGGTGTTCCATCTGAGAGAATCGAAGCGAACGCCAATGTTTCGGCATGTCCCCAGTCAATTCCGTTCTTCGTTGAGAACGCATCCGTCCGGCGCTTCAGGACCTTCTCAAGTTTATGGAACACTTGGAAGCCGTCCGGCCACTGTAATAATTCTTCATTGTACGCCGTCAATGTTTCAATCGAGACCCCTGTCTCGATGGTCGGAACGCCTTTAAAGACGACGTCCGGCATGACCCCACCATACTCTTTCTCGACGTTTGGTACTTTTTCACGAGCTGCTTTCATCTGGTCATTGATCGATGTTTCAATCGATTGAATTTCGTCAGCTGTCGCATCCCCGTTCGCGACAAGTGTTTTCCCGTACAAGACACGAATTGGATCATGTTTATGAATCAAATCGTATAAGACCGGGTTCGTATTCATCGGTTCATCCATTTCGTTATGACCAAAACGACGATATCCGATCAAATCAATCATGACATCCTTCTTAAACGTTGCCCGGTACTCGCTCGCGAGCAACGCGACAGCGAGACAGCTTTCCGGCTCATCCGCATTGACGTGGAAGACTGGAATCTCATATCCTTTGGCAAGATCACTCGAGTAACGCGTCGAACGGGAGTCCGTCGGCTCCGTCGTGAAGCCGATCGTGTTGTTCGCGATGATATGAATCGTTCCGCCGGTGTTATATCCTTTGAGATTCGCTAAGTTCAATGTTTCAGCCACGATTCCTTGACCTGGGAACGCTGCATCACCGTGGATCAGGATCGCAGCAGCAGCCGCTTGCTCTTGGCGTGGTGCTCCTTTTTGTGAGCGATCATCTTGTGCCGCACGTGTGAAGCCTTCGACGACTGGGTCGACGAACTCAAGGTGCGACGGATTGTTCGCAAGCGTCATCCGCACGTTACGTGTCTCTTGCTCAAGTTTTCGGTTTAAACCGAGGTGATACTTCACGTCGCCCGTCCAACCGTACGTGATCCCAATCGAGCCTTCAGATGGTACGAGGTCGTGGTTTGGTGCATGCTGGAACTCAGCAAAGATCATTTCATACGGCTTCCCGAGTACGTGCGCCAAAACGTTCAACCGTCCACGGTGTGCCATTCCGATATTGATCGTCTCCGACCCGTTCGAGATGAGGTGTCCGACGATTGTGTCGAGCAATGGCACCATCGCGTCAAGTCCTTCAATCGAGAAGCGTTTTTGACCGACGTATGTTTTGTGCAAGTATTTTTCGAAGAGGTCCGTTTCAGCTAAGCGTTTGAACAACTGTTTCTTTTGTTCAGCATCTAGCGCCGCTGTCAAAGCACCTTGCTCGATTTTCTGACGGAGCCATTTCTTTTCATCGAGATCGTCGACATGCTGGAACTCAACTGCGGCTGCTCCCGTGTACTGCGCTTTTAAATGTTCGATGCCTTCAAATGCGTCCTGTACACCAGTTGGTGGTTCAGGACAGACGAGTGAGACTGGCATTTTTCGAAGATCTGCTTCTGTCAATCCGTACTGACTCAATTCGAATAATCCTGTTTCTCGCGGATGGTCCTTCAGCGGATAGATATCCGCCGCAAGATGTCCTTTTGCACGAATTTGTTCCGCTAAACGATTCGCCGCAAGATATTTTTCGAAATCTCCTGTCTCGACTTGCATCGGTACAACTGGTTCCGTCACGGGTGCACCATGCTCTTCGAAATAAGCACGTGTCTCCTCATCAACGGATGTTTTGTCTTCTAAAAAACGCTCGTACAATTCAATGATGTAGCCAAGGTTTGGTCCATAGAATGCTTGTTGATCTTGCTCGTGGCTTGCCATGTACGGTTCCCCCCGTTTCTATATTTCTCCCCACACATCCAGTGGATACTCGATGTGTTTCCAGCCCTCTACCTGTTAGCGCTTTCAAAAGGAATTGCATGAATAAAACGCTGAACGTCATGAGAAGGAATGATCGTGTCATTCTTCCATGAAAGTGCCTTCGTTACTATATTACTACTCTTTTCCTGTGTGTGCATTTCGAATTCCCAAATTCTTGCGCTTAAATGTATAAGTTTTTCTTATGAGCGCTTAGCCAGTTATTTATGATTCGTCAAAAAACCGGCGTATCCGCATTTAGATACGCCGGTTCCATCATAAGACTTTACTAAGGAACGATTGCGTCCGTTCGTGTTGTGGAGAATCAAACAATGCTTGTGGCACGTTCTCTTCGACGATATAGCCACCATCCATGAATAAGACGCGATCTCCAACCTCTCGAGCAAATCCCATCTCATGGGTCACGACGACCATCGTCATGCCTTCAAGGGCAAGCTGTTTCATGACGGCAAGCACGTCACCGACCATTTCCGGGTCAAGCGCTGACGTTGGCTCATCAAACAACATGATTTTCGGATTCATCGCAAGCGCGCGGGCAATAGCGACCCGCTGTTTTTGACCTCCAGATAATTCACCTGGATAATTATCCGCTTTTTCACGTAATCCGACTTTATCGAGTAGTTCAAGTGCCCGCTGTTTCGCCTGTTCTTTATCCGATTTACGCACTTTAATCGGTGCGAGCGTGACGTTTTCTAGCACGGTCTTATGTGGGAAGAGATTAAAATGTTGAAAGACCATCCCGACTTCTTCCCGGACCTTGTTGATATCGACCTTTGGACTCGTAATGTCGAAATCATCGACGATGACCGTACCACCCGTGATCTCTTCCAATCGATTCAAACAGCGTAAAAACGTACTTTTCCCAGATCCCGACGGACCGATGACACAAACGACTTCTTTTTCTGCAATCGAGACGTTGATGTCTTTTAAGACTTCATTCGAACCGAAGGATTTTTTTAAGTTCTTCACTTCAATGATACTCATCGTAATGTAAACCTCCGTTCCAAGAACTTCGCCACTAAGGACAAGAGATAAATGATGACGAAGTACATCAATCCGACGACAGACCAGACGATAAATGGTTCGAACGTCGTCGATTGCTGAACCTGACCTTGTTGCGTCAAGTCAGCGATTCCGATGATCGACAGCAACGATGTATCTTTTAAGCTGATGATCGATTGGTTCGTAATCGTTGGTAACATCCGTCGGAATGCTTGCGGTAAGATGATCTGTACCATCGTTTGACGCCCTGTCATCCCGAGTGAACGCGCAGCTTCTGTTTGTCCTTTATCAATCGACTGGATACCAGCTCGAATGATCTCCGCAAAATAAGCACCGGCATTGATTGCGACCGTCAGTATCCCTGCATACATCCGGTCCATCGATAACCATTCGAGCGAATTGAGTCCAAAATAGATGAAGAATAACTGAACGATGAACGGCGTTCCGCGAATGACATCAATATAGACAATTGCGATCCCGTTTAAGATTTTTGATGGTGATAACCGCATCAATGCGACGACTAAGCCAATCAGAAAGCCGACGATGACCGCGATGATGAAAATATACAATGTGACTTGAAGCCCTTCCAAGAAAAATGGAAATGCGGTTTTGACCACTTCCATTGGCTATCCCACTCCCTTATCGCCTTGCGACTTATTTCAGATACGTGTCAACGATTTTATCGTATTCACCGTTTTCTTTCAGATTCGCAAGCCCTTTGTTGATTTTCTTCATCAGATCCTCGTTCTCACCTTTTAAGACAGCGATTCCGTAGTTGTCCCCGTTGAGACGGTCTCCGACAAGTTTTAATCCAAGGTTTTGTTGTTTGTTTGCATATGAGATGACAGGATAATCTTCAATCAAAGCAGCAGCGTTACCATTCTTCACTTCTTGGAACATCGCTGGACTGTCATTGAACTGTGTGACTGTAAAGCCCAGTTTATCTGCGTTATCCGTTGCATATTTCGCACCCGTCGTTCCCTTTTTGACGGCTACTTTTTTCCCTTTTAAATCGTTGACAGATTTAATACCATTCTCATCTTCTTTGACGACTAGAATAAGACCAGCTTTGAAGTATGGATCCGAGAATGTGACGACTTTCTTCCGTTCTGGCGTAATACTCATACCGGCAATGGCAACGTCCAATTGATTTGCTTGAAGTGCCGGAATGATGCCGCTAAAGTCCATCGCTTCAAATTGAATCTTGAAGTTCTGATCCTTCGCGATTGCTTTCATGAGATCGATGTCGATTCCTTTGTACGTATCCCCGTCTTTATATTCGAATGGTGGATACGTGACGTCAATGCCGACCTTATAAGTCTTTCCTTCAGACGACTCTTCTTCTTTCGAACCGATGCTACATGCACCAAGTACGAGAACACAGCTCATCAAGAGCGCTAGCAAGATACTCCCTTTTTTCATGTTTGTTTCCCCTCTCCTATGTGTTAAAGATTGTCTACTTCACTTAGTACTTTCCCTGAAGAGTACCCTCTTTAAAACGTATTTTACCAGAAAAATTCTAAAAAGATAAATATTTCTGAATTTTTATTCGTTGTAATCGTTTTCTATTCAGCAATAAAAAAAGGGCAACCCCCTGCTGGGATTGCCTCCTTCAATCATTTATGCCGCCGAGAGGACTTGAACCTCCACGGTGTTGCCACCACTAGATTCTGAGTCTAGCGCGTCTACCAGTTCCGCCACGACGACGTTGATTTATGATATTAATATAGCGGGTAAAGAACGGAGTTGTCAATCATTTCGCAAGATGTTGCGAACGAACTTCTCGACGACATCATCATACAATGCTGGATCCTCAAAATAGGCCATCGCATGAGCGGCATTTGGAATGACGACGAGCTCTTTTTCCGTTGGACAAGCTTCATACAGCTCATACACCATGTCTGTCGGTACGAATGTATCCGCCCCACCATGGATGAACAAAATCGGTACTTGTGCCTTTTTGACCTGTTTCAGCGCAGATGCTTCACGGAACGTATAACCAGCCTTTAGCTTCGTCAATACGCTCGTCATGCCTAAGAACGGAAAGTGTGGTAGACGGTACATCCGCTTCATCTGATACGCAAGGACTGCATTAACGGACGTATAGGCACAATCAGAAATGATTCCTTTGATTTGTGGTGGGAGTTGTTCGCCACTCGTCATCAATACGGTCGCCCCTCCCATCGATACGCCATGCAGGAATAGTTTCGCCTCCTGTCCGATCCGTTCAATCAGATAGTTCGACCAACTGAGACAATCTTCCCGATCATGCCATCCGAATCCGATGTAGTGACCGTCACTCATTCCGTGTCCACGATTATCGGGCATCATGACATGGAAACCGGCCTGATGGTACAGATAGGCGAATCCGGCTAAATCCGTTCCGACGCCTCCGTACCCGTGCACGAGAATGACGATCCGATCTGACGGAACAGGTGACGGAAGAAAATGCCCGCGTAACGTTAAACCGTCTTTCGCTTCAATCTCGATCCGCTCAAGCGGTTGCTCCTTGATCCATGTCTGACCAGGTTGCATCAATCGGATCATCTCGTCACTTAGATCTCGATTATTCGATAAGAATGGCTTTGGATTCGTAGCGATTGCCATCTCGTAAAAATAATAACTCGCTGCTACTAATCCGGATCCGATGACTCCGATTCCAATTTTTGTTCTGCGACGCATCTGCCCCACTCCTTCTTTCCGTTATAACTCGATCTTCAGTTGAGCAGCATGGTCATCCTCTTCATCCTGCAAGACTTGTTGACGTAATCGCTGTTCTTGTTGCTGACGCCGGTAGGCAAATTCTTGGACGAGCTCTGTACCCGTGAATCCATCTTCTACGAGTTCGCTCAATAAATCTGTTTCTGTCTCGACGACCTCCCCCGGACGTCGCATGACGAGAACATCTCCGACTTGTGCAATCAGCAATTCATCTTCTAGACGAAGTGCATCGTAAAATGGTTCCGGTAACGTCATCCGACGTGTCTCCGGATTGATATGGACGCGTTTATAAACGCCTAATGCTTGAAACTTACGACGTGCCATTGCGTGCTCTCCTTTTTAGTTGAACGTCAGATCGATTCGTGAATCTTTTCCTTGAATACGAACCGTACCCGTCGCTCCATTGATTAACGTCACCTGCGGCGGCTGATGACCGATGTCAAGATCGTATAAGACTGGTAAGCCTGTCTCATCCGCTAGATATTGATACACGTTTAGCCATGTCAGGTCTTCTGTAATCCTTGCAGACGTGCGCCCGAATAAAAAGCCAGCCGCATGGTTGAACCAGCCAGCATACGCCATTTGTCGCAGCGTCCGGTGCACCTCTGCCGAATTCGCTTCAGACACCTCAAAGTACCAGAGGATCGGTTCTCCGTTGATCTCTTCACGCTGGAAACGCTGCACATCTCCATACGGTGTCCCAATCAAATGGCGAATCGTCTCTAGGCACCCACCAAGTATACGTCCGGTCACTTCTGTTCGCTCATCAAGTGCTTTCCATTCCGTCGCTTCCGTTAGCTGAAATAACGAACCTGCTGGACGTTCTTCATCAGTCCACTCGGATTGATAACGATCGGAAGCCCACTGTGTAACGGTTCCTCCAGTTGGCGTCGCAAGTACTCGTCGCCAGGCACTTGTCGTCTCGTCCCATTCTTCACTTCGAAGCTCAACGAAATTCGGACCATGTGCTGTTGCAATTCCCGTCTGAAGCGTCAGACTGAGCAATAGCGTACTGATATCGGAATAGCCAAGCAACCATTTTGTTTGGTAAGTAGCTAGCGTCAACTCAGGTAAAAGATCAATGGCGCGTTCCCCGCCAAATGGCGGGATGACGGCATCAATCGTCTCATCCGTCATCATGCGGTTCAATTCTTCGGCCCGTTGTTTAGCCGGTGCACTCTCAGCATGTTGATGCGACCAAATCGTTTCGCCTAAACGGACGTTCATTTGTCGTGCTTGTACCTGTTCAACTGCTCGTTCGACCCATTCCTGTTGCTGTTCACGTAATCCGGAGGAGGGCGCCGTCACTCCGATCGTTTGACCTGTCCAACCTAAAAATGGATATTTCATGGTGACCCCCTATAATGTCATAGTGTGAAACTATCTTCTCGTCAAAATATGAGTTCATTATACCGTTCTTATGCCGCATTACCAACTTTTATCCTGTTCGAACGTCGTGATACGAACAAAAAACACGATTCCGTACGAGCGACCTGAATGAACAAGTCACCTCGACGAAACCGTGTTTGATTCCTTAGCTTGATGCTGATAGTTCAGCGTATTCCTCTTGCGTGAACGCACGGGAGCGTGTCAAAAAACGTTTCCCTTCGACACCTTCAAGAGAGAACATTCCGCCTCGACCATCCACGACATCAATGATGAGTTGCGTATGTTTCCAGTACTCATATTGATCTTCATGAATATAAAACGGACAACCACCGATCTCTCCCAGTTTTTTATCCTGATCTCCCAGGAATAGATCACCCTGCGCAAAACACATCGGGGAACTGCCATCGCAACAACCACCAGATTGATGAAACATCAACGGACCGTGTTTTTCTCTCAACTGGTCGATTAACTCTAGACAAGCTGCTGTCGCCTGAACACGTTCCACCATTTGCATCCACGTCCTTTCCGACTTAGAAGAAACCGAGTTTATTCGGGTTGTAGCTAACGAGTAGGTTTTTCGTCCGTTGGTAATGGTTGAGCATCATCTTATGGTTTTCACGTCCGATCCCTGACATTTTGTAACCACCAAACGCCGCGTGTGCTGGATATTGGTGATAACAGTTCGTCCAGACGCGTCCTGCTTCGATCGCACGCCCAAACCGATAAGCACGGTTCATATCACGTGTCCAGACGCCGGCACCAAGACCATATAACGTATCATTCGCAATTTCGAGCGCTTCTTCTTCCGTCTTGAATGTCGTAACTGACAAGACCGGTCCGAAAATTTCCTCTTGGAAGATTCGCATCTTATTGTGTCCTTTGAAGATCGTTGGTTGGATGTAATATCCTTCTGCGAGATCCCCTTCAAGCATGTTGCGTTCCCCACCGATGAGACATTCTGCGCCTTCCGACTTACCGATTTCAAGATATGAAAGAATTTTCTCCATCTGTTCGTTCGAAGCTTGAGCACCCATCATGACGTCCGAATCAAGAGGATTTCCGATCTTGATGGCTTTAACGCGCTCTAGAACACGTTCCATGAACGGTTCGTAAATCGATTCTTGAATCAAGGCACGCGACGGACACGTACAGACTTCTCCTTGGTTCAACGCGAACATCAGTAATCCTTCGATTGCTTTATCAAAGAAAGCATCGTCTGCCTGCATGATATCCTCAAAGAAGATGTTCGGTGATTTCCCACCGAGTTCGAGTGTGACCGGAATCAAGTTTTGTGATGCGTACTGCATGATCAAACGTCCTGTCGTCGTCTCTCCCGTAAAGGCGATTTTTGCGATTCGTTTGCTTGAAGCGAGCGGTTTTCCTGCCTCGAGACCAAATCCATTGACGATATTCACGACACCAGGTGGCAATAGATCCTCGACAAGTTCCATGAGCACCATGATGCTCGCTGGTGTTTGTTCTGCTGGTTTTAAGACGACACAGTTTCCTGCTGCAAGAGCCGGTGCCAGCTTCCAGACAGCCATCAGGAGCGGGAAGTTCCACGGAATGATTTGACCAACGACGCCAAGTGGCTCATGGAAGTGATACGCTACCGTGTCTTGATCGAGTTCGCCGACCGAACCTTCTTGGGCACGGATGACGCCGGCGAAATAACGGAAGTGATCGATTGCGAGCGGTAGATCGGCGTTGAGTGTCTCACGAACCGCTTTCCCGTTCTCAAGCGTCTCTGCATAAGCGAGCATCTCAAGGTTTTCTTCCATCCGATTCGCGATTTTATTTAAAATGTTTGAGCGTTCCGTTACAGACGTTTTCCCCCATGCTTCTTTTGCCGAGTGTGCTGCATCAAGAGCCAGTTCGATGTCTTCCTTACCGGAACGAGCGACTTGGCACAATACTTTACCAGTGACAGGTGTGACATTATCAAAATATTCTCCCCCGACAGGTGCCGTCCACTTTCCATTGATATAATTTTCATACCGTTCCTTGTACTGTACTTTTGACCCTTGCTTGTTCGGAATGTCATAAATCATGCGTTATTTCCTCCCTCAACTAAAATGGTCAAGCAGTGAGACGGATGCTTGTATGCGCTTACATTTTAATATAGGCTAAAACAGCCCCCTCGATACCATCGTACCAAAATTATATGAAAAGTCAAAAAATTCCGGTAAATATCTGTGATTTTTTTCGAGAAAAAAACATCTCCATTTTCGGGAGATGTTTTGCCGGTCAAGACCGTGTCGGGTCAATTCCGTCTTCTTGGTCAGACGGTGTGTCGGAACTACCGAAATCACTTACTTTCGAGAATCCATCCGTATCACCGTCGATGTCTTTCCCGCGGGCTGTAACAGATGGATCCAGTACATCTTCTTCACTTGGTCGCGAATTCGGATCGTTCTCGTTTTGTTCTGCTTCTTCTTTTGCATGCTCGATACATAATAGCGTTTCCGGAATGATATCAAGACGTTCAATCTCAATCTCTTTTCCACAGACCTTACAAATGCCATACGTTCCGTCCTCGATCGCTTTTAGGGCACGATCCACATCAGAGAGCATATCCTCTTGCATGTCTGTGATCGCTTGATCGCGTTCCCGCAAGAACAATTCATCGCCGGAATCGGCAGGATGATTATCGTAACTCGACAATTCACCTTCATCGTAATCGGTATCGCGTTGTTCGATGTTTGATGTCGTCTTTTCTTTTTCCTTTAATAATCGTTGCTTGAATTCTTCCGTCTGTTGTTTAGATAACATGATTGTTCGACTCCCCTTCGTTAGAACCTCTGTTAAGAATGTAGCCTATTCGAAGAAGAGTTAAACCATCACGAACACTTATAAGAACGAATTGATCCATGAAGATCACAGATAACCGTCATGCATTCATTCCCATCGTTAAAACAAATCTGATGTGATCGTCCGTTCTTGGATGTCGTGATGTCATCGATCCACAGTTGCGAAGCATCTGCCGAAGACAGCATCGCGATTTTGTCACGAATCATGAATAAATCAAACGGTAACAGATTCAAGGATTGAATCGTTAACCCATTTTTACGGAAGAGTGGATCAAGCTGGTATTGCGAAAGACTATATAAAGACTTTTCCGTCCCACCAATAAGTAGTTGAATCGAATGTGACGGTTCATGACTGTCGATTCGTTCCTTATGCAGGATGATTCGTCCTCGAACACCAGACTCATTGAATATTCGTTGCGTATCCTCTTGTGACAGGCGTGGGCCACCTTCCTTGACCTTTAAGACGATGTGGGCGAATTCCGCAAAATCCGGTTTTCCGATCTCAAGCGCTGGGATATGACGGACTTCTTCTCGTTCAATGATTTCAATCAAGTCACGCTCTACTTTGACACTGACCGTATCTGTTGAAAAGACACGGACGTCGATCACGAATTGATCAAGTACCGCATTTACTTCGATCGTATACGTCAAATCAAGATTTTTTTCTTGTTCAACCAACAAACGATTCAAGATGAGTTGATGCAATAAATGGACTGGTGTACGTGAAGAAAACTGACTCGAATAAATCAAATGTTTTGGTCCGGTTCCTTTTGTTGCTTTTGGTCGTGCTCCGTTTAATCTATATACGTTCACTTTATAATTCAACATATAATCACCTTCTCTTACCTGAAAAATCGGAATAGAGATGTTCCGTTCATATAGCGTACAATGTATTTTAATCGCTAAATATTCGTTTTCGAATATTCCAAATTGAATATACAAATTGTAATCAAATTGTGATAGAAGATTTGCAAAAACTGATTATTTCGATGACGATGCGCTACATGTTATTTGAAATACAAAACCACCCTTCACGTGACGTGAAGGGTGGTGCGCACACTTATTCTCAAGCAATCGAATTGACTTGTTGTTGCATCGCTTCATAATGTTCGATGATTCGAGATCCAAGTGGATCCGTTGCTGACAGTTTTAGATATGCGTTTAACGCATCTTCAATTCCATGTTTCGTGATATATGCATTTAATTCAGAAGATTCTGAATCATTTGGATCGAAATAGGTCAGTGCTGCTGCGATCCCGCGCGCTAATCCATCTGCTTCAATCCCGCGCTCCATCAATTCCTTCGCTGGTTTGACGAGTCGGTCACTTGGACTCAGTTTACGAATCGGTGAACGAGCGACACGAATGATTTCATCATGAATTCGCGGGTTTTCAAAGCGTTTCATATTCTTTTGGATATACGCACTATGGTCGACGGGGTTAAAGCCGTACTTTTCAAGTAACAACCACCCTGTTTCGTAAAGTGCTGTCTGGACACCACGACGGATGCGTGGATCCGTTAGACTTTCAGCGATTGTCTCTTTATGAAAGAGTGCTCCGAGGTACGAAGCGATCGCATGTCCCGTATTAACGGTGAACAGTTTCCGCTCGATGAACGGTTCGATGTTCTCGACATAGGTAACACCTTTAATCCGTGGATAGGCTTCCGGTAGTCCAGTCGTCTCAATCACCCATTCGAAGAATTCTTCCACTTCGACGTACAACGGGTCTTCATGATGCTGAAGCGGCACGATCCGGTCAACCGCTGCATTCGGGAAATACCAGTTCTCCGCTACCGTCTGATGTTTCGCTACCTCCGCTTGCAAGTGTTTTGACCCACCGATCATATTCTCACACGCAATGACGTAGACAGGTGTCTGTTGATCACGTTGACGTAACCCTTCCGCGATCAAAGGAGCTACTTTCGACAACAAGCTCGGACCGACAGCTGTCGTAATCACATCTGCATCGCGAATCGCTGCAATGACCTGATCCGGTTCAGACAAACTGTTGAGCGCCGTCACGCCGTCGACCCGTTCACGTCCTCCTTGTTCAGAGGCATAACCGACCTCATAGGTATGTCGTGCTTTTAATGCATCGACGACCGTCGTATTGACATCTACGAAACAGACTTCGTAACCCGTCTTGACGAGTTGTAAGCCGATGAAACCACGTCCAATGTTACCGGCACCAAAATGAATGGCTTTCATGCTTACACCTCCGCTGTCAATAAGGCAATGATTTCTTCTTTTGATTTCGCTGCCACGATACGCTCGACGTTCTCCTCATCGGAGCAAATGACTGCGATATTCGATAACAACTCGAGGTGTTCGTCCCCAACACCAGCGATACCGATGACGAGTCGTGCTTGTTCCGTTCCGAACGCTACGCCTTGCGGTACTTGTAGAATCGATAGCCCCGTTTTCTTGACTTGTGATTTAGCCGACTCTGTTCCGTGGGGAATTGCGACATGGTTGCCGATATAAACCGTTGATAAAGCGTGACGCTCCTGCATTGAATCGATATAACCCGCTTCGACATATCCATGGTCGACGAGGAGTTGACCGGCAGCCGTAATGGCTGCCGTCTCGTCTGCGAATTGTTGATCCAGTAATACGAGTTCCGGTGAAAGGTTCATTGTCGTTGTCATGTTTATTCCTCCTTGAATATCTCTATATTTATTTTTAAGAAATCTTATTTCGTGCTGTTTCAATCTCATGAACGAGTTGGTCATAATAACCGGCATTCAAGAAATTATCGACTGATCGGTGTTCTGCCGTTGGAACCTGTTCCTTCGCTCGCTCCGTCAAATCACGATGCGTGATGATCAGTTCGGCGTTTTGCGGCAATTGACTGATTGACGTATTCGTTACCTTGATCGGTAAGCCCGCTTTGTTGATTTTATTGCGAAGGACGGATGCTCCCATCGCACTTGATCCCATACCAGCGTCACAAGCGAAAATGATATGTTCGACTTCCGCAAGTGGTTTAGCATCAGCTGAAACGAGTGTCGAGGCAATCGATTGTTTGCCTTTCATCGCACTGACGTTCGCGCTTGCTTCTTCAAGCGATGTCTCTTTTGCTTTGCTTGTTTTCAATAAGACAGTCGAGACAACGAATGTCACAGACGCTGAAACAAGGACACCGGCGATCAATCCGATGTAAGAGCCGCGGGATGCCATCGCAAGAACCGCAATGATACTACCTGGCGAAGCAGGTGCGACTAAACCGACATCAAATAGGACGAATGTGAGAATTCCACTCATACCACCTGCGATCATCGCAAGCAATAAGACCGGCTTCATCAAGACATACGGGAAGTAAATTTCGTGAATCCCACCGATGAACTGAATGAACGCGGCACCCGGTGCTGTTTTCTTTGCTGCACCAGAACCGAAGAACGAGTACGCGAGTAACAATCCGAGACCCGGACCCGGGTTAGCTTCGAGTAGGAACAGTACCGATTTTCCTGCTTCATTCACTTGATCGAGACCAAGTGGGCTTAAGATACCGTGGTTGATGGCGTTATTTAAGAACAAAATTTTCGCTGGTTCGATGAATAAACTAGCAAGCGGTAATAAGTGCGCACTGACGATTGCACCAACTGCTGCAGCCATGATGTCGTCAAGACCTGTCATGAGTGGTCCGAATAACTTGAACCCACCGAGCATCAACAAACCACCAATGATTCCGACCGAGAAATTGTTGACGAGCATCTCGAGACCCGGTTTGACTTTTCCTTCGATCAACTGATCGAACTTTTTGATGACGTATCCACCAAGTGGTCCCATGATCATGGCACCGAGGAACATCGGAATCTCTGTGCCGACGATGACCCCCATCGTCGCGAGCGTCCCGACGACACCCCCTCTGACGTCATGCATTAATTTCCCGCCTGTGTATCCGATCAGCAACGGTAAGAGATAGGTGATCGTCGGACCGACGAGTTCACCGAGCTCCTTATTTGGTGCCCATCCAGTTGGGATGAACAGTGCCGTGATGATCCCCCAGGCGATGAATGCACCGATGTTCGGCATGACCATACCGCTTAAAAAGCTTCCGAACCGTTGAACTTGTACACGGATGCCCCGTGCTCCATTTTGAGCTGTCGCCATTGTGTTAGCCTCCATTTCGTGTATGAGTTGATACGATGATTGCTTTGCTATGACCTTATTGTAAGAGTACTGCAAGCGCTTACTCAATCTTTCCTAGTTCAGTCTTTGTCCAAGAAGTTGGACAGACTGGAAAGAAGCCTGCTTGACATAAAAAAATCCCTGTCACTTCAGGAATGGAGTGACAGGGATTTTTTCAAGTGTGACCTAGGAATTGATCAATGACCGTTCGAAACGTTCGATTCAAAAGCAGACGAATCGTCTGTTCCTCCCCGAATTCGAATTGATCCATTTGTTCGGGACTCTCGATGATGGCAGCACTGATCGAACTGAGTAATTCAAGCAGTTCGTTCGAGGTCTCTTCCGGTGCGACCAAGACGAGGAGCCGTTCGACGGATTGTAACTGTTGATCCATTCCGAGCAAGTCGATCGGTTCAGGCAATTCAAAGATGAGGAATCCCCCTCGTTGAATCGTCGCATCGCGTCCGTGAAACAGCGCAAGCCGCGTTCCCGGAATACCAAGACCTGACATCTCATGACGACGTAGCAATTGTCCAGAGAGCGAAACAGCTGACTTCGCCAATCCTTGCTCGACCATGCGTGTACTGATCTCAAACAAGAGCGATTCAATCCCATCGCCCACCCGCTCTAACCGTTCCATTCGGAATCCGTCCGATACTTGAATGGACGATGCAACGAGCCGATGCAATTGCTCAAGATCGAGCCATTCCGTTTTTGTCTTTCGCGGTGCCGGTTGAAAGGATTTAGGCAAGGCGAGAATTAATTTCCGAATCCGTTCGACCTCATCCTGAGGAAGCAACGGGTTGACGAGAAGATGTGGTGGACGAATGTCAGGCAACGGTACAGTCGACAATACAAAGTCGTACGAATCGATTAGTAACCGTTCGATGCCAAACAAGGACGAGTTATCGATGTGCTCGAGTTCAGCGAATTCTTGCCGTAACCGATTCATCAATAACTTCGAGGAACCGAGTCCAGCAGAGCAGACGACTAGAACACGATATGGGAGTTTTGGTGTCGGTTTGCTGAGAACGGCACCGAAATGCATGACCCAAAATGCTAAATCTACGTCTTCAAATGTCGCATCGGTGAAGATCGACAATGCTGCTTGTTTGACCGCATCAAACAAGCGCGGATATTCCCGTTCGATTTGTTTGATGACATAGGACGGATTGACGCTATTTTGACGGGTGTACGATTGAATATGCGAGACGAGTCCGCGTTCTAGCGCATGATCCTTCGTAAAGTTCGTTCCATATAGTAAGGAGACATGCTCAATCAATCGTTTTACACGAAGGCGCGTGACGAGTTCCTCCGTATCTCCTGCGTCCGATTGAAAGAAAGCACGCAATTCTTCTGATAACCATTGGCGTTCGGCAATCGACAACGTGTCAGGTAATCGCTCTTCGACGCGTTCCACCCATTTGAGGATTTCAACCGGATACGCTTTTAACTCGTAACGCATCGGAAACTGATCTTTGCGCAACGCTTGTAAAGCTAAGCTGAGTGTCGCACGCATGATTTGTCGGTCATTGAGACGCCCTTCTTTCGTCAATGGCTCTATGACCGCGTACGCTTGATTGATCATCTCAAGCCAGGATGTTCGATTCATGCGTAACAGATGAGGTAATTGCCCGGCGTCGCCTTGTAACAAGCGATAGAAAGCAAGAACATCCCATTGCGTAAAGATCAATGAAATCAGTAAACGGCGTTTGTTGATTTCTTCACCGATGATTTCGGCACCAATACCTTTTTTGCGCTTGATTTCAAGGTCATATTGTAGAAACCACTCATCAATCCGCTCTAAATCCTGGCTAACGGTGCTCGGAGCCACATACATCGCATGGGCGATTGCCTGTAATTTGACCATCCCTTCTTCTTGTAGTAGCCGATACGCTAACTCGACTTGGCGATCTTCAGCGTTCGGTAATTGTTTATGTGACAACAAGAGTTGGTCTCGTAATGCATGTTTGGCTTCGTCCGTTCCTTCAATTAAGAGACCTCTGCCGCGAACATATGTCAAACGCAAATCATGATCTTCTAAAGACTGGGCAAGACGATCGCGTTCACGTTGAATCGTTCGTTCCGATGTCTCGAGCGTTTCCGCAATCTCTTGTATTTGAACAGGTTCCTCGCGTGATAATAGGAAAAATAAGATATCATGTTCCCGTGGTGTAAATTCAGTCATGCAGCCTCACTCTTTTCTGCCAAGATTCGAGGATGACGTCATATGCAGTCGGATCAAGAATCCGATCGACTGGATGAACCGAACAATGTGTTTTCCATACGTGTCGATGGACGAGTTGCGTTTCTCCGACGATAAAAGCTGCTTGATCAGGTAGTTCTGCGATCCGACATGTCTTGACGTCTGTCGTAATACCGCATTCAAGTAAGCGCTTTCTTAAAATCGTAGCCCCCATGATACTACTCGCCATTCCACTCTCGCATACGAAATAGATGATTTCTGAATTCATCTGTCATACCTCCTCTTCATTTTATAAGAATAGCAGAAATATTTTCGGTGTTTGACCTTGAAACAAAATCAATAGTTATTTTTGAACTGGCAGATTTCTTTGCCAAACACAAAAAAGCCTGGATTTCCGATGATGCCAGAAAATCCAGACGATGTGATTTAGCCTGTTTGTTGCATTGCTTTTAAATATTGTCCAACGGCTTCTGCTACTTCACGACCTTCGCGAATCGCCCAGACGATCAATGATTGACCACGTCTTGCGTCACCTGCGGCAAATACGCCTGGACGGTTCGTCGCGTAACGTGTCGTCTTGATTTTCCCACGTTCCGAGGCGACTGCTAAATGTTCGAGTACGTTCTCTTCGACACCACTGAATCCAATGGCAATCCAGACTTGATCGACTGGGAAGTAACGATCGCTCCCTTCGATCTCCTCAAAGATCACTGTACCCGATTCAGTTTTTGTTTTCGTCGTTTGAATCGTCCAGACACCGGTGACTTGACCCGATTCACTTGTTGTGAATCGCTTGATCGCGATCAAGTATTCACGAGGATCCCGACCGAATTGTTGCAACGCTTCTGCGTACCCATAATCGATGGAGTAGAGTGACGGTGTATCCGGCCACATGTTTCCTGTTGCACGCGTCGTACCCGGTTGTTCATGTTTACCGAATTGGACGACGGAGCGACAGCGTTGACGGAGTGCTGTTGCCACACAGTCCGCTCCGGTATCGCCTCCACCGATGACGAGAATATCTTTATCTTTCGCATCGTGATCAGCAGACAACGGTTCTTGCGAGAGCACGTGACGTGTCACCCCTGTCAAATAATCCATCGCATAACCAACTCCACGCGTTGGCGCATCCGTTAATTTGCGTGGTTCCGTCGCGCCGACACATAAGATAACGGCGTCATACTCCGCTTCAAGTGTCTCGAGAGTGATATCTGCACCGATCGTGACGTTCGTCCGGAAGTGGATCCCTTCTGCTTCAAGCAAATCAACACGGCGCTGTACGACCTCTTTATCAAGTTTCATGGCTGGTATGCCGTACGTGAGTAATCCGCCAATCCGATCTTCCCGCTCGTAGACCGTCACTTGGTGACCGGCTTGATTCAGCTGATCGGCAGCCGCAAGACCGGCAGGACCAGATCCAACGATGGCAATCGAACGTGTCGATCGTATTGCTGGAATTCGGGGCACGACCCATCCTTTTTCGAAGCCAATGTCGATGATTGTCCGTTCGATATCTTTGATCGCGACCGCAGGTTCATGAATCGACAACGTACACGATCCTTCACATGGCGCTGGGCAGACACGACCCGTGAATTCCGGGAAATTGTTCGTCTCAAGAAGGCGATCGAGTGCCTCTTGAAAACGTCCTTCTTCTACGAGCAAGTTCCATTCTGGAATCAAGTTATAGACTGGACAACCAATCTTCACTTGATCAAATACTTCCCCTACATGGCAAAACGGGGTGCCACAATCCATACATCGACTTGCTTGTTGACTCGCTTCCGCTTCCGTCAAAGCCGTCTTATATTCCTTAAAATCACCCACCCGTTCGCTTGGATGTCGTTCCGTTCCACCCGAACGAGCAACTGTCATGAATTGATCGCGTCGTTTCATCGTACCCCTCCTGTTCTGCGCCCTAGATGTGTCTCAAATGCGAGCAACATCGCTTCTTCGGTGTTGTGTCCTTGTTTAGCGAAATCAGCCATCAACGTTGTCACTTTCTCATACGTCGAGGGAATGACGCGGATGAACGAATGAATGACATGATCCCAGTTCGCTAGAATCGCATCTCCCTGCTCACTTCCGGTCCGTGCGACGTGACGTTCGATGAACGTCTTGAGTCGCGCAATCTCTTCGACATGCGTGACAGGTCCCGTCGAAACGAGTTCGCGGTTGACACGTTGTAAAAATTGTTCAGGATGACGCGGCAAGACATAGGCGACACCACCTGACATACCGGCAGCAAAGTTTTTTCCGACATCGCCAAGGACGACGACGGATCCACCGGTCATATACTCGAGTCCATGGTTGCCGATTCCTTCGACGACGGCGACGGCTCCACTGTTTCGAACCGCAAATCGCTCACCTGCCTGACCGTTGACATAAAGTTCTCCACTTGTCGCCCCGTAAAGTGCGACATTACCAATGATCGATTGATCGGACGAGACGAACGAAATCGAACGTGGAGGATGGACGGCGATGATACCCCCGGACAATCCTTTCCCGACGTAATCATTCGCTTCTCCCGTGACATCAAGTGTTACACCACGTGGTAAATAAGCGCCTAAACTTTGTCCGGCAGATCCATTCAGTTCGAGTTTCAATCGATCTGTCGGCAGACCAAGGGCCCCAAACCGTCTTGTCAGCATGGCACCGGTCTGTGTTCCGATTGCACGGTCTGTATTTTGAATCGTTAAACGTAGTGTCTGAGGCTGACTGAAATCTGCCGCCTCTAAATACGGCGAGATTTCACGCGCGTCAAAAGAACGCTCGACATGATGCTGTTGTTGTTCAGCCGGACCGTGTGTCACGTGAACGAGGAGACGCGAAAAATCAAGACTCTTCGCCTTCCAATGCGTCCGTTGTCGTTCTGACGGTTCGAGTAAATCCGTCCGCCCTACGAGATCTTGTAGTCGTCTAACACCGAGCTTCGCTAAATGTTCTCGTACTTCCTCTGCGATGAACGTCATGAAATGGACGACATCATCGGCAGATCCTGTGAATTTCTTACGGAGCTCTGGATCTTGCGTCGCGACACCAACAGGACACGTGTCGAGATGACACGCTCGCATCATGATGCATCCGACTGCGATGAGCGGCGCTGTCGCAAACCCATACTCATTCGCTCCGAGCATCGCGGCGAGGATGACGTCGCGACCAGTCAAGAGTTTTCCGTCGGTTTCAAGGACGACACGCTCGCGTAATCCGTTTAATGTCAACGTTTGGTGGGTCTCAGCAAGACCAAGTTCCCATGGCAGTCCGGCATGTTGAATACTCGTCTTCGGCGAGGCACCCGTGCCGCCGTCATGACCACTGATGACGATGACGTCCGCAAGCCCCTTCGCAACCCCAGCCGCGATCGTCCCAACGCCACCTTTGGCGACAAGTTTGACGCTAATCCGGGCTTGATCGTTGGCACGTTTCAAGTCATGAATCAACTGCGCCAAATCTTCAATCGAATAGATATCGTGATGGGGTGGTGGAGAAATCAATCCAACACCGGGTGTCGATGCACGCACCCGCGCAATCCACGGATAGACTTTTTCACCAGGTAATTGACCGCCTTCACCGGGTTTCGCACCTTGTGCCACCTTGATTTGTAATTCGTCCGCGTGAACGAGGTAATGACTCGTCACCCCAAAACGACCAGAGGCGATCTGTTTGATCCGACTCATCCGGAAGTCACCATTTTCATCCCGTTCGTACCGTTCCTCTTCTTCACCGCCTTCACCACTATTACTCTTACCACCTAATCGGTTCATCGCGATCGCAAGCGTCTCGTGCGCTTCTTTGGATAACGATCCGTAGGACATCGCACCCGTCTTAAAGTATTTGACGATTTCGCTTATAGGCTCGACTTCCTCGATCGGGATTGCCGTCGTCTCCTTGAACGTCAACAGATGTCGTAGCACCGTTGCCGGTTCCTCCTGAATGCGTTGAGCGTACTTTTGATAAAGCCGGTAATCATTCGTCCGGCATGCGTGTTGCAACAAATGAATCGTTGCTGGGTTAAAGGCATGATGTTCTCCCGCTTGACGGTACCGGAAGACACTACCGGACTCTAAATGAATCCGTTCATCTGCAATCTGTTGTGCTCGTCGGACTTCTTCTTCCATCAGTTCAAGCGTCATCCCGCTCAATTGAGAGACCGTACCCGTGAAATGCTGGTCAATGACGGAGCGATCGATTCCGACCGCTTCAAAGATTTGCGCCCCCCGGTAGCTGAAAACCGTCGAAATGCCCATCTTCGACATGACTTTGACGACGCCTTCGGTGACTGCTTTTTGGTAACGTTTGTCGACATCCGTAAAACAATTCCCTACCGCTTCTTCAAGCGTCGCATATGCCAGGTACGGATAAATCGCATCCGCACCGTATCCGATCAACGTCGCGACATGGTGGACTTCACGAATCTCTCCCCCTTCAACGATCAAGCTGAGATTTGTACGTAATCCCTTACGGATCAGCGCATGATGAATCGCACTCGTCACTAATAGGATTGGCATCGGCAAGTTGCCGGGGCGTACGAGACGATCCGATAACGTCAATAATTCATACCCGTTTCGTGCGGCGGTCACAGCCTCATCAACGATCATGTCGAGTGCTTCTGCAAGCGAGTCGGTGAACGTCGTCGAAATCGTTTTTTGCTTAAGTCCACTTTGTTTGAGCGCATGGGCTTCGTCTGGTCGCAGAATCGGCGTATCCAAGCGAACACGACGACAGTTTGCACGGTTCGGCGTCAGCAGCTCCCCTTGTCGACCAAGCCATGTCAGCGTCGAGGTGACGATCTCTTCGCGTAACGCGTCAATCGGTGGATTCGTGACTTGTGCGAACAGCTGCTTAAAATATCGGAACAAGGATTGAGGACGTTCACTTAAGACCGCTAGCGGTATATCCGTTCCCATCGCGCCTAACGGATCCTTTTGTTCTTCGACGAGCGGGATCAAGTATTGATCGATATCTTCACGCGTATATCCGAAGTGTCGTTGTTTCGTTCCAAGTTCAACGAGCGTTTCCTTGAAGTCGTTACTTGAAAGGGACACGACTTCTTGCGCGAGCCACTCCGCGTAAGGGTGCCGTGTCGCTAGCTCCCGTTTGATCTCTTCGTCTGCGATCAACTGACCGGACGCAAAGTCGAGTAAAAGCAGTTCACCCGGTGCTAATCGTTTTTTGTACAGAATGTCTTGTTCACGAAGAGGAAGTACCCCTGCTTCTGACGACAACATGAAGTGACCATCGCGTAACAATACATATCGCGCTGGGCGTAAACCGTTTCGGTCAAGCGTCGCACCAATCTGTTTTCCGTTCGTAAAGACAATCGCAGACGGACCATCCCATGGCTCCATCATGCTACTGTGGTACTCATAATATGCGCGCTTAGCCGGTCTGATCTCAGCATGTTCGAATGGTTCTGGTACGAGCATCAGTGCTGTCTCAGCGAGCGAGAGTCCGGACAGATGAAGAAACTCAAACGCATTATCAAGCATCGACGAGTCACTACCTGTCTCATCTAGAATCGGTAACACTTCCTCTGCCCGATTACCATACGTCGTCTCGGCCAGTCGACGTTCTCGACCGCGCATCGCCCGAATATTTCCTTGCAACGTGTTGATTTCACCGTTGTGAATCAAATAACGGTTCGGGTGAGCACGTTTCCAACTTGGAAACGTATTCGTACTAAAACGCGAATGCACGATACCAAATCCTGATTGATAGCGCTCATCTCGTAAGTCATCGAAGTACGCGCGCAATTGATCCGTCGTCACGAGTCCTTTGTAAACGATTGTTTCACTCGAGCTACTCAAGACGTATTGTTCAAGACCGAGTTGTTCTGATTCACGTTCAAATGCGCGACGAATCAAAAAGAGTGTTCGTTCAAATGTCAATCCTTCCATCGCCTTTGCACCAATGAAACATTGACGAATGACTGGCTCCGTGCGGCGGGCACCCGACCCAAGCACTTCTGACTGAACAGGTACAGTACGCCATCCTAAGACGTCTTGTCCTTCTGTCAAGATGATGGATTCTAATGTTCGTTCGAGTCGCATCCGTTCCCGTTCCTCACGTGGTAAGAACATCATGAAAACGCCATAATCCCCTTTTTTAGGGAAGGAAATGTGGCGAACCGTTTCACGAAACAAACGATCTGGTAATTGCGTTAAAATACCCGCTCCGTCTCCCGTCTTCGCATCGCTTCCTTGTCCACCACGATGTTCCATTTGACAAAGCATGGCCAATGCATGTTCAACAACTTCATGACTCGCTCGTCCTGTTTGATGTGCGTAAACCCCGATCCCGCACGCATCATGTTCCATACGAGGGTCGTATAATCCCTGCTGTTCAGGGTACTGATGAAATGTCATGGTAGCACTCTCCTTGCCTTCTTAATTTTCTGTATATTCAGTTAAATTATACTTTACACTCTTTTATGTTTATTCGCTACTATGCATAATCACTATTTTATTTAACCTTTAAAGATAGAAATACCATATATCAACATTGATAACGCTTACATAAACATGGATATTCATTCAATATTTTTTTTAGTTGAATTCTACACTTTGTGCGCGTATTACTTTGCCCGAACATAAGATTCCGTGGTATTTTTAACTATGAAAAGAGTTATTGATCATGGAAGTAGAGAGAGGAATAATACGATGAAAAAAACAATGCAATTTACGGGTCTCTTGATCGCAGGAAGCTCGATCTTATTAAGCGCATGTGGTCAGCAAGAGGAGAAGGCAACCGCATATGACAAGATTCAAAAAGATGGCACAATTGTTGTCGCGACGGCTGGTACACTTTTCCCGACATCTTACCATGAAGAGAAAAACAATAAGTTGACTGGATTTGATGTCGAAGTCGTCAAAGAAGTAGCAAAGCGTCTTGATTTGAAAGTGAAATTCAAAGAGATGTCATTCGACGGTATGTTGACAAGCGTCAATACAGGTCAAGTCGATCTCGCTGCTAACGACATTACGATCACCGATGATCGTAAAGAAAAATTCGCGTTCTCAAAACCATATAAATATACGTATGGTACGGCAATCGTCCGTAAAAGTGATTTATCAGGCATCAAGTCTCTTGAAGACTTGAAAGGTAAAAAAGCTGCCGGAGAAGCTACAACGACATATATGCAGATTGCTAAAAAATACGGTGCAAAAGAAGTCACGTACGATAACGCGACGAACGATCAGTATCTACGAGATGTCTCAAATGGTCGAACAGACGTCATCTTGAATGATTACTACTTGCAAACACTCGCTGTCGATTTCTTCAAGGACTTCGATATTACGATTCATCCTGATATCGCTTATAATCCAAGTCAGGTTGGTTTAATCATGGATTTAGATAACAAGGAACTTCAATCCAACATTAACGAACAACTCGATAAAATGAAGGAAGATGGCACATTAAAGGAAATTTCGAAGCAATTCTATGCTGGAAAAGATGTCTCTCAAATGCCTGACGTCAAAACGACGATCGTCGATGTGAATTAACGATGTCTTCGATTGATTGGCGGTCCGTCTTCAATCCGGAATTGGCGGTTGAATCGTTTCCTTATATTTTGAGTGGACTGGGACAGACGCTATGGATTTCCTTGCTCAGCATGACCATTGGTCTTGGAATTGGTTTGCTCCTTGCCCTTTGTCGTCTGTCTAGGCTTCGACTTTTACGTATCGGAGCGAGCGCCTACATCTCGTTCATGCGAGGTGTTCCGATTCTCGTGTTGCTGTTCATGTTGTATTTCGGACTGCCGGTCATCAATATTCAACTGGACGCGTTAACAGCAGCAATTACCGGTTTTAGTTTGAATAGTGCTGCGTACATGGCAGAGATCATTCGTTCTTCCTTACTATCGATTGATCGTGGTCAGGAAGAAGCGGCAGCTTCGCTTGGTTTATCGCGATATCGAACGTTCGTTGGTATTATTTTGCCACAAGCGATCCGAATCGCCATCCCACCGCTTTCAAACGTCTTGCTTGATCTCGTCAAAGCCTCGTCGCTTGCTGCCATGATTACTGTCCCTGAAATATTTCAAAAGGCAAAAATCGTTGGTGGGCGTGAATTTGATTATATGACCGTTTACTTTGTCGTTGCGTTCATTTACTGGGGAATTTGTTCCTGTATCGCAGTCATCCAAGAGATTCTCGAGCGTCGTTTTGCACGGTATCTCTGATTCATTATTTCGCAAACTGTTATACAAACAGGCGATGGACCATGTCCATCGCCTGTTTGCTTTTTAAATTGTTACTGATTGGTTACCCTTCCCGATACATCGCTAAAAAATGTTCGAGTTGCCGCGGTTGTAGCGGTCGATGGAAGAGGTACCCTTGCAACGTATGACATCCTAACCGCTCGAGCAACGCTGCCTCTTCTTCTAGTTCGATTCCTTCTGCGACGATCGTCATATCTAATCGTTTCCCTAATTGAATGATTGTCTCGATCATCGCTCGTTTTTTTTCAGAATGAATCGCTTCTTGAACGATTTCTTTCGGAATCTTCAATTGATCGAATGGAAGTTCAACGAGAGGCTGCATAGAGGAAAAACCGGTTCCGAAATCATCGAGTGCAATTCGAATTCCGTATAAATGGAGCGCATTCAATGTCTCAATGATTTGTTCCGTTCCCTCGATGAAGATGTGTTCTGTCATCTCGATTTCAAGGAGTGATGGTGGAAAACCTGTTTGTTTTAAGGTCGTCAGTACTCGATCTGTAAAATCAGGTTGTCGCAATTCCCAAGGCGAAACATTCACTGAAATCGTTATAGGTTCCTTCCCTTCTTCCAACCATACTTTTCCTTGTAAGCAAGCTTGTCGCATGACCCAGCTTCCAAGCGTTTCAATGAAACGTGTCCGTTCCGCAAGTGGAATGAACTCATTTGGCGGAACGAGACCATACTCCGGGTGATTCCAACGAATTAATGCTTCCACTCCTGTGATTTGACGCGTTCGTGCATTGACTTGAGGTTGAAATAAAATGAAGAAATCACGATCCAACTCTGCATCGTACAAATCGCGTGTTAATTGAAGCGCTCGCTTTCGTTCATTTTGAGTCGCTAAATCTGTAATCGCATACGTATTTTTTCGATTTGCCTTTGCTGTAAATAATGCAATCTCTGCATCGTTAATGACATGGTCTGTTGTTTCATCGTTCATGTATGAAACACCGATACTTGCAGTTACATTAATCTGCTTAAAATCGATTTGTACACGTTCTGCTACACTCGACAAAATATCATCACAGAGCACTCGTGCATCGTAATGGTGTGGTGCATGCAATAAAAAAGCACTTCCACTTGCTTTCGCAATTGTACAGTCCGGAAAGTGATTCATCAATCGCCGGCCAATAATGTGTAACGAGCGGTCTCCGGTTCGGTATCCGAATGCATCGTTGACTGTTTTGAAATCGTCCAGATCAACGAGACAAATCATATCACCTTCTCGTTTCTTCTTATCTACTTCAATCACAAATGAAGATCGGTTTGATAAACCTGTCACAGGATCCGTGAATGCTTGTTCTTGTAAACGGGCTAGGTAGTCAATATTACGTTCAAGACGGGTGACGTATTGATTATGAATCAATAAACTAATGATCGTCGCAATCAAGATAAGTCCAATGCGCGCGATGTGATCGGATGCAAACATCGTGGCATTTTCAAAAGTTGGAGTATGATACCAAATATAGAGAAGAGAAATCGTCGTAATGCTCGTTGCATACAGCAACATTGTCCGATTAATGACGACTAATGACGCTAAAATGAAAAGAAGTGCACATGCCCAAACCGTTTGGACACCACGATCGATGAACGGATAATAAATGTATGGAATCAACAAAAAAACACTCGACATTATATGTGGCTTTAGCCGATCTGACAGTGTACTTTTACCAATGAAGTATTGTGCTATTCCAGCACTCGCAATGACGAGAGCGCGTATCCAATCCTCCCCATTTAAACCAGAACGACTAAACAGGTTAGCAACGATATATAAAATGGCACCACAACTCGTCAATACAAAAATGATCATCCCGAACAACTGATAATTTGCCCGGATTTCTCGATGATATTGCAGACTATTGGAAGAACGTCGCTGTGTGTTCACCGCCATCCCCTCTTTCTAGTTCCTGTCGGTTATTTTCCTTATCAGAACCAAAACAAAACCTGAATTTTCTAAAAATAATAAAATAATGGGAAGTCATGATTTTGATTAGAATGGGAATAGATAGGTATAGAAAGGAGCGATTAACTATGTCTCATCTACTGTTTATTGAAGCCAACGATAGCACACATCAAAAAAAAGGCATTAGTTCTGAATTGAACGATGCTTTCCTAAATGCGTATCGTGAGCATCATCCTGGCGATACAATCACGGTTTTGAATTTATTCGAGGAACGTCTCCCCTTCTTTGATTTAAAGCTTGCGAATGCGGCAGGTCGACTATTTAAAGGAGAGGAATTAACGGGAGATGATGCGATCCACGCGCAACGGCTTCAAGAATATTTAAACGGATTCTTAGATGCCGATAAGGTCGTCTTTTCATTTCCGATGTGGAACTTAACAGTTCCTGCACCGCTTCACAACTATATGGATTATCTCGCACAGGCTGGTCAAACGTTTCGTTACACAGCTGAGGGTTCGATCGGACTGGTTGAAAACAAACAAGTGTTGTTGATTCATTCACGCGGTGGAGATTACTCGACAAAAGAGAAAGCACCAAGTGAACACGCTGTTCGCTACATGTTAGACTTATTAGCATTTTTCGGAATTGATGATGTATCGACAGTCATTTTAGAAGGGCATCAACAATACCCCGATCGTGCATCTGAATTGATTGAACAGGCACTTCTTGCATGTAAAAAGACAGGTGAACGATTCTAAATACGAAATAAAACAAATGAACTATTTTTTTCAAGTAAGATTTTTTCATGAACAGGTAGATTAAAGGTACGGAATAATGAGTACGCCATTGTAAAGTCTTTTTGGATGTCAGAGGGGTTACGATTCAAAATTTTTTTGAAGTAACCTCTTTGATAATATAGTTGACCTAAAAGTTGACCATCTTCAATTTGCAAGCTCTCTTGAATGCCTTGTTCAGTAATCTCTAATCCAAGTTGATTTCGATTTTGTTCAGATAGTTGTTTTGCATAGTTATAAAGAATCTTAATACGAACTTTTTTCAGTTCAATTGTGTCATAGTTAAACCGAAGCAATACTTGAAAGCTATTTTCTGCTGAATCAAAATCCTTATGCTCAATAAAAGAAATTGCAATTGCCATCTGGATCCGTAAATAGAGTGTTGGAGATTTGAATTGTAATGACGTATGCATTAATAACTGTTTAAGTTCATCAACGGTTTCAAGAAAAGTTATCACTTGACGTTTTTCATGAATGATAATTTCATAATATATTGCTAAAAATTTTATTTCATCATAATCTATTTCGTTTTTTATATGATTAGTAATTTTGCAAGCTTCTTCAAATTGATTACCTTGTAACAACCTTAACAACTGTTGATCATAAGATGTATACATATCACTTCGAAGATGATCTTCAAACAACATCGACAGCGGTACCTTAAGACGTTTTGCAACTTGTTGTAACCAATCAATTGTTGGTGAATTTTTACCATTTTCTACTTTACTAATTTCGGCTTGACTACATATTCCCTTACATAATTCAGCTTGAGTCATATTTTTCTCTTTTCGAATCCGTTTAATTTCATATCCTATTGATGAAGATAAATGACTCATACGATCTCCTCCTTCATCTATTTTAAAGTTCAAAGTATAAAAAATCACGTTTACCATTTAATACTAGTTCAGCGTGATTTCTATTGTCTAACGCGTGAAATATGGTATACGCGTGAGTAAATGCTTCTTGAATGTCCTTACGTGGATAATCTAACTTTTCATAAAAACAACCTCGTTGATAAAAAAAATGACCTAACAATGACGTATCTTTTCTTTCTAGAGATGATTGAATGCCTTTTTCCGTTATCTTCAGTCCCGTTTCAAAATCTGATTGAAAGTACAGTTGCTGCGCATAGTTATACATAATTTTAGATTTTAGTTTTATCAAATCATATGTCATATAATCATACTCTAATAATTCTTCATATATTTTTCGCGCATATTGATATTGGTGATTTAAATAATAATAGTTTGCGACAGACATTTTAATTCTTAAGAAAATAGATGGGTATTCGATTTCCATTTGTTCTTGATCTGATAAGTAAAGTAATTGAGAAATACAAGTACGGTAGTCAATATCTTTTTTACCCTCACGAGCTACCCACTCAAAATAACGAATTAATAATTGAACAGAAGAAGGTAAATCATTTGGTGTTTGTTTAATGAAATCAAGCATGCCATCATAACGATGTCGTCTAGAAAAGTCAGACAATTGTCTATCAAATTGATGAAATAGACTGGTCTCATTCGCATCAATGAAGAGATGAGCCGTTGAAGTATGGAGCTTTTGGGATAACCGTTGAACAATATCTATCGTCGGCATGATTTTTCCATTTTCGATTTTACTCAATTCCGCTTGGCTACATACATCTCTTGCTAATTCTGTTTGCGTTAAATTTCTTTCGACACGTAGTTGTTTAATATGTTGACCAAATGCTTCGATTTCCAAAATTTCTGCTCCTTTCTTGTAGTTTCATTTTCACTTAACAGCGTGTTTATTATTTGATTAAGTATACGGAGAAATCAGTTTATGATTCCGAAAAATTTTTCTTAACAGATAAAGAAGATAGCGAATTTTATGCACTCTAAAAAACAAGATATAGTATAAGATTTCGCATTGGGACAAGCGCCTATATAGGATTACTTTTAAGTCTACTCAAAAGTAAATAATAAGTGTTCCTCTTTTAGATCAACAACTTTTTGTTTAGTCGATTTAAGCTCTAATGCATGCAACAATGTATACGCAACTGTATATGTTTTTTGAAATGAATCTATTCCTACCGCTTCTTGATAGTTACCTAATTGAAAATACAAATGCCCTAAAAGAAAAGTTTGCTGATGAAGTAAACATAATTCAATTCCTTTTTGAATATATATTTTTGATTCTTCAAACAGATCTTGATACAAAAGGATTTGGGCATGATTAAAATAAATTTTGATTAAAGAGGTGACATATAATGAGCTATTAAGACTCTCTAACAAAATTTCGATATCCAAATAAGAATTCGTCGTTAAATGGAATAGCTTATGTTCAGCATATAAATTGGCAATCGCGGTTTTGATTCGAATGAACAAAGTGATTGATTCGTTTTGAACATCCCGTTCAATTAGAAGGTTATTCAATAGGAAAGTCGCGGTCCTAAAATCATACTGATCCTGTTTCAAGTCGACGATGATTCGAAAATATGCATTTAATATGACTAACTCATTATTTTCATTATTATTGTGCTTAGAAATGTATCTCTTGATTTGCTCATACTTTTCATCTCGAAGTAGCGCTGAAACAGTCTGATCAAATCGTTCCATTTCTTCGTTTTCTTGAAGTTCTTCGAATAAAAGTGCAATTGGAACTTTTAATCGAGTGGCAATTTGCTTCATTAAATCTACAGTGGGTGAATTCAAACCATTTTCAATTTTACTAATCTCAGCTTGGCTACAAATACCATTACACAGTTCGTTTTGTGTCATCTGCTTTTCAATACGCAACTGTTTTATTTTTGTACCAATCGATGAAGTTAGTGAATTCATCTTCATCATTTTTCACTCACTTTCATCTATTGGGAATAGCAATAGTTCTGCTAAATGCACTTCAAGAATTTTTTGGTAAGCATGATTATTTGTTGCAATAAAAAAGGAATAGGCAATGGTATATGCCTCTCTAATATCATTATTTGCAGCATGTAATGATTCTAAAAAGAAACCTTTTTGATAATAAAAGTGACCAAGATATGTTAAATCTTGTAGTCTTTTTGTCTCTTCAATTACTTGTTCAACTTCTTGCAATCCTTCTTCAAATCGCTTTAGTCTATACAAATTTCTTAAATAATTGTACATGATTTTCATTTTAATTTTTTTATATTCACAGGTCTGATATGGCATTTTTAATAAATCTTCATAAATTTGGTGAGAATGCGCATATTCCTTATTATTCGTATAGAGAACAGCAATTGCCATTTGAATTCGAATATAAAGAAGAGACGACTGTTCCATGATTTTCTTTTGCGCAACTAATTGAAGTAAGGATGTAATGCATGAACGAAAATCAATATTTCCTCTTTCATATTCAAGCAGGACTTGATAATAATGAATAAAAATTCTAATTTCAAATATGGTTGTAGAGTTAGAATATTGAACTAACTCTGCTGACATTTCCCCATACGTTTTTTCTCTAAAATGCCGTAACATTTTTTGGTCAATTTCGTTCAACTTTTGCGAGACCTGTTCATCCGCAAAAAATAAAGAAATGGGTATTCGTAGTTTTCTAGAAATTTGTTGTAATAAATCAATTGTTGGAATGTTTCTTCCATTCTCGATTTTACTAATCTCAGCTTGACTACAAATATCCTCACACAGTTCCTTTTGAGTCATCCGTTTTTCTAATCGTAACATCTTAATTTTTTTACCAATCGATGAAGTTGGTAAATCTATCATTTTTTGTTCACTCACTTTCATTAATCGGAAATAAGAGGTGATCAGAAAAATAGGTTTCAAGGATTTTTAGATAAGAGTGATTCTGAGTAGCAATGAAAAAAGAATAAGCGGTCGTATACGCTTCTTTTGTTTCTGATTCAGATGCTTTTAACGCCTCTAATAAGATTCCTTTTTGAAAATAAAACTGTCCGAGATACGTTAAATCCTGCAATTGTTTTGTCTCTTCGATGACCTTCTCAACTTCCTGCAACCCTTCTTCGAATCGTTCAAACTCTACTAAATTACGTATGAAATTATACATGATCTTCATTCGAATTTTTTTATATTCTCTTGTTTGATAAGGTAAGTCTAATAGTTCTTTATAGATTTGATGGGCACGACTATATTCTTCGTGGTTCGTATACAGAACAGCAATTACCATCTGAATTCGTGTATAAAGAAGAAATGATTTGTCTTTGATCTGTTCCTGTCTGACAACTTGTAATAAAGAGGCGATACATGTCCGAAAATCAATATTTCCTCTTTCATAGTCTAGTAATTCTTGATGGTAGCGAATTAAAATTTTAGTTTCAACCGCATTATTGACGTTCTCATATTTTTCTAAGTCTTTTGCCATATCTGAGTACGTTTTTTCACGCAAATGCCGAATCATTCGTTGGTCTATTTCATTTAATTTTTGTGAGACGATTTCATCTTCAAAAAACAATGAAATCGGGATGCGTAGTCTTCGACAAATCTGCTGTAACAAATCAATCGTTGGGGAATTTCGACCATTTTCGATTTTACTGATTTCGGCCTGACTACAAATTCCTTCACAAAGTGCTTTTTGTGTCATTCCTTGTTTTTTTCGTTCTTGCTTGATCTTATCACCAACAGAATGAATGACTGGATGCATGAAAGTCACTCCTCAAATCAAAAATATCGAACTCATGAAAAAAGTCTTCCGTTTCAAGTATATATCACTTGAGACGGAAGACGTGTCTATGCTTCCGGCGAGAATCGAACTCGCACTGCAGCATTACCATTGCTGAGGTCTGCCATTAACCTACGGAAGCTTGTAAAACCTAATTCTAGTATAACTTATAGAAAAAGACAAAACAAGAAGTCGATGCTTTTCAGCTCAACTTCTTGTCACTCATTTACAGTGTAGTTTTCGTTAGCGAGTTATCATAGACGACTAAAACTGAATAATGTTCATCCGCTTTAGACGCAACGAATGTTGAAAATTTTAATGTAATGATGGCGTTTGATCCGACCCCATTATTTTCAAAAAATTCATTAAGTCTTTCCTCTAATTCCTCAGGCGATCGCCCGACGACTACTTTAGAATGCAACATGATCATCACTCCGTTTCATTATGGTAGGTTCGAGTTTAGTAATTGCCTGATCGTATAAATGTTAAACCTTTATTTTTTCGACTTGCCCCACTCTCTCTCTATCCGCTATGGTGAAATGGAGTCATTCAACTATTGAAGAACAGGAGTGAAGTCTGATGGAACAAATCAATTTTGATGAAACGATCGAGAAACGAAATACAGGATCCGTCAAGTGGGACGGGCTCCCTTCGCTATATGGATCAGATGAGCTGATTCCAATGTGGGTCGCCGACATGGACGTCCGTCCACCCCACAATTTGACAGAACGATTGACTAGACGTGCTGCTACAGGTCATTTCGGTTACTCGATGTTTGAAGACGAAGCCAAACGAGCAATTCAACAATGGTTTCAAAAGCGATATGACGTCACAATCACTACTGATTCCATTCTCTACTCAAGTGGTGTTGTTCCAGGACTTGCACATACTGTCCTCGCACTGACGGAACCGAGTGATGAAATCATCATCCAGACACCGGTCTATCCTCCATTTCATCAAATCATTCAGTCTAATCAACGACAACTCATTGAAAATCCGCTTCTTTTAGACGGTGAGACGTACCAGACTGACTTTTCACTTCTCGAACGGCAAATGCGAACAGCACGTATGATGATTCTTTGTAGCCCGCATAATCCAAGCGGTAAAGTCTATCCGAGAGAAGAATTACAACAAATCGTCGAACTCGCGAAGCAACATGATGTTTATCTTGTATCCGATGAGATTCATGCGGACCTCGTCTATACAGGTTCCGTGCACACGCCCATTCTCAGTTTGGATTATGAAAAACTCATTTTAGTGAGTGCCCCATCCAAAACGTTCAATATTCCGGGTCTCTATGCGTCTTATCTAATCGTACCTGACATCTCGATTCGTCAACAAATCGAACGTGTCCAACAACGTCATTTCGTTCACCCGAATGCATTGGCTTCGACTGCGATTTCAGCAGCGTATGGTGATGCTATGAGTGAACAATGGCTGTCACAATTACTTGTGTATTTAGAAGGAAATCGTGACCATGCCATCCGTCGGATTCGCCAAGAGATGCCAAAATTAGACGTTGTCATTCCAGAAGCAACTTTCCTGTTGTGGATCGACTTCAAAGCACTCAAACTGGATAGTAAACCACGATCAGATTGGCTCGTCAAGGAGGCAAAAATCGCTCTAACGCACGGTTCTTCGTTCGGATCTGGTGGCGAAACGTTTGAACGTTTAAATATCGGGTGTCCTCGTGCACAATTAGATCAGGCACTAGACCGTTTAAGCACCGCATACCAACGGTTTTGGACCAATTAATATGACATAAATGATCCTAATAAATTAGGATCATTTATGTTTTATTTAATTATTCAGAACATTTCGAGTAGTAGAACTTTAACAGGGACTAAAACCGTCCCAATCCCTTAAGGCGCTAGGCGTAGCGGCACTTTTCATGAAAATGAAGTGACTTGCAAAGTCGTTTTATCCCTTGTAAGGTGGGGAACATATCATTTGGCGAACAAGTCAATGCATGCTTGATCGCTGAAAAAACTATTGCATTTGGAGGATTTAACTTTATGACGCAAGAATGGATTTCGATCATCCTGTATCTTGTTCTCATGTTGGCAATCGGTTATTTTGCCTACAAGCGAACGACGAATACAGAAGATTACATGTTAGGCGGACGCGATCTCGGTCCAGGTGTCACAGCACTCTCTGCTGGTGCATCGGATATGAGTGGATGGATGCTCATGGGACTTCCCGGCGCCATGTATGCAACAGGTGTATCAGCCCTTTGGCTCGCACTCGGTTTATTGATTGGATGTTACGTAAACTATATCGTACTCGCACCACGTTTCCGTCTCTATACAGAAATGGCAAACGACTCAATTACGATCCCTGATTTCTTAGAGAATCGTTTTGAAGACAAATCACGCGTGCTTCGTACCGTATCAGCACTCGTTATCATCATTTTCTTCACGTTCTACACATCAGCTGGAATCGTATCTGGCGGAAAATTGTTCGTCAGCTCATTTGGATTTGATTACCACTATGGTATGCTCTTGACGATTGCGGTCGTAATCGCCTACACACTTTTCGGCGGTTTTCTCGCAGTTAGTTGGACCGATTTCGTCCAGGGCTGTATCATGTTCATCGCACTCGTTCTTGTACCGATCGTCGCATTGACAGACGTCGGCGGAATCGATGGTGCGTACAATTACGCTGAAAAATTAGACCCTTCGTTATTTGACCCATTCAAAGGGACAACAGTTCTTGGAATCATCGGATTCCTTGCTTGGGGACTTGGTTACTTCGGTCAACCCCACATCATCGTACGCTTTATGGCGATTCGTTCTGTTAAAGATTTAAAAAGTGCCCGTCGCATCGGGATCGGTTGGATGTTCGTATCTATCATCGGTGCGATGATGACTGGTCTTGTCGGGATCGCTTATTTCGAAGGACAAGGCAATGGACTCGGTGATCCGGAAACAGTCTTCATCCGTTTCTCGGATGTACTATTCCACCCGTATATCACAGGATTCTTAATGGCTGCGATTCTTGCAGCGATCATGTCGACGATTTCATCACAATTACTCGTTACTTCAAGTGCGTTGACAGAAGATTTTTATAAGACGTTCTTGAAAAAAGACGCATCGGATAAAGAACTCGTCCTGACAGGTCGAATTGCCGTTCTTGTCGTTGCCGTCATCGCAAGTATTCTCGCGTGGAATCCGTCAGCGACGATTCTTGCACTCGTCGGTTATGCATGGGCTGGATTCGGTTCTGCCTTTGGTCCGATCATCTTGCTTTCTCTTTACTGGAAACGGATGACGAAACAAGGTGCACTAGCTGGTATTATCTCAGGTGCCTTGACTGTTATCATCTGGGTTCAACTCGGACTTAGTACGACGCTTTATGAAATGGTACCTGGATTCTTCACAAGCTTGATCTTTACGGTCGTTGTCAGCTTGATGACGAAACAACCGGTCAATGCCGTTCAGGAAACGTTTGAAGAGATGGAAGACGAATTAAAAGACGCCGTTCAATAATCAGCAAATAACAAGTAAGACCTCTGCCAAAAAATTGGCAGAGGTCTTTTTTTGACTTACAGTTCAATCACGCCATAATGCAACTTCGACGTCTTTCGCTTAGTTCGTTCAAACCCAAACCGTTCAAACAAGGGACTCTCATAATGTGCTTTTAACACGATGCGCTGACGTGCCACACGCTTCGCCTCCACCATCGCTTCCTCGGATAAGGCTTCATAATTCGCAAGCGTTCGTAAAGCATCGAGATGCGTCGATTCTTCGACGGTCTGTTCGAACATAGGATCAAAGTAGATGACATCAAAGGAATTATCCGGACATTCTTTCAAATAGGCGAGATGGTGTTTGACTCTCACTTCAATTCGTCGCATCGCTTGATTGATCGGTTCGTAGGATTCTTCCCACCGTTTTAATCCGTTCTTGACGACAAATGCTGTCTCAACCCGACTTTCTAAGCCGGTAATCTGACCTCGCTCTCCGACGGCATGACTCATGACGATGGCATCTGCTCCAAGACCAAGTGTGCAGTCAAGCACACGCATCCCTTCCGATAAGCGTCCGATCGCAACGAGAGGGTCGCCTCCACCTGCATCAATTTGTTTGATGCGAAACACCGCACTCGAAGGATGGAAAAAGAACGATGTCGTCTCGCCTAATGGATATAAATCAAGCCGTTGTTTATCGACGACAAGCACCGGTAATCCTGTCTCCTGTTGCAAGTGTTCTATGCTTTTTTTCTGACGCACGACGTAGATAAAATGTATCGTCTCATCCGCTAACAACTGCTTCACACGATGATGCACGTCGTCAGTCGGACGAAGACATGTCGTCAGTCCAATGGTTGGTTTCATAATGTGTTCCTCCACAAAAAAATAAGCTAGCCGGAGCTAGCTCATTTCTTTTTCTTCAATAATCCTTCGATATCTTCAATCAATGCTTTTTTCGAAATCAGGTCTTCTTGCTTTTCCTGTTCGACTTTTGCATCGACCGTCGTCCGCTTCATGAGTGCCTGAAGCGTCTCATCAATGCTTGACTTCAAATGATCGCGGTCTTCTTTATTAAGGGAAAGATCATGGTGAACTTCATCCCCTTGTTCATCTAATTGGCGTAAGCGTTCCGTCAATTGTTTCGCTTCACGATTCAAGTCCGAATACAATCGTTCGATTTGCTCTAGACGCAATTTGATTCCGTCACGTTCTGTGAACACGTTTTCCAGCCCCTTCCAGTATGCAGTTGTCTACATCATTACTTTACCATATTCCGAGGTAATTAAAACAATCACAAGATGATTACAGAATGACTTTTTTTAGATTTCTTCCTGCGGATCGATTCCAGTTAATTTTTGCAATTGCACGGAGGGTATCGCTATAATGTAAACGAAGCATCAATTGGGATGAGGGAGGATTTTGTGATGGAATTGAGACGTCGAACATTACGTCATGTCGATCAAGCTGAGTACGATCATTTCTTGAAGTATGGCGAGCAAGCATATGGACTGACTCCGCAAGAAATCAAAGGGTATGACCATGAGCTTGGAGAAGAGCGGGCTTTTGATTCCGTCGAGCACAGTTATCCTGAAGATTATTACTTTGACATCGTTGAAGCGGATACGATCGTGGGGCGGGTTCTGCTCTTAAAAATGGGTCACTACTTCCAACTCGACTTCATGGTGTTTGATCCCTATACGCGTCGGGGTCTAGCTACTCAAGCAGTTGCTGAAGCATTGACGTATTCTGGGGTACTAGATCGTCACGAAGTACGCGCGCGTGTCCTTGAACAATCACCACACGCTTCGTTTGCAAAACGCATTTTGGAAGCAAATGATTTTACGTCGACAGATAACTATTACGTCAAAGGAAGACGTCGTCGGTACTCTCTGCAACGAATGGGCTAAAGACCGTCCGAAAGACCATGAAACTCATGGTCTTTTTTTAATGCCCCTCATCTCTTCGTCACCTTTGACAGTTGATGAATTTCAGCGTACAATTTTCATCTGTATGAACAGAAAGGAGTACATCTCATGAACGAATGGTTATGGATCCCTTCCATTTTTTTAACGATGGGGTTATTGATTTTCAGTTATTATTTATTTGGTAAGACAGGATTGTTGATGTGGATTGCCATCGCAACAATCATTGCAAACATCCAAGTTACACAAACCGTCGATATTTTTGGTTTCGTCTTCACGTTAGGAAACGTCGTGTATGGCAGTTGTTATCTAGCGACAGATATCCTCAATGAAAAATACGGAAAACAGGTCGCTCGTAAAGGCGTCTATATGGGGTTCTTCTCCCTGATCACGACGACTGTTCTCATGCAGTTCAGCCTCTTGTATACACCACTTTCTGATAAGGCTGCACTCGAAACATCCGATTCCTTGCATTTATTGTTTGGACTATTACCTTGGATTGCTGTTGGTAGTCTTGCCGCTTATCTCGTCTCGCAACTATTCGATGTCTTTATTTATTCAAAGATCCGCCAGAAGACAGGCGAACGTAAGCTTTGGTTACGGACGACAGGGTCAACCGTATTAAGTCAATTGCTTGATACGTTGACGTTTTGTGCGATCGCCTTTCACGATATGCCCTTCTCCATCTGGTGGCAAATCTTCATTACGACGTATCTCGCGAAATTCGTCGTCGCTTGGTTCGCGACACCATTCATGTATTTAGCAAAACGTATCCACCCAACGAAACAATCGACAGACGCTGCTGCATGATCTAAAAAAAACTAGAAGACTTGACGAAATTGTCGGATAATGGGAGTGGAGGTGCCTACATGAAAATTAAACGGAATGAACCCTTTCGATATACGCTGAAAAAACCAATAACAGGTGAATTTCATTTATTGAAAAATGACCAGCGTACTCCTAAAGGGCTGATGAAAATTCATAATATCTCACCGAACGGACTAGCAATCAGCACAGAACTAAAACTTCCACTCCTCAAATCAATGAAAATCGTGGTTGAGTTCTCATTGATCGAGGGTCAAGAACCTTTGTGCATCGAAGGTCAGTTATTGCACGAGAAGCCAGTGGGTCCCGAAAGACTGTATGGCATCCGCCTCAATCCATCAACGACTGATCGTGATACAATCATCGCTCAGGTTAAACAAGTCGCTCAATTAGAGCGATAATTTATAAAGAAAGGGTGGCAGAATGATGATCTGCCACCCTTTTCTCGTAAAAAATGACGCGTCACACGCAACTTCTATAGGAAACAGCGCATTTATGCGCTTCAGAGACAAACAAGACCCGCTTTCCTGCTTGAATGAAGTAGGAAAGCGGGCTTAGTGTCTCGCCTGAGAAAGGGGCGTGAAAAGACGCGTCATTCTTTTTTTGAGTCAGCCCTCTGTTTTATGGCTAGATGAATCAACCTTCAAACGTACGGAAGACGACTGCCTCATAAGGTCGAAGTGTGAGTTCGTCGGTAATGACGGACTCTTCATAGTTTCCGATGACCCGATCTGACGTATCATGCGTAGACGGAATATTCACATCATGATCCGCAAACGAACAGTAGACATACCATGTCTCCCCTTCAAGCGTTCGTGAGTAGGCGTAAACTTCTGGATGATCTTCGAGTAAGAGTTGATAGCGACCATAGACGACGAGCTCATGGTCATGTCGTAGACGAATCAACTGTTGATAGTAATAAAAGATGGATTGCTCATCTGCAAGCGCCTGTTCGACGTTGATTTCCGGATAGTTCGGATTGACCTTCAACCATGGTGTTCCCGTTGAGAAACCAGCGTTCTCCGACGCATCCCACTGCATCGGTGTCCGCGCATTGTCACGTCCTTTGACATGGATGGAACGTAGTAGTTCAGCCGGTGATGCTCCTTGTTCCGTACGTTCTTTCCACATGTTCCGAATTTCGATATCTTCATAGTCCGCAATGTCTTCAAAAGCGACGTTCGTCATGCCGATTTCCTCGCCTTGATAGATATATGGCGTCCCTTTTAACAAATGCAATAATGTAGCAAGCATTTTAGCTGACTCGACACGGTACGTCGTGTCATTTCCGAATCGACTAACGACACGGGGTTGATCGTGGTTGTTCCAATAGAGCGAGTTCCAGCCCGTCTCATGTAAGGCCGTCTGCCATTTGGTGAAGTTTTGCTTGAGTTTAAGTAAATCAAACGGAATGACGTCCCATTTCCCATTCGGACCTGAATCGAGATCCATATGTTCGAACGTAAAGACCATGTTGACCTCTTTACGTGCCGGATCCGTGTAAAGAATGGCATCATCCGTCGTCGCTCCTGGCATCTCACCGACTGTCAGGACATCGTATTTACCGAAGGAGGCTTCGTTCATCTCGTGTAAAAACTCATGGACACGCGGTCCGTTGATATAATGTTCTCCACCATCTCCATACAGTGCTCCTGGATGGACCGTCGCATCTGGTAAGCCAGGTGTCTTTGAAATCAAGTTGATGACATCCATTCGGAAACCGTCAATCCCTCGATCCAACCACCGACGAATCATCCCGTACACATCATGACGCATCTGCTCATTTTCCCAGTTCAAGTCAGGCTGCTTCTTCGAGAATAAGTGTAAGTAATACTCATTCGTTGTTTCATCATATTCCCAGGCAGGTCCAGAGAAAATCGATCCCCAGTTGTTTGGTAGCGAACCGTCTGGATTTGCCGGGCGCCACATATAATAATCCCGATATGGATTGTCCTTGCTTTGACGCGACTCCGCGAACCACTGATGTTCATCTGACGAATGATTGATGACAAGGTCCATGACGATTTTGATATCTCGTGCATGTGCCTCATCTAGAAGACGATCAAAATCATCCATCGTCCCGAATTCCTTCATGATGGCTTCATAATCACGGATATCATAGCCATTATCGTCATTCGGTGAATCATAGACAGGACTTAGCCAAATGACGTCGATACCAAGTGTCTTCAAATAATCCAACTTTTCGATGATTCCGTTCAAGTCACCGATTCCATCCCCATTCGAATCATTATAACTACGTGGGTAAATTTGATAAACGACACTATCATGCCACCATTTACGTTCCATCCTCAACACTCTCCTCTTTTATGTACGTAACGTGCTACATATTGAGCAAACGATTGCATCAATTTGTAAAAGCGCTTTCAATTCTCACAACGTCATCTTAACATGTCCATGAGAGGTGCTCAAGCAAGAACCTTAACATATTTGATATCATGAAATATGAAATACAAGTGTTTACTACATCCAAGATGATGGGAAAGAAAGGTATATGAAAGGAGTGTGGACAAATGTATCGTCGATATTTGCTCTTCCTTGTCTGGGCGATTGCTATTGTCTTCATCTTATTATTTGGAAATAATCGTGTCTTTCCAGAAGGTTTCTTGATGTCGTTTTTACGTTTCGACCAAAGTCAATTTGATACATCCGCGTTAAGTTTATTTGCCTTACTCGGCATTTATCCGTTCGCTTTCTTTTTACTATTTCTAGATGAGAAACGATTCATGCGCCCCGGACCGCTCGTCGCAAGTATTGGATCGTTCTTCTTAGGTGCCTTCGTGTTGATGCCTTATGTCGCCCTCGCTATTCCAAGGAAAACGTTTCTTCCTTTTCGTCGTCGCGGGTGGATTCCTACCGTCGTCGCCTTACTTAGCGTCGTGACGACATTATTGCTTTGGATTGCTCTTGCTCGGTCTGATTGGAGTATATTCCGCATCTACTTTGAGACCAATCAATTCGTTCGAACGATGACCGTCGATTTGTTATTATTCTACATTCTGCAAGTCTATCTGCTCCGCCGCATTCGTGTTCGGAATGCACAATCACTAGAGTGGCAAGACGTGATTCCGCTCTTTGGCTTATTCCGTTATCTATTCGCAAGACATTTACCGACATCCTCAAAATCTTAATTTATGGTACAATGAAATTTGGATTTTTCGAAAAGGAGATGTCATCCGATGGAACAATATCATGCACTTTGCGAACACATTTTGGAACACGGAACAAAAAAGGAAGACCGGACGGGAACGGGAACACTCAGCGTGTTTGGTCACCAAATGCGCTTCTCCCTTCAAGATGGTTTTCCTCTCATTACGACGAAAAAGTTACATATGAAGTCGATCATCCATGAGTTGATTTGGTTCATCTCGGGTGATACGAATATTCGTTATCTACAGGAAAATGGTGTGCGGATTTGGAACGAATGGGCCGATGAGAACGGAGATCTAGGTCCTGTTTACGGGGCACAATGGCGCTCTTTTCCACGTCCAGATGGCACGAAGGTCGATCAGCTAGCACAAGTCATTGAACAGATCAAAACGAATCCGGATTCTCGTCGTTTGATCGTCAGTGCTTGGAATCCTGGACAAGTCGATGAGATGGCTTTACCACCTTGTCATCTCTTGTTCCAATTTTATGTCGCTGACGGAAAACTATCATGCCAATTGTATCAACGTTCAGCTGATGTTTTCCTAGGCGTACCATTTAATATTGCATCTTATGCGTTACTGACACATATGATTGCTCATGTGTGTGGACTTGAGGTTGGTGACTTCGTTCATACGCTCGGTGACGCTCATATCTATTCAAATCATATTGAACAAGTTAATCTTCAGTTGACGCGTACCCCGAAAAAATTACCGACGCTGCGCTTCGCTCGAACAGTCGATCGTATTGAAGACTTCCGCTTCGAAGACATCATCATTGAAGGCTATGATCCTGATCCGCACATTAAAGGTGTGGTAGCCGTATGATCACACATATCGTAGCGTTTACAAAAAATCATGTCATCGGTCGTGACAATGCGATGCCTTGGCACCTTCCAGCTGATTTAGCTCACTTCAAGCGTACGACGATTGGCAAACCGATCATCATGGGACGAAAGACGTTCGAATCCATCGGACGACCGTTGCCCGGTCGAGAGAACATCGTCATTACGCGCGATCAGACGTTTGCAGCCGAAGGTGTAACGGTATGGCATGATCTATCTGCTTTGCAACCATACGTCGATTCAGAAGAAGAAGTCTTTTTGATTGGTGGTGGAGAGTTGTTTGCTCAAACGCTTCCTCTTGCTCGCCGCCTGTATGTCACTGAAATTGATACGGTTCTTTCTGGAGATGTACATTATCCCGAAATCCCATCTTCATTTCAGATTACTTCCGAAACACATTATGATGCGGTCGAGGGAAACGATTATCCGTTCATCATTCGTCGATATGATCAGTAACTAAAAAACAGCCACATTGCTCCGTATGATGGACGAATGTGGCTGTTTTTTTAAGGAATTTGCATGATCCATTCAGCAATCCATTCCTCCATATCAGAATCGATCTGTGAGGTCATGATATAGTCTGTCGCACCGCATGATAGCGCATTGGCTAAACGATCGTCTTCTTGATCCGTCACGACCAAAGCATCAATGATCGATTCCCGTTGTTGTCTCCACTCCTCTAATCGTACAAAGTTCTCGCTTGCTAACTGATCGAGTGAAAGAATCGCCAATTGTATTGGCGACGTCCGTTGATCATCTAGCGGAATCACCTCAATATGGTATTTCGGATGACCCGGCATATCAAGCGTATGTACCTGTTTAAGGAATCCTTCCTCGACACGGATATAGACTAGTATTTTTTCGATCGATATCGCTGTCGAATAGGACACCACTTGATTACGACCATTACGTTTCGCTTGATACAGAGCTTCATCTGCCTCTGCTGTTGCTTGCGCCAGGGATGTGAGGAGATCAAAAGCAAAGGAGAGACCAATCGAAACCGTTACTTTTAATCCGTTCGCAAAAATATGGCGCTCGACACGCTCGCGAATTTTATTCATACTCGCAACGGCTTGCGGTACTGTTTCTGCTGAAAACAATAAGATGAATTCCTCACCACCGAAACGAATGAATTCATCATCGAGACGAGCGGCTTGTTGAACGATGGTAGCTAGTTCGGAGAGGACCAAATCCCCCGTTGGATGTCCATGTAAATCATTGATCCTCTTAAAATGATCGATATCAAAAATCGCTAACCCAAATGTCCGCTGTTCACGTTCGAGACGTGCTACGCGACGATCAAAGGCATTTTGGAGGTATTTCCGGTTATAAGCTCCCGTCAGTTCATCGACCAAGATCGTCGAAGATACGACCCTTAATTTTCGTAATAGTCTCGCTAGACGAACATGTCGTTCTTCATTCGTCACTGTCTCATCCCAGTAGTCATCGGCTCCCATCTCATAGCTGACTTGACGAATATCAGACCGGTTTGGACCTACGATGATGACGGGAACGAATGCTGACTCCATTTGTTTGATCAGTTTTTGGAACAACTCCAATGATTCCACGATAGATGAATGGTCGATAATGACGGCATCCATAGCAATATCATGTGATATCGACAACGTGTCTTCCACCGAACTGAAGAATCGTGACATATAGCGCTCCTGTTCGAGCGATTTTTTCCATTTGATATTCTCAAGAAAACGTCTTGTCACAGTGACGACCAATTCTTTTCGAATCCGGTTGGCGCGTGAACGGTCCGACAACTGATCGACGATTGGCTGCAGTAATTCTTTAACGATTGGCTGCGTGATGACCGCATTCATTTGTTCCCACGTCGCTTTTTCCCGACTCACTTGATCGGCAAGTCCTCTGAACAGTTCCTCTCTCCCGAGTCCTTCAAGCCAGCTTGCCAATGCGAGTAGTTCTGTTCGTGGCACGGCCGGCATCCGAAGTAACGTCTCGACCATGATGATCGTCTGTTGCAGTTGTTTTTCTATTCGTTTTCGACTTCGTTCCATCCAATCCCCTCTCTTTCTATACATCCGAAGAACAATCCTCGGATAAAGAGAAAGCGAGGGAAATCCCCCGCTTTTTCAACTCACGCTTTTAAGTTCGGACGGACCATATCTGCTGGTACGATCCATTGATCATATTGTTCTTCTGTCAATAAACCAGTCGCAAGTGCTGCTTCTTTTAATGTCGAACCTGACTGATGCGCTGCCTTTGCAATTTTCGCCGCATTCTCATATCCGATATGCGGGTTGAGTGCAGTGACAAGCATCAACGAACGTTCGACGTTCTCAGCGATGACGGACTGTTCTGGTTCGATTCCGATTGCGCAGTGGTCATTGAACGAATGCAAGGCATCTGTCAGTAAACGAACCGATTGTATGAAGTTATACATGATGACCGGCTTGAAGACGTTTAGTTCGAAGTTTCCTTGACTTGCAGCAAAACCAATCGTCGCATCGTTTCCAAGGACTTGCGCTGCGACCATCGTCAACGCTTCACTTTGAGTCGGATTGACTTTCCCCGGCATGATTGAGCTTCCCGGCTCATTTTCTGGAATCGTAATTTCGCCGATTCCTGCTCGTGGACCTGACGCGAGCCAGCGAACGTCGTTTGCGATCTTCATCGCGTCCATCGCTAACGCTTTGACCGCACCATGCGTAAAGACGAGTTGATCGTGGCTGGTTAGGGCGTGGAATTTGTTTTCCGCGCTCGTGAATTCATATCCCGTTTCTTCACTCATTTTTTGCGCAGCCAAATCACCGAAGTCCGGATGTGCGTTGATGCCCGTTCCAACAGCCGTACCGCCGATTGCTAATTCCGTTAACGGATCAAGCGTCCGTTCGATCATCTGCTTCGAAAGTGCAAGCATCCGGACCCAACCGCTGATTTCTTGACCGAGTGTGATTGGTGTAGCATCTTGCAAGTGTGTCCGTCCAATCTTGACGATATCCGCAAACGCGTTCGCTTTTTCGTCAAGTGTCGCATGCAAAGCATCGATTGCTGGGAATAGTGATTCCAACAAGACTGTCTTCGCCGCTAAATGCATCGCTGTCGGATATGTATCATTTGAACTTTGTGATTTGTTGACGTCATCATTCGGATGAATCGTCGTCTCACTGCCTTGTTCTTTCAACTTACGTGTCGCGACCCGAGCGATCACTTCGTTGACGTTCATATTCGACTGTGTACCTGAACCCGTTTGCCAAACGACAAGCGGAAACTCATCATCGAATTTCCCCGCGATGATCTCGTCACATACTTCAGCGATGACACCCGCTTTTTCTGCCTCAAGCACGCCTAAGTCGCGGTTCGCAAGCGCCGCTCCTTTTTTCAGGACTGCAAAGGCACGAATGACTTCAATCGGCATTTTTTCCGTTCCGATCTTAAAGTTTTCTAGACTACGTTGTGTTTGTGCGCCCCATTCCTGCGCTTCTGGTACACGAATTTCCCCCATCGTGTCACGTTCTACACGGTATTCCATAAACAAATTCCCCCTTTTGATTATTTCTCTTTTAGTTTAACGCAAAAGTAGACAGAATGGGAATGAGAGAGACAGTTTTCGGGAATAGTTTATTATCGAAAAAAGGAGTGAAGATTTCATGTGGTTGATTAACTTAACGATTGTACTGCTTTTGATTCTAGCAAACGGTATTTTTGCGATGACTGAACTCGCTTTGCTTTCCTCAAAACGGTCCAAATTAGAGAAAGCAGCGAATGATGGCAAAAAGTCAGCCCATGTTGCATTAGAGTTACTCGATCGACCAACCGATCTGTTATCGACTGTTCAAGTCGGCATCACGTTAATCGGAATCGTCAATGGTGCCTTTGGTGGTGCTGCTCTCTCAGGACCGGTCATCAAGTGGCTTGCTCAATTCGCGTGGCTCGCCCCTTATGCCAGTACGATCGGTTATATTCTCGTCGTAACGATCATCACCTATATTTCGCTCGTCATCGGTGAACTCGTTCCTAAGCGTATCGCCCTTGTCAGTCCAGAACGGGTCACGATGTGGCTTGCCCCACCGATGCGTTTTTTCTCGATTGTGCTTCGACCATTCATTTGGGTTCTAAGTAAGTCCACGAGTTCCATCTTCCGTTTGATTGGTCTGGATCGCCTGCAAACAGAAGACGAGACGGAAGACGAAGTCCGGCAATTACTGATTCGTGGTACGCAAGAGGGCACCTTCAATCGATCAGAAGCGGAGCAAGTCTCTCGTGTGTTTGATTTTCATGATTTGTACGCGTACGAACTGATGGAGCCGCGTACCGTTACCGAATGGATTGACTTAGCGGATGACTCCGACACGATCTTACAAGAGCTCCGGCAAGCGCGACATCGAAACTTACCGGTTGGTCATGGTGACCTGGATCACTTCGTCGGTTTCATCGATGCGAAAGAGGTGCTATCAACGGAACGACCTATCCAGGAACTTGAACGACTGATTCAGTCGCCACTGATCGTTCCCCGTCAATTGAAAGCAACCGTCTTGCTTGAACGGATGCGCAAAGAGACGGTATCCATCGCCTTTGTTCTTGATGAATACGGTGGTTTCCTCGGCATGATCACCTTATTCGACATCCTCGAAGCATTCGTTGGCGAAATTTCAAGCGTCGAGGAAGAACCGGAACTCGTCATGCGAAAGGATGGCTCCTTCCTCGCGGATGGTCTATTGCACATCGATGATTTAAAGCGGACGCTCGGTTATACAGAAGACTTACCCGGTGAACAGTTGAACGCCTATCATACGGTTGCTGGTTTGATTCTATATACGTTAGGTGATGTACCCTCCCGTGGAAGTACTGTCGAAATTGGACCGTACCGGTTTGAAGTCGTTGATTTAGACGGACGACGCGTCGACCAAATTCTGATCGAGCGCATCGAACATGAACAAACACCCCTACCGTGAGGATAGGGGTGTTTGTCGTCAATCATGCTTCGTATAATCGTAACGCTTCTCGTGCGACACGATCTGCTTTGTTCTCCGACCGTGGAATCCACTTCACGAAAGCGAGTGGTAAGAGTTGATAACGCGCAAAGGCAGGATCAAAGATCGTCTGTGTTCGTTTGTTCTTGACGAATTCGCGTTCGACTGCGAGTGCAACCGCTTCTGAATCCGTCCGAAACGAAATGACGCTCTCGCCTTGTGCAATCAGTTCGTGCGCCCAATCGACGGCTTTCGCAAAAGCAATAAATTCTGCTTCATGATTATTGATCGCTTGAATTTGATACATTTTTTCCGTGACTTCTCCCTCGGAATTTTTACTGAAAAGCCCAACCGCCGCTTCATCATTTGAAGGACGGACCGTACCGTCAAAATAAAGTTCAACCATGTTCAATTGCCGCCTCGATTCCTTTTCGTATCGCTTGTTCATCTAGCCCTTTCCCAATGAAGACGAGCGTCGTCTTTGGTTGTTCGCTAAATGGTTCTCTGATTGCTGTGCCGTAAATCATGCCAGTACCTTGTAAAATGACCTTTCGATCCGTATCTGCAAAATGAATGATTCCTTTATAGCGATAGAGATCTTCCGCATACGCTTCTAACACCTCACGTAGGACCATTCCGAATCGATTTCGGTTCAAGGGTCGTTCCTCGACAATCGTCAATGCCGTGAAATCCTCAACCGACTGATGAATCTGATCCGTTTGTTGACTGAGTCGTACTTGCTCTTCTTTTGGAAAATGGAACGTTTCAAACAGTCGGTCCGATTCAAGTTGAGCCTGTTCCGTTTCAATGATAGCTGCAGAAGGATTTCGTTCGCGCAGTAAAGCGGACAACGTTTCGCGCTTTGACTCGTCAATCAAATCCATTTTATTCAAGATCAGGACGTCAGCAAAGCCGATTTGTTTCACATTTTCTTGGAACGTCAGTTGACGTTCCAAGTGGTACGCATCGATGACTGTGACAACACTTGAAATCTGATAGGACTGTTCAACAGCCGGCTCAAAGTAGAATGTCTGTAGAATCGGTCCTGGATCCGCAACGCCTGTCGTCTCAATCAATAATCGATCAAACGATAGCTCTCCATCTCGACGGCGTTTTGCGATCCGTAGCAACGCATCCCGTAAATCGCCGCGAATCGAACAACAAATGCAGCCATTCGTCAATTCGATCATCTCTTCGTCACTTCGTTCAATCAATGCTTCATCAATATGAACAGAACCTACTTCATTGACGAGCAAGGCAAATTTTTCTGTCGGTTGAGAAACGAGATGATTGAGTAGCGTAGTTTTACCGGCACCTAAAAAACCAGTGATGACGGTCGTACGTATTTTGTCTTGCATGATTTCACTCCTTAGCGTCCTTGTTG
>NZ_DF239008.1:868620-1342207 GCF_000414195.2 Exiguobacterium sp. OS-77 | reverse complement strand
AACCATATGGCATATGACCCATCAATACACCGTCCGGATCAAGCGCAATACCTGCCAGTTCTTCCTCTTCCTCTGTTACGTGCAACAGTCTTGAAAAACGATCTGTCGATGCACCCGCATGCGTATACTCCCATAGCTTTCCGATGTCGTGCAATAAAATACCGAGCAACAACTCATTCGGATTCGGTCGTTGATCTAACAGAGCAATCCCTTTTGCCGCTTGATAGAGGGCATCAAAACTGTCATCCCAAGAAAATTGACGTATCTCTCGTTCAGCTGCTTGGAAGAGTTCATTTTTATGATCGGCTTCTGCTTCTTGAATACATTTGAGTAGCGTCAAGTATGGTTGTTCACTATCACAGATTCCTCGACCAATCGTCATCATACAAGCAGTATGTTTCAGCAACCCACCGATATAGGCATGGTGATGAAACAGAGCAGCCGGTCGTGTTGAAAAATCCGCCCAGTACTGTCGCAGAATCGATAGTGCGATTTCTTGGTAAGGAGAATCAAGTTGATCGATTAGTCCAAGCAACTGATCACGATACGTTTCAAGGGATTCATCTGCCGGTAATTGCGGCAAGAACTGCGTCGGTGAGGCATCATGAATCGGAGTGACGCGCTGAACGGTCAATGACTTGTTTCCGGATTGCGGCGGATATTCCTCTACCTTCGCCTCGACCCGAACGATTCGTGTTTCGAGATATGGACGAAGTGCTTCTTCTGCCGTTCCTTGATTGATCCACTGTTTTCCCTTACAAGATCCAGCGGGCGAATTGAACGTGAACTGTAACCATTCTCTCCCGGTTTGACCAGTACGGATTTCACCAGAGGAAACGAGTAACACTTCTTCGATTCGCTCACCCGGAACAAGCGTCTCTATCGAAAGTCCAATCGGTTGATTCGATTGATGGATGGAAAAAGCATCATTTCCATAAGAAGGCATTGTCACTTCCGGAAGTGCTTTGAATAATTGAATCACGTCATCTCACTCCTTTTTCTTCACTCATATCATAGCAGACACGATTTCATCACGACTACTAATAAACAGATATTGTAAGCGTTTTCTAAATGAATTATGATGAAACTGGAAGTCCATTTATGCTTAAGGAGGAGAAACGATGATTCGACCACTTACTCAACTATACAGTGAAGCTGTTGGCACACTCGATCAATGGACGGTATCTGAAATCGTGACACGCGATCAAATTCGGCAAGCTGTCCAGGTGTACGATCCATATCAAATGCATACGTCGTATGCTTTGGAACATTTGTTGATTCATGAATTGCGTGAGGCTTGTCATCATGTCCAAGAACAAGGGCTAACGTTGGCTGATGCGCAAACAGAGCTTCTCATCCTCTCTGCTTTCCAAAGTGATGCTGGCTACCAAGCAGAGGAAATTCAAGATATGTCTCCCACTGCAATCAAACGGCACTTGTCTTCGCTAGACGCCGCCTTCAACCGACTATTACATCAACTGTTTTTACATCAATCGCAACCAGACATCCTCTGTCAGCGATTCATGACGATCCTCTCAGGTGCGGTCGCCACAAAATGCGCAATCCGTGCTAAACGCCTCAAGGAAGCGACACTTGTTCATCCATAAAAAAAATCCTGACTCATGTGAGTCAGGATTTTTTCATTCAACGACCTGGCATTCCAGCTCCTTGATTGGTTTTGTATGAAAATGCGGCGTTCCGCTTCGTCATATTCTATAGTCATCATGCCAAACTATTCAAGTCCTGTCAATTCTTTTCTAAAAAAAAGTGGACCGATTTTCGATTGAAAATCAGTCCGAATGGAAGAGTGAATAATTACCATGGCAATGCTTGATTTCATCATACAATGCTATGGAAGCGTTTACAACCCTTTTTCGTTAAATTTTTTCAAGAAAATATTCGTTTGCGAGTGGCAAGTGGATGACTTCGATTCCACTTTGTCGCATCAGGTTCAGTCCGTCCCCATACTCATACCCTGTCGAATAAACGACACGATCGATTTTAGAAGCGATGAGCGCTAAACTACACGCATGACACGGACTATGTGTGACATAAGCTGTTGCATGACGCGCGCTCGTCGAATCAGCTGCTAGCTTACCGAGCGCGTTGATTTCAGCATGAATCTCATGTTGCTTCGACCATTCATGGTGTTCTTCCTGATTTTCGCACCGATAAAAGAGAGTTCCGTTTCGTTCAACCGATTCTTCAACAATCGGGTGGTCAGGACGTGATGTATAGAGAATACCATCTTGCTTTAAGTAAATTTCGTTGCAATTCACATGCTGACTAGGTGTTCCGTTTATTCCGATCGAAATTGGCTTTTCATCTTTAACGATGACACAGGCAACGGATTTTGAGGCACATTTTGAATGACGGTCTGCCATCATCCGTGCGAATAATAACCATGTCGTATCCCATTTCAACTGCTTCTCTTCATTATTCATTCAAACTCTCCTTTCATGAAGGAAAGGAACACGAAATGTCGTGTTCCTTAGTATGGTCGATTCGGTAATTCTCTACTTTTTGAGGCGACTTCGATGACTTTTTGTTTCAATTCATTCTCCATTCGCTCTAGTTCATGCTCTGCGTCGCGTCGCTTTTGTTTTCCTTCTTGTTGGATACGTAATGTCTCATCCAGTGTCTCGATCAAGTTTTGGTGCGCCACTTTTAACGATTCGACGGATACGATGCCTTTTTCGTTTTCTTCCGCAATTTCAATCGACGATTCCTTCAGCAACTTCGAATTTTGCTCGAGTAACTGGTTCGTCGTATTGGTGACATCCTTCTGCATTTCAAGTGCTGCTTTTTGACGCGACAGACTCAAAGATAGGACAACTTGGTTCTTCCAAAGTGGAATCGTATTGACGACTGCTGATTCAATTTTTTCCGCTAGAATTTGGTTATTTTGTTGAATGACACGAATTTGCGGTGCCATCTGCAAGCTAATTGTTCGGGATAATTTTAAATCATGGATTTTCTTTTCAAAACGATCCGTCAATTGAATCAAGTCATTCAATTCCTGTAACTTCGTTTGATCCCGCGATACCTCGACTTCCGTTCGTAACGGTTCGATTTCATGTTGACGAACGTGAGCGATTTTCGTCTCGCCAGCTGCAATATAGACGTTTAATTCCTCAAAATAACGCTTGTTTTTTTGATACATTTGATCGAGTAACGTGATGTCTTTCATCAATCCAAATTTTGATCGATCAAGATTGTGTACGACTTCTTCGAGATAAGCGCTCATTTTCTCGTATTGCAAGAAATACGTTTCCGCTTTTTTCTTCGCCCGACCGATGACCGGCACGTTCGACCAGAAGCTCTTTTTTTCTTGAAGCGTATCTGGATCCATTTGGCGGACACGCTGCATTAAGTCACTCAGTAATTTCCCTGCTTCCCCGCCGTCCTTCATCTTCACTTCACTTAAGACTTGATCAGAGAATTGGGATAGTTCACGCTGAACGGGCGCCCCGAATTGCATGACGGCATCCGTTTTTTGTAGATCGATCACCTGCAGTAGACGTTCAATCTTTTGTCGTTGTTCTGCCGGAACATCCGAAGGAATCATTTCTTCGACAGGGCGAGCCGGCATTTTGGGCGGTGTCTCCGCTACGTTTAAGTCGACCGACGGATCAGAAATCGTCGGTTGATCTTGCTCATCAGGCCATTGTTGCCATGTATCTTTATCAGAATGGGTCATGTCGGTAACTCTCCTCCTGTTTTCGTTGTTCAGTCTCTTGCGTCAATACCTTTTCAATCGTTAAGAGTTCCCGTTCTAAATCAACGGTATCCCCTTCAAGCAACAAGGTTTGTTGTTGCTTTAATTTTTGTCCGATCATTTTCAAGTTCGAAATCAATTGATTTTTCGTATCCAATTGAACTTGAGCGCCACGGCGTTCCAAATCGGCATATTTTTCTGAAATCGACAGTAAGGAATCCAGATAGAACGTAAAGAAGTCCCGAACTTTTTTGACGTCGCGTGGACTTTCATATAACTCCTCGAACAAGACATGTGCTTCCCGTGAGACGATGCGCATCTCACTTCTGATTTCACTATCTCGAATAGAGGGAACGATTTGATCGTACGTCTGGATTTTTGTGAATCCTTCTTCGATCGTCCGTTGCAATACTTGAAGTTCTAAATCATCCGTCTCTTCAAATCGGCGTGTCGCCCGTTCCGGTTTTAAAATGACACTCCCGACGAACTCATCTTCGTCATCAAGTAGTAATTTCTTTTTCACATTTTTCCGCTTGATTTCGGTCGATTTCCGTTCTGTCCGATATCGTCGACCTGGTTTTGTTCGATAACCGCTCCAAATGAACCACAAACCAAGAGCGATGAAGATTCCCGAGAAGTTGAACGTATCGGCCAATTGTAGAAATACGAACATCATACCGATGGAACCAAATATCCACCATGAAGACTTCATGTCATCCCCTCTTCCTTCGTACTGATTCTTCTATCAGGTTTACGTGTCTTTATTTTAACATTACGTAACGTCTAACAAAAAGTTTCCCGTTTTTCCGAAATGTTACGCCTCGTGTATTTATATTTCAACATACTTTTAAAAATATCGCATCAGACCGAAGAATGAACTATTCGTTCTTTCTTTCGCATGATTTTTTTGACAACAAATAAGGTAGTCGACAAAATTGTCGACTACCCAAAAAAAGTGATCTATTATCCGAACATTGGCCATACAAGGATGATCAAAATTGCGATCGGACTCAAGTAACAAACACTCACACGCCACACAGGCACGATTTTTTTCATGAATGGACTCGTCACGAGTTCCTGTTCGACAAGAGCTCGATCGAGCTTGTACCCAGCAAAAATCGAAATCAGTAAAGCACCAATCGGCATTAAAATATTCGAGACAAGGAAATCAACGCTGTCAAAGAACGTTTTCCCCATGAATTGAGCATCACTCAACATACCGAACGAGAGTGCGGACGGAATTCCGACGATCGCAATCGCAAGTGTCGCAAGCCATGTCGTCCGCTTTTTATCACGCGATGTCGCATTCTCCTTACGATCCGTTAATGAAGCAACAACGACCTCAAGCATAGCAATCGATGAAGTGATCGATGCGAAAGCAAACAGAAGGAAGAAAAGTGTTAAGAACAACGAGCCAAACTGGATCTGACTGAAAACAGTCGGCAATACGATGAAAAGCAATGCCGGTCCTTCTGCAGGGTCAAGACCCGAAGCAAAAACAGCTGGGAAAATAGCGAATCCAGCTAATAATGAGACCGCGACATTCATCGCGACGATCCATGCGGCGGAACGATTAATCTCGCCACGTTCCTTCATGTAGGAAGCATACGTCAGCATCGCTGATACACCGAGCGATAAGGAGAAGAACGCTTGGCCAAGCGCACTCAGGACAGAAGTTCGGTTGAGGACCGAAAAATCAGGCTGTATGAAGAATTTAACACCTTCCATTGCACCATCAAGTGTCAATGATCGAACGACAAGGATGATGAAGCACACGAATAATAATGGCATCATGATTTTACTCATTTTTTCAATACCGGATTGAACACCACGTAAGACGATCCAACATGTCAAAGCGAGGAAAATCAATTGCCCTGAAATGACATATAACGGTGAGGCGGAAATCGTTCCGAACAATTCACCAAGCGCACCACTGTCCATCGTCGTCAGGCGACCTGTGAAACCAAGAATGGTATAAATCAAAACCCATCCTCCGATGACGCTGTAGAAAGAGAGCAACAAGAAACAGGCGATGACACCCAGTACACCAATGAATGTGAACTTCTTATGACCAAGTGCCGAGAACGCTTGAAGTGCTGTTTTTCCACTCGTACGACCGATTAAAAACTCGGCAATTAAAACGGGCAGTCCAAGTAATAAGGTAAACACGAGGAACAAGAGTAAAAACGCGCCTCCTCCGTTCGTTCCAGTCGTGTACGGGAATTTCCAGATGGCCCCCAGACCAATGGCGGATCCCGCTGCTGCTAAAATAAATCCAACTTTTGAAGCCCATGCGTTTCCTTTCATGGTGCTCCACCTCCTTTTCAAAATACTTTTTCATTGTACAGAAAGAATCATTGAAAGTCATCCTTTATCAAATATTTTCTTTAAAGCGTCAAAGCATAACCGCATATATGTACTGAAAGATAAAAAAGAAGGCCGTTTTTTATGACGACCTTCTTTTCATTCATTACTTTATATTATTGTGTGCCTCCATACATGCGCAGATACTCCGGCAATACTTTAACTGTAACCGGTGTATGGATGGCTTTTTCACCATCTGTATCGATCACTTTTGCGTCTTTTGTTTTCAACTGAAACCCACTCGTCAAGATATGTGTAAAGGAAGGATCATTGGCAAGACCAATTTTTTGAAGGATCACATCTCGAATGGTTGTTAAATTTACTTCATCGACGATCACTAAATCAAGTTTCCCGTCATTATAGGCTCCATCTGATAAGTTCGTCTCGATTCCACCGAGCGATTCTCCGTTTGCCGCAAGAATGAGAACCGCTTCGCCGGTCATGTGACGACCTTCATCTAAAATCAGTTCATATTCGAAGGGTTGTGCTTCTAGACTTGAGCGAATCGTCGATAGATAATATCCCATCTTCCCGAGGCGTGCTTTTTCTTCTGTATCGATGCCAATCGATGCCTCTGCGACAAGACCGACACCAAGGAAATTCAAGAAATAGCTATTTTCGACTTGTCCGAGATCGACCTGAACAACGTGTTGCATCGCGATCGCTTCTGCAGCAAGCCGAGGAGCCATCGGTAAGCCAAGCGTTCGAGCGAAGTCGTTACAGGTCCCTCCAGGAATGATGCCGAGTATCGGGCGATCATCCAGTTTTGCGACCCCGTTGATTGTCTCAAACACCGTTCCATCTCCACCGATGACGACGACCGCATCAAATGCGGATGAATCTTCCGCAAATTGCATCGCATCTCCAGCTTGCTTCGTATTCTTGATGACGATTTCATCGAATAATGTACTTAATGGTTCGATGACTTCTCCAAGTAATCCGGTGCCGTTCGTCCCAGCTGTCGGGTTACTGATCAGTAAAAGTTTCATTGAATGACGCCTTCCTTCTTCAGGTAATCACGAGCGACCTCATTCGCCGTCTTTCCGCCGTATGCGACAGCTTCATTCATTTTTGACATCTCTTCATCTGAAATTTTACCTGATAATTGCTCAAGTGCTTGTTTTACTTCTGGATACTCCTCGATCGTCTCTTGTCGCAGAAGAGGAGCTCCTTCATATGGAGGAAATAGTTGCTGATCGTCTTTTAAGACGACCATGTCGTATTTCGCAATCTCCGGATCTGTCGAGTAAGCATCAATGACATCGATCTCACCTGACTCGATTGCTTTATAGCGCAATTTTGGTTCCATCGTGACGACTTTCTGGAAATTAACATCATATTTATCTTGAATCCCTTTATACCCATCCTGTCGATCCTTAAATTCTAACGTGAATCCAGCCGTCAACTGATTCGCGACCTGTTTTAAATCAGAGATCGTCTTCAAATCGTAACGGTCTGCTAATTTCTTTGGAACAGCTACAGCATAGGTATTGTTATAGTTCATCGGTGGTAGCAAGGCTAAATCTTGTTTTTCAAGACCGGCTTTTGCCTGTTCATACACTTCTTTTGCATCATTCGACTTCGGTTTTTCATTCGTCAAACTAGCGAGCACCGTTCCTGTAAACTCTGGATACGCATCGATATCACCTGATTCGAGCGCCTTATAGACGAAGGTCGTCTTCCCGAAGTTCGGTTTGACTTGTACCGTCAAATCCGTTTCATCTTCAATGACAATCTTATACATGTTCATTAAAATTTCCGGTTCTACACCTAGTTTTCCAGCGACGACGAGATCTGGTCGTTCACTGCGACCGACAGCAAAAGGTGCGACGACGATCGCAACCATCAAGACGACTGCCGTTACGAGACGTGCTGTTTGTCGTTTACGAGTCGCTACTTCCGTTTGACGTAATAAGCCGTCAAATAAAAGCGCGAGCAGTGCTGCTGGAATCGCACCGAGCAATAATAGATAGTTATCATTACGGTCAATCCCGAGAAGAATGATCGAGCCTAATCCTCCAGCACCGATCAGGGCGGCAATCGTCGCCGTACCAATGATCAGTACCATCGCGGTCCGAATCCCGGCCATCATAACAGGTAAAGCTAGTGGGAGCTCGACTTTCCAAAGGCTCTGCATCGGAGTCATCCCACATGCGCGTGCCGCTTCCTTAATCGAAGGATCAACTTCGGCAAGCCCTGTATAAGTGTTTCGAACGATCGGTAATAAAGAATACAAGACAAGTGCAATAATGGACGGGACTGTACCGATTCCGACAAGTGGTATCATCAGACCGAGTAACGCGAGTGATGGAATCGTCTGGATGACAGAGGTTACACCAATCGACCACTCACTCAGACGTTTATTGCGTGATAAGTAAATCCCCAGTGGAATAGCGATCACACAGGCGATCAGCAAGGAAATGACCGATAATTGAATATGCTCGATTAGCGCTTGAAGCAATTCAGTCTTCCGGTCTTGATACGTTTCGATCAATCCATTCATTCGACACTCCCCCTGACTTGACGCATGAATTCTTGAACGAACGGATCGTTACTGGCTAGTACCTCGTCCTTCGTACCGATGAAAGCAATCTCTCCAGCGTTCATCAGACAGATGCGACTCCCTAGTTTCAACGCTTCATTCATGTCATGCGTGACGAACAAAATTGTTTTACCAAGCTCTTCGTTTAGATGCAACAAATCATTTTGTAATTGTTCCCGTGAAATGGGATCAAGAGCAGAAAATGGTTCGTCCATCAAGATGACGTCTTGTTCTGCTGCGAGTGCCCGCATAACCCCAACACGTTGTTGCTGTCCACCAGAGAGTTCACTTGGATATTTTTTCTTAAGTGAGGTGTTTAACCCAGTCAACCGAAATAATTCATCGACCCGTTGTACTACTTTCTCCTTATTCCACTTCAATAACTCAGGTACGACGCTGACGTTCTCCTCAATCGTCATATGTGGAAAGAGGGCAATCTGTTGTAAGACGTAGCCAATTCGCCGACGGAGTTCATGTTCATTGATCGACATGATCGGTTCACCATCGATCCAAATTTGTCCTTCCGTATGATCAATCAATCGATTAACCATTTTCATCGTCGTTGTTTTACCGCATCCTGAAGGACCGATCAAACAAAAAATCTCGCCTTGTTCAACCGTAAAATTCACGTGTTGCACTGCCTTTGTTCCGTCTGCATACGTTTTGCCGACATCCTTGAATTCAATCACGAACCATCCCTCGTTTCCCGGTTTATTATCTTTGTAAAATTCCCCTTTCTTGGACATTCTAAAACCTATTCCGTCCACTCTTTCCCCTGTTTTCTAAATCCAACATCGAACAGATCGTTCTTTTATCCTTCCTCAAAACAAAAAAGACGATGGAAACTATCCATCGCCTAACCGTATACTGCTCTTATTCGAACGTCACCGTGACTTGACGGCGACCCCATTCTAAAGCTTCTTGTTTTGAACCGACAAGAAGATCCATGATTTTCCCGCGAATCGCACCACCAGTATCGAGCGCAATTGCGTCGCCGAAACCTTCTACATGTACCTTAGTTCCAAGCGGTACGACCGATGGATCGACAGCAACGATGCGACGTCCTTCGTATGTAATCGTATTCGTGACGTCATAACCCGATGCTGTTAAGGCACGACCATTATACAAACGGCTTCCATTGTTTTCTGGATTCGTCGTATATGCTGTCGTCTCAAACGTTTCCGTACGCTTTGTGGAACGGTTAGCGTTTGCTTGTGTTCGACTTTGTTTCTTTACCTGTCGTGTTTCCTTTTTGGCTTCTTGTGCTGCTTTTGCTTTTTGCTCTGCGTCTGCTTTTTGCTTAGCCAAGGCTTTTAGACGCGCTTGTTTTTTCGCCTCTGCTTGTTCACGCTTCTCTTGAGCAGCTTGACGCTTCATCTCTAATGGATTTTGTACGATCGTTTTCTCCGTACCGATCCCGATTTGTGCTGCCGACGCTTCATGTTGCGGCAATAGAATAAATATGAATCCCGCTATACAAAGGGAAAAAAGGAATGATGTTCGTTTCATGTTGATGCCAACCTTTCTCGCCGTTTTACGACCCGCACAACGTATCACGATGACAAATAGTTTGAAAAGCGAACACTATGAATTGAAATATATCTGTCAAAAAGTAACGAAATGGTTACACGCTTACAAAAAACGCTCTCAATCGTTGTATATCAACGTTTTTATATTTTGTAACCGTTCTGTTACGAATTAATCTTTGTTACTCTTTTGTAATAAATGTATCTTTTCGATGTTTTCAGTCATTTTGTCTAATTCTTCAAAAATCAAAAGAATGTAGGATTTCATTATTATTCAGTTCGCTGGATGAACATAAAAAAACACACCAACATGTGGTGTGCTTTCATGTGTTACTTTGTTTTTCGTTCTAACAATTCAATCTCTGACTTTAATAAGACTTGTTTTTCAAACTCTAATCCGAGTGCCTCAAAGTTTTTCGTGTGGGATACATCACCAACTACCGTATTTGTCAATACTGCCGTTACTTCCGCTACCCAGCCTTCTTTCGTTTTTACCATATCGCCAACGATATAATCGAATAACTCTTCTGTTTCTTCCATTTGACTCATCTCCTGACACGTTCAATTACAGTTAATCATATAAAATAACGACCGAAAAAGCTAGTCACGCGTCAATTGAGCTAAGAACTGGCGCAAGATTTTAGCGGTTAATCCCCAAATCAGATAATCCCCGTGCTCATAAAAGTGCTCCGTGACTGTATACGTACGATCCAGATAGGCTTCTCGATTCGCCATGCGTTCGGTTGGCACTTCCTTACCGGGGCGGATCCGCCACTCCATATCTCCTTTAATCGGCTTCGAAGTCATCAATTCCGTTAATGACACGAGAAACACATGATCGACTTCGGCCGGCGAAGGATTAAAGTCCGTCGCATGAAGAATACCAAGATACGGGTAAATGATCGACCGGTTCGGTGTCACGAGTGGTTCAAGCGTTCCAATCACTTCAATCTCAGAAGCACTGACATTTAATTCTTCGACCGTTTCACGGACAGCTGCTGCTTTCGGTAATTCACCATCATCGATCCGACCACCTGGAAAAGCGATTTCACCTGGTTGCGAACGTAGTGTCTTAGCTCTCACTTGAAATAACAAATAGACTTCGCCATCTTGCTCGACTAATGGAACGAGTACAGCTGCCGCATGACGAGGTAAACGTTCTTCAGAATCTACGTAATGCTTTCGGATATCGGCTAAGTTCACCTGTTTCATCGCCCTTCTTGTGCAACGTGTTGGTACGCCTCTTCCAGATGGCGCATACGGACGATGAGATCCGCATTCTTAGCAATCCGGTCCGATAAAATCGATCCTGCTACCGTCTTGTAATAGGCGTTTAACGCATGTCGTTTCGTCAGATGTGCCTCATTCTGACGGATATATTCTTTAAAATTCGCAATCAATCGTTCTGTCGTAAAAAGTTGTTCGTTCACAAGTTTCATCCTTTCACACGTCAAGCGTGTCATCAATAGTTTAATGGTAACGAGTTTTGGCTAAGATGTAAATTAAGGGGGGTTATCCGTGAATAAAAAATTAGATGTCCTCATTATCGGTGCCGGACCAACCGGTTTAACACTCGCACTCGCACTCTCACGCTATGGATTATCCTTTCGTATCGTCGAACGTGCAAGCGGACCATCTGTCGTCTCAAAAGCGATCGGGATTCAAGCGCGTTCTCTGGAGTTGTTCGCAAGGCTTGGTGTTGCAGAAGACTTGATGGAGAATGCAATCAAAATCAATCAAGGAAACCTCTATGTCAATGGTGCATGGCAGGCAAAACTTGATTTTACGGATTTGAATACACCTTTTCCGTTCGTCACGCTGTTGCCTCAAAGTGAGACGGAACGGATTCTCGAAGCGCAACTCGCCAAATATGGACACGTAGTCGAGCGCGAAACAGAATTAACAGGGTTTGCTCAATTTCCAACATTCGTTACAGCATCCTTACAACATAAAGGAGAAACAGAGACGGTCGACGCTTCCTTCATCATCGGAGCAGATGGTGCAAACAGTTTCGTCCGTCGTGAGCTCGGGCTTCCGTTCAGCGGGAAGTCGTTTAAAGAATCGTGGGCACTGGCTGACATCGAGGTCGACTGGCCGCTCTCTTCTGAGGAGGTTCATATCTTTTTCTCTGATCATGGCGTTATCGAGTCGTTCCCTCTCCAGTCGAACTTGTTCCGGATTACCGGCAATCTAACGAGCGGACCTGTTCCGACCGACCATAAAGCGATTGACGATTTTTTACAAAATCGAGCCAAAGTACCGTTTGAGCTCAAAAAAGTCCATTGGTATTCGATGTTTCGCGTCCATAACCGGATTATCGAGAAATTCGGACACCACCGGATTTATTTGATCGGGGATGCAGCACACATCAATTCACCCGTCGGTGGTCAAGGAATGAATACCGGAATTGCTGATGCGATGAACCTCGCTTGGAAACTATGGTGTGTCCATCAGTTCAAGGCGAGTTTTCCGTTACTTGATTCTTATAGCGTCGAACGTCGAGAAGCGGCACAAGGGATTTTACGATCAACCAATCTTGCAACGGAACTCTTGCAAATCAATATTCCCTTTTTATTACCCTTGCAGGAAAAAGTCATTCGTAATAGCCTCAAGATCGCACCCTTACATCATTTCGTGACGAACCGGATTGCACAGCTCAACAGCCACTACCCAGCGAGTTCGACCTTCGTCACACAAGGACACTTTAGTCCATTGACACCAAAACCAGGTGAACCGATGCCTTACAGTGAAGTCGTTCACCCGCGGACGAAAAAGAACGAACTATTGTTACGTCGTGCCGATCGGAATTTCTTATTACTACTGTTCTTACCAAAAAATGCAACCGATGATCTTCTTGAGCCATTCAAGGAACTCGCCTATACCTATCCCGATCTATTTGAGACAGTACCGATCCATCAATCCCTTAAAGAGGATGGTGTCGTCGATCAAGGTGGTGAACTTGCACGACGCTTTGGCATCAAGCAATCTGGATTATATTTAATTCGCCCTGACGGTTATATCGCGTATCGCCAACAAGGTTTGAAAAGTAAATCGTTCGCCCGCTATATTGAACGTTTACTTTATGCGCGTTAACTCGGTATGATAGTAGGTGAGGTGAAGGTAAAGATGGATATACAGCTAGTTCGAACGGTTTTAATCATTCTTTTAGTCATTGCATTTCTCGTTATCGTCAGCAGACGAACGAAGGAAAACCTTCGATGGTCACTGATCGGGGAAGCATTTGGTGAAAAAGGAGAAGATTTATTAAAGGACGCTGCGCGACTCGAAGCAGCTGACTTAGAGATTCGAGTCGAACGCGGCGTCAAGACTTCGTTTTTATTCCGACGTTTCAGTAAAGACTTGGATGATCGCGTAGCGGTGTATGTCTTGAAAGAAGACTTGGATCAAGCTGAAGACATTCTTGCGTCTCGACCAAGACGATGAATTCAAACGAAAAGGCAGTGAAGCGAGCGCTTCACTGCCTTTGTTCATTCCTGTTGCTGCGCGAGATAAAACGCAACTTGTTTTCGTTCTTGCTCTTGAACAGGGGAGGATTTCTTTGAGACGATGAACGCCCGCACATCTTTAAAGCTGTGCCCCGTCGGGAATTTAATTCGTTCCGTCCGCATCTGTGGTGCATTCGGAAAAAGTGTAATGCCATGAATCGGAATGATGATCCCTTGTTCTTTTAGCGTTTTTCGAACCGCTTGAACGATTTGTTTCGACTGATGGATGGGATGAGGTGCAAACACTTTTCTTCCATGCTCAGAATCCATGACATGGCAAGATTCCTCCGTCATCCATTCTACGACCGCATCGTTTTGTAACACGAGGAACAATCCTTTTGGTCCGATCAGCGCAAAAGGAATGACTATCGTGTCAGAAAGACGAATCCGATCAAACAACATCCAATCAAAACGACAAACATGACGGATTTCATTACAGAGTGCATCCGTTTCACTCGTCGTCGTATTCACTTGTTTACTTGCAAAAAAACGACGGCGCGGTGGTTGAGGAACAGAAGCAGTCATGACTTGTAACATGGTTCATCATCCTTTGTAGTATGTATTATTAGTTATCTTAACACCGTTTTCGTTCAGATGACGATTCTTTCAAAAAGAAGGAAATAAAAAAAGACACTTCTGATCTGACAGAAATGTCTTTTTTGATGCGTCAATCTTGGTGCGGACGTCCGAAAACGGCCTTCTCTAGATTCGAAATACGACGTAACATATCATAGTTCGATGAACTTGATACTTGTGGTTCCGCTTGTTCGACGCGGCGTTCTTCACGTCTTACCGGTTGTGCTGGTGCTTGTTTTAACGCCTCGTTCTCTTTCTTCAGACGTTCGATCTCACGTTCGAATCCTTCATAATCTTTAATGATTTGATCCAAGTATCCATCGACATCCTCGATGACATAGCCACGGAGGCCGGTTTTGAATTCCTTTTTGTAAATATCGTCCGCTGTCAACAATGGCTTATACATCCTCTTCACTCCCACTGATCATTGTATTGTAATTCTTGTTCGAGCCAAGATAAATCATCTTGTGTAATTAAAAACAACTGATAATCGGATTGTTCCATTTCTATTCTAGCACGCTCTACTAAAAATTTCGCTGATCCTCCATGTTCTTCATCAAAAACCGACAATAATCCTTGGCTTTTTTGAATCATGAACTCGGTTTTATTACGTAACTGCGATGGATCCGTATACGGTTTCTGGCTGATTGCTTCGACGAAGTCAGCTTGTTCAAGAATGGAAAGGTACTGCGCTTGAACTGGCTCTTTCCAGCGTGCTTCCTGTTCCAAGAACGGCAACAGAATACCGAGACGAATATGAGGATACTCTTCCTTTAATTCAAGCACGACCTCGCATGCCCAGATTTCGCAACCCGGTGAGGCATTCGTGATAAACCACTCTGTGCCTCGATCCTCAATTAAGCGAATTATCCGCTCTCGATATGCTGCCTTTAAGACCCGGATCCCAGGGTGTTTTTGATCAAAGATACCTAGTTCATTGGGTTTATATCCTGTGATGGCGACAACTTTCACACGTCACACTTCCTTTTCAACCGACGTCCTCGATGATCCAGCTCTGCCAAGATTCGTTCTTTTTTCGTAATCAACCAATGATGGCGCTCGACGTGTTGTCGTGCTCGTTCCGTATAATCATAAGCAAGCACTGGGTCTTTTGCAATGTGCTCTGCCCACTTCGCAAGCTCAACATACCCTAAATAACTGTCGCTCTTCAAGAAACACTCTCGAGCTTGTTCATGGTTCTTCATTTTTTTATGCAAATAACCTTGGCGCAACCATCCTTCTGCTGATAGTTCTTTGACTTGCTGAAAATGAGCGTGTGATCCTTCATGAATTCCGAGATCTGCCAGCCAAATCGCGATGTTTTCTTGAATCGGGGAAGGCGCCTCTGCTCGATGTGTGACGAGTCGGTTGCACGCATCATAGAGTCCGACAAGCGTCAGACAATCATCCAGATGATGTTGCAAGACCCCTGTCATGATATCCGGATGCTGGTGTTCGACGTACTGAAAGTAATGCATCGGCGCCAAAAATCCAGGTAAATCCCCTTCCCGTTCAAATCCGATTCGCTCTTCCATCGCTGTCAATCGATAGGAATCATACATTCCTTTAAAGATTCGTCGCGCGACATGAAGTAAATCGAGATGACCGACTTTCGGCAAACGCGGAACACGTTCCCGAACGAAGACATGACGTGTCTTGATTTGCGGCCAATCAAAACTTTTCCCGTTATAGGTCACAAAGCGGACATCATCTCCGATATCGTGCAGGAAGTGATGGTAAAAGGCAGCTTCAAAGTGCGGATGCGGTAAGAAATATTGTCGCATCAGCAATCCGCCCTGCTCAAAGCGCGCGAACCCGAGTAAAAAGATCGTCGTTCCAGTTCCTCGTAATCCTGTCGTCTCCGTATCAAAGAAAATGACTTGCTCAAGTGGAACATCTAGTGCAAGCGGTGGATGAGGAAGTTGTAAGGACTCATACACTTCAGCAAAGCTTCGGTCTCCATGCCGATCTGTTAATGCATATCGCTTGTCGATCCTGACAATCCACTCTTCTTCGAACGTCAAGATATCGGCCCCACGATCAATCCAGGCTTGCTGTTCGTCAGTCCACCCGATTGGTGTTTTCAGCGTCTCCACTTCAGGAGCGGAAGACACTTGATCCTCCGGTGCGGCGTCTGATGTAGATTTCAGCATACGTCTAAGACGATTTTTCATGATAGTTCCTTCTCCATTTCTGCCAACAACTGAATCGTTCGTTCTTTCTCGTCTGCTACGCCAACCATACCGATACAGGCAGGACAACCGTCCTGACACGGGCATGTGACGATCGAATCACGGGCGGCACTCAACATGACAGCGCGTTGCTTATAAATCGACTCCGCGAGACCGACACCTCCAGGGTAACGATCATATAGATAAACAGTTGGCTGTTGCGTGTGTGTCGCCTTGACTTGTGGCACGACGAAGACATCACTGGCATCACACATCAAATAAAGCGGTGCGACACGTCTGAGACTATTCGCGACTCCTTCTAGCACTTGTTCGAGCTCTGTCGAAGAGCGTGCGTGATCGGGTAACGTGAACCAGACACCTGTCGTATGAATTTCTCGTTCCGGTAAGTGAATTGGACCAGAGCCGATGTTCTCATGCGTACCGAACTTAATCTTCTTAAACATCGTCGCCATTCCGCGGACGCTGACATCACCGCGCGCAACACTATATTCTCCCTCTGCATACTGTTCATCTTCTTCGAGCACGGAAAGGTCGACTGAAAAATTAGCATCCGTATAATAATCAACGTCCACGGCACGGACGAATGCTTTTTTCTCTTCGAAATCCAAATGCTCAACTTGGTATTGATCAGCTCCGTGAAGATAAATGGCCTCGTCATGTAACAATGTCATCGCACTAAACGTATCCATTTCACCGATGACTCGATTCGGTACCTCGGTCTGATCGACGATGATGACGTTCTCTTGATCACTCGACCGAAGTGATATTCCATGAGCCGGAAACGCATCGTTCATCCAATAAAATCGATCGCCACGTTCGTGCAGGACACGCTCTTCGACTAAGTATTCGAGGATATCTTCCGTCTCGAGCGTTCCAAATGATTCTCCTTTCGTAAAAGGCAGTTCAAACGCTGCACATTTGACGTGATCGACGGCAATGATTAGATTATCCGGATCAAGTCGGGCTGCTTCCGGGGATTGATTCAAGAATAACTCTGGTCGTTCTGCGACATATTGATCGAGCATACCGGAAGAAGCGACAAGAATGATTAACGCATCATCTTGACGGCGCCCCGCTCGTCCTGCTTGTTGCCAAAGCGAAGCAATTGTTCCCGGATAACCATTCATGATACAGACTTGCAGTTGACCGATGTCGACACCAAGTTCGAGAGCGTTCGTCGAGACGATACCGGTGATCTCTCCTTGACGTAACCGTCGTTCGATATCGCGACGCTCACTCGGCAAATAACCGCCCCGGTACCCTTCGATCGATCGCGGACCGAGCTCATGCGGATAGATGCTTCTTAGATACGTCAGTAAGACTTCAACGCGAACGCGTGACCGTGCAAAGACGATCGTTTGGAACTTTTTCTTGATGAAACGCATCGCCAGTTGTTTCGTCTCAAGCGTCGCAGAACGTCGAATGCCGAGTTGTGCGTTGACGATCGGTGGTTGATAGACAAGAAAATGTTTACGTCCTGTTGGCGCACCGTTGTCATCAATCAAACCGACTGTTTTTTCCGTCAGACGTTCTGCCAGTTCCTTGGGATTGGCAATCGTCGCACTCGTCATGATGAAGACGGGATCACTACCATAATACCGACAAATCCGTCGTAAGCGACGAATGACATTGGCGACATGACTACCAAACACGCCACGATAGGTGTGAAGCTCATCGATGACGATATACTTCAAGTTCTCGAACAGTTCGATCCATTTCGTATGGTGTGGTAGGATGCCGGAATGTAGCATATCCGGATTCGTGATGACGATATTACCAGCTTTTCGTACTTTTGTTCGAATCGTCGGTGACGTATCTCCGTCATAGGTAAAACATCGGATCGGCGCCTCTAATTGATCGATCAGTTCAAGTAATTCACTATTTTGATCCTGTGCGAGGGCCTTTGTCGGATAGAGATATAATGCCCGCGCGTTCGGATGCTCGAGCAGGTGCGATAGGACCGGTAAGTTAAAACAATAGGTCTTTCCGGAGGCAGTCGGTGTGACGATGACCGTCGATTCTCCCGCTTGTACACGTTCAAACGCTAACCCTTGGTGACGATACAATTGTGTGATCCCACGTGTGCGAAGGGCTTGTCGTAAACGCTCCGGGAGTCGTTCTGGAAAATCGACATAACGCCCAGCTGTCGCTTCCATCGTTTTCATATACGTAATCCGCTCCATGAACGAGCGGTCCTGTTTCAATTCTTCGAGAAATGCAACGAGCGTTTGTTTCGCTTGCATGCCTTCACTTCCTTCCACTTCTCATTATACAAAAAAAGAGGCAAGACCAAAGAACGAACTACTCGTCTTTGGTCTTGTCTACTTTACAAGTGACGCTCCTTTATTAATCTTCAGAGTCGTCTCCACTGTTATTCGGATTGTTCGGATTGTTGTTTCGTTCCGCTGGTACATTTGAGTTATTTTGAGCATTCGCCCCATCATTCGATGACGGTTCATCCGTCGTCGGCTCGTCCGTTGATGGTTCATCTGTCGTCGGTTCATCCGTCGTCGGTTCGTCCGTCGTCGGCTCGTCCGTTGATGGTTCATCCGTCGTCGGCTCATCCGTCGTCGGTTCATCCGTCGTCGGTTCATCCGTCGTCGGTTCGTCCGTCGTCGGTTCGTCCGTTGTCGGTTCGTCCGTTGTCGGTTCGTCCGTTGTCGGTTCTTCTGCTTCAGGATCCGTGACCGTTACTGTCGTCGAAACCGGACCTGATTTTTCTCCAGAAGCCTTCGCGACGACTTGGAATGTCGAGCGACCTGGCTTCAATCCACTGATCGCAATTCGATTCGTCGAGCTCGTTCCGACTGTCGATGATTGACCATCAGCATCCGTCATTGTCACTTCAAACGAGACATCGTCATACCCATTGGCACGAAGCGCAGCATCATTATAGTTCCAAGTCAGTTCACCGCTCTTTGTGTCTTCATCGTAAGATGCTTGTAATCCAGTCGGAGCGGGTACCGTCTTTTTTTCAACGACAGGTTCCTTCGTCCCTTTCACGTACAATTCGTTTCCGATACTGAGGACAGAACTAGGTTGTTCAAATGGTGCCGGCGTACGATCACGTGTCTTCGTGATGAAATCTTTCCAGATTTGTTGCGCCATCGTACTGTTATACGGACCACTGAGCCCTGCACCATTGTTATTGCCGGACTTCGTAGTTCCTGTCCATACACTGATTGAAACGTCTGATGTGTATCCAGCAAACCAGACATCTTTGTAAGCATTCGTCGTCCCAGTTTTTCCAGCTGCGTCAAACGATAATCCAGCGCTTGGGAACGTACCGCCTGGTTTCAAGACATCACGCAACATGTCCGTCAACATATACGCCGTGTAGTCTTCCATTGCTTTTTTCGATTTGACTGGTGATTTGATTTTTGATCCATCACTGTATTCAATCGATTTGATCAGGTGCGGTTTGATATAATCGCCACCGTTTCCGAGTGTCGCATAAGCCCCAGCCATTTGAGTCGTATTGAAACCATGCTTCATCCCACCAATCGCATAAGCTGGTGAAATCGACTCATCGTCTTCTAATTTCAAACCTGATTTTTCAGCGAATGCTTGAACTGGGTCACCACCGATTTCTTGATACGTTTGGATGGCCGGTGTGTTCGCTGAAATTTTTAACCAGTGGCGTATAGTATTCGTGCCACGGTATCCATCATAATAGTTACCAATCTCTTTTCCATTGACTTCTGTTGGTTTATCCGTCAATTGCTTCGCAGTCGACCATTTATCGTTCTCGATCGCTGGACCATACGCGAAGAATGGTTTTGCGGACGATCCCGGTTGGTGCGGTTCATTTGCGTAGTTTCGTCTCGCTGTTCCCTTACCCGGATTTTTTCCGTCTACGACAGCTAAAATCTCACCCGTTTGTGTATTCACTGCCGAAGCAGCTGTCTCTGCATATTCAGGCATTTTAACGATTTGGTCTTTTTTGATGGCTTCGTTCATATAATCGTGCATCGGTTTATCGATCGATGTATAGATTTTTAAACCTTGACCATAGATGTCTTTTCCTTCCAAGCCAAAATCATCTTCTAACTCTTTTGATACCATATCGAAGATGACACTATCGTAAGATTCATCCTTTGTTGACTTCGGTGCCGGATTGATCAATTTTGAGATTGGCTGCTTCACTGCTTTATCCCGTTGTGCTTCTGTAATGACGCCTGTCGTCTGCATCGCATTGAGTACTTGCGTCTGACGCCATTTCGTTAACTTCGGATCTCCTTTAATTGGATCGTATGCCGTCGGACGCTGTGGGAGTCCTGCGAGCATCGCGGCTTCCGCATAATTTAATTTATTTACAGGCTTATTGAAGTATGCTTTTGAAGCGGTTTGGATGCCAAATGAATTTTGACCATAGTAGTTTTTGTTCAAGTACATCTCTAAAATTTGATCTTTTGTATAGTCCTGTTCTAAACGAATCGCGAGCCATTGCTCTTGGACTTTCCGTGTAATCGTCTTATCAAAAGTCAGGAACGACTGTTTGACGACCTGTTGCGTGATTGTCGAAGCCCCTTCAGAACCAAATCCGTCCGTCACGTTCGCGATGATGGCTCCGCCAAGACGACGGAAATCGATTCCATTGTGCTGATAGAAACGACGGTCCTCAATCGAAATGAATGCGTCCTTGACGACTTCAGGGACTTCATCAATCGAGACGTATTCCCGACTCGTTCCACCTTTCGTAATTTCCTTCTTATTACTTGCGTAAATTTTTAGCGGCAAAGCATCACGTAATTCTGCTTCATCCAGCTCAGGAGCAGTAGCTACGGCATATGCTGCAAAACCGCCACCAATCAGCATCATTAAGATGAATAGACCGGTAGCAATCAGTAATAACTTTTTCCAAAGTGGACCTTTCCCACCGGAACCTCCACCTGACTTTTTCTTTTGGGGACGTTTCGTCCGTTTCATCTTTTTCTCAGATGACTTCGTCTCTTCACGACGTGCGACACGACTTCTTTCCATATGCTATCCTTCTCCTTCAATCAAAAAGTGTCTGAATTGAAATATAGTTCGTCCACTGCCTTTAAATAATCGATGGCAGGGTACGCGCCAGTCTCGACTTTGATACCGTCTCGTTCAATGACCGTCAGCGGAATAGATTTTCGTCCGCTTTCTAGCTGATCCCACCAGGGGAACACGTGCTCGACTGAAAGCACATATTGCACATTATACAGACTGAAACGAATGATGACAAAACAAATTCCTCCATGTTCGACACATTGGCGCATGTGTGCGATTTGATGGGGGTGAAAATTTTTTATCGGGAAGGATGTTTTATTCGTCGTCTCCTTCGCTTCGAAATCAATATATTTTCCGCGATAAACACCGTTATAGTCCGTCGTCGACGGTTGCTTGAAATAGGCTTCCTTGACGACCGCTGCCGACCGTTTTGGATAATCGACTTGGACGATTTGTAACGGAGTGGGTTTCTTGTGAATGATTGCCCGATTATGGGTCAGGTAAAACGTATTACTTTCATTCAATAATTTTTCGAGCGTCATCCCTCGATTCGAAAAGGTCGAATCGGTTGATCGCGCCTTCTTGATTCGGGTTCCATGCGACTCGAGTGGCTTTTGAAATTTTTTCCCGTTCGGGTAATTCAAAACGATTCCCCTCCTATCGCGTTTATTGTACCATGATATGTGATTGTACCGTATCGGCCGAGAGGAGTAGTTAAAAACCAATGACAATTGAACCGTTATTACAAGAGATTGAACGTATTTATCAAGAAGGACGTGCCGGAACCGAATATGACTTCAATCGTGACGTCGTACCGTTCGTTGAACGAGCGGATCAACTGATTGCACAGTGGCAAACGAATGCCCAGGATAGTCCTTACTTACGACCTAGCATGGTCGAAAGCGCCGTGGATCAACTGAAGCAAATTTCCGTTCAAGCATTTCAGCCGAAAACGAGTCTGAAACGCTTCAATGAAACGATTAAATCCGTTCGTTATATCGATCGCTTGATGAATGGTGAAGAATAACGATTAAAAAACAGGAATTATCTTCCTTAAGTCGAACACCTAATCATACGAGAGAATGTTTCTACGGTTTCACTTATCAGGCTATAGCTTTTCAGCCGCCTAGCGTGTAAAGTGGCATCAAGAGCATTTCTTTCGAAAAGACTGTGTAATTATTGTGCAATTGGAGGAGATTCATTTGAACAAACGGGTACAATCGAACGTCAAAGGCGTTGACGTCAAAGGATTTCCTAAGAATTCAACCCCTGCCCCGAAGAAATACATCATGTTCGTTGATGAAACTGGGACACCGAAAGGGAATACACAATTCAACTTAACGGGTGTCTTGATGGAATATAAATATGCCATCGATTCGGACGAGACCGGTGAACCAAGTCCGCTTCGTCAACGTTTGATGGATTTTAAGGCAAAAGTTTTTGAAGATCCGCATATTCCGCTTCATTTGAAGGAGATTTTAAAAGCGGAGCATCCGTACGGTAAAGAAGATGGCATCACGATCGATATGTTACGACATTTCTGGATCGCCTTGCCGGAATTTTTAGTTGATATTGATTGTACGATCGTCAGCGTCGAAGTCGATAAACAGAAGCTACAAGACTTCTTCTCGACACCGAAGGATCCGTATGTCGTTGCCTTCGCTCATTTGATGAAGTCGTTTTATTCCTTCCTCGATGAGACAGAAGCAACGAGTGCGCGTGTTGTTCTTGAAAGCCGTGATGATTATCAAAACTTGCTCATTCAAAAGGCGTTCTTCGATATCTTCAATTCGGGAACGGTCCATCTCGACGTCGAAAAAAGTCGTCAAAAAATCAAAGGCTTCATCTTTGCTGAAAAGGACAGCGACCTCTACCAATCTGGTCTTGAGATTGCCGACTTGGTCTGCTTACCTTTATCTCGCGTTCGTCGTGGTGTCATCGAGGTAAAACCCCGGTTTGTCCATTATGGGGACGAAAACCGGATTTTTAAAGCCATCAAAGATAAGATTTACATTCGCCGTGATAGTCCGGACCAAGATTTCCGAAACTGGGGATTCAAAAAAGTACCGATCACGAAAAAGCGTCGTGAATGGTCCGATACTCCTTGGAATGGATGATATGCAAAAAAAGTGGATCCGGTATCGGATCCACTTTTTTTATGGTGTAGCTAGTCCTTTTGTCCGCTTTTTCCCCTCTCGACACATGTCGAGTAACGGGCACGCTTCACAGTTCGGACGTTGTGCCTTGCAGTGATAACGTCCAAAGAAGATGAATTGGTGATGAAGCTTTGACCAACGCTCCCGTTTGAAGCGACGCATCAGTGTCGCTTCAACCTGCGTGACATTATCCTTCCAGCGACAGATCCCGAGGCGCTTCGAAACACGTTCGACATGCGTATCAACCGCAAATGCCGGTACATCGAAAGCGACAGACAAGACGACGTTCGCCGTCTTGCGTCCAACGCCAGGTAAGGCTTCGAGCCCGGCGCGTTCCGTCGGGACTTCTCCGTCGTGTTGCGCAAGGAGTTGTGCCGCAAGCGCTTTGATGTTTTTGGCTTTATTTCGGTACAATCCCAGTCGTTTGATTTTATCCTCGATTTCCTCAACGGGTGCCGCAGCAAGCGAAGCAGGATCCGGATACGCTGCGAACAACCCAGGCGTCACCTGATTGACAAGTACGTCGGTCGCTTGTGCACTGAGTGCAACCGCTACGACCAGCTCAAACGGGTTGCGATGAATCAACTCACAAAATGCATCCGAAAACATCTCTTCTAACGTTGCTTCAATCCGATCGATTTCTGCCTTTCGTAACATCTCCTTAACCTCCCCGCCCTGCGAGATCCTCAAGCGTCTTGATCCCTTCACGTTCCCATGTCCGCAGAATTTGATTGATATAGGTCATTTTGCGGACATTATGATAGACTGCTTCTCGAAGTGCGGCAAGCACTAGCTCTTCCGAAATGTTCTCGATCGTCAACCACTGAATGATCTGCTCCATCTGAAACGGTGACATCATCCCGAGTTCCCGTTCGAATTGTTGGAAGACGGACGGGTTGATCGTATCAAAGTTCGGTGCTTCCTGTTCCGGTGGTGCCATCAGCTTTTCGTAAAGCGGAACAAGCGAATAACGTTCAGACCCATTGACGTTCTCCATTGCCAATAATCCTTTTTGTAATAAACCGAGTGTCGTCTCGATTGTTTCCGTCTCGGATAGTCCAAGTCGATTACTTAACTCTTCCGGTGACGGCATCTCCATACCTTCTGCCCGGCAAGCAAACAGTTGACCAATCAATGTGAACTCGACAAAACTGATGCCTAACCGTTTTGCCTCGGTGAACAATCGTTTCGGTAAGACGACCGTCCCTTCCTCGAATAATTGCACTAAATTATGATTCATCGTATTTCCTCGATTCTCTAGTCTAAACAAGAAATCGACCCGTCGAGACGATGGGTCGATGTTTTTCCTTACTGCTTATGGATAGAGGCGGTTTAGCAAACGTGGGAACGGAATTGTTTCCCGAACGTGCTCGACACCTGTGATCCAAGCGACTGTCCGCTCTAAACCAAGACCGAAGCCACTGTGTGGAACAGAACCGTATTGGCGTGTTTCGAGATACCATTTATAAGCACCTGTCTCGTCAAGACCATGTTTCTTCATCTCAGCGAGGAGTTTTTCGTGATCTTCTTCACGTTGTGAACCACCGACGATTTCCCCGTATCCTTCAGGGGCAATCAAATCATCACACAAGACGAAGTCTGGGTTTTCCGGATCTTCTTTCATGTAGAACGGTTTGATTGCTTTTGGCCAATGCGTGATGAAGACAGGACGTGCGAAGCTGTTTGCGATTGCTGTCTCGTGTGGTGCACCAAAGTCATCGCCGAATTCGATATCATCGAATCCTTGCTCCTTGAGCATATCGATTGCTTCCGTGTACTTGACGCGCGGGAACGGTGCTTTAATGTTTTCAAGGACCGTCAAGTCACGTCCAAGCAACTCAAGTTCTGCACGACAGTTTTTCAGTGCTGATTGCACAAGGTGCGAAACATAGTTTTCTTGGACTTCGAGGTTCATCTCGTGATCGTGGAATGCCATCTCAGGCTCCATCATCCAGAATTCGATCAAGTGACGACGTGTTTTTGATTTTTCAGCACGGAACGTTGGACCGAACGAGAAGACCTTTCCAAGTGCCATTGCTGCCGCTTCCATGTAAAGCTGACCCGATTGTGAAAGATACGCATCTTCATCGAAATATTTCGTATGGAACAATTCTGTTGTTCCTTCTGGTGCGCTACCTGTCAAGATTGGCGGATCCACTTTGATGAATCCTTCTTGGTTAAAGAATTCGTACGTCGCACGAATCAATTCGTTTCGAACGACCATGACCGCATGCTGGCGCTTTGAACGCAACCAGAGGTGACGGTTATCCATTAAGAAGTCCGTTCCGTGTGCTTTTGGTGTGATCGGATAATCGATTGCTTCATGGATGACTTCGATTTTTGAAATTTCCATTTCATGACCAATCGCTGTCCGACCGCCATCTGATTTGATGACACCTGTCACCCATAGTGATGATTCCTGCGTTAAGCCTTTTGCTTGTTTGAATAAGTCTTCGCCGACTGTTTCTTTGACGACGACACCCTGCATGAATCCAGAGCCATCCCGAAGTTGGAGGAAGGCGATCTTACCGCTTGAGCGTTTGTTTGCTAACCAACACCCGATCGTCACTTCTTCTCCTACATATTTGTTTACATCCCGAATCATTGCTTTCAACAGTCAACATCCTCTCTCTATTAAACGGCTGTATGTGCCGTGATGAATCCTTCAATCCGGTCGAGTGCCTCTAGGACACGTGCCGGATCCGTCGCGTAAGATAGGCGGACATAGTCTGGTGCACCAAATCCTGAACCTGGAATCAAGGCGACCTTCGCTTCAGATAAAACAGCTGTACACCAGTCATCGACATTATCGAATCCACACATCTCGGCAGCTTGCTTTGCATGTGGGAACAAGTAGAATGCCCCTTCCGGCTTCAGACACGTTAATCCTTCGATCTCGATGAGTCGTGCATAGATTTTTTCAAGTCGTTCTTCAAAGATGACACGCATCGCTTCGACCGGTGCATCGCCTTCTGCATACGCAGCAACCGATGCTGCTTGCGCAATCGATGTCGGGTTCGACGTCGAATGGCTCGCTAAGTTCGTCATCGCTGAGATGATCTCTTTCGGTCCGATTGCATACCCGATCCGCCAGCCTGTCATCGCATGGGACTTCGAGACACCATTGATGATGACCGTCCGTTCGCGCATCTCTGGCAAGGACGCGATCGAAATATGTGTCGCACCGTTATAGAGCAACTTTTCATAAATCTCGTCACTGATGACGAGTAGATCGTGCTTGATCGCAACATCTGCTACCATCTCGAGCTCTTCTTTCGAATAGACCATTCCTGTCGGATTCGATGGTGAGTTCAAGACGAGTGCTTTCGTTTTTGGGGTAATGTGTTGCTCGAGCAATTCCCGTGTCACTTTGAAGCGAGACGATTCGTCCGTTTCTAAAATGACCGGTATGCCGTCACTGAGTTTAATTTGCTCTGGATAACTGACCCAGTATGGTGCTGGGACGATGACTTCATCACCTGGATCGAGAATCGCTTGGAACAACGTTGATAGTGCATGCTTTGCGCCTGAAGCGACCATGACTTCTGAGCGTTCGTATGGCATCCATAAGTCACGGCGTGTCTTTTCGATGATCGCATCTTTCAAGACAACCGTTCCGCCAGACGGCGTATACTTCGTATCGCCCGCTTCTGCTGCCTCGAATGCTGCTTGGATGATGAATTCCGGTGTATTGAAGTCGGGCTCTCCCGCACCTAAACCGATGATGTCTTGACCTTCTTCACGTAGTGCCTTGGCTTTCGCTGTGATGGCTAGCGTCGTAGATGGTGTCAATTGTCGTACGCGTTTCGATAACATGTCGCCCACTCCCTTTACTTGATTCGTAATCGCTTGATGAAAGAACCTTCTTGATACGTGTAATACGAATAATCATAGCCTGTCGTCGTCTTTGAAACGATCTCGATGACGGCACGATCCTCAAAGCCGTACTTAGCAGACACGATGTCTCCTAGTTCCGGATGATCCGCGATGACCGTTTTGATGGCAATACCATCAGCAACTGGTCGTGTCTCAATCGTTCCTTTTTTCGGAACGAACGCCCGTACCGCCTGTCCATTCTGCTTCATCGTAAAAACGACATATTGACGTTTCCCGTTAAAGACTGATTCGAACCGGACGTCCGTTGGTTTGAGTTCTTTTTTCAGACGCGCCTCTGCTTGTTCGGCGACGCTCTGTTCCCGGTCTTTTGCCTCAGCGATCGTCACCTGATAAACGGCGGTGCCAAGTACAGTCAAAAGGATGAGTGCACTTAGCAGACCAAGCGTGATTTTCCACTTCATGTGCGGTAGATGGTAAAGACCATCTGCTCCTTGTCTTTTTCATCGAGAGCAAGACCGAACATTAAATCTTCCGTTTTCAGTGTCCGATTCAACAAGTCGACGATTTTATACGTATCGTCATGGCGGTTCACTTTGACGGTCGCAAGTGTTTCAATTTTTGAATCCATCTGTATGTCCTCCCTCATTTTTCTCTATCTATTATAATGCGATAGGGTTTATCTGAATAGACTTAATCGCCATCATTCAAGAACAATTCTAGTTCTGCCGTCAGTTCATCAAGCGGTTTTGATAAAACAGGCACTTTCGGCAGACTCGTGACGAACCGTTTTCCATAACGCGTCGTCTCAATCCGGCGATCAAGTACGAAGACGACACCTCGGTCGTTCGTCGTCCGGATCAAGCGACCAAAGCCTTGCTTAAAGCGAATGATCGCTTGCGGTAAGCTGTATTCGAAAAATGATGATTTCCCGAGTTTTTCGATCCGTTCCGAGCGTGCCTGGACGATCGGTTGATCCGGTGGCGCGAACGGTAGTCGGACGATGACGAGACAACTGAGATCATCTCCTGGGATATCGACCCCTTCCCAAAAGCTAGCCGTCCCGAACAAGATACAGGCGTCGAGTTGCTTGAACTGTTTCATCAGTCGTTGCCGTGAACCTTGCGTGACCCCTTGCGAGAGTAACGTAAACCGTTCAGGTAACAGCGGTTTCGTCGCTTCATGCGTCAGTCTTAGCAAGTCATTTGAGGTAAACAAGACGAGCATCCGTCCTTCCGTCACCTCTGCGATTTGTAAGATGGCTTCCGCAATCGTCTCTGCGAATTCCGGCAATGGTACATCCTGTAGGAGCGGGAGATCCGTCGGAATCATCAATCGCACGTTATCGGCATATCCGAACGGCGACGGAACGACGAAACGACGTGTCTCGAACGCATCGAGCCCTAAACGGTTCTCAATGAACTGGAACTTGTTCGAGACAGTCAGCGTCGCAGACGTCAGGATACACGTCCGTTTCGAAAAGACATCGCGTCGCAGTCGCTCTGAAATGTCGATTGGTTGTGTGTAGACCCGTGTTAGTTTCCGGTTCTTAACAGACGTCTCGATCCAAGATACCGTCTCATCGTGCGGGGCAAGCATCGTCTCGAAGATGGCGAGCTCCGCTTCTTCGATTTGTGACGTGATCGCTTTTAAATCTGCGACGAGTGAACGTTCGCGATAACTCATCTGCTCCCGGTGTTCATGGAACAGTTTATGAATCGCCCGGATTGCTTGACGCAAACGCCGCAACACCAATTCAACCCGCTTGGCACTCTCCTGGACGGCACGCATCGAACGGTCGAGTCGCTTGAAGCGAATGCTGACCATTCCTTCCCGTCGTGCTTTGCGGGAAGCCAGTTCGAGCCCGTATGCTTGAATAATCATCAATAGACCGTCTGCTTCTTCGAGCAACGTCGTCAGTGCCTCATCGACCGTCTCACTATGGGCTTCGACCATCTCGGCGATGTCCCATTCTTCCGACAGATCGAGCAAGCGGTGTAATAATTTTTTATCGGACGAATACCCGAGTTGTCGGAACAGACGATCAAACGTATGTCCATCAAAGACGAGACCAAAATGATGGCTCGCGACCTCTTCGATTTGATGTGCCTCGTCAAGAATCAACGGACTTCCTTTCGGTAAGACCCCTGCTTCGAACTGCAGATCACTAAACAACAAGGCATGGTTGGTGACGATGATCGTTGCATCCTTTGCTTGGCGAATCGCATGTTGGAAGAAGTCCCGGCTGTACCACGGGTCAAACCGCCCGAGTTGCGATTGGCTATCAGACTGGATCAACTGTTTGATCCCGATATTGCCTTGCGCTGCACCGCCTGGTAAGCTGACTTCTTCTAAATCTCCCGTTTCCGTCTCCGTCAACCAGACGAGTAGAATTGCTTTTGCGAGCGTGAAGTTATAAGCATCCTCTTGATCATTCAAGAAAAATTCGAATTTCCGTAAATCAATATAGTTACTCCGTCCCTTAAGCAATGCAATCTGGACCGGCGCATCGAACAGTTGACGCAAGAGCGGTAAATCACGCGCGAATAGTTGCTCCTGCAATTGAATCGTGTGCGTACTGACGACGATCGGGACTTCATGTTCAAGTGCGTAATGCGCTGCCGGAACAAGATAACCGAGCGATTTTCCTGTTCCTGTTCCCGCTTCGACGAGTAACGGTGTTTCTTGATCGAGCGATTGATAGACATGACGCATCATCTCGAGCTGCCCACGTCGCTCTTCATATCCTTCGAATAGACGAGGGAACGTAACGGTGTTCAATTCATCAACGAATGGTCCGAACGGTTCAAGAACGGGCGGATGCGTTAAGCGTTCGATCGTCTGGCGCTTTTTCAAAGCGATTTTACGGAAACGATCAAACTGTGAATCTTCCTCGATGCCGACTAAACGAATCGCATGGCCGATTTCCTCTTCGATGGCACTGAACAGGCGTGGTGATAAACGTCTTAAGTGCTTCAATGTCTCAAGCGGCAACGTATGTAGTCGTTTGAGTAGTTCAAGCAACAATTCAGCCGTCGCCGAAGCGTCACTCCCTGCCCGGTGCGCCTCTTGATGGGCAAGTTGTAATGACTCTGACAGATGCGACAGCGCGTGGCTTTCTGCTGTCGGAAGTAAGATTCGTGCGAGTTCGACCGTATCGATGACAGGACCTGTGTACGGCAAGTATCCTTCCTCTTCTAACGCATCGTTTAAGAAGTTTAAATCGAACTGCACATTATGTGCGACGAAGACACCACCGTCGAGCAATGATAAGACACGCGGTGCGATGACATCGAATGTCTCGGCCTCTTTGACATCCTCATCCGTGATGCCCGTCAACTGGGAAATGAATGGAGGAATCGGTTGGGTCGGACGCACGAAGGCAGACAATTGTTCTGTCAACTGTCCATCTTCAATGACCGCCATGCCGATCTCAATCATCTCATCGCCAGCCTTTATGGAATGACCTGTCGTTTCCAGGTCGACTACGACGTACTTTTTCTTCAACACTGATCCTCCACCTTTTATCCATCCTCTCCATGACCGGATGGCATTTCATTCTTCATCTTAACAAAAAAAGAGACCCGCTGACATGATCGGGTCTCTAAAATTTCATAAGATCGTGTGGGCGATTTCTTGAGACAACATTTGTTTGATGTCGTTCTGTTCATTTAGAACAGCCACTTTTGGAACATGTGTCGCGATTTCTTCCGTCGATAGTTGCGCGTACGCCATGATGATGACCTCATCCCCGACTTGGAAATGGCGTGCTGCCGCACCGTTCAAACAGATGACACCTGAACCACGAGCACCTTTAATCGCATACGTTTCAATCCGTGCACCGTTCTGATTGTTCGTCACTTGGACTTTTTCATTTTCAAGAATCCCGACAGCATCGAGTAAATCCTCATCGATCGTAATCGAACCAACATAGTGTAAGTTCGCCTCGGTGACCCGGGCCTTGTGTAGTTTAGCGTGCATGAATGTGCGTAACATCGTCATGCTCCTCTCGTATATAGTAAATTATCGATCAAGCGTGCCGATGCAAACTGCACGGCGACTGCTAAGAGAATCGTAGTCGTTTGTTCAGTGACGGGTCTTAGTGACGGGTAGTCGACGGCTTCGACGTAATCGATTGTCGTCCCTTCGAATGGAAGTGCTTCGCGCGTCCGCTCGAGAACCGTTTCAACAGGCACCCCTTGATCGAGTGCTTGTTTCGCTTGTTGCAACGCCTGCTGAATTCCTGGTGCTTGCGCCCGCTCCGTTTCCGAAAGATAGACATTACGTGACGATTTCGCTAGACCATCCGCTTCGCGAATGATCGGGCAACGGACGATCTCAACCGGAACGAAGTAATCCGCGACATACGCTTCAATCAATGCGAGCTGTTGTGCGTCCTTTAAACCGAAATATGCACGGGTTGGACGGACGACGTTCAATAGTTTGCTGACGACCGTCAACACACCATCAAAATGTCCTGGTCGTGATGCGCCGCATAAGACATCATCACCGGAGCGGACCGTAACACGGGCCATATCCAGCGGATACATCGTCTCGTTCGTCGGATAGAACAGATAATCGACCCCTTCTGCCTCCGCGATTTTCTGATCGCGTTCCGCGTCTCGTGGATAACGATCCAAATCTTCGTTTGGTCCGAATTGTGTCGGGTTGACGAAAATACTCAAGACGACGACATCATTCTCTTGTCGTGCTTGTTTGAGCAAGGAGGCATGCCCTTCGTGCAAGAATCCCATCGTCGGTACAAAACCGATTGAACCGGCTCCCGCTAAACATTCGCGTAACGTCTGGACGTCCTGAATGATCTTCATTCCTTAGTCCCTCCATAAAGCGCACCAATCAATTCTTCGTCCATCTGGAACGAGTGTGCTAGTTCAGGGAAGGTGCCGGCTTTGACGTCTTTGACGTAAGCAGCAATCGCTTCCGTTCCTGAAGTATTCCAGTCCGTGTACGCTTTGACGAACTTCGGTAAACGACCGACACCATACGTCAAGATGTCATGATAGACAAGTACTTGACCGGCGACGTCTGCACCGGCACCGATGCCGATGACCGGAATCGAGAGGAGCTCTTGAATGCGTTTCGCGAGCGGATGCGGCACACATTCGAGGACGAGCATCTTCGCTCCGGCACGCTCTGCTTCCAAACTGTCTGCAATCAGTTGTTCGGCTGCTTCTAATGATTTCCCTTGGACTTTGAATCCTTCAAGGACACCAACGGATTGTGGTGTTAATCCGAGATGCGCGACGCAAGGCATCCCAGCGTCCGTCAAACGACGAATCGTCTTTAAGATCTCCCCTGCCCCTTCCAGCTTCAAGGCATCTGCCTGCGACTCTTGAAAGATACGCGCCGCTGATTCAAGCGTGCGATCAAATGAACCGTGATAGCTTGCGAACGGCATATCGACGATCATGAACGTCTGTGGTGCGCCGCGGCGTACCGCACGCGCATGATGAACCATGTCGTCGACCGTGACGGCAATCGTTGAGTCATAGCCGAGGATGACGTTTCCGAGGGAATCGCCAACGAGCAACATATCAACTCCTGCTGCCTCCGATAGTTTTGCTGAAGGATAATCATACGCCGTCAACATGACGAGCTTCTCTCCAGCTTGTTGTTTTTTGAGTATTGGACCCATTGTGTGCATCGTGTTCTCTCCTTACGTGTGTAGGGAGGACAAAAGGAAAACGCCTTCTTCTCCAAAATAAATGCATGCGGAAAAGAAGGCGGAATAATTGAATATCGTCCTTCTGTCCCTGTCCGTTAAGATCAAGGCAGTTGAAACAGCTAAAACTGGCACCTGTCAATTCGGTATGGTTCCGGCAAGCGGATACCATCCGTGGCTTTATTATACATGACGGGAAAAGCTCTCTGCAAACCGTCTGATTCAAACCTTTATTCTTTTTCCCAGTAAATCAGCTCTGCCGAATGGAAACGGGTTTCCCCCGTTTCCGTCTCAATCCGAATCGTTCCCGTCTCGTCAATACCGAGCAATGTTCCAGAAGCGGTCATCTGACGTGTCCGTAGTGTCACTTGTTCATGCAAGCGATCAGCGAGTGTTTCCCACTCGGAGACGAAAGATCCGAATCCTAGCTCGAGCCACTGCGTGTATAGTCGTTCAAATCGATTCAAAAACGCCGCGACGACCTCCGCACGTCGGAAAGTTCTTCCTGATTCTCGGACGAGCGAGGTAGCACGGTCTTTGATCCCTTCCGGAAATTGCTCGTGATGCACATTGATGCCGATGCCAATGATGACTGAACTAATCCGATCCGCCTCGGTCTGCATTTCCGTCAAGATGCCTGCCACCTTACGACCGTTGATTAAGATATCGTTCGGCCATTTAATCGTAACTGGAACATCGAATGTCCGGAGAGACTGTGCAAGTGCAATACCTGCTACGAGCGTTAATTGACCTGCTTGGTGCATCGGTACATCTGGTCGGACGAGTAGACTCATCGCGATGCCCTCATTTTTCGCCTCATGCCACGTTCTCCCTAGCTGTCCGCGTCCATTCGTCTGGTGATCGCATACGACGAGTGTTCCTTCCTGCGCTTGCTGTTGCGCTTGCTCATGTGCAATCCGCTGCGTCGTGTCCAGTTCTTCGAAATGAAGGATGTGGCGACCAAGACGCGCTGTCGTTAACCATTGTTCAATCGCAATCGGCGTCAGCAAATCGCCCTCATCGACTAATTGATAGCCTTGTTTTTTATTCGAGATGATCTGGTATCCTTCTTCCTTTAAGGTTTGCATATGTTTCCAAATGGCGGTACGTGAAATATTTAGTGTCTCTGCTAATTCCTGTCCGGAGTACCACGTCCGCTGACGAAGTGCGATCAAGATTTGTTCTCGGACTGAGTGCGCCATCGCTCTACCTCCTTCAGTAATGTCACGCGGTCGTTTACGCAAGCACGCGTGACGACACTGTATTCCAAATGCAAAAGTGCTTCCTTGATCTGTTGTTTTTGAAGACCGAGGCGGATCATGTCTTTTCCGTCGACAGCGAGCTCTTTACGACTGCGAATCGGTAAATCTGATCGCTCCGGATAATCCGTTCCGGTCATTTCCCGAAGGATCATCAGTTCTTCGTCCGACAATTGATAACGATCCCAGTCTTGTAACGGTCGGTGTAACAGAGGTGTTAAACGCGTTGCGAGCTGCACTTGATGTTTCGATCGTTTCCAGCGCGTCAATTGATCTTTCGCGAGACCGGCATCGAGTACGAGTGTCCAGACGGCATCCTTTGAAACACCCCGAAACGACTGTTGCGCGAGTCCTTTGACGATTTCTGAAGTCATGCCGGGAAGGTAGCGTTCGATTCCTGTCCGGAGCATCGCCTGTAACGCCCGCTGTTTTCCAGGACCAAGTAAGAGCTTCTCGAACTCGATCGCGATCCGCTCAATCGCGACGACCGCTAGATGCGGAGTGAGTTTAACGATTGCTTGTTCAGTTGCTTCGTCAAGCGAGAAATCCAGTTGGCTCATGAAGCGGAACGCCCGCATCATCCGAAGTGCATCTTCATTAAAACGTTCGGCTGGTTCGCCGACCGTCCGGATGATCCGCTCTTCGATGTCACGCGCTCCTCCGAACAGATCGACACGACCTGATGGTCTGAGTGCCATCGCGTTGATCGTAAAGTCACGCCGGGTCAAATCCTCTTCCAAACTAACGCCAAGCGTCACCGCGTCCGGTCGCCGACGATCGCTGTACGTTGCTTCTGAGCGAAACGTCGTGATCTCGTACGGCACGTGGTTGAGAACGACCGTCACGGTTCCATGCTCGAGTCCTGTCGGAATGACAACAGGGAATAAATCGATGATCTGTTCCGGTAACATCGAGCTCGCTAAATCATAGTCTCCTGGTGTCCGGTCGAGCAACATATCACGAACGGCACCACCGACGATATACGCTTCACCACCGGCCTCCTCGATCGTCTGAATGATATGATGTGCGCCTTCAAGCAAGTTCATGACGCGCACACACCCGTTCATAGACTTGTTCATAACGACGAACAATCTCATTCGAATCAAAACGACGACGCGTATCGCGAATGCCCTCTTCTGCCATCCGTTCCCGTAACATCGGGTCATCCGCGAGTTCACCGATTCGTGCCGCAGCCATTTTGACGTCGTAAGTCGGAACGATATATCCGGTGACGCCGTCCTGTATGACTTCCGGTAAGCCACCTGCTGTCGAGACGACACTCGGGACCCCAATTGCCATCGCCTCAAGGACGACGAGCCCGAACGCTTCTTTTTCTGACAACAGGACATGAATATCACTAATGGCGAGCAATTGCGCGACGTGTTCTTGTTTACCTGCAAAGATCACTTTGTCGTAAATACCGAGTTCCTTTGCACGACGTCTCGTTTGTCCCATCTCTGGACCATCCCCGACGAGCAACAGACGCATCTTCCGGTCTTTCGTTGCAATGGCGAACGCCGCAAGCGTATCATCGATTCGTTTGACCGGTCGGAAGTTCGAGATATGAATGACGACGACTTCGTCTGCTTCGATGCCGTAATGCCGCTTCAAGCGTTCATCCCGCATCGGATAATAGACACTCTCATCAATCGAGTTCGCAATGACATCGATGTCGTAATGGGCGTTGAGCGTCGCATTCGTCTCAAGCGCTAGACTCTCGGAGACGGCCGTGACCGCGTCTGACCGTTCGATGCCGTACCGGATTGCCGGTTGCATCTCTAAGTCTTGCCCGATGACGGTGATGTCCGTTCCGTGTAACGTCGTCACGACGGCGACGCCTTTTTTCTTTGCCATGTTTCGTCCGAGATCTGCACAGACCGCGTGCGGAACGGCGTAATGGGCATGGATGACATCAAGATCGAATAAATCAATGATTTCTGCGACTTTTGACGCTAACGTAATGTCGTATGGTGGATATTTAAAAACGGAATACTGGTTGACTTCAACCAAGTGGACCGTGATGTTTGGCCGATATTCCGTCAAGCGAAACGGCATGCTCGACGTAATGAAATGGACGTCATGTCCACGATCTGCTAATTTCATACCAAGTTCCGTCGCGACGACCCCACTCCCGCCGACGGATGGATAACAAAGAATCCCAATTGCTTTTTTCATGATAAAACCACACTCTCTTTATGACTTCTATTCGTCTCTATTCTAAGCAATATCAATCGGAATGACCATACTGATCACTTTTTGACTGATTTTCATAGGAAAAGCTAGTCTTTTTCCGACCGTGCCGTTACCCTAGAGAAAGAGTCTTGATTTGAAAGGAGCATACGGAAATGGCACCTCCATTCCAATTTCCGATTCGGATCCAGAACATCCTCTGGATTTTAGTCGGATCGTTCATCTTTGCTTTTGGTATTTATCATTTTAACGTTCAAAATGAGTTAGCAGAAGGCGGTTTCACCGGAATCACGCTGATTCTAAAAGGGCTGTTCGGGTTATCACCATCGATCACGAACTTAGTATTGAATGTCCCACTTTTTTTCGTCAGTTATAAAATTCTTGGTCGGACGACCTTCGTCTACACGTTGATCGGTACATTCAGTTTTTCCTTCTGGTATGGATTGATTGCGAAATATTCACCACTCGTCATCGACCTGCGCGACGATATGGTGCTTGCTGCGCTCTTTGCCGGTGTATTCATCGGCGTTGGTCTTGGTATCATCTTTAACAACGGTGGTACGACAGGTGGCGTTGATATCATCGCGCGTTTGACGAAACGTTACTTCGGTTGGTCGATCGGTCGAACATTCTTGATCTTCGATTTCTTCGTCATCGTCGCATCCTTGACGTATCTCGATTACAAGCAAGCGATGTATACGTTACTTGCCGTCTACGTCGGTGCCCGCGTCATCGATTGGATGCAAGAGGGCACGTATGCCGGTAAAGCAGCGATGATCATCAGTGATCACCGGACGGAGATTGCCGACGGCATTCATGCGACGATGAATCGTGGCACGACCCGTCTGATCGCAAAAGGCGGTTACTCTGGACGAGATCTCGAAGTATTGTACGTCGTCGTCGCTCGTAATGAGATCAATCGCTTGAAGACGCTCGTTAAAAGTGTCGACCAGCACGCCTTCATCACGTTGCATGATGTCTATGAAGTAACAGGAGAAGGATTTACGTTCGATGAAAATCGAGTCCCAATCAAAGAAACGTAAAAAAAAACACGGATCGCTCAAACGAGCAATCCGTGTTTTTCGTTTTAGTCATCACTTGACGGGTTGAAGACGAGCAGTGCGAGACGAAGGAACTCGGCGACAGCAACGAGTGTTGCTGCGACGTACGTCCAAGCCGCTGCGTTTAAGACACGACGTGAACCACGTTCTTCTTCGGCATCAATGATTCCGTGTTCCGTCAACTGCGCCATCGCTCGATTCGAGGCGTCAAACTCGACCGGTAACGTGACGAGTTGGAAGATAACGGCACCGAGCATCAAGACGACACCAAGCATCGCAAGACCACTGAAACCGGCAAATAGACCAATCAACAACAGTGGGAACGATAAGTTCGATGTGATTGACGCGACAGGTGCGATCCGGTGACGGACACGCATCATATTGTAATCCGTCGCATCTTGAATGACGTGGCCGATTTCGTGTGCTGCGATCGAAACGGCTGAGACCGTCGAACCGTAATAGACGTCTTCCGACAAACGAACGACTTTGTTCGTTGGGTCATAATGGTCGGACATTGTTCCACCGATTGGCTCGAGACGGACGTTCGTGATCCCGTTCTGCTTCATGATGAAGTCTGCGACCTGCGCTCCCGTCACCCCACTCTGAATCGGAACATCTTGATATTTTTTATAGGTGCTCCGCACCCGCATCTGAGCCCAGATCGGGACGATGATGATGATCGCGAGATAGATCAAATAGTTTGCCACGAGACATCGTTCCTTTCTTTTTTGATTATAGGTCTATTTTATGTTCAAGTGATCTTATTGTCAATTGAATCGCGCGCGATAAGCAGATATCCCATCAAAAGACACAATCCAGTCAACCAGAAGGAGCCGTAGCCGATCCACTGGATATGCTCCGCAAGCGCTGGGTAACGCGGCCACTGACCGAGCACGTAATCGACGACATCGTTGTGAATGACCCAGATAGCGACGAGGACGAGTTCCTTGACGCGAAACGTCATCAGCGGACTGTATAACAACGCCTGGAACGCCATCGCTCCGTGCGACACCATCAACATCAGTGCCATCGCCGTTAAGGTCGCATTTTCCGTTCCGAGTTGATTCAACATCAACGCGTTCATGACGACTGCCCAGACCCCGTATTTGATGAGTGTGACAAACGCGAGCGCTTCAAACAATCGGGAACGTCGTCCAAAAATCCAGAGAAAGACGATGATCGTAAAGAAGAGGGATGCTGTCGGGCTATCCGGAATGAACGGATAGTAATACCACTTCGATGTCGAAAGTTGTGGTTCATACCAGTAGTAACCGTATAATGTGCCTGCTAAGTTGATCAACCCGACGATCCAGAGTACGGCTTTATGTCGGAGTAATGTCAAAATACCTTGCAATCGTTTCACCTCATCATCGACAAAAGCCGGAGGATTGCTCCCCCGGCTTTTGGCTTATTTATTGTTTTCGCCGCCTTCACCGTATGAAGCGATGAATTTCGCGAGTTCTTTATGATCAGCATCTGATCCTTTGAACTGACCAGCAGGCATCGAACCGATACCTTTGACTGCGATATCATAAATTTCTTTTTCTGTCTTTTTCGTACCAACGAGTGCCGGAGCTGCAGCTCCACCCTCGAGGTTCTTACCGTGACAGTTGACACATGACTGATTCGAATAAATTTCATATCCTTTAGCCGATGTATCAATTTTTGGTCCTTCGTCCATCGTCAACTCACCTTGTTTGTGGATTGTATCCCAGTGAGTCGTTTGAACAGATTCCCATGTCAAGAAGACGATCGAGACGACTGCGAGGAGCATCATGCTGACTGCGATCGGACGTTTCGCAGGACGACGTTCAAGACCTTGGTCGAGCCATGGCGCGACGAGAAGTGCTGTGAACGCAAGACCTGGGAGGATGACCGTTCCCATCAAGATGTATGGACCTGCAGCGAATTGGTATTTCAAGAGCTGATAGAGGAATAGGAAGTACCAGTCCGGAAGTGGAATGTACGACGTATTCGTCGGATCGGCAATGTTTTGAAGTGGTGCTGCTTCTACGATTGTCAATGTCATGAAGCCGATCAAGAAGACCGCTCCAACCATCCATTCGCGAAGTAAGAAGTTCGGCCAGAACGCTTCCGTTCGACCTGGATATTCCGAATAGTCTTTCGACTTGTTCGGCATCCGGTTATTGATCGACACCCGTGAATCGGTGACGAATTTCATTCCTTTACCACGATGCATCGTGTTCTCCCCCTTTTTTGTTGTCTAGATGATAGTCGGTTTAAAGTGGTCCAGAGATCCCTTGTTTACGGATCATCATGAAGTGGGCCCCGAGCAAGACGAACAATGCTGCAGGAAGGAAGAAGACGTGAATCGCAAAGAATCGAGCGATTGTACTTGCGCCGACGATTTCTCCACCCGCAAGGAGGGTCTTCGCGATACCACCGATGACCGGAATACTTTCAGCAATCTGAATCGTAACTTTTGTCGCGAACAACGCTTTCATGTCCCAAGGCAATAGGTATCCTGTCAGACCGAGAGCTAAGACGACGAAGAACAAGAGAACGCCGACGACCCAGTTCAATTCACGTGGTTTCTTGTATGAACCAGTGAAGAAGACACGTAATGTATGTAGGAACAACATTACGATAACGACCGACGCACCCCAGTGGTGCATACCACGAACGATTTGTCCGTGTGCGACTTCATTTTGAAGATAGTAGACGGACGCGTGTGCGTTGATGATGTCCGGTACGTAATACATCGTCAAGAACATCCCCGAAAGAATCTGGATGACGATCGTAAAGAACGTCAATCCGCCAAAACAATAAACGAAAGCTGAAAAGTTATGTGCCGGGTTGACGTGCTCCGGTACTTCATGATCGGCGATATCTCGCCAAAGCGGCGTAATGTCAACGCGCTCATCGATCCAATCATAGATTTTTTGCATCATCGCTTACGCACCTCTTTCGACTGGTTTACCAAGGTAGAGGTAACCATCTTTCTGTTGCATTTCATACTCATCGAGTGGTTTCGTTGGAGGCGTACCAGGTACGTTCGTGCCATCCTTCGTATACCGTCCGAAGTGACATGGGCAATAGAATTGCTCCGGGTGCGTCGGATCTGCGCCGAAGCTGACTTGGCAACCTAAGTGTTTACAAATTGGTGAGAGGGCTAAAATTTCTCCCTTATCATCTTTGAACACCCAAGCAGACAATGTTTCTTCGAACTCATACCACGCATCTTGCGTTTGTTTCTTGAAGTCGACCCGTTTTGGTTCTGTCGTGATATCCGACAACTTCATTACTTTTACTTTATCGCCTGCTCCTGATTTCTTCAGGACTGGATCAACTGCGAAGTTGACCATCGGCATGACCATTGTCGCAGCCATGAAACCGCCGACGCCTGTCAATGTATACGTCAAGAACTGACGACGTGTTACGTTAGACCCGTTTTGAGCCATCTCGATCCCCCCTTGTGATGTACGCTGTGCCCCAAGACGACAGTACTTCACACAAATTTCTCACATGGTAATAGTATCTTAATAAAATCATCGCGTCAACCGCTTCATAGCGCGGTCCAACGGTTTCCTAACTGTTCGAGAACTTGTCCTACAAAATTCCCGACCATCTGACCTTGTTGGTCACGACTCATCGTCTCAAGAGCTAGACGTGGCACGTAAATAATCTCTTCTGCAGCAGTCTCCTTCCACCTTAAATCAGCGGTGATGAAGGTGATGAAACGGAATTGCCCGGAAGCAGCCGCTTGACGCCATCCTTCCAACTGTTCGATCGATGGTACATCGATGTAGGTCAGAGCAGGAACGAGCAACGCCCGTCCGGATAGCTGGCGTTCGACTTCGGACGCTACCGTCAATGTCATGTCTGCGCATTCCGCGTAAGCATGCATCGCCTCATCGAAACCGACCGGAAGCAAAGGCACGATCAGCGTATCGATGTACGCTTGCTCGCTTCGTGTCCGCTGTACGTCGGATGGTTTGAAACGCAAGTCATTTCCCCCTTTCTTCGTACTTACAATTCGTCACATTTAATGTATCATATTCGCATTTCCTCCTACTCTCTTAATGTGAACGTTTTATGAAATTCCATTCTATTTTTCTTCATATTTTGCACAAATCTTCACATACGAAAGGACCCTACTACCTCTGCTGGGCAATAGAGTCCTTCTGTTAAGGAAGTTGACTTCGAACGAGCCGTAACTGTTCGGAAAGAGAGTGGAATCGATGTTGATCGCGTGCATCCAGCGCTTCATCAATCAAGCGGACTAAACGTTCTTCTTCCTGCCGATTGACCGTGACCGCGATGAAATGTGTCGCTTCATCCGCTAAGCGCGGTTCAACAGCAACTTCTGGGCGAAACGGATTTTCCTCGAGTAAAGACAAATACTCGTCATCCATCATCATACCTTGAAAGTTCAACTCGATATAGATATCTTCCGCGGTCAGGCGAATATCATGATACGCTTTTTCTGGATCTAGCGTCGTGACATCCCCTTTTTTGAAGAGAAACGGTTCCGCGTCGAATCCGTATGTCGTCATGATGATTGCCTTCGGAGCGAATGTCGCATTTTGGACGAAGTGTACTTGCTCGAGTTTTGCCTCATTACGCAGCCAATAATCGATGATCCATTTCGCTTCCCGTCGCTTTAACGTGTAATAGGTCAAGATGCGGCGTAAGAATCGCTGCTTTCTCTCTATCATCTCAATCCTACTCCCTTCTCCCGTGAAGTCATCCATCCATTCGTTCAACATAGTCGACGAGTTCATTATCTTCTGGTGTCAACATAGCAGCGCGACGGAGAAGACGTTGTCCCTCTTCACGCCGTCCTTCCTCGACGAGTGCGAATCCATACTCTTTCAAGAAGAGCGCATCTTCGGTGAATGCACCTTCGACTATCGCATAATTCTCCATCGCTTGCGTGTATTCCTCTAAGGCATACAAAGCGCGTGCCCGGTACCATGTCAGAATCGGAGCCGTGACGTGTTCTTCGATGGCAGAGATCGTCTCGATCATCGCTTCGTGGTCCCCGTCTTCAGCAAGCAACGACAGCAAGCGTTCCGCTGCGACGATCGATTCCGGATTCAAGGCAAGCGCCTCACGCAGCGCTTGGACGCTTCCAGCGCGATCGCCGAGTTTTAGAAGGAACAAGGCTTCCATCGTCCGCAACTCATCATTGTAATCGTCGCGCTCCATTCCCTGTTTGATGACGTTCAGCGCTTCTTTTGTCAAACCAAGTTCGGCTTGGCTTTCCGCGTATGGTACGTACGCCGACGTATAGTCCGGATCCTGTGCAATCAATTGCTGGAATGTCTCGACCGCTTTTTGGTGTTGACCGACACGGTGAGCCGTCATCGCAAGACCAAACAGTGTATGCAAGTCGGAGCGTTCTGCGACAGCACGTTCGTACAGTGGAATCGCATCTTCAAATTGTCCTGTCATCGCGAGTGATTCCGCGTAAAGGGCATCGAGCGGCAATTCAGCACGTAACTCTGGTCGCTCCGCGATTTCGGCGAATAACGGTACCGCCTGATCAAACGCACCGAGCGTCATGTAGAGCTCAGCCAAACCGTATGCCAGTAACGGTTCGTCCGGTGCAAGGTTACGCGCTTCCTTCAGTTTCGCTAACGCTACTTCGTCAAGACCTTGCGACTGATAGAGGTCAGCGAGTAATACGAGAGAACGTGGACCATATTCCGAGTCTGTTGTGTCGACCTGCTCGAGGACGGAGATTGCTTCTTCTTCGCGATCCAAATCGATATAACACTCTGCTAGTAACAAGGCGACTCCCGCATTACCCGCATATTCGACGTAAAGTGGCGCCAAGAGATCGACCGCCCGGTCAGACAATCCGAGTTCGATATAGAGATCGGCGACGGCGAGGCGGTCCTCATCCGTTCCTGTCTTTTCGAGTTTTTCTAATGCTGCTAACGCTTCTGAGGTGTGACCGTGTTCCAATTCTTCGATGATGCCATTCAATAGTTGTTCATTCAAGGCAAACGCCCCACTTTCTGTCATCCGCCTCTTGTTTACTCAGATTGGTCGGATTGAAGTTTCTTTAAATCATCATAGAACGTTGGGTAGCTGACTTCAACTACTTCGCGTCCATGAACCATAATTTCTGGATTGATCGTCGCCGCAATCGTCAACATCATCGCAAGCCGGTGATCACCTGCACTGTCGACTTCCGCTGCTTGCAGAGGTGTCGGTCCTTCGATGATCATGCCGTCATCCGTTGCCTCGATATTCGCTCCAAGACGCTGTAATGCCGTCACGACGGTCTCGATCCGATCCGTTTCCTTGACACGAAGCTCTTGTGCATCGCGAATGATTGTTCGTCCTTCCGCTTGCGTAGCAAGCAAAGCGAGTAACGGAATCTCATCAATCAAGGATGGAATCTGATCACCTTCGACCGTGATTGCTTGTAACGATGTCGTCTCGACGGTCACATCTGCCGTCTCCTCTCCACCGTCTTCTGAGCGATGATTGATTTCGACACTTGCACCCATCTGGCGTAACGTCTGTAAAAAACCAATCCGTGTCGGATTCATCAAGACGTGGGTCGTCGTGATGCGACTATCCTGCCCGATCGCTGCCGCCGTCCACCAAAACGCTGCTGACGATGGATCCCCTGGAATGTCGAGTGACGTTGCTTGTAAGCGTACAGGACCTTGAACACGAATGTGCCGACCATCCTCATGTTCAACGATTGCTACGTCAACGCCGAACTGCGGCAACATCCGTTCCGTATGGTCGCGTGACAGGATCGGCTCGATGACCGTCGTCTCACCCGTCGCATGCAGACCTGCAAGCAACACGGCGCTTTTCACTTGTGCACTTGCGACTGGTAACGTATACGTCGTTCCGACAAGCGGCGTTCCTGTAATGTGAAGCGGCGCCGTCTCACCTGTGATGTTCGCTCCGAACAACGCAAGCGGTTCCGTGATCCGTTTCATCGGACGTCTACGTAAGGAAGCGTCGCCATCGAGCGCGTACGTCGCTTGACCGCCTGCTAGGATACCGCTCAAGAGACGAATCGTTGTCCCCGAGTTTCCGCAATCAATTGTCGCTTCTTGGAACGTATCCGTTCCGGTAATCCGAATTTCCTCTGGTGTTCGATCGATTTGTGCACCAAGCGCCTGCATCGCTTCTAGTGAAGCAAGACAATCGGCCCCTTCAAGTGCGTTTCTGACACGTGTCGTTCCCTCGGCGATTCCGCCGAACAGGAAAGCGCGGTGCGTCATTGATTTATCGCCTGGTACTTGTACTGTTCCTCTTAAGCCCATTCTAGACACCTCACTGTTTGATTGAATGCTTTGCGCAATCGTTCTTCGCTAATCGCTTCTAAAATGAAGCGCCCTTCTTTTTCAAGGACGAATCGAATCATTGCTTGGTGGTTCTTCTTGTCGCGACGCATCAGTTCAAGATAGGTCTTAAACGATTGTCGATTCGGTAATTCCGTTCCAAGACGGTGGAGCAATTGCCCGAGCTGCTTCGCCTGTCCGTCATTTCCTTCCAAGAACTTGACGAAGACAAGTCCGATCCCTACTGCCTCGCCATGCGCAAGACCAGGACTCGCATATTCAACGGCATGACCGAATGTATGTCCATAATTCAAGAACGCACGCATCCCTTGCTCCGTCTCATCTTGTTCGACGATATCCCGTTTCACATTGATCCCCCGTGCGAGCCAGTCTTCTAAGTCGAGTCCTTTGACAGCATCCAGCGAAATATCGAGTAACGAATCCGCAAATGATGGTCGCGCAAGGAACCCATGCTTGACTAACTCAAAGAAGCCACTTCGCCATTCCCGGTCTGGTAATGTCTGAAGGAGCGTTAAATCATATACGACACCACTTGGCTGATAAAATGCACCGACTAAGTTTTTACCGAGGGAGAGGTTGAGACCAACCTTTCCACCAACACTTGAATCATGCGCTAACAGTGTCGTCGGAATTTGAAGGAACGGGATACCGCGCAAAAAGGTTGCCGCGACGAATCCCGCTAAATCACCAATCATTCCACCACCGAACGCAAGGATCAGGCTATGACGTGTCATCCCGTACCGAACCCCTTCTTCGAGTAGAGCGCCATAGACGGCAAGCGACTTACTGTTTTCCCCAGGCGCAACAGTGCTGATATGAACATCGATCGACGGCGATACATCCGCTAATGCAGCCTGCAATCGATCCATCTGCAAGTGATGTACCGTTTCATCCGTGATGACCCAGATGCGGTCCGCCTCGTTCAGCGCGGAAAGATGCGATAACCGGGCTAATGCCCCATTTCCGATAAGTACTGGATATGACGTGTTCAACCGGATATCAAATTCGATCAAAACGTCCGGACCTCCTCTTTGTAAGCAGCGACGGCAGCCTGAAGGCGATCGAGTGTCGATGTCCCGAACATTTCAAGGATAGCGACCGCAATCTCAAACGCGACGACGGCTTCTAGAACAACCGATGCGGCCGGAACGGCACAGGCATCACTTCGTTCGATTTGTGCCGTGAATGCTTCCTTCGTCTCGATATCGACTGATTGCAGTGGACGATAGAGCGTCGGAATCGGCTTCATCGCAATTTGGACGCGAATCGGCATACCTGTCGACATTCCACCTTCGATTCCGCCTAGATGGTTCGTCCGCCGATGATAGCCGGATGCATCATGAACGATTTCATCTTGGACGGTACTTCCCTTGCGACGACCGAGTTCATATCCGTCACCAAAACCGACTGATTTCATCGCATTGACGCTGATGACAGCTTGCGCAATTCGACTGTCGAGCTTTAAATCGTTTTGAGTGAAGGATCCGACGCCTGGCATCATGCCCGTCACGACGACTTCGATTTCACCGCCGAGTGTATCCCCTTCTTTTTTGGCCGCATCAATTTCCTCCATCATCCGTTGCCCTGCTTGTTCGTCAGCACAGCGAACGGGTGAAGCGTCAATCGTTTCCTGATGTTCGACGGGATCTTTCCACGGTGCATCGATGCCACCAATCGACCGTACGTGCGAGAACACTTCAATCCCGAGTTCATTCAGTAATTGTTTAGCGAAGGCGCCGACGGCAACACGTGCTGCCGTCTCACGAGCGGAAGAACGTTCTAGTACATCGCGTAAATCGCGATGACCGTACTTCAATCCACCAACGAGATCCGCATGTCCGGGGCGTGGACGCGTCAACGTCCGCGGGCGCTCCAACTGTTCTTCGAGCGGTTCCGCTTGCATGACTTGTGTCCAGTGCGTATGATCCTTATTCTCGATGAACAAACTGATCGGTGATCCTGTCGTGTATCCATGACGGATCCCGCCACGCGCATCGATTTGATCCTGTTCGATTTGCATGCGTCGTCCGCGTCCGTATCCGCCTTGGCGACGTGTCATTTCACGCTGGATGGCTTCGAAATCAATCGTGAGTCCTGCTGGCATCCCATCGATGATGACGGTCAACCCTTTTCCATGTGATTCTCCTGCTGTCATGTAACGCATTCGCTTCATCCCTTCCTGATCAACCGATTTTTTCGTAAAAGAAGCTCTGTTTCATCTTTAACCCAAACCGTTCGGGTTGGAAAATTTGTTCCGTTCCACCAACGAATAAGATTCCGCCTGGCTTTAAGGCCTCGACGAACGAACGATAGACGTGCGCTTTCGCTTCTTCTGTAAAATAAATCAGCACGTTGCGGCAGATGATTAAATCAAACCCCGTATCGTACCGGTCTCCTAACAGATTATGTTTACTGAAACGAACGAGTCGTTTGATTTCCGGAACGACTTCGAACGTTTGCTCTTGCTCAATGAAGTATTTCTTTTTACGCGCTTCGACGACTTCATTCAATGCAGAAGCTCCGTATCGACCAAGCTTGGCTTTTTCTAGGACGAGTTCATCCAAATCTGTTGCTTGAATCGTAAAGGCGGATGGATCGAGCCGTTCACTTAAAATCATCGCAAGGGAGTATGGTTCTTCTCCGGTCGAACAAGCTGCGCTCCACGTCCGGATTCGTCCATGTGCTCGCGACTCTAGGATCGGTAAGATATCTTGTTCCAATTGTTGCCAACGAATCGGATTACGGAAAAATTCACTGACATTGATCGTCATTCGATCTAAAAACTCGTCGTATAACGATGTGTCCTTATCCATTGCCTGCATATAAGAAGCAAATGTACTATATCCTTTTTTGTCACGTAACGCCGTCAATCGCCGTTTCATCTGTGCTTCTTTATACTGACCGAGATCAATCCCTGATTTGGTCTTGAATCGTTGAATAAAAAGTTCATAATCTTCCAATTGGCACACCTCGCTCACTCTCGATATCGAATGGTCATCTCCATGACCGGTTCAACTTATTTTCTATAGTAGCATAAAGCTATAGGCATTCCAAAAAGCAATTCGACAATTGGGTCATTCCGTTTTACAAGAACACGACAAAAGGGATTCGATCAAATCGAATCCCTTCCCCGTTGTCTTTCTATTCATGAATTACGCGTTGACTGGCTGTCCTTGAAACCAGAGGGCAAGCTCACGCTCCGCACTCTCGACACTATCTGAACCATGGATGACGTTCTCACTCATCGTGTTCGCGAAATCACCACGGATCGTTCCAGGTGCTGCTTCAAGTGGTTTTGTTTTCCCGATCATCAAACGCGAGACGGCAACGACGTCTGCACCCTCGACACGAAGTGCAACGACAGGACCTGATGTGAGGAAAGTGACCAACTCTCCAAAGAACGGTTTCTCCGCATGCTCTTCGTAATGTGCTTTTGCTAACTCTTCTGTGACGTTCATCATTTTCATTTCACGAATGATGAATCCTTTGCGTTCGATCCGTCCAATGATTTCCCCAATCAATCCACGTTCTACGCCATCCGGTTTGACCATCAAAAATGTCTGTTCCATCTCTAGTTCCCCCTATGAAATGCTTTTAGAAAAGCGCTTACATAGTCAGTTTACTGGCTTTTAAGAAGAACAGCAAGAAATTTTTGACAATCTTCAACCTTTTCGTTTTCCAACGTAGCGCGCGACTTCTTCAAGCGATCGCTTCGCAGAGGATTTAGGTAATGGTTCGAGACGTTTGATGGCACGATGGATGTAATGATCGACTGTTTGTTGCGTTCGTTCAAGAGCTCCTGAAGTTTGAAGAAACGATAATAAGGGTGCGACTTCTTCATGTGTTGGCATACTCTCGATTTTTGAAAGACGTTCATAAAAGACAGCATCTTCTGCACCATAAAAGACAGGTAATGTTTTGTGTCCATGACGCAAATCCTCTGCTACGGGCTTACCAAGTTCTGTGCGATTCGCTGTGAAATCAAGCAAATCGTCAGCAATTTGAAACGCAAGTCCGATATCTCGTCCAAACAACCGTAACGCTTTCGTATCGGCTGCAGAACAGTTCGCAACAATGGCACCTAGGTGACAACTCGCTTCGATGAGAATGGCTGTTTTTCGTTCGATCCGTTTGATGTAGCGTTTAATCGACTGTTCCCAATCATATTGGTCATAGATTTGTTCAATCTCACCTTCGCAAATTTCACGCATTGTATGGACCATCACTTGGACAAGTTCCGGCTTTCCGACTTCACCAATCAATCGAATCGCCTCTCCAAACAGATAGTTCCCGGAATACAGTGCGACTTCTTCATCAAAGTATTGCATGACAGTCGGTTTCCCTCGTCGTAGTTCCGCGTCATCAATGACATCGTCATGAACGAGTGATGCCATATGGACGAGCTCAAGACTGGCCGCCACACGAATCAGCTCATCCCGATCTGCCTCACCGAATTTAGACGCTAACAATACGAATGCCGGTCGAATCCGTTTTCCACCAGCCTTCAACAGTTGCTTTCCTGCCGCATCGATCGTTGGTTCCTCAGAAGCGATATGACTGATCAGAAAACGATCGACTAAATTAACTTCCTTCGTGACATCACGGTATATGGAATGCAGTGACATCTCACCACTTCTTCCCAAGGTGCATCGCAGCAGCCCCACCCGCGAATGCCTTGACTTCCACTTGCATGAAGCCTGCCTGTTCGAAGAGTTGTTTCAGTTCGACGCGGTCGAGGAACACTTCCGTCGATTCTTGTAGCCAGTTGTATTGATCGTATGATTTCGCAAGCAATCGCCCGACTTGTGGCATGATTTTTCCGAAATACAATGAATATGCCTCGCGGAAAATCGGTGCCGTCGGTTGACTCGTCTCGAGACAGACGACCGTTCCACCTGGTTTTAAGACACGATGCATCTCTTTGATGACCTGTAGATAATCCGGTACGTTTCGTAGACCAAACCCGATCGTCACATAATCGAACGAGTTATCACCGAACGGTAGATCCATCGCATTTCCGTGAATCAATTCGATGTTTTTCATATCGAGCGCTTCTACCTTCTCCACGCCGACTCTTAGCATGTTCTCTGAAAAATCAAGTCCTTTGATGACACCTGTCGGACCGGCTGCTTTCGCTAGTTGAATCGTCCAGTCCGCTGTTCCACAACAAAGATCGAGACATTTAGCACCCGGGAAGACTTGCATCCGGCGCATCGTCTCGCGTCTCCATAGTTTATGCAGTCGGAAGCTGATGACTGAATTCATTTGATCATAGTTCGTTGATATCGATTGAAACACTTCATATACTTTTTTTTCTTTATCTTTTGCCTGCACACCGCTCACCCTTTCCAAGATCTCATGCTACCGCCATCTGCTCGAGATGCGATAACAGTAATTTCTGTGCGACCAGATCCAATTGTTCTGCCTGTTGTTGAATGATCTGCCGCCCCTGTCGTGTCAGCCATTCTCGTTTCGTGATTGCTGCGAGTCCTTGCATTAATCCGAACTCTGCTGTTAACCATAAGAGAACTCGTTCTTCCGTCGATGCATAATTCATTTCGTGAAGGGCACACTTTGCCTCGTTGACCCGTTGAATCGTCCGTCCGAGTGAAACGAGAATCTCTTTTGGTAACCCAGCTAGCTGTTCGAAAAAGTAGCTCGAGAATAAATCTCCTGCTAATACAAGCAACTGTCGCTCCTTCGAACCGCGTAGCGTTTCATTGACACGCTCATGCAGACGTAGCGCTACTTGTGCGAAATGAATCGCTTTGACGAGTGCTTCCGTATCCAGCGTGTCATGTTGAGCGACATCAATCAACCAACTGATCTGTTCACGATCGATGGAAGGGAAATCCACATGTCGAGCCAATCGTGTCGTTTGTTTAGTGGTGAGTGCAGTGATGATTTCATCCACGCGCAGCTCATGTTGTTCCATGCTTTTACCCCCCGATCTCCAGTGCCATCTCGTTGATGGACGTTCTTCTTTTTTAATATACCATAATCGGCGGGCTTTCACGCTTCTGAATGTCCACAAAAAAGCCGCCCGAGAAAATCTCGGGCGACTATGTAGCCGGATTACTTCACAGCATCTTTCAATGCTTTACCTGGTTTGAAGGCAGGTACTTTACTTGCTGGAATCTCGATATCTTCTTTCGTACGTGGGTTGCGACCTTTACGGGCTGCACGCTCACGGACTTCGAAGTTACCAAATCCAATCAATTGGACTTTTTCTCCAGACTGAAGTGTCTCAGTGATCGATTCGAATGTTGATTCAACAACTTTCGTCACGTCTTTTTTTGTAAGACCTGATTTTTCGACGACTGCTTGAATGAGTTCAGTTTTGTTCATTACTTTCACCCCCTCCCAATCACTTCTTCGAGGGTAATCATACCCCATAAACGTTGCTATTACAACATTTTCGTGTAAATAACGTTCAATTTTCAGATTCTTCGCTCGATTTCTCTGAAAACACAGGTTCGCCTTTTTCGTTTATCGTGTAGCTTTGAGAATAGGCAGGAACAAAAGGTTGATCTTCATAGAGCAAATACCGAATATCTTGACCGACTTTCGGCTTTTTCTTCGCAGTTTGAACAGCTTTCTTCAACTCTGGTAAATAGTTGATGAAGAGGCGTCCTTGACCATCGACATAGATTGACAACTTTTCATCTGAATACGGACTTGGGACAGTCGGTTCTTTTTTGATGAATAGTTTTTTATAGTCAAGCGTAAACTGGTTTTTTCCGAACGATCCTTTAAACGGATACTTTTCGTTCTTCTTCCGATACGCATCAATCCGAACTTGGAGCTTCTGTAACTCTTCTGCAACAAGTAAATCCATCAACTTAACAGTTGGTTTCGTGTCGACATCAACTAACAGATAGATGAATGTTCCGCCACCTTCAAAACTGTTTGATGGTGGGTCACTCATATAACGCGGAATGAGCCGCCCTAATTCGATTTGATAACGCTCCATGAGCGGAGTGTCCGCTTCCATCGTCTTAATGGGCAAAACACCCGTGTCTTTTTGATACGCATCGACAGCATCCTGTACGGTACGTAATTGTTGCGGATACGGTACGCGGTTCGACGGTTTCTGACTGTCTGGAAATAGACAACCTGATAACAACGTCACCGGAATGAGCATGAGGATCACGAACCACTTCTTCATGCGCTTGGTCCCGCCATGACGATGAACACCATGATGATCGATGCGACGATGAAACAGACGAATGCCAAAGTCGATACGAGAATCTGCCATATCCCTTTCAATTTCGTCCGACTGACCGTGACCAGCAAGACACTGATCGCAAAGAGTCCGATGCCAGCGAACGAGATCCACATTTTTATTAATCCTGGACTCAAGGTTTCCACCCCACTCCGTTAATCTTTCGTCGTGAAGAGATGCTCGATTTCATTTTTTTGTGGTCGTTGCATCAACTTTTTGACTTCTTCTTCCGGCGTATGACCATCGAAAAGAACGTGGTATAACGCAGAAGTGATTGGCAGTTCGCACTGCTTCGTCTCCGCTAAATCATAGGCGGCTTGTGTCGCACGAACACCTTCGACGACCATTCCCATGTTTTCTAGCACCGTTTCTAACTTTTCACCGCGACCGATGGCATTCCCCGCACGCCAATTGCGACTATGGACCGATGTACAAGTAACGATCAAGTCACCCATTCCCGTCAATCCAGTAAACGTCATCGGTTTAGCTCCAAGCATCGTACCGAGACGCGCCATTTCGACCATTCCACGCGTTATCAAAGCAGCTTTCGCGTTGTCACCGTAACCAAGACCATCCGTCATCCCGGCGGCAAGCGCGATGATGTTCTTCAAAGCACCACCGAGTTCTGCGCCAATGATATCCGCATTCAGATAGACACGGAAGTTTTCATTCGTGAACAGCTCTTGAACACGACCTGCTTCTTCTAAATCTTCTGAAGCAATCGTTACCGTCGTCGGTTTACGTAATGCGACCTCTTCAGCATGGGATGGACCCGTCAAGACACAAATCGCTTTACGCTTCGCTGGATCGACCTCTGCTTCGATTAATTCTGACAACCGAAGATGTGTCTTTGGCTCGATTCCTTTCGATGCATGGATCAAAACGACAGGTTCCGTCAGCAACTCATTTAGTTGACGAGAAACCGCTCGAATCGCAGAGGATGGTGTGACGATCAAGATATGCGTCGCCCCTTCGACCGCTTCTTTAAGATCCGTCGTTGCCTTTAATGCTTTAGGTAACGCAACACCTGGCAAGAACTGCGTATTTTCATGATGCTCATTGATGCGGTCGACATTCATTTGTTCACGACCGTAAAGAATGACTTCTTGATCATTATCAGCTAAGACGAGCGAGAGGGCTGTTCCCCAGCTCCCTGCTCCGATGACTGCGATTTTGGTCATACTGACTCACCTCATTATTGTTTTTGACGGGCTAAAATCCGGATTGGTGTACCTGTGAAGTCAAATGCCTCCCGGATCCGGTTCTCGAGATATCGTTTATAGGAGAAGTGCAACAATTCTGGATCATTAACGAACAAAACGAACGTTGGCGGACGTGACGCGACTTGAGTCGCATAGTTGATCCGAAGACGAACCCCTTTATCCGTCGGCGCCGGGTTCATCGCGACCGCGTCAACGATGACATCGTTCAAGACACTTGTCTGAATACGTTGTGCATGACTGTGTGCTGCTTGTTGAATGACCGGTAACAACGTCTGCAAACGACGTTTTGTTTTTGCTGAGACGAAGACGATCGGTGCATAGTCAAGGAAACGGAATTCTTCCCGGATCTCTTCTTGCATCTTTTTCATCGTCTTATCATCTTTTTCGACAGCATCCCATTTATTGACGACAATGATGACCGCGCGACCTGCTTCATGCGCATATCCCGCCACTTTTTTATCTTGCTCGATGATGCCTTCTTCGCCATCAAGAACGACACAGACGACATCTGCCCGTTCGATTGCTTTTTGAGCACGCATGACGCTAAAACGTTCTGTTGATTCATAGACTTTCCCGCGTTTTCGCATCCCGGCCGTATCGATGATGACGTATTCTTGATCATCCCGTGTAAACGGTGTATCGATCGCATCGCGTGTCGTACCAGCGATGTTTGAGACGATGACACGTTCTTCACCGAGAATCGAGTTCGTCATACTTGATTTCCCGACGTTCGGACGACCAATCAAGGCAAACTTGATCGTACTTTCGTCATATTCTAATTCTTCTTTATCTGGTGCGAGTTCAAGGACACGGTCAAGTAAATCACCGAGACCAAGACCATGTGTACCAGAAATCGGGAACAAGTCTCCGAATCCAAGGGAGTAAAATTCATACATTAAATCACGCATTTCAAAGTTATCGACTTTGTTGACAGCGACGACGACCGGTTTATTCGAACGGAATAACATGTTCGCGACTTCCTCATCCGCTGCTGTAATTCCTTCGCGTCCGTTCACCATGAAAATGATGACATCCGCTTCATCAATGGCGAGCTCCGCCTGATGACGCATCATTTGAAGTAGGGGCTCATCCCCGACTTCGATTCCACCTGTATCAATCAAATGAAAATGACGATTCAGCCATTCTCCAGTTCCGTAAATACGGTCGCGGGTAACGCCTGGCTTGTCTTCTACGATTGAAACCCGATCTCCAATCACCCGGTTAAAAATCGTCGACTTTCCGATATTTGGGCGACCTACGATCGCCACGACTGGAATTGCCATCCCAACACCTTCTTTCTCTTCTCTCGCTTCATAGCCGTTCTATTGTATCAAATCAAACTGTCATATACCATAACAAACCGCATATAAAAAGCGGACACGCTTGTGTCCGCTTTGTGTCATTACTTATTCTTTCTGATCAGAATCGTCTTCAGTCAAGTCAGCGACTGAGAATCCTTCTGATTGATTCGTATAATCCGAATAATCGTCAGCGGATGATTCTTCCTCTTCAAGGACACGTGTTGATAGCGAAATCTTATGCTCATCAAGACGCACTTCGAGTACTTTCGCCTCAATTTCCTGTCCTTCTTCGAGTACTTCCGAAGGTGAACCGATGTGACGGTTCGCGATTTGCGAAATGTGTAAAAGTCCTTCTACTTGTGGCGCAAGTTCGATGAAGGCCCCGAACTGGACGAGACGACGTACACGACCTTTGACGATATCGCCAGCTTCGATCTTCCCTTCCATCTGTTGCCATGGACCAGGTTGTGTTTCCTTGATCGATAACTTGACCTTTTCCGTATCACGGTCGACACCAAGTACTTTGACTTCGACTTTTTGACCTTCCGTGACGATATCCGAAGGACGTTCGACACGGTGGTGTGCCATCTCCGAAATATGAACGAGACCGTCAACGCCACCGATATCAACGAAAGCACCAAAGTCCGTTAAACGTTGGACTGTACCTTCGAGGATTTGACCTACTTCTAAATTTTCGAGTGTCTCTTTTTTCTTCGCGTTCAATTCGCCTTCAACGACGGCTTTGTGCGAGAGAATGACACGGTTCTTCTCTTGATCGAGTTCAACGACCTTGACTTCGATCGAACGACCAATGTAATCCGAGAAATCCTCGACATAATGCCGTTCGACGAGTGACGCCGGAATGAATCCGCGGACACCGATATCAACGACGAGTCCACCTTTGACGATGTCTTTGACGACAACTTCAAAGATCTCACCTGATTTATACTTCTCTTCTACTTGCTCCCACGCTTTGAGCGCGTCGATTTCTCGTTTCGAGACGACGACCTCTTCATCTGTGATTTTCTTGACCTTCACTTGTAGTTCATCTCCGACGTTCAGCACGCCGCGAATATCATCGAGATGAAGACTCGATACTTCGCTGATCGGTAAGATGGCTTCTGTTTTATATCCGATATCAATGAGTGCTTGCTTGTCTTCAATTTTCACGACCATTCCGGTAACTACCTGGTCCCGATGAATTTCAAAATCAGGCATATCTTTCATTTCTTCGACCATTCCAAAACAACCTCCTCACGATGAGTACAAGAAACGCCTGACACATGTCAATGCGTTTATCCTGCTTCTAACTTCTTACAATTCTGACTATTTGTCAAGGTATTAAGCGTGATTGAAGTAGACGGATTTGATTTCGTCCATGATTCGGTCAGAAATCGATTTCGCTGCGCCTCGCTGGTCTCGTAAATCCGAAATATCAACCGGTTTTCCGACCGCAACATGCATCCGTTTGAACGGGCGGTATGATCCGATGATTGCAATCGGTAAAATCTTCGCATTCGATCGTAAGGCAAAGAACCCGACTCCTGGTTGTGCTGCTGTAAATTCACCTGGTGCGGAACGTGTTCCTTCTGGGAAAATACCGACCGTCTCATCTGAATTCAAGAGCTCAATCGTCCGTTTCAAAGCTTGACGATCTCCTTGACCGCGACCGACAGGATATGTTCCTGCCGCAATCATTAATTGTTTTAAGGCAGGAACTTTGAACAGTTCTTCTTTTGCCATGTAACGTACCGCGCGTTTTGGCGGAATCGCGCTGACGAGGAAGACTGGGTCCCAGTTCGAGCTGTGGTTGGCACAGACAAGTAAGGAACCGTCTTTCGGAATGTTCTCTTGCCCAGTCACTTTCAATCGGAAGACTGTTTTCGCAATGACCCAGACGACAAACCGCGCAATCCGGTAAATGGTATCTTGACGTTTCATTTTAGGACACCCTCTGCTAGCTCCATCAATCGGACGACGACTTCATCAATCGTCATCTCTGTCGTATCGAGATATAGTGCATCGTCAGCTTGGCGTAATGGCGAGACTTCACGCTCACTGTCGCGCTTATCACGCAGTGCGATCTCTTCTTGAAGAATCGTGATGTCACTGTCCATTCCACGCGCGATATTTTCACGATGTCTTCGAGCTGCACGCTCTTCCACAGTTGCCGTTAAAAAGACTTTTAATTCTGCATCCGGCAATACGACTGTACCGATATCACGTCCATCCATGACGATTCCGCCGCGTTCAGCTAATTTTCGCTGTGCCGTGACGAGTGCAGCCCGGACTTCTTTTTGACGAGCGACGAACGAGACATTATTCGTGATTTCGATGGAACGAATCGCATCCGTCACTTCGCGATCACCAATAAAGACACGTTGCCCGTTTTCGCCTGGTGTTAAACGAATATCAAGCGATTTCATTAATTCTCCGAGCGCTTCCCCATTATTGAGATCAAGCGATTGTTCAAGTGCTGCCAACGTCACGGCCCGGTACATAGCTCCTGTATCAATGTATACATAGTCAAGGCGTGCTGCCAATTGTTTTGCGATCGTACTTTTCCCAGCACCCGCTGGTCCATCTAAAGCGATTTGAATCTTTTTCATCATCCATCCAATCCTTCCATCTTCCCTATGATTGATAGGGATTCATTCTTCCGAACGTTATCATAGCAAAAAAATGCGGTCAGGTGAATGGATTCATGCCCCTTCTTGAACTTTTCATTTGCATTTGATAACAGTGACGCAATACAAGTTCACGACTTCTGTCGGGAATCATCGTAAATTGAAAGGCTAATTCATACCTTTCTTCCCGTCGATCGATTCGAACAAGTTCAGCCACGACGTCTAGTGTACTTGATACCCCATCACCCGTAGGTAAGATGAATGTCATCTCCACTTCTTCATCTTTTGCAATCGGTAATTGATCTGACAAGATCATCATTCCACCAGCCGATAAATCAAGCGTCACCGTCGTAAACGGCTCGAAATGCGCTTTATGAGGATGTACAGCGACATCGAGTATTTGCGGCACTCGAACGAACTGACGTCGTTGGATGCGTTCGATTTGATCATCCTTTGGTCGTTTCAAAGCATAACGTTGACCACGAAGTGGATCATTTTGTCGTTCAACGACGACCGTATCAAATCCAAATAATTTGCCTTTCTCCTTAAAAAAATAAAATGAAACTTCTTCTTTCTCTGACAAGATGAATGTTTTAAGTGTCGCGACCTCACTTGGCGCTTCAATCCAAATCAAACGGTTCGTCACGGCCGTCACTTTTGAGCGACCTTGTCGATCCTCACTATTCGAAAGCATTACCAAATCCCCGATTTCCATCATGTTACTCCGCTCCTACTCTCTATTCGATACCATCTGAATGTTGTTTTTTCCGTTTAAATCGTCGATTCAAACGATTGGCACCTCGTACTTGAAATAATCCAATCGTCCATAAGATAACCATAAAGACGATTGGCAAAAAAGATATACCACCATTTTCCAATATTAACAAATTAAATAAGATATGCGCAAATACCGGAAGCGCAATCGAAAGGGATAGCCAACGATAAGGATGAGGCGAGAATTTCGCCATCCCCATGAAGAATCCCATGATGACAGCAAACAATGCATGCCCAGATACGGGTAAGAGTGCCCGGAAGAGCATATGTTCGACAGTTCCATTCACCATCAGATATAAAATATTCTCAAGCGTTGCGAACCCAAGTGAACAGGCTACCGCGTAGATGATCCCGTCGTAATAATCATTAAACCGTTGATGAATATAGACCGTATAAAAGACGACAAACCATTTGGCGAATTCTTCCGTAACGGCTGTTCGAATCAACTGCACCTCTTCACGCCCACCAAATTCGGTCTGGACGATATAGTCGATGAACATCAAGGGAAAGACCAGTAAAATACCGAAAATGAAACTTCGAAGGATATAGCCGACTGGCTCCGACTCATGTTCGTGACGGAGATAAAAATAAGTTAGGAGTGCGATGCCTGGGGCAACTCCGGAGAAAACGATTTGAACCACGCTTCCTCTCCCCCTTTCTTCCTCATTTATAAGAATAAAGGTTTCTTGGAAAAAAGAAAACGTCCTCGTTGTTTCAAGAGGGAAAAAGGTTACAATATGGGAGAACGAACCGAATCCGTCATAGAAAGTAGGTGAAGGTCTTCTGTCTGTAGACAAGGACCCTTTAGCATGAAATCATTATTACTCATTCATACGGGTGGAACGATCGCCATGGCACAGGATCATGCTGGTCATGTCTTACCAAATGATATCAATCCACTCGATGCTTCACTCCCGCGAGCAACAGATATTGCCAACATCACGACGCGTCACTTCGCAAACTTACCTTCTCCGCACATGACACCTGACATCATGTTGCGTCTAGCCCATTTCATCGAGAGTGAGCTCAAGAAGGAACATTACGACGGCGTCGTTATCACTCACGGCACGGACACACTGGAAGAGACGGCTTATTTCTTACATTTGACGCTTGGCGCACCTGTTCCGATCGTTTTGACAGGAGCTATGCGTTCTTCCAATGAGGTCGGATCCGATGGTGAGTTTAATCTGATTACGGCACTTCGTGTCGCTGTCAGTGAAGCTGCGCGCGGAAAAGGTGTCCTCGTCGTCTTCAACGGGGAAATTCATTCGGCATTCAACGTCACAAAAACGCATACGTCATCCGTCGATACGTTCAAATCCGTTCATTTCGGAAACCTTGGGATGGTAACGAAGGATCATGTCTACTTATTCAATACACCGCTCTTAAAACAAACACACATGGTGACTTCGCTCTCAAAACGGGTCGCCGTTCTCAAAGTCTATGCCGGTATGGAACCCGACTTATTACTTGCTGTGAAACAACTCGGCTATGATGGACTCGTCCTTGAAGTCCTCGGTCAAGGAAATGTACCACCAAGTATCGTGGATGCGATCGCTGAATTGATTACCGTCATGCCGATCGTCATCGTCAGCCGTTGTTTCAACGGAATCGTTCAAGACGTCTACGGATATACGGGTGGCGGACAACAATTAAAAGAACTCGGCGTCATTTTCTCAAATGGACTGAATTCACAAAAAGCGCGGCTTAAACTGATGGTCGAACTTGAAATCGATGCTTCGCAACTAGAACTCGAAGAATCATTCCGCGTTGAATAAATGAAAAAACCTCTTGATTCGGAAAATTTCCTTCCAAATCAAGAGGTTTTTTTAGGCTTGTATCGATACACCACGTAACCGTTCAACGAGATGATTGGCAATGCTTGCACCGTGAAAACGTCCATTTTCAATGAATATTTTATTGGCGTCAAATCCTGCTGCCACGACACCTGCGATATAGATGCCCGGGACATTCGACTCCATCGTCTCTTCGTCATGACTTGGAATACCTGTTTTACGATCAATCGTAATGCCTGTGTCAGCGAACAATCCGACATCGGGTGTGTAACCTGTCATCGCAAACACAAAATCAGCACGGACGGTCTGTTTATCTCCATCTATTTGATAAACCACCTCTTGCTCCGTAATTTCTTCGATTGACGCTCCAAAAATCATCTTGACCTTTTCCGAACGAACGAGAGATTCGAAGTTCGGCAACACCCATGGTTTGATGGATGGACTATACTCCGGTCCACGGTAAAGGACTGTCACACGTGCTCCCGCTTTTTCAAGTTCAATCGCTGCATCGACGCTCGAGTTTTTTCCACCGATAACGACGACATCTTGATCAAAATACGGATGTCCTTCCGTAAAGTAGTGCGAGACATGAGGTAATTCCTCTCCAGGAACATCCATTCGGTTCGGTAAACCATAATAACCTGTCGCAAGCACGACGGAGCGAGCTTCTCGGCTTCTTTTTTCCCCGGAACGCTCCGAATGGATAATAAAATGATCCGCTTGACGTTCAATCCGCTCAACCGTCTCAAACGGACGAATCGTCAACTGTTTTCGTTTGACGACTTCTCGATAATAGACGAGCGCGTCGAGACGTCGCGGTTTTAATTCTTTATTGATAAACGGTATACCACCAATTTCTAACTTCTCACTACTTGAAAAGAACGTTTGATGCGTCGGATAACGATAGATCGCTTCGACGATATTTCCCTTTTCGAGCACTTCGACGTCTAGTCCCCGATCTTGCATTTCGATCGCTGCCGATAACCCACACGGTCCTGCACCGATTACGATACAATCTAACATTCGAATATCTCCTCTTCCGGTTGCTTTTTTTATATCTTAGCAAATCTCTACCATAGACGAAAGAAATTGCAATGCAAAACGCCCGCTCTTCGTAAAGAAGAAGCGGACGTTCATCTTAATATTAGACCCAGCCACGGAAACGAGATGCTTCCGCCATCTTCCGGACACCTACCATATAAGCGGCAAGTCGCATGTCGACATTTCGCGTCTGCGCTGTCTGATAGACTTGGTTGAACGAGTTCACGAGTACTTTTTCAAGTTTCTCGTGTACTTCCTCTTCCGTCCAGTAATATCCTTGGTTGTTCTGTACCCATTCGAAGTAAGAAACCGTTACGCCACCACTCGAAGCAAGAACATCCGGAACGATCAAAATGTCACGTTCAGCGAGAATTTTCGTCGCTTCGTTCGTCGTCGGACCGTTAGCCGCTTCAACGACGATCGCTGCTTTGATATCGTGCGCATTGTCTTCTGTGATTTGATTCTCGATTGCTGCCGGAACAAGAATATCACATTCAAGTTCAAGCAATTCTTTATTCGAGATCGTATTTTTGAACAATGTCGTCACGGTACCGAACGAGTCACGACGGTCGAGTAGGTATGGAATATCGAGACCGTTTGGATCATGGAGTGCCCCGTACGCATCGCTGATCGCGATGACTTTTGCACCTAAATCATACATGAATTTCGATAAGAAACTTCCGGCGTTGCCGAATCCTTGAACGACGACACGTGCGCCTTCGAGCGAGATACCCTTTTTAGCAGCCGCTTCCCGAATCATGATTGCAACACCTTTCGCCGTCGCTGTCTCACGACCGTGTGAGCCACCGAGGACGAGCGGTTTCCCTGTAATGAAACCAGGTGAGTTGAATTCATCGATTCGACTGTATTCGTCCATCATCCATGCCATGATTTGCGAGTTCGTGAAGACGTCAGGTGCTGGAATATCCTTCGTCGGTCCAACGATTTGACTGATAGCACGGACATACCCACGGCTGAGACGTTCGATTTCACGGAAGCTCATCTCACGTGGATCACAGATGATTCCGCCTTTCCCGCCGCCGTATGGTAAGTCAACGATACCTGCCTTCAGACTCATCCAGACGGATAATGCTTTGACTTCGACTTCCGTCACGTTCGGGTGGAAACGAATTCCACCTTTCGTTGGTCCAACGGCATCGTTATGTTGCGCACGATATCCTGTGAAGATTTTCGTCGAACCATCATCCATCCGTACCGGAATCCGGACTGTCAACATCCGGAGTGGTTCTTTAAGTAATTCGTACATCTCGTCTGGATAACCAAGTTTCCCTAGTGCCTCCTTGACGATTTCTTGTGTCGCTTCCAGTACGTTCTTGCGATGATTCGCATGTTGTTGGTCAGTGATCATTCCAACGTTCCTCCCCATAAGTGGCATCCCCTATGCCGTTTCCTTGTTCGGATAAAGTATACTCTTTTCTCGAACGTAATGAAAGGGGTTACGCCTATATTTGTAAGCGCTTTCTCACTTCTTTTCCTAGGATATCATTGATTTGGTTGTTTTGTTTGACGATGTCGTTCGATCGCAAGTTCCATGAAATATTCGACCAATTCCGGATATTCAATCCCCACTGCTCGTGCACCGTCCGGGAATAGACTAGTCGAAGTCATACCAGGAAGTGTATTCGTCTCCAAGATGACTGGATTTCCGGATTCCGGCACAAGGAAATCAGATCGCGAGTATCCTGCACAGCCAAGGACTTGATGCGCTTTAACAGCCCATTCTTGAAGTTTTTCTGTCGTTGCTTCATCCAGTTCAGCAGGACAAATATGCTCCGAACCACCGATGGCATATTTGGATTCATAGTCATAAAAGGCGTTCTTCGGAATGATCTCGATGACAGGTAGTGCTTTTTCTGCCCCTTTATGACCGACGACCGGGACTGTCACTTCACGCCCTTTAATGAATTGTTCAACAAGCACTGCATCGTCCGCTTCGAACGCCTTCGCGATTCCTTCACGTAACATCTTCTCGTCTTGAGCAATCGTCAATCCGTTTGATGAGCCTTCTTGTGCTGGTTTGACGACACAAGGAAATTGACCATCCCACTCTGCGATTTTCGCTTCGATATCAGCTCCACGCTCTAACAGCACATCACGGGCGATCGTAATGCCTGCTTTATCAAAGTGAACTTTCGAACGTGCCTTATCCATCGCAAGCGCTGACGCTAACACACCTGAACCTGTATATGGAATGTCTGCCAGTTCAAGCAATGCTTGTACGCGTCCATCTTCACCAATTTTCCCGTGAAGAGCGATGACAGCCACATCTACATCCAGCTGGAAGAGTTCATGCGCTTTATCAGGATGGAAATCAACAGCCGTGACCTCATGCCCTTTACTGTTTAATGCTTCCATGATCGACTTTCCACTGTTTAATGAAACCTCCCGTTCTCCTGAAGTCCCACCGTATAATACTGCCACTTTCATCCTACTTCACTCCTTCTTCTTACGTTCAATGATTATCATACCATCCTTCTGACGATGAAAAAATACAAAATGGTGCCACTTCCAGCAGAAGACAAAAAGGTGCGGCATCCCCCTATAATGGAATGTCGCACCTGATGTTTTACATATTAAACTGTTCGGCTATCGTTGCGACGGCATGTTCCGCCTGAATCGTTTTCCCATACTCCGCCATGACGAGTGGACTTTTCGGGCTCGGCTCACCGTATTCAGACAAAATCGTCGTCACCGTCTGCTCGAGCGCCTCATTCATTCGTTCTTGGAAATAGAGATAGTAGCTTCCCTCGAAGAAGTAGAGGCTACCACCTGTCTCTGTCCGAGGCATATGTCGCAATAATCCATGACTCGCTTGAATGACGTCTTCTAGCGAGTGTAGAGCATATAAGACGTGATGGACGATATCGACTGTCATGCGGATTTCGACTTGATCGAACTCCTCGTTCATCTCTTCTGGCAAATCGCCTTCACGACGTACATCAACGAGCATCCCGTCATTCGGAAAGAATGTAACGAAAAATTCGAGTGTTCCCGCTGCTTGAAAACCAAAATTCGATTCGGCTTCTTCTAATAGATTACGCAATAAAGCTTGTCCCTTCCCGATAGCCAACGTTTCTGGTCGGACGTCGTGAAGCGATAACTCTTGCTTTGTGATGAAGACACGAAGGTGTCCTTGTTTCATTTGTTCAAACCTCATAATAGACTCCTCCAGTCAAAACCGGAAACACAGATGTCTCCGTTCGTTATGAACCATACTATACACCAGTTGTCGGAGTGAGTCGACTTAACCAACTTTTCCAAGATTGATCGTCTGCACCAAGTAAATGTGGACCATATCGTTCCGGGAGCTGATCGACCGCATAACCACCAAGACCAATCTCAAGATCCGGAAAATCAGACATTAGACGTGCTAACGCTTCATCAAGTAACGGTAAATGATCGGATAACGTGCAGGAAAGAATAACGGCTTTCGGTTGCAACTGATGCGTGACAGTCACTAAGTCCTGAACCGGTATACCGGAACCGAGGAAAATGACATCAAATCCAGATTGACGTAAGTAAAGCGTGAAGAAAAGTAGCCCAAGTTCGTGTTCTTCTTCCGGCGCGCAGACACAGACGATTCGCGGTAAAAATGGATTGATCGGCATCTGTAACGACAGTGTCGAGAGGCGAGCTCTTAGAAATGCCGTCGCAAAATGCTCATGCGCAATCGTAATCTCTCCCGACTCCCACTTCACTCCAATCTCATGTAAGAGCGGACCGACGATGTCCTGAATGACTTTATCGAAGCTAAACATCGAGAATGCTTTATTCATAATGTCGTGCGCATGTCGTTCTTCAAAGTTCGTCAATGCCTGGAACAACTGATCTCGCAGTTCGACTCCATAATCGTGCGGTACCTCAGCCCGATTAACAGGCATCTCATACAACTGGATTGCTTTAGAGACAGACAATCCCTCTTTTTGTTTATCGACGATCCAGCGTAATTTCGCGACGTCGTTATCACTATAAATGCGATGTCCAGATTCACTTCGATCCGGATCGAGCACCTGATATCTCCGCTCCCAAGCACGAATGGTCGTCGGGTTGAGTCCCACTAACGCAGCGACTGCTTTGATATTATATTTCCCACGATCCATGCATCGTGCCTCCTTCCCCTTCCTTTCTAGTATACGCTGAAAGGAAAAAAATCTCCGTTCACAATGTGCCCTTACATCATGAAACCGATGGAGACGAAGGCGATGATGATCGTGATCATGAGTACCGTCAGCGTGATTGCTAGCGGATTTTTTCGAAACGGTTGTTTCAATCGCTCATTACGAACGTGTTCGATACGCGAAGAACGCGGTGGCAATGACTGGTCCTCTTCGTTCTGATGCAACCGTCGTTGATCTTGTTTACTCAATGTTTATCACCTTTTCTTGAAAAATATAACGATATTGTCTAGTTTACACCGAATCTAGTGATGAAAAAAAGACTTGTTCTAAACGCATTTTCCAATCTACCGGTTGATGGGTCTTTCTCTTCACCGGATTTTCCCATTCAATCGTTCCGCACACATCACAACACCGTGGTTGTACGATTGCCTGCTCATCAAAATGATGCAACAACATCGTACGGCGACATTCGTTCCGATGAATGTAGTCCATCATCAGGTTGACCTCTTGTCTTTTTAATTGTTTACGTTCCGTTTGCCACTGGATGATGCGTTCCTTCGACCACCCGTTCTCGAGTTGCGATTTGAGTAATCGATATGCCGGATCTTCCGGATTAAGACGAAGACGACTTTCCATCTTGGCATAGGATTTGCCTTGATTCATCCCTTGTTGCAATTGATCGATCCATAAGACGGGTGCATATTGCGTGTCGATCAAGTACGTCTGTAATTGTTCATCTTGAGCAGCGTAGAGTAAAATCGCCGTTGCCTCTTTACCATCACGACCAGCACGTCCGACTTCCTGCATATAGGCTTCAATCGTCGCAGGCATCGTATAGTGAATGACCGTTCGGACGTTACCTTTATCGACACCCATTCCGAACGCACTCGTACACACGAGACAGTCCATCTCATCATGAAGAAACTGTTGTTGAACAAGTTGGCGATCTTCTATCGTCAACCCAGCATGATAATAGGTCGCACCGTCAATGATTCCAGCAATTCGTTCCGCTTCTTTACGGGTCGTCGTATAGATGACGCATGGGCGAACGATGCGTTCCATCCACCGAGCAACTGCCGCATCTTTTTCTTCTCGATCAACGCGATCGACAACATATTGGATTTCTGGTCGGTTGACAGAACGACGGATGATTTGTGGCTCATGCATACGCAGTTGTATTCGAATATCTTGCTCGACAGCACGAGTTGCTGTTGCCGTTAAGGCGAGACATGGTGGAAGGCCGAGTTCTTGTCGAATGTGACCAAGTCTTGCATACTCCGGTCGAAATTCGTGACCCCATTGGGAGATACAATGCGCCTCATCTACGACGAAGAGCGCAATCTTTACCTGTTTTAGCCGAGCCCGAATCTGCGGCAGCGCGAGTTGCTCCGGTGATAAGTAAAGATATCGTAGATGTTCGAGTACAGATAAAATCTGTTCTTTCTCTTCTCGCGTCTCGACAGATGTTAATTTAGCGACAGATCGCTCTCCTCGGCGCTTGATTTGCATGACCTGGTCTTCAATCAACGAGAGTAACGGAGACAAAATCAACGTCAGCCCTTCATTTTGTACATAAGAAGGAAATTGATAACAGACAGACTTTCCTCCACCTGTCGGCAAAATTGCTAGTGTATCTGTTCCGTTTAGGATGGCATCGATGATTTGGCGTTGCCCTGGTCGAAATGCTTCGTAACCAAAATGACGATGCAATAACGCTTCCATTACATTCCCTCCCATTTACTACGTGCTAACACCAATCGAATTTGAAAATAAGATATATCGGATTGCATCTCACTCTTGATTCGCTTTAGCGCGTAGGTTCCGAGTCGCTGTGCAATCTGTCGTACCTCTTCTTGCTGAGATGGCGTGACAAAATGATCCAGCGGAAACGAAGGAGCATACATCGCAATCTCAACGAGATGATCTTCCATCGTACTATTTTTTAATCGTCTTCGGATCGCAACCGCTTCAACGGTTAACCCCTGTTGCAATAACTCCCATGTTTTTTTCGCAGACTGCGTCATTTTTGTCGTGTGTAGATCAGCGCCTATTTGCTTTAAAAGTGGTGTTTTTTCCAAGTCATCGATGCACTTTCGCCAAGCGATCGTAAATTCGTATTGGACAGTCTCCACATCTGTTTTCATCATTTGAGCTAATTGTGGATAAGACCATCCTGCTTGCACGCCAGACAAGCGGTAACTAATTAATGTCGCATCTCGTTCTGATAAGCGCTCAAGGAGAAATATCAACTCTTGCTGCATATCATGTAACCATTCTGCTCGATTTGAGATGATCGGAAGAACACTTTTTACCCATTCACGGACGATGGTTTCCTGTTGCACAGGAATGAACGGCTGTTTTGCTTCTAAACAAATCATCGTTTGAACCAAAAGGCTGAGTCGTTTCCACATCATCTCAGCATAACCACGAAGTTCTCCACCTAGTTGATCAATGATCGCACGATCCGTTTGATTTATTAGTCGTGCGCCTTCGTGCGTCAGTCGCAAGGTCTCTTGCCGCTCAATCCAATTCTTCTGCGCGAGTTCAGCCAAGATTGTTTCGAATCGTTGTTTACTGACTAATACAGTACCGAACACCGATTCCAAATCATAAAAATGGGCATCTTGCAGAGAAGTCGCTGATTTTTTTCCTTGAAAAACATGATAAAGACTCCGGTCTGATCGTTCATTTCGAAGGCGCTGAATCGATTCCAGAAAAATACGCTCGAGTAAAGAAACTTCCATATGTCACGCTCCCTTCTAATGTAAATTGTTTATCAATTTGAAGATGATTTCCCATCCTTTTTCTTTTCGTTACGTTTTAGACATACTATTTGCGGGCATGTGATGATATATACATTTTCTGTTGTCACTTACGCTTCGTCATTGAAATGCAACGATGAGTCCGATACAATGACATATAGATGAGAACAGCGTGTTTCAATAATGTTTTCGTATAGAGAGGAGACCGTTCAATGGCTAAATTTACGATTGTCGACAAAGATACTTGCATCGCTTGTGGTGCTTGTGGAGCAGCGGCACCAGATATCTATGATTATGATGATGAGGGTTTGGCGTATGTCATTCTTGATGATAACAATGGTACTGCCGAAATTCCAGAAGCATTATTCGACGATATGATTGATGCATTCGAAGGTTGCCCGACGGATTCAATCAAAGTAGCAGATGAATCGTTCGATGGCGATGCGTTAAAATTCGAATAAGTGAATAAAAAAAGATGTTTCCTCGCGAAGCATCTTTTTTTATTGGACTTTTTCTCATTCAATCTATCGATTATCTAAAAAAACCGGACATCGCCAATTGGCAACATCCGGTCTATGATTAGTAAAAATTTAGCGTTTTCCTTTGATATACGGTACACCGACAGCTTTTGGAGCATCTGCACGACCAACGACACCAGCAAGTGCTAAGATCGTCAATAAATACGGCGCAATCAACAGATACACTTGTGGAATTTGATCGAGTAACGGCAATTGCTGACCGATGATCGAAATCGCTTGAGCGAACCCGAAGAAAAGGGCTGCCCCCATGGCACCGAGCGGGTTCCATTTTCCGAAGATCATCGCTGCAATCGCGAGGAAGCCTTGACCGAGAATCGTCGTCACACTGAAGTTCAATGAAATCGACGTCGCGTAGACAGCACCAGCAAGACCACCGAAACCACCAGAGATCATAACACCGATGAAACGCATCTTCGTGACGTTGATTCCCATCGTGTCCGCTGCCATCGGGTGTTCTCCGACAGAACGTAAGCGAAGACCGAATGGTGTCTTGAAGATGATGTACCAGGCGACGAACGCGAGAACGATTGCGATATACGATGTGTAGTAGACGTTTGCGAAGAACATCTTCACGACTGGAATATCAGACAAGAATGGTACATTCTCTTTCGAAATCCGGTTTGGAATCGAATCTGTCTGTCCTTTACTGTAAAGTGCCCGGACAAGGAAGATCGCAAGACCAACCGCAAGCAAGTTGATCGCTACTCCAAGAACCGTTTGGTCTGCTCGGAATAGGATTGCTGGAATCGCAAGGAACAGTGAGAAAACTGCTCCAACGACGATCGCGATGAGCATCGCAAGCCAAGGACTCGCAGCACCTAAGCCCATTTTCGATAAAGTCAATGCCGTGACGACACCTGTGAAGGCACCCATGACCATTAATCCTTCTAACGCGATGTTGACGACACCAGAACGCTCACTGAAAATGCCGCCAAGTGCTGCAATGATCAACGGAGCCGAATAGGCGAGTGCGATTGGCACGATGATATAAAGTACTTCAAGAAAGCCCATTATTGACCGGCTCCTTTCGCTTTTTTAGATTCTTTCTTAACCGTGAACTTCTCGATGACGAGACGAATCGCGTATCCAGAAGCCACGAAGATGATGATGAATGCGATGATGATTTTGATCAGTTCCGGTGGAATACCAATCTGTTGCATCGACAGACCACCGATGTTAAGTCCCGCAAACAGTAACGCCGCGAGAACGACACCGATCGGGTTATTCGCACCTAACAAGGCAACCGCAATTCCGTCGAATCCAACACCTGTGAAGGATGCATTCAATGTCATGTTTTGGAACGTCCCAAGACCTTCCATCGCTCCAGCGAGACCTGCAAAGACACCAGAGATAACGAACGATAAGATGATGTTTCGGTTAACGCCCATCCCTGCATACTCTGCAGCATTCTTGTTGAATCCAACTGCTCGGAGTTCATAACCAAGCGTTGTTTTCCACAAAATGAACCAGAAGACGAGGGCAGCAATGACTGCGATGAAAATCCCGTTATGCAAACGTGAAAAATCCGTGATCTCTTGTAAGAACGGTGACGCAAGGGATGCTGATTCCTTGACTGACTCCGTCCGCTCGTTCGTAATACCGATGACGTGACGTAAAATATCATTCGTCACATACAACGCGATATAGTTCATCATGATTGACGTGATGACTTCATGCACGTGGAACTTCGCTTTTAAGATACCAGGAATCGATGCCCAAAGTGCACCTGCTAAACCTGCTCCAATTAGAGCAAGCGGTAAATGAATCGCCATCGGTAGATCAAACTCAATCCCGATCCAAACTGCGACCATCCACCCGACGAGAACCTGACCTTCAACCCCGATGTTAAAGAGTCCAGTTCGGAAAGCAAATGCGACAGCAAGACCGGCAAAGATCAACGGAGCTGCTGCTCGCAATGTTTCACCGATGCTGTATGGTTCGCCAAAAATACCATAGAATAACTGATCAAAACCGGCAATCGGATCATACCCGCCGATGACCATGACGATCGCCCCGACGACCATTCCAAGGATGATGGAAAGAATCGGAATGAGGATGCCGTAAAAACGCTCTAACTTCATGAATGACCTACCTCCTCTTTCTTACCGCCGGCCATCAAGAAGCCAAGCTCGATCTCATTCGTTTCTTTTGGATCCAAGAAGGCAACTGTTTTTCCTTCATAAAGAACGGCAATCCGATCTGATACTTGAAGAATTTCTTCGAGTTCGAATGAAATCAACAAGACAGCGCGACCTTTTTCGCGTTCAAGAACCAACTGTTCATGAATGAACTCGATTGCTCCGACATCAAGGCCACGTGTCGGCTGTGCTGCAATCAATAGGTCTGGTGAACGATCCACTTCACGCGCAATGATCGCTTTTTGCTGGTTACCACCTGACAAGGCACGAGCAAACGTCTCTGGACTTGGAGTTCGGACGTCGAACTTCTCGATGAGCGTTTTTGCTTTTTCCATGACTTGTTTATAGTTCATGATGCCTGCTTTTGAATACGGTTGTTTGTAATACGTTTGTAAGACCATGTTATGTCCGATTGAATAATCGAGGACAAGTCCATGTTTATGACGGTCTTGCGGAATGTGACCGACACCTGATTCCGTCACTTTACGTGGCTTCAAGTTTTTGATCGATTTATTGTTGAGGAAGATTTCCCCACTATCCGCTTTACGAAGACCAGTGATGGCTTCAATCAATTCCGTCTGCCCGTTTCCGTCGATTCCGGCAATTCCGACGATCTCTCCAGCACGAATGTCGAGATTTAATCCATCGACGGCTTTGATGCCACGACTGTCCTTGACGACTAAGTCCTTGATGTCGAGAACGAGTTCTTGTGGAGTTGCCTTGGAATACTCCGCATTAAAGTTGACTTCACGACCTACCATCATTTCAGCAAGACGCGACTGTGTCATCGTCTCATCGATATCGACCGTTCCAATATACTTACCACGGCGAATCGTCGTACAGCGATCAGCTACTTCCATGATTTCTTTCAGTTTATGCGTGATGAGGATGATCGACTTTCCTTCTGCGATCAAACGATTCATGATCTGAATCAATTCCTTGATCTCTTGTGGTGTCAAGACAGCAGATGGTTCATCGAAGATCAAGATGTCTGCACCACGGTACAACGTCTTTAAAATTTCAACACGCTGTTGCATTCCGACTGAGATATCCTCGATTTTTGCATCAGGATCAACAGCAAGACCATACTGTTCAGAAATCTGGCGTACCTTCTCACGTGCAGTTGCACGGTCGATCTTAATTCCGGCACGTGGCTCTGCACCTAAAATGATGTTTTCAGTAACAGTGAAATTTTGAACGAGCATGAAGTGTTGGTGCACCATACCGATTCCAAGATCGTTCGCGACGTTCGGACTCGTTATATTGACTTTTTCACCACGTACACGAATTTCTCCAGCCTCAGGCTGATACAAACCAAATAAGACGTTCATCAGCGTCGATTTTCCGGCACCGTTTTCACCAAGTAAAGCGTGAATCTCACCTTTCCGAAGCTGGAGCGTGATGTTATCATTTGCGACGAAACTGCCAAACTCTTTTCTGATGTTTAGCATCTCAATGACGTATTCCAAGAAAATCCACTCCCATGTTTAGTTTAAAAGGGGGAGCCGCAATGCTAGCGACCCCCGCTTTCATTATTATTTCAGTGACGCTTCGTATTCTTTGTACTCGTCGTCTGTCGCTGGGACTTTGATGTCGCCATCGATGATTTGTTTTTTGTACTCTTCGACTTTGTCGAGCGCTTCTTTCGAAACGTTGTCTTTTGAAGGTGCGATATCAACACCGCCGTCTTTCAAACCGAACTCAACGACTTTACCTGCTGGGAAGTTGCCGTCTTTCGTATCTTTCGCGACTTGTTCAACTGCTGTATCAACGCGTTTGACCATTGACGTCAATGTGACGTTCTCTGGCATACCTTCTTCGACTTGGTCACGGTCTACACCGATAACCCAAACATCTTCACCGTTTTTCTTACGGTTTTTCGCTTCTGTGAATACCCCTTGTCCTGTACCACCAGCTGCATGATAGATGACGTCGACTTTTTTACCGTACATACCTGAAGCGATCGCTTGTCCTTTTTCAGCAGCGTTGAAGTCTTCTGCATATTGAACTTCGATGTCAGCGTCTGGGTTGACTGCTTTAACACCTGCTTTGAATCCACTTTCGAACTTCTTGATCAAGTCAGAGTTAACGCCGCCGACGAATCCGACTTTATCTGATTTCGTCGTCAAACCAGCAACGACACCAACAAGGAATGATCCTTCATTTTCTTTGAAGACGATTGACGCGACGTTTGGCTTGTCAACGACCATATCGACGAGTGCGAAGTTGTTCTTTTTGAACTGATCCGCTACTTTACCGATATCTTCAGCCATCAAGAATCCAATACCGAGGATCAAGTCGTATTTAGCACGAGCTAATTGCTGAAGGTTTGGTTGGTAATCCGATTGTTTTGCAGATTGAAGATATTTGTAGCCAGTACCTTCTTTTAAGTCGTTGTCTTTTCCGAACTTCTGGATACCTTCCCAAGCAGATTGGTTGAATGATTTATCATCCACGCCGCCTGTATCTGTAACCATACCTACTTTAAAGCCTTCTGATTTGCTACCGCTACCTGAATCTTTTGAATCGTCGTTGCCACCACATGCTGCAAGGACCGAACTCATTGCTAAACCTGTTGCTGCTAATGCGAGAAGTGACTTCTTTTTCATCTGGAAAATCCCCTTTCGAATATGGTCATACAAAGTTCAAGACTACGTCTAGCACCCGAGGCTGGCGATGAGGAGCGTTACGTAGGTTATGACGGAAAGCGCTTTCAGTATTCATCCTAAAACAATGGCTCACACACGTTTACGGATGACGTGGAAATCAAACTTATCTGCTCGGAAATAGTTCGCTGAAAAAAGAACGGAACGGTCGAGCTCATCATAATGCGTTTGACGCAAAGCGAGCAGAGGTTGGTCCGTATGTAATTGTTCAGCGATTTTCGGATCAATACGTGGCTCGATGTGCGTCACGGCATGCGTGACACGTCGTCCAAGTTCTTTTTCTAAAGCATCAAATAATGATGTCGAAGAGGTGAACTGCTCTTCATTTTTAATATAATGGCTTGGAATCTTATCGATACAATAGACGACAGGAACATCCCCTGCGAGTCGGATTCGTTCGATTCGATAAACCAATTCATCCGGACCAAGTTGAAAACGCTCTCGGTCGCGCTCAGTCGGTTGGACCATCTCGGATGATAACACTTCTGATGTCGGAACCATACCTGCGCGCGCAATCATTTCTGTTACGCTGTACAATTCTTCGATTCCAGAAGTAAACGGTGGTCTTGCATTGATAAACGTACCGACACCGTGTTTACGGATGACGATGTTCTCATCTTCAAGAATTCGTAATGCCTCTCGAAGAGTAGCTCGACTGACGCCAAGTTGCTTTGAAAGTTCAAACTCTGAAGGGAGCTTCTCGCCTTCCTTGTAAACGCCGTCATCGATGTCAGACTTGATCTTTTCAATCACACGTAAATAAAGCAAACGATGATCTAATTTAATCGACATGACGCATCTCCATCCTCTATCTAGTTGTAACCAGTGCTCAGACTTCTGACGTATGAGAACTCCAGCCAAGATAAGTATATGACGCCCAACACAATCCTGCAATCATTTTGTAACAGGTTAGAAGTCTGACTTCTGGCGCTTTTGTAACCCTTTTCATAACGCAATCAATAATGGAAGAAAATAGGGCATTCTACCTAAGAATGCCCCTTCTTTTTTCAACGCTTATTGCTCAGGTACTTCGATTTTTCCAGAAACGACATCTGATTTTGCTTTCTCAAGCGCAGTCAACGTCTTCTTCGAAATCTTTTCAGATGGTACGATATCAACTCCATCTTCTTTCAGACCATAACGAATCGTTTTGCCGCCCTCGAGTTTACCATCCTTCGCTGCGTTTGCTGTATCTTCGACTGCACGGTCGACACGTTTGATGACAGAAGTTAATGTAACGTCTTCCGGCATCCCCTCTTCTTTTTGGTCTCGGTCGACACCGATGACTGAGACGTTTTCACCGTTTTTCTTGCGGTTTTTCGCCTCTGTGAAGACACCGTTTCCTGTACCACCTGCTGCTGGGAAGATGATATCTGCGCCTTTACCATACATTCCAGCTGCGATCGCTTGACCTTTTTCTGGAGCTGCGAAGTCTTCCGCATATTGGACATCGATTTTAATCTTCGGATTGACGGACTTAGCACCTGCTTCGAAACCGGAACGGAAACGCTCGATGACGTCCATCTTCATCCCACCAACGAAACCGATATGATCTTTTTTCGTCTCCATTGCAGCAACAATCCCTGCAAGATATGCTCCTTCATTTTCCTTGAATGTGATCGACGTGACGTTCTTTCCTTCCACGACGTTATCGATGATTGCGAATTGTGTGTCTTTGAATTGATCAGCAACTGTTTTGATATCCTCATTGAACGTGTTCCCGATTCCGAAAACTAAATCTTCTCCCCCACGAGCAAGACGCGATAGATTCGGTTGATAATCTTGTTGCGATTTAGATTGTAGATAAGAGAACCCTTCATTCTTTTGAAGTTTGTTGTCTTTACCGTACGCTTGCAGACCTTCCCAAGCGGATTGGTTGAACGATTTATCATCGATCCCACCCTTATCGGCTACCATCGCAACAGAGAATTGATCTTTTTGATCGGCTTTCTCACCTGAACCACCACAAGCAGCAAGACCAACTGTCGCTACTGACATCATCGATACGATTACCTGTTTCTTCTTCATTTCATCCATCTCCTCTGCAATTATGAGAGCGCTTTCATTATCTATTTGTGAAAAAGCCGCTCCCAGCCCTCGTGTTGAAGGTCGGTCACTCATATGACTGAGTATGCCAAAAACACTACTGAAAATCAACAGACGTCTGACAACTATTTTCATGAAAGCGATTTTATTTTTGATGCCTTCATTAATTTTTCCAGTCATTTCTATTTATACAAAATCATCATGTCTTTTTTTCATATGTCTTTTACTTTTTTCGAGATACCGGGTCTTCTCTATACATTTTTCTAGAAAAGAAAAGGAAGCCTTGGAATATTCCACGACTTCCTTTCTACTCGATTAACGTCCCATGACGCGACGTGGTTTAGATCCTTCAGATGGACCAATCAGACCATTTTCTTCTAACGCATCAATAAGACGGGCAGCTCGGTTGTAACCGATGCGGTACTTTCGTTGAATCATCGACGTTGATGCCGTCTCTTGTGTCAGAATGAACTGGACGACCTCATCGTAAAGTGGATCGTCGACCTCTGTTTCGCCCTCTGGTACATCTTTTGGAATCATCGCTTCAACATACTGTGCCTTTTGCTGACTGATGACATGATTGACGATCTTCTCGACTTCTTCGTCCGATAAAAAGGCTCCTTGTACGCGGACCGGTTTGTTCATGCCATTACCAAGTAACAACATATCTCCTCGTCCGAGCAATTTATCAGCGCCTCCCGTATCAAGAATCGTCCGCGAGTCAGTCGCACTCGATACACTGAATGCGATCCGCGACGGGATATTCGCCTTGATGACACCGGTGATGATGTCAACACTCGGACGCTGCGTCGCAATGACCATATGAATTCCTGCTGCTCGCGCCATTTGTGCAAGTCGCATGATCGCATCTTCGACTTCGTTTGACGCGACCATCATCAAGTCAGCTAACTCATCGACGATGACGACGATGTACGGTAATCGTTGATGCACTTTCTCCTCTGCGTTCATCTTATCAATCAGTGCATTGTAGCCTTCGATGTTGCGCGCTCCGTTTTGACTGAAGATCTCATAACGGCGTTCCATTTCCGAGACGACCTGTTTTAATGCCTGTGCCGCTTTTTTAGGATCGGTGACGACGGGCGCTAAGAGGTGCGGAATGCCATTGTAGACATTCAATTCGACCATTTTCGGGTCAATCATCATCAAGCGGACTTCATCCGGTCGTGCCCGCATCAATATCGAGACAATCATCCCATTGATACAGACCGATTTACCGGAACCGGTTGAGCCGGCAACTAAGACGTGTGGCATCTTATTCAACTTCGCTGTCACCGTCTCACCAGAAATGCTTCGTCCGAGTGCGACGAGCAAACGATCGCTGTCCGATTGGACGCTCTCCGCTCCTAGTACTTCTCGAAGTGATACCATGGCGACTTCACGGTTCGGCACCTCGATTCCAACAGCCGCTTTACCCGGAATCGGTGCTTCGATCCGGATATCTTTTGCGGCTAACGCTAGCGCTAAGTCATCGGCGAGTCCCGTGATTCGACTAAGCTTGATTCCTTGTTTTGGTTCAATCTCGTACTTCGTGACACTAGGTCCGAGATGAATCTTTAAAACTTTTGCTCCGATCCCGAACGACTTTAAGGTCGCAATCAATTTCGTCGCATTGTCCTTCAATCGTTTGTTCTCACCGGACAAGTCTTTTGATGTTGGTTCTGCTAACAAATCAAGCGACGGCAATTGATAACCGTCGGGTGTCTCTGTCATCGTCAACGGTCCTTGTGTCTCCGCTGCTTGCGGTTCAACGTGATCCGTGAAACCGATGATTGGAACGTCTTGAATGTTGACGGAAGGATCTTCTGCTTCTTGTTCCGTTTCGATCGGTTCCTCGACAGTTGCTGGTCGCAACGTCTTCGGTTTTTTCTCACGAACCGGTTTCGGTTTCAACTCTTTTTCGACACGAGGACGTGGTGTCCGTTCACGATTGCGAAACTCTTCTGCACGTTCCCGGAGCCCAAGCCACAGCTCTCCATAAAACGATGGGCGTAGGATATGAACGGCCGTTCCGATGAAGAACAGACCAATCAAGAAGGCACCCGCGCTCGAAATATAATAAGCTGCGTTTTGATAGAGCCATCCATTGAGAATGCCACGCGGTGCTCCGAGCAATAGATCAATCCAGACGACTGAACCCATCAGTAACATCGACCATGCCCATTTTTGAGCACGCGACGCATTCGAGAGGAGTAAAAGTAGCACAGCACCGATTCCACCATATAATAAGGAACCGAACTGACCAATTAACCGCTCTCCTCCATCGGCTAGCGTCAGTCCGACTTTCCCGAACTCCCCGAAAGCGAGAACGAAAGCTAATAATGAGACGATTGCGATGATGGTCGCATATGTACGATACGCAATCGGCTGACGTTGTTTCTTCGCTGCCGGTCGTTTCCGTGGCGGCGTTTTTTTTCGTACAGGTTTTCGTTTCGTCGTCGCCATACGTCATCCCTCCTGATAAAAAAACGGCTCAGTGGACCAGGTATTGGTCAATCTGAGCCGCTCGTTTGTTAAATCTCCATAATGATTGGAAGAATCATCGGGCGGCGTTTCGTCTGTTCATAGAGATAAGCACTCAGTTTATCTCGAATCAACGACTTCATCTCCGTCCAATCCAATTCTCCGTTTAATTTACCTTGTAGTTGTTTCGCAACGATTCGGTTTGCTTCGTTGATCATATCCTCTGATTCACGCATGTAGACGAATCCGCGAGAGATGATTTCTGGTCCCGATACGATCGTTTTGTTTTTCCGGCTGATCGTAATGACACAAAGGACGACACCGTCTTGCGATAACAAGCGACGATCACGAAGGACGATGTTTCCGACATCACCCACACCGATTCCGTCGATCAAGACGTTTCCAGCGTTCACTTTGCGTGACATCCGTGCTTTGCGCTTCTCGAACTCAACGACATCCCCATTCTCGATGATGAAGATGTTGTTCGCATTGACGCCAACCGTCTGTGCGAGACGACTGTGTGCCTTTTGCATCCGGAATTCTCCGTGAATCGGTAGGAAGAATTTCGGTTTGATCAAGTTGAGCATCAACTTCAGATCTTCCGCATGACCATGACCGGACACGTGTACTTTCCGTTGGTTGTAAATGACATTCGCACCAGCACGGAACAAAAGATCGATCGTTTTCGAAACCGACTTTTCGTTACCCGGAATCGGCGAAGCCGCAACGACGACCGTATCGTTCAAGCGAATATTGACTTGCTTATGTGCGTTACGCGCCATTCGTGTCAAGGCTGCCATCGGCTCACCTTGCGATCCTGTCGTCAAGATGACGACTTGGTTGTCGTCGAGGCGGTTGATGTCAGATAGATCAATCAATGTTTTCTGTTTGAAGCGTAAGTAATTCAAACGCTGTGCCACTTCGACGTTATTGACCATGCTACGACCAACGACCGCTACTTTTCGATTGTTCGCTTCTGCTGCCGCAAACACTTGTTGTAGACGATGAATGTTCGAAGCAAATGAAGCGACGATGACACGACCTGGTGCCTCATAGATGACGTCGTTCAGTTCAGAACCGACGATCGATTCTGATCCAGACATCCCTGGTCGCTCTGCATTCGTTGAGTCAGACAGTAAGCAAAGCACTCCCCGTTGACCAATTGCTGCAATCTTCCCGAAATCCGCCTGTTTTCCATCAACTGGTGTGTAATCGAACTTGAAATCCCCTGTATGGACGATCGCACCTTGAGATGTTTGAATACATACCCCGACTGCATCCGGAATCGAGTGGTTGACCCGGAAGAACGTAATAAAATGACCTGCAACGGTTAATTTCGTCTTGGCATCAATTGGACGAAGATCTGCCTTTTTCAATAAACCGGCTTCTTTTAATTTGTGTTCAATCAAACCGAGCGTCAAACGCGTTCCGTAAACCGGTACTTTTAAGTCACGCAAGACGTAACTGAGTGCCCCGATATGATCCTCGTGACCATGGGTAATGAAAATCCCTTGAATCCGCTCTTTGTTTTCTTTTAAATAACTGATGTCTGGAATGACTTTATCGATTCCAAGCATCTCGTCTCCTGGGAACATTAATCCGGCATCGATGACGAAGATGTCCTCGTCGAGTTCGACGACGTACATGTTCTTCCCGATCTCACCGGCGCCACCAAGAGCAAAGACGCTTACTTTTTCCGTCTTCTTCTTTGACACAACATGACCTCCTATAATTCATATTCACTTTTCGTGAGCCGTCCACTTATCACTATCACTATTCTAGCCGAATTTTCACAATCTGCCAACAATCGGACTAGGAAATCTAAAAAAAACGTCATTCCTGCCACATTACTCCAGGAATGACGTTGATCACGTATTCAACAAATCTTCGACTTCTTCCGTTCGTTTCGCTTTTTCCGAACGGCTTGGACGTTCACCAGCCTTCAGTTCGTCGAGCGAATACCCGAACGTCATCTCAAAATGAGGATAGTCGACGAATCGTTTCCAATCGCCTCCCCATTCGAAACCGAGCGCTTTTCCGATATCAGCGACTTCACGCCAATCACTTTTCCCTGACCGATTCCCATCATACTCAAGATCATATGAAATCTCTCCATTCACGAGCTGAACGAAATCGACAGCGAGTCCATAATTGTGCATCGATTCACCACCTCGTGCATTCGTGACGACTTCCCCTGCCTCAGAACGTCCCTGTTCATAAAGCGCATTCTGTTGCTGAATCGAGCGGTATCCTTGCGTAATCTTGATATCGATATTGTAGCAAGAATGCGCCACACGGATCAGATCCTTTACCCCTGCTTCGACAGCTGGGTGGAGACGCTTCAGGTTCGTCTCGCTTGCATTAATCAAACGATTTTCTCCCGCTACATCTCGTGGACAACTATCAATCCCGAGCTCCGGTTGATCCATCAAAATCGTCGGCATCCGATTCATGGATGCCGCAAGAAACAATCCAATCGCAAACATCGTCAATAAAAATACGATCCAACCGAAGATTGTTCCCCGTTTCATCAGCGGCGAAGCTTCTTCCGAAGTTTTTGTAGAATCGGTAACCCAGTCTCAAGCAACAGATAGAGTGGACGATTGAGTACATAATCGAACTCACCGATTTTTTCAATCATCCGGCTACCCCAACCAGATTTAAAGGCATAGAGTCCCGCGTAATGATCATCCGGGTCTGTCGAACCACTGACTCCACCGAAGTCATAGGAGAGCGCACCATGTTCTTTCGCATATTGCATCATCGTCCACTGCATCAAGTGGTTCGGCATGAATTCCCGGTACTCGTTCGATGAAGCGCCGTATAAGTAATACGAGCGACGACCAGCAAGCGTCAAAAGACCACCAGACAGGATGACACCGTTTGGATGTTTGGCAGCAATCGTCATCAGTTCCGTCTTCGACTTCTCGGCTTTTTCGATTTGTGCTGTCGTCTGCTCCAAGCGATTGTTTAAGCTCTTTAACTTTTTCTCAGCCGTCTCTTTCTCAAGCTGACGATGAATCTTCGAGAGTTCCTTATCGGCTTGAAGTAATAAGGCTTCTGTATTCTCAAGCGCACGTACGACATCGAGTTTCGTCAAAAACAAGACCGCATCACCTTTTGGATGGAGATGATCGTACAGATTCTCGAAATAATCCAGACCGCGGATTGAGAAACCATCCCGTTCGCCCGTCTCGACCATCAGTTTCGCAAATGTCTTTAGCCCTTCACGATCCGCTTGTTCGCATACGATACCTTTGCGTTCAGCAAGGCGGACGTTGTAGCGGAACTTCGAATGGAAACCGTCGAAGATCTCTTTTTCTGTCCCTACAAGACTCGTCTCCATCGTAAAGCGTGGCTGCGCGTAGTCAAAACCGCCACCGAAGCCATTATGTTTAAAGCCAAGTCCTTGCATCTCCTGCAACAGACCAGGATATTCTTCCCGCTCGACGTTTGGATCAAATTTAATCGCAATTGCCTTCTGTTGTTTTGCGACACGAATCGCTTCGTCACGAAGGGCGCGAAGTGCGTCCGTATCCGTATAATCGACGACGAAACCGCGCGGTGCATAACAAAGCGTGAACGGTAGCTTCGGTACTTTCTTGAACAAAAGAAGACCAACTCCGGCAATCTCACCGGAAGCCGTTCCGACCGCGATCCGTTCATGTGTCCATCCTGTCGCGCTTTTGACTTCTCCCCATGCTGGAAGCTGGAGTAAGTCGCCTTTGGGATGTGTTTTTACGAATGTTTCAAATTGATCTATGGTTACAACGATTGGTTGATAAGTCACTTCTGTTCCTCCATTTGCCGTATCATCTCTTTGACGATGATTTCCTCATCGAGCGGGAATTTCTCATCCCCAATGATTTGATATTTTTCATGGCCCTTACCGGCTAAGATGACGATATTATCTGGTCGTGCGAGTCGTGCTGCGTAACGCACAGCCTCTTCCCGATCACCGATTTCAACGAACTGATCGTGGGTCATCCCTTTGGCGATGCCGGATGTAATCGACTCATATGCTTCATATCGTGGATCATCCGTTGTGATGACAACGGTTCCTGCGTACGTCGAAGCGAGTTCGCCCATCTTTGGTCGTTTCGTCACATCGCGATTTCCACCTGTCCCGATCAGGAAGACGATCTTTTCCTTCGGTACGTCAACGAGTGCTTTCAGACACTGTTCGATGCCGTCAGGCGTATGCGCATAGTCGACATACACGTTATATCCTTCAATCGGCAAGCGTTGCATCCGACCTTTTGCCGGACGGATTGCTGAAATCGCGCCTGCAATCGTCGCTAGCTCATATCCGCAAGATAAGAGGATCCCTGTCGCAAGCAACAGATTGTAGACGTTGAAGCGACCGATGAAATTCGCCGTGACATCGACTTGTTCTTCCTTGTACAGCATCGTGAACGTCGTTTGTTGAAGCGACTGTTCAATCGCTGTTGCTCGAAGATCAGCTGCGTTGTCGATGCCGTATGTCATGACACGAGCACCTGTCATCATCTCATACAGCTCACTCGTCGGATCATCCGCATTCAAGACCGCGACTTTCTCTGTCGACAGCCGTTGACCGAGTTGTGCAAACAACAATCCTTTGGCACGCGCATAGTTTTCAAACGTTTTGTGGAAATCAAGGTGATCATGCGTCAGATTCGTGAATCCCGCAACGTCGTAATCGACACCCGTTACCCGACCAAGCTCTAATCCATGTGAAGAGACTTCCATGATGACATCTTGGACATCTTCTTCGTGCATCTGATACAGAAAGGCTTGTAACTCGGAGCTTTGTGGTGTCGTATTGCGACTTGGCACGACGCGGTCACCAATCTTGACTTCAACCGTACCGATGATGCCCGTCTTCCGACCAAGGTGCGCTAATATATCACGGACGATCGTCGTCGTCGTCGTTTTCCCATTCGTTCCCGTAATACCAATCATCCGCATCTTTTCAGAAGGATAATCATAGAATTTGCCAGCCAACTCGGCAATGGCACGTGATGTACTACGAACAAGAATGACAGGAATCGACACGTCGACCGGTTGTTCCGCAACGATCGCGACCGCTCCTTGTGCTTCCGCCTGTTTAGCATAGTCGTGTCCATCAACAGTATATCCTTTGATGGCGACGAACAATGTTCCCGGTTTAACATCCCGTGAATCGGTCGTAATGGACGTAACGTCCACTTCTACCATTCGTTCGATTTTTTGCGTCTGTATGACTTGAATCAATTCAGCTAAATTCAACGGTATTCCTTCTTTCTCGACATCGTCATTTCATATGTTTCATCTATTCCGTTCTGCTATCATGCTTCCTCTTCTTCGTCTGCCGGAAGAATATAGGCCTTTGCCGGTTCCTCCGAAAAGATGTGCTCAATCAGCCCTTCGATATCCGATGGACGAATCCGTTCGACATCCGCTAACACTTCTTCAAGTGATGGATGGCGATGTAGATGCAACTCATTTCGGGCGTTTCGATTCATGTGACTCGATGTGCCTTCGTTGCCTAGAATCAGAGAACCTTTCAGCTGTTCAATCCCATCTTCGAGTTCCTTCGTCGATAATCCATCCCGCTTCAAGCGATCGATTTCAGCAGCGAGGACCTGTTCGACCTCTTCGACCGATTCCGGAGACGTGCCGACATAGATCGTGAACGTTCCATGATCGTCAAACGTCGTGTAATAGGAAAAGACTGAATAGGCAAGACCGCGTTCCTCTCGGATGGATTGGAACAAGCGACTCGACATCGTCGCACCGAATGCATTATTGAGTAAGGCGAGGGCAGGCAAACGTGGGTCAGCAGAAGGAATCGCACGGAAATTATAACAAATATGAGCCTGCTCCGTATCCTTTTCCTTACGAATCACACCATTTTGTAACCTTGGCTCTGTCGTCTCGCGTGTCTTCGATCGTGATTCGAGAATCGACATCCGCTCTTGAATCTGCGCAATCAACTCGTCTGAGACGTTTCCGGCAACGGAAATGACGATTTGATCCGGAGCATACGCTTCTTCGAGATATCGTCCGATCATCGCACGATCAATCCGAAGCACACTCTCTTCCGTTCCAAGAATCGGTCGAGCCATGACATCTTCTCCGTAAGCCGCAACAGCTAATAACTCATGGACGAGATCATCCGGTGTGTCATCGTACATCTTGATCTCTTCAATGACGACCTTTTTCTCTTTTTCCAGTTCATCCGCGTCAAACGTCGATTCAAGGAACATGTCCGCCAATACGTGAAAGGCTTCGCCTGCATGTTCATCTAGTGTCTTGACGTAATAACACGTTTGATCCTTACTCGTGAACGCATTAATATTTCCACCAAGTCGGTCAAAGTAAACCGCAATCTCTTTTGCCGTATGGCGTTTTGTTCCTTTAAACATCATATGCTCGATGAGATGACTGATACCATGCTCCTCGATCTGTTCCGTCCGACTTCCTGCTTGAATGAAGATTCCGGTCGCGACGCTGCGTGCTTCCGGCATCCGTTCAACGATCAGTCGAACTCCGTTTTCTAATTGTATCCGTTCGATCATAGTAATTCCTCCAAATATAGGAAACAAGGTGGCTCTCGTTGCATTCTCTGCACCGTCGAGCCACCTTGGATTCATTAGTTACGACGTGGTGGACGTTGTCCGTCACGTGGTGGGCGTGAACCCTGATCCCGACGTGGCGGGCGGTTCTCACGCTCTGTCTTTTTCTTTTCTTCGTATGCAGCACGATCTTCTTCACTTAAGCCTTCGACGAGCAGGACTTTGTGTGAAGCGTTGACGCGTCCTTTGTCATCGATTTCCGTGACACGGACTTTTAGCTTATCTCCAAGTTTGACGACATCTTCCGTTTGACCGACACGGTTAAGTGCGAGTTCCGAAATGTGGACGAGTGCGTCTTTTCCTTTGAACAATTCGACGAATGCACCGAATTTCTCAACACGACGAACTGTTCCATCGAACTCTTCACCGACGACGACTTCACGGACGATATCTTCGACCAATTGACGGGCACGATCGATGCCGGCTTGATCAGTCGAAGCGATAAAGACGGTTCCGTCTTGATCGATGTCGATCTTGACGCCTGTCTCATCGATGATACCGTTGATGACTTTACCACCAGGTCCGATGACATCACGGATTTTATCTGGATTGATTTTGAGTGTGACGATTTTTGGTGCGTATTGTGACAATTCGACACGTGGTTCAGCGATGACCGTTTGCATATGCTCAAGAATGTGCAGACGACCAAGACGTGCTTGCTCGAGTGCTTCTTCGAGGATTTGACGCGTGATTCCGCCGATTTTCATATCCATTTGCAGAGCTGTGACACCTTCGTGAGTTCCAGCGACTTTGAAGTCCATATCTCCGAGATGATCTTCCATCCCTTGGATATCTGTCAAGATCGAGTAATTGTCGCCTTCCATGATCAAGCCCATCGCGATACCAGCGACAGGTGCTTTAAGTGGAACACCAGCATCCATCATGGCAAGGATCGAACCACAGATTGAAGCCTGTGATGAAGAACCGTTCGACTCAAGGACTTCTGACACGAGACGAATCGTGTACGGGAAATCGACTTCATTCGGAAGAACTGGTAAGAGTGCGCGTTCTCCAAGTGCCCCGTGACCAATTTCACGACGACCTGGTGCACGCATCGGACGTGCTTCCCCGACTGAGAATGGCGGGAAGTTATAGTGGTGCATGAAACGCTTCTCTTCCTTCAGACCCAGTCCATCGATGATTTGAGCGTCACCCGCAACACCGAGTGTCGCAACAGACAAGACTTGTGTCTGACCGCGAGTGAACAAACCTGAACCGTGTGCACGTGGTAAGAGACCGACTTCTGAATCAAGTGGACGGATCTCAGCAAGACCACGACCATCTGGACGGATTTTATCTTCTGTGATCAGACGGCGGACTTCGTCTTTGACGAACTTGTTGAGAACGCCTGATACTTCTGCTAGTTGTTCTGCTGTGACTGACTCGTCAGCTGCATACAACTCGATGTATTTTGCGATGACTTCGTTGATGGCAACGTCACGTGCTTGTTTTTCTTCGACTTGAACTGCTTGTGTGACTTCTGCCAATGCTTCTGCTTTCAGGCGATTGACGATTGTCTCATCGAAGCTTGATACCGTATATTCGAACTTCTCTTTACCGACTTGTGCGACGATCCCCTCTTGGAAAGCGATCATTTCCTTGATGACATCGTGTCCAAGCAAGATCGCTTCAAGCATTGCTTGTTCCGATACTTCCTTCGCACCTGCTTCGACCATGTTGACGGCATGTTTTGTTCCGGCAACTTGAAGGTCGATATCGCTGACTTCCATTTGCGCTGAAGTCGGGTTCACGACGAACTCTCCGTCGACGCGACCGATCGTCACGCCTGCGATTGGACCATCGAATGGAATATCCGAGATCGAAAGGGCAATCGAAGCCCCGATCATCGCAGCGACTTCTGGTGAATTATCAGCATCTGACGAAAGGACCGTCGTCGCGACTTGTACGTCGTGACGGAAACCGTCCGGGAATAATGGACGGATCGGACGGTCGATCAGACGCGAAGTCAAGATCGCGCTCTCTCCAGGGCGTCCTTCACGTTTAAGGAATCCACCTGGGATTTTCCCTGCCGCATATAATTTTTCTTCATAGTTCACTGTTAATGGGAAGAAATCTAAGTCCTTCGGTTGTTTTGATGCAACGACCGTAGCAAGAACGGCTGTATCGCCGTAGCGAATCAATGCTGCTCCGTTCGCTTGTTTTGCTAATTGACCGATTTCAATCGTTAATGGACGTCCACCGAGTTCGGTCGAAAACGTCTGTTTTGTTTGTGACATGCACAAATCTCCTCTCACTGCTATCCGTTTTTTCATTCAAATCTAATTATGTAGGTTCTTGCGCAAAAAGTCCATGAATCGGCAAAAAAAAGAAACAGGAGACGATGCTCCTGCTTCCCTACCTCGTTCTCGTCGGGATTAGCGACGGAGACCAAGACGCTCGATCAACGAACGGTAACGTGCAACATCCTTGTTACGAAGGTATGTGAGCAAGTTACGGCGACGACCGACCATTTTCAAGAGACCACGACGTGAGTGGTGATCCTTTTTGTGTGTACGTAAGTGATCGTTCAAAGTTGTGATCTGTTCAGTTAAAACAGCAACTTGTACTTCCGGCGAACCAGTATCGCCTTGTTTCGTAGCATATGCTTCGATGATTTCGTTTTTACGTTCTTTTGTGAGTGCCATTGTCACTCCACCTCCATCTTATGAATGACCGTATTCCCGAGCATCGGATGGTGAGACCAGATGCCAAGTGAATCGGCTGTACGTAATCGTACTGACCTATCATAACGAACCCTGTCCGTACTGTCAAACGCTTAATCGTGTATTTGCCTCTTCGCGGTCTCGTGTCAACTGTTCTTTCAATTGATCGATACCATTGAAGGCTTTTTCATCGCGTAAATAAGCAATCCATTCAAGCGTCAATTCTTGACCATAAAGATCCTCATCAAAGTCAAGAAGATGTGTCTCAATACTGACGTCTCCCGTCTCATAAAACGTCGGGCGTCTGCCGACGTTCGTCATCGCTTTGAATCGACGACCGTCCGCTAAGCGAACGAATGTCGCATACACACCAAGTTTCGGTATGACGTAGGCGAATTCTGGGCGCATGTTGGCTGTCGGGAAGCCAATTTGTCGACCGCGTGCGTCACCGTGAATGATCGTGCCTTTGATTTGGTAGGGTTCTCCGAGTAAACGTGCAGCCGGTTCGACTTCTCCTGCAGCAAGTAAACGACGAATCCGGGTTGAGCTGATTTTTTCTGCTTCTTCTTGGAACTCTGCTACAACGGTGTGCGTGAACGTGCCACGACTATGAAAATCAAGCGTCGTCATTTTGCCAGCTCCGAAGCGACCATAGGAATAATCAAATCCAGCGACGACATGCTCTGCACCGGACGCAATCAGATATTCATCGACGAAAGCTTGCGGTGACAATTCCGAGAAAGGAATCGTGAACTCAATGACGTAAACACGATCGACACCAAGGCGTTCGATTTTCTCTAATTTACGTTCAAGCGGCGTGATGTAGCGGACCGGTTCATCCCCTTTACCAAGTACTTGTTTCGGATGTGGATCAAAGGTCATGACAGCCAAAGGCAGGCGACGAGCCTCCGCTTCTTTCCGTGCTGCTTCGATGACTTGCTGATGTCCGAGATGTACACCGTCAAAAAAGCCAAGTGCGATGACAGCAGGGGCTTTTTGAGGCTGTTCCGGATATGTCAAATGTATGATGTCCATGATGCTCTCTCCGATCTTAATCGATTTGTAGCATGACCTCGACGCGTGCTACCTGTTCTTCTGGAAGACGTCGATATAGCGCTAAAGGTACGTCCTCTTCATTATAGACAGTAAACAGCTCGAATTCGACTGGAATGCTTGTCAGCTTTGCTCCGTTCAAGACACGTTGCGCTGTTGCTGCATCAACCGTCAATCGTGGCCATTTTTGGATGACGTGTTCGATCGGAAGGACGTGTTGCATCCGCTCTTCGACTGTCTCATACGATTCGAGTGTCTCGAGTGTGACGGTGTCCGTCTCAGCAATCGCACCAGAACCTGTCCGGCGTAAGTCGCTCATGTGTGCCGCATAACCGAGTCGTTCTCCGATTTCGACTGCTAGTGTCCGGATATAGGTCCCTTTTCCACATGCGATATCAAGGCGGAAGCGACAAAGACCATCTTCGAACACAAGGTCCGATGTCCGTTCCAATCGATCGATACGGACGATCCGTGTCGGTCGCTCGACTTCAATCCCTTTTCGTGCATATTCGTATAGTTTCTTCCCGTTCACTTTGACTGCTGAATAATACGGTGGCGTCTGTTCGATTTCTCCTGTCAAGGCGCTCAGAATATCAGCGATCGCCTCTTCAGTAATACTTTCGGGTTCGACCGGTGTTTCACGAACGATCTCTCCGTGTGCATCTTCTGTCGTCGTTGCAAAACCGATCGTCACTTCCGCCGCGTAACGTTTTCCTTCATCCGTGATGAAACGGGCAAGTTTCGTCGCTCGACCGAGACAAATCGGTAAGACACCTGTTACTTCTGGGTCAAGCGTCCCTGTATGTCCGACTTTTTTCGTCTGAAACAAGCGACGTAGACGAAAGACACAATCATGACTCGTCATGCCGGCTGGTTTATCTAGTGGTAATACTCCGATGGGTTCCACGTGATGTCCTCCTTGAAAAAAGGCAACCACACGCGTGGTTGCCTTAGGTGTTAATCTTTGTTCAAATTCCGAAGCAACTCATCAATGCGTGATCCGTATTCGACAGAAGAATCGACCTCGAACAATAGTTCAGGTGTTTTCCGCAGACGAATCCGCGATCCGATTTCCTTACGCATGAAGCCTTTTGATTTTTCAAGACCGATGCGCGCATCCTCACGTGCTTTTTCGTCACCGAGGACTGAATAGAAGATCGTCGCTTGTTGCAAGTCTCCTGTCACTTCGACACCTGTGACGGTAATCGGCTTGACGCGTGGATCCTTGACATCCTTGATGAGCAGTTGCGTAATTTCCTTACGCACCTGTTCGGCGACACGATTCGAGCGTAAACTCATGTTTGTTCCCTCCAGTTCGGAAGAATGGATTCCGTTCTGTTACTTCCGTTTGACTTCTTCCATGATGAACGCTTCGATGACATCATCGACTTTTACGTCATCATAACGTTCGATCTTAATACCACACTCGTAACCAGCAGCGACTTCTTTGACATCATCTTTGAAGCGGCGAAGTGTATCGAGTTTTCCTTCGTAGATGACAATGCTGTCACGAACGACACGGACACCTGCATCACGCGTTAACTTACCTTCCGTGACATATCCACCCGCGATCGTACCGACTTTCGATACTTTGATGACATCACGGACTTCAGCTTGACCGATGATTTTCTCGACGAACTCAGGATCAAGGAGACCTTTCATCGCTTGCTCGATTTCTTCAATCGCGTTATAGATGATCCGGTGAAGACGAATTTCAACCTTCTCCTGATCCGCCATTGATTTCGCGTTACCATCCGGACGAACGTTGAATCCGATGATGATCGCATTTGCTGCCGAGGCGAGGATGACGTCACCTTCCGTGATCGCACCAACACCTGAGTGTACGATGTTAATTTTAACACCTTCGACATCAATTTTCTTCAATGAACCGGCTAAGGCTTCAACTGAACCTTGGACATCACCTTTGATGATGATGTTGAGGTCCTTGACTTCGCCTTCTTTGATGCGGTCGAAGAGATCTTCTAAGCTAACTTTCGCTGAATCGCGACGTTGTGCTTCGATTTCACGTTGGTAACGTGCTTCACCGATTTGGCGTGCTTTTTTCTCATCTTCGAATGCGAAGAATTGATCGCCCGCTTTCGGAACATCGTTTAGACCTGTGATTTCGATTGGCGTCGATGGTCCGACTTCTTTGACACGACGACCGATATCGTTGACCATTGCCCGGATACGACCGAACGTGTGACCGACAACGATCGGGTCACCAACGCGAAGTGTTCCGTGTTGAACGAGAAGTGTAGCGACTGGACCGCGTCCTTTATCGAGTTTCGCCTCGATGACTGTTCCGCGACCGTTCATGTCTGGTGTTGATTTGTATTCTTGAACTTCTGAGACGAGAAGGATCATCTCGAGCAATTCGTCGATACCGTCTCCTTTAAGAGCTGAAACCGGTACGAAGATCGTATCGCCGCCCCAGTCCTCTGCAACGAGTTCGAACTCTGTCAATTCTTGTTTGACACGGTCAGGGTTCGCACCCTCTTTATCCATCTTGTTGACAGCGACGATGATTGGAACGCCAGCTGCTTTCGCGTGGCTGATCGCTTCTTCCGTCTGCGGCATGACACCGTCATCGGCTGCAACGACGATGATTGCGATATCCGTGACATCTGCTCCACGTGCACGCATCGTCGTGAACGCCGCGTGACCTGGTGTATCAAGGAACGTGATCTTCTTGCCGTCGATCTCAACTTGGTAAGCACCGATGTGCTGCGTGATCCCGCCGGCTTCGCCTGCAGTGACCTTCGTGTTACGGATCGAATCGAGTAATGTCGTTTTACCGTGGTCGACGTGTCCCATGATCGTAACGACCGGTGGACGCTCAGACAATTCGTACTGGTCAAGGTTCAATTCGTATTGATCAAAGTCCGTCTCATCGACTTGGACAGTCTTTTCGACTTCAAAACCAAACTCTGTCGCGAGCAGTTCGACTGTCTCGTCATCAAGATCTTGGTTGATCGTCGCCATGACACCGAGACCCATCAATTTCATGATCAGTTCATTCGGTTTTTTCGCCATTTTTTCAGCGAGTTCACCGACTGTCAAGTTGTCAGAGTATTGAACGACGTTTGCCATCGCCTCTTCTTGCGCTCGGCGAGCTGCTTTCCGTTGACTCGACTTCGAGTTCGGATCCGCTACTTCAAGTTTGCGTGGTTCTGCTTTCTTTTGGTTCGGACGACGTTTGCCGCCACGGTTGTTACGGTTGCCGAATTCTGGGCGTCCGCCTTTGCTGTTACGTGATTGGTTACCTGCTGGTTTGTTTGTACTTCCTGGTCGGTTCGGTTTATTATCTGATTTCACTTGTTTTGGAGCCTCCGTCTTTTGAGCCCGATATTTTTCGGGATTAAATACTTGATCGAGTTTCTGTACTGTCTGTTCATCTAATACTGCCATATGATTCTTGACTGGTTTCTCCAGCTTTTCGAGCTGGGTGATGACCTGCTTACTTGTTACGTTTTGTTCCTTGGCGAATTCGTATACACGCTTACCCAAAGGATCCACCTCCAATTAGTCGTTCGAGAGGAGTTCAGTTAGCTTTTTCGCAAATCCGGCTTCATTGACTGACACGACAACACGCGCATCCTTTCCTAATGCTTGACCGAGAATCGTCCGGTCGGCGACTTCTAGGTAAGGAACCTGATAACTCGTACATTTATCTGTGACTTTCTTACGCGTGGCAGCCCCCGCATCTGCTGCTAAAAGAACAAGCTTCGCTTGTCCTCCTCGTACTTCTTTCAGTACGAGTTCTTCTCCCGTCGTCACTTTTCTAGCTCGATTCGCGAGACCGAGAAGGGATTCCCATTTACTCATTTGTACCTCCCGCGATTTCAAGCAATTCATCGTATAAGGCATCTGTCGTCTTGACCTTCAAATGATGATCAAGCGTCCGTTTTTTCTTCGCCGTCGCAATGACTGCCGCATCTTTCGATAAATAGGCACCTCGCCCATTCATCTTACCATTTAAATCGATGACGACCTCTTGTTCAGGTGTCCGGACGACACGAATTAATTCTTTTTTCGGTTTCATTTCTTGTGTGATGACACACTTACGTAATGGTACCTTTTTTTGCACGAATTATTCCTCGCCTTCGACTTGGACCGCTTCTACTGCCGGCTCTTCCGTCGCGAAGACATCTTCGAGATCCATTGCTTCCGCTTCAGACTCGCTCTTGATGTCGATTTTCCATCCTGTCAATTTCGCTGCGAGACGCGCGTTTTGACCACGTTTCCCGATTGCAAGCGACAATTGGAAATCTGGAACGACGACGATTGTCGCTTTCGCTGGTTCGTTCACATAGACCGCAACGACTTGAGCTGGGCTGAGTGCGTTCGCGACATATTCTTTCGGATCATCCGAGTAACGGACGATATCGATTTTTTCCCCGTTTAAATCATTGACGATGCGTTGAACACGCGCCCCTTTTTGTCCGACACATGCACCGACTGGATCGATGTCATCCGCCGCGACTGCGATTTTCGAACGGTCGCCCGCTTCACGCGCCACAGACTTGACTTCGACTTCGCCACTTGAAATCTCTGGTACTTCGATTTCAAAGAGACGTTTTAAGAGACCTGGATGTGTCCGTGATACAAGAATCGATGCCCCTGATCCTTTGACCATTGGATCAACTTTCGTGACGTACACCTTGATGCGATCACGAATCCCGAAACGCTCGTTCGGCATTTGCTCGTGTGTCGTCAAGACAGCTTCGATACCTTCTAGGTTGACGTACAAGTTGCGTGCATCTTGACGCTCGACGATACCTGTCATGATCTCATCTTCACGATCCGCGAAGTGATTGTAGATGCGTTCGCGTTCTGCTTCACGCATTTTTTGTGTGACGATCTGTTTCGCTGTTTGTGCTGCAACACGACCGAAGTCGCCTGGCGTCACTTCGACTTTATGGAAATCGCCGAGTTCATATGTCGGATCGATCTCGTGCGCTTCTTCAAGCGAAAGTTGCTCTTCTGGTTGTGTCAATCGTTCGACGACTTCCTTAAGCGCAAAGACACGGATGTCTCCTGTCTGCTGGTCGAATTCGACCTTTACAGCCTCCGATTCTTTTCCGAAGTTGCGTCGGTACGCTGAAATCAATGCCTGTTCGAGCGCATCGATGATGATGTTCTTGTCAATTTCCTTCTCTTTCGCGATTTGATTGATCGCCTCGAGTAACTGTGGTCCCATCGTTCTCTTCCTTTCCGTCAGAACATTACCGCAAGTCGCGCAAGTGAAATCTTGTCGACCGGTATCTCAATTTTCAATTTTCTTGTTTTGACACGCACTTCGATTTCAAGCATCTCAGGTGTGTACGCGAGCAACGTTCCTTCGAATTCAACCGCATTCTTTACTGGATCGTGCGTTTTGATGTACACATGTTTCCCAATCGCCTTTTCGAAGTCCTCGTCTTTCTTCAGTGGACGTTCCGCTCCTGGACTAGCGACGTCGAGGTAATACGGCTCGTCGATCGGATCATTGTCATTCAATGCTTCCGATAACTGTTCATTGATTTTGACGCAGTCTTCAAGATCTACGCCACCCTCTTTGTCGATGGAGACACGTAGGAACCAATCCGCCCCTTCTTTGACGAATTCAACGTCGACTAGCTCCATCCCCTCTCGTTCGACGATTGGTTTTGCGAGCGCTTCGACCTTTTCCGTTACGTTCGTCATCTTCATCCTCCTTCAAAAAACAAACAAGAAAGGAGCAGGTCCCCCTACTCCTTCCAAGTCGTAGTATAAAAAACATTTCCTCACTCAATATAGCATAGGAAAGCGCTCAAAGCAAGTGTTCCTAAGGGCTTACAAGTCGAACAAGGAGAGCTGATTCTCGTCCGGTAACCCTTCGAGACAGCCTAGGTTATCGAGCGTCTCAATGATCGATTTCGATAACTTAGCGCGTTTTTGGAGGTCTTCCTTCGAGAGGAATTCGCCGCCTTTACGTGCTTCGACGATCTGCTTCGCTGCATTCGTCCCGAGACCTGTCACGGCATTAAACGGTGGTAACAACGTATCTCCGTCAATGAGGAATTCCGTTGCACTTGAGCGGTAGAGATCGACCTTTTGGAACGTAAAGCCACGTTCGATCATCTCAAGCGCGATTTCAAGAACCGTATACAGCCCTTTATCCTTCGCCGTCGCTTCAAATCCTTTATCCTTGATGTCTTGCAAGACTTTCCGAACGGCAGCAGAGCCTTTATTCATCGCACCGATATCAAAGTCACCCGCACGAACCGTAAAGTACGAAGCGTAGTAATACATCGGATGGTGGACCTTATAGTAAGCAATCCGGACAGCCATCAAGACGTAGGCGGCAGCATGGGCTTTCGGGAACATGTACTTGATTTTCTTACAAGAATCGATATACCAGAGCGGTACATCGTTCTCGATCATCGCCTCTTCCATGTCAATCGAGAGTCCTTTCCCTTTTCGGACCGACTCCATGATTTTAAAGGCAAGCGACGGTTCAAGACCGGCGTAGATCAAGTAGACCATGATGTCATCTCGACAACCGATGACGTCTTTTAGTTCACACGTTCCGTTGTAGATCAATTCGCTGGCGTTTCCGAGCCAGACATCCGTTCCGTGCGAGAGTCCTGAAATCTGAACGAGCTCTGAGAACGTCGTCGGTTTCGTCTCTTCTAACATTTGGCGGACGAACTTTGTTCCAAACTCCGGAATGCCGAGCGTTCCTGTTTTTGAATCAATCTGTTCCGGCGTTACACCGATCGATTCCGTCGAACTGAAGATTTTCATGACTTCTGGGTCATCGACCGGAATCGTCTTCGGATCACGTCCTGACAGATCTTGTAGCATCCGGATCATTGTCGGGTCATCGTGACCGAGGATATCGAGTTTGAGTAAGTTATCGTGAATCGAGTGGAAGTCAAAGTGTGTCGTCTTCCATTCAGAACCCATATCGTCTGCCGGATACTGAATCGGACTAATATCGTAAATATCCATATAGTCCGGTACAACGATGATCCCACCCGGGTGTTGTCCGGTCGTCCGTTTGACACCGGTGACACCACTGACGAGACGATCGACTTCCGCATTCCGATACGTCAACTCATTCTCCGACTGATACCCTTTGACGTAGCCATACGCTGTCTTCTCAGCGATCGTACCGATCGTTCCGGCACGGTAGACGTAATCGTCACCGAACAGGACTTTCGTATAGGCGTGTGCTTGTGGCTGGTATTCTCCACTGAAGTTCAAATCGATATCCGGTACTTTATCCCCTTTAAATCCGAGGAACGTCTCGAACGGAATATCATGACCATCCTTAAACAATGGGACATCACATTTCGAACAAGACTTATCCGGTAAATCGAATCCCGAACCGACGGAACCGTCATCGAAGAACTCCGATTCCTTACAATTCGGACAGACGTAATGCGGTGGCAATGGATTGACTTCCGTGATCTCGGTCATCGTCGCAACGAGACTTGATCCGACCGATCCTCGTGAACCGACCAAATAGCCGTCGTCAAGCGACTTTTTAACGAGTTTATGGGAAATCAGATAGATGACGGCGAATCCGTGACCGATGATCGACTTCAACTCTTTTTCGAGGCGGGCTTCGACGATCTCCGGTAACGTGTCGCCGTAAATCCGGTGCGCCATATCGTACGACAAGTTCCGTACTTCTTCATCTGCCCCTTCGATCTTCGGTGTATAGAGATCCTTTGGAATGATGTCGATGTTCTCGAACTGTTCCGCGACGGCTTGACTGTTCGTGATGACGAGACGTTCCGACACATCCGGTCCGAGGAACTTGAAGTCATCCATCATTTCCTTCGTCGTCCGGAAGTGTGCCGGTGGCAATTGTTTTCGCATGTTCAGCATGTTCGCTCCACCTTGCGTCCGGATCAAGATCTCCCGGTACGTCGCGTCATGTTGATCGAGGTAATGCACATTCCCTGTCGCGACTGGTAAGATATCATGTTCTTCCGCGACGCGGATGATCTTTTTGATCAGTTCGCGCAGTTCGAGTTCATTCTGAACGATTTCCCGTTCAATCAAATGACCATACATTGCGGGTGGCTGAATCTCGATGAAATCATAGAACTGCATCACTTTTGCTAAATCTTCGTCCGACTTGTTCAAGGCAGCATCAAACACCTCGCCATTATCGCAAGCTGATCCAATGATCAATCCATCCCGATGCGCGACGAGTTGCGAGCGTGGTGTGCGGACGACACGGTGCACGTGTTTCGTGTGAGCAATCGAAATCAATTGGTACAGATTCTTCAAGCCCGTCCGGTTCTTCGCATAGACCGTCGCGTGGTATGGCCGTGCCCGCGAGATATCTTTCCCCATCTCCCGGTTGAGCGAAGCGTGTGTCTTCATGTCGAACATCTCATCTGCCATTTGCAGCAATTTGACCATCAAATAGCCTGTCGCTTCCGCGTCATAGATGGCGCGGTGATGCTGCGTCAATTCGATGTCAAATCGTTTCGCGAGTGTGTTCAATCGATGGTTTTTTAGCGTCGGCATCAAAACACGGGCTAGCTCAAGCGTATCAATGACTGGCAAGACCGATTCATCGTGTCCACCGGAACGGAGTGTCGCATTCAAGAATCCGATATCGAATGAGGCATTATGGGCAACGAGAATCGAATCGCCGACCCAGTCCATAAATTCCTTGACGACTTGTTCCGGGTCTGGTTTTCCGCGGACCATATCATCGGTGATTCCTGTCAAATCAATCGTCGTCGCCGACAATAGATGCTTCGGATCCGCGAACGCTTCGAACTTATCTATGATATCACCGTCGTGGATCTTGACGGCTGCAAGTTCGATGATCTTGTTGTACATCGCCGATAGACCCGTCGTCTCGACGTCAAAGACAACGAATGTCGCGTCATCTAAGTTACGGTCCACGGGATGATAGGCGACTTGCACCCCGTCATCGACGACATTCGCTTCGATTCCATACAATACCTTGATATCGTTTTTCTTTCCGGCATAGTAGGCATCCGGGAAACTTTGGGCACCCGCGTGATCCGTGATCGCAACAGCAGGATGACCCCATTTCGCCGCGCGTTCAACGTATTTCGTCACGTTCATGACGGCGTCCATTTGACTCATTTGCGAGTGCGCATGTAACTCGACACGCTTCTCGCCTGCCCAAGGGTCAGCAGGGGCTTCCATCTTCACCTCTGACAGTTGGGCAATCATCATACAAAGATCGCGCAGGAACGTATCGAACTCAACGCGACCTGCAGCTTGAATCCACATCCCTTTTTTGATCGCAGAGAGTATCTTGACGTCTGTTTCGTCACGCGCAAACATCTTGACGACGAGGGAGTCCGTATAATCCGTCATTTTGAACGTAAAGATTGTCTTTCCACTTCGTAGTTCACGACTCTCTGCCGAGAAGACGAGACCACGAATCGCAATCCGTCGTTCCTCATCTTGGATCGTCTTAATCGGGACAATCTCATCTTGAATTGGTTTCCCGATCCGAATCTCAACCGGTCCTTCATCGTCATCCCGCGATTGTTCTCGTTTGAACTGCAACTCGAGCATCCGTTTTGCTTCTTCCATGTCTTCCTGTTTTACCTGATTGCGCAACGCTTCTTGTTTCGATTCGTTGATTTGAACAATCGGTTCACAGTTGAATTTCGGAAATCCGTAAGCACTATAAAGTAACTGCAATTCCCCACATAAGCTACTTTTTAAGAATCCTGCTTCCGGTTCACTTCGGACTGGAATGAATAATTTCTGTTCTTTGAACTCCGGTAAGACACGTCCGAGTTGTGTCCGCAGCGCCGATGAAACGTCGGCGAGATCTTGCACGACATATGGCCAGTAATCATGATATAGGCGTTCGTCTGGTCGACTATCCGCGTATAGGATAACTTTGACTTCGGCGAATTGCTGATACCGACTTATCAAACGACTCGTAAAGAGTTGATAGACGTTTTGGGGCAAAACGTGTGGCAAGCGGATTTCAAATGTCCAGGTTGCTTTTGCTTTATTGACGCGAAGCTTCTCAAGAACTGCTTCGTTAAAGTATTCTTCAATGATACCGTTCGGTAATTCCAAGTCACTCAGCAACAGTGACATGCGTTGTTGTGTATCCACTCGCAATTGTGCTGTCTGATCGCTTCACACCGTGACAGCAACTCCTCCTCCTCTTGCGGATTGCCCAAGGGGCGAATGGGTGTGAGACAAGAAAACAGTCACTTTATGAAAAGTGACCGTCTCCATTCTTTATTCTAAACCTTCATAGAGTGAACGAACAGCCTCAACGACTTGTTCTTGTCCAATTTCTTCTGCATCGCCACCGCGACGAGCTTTTAATTCGACGATTCCTTCTGCCGCTTTTTTGCCGACGTTCAAGCGAACCGGTAGACCAATCAAATCCGCATCGGCGAATTTGACGCCTGCTCGTTCTTTCCGGTCGTCAAGCAGGACGCTGAATCCTGCAGCTGTCAATTCACGGTATAGTGTTTCTCCGAGTTCAAGCTGTTCTGCATTTTTACCATTGACGACAATCAAATGGACATCGTATGGTGCGATCGCTTTTGGCCAAATGATTCCGCGCTCATCATAATGTTGTTCGACGACTGCCGACAATGTCCGCGAGACACCGATGCCGTAACATCCCATGATGAGTGGTTGTGCTTTACCGCCTTCATCAAGGAACGTCGCTCCCATTCCTTCAGAGTAACGTGTTCCGAGTTTGAAGACTTGACCGACTTCGATGCCACGTGCGAATTTAACGTTTCCGTTGCCGTCTGGTGACGCGTCACCTTCTTCGACGAAGCGCAAGTCCGTATAGTCTGCTTCGAAATCACGGCTTGGATCGACATGGATATAATGTGTTTCCGCTTTGTTTGCACCACAGACAGCGTTCGTCAAGGCACGTACCGCGTAATCGGCGACGATCTTCATGTCTGCCCCGATCGGTCCGAGTGTTCCAGGCGTTGAGTGAAGCGCTGCTTCAATCTCTTCGTCGCTCGCCATCGTGATGTCGAGTGCGCCCAGATAGTTTTTCAATTTGATATCGTTGACTTCGTGATCGCCCCGGACGAGTGCCATGACAAGTCCTTGTTCCGTTTTGAAAATGACGGTCTTGATCGATTCATTTGCTGGTAAGTTCAGATGTGCACTGACCGCTTCAATCGTCTTCGCATCTGCCGTATGCACTTCTTCAAGTGCTTCTGGTGCTTTGTCTTGCTTCGGATAGGCATCGATCGACTCTGCCATCTCTAAGTTCGCTGCATAATCCGATTGGTCCGAGTAGACGATCGTGTCTTCACCGATTGCTGCTAACGCATGGAACTCATGTGTTCCACTACCACCGATTGCACCTGAGTCAGCGACGACTGGACGGAACTCAAGACCAACACGTGAGAAAATCCGCGAATACGTATCAAACATGTTTTGATACTCTTCGTCTAAGCTCTCTTGTGACGAATGGAAGGAGTAGGCATCTTTCATGATGAACTCACGACCGCGTAATAAACCGAAACGTGGACGACGTTCGTCACGGTACTTCATTTGAATCTGGAAAAGATTGACCGGTAACTTTTTATACGAGTTCAATTCATCACGAACGATTGAAGTGATCAGTTCCTCGTGCGTTGCTCCGAGCGCGAACCGGCGATCATGACGATCCGTCAAGCGCATTAATTCAGGTCCATAGATATCCCAGCGCCCTGTTTCTTCCCATAGTTCAGCTGGTTGAATCGCTGGCATCAGTAATTCTTGCGCACCCGCTGCCTCTAATTCCTCGCGAATGATTGTCTCGATGTTTGCGAGAACGCGTTTTGCGAGTGGGAGATACGAATAGATTCCAGCGGCATTTTGACGCATGAATCCTGCACGAAGCAAGAGTTGGTGACTGATGGCTTCTGCATCAGATGGTACTTCACGCAACGTTGGCATGAATAGTTTTGATTGTTTCATAATGAGTCACGAACTCCTTTGACTGAGTGATTAATTAAAAGAATTTTTGAATGTCGTTCCAAGTAACGACGAGCATGAGTAACATCAAAAGCGCAAAACCGACGAAGTGAACCAATCCTTCTTTTTGAGGATCGACCGGTTTACCGCGTAAGGCTTCAAGGAAGAGGAACAGCAAGCGTCCTCCGTCAAGTGCTGGAAGTGGCAACAAGTTGAAGACTGCTAAGTTCACGGACAACAATGCAGTCCATGTCAATAGCATCGAGAACCCACTATCTGCGACCTGATCGGTCATCTTGACGATCCCGACTGGTCCTGATAATTGATCGACGCCAACGACACCGGTCACGAGATCTCCAACCGCTCCGACGATGAGCGTCGACATCCGCCATGTTTCTGAAACGCCCGTTTGTAGTGCTGTTCCGAATGATTTTTCTGTCTCATTCGTAACACCGATGATGCCGACCTTCTGTTCTCCTTGCTGTTGCACTTTTGGCGTGATCTCAGTTGTCGTCTCTTTCCCATCACGCTCATATTTTACTTCTGTCGCTTTCCCAGCACGATCTTGGAATCCAGCACGCAAATCCGTCCATTTGGCTGTATCCTGTCCGTTGACTGAGATGATCCGGTCACCTTCAACAAGTCCTGCTTGATCGGCAGGTGAACCTTTTTGTACTGTTCCGATGACGCTTTCCCCTGTCGGAGAGCCATTATATAAGGCAAGACCGAATAAAATGACGAACGCGAGGACAAAGTTCATGAACGGTCCTGCAGCAATCGCAAGGACGCGTTTCCAAACGGATTTCGAACCAAATGTGCGATCATACGGCGCAATTTGTGTCCGTGTCTGACCTTCGACAAGAAATGCTGTCGGGGAGACAGGGTATCGGACCGAGGTCTCATCCTGTAACCCAACGAGTTCGAGTTGACGCAACAAGTCAATCCGCTCGACAGTAACGACTTGGTCGACTTGTGGCTGATCTGCATCGAAATAAATCGTCTCGATGACACCGTCCTTTAACTGTAATCCGACGGTTTGACCTGATTTGATCTCAACGAGTTCAGGTTCTTCACCCGCCATCTTGACATAACCGCCAATCGGCAACAGGCGTACCGTATACAACGTCTCATTCTTAAACACTGAAAAGATCTTCGGTCCAAATCCAATCGCGAATTCCCGACAGAGAATACCTGCCCGCTTCGCCATTACGAGATGACCCCATTCATGGACGGCGACGAGTACACCGAACATCAGTACGATTGAAATAAAGGTCGTCATTACTTATCCCATCCTTAGTTAGCGAATGTAAGAGACGATACGAACTCACGCGCCCATCGATCGGCTTCAAGGATTTGATCCAAGGAAGGCTCGTCGATAAGGGTATGAGCTTGAAGCGCCGCCTCAACGCTCGCTTCGATTTCTAAAAAGCGAATGTCCCCTTTTAAAAAACGGTCCACTGCTTGTTCGTTCGCAGCATTGAGTACTGATGGCATCGAACCACCGGCTTGACCCGCTTCAAAAGCAAGTCGTAACAACGGATAACGTTCGAATGAAGCATCAGCAAAGTGTAAGCGTCCGATTTCCTTTAAGTTTAACCGTTCTCCCCCTTGGATTTCAAGGCGGGACGGATATGTAAGAGCGTACTGAATCGGCTCCCGCATGTCGGGCATACCAAGCTGCGCCATGACGGCACCATCGTTGAACTCAACCATCGAGTGGATGATCGATTCACGATGAATGACGACATCGATATCCGCATAGTCGACATCAAATAACCAGTGCGCTTCAATGACTTCGAACCCTTTGTTCATCATCGTCGCCGAATCAATCGTGATTTTTGCTCCCATCGACCAGTTCGGATGCGCCAGTGCTTGTTCGACCGTCACGTCTGCCAGATCTTCCCGTGATTGATCACGGAAGCTTCCGCCTGACGCCGTTAAGATGATTTGACGCATATCCTCTCGCCGCTCCCCGTTCAAGCATTGGAAGATTGCCGCATGTTCACTATCAACAGGTAAAATCGTCACGTTTTTTTCGCGCGCGAGCTTCATGACAAGGTGCCCTGCCGTGACGAGTGTTTCTTTGTTCGCAAGACCAATCGTCTTACCCGCCTCGATCGCGGCAAGCGTCGGACGTAAGCCGACAGCTCCTACGACCGCTGTAATGACTGTATCGACTTCAGGATGCGTCACGATATCAAGCAATCCTTCTTCACCGATGACGATCGTCGGCTGATAACTCAACTGCTGCTCGAGTTCTTGACGTGTTGTCTCATCTTGAACTCCGACAAGCATCGGTTGCAAACGATTCAACCACGGTACGGCGACCGTCGTGTTGCGACCAAATGCAAAACTCGTCAATTCAAAAAGGTCTGGATTAGCCGCAATGACATCAAGTGTCTGCGTACCAATCGATCCCGTTCCACCGATGATACTGATTTTCTTCATAATGAAGTGCCTCCTCAAGCAAAGATATCGAGTACGACGAGGACCGTAAAGACGATCATCATGCTGTCGAACCGATCTAGAATACCACCATGGCCCGGTAGTAACGTTCCAGAATCCTTCACACCATAATGGCGTTTGTAAGCGGACTGGACCAAGTCACCAAGTTGCCCAACGACGGCAACGATGATGGCAAGGACAATGACTTTCCCAAAACCGACTGTCGGTTCGATACTTTCAAACACGACACCGAGTAAGATGGCAAGTAGCACGCCACCGACTGCCCCTTCAATCGTTTTGTTCGGGCTGATTGACGGCCACAGTTTATTCTTACCAAATCGTTTCCCGACGAAGTACGCCCCTGAATCCGTAAACCAGATCAAGAGAATGATCAAGAGCGACCACGTTAATCCATGTTCGAGTAAGCGGATGTAGGCGAACGATGCAAAACCGACACCAACATAAACCGCAGTCAGAAGTAAAAAGGCGACATCATCGAACGTAAAGACATTTTTCGAAAACACGTTCCAAAAGAGACCGATCAATAAAATGATCATTGCCCAAGCGATTGGTGAAAGTCCGATTGGGAGTGTCCGATCGACTGCCTCTTCATAGATACCGACGAATGGTAATAACGTACCGATCCCGAATAAAATCCGTGGAATGCGCGAGCCGCTCCATTGTCGCATCCGGACGAGCTCGGTATAACCGAGAATCGTTAGTACTGCCATAAACGCTAAAAAGGGAAGTCCACCGATGTACAAAAGCGCCAAAAAGATGGCGCCTGCCCATATCCCTGTGATAATCCGAGTTTTCATAAGCTAGTTCCTCATTTAATCAGACGCCGCCAAATCGGCGTGTCCGTTGATTGTAATCTTCAATTGCTGCCAAGAAAGCATCCCGACGAAACTCTGGCCACAAGACATCTGTAAAATAAAACTCTGCGTACGCCGCTTGCCAAAGTAAGAAGTTCGATAACCGTTGTTCGCCACTCGTTCGAATCACGAAATCGACATCGGTTACAGATCCTGTCATTAGCTCGCGCTCGATCGTCTCCGGTGTAATCGCATCCGGTGACAATGTTCCTGCCTGAACCTGTGCGCCCAGTTTTTGCATGACTTGCACGAGTTCATCGCGTCCTCCATAATTCAGAGCGAAAATCAGACGAAGTCCTGTATTGTGTTGCGTATCCAGTTTCGCTTGTTCGACCGCCTCACGCGTGAAATGAGGGAGGCGAGATACTTCACCTGCTACCTCGACCTTAACATTTTGGGCATCGAGTTCTTTCAAATCTGATTCTAAAAACTGAGCTGGGAGCTTCATCAAAAAATTAACTTCTTCTTCTGGACGCGTCCAGTTTTCAGTTGAAAAGGCATATAGTGTCAAGCTTCTGATACCAAGCTCATTTGCAACTCGAACGACTTCTCGAATCGATTTCATCCCTTCACGATGTCCCATAATTCGCGGAAGCCCACGTTTTTTTGCCCATCGTCCATTTCCATCCATGATGATCGCAACATGTTCTGGCACCCGTTCATAGGTTTCGGTTTCTTTCGTCTGATTCAACCATTGAAACATTCGCACTTCCTCCTCTCTCAATTATGAAGAAAGGGACTCTTCGTGTGACAAAGAGTCCCCCACATGACGATCCGTCGCGTCATACTTCCATGATTTCTTGTTCTTTTTCCGTTGCCGTTTGATCAAGTTGTTTGACGAACTTGTCTGTCAACGTCTGAACATCTTCTGTATAACCACGTAGATCATCTTCTGTCAATGCACCATCTTTTTCTTGTTTCTTCAACTGTTCGTTCGTGTCACGACGAATGTTACGGAGGGCAACCTTGCCTTCTTCCGTATACTTCTTGACGAGTTTAACCAGTTCCTTCCGACGCTCTTCCGTTAATGGTGGAATCGCAAGACGGATGACCGTACCATCAGATGATGGTGCAAGACCAAGATCAGCACGTTGAATCGCTTTTTCAATCTCACTCACCATTGACTTATCCCAAGGAGTGATCAAGATTAGGCGTGCCTCTGGTGTGTTGACATTCGCTACTTGATTCAGCGGTGTTGGTGAACCATAGTATTCGACTTGAACGGGATCCAAAATCGCAACGTTCGCACGACCTGCACGGAGTGTCGCAAGTTCCTTCTTAAGTGAAAGATGTGCTTTTTCCATCCGTTCTTCGGCTTGTTTTAAGATTTCTTTTGACATATTAGTTCCCCCTTACGATTGTCCCGATTTCGTCACCGATGACGACACGTTTGATGTTACCTTCTTCCATCAACGAGAAGACGATGAGCGGGATGTCATTGTCCATACAAAGTGATGTAGCTGTAGAATCCATGACTTGGAGTCCATCTTTTAAGACATCCAAGTAAGAGAGCGTCTCGAATTTTTTCGCTTCTGGATCAACGTTCGGATCCGCTGAGTACACACCATCGACATTGTTTTTCGCCATCAAGATGACTTCTGCTTCGATTTCTGCTGCACGAAGAGCAGCCGTTGTGTCAGTTGAGAAATAAGGATTTCCGGTACCTGCTGCAAAAATAACAACTCGTCCTTTTTCAAGATGACGCATTGCACGGCGACGAATATATGGTTCTGCTACTTGGCGCATCTCGATCGATGTTTGAACACGTGTTTCAACACCTACATCTTCTAAACTGTCTTGAAGCGCAAGCGAGTTCATGACTGTCGCTAGCATCCCCATATAATCGGCATTGGCCCGGTCCATCCCAAGTTCTGCACCTGTTTTACCACGCCAAATATTTCCAGCTCCGACAACGACCGCTACTTCAACATTTAATTCAATCAATTCGCGAATCTGTTCCGAGATGGATTTGACGATGACAGGATTAATCCCAAACCCTTGATCTCCTGCGAGCGCTTCTCCGCTCAATTTTAACACAATCCGGTTATATTTCGGTTGCATGACTATGTCCCCCTTGCTAAATTCCGTAAAAAAGGAACACGAACCACTTCCACACGAAAGTGGATTGAAGCATACGTGTTCCTTCTCTTGTCATCAGGATGATCCCGATTCTTATTTTTTAAGTTGGTTCATAACTTCTTCAGCGAAGTTCTCTTCGCGTTTTTCCATACCTTCTCCAACTTCGAAGCGTACGAATGACACGACTTTACCGCCTTTAGATTCTACATATTTACCAACTTTGAAGTCTGGATCCTTAACGAACGTTTGATCGACGAGGCAGATTTCCTCGAAGAACTTGTTCATACGACCAACGATCATTTTTTCAACGATGTTAGCTGGTTTTCCTTCGTTCAATGCTTGCTCAGTGAGGACTTTTTCTTCACGTGCTTTTTCTTCTTCTGTGACAGAAGTACGGTCAACGTAAAGTGGACGTGCTGCTGCGATGTGCATTGCAACGTCTTTTGCAACTGTTTCGTCTGTCGTACCTTCGATAACGACGACTGAACCGATGCGACCACCCATGTGGAGGTAAGAACCGAAGACTGCATCATCTGCTTTTGTGAAGAGCGCTACGCGACGGAGTGAGATTTTCTCTCCGATTGTTGAAGCTTCTTCTGAGATGTATGTGTCGATTGTTTTGCCTGCTTCGTATTCAGAAGCAAGAGCAGCTTCTGCTGTCTCAGAACCGTTACGGAGAACAGCGTCTGCGATGTTTTGAACGAGTGTTTGGAAACGTTCGTTTTTCGCAACGAAGTCTGTTTCTGAGTTGATTTCAACGAGTGCCGCTTTGTTGCCGTCAACTGCAACTGCAGTCAACCCTTCAGCTGCGATACGATCGCCTTTTGCTGCTGCTTTAGCGATCCCTTTTTCACGCAAGAAATCTACTGCTGCGTTCATGTCACCGTCAGTTTCAACGAGTGCTTTTTTGCAGTCGAGCATACCTGCACCTGTTTTTTCACGAAGTTCTTTAACCATTGCTGCTGTAATAGCCATTCGATATTCCTCCTTATAACATCCTTAGTTTCAAAAAAAAGGTGATAAAAGGTCGATTCCCTTTATCACCTGGCATCACGAATTACTCAGCGTCTGCTACTACTTCTTCAGTAGTTTCAGGTGCTACGTTATCTTCGCCTTGTTTAACTTCGAGGATTGCGTCAGCCATTTTACCAGTGAGCAATTTGACTGCACGGATCGCATCGTCGTTCGCTGGGATGACGTAGTCGATTTCGTCTGGATCACAGTTCGTATCAACAATCGCAACGATTGGGATGTTGAGTTTGTGTGCTTCTGCAATCGCGATACGCTCTTTGCGTGGGTCAACGATGAAGAGTGCATCCGGAACGCCTGGCATATCTTTGATACCGCCGAGGAATTTCTCAAGACGAGTCATTTCTTTTTTAAGAATGATGACTTCTTTTTTAGGAAGAACTTCGAATGTACCGTTCTCTTCCATTTTTTCAAGTTGTTTCAAACGGTTGATACGTTTTTTGATTGTAGAGAAGTTCGTGAGAGTTCCACCCAACCAACGTTCGTTGATGAAGTATTGACCTGCACGGATCGCTTCTTCTTTCACAGTGTCTTGAGCTTGTTTTTTCGTACCAACGAAAAGAACGTTTCCGCCTTCAGACGCTACTTCACGGATGAAGTTGTATGCTTCGTCTACTTTTTTGACCGTTTTTTGAAGGTCGATGATGTAGATTCCGTTCCGTTCTGTGAAGATGTATTTCGCCATTTTTGGGTTCCAACGGCGTGTTTGGTGACCGAAGTGTACACCAGCTTCTAACAATTGTTTCATCGAGATTACTGCCATGATGAATTCCTCCTTTTGGGTTTTGGATGTCCTCCGCGATGATCGTCTGTCCAGCTAACCTATTAAAGGCACCGCAGCTGGCGATACATGCGTGCGTAATTAACACCGTAGACTAATATAGCATAAAGATTAACGAGGAGCAACCTTCGTTTGACGAGAAAGTTTAGCAATTAAAGCGACCTCACCCGTTCCCCGGTTCAAAGAACGAGCGAGTGTCTCAATATCTGTTCCTTCGCGTAAAGCCTGCTCCACATCTGTTAAGACCTGTTCTTCGTTCTGTACTTCAGAAGGAACTGGTGTTTCAATATATGATTCAGCTCGTTCATTTTGTACAACATTTTCCTCAGGTAAAACTGATTCTATTGATGGATTCTGATATGTTTCATTTATAGGATTAGATGATACCTCAGATTTTACGTTCTGCTCGGTCATTTCATTTACTTGCTCCATAAAGCTTAATAAAACTTGCTCTGTTTCGCTTTTTTCAAGCTCTAAACGGGATATACGATCTTTTAAATCCGCTTGCTGACGAAACAGCACAAGTAGTGCGTAGCATATAAGAGCTGCTAAGAGTATATACACGACTGTCATGATTGATTTCCTTTCACATTGCGACACGATCTGCTAAGTAGGCACTTCCCAATGCATTTTTTAATTTACGGAGAGCCTTAGAGTGGATTTGAGAAATTCGAGATGTTGACAATTCAAGGATTTCGCCAATCTCAGTCAATGTTAATTCTTCATAGTAGAACAAGGAAACGACGAGTTGTTCTTTTTCTGACAGCTCTTTCACTTCCTCTGCTAATTTAGCAATCAACTCACGCATTAATAACATGTCTTCCGGAGTCGCAGTATCAGGGTCTAGATAGGAAACGGTCATTGCTTTCCCTTCATCTTGTAAAGTGACGGCTTCGTCAATCGATAATATATTTGCAAAATAACTTTCAGCTAACGCACTCTTCACTTCATCTGTAGACATTTCTACAATCGAAGATACTTCTTCAATCGTCGGAGTTCTTTGAAGAGATTGCTCTAGTATTTCAACAGCTGCTTCGACCCGCTTTGCTTTTTCTCGTAAAGAACGTGGTAACCAATCGATTTTTCGCAATCCATCTAAAATTGCTCCTCGAATCCGAAAGGCGGCATACGTGTCGAATTTATTATTATGATTTTGATCGAATTTTTGAAGAGCATCGTACAATCCCATCATCCCTAAACTTTTCAATTCATCCCGATCGACACTTTTAGGTAATGTTGCACTTAGTCGTTGAACATGATACTGAACGAGAGGCTCGTAATTCAAAAGTAATTCATCTGCTACCGTGATATCACGTGTCGATAGCCATCGATCCCAAAGTTGTTGTAATTCCTCACGCATGACCATTCCTCCTCTATATTTCCAACGTCCCGACATTTACTGTCCGGATAACGAGACGTCCTGACTTTGAGTGGAACTCGATCGTCCGCCCATTCGTGCCACCTACATCTTCTGCAACGAGTGGGATTCCTGTCTTTTGTAACATATCTTTGACGGACGCAATGTTTCGTTCTCCAATTCGCATCGATTCATGTTCGTATTTGAATTGGAACATCTGTGCACCACCAGCAATCTTAGCACGTAAGCGTAATGCACCATTTGCTCGTAAGCGTTTTACGATTTCTAAAATAGCAGTATCTGCAAACTTACCGATTTCTGCCTCGCGATTACGACTAATGGCCGAATCTGGCAACATCACATGTGCCATGCTTGATAACCCTCGCTCTTGATCATAGATGACGACCCCAACGCAAGAACCAAGACCAGCAGTGCGAAGAATGACAGGCTGTTTACTGATTGCGTATTCTGCAATTCCAATACGTATGAGTTCATCCATCAATGTCCACACCCAATCGCTGAAAAACTGTCTGAAACGCATTTGCTTCTGGAAGGAGAAGCAAGTGTCCAGTCAATTCATTCCCGGCACTAGAAAGATGAGTGTCGATATACAAAGCCATATTTCCCGATGTTGAAGATTCAAGCAATGCCACCTCGAGAAGTGCACCAACCATATCAAATGCAGAAGCAGGAACACTGACTTGGAGGGACAAATCCAACCAATCTGAAATCGATCGTGCATATGCCCCAATTAGTATATTCCCGATTTCCTCCCAGGCAGAAACCCCCATTTCATGAGAATCAGAGAAAAATTGGAATTCAGATTTCATTAGCTGTCCAATTAACTTTTCTGCATCATGGAGTGGCATCAAAAAAAGCAAGGTCGCTCGAATATCACCTGAAAACCGTAACAATGCGCCAGCCGTGTAAGCTTCTGCACCGCCCACACGATCTATGATCGTTGTAAACGATTCTAATTCGGCAGAAGGCACTTCGATTTCAATTGGTTTCCCTAAAAGTGTAGACAATGCTGTAGCAGCATGACCTGCTCCGATATTTCCAATTTCTCTGAAAATATCTTTTTGATCTGAATTAAGCATGAACGATATCCTCAAATAATCGATTTGGTTCGATTAAAGAAAACAGTTGGTCTTCTCCTTTTGCGACTGCCGTTAGGTAAGATGCATCTTCCTGTTTTTGTTCGCCCAAAGGCTCGATTCTAACTTCAGAAGATTCTACGACTTCATTCGCTCGATCAACGATGAATCCAGCGTCTCCGTGCTCAAGTGTTGCAATGATGATCCGTGTTTCTTCTGTTTCTTCGATCACGTCAAAACCTAAACGTGAACGTAAATCAATCACAGGTGTTACGACTCCACGCAAATTAATTACACCTTTAACGTAAGAAGCAGCATTTGGAATTCGTGTGATGGGAATGAGACGTTCAATTGAACGAACAGATTGTACGTCAATCCCATATGAATTCTCTTCTAGTTGAAAAACAACCCACTTTTGTTCCATCTTCAATTCCCTCACTTTCGTAATAGAGCGTTACTGTCAATGATTAATGCCACTTGCCCATCGCCAAGTATAGTTGCTCCGGAAATAGCCCGAATACCTTCGAGATAACTACCTAGCGGCTTCATGACAATTTCTTGTTGTCCAATCAATTCAGAAACGATTAAACCTGCCAGCTTTTCACCACTACGAACAACAACAACGGAGTAAGCCTCCGCATCATGTTGCGGCAATCCATAGACTTCATTTAACGAAATCAATGGAACCAATTGTCCACGGAAATCGAATACTTTCTCGCGATGCGCCTGTAAGATCGAAGAGCTTCTTAATGATGTTGTCTCGATGATTGCCGTCAACGGAATAGCATACGTTTCTTTACCAAGTTCAACCAACATTGCTGAAATGATAGATAACGTAAGTGGTAGACTAATTCGGAAAATAGTACCTTCACCACGACGTGTTTCTACAAATACTTCCCCACCAAGAGATTCAATCTTGGATTTCACAACATCGAGTCCTACACCTCGCCCGGACAAATCTGTCACCGTTTCTGCTGTCGAAAAACCTGGAGCGAATAATAACATCGATGCTTCTTCAATTGTTAATAGTGCCGCCTCTTCTTCCGTAATTAGCCCCTTTTCAATCGCGATTCGTGTGACGCGCTCGTGGTTAATTCCAGCACCATCATCTTCGATTTCAATGAAGACTCGATTTCCCGAATGATAGGCGCGTAATGATAAATTCCCTTCAACAGGTTTTCCAGCAAGAATTCGGTCCGCTTTGTTTTCGATTCCATGATCGATTGCATTACGAATCAAGTGAACTAATGGATCTCCGATCTCATCGATGACTGTTCGATCCAACTCTGTCTCAGCACCAGTGATATGAAGTTTTATGTGTTTTCCGACATCTTTCGATACAGAACGTACCATTCGTGGGAAACGATTAAATACTTGTTCAATTGGCATCATACGTAAAGTCAATACGAGAGACTGTAATTCGTTCGTCCCACGCTTAATTCGCTCAACAGTATCCGTCAATTCAGGAGAACCTACTTCTGCCGCAATTCGTTCTAAGCGACCTCGATCGATGATGAACTCCTCAAATAAGTTCATGAGGCGGTCAATCCGTTCAAGATTGACACGGATCGTTTTTGAAGCGACTGGTGCAGTGACATCCATTGGTTCACTCGTCGTAGAAGTCGCCTCTTTTTGAATCTCTTCAGTAACAGGTTCTTGTTGCAACGTAGAAGTGGCAACTTCTGCTTCTGACGTCGTCTCAAAAGGGACGATGGAAACATTCGCCACTTCTGATACGGCTTCAACTGCTTCTCGAATCGTCTCTTTTTCACTTTGTGTTACGAATAAAATCTCAAATGATGTATCAAAATGTTCTTGCTCTAAGTCATCTGAAGTCGGATTTGATAAAATGACGTCCCCCAGTGATTGAAGACGATCAAACACCATATAAACGCGAGCAGCTTTTAAGATGACATCAGCTGATAGTTCGACTGATAACACGTATGCTTGATAGCCTGCTGCAATCGATTGTTGGACAACCGCTTTTGAATAGACATCACATTCAAAATTCTGTTGCGTAGTAGGTAGAACATTCGTTTCAACTTGTACATCATTCGGTTGAATGAATCGCTTCAATCGATTAACCGTCTCCGTTACATCTAACTTTCCTTTTCCGCCTCGACTAATATCTTCAACCATCGTTTCAAGTTGTTCTGCCGCGACGAATAATACATCAATCAGTTCGGAAGTAGCTGGTTGTTTTTTAGAGCGAACTAAATCGAGAGCACTCTCCATTTCATGCGTTAAGTCAGCGATAGCATCATACCCCATCGTTCCTGCCATTCCTTTGAGTGTGTGAGCTGACCGGAAAATTTGATCAATGACAGCTTCGTCATCCATACGTTGTTCGAAATCCAATAAGCTTGTATTGATTGCTTGAAGGTGCTCCATTGATTCATCAAGGAACAATCCTACATATTCATTTAAGTCCATGAATGATTTCCTCCTTTATTTCCAACTTAATGGACATGATCTTTCCCATGCTTTAGCCGACTTAATAATCGATCTAAAAACTTTCGTTCTTTTACGCGAACACCCGTCAATGAAGTAGTAATGTGATCCATTCGCCAACTGACATGACTTTTTCGATCCATGATATAAAATGGCATTTGGGCTTTGACCGCTTTCACTACTGTTTGATCTTCAGGTAGAAAACCAATGAAACGTAGTGATTTTCTTAAAAATTGAGAGCTGACTAATTCGAGCCGATCAAATGTTTCAAGAGCTTCTTCACCATTCGTAGCTCGATTAACAATCACGGAAACAGGCAATTCATTCGCATGATGATGGGCTAATTTTACAAACGCGTACCCATCCATGATGGAAGTAGGTTCTGGTGTAACAACTAGCCATGCTTCATCTGCACTACCAATGAAATCAAACGTTTGATGATTAGCACCGGCACCTAGATCAAGTAATACATAATCATATTCATAGAAGAATCGAAATTCACGTAATAAAAAGGTAATGTCATCACTCGTGAAATTCGTCAATTCAGCAAATCCACTTCCCCCATGAATGAACTGAAGGGTTGGTGAATATTCTACAATTGACTGTTGTAGTGATTCTCTTTTCTTCACACATTCCATCAGTGATAACTTAGAAGATTTACCGAGTAAAATACCAATGTTGGCCATACCGATATCTAAATCGATAATAAGTACCTTCTTGTTTTGAAGAGATAGAGCAACACCTAAGTTGACAGCGACGTTCGTTTTCCCAACGCCACCTTTACCACTAACAATAGCAATCGTTTTAGTTTCATTTACGGATAACTTAGAGCGTAGGACTCGAGCTTGATCTTCTTGCATCATCCCATTCCTCTCTCGACGATCATCTGGGATATCTCTTCTACAGAACTAAATAAGATATCTTCAGGTACCTCTTGACCAGTGGTTATACAATAGATGGGTACATCACTTTCTTCCGCGAGACCAACGATTGACCATAATTCACTTGTCTCGTCCGCTTTTGAGAAAATAATTCCAGATACAGGTACGGATTGAAAGCGATCATACATACGAAGTAGATCTTGATATTTCGCAGTCAGACTGAGTACGAGAAATACATCCGTCTCTTCAAAAGTATGTCGACTTTTTAATTGTTCAACATACCCGACATCAAGGAAATTCCTACCCGCTGTGTCAATCAGAACGATATCGCATGATTGTAATGCTTCTTTCGCTTGTTCAAAGTCATTCAGATCGTATGCAACATGAATCGGGATACCTAGTATATCTGCATATGTGTTTAATTGTTCAATGGCAGATATCCGATATGTATCCGTCGTAATAAGACCGACTCGTTTTTTTTCTGTTAACGTAAAATGTGCTGCTAGTTTTGCAATCGTAGTCGTCTTTCCGACGCCTGTAGGACCTGTTAACATAATGAATTTCGAATGCGTCGTTTTCGTCCGAATCTTCGCTTGAACCTCTTCGAGTAATACCGTGTTCAATTCAGCTTGCTGCGTTTGATAATAAGTTGACACAAGTTTCTCGTGTAGGTGTTCTGCCAACTGATTCAACGCTGGCTCCGCAAGTAACTTAGCGTACTGTCTTAGTTCTCTTGGTAATGGTCTTTCCCCTGTCGTAATAATTGTAGGGCGTTCTACGATTGATCGCTGTTCTATTTGGTTTACATGAGGGTTCACTCTATTCGGCTGTTCTACTTTAACAGTCCTTTTATCCTCTACATGTTCATCCACCGAACCGACCAATTCTACTTTTCGTTTTGCAAAAACCCCGAAAATACCACCGACTTTTATATGCCGTGTATTCAAGATGATAGCTTCTTCGCCTAACTCCTGTTTAACTCGCTCCATTGCTTCAGCCACCGTATCTGCTACGATTTTTTTCACTATCATTGCTTATATCACCCCAATACTCTTCACTTCGATCGTCGGCATCAATTCGTTATACGATAAGACCGGAATATCCGGGAAGTATCGTTCCGTCAACTGACGAACGAACATTCGAATACTTGGAGAAGTCAGAATGATTGGATGTGCGCCATAGCGTTCAAACTCCATCGTCCGTTCTTGCAGCGTTTCGATGAAGCGACTCGCTTTTTCGGGATCAAGCGCTAAATAATTACCAAACTCTGTCTTCTGGATCGCCGACTGGATATCGAGTTCCATCTCACTTGAGACTGTTACGACGTGTAACACCTCTCCTTGCATGACTTGTTCAGTGATTTGACGTGATAAGGATTGGCGAACATACTCTGCTAGTAATTCACTATCCTTGGTTACTGCGGCATAATCAGCAAGCGTTTCAAAAATTAAAGGTAAATTTCGAATCGATATTTTCTCTTTTAGTAATTGAACGAACACTTTTTGCAAATCCCCAATCGAAAGTAGTTGCGGCGTAACTTCTTCCACTAAAATCGGATGAGATTCTTTTAAATGATCGACCAATTGTTTCGTTTCTTCTCGACCAAGTAATTCAGCAGCATGTTTCTTTAAGAGTTCTGTTAAGTGCGTGGCAACAACAGATGGTGGATCAACGACCGTATAGCCTGACATTTCTGCTCGGCTCCGTGTCTGTTCATCAATCCAAAGTGCTGGCATACCAAATGCCGGTTCAACTGTCTCGATCCCTCGAATCTCTGGATCGTCGACACCCGGACTCATCGCTAAGTAATGATCAAGTAACAGTTCGCCGGTTGCCATCTCACTTCCGCGTATCTTAATCCGGTACTGATTCGGTGATAACTGTAAGTGATCCCGAATCCGAACGGTCGGAAGAACGAATCCGAGTTCAAGAGCTAGTTGCCTACGAATCATGACGACACGATCGAGTAAATCACCACCTTGCGCTTCATCAGCAAGCGGAATCAAACCATAACCGAATTCGAATTCAATCGTATCAACATTCAGTAAGGAAATAACTGATTCGCTTGATCGTAAATTTTCGCTTGGTGCTTCTTCGACAGCAACTTCTTCTTGCATCGTCTTCGTCGCCTGCTTCATTCGCCAAGCAAAGAATCCAAACAGTGCAGCGATCGGCATCGTGACGTAATCCGGAATCGCCGTGAACAGTCCAAGTAAGAAGATCGCTCCTGCTGCAATTCCAACGAGGAGTGGTGTCCGTGTCAATTGACCGATGACATCCTCTCCAAGATTTCCATCAGACGTTGAACGTGTGACGATAATACCGGTCGCAACCGATATCAAAAGGGCTGGAATCTGACTGACAAGACCGTCACCAACTGTTAGCAACGTATACAAATTGACGGATTCCATCATCGGTAAACCCTGCTGGACAACACCGATGATCATCCCGAAAATCAAGTTGATGATGACGATGATGATGCCTGCGATTGCATCTCCTTTAACGAACTTCGACGCCCCATCCATCGCACCATAAAAATCCGCTTCCGACTGAATTTTTTGGCGACGAGTCCGGGCTTGCAATTCGTCAATCATGCCGGAGTTCAAATCAGCATCGATCGCCATTTGTTTCCCTGGCATCGCATCGAGCGTAAAACGTGCCGAGACTTCCGAGACTCGTTCTGACCCCTTTGTGATGACAAGAAACTGGATCAAGACGAGAATCAAGAAGACGACGAAGCCGACAAGCGCGTTACCTCCGACAACAAAACTACCGAAAGCCTCGATGACTTCGCCACCGTTTCCGTTTGATAAAATCGCCCGTGTCGTTGAGACATTGAGCGCAAGACGAAACAGCGTAACGATCAGTAACAATGTCGGAAATACAGAAAACTCAAGTGCCTCTTTGGCATTCATCGCAACGAGTAGTACCATCAAGGCAATTAAAATATTGATGATGATTAAAAAATCGAGCATGATAGCGGGCAGTGGAATGACGAGCATGAAGACGATCATGATGACGCCTAGCAGAACCGTTAAATCTCGTGTTGATATACTCATGATGCTTCATCCTTTCATTTTGCTTGTTTCAGTTGATAGACAAAGGCGAGTGTTTCAGCGAGCGCCTGATAGAACGTTTCATCCACTGCCATACCAATTTCTGATTGAGCGAACAACGCCCGCGCCAGCGGACGATTTTCAACAATCGGGACATCAGCTGCTGTCGCCTTCTCCCGAATCCGGAACGCGACAGCATCTACGCCTTTAGCAACGACAATCGGTGCCATATGTTTTCCGTCATCGTATTGAATCGCTACCGCATAATGGGTTGGGTTCGTGATGACGACGTCGGCATTTGGTATTTCTTGCATCATCCGCCGCATCGCCATCTCCCGTTGTTGTTGTTTGATTTTCCCTTTGATTTGAGGGTCACCCTCTGTGTTTTTATGCTCATCTTTTAAATCCTGTTTACTCATTCGGATCGACTTCTCGAAATCAAATTTTTGATAAGCGAAGTCCAAAATGGCTAATGCAATCAAAGCGATACTAACAGATAAACCGAGTAAAAATGTTAAATGACCAATGATAGCTAATGCATCACCGATTGGTTCCGAAGTCAACCGTGAAATTTCGACCTTGTTATTCCATAAGACCGTGCCGCTCGTCACACCGATGACAAGCAGTTTAAAGACCGATTTTAAAAATTCGACGAGCGCTTTGACACTAACAATTCGTTTGACGCCTTGTAGTGGATTAATCCGATCCAGTTTCGGTTGGATCGCCTCGCCACTCAAAAGTACACCAATTTGAACAAAATTCCCGAGAACACCGATGACGACCGCTGTTAAAAAGAACGGTGCGACGAGAATTCCCATTTGAATCAGCATCTCGACTAAAATCTGTTCAATTCGTCCCTCCTCAACAGCCTGCAACACTTGACTTGCACTTAGACCATCTTGTAGAACGAGGACGAATCGTCGTCCTAGAAATGGACCAAAAAAATAGAGGACGAGGAACATCGCGAATAACATAAAACTACTTGTCAGATCCGCTGATTTTGCGACTTGTCCCTTCTTGCGGGAATCATCCCGCTTTCGAGGTGTCGCCTTCTCCGTCTTCTCACCAGCGAAGTACTGAAGGTCAAGGCGTAATCGATATGAATGCATGTCCTCAACCTCCTAGTAATCGAATGGCATCTGCAAGTACATCTTGTAGTAATGGAACGAATCGACCGATTCCTGTGATCGTCGCTCCTGCTAATAAAAACAGAATCGCGTATCCCATCAATAGTTTGACGGAAAAACCAATCGCAAAAATGTTGAATTGGGGAGCCGTTTTCGCTAGGAAACCGAGCGCGAGATCCACTAAAAAGAGTGAAACGACAAGTGGCATCGCCATTTGTAAGGCAGTCAACATCGCAAGCCCAACGACACGGATGACAAGGCTCATTCCTGCGTCGCCCGATACCGCAATCAGGCTACCTGGTGGAAAGATTTGAAAACTCGTGTAGATTCCGTCAAGTAAAATCAGGTGCATATCAGAAGCGAGCAAGACGAGTAACGTCAGCATGTAATAAAAACGACCAACGATGGGAGACTGTCCACCAAACATCGGGTCATAAGCGGAAGCCATTGCAAGCCCCATTTGCAAATCGATGATGGAACCGGCAATTTGTGGCGCATACAATAAAAAACTGGCAAGTAACCCAAGTGCTAGACCGACTAAAACTTCCGTTCCCATTCGAAAGAAAAAATCGAAATCTTCTACGCGGACATCTGTTTTGACGGCATAACTTGCAAAGTAAGCTAGGCCTGCCGCCAATGCTAATTTATGTTGTGCTGGTAGTTGCTTTGAAGAAAACAACGGAGCTGCAACGAGAAATCCGACGATCCGACCAAAGATGAGTAAAAAAACACTCAAGAAAGAAAGTAACGTCATTTGCGGGAAACCTCAGCGATTTGTTTGAATAGATCAATCGTAAAGGTCTGTAGCTCCTGCATGATCCAAGGACCAAAAAAGACGAGTGCTAAAAATACGGCAACGATCTTTGGAACGAACGATAACGTCTGTTCCTGAATTTGCGTCGTCGCCTGCAAAATACTAACGAGCAGACCTACGACGAGCGAGACGAGTAGCAAGGGAGCCGATACCTTGAGTAATGTCCAGACGGCAGAACTTGCAAGCTGTATGATCATTTCTTGAGTCATTCGGATCCCTCCCTAACGCATACTGACGAGCAATGATTCAACGATCAGGTGCCAGCCGTCAACTAAAATAAATAACAATAATTTAAACGGTAACGCAATCATGACCGGCGGCAACATCATCATTCCCATCGACATCAGGACACTTGAGACGACCATATCGATGACAAGAAAAGGTATGAAGATCATGAACCCGATTTGAAAGGCCGTTTTTAATTCACTGATCGCATAAGCTGGAACAAGTGCGACAAGTGGAATATCTTCAATTTTTTCTGGTTTTTCATAATTACCGTACTTTAAAAACAACTCTAAATCGTTTGTTCGCGTGTGTTTCGACATGAACCGTTTCATCGTATCTCCCGCTTTATCAAACGCTTCATCTTGACTGATTTTATCTGCCATATATGGTTTTAAGGCCGTCGTGTTTAATTCAGATAAGACAGGCGACATAACGAATAATGTAATGAACAAAGCGAGTCCAACGAGGAGCTGGTTGGGTGGCGTCTGTTGTGTTCCAAGAGCAGAACGGACAAAAGACAACACAACGACAACACGCGTAAAGCAGGTCATCAAAATGAGCAGTGACGGCGCAAGTGATAACAACGTCAGTAACACAAGTAGCTTAATCGATGTCGCTGTTCCTGACGGAGTATCAAGTGATATCAGATTCTCAATCGTATTCATGAGCGACCTCGATTCTTTTGCAGTTGTTCGAGTTGTTGTTTAAACGTCTCAAGAAACGGCGAAGGTGAGGATTTCGGGGAAGACTCTTCAAAATCCGTTGGTTCATATCCTTCCAGATCATCCAATGTATCTAATAATTGTACGTTTTCACCGACACCGACGACGTAAATCTTATCTTGTATCTTGACTAACTGAACCGATCGATCTTTCCCGAGTGGTACTCCACCTAAATGGGTCAATCGTCCGGAATGTCTGACACCTCGCGTTCGTTCGTGAATGAATCGTGTCACAAGGATGAATCCGCCGATCAAGACGATAAGAACGACGACTCCTTTAAAAATAGTCAACGCCATGGAAGGACTCTCATCGACTTGCTGAGTCGCCGGTGCATCGTTCTGAGTTGGATTTAATTTTTCTTCGACTGTTTCTGCACTTACGGGAACCGAAAGCAAAAACAGCAGACAAATCAGCAAAGTCACTTTTTTCATGACGAGACAGTTTTCGAAACCGCTTCTAGTACACGATCTGCTTGGAACGGTTTAACGATGAAATCTTTAGCACCTGCTTGAATGGCATCGATAACCATTGACTGTTGTCCCATTGCTGAACACATGATGACTTTAGCAGCCGGATTAATTGCTTTAATTTCCTTTAAAGCAGAGATTCCGTCCATTTCTGGCATCGTGATATCGAGTGTGACGAGATCTGGTGTTAATTCCTTATACTTTGAAACAGCCTCTAATCCATTCTCCGCTTCGCCAACGACATCGTAGCCATTCTTCGATAAAATTTCCTTGATCATCATTCGCATGAAAGCAGCGTCATCTACGATTAATACTTTTGCACTCATTTTATAGTTCCTCCTTAGAACATCCGAAGACGTTCTTTTGTATTTACGATTTCTGTAATGCGTACTCCGAAGTTTTCTTCAATAACTACAACTTCTCCGGTTGCAATCAACGTGTTGTTTACAAATACATCTACTGGTTCACCTGCTAATTTATCAAGTTCAATGATGGAACCTTGCGTCAGTTCTAGGATATCTCTAACCGATCGTCGTGTACGTCCTAGTTCAACCGTGACGTTCAACGGTACGTCATACAACATACCAATATTAGCCGGCGTACCGTCTACTTGTGCATCACTTAATTGACCGAATTGGACAGGACTGACAGCAACACTTTCTTTCACTACTTGTTCCTGAACTGGAGCAGGTTTTGCTGGCGGTGGAGAAGCTTCAACGGCTGGTGACGATTTAGGTTGAGTTTGTGCCGCAGGTTGAACCGGTGAAGGCTCATTTGATACTTCTGTGCTTGCTAAGAACAACTTTTGAATGAGTTGTTTAGAAAACTCGAGCGGTGCCAACTGTACGATTTTCGAATCAATCAATGTCCCGATTTTCAAATCGAACTCAATGATGACCATACTGTCCCAAAGAGAGAAACTATCTACGATACTTTTCTCTTGCGAAAAATCAAAAATTTCAACAGCTGGAGGTGAGATATCAATTCTCATGGAGAATACCGTGGACATCGATGTAGCGGCAGCTCCCATCATTTGGTTCATTGCTTCTTGTACAGCTGAAAGCGCAATCGGCTCCATCTCAGCAGTTTCATCAATGACACCATCTCCGCCCATCATTAAGTTCGCAATAATGGAGGCATCCCGTTGTGTTAAGATGAGGACATTTTCACCTTTAAAACCTTCTGTATATCCAACGCGTAAGGCAACATGCGGAATGGGATAACGACTTCTTAATTCATCCATCGTAATCATTCGAACATGTGGCGTCGTAATTTCTACTTTTTGATTCAACAATGCGGATAAAGCGGTAGCTGAATTTCCTAATGAAATATTCCCTACTTCTCCAAGCGCATCGATTTCCATCTCATCTAAAACTTCTTCATCCGATTGGGTATCGCTTGCATCATCAGAATCAGATGGTGTTCCTCTTAATAAAGCATCGATCTCATCTTGCGAAAGCATATCGCTCATGTTATTCCTCCTCAATTCGTTGTATGACTTGTAAAGCGAGATGCTTCCCATTTAGACCTGGTCGCGCCTTGAACATTTTACGATCATCGACGAACAGTTCAACCGGATCAGATGTACGTGTCTTCAGGGATAGACAGTCGCCAACTTCGAGGTGTAACAACTCACCAAACGACAGATCCGTCTGGCCAAGCACTGCTTTCAAATCGACGACAGAACTCATTAATTGAGTCTGCATATGTTCAGACGCTTGATCATTGATTGACTTACGCTTATCTTGTTGCATCCAAAAATGACTGGATAGTTTAGGTAAAATCGGTTCTAATGTAACGAAAGGTAAACATACATTTAATGTGCCACTCACTTCACCGACTGTTACATAAATGGACACAAGAATAACCGTTTCGTTTGGAGAGACGAGCTGGAGAAATTGTGGATTGATCTCAAGATCATCGTATTCAGCTTCTAATTCTGTAATCGATTCCCAAGCCGCTCCATATTGCACAAATGCTCGTTTAAACAGTTGCGTCAAAATACGTGTTTCAATTTCAGTTAAGTTCTCAATTTTGTTCATTCCTTCGCCCGGTCCACCAAGCAGACGATCTAACATTGCATAGGCAATATTTGGGTTCACTTCAAAAATGACTTTCCCGTCTAATGGTTGAAGGTTGACCAAATTGATTAATGTCATATTTGGAATAGAATGAATGAATTCGTCATAAGGCAATTGTTCCACTGTATTCACTGTGAACTGGACATATGTTCTTAACTGAGCTGAAAAGTGAGTCGTTAGCACTCGAGCAAATTGCTCATGAATGCGCGTTAAGTTTCGTAATTGGTCTTTAGAGAAACGAAGGGCACGTTTGAAATCATATACTTTAACGCGCCGCTCTTCTTCTTGACTCCTGATTTCCTCAACTTCCATATCTCCACTTGAAATAGCTGATAGCAAGGCGTCAATTTCATGTTGTGATAATACTTCGCTCATGCTGCCACCTCACTGGATGATTTTTTTCGTAGTGTAGACACGTTGGACATCACCCTCTTGGATGAGTTTTTTGAACTGGACACGTAATTTTTCTTCCAGTTTCTCCATGTCGGCTTTCGAATCCAAATCCGATTTTTTCATGGTAGATAAATCCCCAAGAATGATATTGTTAATTTGGAATTTACGTAATTCTAAATCATCCCGTGTTTTTTGGTCATCGGTTACGATTGTAAATTGTACATTCAAGAAACGTTCGTCTGAGATGTTCGTCGTCAAATCATCAGTCTGAAGACTACGTGCATCAAGCTCTTCTCCAGTCGGCTGTTCTACTTTTGCTTTCGTTTCATCTGGAGCAATCAAATATTTCATTACCATGTACCCAGCTCCAACCATCATGAGAGCAACGATGACCATGATCAATGGTAATTTAAGCTTACTTTTCTTTTTCTCTTCTTCCGCCATCATCGATCCTCCTTACACTCGTCAAACCGGTCAATCCGATTTGACGATAAAATTGAATTGCTGCCTCCGTCACTTCCTCCATCGATTCTTGTACGACATACGTTTGTCCACCAATGAGGTGAATCGTCGTATCAGGAGTCGAACGAATGGATTCAATCAAGCTGGCATTAATGACTAATGGTGTTTTCCGTAACGTCGTTAACTGAATCATCGTTTCAGATTGACGAGTTCTTCTAACACTTGGTCACTCGTTGTAATGATTCGTGTGTTTGCCTGGAAACCGCGCTGTGCAATGATCATTTCCGTAAATTCTTCTGACAAATCGACGTTTGACATCTCGAGTGTTCCAGATGTCAATTGACCGAGACCGTTTGTACTAGGGGTTCCGGTTGCTGCTGCACCAGAGTTTTGAGAAGAAGCAAATAAATTTACACCAGACTTTTCAAGACCACCTGGGTTAGGGAAGTTTGCTAATGTAATATACCCTACCGTAGTTAGCGCACCCGTATTATTTACATAAGTGACTAATCCATCTTTCCCAATCGATAAGTTTCGTGCATCAGTAGGGATTTTTAATTTTTGATAACCTGGAGTCGGCGCTGCAGGTGGAACAGAACCATTCGGTAAGTTATTAGGAACAGGACCTGTTGGAACAGCAGCTGTTCCAGTACCAACAACGTAGTTTCCATCACCAGTAACGATGTTTCCGTCTAAATCCGTATAGAAGTTTCCAGATCTCGTATAGCGAATACCTTCCGCTGTCATGACTTGATAGAATCCTTCACCAGAAATCCCGACGTCAAGCGTCCGACCGGTATTTTGAAGTGCTCCTTGGTTGTAGACGTTATCGACTGTTGACATCGATGCCCCAAGACCGACTTGTTTCGGGTTCGTTCCCCCGACGCCGCCACCCGCACCAGAAGCAGATCCGACAGATTGGTTAACTAAATCCTTGAACGTAACACGCCCTTTTTTGTAACCGAATGTATTGACGTTTGCGATGTTGTTACCGACGACATCCAATTTCGTTTGGAAGTTTTTCAACCCACTGATTCCTGAATACATTGAACGTAACATTATTTTTCCTCCTTAGATTTGATTTGCGTCAGGTCATACACACTGACCCGTTTACCGTTCGATAATTCAGCGATGACATCCACACCATCTCGTTTGACACTTAGTACAGTTGCTGTCTCTTCCGTTGAAGACGTTTCATCCTCAGCGTTAGCAGACGGTGTATAACTGACATCTTTCCCAATCAGGTTACTGTACGTCATCAACGCACCCGCATGCTGATTTAGGATCATCGTTTCCATCCCTTTTCCAATCGATTGCATCTGTTCTAACGAAGAAAACTGAGCCATTTGGGCAATGAACTCTTTATCTTCCATCGGAGCTGTTGGATCTTGGTTCGATAACTGGGCGATTAAAATTTTCATGAACATATCTTTATCCATCGAGTTGTTGGATACGGTTTGCTTTTTTTCAGGTAACTGAAACGAAGAACCGTCATTTTTAATCCCTTCCGTCATCTTCTTCCTCCTCTCGCTCTTCTTCTTGCTGATGTGAAGAAGATTCCTGTTTTTCCTGTTCACGTCGTTCTGAAGAGAATCCTTGTTCAAATTCTCTTGCAGCAGTCGCAATGATACCTGTTTCGATTTTCACAACCGGACTCTGTTGATGTAGTGTCGTATGTAGTTTTCCGAGTTGTTGTTCGATCAATTGCTTCGTTTGCTCATTCGCCATGAAAAGCTTAATCGTAAGTTCATTTCCTTTTCGATCTACTTGAACGACTAGTTCACCTAACTGTTCAGGATATAAACGAATAGAGATTTTTGAAGAACCATCTTTACCGTTTATAAAAGGTGCTTGCTTTAACGCCGCTTCGATTCGATTCATGATTTGCTCATCGACCGGTAAAAATGGAACTGTGCGATTCACGCTATTGAAAAGGAGCGCATGATTCATTCGATTTACACTTACTGCCGGTGCTGCTGTATTCGCTTTAATATCTTGTTCCAGTGCTGAGGAGGGCTCTTGACTTTGTTTCTGAATAACATTCACTATTTTATTCTGACCCGTTTCCATGAACTTTTCTTTCGACGACATCAGTTCATTTTTGACGGGTAAAATCAACTTCTCCATGTTTTCTTCTACTGGAGCCGTTCCAATACTTTGCACGGAATTTACTTCTGGCTTCAATTGCTGATTCTGTTTCTGTAATACATTTCCGATTAACGCATTAATTTGAGCGGGAGTGATGGATGATTGATCGAGTAGCTGAACAGCAGATTCGATATTTCCATCTTGAATCGCCTTTAAAATCTGAACAATCTCTCGATGCTTCACCGAATGAATTGGAAGGCTACTGACCTCAGGTTGCTCCAGCACTTCTAAAATCATTTCTGGATGATCCATAAGCGACTGGATATTTTGAAGCAATACAGCCTTTTCAGATTTTCCATCTACATCTACACGTTCCGAATCTTTTAGTGATACATCCGGTATTCCTTGATTTACAGTCAACTCATTGTTCGTTAGAAATTGTAAAAGTGTCGCAAACTTACCTGTTGCATCTGTTGCGTTCCCCATCTCATCGGTACCTATCGCTGTTCCTTGTACCGGATTCATTTGAAGATCTGAAATATTCATGATCTCACCTCTATTCCGAAGCTAATAATTGAGTTAATGCTGCTGCTTTTTTGGCATCCATTTTGGCAATGATTGCAGCTTGCTGTTCTGCATCGATGTTTTCAATGATCGAAACCACTTCAGTTGGGCTGAGTTCATTAAAGATTAACGCCGCTTCTTTAGGTGACATTTCTGCATATACATCAGATACTGGTGTTTTCTTAGTTTTCTTCTCACTCGTAGAAGTAGTTGAAGCAGCAGGAGTTGATGCTTTTTTTAACTGATCCCGTTCTGAGATTAGTTTCGTGATTTCTTGTTCTTTCACTTGCAACGTTTGCTTTTGTTCTTCTTTTTCATTGCGTAATTTCTTAATTTCGTTGTTTGCTACTTTTAAACGTTTGACCAACTCTTGGTCATTAGAGGTAGCAGTAGATTTTGCTGTTTTTTCTGTATCGAACGGTAAAGATAATAATGGTCTTCCGTTCGCATAATTCAACACGAAGTATGCTGTCAGCAAGATGATGATAAACGGGATGATCACTAATGGTAATATCCACTGCTTTGACGTCTTTTGTTCACTCATATCGTTTGACCTCTTTTAAAATGTAGAAGAGATAGCTCATCTAGTTGATTTTGTTCTACTATTGCAAGTTCTCGCCGTACTTCAATAAAATGATTTTCTTGTAGTTTGGTGAATTTTTTCTCTTCGATCATGGCTTCTTTTAATGCCAATTGCGCTTTTTCATAAACGTTCTTAGCTTGCGTGACGAACAACTGTTGTCTCTCGATTTGTTGCTTCACTACATCCCTGGCTCTTTCACGATATTGTGAATCAACCAACTCAATCCGTCCGATTTGATCCTGTTCTTTCAAAAACGTTTCGTACCGGACTAACAGTTGATACAGCTTCTGCATTTCCTCTTCATAACGCATCTTTTTTTCAGCTGTTTCTTTTGAGACTCGATCCTTTTCCGCTTCAGCGAGCGGAATGATTCGTTCATATATCGTTCGCATGTCCGCTCCCCTTATGGAATAATCTGAAATAGTCTTTCAATTGCGGCATCTAAGTCACTCACTTCATGGACAGACTGTTTTAGAAATTCGATGAGTTGTGGATAGATTTGAATGGCCCGATCGATTTCTGGATTTGTTCCGCTTTTATACGCTCCAATGTTAATCAAATCTTCCGCATCTAAATAAGTAGAGAGAAGCTGACGAAAAACGATGGCCTTTTGTTTATGCTCTTCTGAAGTGATTTGATTCATGACACGACTGATGGAGCGTAATACATGAATCGCAGGATATTGTCCTTTGTTCGCTAAATTCCGATCCAGTACAAAGTGACCATCCAAAATTCCGCGTACAGCATCTGCAATCGGTTCATTCATATCATCCCCATCAACCAAGACGGTATAGAATGCTGTGATCGAGCCTTTTTCAGTCTTACCGCTTCGCTCCAAAAGTTGTGGGAGTAGCGCAAAGACACTTGGTGTATATCCTTTTGAAGCGGGAGGTTCACCTGTTGCTAGTCCGATTTCACGTTGTGCCATTGCAAATCGTGTAACGGAGTCCATCATCAGGACGACATTTTTCCCTTGATCCCGAAAGTACTCAGCAATCGCTGTTGCAGTGTAAGCACCTTTAAGTCGTACAAGGGGCGATTGATCACTCGTTGCTACAACGATGATCGACCGACTCATTCCTTCCTCACCTAACTCCGCTTCGATAAACTCTTTGACTTCACGTCCACGCTCTCCAATTAAAGCAATCACGTTGATATCCGCTGTTGACCGTTTCGCAATCATTCCTAAAAGTGTGGACTTTCCGACGCCTGATCCTGCAAATAACCCAACACGCTGTCCTTCACCTACTGTTAATAACGTATCAATTGCTCGTATCCCAGTTGAGAGTACTTCGCTAATACGTGGGCGACTAAGCGGACTTGGTGGCTTTCTAACAATGGATGTTGTTTTTAAATGCTCTAGGTTTTCACCGTCTAATGGTCTGCCTAGTCCATCTAACACTTGACCTATCAACTCTTCGCCTACAGGAACGTGTAACGGTTTACCTGAAGCAACAACGATGGACCCTGGAGCGATTGCTGTCGTTTCACCATAAGGCATAAGTAGAACATGCCCCTCTTTAAAGCCAACGACCTCTGCTTCAATTTCATGGTGTGCGTTCAATTGAATAAAACAGCGTTCTCCTATTGATACAGCAGTAGGTCCTCTCGATTCGATCATCAAACCAATAACTTGGACCACTTTACCTGAATGTCGCAGCAGATCATCAAATTTAATGTCTTGAATCGCTTCTTGCAAATGTTGAACTTTATACATCCGTCAACACCTCAAAAATCTTTTTCTCAAGATGTTTAAAACTGGAGTGTAACCCACCCGTAATCGCTCCATTTTCAGAATCGATTCTAAAATCACGTGGTGACAATTCTGGATCTAACCGGAGTTGGACACTGACTGTCGCTCCGAGAATAGATTGAATCTTATCTTCCATCATGACTAAGCGTTCAAAATCTTGAGGCGATGCATAGACAAATAATTTCTCGCGATCTCTAAACTGAATCAATAGTTTATGAATCATCTTATACAATGTCTCTTCATCGGAATCTAATAGATTTTCTAGAAATAAATGTGTCGTTTGAAGAGCAGCTACACATAGATCATGTTCCATCATCATAAGTTTCTCTTGAAAACGTTGCTCTAATTTCTCACTTAACGCATTTAAGTCAGACATTGCCTTATCATATGTTGCGAAGCCGCTTGATTGTCCTTCAACAAACCCTGCTTCATACCCTTGCAGCGTTGCCGCCTCGAGGGTTCTTAACTTTTCTTCTTCCAATTGCGCTAGTCTTGATTCGTGTTCTTCCATCAAACGCTTTTCTAAAAGTGTCAATTGATTCTGACGTTCTAACCATTCTTCTTCATAGGAAATCGTAACGAGATTACTGTCATGATCAACGTTTTCAGACGATGCTACTGGCTGATGAATCAAACGCTGCGATTTAGACAAGACACTCTGCCGTTTAATGACGTTAGACAACGATATCATCTCCTCCACCGCGTGCGACGACGATCTCACCCATATCTTCTAAACGACGAATGATACCGACAATTCGACTTTGTGCTTCTTCGACATCGCGTAATCGAACAGGACCCATGAACTCCATATCTTCTTTGAACGACTCGACCATCCGCTGAGACATATTTCGATACACCATGTCTTTGACGTCATCAGATGATACTTTCAATGCTAAAAGAAGATCCTCATTTGAAACTTCACGAATGATACGTTGAATTGCACGTGCATCCAATGTGACAATATCCTCAAATACGAACATCCGCTTTTTAATTTCCTCAGCGAGTTCAGGATCTTGAATTTCAAGCGTATCCAAAATCGTTCGTTCTGTCGTTCGGTCAACACCATTCAACACTTGAACCACTGCTTCAATCCCGCCTGACTGAGCATAGTCTTGCATTCCTGCTTGAGACAGGTTACGTTCTAAAATCAACTCAACTTCACTAATGATTTCCGGATTCATTCGATCCATCGTAGCAATTCGTCTCGCTACATCCGACTGTGCCTCTGCCGGAAGCTCAGAAAGGATTTGTCCTGACTTCGCTGGATCCAAATGAGCAAGGACTAGAGCAATCGTTTGCGGATGTTCATTTTGAATAAAATTCAATAATTGTTTTGAATCTGCTTTTCGTGCAAACTCGAAAGGACGTACTTGAAGTGTTGATGTGAGGCGATGAATCAATTCCATCGCCTTTTCTTCACCAACAGCTTTTTCTAATACGGATTTCGCAAAACCGATACCACCTTGCGTGATATAGTTCTGTGCCATTGCTAAATCATGAAATTCATCCAGAACACCTGCTTTATCTTCAGGGTCAATTCGTTTCATGCTTGAGATTTGTAACGTCAACCATTCCATCTCTTCTTCACTTAGATGCTTATATACGTTCGCCGCGACTTCTGGACCTAATGAAATCATTAGGACGGCAGCCTTTTCACGACTATTCATCTCTAATTTCTTCATAGGATCAATCCTCCGCTAACCAAGTTCTAAGCAGTTTTGCAAATTCGTCTGGATTTGACGCTGCTAATTTTTCTAGTTGTTTTCGTTTTTGTGCTTCATTGCTATTATCTTCAGTCGATAACTCAGGGATTTCTGTTTCGATCGGTGTCCATTCCTCTAAGCTTTCCTCTTCTTCTTTTTTACGTTTACGAACCATGAAGAAAATCATGCCTATGATGACTAAAGCTGCTGCACCTAATGCAAACCAAACCCACATCGGAATTGTTTCTGAAGTAGCGGTCTGTTTAGTTGTCGTGTTAGCAAATGGTCGAGACATGACAACTACTTTATTTGTCAGTTCCGCATCTGTTAACGTCGTTTTAGCATCTTGTTTTGTAATGGACGTACGAATGATAGAATACATCATCGTCTGTAAGTCCGTTTGTAACTGCGGATCAATTTGTGTCTGACCCTTTGGTGGTTCTACAATGATTTGAATACCTAAGTCACGAATTTCATATGGTGCCCCAGAAATCTGTTTCGTGATTCGATTTACTTCATAGTTAATAATATCGTGTGTTTTTTCACTCGTATCTCCAGCTTCACCATTTCCTGTCGGGAAATTGATTGTTTCATTTTCGCCAGTCCCAGCAGTTCCTTGATTCGCTGCACCAGTGTATGCTTCAGCTACTTTTTCAGCAGATGTGACGATTCCTTCGATTTTATCTGGATCTACTGGCTCTACTAATTTTTGTTCTTCCTGACGTTTCGTAACATCTACGTCCGCTGTGACCGATACGAGTGCTTTTTGCGGTCCAAGAACAACGGAAAGCATTTGTTGAATCTGTTTCCGTAAATCGTTCTCTGTTGCTTTTTTAAGTGCCATCGGATCTGTTCCACCTGCTGTTTGCGTCGCATTGCCCGGTTCATAGTACGTGAAGTACTGATCCATGATCGTAATGTTTTCTTCTTTAAGATTTGGAATACTTTTAGCGATCAAATGATACAGACCTTGAACCGTTTGATTATTCAAGTTACTACCTGCGCTAGAGGTCAATACGACCGATACTGTTGAAGATTCTTTCTCATCCGATAAAAAGACACTCTTTTCTGGGAGCGTAATCATGACTTTAGCTGACTCGATTCCATTGACTTGTGTAATCAAGTTTTCGAGTTCCGTCTGCATCGTGTCGCGTTCCAAGATGTTCATTTCTTTATCCGTCGTTCCGAAACCCGCGTTTTCACTAAAGAAGGAATAATCAATTTGACCAGACTTTGGAATACCAGCTGTTGCTAATTCGACTTTCAAATTCTCAACATTCGCCTCTGGAACAAGAATGGTCACGCCATTAGCTTCACTAACAACTTCAGACTGAATACCGTCCTCGTTTAGTTTTTCCGTCACTTGTCCGGCTTCTTGTGGTGATAATTTTGAATAAAGGGGTGTCATCGTTGGTTTAGATAACCAGAGAATAGCGACGATCAACGCTGCTAAAACGACGATAATACTTCCAAGAATCATCGCCTTTTTAGCGAGTGACCATGATTTCCACGTTGTATTAATGGTGTTCCATCTTGCTTTTAATCCTTCGTTCATTCAACATCTCCCACGCTTTCCTTAACATTCACAGTTGCATACGCATCATTTCTTGGTATGCTTCGATGCCCTTATTACGGACCTCAATGGCGAGTTGCATAGAGAGAGATGCTTCTTCTGTTTTAATCATAATATTATGTAGATCTGTTGACTTTCCCGTCGCCAAATCTACTCGTGCTTGAGATGAAGCGCTTTGTGTCGCATTTAATCCATTCATTGCTTGACTTAACACTTCGCTAAAGTCACTTGGTGTTGTTTTAGGAGTCATTTGATTTTGAAGAATGGGTTGTAATCCCTGAATTGCTTGAATTGCCATGGTCATTCATCATCCCTTCATTCTTACTTACCGATCTCCATCGCTTTAACAAGCATTGCTTTCGTCGCGTTAAGAGCTGTCACGTTTGCTTCATAAGATCGTGTCGCGCCCATCATATCGACCATTTCTTTTAAAATGTCGACATTCGGCATTTTGACGTATCCAAGCTCGTCTGCATCCGGATGACTTGGGTTGTATTCTAATTTAAAAGGCTCTTCATCTTTTCGAAGTTCGCTAACCGTTACACCGTTAGCCGTTTCCTTAAGTACTGCTAATTTACGAGCGTAGGGTTGCCATTGACCATCTACAAGTTCTCCCCGTGTCGTTTGAGCATTTGCAATATTTGCTGAAACCGTATCAAGCCGGAGACGTTGTGCAGTTAACCCTGATGCAGAAGTATGAAATCCACCGAACATACTCACTTTTATCTGCCTCCTCTAATTACTGATTGGATTCCTGAAAATTTCCGATTCAGCTGTTCTACTAATGCCTCATACTCGATTTGATTGCGTGATAATTCAGACATCTCAAAATCAATATCGACACCATTTCCATCGTTACGCATAGAAGTCGATTGCTCAACGATCGAACCTTGCGCATCAATTTGAGCATGACGCTTTAGACTCATTTTCATTTGAGAGTCTAGTACATCCGAAAACACTAAACGTTGTGCTTTGTATCCAGGTGTATCAACATTCGCAATATTTTTAGATATTACTTTTTGAGAATCTACAGTACGATTGACTGCTTTAGTGAGTAAAGAATAATCGGAACCTAACCAATCCATTTATCCGCCCTCCATCTATGAATAGTTTGGAATTGAAGAATATTAAAACTAGTAAGTCATTAGTAACATATCTGAAATAATTGAAACAAATAGGTCAATGTTTGAAAAGGATAAATTTTAAAAAAAGGGTAATGAGATGTTCATTTTTCACCTTTAATTACCATTTTGTTCAAAAATGATAAATATTACCTATGCATCTACGAATAGAAAAAAGTTTAATTAATAAAAATGGACTAATTTATGATTTACAGAAAATGTCTAAACTAAGATTTAAAATATTTCATTCATGAGCAACAGAATTGATTATACATCTAATACAGAATGAAAAAAACACCAAATTGTAATTTCTTTGAATAAATATAAAAATAGTTCCTTCTCTTTTAACTTTTTTATCCACCCCTTTTCTTGGTATTTTTCATTGATACTCTACGATAACCATTTAAAGAAGAGTGGATCTGCATTGCTTCTTCTATCACCTGATGGATGTTTGTAAGAAATCGTCTTTAACAAAAAAAGCGATTCTTCTCACATTGAAGAAGAATCGCTTATCTAATACAGACGTTAAAAACGATTAACGAAAAATACGCTGTATCTCATTATTTTTTTAGTTCGATTTAATACGCTCTAACTCATAAAGGAAATTGTCGTTCAAAATTTTAATGTAAGTTCCTTTCATTCCAAGTGAACGCGACTCGATGACGCCTGCACTTTCGAGTTTACGCAGTGCGTTGACAATGACAGAACGCGTGATACCGACGCGATCGGCAATCTTGGAAGCGACGAGTAGTCCTTCATTTCCTTCCAGCTCTTCGAAGATATGTTCAATCGCTTCAAGTTCTGAATAAGACAACGAATTGATCGCCATCTGAACGACCGCTTTCTTCCGTGCTTTATCTTCCGCCTCATGTGCCTTCTCACGAAGGATTTCCATCCCGACGACTGTCGCACCATACTCTGCAAGCACGAGGTCTTCTTCGTTGAAGTCTTCCACCATACGACCGAGAACCAGTGTACCAAGGCGTTCGCCACCACCGATGATCGGTACGATCGTCGTTTTCGACGTTTCGAACGTATCACGGTTGTCGACTGGGAATGCCGTATGTTCACTATCGATGGCAATGTTTGCTGTCGTTTCCGTGACGTTAAATAATTTTTTCGTGTAATCTTCCGGGAATTGACGTTCTTCTAAGAAACCACGGACCCGGTCATTTTCGATTTGTTGCTTGATTGCGATACCTAGTAACTTACCGCGCCGACTTACGATGAATGTGTTCGATTCCATGACTTCGCTGAGTCGATCAGCCATGACCTTGAAATCAACATGTGTGCTCGCTTCTTGTTGTAACATCGTATTCAGCTTCCGCGTTTTCGCCAATAAATTCATTTTTTCTTCCTCCACTTTATAAGATGAACTGACTTAAGTCTCGATCATCTGCTACTTTTCCAACTCGTTCCGTCACGTATTGTGGCGTGATCGTCACATCCGTCTCCGGCATGTCTGCTGCTTCGAAGGATAATTCTTCAAGGACGCGCTCCATGATCGTATACAAGCGTCGTGCTCCAATATTATCCGTCTCATCGTTTACCTGTGCAGCAATCCGCGCGATTTCACGAATGGCTTCTTCTGTAAAGGTGACATGAACGTGCTCTGCCCCTAATAATGCTTTATATTGTTTGAGTAATGCTTGATTCGGTTCAGTTAAAATCTTAACAAAGTCATCTTCTGTCAAACTATCGAGTTCGACACGAATTGGGAAACGACCTTGGAGTTCAGGAATCAGATCAGATGGTTTCGCCATATGGAATGCACCCGCAGCGATGAACAAGATGTGATCCGTCTTGACTGGACCATATTTCGTAACGATCGTCGATCCTTCAACGATCGGTAAGATGTCTCGTTGAACACCCTCTCGTGAAACACCAGCTGAATCATGTCCTTTTGTCGCGATCTTATCGATCTCATCGACGAAGATGATCCCCATCTGTTCTGCGCGACGAACCGCTTCGTCATGGACTTCGTTCAAGTCGAGCAACCGCTCCGCTTCTTCCGCCGTCAGGATTGGTCGTGCTTCCTTGACTGTGAGCTGACGCTTCTTCGTTTTCTTCGGCATGACTTGTCCGAGCATATCCTGAAGATTCGCGAGTCCCTCCATGCCTTGTTGCCCAGAGAATAAATCCACTTGGCGTTCTTCAACATCGACCTCAATCATGCGATCCTCAAGTTGCCCTGTCAGTAATTGCTGACGAAGTAACGAACGGTCGGCTGTCGCTTCCGATGTATCCGGCTCTTGTTGCTTCTGGTTCCCTCCAAACAACATCTCAAACGGATTCGTTCCACCACCGAGACCAGATGACGCTTTTTTACCAGATAACGCATCGACGATTCGTTCGTTCGCCACTGCTTCCGCTCGATCTTTGAGCGCTTCTTTTTTCTCATCTTTGACAAGACGTAGAGACGCTTCCACGAGATCCCGCACCATTGACTCCACATCACGACCGACGTACCCTACTTCCGTGAACTTCGTCGCTTCAATCTTGACGAACGGCGCACGGACGAGTTTCGCGAGGCGTCGCGCAATTTCAGTCTTTCCGACTCCGGTCGGTCCGATCATCAGGATATTCTTCGGTGTGACTTCATCCCGCATCGATGCATCGAGTAATTGTCGACGGTACCGATTACGTAAAGCAATCGCCACCGCACGTTTAGCATCCGCTTGTCCGATGACATGTTCATTTAACTTCTCGACGATTTGTCTTGGCGTCAATTCATGCATGGTCATTGCCTCCGATCGTTTCTAGGATGATTTGATCGTTCGTAAAGACACAGAGTTCACCAGCCGTCTCAAGCGCTGCGCGGGCGATCTCCTCTGCTGTGAGATGACTTGCATGTCGAGCTAACGCGCGACCTGCTGCAAGCGCATAATTACCACCTGAACCGATTGCGAGAATGCCGTCATCCGGTTCGATGACTTCCCCGTTTCCGGATACAAGTAAGAGATGTGTTCCATCCATGACAAGTAAGAGTGCTTCAAGTTGACGCAACATCTTATCGCCTCGCCATTCCTTCGCCAGCTCAACTGCTGCCCGTTGTAAGTTCCCGTTATACATTTCAAGCTTCGCTTCGAATTTTTCAAAGAGTGTGAACGCGTCCGCGACACTTCCAGCAAATCCGGCAATGACTTTGCCACCATAGAGGCGCCGTACTTTTTTCGCACTTTTCTTCATGATGACTTGGTTTCCGAAAGTCACCTGTCCGTCTCCGCTCATCGCGGATTGTCCGTTATGTTGAATCGCAAAAATCGTCGTTGCATGAAACATCAATGTTTCCTCCCTTAGGCACGAGGATGTGCTTGTTGATAAACATGTCGTAATCGTTCCGTCGTTACGTGTGTATACTGACCGGTCGTCGACAGCGATGCGTGTCCAAGTAACTCCTGGACCGCTCGCAAATCGGCGCCTCTTTCCAGTAAATCTGTCGCGAAACTATGACGAAGCGCATGTGGTGTCACATGTTTCCCAACGAGTTGTTCCCCTTTTTTCATGATTTTCCGAATCGCATCCGTCGTCAATCGACGCCCTGAATGAGACAAGAACAACGCTTGCTCATGACCTGCGACTGGATCTCGTGATGGTAAGTACAGTTCTAATGCATCTTTAGCAAAGGTTCCGATTGGTGCGATGCGTTCCTTCCCACCTTTTCCATACACATGGACGTAGGAGTGATCAGTCGCGAGATCACGAAGATCCAGTTGAACGACCTCGCTGACCCGCATACCCGTCGCATATAAAAGTTCTACTAACGCCACATTCCGGTTGCCAAGCGTATCACTCGATCGAAAGGCATCGAGGAAACGTTCATATTCCGTTGGGACGAGGAATGTCGGAAGTCCTTGTTGTCGTTTTGGTGCTTTTAATCCATCGAAGGGATTAGGCTCATCGGTGTCACGTGTCAAAAAACGACCAAATTGTTTGAGGCAGGAAACTTTTTGTGCAATCGTCGCCCGCGCCAGCTCCTGATCGTAAAGAGCATACAAATAACGCCGTGCACTTGCCAATTCAATCGATCGTAACTGATGATCGCGGCAAAAAGCGGCGTATTGTCGAAGTGTTTGATCATAAGAGCGACCTGTATTCGGAGATAATTGACGTTCAATATGAACATACCGCATGAAATCTTCTAGCAGTCGCTCAAAAGCAGTGTCTATCCCCATGAATGCGCCCCCTTCTGACCATTTCATTCTCGAATCGCCCTTAGCATAGCACAGACCAAGTAGTCTGACAATAGACCAAAAACCGAAAAATTAACGAAATTATCACGCTTTTATGACAAATTAAGAAATGGGGAGAAAGAGCGCTAAATCACGCCTTTCTCCCCATCAAAAATCACATATCCGTGAAATCTTTGATTGCTTCAAGTGCTCGCTCTGCGTAGAGCGCATACTTCTCAGGTTTTTTCATCCGAACCGGATGACCGACGAGTGCTGGTACCAATCCGAAGTTGGCATTCATTGGCTGGAAGTTCTTCCCTTCCGTCGTCGTGATATAGTGCGACATCGCACCCATCATCGTTTCCTGCGGGAACGTAACCGGTTCCGCCTCATTGACGAGACGTGCCGCATTGATTCCTGCCGTCAAACCGGACGCTGCTGACTCGACGTACCCTTCGACACCTGTCATTTGACCAGCAAAGAACAAGTCGTCACGTGTACGTGTCTGATACGTTGGTTTCAATAAATTCGGTGAGTTGACGAACGTGTTACGGTGCATGACACCATAACGGACGATTTCTGCATTCTCAAGACCAGGAATCAAGCGAATGATCCGCTTTTGTTCGCCCCATTTCAAATGTGTCTGGAAGCCGACAAGGTTGAACAATGTTCCAGCTGAGTTATCCTGACGCAATTGAACGACAGCATATGGTCGTTTGCCTGTCTTCGGATCTTCAAGTCCAACTGGCTTCATCGGTCCAAACAAGAGTGTTTTCGGTCCGCGTGAAGCGAGAACTTCAAATGGCATACAGCCCTCGAAGTAAATCTCTTTTTCAAATTCCTTCAATGGAACGACTTCCGCATTGATCAGCTCATCATAGAAGAGCTGGAATTCTTCTTCCGTCATTGGACAATTCAAGTAGGCAGCTTCGCCTTTATCATATCGTGATTTCAGGTAAACCTTCTCACGATCGATCGTGTCTCCATCGAGAATCGGTGCCGCTGCATCGAAGAAGTATAGGTAATCTTCACCTGTGAATTGTTTAAGTGATTCCGATAATGCCGCACTCGTCAACGGACCCGTCGCGACGATCGTCGGACCATCTGGAATCGCTTCGATTTCTTCATGATGGACGGTAACGTTCGGGTGGTTTTTCAACGTTTCCGTCACATATCCTGCGAAGTCGTGCCGATCGACAGCAAGTGCTCCACCTGCTGGAACGCTCGCTAAGTCTGCTGCTTTCATGATCAAGGAATCGAGCTGACGCATCTCTTCCTTTAAGACACCAACTGCGTTCGTTAACTGGTTCGCTCGAAGTGAGTTCGAACAGACGAGTTCAGCGAATTGGTCTGTATGGTGCGCGGGTGTCTGTTTGACAGGCCGCATTTCATATAAATCTACTTGTACGCCGCGTTTTGCAAGTTGCCATGCTGCTTCAGAACCTGCAAGTCCCGCGCCGATTACCGTTACACGTTTCAACGGTCATTCCTCCTCTTGCTCCTGATCGATGCGTGTTTCATGATGTCCACAAGATGTACATTCTACTTTCACACCGTTCTTGATTTTCTTTTGTACCATCATACTACTACATACCGGACATGGTTCTTCGACCGGTTTATCCCATGAGACGAACTCACACTCCGGATAGTTCGAACAACCGTAGAACAAACGTCCTTTTTTACTACGACGTTCGACGATGTCGCCCGTTCCACATGTCGGACACTTCACACCGATCTCGACTTGGATCGGTTTCGTATTACGACACTCTGGGAAGTTCGAGCACGCCATGAACTTGCCATAACGTCCCATCTTGATGACCATCGGGTGACCACAGACTTCACAATCTTCTCCAGCCGGTTCATCTTTGATTTCAATCTTCTCGATTTCTGCTTCTGCTCGTGTCAGACGCTTTGCAAAGGACTTATAGATTGGATCGACGACTTCCGTCCACTGCATGTCACCTTTTTCGATCGCATCGAGTAAAGCTTCCATGTCTGCCGTGAACTGGACAGTGATGAACTCTTGGAAATAGTCGCTGATCATATCGATGACGAGTTCACCGAGTTCCGTTGGTAAGAATTTCTTCTCTTCAAGCGTCACGTAACCCCGTTTTTGAATCGTATCGAGCGTCGGCGCATACGTCGACGGACGACCGATACCGAGCTCTTCCATCGCCCGGACAAGACGTGCTTCCGTATAACGTGGTGGTGGTTGTGTGAAGTGTTGTTTCGGTTCGATTGCTGATTGTTTCAACTCTTCCCCTTCATCGAGTGGAGGAAGTAGTCCTTCCTTGACGTCTGAAACCGCCTCATCGTCCGTATCTTCGATGTAGACCTTCATGAAGCCCGGGAATTTAACGGTCGACCCGTTCGCACGGAACGTGACGTCGTTCGAGACGAGATCGATTTTGACAGTATCGAGAATCGCTGGCGCCATCTGGCTTGCGACGAACCGTTCCCAAATTAGTTTATATAAGCGGAACTGATCACGCGATAAATACGATTTGACGAGTTGTGGCTCGCGCATCGTCGAAGTCGGACGAACCGCTTCGTGTGCATCTTGTGAGTTCGCTGATTTCTTTTCTTTACGTTTCTCGCTTGCGATGTATTCTTTTCCGTACGCCTGCTCAATGAACCCGTGTGCTTCGAGGTTCGCCGAATCTGACGTCCGTGTCGAATCGGTACGCATATACGTAATCAAACCGACTGTACCTTCTTTTCCAATTTCGATTCCTTCGTATAGCTGTTGTGCAATCATCATCGTCTTCTTCGCTCGGAAGTTCAGCTTACGTGCTGCTTCCTGTTGCAAAGAACTCGTCGTAAACGGTAACGCCGGATTCCGTTTCCGCTCTTTTTTCGTGACGGAATCAACTGTAAAGTCTTCTGAGAGTTGATTCAAGATTTGATCGACTTCTTCTTGCGAATGAAGTTCACGCTTCTTGCCATCGACTCCGTAGAAGTTCGCTTCGAGCTTTTCACCGTTTGCATCGAGTTCGAGTTTGATCGTCCAGTATTCTTCAGGCATGAACGCATTGATTTCTTGTTCACGATCGATGATCATCTTGACGGCAACGGATTGAACGCGTCCCGCAGATAACCCTTTTTTAATCTTCTTCCATAATAACGGACTCATGCTGTAACCAACAAGGCGGTCCAAGATACGACGGGCTTGCTGCGCATCGACAAGATCATAGTTGAGCTTGCGTGGTCGCTTGAACGAATCCTTGATGGCATCTTTCGTGATTTCATTGAAGACGACGCGGCACTCCGTTGATTCATCAACGCCTAATGCTTTAGCTAAATGCCATGCGATCGCTTCCCCTTCACGGTCGGGGTCGGCTGCGAGATAGATTTTTTGTGCTTTTTTCGCAGCTGTCTTGAGTTCTTTTAAGACCGGACCTTTACCACGGATCGTGATATATTTCGGTTCATAGTCATGTTCGACGTCGACTCCCATTTGGCTTTTCGGCAAGTCAATGACGTGCCCCATCGACGCTTTCACGGTATAGTTGGATCCGAGATAACGTTTAATGGTTTTTGCCTTAGCGGGTGACTCGACGATTACTAGATATTTTGCCATTGCAATCGCTCCCTATTAGAGGCGTACTCGTATTTTAATCTCACTTATCATAGTAGTCTCGATTCCCATTTGTCAACGTTCAGCCGAATACTTTTTGAAACTTCTTCCGGATCAAGGAGTGGAATCGCTCCTTCTGCGATCAATTGATTCGTTCCGGTAAAGAACGATTCCGTGGGACAACCCGGCAAACAATAGACATCTTTTCCTTGGTCAAGCGCATGATTGGCAGTATTCATCGTACCGCTTCGTTTCGCCGCTTCGACGATGATCAATGATGAAGATAATCCAGCAATGATCCGATTCCGTTCTAGAAATTGAAATTTTTGAATAGGAGTTCCGGGTGGATATTCAGAGAGAAGAAGACCGTTCGAGAGGATGCGTTCAAAAAGAGAAGCATGGGAAGTAGGATATAGACGATCAAGTCCTCCTGCGAGAACCGCAATCGTTGTCTGCTGATGTTTTAAGGATAGACGATGGACGAGGGCATCGATACCATAGGCACCTCCGGAAACGGTGGCGAGATCTGGATGAAAGAAGGGTTGCAAGAAACGCATACGGGAAAGATGGTGCGGTGAGGGGGTTCGACTACCGATGATACTGACGCGTGGAAGTGTTAAGCGGGACGGATCACCGCGGTAAAAGAGGGCATAGACCGGTTGAGGGATCGTCAGTAACACAGTCGGAAACAGTGGATCTCCTTTGACTAGAATCGACTCTTCGATCCAATCAAGCTGTAATGCTTGTTCATACCGTTTTCGAAGACGCGTCGAAACGGGTAATTCATGACTGGGAACGATTCCGAATTGCTCAATCAATCGGACGATCGTGTACGGTACCTGACACATGGCGAAGCGGACATACAGTTCACGTTTCATGAGATCAGCGCTCCTTATTTAAGCTTCTTATTTATATAGAAGAAAGCCGTCCTGATTTGATCAGGACAGCTTCTTTTTTTGATTTATTTGACTGTGCTGTTCGTCACGCACTCGTCATAGATCCCTGCTTCTTTGATGACACGGATTAACGTCTCACCAATGACAGCTGGTGTTTCTGCCACTTCAATTCCGTTTGCACGGAGTGTCTTGATTTTTTCAGCAGCTGTTCCTTTACCGCCAGAGATGATCGCACCTGCGTGACCCATCCGTTTGCCGGCAGGAGCTGTTTGACCACCGATGAAACCAATGACTGGTTTCGTCATGTTCGCTTTGACCCACTCAGCCGCTTCTTCTTCAGCTGTTCCACCGATTTCCCCTAACATGATGACGGCTTTTGTTTCTGGATCTTCATTGAATGCTTTGAGCGTATCGATGAAGTCCGTTCCATTGACCGGGTCACCCCCGATACCAACAGCTGTCGATTGACCGATACCAGCAGTCGTCAATTGATGGACAGCTTCATATGTCAAAGTCCCAGAACGTGAGACGATACCGACATGACCTGGTGTATGGATGTATCCTGGCATGATACCAAGTTTCGCGACACCTGGAGTGATGACGCCCGGGCAGTTCGGTCCGATGAGACGAACTGGTTTGCCTTCGAGGTAACGTTTTACTTTGACCATATCAAGAACTGGAATACCTTCCGTGATACAGATGATCAACGCGATGTTCGCATCTGCTGCTTCCATGATTGCATCCGCTGCGAATGCTGGTGGTACGTAGATGATCGATGCGTTCGCACCCGTTTTTTCGACCGCTTGCGCGACCGTATCAAAGACAGGAACACCACCGAGTACTTCCGTACCGCCTTTTCCTGGTGTGACACCGCCTACGAGGTTTGTGCCGTAGTCGATCATCTGTTCACCATGGAACATCCCTTGGTTACCAGTAATCCCTTGAATAATGACTTTCGTCGATTCGTTCACCCAAATACTCATCTTTAGCTCCCCCTTACTTCACGAGCGCAGCGATTTTTTCTGCGCCGTCTGCCATTGATGTAGCTGCTGTAATCGCTAGACCTGAATCTTTGAGAATTTGTTTCCCTGCATCAACGTTCGTACCTTCAAGACGAACGACGAGTGGCAATTCGAGACCGACTTCTTTTGTCGCCGCAACGATACCTTCTGCGATAACGTCACATTTCATGATTCCACCGAAGATGTTGACGAAAATCCCTTTGACGTTCTCATCCGATAAGATCAGTTTGAAGGCTTCTGTTACTTTTTCCTTCGTCGCACCACCACCGACATCGAGGAAGTTCGCAGGATCACCACTGAAGTGTTTGATGATATCCATCGTTGCCATGGCAAGACCAGCACCATTGACGAGGCAACCGATGTTTCCATCGAGCGCGATGTAGTTCAAATCACTCTTTGATGCTTCGACTTCGCGTGGATCTTCTTCTGTTTCATCACGTAACGCCACGATGTCCGCATGACGATACAATGCATTTGAGTCGAAGTTCAACTTCGCATCCAGTGCGAGGACTTCGCCATCCTTCGTCGTAACGAGTGGGTTGATTTCTGCGATCGAACAATCCTTGTCGACGAAGAAGTTGTAGAGTTTCGTGACCATGCCGACGAACTTGTTGACGAGCTTCACAGGAACACCCATTGCGAACGCAAGTTTACGCGCTTGGAATCCTTGAAGACCAACTGCAGGATCGACGACTTCCTTGATGATTTTTTCTGGTGTCGCTTCCGCTACCTCTTCGATGTCCATACCACCTTCGCTTGATCCCATGATGACGACACGTCCTGTCACACGATCAAGTACGATTCCAAGATAGTATTCTTTGTCAATCGCACACCCTTCTTCGACGAGAAGACGTTGAACGACTTTTCCTTCTGGACCTGTTTGGTGCGTGACGAGCGTTTTGCCGAGTAACTCCGTCGCATATTCTTTCACTTCTTCTTGCGATTTCGCAAGCTTGACGCCACCTGCTTTACCGCGTCCCCCCGCGTGAATTTGAGCTTTGACGACTTTAATCGGGCCTGACAATTGTTCTGATGCATCGACCGCCTCTTCGACGGTGAAGGCTGCGATTCCGTTTGGTACGGGTACACCGTACGAACGAAGTAATTCTTTTGCCTGATACTCATGTACATTCATGAAAAAATCCCCCTTAACCCCTTTAGTTTCGGCTCTTTCATTGTAGTTAAAATTGGAAGCGCTGTCTATCGTTATCGACCGAAAGCTTTATTTTTTCAGAATTTCATCTTGATCGAGACGATATAAAAAGGCAAATAACTCGGCAATGACACCGTATAATTCTTCCGGAATCTGTTCTGATACTTGAACAGCATCTAGTAACGTCATCAACGTTTCGTCCTGCCGGATCGGAATATCATGTTTTAATGCCTCTTCTAAAATCCGTTCTGCGATGTGTTCCGATCCCTTAGCAACGACTTTTGGGGCATGCATCTGTTCTTCGTATGATAGAGCTATTGCTTTTTTCATATATGAAGATCCACCCTTCCGTTACGCGTTGAGATATCATGCGGTACGCGCTCTTTCGTCTGTTCGACCCAATCGAATCGCGTCAATGCATAGCCTTGTTCCTCAAGACGAGTCTGAATTTGCGGTGTGTAGGCTTGCATGAACGTATTGACGTGCGCATTCGGATGAAAGACGGAAATCGAAACATTCCGGTCTGCAATCAAGACATCAACAGCGACCTCACCGAGCGTCGGTAATTGAAGATATAAGACGACACGGGCATGATTTGGATCAAACGTCCGTTCGAACGGTGCTTCCATCATGAGATCCACATCTTCGAACGGTCCAAATTGAGGTAATTGAAATAAATAGACTCCTTTCCCCGCTTCGTTCGTTGCTTGAACGAGTTGTTGCGCTAAAATCTGATCACTCGTCTTTCGATCAAGCGTTCGACCTGTCTCATCACCCTTTGCCAGTTGAACGAGTTCGGTAAGGGCGTGTTTTAACTGCTTCGCTTCTCCTTCCGTCACCGGTTGACCAATTTGCCTTAGGAGTTCCCGTGTTTCCGCAGTCGGTACCGTCTGGCGTTGTAAAAAGGAGTCGAGTAACTGGGGGAGAGCCGACTTTTGCGGAACAGACTCGGTCGAGATGATTTTTAAAACCGGTTGTCCCTCTACTGAAACGACTTGAAAGCGATACATGTTCCCTTCTTTTAGTTCAGCTGTCGTCCCTGCCGTCAAGACGCGTTGACCGACTTGGAGTTCCATTAATCCGTCCGGCAACAGCTTTAAAACTTTACCGACGATGTTTGCGCCTTCCCGTAACGGTAGGTTCGCATGATCGATGATTTTAAATGGAAGTAAGGCGCGATGTTCGATTTGCATGCTCGATTCCTCCTAAAGACGTTCTTTGACAGGACGGAATGTTTTCCGGTGAATCGGTGTGACGCCCAGTGTATCGAGCGCTTGTAAATGTAAGGGTGTTCCGTAACCTGCGTGTGTTTCAAATCCATATCCCGGATACTCGATCGCGTATTGTTCCATCATCGCATCTCGTGTCTCTTTCGCAACGACACTTGCAGCAGCAATGGAGACACTCCGCGCATCTCCTTTGATAAGAGAGAGTTGTGGTGTATCGTCGTCGAGTGTCATCGCATCGACAAGTAAGGCATCTGGTTTGAGTTGACGAACTGCGTCTTGCATTGCCCGTTTCGATGCTTGATAGATATTAATTTCGTCGATTTCAGCCGGTTCGATGATGCCGATCGCAATCTCAGCAACTTCTTGCAAATGCTTCAGTGCCGCTTGCCGCTGTACTTTACTCATCTGTTTGGAATCCGTTAGTCCTGGATGATAGAATCCGTCTGGTAAGATGACCGCTGCTGCGACGACTGGACCAGCTAGTGGACCTCGCCCGACTTCGTCCACTCCTGCAATTCGAACGTATCCTTGCTGACGATACTCGTCTTCAAATGCGAGTCGTTTCTTGAAATCGATCCGTTGCTGCTCTTCGAGTGCAAATCGTCGTTCTGTCTGACGAAACAGCGTATGCACCCCTTTTCGCGTATCTGAAGCCAGTTCCTGCTTCAATTGAATAAATTCTTCTAGTGTTGCTTTTTGCAATCGTTCTTTTACTTCTGCTATCTTCATACATCCTGCTCCTTTGAAAAAAACTTGGACATCAAAGGATGTCCAAGTCCGTTATGCATGCGTTTCCCATTCTTCGACTGTTTCAAGCGTCACCCGACCGAGCTTTTCCGTTCGTAGCTCATGCAGGAGCATTTCGCTCGTCCGCTCGAAATCGACATAGCCACCTGAGACGAAACCACGTTTTTTACCGATTGCTTCAAGTACATCAACCGCTTCTCCCGATACTTCGTCGAGTCGATAGCGCTCACGTAACTGCTCCGGATACCGTGTCTTTAGCTCACGAAGGGCAAATAGCGCGATATCGTCGATGTTTAAGATGTCATCCTTGATCGCTCCTGTCGCTGCTAACCGATATCCGACGACTTGATCGTCGAACTTCGGCCAGAGGATACCTGGTGTATCAAGTAATTCCATCTCACCTGTCTTCATCTTGATCCACTGCTGGCGTTTCGTCACACCCGGACGGTCACCCGTGATAGCGATATTTCGGCCAGCAAGTCGATTGATGAGCGTCGATTTCCCGACGTTCGGAATGCCGATGATCAAGGCACGGATCGCACTCGGATTCCGCCCTTTCTCCCGCATCCGTGCGTGTTTTTCTTTCATTAGTCGTAAAGCACCCTCATGGATTTGATTCAATCCTTTATTGTGCTTCGCGTCAACCGCAACGACATCAACACCATCTGCTCGTAATGCCTGCATCCATTGCTCCGTCACTCGTTTATCCGCCATATCCGCCTTGTTGAGGACAATCAGTCGCGGCTTACCTGCCGTGATCTGTTCGACCATCGGGTTACGGCTCGACATCGGAAGACGGGCATCGACGAGTTCGATCACCACATCGATCAACTTTAGTTTTTCTGTGACTTCCCGACGTGCTTTGGCCATGTGACCGGGGAACCATTGAATCGTCATATCCTTCACCTCGTTCATATATTCCTGGACTTCTTGCTGATCATACGATACATGAAAAAACATCCACTCCCTAGTATACGCAACTTCAGACAAGAAAAGAAGATGAGCTGCTTACTTTTAACGGCAAGCGTCTCATCTTCGTTCGTTTTAATCGACAGAGCGTACATCATTGAATGGATAGAAGACGAAGTTCGTCGTTCCGACGATTTGATCTTCATCCACAAAACCGATATCACGACTATCTTTTGAATTTTGACGATTATCTCCCATGACGAATACTTTTCCTTTTGGAACAGTCGTCTCTCCTGTTCGCTCTTCAAGCGTGAAGTCTTCCGTCAATGGCACACCACTCATCTGGGCTTTGTATTCTTTCAAATACGGTTCGGCGACTTTCTTATCGTTGACATACAATGTATCATCTTTGTAATACATCGTATCTCCCGGAACAGCGATGACCCGTTTGATGTAGTCTCGTGTTTCCGTTGCATGGAAGACGACGATATCGCCTCTTTCTGGTTCATTAAAATAGTATGGGATCTTATTGACGATCATTCGATCCGCATTGTGTAAGGTTGGCATCATCGATTCCCCATCAACGATGACGGGTACGAACAGAAACGTTCGAATGATGAACGCGATGACGAGCGCTACGACGAGCGCCTTTACCCAACTGAATAACTCCTTCACGAATTCCACTCCCTTGATAAACGCAATTTCTTCCTAAGGACTAGTATACGCATAAACAGCAAAAAAAAGAAGCTTGTCCGGAGACAAGCCACTTTTTCACATGATTAACGACGAATTTCTTTAATACGCGCCGCTTTACCACGAAGGTTACGGAGGTAGTAAAGTTTCGCACGACGGACTTTACCGTAGCGAACGACTTCGATTTGTGCAACACGTGGTGAGTGGAGCGGGAAAGCACGCTCAACGCCAACTCCGTAAGAAATTTTACGGACTGTGAATGTTTCACTGATGCCGCCACCGTGACGTTTGATGACTACGCCTTCGAAGAGCTGAATACGCTCACGCGTACCCTCGACGACTTTAACGTGTACACGGACTGTATCCCCAGGACGGAACGCAGGGACGTCTGACTTGATTTGTTCTTGTGTAAGTTCACGGAACAATTGTTGTGTGTTCATGAATGATTTCTCCTTTTTTCACCAATGTTCTTATCTTCATTTGCTTCAAGCATCCGACAGCGGAACATCGTTAATGGGTGGCTTTTGCCACATGTTTTAACTTATCATAGATTCAGTCGTTTGACAATCCTGAAATCGAGTCTAAATAACGCTGATCTTCATCCGTTAACGATGCATCCACGAGAAGATCAGGGCGCCGCTCATATGTCCGCTTCAGCGACTGTTCCCGTCGCCACTTTTCAATCCGGGCATGGTTGCCTGATAACAAAACATCGGGTACTCGGTACCCTTTATATTCTGCCGGACGTGTATAGTGCGGGTATTCGAGAAGTCCTGTTGAGAAGGAATCATCTTCGTGACTCGCAGACGCACCGAGGACGTCCGGTAAGAGGCGGACGACGGCGTCAATCATCGTCATCGCAGCGAGTTCTCCTCCCGTCAAGACGAAATCTCCGAGCGAGACCTCATCCGTCACCAACTGATCATGGATTCGCTGATCAAACCCCTCATAGTGACCACATAAGAAGACCAATTCTTCTTCGTTTGCCCACTCTTCCGCCATTCGTTGCGAAAACCGTTTACCGGTCGGTGTCATGACGATGATTCGTCGTTTTCGTTCCGGTAGACTTGCCATCGCATCGAAGACGGGTTGAGGTGTCAACAGCATGCCCGCTCCTCCACCATACGGATAATCATCGACCTTACCATGTCGATTCGTTGAAAAATCTCGAAAATTGATGGTTTCAAGTATGACGTGTTGATCGTCTTGCGCTCGCTTGACAATCGAATGGTCAAGCGCTGAAAACATTTCTGGAAACAACGTCAATACACGGATGTTCATTCTTCGATCAGTCCCGGAAGCGGCGTGATCTGAATGCGTTTCTGTTCGACGTCGACGGAAGCGACGACTTGTTCGATATACGGAATCAGGACGTCTTTTTTTCCGTCACGTTTGATCGTCCAGACGTCATTTGCGCCCGTTTCGAGAATGTCGGATACGACTCCGATTTTCGTCTCACCGTCATAAACCGTACAACCGATGATCTCATGATAGTAAAATTCATGCTCGTCTAAGTCCTGTAAGTCTTCTGCGTGGACATAGAGCTTCAATCCTTTGTACTTCTCGACGTCATTGATATGATGCATGCCTTTGAACGTCACCATGATGAATTGTTTATGCTTCCGGTAGCCACTGATCGTTACCGGTGTATACGTGCCTTCAGAGCCGAGAAAGACTTCTTTTCCGACCTTAAAGCGTTCTTCCGGGAAATCCGTGCTTGCAAGTAACTTCAATTCCCCTTTTAGACCGTGCGTGTTGGCGATTTTCGCAATTTCCAACCATTCCATTCGTTTCACTTCCTTTCTTGAATTAAAAAAAGGAGGTAAGCTTTCGCTCACCTCCTAACGTCTTACTTCGCGAGTTTCGCGTTGTGGAATTTCTCCATGATACCAGCTTGTGAGAAGAGGTTACGAACTGTGTCCGAAGGTTTAGCACCTTCAGAGAGCCATTTAAGAGCTAGCTCTTCGTTGATTTTAACTTCTGCTTCTGGTTTAGCAACTGGATTGTAGTATCCGATTTGCTCGATGAAACGACCATCACGTGGTGCACGTGAGTCTGCTACTACCACACGGTAGAAAGGTGATTTTTTTGCGCCCATGCGCTTAAGACGAATTTTAACTGCCATTCGTAAGTCCCTCCAAATAATAAATGATTTTTTCGTTTAGTCAAATTGACAACTTCATTAGTATACAACGTTACAGCAAAAGAGAAAAGACTTTTAAAAGAATGGAAGACCAAAGCCTTTCTTTTTCCCTTTGCCCATCTGTCCGGAAAATTGTTTCATCATTTTCCGCATGTCTTCGAACTGTTTAATGAGGCGGTTGACTTCTTGGATACTGCGTCCGCTACCACGGGCAATCCGCTTCCGACGGCTCGCATTCAAGATTTCAGGTTCAGTCCGCTCTCGTTTCGTCATCGATTGGATGATCGCTTCGACATACACGAGTTGCTTCTCATCGATTTGGGCGTTTTTCAACCCCTTCATCTTCCCTTTACCTGCCCCAGGGATCATTCCCAACAGTTCGTCGAGTGGACCCATCTGTTTCACTTGCTGCAACTGCTCGATGAAATCATCGAATGTAAACGATGCATCGCGCATTTTGCTTTCTAACTCTTTGGCACGCGTAGCGTCCATTTGTGACTCTGCTTTTTCAATCAGTGTCAGCATGTCTCCCATGCCTAGAATCCGAGACGCCATCCGCTCGGGATAGAATGGTTCGATGGCATCGAGCTTCTCTCCAAGACCGACGAACTTAATCGGTGCTCCGGTGACTGCCTTGATGGAGAGTGCTGCACCACCTCGCGTATCTCCGTCGAGCTTCGTCAGAACGACTCCCGTTACGCCAAGCTTCTCGTTGAAGCTCTCTGCGACGTTGACGGCATCCTGACCCGTCATCGAATCGACGACAAGGAAGATTTCATGCGGTTTGGCGATCTCCTTAACATCAACGAGTTCCTGCATCAGTTCCTCATCGACGTGTAAGCGACCTGCCGTATCGATCAACACGATATCGTGATGATGCTCTTTTGCATAATCGAGTGCACCGGTAACGATTTCTTGTGGACTAACCTGATCTCCCATCGAGAAGACCGGTAACTCCAATTGTTTTCCGAGTGTCTCTAATTGTTTGATTGCTGCCGGACGATAAATATCCGCCGCAACAAGCAAAGGACTACGATTATGTTTTTTACGTAAATGATTGGCAAGTTTACCCGTTGTCGTTGTTTTACCTGCCCCTTGCAGACCGGTCATCATGATGACGGTCGGAGGACGGTTCGCAAGCGTCAACGGTGACACTTCTGCACCCATCAGATTCGTCAATTCATCGTGGACGATTTTGACGACTTGTTGTCCTGGCGTCAAAGACGTCATGACATCCTGTCCGACGGCGCGTTCCTTTACATCATTTACGAATTGTTTGACGACCTTGAAGTTGACGTCGGCTTCGAGTAGCGCTAAGCGAACTTCGCGCATCATCTCTTTGACGTCTGCTTCAGAAATCTTACCTTTACCTCGCATTTTAGCGAGACTGGCTTGAAGCCGTTCCGATAATCCTTCGAATGCCATTAAGAATGCCTCCTACTCTAATTGCTCCAATGTCTCAATGATCACTAGGGCTTCACCCGGAAGGTCGCATTGCTTCAGCTGATCGAGTAACTGCTTTCGCCGTTCGTGTTTCTTGAACAGCGATAGTCGTTCTTCATACTGCTCGAGCATGGCTTCCGTGCGTTTTATGTTGTCGTAGACTGCTTGTCGGCTGACTTCAAACTCATCGGCGATCTCACCTAAGGAAAAGTCATCTAAGTAATAGAGTGACATGTAATTCCGTTGTTTTGGCGTCAAAAGCTCCTGATAAAAGTCAATCAGATAATTCATCCGGTTCGTTTTATCAAGTGTCATCCGAGCACCTCCGCAATGTTAAGTGAAATTCCTTTACAGATAGTATAGTACAGCCCTCACAGTGTGTTGTCAAGTTTTTTTCTTTACATGAAACGTAGCTTATTCCGCGCTTTCTTCCGTGTCGACGTTTTCTTTTTCTTCAAAGACATCGCCGAACAGTCCATACACGAATTGTTCTGCGTCAAACGGTTGTAAATCATCGATCTTTTCACCGAGACCCACGAACTTAACCGGCAGATTCAGCTCGTTCTTGATTGCAAGAACAATCCCGCCTTTTGCTGTGCCGTCAAGCTTCGTCAAGACGATTCCGCTGACGTTCGTCGCTTGTTTGAAGGCTTTTGCCTGCACCATCGCGTTTTGTCCTGTTGTTGCGTCAAGTGCCAACAATACTTCATGGGGTGCACCAGGAATTTCACGTTCGATGACGCGTTTGACCTTTTCGAGCTCGTTCATCAAATTGACCTTGTTTTGTAGGCGTCCTGCCGTATCACAAATCAGGACGTCGACCTTACGTGCTTTCGCTGCTTGGACGGCGTCATAGACGACAGCAGCCGGATCGGAGCCTTCGCCTTGACGAATGACCGGTACACCGGAGCGTTCGCCCCAGACTTGCAGTTGATCGATCGCACCAGCCCGGAACGTATCTCCCGCTGCTAACATGACGCTCTTACCTTCTTGTTTTAATCGGTTCGCAAGTTTCCCGATCGTTGTCGTCTTACCGACCCCGTTGACACCAACGAAGAGGATGACATTCAGCTCATGATCAAGATCAAGGGCTGTCTCTTCTTCTTCGACTAACATGTTCGCGACGACTTCAACAAGGACGTCCCGGACTTGTTTTGGATCCTTGACGTTACGTCGTTTGACTTCTGTCTTTAGTTCCTCGACCAAATCCATCGTCGTCGTCACACCGACGTCGGCTTGGATCAACACTTCTTCTAACTCTTCGAAAAAGTCTTCATCGACTTCACGGAAGCGGTAGACGAGATCATTGACGGCACTCGCTAATCCGTCGCGTGTCTTCGTCAAGCCTTCCGTGAATTTAGTCGTGACTTCTTGTGTCGAAGTCGTCAAGCGGTCTTTCAGTTTTTTAAAGAAACTCATCGTTTAATCTCCTTTGGTTCTTCACTTAATGTACGTCGTGCCTCTTCTAGTTTAACGGATAACACTTCAGATATCCCGTTTTGCTGCATCGTGACGCCGTAAAGGACATCTGCCGCCTCCATCGTTCCTTTCCGATGGGTGATGATGACGAACTGTGTCTCGCGTGCTAGCTGATGGACGAACTCGCCGAATCGCGCGACGTTCGCTTCGTCAAGCGCCGCCTCGACCTCATCGAGGACACAGAACGGGACAGGACGTGTCTTTAGAATCGCAAATAATAAGGCGATGGCTGTCAAGGCACGCTCTCCACCGGACAAGAGCGACAAATTCTGCAGCTTCTTACCAGGCGGTTTCGCAACGATATCAATTCCACTCGTCAACAGATCACTCGGGTCAACGAGGACTAGATCGGCTTCACCGCCCCCGAATAACTCGCGGAATGTTTCCCGGAAGTGTTCTCGGACAGCATCATACGTTTGACGGAACAATCGAATGACTTCTCGGTCCATCTCTTCGATGACGCCATAGAGATCGGTTTTAGCAGCGACGAGATCATCCCGTTGCGCAGATAGGAACGTAAACCGTTCATCGACCTCTGCGAATTCCTCAATCGCACCGATGTTGACGATGCCGATTTCTTCGAGTTGACGTTTGAGCAGATGAATTTCCTCTTTTGCCTCTTCATACGATAGATCAAGTGGTGCAATCAGTTCGAGCAGTAATCCCATCTCTTCCAGCATTTCTTGTCTTGTCTCAAGACGCGTGCTCGTTTTCCCTTGCGAGAGTCGTAGTTGCTCGAGTGCCTGTTTCGTCGTTTGTTGATCGTCCTTCGTCTTCGCTTCGCGGATCCGGATCAAGCGCAGGGATTCTGCTTGTACTTGAATCCGTTGCCCGATCGCGACGAGTTCGGTCTCGACCCGTTGTTGTTCCTGTTCCTGTTCGCGCTGTTCCGCGTGCAAGGCATCGATCTTCGCTTCGTCGAATCCTTCAAGGACATGACGCAAGTCACGGCGTTTATGACCACGTTCAAGCTTCGCGTGACTGACCTGTTCCGTCAGGCGTTCGATCTCTTGCGAAAGCTGCGCTTGTTTCATTTGAATCGTCCGCTCTTCTAGAACTGCTTCTGCTTGTTCCTTCTTCAGTTCGTCCATCGTGACGGCACCACGGGCTTGCGCATCCTTAAGACGATCTAAGGCTTGTCTGAGCTCTGTTTGACGCTCCGTCCATTTTGCGATCTCGACTTCCGACGTCTCGATGATCTGACGTGCTTCCTGTTCTTGTTCGAGTACACGTGCCATCTGTCGATCTTCAACCGACAATTCAGACGTCATGACAGCGAGATGACGGTTCGCATCTGCTAACGTATCGCGCGATTGTTCGAGTTGCCCTTGTAATGCTTGAATCGTTTCTGTCCGTGTCCGAGCCGTAGCATCAAGAGTCTGGATCGCCGCTCTCAGATCTTCCAAGCGGCGCATCTGCTCCCGAATGACCGCTTGTCCGCGCGTCAGTCCCTCTTTTAACTCGTCAAGTTCGCGCGATTGACTGAACAGTGGTGTACCTTTTTTCCGACTTCCGCCGGTCATCGTACCGCCGACGTTGACGACATCTCCTTCGAGCGTGACGAGACGATAGCGATGTCCTGTCGAACGGGCGATTTGGTTCGCCTGTTCAAGTGACTCGACGACGAGTGTCGTACCGAGCAAGTTCATCTTTAATTTCGTCAACGTCTCGTCTGTCGTCACGAGATCACTTGCGATCCCGACGAACCCAGACATTCCACCGACTTGTTCTCGTACTGAACGATTGACTTCGCGTGCTTGGAGTGAGGCGAGCGGCATGAACGTCGCTCGACCGGCATTTAACCGCCGAAGCTCCTGGATCAGACGACGTCCTGTCGCATCGGTATCAACGACGATGTTTTGCATCGCACCACCAAGCGCTGTCTCGATTGCCGCTTCAAAGCGCGCCGGAACCGAAATCAACTCCGCGACCGCTCCGTGGATACCTGGGTGCTGATCTCGTTGTTTTAAAATCGTCTTCACAGCACCGAAATAACCGCTATAGTCGGCTTTGACGGATTCAAGGAATTCAATTCGGTCTTCCGTCTTATGCCGACGTCGCTCTAAATCCGCAACGGACTGTTCGACTTGGCGTAACGCATGTTGTTGTTCATTTCGTGCTGCAAGTGCCGTCGTCTCTTCTTCCGTTGCTTGGTCCAACTTCGTCCGGATCGAAGCGACATCCGCCTCTAGTCGAGCGACGTCTTCCTCGAGTTGACGACGCGTCGATTGTTTCGTACCGCTGTCCGCCGTAAATGAACGTTGTTGTTCTTCTGCCTGCATGAGATCTTGCTTCGCCCGATTATAGGCATTATTCGTCGCAGCTAATCGACTCGCCACTTCAAAGGCTTCCGAACGTAATACTTCGGCTTCCTTATCAAAATCACGATCGGTTTGTGTCAGCGCTTGATCGGCTCGTTCTCGCTCAGCCGTGATCCGTTTTGCTTCCTGATCGACTTCTGCTTGGCGTTCCTGTAAAGCGGTCAGTTCAAGTTCCAGTTCCTTGACGCGTTCTTCGACGACGGCAACCTCTTGTTCGAGTCGCTCTTTCGTCTCGGTCCCGTGTTTTTCACGCTCTTTCGCTAGGTTAAGGGCACCTTGGATCTCAACCAATCGCGTCGAGACATGTCGAAGTTGCTCCTGCAACGCGTTTTCTTGTTGTCGTTCTTCTTCAAGCGCCGATTCTTGATTCTCTCGGGACACGACGGTCTCTTCGTAAGTCGTCTTTTGAGACGCAAGGCGTTCTTCACATTGTGCGATGTCACGCGCCAATGTTTCGAGCTCCGTCTGATACGTCGTGATTTCATGCGCTAAGATACCACGCTCGAGGACATCATGCCGTTCTCGAGCGACGAGATACTCTTTCGCGAGCGCCGCTTGTTCACGTAACGGCTCGATTCGTCCGCCGAGTTCATATAAAATATCATCGACACGTGATAGATTCGCTTCCGTATCACTTAATTTCCGCTCGGCTTGCTTCTTGCGATGACGATACTTTAAGACGCCTGCTGCTTCCTCGATGACAGCACGACGTTCTTCCGGTTTACCGGAGATGACTTGTTCAACACGACCTTGTCCGATGATTGCAAAAGCATCTCGCGACAAGCCTGTGTCCATGAACAGATCAAGAACATCCTTCAGGCGACATGGTTTTTTATTTAAAAAATAATCGCTGTCTCCGTTGCGGCTGACACGCCGCGTGACGCTGATTTCCTGATACGGCAACGCAACCGTTCCCGACTCGTTGTCTAAGACGAGCGTCACCTCGGCAAATTGTTTCCGGTGTTCAGACAGACTGCCGGCAAAAATGACGTCTTCCATCTTCGCCCCACGAAGTGACTTCGCAGATTGTTCTCCGAGTACCCAACGGACAGCATCCGATATATTTGATTTCCCACTTCCGTTCGGTCCGACGACTGCCGTGACACCCGGAAGGAATTCTAGTTCAGTTCGACTGGCAAATGATTTGAAGCCATTGATTTCAATTCGTTTTAAGTACATCTTGATCACCCGTATGTTTAAATTTCTTTTGAATTTCTTTCAGTTTACCATAGCCGAAACGCTAGCAACATGATAGGTTTTAAGGTAGTATCACGCGAAACAAGAAGAAGAGGAGCGAATAACACGATGACGATTGAACAAATGATTGAAGCGATCTTAGATAAATTGAACATCATCAACAAAGGGGTCATTAAAGCAGAACAATTCGACGGTTCAAAAAATGAGGACTTAAAAGAGATTTATGAGTTCGTCATGATGCGCGACTCGTTATCACTGGCAGAGGTCGACGCGATCGTCGACGAACTGAAATCCCTTAAGACTGTCTAATCAAGCGAACTTCACACGATAAAGGCCGATCATCTCTCACGCATTCGAGAGATGGTCGGCCTTTTGTTGCTTAAAACTGTTTCTTTAATTCAAGTAAGGCTTGTTTTGCTGCCTGTTGCTCTGCCTCTTTTTTCGATCGGCCTGTCCCGATCCCTTCCAGCTCATCCGCGACTTGGACACGCGAGATGAATTCCCGACTATGCGCCGGACCGCGCTCCTCGATGATTTCATACTCGATGACACCTAAGCCGACACGTTGAATCGCTTCCTGCAATTGACTCTTGAAATCTGTCTGTTCTTCAAAAAAGCCTGTCGCCACTTTCGGAAAAACCGCTTCGGCGAGGAATCGTTCGGCTGCTTCGATGCCTTGGTCAAGATACAAGGCGCCAATGAAGGATTCGAAGACATCCGCAAGTAAGGCTGGACGATTCCGACCACCGGTCAGTTCTTCCCCCTTACCTAACAGAATCATATCGGAAAACTGATAGTGATTCGCAAATTGGACGAGTGACGGTTCACAGACGATTGCCGCTCGCAATTTCGTTAATTCCCCCTCGGAACGTTCCGGGTAGTGTTCGAATAGATAGCGTGACACCGTCAACTCTAAGACAGCGTCCCCTAAAAATTCTAGGCGTTCGTTATCCCCTTCAGACTCGCGTTGTTCATTGACGAACGAAGAGTGCGTGAAGGCTTGTTTTAATAGCTCGACATTAGAAAACGTAATATTCAGGCGCTCTTGTAACGCTTCGAATTTCTGCTCGATTTGAGCGAGCGTCCGAGCATCCTTGCGTCGTTTTACATAGGGTCCTTTTCGGACACGACGTCCTTTTTGATTCGTCATAGTTCCTCCTAAACAGCTAAAGCCCACCGCAAATTGCGGTGGGTCAGCTTCAATGATCAGACTTGTGTTTCGATGTAGTTGACGACATCGCCGACAGTCTTCAAGTTTTCTGCTTGCTCATCTTCGATCGTGATTTCGAACTTGTCTTCTAAGTCCATGACGAGTTCCATGACTTCGAGAGAGTCAGCACCGAGGTCGTCTTTGAACGATTTATCAAGTGTGATTTCACTTTGTTCTTTTCCTAATTTTTCTGCGATTGCTTCTTGTACGTCTACTAAGATTTGTTCTTTTGTCATTTTAAAATCCCTCCATGAGTTGAGTATATAAGATGATTGCCGATTTGGCAAAGTACTACCGTTAGTTGTGTTACATCGTCATGCCGCCATCGACGGCAAGAGTTTGTCCTGTGATGTATCGCGCTTCATCTGAAGCGATGAAACTGACGAGTGAAGCGATATCGTCCGTTTGACCGAAGCGTTTCAACGGAATTTGCCCGAGTGACAGGTTCCGCTGTTCTTCCGTCAATTCATCCGTCATGTCCGTCTCGATGAAGCCTGGACAGATGGCATTGACTGTGACACCTTTACTCGCGAGTTCACGTGCGACGGATTTCGTCAGCCCGATCAGACCCGCTTTCGCTGCGACATAGTTCGCTTGCCCTGGATTTCCGGAAATACCGACGACTGATGCGATGTTGATGATACGACCGCTTGTTTTTAACAATGGACGTGTCGCAGCTTGCGTGACGAGAAACGCACCTTTCAGATTCGTATCGATGACAGCATCGAAATCCGCTTCCTTCATGCGCATCAGCAAACCATCACGCGTGATGCCGGCATTATTGACGACACAATCCAGTTGACCGAACGTGTCGATCGTCTGTTTGATCATCTGTTTGACAGCATCTGCTTCAGCGACATTCGCTTGAATCGCGAGTGCCTCTCCGCCTGCTTCCTTGATTTCACGGACGACTGCTTCCGCCTTGTCCGTGCTTCCTGCATAGTTGACGACGACACGGAAACCATCTGTTGCCAATCGCTTCGCGATGGCAGCTCCGATGCCGCGTGACGCGCCAGTGACGAGTGCTACTTTACTCAACGAATTCCCTCCGCTTCCAATTGCTCAAGTGTCGTGATGCTGATGATCTTCGCATCTTTTTTGATTCGTTTCACGAGACCGCTCAACGGAGATGATGGACCAAACTCGATGAATGTATCCGCACCTTCTTCGATCAGACGCTCAACGCATGATTCGAATCGAACCGGTGAGTAGAGCTGCTGAACGAGCAAACGAATCAATTCGTCTGGTTGATCATGGAACGCACTGTCGACGTTCGAGATGAATTTCGTCTTCGCCGCTTCAAACGGTGACGAGACGAGAATGTCTTCGAATCGTGGTGCGAATGGTGTCATGAGTGACGAATGGAACGCACCTGATACATCAAGCGGTAAGACACGTTTTGCTCCGAGCTCTTTTAACTTCGCTGTAGCGGATTCGACCGCTGCGATTTGTCCGGAGATGACGAATTGCCCAGGACAGTTGTAGTTGGCGATTTGAACGATTTCTCCCGTCGCCGCAATCGATTCGACCGCGTGATGGGCTGCCTCGACATCATTCATGCCGATGACCGCCGCCATCGTTCCACCCGTGACTTGATTCATGAGTTTTCCGCGTTCGCGGACGAGATAGACGGCTTCAGACGGTGTGATGACAGAAGCTGCGACGAGCGCGCTATATTCTCCAACACTGTGTCCGAGTACGAAATCAGGTGTATGTCCTTGTGCTGCGTACTGCTGTGCGAGTAATGCACTGTGTGCGACGATGGCTGGTTGAGCGATATCTGTTGCTTTCAATTCATCCTTCGTCCCTGTCGTCATCAGCGTCGTCAGATCCAGACCAATTCGCGTTCCGAGGTCAGCGAGTGCTTGGCGTGTCTCGTCTTGCGTGATGAGCGTCTGTCCCATTCCAGGCGTTTGTGACCCTTGTCCCGGAAACATCCAAACTGTTTTCCCCATCTCGTCTCACTCCTTCTTAACGTGCTTTTGTTGCCTTCGCTTGAACGATTTTGGCAACGACTTCTTGTTCGACCATCTTTTCCGCTTGAACGAGCGCTCGGCTGAATGCGTAAGCATTACTTGAACCATGCGCCTTGATGACCGGAGCCGCAATCCCGAATAGTCCAGCACCGCCATATTCTTCATAGGCGAGCAACTGCTTCATTTTTTTCAACTTCGGTTTCAGTACGAGAGCGGCGAGCTTTGATGTCCACGAGCTCATGAATTGTTCCTTCATGACACCCATGATCATACTGGCTGCCCCTTCAGTACTTTTAAGTAACGTATTGCCGGCAAAACCTTCCGTGACGATGACATCGACGTCACCGCTCATCACTTCTCTCGCCTCGACGTTCCCAACGAAATGAATCGGTGCTGTCTCAAGTAGCGGATACGTTTCCTTCGTCAGTGCATTCCCTTTACCGGCTTCTGATCCGATATTCAAGAGTCCGACTTTTGGACGTGTGATGCCGCGAACTTGTTCTGCGTAGACAGACCCCATGATGGCATAATCGAGCAGATGCTCTGCCTTCGCATCCGGGTTGGCGCCAACATCTAAGATGACGACACCTTTCCCATTACGTGTCGGGAAAGTCGGGGCCAGTGCAGGACGGTCAACTCCTTCGATTCGACCGATGACGAACAATCCGGCAGTCATGAGCGCTCCCGTGTTGCCTGCTGAAATCAAGGCATCTGCCTCTCCTGATTTCACCAGGTTTGCAGCCACAACGAGTGAGCTATCTTTCTTGCGGCGAATCGCACGTACCGGTTCGTCTTCTCCGGTGATGACGGATGCCGCGTGGACGATCGTCACGCGCGGATCCTCGATTGTGTATGAGCGTAATTTCAACTCATCTCCGACTAGTCGGATATCGATGTCTTCGTTTGGACGTTCTGCCAAATAGGCAACGACCCCTTCTACGATGGCACGGGGTGCGTGATCGCCCCCCATAGCGTCAACTGCTAAAATCATTTCGATTCCTCCTTACTACTTCGATACACTGTGAACTCACCGATAAAGACACATTCTTCACCGACATAACTCTCCACCGTGATGTCAGAACGCCCATCTTGACGATGGGAACTGACGAACGCCTTCGCAACGACGCGTTCTCCGACATGAACGGAGCGTGTGAACTGAACGTTCGCACGTGTCGTCAACGCGAGTTCATCGTCGATGAGCGCAATCGCAAGCGAGTTTGCCTGCGCGAACAAAATATGTCCGCGGGCGATTGCATTCCGACTAAACGCATGTTCCGGCAAAATCTCAAGGATCGAGATCGCAGATGTATCGAGTTTCAGGTCAATCATATCACCAATGACTTCATTTTCAGTCAACGTACGCACATCATCCAGCCGTTCGGTCGCGACGTGTTTAATTCGCTCCCGTAATTCCGGAATCTTTAATTCCATCCGGTCGAGACGAATCGTCTGAATACTGACACGGAATCGTGTCGCCAGCGCTTCATCCGTGATGAACGGATTTTGCTCGATCGTCTGTAATAATTCTTGTTGTCTCTCTTTTTTAGGTACCCGCATGTATGTTCCTCCCACAAGAAGGATGACCACTATTATTACCTGGTACTAATAGTAGTATATATCCCTTGTTGTTCACTTTCAAGTATTATTCGATTCTTTCTCCTTCAAGTAGCCCTTGTCGTTCGATATAGTCACGCAAGACATCGTATTCCGGCGCTTGCCAAAAGGCGTCCGATCGCAGTAATCGGACTGCATCTTGTCGCGCAGTTTCCATGACTTGTATATCGAGCGCCGGATCGGTCAAGACGAAGCGCGGTAATCCACTTTGTTCGGTACCGAAGAAATTTCCGGCTCCGCGCAGTTTTAAATCCTTTTCCGCTAGCTTGAAGCCATCGTTCGTCTCCGTCATCGTCTTGATCCGTTCTTTTCCCGTATCGGAAGAGGGATCGGCGATTAGAATACAGTAAGACTGGGCATCGCCTCGACCAACGCGTCCTCTTAATTGGTGTAATTGCGCAAGACCGAAGCGTTCTGCATCATGAATGACGATGATCGATGCGTTCGGAACGTTCACGCCGACCTCGACGACCGTCGTTGAAACAAGGATTTGAACAGTATTCTCCTTGAATGCCTGCATGACCTCGTCTTTTTCTGAAGAAGTCAAGCGCCCATGCATCAAACCGACATGATAGGGCTTGAACCGCTCGGTCAATGTCGCATGTAATTCGATCGCATTTTGAACTTCGAGTGATTCGGATTCCTCGATCAATGGCGTGATGACGTAGGCTTGTCGACCTTGCGACAATTCTTTCTCGACGAATCCGAAAACGCGTTCCATCTGTTGCGGTTTCGCCCAGTAGGTCTCGATTTCCTTTCGTCCCGCCGGCATCTCATCGATGATCGAAACATCCATATCTCCAAAGACCGATATCGCAAGCGTACGCGGAATCGGTGTCGCTGTCATATATAATACATCTGCCTGTTCAGCTTTCGCGCGCAACCGCTTCCGTTGTTCGACACCGAAGCGATGTTGTTCATCGGTGATGACGAGGTGTAATGCCTTGAACTGGACGGTGTCTTGAATCAGCGCATGTGTTCCGACTAAGACGTCGATCTCTCCTGTTACAAGAGCTTCGAGCAAGTGTGCACGCGCTTTCCCTTTAACGGAACTCGTCAGTAAACCGACTCGGATCCCAAGTGGTTCAAGCAATGGGGCCAGCGACGCTGCATGCTGTTCCGCTAAAATTTCGGTCGGCACCATCAAGGCACCTTGTTTTCCGGCACGAACCGTCGCGAACAAGGCGATGGCTGCGATGACGGTCTTTCCGCTTCCGACATCTCCTTGCAACAACCGATTCATTCGTTCGCCGCGACCGATGTCGTCTAGAATCTCTTTTGTCACACGTTGCTGTGCACCTGTCAGCGGAAACGGCAGGCTCTTGATGAAATTGGCAATATCCGTTTCATGTAAAGGCAAGGCAATCCCTTGACCTTTCCGTCGTCCAAGACGTAACGCCTGTAATTTCAGTTGGAAATAGAGGCACTCCTCGTAGACATAACTGCGACGAGCAGCCGTTAACTCTTGTCGATTCGTTGGGAAATGAAGCGACTTCAACATCGTCATCCGGTCTTGCAACCGATACGTCTTCCGGATGCTATCCGGGATTCGTTCAGCTAATGCCTCAGTCTCCTTGAACGCCAAGTCGACGACGCGTCGGAATGTCTTCATCCGCATGTCACCCCGGAGCGAGTAAACGGGTGTCAATTCGCCTTCGATTGCCCCGAATTGCAATTCCGTCGCAGAGATCGTCATCCGGTGTAAATCCCACTTGCCACTGACCGTCACTTCTGCTCCAAGTTGCAATTGGTCTTTGTAGAATGCCCGGTTGAACATCGTTACGGTCACACTATACCGTTCTTCAACGAGCAAACGGAACGTTAAACGATTTTTTCCTTTGCCGTAATAGCGCACAAGTGGTTCAGACTGGACTTGACCCGTGAACTTGACTTTATCCTCATGGATTGCTTCCGTTAGACTTCCCGTCACGAAGTCGTCATAACGAAACGGGACGTGCTCGAGCACGTCCGCAACGGTGAGAATATTCATCTCTTCTAGTTTTTTCGCTAAATCCCGTCCGACACCTTTTAATGTCTTGACGTCACGTGATGGATTCATTCGATAACTCTCCGAAGATTTTCGCTTCGAGCCAGCGACCCGTCGGCGTATTCGCGAGTCCACCTTTTGCTGTCTCGCGAAGCGCAGACGGCATCATCTGACCAATCTCATGCATGGCTGAGATGACTTCATCACACGGAATCCGTGACGTGATTCCAGCGAGTGCCATGTCGGCAGCGACAACAGCATTCGCCCCACCCATCGCATTGCGTTTCACGCATGGCACTTCGACGAGTCCTGCAACAGGATCACAGACGAGTCCAAGCATGTTCTTCAGCGCGATCGCAAAAGCATGCGCTGACTGATCCGGTGTTCCGCCCGCCATCTCAACGATGGCAGCTGCTGCCATCGCTGTTGCCGAACCGACTTCTGCTTGACAGCCACCAGCCGCTCCAGAAATCGATGCATTGTTCGCGACGACGAAACCAAACGCACCGGATGTGAACAAGAAGCGTAACATCTGTTCACGCGTTGGGTTTAACCGATCTTTGACAGCAAATAGTGTACCTGGTACGACGCCGGCACTCCCTGCCGTTGGTGTCGCACAAATTTTTCCCATCGCAGCATTGACTTCATTCGTTCCGATTGCTTTACTGACGGCATCAAGTAGCAAATCTCCTGACAAACCTTTACCTGAAGCACGGTATCGTTGAAGCAAGACAGCATCCCCACCGGTCAGTCCTGTCACCGACTGGACACCGTCACCATCAAGTGAACGAGCGACTGCTTCTTCCATCACTTGTAGGTTTCGTTCCATCATCGCATAGACTTCATCTCGCTCTAAATGACGAACCGTCATCTCTTGCTCGATCATGACTTCCGAAATCGGAATATTTCGTTCCGTCGCGATGGCGACGAGTTCTTTTACGGATTTAAACATGTCTTCACTCTCCCATCATGACGGCACGCTCGACTTGAGGTAACCGATCGATTTCTTCCAACACTTCTGCCGTTATCCGGTCATCAATCTCAATTGCCATGAGTGCTTGTTTTCCTTTTTCATGCCGTGACACTTCCATATGCCCGATGTTGATTTCGTAATCAGCCAAAATGCTCGTCACGGCTGCAATCGCACCAAAGCGGTCATGGTGCAAGACGACGAGTGCCGGCCCCCCACCGGACAAACGAAGCGGTACACCATTTAATTCCGTGATTTCAATCGTTCCCCCACCAATTGAAATACCAACCAATTCAAACTCTTCTACTCCATTCGTCAAATGGACACGAGCCGTATTCGGATGATCCGTCAACGCTTCACTCGTCTCGAAATGAATCTCAATCCCTTTCGACTTCGCGATATCGATCGATTGTGGAATCCGGTCGTCAAACGTATCGTATCCGAGAACACCGCCGATGATGGCGACATCCGTTCCATGTCCACGATACGTATCCGCGAATGAACCGTAAAACGTGATGTGGATGACAGTAGGCGTTTCCCCGAATAATTTACCCGCCATCAATCCAATCCGTGCAGCCCCTGCTGTATGCGAGCTCGATGGACCAACCATGACTGGTCCGATGATGTCAAAGACGCTACGATATTTCATTTCTTTTCCCCTCTCTATGAAACAAACGAAATCCCACCTCTATTATCGCAGATGGTGGGATTCGTGAAAAGGCTAGTCGCCCTTTTTCAGTATGATGGTTTTATTCGACGCTTAAAATGTACGAATAAAGTGGTTGTTTGCCGTCGTGGACTTCCACTTCAGCATCCGGATTGACCGATTCGATGTACGCGACGAGTGCGTCAACTTCTTCTGTCGAGACGCCTTCACCGTAAAGAACCGTGATGATTTCGTCGTCCTCAGTGACGAGTGTATCGACGAGTTTCTTGACTGCACCAAGACTTGAAGCGTCCGTAGCGACGATTTGTTTTTCAGCAATCGCCATATGGTCGTCCTTCTTGATTTCTACACCATCGATGTTCGTATCACGTACGGCATATGTGACTTGTCCCGACTTAACGGCTGCAATCGCATCTGCCATGTGCGCTTCGTTCTCTTCGACAGTCGCTTCTGGATTATAGACGATTGTTGCTGCTAAACCTTGTGGAACTGTTTTTGATTTCACGACCGTCACACCACAATTCGCAACAGATGCTGCTTGTTCAGCGGCCATGATGATGTTTGAGTTGTTTGGATAGACATAAACGTGTTCAGCGTGTGCATCCTCGATCGCCTTAACGATATCTTCCGTCGACGGGTTCATCGTTTGTCCGCCTTCGATGACGACACTGACACCGAGTGATTTAAAGAGTTCGCTGATTCCTTCACCCATTGCGACTGTCACGAGGGCTGCTTTCGCTTTTGCCTTCGGTGCAGCGACTGGAGTGACTTGGTTCGCACCTTCTTCTTCAAGGATCGTCGAGTGTTGTTGACGCATGTTTTCAATCTTAACAGCGACGAGTTCACCGAAACGTTGTCCTTTTGTGATGACTTCTCCTGGTGTTTCAACGTGGACGTGAACTTTAAGGAGTTCTTCATCCGCTACGACGAGCAACGAATCACCGAATTCCGCTAATTCGTTCCGGAAGTCTTCTTCGCTGAACGGTGCATTCGCAAGCTTGTCATCTTGGAAACGAACCATGATTTCCGTGCAGTAACCGTAATGGATTTCTTCTGTCGACATGAAGCTTTGAGCCGTTTTATGATGCTCTGCTTCGACGAGTGCTTCCATGACAGGTGCATGCGGCTTGTCGAGTTCTTTTCCTTCGAGTGTTGCGAGGAATCCTTCATAGATACAGACGAGACCTTGACCACCAGAGTCAACGACGCCTACTTCTTTTAATACCGGAAGAAGTTCTGGTGTACCGTCGAGCGATACTTTCGAAGCTTCGACGAGTTGACGCATCAACTCTAAGAAATCCGTCGTCGTCTCAGATTGTGCGATAGCAGCGACAGCTGTTTCACGGGCAACCGTCAAGATTGTTCCTTCAACGGGTTTCATGACTGCTTTGTATGCAGTATCGACACCTTTTTGTAACGCATCTGCGAATTCCTTCGTATCAATCGTTGTTTTGCCTTCGATTGATTTCGAGAATCCACGGAACAATTGGCTTAAGATGACGCCAGAGTTTCCGCGCGCCCCCATCAATAATCCACGTGCGAAGACGTTTGCGACTTCCGATACAGAATCCGAAGTTGATTTACCTGCTTCTTTTGCACCTGAAGTCATCGTCAAATTCATGTTCGTTCCCGTATCACCATCTGGCACAGGGAAGACGTTCAATGAATCGACGAAATCTGCATTTTGATAGAGATTCGCCGCGCCATTTTGAATCATCTTGACTAACTGCGCTCCTGTTAAACGATCTACACTCACTAAAGTTTCCTCCTCTATTCCCGCCTTAGACATTCGTCAAGCGGACTCCTTGGACAAAGATGTTCACAGATGTCACGTCAAGACCTAGTGCCTGACTGAGCGTGTATTTCACGCGACTCTGTACGTTATTCGCCACCTCTGAGATTTTCGTTCCATAACTTACGATGATATGCATATCGATATGGACCTGCTCTGAAGCCTGTCGAACGATGACACCGCGTGCAAAGTTCTCACGTTTTAAGAGTTCAGCAAGACCATCCTTGATTTGAGACTGGGATGCCATACCAACGACACCAAAACATTCCATTGCCGCGCCGCCCGCAAGTTGCGCGACGACATCATTATCTACATCAATCTTTCCATAGGTCGTTTTCATCTCGATCGCCACCTGAGTAGCCCCCTTTGAATATTGTATTCTTCTCATAATTCTACTATAAGGACCTACTATTGAAAAGTCGCCGTACTGACTATACAATGAATAAGTGAAAAATAGTAGCGGTCAAATGAACTTTTACCATCATCCTCATCCATTATTTTAAATTTCGAGGTTGTCTGTCAAGTTTTTTTCTTGTCAGCTACTTTTTTTATGTTGCAACCGCCCTGACACCATGCTAAGATAGCAAAGTGTCTATTAGGACGAACGCAAAACAACATAAAAGGAGGCGGAACGCATGGCACGTAAATGCTACGTTACTGGGAAATCGCCAAAGTCGGGTAACAACCGTTCACACGCATTGAACAAAACAAAACGTACTTGGGGAGTCAACGTACAAAAAGTACGTATCCTCGTCGACGGTAAGCCGAAAAAGGTTTGGGTTTCAGCTCGAGCTCTTAAATCAGGTAAAGTCGAACGCGTATAAGGCGCAACCACCGGATGGGAATCTTCCCTTCCGGTTTTTTTATGCCCTCATTTATTTTTCTCATAAACTAATTGTCGCTTTTATTGAAAACGCTTACAATAGGAACGTACTTTATTTTGTCAGAATTGGGGGAAGTCATCATGCAACTCAAACGAGAGATGACGAGTCGACATCTGTTCATGATTTCACTTGGCGGAATCATCGGAACAGGCTTATTTTTAGGGTCAGGATTAACGATTTCACAAGCAGGACCTCTCGGGGCGGTCCTCAGTTACATCGTGGGTGGGACCATCATGTATCTGACAATGTTATGTCTAGGGGAATTAGCGGTCTATCTGCCGGTCTCGGGGTCATTTCAGACCTATACGACCCGCTTCATCGGACCAGGGATCGGCTTTGCCGTCGGTTGGATTTATTGGCTCGGCTGGGCCGTGACGGTGGCACTCGAAATCACAGCTGCCGGCAGTTTAATGGACCGCTGGTTTCCGAATGTACCCGTCGTCGTCTGGTGTACCGCCTTTACGGTCTTGCTGTTCGGTCTGAATGCCGTCTCCGCCAAAGCATTCGGTGAAGCTGAATTCTGGTTCTCGAGTTTGAAGGTCCTCGCGATCCTATTCTTCATCATTTTAGGTGGCGCTGCTTGGTTCGGCTGGTTACCGATGGAAGCAGATCGCCCAACATCGTTATTCGCTAACTTTACGGCAAGCGGTTGGTTTCCAAACGGGATTCTTGGTGTCTTGACGACGATGATCGCCGTCAACTTCGCCTTCCAAGGAACGGAATTGATCGGTGTTGCGGCTGGGGAGTCCGACACGCCAGAAAAATCGATTCCAAAAGCGATCCGCAATACAGTCTGGCGGACGTTCATCTTCTTCGTCTTATCGATTACGATCGTTGGTGCATTAATTCCGTATGAGACGGCTGGCGGAGTCAGCAGTCCGTTCATCATGGTCTTTGATGCGATCGGCATTCCGTACGCTGCTGATTTGATGAATATCGTCGTCTTGACGGCACTATTATCCGTCGGAAACTCCGGATTATATGCGGCGACTCGGATGTTATGGGCAATGGCGCAAGAAGGGATGATTTCAAAGAAATTATCTTACGTCAATGCACGTGGTGTGCCAATGCGTGCTTTACTCTTTACGATGATGTTCGCGATGTTATCGCTTCTGACCGCATTTTTCGCAGAAGATACCGTCTTCATTTGGCTCTTGTCCTTAGCCGGACTCGGGGCTCAAGTCGGCTGGATTTCGATCTCTGCTTCTCAGCTTGCATTTCGTCGTCAGTTCGTCCGAAACGGACACGATGTATCCGAACTGAAATTCAAGACACCACTCTATCCGGTGTTACCACTGATTTCGTTGACACTTAACGTCGTCGTCCTCGTCAGTCTTGCGTTTCAAGCGGATCAACGAATCGCTCTATACATTGGTGTTCCTTTCTTCCTTGTCATGTGGGGAAGTTATCATCTCTTCGTCAAAGGAAAACATCTATCCGCTCAAAGCGACATCCGTGTCGCCCCTTCTCAACTCGAAGAATAATTTCACACAAAAAGAGGTCGCGGAGTCATCCACGGCCTCTTTCCTATGATTGCGCTATTCCTTAAGCGTCCGCATCATCAATAGTTCTCCTTGATGGAGCTCTACCTTCGCTTCTGACGCACACCATTCATTACTGACGGTCAAGGAACCTCCGACCGGTACTGGATGTGCATCAAGTGGATATTTGACTCCGGATAAGCTTAAAGTCGATGGTACGAGTGGAATGAACGAAAGATAATAATAGCTCCCTGCTTCGACTGCATACGTTCCCTCAGCCAAGTATCGTACCTCTTCTCGTTTCGTCACGAGTCGTGCCTCTGGGTATCGCTTCAATAAATATACATTTTGGACGGTCATGTCGAGCCGCCCACCTGTCGCCCCGATAATGAAGGTATCCTCAAACTGTTTCTTCTCTGAGACTGTACGAAGTGCCAGTTCGAGATCCGTTTCATCTTTCTCGGCCGGATGAACGATTGCCCCTTCTGGTACATAACCAAGCGAATCAAAATCACCAATCGTCAGGTCGCATGTCAGCCCAAACGATTCAATCGTCTGAACACCACCGTCAACACCGACGATAAAATCACCTGGCTGACAAAACGTCCGTAAATCCGGCGCTTCTTCTCGCGGACCGGCACAGACGAGAATCGCCCGCATCTCAGACGCCTCGTGCCGAATAACGTAGTAAGCGTGGCGCAGTCGTGAATAAAAGACCCGCAACGACACCACAAAGAACGTAAGACGGTACCATGTATGTCGCGTTATAAATCAATGAATACGGTACGACTGGACCTTCGGCATACTCGGCAAAAAAGACGATTCCACTGATGACATGACAGATATAACGGAGTCCTGCGCCTAATAACGTCGCCAGGAGAACGAACGCCATCAAGCTTTTCTTTTGTCCATTGCGCGCGGCTAGTCTGACTTGACGCGCGAACAGACCACTTAATCCGACGACACCATACGCAATCGTATAGTCAAGCATCGGTTGAACGATCGTCAAGACTTGTGGAGCGAACATCAATTGAATCGTACCGACAAGCGCTCCCGTAACGACCCCTCCAACGACACCGTGGCGAAATGCCATGACGAAGATCGGTAACATCGCTAAGCTGATTGAGCCTCCTTGTGGCATTTTGAATGGAATCAGTAAATCAAAGACGACTCCGAGACTGGCAAAGATGGCAATTTCCATCATCATTTGTAACCGTTTCATGTTATTATTCCTCCTTCATTGTACGAGAGGACGCAAAAAGGCAGTACGACGAACGCCGTACTGCCTGCGTGCGCCACATCCCTACGTCCGTTTGAACGGAACAGGTTCGAAGGGTTAAAGTCTAAAAGACTCCTCTCAGCCGCTTTTCAAGCGACACCCCTTGCGGTCATCATATTTCGTTTTCTCGTTCTTATTATACGGCAGCCCCTTGACGAATGCTAGTGATCGCTTCCGCATAATCTGGTGCATTGTAGATTGCTGATCCTGCGACGAGAACGTTCGCACCGTTATCGATGCAAAGCTTTGCCGTTTCCGGATTGACGCCACCGTCAATCTCGATTTCAAATGTCAGACCACGATCTGCTTTCATTTGCGCAAGTGCTGCGAGTTTCGGCATGACACGCTCGATGAAGGCTTGTCCACCGAAGCCCGGATTGACCGTCATCAATAAAACCATATCGACATCCTCAAGGACGTGTTCAATCGTTGATAATGGCGTATGGGGATTCAAGACGACTCCTGCCTTTGCGCCCGCTGCTTTGATTTGTTGCAAGACACGATGGACATGATTCGTCGCTTCGACGTGGAACGTCACGATGTCAGCCCCTGCCTTGACGAAATCTTCAACGAAACGTTCTGGCTGGTCAATCATCAAATGGACATCGAGAATCATATCCGTCTTTTGACGTAAGCTGCTAAGCACAGGTAATCCAAATGAGATGTTCGGTACGAACTGACCGTCCATGACATCAAAATGGATATAGTCCGCGCCTGCTGCTTCGACTGCTTTGACATCACGCTCAAGATTCGCAAAATCTGCTGATAAGATCGATGGTGCAATTTTAATCATCTTCAATACCTCCGGGCTCGATTCTTGATTTCGTCTATAAACATACCATAGTTCTCATAACGAGAGGACATGATTTCTTGGGCTTCGACGGCTTCCTTGACGGCACAACCGGGTTCATTCAAATGCAAGCAACCTCGGTATTTACAATCATCTTGTACAGCGACGAATTCAGGAAAACTCCACCGTACATCCTCGATTTCCATATCATACGGAAAATCGAGGTTCGAGAAACCTGGCGTATCGGCAATCAATCCTTCGGCAAGCGGCATTAATGTGACGTGGCGCGTCGTATGACGTCCGCGTCCGAGTGATTTCGAGATCGCACTTGTTTCTAAATCAAGAGAGGGCTCCAGTGCATTGAGCAATGAACTTTTCCCGACACCGGATTGTCCGGCGAGAACGCTCGTTTTTCCAGCAAGTAACGGACGGACTTGCTCAACACCCGTCAACGTCTCACTTGATGTCTCGATGACCGTATACCCAATCTTCCGGTAAGCGGCAATCGCCTCTCGGACAGCCGGTCCTTTGACTTCGTCAAGTAAATCCATCTTCGTTAACAGGATGACGGGTTGGATTTCCTTCGCTTCGATCAAGACGAGAAATCGGTCGAGTAGATGCGCTGAAAAATCAGGTTCTGCCGCCGAGACGACAAGCAACGCTTGATCGATATTCGCGACAGGCGGGCGTACTAAAAAGTTGTCCCGCTCCTTCACTTCGAGAATGTACCCGGTCTCACTTTCGATATGAAGCACGACTTCATCTCCGACGACTGGACTGATGCCGCGTTTTCGGAAATTTCCTCTTGCTCGTGAACGAACTTCTCCTTCTGGTGTCATGACATCATAAAAGCCGCCCTGCAGGCGTATGATCGTTCCTTCTCGATTCTCTTCGATGCGTTGTTCCGTCATCCTATGCACTCCTTTTTTATCACATTCATTGTGCGTCTTTTGCTTGATTGTACGTGATGGTTTTTGAACGATACACCGTATCGTCTTTATAGATCGTAATTTTGCCTTCTTCACCCGGATCAATCGTTAATGGCACGTCGAATGTCTCATCTTGATCAATTGATTCCTCGATGACGGTCCGCTTCCCTTTCGCGTCTTCCGTCTCGATTCGGATGACTTGTTTCGGCGGAGCCTCTTCTTCATCTTCACTAACAGCATCATAGACGACCTTTTCAGGGAACGTCGCCGTCACTGTTTTTTCTTCCTCACCTTTAGAGATGAAGACCGTCACGGAGTCGTTCGGCTCGACTTGTGCGCCAGCTTGCGGGAACTGACGGATGACTTGATCGAGTTTGACATCGCTAGAAAATTCTTGTTCGAATGTTCCGTCTAATCCTACTTTATCGAGATAAGCTTTTGCTTCATCACTCGATAAATTCGTCAAATCCTTCAACTCGAAAGAAGACGTCCCCTCAGATACAGTAATCGTAATCGTTTGTTCTTTCGCAATGACCTCCGTTCCAGCAGAAATTGACTGTCGAATCACATTTCCTCGATCGATCTCATCCGACTTCTCTCGCTCGACTTCGACTTTTGCGAATCCTGCTTCTTTTAGCGTTGCAATTGCTTCTTTTTCAGCTTCATCCGTCACATCCGGTACCTCAACCGGAGCACTACCAGTAGAAACGACCAAATTGACTGTCGAGCCCTTCTTGACCTGTGCTTTTTCACGAGGCGTTTGACTGATGACATCGCCTTCTTCGACCGTATCGCTACTCCGTTCCGTTGTCTCGACGACAAATCCAAGTTTCTCAAGCTTCGTTTCCGCATCGTCTCCATCCGTCTTGACGACAGATGGTACGGTGACCGTTGGATCCGGCCACATCGCGAACGTCGTAGCCGCCCCACCCAGTAAAAGGAGTAACAAGAGGATGATCCACCAGCGTTTTTTCTTTTTCTTTTCCGGTGTTTTCGGTTGAACAGTTGCGACGGCGGGTGATTCTAGTTCCGCTTTTGATTCTTCTGGCACTTGGACAGGTGATAAAACCATTGTCTTTTCCATCTCATCCTCTTCTGCGCCACGGATGCTTTCATTTGCCCGTTCGTCAGACAACGCCGTCACCATATCTGCCTTAAACGCTGCGACGGACTGTTGACGGTCATGCGGTGCTTTTGCAAGCGCCTGCATGATACAGTTCTCGAGTGCTTGCGGCACTTTCGGATTCAAGACGGATGGGCGACGCGGTGTATCTTGCAGATGCTTTAAAGCGATCGCAACCGGTGAATCACCTTCGAACGGGACTTGTCCTGTGACGAGTTCGTATAAGACAGCACCAAGCGAATAGATATCCGACTTCTCATCCGCAAATTTACCTTTTGCTTGTTCCGGTGAAAAGTAATGGACGGACCCAAGAACGGACATCGTATGCGTCAGCGTCGCATTCGACATCGCCACAGCGATTCCGAAATCCGTTACTTTGACGGTACCATCTTCTCGAATCAACATGTTTTGCGGTTTGATATCGCGATGGATGATCCGGTGTGCATGGGCGTGATCAATCGCATCACAAATTTGAGCGATGATATCGACGGCCTGCGGCACAGGTAATGCTTGATTTTCACAAAATGTTTTTAATGTCATACCATCGATATACTCCATGACGATGTAATAGATGGCATCTTCTTCGCCTACATCATAGACGGCAACGATGTTTGGATGATTCAAGCTGGTAGCAGCATGCGCTTCACGTTCGAATCGACGAATGAACTGTTCGTCATGCGAAAATTCAGTCCGTAAAATCTTAATGGCAACATGACGCTTTAAAATCTCATCATAGGCTTGATAGACATTCGCCATCCCGCCACTTCCAACTAGCCGTTCTATGCGGTAGCGGTCATTTAATCGATCTCCGTATCGCATATTCAGACCCTCTTTCTTTCTTTGAACCGGATGGCGGCAATCGTAATGTTATCCGCGCCTCCTCGAGCATTCGCTTCTTTCACCAATCGTCCAACGATCTCATCAAGCGGCTCATCCTGTAAGATGATCTGTTCGATGACATCATCTGGCACTTCATCGGTCAACCCGTCACTACAGACGAGGACGAGGTCATAGTCTGGAGCATCTCTGACTTGAATGTCGACTTCGACTGTTTCGTTCGAGCCGACCGACCGTGTGATGACATTCTTACGTGGATGATTTTCGACTTCCTCATCCGAAAGTTCCCCCATTTGTCGTAACATGTTGACGTAAGAATGATCATCCGTCAATTGTTTTAACGCCGTACCTTCAAGGGCATAGACTCTGCTATCCCCAACATGACCGATGACGAGCAACTCCTCGACCCAGCATACGCAGGCAATGGTCGTTCCGACGATGGCAAGTTGCTCTTCTTTTGAAAACTGAAGAATCCGGGCATTTGCCTCGGCTACACGTTGTTCTATCCATTCAGACAATTCCATCGGACGATTTGGCATGAGTGAAAAGGATGCTTCAAATACCTCGCGAACAATTGCACTTGCGATATCGCCAGCAGCATGACCTCCCATACCGTCCGCAACGACGGCAAGACCACGTTCAGCGTTCCCGACGAGTAATACCGTATCCTCATTTTTAGTCCTGACTTTCCCAGTAGTCGAAAGGTGAGCTAACTCCATGACAGTCCTCCGTTCGTGTCAATCTTCTCGTTTTTTAAACGCGGCAATATAGAAGCCATCCGTTCCGACTGTCGTCGGTAACAACTTGAGTTCTGCTCGATCCCCAATCAGATGTCGCACGGATTCTGGCATGCGTGCCGCAAAGGATGTGTCAAAATCGAACCCTTGATCGAGAATGAACGCTGTCTGCTCCTCGTTCTCGGTCGGATCAATCGTACAAGTCGAATAGACAAAGGTTCCACCCTTTTTAACGAGTGGTAAGACAGATGTCAGAATATCTCGTTGAATTTTCGGGAGTTGCTCGAGTTGTTCCGGGCGTTTCGTCCATTTGATATCTGGTTTTCTTCGAATGACACCGAGTCCTGAACAAGGTGCGTCGACAAGAATCCGATCAAACGATTCTACTTCAAAGCGGTCTCCTGCTTTACGAGCATCTAACGCTTCTGCTTGAACAGTCGTAAGACCTAATCGTGTCGCTTGCTGTTCAATCAATTTAATCTTATGTGGATGAAGATCAAGTGCCTGTAGTGTTCCCGTCGTCAAACCTTCAGCAATATGCATCGCTTTCCCACCAGGTGCGGCACAGCTGTCAAGTACATGATCAGATGTTTCTGCACCGAGTGCACGGGCGACGAGCATTGAGCTCTCATCCTGCAGAGAAAGATACCCACGGTCAATCAGATCCGTTTTTTGAACGCTTCCTCGTTCGATTTCGAGACCATCTGGCGCGACCGTAGATGGTTTTGCCGTCACACCTTGGTCGAGTAGAAGCTCGATCGCTTCCTCTCGCGTCGTCTTCGTCCGATTGATGCGAACCGTGACCGGTGCAGGTGTGTTATTCAATTGACAGATTTGAAGCGTTTCTTCCGGACCAAACAGTTCAATCCAGCGTTCGACGAGCCACTGCGGATGACTCGTTTCGACGCTGATTCGTTTTGCAACAGGCTCAATCTCAGCGAAATGGGGCATTCCCGCCCGTAATACATTCCGGAGCACTCCGTTGACGACTTTCGAGACGTGGACTTTCCCACGTTTTTTAGCAATCTCGACAGCTTCATGGATGACGGCATGATCCGGTACACGATCAAGATAAAACAATTGATACACACTCATCCGTAATAATGGACGCATGAACGGATCAAGTTTTTTCTGTTTCGCTAGATACGGCTCCAAAATATAATCCAGTGTCAATTCACGACTGAGCGTCCCGTAGACGAGTTCTGTGAACAAGCCGACATCCGTTGCTGAGATAGCACGCTTTTCAAGCATCTGGTGAACTGTGATTGTCGAGAAGGCACCACCTTGACCAATTTTCATTAGTGTCGCTACTGCTGCGTCACGTACGTTCATGCGTTCTCACCTACTTGTTGTCCGAGTTCAAGCGATTGACCGATCCCGCGCATGAACGTGGCACCATCCATCCGTTTTTTTCCGGACGGCTGTAAGTCGATCAGCTTCAACGCTGTTTCCGAACCTGTCGCGATGACGGGACCATCCGCTTCTAAAGCAATGATTTCACCTGGTCGTCCCGTTCCTTTGACTTTCGTCGCGAAAAAGACTTTCAATCGATCATCACCAAGCATCGTGTACGTACTTGGGAAAGGATTCATTCCTCGGATTTGATCATAGAGTGTCTCACCCGGTAACGTAAAATCAAGCCGTTCCCGTTCACGTGAGATATTCGGTGCAAACGTCGCTTCTGCCTCGACTTGTGCTTCCGGTGTCAATTCACCTGCGAACAAACGCGGTAACGTCTCAAGCAACAGACGCGCTCCTGCGTCCGCTAATTTTTCAAACATCGTTCCAACTGTATCGTTCTCTTCAATCGGAACGATGATTTTTGACAACATATCACCGGCATCCAATCGATCGACCATGTACATGATCGTCACGCCTGTCTCTTTTTCACCATCGATGATTGCTTGATGAATCGGTGCACCGCCACGATATTTCGGTAAGAGTGACGCATGGACATTGATCGCCCCAAAACGTGGTGCTTCCAAAATCACCGTCGGTACGATCTGACCGTAAGCTGCCGTGATGATGAGATCTGGTTTTAAATCGAGAACATCTTGATAATCCTCGCGAATCCGTTTCGGTTGCAACACAGGAATATCGTGCTCCATCGCGACGAGTTTCACTGGTGTCGGTTTGACTTCCCGTTTTCGTCCGACCGGCTTATCGGGTTGTGAGACGACACCGACGACGTCATATCCGGCATCGATCACTTCACGCAGTGTTCCTGCCGCAAACTCAGGCGTCCCCATGAAGACGACGCGCGGTTTTTCTTGCTCGACGAGTTTATCCGTGAACAGGACACCGTCTAAATGATCCATCTCATGCTGGATGGCACGTGCAAAAAAGCCGTTTGCTTTGATTTTGACCGTTCGTCCGAGTCGATCCTGCGACTTGACGACGATGCGGTCGAACCGTTCGACAGGACCAAAGATGCCGGGCATGCTGAGGCATCCTTCGTCATCGATCTGTGAACCGTCGGCTTCGATGATTTCCGGATTGATCAGCTCGATCGGTCCGGTCTCATCATCCGTATGGACGACCGCAACACGGATCGGTTGATTGATTTGCGGTGCCGCTAAGCCGACACCATCATATTCATACATCGTATCGAACATCCGGTCGATCATCTTACCAAGTTTTTTATCGAACTTCGTGACAGGTTCACACACCTGTCGTAATACATCGTTGGGTACTTCTACTACTTTATACATACAGACACCTCACATGAATACAAATGGATTCAAGTCGATCGCGACTTGTGTTTTTGATTTTTGACGACGGGCTAAGATATCACGGAGATGTGTCCGGACATCTTCCTGCCCTTTATGTTTAATTAAGACCTGTTGTCGGTACATATTCTTCAGTCGAGCAAGTGGCGCATCGAACGGTCCATTGACGACTAAATCCTCCGATTCGAAAGCCCGCAGCTCGGAAGCAATCTGTTGCGCTTCTGCTTGTGCTTCGAGTGGATGTGTCGCCGAGACCGTGATCAAGCCAAGGAACCAGAATGGAGGGTGTCCCCCGAGTTTGCGCAACTGCATCTCCCGCTTATAGAACGTTTCGTAATCATGCTGTTTCGCCGTCTGAATGACGTAGTGCTCAGGATTATAGGTCTGGATGATCGACTGTCCGGCGAGTTGCCCCCGCCCGGCACGACCCGACACTTGCGTGATCAACTGGAACGTTCGCTCACTTGCCCGAAAATCCGGAATACCGAGCGTCGCATCAGCAGCGAGCACCCCTACGAGCGTGACATTTGGAAAGTCGAGACCTTTTGCAATCATCTGTGTTCCGAGAAGAATGTTCCCTTCCTTACGCTCGAAGGCATCGAGTAACTTCTCGTGTGCGCCTTTACGAGACGTCGTATCTTGATCCATCCGAATAATCCGTGCTTCCGGAATCAAATGCGCCAACTCTTCCTCAATCTTTTGCGTCCCCGTTCCGAACTGACGAATCTTCGTCGATTCACAGGACGGACAAGTTTTCGGCATCGCCGCCTCGAATCCACAATAGTGGCACTTCAAGCGATCTTCATGTTGATGATACGTTAAATTGACGGCACAATGCGGACATTGAAGCGTCTCCCCGCAATCCCGACATAAGACGAATGTCGTGTACCCACGACGGTTCAAAAGTAATACCGTCTGTTCCCCACGCTCGATTCGTTCTTTGATGCCTTCGACTAGCGCGAGGCTGAACGGAGTACGATTGCCCCGTTCAAGTTCTTTACGCATATCAACGATGTCGACCGGAGGCAGTTCCCCACCGAATCGTTCGCGAAGCGGTAAGTAACGATAGACCCCTTTTTGTGCCCGCGCATACGTCTCAAGTAATGGAGTTGCACTTCCGAGCACGACGGGACAACGATGATAGGCCGCTCGCCATTTTGCAACATCACGCGTATGATAGCGCGGATTCTCTTCTTGTTTATAGGTTGTTTCATGTTCTTCATCGAGAATGATGATTCCGATATTCGTCAGCGGCGCAAACACGGCGGATCGTGCACCGACGACGACATCAACCTCACCTTGTGCGATTTTGCGCCACTCATCATACTTTTCTCCGAGCGATAGACCGCTATGCAAGACAGCGACCCGTTCTCCGAAACGACGTTTGAACCGTTTGACCATCATCGGTGTCAGACTGATTTCAGGGACGAGCAAGATCGCTTGTCTACCGCGTTCGAGTTGTGCATGAATCGATTCAAGATAGACTTCTGTCTTACCGCTTCCTGTTACGCCATGTAACAAAAACGTTCCGGTCTCCGCTTCAGCTGTTATCGCCGAGACGGCTTCCTGTTGCTTTTCCGTCAAAGAAGACGGCACAAAGATGTCTTGGACGAGATGCTCGTAAGGATTTCGCCGTACATCAATCGTCTCGACTTCAATGATGCCCTTTTTCTCGAGGGCGTTCAATGTTGCGCTCGTTGCGCCTGTCGCCTGCTTTATTTCACTCCAAAGCGCATTCGGAAATTCTTGGATATACGAGTAAAGTGCCACTTGTTGGCTCGCTTGTTTCGTAAAAGTTGCCTGTTCCTCGAGGAGACGAATCCGTTTATCCGTCTTAGACGTCTTTTTCTCACGAATGACCGGTTGAAGCGTCACGTCAGCTTGTTTCGCCGCTGTTAAGATGATTTGTTGGACTTCCGTTGGTAATTGACTCATTTTCTTACCATGATATGCCCGAAGTGGGCCCGACTCGACTATGACCAGTTTATCATAACTCACCTTCAAGGCAGCCGGCAGCATCGCAAGCAGTGCCGTCGCCTGAAAACACAATGTCGTTTCTGATAGATAAGCCGACAGCTCGAGTAATTCCTGCGTATAGGTCGGCGTCTCATCTAAGACACGAACGATCGATTTGACGTTCGTCAGATCAGATGTGGCTTTCGTCCCGACGACGATCCCAAGCAACGCACGTGGACCGAACGGAACCTCGACGCGCATCCCGGGAACGATCAGCTCCTGCCAAAGTTCCGGCACGGCATAATCAAATGGACGATTGACAGTGGCCGCTGCGACATCGACGATGACTTCAGCTATCATGCCAATGCCTCCGCAAATTGGCGCATGAGCGCTTTAGCGAGCGTCGATTTCAATTGTTGATCGTATCGCGTGACGGAATCATTCTTCCCGAAGACAACGACCTCATTTTCGTCGCTGACAAATCCGATGTCAGAACGAGAGACATCATTCGCGACAATGAAATCCGCCTTCTTTCGGACGAGTTTCTGTTTCGCGAACGTCTCGACGTCCGTCGTCTCCGCTGCAAATCCAACTAATACCTGATGTTGTTTCTGCTCACCGAGCGTCTTCAGAATATCCGTCGTCTCCTCGAGTTCAATCCGCAATGGTCCGTGAATTTTCTTCTGCTTCTGATCGTACTGGACAGACGGTCGATAGTCAGCTACGGCAGCGGACATGATGACGATGTCTTGCGTCTCATAGTCACGTAACATGGCTTCAAGCATCTCTTCCCCTGATTCAACAGCAATCGTCGCCATCCCGGTCGGTAATCCGATCCGAAGGGGACCATGGACGAGCGTGACATCTGCTCCTGCGTCTCGTGCCGCCTCTGCTAGCGCAATTCCAGTTTTCCCTGAAGAATCATTCGTCAAATAACGAACCGGGTCAATCCGTTCAACGGTCGGACCTGCACTGATCAAAACTTTTCGCCCAGCTAGATATTTTTCTTCAAAGAACGTTGAGAGTGTTGCGACCAAATCTTCTGGTTCCGGTAAACGACCTTTTCCGACCCAACCACATGCGAGATTTCCGACTCCCGGTGCAATCACCTGGACACCATCCTGCTTGAGTTGTTCGATATTGCGGACAGTCGCCGGATGTTCGAGCATGTTGACATTCATCGCCGGTGCGACGATGACGGGACACGTTGCTGCAAGGATCGTCGTCGTAATGAAGTCATCTGCGATCCCGTGCGCGAGTTTTGCAATCAAGTTCGCGGTCGCTGGTGCGACGACGATCAAGTCCGCTTCGTCCGCTAAATCGATATGGGCGATTTTTGACGGATCATGCTCGATGAAGACGTCATCATAGACCGCTTTTCGCGTCAGTGCTTCAAACGTCGTCTTACCGACGAATTGTTGCGCATTACGCGTCATCGCGACTTGAACGTGTGCGCCTGCTTGGACGAGTTTTGAAGCGAGTGCTGCTGATTTATAGGAAGCGATTCCACCGCCGACACACAGTAGAATGTTTCGGTTGGTTAACATGTAGGTGTCCTCCTTATTGAAAAAAACAGCCACGATGACAAGTGGCTGCTTCAAAATTAGTCTTGCGGTTGGTTCGTGACGGATACTTCTTCGAAATAAAGCTCTTCTAAAGCTTTCCCGACCGGTTTATGCGATTTTGGGTTCGTGACTCTCACGCGTTTCCCGTCTTGGATTTGACGCGCACGCTTAGCGGCAACTGTAACGATCGTATATTTCGATGGCACTTTCTTTTGAAGCTTATCAACTGATGGATATAACATATCACTTAACCTCCATGGCTTTTTTATATAGGGACGCGACACGTTCCCGACTGCAATGTTCCGCTGTGACGATCGCTTGAATTCGATCACAGGCTTTATGAATTTCGTCGTTCGTCACGACATAGTCATACGCATCCATCATCTCGATCTCTTCCTTAGCGACGAGAAGACGTTGCTTGATGACTTCCTCCGATTCCGTTCCACGCCCTACGAGGCGGTTCCGCAATTCTTGGAGGCTTGGAGGTGCAAGGAATAAGAAGACAGCTTCCGGAAAATGTTCTTTGACCTGCATGGCCCCTTGAACTTCGATTTCGAGAATGACGTCTTTTCCTTCATCTAGGATCTGGTTTACCCATTCGACAGGCGTTCCATAATAATTCCCTACGAATTCAGCATATTCCAAGAGTTGATTGTTCGCAATCATCTCTTCGAATTCTTCACGCGATTTAAAGAAATAGTGGACACCATCTACTTCTCCTTCACGCGGTTGGCGCGTCGTACAGGATACCGAGTAATGCAGATCGTTATCCTGATCTTCGCGCAAGGCACGACAGACCGTTCCCTTTCCGACACCACTTGGACCTGATAATACGAGTAATAAGCCACGCTCTTTGAAAATCACTTCAAAACCCCTCCATCTCACAAACTTCACATTGTTTCATATTAGCAGTAGAGACGGGAAGTTCGCAAGTCATCTTTTTTAGCTCGACTGCTTTATCATACCATAACGATGCCATTTCTGTTACCTTTAGAAAGTGAGAACGAAATCAAGAAAGAAGGTAATCGTATGGCTTTTGACGGATTGATGACGACACGCGTCGTCGAAGAACTCCAACCGCTCGTCGGAGGACGGATCAATAAGGTATACCAACCGTATACATTGGATTTAGTATTCCAGGTCCGGGCCGAGCGAAAAAACGTATTATTGCTCGCCTCTGCGAATGCCATGTATGCACGAATGCACATTACGTCGGAAGCGGTCAGCAACCCGAGTGAACCCCCACTCTTCTGTATGATGCTCCGTAAACATGTCGAAGGCGGGTTCATCGAGTCAATCGAACAACTCGAACGCGACCGGATCATCGTCTTGCGCGTCCGCTCCCGGAACGAACTTGGCGATGAGGAAGCGAAAAAAATCTATATCGAATTGATGGGACGTCACTCGAACATCATTTTGACCGATGGACAAGATAAAATCCTCGATGCGATCAAACACTTACCACTCAGTCAAAATACCTTCCGGACGATCATGCCAGGGATGACATACCAGCTTCCGCCGGCACAGGATAAAGTTGATCCGCTCACAGGAGATATCGAAAAGGCGCTTCACCGGATTGACTGGAACGCTGGGAAGCTCGATCGTCAGTTACTTGGTCTCTTCAGTGGTCTGTCCCCGCAAATCGCAAAAGAGATTGTCTCGCGAGCAGGTCTAGCCAACCGGACGACTCTCGCGTCTGCCTTTCAAGAAGTCCTGAAGGAACTCGATGGTCCTTATGTGTTGCAACGGATGGATGGCGGGAAGGAACGTTTCGCCCCTATCCGCTTGACGGAAGGATCCATCATCGATGAGAAGACGTTCGAGACGAGTGGTCAAGTCCTCGACGCCTTCTTCCATCAAAAGGCGAACCGCGATCGTGTCAAACAACAAGCAGCCGATCTCGAACGGTTCATCAAAAGTGAATATGATAAAAATATTCTAAAACGCTCGAAACTCGAAAAAGATTTAGAAGCGACGTTACGGATGGATGAGTGGAAACATAAAGGGGAATTACTGACGACCTATCTGTATCAGCTCGAACGCGGGATGAAGGAAGCGACAGTCGTCGATTACTATGACCCAGACGGCGCTGAGATAACGATTTCGCTCGATCCTCGCTTTTCACCGAATGAGAACGCGCAGCGCTACTACAAACGGTACAACAAATTAAAAACCGCCAAAGTCGAAGTCGCGCGTCAGCTCGAGAAGAACCAAGCTGAGATTGCGTACTTCGAAGGCTTACTTGCGCAACTCGATGTCGCATCCCCAGAAGACATCCGGGAAATGCGCGAGGAACTCGTCGAAGAAGGTTATCTGCGCGAACGACAAAAGAAGAAAAAGAAACCGCAGCTCCCACAACTCGAAGCATACCGTTCTTCGACTGGTCTTCCATTCTTCGTAGGAAAGAACAATAAACAAAATGATTACGCGACGTTCAAGTTCGGACGCAGGTCCGATACGTGGTTACACACGAAGGATATCCCGGGATCGCACGTCATCATTCAAAGTGATGCACCGGACGAGACGACGTTGAAGGAAGCAGCGATCGTCGCGGCTTATTTCTCGAAAGCACGTGAGTCGAGCCAAGTCCCGGTCGACTTCACGGAACTACGTTATGTCAAAAAACCGAGTGGTGCAAAGCCCGGATTCGTCATCTACACGGATCAAACAACTCTTTACGTCACACCTGATCCAGATGTCGTCCAATCCTTACGTCAATGACGCTACACAAAAAAGCGCTGTTTTTCCTAAATGTTACTTAGGAGAAACAGCGCTTTTTCATCTTCACTTCATTTTTTCTAACTGTTCCCGGTAATCAAGCAAATGCCCATGGATGATATCCTTCGCTTCGCTTAATTCTTGATCGAATGAGAACATCGCCTGTTTTCGTTCGTGGGAGAAGATGACATCGTAATGATGGCTGAGTAAGAAATCAATTTCCTGACCGAGCGTCTTTTCCTGTTCTTCTGTCATCGGGATATCCCGGTGACTAGCAATGCTTTCAAGCAAGACGAGCAACTTGTCTTCAAGATCGACAAGCTCCTTCAGTCGAATGAACGCTTCACTTTGACCGCTTGCCATCAATGGATATTTTTGATCCTCTTGAAGCATCAGCATCATTTCCTCATGTTTGAGGATTTGTTTACGGACGGCAAGCAAGCGTCCATCATCTTGCACAAGGGTTCGCCAATCTTCCATCAACTGTTGCGTCGTTTTTTTGACGAGTAATAGCAAGCGGTCTTCATAATGTGGTGGGAAGACGATGTAGTTGACGAGAACGGCAGATAACACACCGACGACAGTCAGCAACGATCGTGATAAGGCATAGTGGACATAGTCGGCGGTCGGGCTCTCGAACATCAAGACGATCGCAAAGGCAGCGAACGTCGACATATCCGTTCGTCCAATCATCGAATTGAGGACGAGTGAGACGACGACGGCGAGTCCGATCGTCAGCGGATTGGCACCAAGTGTCGCAACGATGGCGAGTCCACACATTAGTCCGAGTACCGTTCCGAAAATTCGATTGAAGACGATTTTAAATGAACGATGGATTGTCGGTTGCATCGCAACGATGGCTGCGACAGCCCCCATTCCTGAATAAATATCAAATACATACCAAGAGATGCTGAGTGCAAGAGCTACCGCGATGCCAGTCTTAATCGTTCGAAGTCCAATCCGAAACTTTAATTTCACTCGAGCGTCACCTGCCCGACTTCACTATTGACTGTCACTTCCGGTTTTTCTTGTTTCGACAGTTCATAAATCGTCTCATCCTTATTCTTTTGTTTCGTATATCGATCAGAGGCTTTAATATCGCCTCCCGTGTCGATCGTAATCGTACCGGCTGATTTATCTGGCTTCAATTTCGTCGCGCCGTCAATCGTCGTGACGTCAAGACTCAACTTCGCCATATAGTCTGCCAGCGAGACACTCTCGCCTGTCACCTGCGCATGTACGGCGTCCATTTCCTTGACGGAAATCGCACGTGTTGCATTCAGTGTAATCTCATCACCTTTTACTTTATCGAGACTCATCGCTTCTCCATCCATCTCGATCGTTTTTGCGTAGATGCCCATCCCTTTCAGTGTACCGGCATCGACATCAACACGGTTCATATAACTTGGTAATCCTACTTGAATCGTATAGTCTGCTGTTTTCTCGCTCGGACGATTGCCAAGTCGAGACAGCCAACCATCTCGTCCTGTCACCGTCACCGTATTCGTCGATGTACTGATTTTCAGTCGCTTCCCACTCGACGCACTATCGACGAGTTTGATTTGGACGTTTCCGTCTGTGCTTCGAACGAATTGTACCGTTGCGTGCGGCGCCTCGATGGCGAGAGATTTATAGCGATTCGTCGTCTTAAATGACTCGCCGCGCGATAACAATTCCGTTGAGACGAGCAATGTGATCGAATAGATGACGACAAGTCCGAGAATGACACCGCCGTATAAGTAGATTGGCCGTTTCACTGGTCCTTTTTCTCCAATCCGGTTCAATCGTGCATCCATCTTTTGTTTTTGTTTATTTTTTAAGCGTGTGAACGACGATTGTTTTCGTTTTCGCACACTCCTACTATTATGTTCTTCCATGTCAGCCCCTCCATCTCATGTCTTCCATTATTCCGAATATCCGAATCGGCTGTCAACAGCCCCTTTTTTATCATAGAAGAAGTTCACCGTTTCGCCATCGGGCGGAAGAAGGAAGGAGGTCAGAAAAACGGCAACAAAAAGGAGAGGAACCATGACGTTTCCTCTCCTTTACTTAAGAACGGATTATAATTCGAGTGACTCGCCAATCGCGAGTGGATGGCCCGTTTGACCTTGTGCTTCAATCTTTTCACAGAAGGCGTTCGCATCTTGTTTGATTAAATCAAATGTATCGTAGTGGATCGGTACGACGGCTTTCGCTTGCAACATATCTGCAGCAATCAACGCGTCGTCCGGACCCATCGTGAAGTTATCACCAATCGGTAAGAAAGCTAAATCGATTTCGTGATGGGCACCATAAAGAGCTAAATCCCCGAACAGTGCCGTATCACCTGCATGATAGATTTCCTTTCCTTCGATCGTCAGCAAGAATCCAGCCGGCATCCCCATGTACGTAATCGTCTGTTTTTCCTCATCGATGATACTTGATGAATGGAATGCCTGTGTCATCTTCACTTTACCAAACGGAAACTCAAACTGTCCGCCGAGGTTCATCGGGTGAACGTTGAGCCCTTTGAAACTCAGATACGTCGCCAGTTCATGAGTAGCAATGATTGTAGCTCCCGTCGCTTTCGCGATTCGCTCTGCATCAAGCATATGATCGGCATGCGCATGCGTCAAAAGGATGAAATCCGCTTTGACGTCATCGGGATTCGTCGTCGCTTTTTCGTTACCGCTAAAGAATGGATCGATGACGAGATGATGCCCGTTCGTCTCGATTGTTACTGTCGATTGTCCGTGATAAGTCAATTTCATGAGTGTCACTGCCTCTCGTTTAGGATTCGGATAATTGATTCCCTTCCCCCCACGCGCATAAACCTTTCATGGCCGGTTGCAGTGTAAATGCCGCCTCTGTCAATTTGTATTCGACGTGTAAGACGGCTTCATCATACTCAATCCGCTCGATCATTCCGAGTCGTTCAAGTTCTTTTAACTGATCGGTCAAGACTTTCCGAGAAATCCCGGGAATGGCACGTTGTAACTCTAAAAAACGTTTCGGACCGTTCTCTAACGTGCAATATAATTGTGGACGCCATTTTCCGCCGATGATGGCGAGCGCCCGATTGACCGGAAATTGTTCTGTCGACATGTTGTTCTCTCCTCCAGAGTAGTTACTTCAAAGTGCGTACTATGCAATCGAGTGTAGCGTAAGTTAGAGTATGCGTAAATCATTTTGCAAAAGGAGTGTTAAGCATGACGTATCCACGTAATTTTTCGCACATCGGTCTTTCCGTGCCGAATCTCGACGAAGCCGTCCGTTTTTATCAAGAGGTGATGGGCTGGTATATCATCATGGAACCGTCTGATGTCCTCGAAGATGATTCTGCCATCGGTGTCATGTGTACGGATGTCTTTGGTGCAGGGTGGAACAAGTTCCGGATTGCTCACATGGCGACAGGTGACCGCATCGGAATCGAGTTGTTCGAATTCCCGAACAATGAACAACCCGAAAACAACTTCGAATTCTGGAAAACAGGCATCTTCCATTATGCGATTCAAGATCCAGACGTCGAAGGACTCGTCGAAAAAATCGTTGCCCATGGTGGCAAACAACGGATGCCAATCCGCGAATACTATCCGGGAGACAAGCCGTATCGAATGGTCTACTGTGAGGATCCATTCGGTAACCTCGTCGAAATCTACTCTCACTCGTATGAACTCACGTATTCGGAAGGAGCGTATTAAACATGAAAGCATGGTTAAATCACTCAGGTACAGCCATTGATCAATGGACATTTGAAGAGGTCGAGACGCCGACGCCAGGAGAAGGTCAAGCTTTGATTCGCGTCAAGACCGTCGCACTGAATCCCGTCGACTATAAGGCGACTAACAATCCAGCTTGGACGTTCCCGCATATTCCAGGCGTCGATCTAGCTGGTGTCGTCGAACAAATCGGACCCGGCGCAGAAGTGAAAATCGGCGATCGCGTAGCGATTCATACGAACCTGCAACGCGATGGTGCTTTTGCTGAATATGCACTCGTCGATACACGTGCCCTCGCTCTGATTCCGGAAGACATCTCATTCGCTGAAGCCGCTGCGATTCTTTGCGCAGGCATGACGGCCTATGAAGCCATCATTCAGAAGATGAACACGACAGGAAAAGAGACGATCCTCATTCATGCTGGTGCAGGTGGTGTTGGTGGCATCGGCATTCAACTCGCAAAACGCCTTGGTCTTTCAGTCGCAACGACAGCTTCGACGGAAAACCACGAGTGGGTCAAGCGACTCGGTGCCGATCTTGCAATCGACTACAAAAAAGAAAATGTCACGGATGTCATCCGCGATTGGACGAATGGTCGCGGCGCTGACTTGATTTTTAATACGGTCGGTCGAGATGAAGCAACAGCGGATCTCGGACGTCTTGCCTTCTCGGGGCAACTTGCCTTCATCGCCGGTGGTCCCGATCAGTCGGTCGTCAAGCCGTTCACGCTCTCCCCTTCGATCCATGAAGTAGCACTCGCGGCTGCTTATGCAAGCGAAGATGACCGTGCCATCCGAAACCTCGGTCATATGGCAAGCGAGTTATTAAAACTCGTCGCAGCAAAAGAACTAGATCCACTCGTCACAGAAGAGATTCCAGCAGCGGACATCGTCAAAGGATTGCAACGTCTATCTGAACGCCATGTCCGTGGTAAAATCATCGCTACATTCAATTGATTTCTCAGTTTGACATGAAACAGCCGATCGTCCTTAGATAACAGGATGATCGGCTGTTGTTGTACATATCAATGTCTAGACATGTCCAAGAAACAAGTGGCTCGATATTCATCGATAGCGCTCTTGTTTCTTGATATGTAAGGATCGCCCGACTAACTCGAAACCGACATGCTGATAGATCTTATTCGCTGTCTGGTTCGACCAATCGGTGTAGAGCGTCACGACCGGATAAGACTTTAGTAGATGTTCAGATAGTTTGGCGACGAGATAAGAGGCATACCCATTTCCACGCAGTTCTTTCGGCGTATAGACGTAAGAAATCGTAATCCCAGTTTGCGTCGGACGCGTTGCTGCCGCCATCGCGACAAGCATATCTCCACGAAACAGTCCGAACAAGCTTCCTTGCTGGATGTGGCGCGTCATCGACTGATGGAGTTGCGTAAGCTGTCGCTCAGAAGGTCGCGTTTCAACTTCATGTAAAAATCCGGACGCAAATGCTAAGGCTTGTTGTCTTTCATCGTCCGAAATCGGTCGGAAGACGACGTTTTCCGGAACAAGCGGCATCTCGACCTCTGTCAGTGCATACATCCCTTGTTCCATATGTACCTCATACATGGAATGTGGGAGTAAAAGCGGCGCTAAGATGGCCTGTTCTCCGACGAATCCTGGACTATCCAGAATTCGCGCGAGCTTTCGGATTCCTTCTTGCGAGAACACATCACCTGCGACGATGGCTTGCTCCGGTATCGTTTGCAATATGACGAGACGATGATCGTCTTCTTGTGCCGTTGCCATCAAGAGCGGTTCATCCCCACGTTCTAATATGCCAAGAATCAACTGATGGGTATCCGGACGTTCAAGCAAAAACGGGAGGACGACCTTTTTGAACTGTTCATAATCACGATAATGCGTCACCATAGTCGACGACCTCCTTTATTTTTCTAGTGTACCAAAACATTCACTAGAAATCGTAGGTCGTCCGACGGAATCTATCGATTTTAGACGTTCGCTGTAAAACGTTCGCTCCAAGCGACTGGATCTTTCGACCAATCCGCCAACTGTTTTTGCTCTTCTATAGTAATATCACCTTGTTGTTGTGCGGTTTCGAGTAACGCTTCGAACGTCAGTAATGCATCCGCTTCGATCTTTGCGTCGCGGAGATTGTTTGACAAGCGCTCCATCCCGTACGAGAAGATCGCTTGAATGCGAATGACATTTGCTCCCTTCGCTTGCAGAGCTTGCGCCGCTTCGATTGCAGACATCCCCGTCGATAATAAGTCTTCGATGACGACGACACGTTGTCCAGGTTGAATGACACCTTCGATTTGATTCCCTTTACCGTGTTTCTTGTTGCCACTACGTACGTAGACCATCGGTAATCCTAGTCGTTCCGCGACGAATGCTGCGTGTGGAATACCTGCCGTCGCAGTTCCAGCAATCACATCGACTGCAAGTCCCTTCACTTTCTCAGCGAGTGCATCTGCAATCAAGGAACGAACTTCTGGGTACGAGAGCGTCAAACGATTATCACAATAAATCGGTGAACGAAGTCCACTTGCCCATGTGTATGGATCGTTTGGCGATAAGGTGACGGCTTCAATACGGAGTAACGCACTAGCGATTGGATTTACCATGAGAATTGCCCCTTCCATTGTTCAAGTAACATCAGATAGACCTGTTCTGGATGTTCTGCACGCGTAATCGGACGACCGATCACTAAATCCGTCGCTCCATTTTGACGAGCGTCAAGAACGGTCGCGACCCGCTTTTGATCATCCGCTTGACTGTTCGTCGGACGAATGCCGGGTGTGACGAACCGAAAATCTGTCCGACAAGCTGAAACTAGTTCCGGAAGATCGAGTGCTGAACAGACGATACCATCTAGTCCTGCTGCTTCTGCGAGTTGCGCATATTCACGAACGACTGCCGGCATCACTCCTTCAATCTTTAAATCGCGTAACATCGCTTCATCCGTCGATGTCAACTGAGTCACGCCAATCAGTTGTGTCTCAGCGTTCGTCTCACGCAGTCCTTCTCGGGCTGCGATCATCATCTCTTTCCCACCAGCAACATGGACGTTCGTCAGTTCGACGTCTAATTGTCCGATGATACGCATCGTCCGACGTGCCGTTTCTGGAATGTCGTGGACTTTGACATCGAGGAACACCGCATGTCCGCGCTCGACGAGTTTTCGGACGAAGGTTCCGCCTGCTGCATAAAACAATTCCATCCCGACTTTCACAGCTGGTCTTGTCGCTTCGAACCGTTCGAGAAACGAAAAGACTTCTGCTTCGGTCGGAAAATCAAGCGCGATGTAAAGTTGATTCATATGCTTTCCCCCTGATGTCTAAAATATGATCAATACCAAGTTCGTCCATGCGTTCCGGTAACTGCTGAATCAATTCTTGACAGATGTATGGATTGACGAAGTTTGCGGTACCGACGGCAACAGCCGAAGCTCCAGCGTAAATCATTTCGAGGACATCATCGACCTCCATCACGCCACCCATGCCAATGATCGGGATCGAAACGGCTTGCGCGACATCATGAATCATCCGAATCGCAACCGGTTTGATCGATGGACCGGATAATCCACCAATCCGATTGGCAAGGATCGGCTGCCCCGTCCGGACATCGATTCGCATCCCAACGAGTGTATTGATCATCGTCAGACCATCTGCACCAGCTGCTTCGACGGCACGTGCCATCTCAACGATCGAGGTGACATTCGGTGATAGTTTGACGTAGACTGGTTTAGTCGAGACCCGTTTGACACGTCGTGTCAATTCAGCAGCAAGCGACGGATCCGTTCCGAATTGAATTCCACCCGATTTGACGTTCGGACAAGAAATATTTAATTCCAGTGCATGAATGCCAGGATACTGACTCATTTTCTCTGCGACGAGCTCATATTCTTCCGGTGTCGAACCCGCGACATTGGCGATGATCGCCGTATCGAACGTCTCGAGGAAAGGCATCTTATTCGTTAGGATGCCATCGACACCCGGGTTTTGGAGACCGATTGCATTCAACATCCCCATCCCACTCTCTGCGACACGCGGCGTCGGGTTTCCGTAGCGTTCTTCACCCGTCGCTGCTTTAATCATGATCGCCCCAAGCTCTGATAAATCATACAACTTCGCATATTCCTCACCGAACCCAAAACATCCGGATGCCGGCATGATCGGATTTTTTAAAGAGAGTCCCGGCAACTCGACACGCAATCGTTCCGTCATAGTACGACCTCCTCTGCCCGAAAGACTGGACCATCGGAACACGTCTTGACGTACCCGCCCGTCGGTGTTTGACAGACACAGGCAAAGCATGCTCCGATCCCGCACCCCATTCGGTTTTCGATCGACAGATACTTATGTTCAATCGGTTGTTGCTGTAGTGACTTCAGCATCGGTTCCGGTCCGCAGGCGAGTAGGACATCGTAGCTTTCCGGATGTAAGGCAGCCGTGACGAATCCTGCTATACCATGCGTCCCATCGACGGTCGTGACCGTCGTCTTACCGAGCGCTTGGAATTCCGCTTCGTAAAAAACACTTGTTGCCGTATCGAATCCTAGAATCGCTTCACATGTCACACCCCGGGCGACAAGTTGGCGCATCGTCTCATACAGCGGTGGTACACCGATCCCCCCACCAACGAGGACGACGCGTTGAGTTGGATGGATAGCAGCAATCGGAAACCCGTTTCCAAGCGGTCCGAGGGCATCGATCGTATCATCCGGACGCAAAGAAGCCAGTTCTGCTGTTCCTTGTCCGATTTCTTTAAAGAGAAACGTGATCAAATCATGGTCGACCCGGGCAATCGAGATCGGTCGGCGTAAGAGTGGCCCGACGCGAAGATGCATGAATCGCCCTGGCGCGATGACCTGAGGTTGCTCAAGGCGACAGACGAGTTCTGTCGCACCTTGAGCTACCGTTCGTCGAGAGACGACCGTCAAGAGTTGCTTCATTGGATCACCACTTTCTTTTCATGTGTGAAGGCTTGGATCGCACTGGCTTCAAATGAGCGACTTTCGATGACACGTAGAATTGCTTCCGCCGTATCGAGTGATGTCAGACAGACGACTTGATTCTCGGCTGCTGCCCGGCGAATGATGAAGCCATCTTTCGTGACTTGCGAGTCCCGACTCATCGTATTGATGACGTATTCGATTTCCCCTTTTTCAATCACGTCGAGCATCGATTCGGAAGACGAGTCGATTTTGCCGACCGTCTGGACCGGTAATCCTTGCTCCGTCAAGTACGCTGCCGTTCCTTCCGTTGCAAGTAACGTGAATCCAAGTGAGGCAAAGCGTCGTGCGAGATCCGTCATTTCTGCTTTATCTGGATCTGCGACTGTCAAGAGGACACGACCGTGCTCTGGAATCGCCATCCCTGATGCGAGCAACCCTTTATAGAGCGCTTTTTCGAGCGTCCGGTCCGTTCCGATGACTTCACCGGTTGATTTCATTTCCGGTCCGAGTGTCGGATCAACTTCTTTAAGCTTCGCAAATGAGAAGACCGGTACTTTGACCGAGACGAGTGGTTCTTCCGGTAGGACACCACTTGTTAATCCATAAGAAGCGAGTGTCTCACCGAGAATGATGTCCGTTGCGAGACGCGCGACCGGAAGTCCCGTCACTTTCGAGATGAATGGCACCGTCCGGCTAGCACGCGGATTGACTTCAAGGACATAGAGGGCGCCGTCCGCGTAGACGAACTGGATGTTGAGTAATCCTTTGATGCCGAATGCTTTTGCAATCCGTGTCGTGTAGTCGACGATCCGGTCCTTGATGTCTTGGGAGACCCGTTGTGGCGGATAGACACCAATCGAGTCACCCGAGTGAACACCGGCACGTTCGATATGCTCCATGATGCCTGGAATGACGACATCCGTTCCGTCGCAGATCGCGTCGACTTCGAGTTCGATTCCTGTCAGGTAGCGATCTACGAGGACTGGTCGTTCCGGTGAGGCGATGACCGCGTGTTTCATGTAATGTTCCAGTTCTTCTTGAGCATAAACGATTTCCATTGCCCGACCGCCGAGGACGTACGATGGACGAACGAGAACCGGGTAACCGAGTGACGCTGCTGCCGTGACCGCCTCTTCGACTGTCACGGCCGTTTTACCTGGTGGCTGTGGAATGTCGAGCGCCGTCAATGCTGCTTCGAACTGTTTCCGGTCCTCAGCCCGGTCGAGATCCTCAAGCGATGTCCCGAGGATTTTTACACCTTCTGCTGCTAATGACTCGGCTAAGTTGATCGCTGTCTGTCCACCGAACTGGACGATGACACCGAGTGGACGTTCGTTTCGGATGACTTCCAGTACATCCTCCGTCGTCAGTGGTTCAAAGTAGAGCCGATCGGAAATCGAGAAGTCGGTCGACACCGTTTCTGGATTGTTGTTGACGATGATTGCTTCGTAGCCGGCTTGTCGAATCGCTTGAATCGAATGGACTGTCGCGTAATCGAACTCGACTCCTTGACCAATCCGGATCGGTCCCGATCCTAGGACGAGAATCGAAGAACGGTTCGTCGCGATTGCTTCATTTTCGCGTTCGTATGTTCCGTAGTAGTATGGCGTGTCGGACGCGAACTCTGCCGCACACGTATCGACCATCTTATAGACCGGGTGAATCGCTTGTGCTTCACGCATCCGGCGAATCTCCGTTTCCGTTTGTCCGGTGATCCGAGCGAGCATCGGGTCACTGAATCCATATCGCTTCACATGCAGGAGTAGCTCAGGTGTCAAACCAGTTGCGACTGATTGCTCGAGCTGCCAAATATGGTGCAACTTTTCAAGGAACAGGCGATCAATCGCTGTCCAGTCATGAATCTGTTCGACGCTGTAACCGCGGACGAAGCCCGCGTACAAGGCGAAGAGTCGATCGTCCGTCGCTTGGCGAATCGCTTGTTGTAACGTATCATCTGCCATTTCGATGAAGCGTGGCATATACAGATCCGCTGTACCGATTTCAAGCGAACGGACCGCTTTCAGTAATGCCTCTTCCATCGTCCGTCCCATTGCCATGACCTCACCAGTTGCTTTCATCTGTGTGCCGAGTGTCCGGTCCGCCGTTTCGAATTTATCGAACGGCCAGCGCGGAATCTTGGCGACGACGTAATCGAGTGCCGGTTCGAACGAAGCAAAACTTGTCTCGGTGATCGGGTTCTTTAATTCGGACAAGGCATACCCGACGGCAATTTTCGCAGCCAGTTTTGCGATTGGGTAACCCGTTGCTTTTGACGCGAGTGCAGACGAGCGTGAGACACGTGGGTTGACTTCGATGACATAGTAGTCGAAGCTCGTCGGATCCAGTGCGAACTGGATGTTACATCCGCCCTCGATTCCAAGTGCACGAATGATATCGAGCGAGACGTTTCGCAACAATTGATAATCGCGATCCGATAGCGTTTGCGTCGGAGCGAAGACGATCGAGTCTCCGGTATGAACGCCGACGGGATCGAAGTTTTCCATCGCACAGACGATGATCGCTTGGTTCGTCGCATCGCGCATGACTTCGAACTCGACTTCCTTCATCCCGGCAATTGATTTTTCAAGAAGTACCTGTGTTGCCGGACTTGCCTTGAGTCCCCCTTCGACGATTCGCGTGAACTCTTCTGGTGTGTTGGCGATTCCGCCGCCCGTTCCCCCAAGCGTATACGCCGGACGGATGATGATCGGTAGACCGATCTGTTGCCGGAATTGTTGTGCCTCTTCGAGCGTATGCACGATTTCACTGTCCGGCACACCATGCCCGCGTTTAAACATCAGTTGACGGAACAAATCACGATCTTCTGCCTCTTCGATTGCTGACAATTTCGTACCGAGTAACTCGACACCATACTCAGCAAGGACACCGAGACGATCCAGTTCGACAGCCAAGTTCAGACCCGTTTGACCTCCGAGTGTCGCAAGCAAAGCATCCGGACGTTCCTTGCGGATGATCCGTGAGACGAACTCTGCTTGGAGGGGTTCGATGTAGACACGATCAGCGACCGTTGGATCCGTCATGATCGTTGCTGGGTTCGAGTTGACGAGGATGACTTCATATCCTTCTTCCTTCAAGGCTTGACACGCTTGTGTTCCAGCGTAGTCGAATTCAGCTGCTTGTCCGATCACGATAGGACCGGACCCGATAACGAGAATTTTCTGGATATCTTGACGTTTAGGCATGAGAGACCTCCTGTTGTTTCGTGATTTCTTCTAAAAACTGTTGGAATAGACCGTTCGCATCCATCGGACCAGGTGATGCTTCCGGATGGTACTGGACGGAGAAGACCGCTGCTGTCGTATGACGGATTCCTTCGACCGTTCCGTCGTTGATCGCAAGATGCGTCACTTCAAGCACGGTATCGCGTAATGACTGTTCGTCGACGGCATACCCGTGGTTTTGCGACGTGATATCGACGCGACCAGTCCGGATATCTTGGACTGGATGATTCGCCCCTCGGTGACCGAATGGGAGCTTGAACGTATCCGCCCCGTGCGCTAGTGCGATCAACTGATGACCGAGACAGATGCCGAAGATGACGACTTTTCCCGTCAATTCTTGAATCATCGGAATCGCTGTCGGGACATCCTTTGGATTCCCTGGTCCGTTCGATAGCATTACACCGTCCGGACGATAGCGTAAGACTTCCGTTGCACTGACGTCGTAGGGCACGACGACGACTTCACAGCCGCGTTTGACGAGTTCGCGGACGATTCCGAGCTTCGCACCGAAATCGACGAGAACGATCCGCGGTCCAGCACCCGGAATGATGTACGCTCGTTCCGTTGAAGCCCGCTTGACTTGATCCGTCTCGATAGGTGCATTTTGAAGATGAACCAGTTCTGCTGCTAAATCGAACTCACCGTCAACGAGTCGTCCACGCATGACACCTTTCGAACGGATATGCCGTGTCAGTTGACGCGTATCGATTCCACTTAATCCTGGAATATCAAGATCTTGAAGTGCTGCATCGAGTGACATCTCACTTCGGAAATTCGACGGCGTCTGACAATGTTCACGTACGATCAGTGCTTTAGCGAGCGGACGCGTCGTCTCATAATCTTCTCGGTTAATCCCGTAGTTTCCGATCAACGGGTTCGTCAACACGATCATCTGATCGCAGTAAGATGGATCCGATAACATTTCCTGATATCCTGTCATTCCGGTCTGGAAGACGACCTCTCCTGTTGTTGTCGTATCTGATCCAAACGCCGTTCCTTCAAACGTCATCCCATCTTCTAGTATCAGTGTCCGTTTACGCATGTGCTGTGTCCTCCTTGAATACGATTTCTCCCTTGACGAGCGTCATGACCGGGAATCCTTTTAACCGTTCTCCTGCGAACGGTGTGTTCTTGCCTTTTGAGCGGAATCGTTCCGGTGATACGGTACGCTCCGTTTCTAGATCAAGCAAAACTAGATCTGCTTCCGCCCCCACTTCGAGTTTCCCGTAAGGAAGTTCAAAGATGGCTGCTGCCTTATCCGTCAAATTCCGAATCAGTGTCTCAAGTGTCATCTCTCCTTCAGCGACGAGCTTCGTATAGAGGAGTGGGAAGGCCGTCTCGAACCCTGTGATGCCGAACGGGGCGCGTTCGATACCGAGTGCCTTCTCTTCTGCCGCATGGGGAGCATGATCGGTCGCGATGCAATCAATCGTTCCGTCCGCTAACCCCTCGAGCAATGCTTGGCGATCTGCTTCACTTCGTAAGGGAGGATTCATTTTAAAGTTCGGGTCCTGATTCGGTATGTCTTCATCGATCAACACCAGATGGTGCGGTGTGACTTCTGCCGTCACCCGAATCCCTGCTCGTTTCGCGTCACGGATGACACGGACCGATTCTTTCGTCGAGACATGACAGACGTGATAATGACAGCCGGTTTCTTCTGCGATCAGAACATCACGTGCGATGTGGATACTCTCAGCAAGCGACGGAATACCTTGTAGTCCTTCCCGTCGACTGTAGTTCCCCTCGTGCACACATCCTGCTTTTAACGAATCATCTTCGCAGTGAGCAACGATCGTTTTCCCGAGCCGTGCCGCCTGTTGCATCGCTGTCCGCATGACTGCTGCCGTCTGGACGCCGACACCATCATCCGTAAAGGCGACAGCATCTGTTAATTGGTCGAACGCGACGAGTTCTTGTCCGAGTTGATTTTTTGAAATCGCCGCGTAAGGCAAAACCCGAACGGACGCTGTCTCTTCAATCTTTTGGAACAACGCATCAAGTGTTTGACGATCGTCTGGTACGGGGCGCGTGTTCGGCATCGGACAAATCGTCGTGAATCCACCCGCTGCCGCCGCTGCCGTGCCGGTCGCAATCGTCTCCTTATGTTCGCCACCCGGTTCCCGCAGGTGGACATGGATGTCAACGAATCCTGGTGCGACGAATAAGCCGGACGCATCAATGACCGTTTCATTCGCTTGCGGTGTTGCTGCTAAATCCGTGATTTTCCCGGCTTCAATCCGAATATCTCCCGTTCGAACTTGTCCCGCCTCGTACCATCTCGCATTCTCAATTCGTGTTGTCATCTGCATCGTCTCCTTTGATTGATTTCGTTGAAAAGCACCATTCCAGAATCGCCATCCGTGCAAAGACACCGTTTTTCATCTGTTCAAAAATCCGCGATCGCGGATGTTCGACCAGTTCGTCGGCAATCTCGACTCCCCGATTGACCGGTGCCGGATGAAGCACGATCGCGGAATGCTTCAGACGGTTCATCCGCTCATCTGTCAATCCGTGCGTTGTGTGGTAGACTGCTGGATCAAATCGCGTCGTCCCGTCATGCCGTTCGTGCTGGACACGCAGTAACATCAAGATGTCGCACTGCTCGACGGCTTCATCCATCGGAAGATACGGTATGCCCATCGCAGGGTCGTACCACTCAATAGGTCCTGATCCATAGACGATGGCACCGAGTCGTTTTAAGATGTCAGCGTTCGATCGGGCGACACGACTATGTTGTAAGTCCCCACAGATGACGACGACTTTTCCTTCGACCGTTCCATACGTTTCGACCATCGTCATCAAATCGAGTAAGGACTGAGACGGATGTTGACCGCTCCCATCTCCCGCATTGATGATCGGAATATTGAGCGTCTGCATCAGTTCTTCGTAATATCCGGTTGCTCCGTGACGAATGACCAAAGCATCTGCGCCGATTGCTTCGAGTGTCTTGCATGTATCGCGTAACGTTTCTCCTTTTTGCACGGAGGAAGTCGCCGTTTCGAACGGCAGTAGATGCATATTCAGACGATGCTCTGCCATCTCAAAGGAAGAGCGTGTCCGCGTCGAGTTTTCAAAGAACAGATTGACGAGTGTCTTACCGGAAAAATCTGGTGCTGGCTCGCCTCGTTTAAAAGCGAGACTGCGTTCAATCAAAGAATTGATTTCCGTCGTGGATAAACTTTCTAGGTTGACGAAATGCCGGGTTTTTAGGATCGTCTTCATATCATTCACTCCTCTTCAGGTCATGAAAAAGGCGCACCTTCTAAGTGAAGGTGCGCCGAAAGAAGGCAGAGTGATTCCCTGCATCTTTTCATGGCCTTCACTTTATCGTTCTCTCGGAACGTCTTAAAAGTTGTTAGCTACCGATTGAGTTGTAGAGGTTTCCGTTGTTTCTTCGACCTGCTCTGTCGTTTTCGGAAGAACTAGATTCAGGATGATTCCAAGAATCGTCGCTAGTGCCATTCCTTCGAGAGAGAAGTTGCCGATTTTGAGCGCCGCGCCTCCGATACCTGTGACGAGAATGACGGCTGTAATCGTCAGATTTCGTTTATCGGCAAGATCGATCTTACTTTCCGTCAGCGTCCGGAGACCATTCGACGCGATGACTCCGAACAAGAGGATACTGATTCCACCCATGACCGGTGTCGGAATCGTCTTGATGAATCCTTCGACATATCCGAGGAATCCGAAGCTGATCGCAAGAACCGCCGCACCACCGAGGACGTAGACACTGTAGACACGAGTGATCGACATGACACCGTTGTTCTCACCATACGTCGTAACCGGTGGTCCGCCAAGCATCGAAGCGACTGTCTTCGCGATCCCGTCACCCAGTACGGTCCGGTGCATCCCTGGATCGAGGAGCGTCTCGCGCCCGATGATCCGTGATGTCACTTTTTGTTCGCCAATGTGCTCCGTCAGTGTGACGAGCGTCACGGGAACAATCAGAAGCAACGCGGCTGTATTCCACGATGGTGTGTAATTCAAGAACGGAATCGTGAAGTCCGGCACGTGGAAGAACGTTGCTTGTTGGAGTGGTGTGAAATCAATGATTCCGACCGATGCCGCAACGAGATAACCAACCGTGATCCCGAACAGGATCGGAATCGTGCTCCACATTCCTTTTAAGTACGTCATCGCAAGGAGTGTGACGCCAAGCGTGACCATCGCAACGAGGAAGTACAGTCCGTTGTACTTGCCGTCCGCTCCGTTCATCGCCATGTTGACAGCGGTAGGGGCGAGCGATAAACCGATGACCATGATGACCGGTCCGATGACGACCGGTGGGAGTAAGCGAAGCAACCAAGAAGCTCCCGTGTAGCGGATGAGGAGTGAGACAAGTCCATAGACGAGTCCAGCGACCATTCCGCCGATTAACGCATCCTCGACACCCCACCGTTCACTGACGGCAATGATCGGGGCAATGTAGGCAAAACTCGAACCAAGATATGTGGGTACTTTGAAGCGGGTAACGGCGAGGAAAATCAGTGTGCCGACTCCGCTTGCGACGAGCGCGACCGATGTGTTGAGTCCCGTTAAGAGCGGGACGAGCACGGTCGCACCAAACATCGCGAAGACGTGTTGTAGGCTGAGCATCAGCCAGTTTAGAGGGTGAGTAGGTACTTCTTGTACATCAAGTACTGCGGCATGTTTTGCCATATGGATGACTCCCTTTCTGGTCTCTCTGGACCACCTTAAAGGTTTTGAATTTTAGCGTTTAATGAATACTTGATCGGCTTCATCGACTTCGGCGAGCGCAACGACGACTTGTTCCTCACGGGATGTCGGGACGTTCTTACCGATGAAATCTGGTCGAATCGGTAACTCCCGATGTCCGCGGTCGACGAGTACAGCGAGTTGAATCATACTCGGTCTTCCATGGTCGACGAGCGCGTCCATCGCGGCGCGAACGGTGCGACCTGTGTAGAGCACGTCGTCAACGAGGACGACGATTTTCCCGGTGATGTCTTCCGGTAAATCAGAACCTTTGATTTCTGGTTCTAAACTTCGTTTCGACAAGTCATCCCGGTACATTGAGATGTCGACGACACCGAGTAAGACCGGTTTTCCTTCGATTTGTTCGATGCGCTTCGCAAGTCGACGAGCGAGTGTCTCGCCTCGCGTCTTGATTCCGACAATCATCAAATCATGAATTCCTTTGTTACGTTCGATGATTTCATGGGCGATCCGTGTCAGTGCACGTCCGATCGCGGCTTCATCTAAGATGACGGCTGGTTTCATGTTTTCTCCTTTCATACAAAAGACCTTCTGCGGAAATCCGCAGAAGGTCATCGAAGACAGAATCATGGCATACGTCATGTATGCATGCCTACACACAATCGTGGTAGGTTCTCCCTTTCGCAGCCTCTCCGGACTCGATTAAAGGTGATACTAGTTAGGTAGGATCGTCACTCGGACGACCGAAGTGTCAGTAGAGGATGTCTCGCATCGCTCTCTAGGTGATACTCTACCGTTTTATTAGAAAAACGTCAAGACTCTAATTCAAGTTTTTTCAATTGACCGATTTCAAATGTCATCTCTTCTGGGAGCGGTGCTTCAAACCGCATCCACTCACCTGTCCGTGGGTGTTCGAAACCGAGAACCGCAGCATGCAAGGCTTGACCGTTCATTTTCATCGTCTTGCGTGGACCATATTTCGGGTCACCAGCAAGCGGGAAACCGATATAACGCATGTGGACACGGATTTGGTGCGTCCGTCCTGTTTCAAGTTTACATTCAACGACCGTAAAGCCCTCGTACCGATCGAGAACACGGAAATGGGTCACGGCAGACTTTGAATTCTTATCCGTTACCGTCATCCGTTGACGGTCGTTCTTATCGCGTCCGATTGGCGCTTCAATCGTTCCGAGTTCGTGCGGGATTTCACCGTGTACGAGCGCGATATAAAGACGCTCCGTCGTCTTCTCTTTCAATTGATGTGCAAGTGATTCATGCGCTAAGTCGTTCTTAGCGACCATCAACAGACCTGACGTATCCTTATCGATTCGGTGAACGATTCCTGGACGTTTGACGCCATTGATGCCTGAGAGATCTTGACAGTGGTGTAATAAGGCGTTGACGAGCGTTCCTGAGACATGCCCTGCCGCCGGGTGGACGACCATCCCTTTTGGTTTGTTGACGACGATGACGTCCGAATCTTCATAGACGACATCAAGTGGGATGTCTTCCGGCAAGATTTCGAGTTCCACTGCTTCCGGGATATGGACCTCAATCGATTCCGTTCCCGATAATTTATAGTTCGGTTTGACGACACGACCGTCGACTTCGACGCGCCCCGCTTTCAACCATTCCTGTACTTGCGAACGCGACCAATCGTTTTGTTCTGCGAGCCATTTATCAATGCGCCCTGTCGCTCCATCCGCTTGCACGGACCATGTTTCTACTTCATTCATTTATCCATCGTTCCTTTCTTAGTCAACCGTTCTTCGAACATGACGCTAATTAGCATCGTGATGACACCAAACGTCAAACAGACGTCTGCGACATTAAAGATCGGAAAATTATAGCCGAACGGGAAGAAGTGGAAGAAATCAACGACTTCTCCTCGTGCCATTCGATCAATGAAATTTCCGATCGCACCACTGAGTAATAACGCGATGCTCCAAGCAAATACCTTATTTTTCGTGCCTTCCTTGTAGAGGAAGTAAATCAATCCAATGACGACGACGACCGTAACGATGAAGAAAAAGCCGAATTTACCTTCGAGCATGCCCCACGCAGCGCCTCGATTCCGATACGAGTTGAGATAAAAGAAATCCGGAATGACCGTGATGGCTTGACCGATCGTCATATTTTGAACGACAATCCATTTCGTCAACTGGTCGATTCCAACGAGTAAAGCAGCAATCCCTAAGTAAAGCCACATCCTATTGTCCTCCGCATCCAAAAATAATGAGGGGCGTCCTGCGAAGTCGCAGTCGCCCCTCCCTTTGTATCATTATAAAGAATTGACGACTTCAGTACAACGTGGGCAAAGAGTCGGATGAGCCGGATCTTGTCCGAGTTCCGTCGAATATGTCCAACAACGTTCACATTTTTCACCGTCAGCTTTTTGAACCGTGATGCCGGTCGTCTCATACATCTTATCCGCCGTTTCAACGAATTCGAGTTGTGAGACTTGGAGTAACTGCTCAAGATGATCGATTGTTCCGAGCAAGGCTTTCGTCTCTTCCTTCGGTGCAAGCAAGAGTTTCGCTTCGAGTGTCTTACCGACGAGTTTCTCAACGCGCGCTTCCTCGAGTGCTTTTAAGACATCATCGCGGAATGTCAGGAACGCGTTCCATTTCTCGATGAGGGCAAGTCCTTCTTCTGAGACTTCGACCGTTTTCGGAAGGTCTATCAGGAAGATACTCTTCGTTTCAACAGCTGGTACGAATTCCCATGCTTCGTCTGCTGTGTGTGGCAAGACAGGTGCCATCAATTGCAACAAGGCAACGACTGTATCATACATGACCGTCTGAACCGCACGACGCGATGTCGCGTCTGCTTTTTCGATATACAGGATATCTTTCGTGTAATCGAGGTAGAACGACGACAAATCAAGGACACAGAAGTTATGGAGCAATTGATAGACCGACATGAAGTCGTACGCATCATAAGCCGCTTTTACTTTTCCAACAAGTTGGTCCAGTTTCGTACGCATGAAACGATCTGACTCTGGTAAGTCTTCAAATGCGACGCGGTGCGTCGCAGGATCGAATTGATCCAAGTTTCCGAGGAGGAAACGAACCGTGTTCCGGATTTTACGATATGATTCTGAGACTTGTTTGAAGTTATCCATCGATGCTCGGACATCAGCTTGATAATCGACTGATGCCACCCACAAGCGAAGGATCTCTGCTCCAAATTGTTGCATGACTTGAATCGGTGCAATCGTGTTACCGATCGATTTCGACATCTTGCGACCTTGACCATCCAGAACGAATCCGTGACTGACGACCGCTTTGTATGGTGCTTTTCCTGTCGTTGCGACGGCTGTCGATAGCGACGAGTTGAACCAACCACGATATTGGTCAGATCCTTCAAGATAGAGATCCGCTGGACGTGTCAATTCAGGACGTGTCGCAAGGACACCGGCATGTGATGAACCAGAATCGAACCAGACATCCATGATGTCCGTTTCTTTTTTGAAGATACCGTTCGGGCTTGCTGGATGTGTGAATCCTTCAGGAAGCAAGTCGACTGCTTCGCGCTCATACCAGACATTTGATCCGTGAGCTGCAAATAGATTCGCGATATGATCAATCGTTTCTGGTGTGACGATTTCCGTTCCATCTTCAGCGTAGAAGATTGGAAGTGGAACGCCCCAAGCACGTTGACGTGAGATGACCCAGTCGCCGCGGTCTTTGAACATGTTGTGGAGACGTGTTTCCCCCCACTCTGGTACCCACTGGACGCCTTTGATCTCATCAAGGATTTCCGCACGGAAGTCTTTGATTGAAGCGAACCACTGTGGTGTTGCCCGGAAAATGACCGGTTTTTTCGTCCGCCAGTCATGTGGATACGAGTGTTTGATGAACGATAGTTTCAAGAGTGCACCGGCTTCTTCGAGGGCAAGACCGATCTCTTTATTCGCATCTTCATAGAACATGCCTTCGAATCCAGGTGCTTCTGCTGTCATGATCCCTTTATCGTCGACTGGGCAAAGGACGTCAAGACCGTAAGCTTGACCGATGCGGAAGTCATCTTCCCCGTGACCTGGAGCCGTATGAACGACACCTGTCGCTTCCGCTGTAACGTGATCGCCAAGCATGACGAGTGATTCACGGTCGTACAGTGGATGTTTTGCTTTCATGTATTCGAAATCCGCACCATTAAAGACACGTCCGACTGTTGCATCTTCCCATCCGAGTGCTTCGATGACTTCAGGAACAAGTGTTTCCGCTACGATATAGCCTTTTCCTTGATACTCGATCCGCGCATACGTTAATTCCGCACTGACAGAGATTCCGAGGTTCGCTGGAATCGTCCATGGTGTCGTCGTCCAGATGACGAAATGATCCGTCGGCTCTAAGATGTTTTTTCCGTCCATGACTTGGAACGCGACATAGATGGCAGCTGACCGTTTATCTTGATATTCGATTTCTGCTTCAGCTAATGCCGATTCAGAAGACGGTGACCAATAGACCGGTTTCTTCCCTTTGTAGATATAGCCTTTGTTCGCCATATCGCCGAATAAACGAATTTGAGCTGCTTCAAATTCTGGTTGCAGGGTGATGTATGGGTTGTCATAGTCACCGAGAACGCCGAGGCGTTTGAATTGTTCGCGTTGGTGATCGACTTGTTCGAGCGCATATTTCGCACATAATTCACGGAATTCTGCGACCGTCATCGATTTACGATCAACACCGGCTTTTTGAAGTGCTGTTTCAATCGGTAATCCGTGTGTGTCCCAACCAGGCACGTACGGAGACTGGAAGCCGTTCATCGATTTGTAGCGGACGATGATGTCTTTTAAAACTTTGTTTAATCCGTGACCCATGTGGATGTCACCATTCGCATATGGAGGACCATCGTGGAGGATGAACGTCGGCTTTCCAGCGTTCTTTTCCTGGACCGCAGCGTAGAGATTCATCTCTTCCCATCGTGCTTGCATATCTGGTTCACGTTTTGGCAAGTTGCCTCGCATTAAAAACTCCGTTTTCATCATCAATAAGGTTTCTTTGTAATCCATCTGACCATCTCTCACCTTTCGCTTTAAAAGTCAAAAAAAGCCAAGCTCATCCCTGAGATAGGGACGAGCTTGGCTGAACTCGCGGTACCACCCTACTAATCCCGCTCGCCAGTTTGACGACGCAGGACCGCTTAAGAACTCGATAACGGGAGTGAGCCGGCATGACTTACTGTTCAGCGAACGTTCAGTCATGCACTCCAAGGGGATACCCCATCTTTTTCGTTGCTCGGGCTTCCACCATTCCCCCGATTCGCTGTCAACCGTCCAAGATACGACGTGTCCTTGTCATTGATTTTATTTATACGACATCGTCGTCATTATACGCAACTGCTGGAACATCGTCAAGCGCTCCACGAGAAGAGAAATCAAACGCATCCCAGTCATGGCTCGTCAATAATTCCATCTGCGCATCGATCAATACTTTGAATCGATTACGATAGAGTTCGATTTTTTTGCGCATTTGCTCGACTTCGAAGTCTGTCCGTTGTGCCCGGCGTTGCGCCGCATCTTGCAACTGCTCTGCTTCACGTTCTGCTTGCTTTAGGATCAAGCTCGCTTCTTTTGAAGCATTGGCTTTGACTTCTTCAGCCGCTTCCTGTGCAACGATGATCGATTTATTCAACGTTTCTTCCATCGAACTGAAGTAGTCGACACGCGCTTGCATGTTTTGGATGACTTCTTGTTGTTGACGGTTCTCACGTAACAACAATTCAAAATCCTTGATGACTTGATCTAGGAATTCGTTCACTTCATCTTCGTCATAGCCGCGAAACTTTCGTGTGAACTCCTTATTATGAATATCGAGTGGCGTTAATGGCATGATGAATTCCTCCTCCGCATTTATCTTATCCTTTTAAAATACCGTATTGTAGTTTGATTCGATCACGTTTCGTTGATCCGAGGATTGCAATCAACTTGACGCGTCCTGTTCCACGCAAGGAAAGTAAATCGCCTTCTTCTAGCATGAAGCTCGAATCATCCACTACTTTATAATTCACTTTACTCTCACCCTGTTTAATGAGCGCCTGTGCTTTTTGACGTGAGAAGCCTAGAATTTCACTCACGACCGTATCGAACCGAAGTGAGCTGACAAACCCAAGTGTCTCTTCCCACTCTTGATCCTTCACTTTCAAGCGATCTTCCGCGTCTACGCGCGAAAGACGAATCTTCGTCTTCCCTGCTCGTTCGACGTTTGCTTCGATATAGGTCGCGACTTCGTCCGCGACGGCAAACTGTACTTGATCCTGAATGATGACGTCGCCGAATTTGGCTCGTTTCAATCCGACGTTCAATAATGTACCGGTGACTTGACGATGAGAAAGTTCAACGAATTTAGTAGGATAATGAATGCGATAGATGGAAATGTCAAAGTCATCCGCGTTGTATTCATAATAATCTGGTGCGAGGATTGCCCGTTTACGTTCAGCGCCTTCGAAACCGCCCTCAAAAAAGAGGGCGCATTTCGAACCGACGAGTTCTTGTGTGATTTGTTGTTCACGTGGATCTAGGAAATCCGTTAATTTGAACGTATAGGTCGCTTCCACATGATCGATCCAGTTCAAGACTGAGTCGACGAATTCCCGCTCGCTTCCACGATAATGATCATATACGCTCATACTAAAAAGATTGCTCGGATACCCGATTGAGCCAAGTTCAAGACGAGGAAGGCTACAATCGGCGAGATATCCAGCATGCCCCCGATAGGCGGGATGATACGACGGAAGGGCGCTAGGAATGGCTCGACCAACATCGCGAGCACTTGTCCGAATTTAGAATCACGGGCATTCGGGAACCACGAAAGCAGGATATAAACGATCATGACGTAACTGTAATACTGTAACAACGTACTCAATGTACGACCAATTGCGTACATCACTTGAGAATCCATACTTACCACCCCTTATGATTAATATCATCTTCTCCAAGAAGATTCGAGATGCTACCAGCTAACTCGACGTTGTTCGGAACACAGAGGAGGGTATTCTGACTGATCGTCGTAATCGTTCCATCGAGAGCGAAGACGACACCAGATAAGAAATTAATCATCTGTCGTGATTGATCTTTTGACATACGCTGCATATTGACGATGACAGCACGGTTCTGACGAAGATGTTCCCCGATTTCCTGGGCTTCGTTGAAGACACGTGGTTCACTCAAGATGACTTGCGATTTCGTTTTTTTCGTCGCATGAAGCGGCACGATATTCGATTGTCTCACGCTGTCCTCCTTTTGAGTAACACTTGGGCTAGATTCCTCGTAATACTCTTCATACTCTTGTTGTGAAGCACCTCTACCTTTATTTATTGTAGCATCATTTTCATATTCAAGTTCATCTAAATCGTCGCTGTTGCCGAGAAATAGATTTTGCATTTTTGATTTAAAACCCATATCCATTCTCCCTTCTTCTCGTTTAGGTGTGAACGAGCGTCGTCCCGATTCGGACGAACGTCGCCCCTTCTTCGATGGCGATTTCAAAATCCGATGACATTCCCATAGATAACTCCGTACATGGAGCATACGACAATTTTTTCGCCTTGACCTCTTCTTGCAATGTTTTTAATGACCGGAATACCTCACGGATACGCGCCGTATCTTCCGTCAACGGTGCCATCGTCATCAGTCCGATGACACGAATCGCGGGATATTGACCGATTTCGTGTAAGAACGATGGTACATCCTCAGGCGCGATGCCTTGCTTCGATTCTTCCCCAGAAACGTTGACTTGGATGAAACAATCAATGATTCGGTCTGTTCGTTTATTGATCTCTTCCGCCAAATGAAGACGGTCAAGGGAATGCAACACGTCAATGGCATCGATGATTTGACGAACTTTACGCGTTTGTAGTGTACCAATGAAGTGCCACGTACAAGCAGTTCGTCCGAGCTCTGCCTGTTTTTCAAGCAATCCGTCCGGACGATTTTCTCCGAGATGGGTCACGCCAGCTGCTAATAATTCAGAAGCAACTTGACTTGAGACTGATTTCGTCACACCAATCAACTGTACCTGCTTTTCAGAAGAACTCTTTTCACTCGCTTGTTCCATTCGTTTTGTAACTTCTTGTACATTATCAAGAATTGACATCCAATGACTCCTTTACGATCAAACTTGCAAAGCGCCCACCGTGGTCACCGTGGCGATAAGAGAAGTAATCTTCCGCCTGACAGTGTGTACATAGACCTGAGTCAAGGACATCACCGACTCCACAACGCTCAGCTAGCGCAGCATTCGTTTTTTGTAGCGATAACATCGCTTTTCCATCTTCCTTGCGTATGTAAGGAGACTCATCGAGTTCAAGCGCATCGATTGCATCGATGACCGGTTGATCGACTTCGTAACAACAATCACGGATCGATGGACCAATGACCATTTGAATCGATGAACGACTCGCACCCGCACGTTCCATTTGCTTGACTGTTTCCTCGACGATATTGCCAACGGTTCCGCGCCAGCCGGCATGCGTATTCGCGATGATTCCTGTCGTCGGATCACAGAAGACAAGCGGCACACAGTCAGCGAAGAGCATCATCAATAAGACATTCGAATCGGTCGTCACCAATCCATCTGTACCCGGAATCGCTGTTTCGTAATCCAAAGCACCGCGCCCGGAGTCAAGTGTCGTCACCTGTTCGACGTGATTTCCGTGAACTTGCTGTGCCCAAATCGAGTTCTCGAGGGAGAGATCAAGCTGACGTGCGATGACTTGTCGATTCTGGATGACACCGTCGCGATCATCGTTGACATGTAACCCTAAATTTCCGTTTTCATGAGGGGCAGCGAACTTCGTCGTAAAGGCGGCACGTACTGTACCTGTCGGTGTATCCCATTTGATCCATTGTCCAAACATGTTCATGCCTCCTTTGATTTTAAAAAAAGAGGCGCCGCTTTCGCGACACCTCATCGTTTAGCAGTCGTGTCACTGGAACATCGATCAACGATTATTCCGGCGAAGGAAAGATGGGATGTCCATCGTTTCTTCGACATCTGGCTCTTTAGCCGGTTCGGGATTCGAGCTGACAGGTGTCTCTTCGACTTGTGGTTTTGACTCCTCTGTTGGTGGTGGAGTCGCTTGTTTTTTCTTCAATAAATTCTTCATCATTTCTTGAGCGGATGGAATTTCGAAATCGAGTGGTTCGTTTTCGAATTCCGTCGCGATGACTGTAACGATGATTTCATCTTCTAGGTTATCGTTGATGACAGAACCAAAGATCAAGTTGACTTCCTCATCAGCTGCACTCTGAACGATTTGTGCGGCTTCCGTCACTTCGTACAAGCTAAGGTTCGCACTACCTGTGATGTTCATCAGAACACCTTTCGCGCCTTCGATCGAGGTCTCAAGCAACGGACTCGAAATCGCTTTTTTCGCTGCTTCCGTCGCGCGGTGTTCGCCTGTCGCGACACCGACACCCATTAAAGCAGAACCTTTTTCCGTCATGATCGTCTTCACATCGGCGAAGTCGAGGTTGATCAGACCAGGTACGGCGATCAAGTCAGTGATACCTTGTACACCTTGACGCAAGACGTTATCTGCTTCTTTGAACGCTTCAAGCATTGGTGTGTTCCGATCAACGATTTCAAGTAACTTATCGTTCGGAATGACGATCAACGTATCGACTTTTTCTTTGAAGTTCTGGACACCTGAAACAGCATGTTGCATCCGTTTACGTCCTTCGAACATAAATGGTTTTGTGACGACGCCGACTGTCAATGCACCGATTTCTTTTGAAATCTCCGCGATGACAGGAGCAGCTCCTGTACCAGTTCCGCCACCCATCCCAGCTGTGACGAAGACCATGTCAGCGCCTGAAAGGATTTCTGTTAATTGCTCACGGCTCTCTTCCGCCGCTTTTTTACCGATTTCCGGATTGGCACCCGCACCGAGACCACGTGTCAATTTAGCACCGAGTTGTAGTTTTACGTCAGCTTGTGACATGTTCAATGCCTGCGCGTCCGTGTTTACTGCGATGAATTCTACGCCTTGGACACCGTGTTCAATCATTCGGTTGACGGCGTTCGAACCGCCACCACCTACACCGATGACCTTGATTTTTGCTACTTGGTCCATCATTTCATCAAAATGCAACATAAAAAGGGCCCCCTAATATTTTTTACTCATTGGATTTTTTGTAGGCATTAACCAAAGAATTTCTCAAAGAAACTACTGAATGACTTTTTCTCTTTCGGAGGCTGTTCACGTGTTGGCCGTTCGTTTCGCGTAGGTGACGTCTGTTCGTTCATGAGCAGTGCATCCTGTTCATGTCCGTGCGCTACGGCTTCCTTCTCTTCCGCCCGGTCGAAACCTGATTTCGATACGGCGCTTCTTGAGAGCACATAACGTAACATACCGGCTGCGACGGCATACTTCGGATGACGAATACCAAGACTAGCAGGTTGATAGACATTGACGCTCTGCTTGAAGATTCGTTTTCCGAGCTGATCGATTCCCGGTAATGAAGAACTTCCCCCACATAAGATTAAGCCACTATTCATGTGAGCGTATCCTGCTTGCGTCATTCGTTTTTGAATCATCTCGAAGATTTCCTCAAGTCGTGCTTCTAAAACGAATCCAATCTCTGATTGTGGTTCGAAACGATGTTCGCCGTTGATCGTGACGTAGGAAACTTTCTCTTCCGAATCCCCGAGTGCTTCAAGCGCAACACCATATTCTTCTTTAGCAAGTTTCGCGTCTTGATATTTACAATTCATCTTGTACGTCAAATCACGTGTCAGATGATCACCACCGTATGGCAACGTCGTCGAGTAGACGAGATCATTCTTTTCGTAGATGGAAAGTGTCGTCGTCTCATGACCGATATCGATGATTCCGACACCGAGTTCGAGTTCATCAATCGATGCTGCGATTCTAGATACCGCTAAACTCTCCAGCACATATCCAGCAAGCTCTAAACCAGCCCGTTCAATGGAACGTTTAATGCTATGTAGGATCGTCTTCGCTCCGATGATGAGCTTCCCTGTTACTTCGAGACGATAACCGATCATTCCTCTCGGATCAGTGATTTCTGTTTGCTGATCGACCGTAAAGGTCTTCGGCAAGACATCGACGACACTGAGTTCGTTCGGAATTCGCATGACCATCGCAGAATGCAGAACGTCTTTCACGTCATCATCCGTGATTTCATTGTCCTCACCTTTGATCGATGTCATCCCTTGGCAATCCTTCACTTGAATGTGTTCACCGGAAATAGCGACATATACTTCACCAATTGGTTCACCAAGTGTACGTTCCACTTCCGTAACCGCTTGTTTAATGGCTTGTACCGTTTGATCGATGTCAACGATGACACCTCGTTTAACACCCGCGGATGGTGCAGAACCTTCAGCAAGAACGTTCAGCGTTCCACCAAGTAGTTCACCGACGATGAGTTTCACCTCCGATGTCCCAATGTCGAGCGCGGCAATCGTACCTTTCGTTTCCATGGGAGTGACACCTCCACTTTCATAATACTAATCCTTTTTATTCCTAATTATATTCTAGGAATGAGTCAGGCTTCTTCTCGTTTAAGTCTACACTATATAAATACTTACGAAAAGAAGTTATTGCCCGTCTTAGCGTTCGAATAGATTACGATTTGATGACGATTCGAACAAAGGTCGACGAATGAAAACACACGTTTGTTTTTTTATTCGTCAGCCCTTTACGAATCTTCTATTTTTTTCCTTTATATGGCTTGAAATAGATACCGCCATCAATGGTAATCGTTCCCGTCTTTCCTTTTGGTAAGGCAGAAATGACCTTTACGTATTCATTCAAGGAATTTGAAAAGGATGATGTACTGAGTAACACCGTATTCCCATCCGTCATGAATAATTTCAGACCACCCTTGTCCGTCTTATCGTTTGCGACGATTTCAGAGATCCGACTACGTACTTTCGGCTCGATCTTAACGAGTTCCTTCGTCAACCGATTTAATGATTGATCCGTAAATCCAGTCAGAATTGGTGCATCGAACAATTCTTCCTTCGACTTTCCGGGAATGATCGTTCCGTCCGCCAGTACGATCCGGTCTCCTGGTTTATCCTTTGCGTAAGCGATCTCTTTCTCTTCCGTCACCGTCACGCGATATTGATGCAAAAACTGTTTTTGCATCGTTGCTTCCTGAATGCCTGGAACCCTCTCGATTCGTTCAAGAATGTCTTCCTCTGATAGATTAAAGGCGTGTGTCTCATTCACCTTTACTCCTGATGCCTTCAAGATATCTGATGTTTTGACATTAAGATTACCATCAATATCAAATCGAGCGACCCGAGAATAACTCGACTGTAGATAAAAAACGACACCGACCAATAGACCAATCAGAATCAGGACATAGATGAGCCTCCGGTTGGCTTTTTTGCGACGTTGTTCACGGATATAAGGTATCTTATCCTCGAGGCTGCGGACGTTCTCGTCCTCTTGTGGTCGTCCAACCGCTCTCCGTTCCCTCACGTCTCATTCCCCCTCTATAACGTAACAATTCATTTCCCTATCGGTCTTTTCCTGCAATAGTTTAGTTTTTTTGTCCTGTCAGTCGTAACAATTCATCAACTAAGTCCCGTGAAGCGTTCGGCATACCGAGCGCAAGCGCCGCTTCAGACATCATTTGTTGTTGTGCTAACGCTTTTTCGCATGCCTCAAACAACCGATCACCCGTTAGCTCTTGTTCACGAATCAATAGACTCGCACCTGTCTCGACGAGTGATGAGGCATTGACCTCTTGGTGATTTTCCGTCACGTAAGGACTCGGGATGAGCACACTCGGTAAGCCGAGTGTCGTCAGTTCTGCCAATGTGCTTGCTCCCGAACGTGAAATGACGAGTTGACTTGCTTTTAAGATGTTCGGTAAATCATATACGAATGGGCGAAGTTGAATGCGTTCTGGTAAGGAACCAACGCGTGACATAATCGTATCGTAATGAATTTGACCAGTAACGAAGAGGAGCGACCAGCCTGCTTGCTCGACCTTTGGCATCATATCGACGACTGCTTCGTTGATTGCAGGTGCGCCACGACTACCGCCATAGATGACGACGAGAGGACGTCCTTCCTCAAAACCGAAACGTTGTCGCTCTTCAAGCGGATTGATGTTGAGCTCTGCCACTTCAGAAGCACGCGGATTTCCGATTAAAACCGTCTTCGCTTCATTCTTACCGAAGTGATGTCCAGACCCTTTAAAAGAGAGTGCAACACGATCCACATACCGAGCTAAAAATTTATTCGTGATACCAGGTAGACTGTTTTGTTCATGAACGAGTGTCTTGAAACCCATTTTTGCAGCCGTATACAATACCGGTCCACAAACGAACCCACCTGTACCGACGACGATATCCGGTTGGAACTGACGCAGTAGTCGACGAACACGCCGGACGCTCTTGACGAACCGGATACCAGTCTTGACGTTTTCGAACGACAAGGAACGACGGATGCCAGAAATCTCAATCGATTCAAATGGAATTCCCGCACGACGAACGATATCCGCCTCGAGACCATTTTCTGTTCCGATATAGAGGACCTCACACGGCATGCGTTGTTCGAGCTCCCGGATCATAGCGAGTGCCGGATAGATGTGACCGCCTGTACCGCCTCCAGAGACGACGATTTTCATACTGTTGTTCCTCCTACTTCATGTACGGCACGAACGAAATGATCGCCGCGCTCTTCATATGTCTTGTATTGATCCCAACTTGCAGATGCTGGTGACAGAAGAATGATGTCGCCGGGTCGTGACACTTCAAACGCTACTTTCACGGCTTCATCCATCGCCTCAACGACGGTTGACGCATAGCCATTTTCTGACGCAAGCGTTCCGAATCGATGACCCGTCTCACCAAGTCCGATTACATGTTTGACATGCTTCATTGCATCGAGTAACGGTGTCAAATCCGCTCCACGCTCGAGTCCGCCACATAACCAGATGATGGGTGCCGTAAATCCAGACAACGCCGCTTCTGTTGCCACATTATTCGTCGCTTTTGAGTCGTTGTAAACTTTTCGACCAGCAATTTCACCGACGAACTGTGTCCGGTGCTCTACACCACCAAACGTCCGTAGAACATGTTGAACGTCAGATAATGCTAAGTTAAACGGTTCGACGAGTGTTAAGGCTGCGAGAACGTTCTCGACATTATGCCCACCACCGAGAGCTAGTTCACTAACAGGTAAGATACTCGTCCCATTGATTGTCAACGTATCGTTCATGATTTCTGCATACGCCGATTGACGACGAGAGAACAAGAGTGGCGTTACTTCAGCTGTCTTTCCGAGTGCATTGACGGACGCATCATCGGCATTCAAGACAAGACGATCCGTTTCTTTCATGTTCTTAAAGATCCGGGCTTTCGCTTCGCCATACGATTCAAAATCACCATGATAATCCAGATGTGCTGGTGATAAATTCAAAAATGCTGCCGTATATGGTCGGAACTGCTCGATCCCCATCAATTGAAAACTTGATAATTCAATGACGATGATATCGTCCTGTTTCGCCTGACATGCGATTTCAATTGCCGGGAATCCAATGTTTCCTGCCAAATGTACACGCCGCGTACCGGTTTTCAACAACTCATGGACCAGCGTCGTCGTCGTCGTTTTCCCGTTCGATCCTGTGATGGCAATCCACGTCGCATCGGTTGCTTGATACGCTAGTTCTACTTCTGTCCAAACCGGAATGTCGCGTCGTAAGGCTTCTTGTAGCAGATCGATGTGATACGGAATTCCTGGATTCTTGACGATCAAATCGATGTCATCGAGTAGTGTGAGCGGGTGCTCACCGTAGACCGTCTTAACATCGAGTGATGCAAGCGTCGCTTGATCACTCTCGGACGGCGTTTTCCCGTCATTGACCGTTACTTCTGCACCAACACTCGCTAAATACCGAGCTGCTGCGATTCCACTTTTCGCCGTTCCGAGAACGAGCACTTTTTGATCATTCCATTGTCGTTGTTCCATTGTTGAATCGCTCACTTTCTCTCTTCTTTTTTATTACACGAATAGATAGGCGATGAATGCCATCAAACAGCTGATTCCTGCGAATGTACCGACGATCCGCCATTCGCTCCAACCGACCATTTCGAAGTGGTGGTGAATTGGGCTCATTTTGAAAATTCGTTTTCCTGTCGTCTTAAAGGAGATGACTTGTAGAATGACTGATAATGTCTCGACAACGAAAACGATACCGATTAAGACGAGTAGTAATTCCAGTTTTAAGACAATCGATAGACCTGCTAATGCAGCTCCAAGTGCAAGTGACCCTGTATCTCCCATGAAGATCTTCGCTGGGTGCGCATTGAATAATAGGAATCCGATCAAGGCACCGACCGCTGAGAAAGCAAAACAAGCAGCGCCTACTTCATCTGCGATAAACCAACTGTATAATCCGAAGAACAAGAATGTTGGAATCGCTGTAAATGATACGAGACCGTCCAATCCATCCGTCAAGTTGACTGCATTTGAGAAACCAACTAACCAGAACAAGGCAACAAACGGATAGACGATACCGAAATCAAGCTCAAAATCGGTAAATGGAATCGATAGATACGTCGCGTCACTTGTAAATCCACCACTCAACCAGACAAATAACAATCCGACGACGATTTGTCCAAGTAATTTTTGTTTCGAATTCAGACCAAGGTTACGTTTCTTGACGACTTTGATGTAATCATCAATGAAGCCGATAACGCCATACGCAAGTGTTAAAAACAGTAACGATAATTGTGTCGTCGATAGATCGCCCATGACGACTGCACCGAGAACGCTGACGATCATCGCGACAAGAATGACGATTCCACCCATCGTCGGTGTTCCGGATTTGACCTGATGCCATTGCGGTCCTTCTTCCCGAATTTCCTGACCGAACTTCAATTGGTGTAGAAACGGAATCGCTTTTGGCATGACGAGTAATACAACAAGAAATGCAAGAATAAGACTGATGAATAATGTGATCATAGCAGACACCCTTTTTCAAAAATTAGTTTTCGTTCAGATAGGTTAATATCCGTTCAAGCGCCATCCCACGTGACGCTTTCAATAAGACGATTGTTCGTTCTCCGAGCAATGGGCGCAATCGTTTTGCAGCATCCTCGACGGTTGTCGCGAATTGGATTTGAACAGACGGGTCGCTGATTCCTTCAGCAATCCACGCGCCTTTCTCCCCTACTAGGATAGCATGCGAGACAGGTAACGCAATCCGCTTTCCGACCGAGGCATGTAATAAGCGTTCTTGGTCCCCTAATTCATACATATCGCCGAGGACGAGAACGCGTGTCGTATACCCTTCCAGCGCAGTGACCGTCTCAATCGCTGCATTCATTGATGTCGGACTCGCGTTATACGCATCATTGATGACCGCAGTCTCTTCAAAGAGTAATCGTTCCATCCGCATCGGTGTCAATTCAACCGCATCGAACCCTTCTTGAATTCGGGCGTCCGTCACGCCAAGTGCACGTGCTGTCGCAATCGCGTATGCTGCATTTCGGACTTGGTGTTTCCCTAGCACTGGTAGGTGAAAAGCGGTGCCATCGTAAGTAAAGGCCGTTCCAAAGAACGTTGCTTCCTTCGTTTCGATCCGGTACGTATTTCCGATCTGATAGCCAATCTTCTCCGCTTCGACTTCTGCGAGAAGTGGTTCGTCACCATCAACGAATAAATGACCACCTGGTTTGAGTCCGGATTGAATCTCAAGCTTCGCTTTGGCGATGCCACTGCGTCCACCGACTTGCTCCGCATGCGATTCGCCGATGTTCGTGACGAGTGCGATATCTGGCTCAGCTAGATTCGATAGGAATTCAATATCGCCAAACCCGTTCATTCCCATCTCAAGCACAGCGACTTCCGTATCAGCTGGCATCATGAGAATCGTTAACGGCATTCCGATATCCGAATTGAAGTTTCCTTGTGTCTTATGTGTCTTAAACGTCGTCTTGAGTACGCTCTCGACCATGTCCTTCGTCGATGTCTTCCCATTTGATCCAGTGATGGCGACGATTTTCGGCGCAACCTGCAGTAAGTATCGTTTTGCGATGTGTTGCAGGGCAACCAATGGTTCATCGACTTCTAAAAAGACGATGTCGATGTTTGGTCGATCAATACCTTTCTTCCATAAGGTGACGATCGCTCCTTGTTTTTTTGCACCTTCAAGGAATCGATGACCATCAACGCGTGCTCCTTGAATCGGAACATAGAGACCGTCTTCAAGTTGTGCGCGTGAATCCGTTGCAAAATGACGAACGATACGATCATCTTTCACATCGAGATGCAACCATTCAGCGAGTTGCGTAATTGTTAACATGATATATACCTCCATTTGATGACAGCAAAAGAGGACGAATGCAAAAGTCAACGAATGACTCCTGTTCGTCCTCGTCTTCCTGTAGAAATCAGGAAATTTGCCCCACCGTTATTCTTTAGGTTCAGCTAGTTCGACCGTTAACTTTCCATTTTCCCTCACTAGTGTACCAGTTCGAGCTGATTGTTTGGTTACAAAACCTTTACCAATGACATCAAGCTTCAAGTCATACAAGCTGACGAGTTTTTTGACGTCTCGCTGCGACCACCCCGTCAAATCCGGCATTTTGAACGTATTTGCTGTCTTCAGCAAGACACGCTCTCCGCTGACGAATTCTTGACCACGAGACGGAATCTGCGAAACGACTTCAGCACCATCGCCTAGGATGATTGGAACAGCCTCTTGTTCTTTTGCTAAATCCGTCGCTTGTCGGGCACTCTTCTTGATGTAGCTTGGCGTAATTTTCGCTTTGACATCCACCGAGTCCTTTTGCGTTTCCGGTTGAATGCTCCGGTATTGCAATGCTGTGTTCATGACACTCTTGAACACCGGACTCATGATGAGTGGTCCTGAAACAGACGATTCACTTTTCGAAGGACGATCGACTGCGATGTACATGATCAATTCCGGATCATCTTTTGGCGCCATACCGATGAACGAGTGAATGAATTGTCCTTGAATGTATTTCCCATTCTCAGAAATTTGAGCTGTACCGGTCTTCCCGATGACACGGTAGTCTTTCAACTTATACATTTGCCCGGTTCCGATTTTACTATTGACGACACCGTCAAGTGCATCCCGCGTCGCTTTTGCCGCCTCTGCCGAAATCGGCTTACCGACGACTTCTGTTTTCGCCCGGTACGGTGCTTTATCCGTATGATCCGCTTTTTGGATGATATGCGGTTTGACCATCTCGCCGTCACCAGCAATTGCCGTTGCCCCTTGAAGCAGTTGCATTGGTGTGACCGCAGTCGATTGTCCCCATGACGTAATGAGCGCATTCAACGGTTTCGACAAGTCAGATTGACTGTTTACTTCTCCCGAGATGTCTATACCCGTTCGTTGGTCAAAATGAAACTTCTTAAAGTATTCTTTATAACGCTCAATCCCAAGTTTTTCTGCTGTCAACTTCGAGAACATGACGTTCGAGGAGTGATAGACTCCTTCAATCATCGGAATAGTTCCCCAACCGACATCGTTATAATCCTTGATGACCGTTCCTTTGTAGTTATAACTACCCGATTTATACATCTCATTCGGACGGAACACTCCCGCATCAATCGCCGCTGCGAGCGTAAAGATTTTCATCGTCGAACCGGGTTCGAACCGTGACGAGACGGCAAAATTCGTGAAATCTTTCATGTCACGTAAGTTCGGGTTGAACGATGGACGATCCGCCATGGCAAGGATTTCACCGGTTTTCGCATCCATGACGATCCCTGTCGCATTTTTCGGTTTGTACGTGTTGTACATTTTTTGCATCTGTTTCTCGAGCGACTGTTGAATGCGATGATCGATCGTCAAATAGAGGTTCGATCCGTCCTTCGGTTCATTCGAGACACGCGACGAACCTTGGATCAACGGATTACCGCTCCGGTCTTTCTCGAAGACGCGTGCTCCGTAAGATTCGCTCAAGGCATGATCATACTGTTTTTCGATTCCCATCTGTCCTTGTAAAGCGACACGACCATTCTCCTCCGTGATCTTTTGGACGAATCCGAGTGTATCGGACAAAAAGATACCGTTCGGGTAGTATCGTTTTGGTTCTTCGATCATCCGGATTCCAGGGAGTTTCAACTTGTCGATCTTCTCTTTTTGATCGAGCGTTAAATCATTTCCTTTTTTTCCGAATTCGATTTGAGAACGGTCTTTGTTCTCAATCAAATACGTCTCTAATTCCTTCGTTGTCATTCCAAGAATCGGTGCAAGACCTTCAGCCGTCTTTTTAAAATCGACGATCGTCTCGTCCGGATCTTTGACGCCACCTAGTCGGTAAATACCAATCAAATGATAGGATGGAACATTGATCGCGATCGGTGAACCGAGTCGGTCGAAAATTTCACCGCGTTCTGCCCCGAGCGTCTCCTGAGACTCCCATCGCTTTTTCTCAGCATAGGCGATCATGTCTTCCCCATGGAATTGTTTTGTTGTCGCCAAGTATAAAAATCGACCAATGAACACAAAAAAGAGAGTAGCAAATATCACCATGATAAAGGCTACTCTCCAACGGGATTTTTTCAGTGGATTCATTTAGGAATCACCTTGATGTTCCCTTTACGCATATCAAGACCCTGTTCTTTTGCAATCTTATAAATCCGTTCCGGAGAGCTTAAGTTCGTGACCTCTAGTTGTAAACGTTCGTTTTCTTTTTTGAGTGATTGTGTGACTTGGTTCTCTTTCGCTAAATCACGGCTCACATTATACGCTTCGTTATGCGTACTGATCGTCAAACTCCCAAATAACACAAGACCACCAATCATCGCGCTGTATAAGAATTTTTCAAAGGGATACAAGCGATACTTCGGACGGACGGCGACGCGACGCGCGATATCTTCCGTCTTCCGTGGTTCCTGAACAGGTTGTTGACGAACGGGTTGAACCGTTTGGACCGATTTACGAAGTGGTTCTGCCATTGGAATGCTCCTCTCAAGTTTCTTTCATTTTTTCAGCAACTCGTAATTTTGCCGATCGGGCGCGACGGTTATCATCGAGCTCTTCAACACCCGCCGTAATCGGCTTGCGTGTGACGAGTCGGAGTTCCGGCTCCATTTCGACGGGAATCATCGGTAACCCCGGTGGAAGCTCGGGTAGTGATGATTTTTCTTTGATTGCTTGTTTACACATGCGATCTTCAAGTGAATGGAACGTAATGACACATAGACGTCCACCGACCCGTAATAAATCAATGGCTTGGTGTACCGCACGATCAAAGACGTTCAGTTCATCATTGACAGCGATCCGGATTGCTTGGAAAGTCCGTTTCGCAGGGTGACCACCTTTACGTCGTGCTGGTGCCGGAATCGCATCCTTGATCAATTCGACGAGTTCAAATGTCGTCTCGATCGGTCGCTCTTCCCGCGCTTTTTCGATTTTACGCGCAATCTGTTTCGAGAATTTCTCTTCCCCATATGTAAAGAAGATACGTACGAGATCATTGTACGACCACTCATTGACGACTTCGTAAGCAGAAAGTGGAGAAGATTGATCCATGCGCATGTCGAGACGTGCGTCGTGATTGTAACTAAATCCCCGTTCCCCTTCGTCTAATTGTGGTGAAGAGACACCGAGATCGAATAAGATGCCGTCCACTTTCTCGACGCCATGTGCTGCTAATTGCTCTTTCAGATAAGCAAAATTACTCTTTATTAAAGTAAAGCGACCTTCATACGCCGCGAGACGTTCTGCTGCATGAGCGAGGGCGACATCATCTTGATCAAATGCGTATAGATGACCTGTCGTCAATTGCTTGACGATCTCTTCGCTGTGTCCTGCTCCACCTAATGTACAATCGACGTAAATACCGTCGGGTTTAATCGCGAGTCCTTCGATCGACTCCCATTTCAATACTGTTTCATGCTCAAACATGTCCTGCCTCACCTTTCACTGTCCTTGAAGGACGTTACTCTTTTTCAATGTATCACATTCTCTCGTGAAAACGTTACGAAAATGAGACAGTTTCCTTGATTTATTTAACTTTTGTGTAATTTTCGCTAAAAAAGAGAAAAAACCTGCTAGTTTCAGCAGGTTTAGAGGAAAATCTTCAGTTGATCACTCGTATTCGCTTCATAGGCTGTTCTTAAGTCCCGAACAAAATCAAGACCATGGTGATTCAACCACGGGAGGACAGAATGAATCCGCTCTTGTGGCGCTCCATCAGGAAGAAGATGATAAGCCATCTCTTTATATTGCCGTGTCTGTCGGTCAAACTGACGTCGATCTTCTGCCAGTAGACTAGCAATTGCTTGATCGAGCTGTCTCTTGACCTTCTCACTCTTACTCGATGTCCGCAGTAGATTCTGTTCGAGCGAGAGGAATTCCGAGACGAAACTGTCTTTTAGCATCGCTGCCGTCTGCATACGTCCTGTCATCTTCTCTTCTGAATAGAGCGGAATCGGTACGCCTGATCGGACGATTTCTTCGAGCGACACCTCAAGTTTAGCAAGACGCTTTTCATCGCTACGGCGCACGAGTAACCCACCCATGCGGGGAATCAATAACGGCATCGTCCAATTCAGGTGATGAAAGAGCGGTCGTAAGCGTGTCCAGTATGCTAACTCCCCCGGACCCCCGATATAGGCAAGCGTCGGGAACAGGTAATCCTGCATCAATGGACGTGTGACGACACTGTTGGAGAAACGTTCCGGACTGGCGTACAGCAACGCGATCAATTCAAGCTCCGTATATTGCTTTCCTTGTTTTGTCTCGAATCCGTCTGCTGTCGGATACAGTAACTGACGACCGTGATCATCGACGAAAAGATGCGCCGCTTCCTCGTTCAAGAATGTATCCGGTAACTCTTGCGTCTGTGAAATACCATCCGTCAATGCTCGTCTAAATTCCGCATTGTCTTGAATCAACCGTTCAAAGAACGGAATCTCGAGTTCACGGACAGAATGTGTATCCGCATCAAAGAAGACGATATCAAAATCGATCAATTCACCGATCAATTGTGAGAAAAACATCCCATACGATGTACACGCTTCAACGAGTTGCTTCAGGCGCGCAACTAATTGTTTCGTATGAACCGTTTCTGGCATTGCTCGGAATGTCTCTTCGATGATTTCAAGAAGTGCTGCTTGATCAAAAGAGAGCCGACTGACCGAGCGGGCAATCGATTCTGAAGGTGTGACAGCGATTTTACGCGTTTGATAATCCGCTGTCGGAACGTAAACATGGTTAATCTCATCAAAATCGTGATCTTCGGTCGCGAGCCAAAAAATCGGAACGACAGGCCGCCCAAGTGTCGTTTCCGCCTGCTGTGCGACCTTCAGACAGGTCAACAATTTATAGATGGCATATAATGGTCCGCCAAAGATACCCGTTTGTTGCCCTGTAATGACAACTTGAGCTTCACCCGTACGAAGCTTCGCGACACGTTCCCGCAAACGCTCCGTCATGTTCGGATTTCGACGTTCTAGTTCGTCTGTCAGTGCCGCAAGATGCGGATAGTGACGTTCTTCAAGCAAACGGCTCCTCGACGCTAAACCACTCTCTCCAAGGTGGTCGACATATGTTAAGAATTCTTCTCGTGAAGCACGATGCATCAACGAGTTATCATCGTATAAGGCTTCAAATGGTTGTACCTTCAAACAAAATCCCTTCTTTCTTACCTAACTGGTCAGCTGATGAACAGTTGACGAATACCGAGTACGAACAGTATGAAATGGACGGGTAATGCCAGCAAGATGATGATCCGCCAACTGTGGCGAATCATTTGTCTCAAATCAACATCAAGTTGACGAATTCGTTGCCAGAGTGCATTCAACGCAAACACCAACAATACGACGATGACGATCCACCCTAAGTAATTTGTTCCGGTCAAGGCAATCAATGCAACATGAATCGCATACAGAACGATGAATGTTCCAAAGTCGAGTGCAAATCGAACGGCCTTCCCATGTTTCCGAAATAGAAGTAGAAAGACGAGATACAACGCAATCAGGCTGAATAAAGGAAAAATGATGAAGACTGTCACTGCGGACCCTCCCTCTGTTTGATCTGTTCATAATAAAAAGATAAACGTGGCGTCGCAGTCGTCGCCTGACGTAATGCGTATCCAAGTATCGGTTCTACTTCCGTTCGTCGTCCATACTCAAGATCTCGTAACATGGAAGAACGATTTTTGCTCGTATTCTTCATGATCCGCTCGATTTCGGAATAAGTAATGTCATGGTGCGGGAAAATCGTCCGCATTTCGTCAAATAATTGACGGGCTTCTTCTCGATAAGGCATCTCTAATAAGGATCCATTCTCAACACCGTAATAAGCCGTCACTGGATTGATGACGACGTTGATGAACAGCTTCGTCAATAAAACGGCTTCCATATCTGACTCAAGTTCAAAGCACAGCTGCTTTGACGACAAGTTCACTACCTCTTGATTTCCGTAGCGGATGCGTCCTTTTCCAGTATGCTGGACTTCAAACGGTGCAGTGCGCATGGCACCATGTTCGACGACACCAAATAAGACATGCGGCAATTGCTCTTTCCATTTCAAATGATCCATTCCATTTTGCAGGAACATGACGGGACACGTCAGCCGTTTAAGGAATGGAATCACACTTTTTATATCATACGACTTTGTCGCGACAAACACCAAGTCTTCTGACTCGAGCCGATCAATCTTCCGGATCCGTACGAGACGACTCGCTTGTCCATCGCGAATGATTGGTCGTTCCTCATCTTGTTCTTGTCGCACATAAAGCGTGACTGCATGATCTTCCGATAAATAAGAGGCAAGCAATAACCCGATGGCACCCGCGCCAATGATTCCAACATTCATCTATTCCTATCCCCTTTCATGAAAAAAGCGACCTTAAAACCGATTTCTCGATTCGAAGGTCGCTTTTATACCGATCAATCAGCTTATTTGCTGACGATTTCTTTACCTTTGTACGAGCCACATGCTTTACAAACGCGGTGTGAAAGTTTCATTTCACCACAGTTTGGGCACTCGACCATACCTGGTACACGGAGTTTGAAATGAGTACGGCGAAGACGTTTGCGTGTTTTCGACGTTCTGCGGAATGGTACTGCCATCGTTGTCCACCTCCTTGAAAAAATACACTCGCCTTTACTTCAGAAATCAGGAATCCTGATCTTTTTTAAAGAACTGAGCGAGACCCGCGAGTCGCGGATCGATTTTTGGTTCGGTTTCCTCTGGATCTTCTTCAGAAAGAATCGTCCAGCCTTCCCCCTCAACCAACTGATTCTCTTCATCATCCCCATGCACTTGCACTGGCACATGAAGTAAAATCAATTCTTGCACGAGCGGTCGAAGATCGACCGTATTCCCGATCGGCACGTTGATGTCATCTGCTTCGTTCGAAACAGCATCGACCTCGAGCAGGAATGGCTCGATGGATTCAATCTCGAATGGATAAGCGACGTCATTTAGCGTCCGGGCATCCGGAAGCGTCATTTCGCCGGTAATCCGAAGATTGAATATTAATTGATTCGATGTAAACGATGCATTTGCACGAACGTGCACAGGTTGCACCGCCCGGATATCCGGATGGAGGGCGACTAGCTCATTGAGCTCGATCGTCTCGTTAACCTGAAGTTGACCCAGATTGCGCAATTTATTCAATTGCATCAGGGACCATTTCATCCGAATCACCTCAATTGCAACAATATGAATTATAGAGAGGACATCTTGTTTTGTCAATGTTTTTTCTTTACACTGAAATCGCTAGAGAACGAACACTTTTGGACGTCTTTATCCATATTACCGCACTTAATTCGGTTTGCAAAGGAGAAAGTTTTCATGAGGATGACAGCTATCATTTCAGAGTACAATCCGTTTCATAACGGACACTATTATCAAGCGACAACAGCACGACGGGAAACGGATGCCGACGTCATCGTCGCCATCATGAGCGGGACGTTCATGCAGCGTGGTGAGCCCGCCTTTACGGATAAATGGACACGTGCTCAGGCAGCCGTCGCGAGCGGTGCCATCGATCTCGTTCTTGAACTTCCCTTCTATTTTGCTGTCCAGCGTGCTGATCGCTTTGCACTCGGTGGTGTGACGATTGCCGAGACAATCGGCTGTCAGTCGCTTTCGTTTGGAAGCGAGTGTGGAGACATCGAACCTTTTCTGCATGCGGCAGCGGAACAGATCGAAGAGACACCTGCATACAAGCAAGCGTTACACGATGGATTATCAGCGGGCCTCTCTTCTGCTCACGCCGCCAGTCAAGCATTCAGGAGCGTCTCACAGACGCTTGATTTGACACAACCGAACAATACGCTTGGCTATTATTACGCTCGCGCCGCAAATACCCTATCGCTCCACACGACGAAACGGATTGGAAGTGGCTACCACGACTTATCCACCGGGGACATCATGAGCGCCACCGCGATACGCGCCCATCATCAGACACACGGTCAGCTGCTTGCACTTCCTGAACAGACCGAAGACGTCTTAGCAAGTGCCTCTTTCGCCAACTTCTCGCATTATTATCCATGGATTCGACAACGTCTACTAACGACTCCAGTACCCGAGTTGATGCGAATCGCTGGGATCGACGCTTCGTTAGCACCACGACTCATCGAAGGGGCTAAACAAGCAACGACGTTCGACACCTTTCTGAATTACGTCAAAACACGCCGTTATACGCGGACTAGCCTGCAGCGTGCCTTGATCTATCTATTGACCTCAACGACGGCAGAGGAGGTCGCACGGATCGATTACGACCATGTTGATTTCGTTCGTCCCCTCGCCTTTTCAGAACGAGGACGACAGGCACTCAAAACCATCAAAACGCGGACTGCCGTATTCAGCACCTTCACGAGTCATCCTTGGCTAACGAAAGAAAGCCAAGTGACAGCTGCATATGCACTGCCCTTGGCTCGCTACGACGCGTTGCTTGAACACCGTCGCTTTCCTTATTTCGCTGGAAGTTCTTCTAAATAATCAATCGCATCTTCGACTGTCTTGATCGGAACGAGCTTCATGTTCGTTCCGAGTTTTTTGATGGATGGTTTTGCTTCTTTGTAGTTCTCTCCTGCTGGTACGAACATGATTTCTGCTTCTGCCTCGTCTGCAGCGACCACCTTTTGCCACGCTCCACCGATTGGTCCCACCTTGCCACCTTCTTCAATGGTTCCTGTGCCGGCGATTTTATGCCCTTTCGCCAAATCTCCCGGCGTCAATTGATCATAGATTTCAAGAGTGAACATCATTCCTGCAGAAGGTCCCCCGACGTCTTCGACCTGAAACGCAATCTCAGGATCCGTCTTCACGTTCGAGATCGGGAGCGGTTCGTAAATGCCGAGCCCGACTCGCTTGACCTCTTTAGATAACTGATCCACTCGAATCGTCGTCTTCTTGTCTTCCGATTTACGCGTGAACTGAATCGGAACAGCTGTTTTGGCTTTTTTTGCTTGAATCGTCTTCATGAAACCTTCAAATGACGTAATCGGTTTTCCGTCAACACTTGTAATCCGATCCCCTGCCTTCAGTTTCCCTTCGGCTGGACCACCGGGAATGACGCCGGAGACGTAGACCCCTTCGAAATCGACATCGACCTTTTGATCCGCTAATTCATACGCTTCGATTGTTGCGTTATGTTGTGCTTCTTCCATATACAGCTTCTGACGCGTTTCATACTGCGCGTCCGACTCGCCGTCGTACAGATAATCACTTACACTCGATGTTTCGGAGAACGGTAGAAATAAGCTTTCAATGAGAAAGTAAGGCGTTGCCCGACGTTGTGCGATCGTCAGCATCATCAAATCTCCCGGTTCCTTGTCGCCTCCAGATACTTCAATCAAATCTTCCGTCGACGTCGCGTCACCCGGATAGGAGATGAAATAAGGAAGTGGTAAGAAAAATACGATCAAGGCAGCGATGATCGCTGCTAAGGCAGGTTTCCAAGCTTTCATCACAGTTCTCCTTTCGCATATTTCTGACGTAGCGCCTCTTCGACGGAAGGCGGTACGAGATCGGCAACGGAAGCACCATATTTGGCAGCTTCCTTGACGATTGAAGAACTCAAGAAGGAATACTGATTATTCGTCATCATGAATAGTGTCTCGATTTGATCGTTCATCTTCTTGTTGATAGAAGCGACTTGCATTTCGTATTCAAAATCCGAAACTGCTCGTAAACCGCGTACGATCGCGGTTGCTCCAACTTCCGCCGCATAATCGACCAGTAGACCATTAAAGGAATCCACCTTGATTTGAGGTAGGTGCGATGTCACATCGGCAATTAACTCCATCCGTTCCTGGACAGAAAAGAGTGGTTGCTTCGAAGAATTATTCAGTACGGCAACGATGATCTCATCAAAAATCGGAACGGCACGCTCGATGATGTCTAAATGTCCGTTCGTGATCGGATCAAAGCTACCTGGGCAAATGGCGATTCGTTTCATTCGTGGTCTTCCTCCGCTTCCATGAATTCGTACAATGTAATCGAGATGACAGCGGAATAACGAAGTCGACGCACGACTTCTAGTCGTCCGATCTGGTCCGGTAATTCAACCGCTGAGTCATGTTCACAGACGATGACACCATTGTCCGTCAACATATTGTGTTGCTCTATGTACGTGACATGTTCCGTCAATCGCTCTTTTGCATAGGGAGGGTCTAGATAAATCAACTTAAACGGCTCTTCAGATGCGAGTTCCGTTAAAGCGATCGCTACATCTTTTTTTAAAACACGTGCTTGGTCCGTATAGCGCGTCGTTCGTAAATTATCTTGGATCGTTTGGATCGCTTTATGGTGTTGGTCGACGAACACCGCCTCATCGCATCCTCTTGAAAGAGATTCAATCCCAAGACCACCGCTCCCCGCAAACAGATCCAGTGCTCGTCCTCCGTTGAAATAAGGACCGATGACGTTGAATAAGGATTCTTTTACCTTATCCGTCGTCGGTCGTGTTTGATCCCCTGGCACTGCTTTTAATCGTGTACCTTTCCGTTCCCCTGAAATGACTCGCATTTCCTTCATTCCTTTCAACAAAGAAGCGACGAGGATGTCCTCATCGCTCCATGGATTATGCTTCTTCTGGCATTTTACCTTTTTTGTTCGCGAACGTCTCCGTGATGAACGGTCGTTCTGAACGTTTGATCGATTCGACGAACGGGAGAGTCGAAATGACTTCCATCACCTGTTCATGCTGATCTAAATCGACATACAGATGAACGTATCGTTCACGTTTAGACGTAAAGTAGACGTTCCCGTAACGGCGTAATTGACGGGATGCTTTCATCGCATTGACATAGACGATGAGTCCCACTCGTTCCTTGATCACGCCAGCCTACCCCCTTCACCTTCGTTATCCGCTACAGCTACAGCTGCCACCGGTCGAACAACCTCCAGCGCATCCTTGATCGAAGAAAGGATTTCCCGTCGGTACTTTAATTTGCGGTGATACTTCTCCAGCGAGCTTCAGACTGATTTGTCCGAGTAACGTCTCGAGTTGTTTTTCCGCCTTTTTAAACTGCGCGACTTCCTCTTGTAAATCAAGTCGCCGTTTGACTTCATGGACCCTTTTCGTGATCGTCTGATAGTCAGGATGATACCGTCCGAATCGCTGTACGAGTTCGTAGTCCTCCTTGACTTGATGAAAATCACGAATGACAGCCTGTGCCTCTGTTGACTCTTGCTGTGCTTGTTTCGCACATCTATATGCTTGCCCCGTTTCACTTTGAGCGAGAGATCGAATGAGGTCTTCCGCTGCGTTGATGAGGTCAATCGTCTTATCGGTATATATCACAACGAATCTCCTCCTTAACTTTACCATCTTATCATAACATTTCTCTCCCTCCTAGCCTGTTGAATTGTGTATAATTTGTTCAGAAGGAAGGAATGAACTTTATGCAACTGCTCTCTTTTAATATGTTCCGGACGATTGGAATCAAGACGGAACATGCCAAATCAGATTATCACTTTGATTCCTTGAAAAAAATCGAACAGGCGGATGTCGTCCTGTTCCCGGAATACTGGCAAATCCACTCAATCATCTACGGAATGAAAAAACCGATTTTCCCGTCGGCTGCTACGTTCCACTTAGGTCATGACAAGATCGAGATGACGCGGATTTTTCAAACCGTCATTCCGGATAACATCCCTCGAACCGGCATCTATGGAAAAAATGAATTCACCGTCGAACGTGTCTTACGTGAATTTTCGTTTCCGTTCGTTGCGAAGACAGTCCGTAGCTCCATGGGACAAGGTGTCCATCTCATCAAAAATGAAACAGACTGGAAGAAATACACGGATACACACGAGACGTTCTACATTCAGGAGTACATTCCGAATGAGAAGGACTTACGTGTCGTCGTCGTCGGCGATCAAGTTCTTGCTGCGTACTGGCGCGTCGGTGGTGCTCAGTTCTTAAATAACGTCGCTCAAGGTGGTGTCCTTGATTTTGATGATGTGCCACAAGGAGCGATCGACTTCGTGCTCGCTCTCGCGAAACAGCTCGATATCGATCACGCTGGTTTTGATCTCATCATCCGTGACGGACAGTGGTACGTTCTTGAGTTCAATGTCTTCTTCGGTGGGGAAGGTCTCAATCACCTTGGTATCCACGCACCGGATACGATTCTTGAATATGTCGAACGAAAATATGGAAGTTCATGAATTCTTCAAAATGACTTCACATCTTTTACGTCATCGTTTCATTCATTATGGTATGATAGTTTGGAAAGACTAGTATCTACTAGCAAACTGGGGTATAGGGGGATTCAAACATGAAGTTTGAACAATATGGCATCGAAGGCAAGGAACTGAAGTTCGGTCTTCTCGAAACAATCATGGAACATCACCGCTTCGTTCGTGAAGGACAGTGGGATTACGAACGCGCGATGTACGACATGAAATATGAAAAACAATCAACAGGTGAAGTATTCTACCTGCGTGTTCCTGTCTATGCGATCCAAGGCGAGATTGAAGACCGCCATGCTGTCGTTCGTATGATGACACCACTTCTCGGTAAACACTACTATCCACACGGTGTCGAGTATGATGAGACGTTCCCTCCGGAAATCGTCAAAGACTGCGAACGTCGTTTAGCAGCATTGCTCGAAACACTCGAAAAATAAGATCCACACGTAGAGGTTCCAATGAGGAGCCTCTATTTTTTTGTTTTTCATGCCAAACAAAAAAGCTAACGACCTCGCATCATCCACGAAATCATTAGCTGTTCTGTCCACCTGATTGTTATTCTTTAATACACGCGAAATCGCTTTTAACGCGCGACGAATTGTACATAAGATACGACATCGTCTCCGAGCTGAATCCCAAGCTGCTCGCGTACATGAAGATAAAGTGCGTGAAGTGACGTTGCCGGTGCATTGACCTTTACGCTAAATGCAATCTCTTCCCGGTCCATCCGTTTGATCCGGGAGTGATGGATTCCATAATCCTCGATCGCACAAGCAAGTAATTCCTCGATGGCTTGAATAGAGACGGTAACATCTCCTTGCATGTACTCTTCATAAGTCATCTACCTTCACTCCTTTGCTAATTGTGTGACCGAAGACATGACCTCTTCTAAGTCGACCGGTTCATCCGGTGTCTTCGCCATAGACGAAATCGCCCGTACTTTATTCTCACGGTCCAAAATGAACATTTGTGTTCCGTGTGTCACCAAGCCGCTCTCAGCCTTCGAGTAATAGAAATTCAACTGACGTGTCAAACGATCGATGACGACTGGATCTCCCGTCAATACTCTCCACCCTTTGGCATCTGCTTCAAAGTTCGAAGCATACTTTTTCAAGACTTTCGGTGTATCCACTTTTGGATCAACCGTCACTGCGACGAGTTCGACGTCACTTCCGTACAATTCTTCGCTCCGAAGCTTCTTCTCAAGCTTACGGTAATCATTTAACGTCAACGGACAAATATCAGGACAGTTCGAGTAGAAGAACGTCAACACTTTGACTTTTCCGTCTTCCGAATTGAATGATTTTCCGTCTACGGCATTCGTTAATTCAAATGGTGTCGGTTCAGCGATGACAGGTAACTTTTCTTTCATGAAGAAATAATAATATCCCCCGGCTGCCGCAACTAAGATAAGGACGACGGCAGCGACCGTCAAGTAACTATTCTTTTTCAAGTTGGCTCCCCCTTAATGACTCCAGATCGCCCGGAATACGTTCGTCGTCTCACCTGGATCGTAGACGACATATAGTAAGCAATACACGATCACACCAGTAATGGCTGTCAAAAACCAAACGATTGAGGCCACCGGTCCGATTTTACGGTGACGTGCAAAGTTCTTCTTATACGCGTGATAGAGTGCCATCAAACCGAGCACCCCACCAGATGTCGCAAGAAGGATGTGGAAGATCAAGAATCCTGTGTAGTAGGCTTTGACGGACTCTGGACCGCCAAAGGCTGTGTTACCGAGCAGAATCGTCCGCAAGGCATACATGATGAAGAATAATAAAGCGAGTGCAGCTGCAATCGTCATCACGGTTTGGTGAGCTTTCATGTTACGACGCGTTTGGGCGATTAAAAACCAGCCAATCGCTACGAAAATCGCACTGATGACAATCAGCGACACACAAATCAACGGCAAATAACTCATGTTCCAACTTCCTCCAATTTAATCCGCTTTTGGTGTGAAGGACATGCCTTCATCCACGGCAGTACTTTTTGAACGGCGCACCCATGTAAAGAAGGTCAGTCCGAAGAATAGACCATACACGAGTTCTTGACCGAGCTTCATGAGGACACCACCAAAGCGTTGGTCCTCTAATAAGTCATCTGTCGTTCCGAGCAATCGTTCCAGGTTCAATCCGCTTAAATCATTGTTCGGCATACAGTAAGCGAGTACTTTCGCGAACGTAGCTGGATCCTGATACGCTTGATACTGAAAACTTTGACTGAAGATCATGAAGGCACAGGCTGGTGTCAACAACACACCATTCGCTACGATGTAGACCATCTTCTTCAGGTCAGAAAGGCTGTCCGCCTCATTGACCGGTGCAATGATCGGATACCACATCGTCATACTCAAGAAAATCAATGTTCCGTGGAACAGACGGTGAACGGTATAGTTCGTCAAGACATAATCAAAAATAAATGGCATGTGATAGAACGTAAACAAGGCATTAAAGACGACAAGTGCAATCAACGGCTTGATGAAGAAGCGAAGAATTCTTCCAAGATACGGTGTATCGAACAAGCGCTTATAAAGCCACTCTGGTATCGCAATCAACAAGAGCGGCGGTGCGACCATATAGACGAATACCATCTGCAGCATATGTGCTGAGAACGTGATATGTGCTAGCAGGTCTAACGGACTTCCAAAACCGATGTAAAAAACGATCAATGCCGCGAGCATCGAAAACTTTTGCCCAAGCGTTGTTTCCGGCTCATCCGGACGACGCAACTTTTCTGTCACGACAGCATATAGGATATACAATCCAACGAGTATCAACGCATAATACGGACTCCATAAGACAGTCCATTCGAATTGCGAAAGTGCTCCCCTTAAATTGCCTAACATATTTTTTCACCCCGTTCCTTTCTCTTACAAACTAAGATTACCGTTCCCCTATTTCATTGTAAAGGTTTCTCATAAAACGATTCCAAAATAAAAGACCATCCTGCTAAACGTTAGCAGAATGGTCACATTTCTTACCAGATCAACAGACGAAGCGTCGCAACGATCGTCAAGGCGACGAATACACCGAGACCCATCATGACTTTGATCCATGTGTTGCCTTTGTTGTTCATATGCATGAACATGTAAAGCTGCAGGTAAACCTGAACGATTGCCATGATGATCAAGAAACCACCAGCTGCCCAGTGCGGCATGAGATCAGCCATGACAGCACCGAAAGCGATGAGCGTCAAGAAAATCATGAGTGCGAAACTGATGAGTTGCAGTTGTGTCTCACGACCACGTTCTGCTTTCATCTCAAGCTCGATTTGATTGCGCGTAAGTTGCGGTTCGTGTTTTTCCATCTTATTTCACCATCCCCATGAGGTAGACGACTGAGAAGATAAAGACCCAGACGACGTCAATGAAGTGCCAGTAAAGACTTGAAACATAGTACTTCGGCGCATTCACGACCGTGATGCCACGGTTCCAGTTCCGGATGAGCAATGTCGAGATCCAGAGAAGACCGAACAAGACGTGCGCACCGTGGAATCCGACAAGAGTGTAGAAGGCAGAACCAAATGCACTCGACGTGAACGTATGACCGATGTGGTAGTAGTGATTAAACTCATAAATCTCACCACTTAAGAATCCAAGACCGAGAAGCAATGTGATGATGAGCCAAAGCTTCATCTTTTTCACATCATTACGTTTCATTGCCATCATTGCAAGAACGCTTGTTAATGAACTCGTCAAGAGAAGCATCGTCATGATGAAGACGAGACCCATTTCAAAGATGTCATAACTGCGTAATCCTTCTTTTGCACCGGAGTTATGGAGACCGATGTATGTCCCGAAGAGAGAGGCGAACAAAGTCGTCTCTCCTCCAAGGAAGAACCAGAAGGCTACATATTTATTCTTACCCTCAAGTGTCGCTTTTTCAACATGATCCGGAATACCCGTGATCGGGTTATTCGGTACTGAATGATGACCCATCTTACTTCGCCTCCTTTTCTGCTTCAAGGCGTAGATCTTCTTCGACGACTGATTTCGGGATGTAGTATCCTTCATCGTCAATCCAAGAACGGAAGAACATCGCGATCAATGTCATCGCAAGACCAATCAAGGCAACGACGAGACCAACAGTTCCATAGTCTAGGCGAAGAATAAATCCGAGACCTGCAAGGAATAGACCGACTGACATGACGAATGGCAAGATCGTGTTATTCGGCATGTGGATATCGCCGACTTCTTCCGATACAGAAACTGTTTTGTTTCCTGCCATTTTTTCGAGCCAATACGTATCCAAACCTTTGACGAGTGGGATTTGAGCGAAGTTATACTCTGGAGTTGGAACTGGAAGTGTCCACTCAAGTGTACGTCCATCTCCCCAGACGTCGCGTTTTACATATTCTTTTGACATCAATGCTGCTGCAATCGAAATGACGAGAACGATCGTCGACACACCCATGAAGGCTGCCCCAATTGATGAAAGTAAGTTCATTGTTTCCCAGCCTTGGTTTGGCAAGTACGTGAAGACACGACGTGGCATACCTGTAAGACCAAGAATATGTTGCGGGAAGAACGTCAAGTGGAAGCCGATGAAGAACAACCAGAATTGAATTTTTCCCCAGAATTCGTTGAGCTGTTTCCCGAACATGAGTGGGAACCAGTAGTAAAGACCTGCGAAGAGACCGAAGACAACCCCACCAACGATAACGTAGTGGAAGTGAGCTACTACGAAGTAACTGTCATGGTACTGGTAATCGGCAGGTGCAACAGAAAGCATAACCCCTGTCATACCACCAACAAGGAATGATGGAATGAACGCGACCGAGTAAAGCATTGCGACTGGGAACGTCAACTTACCGCCCCATAGCGTAAAGAGCCAGTTGAAGATCTTGACCCCTGTCGGTACAGCAATCGCCATCGTAGCTACGGCGAAGATCGCGTTTGCGACTGGACCGAGACCAACTGTGAACATGTGGTGGACCCAAACCATGAATCCGAGGAACCCGATCAACATCGTCGCAAAGACCATCGTCGTGTAACCGAAGAGACGCTTACGAGCAAATGTAGGAATGATTTCAGAGAAAATACCGAATGCCGGTAAGATCAAGATATAAACTTCCGGGTGACCGAAGATCCAGAAGAGGTGTTCCCAGATGACGATGTTCCCGCCCGCTGCCGGGTCGAAGAAATGCGCTCCGAAGAGTCGCTCGAACGTCAAGAGGAACAATCCAACCGTAAGTGGTGGGAATGCGAAAACGATCAAGGCAGAAGCAACGAATGCTGTCCATGTGAAGAGCGGCATCCGCATCAGTTTCATACCTGGTGCACGCATGTTCAAAATCGTAACGAGGAAGTTAATCCCCCCCATAAGTGTACCGAAACCAGAAATCTGAAGACCCAACGCGTAGAAGTCTACACCGAGAGACTCAGGTACCGTCGAGAGTGGTGCGTATGCAGTCCACCCTGCGTTCGGTGCAGCGCCGAAGAACCAAGAAAGGTTCAACAAGACTCCACCGAAGAAGAACAACCAGAAACCAAGTGCATTCAAGAATGGGAACGCAACGTCACGTGCCCCGATTTGAAGCGGTACTGCTGCGTTCATGTATCCGATCAACATCGGCATCGCTGCCAAGAAGATCATCGTCGTACCGTGCATCGTGATCAATTGGTTAAAGAGTTCACCGCTGACGAAATCGTTCATCGGTTTAATCAATTGAAAACGAATCATTAGGGCTTCTACGCCACCGACTAGAAGGAAGAACAATCCAGACATGATGTAGAGAATCCCGATTTTCTTATGGTCGACTGTCGTTAGCCAGTCCATGATGCCGCTTTTTTTCTGCGGCATACCCATAGTATGTGTCCCCACTATGATTCCCCCTTAAAAAATTATTGGAGCTTTTTGTCCAATAGATAATCTGCCAATTCGCTCAATTCTTCATCGCTGATCTGATCTTCAGAGAATCCAGGCATTTTCGTACCTTGCTTCTCTTTTTGAGGATCGCGAATCCATTTTTCGAGGTTTTCTTTATCATGGTCGAGGTAACCCGCGATACGTTGACGATCACCGAAGTTCGTCAAGCTAGGTGCGACTTTCCCGCCACCATGACAGCTGAGACAGTTCTGGGCATAGACTTTCTCGCCAGTCGTCCAGTTCTTTTCATTCTTTTTATCAAGCTGCTTCGTCTCTGCTTCTTTCGCAGCTTTCATATCTTTCAACCAGTTGTCGTAGTCGTCTTGTTCAAGTGCAACGACTTTGAAGTCCATCAATGCGTGAGAAGGACCACACAACTCGGCACATTTACCGTAGTAAGTGCCTGCTTCTTTTGCTTGTAACCACATTTCGTTCTCAAGACCTGGGTTCGTATCTGTTTTACCAGAAAGAGCTGGTACCCAGAACGAGTGAATGACGTCTTTAGACGTCAAGTTAACAGCAACACGTTTACCGACTGGGATGACAAGTTCTTGTCCTGTCGAAACACCTTTGTCTGGGTATTCGAACTCCCACCAGTAGAGGTTTGCTGTAACGTTGATTTGTTCGTTTTTCTTCGCTTCTTTTGCATCTGCGAGTTCAACCGTTGTTTTGATCGTCGGAATTGCAAGAACGATCAAAAGAAGAATCGGAATGACTGTCCAGATGATTTCAAGCGTATGGTTCCCTTCGACTTGCTTCGGAACCGTGTTATCACCTGATTTACGACGGAATTTCATAAGTACGTAAATATAAATGACGGCTACGATCGCAAGGACGAACAACATGACCCACAAGCTAAGCTTGATGATCTCAAGTTGCATCTCAGCGCCTTCTCCGCGAGGCTGTAGCGCAGACAATTCCGGAATTCCACAACCTGATAACATGAGTGCCATCAAGCCGATTGGAAGAAGCCGGAAGAGCATTTTTACTGATTTTTTCACAACCATCCCCACTTTCTTTGTCCCCAATTTTGTCTTTCGTAATGGTGTACGTGAATTATGTCAAATCGTTTTAGAGAGAAACGAGTACGACCGTCACGATCCAAGCCGTGAAATAAAACAGTGAGAAGAAGAACATCTTCGACGCCCATTTGATTTCGGCTTGTTCATCTTGGATCTTCAGACCTTTCAGTCCCATATAGAGCCAATATCCACCGAGCAATGCCATGACGATCATGTAGATGATGCCATAGTGTGCTAAGAGGAGTGATGATGGAATGAGTACTGCAATCCACCATACAATTTGTCGTTTCGTGATCGCGAATCCGTTTACGACAGGTAACATCGGGATACCTGCTGCCCGATACTCCTCTGTCCGTCGCATCGCGAGTGCAAGGAAATGTGGTGGTTGCCACACGAACATGATGAGGAATAAAATCCACGCATCAATGTGAAGCGTCGGAGTGACTGCCGCAAATCCAATGATTGGTGGCACAGCTCCTGATATACCACCTACGACTGTATTGATCGTGTGCGTCCGCTTTAACCACATCGTATAAATCACGACGTAAACGAATGATCCGATCAATCCGAACACTGCCGCCACATGGTTGACGATCAACAACAATACCGTACCGGTCGCAAGAATACCGAGTCCTAGTGCGAGTATCCGCTGTCCATCCATCTTCCCAGTAACGCTTGGTCTTCCCATCGTCCGTTCCATCTTGTAATCGATGTCCCGGTCAATGTAGTTATTGAGGTAGCAACTTCCGGCAATGACCAATCCACTCCCGAGAAGCGTCCACAGTAACATCCACTTGGTTTGCCACAAGTACAACAGGACATCATCCGTTATGTACGATGCTGCTACGACATACCCCGCGAAGACCGTAATCAGATTGGCACGAACAATCCCCATTTTTGCTAGGGTAATATAGTCCTTGAATGTCGGCTGATCTGCTTGCTCGATCGCCATATCCAGTGCCTCTCCAGTAACTTTCGCCATGCTGTTCCCTCCTTTTCACCGTCTGCTTCCGTTTAGCACCTAAGCTTCACGTAATTTCTTCACAGAAATAACACAGACATGCCACGAAACGCCCTTTTCTCTATAAAAGATACCACATATCGAGGACCGTGACGTATGAAAATACTTTCGACATAATGAACAAAATGTGAAATCTATGTGATTTTCATCACAGTTCACCATATTTACCTAATACTAGAATAGCGTTGTTCTAAAAGATTGCAACCCTTTCAGTACTTTTTATGCGATACTAGACCTATGGAAATCCATGTATTTCGTATTTTTTTAGAAAGGTGGTGTCCAAATCTTGAATCGAAAACTTTCGATGTTTTCAGCCTTCGTCACGTTTACGATGATGATCGTCTTACTGATGGGTGGGACAGTCACAAAAACGGATTCGGGAGATGGTTGCGGAACGGATTGGCCACTCTGTCACGGGGAACTCATTCCGACGAACCCAAGTGTTGAAACGATGATTGAATATAGTCACCGCGCTGTGACTGGAGTCGTTGGACTCTTAATCATCGCCTTATGTCTCTGGACGCTCGTTGCCTTCAAGGATCGATTAGATACGAAGATCTTTGCGTTTCTTGCTTTCATCTTCATGTTGATTCAATCGATCGTCGGTGCTGGAGCAGTCGTTTGGCAACAATCAGACCTCGTCATGGCGTTACATTTCGGAATCTCTTTGATTTCCTTTGCTTCGCTATTGATTTTGACACTGTTGATCATGGAGCGTCCGGGTCAGGAATTCAGGGAATCTGTCCCAGCATTCTTACGGAAGCTCTTGTACGGTCTACTCATCTATACGCTGATCGTCGTTTATACGGGTGCTTACGTACGCCACGTCGGGGCTACATATGCTTGCGTTGGTTGGCCTGTCTGTTCTCAACCTTCCATGACGTTCGAAGCGTGGGTGCAGATGATTCACCGAATCATGGCAGGATTACTGTTCCTGTTCACCTTATTCGTCCATGTCGTTGCGATTCGCTTAAAGCATCGGACGACAACGATTGGTATGGCGTTCGCGACGTTCTTCATCTCGTGCCAAGTCGCCACTGGGGCTTGGATCGTTCTTGGTGGACATGCAACGTATGTGCCGTTACTCCACGCCTTCTTGATCACATGTTACTTCGGGGTCTTATCTTACTTGACGTACCATGCATTCCGAACGCGTAAGGCAAATAGTCGTCTTCAATAAGGTCGTAAAAAAAGGATGTTCCTCACTTGAGGGACATCCTTTTTTCATTATTTGAATCGAGCAATCGCACGCTTTCGCGCTTCGTCATGTGCGACGATTGGTTCTGGATAGCCATAATCCTTGCGTTGTTCAGCAGTCGGTTCATGAATATACTGCTTTGATAAATCCTTGATTTCCGTGACATACTTTCGAATGAACGCTCCATCCTTATCGAACTTCTTCGATTGAGTCGTCGGATTGAAGACGCGGAAGTACGGGACGGCATCCGTTCCGACTGATGCTGCCCATTGCCAACCCCCGATGTTTGATGCCGCTTCATAATCAACGAGTTTCTGCTGGAAATATCGTTCGCCTTTCTGCCAATCGACCAACAAGTCTTTTGTCAGGAAAGAAGCGACGATCATCCGTAGACGATTATGCATCCACCCCGTTTGATTCAATTGCCGCATCGCTGCATCAACGATCGGATAGCCCGTCTTGCCTTCACACCACGCCTTGAAGCCCTCTTCATCTTCTTCCCATTCGATTTCCCGATATTGCGTATTGACGGCTTGTCGTTTTGATTCCGGGAAATGCATTAAAATCATGTAATAGAATTCACGCCAGATGAGTTCGGTGATGAAGGTCTGTTTCCCTTTTGATTCTTTTGCCTCCTGAACAGCCGCATAGACGGTCCGGATGCCGACTTCTCCAGTCCGTAAATAGCGAGAAAGTAAACTCGTACCGTCGACAGCAGGAAAATCACGGTACTCTTCGTAATCTTCAAGCGATTGTTCGATGAATTTCTTCAAGCGTTGTTTCGCCTGCTTTTCACCTGGATAGAAGACAGCTTCCGACTCTGCCTTTTTAAAATAAGCGTTGATGAAACTATTATCGTGCTGACGCTTTTGATAATGATCCCGCAGCGTTTGCCATTTGACTTCGTATGGTGCAGGAATGTCTTTTTTCATGAATGCATTCTTATATGGCGTGAATACTTTATAGAACTTTCCATCTTGCTTTTTAATGTCATGTGGATGAAGAAGATGCCGGTCTAGTAGTCGCTCCGTCTGACGATCTTTACGCTTTTTAATGATTTTTTCATCTCGCGTCTTAAATGGTTCGACATATTCCGCATTAAATAACAAAACGTCCGCATCACCGGTTGCGTCTAAGAAAGCCTGTTCATCGCCTTCGATGAAACGGATTGGCATCCCTTTCTCTTTGCAGGCATCAGAAAACATCTCGAGCGCTTGGAAGAAATATTGTTGCCGTGCTTCATATTCTCCGATGTAATCCGGATTGAGCCAAAAGACGAACTCGACCGTCGCCTTCGGATTTTCATTTAGTAATTCAACAGCACGTGCCAACATGTGGTTATCTTGTAATCGAAAATCACTTCGTACCCAACAAATAATGTTCAATCGTATCCTCTCCCACTACGTATTGAATGAAAAACAGGCAGCCCGCCGAGCGTGCGCCTGTTTTTCGTTGTGACCTTATACGAATTCAATTAGTAAGTCTTGACTCGCGATGGCTTCGCCTTCCTTGACGTGGACGGCTTTGATTTCACCGTCTTCCGGTGCTTGGATCGTCGTTTCCATCTTCATCGCTTCCGTGACGAGGAGTTGCTCTCCTTTACGGACACGTGTACCCGTCTCGACGAGTACCTTCAGCACGCTACCCGGCATTGAGGCACCGATTTGTTTCGCATTGCTTCGATCTGCTTTTGGACGACTTGATGAACTTTCCTTGATACTGATGTCTTTGACTTCGACTTCACGAGGCACGCCGTTCATCTCGTAATAGATCGTCCGCATACCATGATCGTCTGGCTGACCGATTTGAATCAACTTAAGGTAGAGTGTCTTGCCTCGTTCGATTTCAACCTCGATCGTCTCCCCTAGACGCATTCCATGGAAGAACGTATTCGTATCAAGAACAGAGATATCGCCATATCGCGCGACATACGAACTGTAGTCCATGAAGACTTTTGGATAGAGCGCGTAAGCGAGTGCATCAAATTCTGTAACGGGACGTTCAAGTTTTTCGAACAACTCATGTTTGATCGCATCAAAATTGAGTGGTTCCATCATCTTACCTGGACGTTCTGTCAGCGGAGCAGCTCCCTTGAGAATAGCCTGTTGAACGTCTTGCGGGAAACCATCTGGTGGTGTTCCGAGCTCCCCTTTCATCAGTTCGACGACTGAATCCGGGAAATCAAGTCCACTTGCACGGTGCAAGACATCCTCTTCTGTCAGATGATGTTGAACCATGAAGAGTGCCATGTCTCCAACGACTTTTGACGATGGTGTGACTTTGACGATATCGCCAAACAGCATATTGACACGCGCATACATCTCTTTGACTTCAGACCAACGATCCGCAAGTCCAACCGCTTTTGCTTGTTGCTGTAAGTTCGAATACTGTCCACCCGGCATCTCATGGTCGTAGACCGTTGGATTCGGTGCGATCATATCGAGTTCGAATGCTTGATACAGATGACGCACGTCCTGCCAATAATCCGAAATCTGTTCAAACTTCTGTGCTGATACGAGCGGTTGACGTGGATGACCACTTAAGGCATGAATCAAGCTACCACCCGCTGGCTGACTCGTCAGTCCCGACATGCTTGATGCCGCGACGTCTACGACGTCGACACCTGCATCAATCGCACGCGCATACGTATAAATCCCGTTCCCACTCGCATCGTGTGTATGGAGATGGATTGGTAGCGATACCGCATCTTTAAGTGCTGATACGAGCGCGTAGGCTGCCTCCGGTTTCAAGAGACCCGCCATATCCTTAATGGCAATGATATGAGCGCCGCTTTCTTCCAGTTGTTTCGCCAGATTGACGTAATACGGCAGGTGATATTTCGGTCGATTCGCATCGAATAAATCCCCTGTATAACAGACAGCTGCTTCCGCGATTTTACCTGTCGGCAAGACCGCATCGATGGCAAGTTGAATCGACTCCGGGTTATTCAAGCTATCGAAGATTCGGAAGACGTCGACTCCTGCCTGCGCCGCTTCCTTGACGAACGTGTGAATGACATTGTCCGGATAGTTTTTGTAACCAACGCCGTTCGCACCACGAAGCAACATTTGAATGAGGACGTTCGGCATCTTTTCACGTAATTTCATCAGACGAACCCATGGATCCTCCGATAAGAATCGGTAGGCGACATCAAATGTCGCGCCTCCCCATGCTTCGACAGAGAACAGTTCAGGTAGCAGTTTCGCTTCCGCCTCTGCAATCGCAACGAGATCCTTCGTCCGCATCCGCGTCGCAAGGAGCGACTGATGGGCATCACGGAATGTCGTATCTGTCAATAAAACGTTCTCCTGAGCTGCCAACCATTTTGCGACGGCTTCTGGACCTTCCGCATCGAGAATCGCTTTTGCACCTGGTGTATAGTCTGTCGGGAGATTTTTCGGAATCCGGACGTCACGCGCAAGCGGCTTGTCCAATTTTCCGATTCCCGGGAATCCATTGACGGAAACCTCTCCGATGTACGTCAAAAGTTTCGTTCCTCGGTCTTGACGTTTCGGGAAGATGAATAATTCTTGTGTATCATCAATGAAAGATGTATTGTAATCCCCGCTGACGAACGCATGGTGCTTCAAGACGTTGCTTAAGAATGGGATATTCGTCTTGATCCCACGGATTCGGAACTCACTTAAGTTTCGACGCATTTTCGCGACGGCTTGGTCGTATGTCAAACCATGCGTCGAGATTTTAACGAGCAGTGAGTCATAATATGGTGAGATTTCCGCTCCGACATAAGCATTCCCACCATCGAGACGTACACCAAAACCGCCTGGTGAACGATAGGCTTTAATTTTCCCTGTATCCGGCAAGAAACCGTTCTCCGGATCTTCTGACGTGATTCGGCTTTGGATCGCAAAACCAAGCATCTTAATGTCTTCTTGTTGCGGAATACCAACGAGGTCGCTATGTAACGATTCGCCTTCAGCAACACGGATTTGTGTCTGGACGATATCTACGCCCGTGATCATCTCCGTAATCGTGTGCTCGACTTGGACACGTGGGTTGACCTCGATGAAATAGAAAGATTCATCTTGTGTCACGAGGAATTCGACCGTTCCTGCATTTTCGTATCCGACATGTTTCATCAACGTGACGGCTGCGTCACAAATTTTTTGTCGACCTTCGTCTGAAAGTGTCACACATGGCGCCACTTCGACGACTTTTTGGTGACGACGTTGCACGGAACAATCACGTTCAAACAGGTGAATGATGTTTCCATGGGCGTCGCCGATGATTTGGACTTCAATATGTTTTGGGCGTTCAATCAATTTTTCAACGTAAATCTCATCCGAACCGAATGCCTTCAGGGCTTCTGATTTCGCACGTTCAATCATGTCTGGAAGCTCTTCTTCTGTCCGGACGACACGCATACCGCGTCCACCACCGCCAAGCGATGCCTTGACCATGAGTGGATAGCCTGCTTCCTTTGCGAACGCATATGCTTCATCAATGGATGAGATCGGACCATCCGTTCCCGGAATGACAGGAAGACCGGCTTCAATCGCTGTCGTCCGTGCCCGTACTTTATCCCCGAACTTATAGAGATGTTCTTCTTGCGGTCCGATGAAGATGATTCCTTCTTCACGGCAACGTTTGGCTAGCTCAATATTCTCAGAGAGGAATCCATAACCAGGATGGATCGCATCACATTCAGCTTTTTTCGCTGTTGCAATGATATCTTCAATATCGAGATAAGCTTCGATCGGTTTTTTCCCTTCTCCAATCCGGTACGCTTCATCGGCTTTATAGCGATGAAGAGAACCCATATCCTCTCGCGAATAAATGGCAACGGTACGAATACCGAGTTCTGTCGCTGCACGGAAAACGCGAATCGCGATCTCCCCGCGGTTTGCTACGAGAATCTTCTGGATTTTAGTCAACTGATGCTCCCCCTTTAGTTAATGAGCTTGTGGCACTCATCGAACGTGCAGTCCGCACTTCTTTCTGATATGCCACTCGATATTTGTTTTGCATGGAAATGTTCGCCATTACACCAAGCATCGTACTCATGACGAGTAACGATGACCCACCGTAACTGATGAATGGCAAGGTGACGCCGGTTCCTGGAAAGAGACCAGACATCGCCGCGATATTGATACATGTCTGAATGAAGATAATACCTGAAATCCCAAGCGCAAGCATACTCGAATAAATAGAAACACACCGGTTAGCGATAATCGCCCCTTGAATCATCAAGTAGAACAGTAGACCAAGCACGACGAGGACACCGACGAATCCAAGTTCCTCCGAGATGATCGACATGATGTAGTCAGTTTCAGGTTCAGGCAAATAACCATACTTCTGAAAGCTATTCCCGAGACCTACTCCGAATAATCCCCCGTGTGCAATCGATATGACGGAGTTGATGAGCTGATATCCCTTACCTTCTGCGTCAAGGAAGGGATTCAAACTTGCCTGAATCCGTTGCATCTGATTATCCGAAAAGTTGTTCCAGGCATACATGAAGATGATTGGTACGGTGACGACACATAACATGATGTAACCACTCGGTAATCCAACTGCGAATAAAATCATCGCCGTGATGAGCAACAGAATGAACAATCCGCCGTCATCCGGTTGCATGCGAATGATGATTGCGTATGGTGCCAGTAACACAACCATCGGAATCAAAATCCAGTCCGAGAAACTAAGTAAAATTCTTCGGCCTGGAGACGTCGCTTTGATTTGACGATGGATGAAGTGGTGGACGATCCCAATCACGCCGTCCATCTTCCCTTTGTGCTTTTGATCAAAATAACTCGCAAGTCCGACGACGAGGACGAATTTACAGAGCTCGATCGGTTGAATCAAGAAGATACCGAAGTTCAGCCATGCACGAGCACCATTGAGTGGAGCCGAAAACAACGTTGCCATCAACATCAACCATGTAATCGCGTACAAGAGTAAGCGAATAACCGGTCCACGGAACACCTCATGATTTACTTGCGAAACGAAAAGGAACAAGGCGATCGCCATCGCATCAAACATCAACTGCTTCTCAAAGAAGGACGTATTCGCATAATCCCCACCGTTCCACACGCTCGCACTATAGACCATGACCGTACTGATCGCCATGAGGATGAGCATCGTAAAGAAGAGACCATAGTCAAAAAATGCTCGTTTTTCTTTAAACTTCGCTAACATATGTACACGTCCTTTTTTCATTTTCTAAAAAAAAATACCCAAACGCCGCATTTCACGTTTGAGTAGAAAATCAGCACGTCTCCGCATCATGTAAATCAGATAATTGCTGTTCAAGTGATTCGAGTAATTGTTTCCCCTCACCCGCATCAATCAGTTCAAGACGTACCGCAAAATCAATCTGACGGGATAATCCGAACATTTGTGTATCCAATACTTCCTCGTAAAGAGGACATTGTGGCATCGTTAAATTCGCAAGCTGGACCTCGATCAACCGGCGGATTTTTTGTGCATCCGCTTCTAGTAGCTCAAGAGCGCGCTGGCGATGAACTGTCTCGATTTCAGTTGACAATCCAATCCCTCCTCATCAAATGACGCGTTCCTGTTATAGCTAAACTTTACCTTACTTTCGCCAACAATTCAACGTTTCGGTATAATGGATTTGTTGGACTTACACATTTAGGGGGTAGAACAAATGATTTTTCCGATTAACGGTAAAGTACGGCATCAGTTGACGATTGATCCGACAGTCTGGATCTTTGATGAACGAAAGGTGGAAATCGAGAAAATCGGTCAACCAGCCGACACAAGTGAACAAGAAGCGTACTACGCGAAAATGGGGGCTGCGTGGGATAAAGGCATCATGGAAGGCAGTCGTACGGATCACAATCGTCCGATGACACGTGCTGAAAAAGAAGCCGCGCTTCAAGGGTCATTCGCCATGGCGCTTGCACCGTTCATCCGGAATGCCGAACTTTTACCAGATGCGATTGCCATTCGTTTTGAAGGCGAAGAAACGGTTGAACTTCCACTTGAGCAACTCGACGAAGTGTATCTGCAGTTCTCACAAGACGGCAAAGTATTAGCAGATGGACCCGTTCATCTGTTACACGGACAACGGATCGTCAAATCCGTTCATAAGGTTACCGTCATATAAGGAAAACGTGGTGCGCCTGAATAGACGCACCACGTTTTTTCATAGTAAATCGGCTGCGAGGCGCGCCAAGTTCGAGCGCTCCCCTTTGACGAGTTTGACGTGTCCCGTCATCTTCTCATTTTTAAGTCGTTCTACGGCGTAGGATAAACCATTGGAATACTCATCTAGATACGGATGATCAATCTGTTGTGGATCCCCGACTAACACGATTTTCGAGTTTTCACCGACACGTGTCAAAATCGTCTTGACTTCATGTTTCGTCAAATTCTGCGCTTCATCGATGATGATGAATTGTCCCGGCATACTGCGTCCCCGGATATACGTTAAAGCTTCCAGTTGAATCGTCTTCATTCCGGCGAGAATGTTACCTAGTTCGTCTCCCGATCCCGTATTGAAAAGGTGTTCAAGGTTATCGTAGATGGGTTGCATCCACGGACGAAGCTTCTCTTCCATTTCACCCGGCAAGTAGCCGATATCGTTTCCCATCGGTACGACCGGACGAGCAACGACCAGTTTTTTATATTTATGCTCGTCTTCCACTTGCAGGAGACCCGCAGCGAGTGCAAGTAACGTTTTTCCGGTACCTGCCTTACCAACGAGTGTCACAAGTGGTACATCGTCACGTAATAATAACTCAAATGCCATCCGTTGTTGGACGTTTCGTGGAATGACGCCCCAGACTTGATCGACATCGATCGAAAGTGCCCGAATGATTGGCAGGTTCTGATCAACGACGGCGATGGCTGAAGCTTTCGACATGTTACTTTTTAAGATGACGAACTCATTCGGTTGCACTTTTTCTGGCAAGACATCCACCGAAAGCCGTTTGTCCTGATAGAAGGCATCAATATATTCCTGATCGACGGTCACTTCGATGAATCCTGTATAAAGACCGGTCAAATCAGCGATATGATCTGTCATATAATCTTCAGCGACTAATCCATACGCATCCGCTTTGACGCGGACTAAGATATCTTTTGAGACGAGAATGACATCTCGTGGGGTCGCTTCGGTTTGTTGTTCCTGATGAATCGACCACGCCAGTTCAATGATCTTATTATCGTTCGATTCATGCGTAAACGGCGAACCTTCATGAATGGAGTCCCCAATATCGACGCGAAGAATACCGCCATTTCCGAGTGGCACTCCCGCATGAAGCTGACCCGTTTCTCGTAATTGGTCTAAAATGCGAGCTGTTTCTCGTGCATTACGTCCAACCTCATCCATGTTGCGTTTTTTTCCATCTAGTTCTTCTAATACGATCGCTGGTATGACGACGTCGTGCTCCTGGAATTGGAAAAGAGAAAGTGGATCGTGAAGCATGACATTAGTATCAAGTACGTATATTTTTTTCATTCCATCGTTCGCCCCTTTAGAGTCGAGTTTGTGATGAATGTTACGCTTTTAGGATGCGATGAACGAGTTGATCCAACCGTTCAGCTGCCTGTTCATCGTATGTTTTTTCGATAGTTGGTCGTTGTGTGACCGCTGCTCCGTAAAACAAGATGTCACGTACCTCCTCAACGCGTCCCTCATAAAAAGCGAGTGGCAACGGAAGGTCTTCTTGCGGCGTAAACGCCTTGACGTCCGTACACGTTAAGCTGTACGTCGATTGATCTGCAAAAAAGATCAATGTGAAGACCGGATGTTCTCGTAATGTTTTAACGAGATGAGAATCTGCTTCGATTGTAAAACGAACCGTTTGCGAATCCGTCGCATGTACCCAACTGATTGCGTGTGTGATGGGCCAATGTTTGGATTGATCATGCGTAATCAAAAAAACAAGTGGTAATTGCGATAGTGCTTCTAGTTGATCTGAGTTGAGCTGTTGTTCAACTTTATTTGCCATGACATCACCCCCTCTACGACTTAGTGATGATATTTCGAGATATACTTCTCGTTTCCCTTTTTTACATCTGAATAATCTTCTAATATGATATACTAAGAAAAAAAGGGAGGACCTGGCATGCGAGTGAAATGTACGATTTGCGATAAGCGTGAAACGATTGATGATTGGTCCTTCACGGCGAAGCGATTACGCAATAAACCTGTTCGTGTCCACATTTGTGATGAATGTCGATCACGCATAGAAGAACGGACACTTGAACGCCACGCTTCTGGGCAATTCCATCTATACCCGACTTGGGAAACGAAACGAAAACACTGGTAAACAAAAGGTCTGCGGGGAAATTCCCTGACAGACCTTTTATTGTTCATCGATTGATACGAACGAGTCGATCATCATCTGCCGATGGATTCCCTCTTCCGTCCGTATTATTTGTAATATAGTAAATCGATGTCTCGTCAATCCAGACATCTCGAATCCGACCTTGATTTTCGACGATTGTCTTGACTTGCTTCGTCTCTAGATCGATGGTTTGTAATCGTTGTCCGACAAGTGTTGCAAAATAAAGTATATTCTCTGCCGTTGCAACTCCACTTGGTGCTACAGATTGTTCTCCTACTTCGTACCACGGCGTCACCAGTCCATCTGCTTGTTCTTTCCCTTCAATCGTCGGCCATCCATAATTCTTTTGCTCGATTCGGTTGATTTCATCATGCCCACTTTGCCCATGTTCACTTGCATACAGTTGATCATCGACGAAAACAAGTCCTTGTGGATTCCGATGACCGAGACTGTAGACATATCCTTTTTGATTCCCCTCGAACGGTTTCCCTTCAGATGTGATGCGTAAAATCTTTCCTGCCAATGAATCAATGTCTTGCGCTAGTTCGGGATTTGCTGCGTCTCCTGCTGTGACGTAGAGTGCGCCCTCAGGTCCCCACTCCAGTCGTCCCCCGTTATGAATCGTCGCTCCGGGAATATCATCGAGTAAGACACGTTCTTCCGTCCACTGATCACCCTCTTCTTTTATCTCAATGACGCGATTCGTCGCTTGTCCTTGTTTGGCGTACGTATGGTAGACGTATGCTGTCTGATTGTCCTTAAAATCAGGATCAAGTACCATCCCAAGCAATCCACCTTCTCCTTCAGCGAGGACATCCTCTTTCAGCTGAAGGCGCATCCGTTCATAATCATCTTTTTCTCCTTTGACAATCGTTCCTTCTCGTTCCGTGATGTAAAATACCTCTCCTTCTCGGACAATATTCCACGGAGCGTTTAGTTCTTTAAATACGACACCTTCTTGTGCTTGAGATGATTGCGTCGCTTCTTGATCACCTGAATCCTGTTGATTGTTTTCTTGTGTCGTCTGATTCGTTTCCTCTGTTGACGATTCTTCTGACGTTTGTGTACAACCCATCAGAATACCCGCTAACAGGAGGGGTGATATGACATACTTGATCTTCAATGTTTTCTCCCCCTTTTAGTATTCTAGTTCCCGCTACGCTTTAAATCATGCATCTGAATTGGCTCAAAAAAAGAACGAACCTCCGAAGAGATTCGTTCTTTTGATTCATGACATGCTTCCGTCAAGAAGCTGTCCGTTCACGTTCACGCTTGACCATCCACATCCGGAAGCGATAAATACCAAGTACGAAGACCATCGCTAAGAGTACTTCAGGAATCGGCCATGTCCAGAAGACAAGCGTCAATGCTGCCGAGAAGACGGCGAGCAAGAGATAGACGATCAGTGATTTCCACCATGCTAGTTCCTTAGCAAATCCTAACTTAAAGACGACAAGTGTCAAGATGACGACAGTGATCATTAAAGGATAAAATCCCGCTTCGATGTTATTCGGATCACTTCCGATACCGAGAAGTTTCGCGATGAACGGAATATCGTATTTCGAGAAATCAGAAGCAACGGCAGCTTGTGCATTCATTGCCAGTCCCCCTATTCGTTCAAGACTTAATCTTTACCTAGACGACGACGTTTTTCTTGCTTTTCACGTTCGTTCTTATTCAAGACTTGTTTACGGAGACGAACCGATTGTGGTGTGATTTCACAGTACTCATCTTCGTTCAAGAATGTCAACGACTCTTCAAGTGAGAAGACACGTGGACGTTTAAGAACGTTCGTTGAATCTTTTGCAGATGCACGCATGTTCGTTAATTGTTTTGCTTTAACGACGTTGACAGCGAGATCGACATCACGGTTACATTCGCCGATGATCATACCTTCGTATACTTCAATACCAGGCTCGATGAAGATCGTTCCGCGGTCTTCAAGAGCTGAGATCGCGTAAGCAGTTGCTTTACCTGTTTCGATCGAGACCATAACTCCACTACGACGTCCACCAATATCCGCTTGGATGAACGGACGGTATTCTTCGAATGTGTGGTTCATGATTCCGTATCCGCGTGTAGCAGAAAGGAATTCGTTACGGTAACCGATCAAACCACGTGAAGGAACGATGAATTCCATTTTTGTTTGACCGTTGTCCATTGTTTGCATGTTCGTCAATTCACCTTTGCGGAGACCGATCGATTCCATGACAGAACCTGTGTACTCTTCTGGTGTATCGATGACGACGCGTTCGAATGGCTCGACTTTGACGCCTTCTTCTTCTTTGATGATTACTTGCGGTTTCGATACTTGAATTTCGTATCCTTCACGGCGCATGTTTTCGATCAAGATCCCGAGGTGAAGTTCCCCACGACCAGAAACAATCCAGCGGTCCGGTGAGTCTGTGTTTTCGATGCGAAGTGAAACGTCTGTTTCGAGTTCTTTTTCAAGACGCTCTTCGATTTTACGTGAAGTAACGAGATCCCCTTCACGACCAGCGAATGGCGAGTTGTTGACGATGAATGTCATTTGAAGCGTTGGCTCATCGATACGTAATAATGGGAGTGGATCAACGTGTGAAGTCGGGCAAACCGTCTCACCGACGTTGATATCTTCCATACCAGCGATCGCAATCAAATCTCCAGCTTTTGCTGTTTCGATTTCGACACGTTTTAGGCCGAAGTAACCGAACAACTTCGTAACACGGAAGTTCTTCGTTGAACCATCAAGTTTTGAAAGCGAAACGCTATCACCAACTTTGATTTCTCCACGGAAGACACGACCGACACCGATCCGTCCGAGGTAGTTATCATAGTCAAGCATCGTCACTTGGAACTGAAGCGGCTCCATTGTGTTATCGACAGGCGCTGGTGTGTGCTCAAGAATTAAATCAAGAACGTTTGTGATTGTATCTTCTTGTTTCTCTAATTCAGGTTCAAATGAACTTGAGCCGTTGACTGCCGATGCATAAACGACTGGGAATTCGAGTTGATCTTCGTCAGCTCCGAGGTCGATCAAGAGATCAACGACTTCGTCGACGACTTCAAGAGGACGGACCATCGGTTTGTCAATTTTGTTGACGACGACGATTGGTTGAAGTCCTTGCTCGAGTGCTTTTTTCAAAACGAAACGTGTTTGTGGCATACAGCCTTCACGTGCATCGACAACGAGGATAACGCCATCAACCATACGCATGATCCGCTCAACTTCTCCACCGAAATCGGCGTGTCCTGGCGTATCAACGATGTTGATGCGTGTGTTCTTGTAATCAATTGCAGTGTTTTTCGCAAGAATCGTGATTCCACGTTCCCGCTCGATGTCATTTGAGTCCATTGCGCGTTCTTCGACTTGTTCGTTCGTACGGAACGTACCAGACTGTTTTAAAAGCTCATCGACTAATGTTGTTTTACCATGGTCAACGTGGGCGATGATCGCAACGTTGCGTAAATCATTTCGTACTAATGTTGTCATAGGTGTGTACCTCTTTCTATTCATTTAAATAAATCTTATCATACTTTCGGTCAACTTTAAGAGTATAGCACAGGTAGAGTCCTAATTGGCAATGACTAAGATTCGACATCAGTCCGAAAGCCTTTTCATTATCCTTCATTCACGCTACACTGTTAACGTACTCACGGGTAGAGGGGGAAAAGAACATGCGCCTGCTATTTTTATTACTCGCCATGCTTGCCGTAGGATCCATGGCAGCCATCGGCATCTTCATCGCGGAACAAAACGTCCCGATGACGATCGCCTCTGTCATCTTGATGATTGTTACGATGGGTGCTGGGTTCGTCTTAAAAGCACGTTTACGAAAACAAGCATGAGCAAAAAGGTTCCTTTCGTTCAAGACGAAAGAAACCTTTTTTCAATCCTCTTGTGTTTGTACGAATGTCAACACATCTTCAACGAACGTCTGGCTCCCTGCTAGCACACTCGTTTGTTCGAGAAATGACATCGATTCACCTGTGATCGTTCCGACACGCCCACCGACCTCTTCAATCAACAACTGACCGGCTGCGTAATCCCAAGGCATATTACGCATTGTGATATACCCGTCAACACGCCCTGCAGCTGTCCATGCGAGTTCGAGTGATGCTGCACCGATTGCTCGTACACCTACCGCGTGTCGTACGAGTGGTGCAAGACGATCCGTATTGATTCGACGATTTGGTGTCACCCAGGTCGCGTTCATACAGATGATTGCTTCTTTAACACTCCGCTCCTCGATTTGTGGTAATCGTATGCCGTTTTGATAAGCACCATGCCCTTTGATGACATGGAACAACTCGTCCGCCATGACATCGTAGACGAATCCATAGCGTAACTCACCATCCACCATAATCGCGATCGAGATGGCAAACATTCGTTTTTGACGGATAAAGTTCATCGTTCCATCAATCGGATCAACGAACCAGATCGTGCCTTCGAGTGTATCAGGTCGAGCGATTCGCCCTTCTTCCCCATAAATATGATGATTCGGATAGCGATCTAAAATACCTTGAATCAATAAATCCTCGACGGCTTGATCAATCTCTGTCACTAAATCGCTTTTTCCGGTTTTTTGTTCGACGTGATACGAACCATCAATTTTTTCGCGAATGTACTTTCCCGCTCGTTTGATCAAATCTATCGCATCCAACTCAATCTGCATTTGAGTTCACTCCTTCATCGTTGTTTCCAGCTTCTTCTATAGTAACAAAAAAAGAAAACCAGCGAACAGTTCGCTGGTTGAAGAGTTGATATTTTATTATAAGGTAGAGATTGGAACGTTGAAATCAAGCTTCAAGACGTACCATCTCTTGACGATATTTTTCGAGGCGCTCTTTACTTGCGCCAACAGCTTCTGCGTCACTTGCCACCATCGCATCGTGTAATGTAGCAAGCTCATAATCGATTTCGAGACGCAATACAGGAATGCGTTTTTCTGCATCTTTTCTCTTGTATGCTTCTATCACTTGTTTCACAGTAACCACACTCCTTCGCGGGATAAACAGAGGTTTAATTTGTCAGACAATTGCGACTTATTAGTGGATTGAATCTATAATAGTACGATTCAACTTAGATGTAAAGCATCTAATTTTAAAAAATACAGTTTCACATATTTGTAAGGCCAACGTCTTGTATGTAGTATATAGCCGCTTCCTTTCCACTTTAAACAAATGTTGATCATTTCCCGCACATTTCCAGTCGGATTAAAAGATAAGACTCCTACGCGATCGCATAGGAGTCTTATCTTCATGATCCAATTATTTCTTCATACGAACAATCGGTTCTTCCTGACGTTTTGCTTGTTGCATCGTCCGATAACTCGAGCAACCGGTCTCTTCCATATAAAACTGATCCCACTGTTTTTCCTCGGATTTCGAGGTGACGATTTGCTTGAATTCACGATACGCTTCGAGCAACCGTTGTCGTTCAACACCTGTCTCATACGCTTGCTCGACTAAATTAAAGAAGTCGATGACTTTCACGATTTCTTCAGTCGACCAATCGGAATTGAGCGGATAATTCAATGCCATCATTCCCACTTCCTTTCTGCACTTTTCTATTTTACACGGAAAAGAAGCATAAAACAGTTGCAACCGTCCGAAAACTTGTTATAGTTAGCTTGTTTGATTGTATTTTTATTCGGTTTTAAGGGGGGAAATCTGGTGCAAACAAAAAGCTTAACACAGCTCGATACACCTTTATTCGATGCGCTACTCGCGCATGCGAAACGTCAACCAATTCAATTTCATATTCCCGGTCATAAAAATGGTCAGGGAATGGATCCAGCCTTTCGATCGTTCATCGGTCAGAATGCGCTCGATATCGATTTAATCAATATCGCTCCCCTTGATGATCTCCATCATCCAAAGGCAATCATTAAGGAAGCTCATCAATTGGCAGCTCAAGCCTTCCACGCCGACGAAACGTTCTTTTCCGTACAAGGAACTTCAACGGCCATCATGGCGATGATCATGAGTGTCGTCGGACCTGATGATAAAATTCTCGTTCCTCGGAACGTGCATAAATCGGTGATGTCAGCTATCGTTCTTTCTGGTGCGCATCCGATTTTCATTCACCCTGAATTCGATGAGACATTCGGAATCGCGCACGGCATCACACCAAGCGCGGTAGAACGTGCCCTTGCACTTCATCCCGATACAAAAGCAGTACTCGTCATCAACCCGACCTATTTCGGCGTTGCTGGTGACTTAGAAAGCATCGTCAAGCTTTCCCATAGTAAAGGTATTCCGGTACTCGTCGACGAAGCACACGGCGTCCATATCGCCTTCCACGAAGATATGCCGTTGTCTGCGATGCAAGCAGGAGCTGATCTTGCCGCAACCAGCGTGCATAAACTCGGTGGCTCACTTACAGGAAGCTCTGTCCTGAACGTTCGTCGCGGACTTGTCTCTCCAGATAAAGTTCAAGCAGTGCTCTCGATGTTGACGACGACATCGACATCTTACCTGTTGCTCGCTTCTCTTGACTGCGCTCGGCGTCATCTTGCGATCAACGGTGAAGCGATGAATCGTCGGGCACTTGAACTTGCGACACGGATGCGCTTTGGATTAGCGAAGCTTCCTTATCTCGCTGTTTTCGGTGAATCCGATCTTCATTCGAGTGCGACGTTCGCCTTTGATCCAACGAAAGTGCTTGTTTCCGTCAAAGGGCTTGGCATTTCTGGTCACCTCGTCGAAGAGTTCTTACGTGAAGAACACCGGATCGAAGTTGAACTTTCTGATTTGAACAACATTCTCGTCATCATCACGTCTGGCGACTCAGAAGAGACGATTGATGCCTTTTTACATGCGATGTCATTACTTGTCGCACGTTATCAAAATAATGCCGCCGAGACGACTGATCATTCGATTGTTCTTCCAGACATCCCAGCGCTCGCTCTCAGTCCTCGTGATGCATTCTATGAAGAGACAGAGACGATTCCGTTGATCGATGCGGTTGGGCGGATTTCGGCTGAATTCATGATGGTATATCCACCTGGTATTCCTATCTTCATCCCAGGCGAAATGATCACGGCAGACAACCTTGCCTATATTAAAGAAAACATCGAAGCCGGTCTTCCGGTTCAAGGTCTTGAAGATCATTCGCTTGAGACGATCAAAGTCATTCAACAATCGAATGCGATTCGGTGAAGACAAGATAAAGCAGTAATCCTTAGTTAATGAGGATTACTGCTTTTTTTGTCATTTCATTCTGCGTACTCATCGTTTGGTGAACAAGGAATGAATGCTGCGAGTGCTTCACCGATTACTTCGACATCCTCTCGTTCAATCGCAAATGTACGAATTAAGACATCTCCATTCAACACATCCTGTTGATCGAGTAACGCTGACTGACCACCGGTTAAACTGACGACAAGTACTTTCCCGAAGAATTGTCCCGTACAGACGACAGCAAAATCATAGCGGGCGAGTGCAGTCGTCCAGCCGACAAAACGAACCTTATCCATTTCCGATACGTAATACAGCTCCTCTAAGGTAGTCACGGATTCCATGTGCGTCCACCCTCTCCGATTTTTACTTTTTCTTTTCCTTTTTTGTATCAAGACCAAACAAAAAAACACCTCATACACGGTCGGCTCCCCGTGTATGAGGTGTTTCGAAATTATTTAATGATGTGGATTGGGCTACCGATTGCAACTTCAGCAGTTTCCATTGCGATTTCACCGAGTGATGGGTGCGCGTGGATTGTGAGTGCGATATCTTCAGCTGTCATACCAGACTCGATTGCGAGTCCCATTTCAGCGATCATATCAGATGCGCCTGTACCAGCGATTTGCGCGCCGATCAAGAGACCATCTGATTTACGAGTGATCATTTTCAAGAAGCCGTCTGGCTCGTTGAGTGCAAGTGCACGACCATTCGCAGCGTAAGGGAATTTAGACGCGATGTAGTCGAGTCCTTCTTCTTTCGCTTGTGCTTCCGTGTAACCGACAGTAGCGAGTTCTGGGTCTGTGAAGACGACCGCTGGAATCGCGCTGTAGTCGAGGTATGCAGGGTGTCCTGCAGCTGCTTCAGCAGCAATTTTAGCTTCGAATGAAGCTTTGTGTGCAAGTGGTGGTCCTGGAACGATATCACCGATTGCGTAGATGTTTTCGTTTGAAGTACGGCACTGATCGTCGATTTCGACAAGACCACGGTCGCTGACTTTGACTTCTGCCATTTCAAGACCAAGATCACCAGTGTTCGGACGGCGACCGACAGTGACGAGGACGTAGTCCGCTTCAACTGTTTGTGCTTCACCGTTGACTTCGAATGTTACTTTAACGCCATCTTCCGACTCTTCCACACTTTGAGCAAGTGCTTCGTTGTGGATTGTGATGTTACCTTTTTGTTTGAGCTTTTTCTTAACGACTTGCGTCATAGCAGGCTCGAAACCAGAAAGGATGTCTTTTGTTCCTTCAAGAATGACGACTTCTGTATCGAAGTTCGCATACGCTGTACCAAGCTCCATCCCGATATATCCACCACCGATGACGATGAGTTTTTTCGGGATTTCAGGAAGGTTCAATGCGCCTGTTGAAGAAAGAACGCGTTTTGACCATTTGAAAGCTGGAAGTTCGATTGGAGTCGAACCTGTCGCGATGATACATTTCTTGAATTTGTAAGGAGTCGAAGAATCTTCGTTGATGATACGGACTGTATCTTCTGATTGGAAGTAAGCTTCCCCAACGACAGTCTCGACTTTGTTCCCTTTAAGAAGACCACTAACGCCGCCAGTCAATTTGTTGACGACAGATTGTTTCCAAGATTGAACTTTCGAGAAATCGACAGTTGCATTCTCAGAAGTGATCCCCATATCGCTTGAACCTTTAGCATGCTGGAAGTTATGACCTGCAGTGATCAAGGCTTTTGATGGGATACATCCAACGTTTAAGCAAACACCACCGACGTTTTCACGTTCAACGATTGTTACTTTCATACCGAGTTGCGCGCCGCGGATTGCAGCAACGTAACCACCAGGGCCAGCCCCGATTACGAGTAAATCTGTTTCTTGTGCGAATTCACCTACTACCATTGCTTATCCCTCCATGATGAGAAGTTGTGGGTCGTTCAATAGGCGTTTAACTAAGTTAAGCGCGTTTTGTGCAGTTGCACCATCGATGAGACGGTGGTCGAAGCTGAATGAAAGTGCAAGAACTGGTGCAGCAACGATTTCGCCGTTTTTAACGACTGCTTTTTCAGCGATACGGCCTATACCGAGGATTGCAACTTCTGGGTGGTTGATGACTGGTGTGAACCACTGACCGCCAGCAGAACCGATGTTAGTGATCGTGATTGATCCGCCTTTCATCTCTTCGCCAGAAAGTTTACCTTCGCGTGCTTTACCAGCAAGGTCGTTGATGTCGTCAGCGAGTGAGAAGATCGATTTACGATCTGCATCTTTAACGACTGGTACGACAAGACCGTTGTCTGTATCTGCAGCGATACCGATGTTGAAGTAGTTTTTGTAGACGATTTCTTCGTTTACATCGTCGATTGATGCGTTGATTGCTGGGTATTTTTTAGCAGCAGCAGTCAATGCTTTTACGACGAACGGAAGGTAAGTCAATTTCGTACCTTGAGCAGCCGCAACTTCTTTGAAGTTTTTACGGAGTGCTACGAGGTTCGTAACATCGACTTCGTCCATGAGTGTTACGTGTGGAGCTGTATGTTTCGAGTTAACCATTGCTTTCGAAATCGCTTTACGGATTCCTTTGATTTTCTCGCGTGTTTCAAGTTCAGGTTGAGCAGCAACGTATGGCTTAACTTCTGTTTTTGGTGCAGAAGCAGCTGCAGCTGGTGCTTTTTCTTCTGTTGCTGGTGCTTCAGAAGTTTGACCACCGTTTGCGAATGCATCGATGTCTTCTTTGACGACACGACCGTTGTCTCCAGAACCTTGGACTTCACGGATGTCGACACCTTTTTCACGTGCATATTTACGGACAGATGGCATCGCGATGACGCGTTCTGATTTATGGATTTGAACCTCGTTTGGTTTGTCTTCCACTTTTTGATCCGTATCTTGAACGTCTTTCGCGTTGTCTTCAGCTTTTGGTTGCTCTGCTTCTTCAGAAGGAGCAGAACCTTCGCCTTCGACTTCGAAAGTGATGAGGACGTCGCCAACGACAGCTACGACACCTTCGTCAACTTTAACTTCTTTAACAGTACCATCAACTGGTGATGGGATTTCAACGACTGCTTTATCGTTTTGTACTTCAAGAAGAACGTCGTCTTCCTTGACAGTGTCGCCCGCTTTTACGAACCACTTTACGATTTCACCTTCATGAATACCCTCACCGATATCCGGCAATTTGAATTCAAATAAACCCATTTGAATATGCCTCCTTTTAGTTCACTCTTCTAGTCGATTGTTATCTGTAAAAACGGAAGCAAGGAGAGAATGGACCCCTCTCCTTATTTTCCGAAATGCTCTTAGAAATTGTAGACAGTTTTGACTTTCTCAACGATATCTTTGTGATCTGGGATCCAGACGTCTTCACCTTGTGCAAATGGGAAGATTGTATCTGGAGCAGCAACACGAAGAATTGGCGCTTCGAGGTCAAGGATTGCACGTTCTTGGATTTCAGTTGCAACCATTGCAGCGATACCCGCTTGTTTTTGTGCTTCTTGAACGACGACGACACGGTTTGTTTTCTTGACAGAAGCAAGAATCGTATCGATATCGATTGGGCTGATTGTCATCAAGTCGATGATTTCGACGCTGATGTTTTCTTTTTCGAGCTCTTCCGCTGCTTTAAGTGAAGCGTGTACCATCGCACCGTAAGTGACGATTGTTACATCTGTACCTTCACGTTTTACATCAGCTTTTCCGAGTTCGATCGTGTAATCGCCCTCTGGCACTTCACCGCGGAATGAACGGTAGAGTTTCATGTGCTCGAGGAATACGACTGGGTCGTTGTCGCGGATTGACGCGATCAAAAGACCTTTTGCATCGTAAGGTGTTGAAGGAATGACAACTTTAAGTCCTGGTGACTGAGCCATGAGTCCTTCGAGGTTATCTGCGTGAAGTTCCGGTGTTTTAACACCGCCACCGAATGGTGAACGGATTGTAACAGGTGCACTGTATGTGCCGCCTGAACGGTAACGGAGACGCGCAAGTTGTGCTGCGACTGAATCGAATACTTCGAATACGAATCCGAAGAATTGGATTTCCATGATTGGACGGAATCCTGTCAGACTGAATCCGACAGCAAGACCACCAATACCTGATTCTGCAAGTGGTGTATCGAAGACGCGGTCTTCGCCGAGCTCATCTTGAAGACCTTCTGTCGCACGGAATACCCCACCGTTTTTACCGACGTCTTCACCGAACAAGAGAACTTGTTCGTCGCGTTTCATCTCGACGCGCATTGCGTCAGTGATCGCTTGGATCATCGTCATTTGTGCCATGGGTTATTTCGACTCCTTTGCTGTATACTCATCAAGCTGCTCTTGCAGGTTTTGTGGAAGCTTCTCAGCCATCACGTTGATGAAATCTGTAACTTTTTGTTTTGGTTCTTTGTCAGCTTGTGCAAGTGCTTCCTTAACGTCAGCTTTAGCTTGCTCGATGACTTCGTTCTCTTTATCTTCGTTCCAAAGACCTTTTGCTTCCATGAAAGCACGGAAACGGACGAGTGGATCTTGTGCTTGATACTCATCATCCATGTCTTTTGTACGGTAACGTGTTGGATCATCACCAGCGAGTGTGTGTGGTCCGTAACGGTAAGTCAATGTTTCGATCAATGTCGGAACACCGTTGAGTGCTTCAACACGCGCTTGTTTCGTAGCTGCGTATACAGCAAGAACGTCCATACCGTCGACTTGGATACCATTGATACCAGCAGCGACAGCTTTTTGAGCGATTGTTTTCGCCATAGATTGTTTTTCGACAGGTGTCGAGATTGCGAAACGGTTGTTTTGAACGACGAAGATTGCAGGTGCTTTGAAAGCTCCAGCGAAGTTCATACCTTCATAGAAGTCACCTTGTGAAGAACCACCATCACCTGTGTAAGTGATTGCGACTTGTTCTTTACCGCTTTTCTTAAGACCGAGAGCAACACCAGCCGCTTGAACGATCTGCGCACCGATGATGATTTGTGGCATTAAGACGTTAACACCTTCAGGAATCTTACCACCTGTGATGTGACCGCGTGAGAACAAGAATGCTTTGTAAAGTGGGAAGCCATGGAAGACCATTTGTGGAATATCACGGTATCCAGGAAGAATCCAGTCATCTTTATCCAAAGCGAATTGCGTACCAATCATTGACGCTTCTTGTCCAGCTACTGGAGCGTAGAAACCAAGGCGTCCTTGACGGTTAAGTGAGATTGCACGTTGGTCCCAGATACGTGTGTATACGAGACGGCGCATTAATTCCGTAAGCTCTTCATCCGAGAGGTCTGGCATAGCGTCTTTATTGACGACTTCACCTTTCTCGTCAAGAATGCGGAACGTTTCAAAGTTTTCTTCCACGTTTTTAAACATGTTTACGTTCATCTTTTCACCTCATCCTTTCACTGCGTTCAGCGAAATATTCCTCTGACTGATTTGCCCACATGACAATAGTGTCCAAAAAACGAAGTCCCGTGTGACTATCCTTTGAACATGTGTCTGTGTACCTATTCAGTTGAGTAAACTGTATTATCATGAATCGACACGTTATAGTGTCTTGTTCATTACGTTACAAGTATAAATCTGTAACACCTTAAAATCAAAGGAAATGTTTTATTTTTTTCGCGTTTCACATTGTGAATTCAATCACAAAACTAGAATATTCCATCTTCTGTATCATTCGATATTTTCCTACTGTGTTAGTTGTCATCATTCCCCACTTTCCTATGCTATACTTTTTGTAGACGAAAGGAGTGTTGTTCATGATCACCATGAATGAAATCGTACGCGAAGACGTTCCTGCTCTTCACGAACGGTCAGTAGAAGTGACCTTCCCTCTCAGCGATGAGGATAAGGAAACGATGCGACTCATGCGCGAGTTCCTCGCCAACAGTCAAGATGATGAAATTGCGAAGAAATACGATTTACGAAGCGGCATTGGACTTGCAGCACCACAAATCGGTGTCAACAAGCGCATGTTCGCGATCCGCTTACCGGATGGAGATGATTTATTGGAATTTGGTATCTATAATCCAAAAATCATCAGTCATTCCGTCGAGCAGACCTATTTAACGGGCGGCGAAGGATGTCTGTCCGTCGATCGTGAAGTCGAAGGACATGTACCGCGCTATATGCGTATTACCCTAACTGGCATCAATCATAACGGAAATCCTGTAAAATTACGTTTAAAAGGGATGAAAGCAATCGTCTGCCAGCATGAATATGACCATCTAGATGGCGTCATGTTCTATGATCGGATTGATAAAAAAGAACCGTTCAAGGAATACGGTCCTGCCACGTAATGCAAAAATCCTCGTTTCCGTTTCGGAGACGAGGATTTTTTTGAATCAGACTTCCATGATGATCGGCATGACCATTGGATGACGTTGTGTTTTTTCTGTTAAATACGGTGTGAGCGTATCATTGATGACTTGTTTGATGTCCGTCCATTTCGTATTACGGTTCGCAAGCGATTGATCAAGCGAACGCTTGAGTAGACGTTCAGCATCTTTAATCAAATTACCCGACTCACGCATGTAGACGAAACCACGCGAGATGATGTCCGGTCCAGAGACGAGACGATTCGTCTTCGAGTCAAGCGTCACGACGACGACGACGAGTCCCTCTTCTGAGAGAATACGGCGATCGCGTAAAACGATGTTTCCGATGTCTCCGATTCCTTTTCCATCGACATAAACGGCATTCGCTTGAATCTTCCCAGTGATAGCGGCTGCATTCGCATCTAATGCCAGTACTTCACCGTTATCCATGACGAAGCAGTTCTCTTCCGGTACACCAGCATCCATCGCAAGCGACATATGCTTCTTCAGCATCCGGTATTCCCCGTGAATCGGCATGAAGTATTTCGGATTCAATAGACGTAACATGAGCAACTGCTCTTGTTGACTACCGTGACCTGATGTATGGATATCATTCAGTTTACCGTACATGACATCTGCGCCAGCTTTATATAGCTGATTGATCGTCTTTCCGACAGAAACGACGTTTCCTGGGATTGGGGACGAAGAGAAGATGACGAGATCATCCGGAATGATCGAGATTTGACGATGTGTTCCGTTTGCGATACGGCTAAGTGCAGCCATCGGTTCTCCTTGTGAACCGGTACAAAGGATCGTCAACTCATTTGATTTATAACGTTTCATCTCGTTCGGCTCGATGATCGTACCCTTCGGCGCTTTGATGAAATCAAGTTCTTGACCAATCATCATGACCTTGTCCATGCTACGTCCGAAGACGACGATTTTCCGTCCTGCTTCTACAGAAGCATTGACGACTTGTTGCAGACGATAGATGTTCGACGCAAACGTCGCGAAGATGATCCGTCCTTCCGCTTTACGGAAGATGTCTGAGATCGTTTCCCCAACGACACGTTCACTCATCGTAAACCCTTCCACTTCTGCATTCGTTGAGTCCGATAGAAGACACAATACGCCTTCTTTACCGAGTTCAGCCATTTTCGCTAAATCAGCCGGCTCTCCGACTGGCGTGAAATCGAACTTGAAGTCCCCTGTATGCACGATGTTCCCTTGTGGTGTTTTGACGACGACACCGAACGAGTTCGGAATCGAGTGTGTCGTACGGAAGAACGAGATGCTTGTCTTCCGGAACTTGATGACCGAATCTTCATCGATCTCATGCAGTTCCGCGTTGCGAAGCAAACCATGCTCTTCTAACTTCACCTTGATGAGACCCATCGCAATCTTCCCAGCGTAAATCGGTAAGTTCACTTGTTTAAGCAAGAAAGGCAGACCACCAATGTGATCTTCATGACCGTGTGTGATGAAGACGCCTTTGACCTTATCCTTGTTCTTGATCAAGTACGTGTAATCTGGAATGACATAGTCGATTCCAAGTAATTCATCTTCTGGGAACATGACACCCGCGTCAATGACGATGATCTCATCTTGGAATTGAACGACATACGTGTTCTTCCCGATTTCCCCGAGTCCACCGAGTGCGAAAACGGCGGCCTGATGGTTTTTGACGAACTTCATTCGAACGTCGCAACCTTGAAATCAGGATGTTGTTGTTCGTATGTCAAAAATTCTCCGCTGACTTCGCGGATGAACTCGATGTTGATATCTTTGAGGTGGTCAATCGTTGATCGCACGTCACGAATGCTTTCCCCTTCTACATACATTGTTTCTGTCCGTTCACGAACAGGTGCTTCCGAACGAAGCGGTTGGTAAAATACTTTAAAAATCATGCCTAGCAACTCCTTATCAGTACATTGTTTTTTGTCCTTAGTACAGTATACACGATACATGGACTATTTTTCATCCTTATTCGGCATGTTCCCTTCCGGCAACACGCTTTTGGTTATGCTATACTTTCACATGAACAGGTCATTTCGACCAATTAAAAAGAGAAGGTGAAACCATGGCAAATCAGAAAGTCGTCTTTTTCGATATCGACGGAACCTTATTGCATGATGGTCATTTTGTTCCGGAATCAACAAAACAGGCAATTCGTAAGCTTCAAGAAAATGGTGTCTATGTAGCCCTTGCAACCGGACGCGGACCTGCGATGTTGTCTGGAATCCGTGAACTACTCAACATCGATACGATTATCGGCTATAACGGGCAAATCGTCGTTCATCAAAATGAAATCATCTACAAACGTCCACAACCGAAGACGGATTTAACGCATTTAACGCAACAAGCGAAAGAAAACGGGCATACACTCGTTTATCTTGGCGAAACAAAAGGCTTCACGACGAAATCAAATGATGTTCATGTCGTCGATTCACTCGGGGAGCTTGATATGCCGTTGCCGATTCACGATGAAGAAGCATTCTTATCGCATGATGTTTTCCAAACGCTCGTCTACTGCACAGCTGAAGAAGAGAGCGATTATGTTAAACGCTATGACGCATTTGATTTCATTCGTTGGCACCCACATGCAATGGATGTCATCAATGTCGGTTCTTCGAAAGCAGAAGGGATCAAACAATTCCTGAAATTGACGAATATTCGCCGCGAAGATACCTTTGCATTTGGTGATGCTTTAAACGATCTAGAGATGCTTCGCTACGTCGGAACGGGTATTGCAATGGGCAACGGACTTCCAGAAACGAAAGCTGCCGCTGACTATGTCACGAAACCCATCCTTGAGGACGGTATCGCACACGGATTAAAAGAATTCCAACTCATTTAATTAAGTAAATGTAAAGCTGAGGCGCGCCTCAGCTTTTTTTAGTTCTTCACTTTATGAATCGCACGCTCTAGACGGTCGAGGTCCTCATTTTCACCAATGACGACGAGATAGTCCCCTTTTTCAATCATTTCATCAGCTTGTAAAGAAATCAGAACGTTTTCTCCACGTTTAATGGCGACGACGTTCGCTCCGTATTTGCTCCGTAAATCAAGGTCAATCAATGTTTGTTTTGCCATCCGATCACTGACTTTAATTTCAACGATCGAAAATTCTTGAGATAAATCGAGATAGTCAAGAATATTGGAACTCATTAAACCATTTGCAATCCGGACTCCCATATCCCGTTCGGGGTGAACGATGAAATCTGCTCCAATTTTTCGTAATACTTTTTCGTGGTAATCGTTCGTCGCTTTAACGGTGATCGATTGTACCCCGAGCTCTTTTAAGATCAATGTCGTCAAGATAGATGCTTGAATATTTTCCCCGATGGCAACGATGACATGGTCGAAGTTTCGGATTCCTAGACTTTTTAAGACATTCTCATCCGTCGTGTCCGCGATGACGGAATGCGTCGCAATTCCCATGAATTCATTGACGCGCTCCTCGTCGGAGTCAATCGCTAAGACATCGTACCCATTTTTCGATAATTCACGGACAATCGAGCCACCAAAGCGCCCTAGTCCAATTACTGCAAACTCTCCATTCATTTTCACAACTCTCCTTCACAATCGCTCTTCCTTAGTAGTGTACCTGATTCAATTTAAAAATACTATAAACGCCCCTGCGATTCGCAGAGGCGTGTATTCATCCATTATTTTGAGGATTTCCCACGTACATAATCGTTATCGAACAAGAAGAGTCGTAAAATCAAGTACAACGCCGGAATCAAGAGTAAGAGTCCGAAGATGAAGACAACGACGAGTGCGGAAGCCATTGTTTCGTTAACGACCGCTTTGTTGATATCGATATATGGATACAAGATATATGGTAAGTGCGTATAACCGTAACCGAACCATGCCACTCCATACTGTAGCATGACCGCGACGAAAGCAATTCCGTAATTCTTCTTCATGTAGACGAGTGTCACCGCAACAAGGAAGAAGATGAAACTAGCAGCGAACCACCACCAGTTCCCGTTTAAGATGTTCTCATAGTGCCATGCCGCTTGATTTTTCAATCCAAAGAAAACGAGTGCACAGACTAGAATCGTTGGACCACTCCAGAAGAGTGCCCATTTACGAATTAGCGGAGTAGCCCCTTCATCCTTCGCTTTATCTGCGTAGAACAAGAGGAACATCGCACTGATATAGAGGACGGATACGATAGCGAGTGCTACGACCGACCAAGAGTAAAAGTTCGTAAATAATTTTGTTCCTAAAAACTCGACTGTTTCATTCGTTTTACGAATGAATCCACCTTGACTGATCGTCAAAGTCGTTGACATCGCCGCCGGAATCAATAGACCAGTTGCTCCATATAAGAACGTATAGAACATGCTGTCGTTTGATCCATAATTGGCAAATGCATAGAAGCTACCACGAATCGCAATTAATACGAGAACGATTGAGGCTGGCACGAGCAGTGCCGTACCGAAATAATAAGCGGTATCCGGGAAGAACCCGACTAGTCCGACGAAGAAGAATACGAAGAAGACATTCGTTACCTCCCACACTGGTGAGAGATAACGAAGAATCAATCGATTCGTTAAATGATCCCGCTTCGTATATTTTGAATAAAAGGCGTAAAATCCAGCACCGAAGTCAATTGAGGCAACGATGAGATATCCGTACAGGAAAGTCCAAAGGACCGTAATTCCTAGTGTTTGAACGTCCAAATCGTTCCCTCCTTACTTGTTATCATCCACGAACATAGCTTCCCCACGCGCGTGGTGGTTTTCAGCAAGTTCTTGAAGTTCTTTTCCAACCGGGTTTTTCTTGAACATCCGTAATAATACGACTGTACAAATCGTACCGAGCATCAAGTACAAGGCACTGAATAGAATCAACATCGGACCAACAGCAGTTGATGTCGTCGCCGCATCTGCTGTCCGCATGATGCCGTACAGTGTCCAAGGTTGACGACCAATTTCAGCATACATCCAACCTGCTTCAATTGAAATCATCGCCAGAGGTCCACCGATGAAGACACCTCTTAAAATCCATTTGTTATAAGGATTTAATTTTTTCAAACGGAATGCCAAGATGAACAAGGCAGAGATGGCAGCCAAATACATACCAATCGAAACCATGATATCGAAGAAATAGTGAACGATCAGCGGTGCTTGATCTTCTTTTGCGAACTCATTTAGACCAATGACTTCTGTATCTGGAGCTCCACCCGCAAGGATCGAGAGTGCATATGGGATTTTGACGGCTCCCTTGATTTCATAACTGCCGTCTTCTTGCTGATCAAGTATCCCACCAAAAATCAATTCTGCTTCACTTGTCGTTTCAAAATGCCATTCAGCAGCCGCGAGTTTCTCTGGCTGATATTTCGCCAAGTATTTCCCTGAGAAGTCCCCGACAAGTGCCGTCGAGAAAGCAAAAATCAATCCAGCCATGACCGTTAAGCGAAGTGCTTTTTTATGATACGCTGTTTCCGCTGCTGAGAGTGTTTTTTTGCGGAGTAAGTGGAACGCCGCGATTGCCGCCAAGATGAAGGCGACTGTTAAATAAGCCGATACGATGACGTGTGTTGCTTTTGTAGGTGTTGCTGTATTGAACATTGCTTTTAATGGTTCAATTTGCGTTAGCGTTCCGTTGACGATCTTAAATCCTTCTGGTGAGTTCATGAAAGAGTTGACCGTCGTAATGAAGAATGCTGATGCTGTCGCACCAATGACGACCGGAATCCCGATCAACCAGTGTAACCATGGGTTTTTGAACCGATCCCACGTGTACAGATAAATACCGAGGAAAATCGCTTCAAAGAAGAATGCGAATGTTTCCATAAATAGCGGTAGTGCGATCGTTTGACCAGCTACTTGCATGAGTGACGGCCAAAGTAGTGATAATTGCAATCCGATGGCCGTCCCTGTCACGACACCAACTGCGACGGTAACGACGTATCCACGCGTCCACCGTCTTGCTAATAAAATATAATCCGGATCTTTGCGTTTCAGACCGATGAATTCAGCTGCGAGTACCATAAGTGGTACCCCGACGCCAATCGTCGCGAATATAATATGAAACGCTAATGTGAGCCCTGTCAACAATCGACTGAGCAATACGGGATCATTGAACATGTATATAGCCCCCTCTTCCTAAAACATACTTCTCTATATGGTCTATAACCGTATCATAGAGAACATAACCCTTTATGTCTGTTTATAATGTTTGATGTAACAAATTGTTCACATGTGCACGTGATTTTTTTCACAAAATGTTCGAAAACTCCTATTCTTACATATATAAAAAGCTTTCCCATTCTTGATTTCGAAAGGGAAAGCTTAATGTCCTTCATTATTTCATAAAACTTTTTTAAACATATTCTCGGAAATAATGATCGAGTAAATCAATCACAAATGGAATCGCGGATTCATCCGGATTCAAGGTTGGTTGATGAAGTCCAGATGTCGGATTGTCGACTCCAAGCCAAAACATCATCCCTGGAATTTCCTTCAACATGAATCCGAAGTCTTCTCCTGTCATTGCTGCATCACATTCAATGTAGTTCGCATTCATCTTGACGAATGATGAAAATTTATCAACGATGTGTCGGTCATTGACGACCTCGTAATAACGATTTCCGAATTGCAGATCAATCTTGACGCCAAAGGAAGCTTCGATTCCTCGAATGATGTCACGAACGCGTCGTTCCAGTTTTTCCATGTCTTCCCCGTTGAGTGCGCGCATCGTACCGTCAAGAACAGCTCTACCGGCGATGACGTTTTCTCGAATCCCGGCATCGACCTTTCCGATCGTGATGACGCTACAGTTCATCGGATTGATGGATCGGCTGACGATTGTTTGCAATTGCATGATCAAGGCTGCTTGCGCAACGACCGTATCAATCGTCAAATGAGGAAATGCCGCGTGACCACTTTGACCATAGATCGTGATATGGACTTCTCGAGCACTCGCGAACAAGACGCCGGGACGGCTTGCAATCGTACCGACTGGATACTCCGGTGCGACGTGAAGACCATACATCTCACTTGGACGATATTTTTCAAACAACGGACTTTTAATCATCGGTTCTGCCCCGCCCGGACCTTCTTCCGCTGGTTGGAATAAAAAGACGACATCATCCATGACCGGCAATTCAATGATTCGTTTCATCAATCCCAACGCAATCGACGTGTGCATATCGTGACCACAGGCATGCATGAAGCCTGGATGTTCCGAGCAAAATGGAAGACCTGTCGCTTCTTCAATCGGTAACCCATCAATGTCTGCCCGGTATCCAATCGTCCGATTCCCAGTCAATCCTTTCACTCGAACGAAAACACCCGTTTCAAACGTATCATACGTGACACGATCTGGTGGATAAGCACGAATTTGTTCCAATATAAAAGCTTGCGTCTTAAATTCCTTGAACCCTGGTTCTGGTATTTTATGAAGCGCGCGCCGCATTTCAATGGCGTATTCCATCTGACTGACTTCCTCCTTCTTCTTTTACGATGTCCCAAAATGCTTGAACTTGTTTTAGTTCAAGCATCGATTCCGTAGACAAAATCCATGTATCTCGCTTTAATATCTTTCCGGACGATGTTTTTAACGGAAGCTGCATGACTTCATTTGATTGTTGGATCGTCGACTCGGGTAAAATCGCAAATCCAATTCCATGTAGAGCCATCTGCTTACATGTCTCGATTTGATCGACGACCAGCGTCCGAGATGGTGGACTTGCGAACCGATCTTGCCACCATTCTAAAATTTCTTGATAGTACGTTGAATCACTCTTGAACTGGATGAATGGTCGATCCGTCACGCGTAACTGTTCGATTGACGTCAACTCACTATCGACTAAATAGAGCGGATCCGAGAAAAGACGTTCTTTAACACCTTTCCAGTCCGGGTTTCCACGAATGATCCCGATATGAAAATGTTCCTCTAACATATGACGCATCATCTCACTGGACCATCCCGTGACAAGCTGAACACGGACATGCGGGTAACGCTCAACGAATCGTTTCAAGACACGAGGGAGCCAATATTGCCCCATGATGGAAGCGACGGCAATCCGAAGCGTTCCATAAACGGCACCCTCTTCTGCTGTCAATTCACTTTTTAACTCAAGTTCCTTTCGATTCATCTCTTTTGCGAGACCGATTACTTTTTCTCCTTGTGGTGTGATGCTTAACCCACGCGATGAACGAATGAATAATTTTGTTCCCCAGCGTCTTTCAATCGCAACGAGACGTTGACTAAGCGCAGGTTGCGAGACGAATAATCGTTCGGCAGCGCGCCTCATATTCAATTCTTCCGATAAGGTGATCAACATTTCCATTTCCGACACTTGCAATGTGAGATTCGACTCCTCATGATATAAGATGGCATTAGTTTAACACGTTAGAAAGGACGATACATATGACACGCTATCATTTTATGTTCATCATCTCAACGATTGCAACGCTTGGCAGTCTCTATTTCAGTGAAATTCGTGGATTCATCCCCTGCCCTCTCTGTTGGTGGCAACGACTATTCATGTATACGACTGCCTTTTATTTGCTCATCTCGCTATTCCGGTCGAAAACGATTGATCCACTCTTCGTCCGCCTGTATGTGCTTGCCGGCTTTGGTGTCGCCTTGTACCACGTCATTCTTGAGCGCTTACCCGATGGCGAAGCGTTATGTACAAGCGGCTGTCTCATCAAGTGGGTCAACTATTTTGGTTTCTTGACGATTCCGATGATGAGTCTCATTGCCTTTACATTACTCTTGATTCTAGCGTTCTATCCAGCACGTTCGAACAATGAAGCATAAGATACAAAAAAGAGAAGTCGATTCGACTTCTCTTTTTTGTCGTTTGATATCACGCCCATCGATTGAAGACGCTGACGGCGCTTGAGAACGCAAGCTCTGAGAGCTGTCCCGTACCTTCACACCAGTCCCCGACGAAAGCGACACCTGCATGATCCGGAATATGAGTCGCAAGCGGCGCTTGCCCCATTTTCCATTTGATTTCTTGTACGACTGCTCGTTTGATCGTTCGTTCTGCGACGATACGTTGTCGCCAATCTGCAAAATGAACGTCAAGCATCTGTTCGATTCCTGTTCGGACATGTCCAATATAATCAGGATCCTCAAGTCGATCGTGTTCAAGATAGGCGATTGCTTGAAGGACTTGACCATCCTTCGGTGCAAGACTTGCATCATAATGTGATAAATCCGTGATGAACGCTCGATGCGAACGGTCGTAGATGTATGAATACGGTGTTTGGATATACGGATGAAGTCCAAGATCATACACGAATACTTCTACCGGTTCATGACTTGCATACGGTGTAACAAATCGTTGAATGGCAGTTGGGGTCGCCATTTTTAAGATTTCACGCGGTGGTACGGCAAAGATGATCCGTTCGACGTTCCATTCTTGTTTCTTTCGATCACGTACTAAGAATCCTGTCGTAGTCGATTCGACTGCTGTTATTTTTGTTTTTTTCAGAATCTCTCCGCGGTTCTCTAGAATGATCCGTTCCAACTCCTGTACTAACCCTTGCCACCCCCCTTCGATGTATGAGACAGGCTTGCGCGTCCGAAAAAGTTTTTGATAATACTCGAAATAGACGTCTGACGGAATTTTTTCGGGTTCTGCCGTAAAAAAGTTCGTTGATGCCAAATCAAGCATCAACTGTGCCACTTGTTCATCGACTCGTTCTGTTTTTAACCATTGCCCGATCGATTGTTGCGGATCCCCTCGTTCGACTCGTAAAATCGTTTTAATGATTTCCCATGTGAAACGTACTTTGTTCGTTCCTTCGATGACTTCTGTTTTCAATAATCCCCAGGCATTCGCAGGAACTGCCGTCAAATGACCTGAAAACTCATATTTCGCACGACTCGCTGAGAAATCCAGCCACGTCACTTCGATACCAAGCTGTTTCGTTAATTTGCGAAGAATCGATTGATCGCGTCCATAAATCGCATGAGCACCGTAATTAAACGTAAATCCTTTTACGGTTTGAGAGGTGGCACGTCCTCCAAGTAATCCCGCATCCCAAAGCGTGACCGGCGTTCCTTGTTTTGCGAATAATGCAGCTGCCGTCAAGCCGGATAACCCTCCACCTATAATCCCAATCGTCATACTCTCGCCTCCTCAATCATCGTTTCTCTTCTTTTCCCATAACAATTGAAGAAGAATCGAAGAACATGAAAAAAGACGTGATTTCACGATTGAAATCACGTCTCCTTATTTTGGATTAGGCTTTCCACCATTCATCGAGTGGTGAAACGGGCATATGATGCTTATGTCCAACACGTTTATACTGCGTCTCTAACTTTTCTTGACTTGCTTCTGAAATCGTCTTTCCTTCCAAATAATCATCAATTTCTTCGTATGTCATTCCAAGTGCCACTTCGTCTGGTAATGCCGGACGATTTTCTTCAAGATCTGCTGTCGGAACTTTTTCAATCAAGACTTCTGGTGCGTTCAAGTAACGTAAGAGTTGTTTCCCTTGCCGTTTGTTCAGTCCTGTCAATGGCGTCAAATCACATGCACCATCACCGTGTTTCGTGTAGAATCCCGTCACGAATTCAGCTGCATGATCCGTTCCAACGACTAAACAGCCATAATGAGCAGCTAAATCATATTGGCTTTTCATTCGCTCCCGCGCTTTCGTATTTCCTTTACTAAAGTCGGAAAGTTCTGCACCTGTCGCTTCTTTGAACGCCTGCATCGATGCTTCAACTGCTGGTTTAATGTTCACACGAAGCGAATGATCCGGTTGAATGAACGTCAAGGCTGTCTGTGCGTCTGCTTCATCTTGTTGTTCCCCGTAAGGCAAGCGGACCGCATAAAATGCGACATCTTTCCCCTCTTCTTTTCGCAACTCTTCAACTGCCAGTTGGCACAGACGACCTGCGAGCGAAGAATCTTGTCCCCCTGAGATGCCCAATACGAATCCTTTTGCTCCTGTATGGTTGAGATACGCTTTCAAGAAGGCTACCCGCTCGTTTACTTCTTGTGCTGGGTCAATGACAGGCTTTACTCCTGTTACTTGGATGATTTCTTTTTGCATGAATCGCTTCACTCCTTCACATTGTGTTGATCGTCATTTTGAATCAATCATTTGTTGATCCGTCGTTTGTTTTGCACTTGCTCCCTTGAATTGACGGATTGTCGATACGCGAACTTCCGTGCTATCACCTAAAGAGGAGATTGGTAATTCAACCGTATACTGTTTCGTTTCATGTTTCGTGAACGTATCTTTTTCAATCGCTTGCGTGAATACTTGCTCTTTCTCAAAATCATACGTTACGTGTTGTTTCGCATCAATCAATTGAGCCTGAAAACGTTGTGAGGAAGGATACGTCACGTTCACACTGTGATCATTTGGATTCGTTAAAGAAATGTCTAATTGCATCATGTCGTCCTGCTTTGTCGTTTTGACTGCGATCCGAATCGGTTCGTTCGTAGTTGTTGTTGCCTGTTGTTTCTTTTCTTGGCAACCTGCTAAACAAACAGAAAGCAGTAGCAGAATGAAAACGAGACGTTTCATCTCATCCCTCCTTTTATCTCTAATAATTTTATCACAAAAAAAGCGAGAGAGGGTTCTCCTCTCTCGCACGGTTATTCACTTATGCCACAGGTAAAGTCGATGGATTCATCTTGAATGAAAACAATTGCTCTAGTCCTGTCGCAAACAGTTCGTCACAAATATCCTCTGCCGCGTTTGCTGGTGCGACTAATGTAATCGTACGACTGTCGATTGTTTCGATCGTTACATATACCCCTGTTTTTGTCCGTTCCTTATATCCTACTGCTAAATCAGTTTCAGCGAAAAGTAACATATCCCCGATTCTCCCCTTTTCTCATTCATAATGCCCAGCCAAGAGATGACCTACATGTTCCGAATTCGTTATTGTAGGTTAACTGTACCAAAGGGCAGAAAAAAGAAGAAAATTGTCATTCGACATTTCATTTCAAAACAATATTTCAATTTCATCAGGGATATTTTGGAATAATCCATTTAGTTGTTAGATGCAAGCGTTTTAATAAGCATTTCCAACACATTTCATTTCGATTTCAAAAAGATGACAACATGATTTTGATTATTTTACCAGTATTTTTAGGAAACAGGGAATATATACCTAGACAATTAGTGACTCATTTTGTCGAATGATTCTCTCACTCAATTATTTTTTAAGTTCTCATGAACTTTCATCTATCATTCGATTCATTTGCTGCCAAACCGTTCCTAGTGCTTCTTCCCCACTCTCGATCCGCGTTAATGCGAGTTCGGCTTGTAGAGCTACTTCATATTCCCGGTCTCGGCTTGCTTCACGCAGTCTTGGGATTGACTGTTCCGTTCCGACATCAAACAGGAAGCGTGCAGCTCGCCAGCGTACTAATTTATTTTTATCCGCTAACGCTTCCATCATCATTGGTTCAGCTTCTGGCATCGCCCAATCTGAAATCGTATCGCCTGCTGTCCGACGAACGATCCCTGACGGATCATGCAGTGCACTCGTCAAATACTCTAACAGTTCTTCTCGGTGATCTTCGAACATCCCAAGCTTTACAATCGCTTGACGCCGAATTTGCATCTTCTCATCCTGTAACAGGCGAGCATAAGCTGGAACCCATTCCATCTCAACAGGTAATTCATCGAGCGCCGCGAATCGTTCTTTCCAATCGGATGATTGAATCGCTTGACCGCTAAACGTAATATCTTCTCCTGCTGCGAGCGACTTGAGACGTTCGATACGTTCGACTGGATAGGCAATCTCAATCTCATTCGCTACTTCACGCAAACTTTCGTCAAGATCTCCGTATCGAGGTGCTTGTTCCACCCAGCGTCGATCGCTAATGACATTCTGAACGAATGGTTGGACGAATAGCGCTGCTTCTCGGAAACGTTCCGACAGTCCTTCTCGTTTTTCTTCTAATCCTTTCACACCTTTGATTTGCATCGGTACGCCTAAAATGAACTGCACGAATAGATGGACAGGCTCATACTCAGCATCTGTCTCGTGCTGTTCAACATCATTCAACGTTTCACCGAACGCACGTCGTATATCGATGACAAGCGAGCGCCAATCATATTTCGGATAACGCTCGATCGATAAAAAGTCACTGACCTGATAAACGAACTTAACGCCAGGTATTTCAAGTAATCGCTGAATGTGTTCCGGTGCGCCAAAGGCATGCTCGAATGTCTGCCCCTTTTCCGAAAAGACCTCATCAACGATGACTTTCATGTTATTTGGACTTGGTGTTGGTTCAATCGCTACGATTTTCATGTGTATCCCCTCCATTTCTATCATTTCAGATATCTCATCTGAAATGCAAAGCAAATGCCCTACAGACGTGACTGTAGGGCAAAAACTTACTTGAATGCCTCTTCGATGATTGCAACGAAAGCATCCGGTGTCTCAAGCATCCCCATGTGTCCACTGTCTGTTGACCGATGTATGAGATGATCATTCTTTGGTGCAAATGCACTTTCCTCTGAAATCAGTTGATCTTTCGTGCCGTGAATGATGACACCCTTCACGTTTGACCTCGTCAAGACCTTCGTCATATCTCGCCGATCTCGCATCGCAGAGAGCGCACGAATCGCTCCTTCGACCGTCATCATGTACCCGATTTCAAGTGCTTCAGCGACAGCGAACTCATCTGCCCCTTCAGCGAATAAGGATGGAACAAGACCATTGACGAATTCTCTGACACCGACTTCTTCAACGCGTGTGATGTTTTGATTTCGTTTTTGTTTCGCTTGTTCATCATCTGCTTTAGCTGTCGAATACACAAGACCGTATCCACTGATTTGATCCGCATACCCTTCAACGATTGCAGCTGTGATGTATCCACCAAAGGAATGTCCGATGATGATCGGCTTTTTGATACCACGTCGATCAAGTTCATGCATGACCCATTCGGCAAAGCCTTCAATCGTATCCGGACCAACATCAAGTCCCTCATGCCCCGGTAAACTTAGTGGTAAGACATCAAAGGAATGTCGTAAATTTGCCTCTACCCGATTAAAATAATCTGTTCCTCCTGTAAATCCATGCAGGAGTACAAGTGTTTGTTTTTCCATTGACTACCTCATCCCTTCCATTCAGATGCGAGCATACGGTACATCGTCAAATCCATGAAACGACCATGACTGTATGCATAATCTTCTAGTAATCCTTCTGCTTTGAATCCTAATTTTTGAACCAATGCGTTAGAAGCGAGGTTTTCAGGTGCGACGAGGGCGCTGATTCGATGGAGAGCAAATTCTTCAAAGCCATATGTCAGAACAGCTCTTGCCGCTTCCGAAGCGACACCACGTTGCCAATAATCTTGACTAACTTCAAAACCAATTTCAGCCCGATGGTATTGAGACAGCCAGTTATGAAAACCGATCGTACCGATCAATTGATTCGTTTGTGCATCAGCAATTGCCCAGCGAATCGCTTTACCTTGCGTGAACTGTTCTTTAAAGTAACTGATGACATTTTTAGCTTCATAGACCGTCACGAGCGGATCTGATCCGTAATAATACATGACTTTATCGTCCGATAGGATTTTAAACAATTCGCGTGCGTCACGGTTTTCGAGCTCACGTAATATGAAGCGCTCGGTCCGCAATTCCGGGAAAGGCTTTCGCAAGCCCCACATGCTCCATCACCTCTCTTTATGCTTCTCTATGTAGTATGCCCGTTTTCAGAAGTAAATATCCTTTCAGGCAATTCGAAGTTTTGCTACTATTAAATTATGAAGGAGTTAGTCATGGAAAGGAAGCGAAGTGGTATGTCGAGTGCGTTACTTTACTTATATGAGGACGAGGAAAATCAACGATTAACGATGTCAGGAGTACACTTCTCTGATTTCGCTGCAGCCGTCGATTTGAAACGTCCTTTACTCATTTCAGGAAGTGATTTCAAACAGACGAAACAATCGTTTCGAACGATGCTTCATTACATCGAAGCGCATGAGATCGAACAGTTTTCACAATCAACGGATGTCCAGCGTCATCCTTTGACTGCTATTGATATTCGCTCCTCTCATTCGCTTGATGTATTGACGGATGTCGAAATCGCGGAGTTATTATTTTTAATGCATATGAAACGAGGGACACCGCTTCCTTTCCTTGACTCGATCGAGAATGAACTGGTCTATTTTAGCGAACACGATGGTCTTCATGCTTCTGTTTACTTGAAGGATTGGTCACGGGTAGAACAACTTATCTCTGATCTCGTACAACGGAAATTTCGTCAGCACGCACGATCCGTCGCCTCGATCGCTTTAACAGCTGAAATCATGATTCATATCCGTCATCTTCTCAAAGAAGGAGTATTGATTGATTTCGAAAGTGCAAAACGGTCTGTTTTCTCAAGAAATATCACGATTCCCGTCTATGTAGCAGGACGGTACGAAGACATGAACGTATTACATGAAGATTTTGAAGCAGAGAAAGAATCGATCCTTCGACGTGGATCGCTTGTTTGTCGCAAAAAGAAATGGAGTTTTGAGTTAGATTGACCTTTAGCATCTTTTTCTTTTGGAAAAGGATGCTTTTGTTCTATTTGAATTTCATATCACGATTGCCTCTTAACAGGTATTCCTATCCATATGACAATATTGTTAAAAAATTTTTCGAATTTTCACACAAAATAAGACTAGCATCTTGTGAAGACTTCGCTATAATGAGGATAACCTTTTCAAGATAGAAGTTAGACCCTGTTTTTTATAGGGATAGTACTGGAATCAGCAGAAGGAGGAATTCAATATGGATCAGTTAAAAGTGAACGGAATTGGCTCATTCACGAAATTTGCGACAAATGGGAACATCCTGAAATTAAAGGATGCGACACTCGGTGAAGTGAAATTGTCGCTGAATGAAGCGAGTTCAATGACCATCGCCCCTGTCGATGAAGAAAATGGACTTTTCATCATTAGAGGGCAACAGCAGGAATCGCTTGTTGAACTGACGTTACCACGTCAATCCTGTGAGGTCGTTCACGCTTGGCTCCTCCATAAATTGAAACGCCACAAAAAAACGCGCTCGATTGCAACGAGCTGATATGTAATCCGAAACGCCTCTAGTAGAGAACCTCATCTCTACTAGAGGCGTTATTTATTTTCAAAAATTCGGTGATGAATTTTCAGAAAATATTGTTTTATTAAATTCTTCATGTTATCCTTAGAAAAATTCAAACAGGAGGTTTTAAACATGACACACGCAACGCTCATCCAAGAACGACTGATTGTGATTAAAAGTAGGGACTGAAGATTCATTTCTCGTTTGAGAAAATGAAGATCCAGGCCCTTTTCGTCATTTCGACAAGGCGTCTGAGCAAACGACGCCTATCCACAAACTTAGTGGATGAGGCTTTTTTTATGAAATTAGGATGAATGGAGGACAACACATGTTTAAGACAAAAGATACATTTGCTTTAGGATTTATGATTTTTGCTTTATTTTTCGGTGCCGGTAACCTGATCTTCCCACCGGAACTCGGTGCGCTTGCGGGTTCACAGTTCCTTCCTGCCATCCTTGGTTTTATCGTAACGGGTGTCGGTCTTCCTTTGCTCGGCTTACTTGCAGTTGCCTCTATCGGGGGTGGCATCAAAACACTTGCTGCACCACTCCCTCGTTTTGTAGGTGCTGCCTTGACGTTCGCACTCTATGTTGCGATCGGTCCCTTTTTCGGAATTCCGCGCACATCGGTTGTCACGTATGAGCTCGGAGTCGTACCATTTCTTGGTGCTCCCTCACAAATGACGTTGATCATCTCATCGAGTCTCTTTTTCCTTGCCACACTTTATCTTGTACTACGACCAGGAAAATTACTTGAGATCATCGGGCGTTTCATCACACCATTATTACTGATTGCTCTTGCTGCATTAAGCATCAGTAGCATCATTTCGCCACTCTCGAGCGTCACTTCACCAAACGAAGCGTATGAGACGACTGGACAGGCATTCATTCAAGGTTTCCTTCAAGGATACTTAACGCTTGATGCACTCGGTGCCTTGGTATTTGGTGTCGTCGTACTGCATACATTGAAAAGCCGAGGCGTTCATGAACGAAAAGCACAATTTAAAGTCGTCACTCGTGCCGGAATCATCGCTGCCACTGCTTTGACTCTCGTCTATGTCGGACTTGGAATGATCGGACGTAACACATTTGCCACCATCGGAAAAGTTGATGGTCCAGCACTTCTTCAACATTATGCAAATACTGCCTTCGGCTCAATCGGTTTAGCTGTACTTGGTCTTGCAATTCTGCTTGCATGTTTGACGACATCAGTTGGTCTCGTCACCGCATTTGCAGAATATATGATGACGATTTCCAACCGTGTATCTTTAAAAGCGGCAAGTATCTTCACGACTGCTCTTGGTCTTACGGTATCGATCGTCGGATTGCAAACATTGTTATCCATTGCTGTTCCGGTATTGATGTTCCTTTATCCAATCGTTATCGTCTTGATCGCATTGACATTCATGCGTCATCTGTTCCGTCGTAAGTCGGTTGTTTATCAATCAACTCTTAGTGTAACAATTTTCTTCTCATTCTGTAGTGCGTTGAATCAACTTTCGCTTTTCCCGGGAAATCTTAAGACATTCTATCAATCCTTACCTTTAGTGGATCAAAGTTTAGAATGGTTATTCCCAACACTCATCGCCTTCGGTATCAGTTCATGGTTTGGACACGTTTCCAGTGCTTCTATCACACAAAAACGCGCTAGCTAGTGATTCCGCTTTCATCGCTATGGTATGATGAACAAAATGGTTCTATTAATGGAGGCGTCATATACATGGATAAGATTGCTTGGATTACCGACAGCATGGCTTTTTTTGAGCCAGGAGAGGCTGAAAAAATCGGAGTCCATGTGATACCGACTTTACTCATCTTGAACGGAGAGTCTTACCGGGAGTATGTCGATATCTCGATTGAACAGCTTGATCAAAAAATGCGAGAAGATTCTCACGTTTCACCGACGACTTCTCAACCATCATTCGGTGACTTCGTAACCTTGTATGAACAATTGCTTGAAGATGGCTATGATTATGGGTATGCGATTCATATCACGAGTGGACTGAGCGGCACATATTCGAGTTCCGTCGCTGCAGCTGAAGCTGTCGGTTTCCCCTTATACGCGATTGATTCGTATACAGGTGCTGCGAATCAGCAAGAACTTGTCCGGATCGCACAACGACTCGTTGCTGCTGGTAAAGGTCCAGATGAAGTCATGTCTACGCTTGAGACATTCAAACACAAATCGCATTTTTATCTGATCATCGGAAATATGGAGACGATGCGACGGAGCGGACGTGTCTCAGGAAGTCAATTTTTACTAGCAAACATGCTCAATATTAAACCAATCGCTCAATTTAATGAGGAAGGACGACTTGTCCCATTTAAAAAAGTCCGTTCCATCAAAAAAGCTTTTAAAGAAATGGTCAGTGAAATTTCATCAAAAGTCAGTGCTCATGGTGTATATGATCGGACGCTTTATGTCAGTCATACGCTCGCTCATGCCGCTGCTGAAGAATTACGGCGCTTGATTTCTACAGAACATCCGGAGCTTCAAGTACGCATTACCCAATTTGGTCCTTCCATCTTGGCACATGCTGGCGCTGAGACGGTCGGTGTGTACTGGTTTGATGAGATTCCTTTACCAACAACTTGATAGCTTGCACGAAACGATGAAAACCGGACGGTCTGCTTGAGACCGTCCGGTTTTTTCATGTCGTTTCATACTTACGAAATAGTTCTTCTAATAATACGGCTTCGTCCGTCGTCCATTGAATCGGCTCATGCGGAAGCGTGATTACACTGGATAACGTCTCAGAAGGATATACATCAATCGAAACTTGTTCCATTTCGATGAGATACTCAAGGATGGAATCAAGTGATGTCTCCTTATTGAATTGACGAAGCCAATTTTCATATCGACGATCCACTTTTCCTTCTTTAAGCAAAATCTTTCCACCGTCAATGATCGCCCACTTCGGTGGCGCATCGATTTGAAAGAGTTCCAACTGCTGGTACTCTTCCATCGTTCGTTTCGTCACCGGAACAACACCGTTAATCGATACTAACCGTTTTAATCTAAGATGCGCTCGCATCGTCATGAAACGAGGTCGCCCAGCGACTCGCTCGACAAGCAACGTCGGCTTGTCGATGGAGCGCATCGTTTCTTCATCAAATAATAAACTATGATCAACATCTAACAGTAACATCAAGCCACTCCTTTTTTTCTACGGGAGACGATGAATGCATAGGAGCTACATAAAAGAATCGCGGCAAAACAATATCCACCGATGACATCTGAGAAATAGTGAACGTTTAAAATGATTCGAGAAGCTCCCATGGCGAGGAATAATCCAATCGTCACGATCGATACAAGTACCTTCCCACCTGTTTTCAAATGACGAAACGCAACGACGAGAAACCCAGTATAGACGGCAAAAGCCATCGCTGAGTGACCACTCGGAAAACTGTATCCTACGCCACCAACCAATTCATTTAATGAGGGGCGCTCTCGGACAAAAGCGAATTTAACGACTTGATTCAATACACCTACTGATATTGCCATGATTACATACCAGATACTTGCAATGCGATCCCGCCACAAAACATAACTCAGTATTCCAAGTAACACCGTCATCGTCATCGCCCCTGGACCTGATCCGAGTTGAGTGAACCAAGAAACGTAATCCCCTGGGACGTGTTGCGACATATATGACGATAATTGAGCATCAAATAAAAAATAGCCTGTCGTCCGAATGGAGACAGCGATGATCACGAATAAGACGACAGCGATGGATGCACCAATCCATGCCCCTCTCGCACCCCGCATCAGTATGTCCCCTTACGTTCTTCTAATTCTTCTGCTGAATAGTCTTCCTTATCTCGCAAACGATGCGCTAGTCGTCCGGATGCATTTGCTGCGATGGCTGCGACGATATCATCCATGAACGTATTGACTTTTCCGTCCCCAAGTTTCGTATCGAGTTCTTTGATGATACCGACCTTTGCTTTATCCAAATAGCCAAATGTCGTAACCGCAATCGAACCATACGTGTTGACGGCACCAATCGCAATCGTCTCATCTACGCCAAATAGCCCTTCATCGCTTTGGATGATGGACAGGAGGGGTTCTGATAATAACCCTTTTTCCGCCAGGATGTCTAGTTCTGCTCCGACGAGAATCGCATGTTGTAATTCACGTTTTTCAAGAACACGTTCTACTGAACTGACACATGTTTCAATTGTCAGATCCACCGTGTAGGGGGCCTGCATTTGGTACACGATCTCAGCGATTGCATGAATCGTCACCCCACGTTCATGTAACTTATCGATAGCTGCCTGTTTGACCTCTTTTGAATGTGTTTTCTTCATGACTATATCCACCTCTCCAACAAAGTACTTCATTAGTATACACGGATTCTGAAGCTCCTCTCAAACTTCTTTGACATCGACGCCAGAATCCGTCATGATTATTTTGTAAAGCGTTATCATTTCAGGGGAAAGTAGGGGATTTTCGATGAACATCGGGGTTGTATTGTTTCCATCGAAACGCGTTCAAGATTTTGCAAATTCATACCGAAAGAGATATGACTCGAAGTATGCACTGATCACACCTCATATCACGCTACGGGAGCGGATGGAAGTTGATGAGACAGAATTAGACCACATCGTGACGGAGTTGAATCGAATCGCGTCCGAAACGAAGCCTGTCAATTTGCACATCCAAGGAGCTCGTTCGTTCCATCCGACGAACAATGTCTTGTTCCTTAAAGTAATGCCGACGGATGAGTTAGAACAATTACATCGCGCTTTGCATACGGGACCACTCGAACATAAGCCGAAATACGATTTCTTGCCACACATCACAATCGGTCAAGAACTGTCGGATGTCGAACTGTTCGATGTACTAGAACGTCTCAAGATGGAAGATATCCGTTTCCAAGAGGACGTCACGAAAATGGCTTTATTGTATGAACTGGAGAACGGTGCTTGGAGTGTCTATGAGACATTCCGCTTCACAGGTCAATGAATGATTAAACTTCCCGGTCGAAGCTTCGACCGGGAAGTTTTAGTTCTGGTAATACACCGTATGCATTTGCCTGTTCTTCTAAAAAGTCGTCCGCTTCGTGTTCGCGGTAAGGGTCAGTTGGGCGTATCGGTTGAACTCGAGCGACTGGTTCAGTCTTTAGCTGTGGATCGACACGTACTTGACGATTGACATATTGTACGACTGTAAAATCGATTGCGTTCATCCTCTGCACTTCCTCTCTCCTTCTAGTGACACTTATATTTGGTAGTTCCCCGATCGAGCACAAAAAAAACCAAGCCTCCCGCATGGGAAAGCCTGGCTTAATCGATCGTTTATTAAAGAATGTGGAATCCGCTATCGACGTGAAGAATTTCTCCTGTCACCCCACTCGACATTTGCGAAAGCAAGAACAATCCACTTTGACCAATTTGTTCCGTCGTCACGTTACGATGAAGTGGCGCTCGTTCTTCGATGCTATCAAGAATGGAATTGAAGTCGCCGACACCTTTTGCGGATACTGTCCGAATTGGACCAGCTGAAATCGCATTGACACGAACGCCTTGCTGACCGTATTCAGCAGCGAGATAACGAACGCTTGCATCTAATGCGGCTTTCGCAACACCCATGACGTTGTAGTTCGGAACCATTTTCTCACCACCGAGGTATGTCAACGTGATGACGGATGCATCTTCCGTGAAGAAATCCTTCGCGGCCTTGACGACTGCTGTTAAGCTGTAGGCTGAGATATCAAGTGCTTGCGCAAACTGTTCACGCGTTACCCCAGAAAACTCACCGCGAAGCGCTTCTTTATCCGCGAATGCGATCGAGTGAGCGATCCCTGAAATCTTACCGTGGTCCGCATGAATCGTTTGGAAGACCTGTTCAATCTCTTCGTCGCTCGTGACATCACACGTATAATAAGAAGCCGGTCGTGATAATTCTTGTCCTAATTTTTCAAGTGGTGCCTTGAAACGTTCTCCGACATATGTAAATGCCAGGCTTGCTCCAGCAGCGTCGAGCGCACGTGCGATACCCCATGCAATCGAACGTTGGTTAATGACGCCCATGACGACGTACGTCTTGCCTTCGAGTGAAGGATAAATATTCATGATAAAGTCCCCCTTGAATTAGTACCTGGTAATAAAACCTATCTTCAGGTTACAAAAACGTAACGCTTCTGTCAACCATCGCTCTTGATATTGCGGATTTGATAAATTACGGTAATATAGAAAGAGATAGAAAGTAGGGATGAAATGAATCGATTCAAATCATTTACACAACGTTATGATCATACGTTGCTTTTTTTACTCGCCTGTCTGATGGTCATCAGTATCATCGCCATCTATACAGCACAACCTTCGCTTAAAGGTGCGATCAGTGCCATTAACTTCTCTGCCAAACAAATTCAATGGTATGTCATCGGCTTCATGGCGTTATCCGTCGTCATTTTCATCGATTATGAACAGTTGAAGCGATTCCACTGGTTTTTATATGGAGCAGGTATCGTGTCATTGATCGGTCTTGTCGTTCTTCGAAACACACCAATCGTCACTGAAATCAAAGGGGCATACGGTTGGTATCAATTCCCCGTTATCGGTACGGTTCAACCGGCTGAGTTCATGAAGTTCTTTTTGATCGTTACGCTCGCTGCCGTCATTACCGAGCACAATGCGCGTTATGTTCAACATGAAAGAGATCTCTTGTTACTTATCAAGTTGGTCGCGGTTACAGCCTTACCGCTCGGTCTTATCATCATTCAGCCCGATCTAGGGATCGGTTTGATTCTATGCGTCATCTTAGCATGTGCGATGTTGTTATCCGGACTAAACTGGAAATGGCTTTTGACGATGTTCGGTCTGTTCGCAGGAGCCGTCATCATCTTCTTTTACCTGTTCTTTTTCCAAAACGATTTACTCGCAACCTTTTTCCCAGGTCACGCGATGAACCGGATCATGGCTTGGTTGCAACCGTTCGAATATGCGGATGATCTGTCGTACCAACTCGTCCAAGCAATCAACGCAACAGGTTCAGGGCAAATGTTCGGCGTTGGATACGGGAAACTGCAAGTGTTCGTTCCGGAATTGCATACAGACTTCATCTTTACGACGATTGCCTCACACTACGGTTTCATCGGGGCTGCCATCGTCTTGATCGTCTTGTTCCTGTTCGTCTATCGCTTGATTCAGATTGCTCTCGAGACAGCGGATCCATTTGGTACCTATATCGTGACAGGATATGTCGCGATGTTTACGTTCCAAATCTTCCAAAACATCGGGATGACGATTGGTGTCTTACCAATCACAGGTCTTCCCTTACCGTTCATCAGTTATGGGGGATCAACGATGATCGTAAACCTCGTCGGTCTAGGATTGATCATGGCAATCGCCTCTCAATCTCGGATTTCCATGTTCGATGAAGACTAAACACAAATAAAAGGCAGTGGACCGAGTCCATTGCCTTTTATTTGTGTACTTTATCCTTCCAATCGAAGATCCTCAGGAAGTGGTGCTTCAAAACGAACCCGTTCTCCCGTCGCAGGATGAAGGAACGTTGCTGACGCACTATGGAGCGCCTGACGCGGAAGTAACGGGTTCCCTTGATACATCGTATCGCCAATCAAGGGATGCCCAAGAAAAGCAAGATGGACACGAATTTGGTGTGTCCGACCTGTCTCTAGTCGGATATCGAGTAATGAAATTTCTTGGTCAAAGGCTCGAACTAGACGGCTATTTAAGATATGAGTGATGGCACGTTGACCATCTGGTCGTACCATCCGTTCCATAAAGGAATGATCGGTTTGACCAATCGGTTGATCAATCGTTTGTACCGGTACGTTTCCGGGTGCATACGCTAAATAATGTCGTTCTAATTCATTAGATCGTTGCATGAGACTCATCCGGTGATGGGCAAGCCCGTGTTTCGCGAACAAGACAAGACCACTCGTATCACGATCGAGCCGATTAACGATATGGATTGCATACGGAATTCCTTGTTTTCGGTAATAACCAAGCACATAGTTCGATAATGAGCGTTCCGGATGCAGTCGTGACGGGATCGATGCCATTCCCGGCGGTTTATTGACGACGAGCAACCAATCATCTTCAAACAAAATATCAAGTTCCCCTTCTGTCGCCACCATATCCGGTGCTGGTGTCTCTTCCGGGAAGAAGACATGGACACGATCACCCGCGTGTAAGACGTCGTGGACGTTAACATGCTGACCATTACGCGTGATATCCCCATGATTTTTAATCGATACTAACATTTTCCGCGAAATCCCTAAGCGGGTCGTACAAAAATGACTGACACGCCAGCCATCCTCAATGTCAGTCACGATCTGTTGTAGCTGAAATCCATTCATGTTTCCATTTCCTTTACTTTAACGTCTTTCGTCTGCCAGGAAAGATTCCCGCACCCGTTGCCAGAACGGGAAAGAACGAAAACGAGCAAATTTCACTTTTTTATCAGAGACCCGGCACCGAATCGATGTCACGTTTTGATGAATGATCGAAGCATAGTGGTCATAGGTCATCTGAAAATCAATCGGATTAACGGGACGAATTTCGACATCATGATGTTTGGGTAGCAACATCGGTGAGCCGATCGTCCGGTAGACACGATTGTTGATGGAAGCCATCTCTGTAATTTGAATTGCTTCGAGCGCCGGGTGAACGATCGCTCCGCCGAGTGCCTTATTGTACGCTGTCGAACCAGACGGTGTCGATACACACAGTCCATCACCTCGGAATGTCTCAAAGTAGTCGCCTCGAATCGATAAATCGCAAACGAGCGTCTGATTAAAACTTTTAATCGTACATTCATTCAAGGCAAGCAGTTGGTTGTGTGAACCGTCCGCATAATCAATCGAGAGTTCAAGCAACGGGTATTGAACCGTCGCTAAATCCTGCTTCGCGATATGATCAATCAGTTCATCCATTTCTTCAGGGCGCCAATCCGCATAAAAACCAAGATGCCCCGTATGAATCCCAACAAGCGTGATCGTCTCTACTTGATCGAGATACGAATGAAACGCCTGTAGCATCGTTCCGTCTCCACCAATCGAGACGACGATTTCCGGCTGGCTGACATCAAGAATACATCCCCGATCCGTCAATGCCTGCTCGAGTTGCTGTTTCAGCGCATGAGATCGCTCATCATCACGAGCCGTGATTGCAAAACGCATGGTCATCCCCCTACTCTTTTAATCGTTCAGACGCCTTAGCGTCGCGTTGAAAGACGAGTTGTGCGTCTTGGATTTCTACTTTCAGCTGGCTCATCTCCGCATCAAGCAAAAATGCTGCCTCTGCTGCACGACGCAGACGCTCACGCGTCTCTTCCGGAATATTTCCTTGGTACTTATAATTCAACGAGTGTTCAATCGTTGCCCAGAAGTTCATCGCAAGCGTTCGAATTTGGATCTCGACTAACGTCGGAACTTCACCTTCGATCGTCTGTACCGGATAGGCAATGATGACGTGATACGATCGATAGCCACTATCCTTTTTTTGCGTAATGTAGTTCCGTTCTTCGACGATTTTAAAATCTCCGCGCGAGCGCAACAGCTCAAGGACATGAATGATATCATCGACGAATTGACACATGATACGTAATCCGGCGATATCCTGCATGTCTTGTTCTAATGACTCACGCGCAATTGCTTTTCGTTCCGCTTTTTGAAGAATGCTCTTTACAGGTTTGACCCGTCCTGTGACAAATTCAATCGGTGAATGTTCTCCCCGTTGCTGAAATTGTTTACGAATCGCTTTTAGCTTAACTTTCAACTCATCGACCGCGATCTGATACGGTGCAAGAAATAAATCCCAATTTTCTTTTGTCATCTGATTTGTCACCACTTTTAATCGAATAGTATTGGTTCACTGCCTGTTCCTACCTCATTCATGTTATCATATTTTCAGACATTCAACTAGAAAGGCGTGATTCCGATTAGACAAGAATTGGAAATCGAATTTAAGAACTTATTGTCTGAACAAGAATATCTATCGTTATTTACCCATTATGCATCAGCTAAACAACCCATTTGGCAAGCAAATGATTATTTTGATACGCCAGATTTTGAACTTCGAAAAAAAGGTGCTGCATTACGGATTCGTGAGAAAAAACAAGGGCTCGTCCTGACTTTAAAACAACCCCATGAGGAAGGGTTGCTTGAAACGCATGTCACGTTATCATCAACTGAAGCAGAAGATCTGTTCAAATACGGTCTAATTCATTCCGAAGAGATGAACGAACAGCTAAAGTCATTTGATTTACAGGGATCTTTGGAGCATTTAGGTCGATTAGAGACAGAACGAATCGAAACCGTGCTCCCGGAAGGATTGCTTGTCCTTGATAAAAGTCGCTATCTCGGACACACCGATTATGAGTTAGAGTTTGAGGTCAGTAACTTCGAACAAGGGCAAAAGGATTTCGAGCGACTTCTTTCAGAACATGACATTCCCCAGCGCAAAACAAAAAACAAAATCGTTCGCTTCATGGAGCGTAAAGCGCTTTCTTGATTTTTCGTGTAAGAATGAACAAGCAAAACCTTTGCTCTTTCTTTTTTTTCGTTGCTAAAATAGGGTAACGATAACAACAGGAAGGGGTGAACGGATGGAACACTCACAATGTAACGGATCTTATTGTTCATTGGACGAACCATCGATTCAACAACCGACGAAACCTCTGGAAATCTATCATTTTCTAGATGTGACACAAACGGATGGTTTACGGTTGATACCCGTCCTCAAGAAGCTAGAACTAGAATATGGTCATCTGTTCCGTCTTCGGACGATTGCAACGATTCCATGTGCTCCATCACGATCTGCATGCGATATGTCACCACTCGTCATTCTAAAAGCAATTGAGCTTCAAGGAAAGACGTTTGGTATGCGATTCATGCGACGCCTTCGAATGCTTCATAACGTCGAAGGAGAAAGTGCTTATAGTCGCCCATCATTGATGCGGCTAGCAGAGGCATTAACGGAGTATGGTTTGGATTTAGAAGAGTTTCATCGTGATGTCTCGTCGGATACGATTCAGCAAATGCTCGAGAAAGAAACCGAACTAGTCACCGATTGGGATGTTCGGATTCTTCCAACACTCGCTTTTGTCGGAGACGAAGAAGCGATCAAAGCAGAAGGACCTTATGAGTATTTGGTGTATGTCTCGATCTTAAGTGAATTACTAGATCATACGATCGAGAAACAACCGAAGCCACCACTCGAACAATTCTTGAGACGGTATGAAACAGCAACAACGGCTGAAATCGCCTTTATTTATGATGCTCCTGAATCCCAGATTGAACACGAATTAAAAAAACTGGTCTTGCAACAAAAATGTGCTTCTCTATCGTACTGTGATGGAAAAGTATGGCGTCATTTAAAAGATTCGGCACACGCATGATAAAAACAATAAAAAGGACAGTGAAGAATTCTTCACTGTCCCTTTTTAGTATTTACTCATAGAATAAGAAAAAGTCCTTCATGACGAGAAGGACTTTTCTTTTGACCACTGGATGGGGGAAAAAGAGAATCGACTGGGGAACGTGACCCTCTTCACAATATAAGTATATCGTGGACTTCGCCTCTTTTCCACTCTTTGTTCACTTTGTCACAAAGATGTCACTCTGCTAACAAAGCTTCAAATTCATCTAGGACACGTTCAAATTGACGCAATGCTGCTTCAACTGGCGCTTTTGTTGTCATATCGACACCCGCAGCTTTTAATACTTCGATTGGATAATCACTTGATCCCGCTTTTAAGAAATTGTTAATGTATCGCTCTACAGCAGGTTGTCCTTCTTCTAGAATCTGATCCGTCAAAGCAGCGGCAGCAGAAATGCCCGTTGCATACTGATAGACATAATAATTGTAATAGAAGTGTGGAATCCGAGCCCATTCTAGACCGATTTCTTCATCCAATACAATTTCTTCTCCGAAGTATTTTTGATTCAACGTATAATACGTTGACGTTAAGAATTCCGGTGTCAGCGATTGGCCAAGACGAGCCGCATCATGAATTGCATGTTCGAACTCGGCGAACATCGTTTGTCGGAACAATGTTCCACGGAATGTTTCGAGTTGATTGTTTAATAGATAGAGTTTTTCTTTACGATCCGTTACTTTCTTCAATAGATAGTCGTTCAACAATGCTTCATTCGTCGTTGAGGCAACTTCTGCGACGAAGATTGAATAATCACCATATGGATATGGTTGAGACTTCCGCGTGTAATAACTATGGACAGAATGTCCGAATTCATGTGCGAGTGTAAAGAGGTTGTTGATGTTGTCTTGCCAGTTCATCAAAATGAACGGCTGTGTATCATAAGCACCAGAAGAGTAGGCTCCACTCCGTTTACCACGCGTCTCTCGGACATCAACCCAACGTTCAGACAATCCTTCTTCGAGGATGTGCTTATACTCTGTTCCAAGCGGTGCAAGTCCTTCAACCATCAATTGTTTCGCTTCCTCGTAAGAGACTTTCATCTCCACCTCAGAAACGAGCGGTGTGTACATATCATACACGTGTAGTTCATCAAGTCCAAGTACTCGCTTACGTAAAGCGACGTAACGATGGAGTAATGGTAAATGCTCATGTACCGCTTCAACTAATCCATCATAGACTGACTCAGGAATCGCATTACCATGTAAAGCTGCTGCGCGTGCCGATGGGAACTTCCGGACATCCGCATAGAAGTTGTCTTTCTTAACTGACCCAGCAAGTGTCGAAGCGAGCGTATTCGTGTATTTTGCATATGTTCCATACATCGCTTTAAATGCAGCTTCACGGACCGAACGATCAGATGACTCGAGGAATGTGATGAAGCGACCATGTGTCAACTCTGTCTCTTCTCCGTCTTCCCCTTTGATTTTCGGGAATGTCAGATCTGCATTGTTCAACATGCCGAACGTCGTACCGGATTGACCGAGTACTTCTCCTGCCTTTGCAAGAATCGCTTCTTCCGCTTCCGTCAGGACGTGTTCACGCTCTTGATTCAATTCATCAAATGCATGACGATACATCGCAAGATCTGGATTCTCATTAAGATACGTCTCAATCGTTGACTCAGGTACAGCTAACAATTCTGGTGTCATGAAAGCAAGTGTTGCTCCGATTTGCGACGCGAGCGTCCGAGCACGGTCATTCATAGCTTGGTAGAAGCTGTCTGCTGTATTTTCGTCATAACGCATGTGCGCGTATGTATAAAGCTTATAAAGGCGTCTTGAGACTTCGTCGCGTAACTGTAACCCTTCATAGAGTGTTTCTGCACTCTGTCCAAGACGACCCTTATACTCGACGAGTAATGGAAGCATCGCTTTCACCGATTCGAATTCTTCTTCCCACGCTTCGTTCGTTGCGTAAATCGACTCTAGATTCCATGTTTCTGTAACGTCAACATCTTGACGTGTTAATACTTCTGCCATTTCCCTCACTCCTTTAATTCAGTTATACCTGTTTTCTTTTCGACAAACAATCGAAGTGCTCCTGCTAAAACAGCTTATTCGCCTCCTCGATCCGTTCCATCCATTCTCCGACGAGAGCATCAATCAAATCTCTTTCAATCGATAGATTCAATTGGTAAAGCAGTTGATTTATGGCATGTTCTAGATGGATTGAAGTATATCTCCCTTTTAGCTTTAAAAAGACTGCGATTTGAAATTCAAAGGGATGGACAGGGAGAAATAATAGACGTGTGATCGGAAGAAACACAAATGAGGGAAGGTTTTGTAGATGGAGACCTGCTTGATACAGTGGGGTCTTGAGAATGCGTGGAGGTAATGAAGGATAAAAAGGACGTCTCCGATAGCGATGAACGATCCCTTGCCATCGAGCGATTGAAAATTTCCGAGGAAATGATGAAGGCTCTGTCGAGAGAAAATCAGATAACGAGAGCGATTGAACCGTGCAATAGACATGGTGTTTTGCAAAAGGAACTGGATGTCGAAATCTCCGGATTTGATTCTCGACGATCAGATCCAAATAATCATTTTGTAAAAATGCTTGTCGCATCCAACCCTGCAATCGCAACGTGACACCATGTGAAGGATGAAATCCGATCCACCGAACCGTTTGTTCTTGTTTCGCATCAAGTAATGCTCGTCTAATCCATTCTTCTGCCGACATCGGAGAACGTTGAATCTCAATTCCAAGTTTCTGTTCTGGTATCCACAGGTCAAAACGTCTCTCTCCAGTCACCCATTCAATTTCGACTTGGATACCTGCATTTATTAAAGAATCGGCAATGCGCTTTTTCCAGGACATATGCACACTACTTTCTCCTGAACAAGCTGAGATATGTGCAAAATGTGGTCGTCGTCCTTGCCTGACGCGCAAGGGCTTCAGGCAATACGGACAACGTAAGGACATCGCTTTTAATTCATGGATGGGAAATCTGTGAATCATGATGCGTTTACCAGAAGCATCAATGGCTTCAAACATCTGAATCGTCCCCTTTTTCTAGAGTAACGGTGAGAATAAACGTGAAATCGATTCAATCAATCGACGGCGTAATGGACGCCGATGGAACATATCAGCATCAACTTGTGTCGAATGGCTAAAATCTTCATAAAAATCACGTGTTAGTTCATGGACAGAGTTCGTTCCATATAAGAAAGCATTCACTTCGAAATTCAAATGAAAACTACGTAAATCCATGTTCGCTGTCCCAATCGTTGCGATGGCGTCGTCCACAACGATGACTTTCGAGTGCATGAATCCTTTATTGTATTCGTAAATTTTCACACCAGCTCGTAGCAAGTCATCAAAATAAGAACGGCTCGCAAAAAATACGATTTTATGGTCTGGAAAGCTCGGTAGCAAAATACGGACATCAATCCCTGCCATAGCAGCTGTCTTCAGTGCTGTCATCAGGTCTTCATCCGGTATCAAATACGGAGAAGCAATATAGACTGATTCACGCGCTTCCGTGATGAGCCCGAAGTAAAGTGATTTCATTGCCTCATGTGGCTCATCAGGACCGCTCGCAATGATTTGAACACCCCCTGTTGCTTCTTCAACGTACTCAAGTGGCTCCATGTAAAACGGTGTAAACAGCCGTTCACCTGTCATGTAATACCAGTCTTGGAGAAAAATCAGTTGGAGTTCAGAGACAGCCTCTCCCCTTACGAGAAGATGGGTATCACGCCAAAAACCAAAATGTTGATCGCGACCGATATACTCATCCCCAATGTTGATTCCGCCTGTAAATGCAACCGTTCCATCGATGACGACAATTTTCCGATGATTCCGGTAGTTCGATTTACTCGAAATAAACGGTAAGACGACAGGGAAAAACGCGCGAACCTCAACGCCAGCCGCCTGCATCTTCTTGAAATAATGCTTATCCGTCGAAAAACATCCGACTGCATCATAAAGAAAACGGACCTCGATTCCTTGCTCGGCCTTTTCAATCAACGCTTCCTGTAGCTGAAGCGCAAGTTGATCATCCCGTACGATATAGTACTCCAAATGAATATGATGCTGTGCTTGACGAATCTCTTCTAAAAGAATCGGAAACTTTTCCTGACCATTCGTCAAGATTCTTGTATGTGTATTATACGAAATCGGAAGACGACTGATTGAATCGATAAGTGTCACAACTTTTCCATAACGCCCTTCTTGGAACACTGATTGGTGTACCCCTGCCTTAAACTGGGTACGATATTTAATGTAAGACTCCTCATCAAGCATTGCCTTCAGTCGAAACATTCGTTTTCGGCGGTAGTTCTGACCAAATGTGAAATACACGAATACGCCAACGACAGGCAATGCCATCATGACGAGTGCCCAGACGAGCGTTCGTTCTGGGTTCCGATTTTCGAGTAGAATGATGACGAACACGCTCATGACGACCAAAATGATGACGATGGACAGCCAACCTACCATGTAGACACTCCAATAGTAGGATAAAAAGGCAATCAAGCCGATGGTCAAGATGAGGGTCATGAGAAGTTGTACACGTCGTAGCATGAATCCCCCTCCTTTTATGTAAGTAGTACAAATCGTATTTAAACTGATGACAGAAAGGAAGCGTTTAAATGGGTACGTATATCATTACTGGTGCAACAAGTGGAATTGGTGAGGCAACTGCGCTTCAACTCATCCGAGAGGGACATACTGTCCTTGCGATTGGTCGTAATGAAGATAAAGGATCCTCGCTTGAATCAAATGGAGAAGGACGTTTATATTTCTTCCCTGTCGACTTAACTGATTCCTCTGCAATCGATGCGTTCTTTGAAGAAACACAAGAAGATTTCCCAGAAATCGATGGTATTTTCAACAATGCAGGTACTTTCGGTAAACCCGTTGCACCTGAACGTGTCTCCGATCAACAAAAAGAAGTATTCCAAGTGAACTATCACGCACCCGAACGAATCATCCAGCTCGCGACGAAACGCTTTTCAAAAGGTGCTTCCATCGTCAATAATAGCGCCATCGTAGGTCATGTTAAGTTTCCAGCAATGCTACTGCCTTACGCTTCGTCTAAAAGTGCTTTACTGACGCTAACAAAGACATACGCCGCCCGCTTCCATGGTAAGTACCGATTTAATGCGATTTGCCCGGGACCAGTCGATACAGCGCTCAGTCATGCGTTATATGGCGGGAAAGATAAATTTGACCTCGCAATGAAACATCACCTTCGAGGTGAGCCTGCACAACCTTCTGAAATCGCTGAGGTCGTTTGTTTCTTATTATCAAACAAAGCGAGTTACATCAACGGTCAAGCGCTCATCGTAGATGGAGGCTATACCCTCACTTAATACCAGAACAAAAGGAGGTATCACGATATGTGATCCTCCTTTTCCTCGCACTTTTTCTGACCTTAGTTCGGAAAATGTTTCCGAATGAACGGAAAGACATCTGAAGCAATGATCTGTTTCCCGTATTCAGCTACAGGATGTATTGTTTGTTCGCTGAACTGGAGATACTCTGCGATTAAACTCATGACGTTTTCTTGCGCTTCTACGTTCACATCATCTTCGAAATGAACATGCAGTAAATAGAGCCCATCTTTTTGATAAAGCGCTGTTTCAAGTTCTGCGAATACAGGAGCATTCGCATATTGACTGAGCGCGATGATATGTTCGAAATCGCGAGTTTCAAATAAAACATCTTGGCTTAACTCTGTATCTTTATCTTCTGTCTCAGACATCGCTGATCGTAAAAGTGAATCGAGTTCGTCTTCATCGACTTGCTCGCCATCAACTGCATTTTTCGCGATCGTTACAGTGACTTCAAGACCTTTTTCAAATGCTTGCACTTGTATCCACAGTGGACCTTCGAAGGAGATGGACTCTTTTTCATTCGCTTCGTCCATCATCTGCCAGAATAACTGTTCTCCCCGTTCCCGGTTATACCAAATCTCATCTCGGGCAAAACCACGGCGTTCGATGTCGGTGTACGTGATGAAGAACTTGACCGTATTGTCATTGACGCGTTCGATTTTCAAACTGTCCACTCCTTTCTTCTCGTTCCTTATCTAGAATACGAACGAGGACATAACTTGGATTCATGGTTTTGAATCCGAAGGATATATTTCTATTCCTTTGTTATCTTTATTTTAACCTTTTTTATCGGTAACAAAAAGCACACTGCTCACGAAGCAGCGTGCTTTTTGAAATTACTCGTTGACAAGACGCTGCGCTTCCAAAAGTTGGAACGTACGCACCTTGCGAGGTAAGAATCGACGAATTTCATCCTCGTTGTATCCCACTTGAAGGCGTTTTTCATCAATCAAGATTGGGCGACGCAATAATCCCGGGTATTCTTGAATCAAATCGTATAGATGTTGCAACGATAAGTTTTCAACGGAAACATCGAGTTTCGAGAAGACTTTTGAACGTGTTGAGATAATCTCGTCCGTTCCATCTTCCGTCATACGAAGAATCTGTTTGATTTCATCGAGCGATAATGGTTCAGAAAAGATATTACGTTCTACGAACGGGATTTCATGTTCTTCAAGCCACGCGCGTGCTTTCCGACAAGAAGTACAACTTGGTGAAGTATAGAGTGTTACCATTGAAAAACATCCTCCCCCTGATTTAACATCATTCAACACCTATGTGAATAAGCAGATATTGATGATGGTTCTATTACTTGACAGTTTACATCTAATAAAGCAGAAAACCTAGCTTTTTTCTAAAGATGAAAGAACTTTTCGTAAAAAAGCTTGTTAAAGCCACCACGTGGCTTTAACAAGCTGGCGTGTGATCAAATGGCTGAGAAATCGTCTCTTTTGCTTTAGGAAGTTTCATTTCTTTCAGTTTTTTCTCTAAAATGTCCCGCAAAAGGCGCTTCTTCAGCTTTTTCTTCTTGTCACGTTCTTTCATATTCCGACACCCCATTCGGCCCGAAACAGAACTAACAACCATACGAAAGCGAATAAATCATCTTCTACACTAGTAAGTATACCACGTATCTCAAAAATCTATTCCTACTTTAAGCAATTAAATATGTGAGATTGTCGATTGATAAATGAAAAATAGTTGCAATTTCTTTCAAATTTCTGTAGAGTATATAGAAATATCAACGCTCAGAAAGGAGTTTTTCATTCATGGCATTAACACTCGTTACGATTCTCGATCATCCGATCGCTCAAAAATATTTATCTCGTTCTGGCTTGAATCATGCGATTTCAGTAGCGGAACGCGCACTGACACTCGCTACGAAACGTGGTTTAGATGCTGACACTGCTACGAAGGCAGCACTCTTACATGATATTGGTCATTACGAATGGTATACAGACGGCACTTGGAACTATGATTTATATCGCCAAAATGATATTCATGCCATTAAAGGAGCTGAACGTGCTCATAAACTATTGATTCGCCTTGGTGAAGAACCAGCACGCGCAAAAGAAATTGCTCTCGCTGTTCTTTTGCATACGGATTCCTATCTCCCACCAGGTGCGATCAACCGAACACCTCTTCAACAACTTGTTCATGATGCGGATACGCTGGAAGAACAGCCGGGCGGACTCCATCATTACGAAAAAATTGACTTTGAAGAAGCCATGCGTCGTCTTGATGCGATCGATTCAGTCGTCCACCGATTTGCTCATCTACCGCGTATCGCATCAGAAAATTAAAAAGGCATTTCCACGATCAACGTGGAAATGCCTTTTATTTTAAAAAATTATACGAGTTGCGCTTGATACGCTTCAAGTTCTGCATCCGTCATCGAAACGAAGTGACCTGGCTCGATTTCACGAAGTGGTGGAATGCTCGAATCTTCATCCGATTTACCAACCGGTCCACTCGTCGGACGATCAAAGATAATCCGTTTACGTGTCCGCTCGTGCTCTGGATCCGGAAGCGGAATCGCAGATAGAAGTGACTTCGTATACGCATGAACTGGATTCTCATACAGACGATCTGCATCACACAATTCAACGAGGTGACCCTGATACATAACACCGATCCGGTCTGAGATATACTTGACCATCGATAAATCGTGGGCGATGAACAAGTATGTCAAACTGCGATCCCGTTGTAGTTTTTTCATCAAGTTGACGACTTGGGCTTGAATCGATACATCGAGTGCTGAAATCGGCTCATCCGCAATGATGAAGTCCGGCTCTACAGCAAGTGCGCGTGCGATCCCAATCCGCTGACGCTGACCACCTGAGAACTCATGCGGGTAACGACTCGCGTGTTCTTTCGTTAAACCAACAGTCTCAAGTAAATCATACACACGGTTATTACGCTCCTCTTTCGAGTTCGCTAAGCCATGGATATCGATACCTTCAGCGATGATATCACCGACTGTCATACGTGGATTTAAAGAGGCATATGGATCTTGGAAGATCATTTGCATCGCACGGTTAAACTTCAGTTTCTCTTTACGCGATTTTTTCGCGTGTACGTTTTCACCTTTGAACATGACTTCGCCGTCTGTCGCATCATACAAGCCGATGATCGAACGACCAGTTGTCGATTTACCGCAGCCTGACTCCCCTACAAGACCGAGCACTTCTCCTTCATAGATATCAAACGAGAGACCATCGACTGCTTTAACGACACGACCGCGACCAATATTAAAGTGTTGTTTTAAGTTTTTTACTTCAAGTAGTTTCTTACGGTTTTCCATTACTTCAGACCGCCTTTCAGAAGCGATTTTGAGAACACGCTGTCCGGACGGTATTTTAATGCCAAGTCACGGATTGCTGCAGGTGGTTCGACGTATGGTGCTTGTGGATGTAGCAACCACGTCGCCGCTTCGTGTGTATCTGAGATTTTGAAGAAAGGTGGTTCTTTCTCGAAATCAATCTTCATCGCGTATTTATTACGCGGTGCAAACGCATCACCTACTGGTGGGTGCATCAAGTTCGGTGGCGTTCCAGGAATTGCTGGAAGATCTTGCGAACGGTCATCCGATGGACGTGGCATCGAACCAAGTAGTCCCCATGTGTATGGATGACGTGGCTCATAGAAGATCTCATCTACCGTTCCTTTTTCAATCAATTTACCAGCATACATGACGGCTACACGGTCAGCCATGTTCGCTACGACACCTAAATCGTGTGTAATGAAGATAATCGCTGTACCCGTTTTTTGCTGGATGTCTTTCAATAACTCAAGAATCTGAGCTTGAATCGTAACATCGAGTGCAGTTGTCGGCTCATCCGCAATCAATACTTTCGGGTTACAAGCAAGTGCGATCGCGATGACAATCCGTTGACGCATCCCACCTGATAATTGGTGTGGGTATTGTTTCAGACGCGCTTCTGGGTTTGGAATCCCTACGAGTGTCAAAAGTTCGAGTGTACGTTTCTTCGCTGCGTCACCCGTTAAACCTTGGTGACGTTTTAAGCCTTCAGCGATTTGTTTATAGATTGTCATCGTCGGGTTAAGTGATGTCATTGGATCCTGGAAGATCATTGCGATATCACGACCACGGACTTTTTGCATCTCTTTATCGGAAAGCTTAACTAAGTCACGACCTTCGAATAAAATCTCGCCTTTCGTGATTTCACCCGGTGGGTTTGGAATCAAACGCATGATTGCTTTTGAAGTAACTGACTTACCAGAACCAGACTCACCAACGATTGCGAGTGTCTCGCCTTTTTTCAAATCAAACGATACACCGCGGACGGCTTGAACCGTCCCGGCATACGTATGGAAAGCGACATTCAGGTCGCGAACAGATAAAATAGTTTCCATTGTGAATGAGCTCCTCTCTAGTTTCCGTTAGCGTCGTAAACGTGGGTCGAACGCATCACGTAATCCATCTGCCAACATGTTGAAGCTGATCATGAGGAGTACGATGACCGTCGATGGAACAACGAGCAAGTAAGGGAACGTTTTGAGTTCTTTATACCCTTCGTTGATCAAAGTACCAAGTGACGGTTGTGGTGGTGCAAGTCCTAAACCGATGAAGCTTAAGAATGCTTCAAAGAAAATTGCACTTGGAATCGTGAACATGAGTGAGATGATGATCGTTCCCAAGGTATTTGGAATCAAGTGTTTGAAGATCAACCGTGTGCTAGAAGCACCAAGTGTCCGTGCTGCAAGAACGAACTCTTGGTTCTTTAGTTTCAAAATTTGACCACGAACAAGTCGGCTCATCCCGATCCAGCCGGTAATCGTCATCGCAAGGATGATCGTCGTAATCCCTGGTTCAAGAATTAAGATGAACAAGATAATTAAGATCAAGTTCGGTACACCTGTCAAAATTTCAGCAATCCGTTGCATGATGTTATCGACACGTCCACCATAATAAGCAGAGATACCACCGTATGTGACACCTACGAGAACGTCAATGACTGCTGCCATTAAACCGATGAATAAGGAAATCTTTGTGCCTTCCCAGACACGTGACCAAAGATCACGACCAAGGTGATCCGTACCAAACCAGAAGTTCTCTGTCACCTGTTTTTGTTTATAAAAATCAATCGGTGTTTCACCAAGTGTTGCCATACCATCAAAACCAGCCCACTCTAACCCTGAAACTTTAGGCGGAAGTTTAGCCTGTGTGATTGTTTGGGTATAAGGATCATTACCAGAAAGTGAAGAACCCACTAGTGACATGATCGCGATGATGATGATGACCGCTAACGATAGGATCGCCGCTTTGTTCTTACGCAAACGCATCCATGCATCTTGCCAGAAGTTTAAACTTTTACCAGCAAGGCGTTCTCCCGCCTGTTCATTGAACTCAACGTGTTGGAACAGTGACGAATCAAACTGTTCTGATTTTGCATTTGAATTTTGTTCAGCCATTATTTGTTACCCCCCAAACGAATCCGTGGATCAACGACACCGTACAGTAAATCGACGATTAAGATCATGAGAATGAAGACTGCCGAGAAGAATAACGTCGTTCCCATGATAACCGTGTAGTCATTTTGTGTGATCGATGATACGAATAACTCACCCAGTCCTGGTACCGCAAAGATTTTTTCAATAACAAGCGTACCTGTGATTAGCGCAGCTGTCATCGGTCCAAGAATCGTGATTGCCGGAATCAAAGCATTCCGAACCATGTGTTTCCAAGTAATCGCTTGACCATCTAGGCCTTTTGCTTTAGCTAACGTGACGTAATCCTGACCTGTAACTTCCAACATCTCTGTACGGACGAATCGAGCAATCGAGGCCGTGACCCCAAGTGATAACGATATGGTCGGTAAAATAGTATGCGCCGGGCTTTCCCAGAACGCGACTGGCAAAACGCCCCATTTCACGCCGACATAGTACTGAAGGAGTGAGGCGAATACGAAGGAAGGTACTGAGATCCCGATAACCGATACGAACATCGCACCATAATCAATCACTGTGTTGTGACGAAGCGCCGCGATAACACCAAGTACAAGCCCTAGTAGGACGCCAAGAATCAACGCCTGAACTCCAAGTTGAGCCGATGGTCCAATTCGTTCAGAGATCAGATCCGTTACCGGACGGCTATCATACTTAAATGAAATACCAAGATCTCCTTGGAACAAGTTGACCATGTACGCTGCGTAGCGTTGCGGAAGTGGATCATTCAAGTTGTACTTATCCCGAAGGATGTTCAACTGTTCAGGAGAAAGTTTCTCCTGGTTTTGGAACGGTGAACCTGGTAGCAGATCCATCAAGAAGAAAGTGAACGAAGCGATGAGTAAAAACGTCATTACGCCGTAGATCAGGCGTTGAGCTAAATAACGGCCCATAAGATGGCACCCCCTATAAAGATTTTCTGTTTTTTTCGAAACATCAATAAAATCAGTATGACCCACAATTGTCGGAACATTCAAGAATTTTGTCATAAAAATTTAAAAATTCTTTTTTATTGTGCTTTGATTTGATGTTCGTTTGGATGTTTTTCTAATTTCATCCAATAGTCAGAATTTTTCGTTTGATTCCATTATACTTTGCTAACAAAGTAATTAGAACTACTTTTTTACGAAACTTTCACATTTTCGTAAAAAATGAGTTTCCATTCAGAAAAAGTAGTATAAAACAGGAGCGTACCCGAACTGATCAGGGGACGCTCCCATTCTCGATTACTTAATGTCAACGTATTTGTATTGGAAATCTGCTCCGAACAATTGACGGTTGAAATCTTTGACCGTCGGACGGCTTAAATATGCAGAACCAGCTTGATAAATTGGAGCAATCGCTTGATCTTTTTCGATCAATTGTGCTTCCGCTTGTTTAAAGAGATCAAGACGTTTTGTTAAATCTGACTCTTCATTCGCTGCATTCAACAATTTATCATAAGCAGAGGATTTATACTTGACGTCGTTTTGGCTGTTTGTTGATTCAAAGATCGAGAGGTTAGACATTGGATCTTGGTAGTCTGGACCCCAAAGTGAGTAAGAGATTTGATAATCTCCTTTTGCTTCAAGATCGAGTTTATTCTTAAACGGCTGTTGCTTGATGGCAACTGTGACGTTTGGAAGATTCTTCTCGATTTGACCTTTCATATACTCACCGATTTTTTTCGCATCTTCACTATCGAATGAGAGCAATTCAATCGTTGTTTTTTTGTTACCATTTGCTTTTTTCCAAAGATCTGCTGCTTCTTTAGCATCACGATCGAACCAGTTGATGTCGCTTGTATAGTCTTTTCCTGATGCATCTTTGACAAATTCTTTTGGAATGAAGCTTGTTGTTGGAATCGATCCGTTCGCAAGAAGCGTATCCGTGATTCCTTTTGGATCGATCGCACGAGCGATGGCTTTACGTGCATTCACGTCCTTCATCGTTGCATCTTCGTTGTTGAATTTCAAATAAGCAATCGAAGAGCGAAGAGCTGTTTTGAATTCCGGCTTCGATTTATAAGCTTCAACTTGCTCTGAAGTCAGAGCTGCATAATCAATCTCATTTGAATCATAAAGATTCGCTACTGTTGACGTATCCTTAACGACACTGATCGTAACTTCATCAAGTTTGACGGCATCTTTATCCCAGTAGTTATCGTTCTTTTTCAGAACACGTTTTGAATCCGTTTTCCACGATTCCCAAACGAAAGGACCGTTATAAAGCAATTTATCTGGTTTAAGTGAGAAGTCTTTTTCATTCTTTTTGTAGAAATCTTCGCTAATTGGCGTGTACGTACCGAAAGATGTCAATGAGAGGAAGTAAGGAGCCGGACGCTCAAGTTTTACTTCTAACGTTTTGTCATCGATTGCTTTAACACCGAGTTCGTCGACAGATTTTTTACCTTTTGTCACATCAGAGCCGTTTTTTAACGTGTCAAAGATGTAAGAATAACCAGAACCTGTTTTCGGATCAGCTGCACGCTTCCATGCAAATTCAAAGTCTTGTGCTTTGACCGGCGTACCGTCAGACCATTTCGAATCACGAAGTGTGAACGTATACGTTAAATTGTCACTTGAAATATCTGTTTTTTCTGCAAGTGCTGGAATCGCTTTTCCGTCTTTGTCTAAACGATAAAGACCTTCCATCGTGTTCCCGATCATGTTGAACGCGACAGCATCCGTAGCTTTCGCTGGGTCAACTGTCGTGATATCCGATGTATCCGTCAAACGTAAATTTTTCTTTCCGTCTGTCGAACCTGAATCACTGTCTCCTCCACCTGTCGAACATCCAGCAAGCACAGCGCTTCCTGCAAGCATGACGGATAAAGCAAGACCGACTGTTTTTTTCTTCATCGGTAAGTCATCTCCTTTTCAATTTCCAAGTTGCCATAATGCCTATGACATCAATAACGTCCCGTCGAAACTGCAATGTATTCCCCAAAATCCATTGACCTAGTTTCAAAAACCTAAACGAAGTGATAAATTGATTTTATGTGAGAATAGCATTAACGTCAAGTAAATAGTCACACTATTTGCTATTTTGCATCATTCGTCTGTTACTGATTCGTAACAGGATTAAAAGTTTCGTATACTAAGAGTATCAATGCAATAAAGGGGGATTTTTCATGCGATCGACCTATTTCCGACCGGTCATCACTGCGGTCATTCTGGTGTTACTTTATACGATATGGGCGACTATCATCGATTCGACGCACGGTATTATATACCATCTATCCGGTGGGTTGTTCATTGGAGGCTTTTTGCTGATGGCAATCGGATTCTTTTCCAACATGTCGGCTAACGGCTTCTTCCGTGGCATGACAGCTGGATTTAAAAAACAACGGGAAGCAAAGCTTCGAGAGATTGATGGTGATTACTACGAAGATGATGACGAAGAGGAAGAAGTCCTCCGTAAAAAGCAAAATCGGGCTTCTGCGCGAACAAAACCTTATGTATCTAGCGGTGTCATCTTCATTATCGTATCGCTGATCATCTCTTACTTTTAATCGAAATCACCGTGACGTGTCTTCTATCGTATGGTAAACTTAAAGGAATTAAACAAGAAAACACGACGACAAAGAGTAGTAACTTAGGTACATCCCTTTCAGAGAGTCCATGGTGCTGAAAATGGACAGGTGATGCCTACGTGAATGGACTTTCGAGTGGCTGACTTGAATCAAGTAGAGTCAGATGGGGTTGCCCATTACAGCAAATTGAGCGGCTATGCGAATAGCAACTTGGGTGGCAACGCGATGATTCGTCCCTTGATTTTCAAGGGACGTTTTTTATTTTGATTTTATTATTTGGAGGGATTTCACTATGAAAACGATTTTCTCAGGTATCAAACCAACAGGAACAGTGACACTCGGAAATTACTTAGGTGCCATGAAACACTTCGTTAACTTACAGGACGGGCATGATGCGTATTATTGCGTCGTTGATTTACATTCGATCACGGTCGATATCGATCGTGTCGAACTGATGAACAATACACGTGCACTCGCTGCACTTTACATCGCAAGTGGTCTGAATCCAGAAAAATCAACGATCTTCGTTCAATCGGAAGTCAAAGCGCATGCGCAACTCGGCTGGATGTTGACGTGTCTCTCCGGGATGGGTGAGCTCGAGCGTATGACACAGTATAAAGATAAATCTCAAGGAAAAGACCGGATTGGTGCAGGTCTGTTTGTTTATCCAACACTCATGGCAGCCGATATCCTACTCTATGATGCGGAACTCGTTCCGGTCGGGGATGATCAAAAACAACACATTGAGTTAACGCGCGACCTAGCTCAGCGTTTCAATAGTCGTTACTATGAGACGTTCACATTACCAGAACCAATCATCGCTGAGTCAGGAGCTCGGATCATGAGCCTGACGACGCCAGACAAAAAGATGTCAAAATCTGATCAGAATCCAAAAGGCTTCATCTCGATGCTTGACGCACCAGACGTCATTCGTAAAAAAGTGAAATCTGCCGTCACGGACTCGGAAGGTATCGTCAAATTCGATCGAGAAAACAAACCAGGTGTGTCGAATTTGCTTGAGATCTACTCCCTACTCGCTGGCATCTCGATTCCAGATCTCGAAACTAAATATGAAGGTTCGAACTACGGAACATTTAAAGCAGATGTCGCCGAAGCGATCATTTCGGAACTTGAACCGATTCAACAACGCTACTATGAATTGATTGATTCGGAAGAACTCGATCAGATTCTTGATGCTGGGCGTGACCGTGCTGAAGCCGTTGCCGCTAAAAAACTCGCGAAAATCGAGAAGGCAATGGGCTTACAGCGGAAGCGTGCCAAAGTAAAAAAATAAGTTTTTCTCCAAAAGAGATCGGAATGCTCCGGTCTTTTTTGATATTTCCAAACAAAAAAACTACTTCCGGATGAAATCGGAAGTAGTTTTTATTTTGCTTATTTTCCTTCGATCGAAGCCCATTTGTAAGAGAAGTCTGCGCCGAAGTTATGCTCGACGACTCCTTTGACGTATGGTTTAACGAGGAATGCACGTCCACGCTGATAAACAGGTGAGATCGCTGCAGAATCAAGAAGGATTTTCTCAGCTTCTTGCAATTCAGACCAACGTTTTGCTGCATCTGTTTGTGTTTGTGCGTCTTTGATGAGTTTATCGTACTCTTCATTTGACCATTTACCACGGTTGTATGGTCCGCCAGTGACGAAGAGATCGAGGAACGTCATTGGATCTTGATAGTCAGGACCCCAGCCCGCTACTGAGAACTCGAAATCGCCTTTGTTCTCAAGATCAAGTTTGTTTTTGAACGGTTGTTGCTTGATCGTAACCTTCATACCTGGAAGGTTTTTCTCAAGCTCGCCTTTCAAGAACTCACCAATTTTCTTCGAATCATCGCTATCATAGTTCAAGAGTTCAAGATCAACCGATTTTTGACCGATTTCTTTTAAGCCCTCTTCCCAGAGTTTTTTCGCTTCGTCTGCATTGTATTCGTTGAATGTTGGATACTTGTCACGGAAGTCTTTTCCGTCAGCGTCTTTCGCGAAATCTTTTGGTACAAGATAGTTTGCTGGAAGTGATCCGTTTGCAAGGATAACATCCGTGATTCCTTTTTTGTTGTAACCCATATCGATGGCGCGACGGATTTTTTCGTTATCAAGTGCTTTTACCTTTGTGTTGAGGTAAAGGTAGAAGATTGTTGATTCACCTTTTGTTTTAAACTCTTTATTGTCTTTGTACTGAGCAACAAACTCAGAAGTTAGACCTGTACGATCGATGTCACCTTTTTCGTAAAGGTTAACACCTGTCGCTGTCTCTTTAACGACCTTAACGTTGATCGTTTTAAGTTTGACCGCATCTTTATCCCAGTAGTTATCGTTTTTAACCATTTTCCAGCCTTGCTCACGTGTCCACTCTGTTAATTTGAATGGTCCGTTATAGAGCGACTTATCTGCAGTCGAACCGAAGTCTTTCCCGATTTTCTTCGAAAGTTCTTCTGATTTCGGCATGAATGGTCCGAATCCAGTGAGACCGAGGAAGTAATCTGCAGGTGCTTTTAACTTAACTTCGAGCGTTTTGTCATCGACTGCTTTAACACCGACAGCATCACGATCGCCTTTTTTCGTGTTGTACTCTTCTGCACCTTCGATATTGTAGAAGACATATGCATACTGTGAAGCGTTCTCAGGATTTAGAACTTCTTTCCATGCATATTCGAAATCTTTTGCCGTAAGTGGTGTACCATCAGACCATTTCGCATCACGTAATTTGAACGTGTACGTCAACTTGTCGTCCGATACTTTGTGGCTTTCAGCAATACCTGGTGTTGGTTGCTGCTTGTCATCAAGACGGTACAGACCTTCCATCGTGTTATTCAACACGTTGAATGAGACTGAGTCCGTCGAAGTCGTCGGGTTCAGTGTAGGAATATCAGCTGATTCAATCAAGTTAAGCGTTTGTTCACTTGATTTTTTGCTTGAACCTGTGTCGCCCGATTTGTCGCCTGAATCCGTTGTCGAACAAGCTGCGAGGAACGCACTTGATACGAGAGCTACAGATGTAGCTAGAGCAAAGCTTTTCTTCTTCATGTTACGATGACCCCCCTAAAATTCTAAAAGCATGATACTGTCAGGTTTTTGACCGAAAAAAAAAGAATTACTATATTCGAATCAAACCCTTCGTTACAAATAGTTTACAATGTTCTGATAATTTTGCAAACCTTTTATCCGATTTTTCTAAATATTTTTTCAAAAAAGACTGGGACCACACGCAAAAATAGTCCCAGTTAAATAATTATTTTAGAATTTTCATCGATCGAAGTAGGTATTCTGGTCCATAGATGGGGACTTCAATTCCTTGAATCGTATCAGAAACATATAATTTTTCAGTCGTCTGATACAAAGGAACGATGACAGCATCTTGTTTAATTAAACGTTTTTCCGCTTGATGATACAGTGCTTGTTTTTTCTTTACATCTTGTGTCTGTCGTGCTTTTTCAATCGTCTGATCATACGTATCGGATTGATAGTTTACGGAATTTAACGGATTATCCGAAACGAACTGATTCAAATACGCAAGTGGACCTGGATAATCTGGCATCCAACCTGTAAGTGTCATCGCATATTGTGCTGATTGTTCTTTATTTATTTTCTCTTCAATCGCAACGGGTTTAAGGACGATATCAATATCAGGCAACTGTTTCTCAAGATACGTCTCGAGCTGTTTCCCGATCCGTTTTGCCTGTGGATCATCAAAATTAAGCATCTCGATTCGTTGTTTCTTCTGTTGTTTACCATTTTCTTTTTTTACTTGTACCGGTTCTGTCATTAATACATTCGTATCTGTGACAACGAATCGATTCGTCGGAATGCCTGCATATCCTAAAGGAAGTTGAACGGACTCTTTTTCTATCAAGGCGTAAGCAATTCGTTGTCGGAGTGTTTTTTCGCGGAAGGCTTCATTTTTTTGATTAAATGCGATATAAAAGACACCGCTTCGCTTTTTTTGATAGGTTGGTCGAGAGACTTGATCTTCTTGTGTTTCGACACTCTCTTGTAACGGAAGAATCGCTGCTTTACTGTTCTCATACGTACTCCATTGCGTCTGATGATCAAAGATGATGCGACTTTTCACTTTCTCGACCGTGACAACATTTTGTTGATGATACTGGTTGTTTTTCTTAAGCGTATATCCGTTTTTCGACATCTGTTCTAGTGTAAACGCACCATTACCCGTGAGCTCCTGCCACTTCTTAGATTCCGGTTGGGGATAAAAGACGGACATCGCGAGTAATTCTTTTAGATTCGAAACCGGCTGATTCAGCGTGATGACAAGTTGATCGCGTCCTTTCGCCTTTACACCTAAACGCTCTGGCTTCATTTTTCCGTCGTTGACGGCACGTCCATTTTCAAACACTTCAAATAAAAAACCATAAGGAGAATTCGTCTTATTAGCTGCTACACGTCGGAAACTATCGACAAAGTCTTGTGCCGTGATCGACTGACCCTGCGCATTTTTCGTTTGTTTGAGTTGAATCGTATACGTCAGACGATCCTTTGAGACTGACATATCCTGTGCTAATCCTCTACGGACGGATGTCCCAGAAGTAAAGACATATAATCCTTCATACAGTTGTGCTAACAGTGTCTGAGAACGGCTATCCGTCGCTAACGCAATATCGGATGTTTTCGGGAGTGATGATTCAATTAATTCAACCTTCACTGCTTGGGTCTCCTGATCTGTTTTCGTCTTTTGAGATGATAGACGATATATGAGCGTACCACTGAGACCAATCAATAAAAATAGGATCAGTATCAGGATTGATGTTTTTCTTGTGATGTTAGTCATAAACGACTCCTTTCTGCGTCAAACACGCATTTCTCTATTGAATCAGAAAATCAGCAAAAAAGCGACCCCCTCGTTTTTCCAAGGGAATCGCTTAAGCTTAAGCTTCGTAACGTTTGAAGACGAGTGATGCGTTGTGTCCACCGAACCCGAGCGAGTTGCTCAGGGCGTAATTCAATTCGACGCTCCGTGCACCTTCCGTCACGTAATCAAGATCACAACCTTCACTCGGCTGTTTGAGATGAATCGTTGGGTGAACGGTTTGTTCTTGTAGCGATTTAATCGTCGCAATCGCCTCGACCCCACCTGCGCCACCAAGCAAGTGACCAATCATCGATTTCGTCGAATTGACGACGAGTTGTTTTGCCTGTTCACCGAAGACACTGTGGATCGCTTTCGTTTCAAGAATGTCGTTCATCGGTGTACTCGTTCCGTGTGCATTGATATATCCGACTGCTCCTGGTGCGATACCTGCATCTTGGATTGCCATTGCCATCGCACGTGCTCCACCGTCTCCATCTGGATCTGGAGCTGTGATGTGGTAGGCGTCAGCTGTTAATCCATACCCACTGACTTCGGCATAGATTTTTGCGCCACGTGCTACCGCATGCTCGTACTCTTCAAGAATCAAGATGCCTGCTCCTTCTCCCATGACGAATCCATCACGTCCTTCGTCAAACGGACGGCTTGCTGTCTCAGGATCGTGATTCGTTGACATCGCTTTGTTGGAACAAAAACCAGCAAACGCTAAGTTCGTGATTGGTGCTTCCGCTCCACCAGCAATCATGACATCTGCATCGCCCCGTTCGATGACACGAAGTGCTTCCCCGATCGCATTCGTTCCTGAAGCACATGCTGTGACAGAACAGTTATTCGGCCCCTTGGCTCCGGTATAGATCGATACCTGACCGCTTGCCATGTTCGGAATCATCATCGGAATGAAGAACGGGCTGACACGACGGTGTCCGCGCTCGAAGTAAATTTTTGCTTGTTTCTCGATTGTCTCCACGCCACCGATCCCTGATCCAATCCAGACACCTGCACGTTCAGCAATCGACTTGATATCAATTCCAGCATCTTTTACAGCTTCCATGCTTGCGACAAGTGAGTAATGAACGAAGCGGTCCATCTTGCGTGCTTCTTTCGCCTCGATGAATTCTGTCACGTCGAAGTTCTGCAATTCGCCAGTGACCTTTGTTGGATATTCATCGATATCGAGACGCTCCATCGGTCGAATCCCGTTCGTTCCTTCTTTTAATGCTTCCCAGAATGTATTAGCATCGTTCCCGATTGGTGTCAGTGCTCCGATTCCTGTGACTACAACGCGTTTTCTCATCATCTTATGTGTTCTCTCCTTTAGTCCAAGTAATGTATGCTGCTCCCCAAGTCAATCCGGCACCGAATCCAGCAAGTACGAGCTTCGTACCAGGTGTCAAGCGTCCTTGTTGACGTGCTTCTTCGAGCGCGAGTGGGATTGAAGCAGCCGATGTATTCGCATGCTCATCGATGGTGACGATGACTTTCTCTTGCGGTATATGCAGTCGTTCGCACGCTGCATCGATAATTCGTAGGTTTGCCTGATGCGGAATCAAGATATCGATGTCTTCGAGTGTGCTATCCGCTTTTTGAATGACTTTTTCAACGATTTCCGGTAATTTGCGAACAGCGAACTTAAAGACTTCACGACCATTCATCTCGATTGGTCCATCGATGTCCTTAAATAACAAATGTGCTCCGCGTCCATCTGTTCCAAGCTCAAAGGCATTAAGACCCTCTTGCTCAGTTGATCCGATGACGACTGCCCCTGCACCGTCTCCAAATAAGATGGCAGTTGACCGGTCTGACCAGTCGACGATACTCGACATTTTTTCAGCACCGATGACGAGCGCATGTTTTCCTTCGACTGTTGCTAACATGCTAGCAGCTGTTTGTAATGCAAAGATGAAACCACTACATGCCGCACTAATATCGAATGCAGTCGCTCCGCGTGCTCCAAGACGCTCTTGAACGATACAGGCAGTAGACGGAAATGCTCGTCCTGTTGCCGTTCCGACGACGATCAACCCGATGTCCTCTACTGTCAATCCAGCATCATCAAGCGCTTTCTGAGCAGCTTCTGTCGCTAAGTCAGTGACATCCACATCATCGGCTGCAATCCGTCGTGCCCCGATTCCTGTCCGTGTCCGAATCCATTCATCGCTCGTATCGAGCGTCGTTGCTAATTCATCGTTCGTCACGCGGCGTGACGGCAAAGACGTTCCTAATCCTACAATCCCGATCTTCATAAGGCATCCCCTTTTGTTATTAGTATCTGGTACTAATATAAAGCGTTAATATGCTTTTGTCAAAGAAAAAAGGAAGAGCATGGTCTCCCGTGCCCTTCCCCCATACCTCATTCTGCTAACGTCCGTACGACTTCCATGACCATTTTAGCGGAATTGATTGACGCAATCTCGAGGAATTCATCAAACGAGAGTGACGCTTCTTCATTGGCGCTATCTGAAATCGACCGCGTTACGACGAACGGAACACCGAACTGATGACAGACTTGTGCGATTGGTGCTGCTTCCATCTCGACGGCTGCGACTTCTGGGAAGTGCGCCTTGATTTGAGCAGAGCGCTCTGAATCGTGGATGAATGAATCGCCTGTCGCAATTAATCCATGAACGACGCGAATCGCATCCATCCGCTCGATGACGGCTTCTGCCGTTGCAACAAGCTTCGGATCTGCTTGATAGGCAGCTGGCATTCCAGGTACCTGACCATATTCGTATCCAAATGCCGTCACGTCGACGTCGTGGTGACGTACTTCTGTTGAGACGACGACATCCCCGACCGTTAAGCCTTCCTTGAATCCGCCTGCTGAGCCCGTATTGATGACAGCACTTGGTTTGTAGTGGTCTAGCAATAATGTCGTCCCGATCGCAGCGTTCACTTTCCCGATTCCTGACTTCAAGATGACGACAGGAACGCTATTTAAAAGCCCTTCATAAAAATGATAGTTTGCGATGACTGTATCTTTACGTTCTGATAACTCATTACGCAATAAGTTGACTTCCTCTTCCATTGCGCCGATGATTGCGATTGGCATAATTCATTCCTCCATCAAACAGAAAGCCGGATTGCTCCGGCTCCTGTGTTCTTTATTTGATCGATGTAATTTTTACTGCGTATTCGCCGCCGGGTGCTGGTACAGAGACTTGATCTCCGACTTGGTGCCCCATTAAACTTTTCGCGATTGGTGATTCGTTCGAGATTTTACCCGTGAACGGATCTGCTTCGGCACTACCGACAATCGTATACGTATCTTCTTCGTTATCTTCGACACTTAAGAAAGTGACCGTCGTTCCGATACCGACGACCGAGATATCCTTCTCTTCTTCTGAGATGATGGCAACATTACGAAGCATCTCTTCAAGTTGAGCGATCCGGCCTTCGACCATCGCTTGCTCTTCTTTTGCTGAATCGTACTCAGCGTTCTCTGAAAGGTCACCGAACGAACGGGCGATCTTGATGTTCTCGACGACTTCTTTCCGGCGGACTGACTTCAATTCATTCAATTCATTTTCAATGTTCGCTTTACCTTCAAGCGTCATGTAGTATTGCTTTTCTGCCATTTTTGTCACGCTCCTTTTTATTCCACTAGTATAGTATATTCACATCTTTTTTGGAATCAATATCCTCTTTGATCGAGTGCTGAACGATAATCAAGAATCGCTCGAATCTTCGTCACGAGTAAATCGATCGCGACATGATTCTCGCCGCCTTCCGGTACGATGATGTCCGCATACCGTTTTGTTGGTTCACAGAACTGCAGATGCATCGGACGAACGACGTTCGTGTACTGCTCAACGACTGAGTCGATCGAACGTCCACGTTCGTTGATATCACGTTGCATCCGACGCAAAATGCGAACGTCCGCATCCGTATCGACGAACACCTTGATATCCATTAGTTCCCGTAACCGTTCGTCTTCAAGCGCTAAAATTCCTTCTACGATGATGACATCGCGTGGTTCGAGACGAATCGTTTCTTGTGCCCGCGTGTGGGCGACATAGTCATATACCGGTTTTTCAACGGCAATGTTTTCACGGAGCGACTGAATGTGCTCAATCAACAGACCATTATCAAAAGCGAACGGGTGATCATAGTTTGTCTGATACCGCTCCTCCATTGATAAATCGCTTTGATCTTTATAATACGCGTCCTGCTCAATCATAACGATTGATTCACTTGGAAACGCATCGACGAGTGAACGTGCCACCGTCGTCTTCCCTGAACCCGTTCCGCCCGCTACACCAATTACTACCGGTTTTTGCATGTCATTCGTTCCTCCATCATTTCGACTTTTTCCGACTGACAGATACACCGTCACCGAGCGGAAAAATCGTCGTATCGTATTGTTCTTGTTCCATCATCCAGACCGTGAATTCCTTGACGAGACGCACGAGTCGACGTCTTCTTCGATCGAATGTCTTCGGATCAGACTCGAGGACATCTCCGTGTAAGAAGAGATTATCCGTATAGAGCACGCCGCCCTCAGGAATGAGTCGCCCATATCCTGCAAAGAATTTTTTATACTGTCCTTTAGCTGCATCAATGAAGACCGCATCGAACTGGTCTTCAAGCGTTTCGGCTAATTCTACTGCATCACCAAAAATGATGTCAATCCGGTCCGCCACATCTGACCGGGCGATGAAGGTTTTTGCTTCTTCATACCGCTTTGCATTTCGTTCAATCGTCGTAATGCGCGCATCCGGTAGCGCACGGGCCATCCGAATCGCACTATATCCGATTGCGGTTCCGACTTCTAAAATGCGCTTCGGTTGTTGTAATCGCAGGAGCGATAACAAGACTTCGGAACCTGTCAGTTCGATGATTGGTATATGATGTTCTTCCGCATAACGCTCCATTTCTTCTAACAGAGCATCTCGAGGATGAATCATTGATTCGACATAGGTCGTGAAATCATTCACGCCATTCACTCCCTCTTCCGCATAAACAGGTTGACTTGAAGCGAACTTCCCGCTTCAACCCAACCCGTTGCTCATTGCTCTTTACTCGCTTCGTATTCCACCCATTCCGGCTTATACTTAACGACGTTTCGTTGATGTTCTTCATATGTCTCTTCGTATAGAATCTGTCCTCGTGGATGTTTATCACTTGGTGGACGGGCGAAGAAATAGACATATTTCGTTTTATTCGGATTTAACACGGCAAGTACCGAATCTTTGCTGACCGTTGAAATCGGACCGATCGGAATCCCCTCGTACTTGTACGTGTTGTACTTCGAATTGTTCTCGAGATCCTTCAGCGTCGTTAAAGCCGTATTTTCACCTGTTCCATACCAAACCGTTGGATCGGATTGAAGCTTCATCCCATCATCCAGACGGTTTTTGAAAACACCGGCGATTTCACGACGATCATCTGGTGTCGCCGCTTCGCGCTCGACCATGGAACCGAGACTGAGCACTTCATGGAAGGTCATGCCTGACTTTTGAATGGCATCCGCATTCTCATCGTAGACTTTTTCTGTTTCATCGAGCATCGTCTCGACGATTTGATCAATGCTTTTTCCTTTATCAAACTCATACGTTGCTGGGAAGAGGTACCCTTCAAGTGCATACAGGACACCATCTTTTTTCACTTCATCCGTCAACATCGGATATTTTTCAATCATGCTGTCGATGAATGTCGCATCCGTCAATTCTTTACGGACCGTCTCTTCCTTGAAGTTCGTTGCTTTCGCGATCAAAGCGATTTGACGATCCATCGTGATGCCTTCAGGTAACGTGATTTTCACATCCGCTGCCTTCATGACCGTTCCCGTCTTTAATTCATTGATGATTTCATCCGGGGACATGGCTTGTGACAGTGTATACGTACCCGCCTGGAATGACGATTCATTCTTATAACGGACGTAATAACGGAAAATCGTCTCGTTCGCAATCAAGCCTTTTTCCTTTAGTAAGGAAGCAATCGTACTCGTCCCTGCTCCTAAAGGAACTTCGACTTTGACAGATTTCGTCGCTGCTTCATCGACTGGTTCAAGCGCATTTTTCAAAAAGACATAGACGACCGCACTGGCAACTAGAAAAATCGTCAACAATACAGAAAGGATGATTAGCGTAATCCGCCGTGATGTCCGGCGTCGCCTTTTTTCGATTTCGGCATTTTGCTTCCATTCGTTCTCCATCGGTTCCTCCTTCTTCTCTTAAAACAAGGTGACATCGTAAGAGAAAGTCTCTTACGACGTCACCTGTCATGAGTCGGGTTAGTCTAACTGATCTTCGAGCGTGTTAAAGACTTCTTCGATTTCATCCCAAGTCGCTGTATCATCTTCATCGATCGGTACGAGGTTGAAGTCATTGTCTCCATCACCGTATTCGTCAAGTTCGTAAACGAAGATATCGACTTCTTCTGCTTCGTCGTAGTCTGCTCCGATTGGCTCAAGGAAGATGTATGTCTTACTCGAACGTGGGCTTTCGTAACGCAGACGTTCTACGAATTCGAAATCATTTCCTTCGCCGTCCGGAATTACGTAACGTGTTGGTTCATTCTGTTGCATCAGTGATCCGCTCCTTTAACGCAAGCTCGAGTTCATCCCAAGTTTGCTCATCATTTTCATCGATCAGGCTCAATTCGAAATCATCTTCGCCTTCTCCATATTCATCGATCTCACAGATGATCAGATCATCTGCTCCTTCGTCAGGGTTACCGATCATTTCAAGAAACAGATAGGTTTTTCCTGTACGTTCACTCGAGTAACGGTACCATTCTTCGAAAAGATGTTCGCCGCCCTCTTCATCTGGAAAGAGATACTGACGTTTTTCTTCAGCCATCGGTTTCTCCCCCTTCATCGGTTCGTCCGATCCAAGTACGATTGCAGGATCATGACGGCAGCCATCTTATCGATGACTTGTTTACGCTTTTTACGGCTGACATCGGCATCGATCAGCATCCGTTCTGCTTGCATCGTCGTCAACCGTTCATCCATGAAGACGACTTCAAGCCCGGTATGCTGTTCGATTTCCTTCGCAAAAGCTTCACTTGCTTCTGCGCGGGGACCGATGGAACCGTTCATGTTTTTCGGAAGACCAATGACTAGGATTTCGACATTGTATGTCTTCATGATGACATCGAGCCGTTTGAAGGCTTCTGGGTAATCCGGTTCCGTCCACTTGACCGTCTCGACGCCTTGCGCCGTCCAGCCCATCAAGTCACTGACCGCTACCCCGATCGTCTTCGAACCGACATCTAGTCCCATTGCACGTTTCATTTTGAATTTCCACTCTCCGCCAAATAAGATTTCACGAGTTCTTCGAGCAATTCGTCGCGTTCAATCTTACGAATTAAATTACGTGCGTCATTATGACGAGGAATGTAAGCAGGATCTCCTGAAAGGAGATAGCCGACGATTTGGTTGATCGGATGATATCCTTTTTCTTCTAAAGCATGATAGACCGTCAACAACACATCACGTGTCGCTGCTTTGTTATCGTCTTCCGGAAAGTTGAATTTCATCGTTTGATCCATCTGACTCACGTTCATCACCTCTTTCATATACACTACGTTTCTATTATGCCAGTGATTGCACGTATTGTGAAGCGTACGCGAGTGCTTCTTCTAATTTCGACGCATCTTTTCCACCAGCTTGAGCCATGTCAGGGCGACCGCCACCGCCACCACCGCAGCGTGTTGCGACTTCCTTGATCAATTTACCAGCATGATATCCTTGGTCGATTAAATCTTTTGAGACGCTTGCGACGAGATTGACTTTCTCGCCTTGCGCACTTCCGAGAACGATGATTGCCGATCCGAGCGAGCTCTTCAACTCGTCCATCATACCGCGAAGAGCATCCATATCTGAGACATCGACGCGTTTCGCAAGCACACGCACACCGTTGATTTCCTCAACATCGTCCTTCAATGAAGCAGCTTCGATGTTCGCGAGTTTCGCTTGCAACGATTCATTCGCCCGTTCCGTCTCACGGAGCTGTTGTTGCAGTGCTTCGATGCGAACAGGAACTTCTGTCGTCTTCGTCTTCAAGACAGCTGCTGCTTGTTCGAGTGTTTCCAAGTGTTGATTCATGACACGATATGCGCCTGCACCCGTTACCGCTTCGATTCGGCGTGTACCTGCACCGATACCAGACTCTGAAACGATCTTGAACAAGCCGATTTCTGCTGTGTTCCCGACGTGGATACCGCCACACAACTCAATCGAGTATGTGCCTGCTGAGACGACACGGACCATTTCACCGTATTTTTCACCGAACAATGCCATTGCGCCTTTTGCTTTTGCATCAGCGATGTTCATCTCTTCGATATCAACCGGTAGTGATGCCCAGATTGCTTGGTTGACGTCTTGTTCAATCTTCGTCAACTCTTCTTGTGTCACTGCACCGAAGTGTGAGAAGTCGAAACGAAGACGATCTGGAGAAACGAGTGATCCTGCTTGGTTGACGTGTGTTCCGAGCGTATCTTTCAATGCTTTATGAAGCAAGTGTGTTGCCGTATGGTTTTTCGTGACGGCTTTACGCTCTGCTGCTTCGACGTTTGCAACGACGTCTGCAGCTTCCGTTGCGATCCCTGTACGAACGATGACCGTATGCAAGTTTTGACCGTTTGGTGCTTTTTGAACATCTTTGACATCAAGAACAAAGTCTTTGCCTTCGATTGTTCCTGTATCCGCGACTTCACCACCACTTTCAGCGTAGAACGGCGTGATGTCGAGAATGACTTGTGCTTCTTCACCAGCAGCGACTTCTGTGACTCGTTCTCCATCATGCAACAATGCGATGATTTTCGCATCCGCCTTAAGGTCGGTATAGCCGACGAACGTACTCTTATCTTTTAGCGTCGAGAGGACTTCCGATTGCTGTTGCATCGAACCACTCTCTTCACGCGCTGCACGTGCACGCTGACGTTGTGCATCCATCGCTAGTTTGAAGCCTTCTTCATCAACAGACATCTGATGATCTTCCGCATACTCGACTGTCAATTCGAGTGGGAAACCATACGTGTCATACAGACGGAACGCATCTTCGCCACTGATAACATGCTCACCGTTCGCCTTAGACGTCTGAGCGACTGTGTTCAAGATTGCAAGACCGTCATGCAGTGTCTCATGGAAACGTTCTTCTTCGTTTTTGATGACACGTTTGATGAAGTCTGCTTTTTCTGGCACTTGTGGGTAGAAGTCGACCATGACATTCCCGACCGTATCGACGAGTTCATACATGAACGGACGCTCGATTCCAAGCATCTTCGCATAACGCACCGCACGGCGCAGTAAACGACGAAGGACATATCCGCGTCCTTCATTCGAAGGAAGCGCACCATCACCGATCGCGAATGATACGGTACGGATGTGGTCTGCGATGACCTTGAATGCTACATCGAGTTTCGAATCATCACGGTAGATTTTACCGCTGATCTCTTCTGTTTTGTGAATGATCGGCATGAACAGATCCGTATCGAAGTTCGTCGGCACGTCCTGCATGACACATGCCATCCGCTCAAGTCCCATTCCTGTATCGATGTTTTTACGCGGAAGTTCCGTGTAGTTGCCGTGTCCATCGTGGTTATACTGACTGAAGACGATATTCCAGATCTCGAGATAGCGTTCGTTTTCGCCACCTGGGTAGAGTTCTGAATCGTTCGGATCGTCTCCAAAAGCAGGTCCACGGTCGAAGAAGATTTCCGTGTTCGGACCAGATGGACCTTCACCGATTTCCCAGAAGTTATCTTCAAGTGGAATGATCCGCTCAGCCGGTACGCCGAGTTCAAGCCAGATTTGACGCGCTGCGTCATCTTCCGGATGAATCGTGACCGAGAGACGTTCCGGGTCAAGACCGTACCAGTCATCACTCGTCAAGAGTTCCCAGCCCCATTTGATTGCATCTTCACGGAAGTAATCACCGACAGAGAAGTTTCCGAGCATCTCGAAGAACGTATGGTGACGTGCTGTTTTCCCGACGTTTTCGATATCGTTCGTCCGGATTGATTTTTGTGCGTTGACGATACGTGGATTATCAGGAATGACACGACCATCGAAATACTTCTTGAGTGTCGCAACCCCTGAGTTGATCCACAAGAGCGATGGATCCTCGACCGGTACGAGTGAAGCACTCGGTTCGATCGCATGCCCTTTGCTTTGGAAGAAATCAAGATACATCTGACGGATTTGCGCACCCGTTAATGGTTTTAGAGCTTTCATGAACAGTTACCCCCATTGGTTTTATTTGGACGCAAAAAAGCGATGCCTTCATCCCTGAAAAGGGACGAAAGCATCGCTTCCGTGGTACCACCCTCGTTCGTAAGCAATCCATTGCTTACCTCGAACATCTGATAACGGGGATGACCCGCAGGTGTTTACACCCGACTCCGGAAGGAGCTTCAAAGGGACTCGAGAAAGTGATTGCAGCAGACTCACTTCTCTCTGGACTCGAGTTTTCCTTTTACTTATCTTCCATCAACGTGTTACGTCCATTCATCTATCGTGATTATTACCTATCGCACAGCATCCGTCAAGTCTTTGTCACGCCACCGAGTCGTTCAATCAATCGTGTTCGGCGCCGAGGCTCCTCTTCTTGCGACGCTTTATGAAACGCTCGTGGATCGCCGAACAATAATAAACTCGACTTCGCACGGGTAACCGCCGTATAAATCAAGTTTCGGGAATGCTTGAATGCCCCCGTGAAATAGACCGGCATCAAGACGATCGGAAACTCGGACCCTTGTGCCTTGTGGATCGTAATCGCGTAGGCATGCGTGAATTGATCCCAGTCACTCCGGTTGTACTCGACTTCCGTCTGGTCGAAGCGGGCGATGATCTTATCCACCTTGTCGACGTTCTCTTTGGCGAAGAAGATATTGACGATTTCGCCGATATCTCCGTTATAGACGTTCTCTTCCGCATTATTGACGAGCTGAAGAATCTTATCCCCGGTCCGGTAAATCCGAGTGCCTTGTTTGACTTCGCGTTTTTTCGGTTCCTCCGGATTGTAGACGCGTTGCAAGGCGACATTCAGTTCGTCGATTCCGACCTGACCACGGTAAGTCGGTGCCAGAACCTGAACATCGAATTTCGAATACCCTTTTGCAAGTGCTTTTTCCGCGAAGGTTGAGATGCCACGTAACGTCTCTTGCGGAGACGCGGTGTAAAAGCGACGATCCGCAAGTGGTGATAACAAATCAGCTGACGTCGTCCGGTTCTTCAAATCGTGCGCGAGTCGTAAAATCGAAGAATCTTCCGCTTGGCGATGGACGACGTTCAAACGAACGACGGGAATCCCTTCCGTATCCATCAAATCTGCCAGCACCTGCCCTGGACCGACGGATGGTAACTGATCGCGGTCACCGACGAACAAGATTTTCATGCCGTTCGGCACAGCACGGAGCAGACTCGATAACAAGTAGATATCAATCATCGACGACTCATCGATGATCAGTACTTTCCCCGTGATCGGCTGATCTTCATTTAATTGGAAATTCGTTCCGTCATACTTCAACAGACGATGAATCGTCATCGCTGGGACGTCCGTCGCTTCCGACAAACGTTTAGCGGCGCGTCCGGTCGGTGCAACAAGGACGTACGGATAGACATCCCCCGTCTTGACGCGACTTTTCTCAAGCGGCCAATCATGAATTTCTTGCAGGGCATGTAAAATTCCCTTGATGACGGTCGTCTTACCGGTACCGGGTCCACCGGTCAGAACCATTAACGGTGCTTTGACCGCTAACTCGATCGCTTCCCGCTGTTGCGCCGCATATTCCATGCCAAACTGTTCTTCGAGGTGCCCGATTGCTTCAAGGATCGTCGCGACATCGACTTCCTGTTCGGCACCGTTCGCCATGACGCGTGCGAGTTCCTTCGCCGCCCGAACTTCCGCATAAAAGATCGTCGGTAAATACAGACAGCCTTCTTCGAGCTTGACCTTATCTTCAGCGAGCAACAGTTCAATCGCTTGTTCTAGCCGTTCCCCTGGGTCTTCACCAAGCAACCGGGGCGCCCGTTGCAATAGCGAGTCGACTGTCGCAAAGGCATGTCCCTCTCCTGCTTCTTGTTCTAATATGTGCATGATCGAAGCAGCGACGCGCTCCGGGTGTAATCCGACGAGTCCAAGATGTGATGCGATATGATCGGCTGTCTTAAAACCAATCCCATTCACTTCATACATCAAGGAATATGGATTCTCTCGTATTCGCGCCATGGCGTCCCCTTCGTAAGCAGCATAAATCTTTGCCGCTAGCTTCGGCGTAACATCAAATGGTGCTAAGAACAGCATCAACTGATCGACACCGTATAAGGTGGCGAGTCGACTCAAGATGATGTCAGCTTGTTTTTGTTTTAACCCAGGCACCTGATTCAGTACCCGTTCATCTTTCAAAATGAGATCCACTGCCTCTTCTCCGAGAGCATCGACGATATTTTTCGCTGTCTTCGGACCAATGCCGGTGAACGAACCATTCGTCAAGAAGCGGATCGTCGCATGTTTTGTCATCGGAACCGATCGCCGAATCAGTTCCGCCTTCAGTTGTTTTCCGAAGCGAGGATGATCAACGAGACGACCGAATGCTTGATACGTTCCTCCGAGTTCGATCCCAACCCCAGTACCCGTGATGACGAGTTCGGGTTCTTTCAGTTCAAAGTTCTTTTCTTTGACGGCGACCAATACAATGGAGTGTGCTTCTTCTTCAGAAGAAAAGAGCACACGTTTGACGCGCCCGACGACTTGATGGGGGTGCTCCATCACTCCACCTTCTTTCTCTCTTTTTCATTCGCTGCTTTCATCATAGCATTCGTTTACCGGATTTTAAATCAGGGAAAGATACCCTGAAACATTTCGTTAAGAGGAGGAGTTTAAGGATGGCACGTTTACCGATTGCAGGATTGTGTGAATTAGTACTTGAAGTCGAGGATATGGACCGTGCGGTTGGCTTTTGGAATGGGACACTAGGCATTCCAGTCGTTGAGCAATGGGCTCCTGAGGATGCGGAACCAAGTAAAGAACAATCTAAACAAGACGGGGTTTGGGCAACGTGGCTTTACATCGGCGGTAACACTCGACTCGGTTTGTGGCTGAAACGGGACTTTACGATGGAAGAACGGACCGTCAAACACTTACCAGTGTCCGAATGGGACACGTTGTACGATGAAGGTGGTGTCCATGTCCACTGTGCTTTCTACGTTGAGAAGAACGAGTTCCAGCAAGCCTTGAATCAATTGCGGGAAGCATCGATCACCGTGAAGCTCAGAGAATGGGACGAACAGGAGACATCGAATCAAAAAGAGCATTCTGCTTATTTCAAGGACACGGAAAATAACGTCATCGAACTGTATACGAAAAACATGGATGACGCCTATGAAGACTTTTCCGGTCCACCACTTCGTGTCATCCGTGAAGTTGGGAATTAAATAGCATAAAAAAAGACGACTCCAAGCGGAATCGTCTTTTTTATATCAGTCTGCTTGTTTTAATAACGCATCCATCTTCGCTTTCGCGTCCCGCGCAAGGGCGTGTTCCGGCTGGTAGGCAAGAACGGCTTCGAGTTCTGCATAACAGGCTTCCTGTTGACCAAGGAAAGCAAGGGCAATCGCATAATTGTATCGTGCATCCGTATGCGTTTCGTCAAGCATCAAGACGTGCTCGAACATCTCGACCGCTTCTTCCAACTTCTCGTTTTGCGCTAAGGCAAGTCCGTATTGGAATGCGATCTCGATATCGACACCGTTTAGTTCTGACGCACGCTGTAAACGGGGCAACCCGCGGACTGGATCACCTAGTTTTTGATACGTCATCCCAAGCATGAAATGGAGATCCGCGTCGTCAAGTCCATATAATAACGCTGCCCGCAATGATTCCTCTGCTTCGACGAGTTGATCGGCAGCAAAGAACAGCGCCCCTTTTGCATAATAGGCACTCGCAAACGTATTATCGATCATCAGTGCCCGATCATAAAAACGAAGGGCACGATCAGCGTCGTTCATCGATTGGAGTAATGTTCCAAGATTGACGTACGCTGTCGGATCTTTTGGATTTTCTTCGATCGCGTCGTTAAACGCTTGCGCTGCTAATTCATAATTTCCAGCTTCTAGATGCCGGAATCCTACTTCATTATAGTTCATCTTCTTTTGCTCCTTACGCTAGATAAGCGAGGCGTTCGCCTGCTTTATAGGCTGCATCGATCGTCGCACCACCGAGGCAGATGTCCCTATCATAGAATACGACTGCTTGTCCTGGTGTGATTGCTCGTTGACGCTCGTCAAATGAAACATCGAGTCCATCTTCGAGGACACGAACCGTGACGGCTGTATCTTGTTGACGGTAACGGAATTTCGCCGTACAACGGAATGTCTCACCGACCGGACGCTCAGATGTCCAGCTGACATCTGAAGCAAGTAATCCTTCCGAATACAACAATTCGTTATGGAATCCTTGATCGACATAGAGGATGTTCTCCTCTAAATTTTTCCCGACGACGAACCAAGGCTCTCCGTCGCCACCGATACCGAGTCCATGACGTTGCCCCATCGTATAGTACATCAATCCATCGTGACGTCCCATGACGTTGCCGTCAAGTGTCCGCATCTCACCGGGTTGCGCCGGCAGATATTGACCGAGGAACTGTTTGAAGTTCCGCTCGCCAATGAAGCAAATGCCTGTCGAGTCTTTTTTCTTCGCCGTTGCGAGGTTCGCTTCTTCTGCGATCCGGCGCACTTCTGATTTTTCCATGTGCCCGATCGGGAACATCGCCTTCGCGATTTGCTCTTGCGACAATTGATTCAAGAAATATGTTTGATCCTTGTTTGCATCAACGCCTCGAAGCAATTTATGTTCTCCATCCTCATAGACGGCACGCGCATAGTGCCCTGTCGCGACGAAATCGGCACCAAGACGCATCGCGTGATCGAGGAAGGCTTTGAACTTGATTTCCTTGTTACACATGACGTCCGGATTCGGTGTCCGACCGAGTTTATATTCATCGAGGAAGTACGTGAAGACCTTATCCCAGTACTCTTTCTCGAAATTGACTGCATAGTACGGAATGCCGATTTGATTGGCTACCGCGATGACGTCTTCATAATCTTCCGTCGCCGTACAAAAGCCGTTCTCATCCGTGTCATCCCAGTTTTTCATGAAGATTCCGATGACGTTATAGCCTTGCTCTTTTAATAAATGAGCCGTCACAGAAGAATCGACACCGCCCGACATCCCAACGACGACTGTCGTTTCACTCGGGGCTTTCGCTCGTGTATTCATTTATTTCACCTCTTAGTTAATTCTGAAACGATTTTACGACATCTTGCAAGGCTTGTGCGAGTAGTTCGACTTGCGCGAGCTCATTTCCGTGACCAAAACTGATCCGGACCGATGCTCGTGTCCGTTCATCTTCGCCATACATCGCCGATAAGACATGCGAAGGTTCGACGGACCCTGCCGTACATGCACTCCCGCTCGATACGGCCATCTGGCGCATATCAAGCATGATCAGGAACGGTTCGATTTCAATTTGCGGGAAGTAAAGATTGAGGACATTCGGTAATCCTTCAACACCGTTGACTTCGTAAGTGATGCCACTTTCATCCAAGCGTGTTAGCAAAACGTTACGCAGTTGTTTGATGTGGTCCTGTTGTTGTTCACGCTCTGCGATCATCAGTTCGAGCGCTTTCGCTAAACCGACGATTCCCGGTACGTTCTCTGTACCAGCGCGACGCTTGCGTTCCTGTTCTCCTCCGAATGTTTGAGGCGCTAACTTCACACCAGTCCGCACATACAACAATCCGATTCCTTTTGGTCCATTGATTTTATGACCAGATGCGGATAAAAGATCGACTTGTAACGCTTCGACATCGATTGCTTGTTTTCCGAACACTTGCACCGCGTCCGTATGGAACAAAACACCGCGTTCTCGTAAAAATTGACCGAATGCCGCAATCGGCTGAATCGTTCCGACTTCATTGTTGCCGAACATGATCGAGACGAGTGTCGTATCTTCCCGGACCGCTTCTTGCAAGGCAGCCATTGAGACGACACCTGTATCTGGAACATCGAGATACGTGACGTCATAGCCTTGTTTTTCGAGCTCTTCGAACGCATGCAATACAGCATGGTGCTCAAACCGTGTCGTAATGAGATGACGCCCTTTTTCACGCGCCGCCTCAGCCGCACCGAAAATCGCATAATTATCCGATTCCGTTCCACCGCTCGTGAAAATCAGTTCGGTTGGTTTCGCGTTCAATTCTTGTGCGATCTGCCGGCGTGCTTTGTCAATTGCTGCCCGAGCAGACCGACCAGCCGCGTGGACACTAGATGGGTTGCCATACTGTTCGAGCAAATAAGGCGTCATCGCCTCAAGGACTTCCGGACGCATCGGCGTCGTCGCCGAGTGGTCAAAGTAATTCATTCGTTTTCACCTCTCAAATATAGAACATGTATCCTGTATCTTCTTCTTCCGCTAAGTCTTGTAGCGTCGTTGAATCGAGTACTTGATCGACTGCTTGCTGGATTTTATCCCACAGTTTGCGTTTTGTGACCTCGTCACACGCATCGCCTTCGACGACGACGAGTGGTCCTTCAAGCAGGCGGATGATTTCACCCGCTGTGATGTTTTGCGCTTCACGACCGAGCTTATACCCGCCGTAAGCACCGCGTACACTTTTGACGAGACCTCCATTACGAAGGGGGGCAATCAACTGTTCAAGATAATGCTCAGATAGGTCATACATCTGCGCGATTTTTTTTAGGGATAATGGTTTAGATTCAGCTTCTTTCGCGAGTGCGATCATGATCGTCAGACCATATCGCCCTTTCGTCGAGATTTTCATCATGCGAAGGATCATCCTTTCTAGTATAGTAGTAGCTAAAAGTGGAAGGAGCGTATGTGTATGGCACATTTATTTGAATCCCAGTCACCTGCCGGACCGCTCGCGAATCGAATGCGTCCGCAGAATCTGGATGAAATCGTCGGACAACGCCATCTGATTGGAGAGACGACGCTCCTGCGGCGTGCCATCTTAGCCGATCGTCTCGGAACCGTCATTTTTTACGGTCCACCCGGAACCGGTAAGACGACGCTCGCGCGTGTCATCTCCAGTTATACGAAATCAGCGTTCGAGCAATTGAACGCGGTCACGGCGAAACTGGAACAATTACGGGAAATTTTAAAAGCAGCCGAAGCCCGTCTTCAGTTCGAGGATCAAAAAACGATTCTCTTTCTCGATGAGATCCATCGATTCAATAAGATGCAACAAGACGCCTTACTGCCAGCGCTCGAAGCAGGTACGATCACGTTGATCGGGGCAACGACTGAAAATCCGAGTTTTGAGGTCAACGCCGCTCTGTTATCGCGGGCAACAGTCTTTCGTTTCGAACCCCCGACGCCAGATGACTTACGGATCGTCCTCGACCGGACCCTAAAAGACGAAGAGCGTGGTCTTGGCAAATATCCGATCACGATCACGGATGACGCGATCGATCATTACGTTAAGTTGTCAGACGGTGATTACCGGGCATTATTGAATGCGCTTGAACTCGCCGTCTTAACGACACCGGAAATCGATGGTCAGATCACGATCGATCTCGCTGTCGCCGAGGAATCGATTCAACAAAAAGCATTGAAGTACGATAAGGACGGCGATCGGCATTATGATGTCATCTCCGCCTTCATCAAATCGATTCGGGGTTCCGATCCCGACGCTGCGCTCTACTGGCTCGCTGTCATGATTGAAGCTGGCGAAAGTCCGCGCTTCATCGTACGGCGTCTCTACGTCCATGCGGCAGAAGACATCGGTCTGTCTGATCCGCAAGCGTTATTGATGGTCGATGCCTGCGCACGCGCGTGCGAGTACGTCGGTTTCCCTGAAGCAAGGATTCCGCTCGCTGAAACCGTCTTATATCTCGCGACGGCACCGAAATCGAATGCTGTCATCTCAGCAATCGATCAAGCATTGACACTCGTTCGCCGTTCAGACGGCGGTCCGGTACCGCCACATTTGCGCGATGCCCATCATCCGGGGGCAGCGGCACTTGGGAATGGCGTCACCTATCAGTACCCGCACGACTTCGAACATGCCTATGTGCCACAGAATTACTGGCCGGAGAACCTTGCCCGGACAAAACCGGTCTTTTATCGTCCAAGCCCACGCGGTTTTGAGAAACAACTGCAAGCTCGACTTGATTTTTGGAACAAACAAACAGCCACACATCAGAAAAAGCGACCATAAGGTCGCTTTTTTTTAACGAACGCGTTCGATCGTCACGCCGGCTTCACGGACGATCTCGTTGATGACGTAGCTCGCTGCGATCAATCCACCAACTGATGGAACGAACGCATTCGAACTTGGCGGCATCTTTGCCTTACGAATTGCAGCCGCATCGTTTCCGACGACTTGACGGACTTCTTCGATGATCTTAACGGGCGGTTCATCAGAGAAGACGACAGGAACACCTTTATGGATGCCGGCTTTCCGGAGTTTCGTCCGAATGACCTTCGCTAGTGGATCATAACTTGTATCTTTGATGTCAACGATCTTGATGCGTGTTGGATCCATCTTGTTCGCCATCCCCATGCTTGAGATGATTGGAATGTTACGTTTCTTACATTCCTGAATCAAGTGAATCTTGAACGAGACCGTGTCCGATGCATCGATGACATAATCCGGTTGCTGTTCGAAGAACGACTCGAATGTCTCTTCATTGTAGAACATCTTCAAGCGAACGATTTCAAGATCCGGATTGATTAACGCAAGACGTTCTGCCATCGCATCGACCTTCGGTTGACCAACCGTCGGAAGCAAAGCATGGATTTGTCGGTTGACGTTCGTGATGTCGATATCGTCCTTATCGACAAGAATCAAACGACCTACACCACTGCGGGCAAGTGCTTCTGCTGAGAACGATCCAACACCACCGATACCCAGAATAGCGATGGACTTGGATGCCAATGCGTCAAGTCCAGTTTTACCGATTGCTAATTCATTACGCGAAAATTGATGTAACATCTCATAACCTCACAATACTCATACTGTTTTACTCGGAATTATATCATAAAAAAAAACGTCATGCGACGTGTCAAACAACAAAATAATAAGACGATGGGACCCGAAGTGCCGTGTCGATACCTTATTTTTGAACCTGCTGTGCAGGTGGGTGTCTTATCCGATTCCTATTCGTACGTCCTCCTGCTGTGTTACGAGGCATGTACTACTAGTTGGAACGTCAAACTCCCTATCAAAAAAGAGTGGCTCAAAGATAAAAGGCGGCTCTCGTACAATTCAGGAACCCCATCTGATGCATTTAATATAGCATCCTCCCCTCTGAAATGCAACTACTTCCCACTCCAGAAAAAGATGCTTTTTTCAGGTCCAACGTTTCGTGAAGTGTTGATTCGGATCATATCGTTGTTGTTGGAATGCAGGATCAAATCGTGGTGTGCGTGTTGCATTCCCAACACCCGCGATGAACGCCCAGTTCCCATAATTCGAAGCGACATCATAGTCGATCAATTGCTGTTCGAAATATCGCGCTCCGATGCGCCAGTCCTGCTTTAATTCATGAATTAGATAACTGGCAACGATCTGCCTGCCGCGGTTCGACATCCATCCCGTCTCGCGAATCTCGTTCATGAAGGCGTCGACGAATGGCACACCAGTTTTTCCTTCTATCCAGCGTACGACAGCCAGCTGGTCCGCCTTCCACGTGTATTGACCTTCTTGTAATCCGCTCGCACGGAACAGACGGCTTCCTGTCTCACGCATCGTCAAATGGAAGAAGTCACGCCATAACAATTCGAAATACAACCAGTACGTCGATTCATTCGCTCCCTGTTTTCGCTCGGCTTCTTGTAATTCAGCCATGACGCGGCGCGGTGAGAGTGAACCGTTCGCTAGCCAGGCAGACAACTTCGAAGAATCATTTCGTAAGAACCCATTCCGTGTTTCTTTATAGGTGAATACGGGCTCGGCGAGATATTCCTGAAGGCGTGCCCTTCCCGCTGATTCGCCTCCCCGAAATGGGAACGCGGTCTCTGGGGGCGCTTCAACTGATTCCTCTTTTATTAGCTGAATACCGGTTGGTGGATCGAGTGGATCGTAGAAGGTCCCTTTCGCCTCGACCCGTTTTCGAAATGCCGTAAAGACGCGCTTTAATTCATCACTTCCGATATCTTCCCGACGATGTAACGTCTGTGTTTCAAAAGAGCGGACGGTATATCTGTCTTCGATATACTGCTCACTTGTCGCTTCTTCTGTTCCGGTCATCTTATGGAAATAGACGGTATCATCCGCTTGCAGATAAGAATCGAGTGCCTCACTTGTCTCCCCTTCTACTATATCTAACGTAATCCCGATTTGAGACAGATGGCCCGCTAAGTTATCAAGTGTCTCTTGTTCGAACCGTGCTTGTTGTGTACCTCTTTTAAAATCGCGTTTCTTTTGGTCTTTGACGTATACGGCACGAATGACGTCCTGTTCTTCACACGCACTCCGAAGTGCCTCATGATCATCGACACGTAAATCATGACGATACCAAACGACTGCTCCCATATTGATCGACTCCCTTCTCCTTATACTATGACCCGACCAAGGTAGATAGAAAACCACTTGATGTGCCGATGAGGTTTTAAGACGTTGTTTTCGTGGAATATGATTAGTACAACAAATCAGAGGAGTGAATGAATCAATGGCAGCAAAACGCGGTAAACTCAGAACATTAATGACGCTCGTAACGACGGTTGGTCCAATCGTCTATAAATTCTATAAAAAGCAACAGTCGAAAAAATCAATCAACAACCCTAAATAAAAAATGGACGTCTCCTTATCGGAGCGTCCATTTTTTAACGTTTACTTACCCCTTCACTCGCCTCTACATAAAACCGCCATGGATAGGCTGTCGCTTCTCCTGCATTCGGAATACCGATCCGTGTCGTCTGGACGACCGCGTCGACCGAGTCAGCAACAAGTCGGAAACGGTCTTGATAAAGATCCTGTCCCGAATCAGCTGTCGTTAGACCGAATCCTTGGCACAGTTTCGCCGGTCCATTGACGAGATTGCGTCGTTGCGCCGCTGTCAACTCTGCGTAGGAACAACCAAAACGACGTTCCGCGACGAGATCGTGCCCACTAATGATTTCCGCACCTCGTAGCAATAATCCGTATCCTTCCCCTTCATGTCCACAAACGATATTCATGCAGTGATGCATCCCATATGTGAAATACACATAGAGATGCCCCGGTGGACCGAACATCGGTGCCGTCCGTTTCGTTGGTTTTCCGGAAAACGAATGCGCTGCTTGATCGTGAGGACCGAGATAGGCTTCGACCTCGACGATCCGCATCGTCACCTCATCGACTGTGATCTGTGTTCCTAAGAAGTCTGGACCGACTTCAACCGGAGACCGTTCAAAAAAGTGTCGTTCCATCCGTTCATCCTCCTTCATGAAACAAGCGAATCTCCCATACCGGAAGATTCGCTTGTCGTATCTTAAGATTGTTTGACCGCTGTTCGAATCGAGAGATCGTTTAATTGTGCATCCGAGACTGGGCTTGGTGCTGCCGTCAACAGATCACTTGCTGATGCTGTTTTCGGGAAGGCAATCGTATCACGCAAGTTTGAACGTCCTGCGAGTAACATAACGAGACGGTCTAGACCAAGTGCGATCCCCGCATGTGGTGGTGTTCCGTATTCGAATGCTTCCATCAAGAAACCGAACTGCTCGTTTGCTTCTTCTTCTGTGAAGCCAAGCAACTTAAACATCCGCTCTTGGATATCCCGTTCGTAGATCCGTTGTGATCCACCGCCGAGCTCGTATCCGTTCAAGACGAGGTCGTACGCGACGGCGAGGACTTTTCCGGGATCCGTCTCGAGCAATTCGAGATCTTCACGACGTGGCATCGTGAACGGGTGGTGGTTCGCGTAGAAACGACCTTCTTCTTCTTCATACGTGACGAGTGGGAAGTCCGTCACCCAAAGGAAGTTGAAGACCGACTCATCGATCAAGTCCAGTTCCTTCGCTAATTTCTGACGGAGCGCACCTAAGCTGTCTGCTACGATCGATGCTTTTGCTGCGACGAACAACAATAAGTCGCCTGCTTCCGCACCTGTCGCCGCTGTCAGGCGAGCAGCTGCTTCTTCGTCGAAGAACTTCGCGATCGGACCGTTAAGTCCGTCCCCTGTCACTTTGACCCACGCGAGACCTTTTGCACCGTAAATCGCCGTGAATTCTTGTAACTTATCGATATCTTTCCGCGAGAAGCGCTCTGCTGCACCTTTGACGTTCAAGGCTTTAACTTCGCCACCAGCTTCTAGTGCCATGTCGAATACTTTGAATCCTGCCCCTTTGACGGCTTCCGCGACATCAATCAATTCGAGACCGAAGCGTGTATCCGGTTTATCCGAACCATACCGGCTCATCGCTTCCGCGTACGGCATCCGTGGGAACGGTGTCACGATATCTTTACCAAGCGTTTCCTTCATGACACGCGTCATCATCGATTCCATCATCGCATACAAGTCTTCGATGTCCATGAAGCTCGTCTCGATGTCGACTTGCGTGAATTCAGGTTGACGGTCTGCCCGTAAGTCTTCGTCACGGAAACAACGTGCAATTTGGAAGTACCGTTCAAAACCAGACACCATCAGCAATTGTTTGAACAATTGCGGTGATTGTGGCAAGGCATAGAACTCACCTGGGTGAACACGACTCGGAACGAGATAGTCACGTGCGCCTTCTGGTGTTGATTTCGTTAAGATTGGTGTCTCGACTTCCAAGAAGTCTTGCTCATCGAGGAAGTTCCGCATAATGTTCGATGCTTTCGAACGAAGACGGAATGTCTCTTGAAGCGACGGACGACGCAAGTCAAGATAACGATATTTAAGACGTAAATCTTCTGACGTCTGCTCTGCTTCTTCACTGATCGGGAATGGTGTCATCTTCGCTGCATTCAAGATGACGACTTCATCCGCGACGACCTCGACTTGCCCAGTCGGAATGTTCGGGTTCGGATTCTCACGTGCGATGACGTGTCCTTTGATATCGAGGACATACTCTGAACGAATTGATTCTGCAAGGCGGTGTGCCTGCTCGTTTTCCGGTTGGAAGACGATTTGGACGATACCACTCCGGTCGCGGAGATCAAGGAAGATCAATCCTCCTAAGTCACGTCGTTTTTGAACCCATCCTTTAAGTTGAACGTGTTGTCCGATGACTTCTTCCGTCACCTGACCGTTCATATGCGTGCGTCCGATCATTGTGCTTCCTCCTTTAATTTCGCGACGATCGTATCAGCGACTGCTGATAACGGAACGTCCGTCTGTTCCCCTGTAGCCATGTTCTTCAGCGCCGCTGCACCACGCTCGACTTCTTCATCCCCGAGGATGACCGTGTAGCGTGCTTTCAAGCGATCGGCTGCTTTGAATTGTCCTTTGAACTTCCGACCGAGATAATCCCGATCGGCGACAAGTCCTTCGAGACGCATCAATTGTAAGAGACGTGTTGCTGTCTTTTCGACTTCGTCACTGCCTTGTGCAACGATGAAGACATCGATTTGATCATCGACTGCCGGTAAGACGTTCTCATTCTCAAGCGCCATCAATAAACGCTCGATGCCGATTCCGAATCCGATTCCCGGTGTTGCCGGTCCACCGATTTGTTCGACGAGACCGTTGTATCGTCCACCACCACATAGTGTCGTGATTGCTCCGAAGCCTTCTGCTTCTGACATGATCTCGAACGCCGTGTGATTGTAATAATCGATTCCGCGAACGAGCGTTGGATCAACGACATACTCGATGCCGAGTGCATCTAAGTGAAGCAATACTTCGTCGAAGTAAGCTTTTGATGCCGGGTTTAAGTAATCGAGAATTGATGGTGCTGTTGCCATGCTCGGGTGATCGCGGTCGACCTTACAGTCAAGGACACGAAGTGGATTCGTTTCGAGACGGTTCTGACAGTCCTGACATAACTCGTGAACGACCGGTTTGAAGTGATCGACAAGTGCTGCCCGGTGTGCGGCGCGACTTTCGTTATCCCCGAGTGTATTGATGACGAGCTTAAGGTGCTTCAATCCAAATGAACGGTAGATGCTCATCGCGAGACTGATGACTTCCGCATCGATCGCTGGTTGTTCACTGCCAAGTGCTTCGACTCCGTATTGGTGGAGCTGACGGAAACGACCTGCTTGCGGACGTTCATAACGGAACATCGGTCCAATGTAGAACAATTTCGTCGGTTGGTTTGGTGAACCGAACAGCTTGTTCGTTACGAATGAACGAACAACAGCAGCCGTTCCTTCTGGACGTAACGTCAACTGGTCTTTTCCGCGTTTCTCAAGCATGAACATCTCTTTTTGAACGATATCCGTCGTCTCACCGACGCCACGTTTAAAGAGTTCTGTCTCCTCAAAAATCGGCGTCCGGATTTCCTTATAGTTGTAACGCTTACTAATGTCACGTAATTGTTGCTCGATGTACTGCCAGCGTTCGACTGTTCCTGGAAGGACATCAAACGTACCGCGTGGTAATTTCATCTCAAATTCCTCCTTTTTTGAATACAAAAAAGTCCTCGTCCGCAAAGGGACGAGAACTTGAAGATCCCGTGGTACCACCCTGGTTGTCAAATCACATTTGACCACTCGGTGCAGTTAACGCCTGCGTACGACCTTCCCTACTATCGGTTCAGGAAGATACCTCGGAAGGGTCTTTCATCGAGTTCGTCTGTTCGCCCTTCCAGCCAAGGGGCGACTCTCTAAGCAGACGAGGTCTTGATTACTCCTCTTCGTCTTCGGTCGTATGAATCATTTGGTTACGTCTAATATTGCCTCGTCTCTCGGTTCCTGTCAAGCGTTTGCTTCTTTTTCAAGAATCAATGTCACCGGTCCATCATTGACGAGCGCGATATCCATCATCGCACCGAACTGACCTGTCTCGACTGTCAGTCCTTGCGCGCGAAGACGTTCATTGAACGCTTCATACAATTCGTTGGCAACATCCGGTTTCGCTGCTTCCGTAAACGCTGGGCGACGTCCTTTTTTGACATCACCATACAACGTGAACTGCGAGACGGATAGAATCTGACCGTCGACATCTTGCAACGAGCGGTTCATCCGTTCCTCTTCATCTTCAAACACGCGGAGTCCTGCGATTTTATCAGCTAACCAGTTCACCTGATCGATCGTGTCTTCGTGCGTGACACCGACAAGCAAGAGAAAACCTTGCTTGATTTGACCGATGACCTCCTGATCGACTGTGACACTTGCTTCTTTGACTCGTTGTAATACGACTCGCATGACTCATCCGCTCCTTACGTCATCATGACGCGATGCACAGCATACACGTCAGAGATTTGTTTGATCCGATCGACGACTTTTTGTAAATGGTTGACGTTGTTGATCGCGATCGTCATCGTGATTTTGGCTTGTTTACTGTCGTCGCCTTTCCCGCTGACGGCAACAATGTTCGTATTCGTCGCAGATACCGACTGCAGGACATCGTTCAATAATCCAGCCCGGTCGAATCCAGAAATTTCGATTTCGACGTTATAACTCTTAACGGCTTTGCCTTCGTGTTCCCACTCGACTTCGAGCAAGCGTTCTGGATTTTGTTCATGAATGACATTCAAACAATCCGTCCGGTGAATCGAGACACCCCGTCCACGTGTGATATACCCGACGATATCGTCCCCTGGTACTGGATTACAACAACGACTCATGCGAACGAGCATGTTATCGATTCCTTTGACACGAACGCCTTCTGGATTTTCCTTCTTCGGACGATCAAACGTCTTCATCTCACTGATGGCTTCGTTCAGTTCAAGATTTTTGGACTCTTTGTCTTTGCGTAACTTTTCCGTCAATTTATGCGCGACTTGGGCAGCGGTCAGACCATGATACCCAACAGCAGCATACATGTCTTCTTCTTGCGCGAAGTTGAACTTCCGCGTCACGTCTTCGAGCGTCTTTTCATTGATGACTTCCTTCGGCTCGAATCCGAGTTTCTTGACTTCCGCTTCGATCAGTTCCCGTCCTTTAGAGACGTTCTCTTCGCGTTGCTGACGTTTGAACCATTGACGGATCTTGTTCTTCGCCTGACTCGACACACAAATCTTGAGCCAGTCCTTACTTGGACCATAACTGTGTTTTGATGTGACGATTTCAATGATGTCGCCTGTCTTCAGCTTATAATCAATCGGTACCATCCGTCCGTTGACTTTCGCTCCGATCGTTCGGTGACCGATCTCTGTATGAATCCGGTAGGCATAATCAATCGGAACAGAGCCTTTCGGCAATTCGATGACGTCGCCTTTTGGTGTAAAGACGTACAACATGTCACTAAAGAAATCGACTTTGACCGATTCCATGAATTCTTCAGCATCCGCCGTATCCTTCTGTAACTCAAGAATTTCACGGAAATGGGCAATCTTATCCTCAAAGCCTGATTTCGCTTCCTGTTCCTTGCCTTCTTTATACGCCCAGTGAGCGGCAATCCCGTACTCGGCAATAAAATGCATGTCCCGTGTCCGAATTTGGACCTCGAGCGGCTCGCCTTTCGGTCCGATGACCGTCGTATGCAGCGATTGATACATGTTCGGCTTCGGCATCGCGATATAATCCTTGAAACGTCCCGGCATCGGTTTATATTGCGTATGAATGATTCCGAGAACAGCGTAACAGTCCTTGATTGAATCGACGATGATGCGCACAGCCATCAAGTCATAAATTTCGCTGAACTCTTTTTTCGAGTTTTGCATCTTGTTATAAATGGAATAGATATGCTTCGGACGTCCATCGACTTCCGCTGCGATTTGTACATCATCGAGTACTTCGTTGACCTCTTCAATGACCGAACTGACTAGCGCTTCGCGTTCCGTCCGTTTTTGTTTCATCATTGAGACAATCCGGTAGTACTGTTGTGGATTGATATAACGCAAACTGATGTCTTCGAGTTCCCACTTGATCGTCGAGATCCCGAGACGATGCGCAAGCGGTGCAAAGATTTCGAGCGTCTCTTCTGCCTTTTGCACCTGCTTTTCCTTGACCATATGTTGCAACGTTCGCATGTTATGCAGACGGTCAGCCAGTTTGATCAAGATGACGCGAATGTCTTCTGCCATCGCGATGAACATCTTCCGGTGGTTCTCAGCCAATTCTTCGCGTTTCGATTTATATTTGATTTTCCCGAGTTTCGTGACGCCGTCAACGAGCATCGCGACGTCGGGTCCGAATCGTTCCGTTAATTCTTCGAGTGTAATGTCCGTATCTTCGACGACATCATGAAGAAGCGCAGCGACGATCGTCGTTGCATCCAAACCAATATCGACTAAGATACCGGCAACTTGTACCGGATGAATGATGTAGGGTTCCCCAGAACGGCGGAATTGCCCATCATGTTCGTCTTTCGCGAATTGGTAAGCCCGTTCGATGTCTTTGACTTCAGCTTGCGTCATGTATTCCGCACATCGAGCGAGAAGGTCTTCTACATTTACGATTTGTTTGTTTGTCATCCCTTTTCCTCACCCAGTCCCCGGGATCGTCTGCAACGGAATCCCTAATATATAGTTCTTATTATCGTGAAATCTTGAGAAGATGTCAAAATAAAAAGAAATACCCCCTTGGTCACCATGTACCAAGAGAGTATATATGCTTTAGTCTTCGTAACGAATCAATGAAAGAACGTCGTATCCTTCGAGTTTCTCACGTCCACCAAGACCATCGAGTTCAATCAAGAATCCGATTCCGGCAACCGTTCCGCCTAATTTTTCAATCATTTGGATCGTCGCTTCGATCGTACCACCTGTCGCAAGCAAGTCGTCAAGGATGACGACGCGTTGTCCTGGTTGAATCGCATCTTCATGCATCGTCAAGACGTCTTTTCCGTACTCAAGACCATACTCGACACGGACTGTCTCACGTGGTAATTTTCCTTCTTTACGGACAGGTACGAATCCGATTTCCATCGCGTAAGCGGCTGGGCAACCAACTACGAATCCACGTGCTTCCGGACCCGCGATGACATCAGCACCTTTACTGCGTGCATATTCGACAAGTGCATCAACCGATTGTTTGTATACTGGTCCGTTCTGCATGAGTGATGTGATGTCTTTGAAACTGATTCCTTCTTTCGGCCAGTTTTCGACCTCTTTTATATGCTGTTTGAACTCCATGTCTTTTCCTCCTGCTTCGCCGCTTCTACCAAAGTATCAAAACGCTCTTTCAACTGAGCGAGTGACGAATAAATGTATTGTTGCTCGAGCTCTTGACGCGCTTCATGACGCTGGTACGTCGGAGCTTCCGTCAGATCTCGTTTTGCAGCATTTGGGTTTACACCCGGCAGCCCGTCCTCCATTGTAACAAGAAAATCAAGTTCCGAGAATACCGAATGCATAAAGTTAATCGATCGTTTCGTCCATTTTCGCGATTTCGACAAACGTACGAGACCAATTCGGAGCTCGTCGCGTGGACATTTCGCGAAATACTGGAAGTAATGCTTGAAGTCCTCGCGCGATGGAATCGTCTCAAAATAATAGCCCTCGTCCTTAAAGGCACAATAAATCCGCTCTGCCTGTTGGACGTATGGATGAAACGCAACTTCTTCTTCCGGTAGATCGAGGAAGACGATGTTTTGACGAATCGGTCCGTTCAACGGACGTTCCGCGTACTTCTCCTTCACCTCATCAGTAAAGGCAACGAATGTCGTCGTCTCATGCGGTAAGGCGAATAGTTCGCTCAGCGGTCGCTTACCGCCACGGTAATCGAATACTTGAACATCTTCGACAGCGACGTCTTGAATCATCAATTGTGGTTTACGGAAGCCATTCCACTCGTTGATGTTCAGACTGCCCATCAAGTGAATCTCGGATAAGGTCGAGACTTCATCGACAAGGTCGCCGAAGCCAAAACCGATCGCATCGAGTTCCTTCCCATCGCCTGATAGTAGTGCTTTGACATGCGTCAAATCGCGACCGATCCGTTTCATGTCACGGATCTTCGCCTGCTCGATGACGATTCGTGGCGCAGGATTTCCCATCCCGAACGGCGCGAGTCGCTGAATATCTTCAATCAACTGGATTGAGACATCACTGACCTGTAGACGTAGATCGACATCAATTGTCGCGATGAAGGCATCGTCTGGCAATGTACTTGCTTGTTCATTCAAACGTTGACGTAACGTCTCGACGTCATCGGAAGAGAGCGTCATACCGGCAGCAGCGGGATGTCCACCGAAATGCGGCAAGATGTCTTCACATTTCGTGAGTTCAGCGAAGAGATCAAAGGCTGGAATCGATCGTCCAGAACCCTTCGCTGTTCCTTTTTCAGCATCATGACACAGCATGATGACGGGACGGTGATATTTTTCAACGAGTCGCGAGGCGACAATCCCGACGACACCTGGATTCCAGTCTGCCGCATCGACGACGAGCACGCGGTCATCTTTAAAACGTTCTTCGACAAGTGCCGTTGCTTCCTCTGCAATCTGTTTGACGATATCTTGACGTTGTTTATTTTGTTGGTCGAGTTGTTTCGCGAGATGAAGTGCCTCATCCTTACTTTCCGCTAGTAACATCTCGAGCGCTGGCATCGCTGAATCAAGACGACCTGCCGCATTGATCCGCGGACCGAATGCAAATCCGACTGATTCTTCCGTCAGTTCGTCTTCCGTCAAACTACAAACGTCCCGTAACGCAAGGATACCCGGACGTTCACTCGCATTCAGCGCCTCGATGCCGCGGATCGCAAGCAACCTGTTCTCTCCGACGAGCGGCACAAGATCGGCAATCGTTCCGAGCACGGCAAGATCGAGTAACTCGACGGGTTCACGGTCAAGGAGTGCATGTGCGACTTTAAAGGCAACACCTGCCCCAGCAAGCTTCGAGAACGGATAGTCTGGATCGACACCTGGGTGAATTAAGGCAAAGGCATCAGGTAACGTTTCTTTTGCTTCGTGGTGATCGGTGATGATTAAATCGACCCCGAGTTCCTTTAGGACATCGGCTTCATGAATGCCGGAAATCCCACAGTCGACCGTGATAACGAGGCTGAACCCTTCTTCTGCAGCCCAGCGAAACGCGGCTTCGTTTGGTCCATAGCCTTCCGTGAAACGGTTCGGGATATAACACTCTGCCATTCCTCCGATTTCAATCAAGGCATGCCAGAGAATCGCAGCGGAACTCACGCCGTCGACATCATAATCACCGTAAATCAAAATCATCTCGCCCTCGTCGACGGCACGTTGAATCCGTTCGACGACTTTTGGCATGTCTTTGAAAGCAAATGGATCATGAAATGCCATTTGATCGGTCTCTAAAAAATCACGGGCAGCTTCACGAGTCGTGAATCCCCGTTGGATAAGTAGTTGTGCGACGCGCGGTGAGATTGTGCCATCCGCCGTCAATTGTTCGATTTGTTCTGAATCGATGACTTTATCAAGCCATTTTTTTTTAGCATGGTACATCTCAAACCCTCCAATCAACTTCCCCATTATAATTGAAAATCCGCACCAGCGATAGCTGATGCGGATACTCTTTTAAGAAGCGCGTTTTGTACGACCAAGTGTCCGACCCTTCATGACGAGCCAGAGTTGCGCGGCGATGAAGATCGAAGAATACATCCCCATGATCAACCCGACAAGCAGGGCGAGACTGAATCCACGGATTGCTTCGCTACCGAAGATGTAGAGCGCTGCTGCTGTCATGACGACCGTGACGACGGTATTGATCGAGCGGATGATCGTCTGTTGGATTGATTCATTGACGATATGCGCCAATTCATCAAACGAGACTTTCCGACCACCTTTTTCAGCGAGTCCGAGATTTTCTCGTACCCTGTCGAACGTAACGATCGTATCGTTGACGGAATACCCGATGATCGTCAGGATTGCTGCGATGAAGTACAAGTTGACTTCGATCTGGAACAGCGAGAAGAATGCCACGATCATCAACGCATCATGTAGCAATGCGAGTACTGTCGCAATTCCGTATAACGGTTGGAATCGGAACGAGACGTAGATGACGATCCCGAGTGACGCGAGCAAGACGGCATAAATCGCGTTACGCGCGATTTCTTGACCAACTTGTGCGGAAACCGTCGAGATGCTCGGTTCCTTATCATACTGCGCTTCAATCGTTTGTTTCATTTCAGAAATTTGATCCTGACTAAATTCACCAACGAACGTGACGTTCGCTAACTTTCCGCCTTGAGCGAACTGAATGCCATCGATTTCTTCCGCATCGATCCCGGCATCTTCAATGACGGAGCGAACGTCCGCTTCCTTAATTTGATTCTCAGAAGAAATCTCGACGCGAGTTCCTTGCGTGAAGTCAATCCCAAGGTTCAGACCACGGAACGACAACAAGAGTACAGAAACGATGACAAGCGCGATCGTGATCGCGAAATAAATTTTTCGATGTTTGATGTAATCGAATTTCGTAGGATTAAAGCTCACGGATTTCACTCTCCTTTACACCGAACCATGATTTCTTCTTATCGAACCATCGGCTACTGACAAGGAGTTGCATCAGGTAACGTGAGACAAAGACGTTCGTGACGAACGTGACGGCGATCGAAACCATCAACATGATGGCGAATCCTTTGACCGTACTTGTACCAAAGTAGTACAACACGCCAGCAGAGATCAACGTCGTCAAGTTGGCATCAAGAATCGTACCGAACGAACGACGGTTACCGGCTTTGAATGCAGACAAGACGGATTTTCCACTTCGTAATTCATCCTTGATCCGTTCAGCGGTGATGATGTTCGCATCGACCGCCATCCCGACTCCAAGAACGAGTGCGGCGATCCCCGGTAACGTGAGGACGGCGTTGATCCCGTTAAAGAAGATCATGACAAGATAGATGTAGAACAGCAACGTGATGATCGAAACGAATCCAGAGATCCGGTAGAACAGTAGCATGAACAAGAAGACAGCGGCTACACCAATTGCTGACGCGAACAATGTTTGATCAAGTGCATCCTGTCCAAAAGCAGCAGAGACCGACGTCGAGTAGATTTCCTCGAGTTTGACCGGTAACGCACCGGCGTTTAGGATCGAAGACAATTGTTTCCCGTATGCGGCATCGATATCGCCACCAGAAATGATCGCTTTGTCCGAATTGATTGGTTCTTGAACAGATGCATCCGAAACGATTTTCGAGTTTTTCTTTTGAATCTCTTTTTCGTACGAATCACCTTTCTCGTAATCGAGCCAGATGACGAGACGATTCGCAGGTGGTTGCATTTGTGAAATCTTTTGAGTCACATCATAGAACTTTTGTTTTGATTTAAGTGAAAGTTCTACAAGCGGTTGGTTCGTTTGTGGATCGTATCCGACTTTTGCGCCTTTGGCTTTTAAATCCGATCCATCCAGTAACAACTTATTGTTGATGTCACGGAATGATAATTGTGCTGTCGAAGATAGGATTTGACGCGCTTCCGTCTGATCCTTGACGCCAGCAAGCTGAACGCGAATCCGGTTATCGCCTTCGATCCGGATGTCTGGTTCAGAGACACCGAGGACGTTGACACGGTTCTCGATTGCCGTCAGCGTCGCACTCATCGCATTTTGATCGATGACGTCTCCTTCTTTAAGCGGTTGTACTTCATACAAGACTTCGAAGCCACCCTTAAGGTCAAGGCCAAGCTTCGTATCCTTCAACAACCATGACGATGTCGTACCAATCAGTACGAGCAACGCGATGACGACGATGAAGAATGTGGCAAGTTTCCCTTTCTTGATCATGCTACATTGTCCTTTCTCTAGTTCCCAGTATATTTTCAGACAACTTTGTTCTCCTATCCTAGCTTACAAAAGAAATGGTAATCTTAGCAAACGTTTTTCTCATATATAAACAGAAAAGACGCTCCGGAATCCGGAAAGCGCCTTTTCGATGCCTTATTCGACAGTTTCGTCGTCCATGACAGTCGTTGATTTTTTCGTCACTTCTGCGACAGCACTCCGGTTGAATGTCAATTGTGCATTACCTGACTTCAATGTCACCGTCATGTCGTCAACTTTTTGGACAACCCCGTGAAGACCACCGATCGTAACGATCGAGTCGCCGCGTGAGAGTTCATTTTGCATCTGACGCACTTGCTTCTGGCGTTTGTTCTGTGGACGGATCAACAAGAAATAGAACACCACGAAGATCAAGATCATCGGGAGGAATGTGATTAAGCCTTCCATCTGATTCAGCTCCTTTTATCATTCAAATCACGTTCATTATACCGTGAAAGAATTGATTTGTCAGACGATTTGTTAGAAATTCTTTGCGTTCGGTAAATTGTAACCGTATTCTTCAAAGAATTCTTCCTTGAAATCAAGTAGACGATCCTCACGAATCGCTTGGCGAACGCCTTCCATCAACTTGACGAGGAAGTGAAGATTGTGTGTCGAACAAAGATGCAGACCGAACGTTTCTTGCGCACGAATCAAGTGATGGATGTACGAACGCGAGTAGTTCTTACACGCGTAGCAATCACATTTCTCGTCGAGCGGACGGAAATCACGTGCATATTTCGCGTTCCGGACGACGAGACGTCCTTGTGATGTCATCAATGTGCCGTTTCGTGCGATCCGTGTCGGTAAGACACAGTCGAACATATCGATTCCGCGAATCGCACCTTCGATCAATGCGTCCGGTGAACCAACGCCCATCAAATAACGTGGTTTGTCTTCCGGCATGAGTGGTGTCGTGAATTCGAGCGCACGGTACATGACGTCTTTTGGCTCTCCGACCGATAGACCACCGACCGCATAACCCGGGAAATCAAGGGCAACGAGGTCTTTTGCACTTTGGCGACGCAAGTCTTCGTATTCTCCGCCTTGGATGATACCGAACAGCGCTTGATCGTGTGGACGTTCGTGCGCAGCAAGACAACGTTCCGCCCAGCGGCTCGTCCGTTCGACAGATGCTTTCATGTACTCGTGAGAAGCTGGGTACGGTGGGCACTCGTCAAACGCCATCATGATATCTGAACCGAGTGCATTTTGAATTTCCATCGCTTTTTCCGGTGATAAGAACAATTTGTCCCCGTTCAAGTGGTTACGGAAATGAACACCCTCCTCAGAAATGTTCCGAAGATCAGCAAGTGAGAAGACTTGGAAGCCACCTGAATCCGTGAGAATCGCGCCATCCCAGTTCATGAATTTATGCAGACCGCCCGCTTCCTTGATGACATCATGTCCTGGACGCACCCAGAGGTGGTACGTGTTCGCGAGGATGATGTTCGCGTTCATGTCCTTGATTTGTTCCGGTGCCATCGTCTTGACCGTCGCTTGCGTTCCAACCGGCATGAAGACCGGTGTCTCGAAACTACCGTGCGGCGTGTGGACGATTCCTAACCGCGCTCCGGATTGTTTACATGTTTTGATATGTTCGTATGTTACCGCGTGTTTTGTCATTAGTTTCGTTCCTCTCTCGTTAAGAACATCGCATCACCAAAGCTAAAGAAACGATAGCCGTTTGCAACTGCTTCTTCGTAGGCATGTAGAATGTGTTCCCGTGTCGATAACGCGGACACGAGCATGATCAATGTTGATTTCGGTAAGTGGAAGTTCGTGATCAGACCATCAATCCCTTTGACTTCCTGACCCGGGAAGATGAAGATGTCCGTCCAGCCCGTTGCTTCGACGAAGTCACCGTGGTCGCGAATGACGGTCTCAAGCGTCCGTGTCGATGTCGTTCCGACCGCGATGATCCGTCCGCCTTGTTTTCTCGTTTCACGCAGCAGAGCTGCTGAACTTTCCGGCAGTTCGTAGTACTCACTGTGCATCTTGTGACTATCGACGTCGTCGACCGAGACAGGACGGAATGTGCCAAGTCCGACATGTAGCGTCAACGGTGCGATCCGGACGCCCTTCGCTTTTAATGCTTCAAGCAATTCCGGCGTGAAATGAAGCCCGGCTGTTGGTGCTGCAGCACTTCCGCGTTCGCGAGCGTAGACCGTCTGATAACGATCTTGATCCTCGAGTTGTTCATGAATGTATGGTGGCAGTGGCATCGTTCCGAGTTGGTCGAGCACTTCATAGAAAATGCCGTCATAGAAAAACTTCAGGATTCGTCCCCCGTCTTCAAGTGCTTCGACACACTCAGCACGGAGTAATCCGTCACCAAACGACAAAATCGTTCCTGGTTTGACGCGTTTTGCCGGTTTCGCAAGTGTTTCCCAAACATCGTCACTCGTTTGCTTCAAGAGTAACAATTCGATCTTCCCACCCGTCTCTTCCTTCACACCAAAGAGACGTGCCGGTAAGACTTTTGTATCATTGATGACGAGTGTATCGCCCTCCAGGAAGTGGTCGACGATATCATGGAAGTGCTGATGCTGAATCGCACCTGTCTCCCGATCGAGAACCATCAATTTCGAACTCGTCCGGTCGAGCAATGGCACTTGAGCAATTTGTTCTTCTGGTAAATGAAAATCAAATAAGTTTACATCCATTGGTTCAATTTCCTTCTTTCAGTCCTAAATGTTGGCGAGCGAACGGTGTTAAGACACGTCCTCGCGGAGTACGTTGTAAAAATCCTTGTTGCAGTAGATATGGTTCATATACATCCTCGATCGTCTGCGCATCTTCACCAATCGTTGCAGCGATTGTCTCGAGACCTACCGGACCACCGGCAAACCGTTCTGCAAGCGATCGAAGTAAACGATGGTCGACATCGTCGAGTCCAAGCGCATCGACATGCAAGCGATCAAGCGCACTTGTCGCGAGCACGGCATCGATCTCGGTTTGATGGGCGACTTGAGCAAAATCACGGACACGCCGTAACAACCGGTTCGCGACACGTGGTGTTCCACGTGAACGAAGCGCGATGGCTTCTGCTGCAAGACGATCCGCTTCGAATCCGAACAATCGTGACGTCCGGGTCACGATAGCAGACAACTCTGACATCGTATAATATTCAAGCTTCAGCGTCACGCCAAAACGATCGCGGAGCGGTGCCGATAGCATCCCCGCACGTGTCGTCGCTCCGACGAGCGTAAACGGTGGTAAATCAATTCGGACACTGCGTGCGAGTTCCCCTTGACCGATGACGATATCGAGACAATAATCCTCCATCGCCGGATACAGAATCTCTTCGATTGATCGACTCAATCGATGAATCTCGTCGATGAACAGAACATCACCCGGTTCCAGTGATGAGAGAATAGCAGCTAAATCACCCGGTCGTTCAATCGCAGGACCGGCTGTCGTCTTGATGCCGACTCCCATCTCGTTTGCGATGATTGTCGCAAGCGTCGTCTTCCCGAGACCCGGAGGACCATAGAGAAGAACGTGATCGAGTGTTTCCTGACGAATTTTTGCCGCCTCGATGAAGACACTTAAATTTCCTTTTGCTTTCTCCTGCCCGATATATTGCTCGAGCGTCTGAGGACGCAGACTCCACTCTTCTTGATCTTCCGCATGGGCGGATTCTGACAAAATGCGCTCTTCCATGTCCTCACCTCACATTCAATAACAACTGGAGTGCCCGTTTGACATATTGATCTGTCGACAGGACTTCTGCCTGCAACGCTTTTTTGACTTTCTCGACTTCTCGATCACTGTAACCAAGCGCCGTCAGAGCTTCACAAGCTTCATTCAGCTCAGCATTGCCTTGTGCGAACAAGCCTTCGCTCGGTACGTAATCCGGTGCGAGCTCGGCTAACTTTCCTTTTAGGTCGAGCGTCATTTGCTTCGCTGTTTTCTTGCCGACACCTGGGAATTTGACGAGATAACTTTCCTTCTCTTGTTCAATCGCTTCAACGAGCGCATCGACATTCCCTGATGCGACGATCGCGAGCGCTCCTTTAGGTCCGATTCCTGTGACACCGAGCAACTTCGTGAATAAGGCACGCTCACGCCGGGAACGGAATCCAAATAAGACTTCTTGGTCCTCACGGACATAATGATACGTATATACGATGATCTGTTCGTCTCCGGTCCGATAAAAAAACGGGTTCGGTGCTACGATCTTGTAGCCAATCCCGCCAACTTCTACCGTCACGAATTCCGCACAGACATAAGCGACTTCGCCGCGTACGAATTCTATCAATGTGGAACGCTCCCATCTTTAAACAAACTCTCGTGTTATTGTAGCATACATCTTCGTTTGGCTTCAAAGCGTTCTTCAGCAAAAATCAATACATATGTTCGCTCTCTCAAACAGAAGACAAAAAAGCGTGATCGTTCGCACGACCACGCTCTCCCCCTTTATTTTACGAACGCGCAAGCATCCGGTCGAGCGCCAGCACGGCATGCCGCGTCGTCTCTGCATCTACCGTAATGATGTTGACCGGCTCACCGGCTTCGACTTGTTCGAGCGCCCACGCCAAGTGCGGTAAGTCGATCCGGTTCATCGTCAGACACGGACACATGAATGGATTGAGCGACACGATATCGAGTTCCGGATGCGTCGTCGCGAGTCGATTGACGAGATTCATCTCTGTTCCGATCGCCCACTTCGTTCCGGGAACAGCCTGTTCGATTTGTTGAATGATGTACGCGGTGGATCCATTGAGATCAGACGCTGTCACGACTTCGTGCGAACATTCCGGGTGAACGAGAATCTTTCGCTCCGGATCCGTCTTGCGGAACTGTTCAATCTGACCGACCGTGAATTTTTCATGGACCGAGCAGTGTCCTTTCCACAAGATGACGCGGACGTCCTGGTCTTCTCCATCAAAAACGAGTTCGTCCTTGATCGGATCCCAAATCGCCATCTGTTCTAACGGAATTCCGAGTGCGTGCGCCGTATTGCGACCGAGGTGTTGATCGGGCAGGAAGAATAAGATGTCGCGTTCAGCAAGCGCCCACTCAACCATCTGGACAGCATTTGACGACGTCACCGTTGCCCCACCGTGACGACCGACGAATGCTTTGATGGCTGCCGTCGAATTGACATACGTCAACGGTAAAATCGACTCCCCGAATCGTTCCGTCAAGATTGTAAAGGCGCGCTCCGTTTGCGTATCATTCGCCATATCTGCCATCGAACAGCCAGCACGCATGTCAGGCAAAACAACTGTATGTGACGCATCCGTCAGCATGTCTGCCGTCTCTGCCATGAAGTGGACACCACAAAAGACTGTATATTCCGCTTCTGTCATCTGCTTCGCGACTTGCGCGAGCTGGAGCGAATCTCCCGTCGCATCCGCGAACTGGACAACTTCATCCTTTTGGTAGTGGTGGGCAGGTAAGAACAAGCGACTGCCCATCCGTGCTTTGACCCCTTCAATGATCGCAATTAATTCTGCTTCCGATTGCTGTAAGTACGACGCCGGAATCCCCTCATGACGTAATAAGTCAAATGACATCTTTTTTTCCTCCTTCGATTTTCATACTGATATCAAGCGCTGTTGCTGAATGGGTGAGTGCCCCGAGTGAGATGACGTCTGCTCCGCTATCCGCGAAGTCTGATAACGTGTCTATCGTGATTCCGCCGGATAACTCGACCGTGATATGCGGTGGAATCAATTGCCGAAGCTGTTTGATCTCTGCTGGTGTCCGGTTATCGAGCATGATGATATCAACTTTTGCAGCTACTGCCTCTAGCACTTCCGCTTCCGTTTCGACTTCGACTTCAATCGGTGTTGTATGACCTGCGACACGTTTTGCTCGCGCCACCGCCTCTGTGATCGATCCCGCGACCGTGATGTGGTTATCCTTGATCATGACGGCGTCATCGAGTCGTCCGCGATGACTATAGCCACCCCCGACGCGAACAGCGTGTTTTTCGAGCATTCGTAACCCTGGGGTCGTCTTTCGTGTATCCGTGATCCGAATCCGTCCTGCCGCTACCTCGACTGCTTGACGAGTTTTTGTCGCGATCCCGGATAAGCGTTGCACCAGGTTCAAGGCGACCCGTTCTCCGCTTAAGATGTCCTGTAACGAACCCGACCACTCGGCAAGGAGTGTTCCTCGCGTGACGATCGTCCCTTCCGCTACATGAATCGTCACGTCGACTTGTAAGAGATGTGCCATCTCCCGAATGATGTCGACTCCGCAAAAGACACCGTCTTCCTTTGCTAGAAAACGACCGGTCCCGCGTTCTTGTCCCGTCAGACATCCTTCACTCGTGATATCCCACTGTCCGATGTCCTCGATTAAAAATGCTTCCAGTTGTTGCCGTAACTGCCACTTGTTCAACGTTCTCATCCTCTCCTGTCAACCGACTTCGCGCCCCTTCAAGCAACAGACATGCCGTTACATGACGTAATCGATTCTCTTCCGCTTCCTGTCCGGATTCGTCTAATGTCCAGCTTTTTAACTCTTCTAAACTATCTTCTATTTGCTTAATATCCATTTCAACACCAATGACCTGCGATAGACGGTCGGTTACGGAACGAAGTGTTCCCGGGCGTCGTTTCACTTGTTTTACTGAAAGTTTCGGTAACAACTCGAGCTGTTCTGCTACTGCTTTCCCCATAACAACACATTCAAGGAGCGAGTTCGACGCCAGACGATTTCGACCGTGTAGTCCAATCGATGCCGTCTCACCGACCGCGTAAAGTCCTTCGACATGCGTCTGCCCCGTCAGATTCGTTTCGATCCCACCCATCAAGAAATGGATGCCTGGTGCAATTTCAACGAGATCCGGATTTATGTTCAGACTTTCACATTTTTCAACAAACGTTGGAAACCGTTTCGTCCGGTCGACGACGTTTGACGTATCGAGATAGACCGGTTCACATTTTCGCACCTCATGGATTCGTTTTGCGACTTCATCTCGCGCTGCTAAATCTTGCATCGGATGATCCGCCATGATCCGGTCACCATTTTTCGTTACAAGCGTCGCTCCTGCACCTCGTAGTGCTTCCGTGATCAAACCTTCCGAACGACCAGCATGAACGAGTACCGTCGGATGATGCTGGATATAACCGAGATCACGAATCGTCGCCCCCGCTTCAAAGGCGAGCGCAATCCCGTCTCCTTGAATCAAAGGATCATTCGTCGACGCCGCGAATAATCCACCCACTCCACCGGTCGCAAGAATCGTCGCGCGCGCCACAATCTCGATTGGCTCTCCCTCGCTATATCCGACTGCACCTACTACCTGCCCGTTGACTTGAATCAACTCCGTGATACACGTCTGCTCAAGAATCGGAAATGGTACTCGCGGCATCAACGTCTCCATGATCCGTTTACCAGTCTCGTCCCCGCCACAGTGATAAATCCGCGACAAACGATGCGCTCCTTCACGACCGAGCAAAAACTCTCCCTCGGATTGATCGAATGGAACGCCTTGTCGTAACAAGAATTCCATCGCCTCGGTTCCCGATCGAGTGACGTAATCGACGACGGACGGATTGAAACGCCCTTTTGCTGCTTGGCACGTATCTTCAAAGTGACCACGATGATTGACTTCTGCATAAGCGGAAGCAATCCCACCTTGTGCTCGAACGGAATTTGTCTCAAACCGCGTACCTTTTGTGACAAGCAACGCTTCCGTTCCGGGTGGAAGATGCAGAGCGACCGATATTGCGGCGAGCCCAGTTCCAATGATCAACACATCCGTCTCAAGTCTTTTATGTAAAGACATATGTTTTACACCTCTATATCTAAATGTTTACTATTGACTTGACAATAAGTTTGGCATACTTTTAGCTGAGTGACAAGACGAAAGGACAGGATTTTTTCATGATCTATCTCGATTACGCAGCGACGACTCCGCTGCATCCACAAGCACTCGATCATTATCAACAAGCCGCTCAGTCGTTCTACGGCAACAGTTCTTCTCTTCATGACATCGGTGGCAACGCTGAACGTTTACTCGAACGAGCCCGTCAGTATCTGATGCAACAATTGGCTCAACAAGAAGGAACCGTCATCTTTACAGGGAGTGGATCTGAAGCAAACTACATCGCTTTGACCCATCTGATGCGACAGAGTAACAAATCAGTTGTCTTGACACTTCGATGTGAACACGACTCGGTCTTGCTTCCGCTTGCGCGCTGGGCACAAGAAACACGACACCTTTCTTTATTACCGGACGGAACGTTCGATTGGGAACAATTCGTTGCAGCTTGTACGGATGAAATCGGTGTTGTCTCGATTCAACATGTCAATTCGGATACGGGTTTTCGCTTTCCGGTCGAACGGATTGCAGCATACTGTCAATCGCGCGAGATTCTGTTTCATTGCGATGGTGTCCAAGGATTTTTAAAAGATGCAATCAACATCGACGCTTTTGATGCCTACACGATGAGTAGTCATAAAGTGTATGGACCAAAAGGATTGGGCGCTTTGTACTTGCGGCGTCCGCTCTTCAGCCCTTATTACGAGGGACATCACGAATTCGGAATCCGCCCAGGCACAGTGGACGTTCCAGGAATTGCCGCCTTCATCGCTGCCTGTGAGGCGTCTCGCTTCGAAAATCCAGGAATCCAAGCTTCAAGCCGTCGATTTCGTGGTATGCTAAAAAAAACATTGTCTTCGTCTCGTTACACGATCATCGAGTCGCCGACGCAACTCGCTTCTATCTGCGCCATCCATACGAAGCAACGGGATGGTCAATACGCATTGCTCGCCTTGAATCGTGCTGGAATCGCGGTTTCCGCTGGTAGTGCTTGTCGTGCTGGAGAAAACGGTCCGAATGCGACATTACGTGCCATCGGCTTTGACGAATCAGCGGCTCACGGGTTGATACGACTCAGTTTTGGAAGACAGACGACGAACGAAGAAATCGAACAGTGCATTGATGTGTTGAACACGATCTCATGACACTGAAGAAAGGTAGGAGACATGATGGGGAAACGCATCTCCGGAGAAGAACGCCGGAAATCATTACTTCGTATGATTGAGGAAAGTGAGCAACCTGTCACGGGAACGGCACTGGCGAAACAAGCAGGCGTCAGTCGTCAAGTGATCGTGCAGGATTTATCTTTGTTAAAGGCAAAAGGATATCCTGTCATCGCGACAGCTCGAGGTTATTTAATCAATGATCCTGAAATCGACGGATCGAAATTACGTCGCAAGATCGTTTGTCGTCACGGCATCGATCAATTAAAGGATGAGTGTGACGCCATTGTTGACGAAGGGGTCGTCATCCGCGATGTCATCATCGAACATCCCGTCTACGGCTTCATCACTGGAGAATTGATGCTAAAAAGCCGCCGGGATGTCCGGGTATTGCTAGAGAAGTTACATGAGACGCAAGCCACTCCACTCTCGAGCCTGACGGACGGAGTCCATATTCATACGCTTGAGGCTGATCATGAAGACGCACTGGAAGCCGCTATCGCTAAACTCGATCGTCTCGGAATTCTCGTTTCGGAACTCGATGTCTGAACATCAAAAAACCGCCTATTCCTAAGGAATAAGCGGTTTTTTTATCGTTCAATCGGTTCAAGTCGTGTCTCCGGCATCGTAGCAGGAGGATCGAACGTTGCTAAGACTTTGCGGACGCGTCGGTTTTCGATATGCAAGACGGTCAACGTGACACGTTCATAACGCATCGCCGTTCCGACGTCTGGCAATTGACCGCTCTCCTCCATGATCCATCCCCCAAGTGACTGGGCATCGGTGTCCGGCATCGTCAATTGAAATTGCTGACAGAAGTCTTCAATGTCATACTCCGCTAGACATTCGTATTGCTCTGGACCAATCCGTTTCGTATATTCCAACGATTCATCGTGTTCATCCCAAATCTCCCCGACGATTTCTTCTAAAATATCCTCAAGGGTGATCAGACCTGCCGTCCCTCCGAATTCATCAAGGACAACTGCCATGTGGGACTGCTTGACTTTGAGTTCCGGTAATAAATCCATCAATCGCGTCTGTGGTACGACGAACGATACCGGTCGAATCCATTCTCGGATATCAACGGAGCCGTTCTTCACGTATGCACGCAGAAAGTCCCGCTCCGATAATACACCAATGACGTGATCAATCGAATCTTTATAGACCGGTAGACGAGAATAGCCACCCTTTTGGACTTCTGCAATGATGTCTTCGAGCCGCGCATCAATATCGATCGCTTGAATATCCATCCGTGGCGTCAGCGCATCTTCGACCGTCGCATGTTGAAAATCAACTGCTTGATGAACGAGTTCAGCCTCTGCAAGCCCCATGATCCCTTCTTCCTGACTAATATCGACGAGTGCCTTGAGTTCCTGTTCGGTCACGAGCGGTCCTTTCGGATCAGCCCCAATCAATCGTAGCGCCAATTGGCGTAAGCGGAGTAACAGGAAAACGAGCGGTCGAAAGCACAGTAAGAAGAAACGCAGTGGACGTCCGATCAATAACACGTAACGTTCCGTATGTTCACGAGCATACGACTTCGGTATCAATTCTCCGAACAACAGCAACAGAAAAAACAGCGCAAGAAAGGCAACGGTTTGTGTTGCGATCGTCTCGACGAACTGGATGATCCACCAGCCACCAAATAAGATAAAGGCGACGTTGACGATCGTATTCCCAATCAAAATCGACGTCAGTGTCTCTTCGTAGCGTTGAAGTAAGCGAAACACACGGGACGCACGCGCGTCCCCTGCTTCCGATTGGTGCAACAACCGCAACCGATTGACACTCGCGAGTGCCGTCTCAGCTGAGGAAAAGAACGCAGATAACATGAGAATCGGAATTAACCAAACGACTGAAATCATGGGCAATGGGTCCACGATGCTTTCACACTCCGTTTCCTAATGGAATGAACCGCTTAGAATGATGACTCGACGAATTCGAACTCGAAATCACGGATACGAACGACATCGCCGTCGATCGCACCAAGACGACGCAACTCTTCGTCGACACCCATTTGACGCAGTGTCCGAGCGAAACGTTTAATCGATTCTTCACGCATGAAGTTCGTCATCGTGAAGAGTTTTTCGATGCGTGGTCCTTTGATGACGAAGCAATCGTCTTCATCTTTCGAAATCGTAAAGCCAGCTTCTGGTGCTTCATAACCGTAGACGACACGTGGTGTCGCTGTTTTCTCTTCGAGTTCCTCAAGACCGAATTCTGGTGTCGCATCGACGAGGTCAGCGATTCGGAATAACAGATCGCGTAGCCCTTGACGTGTTGCCGCTGAAATCTCGAATACTTCAAGCTCTGGGAAAGCTTCTTTGAAGGCTTCAAGATGTTCTGCCGCATCCGGCATGTCCATCTTATTCGCGACGACGACTTGCGGACGCTCTGTTAAGCGCAGATTATAGTCCGCGAGTTCTTTATTGATGATGTTGTAGTCTTCGATTGGATCGCGACCTTCCATTCCGCTCATGTCGATGACGTGGACGATGACTTTCGTCCGCTCGACGTGACGGAGGAACTGGTGACCGAGTCCGACCCCTTCACTTGCACCTTCGATCAATCCTGGCAAGTCAGCCATGACGAAGCTGCGGCTATCTTCCGTTTCGACGACACCGATGTTCGGTGTGATCGTCGTGAAGTGATACGCGCCGATTTTCGGGCGTGCTGCTGAAACGACCGATAACATCGTTGATTTTCCGACACTCGGGAAACCGACGAGACCCACGTCTGCTAACATCTTCAGCTCAAGCTTCAAGTACTTCTCTTCTCCTGGCTCACCGTTTTCAGCGTGCTCAGGTGCTGGGTTGGCTGGTGTCGCAAAACGTGTATTCCCACGTCCGCCACGTCCGCCTTTTGCGACGATTGCTTGTTGTCCGTGATGGACGAGGTCAGCGATGACCGCATTCGTATCGTCATCGTAGACGACTGTGCCCGGTGGAACCTTGACGATTAGATGCTCGGCTTTACGACCGTGCATCCCTTTTGACATGCCGTTTTCACCTTGAACCGCTTTAAAGTGACGTTTGTAACGGAAGTCCATCAATGTCCGAAGTCCTTCGTCAACTTCAAGGACGACGTGTGCCCCGTGACCACCGTCACCGCCGGCAGGACCGCCGTCCGGAACATATTTCTCGCGACGGAACGCTACTTGCCCACGTCCTCCGTCACCTGCTTTTACATAAATATTTACCTGATCGACAAACATGTCGGATCCCTCCTCTTACTTCTCTTCCTCAAACGGAAGACTTTCAATCTCAATCACACACTCATTTTCCGTCTGCGACTCGATTTCCATCGGCGTCACTAGATCCTCAAGGCGCGACATATCTAGTAGATCCCGATAGATCTCGATGGTCACGCCCTCGTGGAAGGTCACGGATACTTCACCTACTCCTACATCAATCATGGCGATGGCTGCTTCGACGAGTTGCTTCAACCGCTCATCTTCCATGTGGGGTGCTCCGATGACATCATACGTCACAGTTTTGCCTGACCATTCAGCTTGCAGTAACGCCAGTGCGGTTTTCGGTAATCCGATTCGCGCTAGACGTCCTTCCCGAGATGCTTGCTCCCGGTACGCCGAACAGATCGACTCGACTGCTTGTTCGTCTCCGATCGCGCCATACGAACGGACGAGTTGTATCCGGTTCAACCACTCGTGACGAAGAGTCTTCAAAAGATCAAGTACCTGCTGTTCCTCCATCGGTCGTTCCCTCCTAAAAAAAACAGACCCTAACCCTCGAAAGTGGCTAGAGTCTGCTTCGTCGATCCTTATGCTGGGTAAACGCTGACTTGTTTCTTGTCGCGTCCGAGACGTTCGAAACGAACGACACCAGTTGCAGTTGCGAAAAGTGTATCATCGCCACCACGTCCGACGTTCATACCTGGGTGAATCTTCGTACCGCGTTGACGGTAGAGGATTGAACCAGCAGAAACAGTTTGACCGTCTGCACGTTTCGCCCCAAGGCGTTTCGATTGCGAGTCACGACCGTTCTTTGTCGAACCTACCCCTTTTTTCGATGCGAAGAACTGAAGATTAAGTTTCAACATGTGGAATCCACCTCCTATACTTGTTCAAGTTGGATAAACTCACCGTAACTTTCAGCGATGGTACCAAGTTGGACCAAAGTCGCTTCCAGTAACAATTGGGTGCGCTCACTGACATCCGGTGCTAAGTCAGCGTACGGTTCTACATAAAAGTAGCCACCCTCTTGTTGTTCTGCCATTTCAAGGAGCAGGACCTGCCCGAGTAATGCTTCTATGGCATTGTATGCCCCGAAGATCACCGACGAGACGCCGGCGCAGACAAGGTCGAGACCTGGTTCTGCAAACTCGGCATGTCCTGTCACTTCGATGGAGCGGACGAGTTCCGCTTCATCTCGTCGAATCTTGACACGTATCATGGCTTACGCTTCGATTTTCTCGATGCGGACCTTCGTGTAAGGTTGACGGTGACCTTGCTTACGACGGTAGTTCTTTTTCGCTTTCATTTTGAAGACAGTGATCTTTTTCGCGCGAGCGTGTTTGATGACCGTTGCTACGACCTTCGCACCTTCTACGAGTGGAGCGCCGACTTTAACATCGTCACCACCAAGGATCAATACTTCACCAAATTCGACTGTGCTGTCGACGTCTGCGTTTAATTTCTCAACGTAGATTTCTTGGCCAGCTTCGACTTTGACTTGTTTACCACCAGTTTTGATAATTGCGTACATTACGTGCACCTCCTCTTAGGAACTCAGACTCGCCATCACGGGCAGCGAATGCTTTAAAACCCGGTCTGTGCGGTTGTAGTCATTTGGGTGCTTCCAAACGAACTAACGTTATTCAGAATACCAAACGTTCTTCTACCTTGTCAATGCTGTTCTGAAGGATTATTCCGATCGTTTGATGAAATCGAGACAGTCTTGTGACGACCCCGTGAACAGGACCGCTGGATCGCCTTCGAGCACATGGACTTCGAGCGGTTGACGGGAAACGAATTCGTCCTGCAACAGATGCCGTGGTGCACGAATCACGACCGCTTCCGCATAGGTAGCAATCTCAAGTAACTTCGGTTCAATCAAGCGATAGACACTCAATCGCGTCCACTGCCCGGATTCCTGTGAACGTTCCTGTAGCGATTTCCCGTGACGTTGTCGTGTCAGTTCGCATAAACCCATCTTCGTAAACCCATAGACTTCGATTTGCTTCGTCTCGAGCGCTGCCCGTTCTTTAAGGAGTTGGGTCACCCGTGTCTGACCTTTACTTGAGCCACGTAAGAAATCGATCGCAATCATGCCACTGATGTTGCGCAATCGTAATTGCCGCATGACTTCGACAGCAGCCGCTTCATTTATCTGGTCAAACGTCCGCTTTTGTTCCTTGACGGAAATCGTCTTCCCACTGTTGACGTCGATGACAGTCATCGTCTCGACTTCTTCAATCAAGAGATACGCTCCTCCGTCGAGCCAGACGACGCGTTGCATCGCCTTCTCGATCGCCCCGTCGATTGCTTCCATCTCGGGTAAGCGCCCTTTTCGTAGCGACCGTTCGACGGACAGACCGAGTAGTTCGAGTCGTTCCTTTTCCTGACGCGTCATGACGAGTGCTTCCATGACGTGCGGAAGACGTTTCGCTTCTTGGACGATCAGTGCCTCGTCTTGTTCAAGACGCGGTGCCTGCATGAGTTCTTTATGTCGTGTCCGTAACGACTGCAGCTCTTGCTTCAATTCGTCGATTGATGCTTTTGCTGCCTCCGTCCGGTAGAGAATTCCTTCTTCTTCTGTTGTCGTCAATTGTTCCGCCAGTTGACGCTGGACGACGAGATCCAGCTTTCGACTGAAACGGATGCGTCGACCGTACGGGAAATAAACGAGATAACGTCCACCATAGGTGATGTTTTGCGTCACTTTGTGTTGTTTCGGTGCAACGCCCTCTTTGACGACCTGGACGAGTAACGTCTGTCCGACCTGGACGGCTTGTCCGATCGTCGGTACGTCCGGATAACGGTGCAACGCTTCAATCGTCTCATTTAGCGGTAAGTAAAGCGGTGTACCGTCGGTCGCAATCAAAAAGGCTGCTCCGAGCGTCGGATGCAACCGGTCGACCTTGGCATAGACGAAAGTGCCAACCCGAATCTCGTCACGCATCCGCTCATGGTATTCAATCAATCGACCGCCTTCGACCAATGCCAATCGTTCAAGCGAAGCGGTCTGTTCACTAATCCATCGCATACTGATCCCTCCAAAAAAATTAGACTAGGCGCGACGATGTCGTCCTAGTCTAATTTCCCATTCTTATTTCATCCCAAGCATCTTCTTCAATTTGACGAAGAACCCTTTTTGCGGTTGTTCATTTAAATCAAGCAGTGGTACAGATTCTCCGAGAATCCGGCGGGCAATGTTCCGGTAGCCGAGTCCAGCCCGGTTATCCGGATTCATCGTCACAGGCACACCACGGTGGGAAGCGGCGATGACTTCTTCATCATCGATGATCAAACCAAGCAGATCAATCGAAAGGATACGCATGATTTCATCGATGTCGAGCATATCACCAGATGCCATCATGTGTGAACGCACCCGGTTGATGACGAGTTTCGGAACGATGTTACGTTCTGAACGCTCGAGCATTCCGATGATCCGGTCCGCATCTTGAACGGCTGCTTTTTCCGGTGTCGTCACGACGACGGCTTCATCGGCCCCAGCGATCGCATTCATGAAGCCTTGTTCGATTCCTGCAGGGCAATCAATCAAGACGAAGTCATATTCGAGTTTCAGTGTATCGATGATTGCCTTCACCTGTTCGGGTGTGACGGAGGACTTATCCTTTGATTGAGCAGCAGGCAACAGATACATCTCTTCAAAACGTTTATCGCGGACGAGTGCTTGGTGCAATTTACATTGCCCTGTCACGACGTCAACGATGTTATAGATACTCCGGTTATCGAGACCAAGCACGATATCCAGATTACGTAACCCGATATCCGTATCAACGAGACAAACGGAATGTCCCATCAATGCAAGTGCTGTTCCGATGTTTGCAGTCGTCGTTGTCTTTCCGACGCCACCTTTACCGGATGTGACGACGATGGCGCGTCCCATGTTCGTCTTCGCCTCCATATGTACCTGTTCTTTCACTTGTTCCATATCCGTCACCCTCTTTCACTATCAATCGCAAACTGATCCATCCGCGCGAGCGGAACGGTTTGAAGGCGGGAGAATTCGACCCCGTCTTCACCTAAAAATGCACAACCCATATCGAGAGCAGGAATTGGTGCGTCCTCCGGTTCCTCATGGACGGTGCCAGCGACCGCAATCCACTTCGGTTGCAACACGCTCGCCGCGATGACGGCTTCCGTATTGCCACCTTTCCCCGCATGAACGGTCCCCCGTAACGCACCGAGACAATAGATACTTCCTGTCGCATGAACGACCGCCCCCGGATTGATATCTCCGATGATGACGATCGAGCCTTCGACGTCTAATACGTGCCCACTGCGTGCCGTGCCACCGAAATAGTGGAACGTTCGCTCTCCGTACAAGGCTTTTGCCTCGTCCTTCGTGATGCACTCACTGTCATAACCTTTGAAAGAGAAGGAATCATGTCGCGCGACGATAGATTCGACGGCCGTCAACACCCCTTCATCGACATAACGTCGACCGAAGAAGAAGGTGATCGGTACGGCGCGTCCGTTCTCGACGGATTTGTCCGCAAGCGTCAACTCTAAATCGTCAAGAAATTCATCCACACTGCACCTTTCATTCACATAGACGGCGAGGCCACCACGATGACCTTTCATCGTTACATAACGTTTACGCTCAATCATGACTCATCCTCTTTTCTCGTCAAGGGTCGACTGCACGAGTCGGGTCATCGGATAATACAGGATGATGATCCCGATCAACTGCGCAACCAGACTCCTTGGAATGATCTGTGTCGCGAGTTCCTGGAAGGATACCCCGACACCAACGACCGAAGCCGTGAAGAAATATATATCGAGTTCATACAAAATGGCACTGAACGTGAACGTGACAAGAATCGTTAATACGTTCTCCTTTACATATTTTAGCACGAAGCTACTAAAAAGCGGAATGGCGGATAACGCAAATAAGTAAATGCCGATGATATCCGAATAGACGAAATCATACAACAATCCGAAGACGAGTCCGAATCCGAGTGCCTGTTCGAGTTTTCCATATCGACCAAGGAACATCAAACCGATCAATGTCGCATGAATGACATACGGCGATCCATCTCCGAGAGGTCCTGCGAACAACGTTCCTTCCAAGATGAAAAGAAGGAACACGGCGAAAAACAACTTAACGTTATTCACGAGTGTCCCCTCCCTTATCGGTCTCAGCGAAAGGTTCCTTCGCTTCGCGTTCAATCACGAAGACATGACCGAACTGTTCGAAGTCTGCTGCCGGTTTGACGTATGCGATTTTTGAAGCCCCATACTGATCGGATTTCACTTCCGTGATTTTTCCGATGACGATCCCACTCGGATACTTTCCACCAAGACCTGACGTCGTGACGGTCTGCCCTTTTTTCAGCTTCGCGTCGTTCGGAATTTTCGTGAACTTGAGTAATTTCGTTTCTTCATCAAACCCCTCGATCGTACCGAAAACACCTTTTCCCTTCGTATCGTCAGCCGTTGCCGAGACGTTATTCGTCCGACTCGTATCCGACATCAACTGTACGAGAGACGTATAGGCGCTCGCTTGGATGACGCGACCAATTAGTCCGTCTGCTGTTACAACGGCCATGTTCGCCTTGACACCCTTTTGTTCACCGATGTTGATCGTCACGAACCGTTGCCATTCAGATGCCGTCCGACCAATCATCTCTGCCGGTAACAACTTGTAGTCGCGGATCGATCCGTTCAGGTCGAGCATATCCTTCAATTCTTTATTCTCACGCTCAAGATCACGGACTTTGACCGCATTACCAGCATAGTCATTCAATCGTGATTTCAAGTGTTCGTTCTCTTTGTAAACGTCACGCACTTCTCTAATCGAAGTGACCGTATCATCAATCCAGCCAATCGGTGTCGCGAAAAGGCGTTGACCGACGCCCGCGGTATCACGCACGAAGCTTTGATACCAGTGGGATTGGTTACGCCCTTGCAGCGAAATGCCGATCAAAATCACCAAAAGGAGAAAACTAAGGAGTGTGATGAGCAGTTTTCGATTGTTTAAAAATCGCTTCATCGCTCATCCCATCCTTATCTTTTTTGCGAGATGCCTGATTTCGAACGAAGGACATTCATCATCTCGAGTGATTTTCCTGTACCGATTGCGACACAATCGAGTGCATTTTCTGCAACGAGTGTCAAAATACGTGTTTCGTCTTCGATGACAGCATCGAGGTTCTTTAAGAGAGCCCCACCGCCAGTCAGAACGATACCGCGGTCCATGACGTCTGCTGATAATTCAGGAGGTGTCTGCTCAAGCGTGTGCTTGACACCCGCAAGAATCGCATCGACCGTATCTGAAAGTGCATCACAAATTTCGGCACTTGTGACTTCAATCTGTTTTGGAAGACCTGTCACGAGATCGCGTCCACGGATCTCCATCGTTTCATTTTCTGATTCTTCATCGATGCGTGCGTAACCGATTGTCATTTTCAACGTCTCAGCTGTCCGCTCCCCGATCATCAGGTTGTACTTCGACTTGATGTAACGAATGATGGATTCATCCATCTCGTCTCCACCGACACGAATCGATTGACTCGTGACGATACCACCGAGTGAGATAACAGCAACTTCCGTCGTACCACCACCGATATCAACGACCATCGAGCCTGTTGGTTCTGAAACCGGAAGACCTGCACCGATTGCTGCTGCAAATGGTTCTTCAATCGTGTACGCTTCACGCGCTCCAGCAAGTTTCGCTGCATCTTCAACCGCACGTTTTTCGACCGATGTAATCCCACTTGGTACACAGATCATGACGTTTGTTTTTGAAGAGAACAAACCTTTTTTCTTCGAAGCTTGATCCATGAAGTATTTGATCATCGTAGCGGTTGTTTCATAATCCGCGATAACCCCGTCTTTCATCGGGCGTCGTGCTGTCACGTTACCCGGCGTACGACCGATCATGTTTTTCGCTGCGTTACCGACCGCTTCAATTTTTCCTGTATCCGTACGGAAAGCGACGACGGACGGTTCGCGGACGACGATTCCTTGCCCCTTTACATACACGAGCGTGTTAGCCGTACCTAAGTCAATGCCGATTTCACGGCTGAATGATCCAAACATTATTCAAAAAACCCCTCTCTGAGAATACACTTCACTAATTATAACGGAAAAGCCTTCATTGGAAAGCGTTAAAACGTTACAGCTTGTTTACAGTTCGCCTTAGAAAACACACAAAAAAACGTCTGATGGAAAGAAACGAAACTTTCCCTTCAGACGTTATTCTTACATAAATCCGCGCTGTTTCATACTAATAAATTGTCCGTGCCCGATGATGATGTGGTCAAGACAACTGATTCCAATGAGCCGTCCTGCCTCAACGAGCCGCTCTGATACCTCGATATCCTCTCGACTCGGTGTCGGATCACCCGACGGATGATTATGCACAGCGATGAAATTCGCAGCCGAACAACGAATCGCTTCCCGGAAGACGTCACGCGGGTGGACGATCGACGTGTTCAATCCTCCAATGAATAACGTCTTTTTCGAAACGACCTCATTTTTCGTATTCAAATACAGACAGATGAAGTGTTCTTGTTGATAAAGACGCATCTCTTCTAACAACAGCTCCGCTGCGTCTTCCGGTGAACGAATCGTTGGTCGCACCCACTTCGGTTCCGTGACGAGACGACGACCCAGTTCCAGTCCCGCCATGATTTGCAATGCCTTCGCCTTTCCGACCCCTGGTGCTTTTTCGAGTCCTCCGACTCCAGCCGCTTCGAGTTCGATCAGCGAAGGATAGATATGCAGTAATTCTTCCGCGATTTCAAGCGGGGTCCGGTCCCGTGTCCCACTTCGGACAAGACACGCGAGCAGTTCGACTGTCGTCGCTTGTGCCAAGCCTTTCAACTGAACCATATCCTTCGGCCATTCAATCACAGCATCCGACCTCTCTGTTTCAGAATTACGCAAACATCGGCTTGATTTTAAACGACGCGAGACGTTTCGTGATCTCGTGTATGGGCAATCCAACGACATTATAATAATCGCCCTCAATCGCCTCGACGAATAGCCCTCCCATCGCTTGGATACCATAGCCACCCGCTTTATCGTAAGGCTCGTTCGTCGCGATATACCCTTCGATCCACTCGTTTAACAATGCACCAAAACGAACGTGTGTCGTCACGTCGAACGTCTCCTCCTTTTCACCAAAGCGAATCGTCACGCCTGTCACGACCTCATGAGCGCGTCCTGACAGACGCGCAAGCATCGCCCGTGCCTCAGAACTATTTGCTGGCTTCTCAAGAATCATGTCATCAATCGCGACGACCGTATCCGCAGCCAAAATGACGCCGTCTATCGTAATCGCTCGCGCTTTCTTTTGCGATAGATAACGGACGTACTCATGCGGTGACATCGGAAATGGTGCCTCTTCGACGACATTCGCAGGTACGACTTCGTGAGGGATTCCAATTTGCTTTAGAAGTTCCGTCCGGCGTGGTGAAGCCGAGGCAAGGATCAAGTGTGGTTGCGTTACCATTAGTATCACGTTCTTTCCCGTTAATTTCGAATCGGATAATTCGAGTCATCGTATAGTCTAACAAAAAACAAGCGGTCCCTAACAGAGTAGGAACCGCCAAACTCATCTTAATTTCCTGTCACATCGACAAATGGATCTGACTTTGGTGTTTTTTCTTTAAGCGGCGTCTGTTTATCAGGCGTCAACTTCGTTAAATCCGGACGGTAATACGATTCAATTTCGACTGTGAAAGATAGCATTTCGTTTTCCAATTGAATTGCGCCACCGCCAGGTCCTTGTTCTTCTGGACCAGTCAACTGAATCTGGCGAAGAATCGTAATGCGATCTGTTCGCTCAATTTGTTTCAAGAAGGCCATCAATTCAAGATATGACGGTGCTTCAATCGTCAAAGAAGCTGGTAACGGTGTCGCATTTGCTGCGGGAGTAGTCGCTGTAGGCGTTGTCGCTTGATCCGATTCGGTCGCCATCGCTCCGTCAACAGCCGGTGTGGACGTTACGGGAGATTGTGGTGTAGTCTCTGTCGACTGACCGAAAGTAATCGACTGTACTTTTACTCCAGCAATCTGACTTGCTGCGTTGATCGCATCGATAACATCATCATTCGATGCCGTCACCGGAACTTTTTGTTGTAGGAAACTCGATTCTGCCACGTCCACTTTTTGCTCATTTGCTTTTGCTTGCTCTAACGCCATTTGCTCTCGTTTGAGTGTCGCCTCTTTTTGTTGCAAGGTTTGATGTGTCATATACGTCGTATATCCAAAATACCCAATGCCACCTAAAACGATGAGAATTGATAAAAAGAGAAGGAGGTAACTGCTATATCGCTTCAATTTTCAGGCACCTCCTCAACTTCTGTCGAGATGACTTCTCCTGAAGGATCATCCGGTGTTTGACCGTCCCCTTCAATTTCTGGCTCAGATGGCTTATCTTCTTTCGGTACTGCCGGGTCTGCCTCATTGGTCTCTCCCTTAACAACCTCCTCAGGATTGACTTCCATAGAAAACTGACCGATATATCGCGGTTCTTCTGTCTTCGTGTCATCATTCGGAGTAATTTCCGTCGTTGGAATCTCTTGACCGGTCGCCGGATCAACCGTTGTCGTTGTCACGACATCTGTTTTTTCATTCATCGTTTTTGTCGTAACGCTTGCCAGTGTCGTACCGGAGAACACTTTATCGGTCAGCAACTCTCGGTAAAAATCATTCAGCTCATCGAGTGTCTCAAACTGAGCCGTCATAGCAACGGTATCATCCGCTCCATATGCGTACTGAAGAATGTATCCGCGTTCCGGTAAGTAACGTGTGATTCGCTCAAGTGTTGGAACAGCTGGCTTAGGTGCTTCTTCTAGCGACTCGACCGTCTGTTTCAATTGAACGACTTCTTGTTTAGACGACTGATCGGATTCGGATTGTAATTGTCGGACGATTTGAATCTGATCGTCTACGGATTCCACTCGGTTAGCGAACTGATCCGTTTGCCAATATAAATAACCACCAATCAATCCACCAAATAATAATAAAATCAGCGAAGCGACAAGCGGATATTTCGGTGCCTCGTCACTTTCCGGTAAAAGATTGATACGATCTGGTCGCGCAGTGGCTAGACCGACGATCGGTAAGTAAATGCGTGGAACCGATTGACTATCGATCGTCATCATGTCCGGTACTTCATCTAACTGAAGATCAAAGTTCGTTCGGAATCGTGTCGCTAATTCATCTCGAAACGGGAAGTCTCCCGCAAGGACAACCGTCTTGATTTCGCGGCTTTCTCGAGCGAGCGAGAAGCGGTAAAAGTCTAGCACACGCGAAAATTCTAACAGCATTTCATCCAAGACGAGTTCGACTGTCTGATCATCTGATCGATAGCGATAATGCAATTGATCCTCGATCACGTCTACATCCCAAGCATCTGCCGAAAACGTATCCACTGAGCGAATCAGGCGTGGTACACGATCTTCGATGATAATCAATTGATGGTTCGTCGCGTTCGCATTCCAAATCAGCAGCGTATCGGTATCTGCTGCCGGATAGTGCGCTTCAAGACCAAAGTAGGTAGACAGTGGTTGCGGTTCCGCTGCCACTAATCGAAGGTGCTTTTGTTTAAACAATTGCGTATATTGTTTCAGTGCTTCATTCGGTGCTGCATACAGCATGATTTCACGCTTTTCACCGTCTTCAAGGACAGTGTAGTCGAAGTACGGTTCTTCAAAAGGAAGGACAATGCTATGACCAATCTCCATGAATAGATAACCCCGGATCTGATTCGTCGCAATCGTCTCCGGAATATCGAGTTTCCGTGCAAGGACGAGTGAACCATCCAGCGCAAGAACGGCTTTCGATCCGCGAGGAACTTTCAACTTCGTCAATAGACTATCAAAAATCAGATCGAGCGACGCTTCCGGTTGAAGCCATCCACCCTGTAACGTACCTGCTGGAAGAGATACGACAGCACGTCGTTTCAAGACCCCTTTTTTGACAACCGCACCAAAAATAGCGACGTCCGTAAAATTAAAATAAACATATGTACCTTTACGCCGTTGCGTCATATGTACGTTCTTCCTTTCTTAAAGCAGTAAATCGAGGTACCACGACACCCAATCATCCGCAAAATAATATGTAAGTAATGTCCCGATCGCAATGGAGGGAACGAATGGTATCGGTTGTTTTCGTCTGACGCGTCCCGTTCCGAGTAGCGTCAGCCCGATCACTGAACCAACAAATGCTGAAACAAACAACGCGATGACGACATGAAGGGGTCCAAGGAAAATCCCAAGTAAACCGAAGAGCTTGACATCTCCTGCTCCCATACCGCGTCGTGATGCAAGAAAAATGACGAACAATAGAACGAATCCGACAATTCCTCCAATAATTGGATTATACCAGTTTTCAAGTGGAGAAAGGTAGCGCACAATCAAAGCAATTGGTAAAAAGAACAGTAAAATTTTATTCGGTATGAGCATATAGGCAAGATCAGACATCGTAAGAATAAACAAGAGACTAGTTAGAGTGAGTGTCAACGCAAGTTCCATCGACCAACCGAACTGCCAAAACGCATAGGCGTAAAGCACACCACCGAGTAGTTCAAGCGCTGGATACTTGATTGAAATCGCCTGTCCACAAGAACGACACTTCCCACCGAGTACTACATATCCGAGTACTGGCGTCAGTTCGAGTGGTCCAAGCACATGTCCACAGGTCGGGCAATGGGAACGTGGATGAACGATCGACTCCCCGACCGGAACACGCAAACCGACGACATTTGTAAACGATGTGATCAATAAACCTAACAAGAAAAAATATACCGTGAAGACGATCGTCATGACACGACCTCCCTTTCAAAAAAGTTCAGAAAAAAACCCCCGAGGAGGGGGGAAGTTATGGTGTCACGGTATTTGATGATACTCCTGCACGCTTTAAGCCACCAGGACCATCACCGTTAAAGTAACTTTTTGAACCAACTAAATATACTTTATATGTATATTTACCCGAGGCTTCTGTTACTTGAACATAAGCATCTTGATAATCAGCATCACCATCCATAGGATCCTTAAGTGAATCAACAAATTTGTCCAAATTCCCTGTTCTTGGTGCAGCTGTTGTACCTTTGTCAGTTGAGTCAGTCATAGTTGCTCCACCTTTTAATAGTCCTAACTGAACTACTTCACCGCTCTCTAGAGTGTTTTGAGAAGTATAAAGTTTTGCAGCACTTAATAACTGTTTTGCATTTGATACCTGTGCATCCTTACGTGAGTTATCAATCAATCCACCAATTGCGACGACAGCGATTGCTGCGATGATACCTAAGATAACGACGACGACGAGTAACTCGATCAATGTCAGTCCGCGCTCATCGCGCATTTGTTTTGCATCTAACCAAATTTCTTTTAAACGTTCGATCATTTCATTATGCCTCCCTAGTGCTTTTTTACTGTTCTTGGTTAGTAAGACTTACTATCCAAACGAATACTATTATAGTAGCACCACATTTTTTGTAGTTTATGTCTTTTTTTAACAACAGGTAAATGTTTTTACAATTGTCAACTTGCTTGAATATCGGAATAAATCTTAAACATTGGTACAACGACGGCAATGACAATAACACCAACGATTGCGGCTAATACAACAATCAATAATGGTTCGATGATCGATTTCAAACGATCCGTCGTCGTTTCCACTTCGGTTTCGTAGAAGTTCGCGACTTCCGTCAGCATCGAATCGAGACGACCTGACTCTTCCCCAATCGCAATCATCTGTGTGACGAGCGGTGGGAAGTACTTGTTTCGCTCTAATGGTTCGTGCATCGGAATACCGCGCGACATCGCTTCGTTCGCACCAGCAATCCCTTTACGAATGATCCGATTCGTAACGATTCGTTCAGTAATATCAAGTGAAGCTAAAATCGGTACTGACGCATTGAGCAATACAGATAGACCACGTGTCATCAGCGCGATTTGTGATTTTTGAATCAGCGGTCCGAAGACTGGAATCATTAACAAGAAACGGTCAAAAAAGAGACGCTGTCGCTCATTCTTGAGGTTAAAATACAACAGTCCGATTAAGCCAAATGCAATCAATAGAAGCACCCACCAATAGGCGACAAAAAAGTCGGAGACAGCGACGACGAGTTTCGTGATCAGTGGCAACTCACTGCCTAACTGATCAAAGATCGAAGCGAACGTCGGTACGACATTCATCATCAGGAAGACAACGACGCCGATCGCGACAAGCGATACGACCGCCGGATAGATTAAGGCCGAAATGACTTTTCGTTTGATCTCATATTGTTTTTGCAGCTGCGTCACGATATTATCTAGCGCCTCTTCGAGATTACCACTCGCTTCTCCCGCCATCGCCATACTAACGAAAAACGTATCAAATACACGAGGATGTTTTTCGATTGCCTGGGAAAACTGAATCCCACTACGCAAGTCATCTTCTACCTCGACAAGCGCTCGCTCGAGTGGTTTTGATTCTGTTTGTTTACGTAGAATTTCTGTTGCTCTAACAATCGAAACACCCGATCGAACGAGCGTTGCAAACTGACGCGCGTACATGACAAGATGCTCGATTTTCGGTTTAGCACTTAAAAACGTAATCTCGGTATTTAACCCTTTTGATTCTTGCTTTTCAAGCAATGTTACGGCAATTTGATCTGTCCGAAGACGTTCTGCCGCCTCGCGCTTTGACAAGGCAGTGATCTTGCCTTTTTTTCGTTTTCCGGCCATCGTTCGACCTTCGTAAATGAATACTGCCATCCCTTCACCCCGATATGTATGGTGTTGCAGCAGATGCCGGAATCAAACCGCGACTGACCAAATCCTGTAAGGCCATCTGCATCGTTTGCATGCCATATTGTTTACCCGTCTGTAAGACGGATTGAATCTGATATTCCTTACCTGTCCGAATCAAGTTGGAGACAGCTGGTGTATCAACCATGATTTCTAAAGCAGCGACACGTCCTGTTCCGTCCGATCGTGGCATGAGTCGTTGTGAGATGACACCCGCTAGGACGTTCGCTAGCTGTGCCCGAATCTGATCTTGTTGCTCCGACGGAAATACATCGATGATGCGACTGACCGTTGAAGCTGCTGTTGCCGTGTGCACCGTCGCAAAGACAAGATGACCGGTTTCAGCAGCCGTTACCGCGGTAGCAATCGTCTCAAGGTCGCGCATTTCTCCCAGTAAAATCACATCCGGATCTTGGCGAAGCGCTGAGCGCAATCCTGTCGAAAAACGTGGCGCATCAATTCCAATCTCCCGTTGATCAATTAAGCTCTTTCGATGACTATGTAAGTATTCAATCGGGTCTTCCAGTGTGATGATCCGTTTATACATCGTCTGATTGATTTCGTTGATCATCGCAGCAAGCGTCGTCGACTTCCCGGAACCTGTTGGACCCGTGACAAGGATGAGACCATGTGGCTTCGTCAAAAATCGTTTGATGACTGGAGGAAGTCCTAACTGTTCAAGCGAAGGCACTTCTGTCGGGATCGTTCGAAAGGCCATCGATAATGCGCCTCGCTGATAAAAACAATTGACCCGATATCGTGCTACACCTGTCACACCAAACGAAAAATCAATATCTCGATCCTGCTTCAGTTGCTGATACATGTCTTCCGTGATCAACGAACGAACGAACCCATCAATGATGACTGGTTTCATCTTCTCGGATCCATATGGTGTCAGTGTTCCATTGATCCGAAACACAGGAGGGGATCCGGCAGTCAAATGAACATCGGATGCCCCTCGTTCCTTCGAGGAACGAAGAATATCTTCGATTTGGGCACGTTCCATCGTTTGATTCATTCTGAAATCACCGTCCGTAAAATTTCTTCTGTCGTCGTGATACCATCAGCTACTTTCGATAGACCATCAGCTAGAAGGAAACGTTGTCCTTGCGATTTAACGTACGCTGTGATGTCACTTTCCGTCGACTGGTTCATGATCATGCGCCGTAAGACTTCGTCAATCATGATGACTTCCTGAATCGCGACACGACCTCGATATCCAGTCATATTACAAGATGAGCAGCCACGACCTCGCATGACAGTCGTCGCTTCGATTCCTTCTTGATCAAACAGCTCCTGTTCCCGCGTTGATAACGAGTGGGCTTCTCCGCAGTCCCGACAAACACGGCGGACGAGTCGTTGTGCGATTAACCCACTAAGCGAAGCTGCAACGAGGAACGATTCAACGCCCATATCAATCAACCGCGTAATCGAACTGACTGCTGAGTTCGTATGGAGCGTGGATAGAACTAAGTGTCCCGTCAAAGAAGCACGGATCGATATTTCTGCCGTTTCGATATCGCGAATCTCACCGACCATGACGACGTTCGGATCTTGACGGAGAATCGATCGAAGACCACTCGCAAATGTTAAACCAATTTTTGAGTTCACTTGAACCTGGTTAATACCATCGACCTGGTACTCAACCGGATCTTCGACGGTAATGATGTTCCGCGACTCGTCATTCAACTCATTTAAGGCTGCATACAATGTCGATGATTTCCCTGAACCGGTTGGCCCGGTAATCAAAATAATACCGTTCGGTCGTTTTAACATTTCTCGGAACTGTGATTCATTCCGTGAGCTGAAACCAATTTTAGAGATAGAAATATTTGAGTTGGAACTGTCAAGAATTCGAATAACGACTTTTTCCCCGTATACGGTAGGTAGTGTAGAAACACGGAAGTCGTAAGCTAGTCCATTAAAGACATATTTGATTCGCCCATCTTGCGGTAACCGAGATTCTGTAATATCAAGCTCACTCATGACCTTGATTCGTGTCGTTAAAATGCTTTGAATCTGCTTCGGATAATTATTTTCCGTTCGAAGTTCTCCATCGATTCGAATTCGAATCGTCATCGATGTTTCCTGGGGATCCATATGAATATCGGATGCCCGTTGTGCAATCGCATTTTCTAAGATTTGATTAACGAGACGAATGATTGGCGCATCTTCACGTGTCACCACGTCGCGCGACTGGTCCATCTCCGTCATATCATCTGACTCCAACAAATCGCGCAACGATGAATCGATATCATAATACTTCAAAATCGTTCGTCTGATTTCGTCCCGTGTCGCAATACCTACGTCAATCACTAGACCCGTCTGCATCCGTAAATCATCGATTGCAATCAAGTCCATCGGATCCGCCATGGCAATAAATAAACGATTTCCTTCACGGTAGACCGGAACTAACGTATGCCGCTGTGCTAACTCTTTTGAAATCAATTTCGTCACCGCGACATCGACCGGATAATTATACAGTTGAATGATCGGAATCTTTAACTGATGATGGAGCGCTTCTAGTAATTGTTGTTCCGTCAAATGACCGAGGCGGAGTAACGCGTCACCCAATTTTTCAGTTGGTCGTTTTACAGAAAGTGCCTCATCGATTTGACTCTCTGTCACTAAACTCTCTTCGATTAACATTTCACCGAGTCGTTTTCGCTTCATCGCCATTTAGTCCGTCATCCTTCCGCATGCCATGATTCGTCTTCAATCATTACAGTTCGCTTTTGTTTCTTTTCATCAATCAGACTCGTAACGCCTCCCGTTACGACACACAGTAATACCATACCGATCGCTACAAAAGGATTACTAATCCAATCCAACTGAACACTAAAATAGATCAGTGTCACCATGATAATCGCTGCGATGGATAATACTGACTTCGCCTGAATCGAGGTCACATATGGAATCGTCACCGCAAACATCAATCCACAAATGATTGTCGCAAGTCCGATGATGATTCCAAGTTCAATTGCAATCGTCGTCCAATTCATACTCTTCCCTCCTCGTTTAGCCGACAGCTTCTCCTGTCGACTCATCTTCTACCGGCGAAGCGGGATCACCTTGATTATTCTCATCTGGTGTCGTTGGTGAATCTGGGCTGTCCGGTGAAGTAGGTGTCTCTGGCGTTTCAACTGTTCCATCCGTTTGTGGATCTTCAGAATTCGGATCAGTTGATGTCTCTGAATCCATTTCTTCAGATGGTGTTTCTTCGGTTGGTGGAACTACGACAGGAGCCTGTTCTTCTTGACTGCTTTTCGTGATGACAGCAGGAATCGCTGCATAAAAATCCAAGGAAAGAAGTTTTTTCTGTTCCCCTTTAGTGGTCTTCATTACACGGTAGACTTCAATCGATTTTCCTTCTTCGCCAGCTTGCGTATCATTCGTCGTCCCGGCTGAAAGCGTAGCTGAGTAACGAGTAATGGTTCTAAATGGAATTGTCTTTTCTCCTTCCAACACGACAGTCACTGCCTCTTTTATCGGTGCTCCACGTAGTTCAATCGTCACGTCGCTTCCCTCTTGCGTGGCGACGAGGCGATAAACTGATGCTTGCGTATTGCGAACAGCAAAATCTGTTTTTTCGTCAATTTTGACATCGTAACCTAGTGTAATATCATCGGGGAGTGTCGCATGTGGCATGCGTTCCACGATTTCAAATGGTGTTTTTGCGAACAATTCGTATAATTTACTTCCAACGTAAGAAGCGGCGATTGGATCCATACCATACGTTTTCACATTCATTAATTGATCTGGCTTGATTTCGACGTTTGCCATGCCTGTAATCATCTGTTCTTCTGCTGCTGAACGTGTTGAAAACGTGATACTTGATACGACCTCACCTTCAGCAGACGACTCTGACGTTTGTGAAGGATCAAAATTCCCTTCAGCTAATGTCTTGCTTGTATTCGTTAACCATGTTTTAAACGCTTCCGTTTGTTCTTGTGAATAGCTGACAGGTTGCGTAGATAGAAAACTTTGTAGCATTTCGTCATCGATTGAGAGAATTAAGTCTCCTCCCGTTTTCAGAGACGCTTTTTTAACAGATTCCTCAGAATCAAATGTCACCAATTCAGTTGGTACCGGTAACGTTTCTTCTCCTGTACCCGTCGTCAACGGTGTTTTTTTGGACCATTCCGTAATCGCTTTTTGGACTGCGGATTCAGCTTCTTTACGACTCATCCCGCTTACAGGAACAGATCCAACTTTAGCCGTTTCAGAAAAAGTCGTCTGTTCAGTCGCCTTTCCGGTAAAGGAAATTAAGGCGAAAGATGGCACATAAATCAAAACCACGAGTAAGACGAGTAAAAGTGTATGTACAGCAAAACGCTTTGTATTGAGCATCATCTGTTTCCTTTCTGTATGAATTAATCATTTCAGGTGCCTAGTATTTCCATTATAATGAATATCATGATGAAACATAAGTCTATCCTGACAATTCTTTTCTCTAACTGTGAATGTCTGTAGGTTTTTGAACTTCATCCAATTGATGTTTTTTCCGATAGAAATGAAGAGGTGAGCATATGCAACACAAACAAGATGGATTTTCATTAATCGAGGTCCTTGTCAGTATTACGATTCTGTCGATTATCTCTGTCTCATTGATCAGTATCTTTTCGCAATCTCTTTCAGCATCACGCACTAGCACGGAATTGACGTTTGCGAACTATTTAGCTAAAAATGCTACTTCTTACATAAAGCGAGAAGCGATTGAAGCGACAACGAATGAAGCCTTTTCTTTCGTTTCATTATCTCAAGAAGCACTGAAGGCCGTTTATCTGAATGGAAATTATGTGATTCCAGAACCCGCCACTCCTTCTTGTGGTGTATCGGCTATTTGTACGTCAATTTTTACTGATCCTGAAATCAACAATATTTCATTTGATGTGAAGTACAGTGTGACACCTCATAAAATGGAAGGTGAAGTGAATCCGAATCTACTCGATCTTTATGTATACGTGTATGTAGAAGGAACGACTGAACCGATTACGACTTTGAAAGGATCGATTACGAATGCGACGCTCAACCAAAGTTTTCCAACAACAAAGTGAAGGATTCACACTCGTCGAACTACTTGTCTCGATCGTCGTTGCTTCTATTTTCAGTGCTGTCATCTTGACGGTATTCATTTCCGGAACGAAAAGTTTTCGAGCAACTGGTATCATTAGTGAATTACGTAGTGAAGCGGATAGTCGGATCGGTATCATTTTAAATGAGGTCAGTGGCTTTGATGCGATTCGCATCGATGAATCTAAAACACTCTCTTTTTATAAAAGAACGTTGCCTACGCTAAACAATGAGACGGGATTACTTGAACGAGCTAGTGGATTTCAACCGTTCAATGCAACAGAAGAAGCTTCAGCATCCGCATCTACCGTGAAGCCTGTTACATATACATTCCTGACCGAACAGCAACAAGGCGATAAACTCGTCTATACGTCAGAGCCACAATCAATCGATGAGCAATCCGAACTTTTTCAAACCTTCACATTATCTAGTCCTGAATATCAAACGATCACCGGAAGTACATATCCTGGTCGTTATGTCATCCATGGTATTTTGACCATCACGACTCGAATCCAGTCAACTGATCAAGAAGAAGTACAGACCTTCACGAGTACGATTGGATTTTAATTCAGAAAGGAACTAATCATGCGTAAATCTGAACAAGGCTACACCTTATTATTCGTACTCGTCACGCTAACGGTACTTTCCGTTCTTGCCATAGCCACGATTGGTATCAGTCTACAGTCCACACGATTAACTGAAATCCGTGAAACGGATATCGATGTCGAGACATCCACTCAAAATGATTTGGATCAAGCCGTTGCTGCATTACAGCAAATCGTCGTCAAGACGACGGGCACTTCACCTACGACATCTTCACAAGCACTATTCAGTAATTTGAATAGCTCAATCATCTTACCTTTAAAATCCATCGTCCCGAGTGTCTCGGTCGAAGTAAACGAGACCGCCTCGAATATCCGAGTTAAAGCATTAGATTTAACCGCAACAGTCGAGAAACAAAAGGGCGATCAGCCTGCGATTCGCAAGACATATCGCCAACGCGTGTATCTGTCTGCTATTCCAAGCTTCTTGTACTATACGCTTGGTTCGGATAACCAAGTCATTATCAAAGGTGCACCTTTCATCGAAGGTAATATCTTCTCGCGAAATCCTTTAAAAGCAACCGCTACTCCTTATTTTAAATACAATAATGAAAATGGGACGTTCACAAATACACAAGCACTTCCCTATGTCGCTGGTCAAATTCGGGTGTTCCAAGAAAAAAATCTACCTTTGCTGCAATGTGAAGATTATTTATCTTGTGACCGTAGTATTTTTGATCCAAAAGGATCAACGGACCTCGTCTCAACGAAAGAAGCGCTTGTGCCATTCGACTTCAACTACGCTTTGAATGACTTTTTGAAGCTGCCGGTGAATACACCGATTACACAAATCACTACCTCCTTAAAGGACTCGGCTATTCCACAATCAGTCTTAACAGGTCCGTTTCTGACGGCACTTGATACGAAACGACAGATGATTAGCCCCGCACCGAACACAAATAACACGATCACGTTGACGGATGATTTAGTACAAGAGACGCTCGAGCCTTTGATCATCAATGGGAATCTGACAATTTCTTCACTGAATTCCGTTGATCAGCCGTTGGAAATCAAACGGCCGCTTGTCGTCCTAGGTAACCTTCTCGTTCGAGGGAATGTTGGTTTTGCGACAACGATTTATACGACAGGTACAAGTCGTCTCGATGATGCGAATATTCAAGGTCTCACTTCCTCAACGAAACAAAACACGTTAATCCTACTCAGTAAAGGAACACTCGTCATCAATCGGGTGAATAAATTTTCAACACCCCGAACAGCTACGCCCGACCTAAATGCGTTCCTTTACAGCGATGACGATCAAATCAATACGATCTACTCTGTCGGGTCGACGATGAACGTACGTGGTGGAATCTTTACAAAAGGGAAACTAGAAGTAAACGCCTATCGTGGAAAACTCGATTTAGCAGAGAATCAGTTCCCTGCCAATGTGAGGGATTTAGAACGACTCATGATTGCCAATAAATCTGCGGATGCTGAGGCTTCTCGATTACGCATGGCCTATGATGCAACCGTTTTGAAAAATCCAACTTCCTTATTACCTTTAAATCGTTCTGTCCAAATGTATGTCGAAACACCAAAACGTATTCAACAGTAATCAGAAGAGCCCCTCATCAACTCGATGAGGGGCTCTTCGTTATTGCTTAGAATGTCGTAGCACGATACATTTTTGCAATCTTCTTTACTTGTTTCGTTTCTACCTTTGCCTTGTGCTGTTTCAACAATTCAAATAAATCTTTTCGATTTTGTTTGACTGTCTCATAGATCGGACGTTCTTTTCCTAAGTTCGGATTGGCACCAGCCCCTAAAAGTAACTCGATGACTGTCTCATTTTGATCAAGTGTGGCATAAAACAAAGGGGTATGACCGTACGCATCGATTCGATTTAAATCTTTAGACGTTGCGCGCTTGACGAGTAAAGCATACGCATCACTGGAACGATTCACACTTGTTGCCACATGAAGAACAGATTGTTTCTTCTGATTTAACTGATTCACTTTTGCTCCCTTTTTTAGCCAAGTAGCCACTGTATCCCGAGGAGCAAACTGCGCCGCATAAAACCAATTCATTTGATTTTGAGATGTCTTAGAATCTAATAGCAATTCAGCCTTTTCAAATGCAAGCGTCTCTTGAAAACGACCAATATAACGATTTTTTTCCGATGTAGACATGTCTGAACTTTTTAACGCGGATGCTAATTCCATAGGCTTTTCTGAACGTAACGCCTGTTCTAGTTCAGTTTTTCGATTCGATTGAATGACGTAACTTGTAACTCCGACTCCAGTCAAAATCACGATCAAAAGGATGACAACGATGCGTTTTCGTTTCATATCCAACTTCCCCACTTTTTAATATACATCTCCATCCAAGTCGGTTGATCCTGAATCTGAACCAATCGTCACCTTGAATGTTGTACTCAAAGGTGTTTTCTTATCATTTTTCAAGACTTCCAACACATCTTTATTTTCTTTTAGCACAGTGACTTTAATGCGAGCCACACCAGGACGTAACGGTTGCAACGCTTGGCCCGTCGGATCGATTTTGACGTACTCTTTCCCTTGCGTCACTTCCATCCGGTAAAATCGTTCAGTCGTCGTTTCCGGGAACCACCCTAAGAGTGGTCGTTTGTTTTCATCCTTCATCGTCATGATTAAATCATCAGCTGTTACGCTGGTCGGGTTCTCACGGACTCGAACGAGTGTCTTTGCTACCGTATCTGGGAAATCCGTCAACGTGAGTAATGCTTCGACAGCTCCATTTGGAGTACCGGTCTTACCTGTAATCGTATAACCGTTCGCTGTTGGTATCAGTTCAATCGCACTACTCAACGTAGACGTCGTAAATGGTAACGGGTAATTCGGTTTGAATGTTGCCGTCACATCTTGTGTTGATCCGACCCAGAGTTCAAGATTACTTGGGGCGACCGAAAGTTCCGGTAGCTTCACTTGAATTGTATAGGTCGTAGACTGGGCAAGGTATGTCGAACTTCCTGCTTCTGCCGGAACGACAGCTTTAACTGTGATCGTTCCAGGTGTTTTCCCGGTCAAATCTAATGTGTTTTTCGATAAACCATTCGTTTTGACATGCGAATCATTCGTGATGATCCATTGAATCGGTGTCTCGTTTCCTGAAATCATCGAAGCGAGTCCCGTCATGGATTTCGTTTCACCAACGTACAGTGTATCCGGTACGTTTCTTACAATCAGTCCACCAAATACATCATTGATCACGAGATCAGATGTCGTCGTGAGTTCTTTTCCATTACCTACAGGAACGACTAATTTGATTTGTGTCGTACCGACTTTTTTCGGTTTAATGACTCCTGCTTCATCGATTGAGGCAATCGTCGGATCGACGATCGACCATTTCAACGTTCCGTATTGGCTACCTGTCGGATTAATTTCTGGCAAGACTTTATACGATGGTGTCGTGATATCCATCTTGACGGATGGAATCTTCGCACTTGTCGCAAATGCCGGTGTCAATGCGTAGCCAAGTGTCGGAAATGCTTGTGGATCATTATTTACTGTCGTTAGTTTATCTGAACGATTTGTTTCATTTTTATAGACATTTTTAGTTGATGTTAGCACATTATCTTTTTTATCGAGCGTGTAAATGCCCACAGATTCTTTAGCTTTTACTTTTACTTTAAATGTTATTTCTGATTGTTTAGCTACCCACTGCCCTTGGTAAATGCCGTCAAGTGCTTCATCGTATTCAATGTTTGGTGCGTAGCCTTTTATAGACTGTCCAGAAATAATAGCATCCTTTAACCCACTAGTTGAAACCACTTCTAAATTACTCGGTAATTTTTCATTGAACAGTATATTTTCCATCGTCACAGAAAATTTCCCTTTGATATAGCCATTCTCCCCAATAGCTTCTTGTTGCTTCATAGGTGTTGTTTTAATGGTATATGAAATTTCAGCCGTCTCACCATTAGGAATAGTAGCCGGATCAATAGAACGAGATAATACGAAAGGAGCAGAAACAGCAGGTCGAACAACTTGAACGGTCCGTGTCTCGATTGCCTTAGCTCCCCGCTGATCCTCTGCTTCGATTCGAATCGTAACACTTGTTTTACCTTTTAATTTTGATTCGAAGGATTGACTGACGAACGAGTTATTCTTCAACTTATTGTTTTCAAAGACTTTCTCATTATCAATATAGATCCGTGTCTTTAGCTCACGGTCTTGCAGATCATAGTCGTTGACTTGATACGAGATCGTCAACGGCTCATTCTCAAGATAGCTCGATTTGTCCGTTGGCAAGATATTCTTGATTAATGGCTTGTGGTTCGCACCGATGAAAGCACGATACATCGTATTCGAGAACAATTCTTTTTCTTGTTGTTGATCAAATTTTGTTGTGTGTCCTGCTCCAGAATACGTAACGTTCCCTTTTGTGTACATATAGTAGTGGTTGCGTGCGTCCCCAATCGTTCGACCTGCAGCCTGGTTCGAGGTATTCAGATCTTTTTCACGGATGTTATACCACGGAATAAGGTCCGGTTGCTCAAGATCCAAGCCGAAGTATTGATTGTGGGTCGTTGCTATCGCTACTGTATCTGCCAAAGCAAATGGATAAGAAGTCATGACTCCGGCATTTTGTTTGACTGCCTGTCCTGATGGTCGTTGCGCCCCGTATCCCATATTCGTAAAGTTCTTTTGACCAGCGAGATCGGCAAATTTCGTTTCCCAGAACAGCTCTGGTTTACTAGATTGAGCTGGTCTGAAGATCGTGTCGTGCGTCAACATCAATCCTTGACCAGTATTCGTAAAATCAAGGATTGCATTCGATGCAGGATCGCTTAGTGCAGCAGCACCATATGAATCTTGAAACCCGAAAATCAACATGTCATAATTTGTATTTAAATTTTTCTTTTGAAAGTCCGAGTTGAATGTTGTTGCAGATAATACTTCGACATTAAAGTCATATAATCCGTCTTGTTTCAACAATGTGCCCGACATGAATCCATTAATGGAGCCGGTTGATCCCGAACGCGTGACTTGTAAAATCTTCGCTTGGGCTACTTGATCCTTCATTAAGAAGCTACCGGTCTTATAATCCGAAAGTCCATCTTCACTTACGACTTTAATCATCCAGTTCCGTGGTCCTGTATAACTCGGTGCATCAAATTGATAGGACAAGGAGCCAGAAATCGTCGCTGGTTTTTCATCGACCTTTTCGGATTCCTCAAACTGGTCATTACTATTGAAATCAATATACAATTGAACGCGTGTATTAGCCGTAGTTTGATCAAGCGTAAAATTAAAATCAATTGGTTTATCTGGTGAAGCCGGTGCTGCTTTATCCACCGATGTTAACGATTGACCAGCCTGCGAAACCGCTACTTTGCTTAAACGAGGTCGTTCAATTTTTTCGGATTGTAATCGGGAGACGACCTGTTTTGAATCCGTATAGGCAATCGCAGCACCAGACGTCATGCTTGGCTTAAAAATCGAAGTGAAATTACTCGTTGCATGTGTTAACACATCAGCGTGTAAAAAGACTGGTAATCCTTTTTGAATGTAATTCTTCAAAATTTCATTCGCTTTTAACTTCGTAATATCATTTTCGATGTTACTGGTATTATGCTGTTTGGATTTCGAATCAGATACTGTAATCGAATAACGGTCTGTTCCTGTAAAAATAGATGGATCAAAGACGATCGCATCAAATGCACCATCAAGTGAGAAACGAGACGCATTCAACTCTTTGACCGTCATCATCTTGATTTCGTATTGACTGGTATTCAACTCTTTTAACAATGATAACGACGTGATTGTCGTTCCCGGATCAATCCGGTTCGTCGTCGACCAGTCATCACGAATCTCTAAAATCTTGAACTTTTCCCCTGTTGCCGCTTTTGAATGCGGTTCATGTATATACGTAAAGCTTGAAAAAATCAGTAAGCTTGCTACTAACAAACGGACCCACTGTCTCATCGCTCATCGTCTCCTCATCATTTCGTTGAAATCCGGGACTATACTTCCCCAATTTCATTATAACGAGCGAAATCGCATTTTCCCTATTTTGTAAAAGAGTTTGTGTACATTTGACGCACTTCACTAATGAAATAGAGTGATCCCGTCACGACGTATGTCCGGTCCATCTCTAATTGATCGAAGAACGCTTCAATCGTCGTTACATTGGCGCTGTCTTGTTTTAACTCATCGAGTGTCCGCGCTCGCGGGAAATCAAATGTCGTCTCGTAAATATCCGGTGTAATGCTACGTAACTGCGTTAGCATCGCCGTCCGGTCTTTGTCACGCAAAATCGAACAAAGTAACGTTACCGGTTTTGATTCCTCTTTTAACCGTTCCACAAGTGCCGTGATGCCTTCCGGGTTATGGGCACCATCGAGAATGATTCGTGGTTTGCGTGAGATGATCTCAAACCGTCCCGGATGTTTTGCTTCCCGTAGTCCTTTTCGGATCGCCGCTTTCGACCACCCGAGTCGCCGCGCACAGACGACGGCATTCGCCGCATTATGGACTTGATGGTGACCTTCTAGACCAAGACGTGTCTCCGGAATCCCATCATATGTCGCCCAGGTACCTGTCTCTTTCAGACGGTAACGGATGATTGCTTCCTGACTCCATTTCAACGTCGCATTTCGGTCACCGCAATACGCCATTAAAGGTACCGTCAGCTCTTCCTGCAGTTTTCCGGCAATGACCGGTGTCCCTTGTTTGATGATCCCGAACTTCTGTAAAGCAATCTCTTGGAGCGTATCTCCGAGAATCGCTTGATGATCGTGCCCGATTGACGTGATGATCGCTGCGACCGGCTTCTTGAAGACGTTCGTCGAATCATACAATCCACCGAGTCCGACTTCATAAATGACGAAATCGGGACGAATCTGATCAAAATAATAGAAGGCAAGTCCTGTTAATGCCTCGAACTCAGTGACCGTACCGAGTGCCGGATCGATGTGCTGGATGGCAGCTTGAACGGCGATCGCAGCAGCGACGAGATCATCTTCTGCGATCGGTACCCCGTTCAACATGATCCGTTCCTCGAACTGAATGATATACGGCGACGTGAACGTCCCGATGCGTAATCCTTCCGCAATTCCCATCTCACGTAAGAACGCAACCGTCGATCCTTTCCCGTTCGTGCCAGCGACATGAATCGTCGGAATCGCGTCCGGGTCAATCTGTAATTCCAGTAACATCGCCTGCATCCGTTCAAGACCTGGTTTGACGCCAAATGCTAGTAAGCTCGATAACCAATCCAATACATCTTCTCGCGTCCTCATGTTGTTCGCTCCTTTAAAAAAAGTGGCTCAAGGAAACTTGAGCCACTGCTGTAATTAGTGTGAGAGTTCGTTGATGCGTGCTTCGACAGCTTGACGTTTTTCCGTATAATCAAGTGCCTTCGCCTTTTCTTCATCAATAACATGTGCCGGTGCTTTGCCAACGAAGCCAGGGTTGTTGAGTTTTTTCTCGACCCGTTCGACTTCTTTCGTATACTTGACGAGTTCTTTATTCAAGCGCGCGATTTCTTCCTCGATGTTGATCAAGTCCGCGAGTGGGATGAACAATTCTGCTCCCGTTACGATCGCACTCATTGCTTTTTCTGGTGCTGGCATCTGTTCTTCGATTCGAAGTTCAGATGCGTTCGTAAACTTTTGCAAGTACGAGCTGTTTGACGACAGGTCGTCTTGAACACGTGCGTCATTCGTCGAGATGAACAGTTGGATCTGTTTCGACATCGGTGCGTTCACTTCCGCGCGGATGTTACGAACCGAACGGATGACGTTCTGAACCGCTTCGAATGCTGGAACGGCTTCCGGGAAGTCGAGTGACGCTTCACGTGTTGGCCATGCAGCACGTGTAATCGTCTCGCCTTCATGCGGTAAGTGTTGCCAGATCTCTTCCGTGATGAACGGCATGAACGGGTGCATCAGACGCATGATCCGATCGAGCGTATAGGCAAGAACCGAACGCGTCGTCTGTTTTGCTGCTTCATCTTCCCCGTTGAGCGGTAACTTCGCCATCTCGATGTACCAGTTACAGAAGTCTTCCCAAATGAAGTGATAGAGAATACGTCCCGCTTCACCAAACTCGTATTTGTCAGATAAACGCGTTACGTCGTCAATCGTCGTCTGTAGGCGTGTCAGGATCCATTTATCTGCGAGTGACTTCTCGCCTGTCAAATCGATCTGATCAAACGTTAGACCATCCATGTTCATTAAGGCAAAACGGCTTGCGTTCCACAATTTGTTCGAGAAATTCCATGTCGCTTCGATCTTTTCCCAGTAGAAGCGGAGGTCGTTGCCTGGTGTTGATCCTGTCGTTAAGAACCAACGAAGAGAATCGGCACCATACTTCTCGATGACATCCATCGGGTCGATTCCGTTCCCGAGTGATTTCGACATCTTGCGTCCTTCCGAATCACGAATCAATCCGTGGATCAAGACGTCTTGGAATGGACGTTGTCCTGTAAATTCATACGATTGGAAGATCATCCGTGATACCCAGAAAGCGATGATGTCATAACCCGTAACGAGTGTCGATGTCGGGAAGTATTTTTGATAATCCGCTGCGTCCGTGTTCGGCCATCCCATCGTTGAGAACGGCCAAAGCGCTGAAGAGAACCACGTATCAAGAACATCGTTGTCTTGCTCCCAGTTCTCGATATCGGCTGGTGCTTCCTTACCAACGTAGACTTCGCCTGTTTCTTTATGGTACCAAGCCGGAATCCGGTGTCCCCACCAGAGTTGACGGCTGACACACCAGTCACGGATGTTTTCCATCCAGCGCACATACGTGTTCTCAAAGCGTTGTGGAACGAAGTTGACCTTGTCTGGTCCTTGTTGTTCCTCGAGTGCTTTTTGCGCGAGTGGTTCCATTTTGACGAACCATTGGAGTGAAAGATACGGCTCAACGATCGCGTCTGAACGCTCCGAGTGACCGACAGAGTGCAAGTGTGGTTCGATTTTGATTAGAACACCTTCTGCTTTTAAATCTTCAACGATTTGTTTCCGGCATTCGAAGCGATCCATACCTTCGTATTTCCCTGCGTTCTCGTTCATCGTTCCATCTTCATTCATGACGAGGACACGTGGTAACTCGTGACGGTTACCGACTTCGAAGTCGTTCGGGTCGTGCGCTGGTGTGATCTTAACGACACCTGTACCGAACTCCATGTCGACATAGTCATCGGCAACAATCGGAATCTCGCGACCAACGATTGGTAACGTGATTGTTTTTCCGACGAGGTGAGCATAACGCTCATCCTTCGGGTTCACGGCGATCGCTGTATCACCGAGCATCGTCTCAGGACGTGTCGTCGCTAGTTCAACGTGACCTGAACCGTCCGTTAGTGGATAGCTGAAGTGATAGAACGCACCTTCGATATCCTTGTAGATGACTTCGATATCCGAGATCGCTGTTTTCGTCGCTGGGTCCCAGTTAACGATGTATTCGCCGCGGTAGATTAAGCCTTTTTCGTAAAGTTTCACGAAGACTTCTTGAACCGCTTCTGACAATCCTTCGTCAAGCGTGAAGCGTTCACGCGAATAATCGAGTCCGAGACCAAGTTTTGCCCATTGTGCACGGATCGTTGACGCGTACTCTTCTTTCCATGCCCATGATTGCTCGAGGAATTTCTCGCGACCCATTTCAAGACGTGATTGTCCTTCTGCCCGCAGTTTTTGTTCGACTTTTGCTTGCGTCGCGATACCGGCATGGTCCATTCCTGGTAGGTAAAGAACGTCGAATCCTTGCATCCGCTTCATCCGTGTCAGCATGTCTTGTAACGTTGTGTCCCACGCGTGACCAAGGTGCAATTTACCTGTGACGTTCGGTGGTGGAATGACGATCGTGTACGGCTCTTTTTCTGGATCCTGATCGGCTTTGAAATAGTCACCTTTCACCCAAAAGTCGTACCATTTTTCTTCCGTTGCCTGCGGATCATACTTCGTTGGCATTGATAATTCCTGCATCCTGATCGCTCCCTTTTTGTCCATAATAAAAACGGCTTCTCTCGTCCTATGCTAAGGACGAAAGAAAGCCGTTGCTTTTTTCCGCGGTACCACCTTAGTTCATCCACAATCGGATGCCCTCGAGCCACGTAACGTGTGGAGGACGGATATCGCTCGTAAGACTCACGATACCAGCTCGTGGGGTGACCTTCCTCCTGTTCGCCCGTCACATCTTTCAGCCAAGGATGTGTTCTCTACACCGGTACGAATACAGGACTACTCTTCCCGTCATCGCTGTTGCCATTTTCTTCTTTACTTATTTTAGCCGAGAGTTCAAGCAATCGTCAAGAACTGCTTAACGACCAAATTCAACTTGGAGTTCTTGGAACGTCAATTCGACGGCTTCGATCGTCCGCTCGATGTCTTCGTCCGTGTGGGCGATTGACAGGAAGAGACCTTCGAATTGTGACGGTGGTAAGAAGACACCACGCGCCGCCATCTTTTGATAATACGAACGGAACATCTCAAGATTCGATGTTTTCGCTTTTTCGAAGTTCGTGACGCGCTCATCCGTGAAGAAGACACCGAACATCGCGCCTGCACGGTTCGTCGTCAACGGAATGTTATACTTCGCCGCAGCGTTCAGGTAGCCTTCTGACAAACAGCTCGCTTTCCGGTCGAACTCTGCATAGTGTTCTGGTTTCAATTGTGTCAATGTCGCTAGACCTGCTGCCATCGCGAGTGGGTTCCCGGATAACGTACCTGCTTGATAGATTGGACCTTGTGGTGCGATCTGCTCCATGATGTCACGACGTCCACCGTAAGCACCAACTGGCATTCCGCCGCCGATGACTTTACCGAGACACGTGATATCCGGTGTGACACCGAAATGTCCTTGGGCACAGTGGAATCCGACACGGAAACCGGTCATGACTTCGTCAAAGATCAGTAAAGCGCCGTTTTCTGACGTGATTTCCCGTAAGCCTTCGAGGAATCCTGGTTCTGGTGGCACGAAGCCCATGTTCCCAGCAGCCGGTTCGACGATGACACCGGCGATATCGTCGCCATGTTTTTCGAACGCGATCCGGACAGCGTCCAAATCATTGTACGGAACTGTCAGCGTCATGCTCGCGATTTGCGCCGGAACGCCTGGTGAATCTGGTAATCCGAGTGTCGCGACACCTGAACCTGCTTTGATCAAGAGCGAGTCACCGTGACCATGGTAACAGCCTTCGAACTTCAAGATTTTCGTCCGACCTGTGTAGCCACGTGCGAGACGAAGGGCAGCCATCGTCGCTTCAGTCCCTGAGTTGACCATCCGGACGACTTCGACCGACGGCACACGACTGATGACGACTTCCGCCATCGCTGATTCGATTTCCGTTGGTGTCCCGTAGCTCCAGCCACGCGTTGCTTGTTCTTGAATTGCTGACGTGACGATTGGATCGGCATGACCGAGAATCATTGGTCCCCATGACAAGACATAATCGATATATTCTTTTCCGTCGATATCATAGAGCTTCGATCCTTTCGCATGATCTGCGAAAATCGGTGTCATCCCGACCGATTTATAAGCACGGACCGGACTGTTGACACCACCCGGCATGAGCGGGAGTGCCCGCTCGAATGCTTCTTTTGATTTTGAGTTCTGGTTAATTAAGCTCATTTCGACCCCTCCAGGTAACGACAAATGTCTTTTGCGAAATAGGTGATGATTAAATCAGCGCCTGCTCGTTTAAAGCCAAGCATCGTCTCAAGGACGATTCGTTCTTCATCGATCCAGCCGTTCAAGGCAGCGGCTTTGACCATTGCATACTCACCCGATACGTTATATGCGACAATTGGTAGATCGATTCGCTCGCGCACATCGCGAATGATATCCATGAACGCAAGTGCAGGTTTAACGATCATGAAGTCAGCTCCTTGATCGACGTCCGCTGTTGCTTCGCGGAACGCTTCGCGACGGTTTGCCGGGTCCATTTGATAACCTTTCCGGTCGCCTTCTCCCGGTGCCGAGTTCGCTGCATCACGGAATGGACCGTAATAAGCAGACGCATATTTAACACCGTAGCTCATGACCGGAATGTGGCTGAAGCCGTTCTCGTCTAATCCTTGACGAATCGCTGCGACGAATCCGTCCATCATCGATGATGGCGCGATGACGTCGGCACCTGCTCGGGCTTGTGAGATTGCTGTCTTGACGTGAAGCGGTAATGACGCATCATTATCGACCGTACCGTCGGCGACGATTCCACAATGACCTGTCGACGTATATTCACATAAGCATGTGTCGGCGATGACCGTTAGCTGCGGGGCAACCTTCTTGACGAGACGTGTCGCTTCTTGAACGATCCCGTGATCGTGAAACGCACCTGATCCTTGCTCGTCTTTCAAGTGGTCGTGCGGGACACCGAATAAAATGACAGATTCGATTCCGAGTGCGACGACTTCTTCAATCTCAGCCGTCAGATGATCGAGTGATAAGTTGAAGACGCCAGGCATCGAACTGACTTCGCGTTTAATGTCTTCGCCTTCAGCGACAAAAATCGGATAAATCAAATCTGATTTATGCAACTGATTCTCGCGGACGAGTGACCGGAGTGATGCGGTATGACGTAAACGACGGTGACGTGCGTATTCTAATGTGTTCATGCTGATTCCTCCTCAATGATACGATCAATCATGCCGTCCACCGTGAATTCACGGGCGACATGGATCGGTTGAAGTCCGGCTGCTTTTGCTGCTTGCTCCGTGACCGTCCCGATGACGATGAATATCGTCTGTGGGGCTAACGGCGCAATCGCTTCGACAGCGGAAGGACTCTGCAGTCCAATATAGGTGGCAGTTCTGACAAGTGCTTCAGGTAGTCGACGGGTGACGGTTTCATAGGTGATGATATCTTCAATTGTGAATCGATTCAGTTTCCGTAACTGATCGACTGGTGCTTGACGCGACCGATTCCCACGCGCAAAAACGATATGATCGCCGTCAGACAAGTGTGGTCCGAGTTCTGCGACGAGTGCGTCTCCTGTAAAGGTCGACGGACAGAAGTCGGCCGTTCGACCGTACTTCGCAAGTGCGTCTGCCGTCTTTCGTCCAACGACCGCGATACGTGTTGCTGTTAATTCAGGCAACGCATCAGCAATCCGGTGGACACCATTCGGACTCGTCACGATTAGCCAATCCATTCCCTTAGGCAATGTAAACGAAACCGGTCGCGTTTCAATGACAGGATAGTGCACTGACTCGATCGCGACGGCGCGCAGTCGCGCCATCTGCTCGGTCGTCGGTGGTCGGCTGCCCGTGAAGAGTACCTGCTTACAAGTCATCCGGAAGTGTCGCGAGAATCTCACGACCGCCCGAAGCAAGCAGACGTTCTGCAACATCTTGACCGAGTTGCATCGGGTCAAGACCTGATTCGCGCTCGAGTAGGATTTGCTCACCATCGACGGATCCAATGAATCCGACAAGTGTCGTTGACATGTCTTCGTTGATCGTTGCGAATCCACCGACCGGAACGTGACAGCTACCTTCGATCGCCGCTAAGAACGCGCGCTCTGCGTAAGCTACTTTTTCCGTCATCTGATCATGGATCAGGTGCAGAAGGTCACGTACTTCTTGATCATGTTCGCGACATTCGATACCGAGGATTCCTTGACCGACGGCTGGAATCATGTCATCTGTCGAGAGATATTCCGAGACGACGTCTTCAGACCAACCCATCCGTTGTAGACCAGCTGCTGCGAGCAAAATTCCGTCAAACGGACCATTCTTTAATTTATCGAGTCGTGTGTCGATGTTTCCGCGAATCGATTCGATTTTTAAATCAGGGCGGAGTTTTAGCAATTGCGACCCACGACGTAAGCTACTCGTGCCGACAACTGCACCTTCTGGCAAGGAAGCAAGACCTTCGCCTGTTTTCGTGATCAAGGCATCACGCGCATCGACACGTGCTGGTGTGGCACCGATGATGAGACCATCCGGTAATTCAGAAGGTAGATCCTTCATGCTGTGAACGGCAAAATCGATTTCTTCGTCAATCATCTGTTGCTCGATCTCTTTTACGAATAATCCTTTACCGCCGACTTTCGAGAGCGTCACATCCAAAATGCGGTCCCCTTTTGTGATGATGTTCTTGATTTCGAACTCATACGGCGCGCCGGCTTGTTTCAACTGGTCAATGACCCATTTCGTCTGTGTCATCGCTAGCTTCGAGCTTCGCGATCCAACAATGATTTTTCGCATGCTAAAATCCCCCTGTACAATGATAAAGGGGCGGCACAAGTCCGCCCCATGCATTTTCTATTGTAACACAAATCGTGCTTTGTTCACCGGTTCACAGCTTTTGCAGAAGGTGTCGTCTCTTCTGATGTCATGACATCATCTTCGAGCCCTTCGAACAAGTCTTCGTTTAATGCAAACGTATCCATGAACTGCGCAATCCGCTCATCGGCATCTGGCTTCGCTGCCGCATCTTTAATATAAGACAACGGCTCACGCAACAACTGGTTGATGATTGATTTCATGTGTTTGCCAATGACGGTTTTTTCGCGTTTTGACATATCCGGTAATTTCCGTTCCAAGCTTTGCATCGTTTCTTGTTGAATCCGCAATGCCTGGTCTCGTAATTCCGTGATGATCGGTACGACACCGAGTGTCGTCATCCAACCTTCGAACTCAGCGATTGCTGCTTCGATCCGTTGTTCGATTTTCGCCGCTTCCTTCATCCGTTCCGCCATGTTTTGTTGGACAATCGATGTCAAATCATCGACATCGTACAAATGAACACCCGGTAAATCACCGACGGTCGGTTCAATGTCCCTTGGTACGGCGATATCGATCAAGAGGAATGGACGATCGTGCCGGAACAGCTGTGCTGCCGCGATGTCTTCCCGTTTGATGATGGCACGTTTGGCACCTGTTGAAGAGATGACGATGTCTGCCCGAAGCAAACCGCACTGCATCTCGTTAATCGAATGTGCCGATCCTTCGAACCGATTCGCGACCTCTTCTGCTTTAGCTAACGTCCGGTTAAAGACCGTGATATCGCGTGCCCCTGCTTCATATAGGTTGAGCGTCGTCAATTCGCCGGTTTCTCCCGCACCGATGACGACGATTGATTTATCTTCAAGCGATCCAAGTAACTGTTCGGCAAGCGTGACAGCAGCAGCACTGACAGAAACGGCATTTTCACCGATTCCAGTTTCTGCGTGAGCCCGTTTGGCGAGCGTGACCGCTTCTTTGAAGAGTTTATTGAAGACCGTTCCTGTCGTTTCAAGCTTCTGCGCCATGAAGAAGCTTGTCTTCACTTGACCAAGGATCTGCGTTTCACCGACAATCATCGAATCAAGTCCACTTGTCACGCGGAACAGATGCTTCATCGCATCAAACCCTTCATGAATGAAGAGATACGGCTCGAGTTCCTCCATCGTCAAACCGAACCAGTTTGCAAGGAAACGTTTCGTATAATATCGTCCTGTATGTGGCTGATCCGTCACGACGTACAGTTCCGTCCGATTACATGTCGAGACGATGACACTTTCAAAAATACTTTTTTCATCGCGCAATGCGACGACCGCTCCCTTCATCTCATGCTCCCCAAATGAGACTTGTTCGCGTATTGATACAGGCGCTGTTTTGTTATTCAAGCCGACCACTACGATATGCATGCGCTCTACCCCTTACGTCCAAAGATTTCGTTCCGATCTATCTTTTCGTTCTCTATCCTACATTATAACCATTATAAAAAAGATTCCAATCAATTTATAAACTAAAATGAGTCGAAGTTGTGAAATCTTCTTCATTTTTTCTCTTCTTCTACCTTATCCCTCTCTCATGAAAATCACAAACCCTCTGCTCCTAAAAAGGTCAGAGGGTTACACTTTACTTCAAGGATTCAGGTGATACCGTCACGTCCGGTACGTCGAGACGTTGCTGACGTAAACGATAGATCCGAGCGATATTTTGAATGACGACTTTTGTGACCGCATAGGTCGGAACTGCTAGGATGACACCAATGATTCCACCGATTTTCCCAGCAACGAGCAAGACGATGATGATCGTCAGCGGATGAACCTTGAGTGTTTTCCCTTGGACATAAGGAGAAATCAAGTTCGACTCAATTTGCTGCGCGACGACGATCGTGACGATCGCATAGACGGCTTTGATCGGATCATCGATGAACCCGACGATGACCGCCGGTACAGCACCGATGTAAGGTCCAAGATACGGAATGATGTTCGTGACCGTACAGAATAAGGCAAGCAGTAACGCATATTGAATATCTGAGATGAAGAAGCCAATCAATGACATGAGACCGACACAGATTGAGACGATAACCTGTCCATTGACATAATGCTTCACTGTCACGTGCATATCGTGCAAGATTTTACGCGTTTCTGTTTCATAGCTTTTCGGCAACAGCTTCACGACGGAATCCGGAAACTTATAGCCGTCAAGCAACATATAAACTAAGATGAACGGCACTAAGACGATGATTAAGACGGTCGAAGAGATGACACCGAAAATCGTTCCGACAGACGTCGAGACAGACTTAAAGACTGTACCGATATACGACGTCGCTTCATTCGTCCACTTGTCAAATAAGTCCGTATTCTCGTGAACCCATGTCGAGATGAAACGATTGTCCATCAATTGATCGCGTAAGTTTAACGTCTGATCGCGTAATTCGATGACGAGCGTCGGAATGCTTGTCGCAAAATCCGTCACCTGCTCGACTAAAATTGGTCCGATCGAAGCGACAGCAATCGTCAGAACCGTGATGAAACCAAGCAAGACGATCAACACGGCAAGACCACGTTTCTTGACGCGTTTTTGCAATGCATCTACGATACCGAGCGTGAAATAATAGAAAATCCCCGCAATGATCAGCGGCGGGAAGATCAATGCCAGCATGACTTTAATCGGCTGGAATAAAAATGAGATCTTTGTACCGACCCAGATAACGAGAAAAATCACTAATACCCAGATTAATGCCTTAAACCATTTGTTTCGAAGCAAATCCAAACCATTCACACTCCCATTTATTACATAGTCATTATAGCTATTCTTACACACTATATTACGAAATAATAGATTTTTCACAAAGCACTTTTTATGTATAGAAAGTAAAAAAGCCTACGAAATCCTGCAGATTTCGTAGGCTTTAATCTTTACAATAAGCGATAAATCGCTTCCCACGCTGCATCGACGCCCTCTCCTGTCTCGGACGAGAAAGGAATCAATGTATCTTGACCATCAAATTGCAACTTACGTTTAATCGCCGCGATATGTTTATCACGTTGACTCTTCTTGATTTTATCGAGTTTTGTCGCAACGACGATGACCGGTAGATCGTAATACTTCAAGAAATCATACATCGTCACATCATCCGCAGACGGATCGTGTCGGATGTCAACGAGCTGTACGACACCTTTAAGGATTTCACGTTGTGTGAAGTACTTCTCCATCATCTTGCCCCACGCTTCACGCTCCGTCTTCGAAACTTTCGCATATCCGTAACCCGGTACATCGACGAACATGACTTCATCATTGATGTTGAAGAAGTTCAAGGTTTGCGTTTTACCTGGTTTCGAAGATGTCCGCGCGAGTGCTTTACGCTGGACCAGTTTATTGATGAAAGAGGACTTTCCGACGTTCGATCGCCCTGCGAGTGCCACTTCTGGCAACAATGGCTCCGGATAATGTTCCGGATTGACGCCACTCGTAATAAAATCAGCTTTATAAATTTTCATGTTACTCTCCTTTTAATGCATGTTCGAGCACTTGCTCCATCGTCGCGACCGGAATGAATTCCATTCCTGCGCGGACGCTTTCCGGGATATCATCGATGTCCCGCGTATTGTCTTGCGGCAGCAGAACGGTCGTCAAGCCCGCACGGTGTGCTGCGAGTGACTTCTCCTTTAGTCCACCGATTGGTAAGACACGTCCACGCAACGTGATTTCACCCGTCATTCCGACGTCTCGGCGAACCGGACGTTTTGTTAAAGCGGAAATCAATGCTGTCGCGAGTGTGATCCCAGCAGATGGACCATCTTTTGGTACGGCACCCTCAGGAACGTGGATGTGGATGTCTTGCGTTTCGTAGAAGTTCGGTTCGATGCCAAGCGACGTCGCATTCGCTCGGACGAAGCTGTAGGCGGTCTGAGCCGACTCTTGCATGACATCACCGAGTTTCCCGGTTAACTGCAATTTCCCTTTACCCGGAGCAAGGCTGACTTCGATCGTCAACGTATCGCCCCCAAAAGCAGTATACGCTAAACCAGTCACCGCGCCAATCATATCTTCGAGCTCGCCTTGACCATAGCGGTAAATCGGTTTGCCTAGGAAATCGTCCAGATTACGCTTCGTCACCGTCACCCGTTTCTTCTCCCCCATCGCGATTTGTTTCGCTGCTTTCCGGCAAAGTGAGCCGAGGACACGTTCGAGATTCCGAACACCGGCTTCTCGCGTATAACGACGGACGACTTCTTCTAGCGCGTCTGCTTTGACCGTCAATTGACTCTTTTTCAGACCGTGTTCAGCCAGTTGCTTCGATAAGAGATGACGAACAGCGATCTCCGTCTTCTCTTGTTCCGTATAGCCACCGATTTGAATCAGTTCCATCCGGTCAAGCAACGGTCCGGGGATGTTCGAGACATCGTTCGCTGTCGCGATGAACAGGACATTCGATAAATCGAACGGTTCTTCGATATAGTGATCGGAGAAGCTGTTGTTTTGTTCTGGATCAAGAACTTCGAGCATCGCGGACGACGGATCACCACGGAAGTCATTTGACATCTTATCGATCTCATCGAGCAGGAAGACCGGGTTGTTCGTTCCTGCTTGTTTTAAACCGCGAATGATCCGTCCTGGCATCGCACCGATATACGTCCGGCGATGTCCACGGATTTCCGCTTCGTCGCGCACGCCACCAAGTGAGACACGGACGAACTTCCGCTCAAGTGCTGTAGCAATCGAACGGGCAAGCGACGTTTTCCCGACTCCTGGAGGACCAGAAAGACAAAGAATCGGTCCACGCAATGAGTCGGTCAATTGACGAACGGCAAGATACTCAAGGATTCGTTCTTTGACCTTCTCTAGACCGTAATGGTCCTTTTCAAGCTGTTCCGAAGCAGCTGAGACGTTCAAGAAATCATCGGTTGCTTCATTCCACGGCAATGAGAAGAACCATTCGAGATAGTTGCGAATGACCCCATGTTCGGGACTCGTCGCCGGTACGACCGCTAAACGACTGATTTCCTTCTCGACGTTCGCAACCGTCGTTTCTGGTAAATCAAGCATCGCAAGCTGCTCCCGGTATTTCGTCGCATCGCTTTCAACAGAAGCCGACTCGCCACCGAGTTCTTGTTGAATCGTCTTCAATTGTTCCCGCAAGTAATACTCGCGTTGCGATTGTTCAATCGTCTTCTTCGTCCGTTCACGCATCTCACGTTCGAGTTCGACGACTTCATATTCGTGTTTCATGACGTCAAGCAACATCAATCCTCGTTCGACCGGATCCTGTTGTTCGAGAAACTCCTGCTTCTTCGAAATATCGATTGGTAGCTTCGACGTGATATAGTCCGTCAATGAATCGAGGCGTTCGTATGTCTCGAACCGGCGACGTTCATCGGTTCCGATTCCTTTAATCCGGGAGACGAGTTGACCAAACTGTTCTTTGATGAGACGAACGAGCGCTTCTTGTTTCGCTCCTTTGATGTCCATCTTCTCGATTGGTTCGATGACAGCTTGATAACCCTCGTCCGTCTCCTCGACGTTTTCAATCCGGACGCGTTCCTTCCCGATGACGCGGACACGGACCGTATCATTCCCGAGTTCACTCATCTTCGCGATTTGAACGAGCGTACCAACCTGATGCAACCCGTCGACAGACGGCTCTGCTTCTGGATCACGTTGTGTGACGACGACGAGATCGATTTCGTGTTCCTTTGATGCAAGTAAGGCTTTCAAGGATACCGGACGCCCGACATCGATCGTCAATCCGATCAATGGATACGCGACGACACCGCGTAACGGTAAAAGTGGATATTGTTTTTTCTTCATTCGAATTCCTCCTAAACAAAAAGACTCGGAAAGGCGTACAAGTAGCCTCCGAGCCGATTTGTCACGGTGTTACGCCGTTTCTTTTTCTTTCCCATGTTCAATTGTACCATCTTTCAACTCAAGCGTTGGACCGCGTTTACCAGTCAACGTTTCTGCTGTAATGATGACTTTCGCGATGTCTTCACGCGATGGGATTTCGAACATGATATCAAGCATAGTTTCTTCGATGATGGAACGAAGACCACGTGCACCTGTTTTACGTTCGATTGCAAGTTTTGCAATCTCAAGAAGTGCATCTTCCGTGAAGTCGAGTTCGACATCATCGAGTTGAAGCATTTTCTTATATTGTTTCACGAGGGCGTTTTTCGGTTTCGTCAAGATTTGAACGAGTGCCTCTTCATCAAGTGGCTCGAGCGTCGCCATGACCGGCAAACGACCGATGAACTCCGGAATCAAACCGAACTTTTGAAGATCTTCTGGTAATGCAGCTGCCAGAATTTCTTTTTGTGTAAGGTTACGGTTTTCTGAATCGTTTCCGAATCCGATGACTTTTTTACCAAGACGACGTTTGATTGACTGATCGATCCCATCGAATGCGCCACCGACGATGAACAAGATGTTCGTCGTATCGATTTGGATGAATTCTTGATGTGGGTGTTTCCGTCCACCTTGTGGCGGTACACTCGCAACCGTTCCTTCCAAAATCTTCAGCAAGGCTTGTTGGACACCCTCACCAGATACGTCACGTGTAATCGACGGGTTTTCTGATTTACGAGCAATCTTATCGATTTCATCAATGTAGATGATGCCTTTTTCAGCTTTCTCAACATCGTAATCCGCTGCTTGGATGAGTTTCAACAGGATGTTCTCGACGTCTTCACCGACATAACCGGCTTCCGTCAAACTTGTTGCATCTGCAATCGCAAACGGTACGTTCAAGATACGTGCCATCGTTTGGGCAAGAAGTGTCTTACCGCTACCTGTTGGTCCAATCATGACGATGTTCGATTTTGAGAGCTCGACATCATCTGCGCGACCACCAGCATTGATTCGTTTGTAGTGATTATACATCGCTACAGACAACGACTTCTTCGCTTTTTCTTGACCGATGACATAATCGTCAAGTGTCGTACGAATTTCATGCGGTTTCGGAACATTCTTTAGCTCGACTTCTTCTTCAGTGCCGAGTTCTTCCTCTACGATTTCATTGCAGAGTTCGATACACTCGTCGCAAATGTAAACGCCAGGTCCAGCAACAAGTTTGCGTACTTGTTCTTGTGTCTTTCCACAGAAAGAACATTTTAGCTGACCTTTTTCTTCGTTAAATTTAAACATAAAGGTCCACCCCTTTAACGTGGAAATTGTATGGATGCCTGTAGCATCCCGTCTCACGTTTTACTATTTATGATTGTAGCATGAACAAGGAAAGTCTTTCAAATCCTGGACGAACGATTTACAGTTTGATGTTCTGAACCAAGGATCGTTTGTCCTTGTTTGACCTATCGTACAAAAAAATCGACTCCAAGACCAGAAATTGGGCTTGAAGTCGATCGAAAACCATGAAATGGCTTATTTTGCTTTTGCGTTGTCGACGAGAACATCGATAGCTTTACGGAATTGAAGATCGCCTTTAAGCGTTTCAAGACCACCTTGTGGTGCAAGCATCGTTTCAAGTTGATCTGCAGGGATGTTGTAGAGTTCTGACATTGATTGAAGTTCAGTTTGAGTTTCCTCATCTGTTACTTCGATTTTTTCGTCAGCAACGATTTGCTTGAGGACGAGACGTGCTTTAACGCGCTCTTCCGCTTGCTCTTTCATTTCAGAACGCATTGCCTCTTCTGTCGTTCCAGTCAACTGGAAGTACATGTTGAGGTCGATGCCTTGTGATTGAATACGTTGTGTGAACTCTTGAACCATACGCTCGACTTCGTTTTCGACCATGACTTCTGGAAGATCAACTGTCGCGTTTTTCGTAGCCGCTTCGACTAACTCATCGCGCATTGAAGCATCAGCTTCTTGTTTGCGTGTGTTTTCGAGACGCGTACGGATTTTTGTTTTCAACTCGTCGAGTGAAGAAACTTCTTCATCCATTTCTTTTGCGAACTCATCTGTCAATTCAGGGAGCTCTTGTGCTTTAACTTCATGGATTGTTACTTTGAATGTAACTGGTTTTCCAGCGAGTGATGCTTCGTGGTATTCCTCTGGGAATGTCACTTCAAGATCTTTTTGCTCGCCAGTTTTTAAACCGACCATTTGCTCTTCGAATCCAGGAATGAAGTTTCCAGAACCGATGACGAGTGAGTAGTTCTCAGCAGTTCCGCCGTCGAATTGGTTTTCCCCATCGAAACCTGCGAAGTCGAATACGACTGTATCGCCATTCTCGATGACGCCATCTTCTTTAACGACGAGTTCTGCACCGCGTTCTTGCAATGTTTTGAGTTCAGCGTCGACGTCTTCGTCAGTAACGTTCGTTTCAACTGCTGTGTACTCAAGACCTTTGTACTCACCGAGTGTAGCTTCTGGCTCGATGACGAACGTGATTTTGAATTCGACTGGCTTGCCTTTTTCGAGTGTTTCAACGTCGATGTTCTCAAGCGCGATTGGCTCGATTCCTGATTCGACGACTGCACCTTCGATTGTGTCCTTGTAAAGGATATCGAGTGCATCTTGGTACAGTGCTTCTTCACCGTACATTTTGTTGAACATTGCGCGTGGCATTTTTCCTTTACGGAAACCAGGTGTGTTCAAAGTCTTAACGACTTTCTTGAACGCTTGGTCTACCGCTTTATCAAATGCTTCAGCAGGCGCTTCATACGTGAGGACGCCGAGGCTACCTGATTGTTTTTCCCATTTTGCAGTCATGCTGAGTCCCTCCAAAATTGTCAATTAGCGTACATGTGTGTACAACAAGTCACATTATAGCACAATCGTTCTGACGATTACCACTGTTGAACGAATCGTTTCCTGATGTCTCAATCGAAGTAAATTTGCTCGAATGCAATGACTTCCGGATAAAGGATATGTGCCGCTCGATATAACCGCTTCGCCAGCGGACTGAGGATACGTTCCGGTTCTTCACGTTCAAATGTCAGACCTGCGAGTTCTTCGCATGCTGCGAGCCACTTCTCCATGTCTGACCCGATTCGTTCTCGTTCTTCAAGATGAATCAGTTGATCCGATCGCAAGACGAGCAACGCTCGGAACGGATCCATTCGCTCTAACGTATGCATCGATGCCAGTAACGCTTGTTGCTCCTGTTGATGTACCAGCAGGATTTCTTCTAACTCTTCACGTGACGAGATCGTCCAGTCTACATCTACGTGTGGCACATGAATGCTTACCGGATATGGCACGTGATGAAGCACGCTTCCTAATAACTGATCAATGACGAGTAGACTTTGATGTGCTGTCTCTTGCGCCTGAAGGTATTTTTGTGTGATGTATGCAATGAGCTCATGTGTCCGTTCGAATTCCACACCGGTCAATTGGCGCATTTGTTCGACCCAACTGCCGTGTCGCAACACATGCATCAATTTCGTTGCTGCTGTTACCTCACGCTTCGCAACAGGGTTGTTTTGAACTGCCGGCTTTTGTTCGCGAACACGCATCTGTTGTTTGATTTCATCTAATCGAAGCGCGAGCCCATAAGGCAGATACGGTGACGCCGAGCGCAAAGCGAGTTTCATCGGATAACGTTCTCCGAGTTCATAAAGAAAGAGTGCGAGCACTTGCTCGACACCCTCGACTTCAAGAAATCGTTCTGCCACTGTTTCAAATCGTTCACGGTCATGCATTAAGAGTGGTTGAATGACATAGAGCCGGTGTAAGACATCTTCTCCTGTCAATTGGTCAGTCTCTAATTCCATAATCAATTGTTCTTGTTTAGAAGCGGGCAAACGAAGAATCCGCGCTCGTTCTACTTCTAGTTCATGTTCCATCCAGCGCGATGTCCCCATATTCCGGCACTCCTTCATATTCAACTTCTTATTTCGTAAATGGATCGAGTAAAGACGTCCAGTTCGTGATCGCTTCTTGAAGTTGTCCCGCCTGCTCGATTCCTAATCGATTCAACGTATCTAATGAGACGTCAGCTTCAAGTAATCGAGCGATATCTTCCGATTGATTCACGTACTGCTCGAGTTTTGCACTTAAATTTTGCAATTCTTGCGGCGGATTTTCAAGTCCCGCTAATCGTTGATCGATTTGATCCAGTTCTTGATTGAACTGATCAATCGTTCCGTTTTCCTTCAACTTTTCGATTTGTTGATCGAGTGCCTGTTCAGGGTTCGCAGATTCACGCGCTGTCGTAGCCGCCTCATTCAAGGAAGCCGACAAATCTGACGTGACTTGTGCTGTATCTTTTGCAATGCCTTGAAGTTCTCCAGCGTAATCGACACTATTTTTTACATCGTTGACTTGTTGTTTTGCATCGTCGACTGTATTTGAAATCTCACTACATCCAGCAAGAAACGTACTTAGCACAAGGACTGCTCCAACTTTCTTCCACATAGCATTCATCCCTTTCGAGTTCATGATACCTTAATTATAATCGAAAATCGGAATAAAAAAAAGAGATCACCCTCGTAAGGGCAGTCTCTATTTTAATTATAGCGTCCCAAGAGGGATTCGAACCCCCGACCGACGGCTTAGAAGGCCGTTGCTCTATCCTGCTGAGCTATTGGGACGTGTCAACACGAATAAACTATACTAGAACAATTCTTTCGTGTCAATCACATTACAAACATTGCATTTATTTTATTACAAAAATGTTCCGTCCAGATGAAGGGCATTTACCGGATCACCGTTCACATCAAGAAAATCGACAGAATAACGGTTTTGATCCACTTCAAGAATCGCATACGTCTTGTCTGGTCGATGACGTGGCATCCGGATTGAACCTGGATTGATGAATAACACACCGTCCCGATATTCAGCCTTCGCCACATGGGAATGACCATATAAGACGATGTCCGCCTGCTTTTCCTTCGCATGATGCTGTAAGACATCTAGACTGTATTTGACGTCCTGCCGATGTCCGTGGACACAGAGGATGGTATGACCATCCATTTCCGATACGACTTCTTCCGGAAAATCGTGTCCGTAATCGCAATTCCCTCGCACAACACGATATGGATATAATGATTCGATGTCGCGCGTCAATTGGGAGTCCCCACAATGAAATGCCGCATCTACGTCTTGGTGACGTTCGAATATCGTAAGCAATTCTTGTTCTAGTCCATGACTATCACTAACGATCAACGCTCTCATCTTCATCACACTCCTAAGAAAGTAGTTAAGTCCTGTTCGAGCTTGCGCAATGCATTGCCACGATGACTAATCATCGCTTTTTCTTCTTTCGTCAATTCAGCAGCCGTCTGTCCGCTTTCTGTGACGAACAATGGATCATAACCGAAACCGTTCGAACCCGACGCCTCAAAACCGATTCGCCCTTCCATCGTTCCACGAACCGTCAATGTCTCACCCGTTGGTTTCGCTAGCGCGAGTACACAAACGAAGCGCGCCGTCCGCTCTTCCTCCGGAACACCTTCTAACTTTTCAAGTAGTAGAGCATTGTTCGCCGCATCGGACTTTTCAAAACCCGCAAAGCGTGCTGAGTAGACGCCGGGAGCGCCATCTAAAGCATCGACTTCAAGACCTGAATCATCAGCAAGTACAGCGTGGCCAAAGTAGGCTGCTGCCTCTGTTGCTTTTAAAAGTGCATTCTCCTCGAATGTCTCACCTGTTTCATCCGTTTCCGGAGCATCGGCGTGATCGAGTAACGACTCGACCGTATAACCGAGACGACCCAGCATGCTTTCAAGTTCCTTCACTTTACCTGCATTGTGTGTTGCGACGATGACCTTCATCTATGTTCCCCCACTTCTTCTCCTACATACCACCAAGAGACACCGAGTGCCTCACGGCCAGCCTCAATCAGTTCCTTAATACCTTTTTCCCCAAGTTCGAGCATTTCGAGCATCTCTTGACGGGAAAATGTCGACTCTTCTCCTGTTGCTTGCATCTCGACGATTTTACCCGATGAGGTCATGACGAGATTGAAGTCGACTTCCGCCGCAGCGTCCTCTTCATAGCATAGATCGAGCAAGACATTCGACTCGACGATTCCAACCGAGATGGCTGCGATGCCCTCTTTGATCGGTGTATCTGTCAGTTTTCCCGCTTGAATCAATTGATCGACTGCTCGGACGAGTGCCAAAAAACCACCAGTGATCGATGCCGTTCGTGTACCGCCATCTGCCTGAATAACGTCACAATCGATCCAGATCGTTCGTTCCCCGAGCTTCTCTAAATCAACGACGGCCCGAAGCGAGCGGCTGATCAGACGTTGGATTTCCATCGTCCGTCCCGTCTGTTTGCCGCGGACGGCTTCTCGTGCGGTCCGCTGAGCCGTCGCACGCGGCAACATCGAATATTCCGCATTGATCCAGCCCTGGCGTTTACCGCGAAGGAACGGTGGCACCTTCTCCTCGACGGTCGCCGTACAGAGGACTTTCGTATCTCCCAGTTCAATCAAGACAGAACCTTCTGCGTGTTTATTGACATCAATCGATAATTGAATAGGACGGAGATCATCCGCCGTTCGTTGGTCTATCCGCATTTAATCTTCCTCCGTTCCAAGCACGATGCGCTCCGCATGGATGGTCTGATCGAGCCAGTCCGTCGCAATCTGATCAAATGAGCGGATATCGCCTGTCGCGTAATAACGATGTTCCGGAATTTGTGTCACATCTGCTGAAATCGTATTGTAATCAAGTAGTGCTGCTACCTCGAGCGCTGTCTCGTCTCCTGAAGAGATTAGCTGGACGCCTGGTCCGATGACCCGTCCAATCACATCTGCTAGAAGCGGGTAATGGGTGCACCCGAGGATCAATGTATCCATATCGTAATTCATCAATGGTCGTAATGTATTGGCAACGACACGTTCGACGTACGCACCATCTGTCTGCATCGACTCGACGAGCGGAACGAATGGCGGGCACGCTAACGATTCGACGACGACTTGCCCTTCGACGTGGCGTAACGCCTTCTCGTAGGAATTACTTGTAATCGTCATCTTCGTTCCAATGACACCAATTCGTTTCGTACGCGTCACCTTAACTGCCGCGCGGGCTCCCGGATCAATGACACCGATGACAGGTATATTTAAACGTTCTCGCGCTTCTTTTAAGACGACAGCCGTGGCTGTGTTACAGGCGATCACGATCAATTTCACATCTTGTTGCACGAGATAATCAATCATCTCCCACGTAAACTCACGAATCTCTTCTTCTGGACGAGGACCATACGGACACCGCAATGTATCCCCGACATAGATGATTCGCTCATGGGGCAACTGTCGCATCAATTCACGTGCGACCGTCAACCCACCGACTCCGGAATCCAGTACTCCAATCGCTCGATTCACTCTTCTCCACCTCTTTCTCTCTTTCCTATGGTAACAAAAAAGGACGACGGTGCAAGACCGGCGTCCGAGAATGTACGATTACAGGATTACTGAGCAAGACCTTCGCTAGTCAGCATATCTGAAAGAGTCGTGATTGCTTCAGAAGCATCGTCACCGTTTGCAACGATTTTGATATCTGAATCTTTCGCGATTCCGAGTGAAAGAACACCCATGATTGACTTCAAGTTGACAGTCTTCCCGTTGTATTCCAAGTTGATGTCTGATTGGAATTTAGAAGCTGTGTTGACGAGCTGAGTAGCCGGACGAGCGTGAATGCCTGAATCCGCGATGACTTTGAATGTTTTTTCCATGATTAAGAAATCTCCCTTCACTAATAACGTACTAGTGAGTCGTTTTCGAATATGTGAACTCATTATCAAATGATAACGGATTCGAATCGATTCTGCAAGGAATTTTTATACGCTTCACTCCATGGGAATGCTTTCCCCGAACGATCGATTTGTACCATAGATGTCCGTCCCGTGAACATCAATTCACCTTGCTCATCAAATGCCGCATAGTGGACGTCACACGATGCACTACCGACATGTACCGGATACGCATAGACAGCGAGACGCGCCCGTGGATAGACTTGGCGAATATAGTTACACTGAGCATCGGCGACGACGATAATGCCGTCTTCTGCAAGCGAATATCCTGTTTCCTCTAACATCAATGTCCGAACGTCTTCAAAATAGACGAACGGTACTCGGTTATTCATATGACCATAGGCATCCGTCTCCGCAAAACGAACAGCGACGTCGAGTCGTGTGCCATGTTTCATCTGTTCAAGCCATGACTCAAGTTCTGGAATATAAGCTGGTACGCGCACAATGAGTTCCTCCTGTCTGAATGAAAAAAGAAGGAGCAAGCTCCTTCTTTGATAAATCATGAACTAACGGCTTCACCTGTTCGTCCTTCGTCACTACCGAAGAACTTTTTGAATGAATGAAGTGTCGTCTGACGGTTCATCGCCGCGATTGAAGTCGTCAGCGGAATCCCTTTCGGACAAACCTCAACACAGTTTTGAGCGTTACCGCACTGCATGATCCCGCCATCTTCCATTAACGCTTCAAGGCGTTCTTCCTTGTGGAAGGCACCTGTCGGATGCGAGTTGAATAGACGAACTTGTGAGATCGATGCTGGTCCGATGAATGTCGAACGATCGTTGACGTTCGGACATGCCTCGAGACACACACCACACGTCATACATTTCGATAACTCATATGCCCATTGACGTTTGTTCTCTGGCATCCGTGGTCCTGGACCTAAGTCGTACGTTCCATCGATCGGGACCCATGCTTTGACTTTCTTCAGCGCATCGAACATGCGTTGACGGTCGACTTGAAGGTCACGAACGATCGGGAACGTCTGCATAGGTTGAAGGCGGATCGGTTGTTCGAGTTTATCAACGAGTGCCGTACACGACTGACGTGGTGTACCGTTGATGACCATCGAACAAGCGCCACAGACTTCTTCTAGACAACCCATGTCCCAGTTGATCGGTGTCGTTTTTTCACCGGCTGCATTCACAGGGTTCCGGCGAATCTCCATTAAAGCAGAGATGACGTTCATGTTCGGACGGTACGGAATTTCAAACGCTTCATCATACGGTTTACCATCAGGTCCATCTTGACGTTGAACGATGAATTGAACCGATTTTTGCGTAGTAGATGATTCGAGTGGTGTCGCCATTATGCTTTCACCTCTTTCTTCGACTTCTTGCTGTAATCGCGTTTCCGTGGTGGAATCAACGACGTGTCGACGTCTTCATAGAAGATTTCCGGATGACCGTTCGTGTAACGTGCCATCGTCGTCTTCAAGAACTGTTCATCATTACGTTCCGGGAAGTCCGGTTTATAGTGCGCTCCGCGACTCTCGTCACGTTTTAAAGCACCGAGCGTGATTGCTTCAGCTAGGTCGAGCATGTGATCGAGCTGACGGATGAACGATGCCCCTTGGTTACTCCAACGTGCTGTATCCGTTGCCGAGATGCGTGTGAAGCGATCGCGGAGTTCCTTGATTTTTGTCAGTGTCTCTTCGAGCTTATCGTTGTACCGGACGACCGTGACGTTATCCGTCATGATTTCTCCAAGCTCACGGTGGATTTGATACGCGTTTTCCGTACCTTCCATTGATAGGATATCGTTGAAGCGGTTGATTTCTTCGATTTTATGCGCTTCGACCACGTCCTCACTCATCTCATGAACCGATGTCTCGAGTTCATTCATATAAGCAATGGCTGATGGTCCAGCGACCATTCCGCCGTATACCGCAGAGAGAAGTGAGTTCGCTCCGAGACGGTTACCACCATGCATCGAATAATCACATTCACCAGCTGCGAACAATCCAGGGATGTTCGTCATTTGATCGTAGTCGACCCATAGTCCACCCATTGAGTAGTGAACAGCAGGGAATATCTTCATTGGTACTTTTCGTGGATCGTCACCGACGAACTTCTCGTAGATTTCAAGGATCCCACCGAGTTTGACGTCAAGTTCTTTTGCGTCTTTATGCGATAGATCCAGATAGACCATGTTCTCCCCGTTGACGCCGAGTTTTTGATTGACACAGACGTCGAAAATCTCACGTGTCGCGATATCCCGTGGAACAAGGTTTCCGTATGCCGGATATTTCTCTTCGAGGAAATACCAAGGCTTACCGTCTTTATACGTCCAGACGCGACCACCCTCACCTCGTGCTGATTCACTCATGAGACGTAACTTATCGTCTCCAGGAATCGCTGTCGGGTGAATTTGGATGAATTCACCGTTCGCATAGATCGCACCTTGACGATAGACAGCAGCTGCAGCTTGTCCTGTGTTGATGACCGAGTTCGTCGATTTTCCGAAGATGACCCCAGGACCACCCGTCGCGAGGATGACAGAATCCGCGGCAAATGCCTCGATTTCCATCGTCCGGAGGTTTTGACAAACTGCTCCACGACAGATGCCATTGTCATCGATGATGGCACGAAGGAATTCCCATCCTTCATATTTTTCTACCAAACCTTGCGCTTCGAACTTACGAACCTGTTCATCTAATGCGTACAACAGTTGTTGTCCTGTCGTCGCTCCAGCGTATGCCGTCCGGTGATGCAACGTTCCGCCGAAACGTCGGAAGTCGAGTAAGCCTTCCGGTGTCCGGTTGAACATGACGCCCATCCGGTCGAACATATGAATGATTTTCGGCGCTGCTTCCGCCATTTTTTGAACAGGTGGTTGATTTGCGAGGAAGTCCCCACCGTATACCGTGTCATCGAAATGCTGGTATGGTGAATCGCCTTCCCCTTTTGTATTGACCGCTCCGTTGATGCCACCTTGTGCACAAACAGAGTGTGAGCGTTTGACGGGTACGAGTGAGAATAACTTAACTGGTACGCCTTGCTCCGCTGCTTTTATCGTAGCCATCAGACCGGCAAGCCCTCCGCCGATGATGACAAGATTCTTGTTCGCCATGTTGTCAGTTCCCCTTTCCTTACAACACGCCTGCAAACGTTAAGATCGAGCGTACGCCTACAAACGATAAACCGATGAATACGAGTGCTGCCACGTAAGACATCGCCCGTTGAGATGCTGGTGACTGCGTGATTCCCCATGTGATGCAGAACGTCCAAAGTCCGTTCGCAAGGTGGAATGTCGTCGCCAAGATCCCGACGATATAGAACGCGAGCATGAATCCGTTATCGACGATGTTCTGCATCATGCTTGCATCGACTGGTGTTCCCATCGCAGCGGCAATCCGTGTTTCCCAAACGTGCCACGTGATGAACACGACAAGGAATACACCGCTGAACCGTTGCAGTACATACATCCAGTTCCGGAAGTATGTATAACGCCCTGTGTTCGCAGATCCGGTGAATGCGATGTACACACCGTAGACGCCATGCAAGATGATTGGAATGAAGATGACAAAGATCTCTAAGAACAATCGATACGGAACGTTCCCCACGAATTCCGCGGCCTTATTGAAGTCTTCCTCACCACGTACGATGAAGTAGTTCGTCGTTAAGTGCGAAAGTAAAAATAACCCGATTGGAATGACGCCGAGCAGTGAGTGTATTTTACGACTCACGAAATCACGATGATTCGCCATCCAAATCCCCCCTTTTGTTTGCCAATCAACCGTTGGCGCATTTTGGTAGAAAAGCGCTTTCATAAGGAAATTCGTCTTTTCATCACTTATTCTACTCCTGTCCTTTTTAGAAGACAACCCGAGCCGTTGCATTTAACTGCAAATTTTTTTAGGAAAACAATGACCGACAAGAATCATCTCGGTATAATGGTTCACAGATAGGAGTGAATCATGATGGATGCTACACCAAAACAAACACCACTTTTCGGTATCGAATTGATCCGAGATTATGTGCTGACCGATCTTCTCGGATCGGATTATCGGCAAGTCATCTACTGGGCAGGTAAACGTCTAGCGCGTCAATTCCCTGTCGTAGATGAATCTGAATTAGCCTCATTTTTTGAACAAGCAGGTTGGGGAACGCTCGAAATCAAGAAACGTAAAGGCACGGTCGTCTTGTTCGTGCTGTCTCCTCCTGATACGACGAGAGATGAACGACCACATGGATACTTCCAACTCGAAGCCGGTTTCCTCGCTGAACAGTTCTCCCGTTTTAACGGATGTGTCGCGGAAGGATATGCCGAGTTAACTAAAGAGCTCGTTCAAATCACGGTCCAAATCGATCCTAAAGATCCACTTGAACCGCTCAAGTGAAATTTACATAAAACGTGACAGGAATCTTGATTTTCAACATCGAAGTAGATTCATGAAACTTTTTGCAGTAAGTGCTCGTAAAGTCATTCGTACACAAATCGCGAGGAGGAACTTCACATGTTCAAAAAACTAGCAGCAGATTTAACGGGATTCAGTGATATCGGACAAGTCATTCATCCTGATGATTTCGACAAAGCAGCCGCTGACGATTATGTCTTACATGAAGACGGCGAGAAAATCTACTTCTTGATCAAATCTAAATCTGACGAGTATTGCTTTACGAATCTGGCTTTGATTCACCTCGATGGAGAAAGTGCCGTCAGTTCAAAACGTGTACTCTACCGCTATCCGTATGCACATTATCCGATTCGCCACGTCATGTTCGAAACGGCGGGAACGGTCGATCTTGATGTCGAGATCAAATTCGAGATCGGTGGCAAACATTATTCGATCGACGTCGATAAAAAACAACTCGAACATGTGAAAGATCTTTACAAAACACTTCTTGCCATCGCTGAAAAACAGTATGAAGGACAAAAGATGCTCGAGTTCGCGAACAGCTCATTGAATCATTCGGTCACGATTCTCGGCGGACTTCGTCAAGGTGATATGAACGTACCGCAAACATTCAAGGAGTTGTCTGAACAATCCTTCGAGTGGCTACAAGGTCACTACCATCAGTGGAACCAGCGTGACTTTGGTTCATACTACGAAAAGTACATCAACAACTAATCACTAAAAAAGCCGCCCTCTTCAAGAGGACGGCTTTTTTCATTCTTCATTCGCTTGACTTAAATATTCAGCGACGGTTTCCGCTAACTTGACAGGTAATCCTGCTTCCGCCAACTGTTCGATCGTTGCGCGTCGCAAGCTGCGCATCGATCCGAAATGACGAATCAACTGCTGGCGTCGTTTCGGTCCAACTCCTGGAATCTCGTCGAGCAAGGAACGGGTCATCCCTTTCGAGCGGAGCGAGCGGTGGAACGTGATTGCAAACCGGTGGACTTCATCTTGCATGCGTTGGAGCAAATAAAACGCACTCGAACGCGGACTTAGTTCAATTAACTGTGCACCTTCTCCAAACAACAATTGACTTGTTCGGTGTTTGTCATCCTTTTTTAATGACCCGACTGGAAGGGATAAGCCGAGTTCATCTTGAATGACTTCTAAAGCAGCATTCAACTGTCCAACTCCTCCGTCAATCAGGACGAGGTCCGGAAGGCGCGCTCCTTCAAGTAACAATCGTCGATAACGCCGACGCACGATTTCTCGCATCGATTCATAGTCGTCCGGTCCTTGGACTGTTCGAATCTTGAATTTTCGGTATTCCTTTTTAAGTGGCTTACCGTCTTCAAAGACGACGAGTGCCGAAACGGCGTCTGCTCCTTGAATGTTCGCATTATCGATGATCTCGATCCGGGACAATGGATGAACGTCAATCGCATCGGCGAGTTCTTCGACTGCTTGAACGGTCCGTTTCTCGTCTTTCGCTAACAACTCGAAGCGTTCCGAGATCGCATTTTCAGCATTCTTCGTCGCTAAATCAAGTAATTTCCGTTTTGATCCTCGGACCGGAACGTGAATTTTAATCGATAGCGCCTCTTTGAGTAACAACTGATTGACGAGTGGCGGTACATAGACTTCACTTGGCTTGATGTTCTTTTCGTAGAACTGGACGATGAAGCTCTCGAGCTCTTCTGCCGGCGTACCATAGATCGGGAAGAGCGAGACATCGCGCTCGATCATCTTTCCTCCACGGAGGAAGAACACTTGGACACACATCCAGCCTTTATCGACATGAATCCCGAATACATCACGCGACGTCAAATCTGCTGTAATCATATTCTGTTTGTTCATGATCGATTCAATCGCTCGCACTTGGTCGCGCAATTCTCCGGCACGTTCGAATTCCATCGTCTCGGCTGCTTCCGCCATCTTGTGCTTCAAGCTTTCAACGAGTTCCTTCGTGTCGCCCGACAAGAACCGTCGGATTTCCGATACGAGTGCTTTTTGTTCCGATTCAAGATTCGGGATTTCACATGGGCCGAGACATTGTCCAATATGATAATACAGACAGAGTTTCTTCGGCATCGGCTGACATTTACGTAACGGATATAAACGATCTAACAGACGTTTTGTTTCGTTCGCTGCATACGCATTCGGATACGGACCGAAGTAATGACCGCCGTCCTTTTTTAACTTACGTGTCGTAATCAAGCGAGGATAGGTCTCATTCGTAATTTTCAAGTACGGGTAAGATTTATCATCCTTCAGCATGATATTGTATTTCGGATCATGTTTCTTAATTAGTGTCATCTCAAGCAGCAACGCTTCGAGTTCACTGGCTGTGATGATGTATTCGAAATCACGGACTTCCGCGACGAGACGTTCCGTCTTAATATCATGTGCTCCCGTGAAATAAGAGCGGACTCGGTTTTTGAGATTTTTTGCTTTTCCGACATAGATGACTTCGCCGAATTCGTTTTTGTGTAGATAACATCCCGGCTCATCCGGCAAAAGGGATAGTTTCGCTTTGATATGTTCTTGATGTCCCAAATAAATGTCTCCTTTCACCGTTTTTAGTTTTACTCGTTCGGGTAAATACCATACATTGATTATGACATACGGAGGATGAAAAATGCGTACATATGATTGCATTGTGATTGGAACGGGTTCTGCTGGAAATCAAGCGGCTTATAAATTCATCGAAAAAGGACTACGTGTTGCCATCGTTGAGAATTTCACTCCAGGAGGTACATGCGCACAGCGTGGATGTGACGCCAAAAAAATCTTATTGACGGGTAGTGAGACGAAAGATGCTGTCGAACGTTTACTCGGATACGGCGTCAAAGGATTAATTTCGATTGATTGGCGCCAATTGATGGAGCGTAAGAATGAATATACACGTGCTATTCCTGAGCAAACACGAAAACGGTACGCGGAAACGGACATCGACTATTTCCATGGAGAACCGCATTTCGTGTCTTCACATCGTCTTCGAATTGGTGAAGAAGAAATCGAAGGGAAACAGTTTTTAATCGCAACAGGTTTACGACCTCGCGAATTATCTGTACCCGGTAGTGAGCGTTTCATAACAAGTAATGAGTTTCTTGAACTGAAAGAACTTCCACGCCGACTCGTCTGCATCGGTGGCGGTTATATCTCGTTCGAGTTCGCCCATCTCGCTCGTATTGCTGGCGCAGACGTCACGATCGTCTTACGTTCTAACGCCTTAAAACAATTCGAAAGTGAATTGGTCGATGTGCTGTTAGAAGCCACACGGGCACTTGGTATCTCGATCATCAAAGAAGCAGAAGTCGTCGCTTACGAAGAGGACTCACTTCGTTTATCGAACGGTGACGTGTTGAAGACCGACGTCGTCTTGAACGCGACTGGACGTGTCGCGAGTATCGATCAGCTCGGACTTGAAACTATCGGCGTTGCACATAATGAAAAAGGAATTCACGTCAATGAATATCTCCAGTCTTCTGTGGAACATATCTATGCTGCAGGAGACGTCGCTGTCAGCGGGAATCCTGCCTTGACACCGTTCGCTGGAACCGAAGGACGACTCGCTGCTGATAACATGCTCGAAGGGAACAATCGGAAACTAGAGCTGCTTCCTGTACCTAGCGTCGTATTCACCGCGCCGAACCTCGCCCTCGTTGGTGAGACGGAAGCTGCTTTGAAAAAAGCAGGTATTCCTTATCGTGGTCGCTTGATTGATACGTCCGCTTGGCAAACGAACGTACGGATCAAGGACAGTTTCGCTCGGGCGAAAGTGCTCGTCGGGGAAGATGATCAAGTCCTTGGCGCACACTTCATCGGTGTCAATGCAGCGGAACTAGCAAACTATTTCTCGTTTGCGATGCAGCACCGGATTCCAAGTACTTCGATGCAACAGACTGGATTCGCTTACCCGACACCTGCTTCAGACATCGCTTCGTTATTCGAGGATTGACAGGAGGCTTTTGGATGATCCAATACGGCTATACGATTTTATACGTTGAAGACACGGCACGGACGCTGGCATTCTATCGAGACGTTCTTGGACTACCCGTCAAGGCGGAGCACGGGAGCTACATCGAGTTCGAGACCGGTCAGACGACACTCGCCTTCAATACGCGTGAAGACGTGCAACAGTTGATTCCGGATTACCCGATACCAAGTGGAAAAACACAACAGACGTTAGAGATTGGTTTCATCACGGATGACGTCCCGACTCTTTTTCAGAAGGTGGTGGAGGCAGGATATGAGACCATCCTCGCTCCTACTCAAAAACCATGGGGGCAAGTCGTCGCCTATGTCCTCGACCCCGATGGTCACCTGATTGAACTTTGTACGCCAATGTAATCTAAAAAAACAGACCGTTCTGCCTGTGCAGAACGGTCTGTTTTGATATGCAGGAAAGAATTAGTTAGATGTTTCAACGAATTCTTTAAGTGCGTCTTTTGGCATGAAGCCCATTGTTTTGTTGACAGGTTGTCCATCTTTGAAGAGAACGAGTGTCGGAATACTTTGAACTTGGAATGCTCCAGCTACTTCTGGGTTTGCATCTACGTCGACTTTGACGATTTTTACATCTTGCATGTCAGCATCGAGTTCTTCAAGAACAGGTGCGAGCATACGACATGGTCCACACCATGTTGCCCAAAAATCAACAAGGACGAGTCCTTCTTGTGTTTCTTCTTTAAATGATTGGCTAGTTGCGTGTACGATTGCCATTGATCATAACCTCCTAATGAGTAGATCGACCCGGTAAAAAAATGGGTGATCTCTTTATTGATTCGAGTATATCATAGCAGTCTCTTCCAACAAACGAAACTGCTCACGCGAAAAATCCGCAAAAACAACCGGCACCATGATAATGGTACCGGCCTTCAAACTTATCCGTGAACGAGCATTTTTTTGAATTCTGCTGTCAATAATGGCACGACGTCGAACAAATCTCCGACGATGCCATAGTCCGCGACAGAGAAGATGTTCGCTTCCGGGTCTTTATTGATCGCAACGATGACTTTCGCATTTGACATCCCTGCTAAGTGTTGGATCGCACCTGAGATCCCGCACGCGATATAAAGGTCCGGTGTAACGACTTTCCCCGTCTGACCGATTTGAAGGGCATAATCGCAGTAATCCGCATCACAAGCACCACGCGAAGCACCGACTGCTCCTCCGAGGACATCTGCTAGTTCTTGTAACGGTGCGAAGCCGTCCGAGCTCTTGACACCGCGTCCACCTGCGACGATGACTTTTGCCTCTGATAAGTCAACGCCGCCAGTTGCTTTGCGTACGATGTCTGCGACGATCGTCCGTAAATCCTTCAGTTCGACTGTGACCGACTCGACCGTCCCTTGTGAACTACCTGCTTCGAGTGGATCGATGTTGTTCGGGCGGACCGTAAAGAGCGTCTTGCCTTCTGCGACTTTGACTTTTTCAAATGCTTTCCCCGAGTAGATCGGGCGAACGAATGACGCATCCGCGCCTTCCCCTTCAATCGCCGTCACGTCACTGATCAAACCGGCTTGCAATTTTGCCGCGATTTTCGGTGATAGATCCTTGCCGAGCGACGTATGTCCGAAGACGAGCACGTCGGGTGACGTCCGGTTCATCAACTCGAGGAAGACTTGTCCGTAACCGTCTGGCGTGTAGTGTAGAAGACGCTCATCCTCGACGACGAGCACCTGGTCCGCTCCGCGTGATGCTAGTGCATCCGCATCCTTTGCAACATCGTGTCCAATCAGGACTGCGATGACTTCGTCAGCGACACGTCGCGCTGCTGCGATTGCCTCAAACGACACATTCCGTAAACTGCCATCCCGTGATTCTGCGAGTACTAATGCTTTTGTCATTCGTTTCTCCCCCTTAGACCACTTTTGCTTCGTTGTGTAATAATGATGCGAGCTGTGCGACTTGCTCGTTTAGTTCACCTTCAAGGATCTTACCGGCTGCTTTGTTCGGTGGTAAGAAACGCTCGATCGTCTCTAGACGTGGTGTGAGTTCGTCTTCATCCAGTTCGAGATCATCAAGTTCGAGTTCTTCTAGCGGCTTTTTCTTCGCTTTCATGATCCCCGGAAGACTTGGGTAACGTGGTTCGTTCAACCCTTGTTGCGCAGTCACGAGTAACGGAAGTGTTGTTTCGATTGTCTCCGTATCCCCTTCAGCGTCGCGTGTTACGACAGCTTTCGTACCGTCGAGCTCTAGTTTCGTGATCGTCGTCACATAAGGGATGTCGAGTAATTCTGCGACGCGTGGTGCTACTTGACCACTTCCGCCATCAACTGCGACGTTTCCGGCGATGACGAGATCAACCGTTTGTTCCTTCAAATAACCAGCGAGCACTTCAGAAATCGTGAAATGATCTGCCTCTTCGATATCATCTTCAATCGAGATGCGAACTGCTTGGTCCGCTCCCATTGCGAGTGCTGTTCGTAATTCCTTGTCCGCATCTTCCGGTCCGACCGTCACGACCGTCACCGTTCCCCCTTGTGCATCACGGACACGAATCGCTTCTTCTACCGCATACTCATCGTACGGGTTAATGATGAACTCAGCGCCATCCTCATCGATTTGACCATTCTCGAGTTGGATTGCTTCTTCCGTATCAAACGTGCGTTTCAACAGTACATAGATTTCCATCTCATGCTCCCCCTTGTCGTCTATTCACCATCATTCTTTGTATCCGCTTACATGATTGTTGTCATGAAAAGGGCTTAACTCAGCCCTTTGATCAACATCCGATGAATCCCGTCACGTGTCTCAAGCAACTCATATTTGAATCCACTTGCCATCCAGCTCGTCACGACCTCATCGATCGTTCCGAAAATCATCTGACGTGCTAATCGATAATCGAGTTCGTTTGAAAACTCACCTGTCGTCATCCCGTGCTTGACGACTCGGTCAATCAGATGCAAGTACGGTTTCAAGACGGCAGCGATGTTTTGACGCATGTCTTGGTTCGATTGACGCAATTCGATCTGCGTGACGACCGCTAAATCATAGTCGACGGATAATTGCTCGAGGTGCGCCTCGATCAATGCTGCCAATTGTTCCGTCGCTGACGTATGGCTCGCGATTTGTCCTTCGGAATATTCGATGAAACTTCCCATTTTCGCTTGGAAGAGCGAAATCAAGAGATGTTCTTTATTCTTGAAGTACAGATAAATCGTTCCATCCGCAACTCCGGCTTCCTTTGCAATGGCAGTCACTTTCGCTCCATGGTAGCCGTTCTTAGCGATGACTTTTACGGCGGCATCAATGATGCGGTCACTCTTTGACATTGTTCGTTTCATTCCACTATCTCCTAACGCATAAAATGAATGATGGTTCATTCATATTTATTCTATCATGCCATTTTATCCTGTCAACTGCTTTCTTCGAGTTGTTTGGCACGTTCTTCTTCAACGAGAACACGGCGGAGAATCTTACCAACGAACGTCTTCGGTAACTCTTGCCGGAATTCGTACTGCTTCGGTACTTTGAACGATGCTAACTGTTTACGACAGAATTGATCGAGTTCTTCTTCCGTGACCGTCATCTCATCCTTGACGACGATGAACGCCTTGACGGTCTCTCCGCGGTAGACATCTGGAACACCGATGACGACCGCTTCTTTGACGGCTGGGTGTTCATATAGGATTTCTTCGACTTCACGTGGATAAATGTTGAATCCAGAAGCAATGATTAAATCTTTTTTCCGATCGACGATTCGGAAGTAATGATCCTCACCGATATATCCAAGGTCTCCCGTATGCAACCAACCGTTTCGCAGTACCGCTTGCGTGTCTTCTGGTCGTTTCCAGTATCCTTTCATGACTTGCGGACCTGTGACGATGATCTCACCAATCTCACCTGGAGCAGCTGGTGTCTCTCCGTCTGCTTGGACGATTTTCGCTTGCGTATCGGGCACCGGAATACCGACCGTTCCAGGAATCCGACGATCCCAGATACAGTTCGTATGCGTCACCGGACTCGTTTCAGACAGACCGTATCCTTCAACGATCCGCCCACCCGTCAGCGCTTCGAATTTTTCCTGCACTTCGACAGGTAGTGGAGCTGAACCAGAAATACAGGCTTCAATCGAAGAGAGATCATACTTCTTCAGCTTCGGATGATTCAATAGACCGACATACATCGTCGGAGCACCTGGGAACAGATTCGGTTTTTCCTTATGAATCGTCTTGAGTACCTGTTCAATATCGAATTTTGGAACGATGATTTGTTCATAGGCATTAAATATGCCGAAATTGAGGTTACACGTCATGCCATAGACATGGAAATAAGGAACGACTGCTAACAGCTTCCGTCCATCTCCTCGATTATATTTATAGAACCACTTGTCAATCTGTTCGACGTTTGCACTCAAATTGAAGTGTGTCAACATGACACCTTTGGGTGCGCCTGTCGTTCCACCCGTATATTGGAGAACCGCGACGTCCTCCTTCGGTTGAATCGCGACTGGTGTAATCGGCTCATACCCCCGCAAAGATAAAAACGGAATCGAACCTGTCGTATCAATGATGATGTTGTTATCTTTCCGTGCTTTAATCGGATACAGTTTATTTTTAGGGAAGGGAAGGTAATCCGCGATACTTGTCGTCACGACCGTCTTAAGTGTCGTCGCCGCTTTGACACGAGACGCTTTCGGATAAAGTAGATCAAGCGTCACGAGTAGATGTGCTCCCGAATCGACGAGAATCTGTTCAAGTTCACGGTCTGTATAGAGTGGATTCACTTGGACGACGATACCACCTGCATAGAGAACCGCATAATAACTGATCATATACTGGGGACAGTTCGGTAACATCAGTCCGACGCGATCCCCTTTTTTTAGTCCGTGCTCTTGTAACAGGCTCCCAAGTGCGCGGGCCTCGTCACGTACTTCACGAAACGTCATACGTTTTCCTAAGAAACTCAAGGCACGTTGTTCTGGAAAATCGGTCGCTGCCTCATCGAGTGCCTGATAAAGAGGTAATTCTCGATAATCAATCGATGCGGGTACTTGCTCGGGATAATCAGATAACCAAACGGATTCCATACGTTTCCCTCCCAGATAATGAATTACTATTCATTTTTATTATACGTTGATTCCAATTCGACATGCCAGTAAAATCCAAAAAAAGAAATCGAATCTGCTTGTTTTTTTTCGATTCTTTCAATCGAGAATCATACAAAAAAGCAGCACTTCCCTTTCTCGTTTCCGAAAAAGAAGCAGCACTGCTTTTTAATAGACATCACCGGGATGGATACGTGAATCCTTCTCCAATGACTTCGCGCACTTTATGAATGACGACGAAGGCGCGGGGATCCGCTGCTTCGACGATCTGTTTCAACGGTGCCAGTTGTCGTTTATCGACGATCATATACAACATATCATTTTTTTGTTTCGTGAAATGACCGTGACTGTGAATGACCGTTGCACTACGGCCGAGCGTCTCTGTCAGGATTGTCGCGATTTCCTCTTGGCGATGACTGATTATCGTGACCGCTTCGCGGACATTCAATCCTTCGCTGACGAGATCAATCAAGTACGAACCGATGATGATCGCAATCAACGTATACAGCATCGTCTCTTCTCCGAATAGGAACCCTGATGCGCCGACGACTGCGACGTCGATGATGAACATCGAAACCGCGATACTGAGATTGAGATACTTATTCATCAATCGAGCGATGATCACACCCCCACCCGTCGTTCCTCCAGCACGAATAACAAGTCCGATTCCGACACCAATTAGAATACCCGCATAGACCGTACCAATTAAACGGCTATCCGATGATGTCGCTAGATTTGCTGTCGAAGAGAGGACAAACGATGTGACGGCGACCGAGATGACGGAGTAAAGCATCGTCTTCCGGCTAAGGAATCGATAACCGACGACGAACAGCAAAGCGTTCGCAATCAGGGAAACAAGTCCCGTATCCCAGCCATAGAGGTAGTAGAAGATGACCGTGATCCCGATCAATCCACCTTCTGATAAATCGTTTGGAATCGTAAAGTAATTGATGCCAAAGGCAAGAATGGCTGATCCAATGATGACCCAAAAAATATCCTTCCAAGAAATTAATTGCATTGCTTCAAAAGCACGGCGTCTTGTTTCTGCCGTTGTTGTTTTTCGTACGTTCATATGCGTTCCTCCTTTTTTGATTAGGCGTGGCTTCCAATAAAAATTCCGTACTGAAACGATGTCAGTACGGAATGATCACACGGTAAGACCGGTTCTTTTAATTAAATACAATCCAAAGGATACCGACGACCAAAAAGGCGATCGAAACCCCGAACATGATTTTCGCTAAACGTTCTAACACGGATTCACCCCACTAACGCTGATCCGATGACGTAGGACATGCCGATCGATAAGGCACATGAAATAATACCGACAGCAATGTTGCCGTTCTCGATTTCACGGTCTACCGGCAAATTCGGTGTCAGGAATTCAAAGATCCAGTATGTCGATATCAACAGTAAGAAGCCAAAAGCACTTTCAAGAAATATCGACCCGACCCGTTCTTCCCCTTGAACAGCGAAATGAACGATATTGGCGAGTCCGATGATTTTTCCACCTGTTGCTAACGCAACGGCGATGTTGCCACTCTTGATATGTTCCCAGTTTTTATACCGGGTTGTCAACTCAAAAAGTGCAAGTCCTAAAATGATCAGTAATCCCGCGACCGAATAGAGCGCTGTCGTATAGACATAGACGTTCTCAAAAATGTTCATCCTGCTTTCCTCATTTCAGTTCGATGATCGTCACACCGTGTCCGCCTTCACCTTGACCACCTAAGCGGTGACCTTTGACGTGACGATGACCTTTCAAGAATTCTTGGACACCTTGACGCATCGCTCCCGTACCCAGACCATGGATAACACGAATATGGTCGTAGTTCGATAACAAAGCTTGGTCCATGAAGCGTTCGAGCTTCGATAATCCTTCTTCAACACGGACGCCACGTAAATCCAGTTCAGCTGAAGGCGCCGATTGTTTCGTCACACTCGTACCACCAGAACGCCCTTTTGTTTGAGGACGTTTTGGAGTACTGCCGATCTTCGCGAGATCTTCCGGTTTGACGTTCACTTTCATGATGCCGACTTGAACGGTGTACTCGCCGTTCGCCTGTTGGTTGATGATATAGCCTTTTTGATTGAAGGTCGTGACTTTAACTTCTTCCCCTTTATCAAAACGTGGCGTTTGATCGTATTTCGCTTTAACTTTAGCGATCCGTTTTTCTTGCAGACTCGGCTTCGCATCTTCAAGTTTTTTACGTGCCTCGATCAATTCATGCTCTTTGACGGCACCAGCGTCTCGTAATTCCTTCAAACGTTTAATGACGCCTTCCGCTTCTTTTTGGGCACGTTCGACTGCACGTGCTGCTTTTTCTTCCGCTTTTGCCAGAATCTCATTTTTCTCTTCCTGGATCTCGGCTTGTTCTTGCTCGAATTGCTCACGCTCTGCAACGAGTCGTTTCTTCTCTTCTAGCAACTGAGCCTCTAACGTTTCAGCACGCTGTTTCGCCTCTTCCAGTCGTTCGATCATCGTCTCGACAGACTGTGCGTCGCTACCGATTTGACCACGTGCCGCATCGATGATCCGGTCTTCGAGTCCGAGACGTTTTGAAATCTCGAACGCGTTCGAACGTCCCGGTACACCAATGAGTAAGCGATACGTCGGACTGAGGGATTCAACATCAAATTCCATCGACGCGTTAACGACTCCTTCTCGGTTATAGCCGTACGCTTTTAACTCCGAATAGTGCGTCGTCGCTGCAACACGTGCTCCGCGCCGTTTCACTTCATCAAGAATCGCGATCGCCAGGGCAGCTCCTTCTGTCGGATCCGTTCCCGCTCCTAATTCATCAAACAGCACCAAACTCATGAAATCGATTTTCTCCATCATCGAGACGATGTTCGTCATATGCGAACTGAACGTCGACAAGTTTTGTTCAATCGACTGTTCATCCCCGATATCGGCATAAATCGCATCGAAGACACTGAGCTCCGTCTCATCTGCTGCCGGTACGTATAGTCCTGATTGCACCATCAATTGCAAAAGACCAATCGTCTTTAAAGTAACTGTCTTACCACCGGTGTTAGGACCGGTGATGACGAGTGATGTAAAATCGCCACCTAGCGAGACAGTGATCGGTACGACCTCTTCTTTTGGAATGAAGGGATGTCGTGCTTCCTTCAGAATGATATGGCGATTTTCATTCAAGCGTGGTTCAACCGCTCCGATCTGATGACCATACAACGCTTTCGCCATGATGAAATCAAGTTCTGCTAATACATCAAGATTGATGCGCAGCGAGTCACCGACACTCCCGACAAGTGCTGATAATTGGGCGAGGATTCGTTCGATTTCCGCCCGTTCTTTCAAACGCGCTTCTTGAATCTCGTTGTTCGCAGAAACGACGGCTTGCGGTTCGATGAATAACGTCGCTCCAGAAGCTGACTGGTCGTGGACGATCCCACCGAACGCTTGACGATATTCTTGTTTGACCGGGACACAGTAGCGATCATTTCGCATCGTCACGATGGCGTCAGACAGCATCTTCGCTTTACTACGTAAGACACTATCGATTTTTGAACGAACTTGTCCTTCGAGCGAACGCAACTGACTACGTAACGCTCGTAATTTATCACTTGCCGAATCTTGAACAGTTCCTTGGTCGTCAATGGCATGACGAATCCCCTGTTCGATCTCAACGAGCTTCGTGATCTGTTCGATTCGACTATCGAGTCGTGGTAATCGTAGATCCGGGTGATCCTCATGCAATCGTTCTTGGAACGCCTTCACTTGACGTCCTGAATAAACGACGTCTGCGACGGATAAAAGTTCACTCGTCGAGAGGACCGAACCAATTTCTGCTCGTTTCACTTCACTGCGGACATCTGTCAATCCACCGAACGGATAACGGTCACGCAACCGGTAAACCGTCGTTGCTTCCGTCGTGATGGCTAATAATTCCTTGACCTGCTCGAACTCTTCCGCCGGACGCATCGCTCGAACGAACTGTGCTCCAAGTGAGCTTGCCGTGAACGATAACATGTTTTCTTTTAACTTCTCATATTCTAAGACGCGTAATGCGTTGGCATTCATTTAATCCACTCCTAAACGTTTTCGACCGAAGAAAGCAAGTGCTGCTTCGGCACTCCACGTATTGATGACATCAGACGCCTCCAAATAGGCTTTACGTGCATGGAGGACTCCAAGTTTCATATCTTCTAACATTTCTGGTCGGTGTGTATCTGTATTGATCAAAATTTTCACACCAGCAACCTTCGCTTTTGCTAGGGAACTTGCCGTCAAATCGAATCGTGCCGGGTTTGCATTCATCTCAAGCGCTGTTCCTGTCTCGGCTGCTAGTTCGATCAAGCGATCAACGTTAACGGCATAGCCCTCTCGTCTACCGATGATTCGTCCTGTCGGATGGGCAATCAGAGAAACGTAAGGATTACGACACGCATTCTCAAGCCGTTGCATGATCTCTTCTTCCGTCTGATCGAATTTCGAGTGAATCGAGGCAATGACGTAATCCATCTCTTTTAAGAAATCATCTTCATAATCGAGCGACCCATCAGGCAAGATATCCATCTCGACGCCACATAAAATCGTCATCTCAGGATGTTTCTTGCGTGCTGCTTCGATTTCGACACGTTGCGCACGTAGACGTTCTTCCGTCAATCCATTGACGAACTTCATATACTTACTATGGTCGGTGATCGCCATCCATGTATACCCTCGTGCAGCACACGCATCGACTAATTCTTCAACAGATAATGTTCCATCTGACCATGTCGTATGCATGTGTACATCTGCTTGGATATCCTGTTCCGTCAAAAGGCGTGACAAATCCTGCTCGAACTCTTGACGCCCTGCTCGTAATTCAGGTGCGATGAACGGTAAGTCGTACCGCGCAAACAATTCTTCTTCCGTCTTCGGCTGCACTAATCCTCGCTCGGTCTCAACGCCATATTCAGAAATGCTCTCTCCCCGTTCTTTGGCAAGTTGACGCATCCGGACATTGTGATCCTTCGAACCCGTGAAGTGATGTAACGTTGACGCGTACGCCGCGTCATCGACGATTCGGAAATCAACCGCGATATAATGGACGTCTCGTTTTAAGACGAGTGATACTTTCGTACTGCCGGCAGCAATGACTTCATCGATGAGCGACAGTTCCAATAGTTGCTCCTTGATCCGATCCGGTTCGTTCGTCGAGAGGATGAAATCAAGGTCCTTGCACGTCTCTTCTGCTCGGCGGAAGCTCCCACCAACTTCGAAGCGAATGATTTCATCGAACGACGCAAGGGTCTGATTTAATTCCGCAACGACCTTCCGCATGACACCATACGGTAATCGTTCCGGTCGTGTTTCAAACGTTTCGAGCGCTTTGACGTACTTTTCGACCGTCTTCTTACCGAATCCAGGCATCGTTTCGACTGTACCATCCGCTAATTTCTCTGCAAAGGAATCCGCATCAATGACGCCGACTTCATGCAATTTAGCAAGTTTCTTCCCACCAAGACCCGGGATCTTTAGTAAAGCGATCAGTCCTTCCGGTACTTCTTGTTCGAGTTCCGTCAGTGCCGTACTCGTTCCCGTTTCCCGGTACTCCTCAAGAACAGCGGCCGTTCCTTTACCAATCCCCTTCATCGCCGTGAAATCCTCGATTGCCATGAAGTCAGCATCGGATGCTTCGAGGATACTTGCTGCTTTTCGGAAAGCATTGATCTTAAACGGATTTTCCCCTTTAACCTCTAGATAGACTGAGATTCGTTCCAAGTGACGCATTGCATCTTGAATCGTACGCATGTGCAATTCTCCCCTCAAAAAAAGCTCCCATTTAACGGGAGCATGTTTATTTTATCAATCCAACTTTGTCCATCAGCCAATTCGCAAGGAGCGGTGTATGTTGGATGATGAAGCTTGCCAAACTCGAGTCTGCGATCGCATCCTGTATCGACTGAATCGGAACGAATGCCGCTAAGAACAAGAGCAAGAAGATGAAGATATACATCTCGATGAAGCCGAAGACGCCACCTAATAATCCTTTGACTTGTTTTAAGATCGGGACATTCGTCAACGAATCAAACATCGACAATAAGATCGCTAAGATGATTTTTGTACCGAAGAACAGGACGACGAACCAAAAGGCTTTATAGAACACTTCATCGAGTCGTGCTGAACTTGGAATTGCGAACATCGTCAAATCGATTCCCGCATCATCCAGCGTCGACGGATATGGAACCCACAAACGGAATTTCGTCGCCAGTTCCTCATAGAACGACAAGGCGACGATGAAGGAAATGATCAGGCTGAGCAAATGCCCGGCCTGCAATACGACTCCCCGTCGGACACCTGTCATGATGCCTAAGGCGAGAAGTAATAAGATAACGAAAGAAATCATAGTTTATAGTTCACCCAAATTCTTTTTTATTTTTACGTAATCACTACCAATATTAAGCGCCGCTAGGACGGCGATTTGACGAACGTCGAGTTGTGGTGCTTGTTCTCGGATTTCTCGAATTTTCGTATCGACGAGGAGACCCACTTCGCGTACGTGTTCTGGCGACTCCGTTCCGACAATCGTATAATCATTGCCTGCGATATGAATCGTCGTCCGGTTCAACCCTTCTGAATCAGCCATTTTTCTGTCCTCCTCATACTTTGCTTCTTTCATATAGTACCATCATTTTCGTTTTAGGAAAAGAAGTCCCCCATCGGTCTTAAGGATGGTATGCTTAATCCCGGAAAGGGAGGTTATCTCGTGGGAACTATCGTTTTACGCTTATCTAAAGAAAAGCAAGATCTCGTCATACAAGAGTTTAAACAAGGACAGACGAAGAGTCCACCGTATGCTCGTTTCGCCGCTAAAGTACCCGGATGTGTCATCACGATTTACAATTCTGGAAAAGTGATGTTTCAAGGAACCGAAGCCGAAACGATCGCTTCACGCTTCGGCACGGCTACACCGACTAAATCGAAGGAACCACTTGTTTCAACGTTACCAAATGGTTTTGCAGAATGGTCCGTCGCTGGCAGTGACGAAGTTGGAAAAGGCGATTTCTTCGGTCCACTCGTCGTCGTCGCTTCCTTCGTTGATCGAAAGCAGATTGCACTCCTTCGAGAACTGGGTGTACGTGACTCCAAGCACTTGAATGACACGGAGATTCGAAAGATCGCCCGTGATCTTCATGCCGTCATTCCGTACACATATCGTATCCTACACAATCCAGAATACAATCAAATGCAACGCACGATGACACAAGGAAAGATGACTGCCCTGATGCATAATGATGTCCTGCAGCGACTTCTTGACAAACTGGAGACGAAACCAGAAGCGATCTTGATAGATCAGTTTGCTGAAAAGACCGTTTACTATAAACACTTGTCTGGTGTCATCAATCCCGTTCGAGAAAATGTCTACTTCTCGACCAAGGCGGAACAACTCCATGTCGCCGTCGCTGCCTCCTCGATCATTGCTCGCGCCATCTTTTTGAAGGAGATGGACAAGTTGAGTGAAACAACAGGTGTCGTCATTCCGAAAGGTGCTGGTGCTAAAGTGGATCAAGTCGCTGCCTCACTGATTTTACGTTATGGAGCTGACAAACTTCGTGACTGGACGAAAGCCCATTTTGCGAATACGAAAAAGGCACAACAACTAGCTGCGAAACGAAACCGACCATGACCTTAACGGAATGGTCGGTTTTTTAAATGACGGACTTCCCTTCAGACAGTCGTTCTAATTCCGCAAGCAGTATGTGTTTTTCATTAAAAGGAATCGTTTTTGTACCGATTCGTTCTACCTCGTCATGACCTTTCCCGACGATGACGATGCGTTTCCCTTCGTGCGCCAAATGTGCTGCTTGTACAATCGCTTCGTGACGGGATGTATGACACCCTACTAAATGTTCACGTGAAATATCGACGATTAACTCTTCGATGATTCGATCCGGATTCTCTGTCCTCGCATCATGGACCGTTGCGATGATGTGTTCACAATATTTACTTGCGATTCGCCCCATCTCCGCTCGTTTCGTTCGATCACGCTCTCCAGCTGCACTTAAGACGACCGATAGCGACTCTCCGGAAGAAGTGAGTGCCTGCAAACATTTTTCTAGACCATCCGGTGTATGGGCATAATCGATATAAATCTCACAAGGTGCCCAGTCCAGTCGTTCGAGTCGTCCTTTCGGCAATTCCAGTTCTGGAATATGACGAATCAACGTATAGAGGTTGGCATCGCCTGCCCGCAACAATCCCATCGCTGCCGCTAAATTCGCTGCATTGAACTCACCTAGTAAAGCTGTCGGCACACGTGTTGTCGTCTCGTCAATCCGCACATTGACGGTATCCGTCAGCCATTCGACCGCAATCTGTGACGTTCGGTGGGGTTTCGTCGTATACCAGATAACGGGTTGCAAAGGCGCAGCTTCTCGCATGACGCGACTCCAACCATCTTCTCGATTCAAGACGATGGTCCGACCATTTGACGCAGCGACTTGTTGAAACAACAAAGCTTTCGTCTTTGCGTAATCTTCCATTGAATGATGATAATCCAGATGATCATGCGTCAGGTTTGTAAATGCTGCCGAGTGGAAAGACACTCCCTCGACTCGACCTTCGGCTAGTGCGTGAGAAGACACTTCAATGATGCAATCCGTCACGCCTTTTTCAACCATTTCATACAACAGTCGATGTAAGATGATGGCTTCAGGCGTCGTATTCGGCGTCTCAATGAGTTCCTCGTCAATTCGTGCACCGACCGTGCTGATCATGCCGGCTTTCACACCTGTTGCTCGAAAGAGATCATACGCCAATTTCGTCGTCGTCGTTTTTCCGTTTGTTCCGGTTACACCGTAGACACGCATCTTTTGACTCGGTTGATCGTAAAAGCGATTCGCGACTTGACCCGCAAGTCGTTTCGTATCCGGCACGGTAATGACGGGAATCGGGCAATCCGGAAACGATCGTTCAGCTAAAATCGCCACAGCCCCGTTCTCGATTGCCTGATTGATATAATCGTGACCATCAACCGTGTAGCCGTTGATACAGATGAATAATCCGCCAGGTGTGATTTGTCGCGAATCGGTTGCGATATTCGTAATGAGTGGATTGATTGCTTCCTTTATAGTGAGTGGTAATAGTTCATTCAGAAGCTTCGCTAGTCGATTCATGATGTACTCTTCCCTTCTTGTCTCTTCTCTATGTCAAGATGAATTAGTGAACCAATCACATAAACAGTCGTATCCATTGTTTCAAGTAAATCAAATACTCTTTTACGGAACATACCCGCTTTAAGACCTGCTTAATCTTTTATCATGCTAGAAAATTATTCTCTTCAATGCTCGAAATGAGCGTTTCTTCCCTTGCACCTATTAATCAGCTTTGATACACTCTTAAAGTTAACTAGTTAACTAAAAGGAGAAATAGGATGCTCTACACACAAGAAGATGTACTCGGACAACTATCAAAAGTCTCACGTCTCGTAAAACGAGAGATTGATGCTACCTTGCTTCCCTACTCGTTACATACGGGTCAATGGGCACTAATAAAAGCAGTTGCATTACTACAACCTGTCTCACAAGTCCAACTGGCCGATTACTTAATCATTGAAAAACCAGCTGTGACGAAAACCGTCTCACGTCTTGAGACGCTTGGTTTCATTACTCGGATAAAAGAAGGACGAACACACTTTGTCTCATTGACACCTTTAGCTATCGAACGGTTCGACCAAATCGATGCTGCGGTCCAAGAGACCCACCAACGCTTACTCGCCTCCTTCTCCCTCACCGATCAGCAACAGCTTGGTGAGTGGATGACGCACCTACTTACTCTACATCGACAGGAGGAATCTTCATGACCACTCGGTTATTCTCGCGTCATTACGTCATGACGCTGATCATTAACCTATTGCTCTTCATCACGTTTTATCTACTTAATGCCTCACTTCCTTTACTAGCTGCTAAACAGTTTCCAGTCTCCGCTTCAGCACTCGGGTGGATCGTGACGAGTTTCATCCTGGCAACCGTCTGTTCTCGCCCACTGATCGGTCACTGGTTAGATCGTTATGATTTAAAGCGTGTCTTAATGGTCTCTGCAAGTCTCTTTACATTAATGAGCCTCTGCTACTTGCTTGTCCTACCACTGGAATCATTCTTCTATTTAATCGTTATTCGTATCATCCACGGGTTTAGTTTCGGAATGTTATCTTCTTCGATCAGTCTCGCCGTTACGACATTGATTCCAAAAACACGTCAAGGTGAAGGGATGGGCTATTTCGTCCTATCGATGAACTTGGCATCCGTCCTCGGTCCTGTCATTGGTCTAACCTTTATTCAAGAAAAAGCATTTGTTCTGTACTTCGTGACAGTTGCTGCCCTAGCAGTCATCGCCTTGTTGTTAATGATGCGTCTACCGCTGACGAGTCAACATATTCCAAGCACGTCCGCGTTTCGTTTAAGTCAGTCCCTCTTCTTATCACGTCCGCTTTTGTTGATAGCAACTCTGTTGGCAGGCGTTGCGATTTCTAGTACATCAGCGTTTATCTCACTGTATACGGACTCGATCGGACATGTCGCATATGCTTCTTATTTTTATGCATTAGTCGCTCTCGGGATGGTCGGGATTCGACCGATTGCCGGAAAATTGTTTGATCAGCGAGGAGCTGCATTCGTGTTGTTGCCATCGTATGTTCTTTATATGATAGGCTTTGTCATTCTCGGCATGTATCCTTCGTTTGCCGGTTTATTGCTTGCAGCCGTCATTATTGGAGTCGGTTCTGCTTCCATCTTCCCGGGCCTTCAAACCGTCCTCTTGAATTTCGCACCTCCTGCACAGAAAGGGAAAGCCATCTCGACCTTTTTCCTTGCTTACGACACAGGTTTTGGAATCGGTGCCTTGATTCTTGCTTCTGTCGCAAGCGGTATCGGCTATTCCAATATGTTCTTGTCCTGTAGTCTGATCGTTCTCGTAAGTGGTCTACTGTATTTCACCTTTACGAAACGACAAGCTGCGTCATCTGAAACAGAAGAACTTGCTTCTTGAATCTGTCGTCAAACGAAAACAGCCGCCTTCCTCTGAAAGGAAAGCGGCTGTTTGTTTATCCTGGTTATGCGCGAAGTTCCGCATTGAACGTTTCTTTCACTGCATCTACGACTCGCTGTTGCGCTGTCGTGATTTCTTCATCGACTAACGTCCGTTCTTTGTTTTGATAACGGAGGGAGAAAGCGAATGATTTTTCATTCTCTCCAACGTTCTCACCCGTGTAGACATCGAACAATTCGATCGTCTGAAGAAGTGGACCGGCTGCTTCCGTCATGACATCGACGATGGATTGCGCCGTCACTGATCGCTCGACGACGATTGCTAAGTCGCGTGTCATTGATGGGAAACGTGAAATTTCCGAGTAGACCTGCTCTTCTTTCGAACGTAGTGCCATCGCCTCTAATTCAAAGACGTACACTTCTTTTAGACCATACTGTTCTTTTGACAGACCAGGATGCACTTGACCGACGAATCCGATCGCTTCTCCGTCAAGCAAAATGCGCGCCGTCCGTCCTGGGTGCATCGATGGAATGCTCGCTGCCTCGAACGTCAACGTAACACCAACTGCAGAAGCGAGTGTCTCGACGATTCCTTTCATGACGAAGAAATCTGTTTTGACGAGCGTTCCGTGCGCACGGTGTTGTTCTGACACACCGACTGCGACGCCACCGATCATTTCTTGTTCAATCGGGAGTGTCTCAAGTGACGCATCCCGTTGCAGATAAACACTGCCGAGTTCATAAAACGCGACATCGGCATGCTGTCGTGCGACGTTATGCTGCGCGACTTCAAGGAGTCCCGGAATGAGTGACGTCCGCAGTGTCGAACGTGCTTCACTGATTGGCATCGCCAATTTGACCGGATGCAAATCTTCTCGTTCATTGAATTGCATCGCGCGTTGTTCGCTCGTCAATGAATACGTGATGGCTTGCGAAAGACCTGCTCCCTGCAATGTCCGGCGTAAATGACGACGGTGAATGTTCCGTTTTGGTAAGAAACCACGGCTCGCTTCAGACGGTAAGCTTGAAGTCAGTGCATCATATCCGTAGAGACGAGCGACTTCTTCCGCTAAATCAGCTGGAATTTTCAAGTCTTGGCGGCGAGTTGGTACGCTAACTGTCAAGGCATCACCCGATAATTCAACACCGAGACCAAGACGTTCGAGTAACGTTTGCATGACCGTTCCTTCAATCTCCATACCAAGACGGTGATTGATGTACGAGACACTCGCTTCAATCAAGTGATCGTTAAGCTCGAGCGTTCCTGCTTGAGCGACACCAGCCTGAACCGTTCCACCCGAGAGTTCAGCAATCAAAGTTGCAGCCCGATCGAGTGCTAACAAGACACGACGTGGATCAACGCCCTTTTCGAAACGAGCACTCGAGTCCGAGCGAAGTCCAAGAACACGGCTCGTCTTCCGGACGGAAATCGGTGCGAAGTAAGCTGATTCTAAAATGATCGATGTCGTGTTTTCATCGACTTCGGTATTCGCTCCGCCCATGACACCAGCAAGCGCGACCGGGTGTTCACCGTCAGTGATGACGAGCATCGAAGAATCGAGCGTCCGCTCGACTTCGTCGAGCGTCGTAAACGACTCTCCTGCGTGCGCTTGACGCACGACGATCCGTTTTCCGAGTTTTTCAGCATCAAATGAATGAAGCGGTTGACCTGTCTCGAGTAAGACGAAGTTCGTAACGTCGACGACGTTGTTGATTGGACGAATCCCGTTCGCGATCAAGCGGTTTTTTAACCAAGTCGGTGATTCTTGAATCGTGACGCCTTGAATTTCTCGTGCCGCGTAGAACGGGCAGTCCTCTGAATCAAGCGTCACGTCGACTGCCGTCGCAGTTTCTGCTTCGTTGACTTCAACGACCGGGAAAGTCGGTGTCGTATCGTAAAGCGCCGCCACTTCGTATGCGACACCATACATGCTGAGGCAGTCCGACCGGTTCGGCGTTAATCCAAGTTCGAGGATTTCATCACGTAGACCGAGTAACTCCAAAACGTCTTGTCCTGGTGTGACTGGTTCACGGAACGTATGGATCCCGTCCTGCTCATCTTCTCGGATATATTTCTTTTCGAATCCGAGTTCTTCGAGTGAACAGATCATCCCTTCTGAGACGACACCTCGTAATTTAGCACGTTTGATTTTAATACCTGGCAGGCGAGCTCCGACGCGTGCGACGATGACATCTTGTCCGGCTTCGACGTTGGGTGCACCACACACGATTTGGACCGGTTCGTCTTGCCCGATGTCGACCGTCGTGACATTCAATTTATCTGCTTCTGGATGTTTTTCTTTCGTTAATACACGTCCGACGACGATGTTGTTCAACGCCTCATCCCGGACATCTACGCCTTCGACTTCGATTCCGCTCTTTGTAATCAAATCAGCCAAATCTTGTCCTGATGTATGACTGACATCCACATATTCGTTCAACCATTGTTTTGAGACTAACATCTGCGTTCCCCCTTAAAACTGTTCGCTGAAGCGAACGTCATTCGTATAGAAGTGGCGAATATCATCGACACCGTATTTCAACATGGCAATCCGTTCGATACCCATCCCGAATGCGAAACCTGACATTTTCGTGCTATCATATTCGGCCATTTCGAGCACGTGAGGATGAACCATTCCAGCGCCCAGAATTTCAATCCATCCCGTCTGTTTACAGATGTTGCATCCTTTACCGCCACATTTGAAGCACGAGACGTCGACTTCGACGGACGGCTCCGTGAACGGGAAGAAACTTGGGCGTAAGCGGACTTCACGTGCTTCACCGAACATCTGCTTCGCGAAGGCTTCAAGCGTTCCTTTTAAGTCTGCCATCGAAATCGATTCTCCGACGACGAGTCCTTCGACTTGCATGAATTGGTGCGAATGCGTCGCATCATCTTCGTCTCGACGATAGACTTTACCTGGGCAGAGAATGCGGATCGGTTCACCTTTAGAAGCGAGCATCGTCCGTGCTTGGACCGGTGACGTATGCGTTCGCATCAAAATTTCTTCCGTGATGTAGAACGAGTCTTGCATATCACGTGCCGGGTGATCCTTCGGTAAATTCAACATCTCGAAGTTGAACAGATCTTGCTCGACTTCTGGACCTTCCGCAATCGTATAACCGAGTCCGACGAAGATATCTTCGATCTCATCCGTCACCTGTTGCAAGAGATGCGCATGACCGACCTTTTTCGGACGTCCTGGTAACGTGACGTCAATTGCTTCCGCTGCCAGTTTTGCATCCATTTCTTGTTGTTTGACAGCTGTCAGACGTTGTTCCAATTGCTCCTGGATCGCTTGACGAACCGTATTTGCGATCTCACCGACAACTGGTCGTTCTTCCGCTGATAACTTTCCCATTCCTCGTAATACTTCTGTGATTGGTCCCTTTTTCCCGAGATACTTGACTCGGACGTCATTGAGATCTTTTTGTGTTGTTGCCTGATCGACTAATGTCAACGCTTCATCGCGTAATGCTTCTAATTGCTCGCGCATCTTTCCCACTCCTTTAGTTGAAGATATAAAAAAACGTCCCTCCGGCAAATGCCGAAGGGACGATGTAAACACCGTGGTACCACCCTTGTTTGACTTTTCAATCGAAAAGTCCTCCAATTGCGCGATAACGGGCGCATCCCGTCACGATCTCTCGTGCGACTCCGGAGTGAATTCGGTTAGCAGATTCATGAAGCAGTTTTCAGTCTACGACCGCTTCTCCCTGATTGAATCGTTCCCTAACGTACTCTGTTCCATCAACGTCCATGATGTATTCCTGATGTTCACTTTAGCATGAACGCTTGCCGGTTTCAATCCACGCTTGCAAAATGATAGAGCAAAATGCCAGCCGCTACTGCCGCATTCAAAGACTCCGCTTTACCACGAATCGGGATGTAAGCACGCTCATCACAGTAAGAGAGCAATTCTGGCGCAACGCCTTGTGCTTCGTTTCCGATGATTAAACCGAGTGCATCCATCGGTGCGATCGTTTGATAAGACGTCGCTCCTTCTAACGCCGTGCCGATTACCGCAATTCCTTGTTCGTGCAGGGCATTGACTGCCTCTTCGAGTGGCATGGAGATGACCGGTAGGTGGAACAGCGATCCTTGCGTCGCACGGATGACTTTTCCGTTATAGACGTCAACTGTTCCCGGTCCGACGACGACCCCATCGAATCCAGCTGCGTCAGCTGTCCGAATCATCGTCCCAACGTTCCCTGGATCTTGCAGACGATCGAGCAACAAATAGCGTCCTCGCTCTAATTGTGCCGAAGCTTGTTTCATCTCACAGACAGCGAAGATGCCTTGCGACGTTTCCGTCTCAGCCAGTACTTTGATGACGGCATCATCAATCGTAAAGACATCGGCATTTCGTTTCCAAGAACCGGGTACTTGATACGATTCACGCACAATCAATTCCTTGACGATTCCAGCGCGAACAGCTTCTTCAATCAAGTGTTCTCCTTCAATTAAGAAACGGTTCGTCTGCAGACGTCCTTTTTTCGTTAAGAGTTTTTTCCATTGTTTAACGATTTCGTTCTTTGCTGATGCGATGTGCTTCATTGTTTTATTACCCCTCGTAGATCGCTTGGACAGTCTCCGCATCCAGACGTTTTGTCACAGCAACGACTAAATCGACGGCTGCTTCGAAATCGGCTTTATGCATGATTGAGACATTCGTGTGCAGGTAACGAATCGGTACAGTCAATGCAAGTGATGGAACACCTGTATTCGATAAGTGGAACTTCGCTGCATCCGTTCCGCCACCTGGTGTTAAGTCCAGTTGATACTTGATATTTTCTTCTGTTGCGACTTTCGTCACGAAATCGATCAATCCACGATGTGCGATCATCGTTGCATCGAACATGATGACTTGAACGCCTTCACCTAATTTCGACAATGCTTCACGATCGGTCATTCCTGGCGTGTCACCCGGGATACCTGTATCGACAGCAAAGGCGATTGATGGTTTGAGCAGGTGTGCGACAGTTTGAGCCCCACGTAATCCGACTTCTTCCTGAACAGTCGCTCCTGCGAAAATCGTGTTCGGATGTCCGTCTGCTTTTAAGCGTTTGATTGCTTCGATTGCGATGGCACAACCAATCCGGTTGTCCCACGCTTTTGCCATCAAGAAGTTCTCATTTTTCATCACAGTAAATTCGCAATGTGGAACGACCGTATCACCCGGACGAATTCCCCAACCGTCGACTTCTTCTTTTGATGAAGCACCGATATCGATGAACATGTCTTTAATGTCGACCGGCTTATTGCGCGCTTCCGGTGGTAAAACATGAGGTGGTTTTGCACCAATTACACCTGGAATGACTTCACCAGATGACGTCACAATATTCATACGCTGTGCCAAGAGGACCTGACCCCACCAACCGCCGAGTGGTTGGAAACGAAGGAATCCTTTTTCATCAATCTTCGTGACCATGAATCCGACTTCATCCATGTGACCCGCAATCAATACACGTGGCGCATCTTCGCCTGCGCCTTTATGTTCAGCAAAGAGGCTACCGAGACCATCCTGGTGGAATGCTTCTGCATGAGGTTCTAAATATTCACGCATGAGGTTCCGGACTTCTTTTTCGTTTCCCGGTACACCTGTTGCGTCCGTGAGACGTTTTAGCATATGTAATTGTTCGTTCATCTGATTTCCTCCTTAGTAACCGTTGTCTTGTCGCACATGGTTTGCTTCATTTTTAGAAATGTAAGCCTTGAAAATCATATCCTGTGTAAAGCCTAGTGTAGCACCTAATGCAAGGTATGCACCAATTAGAACATCATAACTTTGTTCCGTCCGCGAAATCGCAAAGACGTTCGTTTTGTTATAGACGTCTAAAAAAGCATCTGTTGCTGTCAAATAGAAGTCACCTTCTGTAAAATGACTTTTCTTGTAATCAAGTGCTAAACCTAGTGAGAGTAGAAAATGGACGCCATCGACATATTCCTCAAGAATTGTGACTTGAGCGGATGGTCCCTTCTTCGACCAGAACTTAAAGCAACGTGTCTCGTTCGCAAGTTCACCGAGTTCGACCAATAAGGCGAGCAGACGCTCGTCGAATTGATTGCCTGTCAATTGATGTTCTGACTGAATCCGTTTATCCAACTGTTCTTGCATCTCAAAAAGTGTCAACCAATCCATCTTTAATTCTCCTTCTATCTAAAAAAATCATATGACCGTCTCATCGACGTGCCTTCTTATTTTATCATTAAATCGAAAAAAACGTCGGAGAATTAAATTCCCCGACGAATTGTAGAACTTAAGCGTTCAATTTTGCTTTTGCTGTGTCAGCAAGTGAAGCAAATGCAGTTGCATCTGTAACTGCGAGGTCAGCGAGCATCTTACGGTTAACGTCGATACCTGCTAATTTAAGACCATGCATCATGCGGCTGTAAGAAAGACCGTTGATACGTGCTGCCGCATTGATCCGAGTGATCCAGAGGCGACGGAAGTCACGTTTCTTTTGACGACGGTCACGGTAAGCGTACATGAGAGATTTCATGACTTGCTGTTTCGCAACCTTGAAGAGTGTATGTTTCGAGCCGTAGTAGCCCTTAGCTAATTTGAGTTGTTTTTTACGACGTTGACGAGTCGTATATCCGCCTTTTACGCGTGGCATATAAATTCCCTCCTAAATCTGTATACGATTGGATAAATTACTTCGCGATCATGTGACGGATGCGTTTGAAGTCACCCGTAGATACCATGCTAGCTTTACGTAATTTACGTTTCGCTTTTGTTGATTTGTTACCGAACAAGTGGCTTGTGTAAGCACGACCACGTTTCAATTTGCCAGAAGCAGTACGTTTGAAACGTTTAGAAGCACCGCGGTGCGATTTCATTTTAGGCATGAGAGATTCCCTCCTACTTCGATTCGATTAGTCTTCTTTCTTAGGAGCAAGCACGAGGAACATGCTGCGTCCTTCCATCTTCGGTCTCTGTTCCACAACACCGAACTCACTTAAATCCGTTGCGAGGCGTTCGAGAACGCGTTTACCGATTTCCGAGTGAGTGATGGCACGACCGCGGAAACGAATGCTCGCTTTCACTTTGTTACCATTCTCCAAGAATTTCTTCGCATTACGGAATTTCGTTTGGAAGTCGTTCTCCTCGATCGTCGGGCTAAGACGAACTTCTTTCATCTGAATCACTTTCTGATTCTTCCGAGTTTCTTTGTCCTTCTTTTGCATCTCGAAACGGTATTTACCGTAGTCCATGATCTTACAAACTGGCGGCGTCGCTTGTGGAGCGACCATGACGAGGTCAAGTTCCGCTTCCTCTGCGAGACGTAGCGCTTCGTTGCGTGATTGGACACCTAGTTGAGCACCATCCGCTCCGATAAGACGAACTTCCCGGGCACGGATGCTTTCATTGATTAACAGATCTTTGCTAATGGTTAGCACCTCCATCGTGCATTGCACGAAAAATGAATGATAGAAAACGCTATAAAAAAAGCGTCGGCAGTTTTTCCCGCCCACACTCATAAGGAACGTCAAAGCATAGCAGTCGCTACACATTGCGTATCTTCATGATGAACCAGTACGAGTCGTCATACATGGTGAGAAGCGGGATGCTTCTGCTTTGTTGTCATTTCACTTTGCTATCATAGCACTTGTTTTCCCGTGATGTCAAGCCGCTTTCTATGTTCTTACAGAACGTTGCTCACATACTTGATTATAATAGCAATCCTTTGACGGATAAGCAAGAAGTTTCTAACCTGTTTTTCACGGGTACACTCTTAACATGGAAAAAAAGATTCAGAACATTCGCAAGCAAAATTGTTTATTTAGAATGATTATTGTTTTATAATCAATTTAATTTTACATAAGGGGGAGAATAACAGATGACTGAAAAACGATTAACGACTAATCAAGGTGTACCAATCGGAGACAACCAGAATTCACGTACGGCTGGACGTCGCGGACCAACGTTATTAGAAGACTATCAATTAATTGAAAAGATGGCCCATTTCGACCGGGAACGTGTACCTGAGCGTGTCGTACACGCTCGTGGATTCGGTGCTCACGGTGTCTTCACTGTCAAAAACTCAATGAAAAAGTACACGAAAGCTGCGTTTTTACAAGAAGAAGGGACAGAAGTTCCTGTTTTCGCCCGTTTCTCGACTGTTATTCACGGCACGCATTCTCCAGAGACACTCCGCGATCCACGTGGATTCTCTGTCAAGTTCTATACAGAAGAAGGAAACTGGGATTTCGTCGGGAACAACCTTCCTGTCTTCTTCATTCGTGACGCTATGAAGTTCCCGGATATGGTCCATTCACTTAAACCAGATCCACGCACGAACATTCAAGATCCTGACCGCTACTGGGACTTCATGACACTTCGTCCGGAATCGACGAACATGCTCATGCATCTTTTTACGGATGAAGGCATTCCTGCAAGCTACCGTAAAATGCGTGGTTCTTCCGTCCATTCATTCAAATGGGTGAACGCTCATGGCAATACGGTTTACGTTAAACTACGCTGGGTACCGAAAGCTGGCATTCATAATCTCTCAGCAGAAGAAGCAACGGAGATTCAAGGAAAAGACTTCAACCACGCTTCAAACGATACGTTCCAAGCGATTGAAGACGGAGATTATCCGGAATGGGATCTGTTCGTACAGGTGCTCGATCCGGCTGACGTCGATCAGTTCGATTTCGATCCGCTCGATGCAACAAAGGATTGGTTTGAAGATGTCATCCCGTTCCAACACGTTGGTACGATGACACTGAACAAAAACGTCGACAACTACTTCGCTGAAACAGAATCTGTCGGCTTCAACCCAGGTGTCTTGATTCCAGGGATGTTACCATCTGAAGATAAGTTGTTACAAGGTCGTCTGTTCTCTTACTCGGACACACAACGCTACCGTATCGGAACGAACTACCAACAACTTCCGATCAACTGTCCGTTCGCACAAGTGAACAACTACCAACGTGATGGTGCAATGCCAGTTGGTCAGCAAACGAGTCCGGTGAACTACGAACCAAACCGATATCAAGAAGAACCAAAAGAAACACCAGAGTATACGGAAGAAAACCAGCCGTTACTTGATGATAAACACGGTCGTCTCGAAATCGAGAAGACGAACAACTTCGGTCAAGCCGGCGAAGTATACCGTCGTCTGACAGAAGACGAGCAAGCAGCTCTTCTGAAGAACCTCGTCAATGATCTCGAGCAGGTTCGCCATGAGAACACAGTCTTGCTCGCAATCTGTAACTTCTACCGTGCTGATGCTTCACTCGGTCAGAAACTATCAGAAGCGCTTCAAGTCGATATCGAACCGTTCTTGCAACAAATGCGTTCATAACGTAAAACAAGCACCCTCGACGCTAGTCTTGGGTGCTTTTGCTTGGTTTAGTACGGAACAAAGTCATATCGTTCAGCTGTTGCATACGTATATTCGTTTAGTTTCGTAAATAAGACGATTCTATTTAATTGAACATCTTTGGCAGTATTTTGTTGCATGTATTGTTTTTCTGTTTCCGTAAATGAGTTATAAATTGGTGCATATCCATCGCTTTGAAACGGTTGCATTTGAATCGCACGATCGGCGTTTTCGAATGTATTATAGCGAATCGTTCCGCTGATGATGCCTCGCCCTAAAATCGTCATTGCTTTTCCGTCTGCCCGGTGTACATCTCGAATCGTATTGTTGATGACGGTCGGATTTTTCCAGTTCATCATTGAAATGGCATAGTCCTTCGTCTTTTCGATCAAGTTATTTTCAATCCGGATATTCGTGTGTAAACGATTCTCTGTATATTGATGTGTGCCAATGGCGACGTTGATGTTAGAAAAAACATTGTTTCGAATCGTGATATCCGAATTTGGTGTACCATCTTGAGCAGACCACTTCCACGGAAAACCTTTCGTGATTGGATCCGGTGTATCTAAATTAATCGATTCATTTGGTCCTGTATTCGCTATCATTGTCGCATCAACGAACTTCATATTTTCAATCGTCGCGTTTTTCGTCGCGTCTAACTCCATCGCATGTGATCCTTTTTGATTACGCACTGTGATGCCACCGATATATAAATTTTGGTTGTGTGCAATCGCAAAGGCAGATCCTCGCGAAAAGCCGTTTAAGTCGATTTGTGCGTTTCCTTTTCCGATGATCCGTGCGTTTTTCGTACCGTTGTATTTCGACACTTTTTTATTCAGACGCAACACAGACGGTGCTACTAAATCAAAGACACTCGTCGTCGCACTGATTTTTGACGTCCCTGTTTCAGATGTCTTTTTGATGATGACTCCGTCTTCTAAAATGACCGTCGTGTTCGATGGAATTCCGACACGCAGTGGAGATAGATATGTTCCTTTCGTTAAAACTAGTGTACCCCCACCCTCTTTTTCAAGTCTTTCTAAATAAGAACGCATCGTATAATGATTTCGTGTTTTTGCATTGTAGGTCGTGTATTTTCGAATCAAGGGATCGATTGCTTCTGTTTTTGGTGTAATGCGATATGTCTTTTTAGTTGTTGCTGCTTTTGGCTGTTCAGCTGAAGTTCCCATGAACAAGAGGGAGGCAGCAAGCGTTACTGTCAGTGTTCGTTTCAATGTCATACGTCCTTTCTACTCATAAAACAAATTTATCCATTTCCCATTACATTCTAATACTTTTCCAAATAAAAATAAATATTTCCATCTTCTTTTTTCAAAACTAACTCTCTTGTTTATCGGATCTACTTCATTTGTTTTAAAGGATATACAAAAAAACCGATCATCCCGTAAAACGGAACAATCGGTAATACGCCATTATTTTGAACGGTTTGCGATTTCTGTTTCTAAATCGGATACGAATTGTTCAAGTGATGCATTGCTTGAGTCTTTTGAGCCGTAGCGACGAATGTTGACTTCGCGTGATTCGACTTCTTTATCACCTAAAACGAGCATGACTGGTACTTTGTTGACTTGTGCTTCACGAATCCGGTATCCGAGTTTTTCGTCACGGAAATCTGTTTCGACACGAATTCCTTTTTTCAGCAAGATCGCTTTGATTTCACGAGCATAGTCTTCATGCACTTTAGAAACCGGAATCAATTTCACCTGAACCGGTGCAAGCCATGTTGGGAACGCGCCTTTGTATTCTTCGATCAAGTATGCAACGAATCGTTCCATCGTCGAAACGACACCTCGGTGTAAGACGACCGGACGGTGATCTTGTCCGTCATTTCCTTTGTACGTCAATTCGAATCGCTCTGGTAAGAGGAAGTCGAGTTGGACTGTCGAAAGCGTCTCATCTTTACCAAGTGCTGTCCGAACTTGAACGTCAAGCTTCGGTCCGTAGAAGGCAGCTTCGCCTTCTGCTTCGAAGTATTCCAGTTCGAGCTCATCCATTGTTTCTTTTAACTCACGTTGCGCCATTTCCCAAATTGCATCGTTATCGAAGTACTTCTCTTTATCCGCTGGGTCACGGTACGAAAGACGGAATTTGTAATCCGTGATTCCGAAGTCAGCATAGACTTCTTGAATGAGGTGAACGATGGCTTTGAACTCATCTTTCATTTGGTCAGGACGGACGAACGTATGGCCATCGTTTAGGACCATGTAACGAACGCGTTGGAGTCCAGTTAAGGCACCAGACATCTCATACCGGTGCATGCCACCAAGCTCCGCGACACGAAGCGGTAAGTCACGGTACGAACGTGGTTCGTTTTTGTAGACCATCATGTGGTGTGGACAGTTCATCGGACGAAGAACGAGTTCTTCATTGTCCATCTCCATTTTCGGGAACATGTCATCTTGATAGTGATCCCAGTGACCCGATGTCTTGTATAGATCGACTGAACCGAGGACCGGTGTATAGACGTGCTCATATCCAAGTTCGAGTTCTTTGTCGACGATATAACGCTCGACTGTCCGACGGATCGCTGCTCCTTTTGGTAGCCACATCGGAAGTCCTTGACCGACTTCTTGAGAAGTGAAGAACAATCCAAGTTCCTTCCCGAGTTTACGGTGATCCCGCTCTTTCGCTTCAGCAAGGAAGTGGAGATGTTGTTTCAACTGGTCTTTTGTTGCCCATGCTGTACCGTAAATCCGTTGAAGCATCTTATTTTTTGAATCACCCCGCCAGTAAGCACCAGCAATGCTCATCAATTTGAAGACTTGTAACTTCGCTGTTGCTGGCACGTGTGGTCCACGGCAGAGATCGAAGAATTCGCCTTGACGGTAAATCGTCAAATCCTGATCAGCAGGAATCGATTCGATCAATTCAACTTTCAACGGATCATTGAGTTCTTTATAAATCGCGAGTGCTTCGTCACGTGAGACGACTTCGCGTTCAATCGGCAAGTTCTCACCCGCGATTTTGTTCATCATCTTCTCGATTTCCGGAAGATCTTCTTCAGTTAGGCGACGTTCCATATCGATATCGTAGTAGAAACCATTCTCGATTGTCGGTCCGATCCCGAGATGGATTGTTTCATCTGGGTATAAACGTTTAATGGCTTGTGCCATCAAGTGAGCCGATGAGTGACGAATCAAGTCGAGACCTTCTTCTGAATCCGGCATGATCAATTCGATTGTGCCATCCTCTTCGATTGGACGACGGTAATCGATGGCGTGTCCATTTAGTTTTGCAGCAAATGCTTTTTTACGAAGTCCTGGGCTGATTGAAGCCGCAACCTCTTCAGCTGTCGTGCCGGCTGCGAATTCTTTTACGGCGCCGTCTGGAAATGTAAGTGCGATGTTTGACATGACTGTTTCCCCCTTTAACAAAATAAAAAAGACTCATCCCTAAAAAGGGACGAGTCTTAATCTCGTGGTACCACCCTCGTTCCCGGACCATCTGCTGGTTCGGCTCGAACACGCGTTAACGGGCGTGAGGCGCAAACGGATTAGCCCCGTTCGTGCTATGAGGGAGTAAAGACATGAATGATTCCATGAGAAGCTTCCACCATTCTTCTCTCGCTAGTTTGGTTCATTTCATACTTCTTATCCTCAATCGTTGCATCGTCTATTGACGTGTCATTAGTATAACGAATTCGCCACTTCCTTGACAAGGAAAATTAGTAGCGTCGTCGATTTTCACCGAGGAACTCGATTGGTTGTGTCGTCGTCTGAATTCGTTCCATCAGTCGTGCTGCTTTTAACTTATCACCCTGATCATTCGTAATTCCAAAATGCAGTTCCAGTTCATCATAAGACAAGTTCGAGCTGAACAATGTTGGCAGACGATGCATCATCCGGTACTGTAAGATGATTCCGAACAATTCATCCCGTACCCACGGACTGATCGACTCCGCCCCGATATCATCAATTAATAAGACCGGAATCGTTTGGAATCCTTCAAGGAACGTATCAAACGAGTCGGAGCGAATCCTGCGCTTCGCCTCGGCGACGAATCCTGGGGCATGAACGAGAATCGTCGCAATCCGTTCTTTTTTCAAGGCATTCCCGATCGCAGCTAAGAGATACGTTTTCCCAACACCAAAGCTACCGTGCAGATAGAGTCCCTTTACATGCTCTTTTGAGCGCAGATGATTCAAGAACTGGGAAGCTGCACGTAAGGCACGCTTCCGATCCGACGTCGATAAGTCAAAATCACTAAAGTTCGCATCGCGGACTTCGTCCGGAAGGAATAGACTCTTGAATTTTTTCTCAAGTGCGCGTTCATCCTCTCGGTCTTTGAGCGCTTGTGATTTCTCATACGAAACAACGATCTGTCCTTTTTCGACATGCAGGATCGGCTGATAGCCTTCGATGACGGCTTTATTTTCAATCAGTCGATTCCCGTCCATCTGTTCCGCGTATTCATTCAGCTTCAGCATCCCCCGCTCGATCATCCGTTGATCGATTTCCGGATGGGTCCGTAAAAACATGACGACACCTGGATGAGATAACACCCGTTGTTGAATCGCTCGAACCGATTCTGCGACGTCCGGTCGACTTAATATTTTTTCGATAGATGATTGGATATGTTCCATGTCTCGACTCCTTTAGTTCCCCTTCAGTTCCCGTAAGATTCGTTCCATCTCTTCATCGTCCGGAACATCTGCTTCGAAACTCGCTTTTCTAGATGCTTCATACTGCTGTTGTTTCGCTTTTTCTTCTTGCAACCACTTCGGATTCGGACCGCCGTTCGTATTGCTGGTCCGTCCCCGACGTCCACCAACGGTCTGACGCGCGCGTTCTTGTTTTTGCTCCTGCTTCTTCGCGATCAAGTCATCCTGCTCCTGCGTCTTCGCCAGTGCCTCGGATGCTGTCACGTACCCCTTCTGTTTCCAATCATCGACGATCGATAAGAGGAAGTTCTTACTGAAGCGATTATCCTTTTTAACGACGAGCGCATAATAGTAGGCGGCATTGACGATCCCAGACGACATTTCATAATCGATGATCAATTGCTGGATCAGCTCTTCATCTCGTTCTGACAGCGCTTTGACCTTCCGCAACTTCGCGACATAATGCTTCGGATGGGTGCTTTCCATCGTCTCCGTTGCTTCGACGTCTCCGACCTCGATCGTGTCGAGTGAGGCGACCTTCGCTTTTTTCTCTCGGCTGAGTTTTTGTTTCGCTGACAACATCATCTGTTTGCAACGTTCTTGTTTCTCAGCATCGGTCATCGGCAAGTATGCTTCGTGACGGAAACGGGCATTCAACAGTTCCGCCATCAATGCTTCATTCGACTGCGTGACGTAAGCAAGCTTCACGAGCAGATGATCGATCGCCTTTGAGTAAAAGGTCCGTGGTAAAAAGCGATCGGTTTGACGTTTCATCTCTTCTAAATCAAACGAATAATCGAATTCATATACTGCTCGTTCCTGTTTGGCATAGGCCTTCGGCTGATGCGCAGAAGCAAGACCAGCTTTCACATCGAACACTTGATCAAATCGGACCGTCCGATCAACGATGTTCTTCGGAAGCGGCTCCGTCCGGAAACGATGCTGTAACGACCGGAACCGGATTTCACCGACGCGGTAGAATAGCAGACTCGATAACACCCCGTCATTCAAGAAAGTGTTCGGCGCAAGCGGCACCCGGATTTGATAGATGTAGCGATACGCGGCTTGGCGCGCTTCGAACGTCCGGATCAAACCGATCCCTTCTAGCTTGAATAATTCTTCCTTGAACTCATCGACGGAAAAACCGAGTAGCGTTCCGAGTTCTGCATGGGAGATGTATTGGGATTTTGTTTTTCCCGGAATCATCTCGCTCCAAAACGTTTGATAGAGTCCAAGTGCTTTGACACCAATGATCGGCTGGTACAAATAATATAAAGATTGATAGGCTTCACGGTCGACGACACCATTGCTCATCACTAAGCAAAGATCGGTACCGGAAAGTTCACGTTCTACCATCTGACTCGTCCTTTCTTTAGGGAGAAAAAGAGAGGTGCGCTGACCGGACAGACGACCTCTCTTATATCACGTTCAATTTTCACGGTCATTTTCTTGATGTCGCTCCATCAGCTCAGAGAGCTCTTGGAAAAAGACATTGATGTCCTTGAATTGTTTATAGACACTCGCAAAGCGGACGTATGCTACTTCATCGACGGAAGCTAATTCATTTAACACGAGACGTCCGACCTGCTCACTTGGAATCTCATGCTGAGCTGTCGCCCGCAATGCCTTTTCGACCCGACTGACGACTGTTTCTAGCTGTTCAATCGAAATTGGTCGTTTTTCACAGGCACGCACTAGTCCCCGCAAAATTTTATCACGATTGAACTCGTCGCGCGTTCCGTCTTTCTTTACGATGATTAAAGGGGTCTGTTCGACCATTTCGAAAGTCGTAAAGCGATAGCCGCAAGACTCACATTCACGTCTCCTCCGAATCGAACCGAAATCCTGGACCGGTCTTGAGTCCAGTACTTTTGTTCCGTTAAAATTACAGGCTGGACAGCGCATGCCGTACCTCCGTTCACGTGATTTCTTTTGTTCCAATCATTTTTAATCGATATCCCGCATCAAGTGATGCATAGATTCGCTCGATGTGTTTTTCGAGATCAGGTCCGAGAAGACTTTCACGATGTAAGAATAGATCGACGGCCGTACGTCCGCCCGCCACCATAATGACGGTCGCGAGTCCGTCGACTTCTTTTAATGTAAAAGCGAGTTCTCCACGTTCCGCGTCAACACGACGAACTGTCCCGCCCTCTTGCTTTAAGATATTTTCTAAACCAGCAAACAACATCTCGACTGTTGCCGCATAGTAGTGTGTGCGTAAATTTTCGTTTTTATGTGTATCGGATGTCTCTAGCTGTTTTTGCAAGCGTTCCTTCAGTCCCATGGTCATCCTCTTTTCTTTGTTTCTTCTACTATTAAGAATAACAGACGTCAGACATATTAAAAAGCCCTCGTCTGAACGACGAGGGCTTGACGAATTCGTGTGTGTTGTCAGTTGACGTGCTGGACAGTAGCCGCTGGAACTTGAACTGGTCCCATACCACGTGGAATTTCGACATTTTCACGGATTTTCGCATCGAGCTTTTCAGCAATGTAGTTCGCTGCGATGGCTGGATCGATCCGATCCCCACAAGTAAAGACATCAACCGATGCATACCCGTGCTCTGGGAAACTGTGAATCGTCAAGTGCGATTCAGAGATAATGACGACGCCACTGACGCCGTGTGGTGCAAACTTGTGGAATGCTACTTCTCGTACTTCTGCACCTGCTTGAAGTGCTGCGTCAACGAAAAGTCGTTCAACGAATTCCATGTCGTTCAATTTTTCAGGATTACAATCCCAAAGTTCTGCAATAATGTGTCTTCCCATAGTATCCATTTGTGGATCCCCCCTACATTCAATGGTCTTCAAAGTAGTTGATCACTTACTTTGCGCCTGAGTCGTTCGCACCCACGGGGGAAAGTTAGTCCAGAGAGGTCCTAACCCTTTAAGCTGCGATTGCCAGACCGATTGAAGTTCACGATTTGAATTATAGCGAGTATCAAAAAGATACACAAGGATAAATTTCAAAAATTAATACATTTCTAGAAAAAAAACGGGACAGGTCCCGTCGTTACTGGGATCTGCCCGTTGTCATTAATTCAATTCAAGTTCTTTTTCAACCGTTCCCATCGCCTCTAAGTGCGCCGAAACAAGGTGTACGAGGTCGACGACGCGGCAGGAGTAACCCCACTCATTATCGTACCAAGCGAGGACCTTCACCTGACGACCACCCATGACCATCGTCGAGAGTCCATCGACGACCGTCGAACGCTCTTCTCCGTTGAAGTCGATCGAAACGAGCGGTTCCATCGTCATTCCGAGAATGCCTTCAAGCGCACCGTCCGCTGCTTTCGTGAACGCTTCGTTCACTTCAGCAACCGTCGTATCGCGACTGACTTCGACGACGAGATCGACGAGTGAGACGTTCGGTGTCGGAACACGAAGCGCGAGTCCATTCAATTTTCCTTCCAAGTGTGGCAAGACGAGAGAAATCGCCTTTGCCGCACCTGTCGATGTTGGAATGATGGATGAGCCACATGCACGGGCGCGTCGTAAATCCTTATGTGGATTATCAATATTATTTTGATCGTTCGTAAACGCGTGAACCGTCGTCACGAGACCCGATTCGATTCCGAATGCCCGGTCGATGACTTGCACGACAGGTGCGAGACAGTTCGTCGTACACGATGCGTTCGAGACGATAGCATCTGTTTCATGATCATACATGTCGTCATTGACACCCATGACGATCGTCCGGACATCCCCTTTAGCAGGTGCCGTGATGACGACCTTTTTTGCGCCTGCCACTAAATGCTTCGCAGCACCCGTATCTGAGTTGAACTTTCCTGTCGCTTCGACGACGATATCGATGCCGAGTTCCCCCCACGGCAATAGTTCAGGATTGCGTTCACTGACGATTTGAATTTGTCTTCCGTCAACCATCAACGCCCCATCGATGATGTCGACCGGATAATTGAATTTCCCATGTACCGTATCGTACTTGATTAAATGTGCGAGTGTTTCGACTGGATAGCTTGCATTGATTGCTACGACTTCGCTTTTCCCCTCAGCGATCAGACGTCGAAAGACCATTCGACCAATTCGACCAAAACCATTGACTGCCACCTTGACTCCCATGTGCGGATCCCCCTTCAATGTGACGGATGTAGCTCCGTTTACAGATAGAACTATATCATGAAATGTAAGCGATTTCATTATGTTCTCTAAAAAAAGTGAGAGAAGATGGAAACTTCTCTCACTTCACACTTTTCATGTACCACTCTCATGCTTATCGGTGTCATATAATACTAACCATTTATCGATTTGTTGATATAACGAATCAAGACTCCCATCATTGAAGAACACATCATCCGCAAGCTCTTTTTTCTGTTCAATGCTAAGTTGCGAATGAATACGTGCATATGCTTCTTCTTCCGATAGATCATTACGTTGCATCAATCGTCTTAACTGCATGTATTCCGGACAATAAACGACTACGACACGGTCGAACAGCGTCCGCCAATCGCCTTCAAGTAATAACGGAATATCAAATACGACGAGCGAATGTCCTGAACGTTCATAGGCATCTGCTTCATCAAGCATCTGTTGTCGAATACTTGGGTGCATCAACTGATTCAGCTGTTGTCGTTTTTCGCTATCCTGAAAAATGATTTGTCCGAGTTTTGGTCGAACGAGACGTCCTTCTTCGAATGCTTCCGGGAAGGCCATCTTGACCCCATCATAGGCTCGCCCTCCTGGTTCAATGACTTCTCGCGCAACAAGATCCGCATCGATGACCGCTATTCCTTTTTGCTTCAGATAGCTAGAGACCGTACTTTTACCGGTGGCGATACTGCCCGTCAGACCAACCCTCATAAGGCGACCTGTTGGCACGTCGGACAGAAGTGCGTTCCTCGTCCACCGACTTTGATTTTTTCAATGGCAGTGCCGCAACGGGGACATGGTTCGCCCTTTTGACCGTATACCGCGAGTTGAAGCTGGAACTCACCTTTTCCGGAAGGTGAGACATAACTTCGGATCGTACTTCCCCCTGCTTCTACCGCTTGTCGTAAGACGTCGACACCGGCTTGATGGATGCGTGAAATATCATCAAGCGTCAAAGCACCAGCCTTCGTCAACGGATGGACACGTGCCGCATGAAGGGTCTCATCGACATAGATGTTACCGAGACCAAGGAAGATCGATTGGTCGAGCAATGCCGTTTTGATTGGACTTCTTTTTTTACGAATTAAATTCTCCGCTAACACTTCTGCTGTGAACTCTGGATCAAATGGTTCACGCTCCAGCTGTGCCAGTGGAGCAGTTTGCATCGCTGTTTCCTTATCACGTAATTCCATCGTTCCGAACTTCCGGACGTCATTGTAATGCAGCTCCGAACCATCCGTGAAACGGAAGACGACATGAGTATGTTTATCCCGCTCGACCGGTTGCGGATACGGGAAGTACTTCCCTTCCATCCGCAAATGGCTGACGAGATAAAAACGATCAAAATCAAAGAGTAGGAACTTACCGCGACGTTCGACGCGTTCGATCCGTTCTTGATGTAAAGCATCTGCAAATGGTGCCACTTCCATCCCCCGAATCATTTTCGGGTGGTAGACTTTGACGGAAGAGACTGTTTTTCCAGAGACCGAACGTTCTAAACTGCGACGAACGGTCTCGACTTCAGGTAATTCAGGCACGTCTATTCCTCCTTGCTTACTTCGTTTCGTACCACGTATGTCCTGCGCCCCCATCAACGCGTAGCGGTACGGATAATTCGACGGTCTGCTCCATCGCTTGTTTGACAAGCGCCTGTAAAGCGTCGAGTTCCTCGTCTGGTGCTTCAAAAATCAACTCATCGTGTACTTGTAATAACAAACGCGCTTTCAGATCAGATGCCTGTAAAGCAGCATGGACATCAAGCATCGCTTTTTTTATGATATCCGCAGCGGAACCTTGAATCGGCGTATTGATTGCCGTACGTTCCGCAAAACCACGTAAGTTGAAGTTTTTCGAATTGATATCCGGGATGTTACGGCGCCGGTTCATCAACGTTTCGACGAATCCATTCGCTCGTGCCGTCTCGATTGCCGTGTCCATGAACTGTTTGATTTGCGGGAACAGCTCGAAATAACGATCGATGAACGATTGTGCTTCCTTCCGCGTGATGTTCAAGTTTTGTGACAGTCCATAATCGCTGATTCCATAAATGATGCCGAAGTTGACAGCTTTCGCCTGACGCCGCATATTTCCTGTGACATCCTCCGGTTCAACACCAAAGACACTACTTGCCGTTTGAGTATGGATATCCTCATCATGTAAGAACGCATCGACAAGCGTCTGATCCTGCGACATATCGGCCATGACACGTAATTCGATTTGTGAATAATCGGCAGCGTACAGTGACCAGCCTGCTTCACTTGGAACGAAGGCTTTTCGAATCTTCCGTCCTTCTTCAATCCGAATCGGGATATTCTGAAGGTTCGGATTGACCGAACTTAAACGGCCTGTCTGGGCAATCGTCTGAGCAAAACGGGTATGAATCTTTCCGTCTTCCTTGATGACTTTTTGTAAGCCTTCGACATACGTCGACTGTAATTTTTGGAGCTCCCGGTATAACATGATGTGATCGATGACCGGATGCAGCGGACGCAGTTTTTCAAGGACGTCTGCGGCAGTCGAGTAGCCGGTCTTTGTTTTCTTGAAGGCGGGCAGTTCGAGTTTTTCAAACAGAATCACACCAAGTTGTTTCGGTGAATTGATATTGAACGACTCACCTGCCGCTTCAAAGACCAACGTCTCAAGTTCCGTTAAACGTCCGGCAAGATCTGCTTGCATCGATTGGAGCGTCGCGACGTCGACACGAATCCCGGTCCACTCCATCTCAGCGAGGACACCTGACAATGGACGCTCTAGTGTTTCATACAGCTCATATTGCTGATTCGCCTTCAACTCTTCCCGGACTTTCGGGAACAATAACTCGATCATCCGTGCTTTCTCTGCAAGATAAGGGTGTAATACGTCATCCGCTGGGGCTAGACGTTTGGCTCCCTTACCGAGGACCGCTTCTTCGTTCGGTGCCATCAATGCATAATGACCAGCAATTGAAGCGAGCGTCGTGCCGCCACTTAAATTCAATAAGTAACCCGCTAATAACAAATCCTCATAACCGTTTAAGGTTAAGCCATGCTTACGCAACGCGAATGCGACTTGTTTGGCATCGAGACAAATCTTCCGATGTTCCGACTCGATCCATTGGCGGAATGCCGGATCCTCGACGAGCGTTGGAGCAGCAACATAGATCGTGTCAGGCGTCGCGATCGCAAACCCGATGATGTCTTCTTCCATGTAATCCTCTCGTAGCTGTTCAGCAAGCAACACCGCATCGGTGACGTCTTCAGGAAGTGAAGTGATCGTCACGACGTTCAACTGCTCTTTATCCTCTTCTTTGACGACAGGAGCAAATCGATTCGTCAACGACTTGAAGCCAAGCGACTGGAACAACGAATACGGCACTTGGGTATCAACGTCGCGAATTTGCAAATCCTCTAGCGTCGTCTCGAGCGGGACATCAACTTTAATCGTCGCAAGTTCTTTCGATAGTCGTGCGAGTTCTTCGTTCGCGATGACTTTTTCCTTCTGCTTCCCTTTTAAGTCTTCAACATGTTCATACAGTCCTTCGACAGAACCGTATGCCGAAATCAATTTAACTGCCGTCTTTTCACCAATCCCAGGAATCCCTGGAATGTTATCCGACTTATCCCCCATTAACCCCTTCAGGTCAATCATTTGAATCGGCTTTAGACCACCATACGTCTCAGCGAACAGTTCCTCCGTCATGCACTGGACGTCCGTGATCCCACGCTTCGTGATCAAGACTTCGACCTTATCCGTGACAAGTTGAAGTAAATCTTTATCACCTGTGACGATCCGCGTCCGATCCGTCGACATCGTTCGTGCGAGCGTACCAATCAAATCATCTGCCTCATAGCGATGGAGTTCCATCATTTGAATACCGAGCGCTTCACAGATATCCCGGACGATCGGGAATTGCTCACGTAGTTCGGACGGTGTCTTTTCCCGACTTCCCTTATACTCCTGATAGACATCATGACGGAACGTTTCACTCGAAGCATCGAAGGCAACGAGCATATGTGTCGGTTGTTCTTCCTCGAGCAACTTCAATAACATCATCGTAAAGCCATAAGCTGCGTTCGTATTTCGTCCTTGCGCATCCGTCATTGGTGGTAAGGCGAAAAACGCCCGATAGGTCAACGAGTTCCCATCAATCAATAGCAATTTATTTTCCATCATCTACGCCCCTTTAATCGATTTTCTGTTCCTATTGTATCACTCTACACACATTTGTTCGCTAAAAATGACCAAAAAAAGACGATTGACTCACGGAGAGTCAACCGCCAAGGGCATGACGACATGGGAGCTGATCCAGTCGCCATACAGATGATGAAGAAGGTACTTTCATCATAAGATACATCTATTAAGGAAATGTGAATCCACTGTGAAATTCAGCCATGTTTTGGTAAACGAATCGTAAATGTCGTGCCTTTGTGCTCTTCCGATGCGATTTCGATCTCACCGTGATGGAGGTCGACAATGTGTTTGACGATGGCTAGTCCAAGACCCGTTCCCCCAGAATTACGGCTTCGTGCCTTATCGACACGATAGAAACGTTCGAAGATTCGTTGGGTTTCTTTCGGATGAATACCAATTCCATCATCTTTGATGATGAGTTGGACAGACTCTTCTCCATCCTCGAGCTGAATCCAGACGTTGCCGCCGTTCGGCGTATAATTCAACGCATTCGCAACCAAGTTAACGACGACCTGTTTCAGACGATTCAGATCTGCTCGGATGAAGACTTCCTCTTCCATTTCGATATGAATCGTCATCTCTTTTTCTGTTGCTCGTCGATGCAGGAGTGCTGCTGTCTCCCGAACGAGACTTGTCACGTCAACGATTGCAGTCTCGAGCTGATAGTTATCTTGTTCTAAACGAGACAGCTCAAGCAAATCTTCCACCAATGTTTGCATTCGTTCCGATTCATCGTGGATAATCCGTAAGAACTGCTCCCGGATTTCCGGAACCTCTTGCGCACCATCGAGTAACGTTTCCGCAAATCCTTTAATGGACGTCAATGGTGTCTTCAATTCGTGACTGACATTCGCGACGAAGTCTTTACGCATCTGCTCTAGCTTCTTGATTTCCGTGATGTCGTTAAAGACGACGGTCGTTCCCTGCACCCGACCGTTCTTATCGAAAATCGGAGCGGCACTGACCATGAACGTCCGGCTATTGATGCCAAATCGAACACTCGACTGCTTTCGATTCGGTTTTTCCGTCAGATAGACATCTTCAATCACCTGACTCATTTTTTCGTTCGGAAGTACACGATAGTACAGCTTCCCACTAGAAGGTTCATGAATGTTGAACATTTCCCGATACGTCCGGTTGACGAGCAGGACGTAGCCCTTCTCATCAATCAACATAAGACCGGCGCCCATGTATTCGATCAAAGATTCGAGACGTGCTCGTTGCATTGCTTCACCAGACGATGCGTTTTCGAGATTTCGCGCTAATAGATTGATAGAGCGCCCTAAATCGCGTGATTCATCCGGTGCCGCTAATTCATACACACGCGACTTGTAGTTCCCGTGCGACAGTTCATGTAAAACATCTGTTGCTTCTGCGATTGGACGTAGGAATCGTTTCGTCGACCGATAGATCGTCAAGAATATGATCACTAACGAGGCGAGTAGGGACAGAATGATGACCGTCCAAATCCGTGAATAGATGACATTCAAGTCTTGGGCGTAACGAATGAAACTGACGTAGACTTCTCCCCCATCCGCTGTCGGAACAGGTTTTGTAAATTGGACGACACTATCATCAGTTTTCGATTCAAATGTGCCCTCGTCAGGAATGGCTGAAAAATTGAGGGTCGCTACTTTTAATTTCGTCACATCAACAGGTGTTCCAGCAATGATTTCTCCACGGCTGTTGAATAAAATCATATCGAAATTCGATTCAGCATATAGTTCATTTACATACCGAGACATGTCTGGTACTTCTCGATCTCTCAAAATCGTCTCAACTAGCGCTGTTTCATCCATCAATTTTTCTTTTTCATTTTGGACATAGAATTCTTTGAAGGATTGACCTAATAAAAATCCAAGTGCTACAAGGACGAGACTGATGAACGAAATCATTTTAAAGATAAACCGTTTGCGATACTTACTCATTCCGCCTTCGGCTCTTCCATCTTGTAACCTAAACCGCGAATCGTTTTAATGTAAATCGGTTTTTTCGTATTCGGCTCGATTTTCTCTCGGACATGACTAATATGGACATCTACGATACGGGTATCGCCAACAAAATCATAATTCCAGATGGCAGATAACAACTGGTCGCGAGTCAACACACGTCCTTTATTTTTTGCAAGGTAAACAAGTAACTCAAATTCTTTTGGCGTGAGCTCTAACCGCTCTTCGGCTTTAAATGCTTCGTAATTGTCAGGAACGATTTTGACATCTCCGATAATGATTGTTCCATCCGTCACTTCTTCCGACGAAGTCGTTTGATGACTCATGCGACGTAAAATTGCTTTTACGCGCGCAACGACTTCACGTGGACTGAATGGTTTCGTCAAATAATCATCCGCTCCAAGTTCTAATCCGAGAACTTTATCAAATTCGTCATCTTTTGCCGTCAACATCAAAATCGGTGTATTGATTTTTTGCTGGCGGAGACGTTTACATACTTCAAGACCATCAAGCTCCGGTAACATCAAATCTAAGACGATCAATGCCGCATCTTGTTTTTCTGCTAATTTTAAACCAGACATCCCATCATGAGCTGTTTCAACGATGAAGCCGGCTTGTTCTAAGTTGAACTTCAACAACGTTGCAATCGACAACTCATCATCTACCACGATAATTTTATCTTTCAAACCTTGCATCCCCCTCAAGTTTCCTTCTTTTCGAATGAGGAATTCCGTGGAATCCGCTTCGTCTGTCTTCATCTTACCGACTTTTAATGGAAAACCACAAATCTTTCTGCAGTTTCTTTACATAATCTTTAAAGGAGATGCCGAATCCAACTAGATCGTTCGTGTAAAAGCTAATAAAACGGGGAAACAATACATATCGTTAATTGTAGGAGGTAGAATGTATGGAATGGAACCATCCCCTTTTTGCAGCCATCACGGCGTGGTTCATCGCTCAAGCAGCGAAGCTTGTCACGAGTTTGGTTCGGACACGAAAGTTCGACCTGGAAATCATGTTTGCTTCCGGTGGTATGCCTAGTTCACATAGTTCGACTGTCGTCGCCTTAGCCGTTGTCATCGGTTTTCAGGAGGGCTTCTCGTCTTCGATTTTCGCACTGGCTGTCATCTTTGCGACAATCATCATGTATGATGCGACCGGTGTCAGACAAGCAGTCGGTGTTCAGGCAAAACTACTCAATGATTATTTCAAAGGAATTCGCCATGAGACTCCTCTCCTGAATGAGCTCGTCGGTCATACCGAGTTTCAGGTGTTCGTCGGTCTGTTACTCGGACTAGTCGTCGGTCTTCTATGGCCCTTCTTCTTCTTTTAATCCTATGATGTACAACAGCCCATCCAATAATCGGATGGGCTGTTTGAGTATGATATAGCTTATGGTTTCAAGACGACCTTGATGCATCCATCTGTCCGATCATTAAATGTCTGATAGGCAGAAGCAGCATCATCAAGTGCCACTCGGTGTGTCACGATATCCGTCGGATCAAATTCTTGATTGATGATTTTCTGGAACAGTTCCGGCATCAAATGAACGACTGGTGCTTGTCCCATTTTCAGCGTAATATTTCGGGTAAAGAAATCGCCAAGCGGAAACTGATTATATTTTTTAGCGTAGACTCCTGTCAACTGCACAGTACCAAATTTCCGGACAGCGTCCTTTGCAATGTCAATGGCACTCAACGTTCCACCTTGTAGACCAATCTTTTGTTCAATTTTTTCTACAGGGGACATCTTCCCATCAAAACCGACGCAATCAATTACGACGTCTGCTCCACCTTGTGTCAGCTCTTTAATATACGCACCACTTTCTGCGTGATCCGAGAAATTTACTGTCTCGACTTTATTCGTGACTTTAGCATGATTTAATCGATACACTTGATCATCCACCGCAATGACTCGCTTTGCTCCTTGCATCCATGCAAATTTTTGTGTCATTAGTCCAACTGGTCCTGATCCGAGTACGACGACCGTATCTCCTTTTTTCACACCCGCGTGCAGGACACTCCAATACGCCGTAGGTAAAACGTCAGATAAGAACAATAATGCCTCATCTTCTAATTCGCATGATTCAGGAATCACGAGTGGCATGAAATTCCCGAACGGAACTTTTAAATATTCCGCCTGACCACCGGGATGTCCACCAAACTCTTCTGTAAAACCGAAGTACCCACCTGTATCGACATGGGGATTTCCGTTCGAATTATCACATTGACTCTCCATATCATGTTCACAAAAGAAACAGTGACCACAAGCAACATTAAACGGTAACACGACGCGGTCGCCACGCTTGACCTTCGTCACACCTGGTCCAACCTCTTCAACGATGCCCATCGGTTCATGACCAATGACATAATCTTTGTGAGCCGGCATATTTCCTTGATAGATGTGTAAATCTGATCCACAAATGGCAGTCGATGTGATTTTGACGATGATATCATCGTTTTTATCAATCGATGGATCCTGGACTTGTTTGACTTGAACATCTTTTGCTCCTTGGTATGTTACGGCGCGCATATGGCATCCCCCTTAGTGGAATAAAATGACGTACCTTTGTCCTTACCCTAATACAATCTTTTTTTCTACATGTTTATTGAAATTGGAACTTTTCTCCTATGTGTATCGTATGTTGTGAAAAACACACTTTACACAATTAACCTATGAATGAAAGGAGGCACTCGCGTGGCACGATGCACCGTTTGTCGTCAATCCTGGTCTGCTCGAACAATCTATCGTTTAATGTGGTCTGCTCACGGACTGCCCTGTCCGCATTGTCAAAACTCACAACACCTCCATATGGAACATCAAGGTCACTTCCTTCGAATCGGATATTTGATTCCGTGGCTGACATTTCTTCTTATACTGGTCTGCCCTTGGTATGCCAAGTTATCGCACTATGCTTCTCCTCATCGATTATGACGAGATGAAAAAAGACGAACTTGTCGAAAGTGACAAGTTCGTCTTTTTTTGAATCAAGATTTTAATAAGTCGAGTACAGAACGGACTGTAGAGGCAGAGCGATTCAAAGCCTCTTGCTCCTCAGTCGTCAGTTCGAGTTCATAGACATGCTCGACACCGTTTCCGCCAAGAATGACCGGTACACCGAAATACATATCGTCATATCCATATTCGCCTTCGAGATAAGCAATGGCAGGTAGAATACGTCGCTGGTCCTTCAAGATCGCCTCGACCATCTCAGCAATTGCTGCTGCCGGTGCGTAGTAAGCGGAACCGTTTCCGAGTAATTGAACGATTTCACCGCCGCCTTTACGCGTTCGGTCAACGATCGCATCTAACCGTTCCTTGGATATCAGTTTCTCGATTGGAATGCCTCCCGCCTGCGAATAACGCATTAGCGGCACCATGTCATCCCCGTGTCCTCCGAGTACGAATCCCGATACATCCTTTACAGAAACGTTCAGTTCCTCTGCTAAGAATGTCCGGAAGCGTGCCGTGTCGAGGACACCGGATTGACCGATGACACGCTCTTTCGGAAAACCAGATGCCTGATAGACCGTATACGTCATCGCATCGACGGGATTCGTCAAAACGATGATGATTGATTCCGGTGCATGCGCGACGATTTCCTTCGTCACAGCTGTCATGACGGTGGCATTCGTACTTACAAGGTCTTCGCGGCTCATGCCTGGCTTTCGGGCGATACCGGCAGTGATGACGACGATATCCGCACCGTTGATGTCCGCATAGTTCGATGTCCCTTTTACCGAAGCATCAAATCCGAGGATCGGCGCTGCCTCTTGCATATCAAGCGCCTTTCCTTTCGTCGGATTCTCTTGCTCGGGTCGGTCGACGAGGACGACATCTCCTAGCTCTCGCTGAGCAAGATAGAGTGCCGTCGTCGCTCCCGTAAAGCCACTTCCTATGACTGCGATCTTCTTCCGTCTGTTCATCGACTCATTCCTCCTGATCGGATTACATGTTTTTGATGAGTTCGTCCGCGAATTCAGAACACTTCACTTCAGTCGCACCATCCATGAGACGTGCGAAGTCGTATGTGACGACTTTCGATTCGATCGATGTTTCCATCGATTTGATGATGAGATCTGCCGCTTCGTTCCAGCCGAGGTGACGGAACATCATTTCGCCTGACAAGATGACAGACGATGGGTTGACTTTATCAAGTCCAGCGTATTTCGGTGCTGTACCGTGAGTTGCTTCAAAGATCGCATGACCTGTCATGTAGTTGATGTTTGCTCCAGGTGCGATTCCGATACCACCGACTTGTGCAGCAAGTGCATCCGAGATGTAGTCACCGTTCAAGTTCATTGTCGCAACGACATCGAACTCTTTTGGACGAGTCAAGATTTGTTGTAAGAAGATATCAGCGATTGAGTCTTTCACGATCAACTTACCAGCAGCTTCTGCGTCTGCTTGTGCCTTGTTCGCAGCATCTGTTCCTTTTTCTTCCTTGATGCGATCGTACTGGTTCCAAGTGAAGACGTGCTCTGCGTATTCACGCTCAGCAAGCTCGTAGCCCCAGTTTTTGAAAGCACCCTCAGTGAACTTCATGATGTTTCCTTTATGAACGAGCGTCAATGAAGCACGTTTGTTCTCGAGTGCATATTCGATTGCTGCACGAACAAGGCGTTCTGTTCCCTCTTTTGAAATCGGTTTGATTCCAAGACCAGATGTCTCAGGGAAGCGGATTTTATTGACACCCATTTCGTTTTGAAGGAACTCAAGCAGTTTTGCAGCGCCTTCGCTGCCTTCTGCGTATTCGATTCCTGCGTAGATGTCTTCAGTATTTTCACGGAAGATGACCATGTCTGTATCTTCTGGGCGTTTAACCGGTGAAGGAACACCTGTGAAGTAACGAACTGGACGAAGACATGTGTACAAATCAAGCTCTTGACGTAGAGCAACGTTCAACGAACGGATTCCGCCGCCGACTGGTGTCGTAAGTGGTCCTTTGATTGCGATGATGTGCTCGCGAATGAGGTCAAGTGTCTCTTCCGGTAACCAGTTGCCTGTTTTGTTGAATGCTTTTTCACCAGCGTAGACTTCTTTCCATTCGATTTTCTTTTCACCGTTGTATGCTTTTTCAACTGCTGCATCAAACACACGTACCGCTGCGTTCCAGATGTCAGGTCCTGTTCCGTCACCAATGATGAACGGAATGATTGGAGCGTTTGGAACTTGAAGTGTACCGTTAGTTACTGTGATGTTTTCGCCTTGAAGTGTAGCCATGTCTAAAAATCCCCCTTAAGTAATTGTAATCTACATCAAAAATCAGGAGAGGATTGCTCCTCCCCGTCCTTTTAACGTTCTTGGATGGACACGTATGTCCGGTGCGTTTCACCCGTGTAGTCTGCACGCGGGCGAATCAGACGGTTATCGCTATACTGCTCTAAAATGTGCGCCAACCAACCTGACATCCGACTTACTGCAAAGATTGGAGTGAATAGTTCTGTATCAAGTCCAAGTGCATGGTACGTAGAAGCGGAATAGAAATCAACATTTGGTTTCAATCCTTTTTCCGATTGGACGATTTCGTCGATCTTAACTGACATCTCATACCATTTCGGCTCCCCGATTTGAGCAGTCAGCTGACGACTCATTTCTTGAAGGTGCTTCGCACGTGGATCGCCGTCCTTGTAGACACGGTGACCGAAGCCCATGATTTTTTGCTTGTTCTCAAGTTTATTATGAACATACTCGTCAACCTTTTCAACCGAATCAATTTCTAACAACATCTTCATGACGGCTTCGTTCGCGCCACCGTGAAGTGGTCCTTTTAATGCGCCCATCGCTGCCGTCACACCTGAGTAGACGTCAGAGAGCGTCGCGACACACACGCGTGCTGTGAACGTCGAAGCGTTCAACTCGTGGTCAGCGTGAAGAACGAGCGCTTGGTTGAAAGCTTTTTCTGCAACTTCCGTTGGCTCTTCACCCGTCAACATGAACAAGAAGTTTCCTGCGTATGAAAGACCCGTTTTAGGTGCGATCGGCTCTTGTCCTTTTTTAATACGGGCGTAAGCTGTGACGAGTGTTGCGATTTGTGCCTGTAATTTGATGGCTTTAGCGTAATTCGCCTCAGTCGACATATCTTCCGATGTCTCATCGTAAAGCGCGAGTTGAGAGAGCGCTGTTCGAATCGTCGCCATCGCATTCGCCGACTTCGGTGCTGCCTTCATTGTTTCAAGAACGGCAGTCGCAACCGTTGCTTCGGAAATGAGTGCTTCCGATAGTTGCTTCAATTCCTCTTCTTTTGGTAGACGGTCGTTCCACAACAAGAAGACGACTTCCTCAAATGAGGCGTGCTCCGCCAAATCATCAATCGTATAACCGCCATACGTCAATTGACCATCGATGATCGAACTGATTTTCGATGAAGTCGCGACGATTCCTTCTAAACCTTTAGTTTGCGTCATGACAATAATCCCCCTTTTTTTCCCCAGAAATTTAAAACGCTTTCATTTCCGTATTGAAAAAAAGACGTCCACTCAAGAGTCGTTCCCCATGCTTGTAGCGCTGTACTCTTGAATAGACCATCTTGTTTCTGTTCTTAGTATAAACAAAAATACCCAAAAAGTGAATGAACTTGCATACTATTATCAAAAAATTAATTCAGTTACTTTGCTGATTCGGCTCATCCTGTGAACGCTTTTGCGATGACATCCCACATTCCAATGACGAGCGCCGCGATTCCAGCACCAATCAATGGTCCAACCGGTACACCTCTAAAGAGTCCGACTGCAAGAATCGTTCCAGCTAGCAAGGCTGTCGTCACGAGTGGATCTTCTTTCATCAGTCCAACACCGTGTGCTGCGACGATTGCAACAAAGATTCCTGATAAAAATGAGATGATGCCGATGTGTCCCCGAATACTTTGGAGCAACTCCTTAAATCCGATATCCCCTGCTGCAATCGGTACGAGGATCGCTACCGTGATCAATGTGACGCCCCACGTGATCCCTTTTGCCTGTAAGGAAGGAAACAGTCTACCATCCAGCCCGATCGCCTTGATGATCAGCAGGAAGGCTGCAGCGATGATTAATGATTTATTTTGTGCGATGACCCCAATGAAGACGAGGGCAATCAAAAAAAGATAAGCTTCCATACGTCCTCCTCATACAAAAAAAGACGGACATGACCTAAGTCACGTCCGTCATGAATGGATTATGCGTTATATAGTTTACCTGTCAATGGATCGATTGAGATCATTTGACCGTCTTTGAAGACTGTCAATGCATCTTCGACACCAACGATGACTGGTTTACCGAGTGATGGTCCAACGATTCCAGCATGGCTTGTCAATCCGCCATCAACTGTGATCATCGCTGCAGCCATCTCGATTGCAGGCATCATGTCACGATCAGTTGAGTTCGTAACGAGGATCATGCCTGGCTTCGCTTTCGCGTTTGCTTCTTCAGCATTGTTTGCGATGACGACTTCGCCAACGACTCCACGCTCACCGATACCGCGACCGTTTGCGATCTCTTTACCGACGATGTGGATTTTCAACATGTTCGTTGTACCAGCAGTCAAAGCAGGAATACCTGCTGAGATGACGACGAGATCACCATCTGTGACGAAACCAGCGTCTTTTGCTGTGTCCGCAGCAAGTGTCAACATGTCATCCGTGTTGTCTGAAAGATGATCAACGACGATTGGGTACACGCCCCATACGATGTTTAACTGACGTGCGACACGTGCGCTTGGTGTAACCGCGACGATGTTTGGCTCCGGACGGTATTTCGAGATACGTGCAGCCGTGTAACCCGATTGTGTCGGTGTCAAGATTGCTTTTGCGTCCAAGTTGATTGCAGTGTGCGTAACCGCTTGAGCGATTGCATCCGTTACTGTGTGCTCACTACGTGTCTGACGATCTTTCAACAAGAGCTTGTAGTCGAGCATTTTTTCTGTACGTTTTGCGATCGAGTGCATCATTTGGACAGATTCGATTGGGTAGTCCCCTGCTGCTGTCTCACCTGAAAGCATGATTGCATCCGTACCATCAAGAATCGCGTTCGCGACGTCTGATGCTTCAGCACGTGTTGGACGTGGGAAACGTTGCATCGAGTCAAGCATTTGTGTTGCTGTAATGACTGGTTTACCGAAGTCGTTACAAAGCTTGATCAAGTCTTTTTGAGTTGGCGTGACTTCTTCCGTTGGAATCTCGATACCGAGGTCACCACGCGCTACCATCAAACCGTCCGAAATCGCAAGGATTTCTTCGATGTTATCGACACCTTCTTGGTTCTCGATTTTCGGGAAGATTTTGATATGGCTCGCGTTGTTTTTCTCAAGCAATTGACGAATCGCAACGACGTCTGACGCACGGCGTACGAAAGATGCCGCGATCAAATCGATATCGCTCTTGATACCGAACTCGATATCCGCAATATCTTTTTCTGTCAAAGCAGGAAGGTTAACCTTCACGTTTGGCAAGTTAACGCCTTTTTTCGTCTTGATGACGCCTTCGTTTTCGATGGAACAACGAAGCTCACGGTTCGGAAGTTTTTCAGTGACACGAAGACCGATGAGACCGTCATCAAGCATGATCATCGAACCAACTTCGACGTCATCATAGAGTCCTTCATACGTGACTGAGAATTTATCTTTCGTTCCGACGATTTCGTTTGCGTCTCCGCTGACGATGATGACTTCTTGACCACGTTCGAGAAGCGCTTTTCCTTCTTCAAACGAATGTGTCCGGATTTCTGGTCCTTTCGTATCAAGAAGAATAGTAACGATTTTGTTTGCTTCTTTCGCTGCACGACGGATATCCGTGATACGTGCACCGTGTTCTTCATAATCGCCGTGTGAGAAGTTCAAACGAGCGACGTTCATACCTGCTTCAATCATTTCTGGAAGACGTTTTTCTGACGCCGGTCCAATCGTACATACAATTTTAGTTCTACGCATATTCCATAAACCTCCTACGGTGTTTGGCCAAGTTCTCTTGTCCATTTCAATCCTATCGACGTTCGTTAAATCGAAAGCTGTTTTGAAAGCTCAAGAATATCAAGATCCAGCTCATGTTTATTTTCGTCGAGTGCCTCATCGATATCGAGATCGATCATCTTACCACCACGTACACCTACGACACGTCCTTGTTTTCCTTGAAGTAGGATTTCGATGGCATGCGCCCCCATCCGACTTGCAAGTACACGGTCCGCTGCCGTTGGTGCTCCACCACGTTGAACGTGACCAAGTACCGTGACGCGTGTATCGAGACCTGTTTCTTTTGCGATAGCGTCTCCCACGTCCTGAGCACGACCTGCTCCTTCAGCGACGATGACGATTGAGTGCTTCTTACCGCGGTCGACACCACTTTGAATACGGGAAAGCACTTCTTTTAAATCTTCAGGACGCTCGGGAACAAGAATCGATTCTGCTCCACCAGCAAGTCCTGCATATAATGCGATATCACCCGCATCGCGTCCCATGACTTCAATGACATACGTTCGCTCATGCGACGATGCCGTATCACGGATTTTATCGATCGCTTCAAGCGCCGTGTTGAGCGCTGTATCAAAACCGATCGTATAGTCCGTTCCAGGGATGTCGTTATCGATCGTACCTGGAAGTCCAATTGTCGGGAAACCAAGTCCCGTCAATTTTTGGGCACCACGATACGACCCGTCTCCGCCTACGACGACGAGTGCATCAATTTCAAATTTCTTTAGATTGACGACCGCTTTTGCTCGTCCTTCTTCTGTACGGAACTCAGGGCAACGTGCTGAACGTAGGAACGTTCCGCCTCGTTGAATGATGTCACCGACTGATCCAAGGTTCAACTGGACGATGTCCCCGTTGATTAATCCTTGGTAGCCATTGTAGACACCGAATACTTCTAAGCCATGAAAAATCGCTTTACGCGTGACAGCACGCACCGCAGCGTTCATACCGGGTGCATCGCCGCCACTCGTTAAGACAGCAATCCGTTTTAAACTCACGTTAATCACCTCTCCATTAATCTGAATCTAAAATAGCACGTTGTTTTCTTGTTTTACAACAGGGCAGATTGCATAAACTTTCACTAGCTTTTTCATCATCGATTCCGGAAATGAGGAATATCAATCATGATAGCGATTACATGGTGCTTATGTGCCAATTTGGTGATATTTTTCGGTCCGCTGATCAATGAGCTCTTCCTTGGTCAGATGAACCAATGATTCAAGCTTCTGTACCAATACAGTTTTTAATTTATCCGCCTGTAATGACACATCGAGATGCGCCCCTCCGACGACTTCTGGAATGATGGCATCCGCAATCCCGAGTCGTAATAAATCAGGCGCTGTGATTTTCATCGATTCTGCCGCTTTCTCCGCAAGACTTGCATCTTTCCATAACAATGCTGCAGCACCTTCAGGAGAGATGACCGAATACGTTGAATTCTCGAGCATCAAGAGTTGATCACACACTCCGATTCCTAAAGCACCACCTGATCCACCTTCACCGATGACGATTGAGATGATTGGAACCGTCATGCCAGCCATCTCAAACAAGTTTTTCGCGATGGCCTCACTCTGACCACGTTCTTCTGCTGCACGTCCTGGGTAAGCCCCTTTCGTGTCGATAAACGTAATGATTGGTCGATTGAATTTCTCCGCTTGTTGCATGAGACGTAGTGCTTTTCGGTACCCCTCCGGATGTGGCATTCCGAAATTACGACGAATGTTTTCTTTTGTATCTTTTCCGCGTTGATGACCGATGATCGTCACCGGACGACCATTCAGTGTTCCGATTCCACCGACGATTGCCGCATCATCATATCCATGACGATCGCCGTGCAACTCGATGAAGTCTTCACAAATGGATTCAATGTAATCGAGTGTCGTTGGACGTTCTGGATGACGTGCCAATTGAACGCGATTCCACGCTTTCATATTCCCGTAAATATCGAGTTCTAACCGATGAAGGCGTTCTTCAAGAAGTTGGAGTTCTTCCTTGAAGTCTAGTCCTTGTGTTTCCGCCATATCATGGAGCTCAAGAATTTTTTCGCGTAACGCGATGACTGGTTGGTCAAATGGTTGCATGGTTCGTTCCCTCCGCATGTAGCTTTAAGATTCGCGTATAGTACGTTTTCAGATCATGTCGTGATACGACATCGTCCAGTTGACCTGCTTGTAATAAGAATTCTGCTGTTTGGAAATCTTCCGGTAGTTTTTCACGTATCGTCTGTTCGATGATCCGTCGACCTGCAAACCCGATCAACGCCCCCGGTTCAGCGATGTTAAAGTCACCGAGCATCGCAAAACTTGCTGATACCCCGCCGGTCGTCGGATGCGTCATACAAGAAATATAAAGTAATCCAGCATCTGAATGCTGTTTTAAGAAGAGACTCGATTTCGCCATCTGCATGAGACTAACCATTCCCTCTTGCATCCGTGCTCCACCTGAAGCGGAGAAAATCGTGACAGGTAGACGATGTTTTGTTGCGTAACGAACCGCTTCAGAAATCGCAGCACCGACTGCTGCACCCATCGAGCCCATGCGGAATCGTGCATCCATGACACAAGCGACGAGTGGGTGACCATTCACATTCCCGACGCCACAGACGATCGCTTCCTCAAGACCCGTTCTGACTTGGTCGCCCTTTAATTTTTCCGGGTAATCCTGGAATCCAAGCGGATCCGCTTGAACTGCCGGTAAGTCGAAATACGTCACCGAACCTTCATCGAATAATTGCGTAAAACGTTCTTGCGCGGTCAACGGGTGATGATACCCACATGAACAGACACGTAAGTTCGCCTCCAGTTGTTTCGTATATTGGATTAATTTACATTTCGGACATTTCGTCATTAGGCCAACTGGCACATCGACACGCTGCTCCTTCGAAGTCAGCGTGACGAACTTTTTAGGTTTTCGAAAAAATGCTTGCACGTTCAGTTCCCCCTTGTCATCCTATGGGCGGTTCAAGAGTTGTTCCCGTTCCGCCTGCGTATAGAGTTCCCCTTGACCGAAGCTTTTATGGAAGGCATTGACTTGTCGCCAGATTCGTTCAAACAAATCGTTATCGACCGTCTGAATCAACGTCTCACGAAACGCTGCATCGGATGATACGACTGGTGCAAGCACCGAAAGGTCATCCAGCTGCGTGAGCGCTGCTTGCTCAAGCAAGCGGAGCGTTCCTGCCAAGTCTTCGAACTTCGAATCGCCAGTCACTAAGAATTGAGCAATGATTTGAATATAGGTATGATCGTCACGGTTCAATAGAAAGCTTCCGCCTCCATGTCGTGTCTCGACGATCCCTAAATAAGCGAGCGTCCGTAATGCTTCTCGCACGGACGGTCGACTGATGGATAGTCGTTCTGCCAGTTCCCGTTCTGATGGAATACGGTCTCCTGGAACTAATCCATCTTGTTCGATCATCAATTTAATCGCCGCGATATTGGCTTCAAACGCATTTCGTTTCTTCTCCATATCGATACGGCACCACCTTTCTGACCCTTCAGTCGGTTGCTTCAATCGGTGGCATTGGTCAGACCAATTACCCCTTATTATAACAAATCTTATTACCTAGTACTAGTTTGAGCGGGGGACATTTTTCAGGACGACATGATCCTCGCCAAACCGAATACGTAGCCGAGCTAGTAATTCCTCATCATGCTGCACTGCATAGAGCGGCGGTAACGATTTCGTCTCGCGTGAATCCGCGTAGCGAACGACGACTGGAATATCGCCTGGTACTGCTTCAAGCAACTGTTCGAGTGCAGCTAGCTCATTTTTTGATGTTAACTTGACGAATAGCACATCTTGCCCAAGCGGACGCAGACGTTCCAAAATGAACTGACGCTCCCCTTCGCGATCCTGCACCTTTAGTTCAATCAGCAAGACGTTCCCTAAATAAAGTGATCGACGGAATCGTTCATATTGATTCGGGAAGACGACGACCTCTTCATTCGAATATCCGTCGACTGCCTGAATGACCGCCATCGCTTGACCGCGTTTCGTCTTGAATTCTCGAATCTGATCAATATAACAGACTAAATAATGTGTTTCCGAACCAACGCCAAGGTCATGGAAATAAGCAGATTCAACCGGAGCTTTCATTGCTGTCGTCAACGGCGAATACGTCAACCAGAACCCAAGCGCTTCCCGTTCTAATCGTGCCCAATCGGAATCACTTCGTTTCGAGGACTTCTGTGTCCGGCGTTTCCCGAGAATTGCCAACTCGTCTGGAAGTAATGTATTCGACGACTCAGTGAAATATTCGAGTACTTCTTGTTCAGCGAGTCCGCGATCGCCGTGTGTCGCTCGATCTAGCGCACCACTGTAGAGTAACAATTCGATTTTTGCGCGCTCCTTCTTACCCCATCCGACGTGGGTCAATAGATCAGCAATCGTCGCCGTGTGCTTTGATGCTTCCTTTACACGTTCGAACTCTCGCTCGGAAATACCTTTAATCACATGTATTCCGAGTCGAATCCCTTTGCCTTCTAACGAAGAACGGTAATCGGAAATCCAGACGTCCGGCGATAGGACAGGAAGACGTCGTTCGCGCATCAATCGGACGAGACGCTCCGGTTGTTCGACCGAGACGAGTAAGAAAATGTGTGGGAAATGCGCTTTGATATATCCGAGGGCGTAACTAATCTTTGAATAGGCGACCGCATGGCTTCGGTTGAATCCATACCCAGCAAATCGCTCAATTTGTTCATAGAGTGAATGTGCAATCGCATCATCGAATCCATTCGATTTTGCTCCTTCGAGAAAACGAACCCGTTCCTGTTCGAGTGAATCCGTACTTTTCTTAGAAATCGCACGTCGTAATAAATCTGCTTGTGCGAGTGTAAATCCAGCCACTCGACGAGTGATTTCCATGACTTGTTCCTGATAGACGATGATGCCATACGTTGGTGCAAGTACGTCTTCTAATACGGGATGTAACATCTGATAAGGTTGACCAGCTTTTCGTTTCGCGTACAGATCAATGAATTTCATTGGTCCCGGACGATAGAGTGACATCGTTGCTACCAAATCCTCGAACCGATTCGGTTTGACTTCGCGCAACGTCTGTTTCATACCTGTCGACTCGAATTGGAAAATATCATCCGTCTCGGCGCGGGCAAAGACTTGGAATGTCGCGCGGTCTTCTTCCGGAATTTGCGTGAGCGTAAAGGATGGCTGTTCTCGTCGAATCAATTCTTCCATCCGACGCAAACGACTGAGATTTCGTAATCCTAACAAGTCAATTTTCAACAATCCTTGACGTTCCAATGCCTGCATCAAAAACTGCGTCACATAGCGTTCATTTGGTCCCGTTTCAACGGGTGTCGTCTCGACGAGCTGTTCAGATCCAATGACGACGCCAGCCGCGTGAACCGAACGTTGTCGCGGGAGACCCTCGACCGCTTGCGCTAGTTGCAACAGTTGCCGGCGCTTTTCGCTTCCAGAGAACCAGCGATATGTCTGTTTGTTTTGTTCGATTCCTTGTAACGTCGTGGATTTTCCGAGCTGTTTGACCGCAGCATCTAATTCATCCTTCGAAAACTCTAGCGTCCGTCCGACGTCTCGCAAAGCGGCTTTGGCACCGAGCGTCGACAATGTACCGATTTGAGCGACGTGATCTTTTCCATAACGCATCACGAGATCCTCTAATACTTCTTCGCGTCGTTCATCTTCGATATCGATATCGATATCCGGCATCGAAATCCGCTCGGGGTTCAAGAAACGTTCGAATAGTAATCCATACTTCAATGGATCCACCGTCGTGATCCCAAGCGCATAGCTGACAAGTGATCCGGCTGCTGAGCCTCGACCAGGTCCAACGAAGATGCCTTTCGCTTTTGCACTACGTACGAGTTCTTCAACGATTAAAAAATAATCGGCAAATCCTGTCTTATGGATGACTGATAGTTCATAAGCGAGACGTTCCCGCGCTTCATTACTTTCATGACCATGTGCCAGTAACCCTTCCTCAGCACGTTTCCGTAATAACGCATTCGAGTCTTCCGCGACACGCGGCAGTGGACGTTGTTGAAACGGTAATTCCAAGCGTTCAGATGTCGTAGCAAACTGCTCCGCCATCGTAATTTCTCGCTCGGTAAAGTCTTCGAGTAACTCTTCCCGGGTCTTTAAATGCATCAGACGATCTGTCTTTTGGTCTTGGAACGTCGTCGCTTCACCAATCGCACGTATCGCTTGATACGCTGACGCTTCATCTCGACGGATGTAACGAACAGGATCGACTGGGACGGTCTCAACACCAAGCGCTGCTGCGACTTCGCGGTAACGCGCACGACTCTCTCGTTCGACCGTTGAGCGACTAGAGGTCACACCCATATATGTACGCGTTCCTGGAACATGTCCCATCCATTGAACGAAGGAACGACGTAGACGCGTCGCATCTTCAGAGGCTTGACGCAGTGGCACGAGCACCGCGATCAGTGATGAAACTTCAGTCTCCCCTTGTTGACTGGCTAGTCGATACAGTTGACGCAGTCCATCAGAAGAAAAAGCAAACCATAAGATACAAAATTCTTCTTCTTCGATTCGCTGCTCCCATCCGACGATCGGTTGCATATTTCGACGCTGACATGCATCGATGAATGCGGGAACTCCTGTCAATGTCGTTTCACAGATGACCGCTCGTCCGATGTGTCGACGGACTAGTTCATCGAGATAGGGCTCGATTCGAACTAAACTCTGCAATGGACTAAACTGCGTTCGAACATTTATATGCATCTTCCATTCTCCTTTCTCTTCTGATGGATGTTTTTAAAAGTTTTCAGAACCTTCATATCTAACTGACTCAAGTACTCGCCATCTGATTTATTATTCGATACAATAAGTATAGAAATATCATGACGGGTACGGAAGGAGCGTTTCTCATGATTTTGAATCGCAGTCAAATCGCACGTGAAAAAGTCGAACAATTAAAGCTCGGTGTTACCGCTTTTACTGAAACGGAAGAAATCGCTGAGAAGATTCGCAAATCTGTCGCTGAACTTCAACTGAATGTCATTGAAGATCACACAGATCGTGGCGTTTGGTTCATTCCGCAAGACGAAACAAAAACGCAATAAGCGTAAAAAGGCTGTTCGCTTCGCTTCCTCAATGAGAGGAGTGAGACCGAGCAGCCTTTTTCCATTTAAAACTGGAAGTTAGCAGCGACCTCGTCCAGACGACGGATGACACGTTCGACTTCACTCAACTGTCCAATCGTTGCACCAGACGCCATCGGATGTCCACCACCATTGAATTCTTTTGCTACTTCATTGATGACGGGACCCTTCGAACGAATCCGGACGCGAACCTCCGTATCCGTCTCAAGGAACAATGCCCAACACTTCATGCCTTTTAAACCGGCAAAACTATTGACGAGCAACGATGCTTGCTCAACCGTCGCACCAAACTGCTTCAACGTATCTTGTGTCAATACGACATAACCGACACCTTGATCCGTCAATTGAATATGTTGCAGGACGTATCCTTGTAAATGAAGCGCCGCAAGTTCTGTTTCGTACATATTGCGATACAACCAGTCCGTATCGATTCCTGCATCAATCAATTGCGCTGCGACTTCAAATGTTCGTTTCGTCGTGCCACGGAATTGGAAACGTCCCGTATCACCAACGATCCCAGCGTAGAATTGAATGGCAGCTGATGTTGGAATCTCGTATCCCCATTCGTTCAATAAATGAACGAGCAGTTCCGATGTCGAACTCATCGTCGTATCGACGAGTTGTACTGGTGCGTATGGATCTTCATCCGGATGATGGTCGATTTTAATGACGTCTTTTCCTGTCATTGCGACCTTCCCGTCAATCCGCGCTTGATTCGCTGTATCCAGAATCACGACTAACGCCTCTTTGTATAATTCATCGTCTACTTGATCGAGCTCTCCCATGAATGACAATGATGTCGCCATTTCTCCGGCCGTTAATACCGTTTTGCTAGGGAATTGATGTTGTAACGTCAATTGCAAACCGAATTGACTACCGAGTGCATCGGGATCTGGACGTTCATGACGATGAATGATGATCGTATCTGCCGCTTCAATCATTTGTTTGATTTGCTCTTTCACTGTGCACAGCTCCTCTAATCTTGATATGATATGAGATGAAGACAAAAAGGAGGTCCTTTTAACATGCAATTCATCCTCATCGCCCTCATCGTTTTCTCGCTTGGTGGGTATTTGTTAGCAAAACGCCGCGCGTTCCATACGAAAAGCACGAACCGAAAATACTTGTTCAATACGCAAGCGAGCATTTGGTTGAGCTTGTTCGTTATCCTATTTGCCGTCAACCAGTTCGTTTCTGGAAACGGATTAACGACACTCGTCGGGAAAATCGTTTGTTCCATTTTAATCATCGTCGGTGTTGCTTCATTCATCGCCGGATTCATCCGTTACAAAAAGATTTATCCGTATGTCGTCCGCGAGATGGAGCAATCCTGAGCTAGATTCAGAGGAACCGAAGTCCATTGACTTCGGTTCTTTTTGGTTCATTTAACGATCGATGAGTTGGGATGTCACGAGTGCCTTCGCAACGATTTGTGTGCCTTGATACATCTCGACATCGACTTTCCCGAATTTTCGACCGACGTCAAAGACATTCGCCCGGATCGTTACCGTGCTCTCGATTTGAACAGGTTTAATGAAATAGATGCTGACGTTTTCGATGACAAGGTCACCTTTCTTCATGTGACGCAACATTCGCGTCGCCCCTTCGACTAGAAGTGTCGTCAACACCCCACTCGAAGCAGTCCCCATGAAGTTCGTCATTTGTGGTGAGACCTCAAGCGATAAGTACGGTCCCCGTTCGTCCTCTGCCGCCTTGATTTGCCCCGTGATTAGATCGTCGAACGTCTCTCCGACTTGTGGCTGACGATTCGCGAGTTGCAGTGCCTTGAGGACGTCTTGACGGCTAATGATCCCGAGCAATCGACCGTACTGGTCGATGACCGGTAACATCTCGATTCCTTCCCAGACCATCTGATGCGCAGAATTCGTGACACTCGTTCGAATACCGACCGTGATCGGATGACGGGTCATGACTTTTTCAACAGCCCAGTCATGTGGACGGTCAATGATGTCCTTCGCTGTCACGACACCGACGACCTTCATTTGTTCATCGATGACGGGATAACGATTGTGTTTCGTCTGTTCGTTCAACTCGTGCCAACGTGAAATCGGGTCCGTCGTCTGCAAATAGAACGTATCATGCAACGGAATTAAAATATCCGAAACGAGTAAAATCTCTTTTTTGATCAATCGATCATAAATCGCTCGGTTGATCATCGTCGCGACCGTGAACGTATCGTAGGACGTCGAAATGATCGGCAACTCCATCTCATCTGCCAGTCGTTTTGCATCCTCCGTCGTATCGAAGCCACCGGTAATCAATACAGCAGCTCCAGCTTCAAGCACGAGTTCATGTGCTTTTTCGCGGTTTCCGATGATGACGAGACTATCGACATCGATATAGCGCATCATCGCTTCGAGCTTCATTGCGCCAATGACGAATTTCGTCAACGTCTTGTGTAATCCATTTCGACCACCGAGTACCTGACCATCAACGATATTCACGACTTCCGCGAATGTCAGCTTCTCGATATTTTCTTTTTGTTTCTTTTTAATCCGAATCGTTCCGACTCGCTCAATCGTCGAAACGAACCCTAAATTTTCTGCTTCCTTGATGGCGCGATAAGCCGTCCCCTCGGATACGGTCAAATCCTTCGCGATTTGTCGGACGGAAATCTTTGTTCCGACATCAAGATCTTCGATATGTCGAATGATCTGTTCGTGTTTCGTAGGCATACTGTATCCCTTCTTTTCCTTTTTTCTACTCTCCTGTCATTATACTGTACTACTCTAAAGATGAAAACGTGTACTAGTCTGATTTACGATAAATGTTTTTCGAACCGGACGATGATATACTTATGTAGAAAATGAGTAGAGAGGTGGAATCATATATGAGCGAACGTACGAATCAAATCAGTGAATTCCTGAAAGAACAAGGAATCGACTTAGCCATCGTCACTTCGAAGGCAAATGTGTTTTACTTCTCAGGAGTCTACGCTGAACCCCACGAACGTGTCATGGCGGTCCTCGTCGATGTAACCGGCAAACATGTATTATTCTGTCCGGCACTCGAAGCAAGTATCGTTGCAGCGAGTCCTTGGGAAGGAGACGTCGTGACCTATGAGGATCACGAAAACCCATTTGATCGATTAGCAGAATTATTCGCGACATTCGAGCACTTGAATAACCGAATCGGTATCGAAGGAGAACACATGACGTTTAGTCGCTATCAGGAACTAAGCTCACGTCTCGAGAACGCAGCCATTCTTGATATCGGTGAGTCTTTACAAGCGCTTCGTCTGAAGAAAACACCGGAAGAAATCGCTATTCTTCAAGAAGCAGCCACACTTGCGGATGAAGCAATCGAAATCGGTAAACAAGCAATCCGCCCAGGGATCACGGAAATCGAAGTCATTGCAGAAATCGAATATGAAATGAAGAAAAAAGGTGTCCGTGAGATGTCATTTGATACGCTTGTCCTATTTGGTGCAAACAGTGCTGATCCGCACGGTGTACCCGGCGACCGTGTCATCCAAGAAGGCGACTTCGTCTTATTCGACCTCGGCGTCGTTTGGAAAGGCTACTGTTCCGATATTACACGGACCTTCATTTATGGCGAAGCGAACGAAGAACAGAAAAAGATCTATGAAACGGTTCGCCAAGCACTTGAAGCCGCGACAGAAGCGAGTCAGATCGGCACGACACTCGGTGCGTTAGATAAGGCAGCCCGTGACGTTATTACAAACGCTGGCTACGGACAGTACTTCACGCACCGTGTCGGTCACGGACTCGGAATCGAGGTTCATGAATTCCCGTCCCTCGCGTCAAACAACCTACTGACGGCTGAAGCTGGTATCGTCTACACACTCGAACCAGGCATTTATGTTCCAGGTGTCGGTGGCGTCCGTATCGAGGATGATATTCATCTCACTGCGGAAGGTCCAGTTGCGTTAACTCGCACACCAAAACATCTTCAATCCATTCCATCATCTTAACTCAAGAAAAATGGAGCTGACTCAACAGTCAGTCTCTATAAAGATAAGGGTGGCAGAATGATAATCTGCCACCCTTATCTCGTGGATGACGCGTCACACGCCACTCCTACAGGAAAAGCGCATTTATGCGCTGTCAGAGACGAACAAGACCCGCTTTCCTGCTTAAATGAAGCAGGAAAACTGGCTTGTGTCTCGCCTGAGGAAAGGGCGTGAAAAGACGCGTCATTCTTTTTTTTGAGTCAACCTCATTTTCTCTTACTTACGGGATTGATGGACGACATTGACGCCACCTGTCACATCGAGGATTGCTCCCGTGATCATACTTGATTCTTCTGCCAACAAGAAAGAGATTGCGCGAGCGATATCTTCTCCGACACCCGTTCTTCCGACCGGCGTCGCCTCATCTTGCTCCGCTTCAGAAATCAACTTCGTCTTATTGTCGCCGACGATGTTTCCTGGGTTGACCATGTTGACCGTAATGCCGTGTTCCGCTTCTTCAAGCGCTACACTCTTCGTCAAACTTACCATCCCGCTTTTAGCAGCAGCGAACGCTGCCCGGCATACCCAGCCTGGCGCTGTTGCACTTTCCGGGAAACCGTACGTAATGATTCGACCGTAGGCTTGTTTACGCATGACAGGCAATACTTGACGCAACAGCCAAAAACTAGCTGTCAGATTTCCGGTGATCACTTCATTCCATTCCTGATCCGTGTAATCTACTAACGCTTTTCGTTCGAATATATAAGGTCCTGCATTAAGTATCAACGCATCAATCCGACCTTGCTCGTTGATTGCTTGTTGGGTTGCGCGTTCCAATTCTTCTTGATTCGTCACATCCGCTTGAATCGTCATGAGATTCGGATGTGTAAATTCGGGTTCGGAACGATGAAACGCTGTCACTCTCCAACCTTCTTCCAGTAACTGGCGCGTCACTCGTTCTCCCAGTCCTTTTGTACCTGCTGTAATTAACGCGTGCCTCATCTTGGCATCGCCCCCTTTCACTGACTCCATCTTACGACGGAACAGAAAGGAAGGACAATTTTTAGAACTCACTGAATGTTTCATCCGCTCCCAGTAAGAGAATGGTATAATTAGGTTGTACTCATCATATCGATTACGAAGGGATGGATTCATCATGGCAATCGTCTATCATAATGTACTCGTAGCAGTAGATGGCTCAAAAGAGGCAGAACGTGCCTTTGAGACGGCAATCGATGTTTCATTGCGGAATGATGCAAAATTGATCATCGCACACGTCATTGATACACGGACATTCGCAACAGTAGAAGCCTATGACCGCACTATCACGGAACGTGCCGAATCTTACGCGAAGGAATTGCTAGACGAATACGTCAAGACTGCTCAAGATCGCGGTGTACAGGAAGTCGAAGTAGCGATTGAATACGGCTCACCGAAAGTAACGATCGCCAAAAAGCTTGCCCCTAATCATGATGCTGATTTAATCATTTGTGGCGCAACTGGTTTAAACGCTGTTGAACGTTTCTTCATCGGTAGTGTCTCTGAAAGTATTACGCGTTACGCAAAATGTGACGTCTTGATCGTCCGTTTATGAATCACTCTTCGTCAAAAAGCCTCTCTTCCTTCATTTACAAAGGAAGAGAGGCTTTTTGACGATCTGCTTAAATAAAAAACCATCGAACCAATGTCCGATGGTTTGCAATCATTTGTATTTTACTGTGACCGAACGACGACCCCAGTTGAATGCTTCTGAACGAGAGTAGTAAAGGATATCCATCTTTTTCCCTTTAATGGCACCGCCAGTATCAGCAGCTGTATACGTCCCTTTTAATTTCCCTTTGTAATACACTTTCACTGTCGAACGAAGTGGAATGACACGTGGATCAACCGCTACGACTTTCTTTTTCGAGCTTTTGATGTTCCAACCGATTGCTGTCAGATTACCACTACCTGGATCATATGGTGTATAAGCTGTTGCACTAACGTTCGTGATTGTTTTCCAACCACCTGTCGATTGTTTTTTCGATCCACTCGATTTTACGAGTTTCGAGTATTTCGCGCTAAGATAAGCCGTTTTACCTTTGTAGCTTACTTTGTACCAGTTCCCTGTTTTTGCTTTGTACGATAACGTTTGGTTCTTATATAGAAGACCGAGTTTTTTCGACGAAGTAGTTGCTTTTTGACGAATGACTAGGCTATCGACTGTTGACTTGACGCTTTTCTTAGTTGCAGCCTCTGCTTGAAGACCTGCGAACGAACTGAGTGCTAACACGACCGTTAAAACACTTGCGAGCATCCGTTTCATCATGTATTTTCTCCTCCATCATTGTTTCGTGTTTGTTAACTGAGATTAATATACATGACAAAATGAGAGCGTGCCGTTACATATAGACCACAAAAATATGTCTGTACTATTACTTTTATGTTACAAAGGACTCATTTTTTTAAGAAATCGCCCTTTTTCAGGTTTATTTTTACAAAGATGACGATTCATTTTTCGTTATATGACAAACACCGTAACAATAGATCGTACGTTCGTATATTTTCATTCTTAGATTTCATCAAAAAAAGGACTGAATCGTCGGAATAACGACTCAGTCCTTTTGACACAATTATGCGTTTTGAGCAACCAATCCACCAACACGAACCGTGTCGCGTGCAATCATCAATTCCTCATTCGTTGGAATGATGATGACTTTAACTGGTGAGTGTGGGTAGTTAATGAAGAGTTCTTCTCCACGAGCACCATTGTTGAGTGATGGATCCCAGTAGACGCCCATGAATTCGAGACCACGTAAGACACGCTCACGGATTGAATCTGAGTTTTCTCCGACACCGGCTGTGAAGATGATCGCATCGACACCATTCATCTCAGCAGCGTATTGCCCGATGTAACCGTGGATACGGTTCGCAAAGATACGGAGTGCCATCTCTGAACGATGGTTTCCTTCTTTAGCAGCTGTCTGGACATCACGCAAGTCACTTGAAAGACCTGAAAGACCGTAGATTCCAGACTCTTTGTTCATGACGTTCAAGACGTCTTCTGCTGTTTTCCCTGTTTTCTCCATCAAGAATGGAATCAACGCTGGGTCAAGTGAACCAGAACGTGTTCCCATCGTAATCCCTTCAAGCGGTGTGAAGCCCATCGTCGTATCGATTGATTCGCCACCCGAAACTGCTGCGATCGATGCTCCGCTACCTAGGTGACACGAGATCAAACGGAGGTCTTTTAACGGACGACCGAGTAATTCAGATGCACGTTCCGTAACGTATTTGTGGCTCGTACCGTGGAAACCATATTTACGGATACCGTATTCTGTATAGTAATCATACGGCAAGCTGTAAAGGAAGTTTTCTTCTGGCATCGTTTGGTGGAACGCTGTATCGAAGACTGCCACTTGTGGCACTTCCGGAAGCAATGCTTGGAATGCCCGGATTCCGATCAAGTTTGGTGGAATGTGAAGTGGTCCGAGTTCTGTGTACGACTCGATATCGTGCATGACTTCATCTGTAATCAATACAGAGTCTGCATATTTTTCTTTACCATGAAGCACACGGTGTCCAACACCTTTAATCTCATCGTAAGACGAGATGATTCCGAACTCCATCAATTTTTCGAGTGACAACTCGACTGCTTCTTTATGTGTTGCAAGTGGGAGGACATCTGTATACTTTTGTCCTTCACCATATTTGATCGTAAAGATTGCATCGTCTTTACCGACGCGTTCAACGAGTCCGACTGCGATCATCGTTTCGTTCGGCATTTCGAGCAATTGGAACTTCAAAGACGAACTACCTGCGTTTACCGCCATAATTTTTGCCATGATTTTTCCCCTTTTCCATTTGAATCCAATGAACATTCACATCTGTTTAGGTTTTCTTCTATTTCTGTTCTACAACTAGAATAGTCAAATTAACGACAGATTTCAATCACTTTGCGTAATTCATTTTAATTCTGTGTTAATCCATTCATCAATCTGTTTCACCATACCACCAAACGCGCGAGCATCTGTGAACGATGGCAACTCAGCAAGCAATGCTTGTTTTGGCATCTTCATACCGGCTAAATGATTACGGACGATCAAATAACTTTTTGCTGCCTGTTCTTGTTTGAACATCGTGAGCGGTAACTGCAAAATACCGATGACATGCGCTTTTGATTCGAAGTACTGTTTCAACTTCCCTTCCGTATCATGTTGAAACAGTCCGTTCGGAATGACGAAGACACCGAATCCGCCTGGTTTGACGTATTGCATCGCTTGTTCAATCAACAAGAAATGACTGTAGCTCATGCCTTCGTCTCGTTTCAAAATGTATGAAGCGGCTGCTTCCTCATCTGGATAATAGCCAACAGGAAGATCGGCCATCGCAAGATCGACCGGATCTAGCAATAATGGTCGCAATGCATCTTGATGCGTATACGTGACAGGATAGTCGAGTAATTCCGTTACCGCTGCCGATAAACGAATCAATGTCTCATCTACCTCGACCGCCTCAGCAGATGTACCTGTCGAAAGCTGACTTAAGACAGCATGTAACATGCCACCTGTCCCACTCCCCAACTCAAGTAGTCGGATGTCCTCCTTACCTACCAATTTCCCGATTAGATAACCAGCAAACAAAGCGACGCTATCTGGCGTCGGCAAATGATTCGGTTGCGCTTGTTTCATACCTTCTAGAATAGCAAGCGATACTGCCTTCCGAATGACCTCTTTGTCTACATTTTCAGTATGACGATCGTTCAATCGATCAATCACCGTCGTCAACGCTTCTAAATAGGGCATATCCAGATCACGTTCGATTTGTTTTGTTTGACGTGTTAATTCCTTATATAACTTTTCTAACGGCTCCATGTACGTCATCCTCTCCAAAACGAAACGGCCCCCCGTAGAGCGGGAGCCGTTTCTATCATTAGTTCCATTGTAACGCTTCAGCGGCGTTTGTAAACCATTCTTACTTCGCTTCACGTGCTGCAGCGAGTGCTGCTTCGAAATTGACTTCGTCTGTTGATTCTTCAAGATATTCAACGTACGTAATCTCGTTGTTTGAATCAAGAACGAAAACAGAACGGGCAAGCAGGCGTAATTCTTCGATGGCTACGCCATACTGTGTACCGAATGAAAGATCACGGTGATCAGACAACGTCACGACTTGATCGAGACCGCTTGATGCGCACCAGCGACGTTGTGCGAATGGAAGGTCGTTTGAGACCGTCATGACCGTCACACCTTCGATTGTTGCTGCTTCTTCATTGAATTTACGTGTCTGCGCATCACAAACGCCTGTATCGATTGATGGGACGACGCTGATGATCCGGACACCTTGATATGTATCACGTGTTACCGGTGATAAGTCGTTAGCTAACACTTGAAAGTCAGGTGCTGTTTGTCCGACTTGAACCGCCGTACCTTGAAGTGTGATTGGATTTCCTTTAAACGTTGCCATTATGAATTCCCCTTTTCCCCTGATTGGATATACTGTATTTTCTATTTAACTATAGGAATGATCCGCGAAGATGGCAAGCGTTCTGCCATAATTGATGGACTTCAGTACCCGTCTTTCCAAAAAACAGGTATAATGAAAGAGTTCATGAAACGCTTTCAAGGGGGAATTGACCATGGCTCGAAATAATGTCTACCTGTACTACCGAAATACACAAAGACACGAGACGCAGGTGCGAAAGTTGATTGATGTCGGTACACGATACGGACTGAACGTTGTCCAAGATCACCGACAAGCAAACATCATCGTCTCGATTGGTGGAGATGGGGCTTTCTTGCAAGCGGCACGCTTCACAGGTTTCCGTGATGATGCGATCTATGTTGGATTCGCTGAAGGACCAAACTCGTTCTACTGTGATTTTGATATCAATGATCTTTCTGCGGTCGAAGCGATCTTTAAAGAGACAGGCAACCGTGTCTCGGATGGTGAAATCGAAGTACGTCGTTATCCACTGCTCGAAGCATCCATCAACGGTGGACCACCGATGCTCTGTCTGAACGAATGTTCCGTGAAGTCGAGCATCATCAAATCACTCGCAATCGAAGTCTATATCGACGACTTCCTGTTTGAGACATTCCGCGGGGATGGGATGGTCATCTCAACACCGACGGGCTCTACGGCTTATAATAAGTCACTCTCTGGTGCGATCGTCGATCCATTGATTCACTGTCTTCAAGTCAGCGAAATTGCTTCCGTCAACAACAACCGGTACCGGACACTCGGTTCTGCTTTCCTACTGAACCGTGGACGGAAACTTTCGTTACGCATCATTGAAGACGGGAACGACTATCCGATCATCGGGATGGATAACGAAGCACTCAGTCTCACACGAACAGATTCAGTCGATATCCAACTTTCTGAAAAAGAACTGAAAACCGTCAAATTGACGAACAATACATTTTGGCATAAGATTCAACGCTCGTTCTTATGACAATAAAAAAATCTGCC
>NZ_DF239008.1:809616-868096 GCF_000414195.2 Exiguobacterium sp. OS-77 | reverse complement strand
TTTTTTATTGCGTCTTCCGTTACGTCACCCTTTATACTCCAATCAAAGGAGGTACACAAATGATGTATTCCACTCAGGAAATCGCCAAACTGACCGGCGTCACAAAACGAACACTCTATCATTATGAGACGATCGGTCTCCTCGTGCCAAAGCGCACCAATGCTGGTCACCGAAGTTACAGCAGAGAGGATCTTTTACGTTTACAACAAATCCTGCTCTACCGCTCTCTTGATTTCCCACTGTCAGAAATCCAAAGATTACTCACGCAATCTTATTCCAATCATCATACGACACTGAAAAAGCAGATTGCACTCCTTCAAGAAAAAGCTTCGCGTTATCAAATGCTTGCTCGACTCGCTGAACAGACATTACTCACCTTAAAAGGAGGACTCCCGATGAAAGACGAACAATTATTCCGCGGTTTGCGTCATGAAGAGATCGTTACGCATGAAAAACAACATGCAGATGAAGTCCAGCAACACTACGGTGACACTGACGCCTATCGAATCAGTGCAAAAAGACAACAATTACGAACACCGAAAGAGAAAGAACAACTGAGCAGCATGCATAAGCAACTCGATCAGCGCTTGACGACTCTTTACCGTGACGGGCATGCGGCAACGAATCCGGACGTTCAACAAGTCGTCAAAGAACAACATGATTTCATCGATACGTACTATTACCCATGCGCATTATCTCTCTTTGCCTCACTCGGTCAGATGTATGTGTCTGACGAACGGTTCTGCGCCTATTACGATGCGTATGCCCCCGGACTATCGACGTTCTATTCGGAAGCTATTTCACACTATACGCGAACATCACACTAACGCGGCTTCCGCCTGATAAACGGTTTTTCCAGCTTGGACCGTCTCGACCAAACGGTTATTCAAGATGGCTTCCCCACGCAAGCGATAGAAGTCTTCTTCAAAGATGACGAAGTCGGCATCATAGCCTGGTAAGAGCAATCCTTTTCGACCGTGTGTTTCCGTCGCGAGATGTGGATTCTTCGTAAAGAGCAACAAGGCATCAAACATCGATAACGTCTCGTTCGTTTTATTGACACGCCCTGCCGTTCCTTCGGTTGCTGCATAAAGCGACCGTCGGACATCGGGGTCAGAGATCGGCGCATCTGCTCCGCCGCACAATAATGCGCCGGTCTCAGCTAACGAACGTAAACGGTAACTCCAGTCTAAGCGGTTCAATCCGAGTCGATCGACGATAAAGTCGGCGTCATCCAGTAAAAAGACTGGTTGAACGTCAATCAAGACCGGTAACTTCCGAATTCGCGCAAGCGTTTCTGGTCGGACGACCGTCGCATGAATGATGCGATCGCGTTTCCCTTTTGGTGCCGGATACTTCTCGAGCACCTGTACGAACCGCTCGATCGCTAAATCACCAATGACATGTGCCGCGACTGTGAATCCATAACTACGTGCGCGTTTGACGAGTTGTTCGAGTTGTTCTGGCGTATGCACTTCGATACCACGTGTCGTCGGATCATCGGAATAACCACGACCGAGAAGAGCGGTTCGTCCTCCGAGCGCGCCGTCGACGAACAGTTTCATCGCACCGATTGACATCGTTGACGGTAAAGTAGGTTGTTGTTGCACGAACTCATCGATGACAAGATGATGCACGAGCAGATGCGTATGGAAGCCTGTCTCTTGCGTCACTTCCTTATAGGCTTGCAAGATGTCCGCGACATCCCCGTGATACGACAAGTCTTCTGTGTGTGCCGCAATGATGCCATATTGGTATAAGTTCTTAATCGCTGACCGAAGGGACGCTTTATTCCGCTCCAAGTTTCCAGCTTGTAACGCATATAAAGGTTCAAGCGCCGCATCGTACAAGAATCCGTCTGCTTCTCCATTATCCGATAAACCGACCTTTCCACCTTCGATGACGGTCGACGCTTTATATCCGAGCTGTTGGAACAAGACATCGTTGACAAGTGCTGTATGCCGGTCTGTTCGTTTCAACAATGCAGGTGCATCAGGGAACAACTGATTGAGCCATGCTTTCGTCGGTGCACGATCAAGCTTCGTTTCGTCATAGCCTTCTGCCACATGGATTCCATTGACTGGTTCCGCCTTGAGAAAAGCTTGCCCTAACGCTTCAAGCGTCGTATAGCGCGAGGCATCGACACGATTGATCGCTTCCCCGTAACCGATCAGATGAATATGCGCATCCGTAAAGGCTGGATATACAGCTTTTCCGTTCAAGTCGTGAATTTGATCAATACGTCTACCGAAACGGCGGCGTAGCTTTCCTTCCTCTCCCATCGCGATGATCCGCGTCTTCTCGACGAACATCGCTGAATGGACATCCTCTTCGTGTGCCATCGTTCGAATCAATCCGTTTACGTATAGTGTTCCCATTCCACTCACTCCTCTTTTTACAAAAATAGGGTGACCATGACGGTCACCCTGAATTGTCGATCCTGATTTAAACGTGCAATGTTTCTTCTGGTGCACACGACCGTTTAATACGTTCGATCGCGGCCGGATCGTATTCATTTAGGACACGTTCCGCTAAGACAATCGTTCGTTCATAGTCTCCCGCTAAGAACTTCGTTTCCGCGATCGTCAGCGACATATGTATCTCGTTGTCGTGGCGACGGTACCGGTTCGCATACTGGACGAGCCGTTCGGCATACGTGACTTCGAACACTAATGTATCTAACCGTTCTTGCACATGTTTAAACGTTTCTTGGACGTCTTGACTTTGTGCGACGATCGATCGAACGTTAAACGGTAACTCCTCTAACCGTGTCTCAAGCGTCTGCAGTGAACGATTCGCATTTCGGAGCGCTTCTTCCACCTCAGCTGGTAAATTCGGTAATCCGAGTCGTTTCAGACGGAGACGTGTCTGCGACAGCTGATGACGCCATTCGACGATTCGTTCGCGAACTTCCGTCTCTTCTTTTCGAAGTGCTTGGAGTTCGATCGTAAAGCGTTCGTACTGAATCATCAACTGTTCTTCGAGGCGAATCGCATCGCGCATCTGATCTTCGAGCATACTGAACGGGATGATTTTTCCGGCAATCGACTCATCAAGATCTTTTGCTGCTTCAAACAGTAGCTCTTCGTCACGCTGGATTGTCTCATAGTGAATCCCTAAATCTGCTGAGATTTCATATTTTTCACGTAGGATGCTGAACTCTTGTGCCAATTGATGAATCCGTTCACGCATCCGTAGCGCTTTTTGTTTCAAGAATTGGTTTTCTTTTTTCACTTGATGACGCGCATCGACCTCACGACGGAACGTATCATACATTTGATCCACATCGGCCGATAACTGTTGAATCGCCTCTTCCAAACCGTCGACTTCTAGCATTTCGATTTTTTCAGAAAGGCTCAGACGTTGTTCCTCGAACCGTTTGATCTCGGATTGGAGACCGAGTGGTTCAAGTGGATACCCATCTAATGACATTTCCTTATAGCCCGCTCCGAGCTGATCAATCCGTTGACGCAATTCATGAGCGAGAATCTTCCATTGTTTCGGTACGAGTTCAACGAGTTGACGCGTCGTTGCTACTTCTTGCTCGAGTAACAAACTTGTTTCATACGCCTTCGTCACTTCACCTGAAGCTTCGTACTGACACATCTCATTCCAGTGCGCGTCGATTTGTTCACTTCGTTCTTCGAGACGCGCAAGCGCCGGACCGAATGAGTTCGCTTGAATCAATAATGATTTCCGAACTTGCCCTGAATCGGCTTCCCCTTGCGCTTTCAGTTCGGCTAGAACCGATTGATTCGTTTTGAACGTCGACATCTCGACGAGCATCTCATCGATCAACCCTTCGAGTTCTGCAATCAATTGTTCCGTTACTTCGAGGTCATTCTTGACGGCGATGAACCGATATTTATCGAGCGCTTCCTCCGCCCGGTAAAGGGTCTCATCGATTTGGGCGACGTGGACCGTTAATAACTCTTCCCACGCTTGATGCCAGGAGCTGAACTTCGTCTCCGTCTCACCCGCCATCGGTAGTTGCTTTAAGTCCTGCAACTCCTTTGGAATCGATGCACTGACGATGCCTTGTTTGCGCATATCAAGTTCATCGATTTTCGTGTAGTATTTTTTTCGACTGATCATGCTAAACAGCATGACGAGTAATACGATGACGATGACTCCGATCACCCATGCCCACATTTGTCACGACCTCCACTCTGTCCTACGACTTTAGATTTTCTCTAAATCGCAATAATCTTATCCTTATAATAGTATAGCGCAACCGTTTTGCATAGATTTACAAAGGCTTTTCCTGATTTCTTCCGCTGTTTTGAATCCTTTTTCCAAAAATCAATTGTTTGTCAGCTACGCGAAAACTCGTTAAACTAAGAAAAATACACTTTTCACGGGAGGAATTTTTATTATGTTCGAAACAAAGACATATGAAGGTGACCGGACGAAACAATACGACATGCTATCAAAACAACTCGATGCGCTATTAATGGGAGAAGACAATCAAGTTGCGAACTTATCGAATGCGAGCGCGTTGCTCAACCAGTTCCTCGACCGTATCAACTGGGTCGGCTTCTATTTGACGGATACGGAGCAAAACCAACTCGTCCTCGGACCGTTCCAAGGACTTCCAGCATGCGTCCGTATTCCATTTGGTCGTGGTGTCTGCGGAACGTCCGCAGCAGAACAGACGACACAACGAATCGAAGATGTGCATCAGTTCCCAGGTCACATCGCATGTGACGCGGCTTCGAATTCAGAAATCGTCATTCCACTCGTCAAAGACGGACAAACGATCGGTGTCCTCGATATCGACAGCCCAGAATTCAACCGTTTCGACGAAGTCGATCAAGCTGGTCTAGAAGCATTCTGTACGACACTGCTTCGCCATCTGTAATTCTGATTGACAGTCAATCGTCCACACCGTATACTTGTAAAAGTGCAGAAATGATAACGATAGCGGTCAAATCGCTTACGTATCACATTTCATGACTCGGTGAATAACCGGAGGGGCATCGTGTAACTTTGCTATCAAGCGAGGGTGCCACATCATGAAATGGGCGTAATGTGGGTTTGATGGCGTTATTATTTTTATGCAAATAATAACGAACAATAAGGAGGAGTCTTATTATGGCTCGCTATACAGGTCCAGCTTGGAAACTCTCACGTCGTCTCGGTATCTCACTTACTGAAACAGGAAAAGAAATCGCAAAACGCCCTTACGCACCAGGTCAACACGGTAACAGCCGTCGTAAAGTATCTGAGTACGGTCTTCAACTTCAAGCGAAGCAAACACTTCGTCACATGTACGGAGTAAACGAACGCCAATTCAACCGTATCTTCAACGATGCTGGCAAAATGCCTGGTATCCACGGTGAGAACTTCATGTTCTTACTCGAAGCACGTCTTGATAACGTCGTTTACCGTATGGGTATGGCTCGTACACGTCGTGCTGCTCGTCAGCTCGTCAACCACGGTCACATCCAAGTTGATGGACAACGCGTTGATATCCCATCATTCCGCGTGAAACCAGGTCAAACGATCTCAGTTCGCGAAAAATCGAAGAACTTTGTCGTTATCAAAGAAGCACTCGAAGTTGCTCCAGCAACTAAAGACTTCGTTACTTTCGATGCTGAGAAGCTCGAAGGAACGTTCGTCCGTCTTCCTGAGCGTTCTGAATTGAACGATCAAATCCAAGAACAACTCGTCGTCGAGTACTACTCACGTTAATCGATTGTTCCAGCACTCACTTCGGTGGGTGCTTTTTTTATGACTATGACTAAAATGTATACCTGGTCTTAAAAAAAGAGTGACGTCATTCATTCGTTTGTGTTAACCTTTAAATATACATAGTTAACACAAACAGAAAAGAGGACTTCATTCATGAAAACAAGAGATTTAACATTCATCGCCCTTGGTGCTGCCATCATCGCAGCCGTCAGTTCTTTGCCACAAATTCAACTTGTCGGCGCTGTTCCGATCACGCTCCAGATGCTCGCGATCATGACGGTCAGCGCGATTCTCGGCGGAAAACGTGGTGGACTCGCTGTCTTAATCTTCTTATTACTCGCAGCAGCTGGTCTACCGGTGCTTGGCGGAAAAGGCGGACTAGCCCCATTCGTCGGACCAACCGTTGGTTATTTGATTGCCTTTCCGATTGCTGGATTCTTCATCGGTCTTGTTGCTGAAAAAACGCGTCGCTTCGTTCCCCTCTTCATCGGGATGATCGTCTTTGGTCTTGGTTTAGTCTACTTGCTTGGAACATTTGGTCTAATGGCTGTACTCGATCTATCGTTCATAGATGCTTTTGCGATTAACTATCCTTTCGTCTTATGGGATACGATCAAAGCTGTCATTGCCACGACGATTGCCGTTCGCTTGTTGCCACTCCGTTTATTCCGAACAGCTTAAAAAAACGCTCTCTGCATCTAAGTGCAGGGAGCGTTTCGTATATCATCAAGCATGCTCGATGACGAAGTATTTTTTCTTTCCGCGACGTACGATCGTAAAGCGACCGATTGCATCAGCTTCCGTGATTTCTTTCGTTAAGTCTTGCTCGCGTTCTCCGTTTAGGTAGATCGCACCGTTCGTAACGTCTTCACGTGCTTGACGTTTTGACGGACTGATCTTCGCCTCAACGAGAACGTCGACGAGGTTTGTCGCTTCGCCGAGTGTAAAGCGCGGCATTCCTTTGAACGCATCTTCGATATCTTCTACTTGCAACGATTTAATATCTCCACTAAAGAGTGCCGTCGTAATACGTTGTGCTTGTGTCAGACCTTCTTCACCATGGACGAGAACGGTCATCTCTTCTGCAAGACGACGTTGCGCGACACGCTTCTCTGGTGCTGCCTTGACTTCTTCTGCGAGCGCGTCGAGTTCTTCGTGCGTTAAGAACGTGAAGTATTTCAAGAACTTGATGACGTCAAGATCGTCAACGTTGAACCAGAATTGGTAGAACTCGTACGGTGACGTTTTGTCAGCGTCTAACCAAACCGCACCACCTGCTGTCTTACCGAATTTTTGACCGTCTGCTTTTGTAACAAGCGGTACCGTCAATCCGAATGCTTTTTCTTCATGACCCGCACGACGAATCAATTCCATCCCTGCTGTGATGTTACCCCACTGGTCACTACCTCCGACTTGAAGGCGGCATCCTTTGTCTTCGTAGAGTTTCAAGAAGTCAAACGATTGAAGTAACATGTATGAGAACTCAGTGAATGAGATCCCGTTTTGAAGGCGTGAGTCAACAGAATCTTTCGCAAGCATGTAGCTGACCGGGAAGTGTTTTCCGATATCGCGTAAGAAATCGATGATCGTCAAATCTTTCGTCCAGTCCAGGTTATTGGCGATCGTGACCGGGTTTTCTCCTTCAAGTGGTAAGAAACGTGACAACTGGTCCTTAATCCGATTCGCGAACTCTTCGACGATATCCGATGTATTCAACGAACGTTCTGTTGCGCGACCACTCGGGTCTCCGATCATTCCCGTTGCTCCACCAACGAGACCTACGACATGGTGTCCTGCTTGTTGGAATCGTTTTAAGACTAAGATCGGCAACAGGTGTCCGATGTGAAGTGAATCCGCTGTTGGATCAAATCCTGTGTAAAGTGTCGTTGGTGTCTCGAGTAATGTCTTCAATCCTTCTTCATCCGTCATCTGGTTAATTAAACCGCGAAATTCTAAATCCTCTAATAACGTCATTGTGTCTCCTCCTAAAGTTCACTTTTAACAATAAAAAACCGTCCCTTCGTCTAAGACGAAGGGACGGAAGATTCCGTGGTACCACCCTGATTGCCCTTTTAAAAAGGACCACTTGGTTCGTCGATAACGGGACGGACCGCTTGATTTCTCAAGAAACTCCTGGAAGCGTAATTCATAAGTTCACTGTGTCCTAGTTCGCAGCACCACTAGGTCTCTGTCACAGGGAGTGACTTACTACTGTATTCCGATCACTGTTTAACGTATCATATGAAAATAAGATGGTTTCATGATACGTCGAAGGCGAATCCGCTGTCAAGCCAAAATTAAGCAATGGATTTATGGTATAATACGTCTATCTGTGATTTAATATTAATTTACACCTAAGTTTAAGATGCAAAGGAGATCATTTATGCGCGAGAACTGGTCCAAGTTTTGGAATCACCCCCGGACGAAAGCCGTTCGGCACTGGTCGAATATCACATACGATGTTTCATGGAACATCATTTTATTCCTCATCATAGCAGTGTTGCTCATTGGAAGCTTTTCTGTCGGAGCTGCCGGCGGATACTTCGCTTCCCTTGTCAAAGGTACGAAAGCCCCTCCATTGACGGAAATGAAACAACAAGTCAATAGCTATGCAGTAACGAGTCAGATTTATTGGGGAAGCGGCGAGAAATTGACGAACGTCTCTACTGATGAAGAACGTCAGCCTGTCGACATTAAAAATATCTCTCCGTATTTATTAGATGCCGTCTTATCAACTGAAGATACTGATTTTTATCAGCATGATGGTGTTGTCCCAAAAGCAACATTGCGTGCAGTCTTGCAAGAGCTGACAAACTCCGCGTCACGGACTGGCGGAAGTACGTTGACTCAACAATTAATTAAAAACCAAATTTTGACGAATGAAGTCTCGTTCGAACGCAAAGCAAAGGAAATCATCTTAGCGCTACGCCTCGAGAATGCGATGTCAAAAGACGAAATTCTTCAAGCTTATTTGAATGTCGTCTCATTTGGTCGAAACTCACTCGGACGTAACATTGCTGGAATTGAAGCAGCTTCTCAAGGTGTCTTTAATAAATCAGCGAAAAAGCTGACATTACCACAAGCAGCCTTCCTCGCCGGCATTCCGAAAAACCCTTATTATTACACACCGTATCTTCAAGGTGGCGTCGTCAAGAAAGATTTGACACCAAGTATCAATCGGATGAAAACCGTCTTGAAGCGGATGTATGTCGCAAAAAACATCACAAAAGAACAATACGAAAAAGCGATCAAGTACGATATCACGAAAGACTTTGCGAAACAATCGAAACGTTCACGTGACACATATCCGTATGTCTACGACTTAGCAGAGCGTGAAGCAACAAAAATCATGACGAAGTACTTGATGAAACAAGATGGAATTAAAGAAGATGAAGTCAAACCGTCTGAACTAGCAGAAGTTCGAGCAAACTACCAGGATCAAGCACTGGTTGCTCTCCGTCAAGGTGGGTACAAAGTTCACTTGACGCTGGATAAGAAAATTCATGAATCCATGCAACAACCTGCGAAGAACAATGGAAACTTCCCTGGCAGCATGCAGTACAAACAAGTCGTGGATCCAAAAACGAAAAAAACCGTTTCGAAACAAGATCCCGAAGAGACAGCAGCGGTCATGGTTCAAAACGAAACAGGTCGTATCCTTGGATTCGTCGGCGGGCGCTATATGGATGGGAAAGCGGATGACTTCAACCGGGCATTCCAAGCCAAACGTCAAATCGGATCGACAGCAAAACCAATTCTCGTATATTCAAATGGTATCGAGAACGGTTTAATTACTCCGGGATCGACCGTCAATGACGAAGAGTATTACTACCAGACCGTACCACGTCAACCAGGTGATCGCCCAATCAAGAACGAAGGCGGTCGTTATCGTGGGAACGTGACGGTTCGCACCGCACTTGAACTTTCATTAAATGTACCTGCTGTTAAGATTTACGAGAAGATGAACATGTCGAACTCGATTCAAAAACTCGTCGATATGGGCGTAGAAGTACCGGATGCGATTCGTTATGCTCCTTCGGCTGCACTCGGAACGATGGAGATCACACCAGTCGAACTTGCTGGTGCTTACGCAACACTCGCGAACTATGGTGAATTCGTGCAACCATACGTCATTTCGAAAATCACGAAAGATGGAAAAAACATTTATAAAGCAAAACCAAAGAAAAAGCGAATTTACGAACCACGAACGGCTTACTTGACGCTTGATATGATGCGCGGTGTCTTCACAAAAGGTACAGCAACATTTGCAAAAGACCGATTGAATGTTCCGGGAGACTGGGCAGGTAAAACCGGTACGACCAATGATGTCAAAGACTCTTACCTCGTTGGTTCGACACCTGGTGTGACCCTTGCCGTCTGGACAGGACATGACCAAAACAACTCACTCATCGGTCCGACGACATATTATCAACGCACACAGACGCTGTGGTCACAAATGGCGAACGCAGCATATGGCGCTAATAATAGCTACTTCAAATCAGGTGCTCGCTTCACACAACCATCTTCTGTAACAGCAAATGACTTTAAGAACAGTGGTCGTTTCAAAGAAGAAGATAAAAAGAAAAAAGCCGAAGAGGCGAAGAAAAAAGCGGAAGCTGAGAAAAAGAAAGAAGAAGAAGCGGAACGAGAAGAAGAAGCAAGCAGAGCGGAAGAACAGAAACAAGAAGCTCAACAAAACGAACAACAAGCGGAAGCTGATGCGAAGAAAAAAGCAGAGGAAGACGCAAAACGTGCTGCCGATGCAAAAGCAAAAGCCGAAGCAGAGGCAAAAAAGAAAGCGGAAGCGGACGCTAAGAAAAAAGAAGCAGAGGCGAAGAAACAGCAAGAACAACAGAAGAAACAAGATGAAAAGAAAAACGATGCTGCTTCTGAAAACTAACAAAAAGGATGAATCACCTGTTGCGGTGATTCATCCTTTTTTACGTTCAATCTTCCATCGTCGACAGATCACCTGTTTCAAGATTCAACTCCCATGCTTTTAGAACACGGCGCATGATTTTACCACTTCGTGTCTTCGGCAATTTATCCCGGAAATCGATTTCTCTCGGTGCCGCGTGAGCAGCAAGCCCCTCTTTGACGAATGCTTGGATTTCTTGTTTTAGCTCATCCGTTGGCTCGTAACCATCACGCAAGGCAATGAATGCCTTGATGATTTCACCGCGGACTGGATCTGGTTTCCCGATGACCCCAGCTTCCGCGACAGCTGGATGCTCGACGAGACGACTTTCGACTTCAAACGGACCAACCCGTTCTCCAGCCGTCATGATGACGTCATCGACACGTCCTTGGAACCAGAAGTAACCTTCGTCATCCATATAGGCAGAATCCCCTGAGACATACCATCCTTTAAAGAAGTACGATTCATATTTCTGCGGATTGTTCCAAATTTGACGCATCATCGATGGCCATGGTGTTTTTAAAGCAAGGTTCCCCATTCGGAATGGCGGTAACTCATTTCCTTGATCATCAATGATCGCAGCCTGAGTTCCTGGAATCGGTTTCCCCATCGATCCCGGTTTGATGTCCATCGACTTGTAGTTACAAATCATCATCGCGCCTGTCTCCGTCATCCACCATGTATCATGAATCCGTTGATCAAAGGCTTCTTTCCCCCAACGAATGACTTCTGGGTTCAACGGTTCGCCGACAGACAATACATGACGGAGACTTGAGAGATCATGATGATTTGCAACATCCGCTCCTGCTCCCATCAACATCCGGAAAGCCGTTGGTGCGCTATACCAGACCGTTACCTTGTACTTCTCGATGACACTGTACCAGAAATCCGGATTGAAGCGTCCACCGACGACGATGTTCGTCGCGCCATTCAAGAATGGTGCGAAGATACCGTAACTTGTTCCTGTGACCCACCCCGGGTCAGCCGTACACCAGTAGACATCATCTTCTTGGAGATCAAGTACCCAGCGACCTGTCATTAAGTGCTGAATCATCGCATTTTGAACGTGGAGCACACCTTTCGGCTTCCCTGTCGATCCTGAAGTGTAGTGCAGGATCAATCCGTCTTCACGATCTAACCAGACCGGTTCGAATACATCGGATGCTTGCTCGAACGCTTTGCGGAAATCGAGTAATGTGTCCGATTCTTCGACATCTTCATCGACAAGTACTACCTTTTCAAGTGATTCCAGTTCCCCAACTGGAACACGTGGGAGCAATGCCTTCGTCGTCACGAGTAACTTCGCTTCAGAATCAAGCAAGCGATCACGGACCGCTTGTTCCATGAATGCTTCAAATAACGGACCGACGATTGCGCCTACCTTCAGTGCGCCAAGCAAGGCAAAATACAATTCCGGTGAACGTGGCATGAAGATGAAAATACGGTCACCCGTTTTGACCCCTGCATCGACTAATACGTTTGCCGCTTTATTCGTCAATCGTTTCATATCTGCATATGTGAATCGTTGTTCCGTCGTTCCATCGAAATAGATCAGCGCATCCTTGTTCGCCCGCTCGCCTTCTGCGTGGCGGTCGATTGCTTCATGAGCCATGTTGACTTTCCCCGTTGTCGCCCATGAAAAGTACTGCTCAGCATCTTTCCAGTCGTACGTGTTCGTTTCATCATACTCTGCTAACCAATGCTTCCCCGGAAGCGCTTTCAAAACTTTCATGTCTCGTTCCTCCCCTTCTATGTTTTCCTCTTTATTATAAGCTAGTTATCCGTCAGTTCAATCCATTTGCCGTCAATTTGTTAAAAAATCCCTCTCTTTGCTCAAGCGCTTTCGTCTATAATGAATAGGAAGGTGGTGACGCTTACATGTTTGAAAAACAATTCAATCATCGGACGCATGAAACATCACTCGGTCCCGTTGACATCGAAGGTCCCGTACCGAGTCAAACACTAGCAACGTATACACTCGATTCAGGGTTGACGGCTTTTCGTCCACCTGCTGAACAACATCAAGCGCTCGTTGAGATTGCAGACCTTGAGGAAGGACGGATCATCGTCGCTCGTCAAGGAATGGAAATCATCGGTTATGTGACCTACTTATATCCTGATCCCTATGAAACATGGAGCGAAGGAAACAATCCGTACATCCTGGAACTCGGAGCGATTGAAGTCTCCTCTCGGTTCCGCGGACAACAGATCGGTAAAAAATTGCTTGAAATCTCTATGCTGGATCCCGCCATGGAACACTATTTGATTTTAACGACTGAATATTATTGGCATTGGGACTTAAAAGGGAGCGGACTATCGGTCTGGGATTACCGAAAAATCATGGAGAAGATGATGAACCATGGTGGTCTTGTCTTCTTCCCGACCGACGATCCCGAAATCGCCTCCCATCCTGCTAACTGCCTAATGGCGCGTATCGGAAAACACGTCTCACCTGAAGTCGTCGCTCATTTTGATGCGCTACGCTTGAGAAGACGCTTCATGTATGACTGAGCTTGAGGAGGAATCGTCATGTTAATCGAACAAATCATGAATACGACGTGCATCACGATGCAACCGACGAATTCCATCGCGCATGCGGTCGAACTCATGCAACGTCATCAGATTCGTCATATTCTCGTCGTCAATGCCCGTCATGAACTCGTCGGTCTTGTCGGACTAAAGGAAATTCAAAGCGCAAGTAGCATCTTTCATCCGGATACGGCAAAGCAAGACCTACAGTATCCGGTCTCAAGCATCATGATTGAAAGTCCTGTCACGGCCCACCCGCTCGATTTTCTCGAAGATGCGGCTGTGCTGTTTTATGAATATCGATTGACGTGTCTGCCAATCGTTCGCGGTCGACGCCTTGTCGGTGTCGTCACGGAAACGGATTTGTTGCGGACATTCGTTCAACTGACGGGCGCACTCGAACCAAGTTCTCAAATCGAAATCCGTGTTGAGAACACTGCTGGAACATTAGCAAAGATTGCCGCACTGCTTGCCAAAACGAATATCAATATCTTAAATGTACTCGTGTATCCAACAGACGATCCGTATGTCCGGATCGTTGCGTTTCGTGTCCAGACGATGAATCCGATTCGGATCATCGAAAAGTTGCGCAAAGAAGGATTCGATGTACTTGGACCGGATGTGAGCAGATGAAGGATTTTGCTTATCTGTACAGTCCTGAAGAAGCGACTTATCGGTTTTCGGAGACACATCCATTCAATCCGATTCGCCTCGAATTAACTGTTTCCTTGCTTGAAGCGATGAATCAATTAGATGACATTCCTTGTATCGCGCCACGTCATGCGACTGATGAAGAATTGTCACTCGTTCATGATCAGGATTATATTGCCGCCGTCAAAGCAGCTGGAACCGGAGCATTAACCCCCCTCAAGGCACAGATGTATGGTCTTGGGACAGAAGATACACCTTTGTTTCAAGGGATGCATTCGGGCGCTTCTCTCCTTGTCGGCGGCACGATCGAAGCGTGTGATCTCGTCTTATCTGGTCAATATAAACGGACCTTTCATATCGGCGGTGGATTGCATCACGGATTCCGTGGACGTGCCTCTGGTTTTTGTGTCTATAACGATACCGCTGTCGCCATGGCAGCCATGATTGAAAAATATCACTGTAAAATTCTTTATGTCGATACAGACGCCCATCACGGTGATGGTGTACAATGGGCCTTTTATAATCGAAAGGACGTCATGACATTGTCTCTCCATGAGACGGGTCGCTACTTATTTCCAGGAACGGGAATGGTGACGGAACGGGGGTCTGAAGAAGGGTATGGATTCAGCTGGAACGTGCCACTGGACGCCTTTACGGAAGATGATTCGTTTTTACTCGCGTATGAGACGGCACTCTTTGAAGCCTGCGAATTGTTCCAACCAGATCTCATCATTACGCAAAATGGTGCCGATGCACACGCGCTTGATCCATTGACTCATCTATCTTTGACGATGAAAAGTTATGAACAGATACCTCAAATCGCCGTCGCTGCAGCAAATAAATATACGAATGGAAAAATCGTTGCTTTAGGAGGCGGTGGCTATGACTGGTATCGTGTCGTTCCCCGCGCGTGGAGTCAAGTTTTCGCTGCCATGACCGGACAAGCTCCGTTTCACGGAGAGATTCCTGTTTCATGGCAAGAACGTTGGAGTGGACAAGAAACAACCCCACCTACACACTGGCATGATCCATCCCCACTCTATCCCGCCATTCCGCGACGACCTGAAATCGAAGAAAAAAATTGGGAAACCGTCAAACGACTGATTTGGCCGTTTGTGAGCGATGAGCGTAAGAAGCAATTGACTGCGACTTCCCCCTACTCCGTTGATTAATCGACTTTATATCTTCACATTTATTTCGTTCGGAGTTCACAACTTGTTGCTATACTAAATATGGAATTTTTACTTAGTAAATGAATAATAGTTGGGGGAATCATCATGAAAAAGGCATGGCTTTATTCCGGTCTTATTCTGTCGACGGGGATCGTACTCGCAGGGTGTGGCAATGAAAAGCAGGCAATGGATCACGATAACATGCAAGGGTCAGGAAAACCTACGGTCGAGGTCAACGTCAATGTTCCAGCGAAGACAATGGAAGATGAAGCCGTTGTTTTTAAAGCGTCAGCTGTCGAACAAAAGAAACCAGTTAACCTTGAGGACGTGACATTTGAAGTTTGGGAAGCCGGAAAACAAGACGGTGCCCATCAAAAGTTCAAGGCAACCTTGAAAAAGACGGGTTCTTATCAAGCAGAAGCTGAACTCGCTGAAGGTGAATATGAAGGACTATATCATATCAATGATAAAAAAGGACTCCATCATATGGATAAGATCTCATTCGTTGTCATGGATCATTCACATGAACAAGAGGAAGCATCGCACGAGCATGGACATGATCACGAAGCCATCGACGGTCTGTCTGTTCATTACATGGGCGCAACAAAAGTGAAAGCCGGTGCTGAACTCCCCGTCTCCTTTCATGTTTTCCTTGATGGAAAACCTCTAAAAGCGAACGTACAAGTGGAAGTCATTGAAACGGGCATTGAAAAGCATAACTACGTTCCTCTAGAAAAAAAGGGTGATGCCTACAGCGGGAAAGTGACATTGACTGCACCTGGTCAGACGACGGTTCGACTCCATGTCGAAAATGACCAACTCCATCATCATCAAGATGAACTTATCACCGTCGCGAAATAAAAAAACGTCTCTTTTTTCAAGCAGCTTGCTTGAGAGAAGAGACGTTTTTTCGATTAAGGACGTGTCGAATCCCGTTGTTCGATCCGGTGTGGTAACGTGACATCGTTCGTTTCAATTTCTTCTTTGTTCAAGATTTTCGTCAATAGACGCATCGAGACTGCTCCGATATCATACATCGGTTGAACGACAGTCGTCAGTTTCGGACGAATCATCGTCGCAAGACGTGTGTTATCGTGTCCGATAACTTCGAAGTCTTCCGGTACACGATGTCCGGCATCCTGTAAGGCATGGATGACACCAAGAGCCATCTCATCCGTTCCAGCAAAAATCGCGCGTGGGCAATCTTCTCCAAGTTCAAGCAATTGATTCATCGCCTTCATTCCTGAATCATACGTATAGTTTCCAAGGACGACATTTTGCTCGTTAAACGGAAGATTTGCTTCTTCGAGTGCTCGGCGATAACCAGCAAATTTCTTTTCACCATTGATTTGCTGTTCGAGTGGTCCAGTGATGAATCCAATCCGTTCATGTCCACGGTCGATCAAAGACTTAACAGCATCGTGCGCAGCACTCTCATAATCGATGTTGACGGCAGGAAGATCATAATCTTGATTCAACGTTGCAGCAAGCACGATCGGAACCGGTGATGTTTTAAACTCCCGAACGAGATCCTCATGCAAACGTCCGCCCATGAAGATGATTCCATCAACCTGTTTTCCGAGCAATGTATTGAGCAAATGAATCTCTTTTTCCCGGTTTTGGTCGGAGTTACATAAAATGATGTTATATTTATACATTGTCGCGACATCCTCAATCCCGCGTGCTAAATCCGCAAAGAAGATGTTCGAGATATCGGGCACGATGACACCGACCGTCGTTGTTTTTTTACTTGCCAGTCCACGGGCAACAGCGTTTGGACGATAACCAAGCTGTTCGATTGCGTCTTGGACCTTCTTTCGTGTAGATGGTTTGACATTCGGGTTTCCGTTGACGACACGCGATACGGTCGCCATCGAAACAGCAGCCTCTCGCGCGACATCGTAAATCGTAATATTACTATTCAAAACAAATTCCTCCTTTAGTATGATCCATCTCAAGTGTTTTCATTTCGTTTTCATTTTTAGGCAACACGAAAGGAAGACAGGAAAAGATAGTTTTCTTTTCCCATTCTTCCTTCATTGTAAAACGTTTTCATTCGCTTTAGGTTACCCTTTTTCGGAAATCATTGAACGTTTAGTGCCGGAAAGGTAGTCGTCAAGTTTTCGATGAACGTATCGAATTCTTGGAAATCGAGTTGTTGATTCGCATCAGACAACGCAAGTGCTGGGAACGGATGGACTTCGACCATGACAGCGTCTGCCCCAATCGCGTATGCCGCTTTTGCTGTTGGCAAGAGTAAATCCTTACGTCCTGTCGAGTGCGTGACATCGACCATGACAGGAAGATGCGTCTCTTGCTTCAGAATCGGAACTGCTGAGATATCAAGCGTGTTCCGTGTTGCACGTTCATACGTCCGAATACCACGCTCACATAAGATGACTTGATCGTTACCACTCGCCATGATGTACTCAGCCGCGTACATGAATTCCTCGAGCGTTGCAGAAAGACCTCGTTTTAAAAGAACCGGCTTATTCGTCCGACCGACTTCTTTGAGTAAATCGAAGTTTTGCATGTTGCGTGCGCCGACCTGGATGATGTCGACATATGGTAAAGCAGATTCAACGGCGCTCGGTGTCATGATTTCAGTGATGACATGCAAACCGTGCGCGTCCGCTGCTTTTTTCAACATCTTTAGACCTTCGAGTCCTAGACCTTGGAAGTCGTAAGGCGATGTACGTGGTTTGTACGCTCCGCCTCGCATGAACTTCACGCCATGTTTCGCGAGCTGTTCCGCGACCTCAAATACTTGTTCTTCGCTCTCGACCGCACACGGTCCAGCGATCAATTGTTGTGAACCGTCTCCGATGACGGCATCTCCGATCCGGATGATCGTATTCGTCGGTTTTTGTTTCCGTGATACGAGTAATTTCCGAGTCCGATCTTCTCCTTGTAATTCGAGAGAAGCTTTGAAAATTTCTTTAAATACATGCTGAAGGCGTCCTGTTTCAAAAGGTCCATGGTTATTAGCGGCAATTGATTCGAGCATTTGACGTTCTCGAACAGGGTCGTATCGATCAAGCCCTTGTGCTCGTTTAACTTTTCCGATTTCAACGGCAATTTGACCTCGTCTGTTCATCAATTCCAATAATTCTGCATTCACTAAATCGAGTTCATCACGTAATCTTTTTAATTCTGCATGTTGATCCATGTCCTACCACTCCCTAATCAGCATATAGCTCGTAATAGCAACTAATTATAGCGAACTCTTTCCCTGTTGTACATAAAGAAGCTGCATGATTTCTTAAAATATGAAAATAAATTACGTTTTTTCATATAATTTTTTTATGTTTCCTCTATAAGGAAACATAGAAAAAGAGCCCTCATGATGAGAGCTCCTCATGTATTGATTATTTCTTATGATTCACATCAGACTGTGGATCATTGTCTTCCTCTTGTTCGTCTGCTAACTGTTCACGTAACTCCGAAAGTTCAACGACCGTCTCCGTGTCGATTTCTTCTGCAACAGACGCCCCATCGACTTCGTCGCCGATTTCACGTTCGATGTCCCGTACGAGTTGCTCCGCTTCCGCGAGAGCAGCATCGATGCTTGCCTGATCCTTCTCAAAGCCCGCATATTGAGCCGCTTCTTGAACCGTTGAATTGTTTTTCGCTTTTTCAATGACAGGTGCTGCCTTATCTTTCGCTAGTTGAATCCACTCACCTACGAGTGGCTCCGCTTTTTCGCGGACGACTTGTGTCTGTTCCGTCAAACGTTGACGGGCAGGAGCCGTACGCTCGTCAATCAGATTGCGTACTTCACGACCTGATTTTGGGCTAGAAAGGAGAGCTGCCGCAGCACCAATCAATCCACCAACGATGATTCCGGCAAGGAAGCCTCCTCCTTTAGAAGAATCTTGTGCTTGATATGGGTGTTGTTTCGTCATGATTTACGATCTCCCTTCAACTCATCTGGAATGCTTTCAACGTCCGGTACTGACACGACTTCCGGTGTGACCGGCGCCTCTGCCTTTTTCCGGAATCGACGACGTGGCTTTTTCTCAACCGTCGTCGTTGCCGTCGAATGATTTTGAACCGTAGTCTCTGTCGGCTTATTTTTCTTAAATAGTTCTACAGCGACTGAGCCCCAACGGACTGCTTGCGCAATCTGTTCTTTATTCGTATCTGCCGCACCAGCAACCGTATCGGATACTGTCCGGACAGAATCTGTCACTTTGTTTAGAGACGTACCGAGTTCTTCGATCGAGTTTGCGACAGGTGCAAGCAATTCTGTTTTTTCTTCAATCGTATCAACCAGACGATTCGTCTTATGTAACAACGCTGTCGTCTCCATCATGATACCGTCTAATTGACGTTCAAGTCCTGCTGTCGTGTTGGCTACATTGCTGAGCGTCTTACTCGCAGCACCTAATACACGGGCAAGGAAAATGACGAGCACTACGAATGCGATCGCAGCGACTAATCCGGCGATTCCGCCTAATGTGATTTCCATGGTTCTTGCCTCCAATTTTTTGCATAGTCTTTTGTTGTTAGTTCGACATGTAGCAAGTCGTTCCTGCTACTCCAAATGGTTTATTTCCGTTACAATGATAATTGAAACCTATATCATCCATTTCGAGGGGGAAATTTCATGCGTGACCCACGTCTTACTCAACTGGCAACGAATCTCATTAACTATTCGGTTGCCCTTGAACCTGGTGAAAAAGTATTGATTGAAAACTTCGGCATCGAACGCGAACTGGTCGAGGCACTCGTTGAAGCTGCCTACGCGGCTGGCGGTCATCCGTTCGTTTTACTTAAGGATAATCGTATCCTACGAAAATTATACCGAAATGCTTCAGAAGAGCAACTCCAATTGATGGCAGACATCGAACGCAAGCAAATGCAAGCGATGGACGCATACATCGGACTACGTGCTGGTAATAACATCAATGAATTATCAGATGTGCCGGCTGAACAGATGAAACTGTACGGTCAAACGATCGGTAAGATGCACACACAAGATCGTGTCAAAGGAACGAAATGGGTCGTCCTTCGTTTCCCAACCGCATCGATGGCGCAACTTGCGAACCAATCAACAGAAGCATTCGAAGACTTCTACTTCGATGTCTGTACGCTTGATTATGAAAAAATGGGTCAAGCGATGGAACCACTCGTTGACTTGATGAACCGGACGGATCGTGTTCGTCTCGTCGGACAAGGAACGGATCTAACGTTTTCGATCAAAGATATCCCAGCCATCAAATGCGCTGGAAATGCCAACATTCCAGACGGTGAAGTCTTTACGGCACCGGTCAAGGATTCGGTCAACGGTGTCATCTCGTACAATACACCGTCTCCATATCAAGGGTTCACGTTTGAAAACGTCAAACTAACGTTCAAAGACGGTAAAATCGTCGAAGCAACAGCGAACGATACAGATCGGATCAATCAAGTCTTCGATACAGATGCTGGTTCCCGTTTCGTCGGCGAATTCGCGATCGGCGTCAATCCTTTCATTCAGCATCCGATGAAGGATATTCTATTCGATGAAAAAATCGATGGTAGCTTCCACTTCACACCAGGTCAAGCTTACGAAGAAGCCTACAACGGTAATGACTCATCCGTTCACTGGGATCTCGTCAACATCCAACGTCCCGATTACGGTGGTGGAGAAATCTGGTTCGACGACGTATTGATCCGTAAAGACGGTCGTTTCGTCCTTCCAGAACTCGAAGTCCTCAATCCTGAAAACCTGAAATAAGAAAAAGCGGATGGCTCGTCCTACATAGGACGGGGTCATCCGTTTTCTTTATCTTATTTTTTCAATGTCGCACGAAGCATCCAAATTTGTTTTTCGATTTCCTTCGCTTGACCAAGTAAATCATCTTCAACCGTCACGTCTTGTGCCTCAAGATGTTCAATCGCATCGAGCATCTCTTTTCGGACTTGTTGGAAGTCTTTGATGACGGAATCAATCATCTCATCTGCCGATAATCCTGATTTCGCTTCTTCAAGCGTCGTTTGCTCTAAATACTCTTTCAGTGTCGCAGAAGGTGTTCCGTTATTCATCAGTAGACGTTCTGCAACAACATCATATTGTTCAGACACCCATGTATAAAGTTCTTCAAGCTTCTCGTGAAGCGTTAAGAAGTCTGGTCCTTTAATGTACCAATGATAATTGTGGAGTTTGACGAACAGTACCCCATAGTTTGCTACCTGTTGATTCAAGGCTGATTTTGCATGATTACTAATCATCTGATATTCCCCTTTCCTGATTTCAAATGACGTTCTATTTCATCTTTATCCTTAAATAACAAAGAATAAACATCATTCTCAGGAAAAGTGCTCTATCGAGGACGCTTTAATCCTTTCAACATATACCCACCTTTGAAGTCGACGGAATCAAATGCTACGAGAAATGCTTTCGGTTCGTATTCTTCGACGAGATTACGAAGCACTTTCATACGTGTTCGAGCCGCGAGCACATCTAACCGGTAACGGACACCGTCTCGTCCTTGACCTTGGTAATGTGTCACGCCAAAACCATTATCGCGAATGACTTGAATCAGTTCCGCTGGAAATTCTTGCGTATGCACTTGAATCATATTGTAACCGATGGCGAGTTTTCGCTCGACATATCCACCGACGAGTATTCCTAAACCAAATCCAAGCGCGTAAACGACCATGCCGAGTGTCGTTAAGTCTTGGAATACGATTCCTAGTGCAAAAATGTAAATCAATGTTTCGACTGTGCCAAATAATCCGGCAATGACAGTCCGCCCTTTGACGAGCATGATCGTCCGTAATGTCAAAACAGGAACGTAAATCAACTGGAGCAATAAGATGAGTAAAATCTGTCCCATGGTGTCTTTCCTTTCTGTTAATAACTTCAACACATACACACTATTTCAAACTTTATTTCAAGATGCAATCCTATTTTAGATTTTCCTCATCGGTTTTTTGAAATTACTATCATAATTCAAAATTACGACAAAAAAAGCGCCACTCCGGTCGAGTGACGCTTTTTGATCTGTTGCTTATTTCACACTTTGATACTGATGCTGATACGTTTGGATGTCGCCCGCTCCCATGAACAGAAGCACAGCATTTTCATGCTGACGTAGAACAGAAACGTTGTCGCGCGTCAGAATAGAAGCTTGCGGGATTTTCTCCTGCAGATCTTCGACGCGAACTTGCCCTTCCTGCTCACGTGCCGATCCAAAGATTTCGCATAGATATGTCGCATCTGCTTCACGTAAAGAAGTCGCGAAATCATCCATGAATGATTTCAAGCGTGTGTACGTATGCGGTTGGAAAATCGCAATGACTTCACGGTCCGGATATTTTTTCCGTGCCGACTCAATCGTCGCGCTGATTTCCTTTGGATGGTGCGCGTAGTCATCTACTAAGATTTGTGTGCCGAATTCCGACTCACTGAAGCGACGTTTTACACCACCAAATGTGGCTAAACGTTCAGCAACGTCGTCTTTGCTCAATCCTTCGTACTGACAGATCGCAATGACAGAGAGTGCATTCAAGACATGATGACGACCGAATCCTGGAATGAGGAACGTGCCGTAGAAATCATCACGTAAATAAACATCAAATGATGTACCATCTGGCGTTGACGTCGCGTTTTCCGCGCGGAAATCATTGTTTTCTCCAAATCCATAATAGAGAACAGGTACATTCGCTTGAATGTTTTGAAGATGCTCATCATCTCCACAAGCAACGATCGCTTGCTTAACCTGCATCGCCATTTCTTGGAATGCCGAAACGACGTCATCGATTCCTGTGAAATAATCCGAATGATCGAAGTCGATATTCGTCATGATAGCGTAGTCCGGCTTGTAATATAAGAAGTGACGTTTGTATTCACATGCCTCGAAGACGAATGCTTTCGCATCCTCTACTCCTGCCCCTGTCCCGTCTCCGATCAAGAAAGCTGTCGGCGTGATACCGCTCAAGACGTGTGAAAGCAAACCTGTCGTCGACGTTTTTCCGTGTGAGCCTGTAATGGCGACCGAACGATATTCATTTGCTAGATGTCCTAAGAAATCGTAATAATGATGGATGGTTAAACCAAGTTCATTTGCCCGTGCGATTTCTGGATGATCATCTCCAAAAGCATTCCCTTGGATGATGACATAATCTTCTTTGATGTTATCCGCATTGAACGGGAAAAATGGAATTCCCTTAGCCCGTAACGCGTCTTCAGTAAAAATGTGCTTTTCGATGTCTGAACCTTGCACCTCATGATTCATCTCATGTAGTACTTGGGCGAGCGCACTCATCCCTGTTCCTTTGATTCCAACAAAATGATACTTTGTCATATAAAAGCCCTCCAATTCACGTTCCGGTCCGTACCATCGGGCTCGGGTACAAAACCTGTACCATTATAGCAAACCGATTTATTTTTTACCATGTAAATTATTTTGTTCTCGACGTGCGCGATACATCGCCATCAAGTCTTTCGTCGTCATGACGACGTTGACAGGCGGTCCGACCGGTTTTTTCACTTCCGACTGAACAGGTTTATCGACCTCAGTAACAGATGTATCAAAAGTCGGTGCGAAGCTCTCCACTTGTTGCTCAGCTTCTTTTTCATCAGCAGACTCTTCACTTGATGTCTCTGTCGGAACAACTGATGGTTCCACCGTCTCACTGTTCGAAGATGTTTCAGTTTCGTCCGTTTCTTCTACTTCTGTTACGGTCGGCTCTTCTTCTCTCACGAACTCTTCACTTGTGTGAGGTTCCGGTATAAGTAATTCGACGTCCGTCACCGGTACAAGACCAGCATCTGCTTCCGCTTCGTCTAATACGACTTCTGGCGCGATTAGTTCTTGATTCGTCAAAGCAACCTCATCAGTATTTCCCTCTTCGACTGTTTCCGAAACCTGTTCACTCGTTTCCGTTTCTTCCGTAGCTTTTACGGTTTCCGATGCAGATTGCTTCGGACGTTGGAATCCATAAATCGGTGAAGGCACATCCGTTAAAACGAAGCGATCTTCACGCTCCTCTTTTTTCGGACGTTCCACCGGCTTTGTCTCACGTTCCCCTGCAAGCTCTCGACGAATCCGGGCAGCCTGCTCTTTTAGTGACTGTTCATAACGATTACTCATACGTTCACCCCTCCATCTTGTTAAAAAATCGGTCGAATCATCGACCGATTGAGAATGCTTCCCCTACTGCTTTTGTATCATCGAGTACAAGAATCCCTTTTTCTTGTGGTGCATCGACAAGTCCGAGCTCACGCGCTGAGCAGAGCATACCACTTGATGGTACGCCGCGTAACGCCGAAGGACGGATGATTAACCCAGACGGCATGACCGCTCCCGGTTTAGCAACGACTACTTTTTGACCCGCCGCTACATTCGGTGCTCCACAAACGATTTGTAAAGTTCCGTTATCTACTTCTACCTGACAGACCGATAATTTATCAGCATCCGGATGCTTCTCGCAAGAAGCAACGAACCCAACAACGAATTTCGGAGAATAATCCAATTGTTCGAGTGACAATTCGATATCTCGATTCGCCAGTTCCTTTTGGATGACTGTTGCCAATTCTTCCGTCAATTCAACCGGCCCTTGTGTCTCGATCGTAAACGTAGTCGAAGCATCAAACAGGTTGTAACCGACGACACGATCACCATGCTTGATAGTTGCTACGTCTCCTTCACGAGTCGCTGTCACTTCCGCACGTGGTGCGTCTTCCAAAATGATCATTAAGACGTCACCGACGCCCTCTTTATTATAAAACACATTCATTCAATCCATGACTCCCTTCCGTCTTTCTCACAATGCCTATTGTATCAGATTCTTCACTCTTTCGGCTGCTTGTTTTTCGCAAGGACGAAGACCGGTTCCAGATTGCCATCTTCATATAAGAATGGTAATGCTGTGACCGGTACACGCCCGTTCGAGAAGAAGTCAAACATCAGTTGCTGTAAGACATCATATCCGGCGTCATTACGAATATCCGCGAAAATCAGCACATCCTGATGCGGAATCCCGACAGCGAATTCTCCTTCGATTTGCGCCGCATAATCTGCTAATAACGTCTTGTTCAAAACACGACTCGCCTCATATCCGTCGCCGAGACTCAAGAAATAAAAGATATTCCCCGCGACTTCATCTTGTTTAAATGGCGCATCAAGCGATTTCACATTAAAACGCGCTGCTTCTGATAGCTGTTCAGCTGTCCATTCAGCAGACGCTAGTAACTCCTCATCAATCAAACGATACGTCGCTCCTAGATCAAGCGCGTACATGATTTTCGTCTCACCTGTATGTGGTGTACTGACGAGCGTCTTTCCTTCTTTTGTCGTATCGGCAAACGATTTAGCGCGAATGACAGGAAAGATTTTTTGCTCTTGTCCAACGAGTGAGATTTGATCCGTTTGTCCGAGTACAGCACGGATATATTCGATCGTCTCTTCGACTGCGATGACACCTCTTCGTTTTGCTTTTGCGACAAGCGGATTCAATCCGACATCAACGCCTGATTTATCGTTCTTTCGCTCAATTCGTAATACAGACTTTTCACGATCGAAATATGTCGTGTACCCTTCTTCTTCAAATGTTTGTGTCATCATTCTTCGGATTTGTTGTAGTTCCATTCGAATTCATCCTTTCTATCATTAAAAAAAGCGAGTCAGCGCTCGCTTTTTTCTTAAACCGTCTCTAAAAATGCTGTCACCTGTTCTGGTGTCTTCCGCTCTTTCCCGACATAACGCCCTGTCTCTTCACCATCGCGGAATGCAACAAAACTCGGAATTCCGAAGATGTCCATTTCCTGGGCAATTTCAATATGATCATCTCGATCGACATAGTAAAACTCGAAGCCGTTAAATGTTTGCTCGATTTCCGGCATGAACGGATCTAAGAAGCGGCAATCCGGACACCAGTTTGCTGAGAATAAAAAGACGGCATTTCCTTGTTTTGCTGTATCGAATTCTTGTTTGGATTGTAATGTTTTCATGATGATTTCCTCCTTTGATTTCCCTAGAAGTCATTGCCCTCATCATAGCATATTCAATTGTGACTGTGCGTTTTCGTGCTTGGTTTGCTATACTGCAACTAGAAAACACCTGGAAAGGACTTCACTATGGCAGATCAACCAATCAAACATCCGTTCGAACGCTTCGTCGGCTTCGTTGGCATGACGAGTTGTTTACGTTACGGCTATTCCTTCATTGATTCCGAACGAAGCTTACCCGAAATCTTTTTGTATTTGGTCGTCGGTTTTGCGATCATCATTTTACTCGAAGCACTCGGAAAACGACTCGCTCGAAAATTGCCCGTCGTACGCATGCGGTATTTGACTCCACTTTACCTCATTTACCTCTATGTTTTCTTTACGAGTTTTTATTCAAGTTCATTCGGATTCTCTTTATGAAAAAAGCTGATTCAAAAAGTCATATGCTTGTTCGTCCACCATCCGGTCAAACAGGCGTATCCTTTAGAATCAGCTTTTTGTATTTAATATTCGATTTTTAAATCGCCATCTTGAATCCGACCGAGACGTCGTAATAGGCGATAAATGAAATAACTGATGATGCCAGGCGCAAGGAAACAGAGGACAGCGACTGCTAGATAATACTCCATTTCGAACCCCATCGTTTTTAATAACATCAACGGACCAACGAATCCGCTCGTGCCCATACCAGAACCTTCCGGATTGCTCTCAAGCATCAACAGAACAGTCGCAAATGGCGCTAGGATTGCGCCGGCTACAGTCGGCGGTAGAAGAATCCAAGGATTTCGAATGATATTCCCTACTTGTAACATCGACGTACCAATCCCTTGGGCAACCACGCCACCGATTCCGTTATCACGGTAACTGATGACGCCAAACCCAATCATCTGTGCCGCACAACCGATCGTCGCCGCCCCTGCAGCAAGTCCATCCAAACCAAGCATGATTCCAAGCGCGGCACTCGAAATCGGCGCCGTCAATGCAAGACCCATGACGGTAGCAACGAAAATTCCCATGAATAATGGTTCGCGTTCCGTTCCCCAACGAATCAACTCACCCAGATCCGTCATCCCTTTCCCAATCCACTTTCCTGCGTAACGTCCGGCAACGAATCCGGCTAGTAACGTAATGAACGGCGTCAATAAAATATCGAGTCGCGTCGTCTTTGAAACGAGTTTTCCGATCTCTGTCGCAAGAAGCGTTGCAATGTAACTACCTGCTGGTCCTCCTGCTTCATATCCGAACGCACCAACGGCAACTGCTGCGAACAAGATCAGCGGTGGTGCCTCAAGCGCAAACGCTACAGCAACACCGATTGCTGGCCCAGTCAGTGCGATCGCCTGCTCTCCTAACTGAATGAGGAACTTCGCCTCTAAACCACGATCGACCAGTCCCTCACCAATCGTTCGGATGATGAGACCCATGATCAACGAACTAAACAAACCAAGTGCCATATAACTTAATACGGTGATGAAATATACTTTAGGGCTAAGTGAGATCCCTTTTTGTTTGAACATCTTGTCACGTCCTTTTCTTAACATCGCGTATCATTATATCAAATCTCCTTTCTATCCGACTACATTGTTTTTCCAACTGACAAGACAGTTCATGCTTACGTCGTTCTTATTAAACAAAAACAGACAGCGGATTCACATCCACTGTCTGTCATGTCATTCATTTGACTTGTAGCGTCGCGAGTGTCGTCGTATCGAGGTTCGTGACGAGTTTCCGAAGCAATTCCTTCGCCGCATCATAATCATCTGTATGCATGATCGATGCATGCGTATGGATGTAGCGTGCTGGTAAACCAACGACTGTCGTTGGAATCCCATTATTTGAACGATGGATGACACCACCATCGGTTCCACCTGCACCGACATAATATTGGTACGGAATCTTGTTCGATTCTGCCGTATCGAGGACGTAATCCGTCATCTCTTTTGAGAGGATCATGACACTGTCTTTAATTCGAAGCAATGGTCCTTGTCCGAGTTGACCAAATTCCGTTTTGTCTCCTGATGCATCATTGGCAGGAGAAGCGTCGACGACGAACGCGACGTCGGGATCGATGAGTGCCGTCGCTGTTTGCGCACCGCGCAATCCAACTTCTTCTTGAACCGTTGCACCCGAGAACAAAATGTTCGGATGATCCGCCGCTGTCGTCTCTTCCAACAATTCAATCGCCATTCCAACACCATAGCGGTTATCCCATGCTTTCGCCATGATCTTCTTCGGATTCGCCATCGGTGTGAACGGGAAGAATGGTACGGCAGGAATACCTGGACGTACTCCAAACGATTCTGCCTCTTCTTTTGAGTCTGCACCGATATCGATGAACATGTCTTTGATCGCCATTGGCTTATTGCGCACTTCTTCTGTCAATAAGTGTGGTGGAATCGATGCGATGACACCAGGGATGACACCGTTGTCCGTACAGATCGAGAAGCGTTGCGCAAGCAACACTTGGCTCCACCAGCCACCGAGCGGTTGAATCCGCAACATTCCGTTCTTCGTGATTTGCGTCACCATGAATGCCACTTCGTCCATGTGCCCGGCAACCATGACTTTCGGTCCTGTCGCATCGCCTGTTCGTTTTCCGAAAATCGAACCAAGTCCATCCGTAACAATCTCATCCGTGACAGGTGTGATGCGCTCGCGAACGAACTGACGAACGTCGTGCTCAAACCCTGGTGCCCCATTTAATTCCGTCAGTGTTCGAAATAACTCTCTCGTTTTTTCATTCATATGTATCGCCTCCTGCTTCTCATTATACAAAAAATTGCTTCTATCACTTAACCTTTTGTTTCTCTCTGAACGAATTATTTGGTACAGTAGGAATAGAACCTGTAAGGAGGGGAATTTTAATGAAAAAACGCTATTGGATTATCGGATTGGCAGCAGCTGTCGTCGCCGCTTTCGCAGTGAAGAAAGCCGTTGATAACAAACAACTTTCTGCCGAGGAAGCGCTCGAAATCACGAAACGCACATTTTCAGCAAAAGGACGTGTCCAAGGTGCATGGATCTCTGCAACACCAGAGGCTTACGCATATGAGTCACGTGACTACCAAAGCTACAAAGGTGGCATCTCGGTCCTTGAAGGTGATGACGAAAAAACGTATCAATTCACAGTTGATGCCGAAACTGGCGCTTTACTCGAATACGCTTAATCAAAAGACCGTGCTTCGATCGACGAAGTACGGTCTTTTTTCCACGTTCATCTGAAGGAGGTATGATTCATGTCGATTCTTGCTACGCTGTTTGTTATCCTCGTTGCTTTGGAACACTTTTATATTTTAGCACTTGAAATGTTCTTTCTTTCTTCCAAAGCGGCTCGTCGAACGTTCGGTTTAACGGACGAAGCTGTTGCATCACAACAAATTCGGACACTTTTTGCGAATCAAGGCTTATATAACGGATTTTTAGCAGCCGGACTAGTATTTGGTCTGATTCGGGAGGATGTTGCCATCCAATTATTCTTTTTAGCGTGCGTCATCATCGCTGCGCTTTATGGCGCCGTGACTGCCAATCGCTCCATTTTACTCAAACAAGGCCTACCTGCCATACTCGCTTTCATCTTCGTGTTGCTTGCATGAGAAAAGCCCCTATCCGATTGGATAGAGGCTTTTTTCTTAATTAACGCGGGTTGTCGTTGCGTTCGTAGATCGGGTTCATGTATTCCGTCGTCGAGTATAGACGTGGAACAACGATGTATAAGATGACCGCTGGTACAGCGATGATCAACAACATCAAGAGTACCGGTAACCAGTAAACAACTTTTTGATGAAGATTATCCGAGTTGCTGTCGATGTATTCTTTTACGCCATCAACTTTTGCAGCATCGGCACTCGTCAACAATTTACCGCTATCGGCATTGAAGAAGTGGATTTCACGTTTGATTGTGATGAAGATGCCGTCACGGACTGTCTCGATGACAGCGATCCCGCCGATGACTTCTTCTCCTTTTTCATTCGTGAACGTCTTCGGATCCTCGATTTCGACCGAACCTTTTTTATAATCGTAATGCGTCGTTGGTAATTCCTCATCTAATGCTTTCGTCATTTCTGAGGTATCAACCGCAGCAAGTACCGATTGACCGATACTTAATGCGAGAAAGAGCGCCGTTACGAAGGCTAAGCTTTTCTGCCACATCCCCAAATTCCCCCTTTACCTATAAGTACAAGTTCTTCAGTCAACAACATTGTACCAATTAATAAGAAAAAAGTGTGAAAGAAATACCAGGAAAATAAGAAAACTTTTTGTCTAAATTAATTTTGGTACGTTGCTTCCATCCGATAAATCGGTTGACCCATTGATGAAAAACGCTCTTCGTACTCTGTTCGGACGTTATCTTCCGGTTCATTCGCATGTAAATCAAGTGACATCCAGTCGAAGCGCATGCCGTATGCTGACATCGTCATCAAACTCGATTCGAACAACTTCCGATTATCTGTCTTGAAGTGGATTTGACCTTTCGCTGGTAAAATATCTTCATATGTCGAGAGGAATGTTTTATACGTCAAGCGGCGTTTCGCATGACGTGTCTTTGGCCATGGATCAGAGAAGTTCAAGTACACGCGGGACACTTCACCTTTTTCAAAGTAATCACGTAAGTCTTTTGCATCGACCGTCAAGACGCGAACGTTCGATTGTGGTGTTTCGACCAATTTTTGAACGATCGTCACGGCAACGCTTTCGAATAGTTCGATCGCGATGAAGTTGATATCCGGGTGTTGGTGCGCCATTCCGGTAATGAATGCTCCTTTCCCTGATCCCACTTCGATGTAGATCGGGTTATCATTCTTGAACTCGCTAGCCCATGCTCCTTTAAGAGATGCTGGTTCTGCTATATAGATCGAGGATTGTTCCTTCATATAATCCTGCGCCCATGGTTTATGTCGTAAACGCACTATCGTTCATCCTTTCCAAACTTAAATTATCCGCAGATAAGTTTATCATGATTCGGGTAATTATATAAGAACTTCTTCGTTTCCTATCGAAGAATGTTCAGCAGTTCGTCACTTGAGAAATAGTGAGCATTCTAATACACTTAAGGTACGTAAGAACCGAAAAGGAGGGCTATACTGTGGATGATTTCTTGATTAGTTGGGCATCTCCCATCGTTCTCGTCTTGGGAATCACTGCTTTGTTCGTCTGGGCGACTTTCGGAAAAGTCGACGTCGAATAAGGGCAATCTCTGTACCTTGTGTAATCATACACAAGGTACTTTTTTATTTTCTAAATGATTTTAGGTTGGTTTTACCATGAAACAGATGTATACTTTTTTTGAAACAGATAATTTATTACAGCTATCGAACACCAAAAACGTTGGTAAAAAGGAGAATTGTAATGAACGAAAATAAAAACAGCGATTCAAAAGAATTAGTACAGAAGAAAACAGGTGCGGATCTCGTCGTCGATTCACTCATCGAGCAGGGTGTCGATTACATCTTCGGTATTCCCGGCGCCAAAATCGATTCCGTCTTCAATGTGTTACAGGACCGGGGACCTGAACTCATTGTTGCACGCCACGAACAAAACGCTGCCTTCATGGCTCAAGCCATCGGACGCTTGACGGACAAACCGGGTGTCGTCCTTGTGACATCTGGTCCTGGGGCATCGAATTTAGCGACTGGTCTTGTGACGGCGAACTCTGAAGGTGACCCTGTTGTCGCAATTGCCGGAGCTGTCACACGGGCCGATCGTTTAAAACGAACACATCAGTCGATGGACAATCAGGCACTCTTTACACCGATTACGAACTTCAGCGCGGAAGTACAAGATGCCGACAACATTCCAGAAGTATTATCGAATGCTTTCCGAACAGCTGAAACGACAGCTGGAGCTGCTTTCGTCAGTATCCCGCAAGACGTCGGGCTAAGCGAAGCGAACGTCACAGCGTTCCGTGCGGTTGAAGCTCCAAAGCTCGGCGTTGCACCAGAAGCATGGGTCGATGAAACAGCCCGTCTGATTCAAGAGGCAAAACTCCCTGTCTTGTTACTCGGTATGCGCGCGAGTCAACCAGACGTCGTACACGCGATTCGTTCGTTACTCAAAAACGTCTCGATTCCTGTCGTTCAGACATTCCAAGCAGCCGGCACATTATCACGTGAACTTGAATCGAATTTCTATGGACGTGTCGGACTGTTCCGCAACCAACCGGGTGACGCATTACTCGCAGAGGCGGATCTCGTGCTCTCGATCGGCTATGACCCGATCGGCTATGATCCGAAATTCTGGAACCAACCGACGCACGACCGCACGCTTGTCCACATCGATCAAATGCGCGCTGAAATTGACCACTTCTATCGTCCAGACCGTGAACTTGTCGGTGATATGGCGAAAACCGTCGATGCGATCGCTGAACGCCTACGACCACTCACATTACCTGAAAGCTCTGTTCAGTTCCTTGAAGGATTGCATCAACGTCTTGTCGATCGTGATGTTCCTCCTGTCGCGGATTCTCCGTTGACGCATCCACTTTATTTCATGAAGACGTTGCGTGAAAAAATTGCGGACGATGTCACCGTCACGGTCGATGTCGGCTCACACTATATTTGGATGGCACGTCATTTTCGTTCATATGAACCACGCCACCTTCTCTTTAGTAACGGGATGCAAACACTCGGCGTCGCACTTCCTTGGGCAATCGCGGCAACACTCGTACGTCCAGGAAAAAAAGCGGTCTCGATTTCAGGTGACGGCGGATTCCTCTTCTCTGCAATGGAACTTGAGACAGCTGTCCGCTTGAACTCACCACTCGTCCACTTCGTCTGGCGCGACAGCGGATTCGATATGGTCGCGTTCCAACAAGAGATGAAATACAAACGGAAATCCGGTACGTCATTTGGTGACGTTGATCTCGTCAAATATGCTGAGAGCTTTGGAGCAAAAGGACTTCGCGTCAATCATCCATCTGAACTAGCCGCGATCATGGATGAAGCACTCGCGACAGACGGTCCCGTCATCGTCGATGTACCGATCGATTACCGTGACAACATCGCGCTCGGAGAACAAGTTCATCTCGATCAATTGAACTAAGGAGGATTCACATGGCACACGATAAAACACTCGTCCAGATTTCAACGATGATGGCACTGCTTGACGGCGTATTTGAGAGTGAAGTCACGTATGCTTCCGTCCTTGATCAACGTGATTTCGGTATCGGAACGTTTGACCACTTAGACGGTGAGATGATTGGATTCGATGGTCAATTCTATCAACTCCGCTCAGATGGTAGTGCTCGACCGCTCCAACCTGAGACGACGACACCTTTCGCGACATTAACCCGTTTCGAGCCGGAACAAACCCTGACCGTGACGGAAGAGATGTCAAAAGCGACGTTTGAGCACTGGCTGAACGAACAACTCCCAACGATCAATAGCTTTTATGCTATCCGGATTGACGGAACATTCACGGAGGTTCAGACACGCACCGTCGCACGCCAGGAAAAACCGTTCGTTCCAATCACGGAAGCTGTCGCTTCTCAAAGCGCTCGTACGTTCGAGCACACGGAAGGAACGCTTGCCGGATACTATACACCACGATTTGGTCACGGTATCGCCGTCGCCGGATATCACCTTCATTTCATCGATGCTGCTCGCGCAGGTGGTGGTCACGTCTTTGACTACACAGTTAAGAACGTCACCGTCACATTCGAAGAAAAGCCGCAACTTGATTTACGTCTACCGACGACAGCGGCTTATCGATCGGCAGATCTCGAAAGTCATGATATTGAAAAAGAAATTAAAATCGCTGAAGGTTAAGCAAAAAAGCGTGTCGTTCCCTTTCGGAATGACACGCTTTTTAGTCGTTTGAGTATTCAAGTAGCTGTTCAAGAAAATGATAACTGTCGTCGACATCCGGATGACGCGTATCTTCATACCAGTAGAGTGACAATACTGCTTGCGCTACGACATACCAGTGCATCCGTTGTTTCAGATCACTCGTCAAAGGATGTCCATAATGTTCGAACCATTCTGGCCAAGCCGCTTCGTCGACATAACTATATAACATCATTCCAAGATCGTACGCACGGTCAGCAATAATCGCATCATCCCAATCGTTCAGATAGAGTTGACCGTCTGCTCCCGTCAACCAGTTATTGTGGTTCAAATCTGAATGACAAACGACCTGCTCATCCGTTCTTACCTGCTCCAGATTTTGTTCGAGGTAAACCATCGCATGTTCCACGAGCTCCGGATCCTCTAAATCATCCGGTTGAAAGTACAAACGACATTGTCGCAATAACTCATCAGGTTCGATCGGGCGCTGGTCAAGCTGTTGTAGCATGAACAGTAATTCCTTCGAATCATGGATTTTCCCAAGCAAACGTGCTACTTCAGGACGTTCCATCATTTCGGGCTCTAACTCGTCGCCTTCAATGAACTGTTGGGCGCTGATGACGTCCCCACTATAAATCCGTTTCGTCCATAATAACTTCGGAACGATTCCGTCTGCGGATAAAATCGCCAAAAACGGCGATGAATTTCGTTTTAAAAACAACTTCGATTGTCCGGTTGAAGCGATGTACGCTTCTCCTGTGATTCCACCTGCTGGCGTAAGGGTCCAGCCTTCGCCAAGCGCATCTAAAATATCTAATTCCATTATAATCCGCTCAACTTTTTTAGTAGATTTGCCTAAGGCACAATGCTTATCTTAACACGTTGCGATCGTCGTTGACAACGGAAGGACCTGAATCCTGTCGACACCTTTCAGAAGTGGGTCGACCGAGGCTTCATCCCCTTGTACATGCACATTCCAGCGTGAATGATCAAGTGAGATTTCAACGATTTCGCGCGTCGTATTGTAAACGATGAGCGTGCGTTGCCATGCATCATACGAGTGGACCGCTCCAAGTTCATAAGCAATGACACCGGGACGTAAGTCGATGAAATGAAGCAACTCGCGAATCTGATTCGCTCGGTGCAACCGGAATCCGCCATGCATTCTACGAATCTGCAAAATCGTCTTGATGTATGTGACAAGGGACAGATGATCATCCCGCCGTTCCCAGTCCATTCGATTGATCTCGTCTGGTGCGTTATAGCTGTTTTCAACACCTTGTTTCGTGCGTAAGAACTCTTGACCTGCGTGAAGAAACGGAATCCCTTGCGCAAACAAGGCAATCGTCTGAGCTAAGCGACTCATCCGCAATAATTGCTGTTCATCTGCCTCTGGACAAGATAACTTTAATTTATCGTATAACGTATGATTGTCGTGCGCTTCGACATAATTGATGGAATAGGTAGGTTCCGGAAAACGTCCGTACGTTTGATTGTCGATGTGGATACTTCCCGCAATCCCGTTTCGGACTTCCCCTTCCTTCCAGCCATCTCCCGCAACGAATCCTCGGTCGAATTCACTGAACGTCGATCCTTTTAACGCGTCACGGAACACATCATTAAAATGGGCGATCCGCGGCATTTGCGCAGCGGAGGCACTCATCGCCTTTAATCGTTCCGGTAACGCTGTCGCGAGATCCCACCCTTCTCCATACACTAGAATCGTTGGATCAATCGCATCGAGCGCCGCACGAACATCATTCATCGTCTCAATATCATGAATCCCCATCAAATCAAATCGAAAGGCATCAATCCGGTAGACTCGAGCAAAGTACGTCAAACAGTCAACGATCAGACGGCGCATCATGAATCGCTCAGATGCGGTATCATTTCCGACACCTGTTCCGTTCGATAGTGTTCCGTCTACTTCGTAGCGGAAATAATAACCAGGGACAAGCTGTTCGAGAGAGGAGCGTTCTCGAATGAAGACGTGATTCATGACGACATCGAATGTGACACGAATGCCTGCTTCATGGAGTCGCTCTACCATTTCCGCGTATTCTCTGACGCGAACGAGTGGTTCAACCGAACTCGCATAACTCCCAGCTAGCCCGAACCAAAGCATTGGGTCGTATCCCCAGTTATATGGAGACCGCGTCCGTTCATCGGTCGTCTCAAAAAAGTGGACTGGTAGCAATTGCAGATGGGTGATCCCGAGATCCAGGAGATAATCAAGTCCCGTCGCATGACCTCGAGGAGAGCGCGTTCCTCGTTCCGTCATCCCTGTGTATTGACCCGGATAACTTGAACCAGCTGAGTGATCGATCGTGAAATCACGGATATTCGCTTCGTAGATGACAGCGTCTGACGGTTTGACGAACAGAGGACGCGTGACACGCTTCGGGAACCACTTGGTCATCGTCCGTTCGACGTCAACGATGACACCGTATCGACCATTCTCCGATATCGCACTAGCGTACGGATCAACGACCTCTTGTGTGCCAAGGTATGTCGTCACTTCATACCGATACCAGCACTCTGCGATATCTTGTTCCAGTTGAAGATGATAAGCACCTTGCTCGTGTCGCTCCATTTCGTACTTTCCGAGCAACCGTTCATCTTGATCGTACACGACACACATGATCCGTTCTGCGACCGGTGACCAAACAGCAAAGTGAAATGTACCCTTTTCTTCCCAGACACCGAGCTTCCCTTCGTAACGGTACTTGCGCTCGAACGCTTCCGTCCGGACTAACCGGTCAGGAACGACGCGAATCGACCTCCCTGCTCCGAACACCTCATATCGGCATTCGAGCTCGACCGGTTCCAGAACCGTCAATTCATAAATCACCAGTTGTTCCTCACGGTGTGTTTCGACTTGCTGGATCGCAAGTGATTGTCCATCACATTCAAGCGACCAGTGGATTGACGGATTGCCTTCGACCTCGACTCGGATGCTTTGGAACGATGAGAACTCCGCCCGGATCACTGGTATCGCTACTTCTTGGTTTGTCATCTCTTTCGCAACGACAATGCCGTCGCTCCCTCCCTTACTCTTGAATGCGTGACTGTTCCTCACTTTGGATCGCCATTTGAAACGGAATCGATACGGTTTCCTTTAGGATTTTTTCACACACACGCATTTGAGCAGCTTTTGTATGAGTCGCATTCCCATTCATACGATTCAACCATTTAGGAAAATCCACTTTATTGACATACGTCGTCGTCGTTTCTTTTGGAATCTTATCAAAATAACCACTTGGAGCTAAGATGACCCGTTCGATCGGTAAATCGTAATCTCGTCCAAGAATCGTATGCAAAATGTCTTCCGTTCGTTTTAAACTGATATTCGGGTTCAAAATCTGTTTCACAGATGCTTTGAACGGTTGTTCCCGCCACAACTTATCTCGTCGAATATGATAAATACTCTCTTCACCATCGAGCCATTCCATGATATAGATCGCGGACGGACCGACGACAAATGGACTCAACTCGACTTCTCCGACTTGATAGTGAATGACCGCCCGATAAAACATCGCATATTGTTCATTTAGTAGATGCAACATCTGATAGAAGTCTAAATGACGTTTTAATGGAATCCGCCAAATGTCCTCCTCCCCTGCTCCGCCAGCGACGTTCAAGAGTTTTTGTAACTCGAGACGTTTTTTGTACCATTTATCAAACGCTCTTCGAGATAATTGTTTACCCGGAAGTTGAATGACTTCACTTTTTTTCATCACTTGCCACCACTTCTTCGGACGGATAAGCGTCTCCCCTGGAAACAATTCTCCTGTCTCCCATTTGCGATAAACGTTCGTATAATCAAGTGCCTGGTGTTCAACAAATCGTTTCGTCATCTCTAGCGGATTTTTTTCAAATCGACTATCTAAGTCATATAGTTTCATCAAAATTGCGATGGGGATCACCTCATTCCTCTTCACCTAGATGAATCCGATAAACCGGCTCATATCGCGGTGAAACCTCTGGTCGTACTTCAAATAGAACGAGTTCACGAACAGTCCACTCTATTGATCGGATCGGACTCGTCTTCCATTCGGCTGCCTCAGCGCGCCACTTTTTCGCGATCGTGACATGCGGAACGAATGGTCTGGTCGAATTCGGATCAATCTGTTCCACTAATTGAAACAATTCTTCCGATTCCGTTCCAAATCCTACGACGCGTGGTCGTTCATCCCGACCGAACGTGATCAAACGATCGAATCGTAGCACGAACGGTTCCATCGTACGCGCGATCTGCTGTAACTGCTGTTTCCACGACTGCTGTTCTTTTTCCTCCAATGGACCGAAAAAACGAAGTGTTAGATGATACTCTTCTAACGTATAGACGTTACGAAAGTACTCAGGTAGCGATAACCGTTCAGCAAGATTTGCCAAATCTTTAGAAGGGATCGGCAAAGCAATGAAAAAGTGTCGTTCTTGTCTCATCGTCGCGCTCACTCCTTCATACGACCACTGATACCATACAGAATCGCGCCTAGGATACTACTACTTGTATATACCCAAAAGACGGTATAGATTGTACTCTCCTCGAGTACAAAACCACTCATCAGATTAAACAACGCTGTCGCGAGTCCCGTCGTCGTCGCCATATATGTACTGACGGCTGTTGCGACCATCGTCTCTGGAACGAGAGATCGCACATAATCTAAGGCGACAGGGATCAACAGACCAACGATCATTCCTTGCATCGCAGATAATACCCACAGCATGACGATTGGAAGTTCTAAAGCAATCATCGCCGTCCGCGCAGCCGACAACAAGGAAACAAATACAAGAACCGGAATCGCTCCGAATCGTAATAACAGACGCGAGGCGATGCGCATGAACGGAATTTCGCACAGAACGGCGACAAAGAATAATGTTCCGACGAGTGCCGTCGTCTCACCACGAATCGTGACGTAGCTGCCAAAGTAATAATTGTTGGCGAAGATGGGTCCGAAGATCAAACTCCCCCCTGCTAGGAACAACAGGAAGCGTCGATTCGAAAAGAGCTGTTTTAACGGTACGGGTTGCTGATGTGAAACATGCACGCTGCCCGTCTCTTCAATACCGATCAGCACAAGGAAACCGAGAACCCATGCTGCACCGGTTGCATAAAAAATCAGATTTAGTCCGCCACCCTCAGTGATTTGCCCAAGAATGAAAACAGCTAAAGCGAACCCTGCTGAGCCGAAAAGACGTAAAGCGCCGTAATCCACTTTACGCTTTCGCGTGTACTCGATCGCTAATGTATCCACGAGCGGAATATGCGCGCACTGGAACAACGCCCAAACGCAAGAAATCAATAATAAAAGTAGATAAGCAGACGTCAATAAGTAACTGAGTGTAAAAATACCGGCAGCAAGCATCGCGACGAGCAAGAGTCGTTTCGGTTTTCCGAGTCGGTCCGCCGCGATTCCCCAAACAGGTTGTAGGAAAATGGAGAGAATCGGTCCAATCGCAACGATTGTTCCAATCTCTGAAGCCGACAGTCCGAACGCGTCGTTTGAGAAATAAAGCGCGAGATACGGAATGAGTGCTCCTTGTCCAAAGAAAATAAAGAAATATAAGGCTTGGAAATGATAGGTTTGACGATTTTTCACACGGAACTTCCTTTCAAGAAGCAATCCCCCCATCTTTACGATGCGGGGATCATCAATCATTATTTTGCGAGCTCATAAATCGCTTCTGCATAGATTGCGACAGCAAGCAATAGTTCATCAAAATCAACATATTCATCGACTTGGTGGGCAACTTCAGGACCACCCGGGAAGACTGGACCAAAAGCAACTCCCGCCGTCAATGAACGCGCATATGTGCCGCCACCAATTGCTATCAGATCAGCTGATTGGTTCGTATGGCGCTCATAAACGGCACTTAGCGTCTTGATCAATTCATGGTTTGGATCAACATGGTGCGGTGTCATGTGCGTCCGCGTCTGCAATTCAAAACCATATCCTGCCGCGGCTTCCTTGATGATTTGCAAACGTTCCGTGAAGTCTGCTGTATACGGGTAACGGATATTGATTGATGCCGTTCCTTGCTCTTCGGCGTAACGGAATACACCGCCATTGATCGTTAAGTCACCTGTCTCGTCTGAAGCAGCGACACCCATCGCTACACCGCGAGAATCCCGGAACATATGCGTCACGAGTTGAATGTAACGACGACCGTTATAATCCAAGTGAAGCGTATTGAGGAAACGTGCCAAATGTAAAGCAGCATTTTTACCATTGTCCGGCTCCATCGCATGGGCTGCGACACCATTGACATCAAGTATGAGACCTTCCGTTTCTTGCTTGACTGTTCCCGTCAAACCTTGTTCTTCAAGATAAGCATGGAAATCCGTCTCAAGCGTTCCTACTTCGACGACACGAAGAAGCGCTTGGGCATGACCTGGAACCATGTTCGGACGTTCGCCACCTTCAAAACGAACGAGATGGTAGCCTGTATCAGATGCTTGCGCTGGTTTCCCTTGAATCAATAACCCATCATAGAGTCCTTTTTCCGCATTGATGATCGGGAAGTCGGCATCTGGTGCAAAACCAAGTGTGGGCATCTCTTCATGTTTGAAGTAATGATTGACACAACGCCATTCACTCTCCTCATCCCCTCCTGCAATCAGACGGATGCGCTTCGAGAGTGGTAAGCCAAGTTCTTTGACGATTTTCAAAGCGTAATAAGCTGCCATCGTCGGTCCTTTATCATCGATTGCTCCACGTGCATACAGTTTTCCATCTACAAGCGTCGGGTTGAATGGACCGTATGTCCAGTGATCGCCACCAGCTGGTACGACGTCTAAGTGACAAAGAATACCGAGTAACTCTTCCCCTTGACCATATTCCAAATGTCCTGCATACCCATCGACATTTTTTGTCGTGAACCCATCGCGTTCCCCTGTCGCGAGCATCCAATCGAGGGCACGTTTGACTTCATGACCAAACGGCGCGCCCTCTTCGATCGTGGATTCGTCGAGTACACTCGGAATCCGTAATAATTCTTTTAAATCTTCTAATAAGTCCTCGCGACGTGCGAGTACTTCCTCTTTCCAATTCACCATCTGATTTCGCTCCTTCATTACGGGTTTTGGATTCGTTTCCTATACACCTTCCTAGTATAGCGAATATTCGTTCAGATACGAACATCCAAATTCTGTTTTCTTTTTTATTTATTGAAATGACGAACATTAATATAAAATAAAACCTAAATTATCGACTTTACAAACCATTTGAATATATTTTTTATGAAAACGTTCGGTTAAATTACTTGCATTTTAATATCAAAACGTTATACTAAAGGCGAAACAACTGGATATTGCATTGTCTTTTGTCACCCGAAGCTTTAGAACACTATTCTATCCATTGGGGGAGTGGTTATACCAATGAAAGATTCTACAGACCGTATGTTGACCCGGATTAAATCGATCTATCTCTACATCCAAGAGAACGGAGCTACTACGACAGCAGAGTTGGTTGAAGAGTTTGGCATCACTTCAAGGACCGTCCAGCGGGATTTGAACGTGCTTGAATACAACAATCTCATTGTGAGCCCTCGACGCGGTACATGGACGTCGAGTAAGAAACAAAAGCAAGCGGGTTGATCCACTGTTTCACTATGTATATCTTTCGATGACGCGATTCTTCGCGTCTTTTTTTGTTATCTTTTTTAAAACGTGGGGTATAGCTATTGGGAGAAGGAGATGATGAGAATGAATATTTTAATCATTGGAGCAAACGGAACGACAGGACGCAAGATGGTCGAATTGATCGCTAAACAAGGAGATCACCAAGCGATCGCGGTCGTACGGGAAGAAAATCAAATCAACGATTTGATTGCACTCGGCGCATCTGAAGTCAGACTTGGGGATTTGACGAAGGATGTCAGTGGCGTCATCAGTAACGCGGACGTCGTCATCTTTGCAGCGGGTGCTGGTGGCGCATCGGACGAATTGACACGCGCCGTCGATCAGGAAGGTGCGATCAAAGTCATCGATGCAGCAAAAGCCAACGGGATCGATCGTTTCCTAATGCTCAGTTCAGTCGGTACGGAAGAACCGAAAGGCGAACTAAAAGTGTATCTTGAATCGAAAGCAGCAGCAGACGCTCACCTCAAAGAAAGTGGACTCGACTATACAATCGTCCGTCCTGGTCCGCTCAGCTACGATGACCCAACAGGTACTGTTGAAACGAAAGAGCATTTTGATTCATACGAAGATCGTAAGGTGTCTCGTGACGATGTGGCAGCGCTGTTCGTTCACTTGATTGATCATCCGACACAATCTCGTGTATTCGAAGTACTCAGCGGTCCTTATCCGATCGCAGAAGCACTACGTAATCAATAATTAAATCCCACAATAAAAGGCGATGGAATGTACATTCATTCCACCGCCTTTTTGCTTTGCTTATTCAGGTTGCCAATCAAATAACGACAATTCCTCTTGTGTTAGTTCACGGTAGTCCCCGAGTGCAAGTGCCGAATCAAGCTCTAAACGACCAATCGAGCGCCGTTTCAAGAATGTGACCTCTTTACCAAGGGCAAGCATCATCCGTTTGACTTGATGGAACTTCCCTTCCGTGATCGTCAATTCAAGCGTTGAATCTGTTTCTGTCGTTGATAAGATGACGAGTTTTCCTGGCTTTGCCTGATAACCGTCTTCTAAGGTGACGCCTGCCGCAATTGCCTCGACGTCTTCTTGCGTCAATACACCTGTCACTTCCGCGTAATACGTTTTTTCAACGTGTTTTTTCGGAGACATCAAGGCATGATTGAACGCTCCATCGTTTGTCAGTAACAATAAGCCTTCTGTATCCTTATCAAGTCGTCCGACCGGAAACGGTTTGAAATACGTCACGTCTTCAAACAACAGATCGATGACGGTCTCATCTCGTTTATCCTCCGTCGCACTAATGACACCCGGTGGTTTATTCATCATCAAGTAGATGTATTTTTGATACGTGACCGGTTCGCCGTACATCAGAACCTGTTGTGACTCGACATCGACATGTTGTTTCGGATCACGAACGATCTCACCATCGACTTGAATTGCCCCTGCCTTGAGCAAAAGTTTTACTTCTTTTCGGGAGCCTGCCCCCATGTTGGATAATAGTTTATCTAGACGCATGACCTCGTCCTCGTTTCAATGAAATTTTACGTCCTAATACGACTTCTGCTAATCCACTCCAAATCGAAAGTCCAGCGAAAATCACGATTCCAACTGCCGCACCAATGATCAGGATCAACAGAGATGCCCATGTCGTCTCTGGTAAGAAGGACACCATTCCCCACTTCACGAGTGCAACACCTGCTCCCATCAATGCACTAATGATTAAAATCAATGATGTCCGGCGCAAGACGGTACTGAATGGGAACTTCACCGTTTGTGTGATCCGGAGGAACATTAATCCCGTCGCAACGAGATAGCCGATGATCGTCGCATATCCAGCACCTGTTCCATCACCTGTCAAATGAATCAACGGTGCATTCAAGAGATACTTCGCAAGTAATCCTGCAAGAGTTGCAATGATCGTGAAGTACTGACGGTTAATCCCTTGAAGGACTGCCGCTGTGACCGAATACAAGGCAAGGAACAACGCACTCGGCGCATAACTTAACAGATAGACCCACGCCGCTTGATCTTTTGGGAATAACACATGGAACGTTTCTTCACTGAGGAGAATCATCCCGACGACTGCCGGAATCGTCACAAAGAAAACAAGTTGATAAATCTGTGAGATTTGAGCCCGTACTTTCCGCATATCTCCTTGCGTGAAGGACGCTGTTAACAGTGGAGTTGCAGATAACGACAATCCTGTTGCGACCGACACCGGAATCAAGACGATCTTATGACTATCCGCAATCAGATAGGCAGTCGCGTTTCCGGCCGCTTCGAGCGTGTAACCGATACTTTGTAAGGCGGCATTCATCGTATTCTGGTCGATGACTTGATAAAGGGGTGTCGAAAGACCGACCATGACGATTGGAATCGCATACGTCAATAATTCCTTATACAAATCCGTTAACGGGCGATCCGGCGAACGGACGGTTTGAGTAGCACGAAGTTCCTGTAAGCCACTCGCACGTTTGCGGAAATAATAGATCAGAACCGCAACACTACCAATTGCGCCAATGAAAGCGCTGAATGTTGCAATCGTTGCGGCAAATGCTGCACCTGAATCAAACAAATAAATCGCGATGCTGACTCCTGCAAGCAAGAAGATGATCCGGACGATTTGTTCCAAGATTTGCGAAATCGCGGTCGGTCCCATCGATTGATACCCTTGGAAATAACCTCGGGTCATACTCATCGGTGGAATCAAGAGTAAAGCGAAACTCACGCCACGAATCGTCATCGTGACAGCATCAACGTATGCTGCTGAATCAACGTCACCACCTGGAATGGCCCGGTGTGCTAAATACGGTGCGAGAAAGAATAAAGCAAGGAAGGAAACAATCCCGGTCAAGGACATGATTTTCAGACCAGACCGATATAATCTTTCACTCGTATCATACTCTCCTAATGCATTGTATTTGGCGACGAATTTCGAGACGGCGACAGGAATCCCTGCTGTCGCGAGTCCGATCATGATCGCATAATAGTTATAGGCATACGTATAAAACATAATACCTGTAGCACCGACCATGAACTGGAATGGAAAGAGGTAGATCAAACCTAGTGCGCGGGAAATCAGTGACGCACCGGATAGGAGCATCGTCCCACGAACGAATCCCGCATTACCGGGAGAAGTGGACTGTTTATTGTTGACTGTGGACATGGTAACATCCCTCACGCTTTCTAATTTTTAAACTCGACACTCTAATCATGACTGTCTCATTATACAAGTTCTCTCGTACACAATTGCAAATCATTATACCGCTGTCTTTCTGGAATTGAAAGAGACGGTTTGTTTACAGTCGCAACTTCTGCTAAAGTGAAACAAGCAGAATTCTATGAATGAGGTGACCATATGTACGATGTAATCGTAATCGGGGGCGGACCGAGCGGCTTGATGGCAACGCTCGCCTCCTTACAAGCTGGAGCTCGAACACTCCTGCTCGATAAAGGGAATAAATTAGGACGGAAGCTCGCAATCTCTGGCGGCGGACGCTGTAACGTCACGAATCGAAAACCACTCGACGAGCTCGTCCAGTCGATTCCGGGAAACGGACGTTTCTTATATAGCGCCTTCTCTCAATTCAACAATGAATCGATCATCGAACTCTTCGAAGGATTTGGCGTCGCACTTAAAGAAGAGGACAACGGTCGGATGTTCCCTGTCTCAGATAAGGCAGCGGATGTCGTTCGTGTATTGATTGATCAAATCCGCGCGCATGGTGCCGAGATTCAAACGGATGCGCAAGTCGCTACGCTCGATTTCCATCCAGACGGTGCTTTTGCAGCTGTCATATTAGAGAATGGCATGCGTCTTGAAGCGAAAAGTTGTATCGTCGCGGTCGGTGGTCAATCTGTTCCGCATACCGGTTCAACGGGTGACGGCTATCCGTGGGCTGAAAAAGCGGGTCACACGATCACGGAACTCTTCCCAACGGAAGTTCCGATTCTGTTAGGTGATACGTTCATTCACGAAAAAACATTACAAGGGCTGTCGCTGCGTGACGTCGCTCTAACGGTCCACGGTAAAAAAGATAAGGCGATCAAAACACATACAGGTGATCTACTGTTCACACACTTCGGTTTAAGTGGTCCGATTGCTTTACGGTGTAGCCAATATACGATCAAAGAACGCAAACGTTCGAAAGAAACGATTGTTCATCTATCGATTGATCTCTTCCCGGACGAATCCCTCGGTGCCTTAACGGAACGTTTCCAAGCTGCGCTTGCCGCAAATCCGAAGAAAACAGTCCGCAATGCTCTTCGTGGTTTCGTACCAGAACGGTTGCTTGAACTCCTATTTGCTCAAATCGGCTTTGGCGATGAAGTCTGTACACAAGTGAAGAAACAAGACTGGACGGACTTCCTCCAACAATTGAAACGATTCCCACTCAGAGCAACGGGAACGCTCGATTTCGATAAAGCCTTCGTCACGGGTGGCGGCGTCTCGATCAAAGAGATTGATCCAAAAACAATGATGTCAAAAAAAGCCGAACGATTATTCTTCGCTGGTGAAATTCTTGATATTCACGGCTATACGGGTGGATACAACATTACAGCCGCGTTCGTGACGGGTCATTGCGCCGGTAGCCACGCCGCAGAAATGGCACGTGACACTGTCTCTTAATATGAACAAGACCCGATTCGTCTGTGTTAATCAGAAGAATCGGGTCTTTTCTTTTTATGCATCAGTCAATCGGTGTGAACGATCGGCTCGAAAACTTATCTGTCTCGACTAAGGCAAACAATTCATTATCCTGTACGAAAATCCCTTTTGAACCATAGACCTTCGGACTTGCCGTCTCTCCCGTGATCGTCTGATCTTTCTGATCAATCGAATAGAGATAGAGTGCTTCTGAATCAAGTGTGTAGATGCGTCCTTGTCGTTCCGCAAGACCAATTGGTCGGAAGTCGGATTCGAATACTTTCTTCGCATCACTTCGCATCCCATTCGCCGGTTCAATTTTACTTCGTTCTACGATCGATAAATACGGCGGCTTTTGCTTTTTCTTTAAAGCCCGTTTTTTCTTTTCCGACGCATCTGGATCAATCTTAATTTTATCCTCTTTCATGGCGAAACGAGTCAATTCCACACGTCCGATTGCACGGATATGATTGATCGTATAGAATTCCTTTTTCTTCGCATCATATCCAAGCCCATGGAAACTGTCTCGAATCGTCGTCCCCTGTACTTTTTCACGTTTTTCTTCGCTCCAGACACCATCTTTTCGCGTGATTGTCACGAGAATCTGATTCGATGTCAATAAAGCGACGGTCTCTCCGTCAACGAGTGTCATGCCATCGAGGCCAGAAAGAAGTAATTTCCCTTCTTCTAATTGGAAGGAGGCATTGATCCTCTCACCTGTTCCACTAATTTCAAAGAAACGATAATCGTCTGTGACGACGAGGTACGACCCGATGGAATCATCATATAACATCTGCTGGACATTCTTAATTAATGGTTCTTCCGGATTCGGAATAGCTGAAGGCGTTTTCGTCGGCACCTGTTTGACAGCTGCCTGATGCTTCGATTGCGTCTCGATTTTCGCGAACGTTTCCTGAATACGCGACATCGTCTCTGGTTTTGAGAAGACGAGCAGTACACAAAGAATCAAACCCGAAACGACGGCAAAAATCGTTGTATAGACTATATAAGATCGTTTCATTGATGGTAATCGCCTTTCTTTCTCGGTTTCTGATTCAGTGTAGCAGAAGGACGTTCAAAAAAAAAGCGGACTTGCGACGGAAATGAAGAAACCCCCTCCATTCGCGTCAAACGAATGAAAGGGGCTATGGCTTAATTTGCTACGATGTTGATTAATTTTTTCGGTACGACGATGACTTTTCGAACCGTCTTGTCGCCGATCCATTCTTGTGTCTTTTCGTCGGCAAAGGCAAGTGCCTCGATTTCTTCTTTTGTCGCGTCGATGTTGATTTCGATTTTCGAGCGAACTTTTCCGTTCACTTGAATGACGAATTCCATTGTATCGCTGACGAGTTTCGATTCATCGAATGTTGGCCATGCCGCATACGTCAATGTCTCTTCAAATCCAAGTTGTTCCCAGAGTTCCTCACCAAGGTGCGGTGCAACTGGTGTTAACAATTGGATGAACCCACGAAGGAAGTGACGCGGAAGCACCGGCTGTTTGTTTGCTTCGTTGACGAAGACCATGAGTTGCGAAATTCCGGTGTTGAACTGGATGTTCGCGAAGTCTTCCGTAACCTTCTTGACCGTCTGGTGGTATGTCCGTTCGAAGTCAGCATCGACTTCTGCGACATCTTGAATGTCTGCTGTCCGTTCGAACAAGCGCCAGACACGATCGAGGAAACGACGCGCACCGTCAAGTCCGTTCTCAGACCAGGCAACTGATGCATCGAGTGGACCCATGAACATTTCATACAAGCGTAACGTATCCGCACCATGCGATTTAACGATTTCATCCGGATTGATGACGTTACCGCGTGATTTCGACATTTTCTCGTTGTTCTCTCCAAGAATCATCCCTTGGTTGTATAACTTCTGGAATGGTTCTTTTGTTGGCACGACGCCTGCATCATACAAGACTTTATGCCAGAAGCGTGCATACAATAAGTGGAGAACGGCGTGTTCCGCACCACCGATGTAAATATCGACTGGAAGCCAGTATTTTAATTTTTCTGGATCCGCGATCGCCTCTTCATTGTGCGGATCGATGAAACGAAGATAATACCAGCAGCTTCCGCCCCATTGTGGCATCGTATTCGTCTCGCGACGCCCTTTCATTCCTGTTTCAGGATCCGTATAATCCAACCAGTCTTCCGCAAGCGCAAGTGGTGATTCGCCTGTACCAGACGGCTTGATCTCCGGAATGATTGGAAGTTCGAGCGGTAATTCCTCTTGGCTAAGCGTCTTCATCGAACCATCTTCCATATGAACGACTGGGATTGGCTCACCCCAATACCGTTGACGACTGAACAACCAGTCGCGGAGACGATACGTGATTTTCTTGCGTCCGACTTGATTCGTTTCGAGTTCAGCAATCATCGTCTCGATTGCTTCTTGTTTTCCAAGACCATCAAGCATATGCGAGTTGACGTGTTCGCCCTCTCCTGTATAGGCTGCTTCATCGACGTTTCCACCCGCGACGACCTCAACGATTGGCAAGTCGAATTGTTTCGCGAATTCATGGTCGCGCTCATCGTGTCCTGGAACTGCCATAATTGCACCCGTTCCATAAGAAGCAAGGACATAATCAGCGATCCAGATCGGAAGACGATCACCTGAGATTGGATTGACGGCGAAAGCACCCGTGAAGACGCCTGTTTTTTCCTTCGCTAAATCCGTCCGTTCGAGGTCTGACTTCGTTTGGACTTGCGAAATGTACGTATCGACGGCTTCCTTGTGATCCGCTGTCGTGATGTCAGCTACGAATGGATGCTCCGGCGCAAGCACGAGGTACGTCGCACCAAAGATTGTGTCCGGACGTGTCGTAAAGACCGTGACTTGTTTTTTATGTCCATCAATCGTGAAATCGATCTCAGCACCTTCTGATTTCCCGATCCAGTTCCGTTGCATCTCTTTAACAGAATCCGGCCAATCGAGGTCATCGAGATCTTCAAGAAGACGATCCGCATATTCCGTGATTTTCAAGACCCACTGACGCATCGGAACACGCACGACCGGATGATTTCCGCGTTCAGATAATCCGTCGATGACTTCTTCATTCGCAAGAACGGTTCCAAGTGCCGGGCACCAGTTGACCGCGACTTCGTCCACGAACGCAAGTCCTTTTTCATACAACTTCGTAAAGATCCACTGTGTCCATTTGTAGTACTTCGGATCCGTCGTGTTGATTTCACGATCCCAGTCATAGGAGAATCCAAGTTCTTTCAGCTGACGCTTGAACGTCTCGATGTTTTTCGCTGTGAATTCACGTGGGTCATTCCCTGTATCGAGAGCGTATTGTTCTGCTGGTAACCCGAACGCATCCCAACCCATTGGGTGCAAGACGTTGTATCCTTGCATCCGTTTCATCCGCGCGAGGATGTCCGTTGCCGTGTAGCCTTCCGGGTGTCCAACGTGGAGTCCGGCACCTGACGGATACGGGAACATATCAAGGGCATAAAACCCTTCTTTTTCTGGATCTTCTGTCGTGACGAAGGCGTTGTCTTGATCCCAACGCGCCTGCCATTTTGGTTCAATTTCGCGATGATTGTACGGCATGTCTTTTCCTCCTCTAATCTAAAAAAAACCGGTCCTCCGCCCCTAGGAATAGGGACGAAAGACCGGTTTGGCTTCCGCGGTACCACCCACGTTGTCTGTCTATGACAGACCGCTTGATTCACAGATAACGGTGTGAAGGACCGGATTCGCTACTACGACTTCACGAATCGTGCTCCCTGACGAGTTCACGGTTGTTACCGACTGGTTCGCACCCTCCACCAGCTCTCTTGACGGCACCTTTCCCCTACTACTTCAGTTCCCTGCATTTGACTATCTTTTCCTAGTGTAATCTGTTTCTTCCTCAAGCGTCAACGCTTCCGTAAAATTTCCTCAATTTCCGCATGCGATCGCGCAATATGATCTGCTTGTTCTAAACGTTGCGCTGGCATCCGGTCATCAAGAAGCGCAATCACTTCCATACCAGCTGCTTTTGCGCCGATCATCCCGTTTGCAGCGTCTTCAATGACGAGACAATTCTCAGGTGCGTGCCCGATTCGTGATGCCGCAAGTCGAAAAATCGCGGGATCCGGCTTCGAACGCACGACTTCTTCCCCACTGACGTAATGCGTGATTGGAAGCTCGTAATGACGGATGACGCGTTCGATTTTTTGAAGCGAACTCGAAGAAGCGATCCCGATATCGTAACCAAGAGATGTCGCTTGTTCGATGACTTGTTTGACTCCCTCTTTTAAACCACACGCCTCTGGTTTTGCATGAATTTGAAACAAGCGATGTTCTTCCTCAAGTAAAGCACTCGCTGTTTCTGGGAGCTCGTGTTGCGCGACAAGTTCTTCCCACATCTCATCTCCTGTTTTCCCCATGAATGTCGCATACTGAACCGGATCGAGCGGAATCGATAACGTTTTGAACATCTGCTGGTGGACCTCAAAGTAGCGGATTTCACTATCTAAGATGACCCCATCCATATCAAAAATAAGACCTCGTTTTTTCAAGACACATCCCCCTCAATTGATCTATCATGATTTCAGCATATCAAAAAAACGACTACACGATGTAGTCGTTTCACCTTCTTCATTTAGTTACTGTTTAACTTGTCGCCATTTGGACACTGGTTTGTCGGTAAGCCGGAAAATAATCCGAATTAGCATCTGACCCGTATCGTATACACAACTGATCGTATACGGCTGGTTGAAGAATCGATTTTCCTTGATGATACTCAAATAAACGGTACCCGGTGTAACGGCATTTACTCTCAAAGAGACTATCCCGTTCTTGATATCCACCTCCGAGATGTTGTTCGACGAGACCGCGTGCTTTCGCCTGAAGAATCGCTTCGTACTCAAGTCGTTGATTTGGGAACATCTTCGCTTCGTCCCGCTTACAACCAATCAAATGACCGTGGGCATATTCTTTTCCGAGCAATACGAGGTACCCTCCAACCGCTTCTCCTTCGATTTCCGCCATCAGCAATATGGGTTCACAAAGCGGGTTCGTTTCCATCAACTGCTCAAAATACGTCGCGGTAAAATAATAATGAGCCGAAGCATTCTTCCGGTCCATCGTTTCATGATACAACGCTACAAAAACAGGTAGGTCGTCTCGCGTTCCTATTCTAACGGTTAAAGGAGAGGCAAGCGATTTGCGAATCATACTTCTCGTCTTCTTATGAAATGTCTGCATGATGTCCTCTATTGAAGGGCGTAAATCGATACTCGTCGTATGACGGATGAAGGAAACTTTCGTCCAGTCCTGCATGAACCGTTCATTACCGGTCAACGGATTAAAGCGAATCATTTCCGAAACGACCGATTCTTGCTCCGCCCACCTTTCAAACGATAGACGTGCATGCTGCATTTCAGTTGCGGTTAAGCGACCGACGATTTCCGGTCCGCCGTAGCCATACGGCGTGATGAGATCTGAATAAGGCGTATCAAAAATCCGACGCTTTAAAAAGGGATAGAACAGTGTTCCCGCATGACCTTCATAACGAAATAACACCGCTTGCTCAGACGGTCTAGCGTTAAGCGTGACGTATTGGTGACTGTAGAAGATATCAAGAGGCTGTTGCTGTACGTGTGTCGTCCAAGTTGCGGCATCTGTGATGAATTGACACCTTTCCATTCGTGCACCTCCAGTCAAAAAGAAGCAACGTTCACATGAACTTTCTTTTCAAGTTCTTGATTAGAAAGTACCCGTTTCTTTGCCGAAATATTCCATATTAATAATGATTTGTTTTATAATTAGCGCATTAATGATGTAAAAAAAAGACAGCGAATCTAATGTCCGCTGTCTTACAGATGATGCTCATGATGTGATTTTAGGAATGGCACGAAGGAATACGACGCCTGCTAACAGAATCAATCCAATCAATGTCAAGAAGACCGCTGACATACCGGATAAATCGTAGATCAACCCTCCGACGGTCGGACTGATCATCCGTCCCGCTGAAGCGGCAATATTGACGTATCCCTGGAACTCTCCTTCTTTTCCGATTGGCGCGAGTCTCGCCGCCATAGCAGGAACCGCTGGCCAGATGAACATCTCACCAATCGTCAAAATGATCATCGCGACGAGGAACATCTTGAAGCCGCCTGCGAACGGAACGATCAGATAAGACAAGAGGAAGATTCCTGTACCGGTCATCAATTGTCGCTTCAAGTCATCTCCAAACCACCGGAGAATTGGTGTTAATAAAGGTTGTGCGAACACGATGAGTGCTCCGTTGATCGTCCAAAGAATAGAGTACTCGGAAATCGTGACACCGAGCGATTTCGTGTGTACGGCAAAGGTTCCTTGCCATTGCACATAAACGAACCAAAGTAAGGCATACCCGATCGAGACGAGCAACATCGTCCGTGCCGCACCGCGCGCAAGGGGTGTGCGTGTCGTTTCGATCTCGTCATGTGCCGCATGCATCCGCGCTGGTGCCTGAATCCAGGATAAACCGACGAACAAAATGATGGCAAAGGCGATGTAGAGGACGAGATTGGCGATGAAGATGTACTGAATCGAAAAGGCAGCGATTTGACCACTGACTGCTGTCCCGAGCGCTACACCGACGTTTTGTGCGACATAAATCGCATTAAAGGCACGACGCCCGCCTTCCGGCCAGATGACACCCGTCATCGCGTAGATCGTCGGAAAAACCATCCCACCGACGAATCCAATCAATCCAAGCATCGCGACGTATCCGAGGTACGTCTGATGAAATAGCAACAAGCCAACGGAAGACAGGACAAGTCCGATGACACTGATGACAAGCGTCTTCTTGCCACCGAGACGGTCAAACGCTTTTCCACCTAAGTAGTTTCCGACGATTGCTAAGGCAGAGTTGACGAACAATGCCATCCCTGCTTTTGTCATCGACTCTCCTAAATATTCATGAATATATAATGTATTAAACGGCCATAAAAAAGAGGATCCCGTCGTATTGATGGCCATCGCAAGGACGAGGATCCAGACCGCTTTTGGTAATTTTGGCATACCTGTGGTCCTCCTATTTCATTCTCAACCTTGCCACTTTACGCAATCCGTCCCCTAACTGTCAAGCTACTTCGCTTTTCGTCAACGAATCAAAAAATGATATAATGCAGAAAGAATCTTGCACATACTGAACCATTACTAGAAAAACAGACTATAGGAACAGGAGTCTATGCCATGTCACTTGCCCGTGTATTACCTTATACGAAACAATTACTCGAGTCCGTTATCGAGCCCGGAGACTGCGTCGTCGATATGACTGCCGGAAATGGACATGATACACAGTTTTTAGCAGAACGTGTCGGTCCAGAAGGAAGGGTTCTTGCGTTCGACGTCCAGGCACAAGCCATTGAGGAATCGACGCGACGTCTCGACGAAGCCGGAATGTTAGCACGCGTCGACCTTTACCATGAAAGCCACATCCATGTCGGTGCCCGTCTTTCGGACGAACAACGTCCTGTCCGCGCTGGAGTCTTCAATCTCGGATACCTGCCTGGAAGCGACAAATCAATCACGACGACCGGAGAAGAGACGCTTGAAGCACTCGATGCCCTCCTCCCGGTCCTCGCTCCCGGCGGTCTTGTCGTCCTCGTCGTCTATCACGGTCACTTGGAAGGAAAACGAGAACGTGACGCTGTCCTCGATTACGTCACAGCCCTTGATCAGCAAGATTATGCCGTTCTCCAGTATCGCTTCTTGAACCAACAAAATCATCCCCCGTTCATCATCGCGATCGAGAAAAAAGTACGCGGATGATGGGCACAAAAAAGTGATGCCCCTTTTTTAGAGGCATCACTTTTGTGATTTCATTCTTCAACAAGCTTAAAGAACAACATTAATTTTTCTGCAAACCGTGTGTTCAACCGTTCGAAACTAAAATGCGGAAAACCGTGTAGACGTTGTAAGTAAATCTGATCGCCACCCATTTTCCGGCATACTTCAAGTGTCAGCTTGACGTCTGCGAACTGATCGTCCGGTGCATAAAAACAAGCCAAGTTCACACGCGGCAGTTTTTTTCGTTCCTCGTCATGTACGACGATCTCTTCTTCGATTTCCCGGTACTGTGCATAGGTCAGTTCACCGATGCGAACGGTATCTTCCGTACTTTGACCAAACGGCAACGTACCGAGTGGCGCATCGGGCCGGAAACGATCGAACGCACTTGCGAAGACTTGTTTGACGCCTCCGAGTTGTTTCGAAGGGTGCCAATCAAACAACGGTGAAATGAATGCAAGGCTTGCTACCGGTAATTCATATTCTTGCAACAGACGATTGACGACGAGTGCGCCCATGCTACAGGCGACGATATGAATCGGTAGCTTGCGTTTCCCGGCTTCACGTAATGCTTCTTTTAACAGTTGACCATGTTCTTCAAACGAGATACGACGTGGGGCGTCGACGAGCAATACTTCATACTCTCGTTCGAGTACCCGAATCAAAGCTTCACTCGGACGGGCACGCAGTTGTAACGGATAGACTAATACGATGATTCCTGTTGGTTGTTCAACCACAAACTCACCTCTTCACTTCATACTTCCTATTTACGATACCTTATTTCAAACGCACACAAAACCGTCCCAAGACGGATTTCACGAGGCGACATGGCGAAGGCGAATGACAGATTCTACTTGCCCAAAGACTTCTTCCGTCATCTCACTGAGTTCTTCAAAACCGAATGAGATCAAGAACTGACGCGCTTTATAGTTACGTGCCTCCACGTATACTTCGAGTGGGACGGCTCCTTGTCGTTCGAGTTCACGGATCAATCGTCGTCCGATTCCGTTTTGCTGATATTTCGGTAAGACGTACAGACGAATGATTTCCCACGTTCCCTCAACATCAATAGCATGAATGAAACCGACGATTTCCTCATCGATGATTCCGACATAAAAATACTCTCCCCGTGCTTCTTCTGCCGTCCGGATCGCACGAACAACCTCCTCTTGCGGATACGCTTCCTGCACGAAATGCGCTTTCGAGCGCTCGGAATAGATTTCTGCATACGTATCCAACCAGGATGTGACGGCAATGTCATGAATACGTCCTGCATCGGCTGGAATAGCTTCGCGTATTTCCATAATCGGAACCCCCCTTTGTATTCATACGAATCGACTCATGTACTTTTACCCTCTTCTAGAAAAAACATTCGTTTCCTGCAAAGTTCCCCGTAAACAAAAAAGTCCGAAAACCCGCATAGGGTTCTCGGACTTTTTGATTATGCGAAACGTTTTGCTTGTTCTTCAAGAACTGCTGCTTTATCTGTTTGCTCCCATGGAAGCTCAACATCTGTACGACCGAAGTGACCGTATGCAGCTGTTTGACGATAGATCGGACGACGGAGATCAAGCATGTTGATGATTCCAGCCGGACGAAGATCAAAGTTTTCAGCAACCAATTCGACGAGTTGTGCTTCAGGAAGTTTTCCTGTACCGAATGTATCAACCGCGATTGATACCGGGTGCGCGACACCGATTGCGTACGCGAGTTGAACTTCTGCTTTGTCTGCAAGACCTGCAGCAACGAGGTTCTTCGCGACGTAACGTGCTGCGTATGCAGCTGAACGGTCGACTTTTGTTGGATCTTTACCAGAGAATGCTCCACCGCCGTGGCGTGCGTATCCACCATACGTATCAACGATGATCTTACGACCCGTCAATCCAGCATCTCCTTGTGGTCCGCCGATGACGAAACGACCAGTTGGATTGATGAAGAATTTCGTTGCTGCGTCGATGTATTCAGCCGGGATGACCGGTGTGATGACGTGTTCTTTCAAGTCAGCTTGAATTTGCTCAAGCGTAACTTCTTCCGCGTGTTGTGTCGAGATGACGATCGTATCGACACGAACCGGCTCGTTGTTCTCGTTGTATTCGACCGTGACTTGTGTTTTTCCGTCCGGACGAAGGTAGTCGAGTTGACCGTTTTTACGCACTTCTGCCAAACGGCGTGCGAGACGGTGTGAAAGCGAGATTGGAAGTGGCATGAGTTCTGGTGTTTCTTTCGTTGCGTAACCGAACATGAGACCTTGGTCTCCTGCACCGATTGCATCGATTTCTGCATCAGACATGCTACCTTCACGTGCTTCAAGCGCTTGGTCTACACCAAGAGCGATGTCTGCTGATTGCTCATCGATTGATGTCAATACAGCACATGTGTCCGCGTCGAAACCGTATTTCGCGCGTGTATAACCGATCTCACGAATCGTTTCACGAACGACTTTTGGAATGTCGACGTAAGTGGATGTCGTGATCTCACCTGCAACGAGAACGAGACCTGTTGTAACAGAAGTTTCTGCCGCAACACGCGCGTTTGGATCCGCTGCGAGGATTGCATCAAGAATTGAATCCGAAATTTGGTCACAGATTTTATCTGGATGACCTTCAGTGACTGACTCCGACGTGAATAGTCGGCGATTAAGGTTTGTCATGTATGACCCTCCCAAAAAAGAATTTGACGGTGTACTCATTTCCCCTAGTTGAGTGGGACGGTAAAATGAAAAAAACCTTTCCAAGTCCAAAAAATGGTCAGGGAAAGGTTGTGCGTTCTTCCTTTACCCTCTTATCGTTCGAAGTGTTTACTTCGCTTCAGGAGAGCACCTTTTCCCTCATTAATATGTGAATTAATGTAGGACGGTTGCCGGGTTTCTTCGGGCCTTGTTCCCTCCACCTGCTCAGAATAAGAGTATCCGTTACGAATTACATGATATAAAGTTGTAACTACTCTGTCAAGCAAGGTTTCAAATTCTAGTCGAAACTTTTTGAAAGAGATGTTAAACTGTTAATGCTGAAAGCGTTTCCAGATAAATAGAAATCAGCACTAGAAAATGATTGCTCTCTCTTTAGTATGTCATATATAATAAATGTGTCATACTAAATACAGTGAGCCAAAACCAACGTAGGGGAAAGGTGGGGTCAGGATGCCGATGACGGTCCTGAATATCGAAGAACTACTCAAGAAAGAGCATGTGTTCAAACAACTATCTGTTGCTGAACTTGTCGAACATGCGATTCGAAACGAAGAAGGTGTCCTTGCTGAGAACGGCGCATTATCTGTAGAAACGGGGAAATTTACAGGTCGTTCACCAAAAGATAAGTTCATCGTCCGTGATTCTTCCTGCGAGTCTCACATTGATTGGGGTCATGTCAACCAACCAATGGATGGAGACAAATTTGAACAATTGTTGCAAAAGGTTCTTCGTTACATGAACGAAGCTGATCATCTCTACTACACAGAAGCTGCTGCTGGAGCAGATACGCACTTCACCCTTCCGGTCCGTGTGCTCACACAATATGCTTGGCATAACCTGTTTGCCAAACAACTCTTTTTACGCGAGTATCCTGAAGTGGCTGCCTTCGAACCGTTCACGGTCGTCTACGCGCCACATTTCAAAGCAGATCCTGCCGTTGACGGAACGAACTCCGAGACGTTCATCGCGATGTCGTTCGAACACCGAATCGTCTTGATCGGTGGAACGGAATACGCTGGAGAAATCAAAAAGTCGATCTTTTCCGTCATGAACTACCTCTTGCCACAAGAAAACGTCCTTTCGATGCACTGCTCGGCAAACGTCGGACACGAAGGCGACGTCGCCTTGTTCTTCGGTCTATCTGGTACTGGTAAGACCACCCTTTCAGCCGATGATAGCCGTCAATTGATCGGTGACGATGAGCATGGTTGGTCGCACGATGGTGTCTTCAACATCGAAGGCGGATGTTACGCGAAGACGGTCAATCTATCGCGTGAAAAAGAACCGCAAATCTTTGACGCGATCCGTTTCGGAACCGTCCTTGAGAACGTCGTACTCGACGAAGCCCGTCATCCTGATTACGATGATACATCGTTGACGGAAAATACGCGTGCTGCTTATCCGATTACGGCAATCGATAACATCGCTGTTCCGTCACGCGCTGGTCATCCGAAGACGATTGTCTTCTTGACAGCTGATGCGTACGGCGTCTTGCCCCCGATCAGCAAATTGACGAAAGAACAAGCGATGTATCACTTCCTATCAGGATATACATCAAAACTCGCTGGAACAGAACGTGGGGTCACGGAACCAGAAGCGACCTTCTCGACGTGCTTCGGTTCACCATTCCTTCCACTGATGCCTGAAAAGTATGCGACGATGCTCGGCGAATTGATTGATCGTCATGGTGTTACCGTTTATCTCGTCAACACGGGCTGGACAGGCGGTGCTTACGGAACAGGTAGCCGCATGAAGCTATCGTATACACGGACGATGGTCAACGCTGCCGTTAACGGCACACTTGCAACGATTCCAACAGAAGAACACCCGATCTTTGGACTTCATATGCCGCTCGAAGTTCCTGGTGTTCCAAGTGAGTTACTCAACCCGGTACGCGTCTGGTCGAATCCGGACGAATACGACACACAAGCGCGTTCGCTTGCTGAGAAATTCCAGAACAATTTCCTTCGTTTCGAGAGTGCGACGGATGCGATCAAGTCAGCTGGTCCGCGCCTATAAAGTAGAGTTTTCTGACTTGCATCAAAAAGATAGACACCGAATTTACATCAAGTAACTAAAA
>NZ_DF239008.1:459714-809596 GCF_000414195.2 Exiguobacterium sp. OS-77 | reverse complement strand
GACTCAGATTTTTTAGTTACTCCTTAATCCTTAGAAATTCTTCCTATTAGGCGATTCGAGACGAATAAAAACGTGTAATCCTACTCAGTTAAGAGAATGATTACACGTCGTCTTATGTCTAGAAAAAAGTCTTCAAACTCTTTTTTAGTTATATGATCGAGTCTGACTCTTCTTGAATATGTTTTTCTCGCTGCATGAGCCACTCTTGACTTTCCGTCAGTAATGCATAGGCTCGCGGAAGTGATACATTTAAACGCTGACTCAGCAGTTCAAACTGATCAAAATCACCTCGATCTGCACTAATCGCAAGCACTAAACAATCCCGAAACGGATGATCCTTTCCTTGTAGAACAATCTTCAGAGAATCTTCGAGTGGCAATTGATCGATGATATCGTCAATATCAACAGATAATAACGCATCGATGTGCGATAACAAGCCAATCATGTAAGCACTCTCCGGTTGTAGTGTTCGGGTTTCGGTAGCAAAGAGTTCACAGAGCTTCGCACAGTGTAAAGAGGACCGTAATAACTCATTTGACCACTCATAAGGACTAGCAAGCTTCATCTCACGTAAAACAATCAACGAAATCCAACTTTTGAGTTGCGAAAAGCCAAGCAGTGAAATCGCTTGACGAACGGAACTGACGGTATTGCGTAAACCCATTCCTGGAGAATTGATCAGCTGTAACACTTGAATACTAATATAGGGATTCGCTTCAATCTCATCAACGACCTCATCGTACTTTTCATCCGTATCGAGCCATTTCAACATTTTTAACAAAACCGGTAGTTGCGGTGGGACCGCCTTTCCTTTCATCAACATCGGTTTAGCATAAAAATATCCCTGAAACCAGTCATATCCCATGTCAAGACACCGTGTATGATCTTCGTGCGTTTCGACACGCTCAGCCAACATTCGGATATGAGGATAATTGCGACGAACAATATGGAGGATAGCACTTTGCTCGCGAGGGGAAATCGTCTCGATGTCGATTTTAATTAAATCGATCAACTCAAACAATTCCGCTCCATGCTGTCGGAGTAAATCCGTCACAAAATCATCGAGTGCTAACGTAAAGCCCGCGTCTTTCCAACTATGTAGAACAGACAGCATCTCTGTATCGATCTCAACTGTTTCTAGAATTTCAATGACGAATTGGCTTGGATCCAAATAATGAATCAAGTCACTTTTCAACAGCTCTGCCGTGAAATTAACAAATAGCTTCTTGCCTTCTGCTACATGATCTACTCCCATATGAACAAGTGTATTCGTCAAAACATCCATCGTCGCTAAATCACCATCAAACACACTGATTTGTTCAATCGAACGATACAATAGTTCAAATGCATCAATCGAACCTACTCGATTAACGATGGGTTGACGTGCTAATAAGATATCCATCGTTCTCATGCCCCCTCTATTCTTCTCTGATGTCATCTATTATATCAAAGTTTACTTTTTAGGAGATTATTGTTTTTTACAACATATCAATGTTCTTATTTTTTAATTCTATGCCATTTTCCGTAACACAAAAAAACAGCACGACATTGGTCGTACTGCTTGAACTATCACCTTTCATCCGGATTCCATATACCAGTCTCAAACCAATTCAACACATTCCGCGTCACACGCAACTTGTCATGAATCGGAAATTGATGGGCATAGGCATAAGTCTGAAGCATCGTTTTTTCGGAATAACGTGCGGCATAAGCCGTCGCGTGGCGTAAACGAACGTTCTCATCATACGCACCGTGAATCAATAACACTTCACCTTGAGGTTCGACATGGAGCGGCGAGCGAACCGCGTATTCATCAGGAACCGTATCTGGTGTACCTCCCGTGTATCGCCGCAGCATCTTTTGCATCGTCTTCTGCTCTTCATACGTCCACGTCAACTCCGTCACCCCTGCCCAGGAAACCGTTCGAGCGACTGGACGGTGATGCGCCAGGAGCAGTGCCATCTGTCCACCACGTGAAAATCCAAATGCGTGAACATGCGAAACACGTTGCTGTAACCAGTCAAAGGCGCTGCAGGCGTCTTCGATATCGTGATGTCCAAAGTCTTCTTTTCCCGTGCCGCCTAGATTCCCTCGATAGAAAGGTGCCATGACAAAAAAGCCTGCCTGTGCGAACGCGAGCAATCGAGTCGGTCGGACCATTCCGATCGAACGCGTTCCACCACGCAAGTAGAGAATTCCCTGACCGTTCGCAACTTGCGGGAGTACGATATAGGCACCGACCCGTTCTCCATCCGCTGTGGTATAAAACATCCGAAACGTCCGAAACGGACCTTGCCGCGGAAGTTCAAACCAATCGGCGTTCGCTAAGTACACGGAGCGTCTCCGGAAGGACACGGTCCTTCATCATGAAACTGTATTGTCGATTCGTATCGAGACGTTCAGGGAGTTCCTCGAATAGAAAAGCACCGTCCGTTTCATCCACGGCAAGATGAGACGACAATGATCCGATTTGCGCGAAGTAGATGTTTTTGATGATCGTATCGCCTTTTCCGGCAACCCGATACTGCCCGACATATGAGAGGGAATCGATTTCCCCACCTGTCTCTTCCATCACTTCACGACGTGCAGCTTCTTCCGCCGTTTCCCCTGGTTCAACCTTTCCACCAGGAAATTCATAACCACGTTGCTTATGATGGGTCAGCAACCATTTTCCTTCGTACACGGCAATGACCCATACGTGCAAGGGACGATCCGAGAACGGATGGTCATCAAAACTTAACTCCACTTGATTTTGATAATAATCCAAGAATGTAATCACGTACGTGCACCTCATTTCTTCTTCTAACTTCACTTTACCTGTTTCACGGGTATTCTAAAAGTGAAAACGCTAGGATTACCTGTAAATCTGGAAAATGATAGCCTACTATCATCCGCTAAAGACAAAAAAACAGCCGATGTTCCACTAGGGAACGATCGACTGTCGTTTCATATTACTTCAAACGTGCTTCGAGTTCTGCTTTTTCTGCTTCGAATCCTGGTTTCCCAAGAAGAGCGAACATGTTTTTCTTGTACGCTTCGACGCCTGGCTGATCAAATGGGTTCACTCCGAGGAGATAACCACTCATCGCACAAGCTTTTTCGAAGAAGTAGAACAGGAATCCGAGGTGATACGGTGTCATCTCTGGAAGTTCGACTGTCAAGTTCGGTACTTGTCCGTCCGTGTGCGCAAGCAACGTACCTTCTGCTGCTTTATCGTTAACGAATTGAATCGACTTCCCTGCAAGGAAGTTCAATCCATCGAGATCCTGAGCATCTTCTTCGATCGTCAATGCATGACGTGCTTGACCGACTTTGATGACTGTCTCGAACAGGTCACGACGACCTTCTTGGACGTATTGTCCCATCGAGTGAAGATCCGTCGAGAAGTCGACTGCTGCTGGGAAGATCCCTTTGAAGTCTTTTCCTTCTGACTCGCCGTATAATTGTTTCCACCACTCTGACACATAATGAAGTGCTGGTTCGTAGTTGACGAGAAGCTCGATCGTCTTCCCTTTCGCATAGAGCGCATTTCGAACGACCGCGTATTGATACGCTTCGTTGTCAGCTAGGTTTTCGCTCGCGTAGCGCTCTTGCGCGTCACGGGCACCTTGCATCAACTCTTCGATTGAAATACCAGCTGCTGCGATCGGTAATAGACCAACCGGTGTCAACACAGAGAAACGGCCGCCGACATCATCCGGAATGACGAATGTCTCGTATCCTTCAGAGTCTGCGAGTGTTTTTAATGCACCACGCGCTTTATCCGTCGTTGCATAAATCCGGTGTTTGGCTTCTGCTTTACCGTATTTCTCTTCCATGAACGATTTCAAGAGACGGAACGAAATTGCTGGTTCTGTCGTCGTACCCGATTTCGAGATGATGTTGACCGATACATCTTTTCCTTCGAGGACTTCGAATAAATCGTGCAGATACGTCGATGAGATATTATGACCTGCATAGATGATTTGTGGTGCTTTGCGATCTTCTTTTGATAACAAGTTATGGAATGAGTGTCCGAGCATCTCGATCGCAGCGCGCGCTCCGAGATACGAACCGCCGATTCCGACGACTAACAACACATCAGAATCCGACTTGATTTTTTCTGCAGACGCTTGGATGCGTGCAAATTCCGCTTGATCGTAATTCGTCGGAAGATCTACCCATCCTAAGAAATCACTTCCTGCACCTGTTCCTGCATGAATCGCATGGTGAAGCGTCTTTACCGTTTCCGCCATATGATCTACTTCATGTTGACCTACGAATTGTAGGGCTTTCGAATAATCAAAACGTACTGTTGACATGCCATCGTCCTCCTTATTCATTCGCAACGAAATGCGACCTTCCTTTTCATTAAAACGCAAGAAGGAAGGTCGTTCAAGTCTTTTGTGAAATGAGTAGCAAATGTTACAGATTGTTATAGGGCAGCTGTCACGATTTGACGAACGTCTTCGTTTCCAAGTGATTTGAAGTTTCCGAAGTCGCCGCGTGTCATTGCTGACTTGACGATTGCGTCAACTGTATCTTCTTTGATGTCGTAATCAGCGAGACGATTCGGTGCACCGAGTGATGTCCAGAAAGCACTGATTGCGTCGATTGTCGCGTGTGCTGCTTCCATCTCTGATTTACCTTCCGTATCAACGTTAAAGACGTTCTCACCGAGTGTGACGAAACGATGTGCGTTTGATTCGTCGAGTACGTGGCGCATCCAGTTCGGGAAGAGGATCGCAAGTCCACCTGCGTGCGGGATATCGTGAACAGCTGAAACCGCGTGCTCGATGTTGTGTGATGCCCAGTCTCCACGTGCGCCCATTTGAAGGACACCGTTGAGCGCCATCGTACCAGCGAAGAGAATCGTGCCACGAAGTTCAACGTTCTCGAGATCGTTGACGAGTTTCGGTGCTGCTTCGACGACTGCTTTCATGACACCTTCTGTCATCCGTTCTTGGACCGGCGCATGCGCAGGGTGGAAGTATTGCTCGAGGCAGTGGCTCATCATATCGACGATACCGTAGATTGTTTGATCTTTTGGCACACTGACTGTGTACTTCGGATCAAGGATTGAGAATGTCGGGAACGTAAGCGGGCTTCCCCAACCGTATTTCTCTTGTGTCTTCCAGTTCGTGATGACGGATCCTGAGTTCATCTCAGAACCTGTTGCTGCAAGCGTTAAGACTGTTCCGAATGGAATGACTGTCTCTGGTGTTGCTTTGCCGATGACGAGATCCCATGCTTCGCCTTCATAAGGAATACCAGCAGCAATCAATTTCGTGCAGTCGATGACAGAACCGCCACCGAGTGCAAGCAATGCGTCAACGCCTGCTTCACGTGCAATTTTGATACCGCGCTCTGCTGTCTCGATACGCGGGTTCGGTTCGACACCGTCGCATTCGACGTACTCGATTCCTGCCGCGTTGAGTTCACGTGTGACATCATCATAAACGCCATTACGTTTAATACTGCCGCCACCGAAGACGAGCATGACTTTCTTTGCACCGAGTGCTTCGAGTTGTGGTTTCAGTTGGCTGACTTGACCGTCACCAAAAATAAGTCTTGTTGGATTGCGATATTCAAAGTTTTCCATCTGTGTTGCCTCCTCAATAAGTAATGAACACCTTACATTATCCACACATTCCCCTTTCGCATCTAATTTAATGCTTATTCTATGTAAAAATCGCATAAAAAAAGAGAACCGACCGATGTCGATTCTCTCATGTGGCTTATTTTTGGAAGTTTGATTTTTCAATCCATTCTTCCAATTTACCTTTAAGAACGTTGAATCCAGGTGCTTCTTCTTGTTTGAAAGCAGGACCTGCATCGCGACGTCCAGCGTTTTTGCGTGGACCTTTCGCGCGTGCTTCACGTTTTGGAGCTTCCTGAGTTGCTTTGATCGAAAGCTTCATTTTTTTGTTAGCTTCGTCGATGTCGAGAACTTTAACAGTTACTTCATCGCCAACTTTTACGTAATCGTTGATGTCTTTTACGTAATCGTGTGAGATTTCTGAGATGTGGACGAGACCTTGTGTTTGCTCGTCAAGTGCTACGAAAGCACCGAAGTTTTGAATACCAGTTACTTTACCAGTAACGACTTGGTCTTTTTCAAAGTTTGCCATAATGTATACACTCCCTAACTAAATTCATCAACTTATAATAACACACTTTTCTTGTATCGTAAAAAATATTTTTGGAATTTGTTTATTTTTTATTTCACAAGGGAACATTTTAGTAGCAAGACTTCAAGTATTCCCCCTGATTCTGCCGAACTTTCCGAGTTCGGCCCTTTTTTTGTTCTTTTGTTGAATTGACCTAAGTGACAAAGAAAAGTAATGCTTGAAACGAGAAAGACGAAAGACAGATAAGACTATCAAAAAAAACGGACAGTCTCGGTCTGCTCGCTTTCCGCGGACAAGCCCTCATGCCGCTTTAGATGCGTCGCATCTTCCAGGGTCATGATGACTTGTTTTTCCGCAGGAGTCGAGCAGAACCTCGCCTGTCCTAGCGTAAAGGAAATATAGAGTAGAAGCAATCATCAATTGATCTATTTATTACTCACAGATCGTCGAATCCATTCGCATCCGTTACTTTCGCATACGAACGTGATTTTTGTTCGAAGAAGTCCGATTTTGTCGCGTTCATCGAATCATCTGAATACGCACGAATCCATGGCATGACATCTTCGTCGTGCCCTTCATAAAGATCCGACAAACCGATGACGCGAAGACGTTTGTTTGCGAGATATTTAACGTAATCACGCATTTCACTGACATCAAGACCGTCTAGATCACGCAAGACATATTCGCTCCACTCGATTTCAAGATCGACGGCACGCTTGAACGTGTCGTAGACGAATTGTGTGAAGGAGCCATCGGCATCGATTTCTGGATGCTCCGACAGGACAGCACGTAACAATTGGCTGATGAAGTACGAGTGTTGTAATTCATCCCGTTGAATGTAGCTGATCATCGTCGATGTTCCGACCATCTTTTGATGACGTGCTAAGTTATAGAAGAAAGCAAAGCCAGAATAGAAATTGATCCCTTCAAGAACGATCGAAGCAACGAGCGATTTCGCGAAATTCTCTGGAGTCCGGTCATTTTGGAAATCTTCATATAAATCAAGGATGAATGCATTACGCTTCATGACCATATCATCGTCTTTCGCGATATCGAAAATCCGGTTTTGTTCAGCCAATGGAACCAAGCTGGATAAGACGTAGCTGTACGATTGATTATGAACGACTTCCTGTTGCGCAACGATCGCAAGAATCGCGTGAACCGATGAATCCGATGTGAACATTGCCGATTCCAAGATATAACGTGTCTGAACCGAGTCAAGAATCGAGAGTAGCCCGATGATTCGTTTAAAGGCATCCTGTTCCCGTTCGCTCAATTGATTCCACTGCTGCATATCCTTCGACATCGAGATCTCATCTGGGATCCAGAAGTTCGATAACAGTTGTTTGTAGATCGAATAAAACTGTGGATACGCAATATCGTTCCAGTTTACGATGGCACTCGTTTCGCCACCGATGATTGCTGTCGCGCGATTCGGATGACGTGCATCAAGCAGTTTGATTTTTTGTAGCTGTTCCATGTGCTTCGACTCCTTCTTGCTGTAATTGAAGAATGGTCCGTTTCGTCCATTCCTTGACGAGATGTGGGCGATTGCGTGGTGACTGCTCGATTTTCAATAGTTCGCCGGCAAGCGGCACCCCGAATTTCGAGAGATGATACGCCATCTCATCAACGGCGCGACAATATTTGACGAACATCTTGTCCCCTGTTCCAAAAACAGCTGCCTGCGGAATCGCATGCGAACTCTCCTTTAGAACGGTTCTGAGACAATCGCGCATATCGTCGGGTAGTTGCCCATCTCCCCACGTATACGAACCAAAATAGACGATATCATAAGGCATTAACTGATACGTCGTCACTTCATCCGCAAACAACATCGTCGGCTCGATTCCCATCTCAGAACACGTCTTCGCGACGAGTTCTGCCACCTCCTCCGTGTTTCCACTCAATGACGCATATACGATTGCTGCCTTCATGATATCGTCCTCCTTATCTTATGATGAACACGATTCACATTCGTCGATTTCAACCGTCGTTGAACGCGTGTAGTAGATCGTCTTCATCCCGAGTTGCCATGCTTCCATGTGCATCTCGAGTAACTCTTTCGCCTTGACGTTATTTTTCACGTACAAATTGAAACTGATCGCTTGGTCGATGTGACGCTGACGCGAAGCATTTTGACGAATGCTCCATAGTTGGTCAATCTCAAACGCTGATTTATAGAACCAGTTCGTTTCCGGTGTTAAATCCGGAACAGTGACTGGAATCTTATAGTTTTTCTTCTCTTCCGAGTAGACTTTTTTGTAGATTGGATCAATCGATGCCGTACTACCCGCAATGATCGCCGTTGATGAGTTCGGTGCGACTGCCATCAAGTAAGCATTACGCATTCCGTACGCCGTGATGTCCGCTTGGAGACGATCCCAATCAAGTTCATCCGTCGTTTTATAGTGGCGACGTTTGATGTACTCTCCTGTTTGCCATTCTGAACCCTCGAAGAGACGGTACGCACCCTTCTCTTTCGCAAGTTGCATCGACGCATCGATCGTCAAGTAAGCGATCTTCTCGTAGAGACGGTCTGCGTATTGTACCGCTTCGACCGATTCCCAACGGATACCTTCGAGTGCAAGCAGATGGTGCCAACCGAATGTGCCAAGACCAACAGCACGGTATTTTTGATTCGTCAATTGCGCTTGCGGAACATCGATCGTATTCAAGTCGATGACGTTATCAAGCATCCGCATTTGAATCGGAATCAATCGCTCTAAGACGTCAGAACGAACTGCACGTGCAAGTGCAATCGATGATAAATTACAGACGACGAAGTCCCCTGGTGTCTTCGTGACGATGATTTTACCGTCTTCCGTGTATTCTTCCGTCACGGTCGTCGGGCTCATGTTCTGCATGATTTCCGAGCACAGGTTTGACGAGTAGATCATCCCTGCATGTTTATTCGGGTTCGCACGGTTAACGGCGTCACGGAAGAACATATATGGCGTCCCGGTCTCGAGTTGCGAACGCATGTAGCGTTTGACGAGATCGATTGCCGGAACTGTTTTTTTGCTGAGACGCGGTTCGTTGACACACGCTTCGTATCGTTCCGTGAAGCTGCCCCCTTGTTCCGTCTCATCGAAGTAATCTTCAAGGCTGAAGCCCATAACGGTACGAATTTCATGTGGGTCAAACAAATGCCAGTCTTCTCGTGCTTCGACGGCACGCATGAAACGGTCCGGTAAGTTGACACCTGTGAACAAGTCGTGTGTCCGAAGTCGCTCATCCCCATTGTTGAGCTTCGCGTCCAGGAATTCGAGGATATCTTTATGCCAGATGTCGAGGTACACCGCGATCGATCCTTGGCGCATACCGAGCTGATCGACGCTGACTGCCGTGTTGTTCAATTGTTTCATCCACGGGATGACACCGCTTGAGACACCTTTGAAGCCTTTGATGTCTGAGCCGCGTGAGCGAATCTTACCCATGTAGACGCCGATTCCGCCGCCACCTTTAGAAAGTGTCGCCACGTCCGTGTTCGAGTCGTAGATGCCGCGTAGCGAATCATCGACTGTATCGATGAAACATGAAGAAAGTTGACCGTAAGACTTACCAGCATTCGAAAGCGTCGGAGTCGCAACTGTCATGTAGAGATTCGACAATGCCCAGTAAGACTCTTTGACGAGTTCTAAACGACGTTCTTTCGGTTCGTTTTGCATCAGTGTCATCGCGATGACCATGAATCGTTCTTGTGGTAGCTCGTACAAGTTTTTGACGTGATCACGTGCGAGGTACCGGTCTGCCAGTGTTCGAAGACCAATGTATGTGAACAAGTGGTCGCGGGATGGATCGATCGTTGCCGACAGTTCGTTGATGTCTTCCTTCGAATACGCATCTAGTAAATGTTTCGTGAAGATGCCGATCTCTGTCAGTTTTTCAATCAGCGTATACAGCGAACCATACCGTTCTTCTGCTGCATATCCGCGATTTTCACCTGCTTCAAGGTATAACCGATTTAAGTAAGTCGCTGTCGCTACGAATGTCCAGTTCGGCTCTTCTGCCTTTAACATATCGAGTGCGTGCATCGTTAACAGTTCATAGACTTGATCGGCTTGTAGGGATTTTCCTTCAAGCGCTCGGATGGCACGTTCAGTATAGCGGTCGATATCAAGCTCCGGATACGTTTCCGTTGCTTGTCTAATCACGACATATACGTCTTCTATTGTCATTGCACCTTTAAAGATGCGTGCTGTATTCAGTGGAGATGCCACTATGAACCACTCCCATTCTCTATCGTTAAACAGGTTCGCATTAGACGATGAAATACGCTAAACTAAAAAAAGACGTCCTACATATAGAAGGAACTCTACAACTCTCACTCTATATATAGACGTTTTTAGCGTTTTTAAACCTGTTAATCTACAAGATATAGGTTATCATTGAAATTCAAAAAAATAACCCCTTGCTTTGAAATTCAGGTAAAACAATTTGAAAAAGGCATCATGACGCCTTTTGAGATATATTGAGATAGCGAGTAAAATGCATTATAAGGTCAAGTGAACCGTTAAAACAAAGATGGTCCATTTCTCCTACTAGAAGAAAAATATTCTCTTCGAATTTTCTGATATACTGAACGTATCGATCTTCCGTCTATCAGGAAGAAGGATTCCATCCATCTATCACGAAAAGACGGCATATACGTATGTACGTTGAAAGGAGCTTACCTCATGCAAGTCGATTACACACCAAATCCGAATTCCGTCAAAATCACGCTCGAAGAACAGCGCTTCGGTGCTAAAAGTACGAGTGTCAAAAAAGAAGATACACCTGAAGATGCGTTGCTCGCATCACTGATCGCCCTTGATGGCATCGACAATCTATTCGCTTACGGCGACTTCGTGACGGTTACGAAAGAACCAGAAGCAGAATGGAACGAACTGCTACCACGCATTGAAGCAAACATGTAAAAAACAAGAAGACACCTGTTCCTGGACAGGTGTCTTTGTTCAAGGAGCGATCACTGATGCCAACCGTATCCATCATCATTCCGACGTATAATCGTCCTCGTGAATTAGCAGAAGCGCTAGAAGCATTGACGCGTCAACACTATCAAGACTTCGAAGTCATCGTCTTAAACAATAATGGAGACGATGTCTCAGCAGTGACGGCTGCCTATCAGGACCGTCTTCAACTGACCTATGTCGCGTTACCTGAAAACCATCATGTTCGTGCTCGAAATCATGGTGTCACGCTCGCTTCCGGTCGGTATATCTTACTTCATGACGACGACGACCTCTTATTACCGAGTCACCTCGAAGAAGCGGTCGGCGATCTCGAAGCTGGTGCTGATCTCACCTATACGGACGCGGAGCTCTTTACGTATCGCTGGGAAGGCGATCACCGGATCGCACTTGATTCTGAGCCGTTCGCATATCCGTACGATCCGGAGACGATTCGAGAAGACTCGACATATATTCCGTCCGGGTCGCTCTACCGTAAATCGCTCCACGATCAACTTGGTCTGTTTGACGAAGACGTCTTCAATTACTGGGACTGGGACTGGATTTTACGCGTCGGCAAGGATCATTTAATACTGCACCCGGCGCGCGCGACCGTCTTATATGCTTTCAATCCATCAGGTAATCATGAATCCGCACGTCAGGATGCAGCGCGACGCGTCTTTTTTGAACGCCTCGTTGAAAAACACCAACTTCCGACAAATGAAATGAAGAACTTCCATATCGTCCAGGCTGAGCGACGCGAACGATTGCGCCAGACCCGCCGTACCTTCAATGGTCAATTGACAGAAAGTGAGTGATCCCATGTACACCGAAAAACAACTCGAATTATTAGCATTATTAACACAAAATGGTCCGATGGACTTGGACTTGCTTGCGCAAATGCTCGACTGGGAAGCGTCAGAAGTAGCCGCTTCGATCGAGACATTCAAACGTGACGGTGTCCTACTCGGTTACACTGCTGTCATCGACTGGCAAAAGATTCATGCCCATCATGGCGTGACGGCTTTCATCGATGTCAAAGTCACACCGAAACGTGGACGCGGTTTTGACGAGGTAGCGGAGCGGATCCATCGTTTCCCGGAAGTGACGTCCCTCTATTTGATGTCAGGCGCATATGACTTACAAGTCGTCCTTGATGGCAAATCGCTACAAGAAGTCTCTCAATTCGTCTCGGAAAAATTATCGACGCTCGACTCCGTCATCTCGACGACGACCCATTTCCGCTTGAAGACCTACAAGCACGATGGTGTCCTCTTCAGTCAGGATGATGACGACAAACGATTGAAGGTGTCTCCATGAAGTCTCTATCTGAACGTGTCGAACAGTTAGCCCCATCCGGCATCCGTCGTTTCTTTGATTTAGCAGGATCGATGGAAGACGTCATCTCCCTTGGTGTCGGCGAACCTGATTTCGTCACGCCATGGAATGTTCGCGAAGCGAGCTTCGCAGCACTCGAACAAGGCTATACAGCGTATAGTGCCAACGCCGGTTTACTAGAACTACGTCAAGAAATTGCAACTTACATGCAAGAAAAATTCGCTATCTCCTATTCAACGACGGAAGAGATCATCGTCACGACCGGTGCCTCAGAAGGACTTGATCTCGCCTTTCGTAGTTTGATCAATCCAGGAGATGAAGTCATCGTTGTTGAACCGGCATTCGTTTCGTATGCTCCCTTGATCGAACTCGCTGGAGGCATTCCCGTCGCTGCTGCGTGTCACGCAGAAGATGGTTTTGCGATTCAACCGGAAACGATCGAACAGTTGCTAACAGATAAGACGAAAGCGATCATTTTCTGTTTCCCATCGAATCCGACAGGCTCGACGATGTCGCGTGATCAATTAGCGGACCTAGCGTTACTCGTCCAAAAGCATGATCTATACGTCATCAGTGACGAGATCTACGCGGAACTGTCCTACGAAACGGAAGCAATCTGCTTCGCGACCCTTCCCGGTATGCGGGAGCGGACGATCATCATCAACGGCTTCTCGAAAGCCTTCGCGATGACAGGCTGGCGGCTTGGTTTCACTTGCGCCCCACCTGCGATCACGCAATCGATGCTGAAGGTCCATCAATACGGCATGATGTGTGCCCCGACACTCGTTCAATTCGCGGGCATTGAAGCACTGCGTTCTCGTCATAAGACGGTCCCTGACATGGTGACGAGTTATCGGCAACGCCGGAACTACTTCGTTAAGGCGCTAAACGATGCGGGTCTTCCGACACACTTACCAGGTGGCGCTTTCTATGCCTTTCCGTACATCGGTCATACCGGACTGACGAGTGAACAGTTTGCTGAGCAACTGCTACTCGCTGAGCGCGTCGCCGTCGTTCCAGGATCCGTCTTCGGAGCAAGCGGTGAAGGTTATGTCCGGGCAAGTTATGCAAGTTCGATTGAACAACTCCAAGAAGCGATCGCTCGGATTCAGCGCTTCATGAAAAAACGGCAGACTCAAGATGAGGCAGCATCGTCTCATTCACACTAAAAAATGATCCGCCTTGCTCAAAGGAGCAGGCGGATCATTTTTTAGTCTACATAGAGAACGAGAAACATCCGATGGTCGTCTTCCGCATGATACGGCGAGATCGGACCGAGTTGTGGCGCAAAGACTTCTAAGCGATACGGTGAATCCTTGAAGTCAAGCGGTGTCCGCTCTTTGATCAAGCGTCCCATTTCGTCCGCTAGTTCTTTCACTTCAATCAAACTACGCGAGCGTTCCATCGGTGCTTCGAAGACGAATGCCTCGATCCCCTCAATCGACGCACATCGGAGGAAACGCCGGAGTGACGGCAATGCTGCTTCCATGTTATCCTCGATCGTTTGGTTCTCCTCATACACAGGGGCTCCCCAGAGGCGTGCCTCGCTTCCTGTCGCACTTCGGAAATGATCAATCGTCTCTTCAGTGATGGGATCACGCGTCAACGCGAAGCGTGTTTTATCCCGCTTCAGATTCTTTTCATTCGTCCGGTCGATTTCTGTCAGTAAATCCAATTGAAGTGGTCGTGCTAACCGAAACAGTTCGCGTTGCAGACGTGCTAAGGAATGACCAATCGGAACAATTGTGTCTTTCGCTTTCGGAGGTTTATCCCCTTCATAACCGTTCATGACACGTGCGATTTGTCCGGCCTCATAAACGAGTCGATAAAACGAACCGTCCTGATCATCATTTACTGTACCGAGCGTCTCATGCTGTGCTTCAAGATTCGTCACGTATTGATTTGCAAGACAGGTCGAGATCATCAAGACGTCGACCAGCTCCAAGCGAAGGGCTTCTAAATCATTTTGTTCCAGTGCTTCTCCGACTTCGCCGACCTCTTCCGTCAAGCGTGCGAGACCAGACAATGGTCGAAAATAACCGCCGAGTGAGCGAATCGTCGCATCAACCTTTTGTTGTAGTGTCTTCATCTGTTCCATCTGTCTGACCCTCCACGATTGCTTGGCGTACGTGCCTTTCTGTCTCTTGTTTGACGCGTTGTGCATACGCCTGATTTTTCTTCCATTCCCGGATTCCGACAGATGTCGCAGCAATCAACGTAGCAATTAGTCCGATTTCTCTTTTACGCATCGAGATCTCCTCCTTTTGAATGACTCGTAATCTACCTAAACATGATATGATGATATCAATAAATTCTACATAATCCAGTAAGAGGTGTTGCTTGTGTCGACTGAACGTCTTTGGCAAATGGCCCGGTTCCTGACGGTGATCTTCGCCTTCTTAATTGGTGGATGGTTACTCATCCGCCTCTCGTCCATCTTATATCCGTTTGTCTTTGCGTTTCTGCTTGCCCTTTTCAGCCGTCCGCTCGTCGATTTCTTCCAAAAGCGGTTACGGATCAATCGTGGATGGGGTGCGTTGCTATCGATCATTTTGATCAGTGGCTTATTAGTTGGTTCGCTCGCCTTGATCATCATGCAGTTGATTCGCGGTCTTGTATTTGTCGCCAACCAATTACCGGCGCAAATCCAAGAGTTGAGCCTGTATTTTCAAAAGCTGTACAATGAAAAACTGGCACCCATCTGGAACGATGCTTCCGAAGCCTTACGCTCACTGGAGCCATCGCAACAAAATACGGTTCAAAACAGTATCCAATCTCTCGGTAGTTCACTTGCGAGTGCGATTGGCGAAGGATCAAAAAGTATCGCCATGATGCTACAGACGGTCCTTGCGACATTGCCATCGATTGCATTGATTTTCGTCATTGTCTTACTTGCTTGGTTTTTCATCGCAAAAGATTGGCACCAGTACGAGATGCGATTGAAGCGCTATGAGATGCTTCCTTGGTTCGCTCGTTTCGAGTCGGTCTTCCTGAGCTTACGATCTGCCTTATTCGGCTATCTCAAAGCGCAACTCACGTTGATCACGATCACGTTCTTCATCGTTTTGATCGGTTTGTTCATCATTGGTGTCGAGCATCCGTTCGCAGTTGCTTTTATCGCTGCCTTTTTTGATATCTTGCCGTATCTTGGCACCGGTTCCGTCTTCCTGCCTTGGATTGCCTATTCAATCATCACGGGCGATACGACACTTGCGATTGGACTCGGGATTCTATACGCTCTCGTCATTCTGCAGCGTAACATCATGGAACCGAAAATCGTCGGCGATAATATCGGGATTCAACCAATCACGGCGTTGATTGCGCTGTTCGTCGGGATCAAATTCTTTGGTGTCTTCGGACTGATTCTCGGACCATTGATCGCTGTCATCCTAAAAGCACTCTACAACGCCCAGATTTTTCATTATATTTGGGACTTCGTCAAAGGATCACCCACACCATTTCGGTGAGGGTGATTTTTTTGGTACAGCTGCATATAACGGATATCCTTCCGGATCCACCGGTCGACTCGCCGGCAAGTAATCACACGGAAAACGGGCGCCCGTCGCAAGCAGACAAGCGTCAAGCCAATCATCGACCGCAACATGCGACTGACGCTGTTCCCATAACGGCGGACAATCAAAGCGCTCGAGTAATTCGATTCGTTCCGCAATGCCTTCGGTCGTTTTCTTTGAAAAGCGTGCTGGATGACCGGCGAGTCGTGCGAAACAGACTTCCGGATGGGCTTCAATCATCTCCGTTCGATATACGCTGCGGACTTCTCGGATTTTCGGTAATAGGTACCACGCTTGTTTTGAAAGCCCGATCCCCGCATGTTGTTTGGCTAAATCATTTGCTTCCATATAGGTAGAAGCTGTCAACGCACTACGAAACGGTGCATTAAAGACACTGCTCGTCCGCCCAGGTCGTAGCTCCAGTCGCAACAGTTGATCCGTTTCCCGTCGTCCTTCCATCAAGCCGATCGGCATATCGATCCAGATCCGGTCAGCTAGCGGAATCTGAGTAAGCGTCGGTTCGACGAATCCCGTATAACGACCATTTTCGTACATAACGACGACCCACCCCGCCTTTGCCGCATCAATCCCGATGACGTGCATTCGTCTTCTCCCGGAAAGAACGCAGTAGTGATAAGACGGTGAAGATACCGATGAACGTTGCGAGACCGAGCGATAGACGATCGCGTGCATCCAAGTACCAGACGATTGTAAGAATCGTCAACAAGACACCGAGTAGATTCCAGCGTCTCATTTTTCTTGCTCGACGAATCGGTACAGACTACGGACCATGACGCCTGTCGCTCCTTTTGGACCAATCTCAGACGCTTGATTTTGTTCCGATGTTCCTGCGATATCGAGGTGCAACCAAGGTGTGTCACCGACGAATTCACCGACGAACGCACCACCGAAGATCATATGTCCCATTCGTCCTGGTGAATTGTTCAAGTCTGCGACTTCCGAACGGCGGACTTGTTTAATGAACGCATCGACATACGGCATTTGCCAGACCATCTCATTCGTCTCTTTCGTCACCTGTTCAAAGCGTTCGTAAAGTGACGCATCGTTTGTCAACGCACCTGTGATTTCTGTTCCAAGCGCGACAAGGACACCACCTGTCAACGTTGCGAGATCGATGATCGCTTTAGGTTGATATTCTTTGACGTACGTGACTGCGTCAGCAAGGACAAGCCGTCCTTCCGCATCCGTGTTCAGGACTTCAATCGTTTTTCCTGCCATCGACGTGATGACGTCATCCGGCTTGAAGGCATCCCCGGAAATCATGTTATCGGTTGCTGGAATGACACCGATGACGTGAACATCTGGCTTCAGTTGACCGAGTGCTTCGAACAGACCAAGAACGGCTGCTGCGCCTCCCATGTCGCCTTTCATTCCGACGATCCCGTCTTTCGGTTTGATGGAATAACCACCTGTATCGAATGTGACACCTTTTCCGACGACCGCGATCGGTGCTTCTGCTGATCCTTTATATTCAAGGACGATCAATTTCGGTGGAATGACGGATCCTTGGTTAACGGCAAGCAAGGCGCCCATCCCGAGTGCTTCCATCTCTTCCTTATCGATGATTCGGAGATCATGTCCATGACGTTCGGCGATGAAACGTGCTTCGTCCGCAAGCGCTGGCGCCGTCAAAAGATTCCCTGGCATCGTTACGAGACGACGCGCTAAGTTCGTCGCTTCGCCCAAGGCCGTACCACGAAGGACGGCTTCGTCATCAGAAGGTAAAACCGTCAGATGTAACGTATACGCTTTCGAAGGCGACGTCTTATAATGTTTGACCTCATATGTAGCGAGGGTGAACGTCTCGGCAATCAGCTCGACTGGTTGCCCTGGGAATGTCGTTGCATCGACTGTGACATGTTCTAAGCGACGTGCTTTGACATGCTGTGCCGCTTTTCCGAGCAAGCGGCGTAAATCGTCTTGCGAGAGCTGATCAACTTTCCCGAGTCCAACGAACAGTACACGTGCGACGTCGCCCGCTAATGTTGGCAATAGACGTAGTTCTCCTCGTTTCGTTGAAATATCGCCTTGACGAACCCACTCTTCTAGTTTGTCACCATACAGTGCTTGTAACCGTTCATCGAGCGGTTGATTTCCAGAAATCCCGACAACGAGTACATCTACGGATTGATTCGTTTGCATATAAAACTCCCCCTTTGACTAGTATCTATTAGTATGAAGTGTTTTCAGTCATTTTCCAACTGATAGCCTCTCGACTTACCGCAAACGCTTTCACTACTTCTGTTCGACAATTTGTCGAAATGCTTGGTTTCAAACAATTGTTGCCCGTTTCACAATATGATAGGATTATACAGGTGAAATGTTGAGACACTTCAAGAAACGATGCGTTTGCTGTTCCGGGAAATGTCTACGTTTTCATTCAAGGGAGAGTGCGCAGAAGGCTCGTTAAGAGAGAGGCGTTTATGGGTATCTATAGATAGCTAAGAAACGAAGTCGTCGCGTTAAAAAAACTTACTGAAAAGAGGGTAATGCACATGGCACAACATATCAAGGGAATTGGCGCTTCTGCAGGGATCGCGATTGCAAAAGCATTCGTGATGGAAACACCGGTCTTTGAGATTCCATCGCACAAAATCGAGGATGCAGCTGCGGAAAAAGAACGTTTCCAAGCAGCGATCGCAAAATCGAAGACAGAACTCGAAGTCATTCGTGAAAATACCTTACAAGAATTAGGTCCAGATAAAGCGGAGATCTTCTCGGCTCACCTTCTCATCTTAGAAGATCCGGAAATCGTCAGTCAGGTGAACGCAAAAATCGAGGACGAGCAAGCAAATGCTGCAAAAGCACTCGATGAAGTCGCAAACATGATGGTCATGATTTTCGAATCGATGGATAACGAATACATGCGCGAACGTGCAGCAGACGTTCGTGACGTCACAAAACGGACGATGGCTCACCTTCTCGGTATCACGTTCGTCACTCCAGCTCAAATCAATGAAGAAGTCATCATCATCGCTGAAGACTTGACTCCTTCGGATACAGCTCAATTGAACCGTAAATATGCTAAAGGTTTCGCAACGAACATTGGTGGCCGGACATCGCACTCTGCCATCATGTCACGTTCACTCGAAATCCCAGCAGTCGTCGGAACAAAAGTTGTTTTAACGGACGTGAAACACGGCGATCTTCTCATCCTTGACGGTGCAGAAGGTGACGTCATCGTCAACCCAAGCGAAGAGCAAGTGGCTGAGTATGAAGCAAAACGCGCAGCATACATCGCACAAAAAGAAGAGTGGAAAAAACTCAAGAACGAAAAAACAATGACAGCTGACGGTCATCACGTCGAGCTCGCTGCAAACATCGGTACACCAAACGATGTCAAAGGCGTTTTGGATAACGGTGCAGAAGCAGTCGGTCTCTACCGTACGGAATTCCTCTACATGGATGCAGAGACGTTCCCAACGGAAGACGAGCAGTTCACAGCTTACAAAACGGTTCTCGAGTCAATGGGCGATAAAAAAGTCGTCATCCGGACACTGGATATCGGTGGCGATAAAGAATTGTCGTACCTTGATCTCCCACACGAGATGAACCCGTTCCTCGGTTACCGTGCGATCCGTCTCTGCCTTGACCAAACAGACTTGTTCCGTACACAATTGCGCGCACTTCTTCGTGCAAGTGCATACGGTAAACTCGCTGTCATGTTCCCGATGATCGCAACGATCGAAGAGTTCCGTGCTGCAAAAGCACTTCTCCTTGAAGAGAAAGCAAACCTTCAAGCTGAAGGCGTTACGGTATCGGAAGACATCGAAGTCGGTATGATGGTTGAAATCCCAGCAACAGCAGTCATGGCTCGTCAGTTCGCAAAAGAAGTCGACTTCTTCTCTGTTGGAACGAACGATTTGATTCAATACACGATGGCGGCAGACCGGATGAACGAAAAAGTATCATACCTGTACCAACCGTTCAACCCAGCGATCTTGAACCTCTTGAACAACGTAATCACTGAAGCACACAAAGCAGGCAAATGGGTCGGCATGTGTGGTGAGATGGCAGGAGAAGAATTGGCACTCCCAATCCTTCTTGGTCTTGGTCTCGATGAGTTCTCAATGTCAGCATCATCTGTTCTTCGCGCTCGTAGCTTGATGACACGTCTCAACAAGTCAGAATGTGAAGCAATCGTTGAGCAAGTGCTTGATATGGATACAGCAGAAGAAGTCGTCGACTTCCTCAGCACGACTTTCGACATCAAAAAATAAGTTCTGTCAGACGAATCTGGAACAATCCAGGTTCGTCTTTTTTTGTCTAATTCAACAAAAAAACAACGCCTCTTTCTTATAAGAAAGAAGACGTTGTTGAAATGGTGATTATTGAGCTTGTTTCTTCTTCGCTGGAGTAGCTTGTTCCGACAAAATCGGACGCTCGTTCCCCATCAAGAAGATAAAGATGACACCGAGTACTGCTGGAATCAACGCCCAGAAATAGACGGTTGAGATCGATTCTGCAAGCGACGTCTTAATTGCTGTCGCAACTTCTGGTGGCATCTTCGCAAACGCAGCAGCCGTTGGGAACTGTCCACCGGACGGCGCTCCACCTTGCGGCAACCGATCCGTTACAGCTGACGCGAACGTCCGTGATTGGATGATTCCGAGAACCGTGACACCAAGCGTCATCCCGATTGTCCGGAATGTTGAGCCCATCGAGGTCGCTGCGCCCCGACGTTGCATCTCGATGCCGTTGATACTCGCTAGATTCAATAGAGAGAAACTGAAGCCAACACCAAATCCGAGAATGATCATATAAATCGTTACCGCTGTCCGCGATGTCTCAAGCGTCATCGTACTAAGAAGATAGACACCGAGTAGGAAGAAGACCGCTGAGACGATCATGACGTTGCGGAATCCAAACTTGTTCGGCAACTGTCCACCGAGCTGCGCCGAGATGACCGAGGCAATCAACATCGGCATCAGGATCAGACCGGAATTCGTCGCACTGCCACCAAAGACACCTTGCACGAAAATTGGAATAAACACACTCGCCGAGATGAAGACGAATCCATAAAAGAACGCCACGCCTTGTGTTGCCGCAAATAAGCGACGGCGGAATAGACTAAACGTAATGACGGGATCCGCGGCACGTCGTTCAGCAAATGCGAAGGCAACGAACGCGACGAGCGCTGCTCCGAACAGACCAAGAATTTGTGGCGAAGACCATGCATACTCTTTGCCACCCATTTCGAGCGCGAGTAAGAATAACACCAATCCGGCGACAAGCGTAAACGCACCGACATAGTCGATTTTCTGTGTCCGGTGCACCGGTGATTCCTGATAGAAGACCGTCACGAGACCAAGGGCAATCAAACCAAGTGGAATATTAATGTAGAACACCCAGCGCCAGTCGAGGGAATCCGTCAATACGGCACCAAGCAACGGTCCGAAGATACTCGAGATGCCGAAGACCGCTCCAAACAACCCACTGACTTTCCCCCGTTTTTCCGGTGGGAAGATATCAAAGATGATTGTAAAGGCGATCGGCATCAACGCCCCACCACCGAGCCCTTGCAAGGCACGATAGGCAGACAGCTCAATGATCGAGTCTGCCATTCCACATAAGATACTTCCCACCATGAAGAGGAGCATCCCAAAGAGGAAGAAGCGTTTTCTTCCATACATGTCACTCAGTTTACCGAAGATCGGCATCCCAGCAACGGTTGCGATCATGTAAGCCGACGTGACCCATGCATACTGATCAAACCCATTCAGTTCACTGACGATCGTCGGCATCGCTGTCGCAACGATCGTGTTATCCATTGCTGCGACTAAAATTCCAATCAATAATCCGATGACGACAGGTGTCGTATTCGTTTTTGTTGTAGTCGAAGACATCGACGCACCTCATTTCTCAAAAAATTAGCTAACTCTTATAATAGCTAACTTATTGTATCATCATATGTGCAAAATCTCATTATCAAATGTGCTCTACGATCGTTTCACACAAAAAAAAGACGGATCGCTCAGAGCGATCCGTCGCTTTTCTTCTTTACTCTACACGATACGAAATCGCTTCTCCGGCTTCGACCGTCCGTCCGACATCAACGTCGACTTTTCGATCGCCGCTGTTCGTGACGATGATTGGTGTCAGTAATGATGGTACGAGTGGTCGTACTTGTTCAAGATCGACATTGAGAAGTGGTGTCCCCGGTTCGACACGATCGCCGGCTTTCGCCAATGCCTCGAATCCTTTTCCTTCGAGTGACACCGTATCAATACCGATGTGAATCAAGATCTCATCTCCATTATCCGCAAGAATACCGATCGCGTGTTTCGTCGGGAAGAATGTCGTGATCTCACCAGAGACTGGAGAGACAACATATCCTTCCGTTGGTTCGATCGCATATCCGTCACCCATCATTCGACCGGAGAAGACTTGATCCGGTACATCATCGAGAGAACGAATGATACCGCTCAGTGGTGCGACATATCCATCTTCAGGCACGTAAGCCCCACCACGATCCCCAGCGAGTGGACCGGTATCTGCTGTAGTTCCAGAAGTGCGCGCTTCGTCTCCCGTTGGTACTTGTGGAATTGGATCGGCTTCCGGTGTTTCTTTTGGTTTATAGTTTGGATCTTTCATGATGTCTGCCATCTCTGTCTTGATTCCGTCAGATTTCGGTCCAAAGATCGCCTGGACGTTATCTCCGACTTCAAGAACACCGGCAGCACCAAGTTCTTTCAAGCGGTCCTTGTTGACGCCTGATTTATCATTAACCGTAATCCGAAGTCGTGTGATACAAGCATCGAGGTGCTTGATGTTTGATGGACCACCGAATGCTTGTAGAATTTCATACGGTAGATCGCCGGCTTGTGCCGTTGAGGTAGCGGCACCTTCTTTTATCGCTTCGCGTCCCGGAATCTTCAGATCAAACTTCGTAATGACGAAACGGAATCCGAAGTAATAGATGACGGCGAAGACAAGTCCGACTGGAATGACGAGCCACCACGAGGTTCGGTTCGGTAGAATCCCGAATAACGTGTAGTCAATCAATCCACCGGAGAACGTCATCCCGATCTTGACGTTCAGTAAATCCATGATCATGAATGAAAGACCAGCAAAGACAGCGTGAACGGCAAACAAGAGAGGTGCAACGAAGACGAAGGAGAACTCGACTGGCTCCGTGATACCAGTCAGGAAAGAAGTCAACGCAGCTGAGAAGTAAAGACCTTCGACGGCTTTACGACGATCCTTCGCAACGGTATGGTACATCGCAAGACAGGCTGCCGGCAGACCGAACATCATGAATGGATATTTCCCGGTCATATACGTCCCTGCTGTAAATGGTACACCGTCCTTCAATTGTGCGAAGAAGATTCGCTGATCCCCATTGATGATCGTTCCAGCTTTATCCGTGTATTCCCCGAACTGGAACCAAAAACTTGAGTACCAAATATGATGAAGACCAAACGGAATCAATGAACGTTCGACGAGTCCAAAGATGAAGGCAGACAACGGTTCGTTTGCTTCGATGATTGTTTTTGAGAACGTATTGATACCTGTTCCAATCGGTGGCCAAATATACGACAAGGCAAACCCGGCAACAAGACTAAATAAGGCAGTTGCAATCGGAACAAAACGTTTCCCTGCGAAGAATCCGAGGAAATCAGGCAGTTTGATTTTAAAGAATTTATTATAACTGTACGCTGCTATCAAACCTGCAATGATCCCTCCGAATACCCCCATTTGCAAGGTCGGTATCCCGAGGACCGTCGCATACGACAAGTCACTCGCTTTCTGTGCTTCCGTGATTTTTTCTGGTGTAATCTGTAAGAATGAACTGATGACCTTGTTCATGATCAGGAAACCGACGATCGCTGCTAGACCGGCAACCCCTTCCCCATTCGCAAGACCAATCGCGACCCCGACGGCAAACAGTAACCCGAGGTTCGCAAAGATGATGTCACCCGCATCCTGCATGACTCGCCAGATGACGACTAGCGAATCGTTCTCGAGGAACGGTAAATATTGCGTCAAGTTCGGGTTTTGAAACGCTGTCCCGAACGCGAGCAATAGCCCCGCTGCCGGCAAAATCGCTACCGGTAACATCAAGGCCTTACCGATCCGCTGTAAGACACCAAACACGTTTTTCCACATGCGTATATTCCCTCCTTTTTTTAAACAAACTACTTAGTTCATACCCTAAAATATTCTAGCGCAAAACGATTCTAAAAGATTTTTCCAAAAAAAATAAGCCCTTCCGCAGAAGGACTCATTTCTTAAAACATTAGACTGTTTTTTCTTGTTTACGTGATGCGATGACGGCTTGGATTTCAGACTTGATGTTGTCTGATTTCGGTCCGTAGATTGCTTGAACGTTGTTACCAACTTCAAGGACACCAGCAGCACCTAATTTTTTCAACTCATCTTTGTTGACTTTCGATTTGTCGAGAACTTCGACACGAAGACGTGTGATACATGCATCCAAGTGTTTGATGTTCGACTCTGAACCGAGTGCGTCAAGGATACCTTCAGCGAGTTCAGAACCTTGAACAGATGATGTTTCTTGAACTTCATCTTCACGACCTGGTGTTTTCAAGTTGAACTGACGGATCGCGAAACGGAATCCGAAGTAGTAGATGACAGAAAGTGCAAGACCGACGACGATGACGAGCCACCACTGCGTGCGTCCTGGAAGAACACCGAAGAGAAGGAAGTCAATCAAACCACCAGAGAATGTCATACCGATCTTAACGTTCAACAATTGCATTGTCATGAACGAGAGACCTGCGAAGACAGCGTGAACTGCGAACAAGATTGGAGCTACGAACAAGAATGCGAATTCGATTGGCTCTGTGATACCTGTCAAGAATGCTGTAAGTGCTGCTGATCCAAGAAGACCACCAACGACTGCACGACGCTCAGGGCGAGCTTCGTGGTACATTGCGAGTGCTGCTGCTGGAAGACCGAACATCATGAACGGGAATTTACCAGTCATGAACGTACCAGCTGTTAATGTTGCGTTGTCTTTCAATTGTGCGAAGAAGATCGCTTGGTCACCATGAACGACTGTTCCTGCTGCATTCTTGTACGAACCGAATTCGAACCAGAATGGCGCATAGAAGATATGGTGAAGACCGAATGGAATCAACGAACGCTCGATGAGACCGAAGACGAATGCTGCGAGTGTTGGGTTTTTCTCCATCATGAAGTGCGAGAACGAGTTCAAGCCATCTTGCGCAAACGGCCAGACGAATACGAGAACAAGACCTGCAACCAATGAAACAACTGCTGTGACGATTGGAACGAAACGTTTACCAGCAAAGAATCCGAGGAACTGCGGCAATTCGAGATTATGGTACTTCCCATACGCCCAAGCTGCAATCAGACCGATGATGATACCACCGAATACCCCAGTTTGAAGTGTTGGGATACCGAGTACGTTTGCATACCCTTGACCGTTAGCAACCATTTCTGGTGTAACGCCGAGCCAAACGCTCATTGTTTTGTTCATGATCAAGAATCCGACGATTGCCGCAAGTCCGGCTGCGCCGTCCCCTGCAAGACCAATCGCGACACCGACCGCGAATAAGAGTGCTAAGTTACCGAAGATGATATCCCCGGCTGCTTCCATCAATTTTGCAACCTTGATGATTGCATCATTTTTCAAGAACTCGAGTTTTGACGTCAAGTTCGGATTTTGCATCGCATTACCGAATCCGAGTAGGATACCGGCAGCTGGCAAAATCGCTACAGGAAGCATCAACGCTTTACCGACACGTTGAAGAACAGCAAAAATCTGTTTGAACATGTGTGTTTCCTCCTTTTCCTGTTAAGAGCGAAGTATGATGAATAATGCCAATGATTGAGACGAAAAAAGTCAGACATCTGACCGTTTTTTTACAGAAAAAAATCAGGCACGAGCGGATTGTAGACAATAGACTTATCCCGTTGCATAACGGAAATAAAGCTTCTTGCCCGACATCCCACTCATGCCTGATCGTATCAGTAACACGTAGTCCGTGCGGTCATTTACCTGAATCGTACTGCACTAAGCGTTGCAGATGCATCGTAAGATACGTCGCCTCACCGCGCGGTACCGCTTTCTTCAACTGACGTTCCATGATGGACATCAGCTCCCAAGCAGTATCATAGCATAGCGGATATTCTTCACGCAATAGCTTTTCTACTTTTTCTGGAGCCTCTAGATACTCCCCATTGGAAACCCTTTCAATCGCTGAACGAAGATGCCGAATCAGACGCTTGTAATCAAGCGATTTTCGATCGATTTTAATCTCCAGTCGCTGCTCGATATGACTAGCAATTAAACCGACGAGTTGATGATGGCGGTTGACTTCAAGTACGTCTTTGAAGTTCGTCGCTGAATGAATATGAAGTGCGATGAATCCTGTCTCAGCTGGAGGCAGGTAAAAATTCATCTCGGCACTGATGAACTCGACGATTTCTTCTGCAAGGGCGTACTCTTCCGGATACAAGGCTTCCGTTTCAGCAAGAAACGGATTCGTGACTTCCATTCCTTGTTCGAGTCGCTTGAACGTAAACGTCAAATGATCCGTCAATCCGATATGGATATGTTCGTCGACCTTTTTTCCGAAGCGTGTCTCGATCATCGAGACGATCTCGTTCATCAACGCGATGAAATTTTCATCGAGATGACCGACGAGCGCCTTATATTGATCCTGTTCTTCTTTATCCTTCAACGTGTAGACTTTTTCCAACTTGTCGAGATCTGTCAGTTGATCGCCTGGCTTCCGACCGAAGCCAATCCCTTTCGCGAGGATAATGACTTCCTGATTCGCACCAGTCGAACAAATGACGACATTATTATTCAATACCTTGATAACGTGGTACATTTGTTTATCCATTCGCTCTCAACCCAATCTGCTCTTACACATTTATTTAAAGACATTGTTTTCATTATAACGGTTTTTCAGACACGAAAAAAGCCTACTTACTCAAGTAGACTTTAAAACATTTGGTAACCACTCTTACGCAAGAAGCGAATCGATAGACCGGCGATGATGATTCCGGCAAGACCAGCCGCGAACATCGTGATATCCGCTGTCTGTAGACCAGCAATCCGGTCCCCGAGATTCGGAATTGCTTCACGAGCATTCGTGAAGTATTCGAGCGTCGATTGGTTGTCGATCATCATGATGATGATGACCGGATAGAGTACGAGCATCACCCATGTACTCCGCAACAACATGTTTAAGATGAATCCGATACTAAAGAACATGACGAGATAAAGCACACTCCCGATCACGGCTTGAATGATATGCATACTGTTCCCCCTTTGAATCTCTTCTAGTATAACCGACAAAAAAGGCAAATGCACGAGTGTACATTTGCCTAAAACGTGAACTTAGAACTTCCCTTTTTTGATCGCAAGACCAAGCTTTTTCAGTTCGAAGAAGTGTTTGTTGTCGATGACTTTTTTCATGAACGATGCGTTACGGCCGTAAATCTTCTTACCAAAGACCATGCCGATGCCGTCTTTGTGACCAAGCGAAGCGACCGTTCCTTTGTTTTCGTACGTGAACGTCGATGTTTGACGACCCGCGATGAGTGCTGCGATGTTCTCAGCGACTTTGTGTGCTTGTTGTGTCGCGATTTGTGCAGTCGGTGGGTACGGACGGTTCGAACTTGGATCCATGACTGCTGAACAGTCACCGATCATGAAGACGTTGTCGTGTCCTGGAACACGGAGATCTTCTTCGACGACGACACGGTTACGCATCGCTTCGAAACCAGATGCTGCAACGACTGGGTTACCGCTGACGCCACCTGTCCAGATGATCGTGCTTGCTTCGATCGTCTCAGTCGTGTCACCTTGAAGCGGACCGAACGTGACGCTTCCTGGTCCACATTCCTTGATGCCGTTACCGAGTTTGAACTCGACGCCTTGACGCTCAAGCCATTTGTGTGCGTAGTTGACGAGATCAGCATCGAATCCTGGAAGGACTGTTGGTGCTGCCTCGATGTTGACGACACGAACGAGTTCGCGTGGAATGTCATATTGTTTGCACAGTTCTGGAATACGGTTGACGAGCTCACCCATGAACTCGATTCCTGTGAATCCAGCACCACCAACAACGATCGTCAAGAGTGAACGATCTTGTGATCCTGTTGTTTTGTACTGTGCGAATGAGTAATCGATATGTTCCTTGATTTTACGGACGCTGTTCAACGAGCTGATCGTCAGCGCGTGTTCCTTCAATCCTTTGATACCGAATGTTTCAGGAACGCCACCGAGAGCAACGACGACGTAATCGTAAGGAACTGTTCCGCCATCTTGTAAGAGAACCGTTTTAGCAGCCGTGTCGACTTTCTCAACGATACCTTTGACAAGTTTGACGCGTGACGGGTTGATGACATCATTGATGTAGATGCGCGCTTGCTCCGCAGACATCGTACCTGCAGCTGGTTCATGCAACCAAGTTGTTTGGTAATGATAGTCGTGTTTGTTAATCAACGTGATGTTCGCTTGATCGACGCCGAGTTTCTTTTGAAGGTTGACTGCTGTGATCAATCCACCGTAGCCCGCTCCAAGAATAACAATGTTAGGTGTGTTCATGTTCTGATACTCCTTACGAATCGTAGTTTTGTTGTGATTTTCTTCACATTCAATTACAGACGAATGCTCAAAAATTTTGTTCAAATAATGTTCACATGTCTATAAGCCTATTGAAACACTTTTCAGGAATGATTGCAAAAGAAAAATGTAATTTCCCTTAAAAAAATGTGAGATGTTCCGTACTTGCACCTTTACCCCCTACTTCCTATATAATGGACCTATCCAACGCTAGGAGGGAATCAGATGCACCAACCATATGATGTCACGATCATCGGCGGCGGTCCGGTCGGACTGTTCACCGCGTTTTATTCAGGAATGCGCCAGATGAAGACGAAGGTCATCGAGAGTCTACCTCAATTAGGTGGTCAACTCGCTACGCTTTATCCTGAAAAATATATATACGATATTGCCGGTTTTCCGAAAGTAAAAGCACAGGAACTGGTCGATCGGTTGCTTGAACAAGCAAATGAATTCGATCCGACATACGTGCTCGGTGAGACCGTCATCGCTTACGAACGGATGGATGACGGAATCATCCGCCTCGTCACGAATAAAGGCGAGCATTATACAAAGACCGTCATCTTGACGGCAGGAAACGGCTCGTTCGCTGCGCGTCCACTCGGAGTAGCGGATGCAGAACGCTTCGAAGAAACAAACTTACACTATTTCGTCAACGACATGGAACGTTTCAAGGATCGCCAAGTCGTCTTACTGGGTGGCGGTGACTCCGCAGTAGACTGGTCATTGATGCTTGAGCCGATCGCAAAATCCGTCACGCTCGTCCACCGTCGTGACAAGTTCCGTGCCCATGAACATTCGGTCGAACTGTTACACGATTCGTCCGTCAACGTCATGACGCCGTATACACTTGAATCGGTTACAGGTGAGACGCACATCGAGACGCTGACGTTCAAACATGCTGAAAGTGGTGAAGTCGTCGTCGTCGCTGCGGACGATGTCGTCTGTAACTTCGGCTTCGTCTCGTCACTCGGACCGCTCAAAGAATGGGAAGTCGAATTCGAACGCAATTCGATTCGTGTCAATTCGAAGATGGAGACTGCGATTCCGGGCGTCTTCGCTTGTGGTGATATCGCGACTTACGAAGGACGCGTCAAACTGATCGCAACGGGCTTCGGTGAAGCACCGATCGCCGTTAACCAAGCGAAACTTCTCGTTGATCCATCTGCTCGTCACCCGCAACACTCGACGAGTCTGTTCGAAAAAGTAACAAATCATTCTTGAGATAACTGAATGGTTGTAAACAAATAAGAGGTCGAATTCCGGATGACATACCGGAGTCCGACCTCTTATTTTCATGGAATCACATCGAGGACGTGACCAAACATCTTCGACTCCCACAGGAAAAGGAAGCACGATGCGTGCTTCCGTCAGGGATAGGGAAGACCCGACAGATCACATGGAATGGGAACTGGCGCGGCTTACATCCCGCCTAAGGAAAGCGAAGATGTTGAAAACGTCCGATTTCATACGGATGATCTTTTAACCGGTATCCGGTAAACCCGTTGCACGAGTTCCACCCCACCTCGCTCAATCATCGATTCTTCGAAGACCTGACCACCGAATCGCTCGTAAAACTGGCACGCTGGATTATCTCGCAAGACAGAAACCTGCATCGTCTCATATTCCGCTAAGTCCTCAGCGATGCGTTGAAACAGCGCTTTCCCAAGTCCCTGCCCTTGTGACGCTTGCAAGACATAAATCGCGTAGAGTTCCCCTTCACGCGCATCACTTCGATTCGCTCCACCTTGCGCAAAGCCAACGACTTCTTCTCCTGACACGGCAACATACACGCGCTGATTGACTAATGTCTGTTCCCATTGTTGCGTCCGTTTCACATGCGACAACTGTGCTAAATACAGATCTGGAATGATACCTTGATACGTCTCGCGCCAGGCATCAATATGAACGCGGGCGATGGCTGACGCATCTTCTAGACGTGCTTCACGGATTCTCATAACGGGATGATGAAGCGACGTGTCTCGCGCCCATTACGAACAGTCGGCTCGATTTCTTGTCCACCGTTCGCCAAGATGACACGGCGAGATGCTAGATTATCAACGCCACACGTCAGTAGTACTTGATCGAGTCCACGCTGGCGTGCTTCTTCAAGCGCAAGTCGAAGACCACTCGTCGCATATCCTTTCTGACGCTCGGATGGTCGGATGCCGTATCCGATGTGCCCGCCGTACAACTTCAAGTTCTCTGTCAAATCATGCCGGAAGTTCAGCGCACCGACGATTCGTTGCCCGTCGACCATCCAGTACGTCGAATGGGTGACAAGACCCGATCTGACCGTTGTCTCCATTTCCTTAAGTTCCGCAAAATAAGCGCCCAGTGGTTCATATGTGTCTCCGACTGCTTCCGGCACGATCGTTTCACCCGACTCTCGCCAGTCTTCTAAAAAGGCGCGATACTCTGTCTCCCACGCAAGAGTTGGTTTCATCAACTGCATCATTGGTGATTGCGCACCTCCTCTTCAATCAAACGATCGAGCCAGTCATCGACATGTTGGAACAGATAGCCGGCTTGTTTCGCAGCTGTCGTATCCATATAGAAATCGCGTTCTGGCGCAAGCGGTGATTCATCCTCTCCTTTTGCGACGAGTTGACTTGTCGTTCCCGCAACGCGGTCGATTTTATCCACTAGGTCTTGAATGGATAAGACACCGTCACTTGCAGCGTTGATCGGTCCGGTCAGTTCCGAGCGACCACACCACTCCAGAAAGGCAGCGGCTTCGTAACTTGAGATATACCCCATCTTCGCGTATGTGTTTTCGGCAACGATCGGACGCCCGTCAAGCGCCCGTTTGATATGAAAGACGAGTCGCTCCGTATAATCATCTGGTCCGAGGACGACCGGAAAACGGACCGCAACGACTGGGAACGTCGCCCGTTGGAAGAAATAACTCTCCGCTTGGCGTTTCCCTTCGCCATATCCATGTTCCTTCTCGAGGTCATATTTCCCCGGAAACGGATTATAGGCACGCTCCGTGATGTTCGCACCACCGCCTTCATAGACAGACATCGTCGACGTCAACACGTAACGTCCGACTTTTCCTTCAAACGCGTCGATCGCAAGTTTTGCTTGATACGGTGTGAAACAGATATTGTCATAGATGACATCCCAGTGCTGTTGGCTTAAGTCCTTCATCGTACTACTTGACGTCCGGTCCCCTTTGAAAAATGTCAAGCCCTTCGCAACCGGTGGCGTATGCTCGCCGCGTGTGACGATTGTCACGTCATCCCCCGAATCGGCTAACCGAATCGCAAGCCGGCGTCCGAAGTAGCGTGTTCCCCCGAAGATCAATACTTTTCTCATCCTGAAGCCCTCCCTGTTCGTAGTAGCATTCACTCTCTTAATATTTCGAGTCAACGGAACAGGTCTCCTGTATGCGGACAATAAAAAAATCGTGGACGATGTCCACGATTGGATTCATTAACAGCCACCCGGTGTCCCGGCATTCGTTGCCGTCCGGAACGATGTCCCGCAACCGCATGTTGCGATGGCATTCGGATTCGTGATCGTGAATCCGCCGCCGAGCATCGACTGCTTATAATCGATTTCCAGTCCTTTGACGACCGGGTAATCTTTTTCGTCCACGATGACGGTCACGCCGTGCTGTTCGAAAACGAGATCCGTTTCTTTCTGTTGGTCGAATCCCATTCCGTACGACAGACCACTACATCCACCACCTTGGACGAGCATCCGAAGATTCCGTTCATCTGCTGGTGCCTGCGCCATCATGTCTTGGACTTGTAACGCTGCTGCCTCCGTTAAATGGATCATGTCATCACCTTCCTTTTCTTTAGTATACGCAACTTCTGAGCGAATCGAAACCTAGTTGCTTGAAACTATCTTGAATTCGTTGTATAAATGGTATGTACAACAAAATAATCGTTCCATCTTCAGGGCAGGGTGAAATTCCCGACCGGCGGTAAACAACTATTATGAGTTGAAGCCCGCGAGCGAATAGGGCGCTATTTGCTGATTCTGTGTAATTCAGGAGCCGACAGTATAGTCTGGATGGGAGAAGATGGCGGCATGAGTTTGAATTTGATCGATTTTTGCAACAATCGATTAGGTTTATTTAATGCGGACTTCTCCCCTGTTGATCTCATCAATAGGGGTTTCTTTATGGACGCAGTCATGCCAATACTTCATCGAGAGGAACGAGCAAAAGGAGACAATACTCGTATGAAACGCACACAAAAAATGGTCACTCTGTCAATGTTAGGTTCAATCTCATTTGTTCTTATGCTTATCAATTTTCCACTGCCGTTCTTACCGAACTATCTGAAGATCGACTTCAGTGATGTTCCTGCTCTCGTCGCAGCGATCATGTTCTCACCGGTCGCAGGTGTCATCGTCGAAGCATTGAAGAACGTGTTATATTACATCTTCCGCGGAAGTGGTGTTCCGGTCGGAGAATTCGCGAACTTCGCTGCTGGTGTCGCATTCGTGCTTCCTGTCAGCTGGTTCTACCACAAAAAGAAATCAACACAAGGTCTCGCAACTGGCCTCGTCGCTGGTACAATCACGATGGCACTCGGTCTTGCGATTCTCAACTATATCTTGATCCTTCCAGCATATGCATGGTTCCTCGGTATGGACTACATGGCGGATCCAGCTGTCAAATGGACAGCAATCACAGCCGGTATCTTACCGTTTAACGTCATCAAGGCATTGTTCATCTCGGCACTCTTCATTCCGTTGTTCATGAAACTACGACCATGGATGATGCGCCGTCAACAATCTGCCTGATCCGAAAAGCTGCGCCCGCTGACGGACACGAATCCCCTCGTTCAGACGAACGAGGGGATTTTTTGGCTGTTCGGGCTCACAGCTCATTCTCTTCGATTTTTAGGTAAATCTTTTCAAGCAACTCTTCCGGCGTCTCGCCTACGACCGTCTCACCATCAACGAGACAAAAATGATCAAGCGAACAAATGCCGCAATAGCCAAGGCAACCGTATTCGACGACGTCGACGTTCGGGTCACGTTCGAGTTGCTCCATGACGACCTGTGTACCAGCCGCTAAGTTACTGATACAAAATTCAATAATCGGATTCACTTTTTTTCCTCCTTCAAGCAGGAAACGACCTGCCTCATGTCGTATTATACAAGGTCAGACTGATTTAGGGGAACTAAGGGGGATTTTACGTTATGAAGCAATTGGTCGTACTCGGCGGAGGATATGGTGGAATGCGGATTTGTGAGCGATTCAAGGACGAGGAAGTTGCCGTCACGCTCGTCGACCGTCTACCGTACCACGCACTCAAAACGGAATATTATGCACTCGCAGCAGGTACATTATCAGATCGGGATGTCCGGATTGAATTTCCGGAGGGGAAACATCTTACTTATAAATATGGACATGTCATTAAAATCTCACCAGAGACGAATACGGTCCACCTGCAGGACGGATCAGAATTATTCTATGATGACTTGATCATCGCCCTCGGTTGCGAGGATAAATACCACAACATTCCGGGTGCTCAAGAGTTTACATACAGCATCCAGACACTTGAAGAATCGCGCAAGACACAACAAGCGATCTGCGGTCTGTCACCGGGGTCCGTCGTCTCGATTGTCGGTGCTGGTCTATCTGGTGTTGAACTTGCCAGTGAACTGCATGAAAGCCGGAAGGATTTAACGATTCGTCTGTTCGACCGCGGTCCATCCGTCTTGTCATTCTTATCCGACAAAGTCTCATCTTACGTCCAGGAATGGTTCGAGGAGCATGACGTGGAAGTCATCAACAATTCGAACGTCACGCTCGTCACGGCGGACGACGTCCGAAACGGCGACGATACGTACCCGTCGGACTTGACGATTTGGACGGCAGGTACGCAGCCGGTCAAGGTCGTTCGTGATCTCGGCTTTGCTGCAGATAGCGGTGGTCGGATCAAATTGACGGCACATCATCACGTACCGGAATACGATAACGTCTTCGTCATCGGCGATTGTGCCAGCTTGCCGTATGCGCCAAGCGGTCAACTCGCAGAACATCAGGCAGAACAAGTCGTCGACGTCTTGCAAGCGAAGTGGCAAGGGAAAAAATTGCCGAAACTGCCAGAAATCAAACTGCGCGGAATGCTCGGATCGCTCGGGAAATCAGATGGTTTCGGGATCGTCATGGGCAAGCAAGCGCTGACGGGGAAAGTCCCACGTCTCTTGAAGTCCGGTGTCTTATGGAAACACAAAAAGATTAAATGAACAAAAGAGGTGTCCCAAGCTTTGGGATACCTCTTTGTCATTCATCCCGTCTGACTTAACTTTGCATCAATCGCCGCCGTGATCGTCTTCAGCTTGACGTACCCCTCGTCAATCATCTCATCATCAAGCACGATCAATGGATAAAAATAGATATCCTCTTTTAGCGCTTCCGTCCATCGATCCGATGTTGCTGTCTCGAAATCGACATAGCGAAGCGTCATCGCTTGCTCATATTTTCGCCCGAGGACAGCTTGTAGCCAACTGAACGTCTCTTCCGAGCTAGGTGCCCCGACACAACTCGGACAAGTGACCGCTGTTCCATAAACCGTGATTTCCATCTTGAAGTCCCCCTTTTCAATTCTCTCCTCTTTAGTATACAAGTTTTCCAGATTGAGAACATTTTTCAACCCTGTTACAATGAAACTATACGAAAGGATGTGTTTACGCATGGAAATGTTTGATCAAGTGAATGAAGTTCTTGAAAAATTGCGTCCGTTCCTTCTTCGTGATGGAGGAGACGTTGAACTCGTAGATGTAGAAGACGGAATCGTAAAACTCCGTTTGATGGGAGCTTGTGGTAGCTGCCCAAGTTCAACGATCACATTGAAGGCCGGTATCGAACGTGCCCTTCTTGAAGAAGTCGCTGGCGTCGTTGAAGTCGAACAAGTCTTCTAATACATGAAATCCCGAACGAATTTTCGTTCGGGATTTTTTGATTCATAGAATCCATTCTGCTAACGTATCGACCATGTATGTCGGTTGACGATCCTGACCTTGAATGAAGACGGGTGTATGGACGCCAGAATTGACGTGCATCGTCCGGATGCCTCCATTGATTCCGAATAGAATATCCGTATGGTAGTTATCCCCGACCATGATGACGTCTTCTTTTGACAGACCAATCATCTCCGTTGCGATATCGACCATGACCGGTTCCGGTTTACCGATGAAGAACGGTTCCTTCTCCGTCGTCACGCGCAGGACGGACGTCAAGGCACCGTTTCCTGGTAAGAATCCACGTTCTGTCGGAATGGCAATGTCTCCGTTCGTCGAGATGAAGCGAGCACCGGCACGAATCGCGAGGGCACCGACAGCGAGTTTTTCATACGTGATCTGACGGTCGAGACCGATGACGACGTAATCTGCCGCTTCGGTTACGACGACGTCTAACCCTTCCCGTTCAAGCGCATCAATCAGTCCTGTCTCACCGATCGCATAGACGCGCGCTTTCGGTGATAGATCAGCGATATAACGACCGGTCGCCATCGCACTCGTCAAGACGTGTTTCGCATCAGAATGAACACCCATCCCGCGTAATTTCTCCGCCACGGCTTCTGCCGTCATCGACGCATTATTCGTCACGAACAAATACGGAATCCCTTCTGCTTGCAGACGATTGACGAAATCGACCGCTTCTTTTACCGGTTCCGTTCCGTTATACATCGTTCCATCTAAATCAAATAAATAGCCTTTTGCCTTCATCCTGACTCACTCCTCGTTTGGTAAAAATGCAGACACCGGTCCGAGTTCTGTCTCGATATACCGGCGAATCGCTTCCGGGAAACGACGTAGCTCTGCTTCCTCTGTCTCAAGTACCGCCCGAATCTCCGCCATACTCGACTGTGTGAATGACCGGACGATCAACGTACGTAACGCAACGAGCTTCTTCAGACTCGTCGCGAGCGGTCCATCGATGACCTTCTCATCTTCTAAAATGAGGATGATATCTTCATAACTTCCCGGATCCCGCATGATGAATCCATCAATCATACTGTTTCCGATGTCGATGACACTTTCGATGACTAAAAAACCGATCCGTTCCATAGCCAGTGCCGTCGTCACCGGATCCCCCGTAACTTCCTTACTTTGTCGAAGTGCCGTCTCATAACAAACGACCGTCTCTTCGATTTTTTGACGATTGACGAAATACATCTTCATTCCCCCTCACATCCTCCATTTTATCGTTATCCGGCAATCCTGAAAAGCAGAAAGGTCATTTGCATCACATTCCCCAATGTGTTATCCTCAATTTAGATTTTTGCTGAAAATAGTATGTCACATTGGTGACGTGGAGGTTATATACATGGAACGGGAACTCGCACTGGAAATCGTACGCGCTACGGAAGCAGCAGCACTAGCTTCTGCTCAATGGATTGGTCGCGGTAAGAAAAATGAAGCGGATGATGCAGCAACGACTGCGATGCGCGAAGTCTTGAACACGGTCAACATGAACGGAACGGTCGTCATCGGTGAAGGCGAACTCGACGAAGCACCGATGCTCTTCATCGGCGAACGTGTCGGAACAGCAAACGGTCCAATCGTTGACATCGCCGTCGACCCGCTCGAAGGTACGAATATCGTCGCCAAAGGTCTCGGTAATGCGATGGTCGTCATCGCCGTCGCCGATCAAGGTGCCCTGCTCCACGCACCGGATATGTATATGGATAAATTAACAGTTGGACCGAACTTAAAAGGACACGTCTCGCTCGACGATCCACTTGAAGTCATCATTGAAAAAGCAGCTCAATACAACAATAAACGGATTGAGGACGTCACGGTCATCATGCAGGATCGCCCACGTCACGATCACTTCCGCGAAGCCGCGATGCGGATGGGCGCACGGGTTCGTCTATTTGAAGACGGCGACGTCTCGGCTGGAATCGCACCACTCTCTCCTGCGACAGGAATCGATATCTTCATCGGTACAGGCGGTGCTCCTGAAGGTGTCATCACGGCTGCTGCCGTTAAAGCGATGGGCGGCGACATGCAGGCACGCTTACACCCGATGAACGAAGAAGAAACTGCTCGTGTCATCCGGATGGGGCTTGAAGATCCGCTTCAACTTTTAACGCTTGATGACCTTATCAAAAGCGACGACTGTATCTTTGCTGCGACCGGCGTCACGACGGGCGAAATGCTCGATGGCGTTAAGTTCTTGACGGATGATATCGTTGAGACGACATCCCTTGTCATGCGTTCAAAGACACGGACGATTCGAAAAGTCATCGCCGAGCATAGCTTATCGCGTAAACCATACTTGCAAAAAGTCCCCCAAACCCTTTAATCTGAAACAGATGTTAGGGAAATGAGGGAAGCTGAATGATGGAAGAACGTGATTTTTTATATGATGATGTCGAACAAACGAAGACACGCTTTGTCAGTTGGATCGGAGAAGCTAGTCGGTTTGATCTCGCCATCACGCACTCGGAACATTTTTACGGTAAGATTCTCGTCTTGAATCTCTTATCGAATCGCTATGCGATCATCGGTGCGGATGATTTTGATGAACCTGGCTACATCGCGACGGCGTTTGACGTCGAAGACGATGCGGCAACGGAACTCGAGATGTATCTACGCGCTTATATCGGTCTATGAAAAAAGCCTTCGTCCGCGGACGAAGGCTTTTTCTTATAAGAGACGATCGTTTCGTTCATTTAATGTATTCGGTCCGCTGAAGACGTTCGTATTGTCTGACTCGTCATGGGCACGACGCTCCGAATGCTGATCCGCTTCATCACCGACGAGTAATACGAATTGACCGCTTTCGACCGCATGATTCGCACGATCGACGTCTTCCTTCGTCAAGCCACTTCCACGAATAGCATCTCCGTGGGAAGCCGTGTCATCTTTTTTGAAGATGCTCTTGATTTCCTGCCAGAGATTACGATGATCTTCCTGTGACAGACGCGTAGATGTCTGTTGGTTGTTCAAATCCGCTAGTTCCTCGATTTGTTCGAGATCGTATTTGTCGTGTGCTAAGACTTTTAAATCAGTCGAGACGACACCGGCAACACGGAGATCGTGCACGGCACTAACAACTTCTGGTACGGATGAGTAAATTCCAACGATTCGCATGGATGGTTCCCCCTATAGGTACATGATACTTATAGTAATAGCCGAATTCCGTCCACTAGAAACGCTTTTCTGTATGACAGTTTGATTACTCGCTTTCCGTCTTCTCTGGTGCAGGTGCGAACTTCCGTTTCAACTTCAACGTATTGGATGAAGAACCGTCGAAGCGAGGTGGTGCTTCTTCTCCTTCTACCAATCCGATCTTCTTGACGATGAAGTAGGCACATCCGAAGTTACAGTATTCGTAGAGATAATCCGCCACATGCGAAATTTTCGTATCGAATGTCGCTTTCTCGTGTTGATCCTCATAGAAGCCACGTAGCCGTAATTGACCGTGCCCCCAGTCCCCCACGATATAATCATATTTCTCTAGGACATCGCTAAAACGACCGATGAAGGCTTCCTCATTAAAACCTTCCCGCTTCTCTTCGACGACCTCATAACGTTCCCGATTGACTTGTATCATTATTCCCACCTCCTGCTGTTCTTATCATAGCATATTCCATTTCGCCTGGCAGACGAAAAACCGTCCGAGCAACTGCTCGAACGGTTTTTGATCGTTAGTCGATCGGAAGTGCTGTTTTATTCTTTTTCGCTGCGTTGACTTGCTCATCCGCGTGATACGACGAACGAACGAGTGGACCTGCCTCACAGTGCGAGAATCCTTTGCTGAGCGCGATCTGCTTCAGTTCAGCGAACTCTTGTGGTGTATAGTATTTGATGACGTCGAGGTGTTTTTTCGTCGGTTGGAGATACTGACCGATTGTCATGATGTCGACGTTATTTGCGCGAAGATCATCCATCGTTTCAAGAATCTCTTCCCATGTCTCACCAAGACCAAGCATCAAGCTCGACTTCGTTGGAATTTCAGGTGCGAGTTCCTTCGAACGGCGAAGGAATTCAAGCGTCCGGTCGTATGTCGCTTTCGCACGAACGGTCGGTGTCAGACGGCGGACCGTCTCGATGTTGTGGTTCATGATGTCTGGTTGTGCATCAATCAGCGTTTTCAATGCCTCAAAGTTCCCACCCATATCTGAAGGCAAGACTTCGATTGATGTCTCTGGATTCATCCGACGAACTTCACGGACGGTTTCAGCGTAAACGCCTGCTCCGAAATCATTCAGATCGTCACGGGCAACCGCTGTGATGACCGCGTGCTTCAGGTTCATCAAACGAACGGATTCCGCGACACGTTTTGGTTCTTCAAGATCGAGTTCGTTTGGGCGTCCTGTCGTCACGGCGCAAAAACGGCACGCACGTGTGCAGATACTTCCGAGAATCATGAACGTCGCCGTCCGGCGTACCGCCCAACACTCGTGGATATTCGGACACTTTGCTTCCTCACAGACAGTATGTAGCTTTTTCTCGCGCATCATACTTTTTAATTCTGTGTAGGTTTCATTCGTATTCAGCTTGATTTTCAACCATTCCGGTTTACGTTGGATTTCTCCGCGTCCCATGGTTTCGCTTCCCCCTTCATCCCCAAAAAGTCAATTCATGTCTGCTTTAGTATAACAAACAATCAGGGTTTGCGAACATGTAATTCATTATATTCCGACTTCTCCGATAAGCGTTCGAACAACAAATCCCGTAACAATTCCGGCATGAAATATTCTTTTGGCATTTCTTTGATTGCTGGAAAGAGTGGACCGAACGTGAACATATCCGGCAAGACGACCGTATAGTTTCGCGTTGGCTCAAGCGGTTGATGTGCCGCCAAACCAGCATAATGCATCCGCCCCATCAACTTACCACGGAAACCGAGACCTCGAACCTTTAGTTGTTCGAACTGATCTGTTTTGACTTCGTCGAGGAAAGTTTGTAATTCCACTCCGGTCATCGTCACTTTACAAGGATTGATCGGGTGCGGACAGAGTCGATGTAAATCAAAGGCAGAGACAGGACCTGGTGGAAGTGACCCAAGCAGAATACCTGCCGGGACACAAGCGATATCCGCATCACACCAATCACGCATCGTCTCGACAAGCAATTGTGAGAACGGCGACTCGCTGAACCAATCATTGGCTAGACCCGATGTCTCGCCAATCGGCTCCTTCATCTGTTGTTCCGCCAGATACTGTTCGCGGTCGAGTAATTTCGCCGTCGCTTCGTCCTCGACGTAATCGTGTAAGGAATGAAGGACCGCTTCCTTCTCTCCGGTATCCGTATTCATATAAATTTCACCCGCATACTGCCCATGTTTACCGGCTTGGGTGATTAAGACACCGTTCTTAACGACACCGTCATCAAGGACATGGTGCGTATGCGCACCGATGATCAAATCCAGTTCTGGAAAACGCATCGCGAGTTCTTCGTCTTGATAGAAACCGAGGTGACTCAAACAAATCAAGACGTCGACTTCTTGACGCAAATGTTCGATTTCACGCGCCGCGACGTCAAACGGTTCTTCGATCGTCCAACCAAGTAAACCGTACAGTTCGATATACGGTGCCGTCAGACCAAAGACGCCGACTTTTCCGGTCGGTAATTCGTGAATGACTCCTTGCTTGGCAAACGGTGCTTCTAAATTCGAGACGAGGACCGGAAAGTCCGCTTCCGTGTAGAGGTTCGCTAACCAGTCGTGCGGAAACGTGATGCCTTCATTATTCCCGATCGTCACGGCAGTCGGCATCAACGCATTCAGTAGATGCGTATTGATTTTTCCTTTTGTTGCTTCCGTCGCTGGATCAACACGGTCAGCATGATCGCCGAGATCAAAAACGAGCGAATCATACGTCCGGTGTTCCTTGACGAAGGACATGTAGCGAGGCCACATGTCGAAGTGTGAATGCAGATCATTATAGTGAATGATGTGTAACTTCATGCAGAAGCCCCCCTTGATGATTTAAAACAATGAGATTTGTCGCGGCGCCAGTTCATAGTCGAGATCGAGAATCTCGATTAATCGTTTCGCATTCGGGGCAGCATCTCCTGCTGAGTTGTTATTGAAGAAGACATAGACATCCTTTGCTTCCGCTGCTACGTTTCGGACGTGGCTTGCGAGTTCCTGTAACTCGTCTTCTGAATACCGATAGAGACAGCGGACTTTTCGCCAATCGTCGCTGCTTTGACCCGGTTTCTTTAACCAACCCGCTTTATTTCGTCCATGGAGGCGGATGAATGCCGTCTCCTGCGTCACGACCGGTACGAATGGTACGGAACCATCTTCGGTCTGGGGTTCGTCACAAATCGTATGAATAAACTGATGTTCCTTCAAAAATCGGAGCGTCCGCTCACGATAAGCTTCCGAATACCACGATGGATTTCGGAACTCAATCGCGACCGGCAGTCCAGCAAGTGATTTCCGGATCGTTTGCAAATACTCCAAGTGCATTTTGCTGACATCGAACCAGGGCGGTAACTGCACGAGGATCGCTGCAATCTTTCCACTCTTTCGCATCGGTTCGATCGACGCGATATATTGTTCAAAAATCGGACCGAGCGGATCTTTATTCTCCCGGTCATGTCCACTCATCGCCCGGTGGACCTTGACGATGAAGCGGAACCCGTCCGGTGTCTCGGATGTCCATTTTTCGTAGTTTCGTTCCGGTTGAATCGCATAGAACGTCGAGTCGACCTCGACTGCTGGAAAATGTCCCGCATAAGCGGCGAGCTTCTCCTTACGATCTTGCGGGGTCAAGTAGAGACTATCATGATCTCCCCAGCCCGTAACACCGATATATATCATGCGCTCCTCCCCCTTACGTGTTCTATTCTACCTATTCATCATAGCATAGCAGAATCCGGGATTTCTTCTTCGATGCTTCAATTTAAACGTTCATATTCAAGTATGATACATCCCGATTCGAAGTATTGTGTTTTGATCATTTTTAAGTGTTGCGGTTGATCGAACACCGGAAACATCCGTTTTCCACCGCCGAGCAGAACAGGATAAATCACGATATGATAACGGTCGACGAGTCCAAGTCGTATCGCTTCAGCAGCAAGCGTCGCCCCACCAATCGCAATCTGTTTTCCAGGCAAGGCTTTTAGTGCTTGAAGTTCCTCGGTAAGTGACTTGGTCGCTAGACGTGTCTTTCCTTCGACAGCGTCGAGCGTCCGCGAGAAGACGACCTTCTCAAGCGATTGCCAGGTTTTCGCATACTCAACGACAATCGGCTCGTCTTCCTGATCCGCTGTCTCCCAGTATTGCATCATCTCGTACAAACGACGTCCATAGACATGGGTATCGAACGCTTTCTCATAGTCATTGAAATACTGATGTAATTCTGCGTCCGGTGAAGCGAAATCGATCCTACCTGACGCATCTTCGATATAACCGTCAAGCGAGACTTGAAAGGAATAGACGATGTCACGCATAATAATCCCTCCTTTTTCACTCTTTACCCCAATAACCATTTCATGAAAAAACTCCCCCATCCGTAGATGAGAGAGCAAGACGAATTATCCGATTGAACCTTCCATCTCGAACTTGATGAGACGGTTCATTTCGACCGCATATTCCATTGGAAGTTCTTTCGTGAACGGCTCGATGAAGCCCATGACGATCATTTCCGTTGCTTCCTCTTGTGAAATCCCGCGGCTCATGAGGTAGAACAATTGCTCTTCCGAGACCTTCGAGACTTTCGCTTCGTGCTCGAGCGAAATGTTATCGTTGAGGATTTCGTTGTACGGAATCGTATCCGACGTCGATTGGTTATCCATGATGAGCGTATCACATTCGATGTTCGAACGTGCGCCTGTCGCTTTCCGTCCGAAGTGGACGATACCGCGGTACGTGACTTTACCACCATGTTTTGAGATCGACTTCGAGACGATCGTCGACGATGTGTTCGGTGCTAAGTGAATCATCTTCGCACCCGCATCTTGGTGTTGACCTTTACCAGCGATTGCGATCGACAATGTCATACCACGTGAACCTTCACCTTTGAGGATGACGGCTGGGTATTTCATCGTCAGTTTCGAACCGATGTTACCATCGACCCATTCCATCGTTGCGCCAGCTTCACAGATCGCACGTTTCGTAACGAGGTTGTAGACGTTGTTCGCCCAGTTTTGGATCGTCGTGTAACGGCAGTAAGCGTTTTTGTTGATGAAGATCTCAACGACCGCTGAGTGAAGCGAGTTCGTTGTGTAGACCGGTGCTGTACATCCTTCGACGTAGTGAACCGATGCTTCGTCATCAACGATGATCAACGTCCGCTCGAATTGACCCATGTTTTCCGAGTTGATGCGGAAGTAGGCTTGAAGCGGCGTATCGACTTTAACACCTTTTGGTACGTAGATGAACGATCCACCTGACCAGACCGCTGTGTTCAAAGCTGCGAACTTGTTGTCTGTTGGCGGGATTAATTTTCCGAAGTACTCACGGAAGATATCTTCGTTCTCTTTTAACGCTGTATCTGTATCTTTGAAGACGACACCGATTTCTTCGAGGTCTTCTTTCATGTTGTGGTAGACAACCTCTGACTCGTACTGAGCCGAGACACCTGCCAAGTATTTTTGCTCTGCTTCTGGGATACCGAGTTTGTCAAACGTACGTTTGATTTCTTCTGGTACTTCATCCCACGATTTCTCTGCCCGTTCAGACGGCTTGACGTAGTACGTGATGTCGTCGAAGTTCAATTCTGAGAGATCGCCACCCCACGCTGGCATCGCTTGTTCGTTGAAGATCTTAAGTGATTTCAAACGGAAATCAAGCATCCATTGTGGTTCTTCCTTCATTTTCGAGATCGTTTCGACGACTTCAGTCGTCAAGCCACGTCCAGAACGGAAGATCGAGATATCGCGATCGTGGAAACCATATTTATAATCGCCAATTTCCGGCATGTTCTTTGCCATGTTCATTTCCTCCTCTTACTTGCTTGTGACCGAAGTTTACTTCCCTTCTTCTACGCCGCGTTCGAGCGCCTTCCAGGCAAGTGTCGCACATTTGATCCGTGCCGGGAATTTCGTGACACCCGAGAGTGCCTCGACGTCCCCGAGGTCGAACGATTCGTCGTCATAGTCTTTTCCTTGGACCATGTCCGAAAAGATATCCGCGAGTCGTAAGGCTTCTTCGATAGTCTTACCTTTGACGAGTTGCGTCATCATTGAAGCAGACGCCATGCTGATCGAGCAGCCCTCCCCGTCAAATTTCGCATCACGGACGACATCGTCTTCAATCGCGAGCTGGAGACGAATCGTATCGCCGCACGTCGGATTGTTCATGTCGATCGTGACGCCCCCCTCGATCGCACCGCGATTTCGGGGAGTTTTATAGTGATCCATGATCACTTGACGATACAAGTGATCGAGATTGTTAAAATCCATGACTGAAATACTCCTTCGTTTGGCGAAGTCCTGTCACGAGTGCGTCAACCTCTTCTTTCGTGTTATAGAGATAGAAGCTAGCGCGAGCCGTCGAGCTCGCTCCGAGCCAACGCATCAGGGGCTGTGCACAGTGATGACCGGCGCGAACCGCGATTCCCTGCATATCAAGGACGGTTGCGACGTCATGTGCATGGACATCACCGAGATTGAACGTGACGAGTCCAACGCGTTCTTCCGGACCGTAGATCGTTAGTCCGTCGATGTCACGCATTTGTGCCATCGCGTACTGCGCGAGTTCACGTTCGTGTGCTTCGACGTTCTCTAAACCAATCTCTTCTAAAAAATCAATCGCTGCCGATAAACCAACAGCGCCTGCGATAATCGGTGTACCCGCTTCGAAACGATATGGAGACGGTTTGAACGTCGACTCTTCAAGACCAACGTAATCAATCATCTCGCCACCGAACTCAACGGGTTCCATCGCATTGAGTAACGCCTTTTTCCCGTAAAGGACACCAACACCTGTCGGACCACACATCTTGTGTGCAGAGAAGGCGAGGAAGTCACAGTCGAGATCCGTGACATTAATCCGTTGATGCGGTGCACTTTGCGCGGCATCAACGACCATGACGGCACCTCGAGCGTGAGCAAGACGCGCGACTTCTTTGATCGGATTGATCGTACCGAGAACGTTCGAGACATGTGCCATCGCGACGATCTTCGTCCGGTCGGACAGTTGTGCTTCGACCGCTTCGACCGTCACGCGACCATCCGCTGTCAAATCGACGTATTTCAACTTCGCTTTTTTGCGTTTAGCGACTTGTTGCCACGGGATGAGATTCGCATGGTGTTCGAGGTATGTGACGACGATTTCGTCGCCTTCTTCGACATGCTCCATGCCGTAGCTTGACGCGACGATGTTGATCGCCGTCGTCGTGCCGCGGGTAAAGATAATTTCTTCATGGTGTTGCGCCTGGATGAAACGACGAACGTTCTCACGCGCACCTTCGTACGCATCCGTCGCTCGTGTTCCGAGCGTATGGACGCCACGGTGCACATTCGAATGAATCGTCTTATAGTAGTCGTCAATCGCATTGATGACGACGAGCGGCTTCTGCGAAGAGGCCGCACTATCGAGATAGACGAGTTTCCGGTCGTTGACCTGTTGGTCGAGGATCGGAAACTGATTGCGGATGGATGCATCGATTCCCATATTAGTTTACTTTCCCTTCGATGACTTGAACGAGACGTTCTTTCACCGAGTCAATCGCAAGTTCCGAGACGACTGGCTGGAGGAATCCGTGAACGACGAGGCGTTCTGCTTCCTTCCGTGAAAGGCCACGGCTCATCAAGTAGTAGAGTTGTAGTTCATCGACACGACCGACAGATGCCGCGTGCCCTGCCATGACGTCATCCTCATCGATCAAGAGGATTGGGTTCGCATCACCACGTGCCTTTTCAGACAACATGAGGACACGTTCCGTTTGAACGCCGTTTGATTTCGAAGCGCCGTGATGGATCATCGACGTTCCGTTGAAGATAGATGTTGCTGCGTCTTTTTGGACACCGTGGATCAAGATGAAACCTTCTGATCCTTTACCGAAGTGGTCCGTCCGGACGTTGAAGTTTTGTTTTTGCTCTCCACGACCGACCGTAACGGCTTTCGTATCTGAGAACGAATCGTTTCCGACGAGATGTGTTTTTGTTTCTGTAACTGTGTGACCGTCATTCATGTGACCGAGTGCCCATTCGAGCTTCGCGCCTTGTTTGACGACACCACGACGGTTCATATACGTGATGGCACCTTTCGATAACGTATCGACACCACCGAAGAGGACTTTTGCGTTGTCTTCAACGAAGACTTCTGTGACGACGTTGACGTTATGCGCTTCGTCACCATAAGAGACGAAGTTTTCGATATACGTCAATTCGCTGTCCGCATCTGCGACGATGATCGCGTGATGGTAAAGCGCTGCACCTGATTGCTCAAGCGTATAGATCGCTTGCATCGGTACAGAAAGCTTAACGCCTTTTGGTACATAAAGGAACGTACCGCCGTTACGAAGTGCTGCGTTTAATGCCGCAAGACGATCTTCGTTAACTTGAACACCTTCCGTCATGAAGTATTTCTCGACGAGTTCTGGGTGTTGTTTTAATGCGTCTTCGAGCGTCGTGAAGATGACGCCGTTCGCCGCTTCACTGTTTTGCGCGTGGACGAGTTGTCCGTTACGCGTGACGAGCATGTGATCACGGTTTTCGCCGATCAATGCTTCGATATCTGAAGAAAGACCAGTGACGGTTTCGAGTTCCGTCGTACCTTCTGTGAAGTTCCAGCCTTCGATCTTGATTTTTTCTACTTTTGGCAATGCGAGCGTTGGGGCAAGATCAAGCGCGTCTTGACGCTTTGCGACCATCCAAGATGGTTCCCCTAAGCGAGTCGCACGTTCTGCCACTGCCTCGCGATTTACTGCAAGATTCAGTTCTACAGTCATCATGCTTCCTCCCTCGTCTTACGCTTTTGTTTCGATTTCGACGTCTTCGATGCCGAGTTCTTTTTTAACCCAGTCATAACCTTCTGCTTCGAGACGGTGTGCGAGTTCTTTACCACCAGACATGACGATTTTTCCGCCCATCATGATGTGGATGAAGTCTGGCTCGATATAGTTCAAGAGACGTTGGTAGTGCGTGATGATCAAGCAGCCGAATTCTGGTGAACGCATTTCGTTGACACCTTTTGCGACGACTTTCAATGCATCGATATCAAGACCTGAATCGATTTCATCAAGAATCGCGATCGCTGGTTTAAGCATCATCATCTGAAGAATTTCGTTACGTTTCTTTTCTCCACCTGAGAAACCTTCGTTGAGGTAACGGTGTGCCATTTCTGAAGGCATCTCGAGAAGACCCATTTGTGAATCAAGCTCACGGATGAACTTCATGAGTGAGATTTCATCGCCTTCTTCACGACGCGAGTTGATCGCTGAACGAAGGAAGTCTGAGTTCGTGACACCACTGATTTCGCTTGGGTACTGCATTGCGAGGAACATACCCGCTTGTGCGCGCTCATCGACTTCCATGTCGAGGACGTCTTCGCCGTCGAGTGTGACTGAACCAGATGTCACTTCGTACGATGGGTGACCCATCAATGCTGATGCGAGTGTTGATTTACCTGTCCCGTTTGGTCCCATGACCGCGTGGATTTCCCCGCCTTTGATTTCCAAGTTGACGCCTTTCAAGATTTCCTTGCCGTCGATCGCGACGTGTAGATCTTCAATCTTCAAGTGTGAAGCCTTCATGTTAGAATCCCTCCATCTATTCATTTCGTGACTGACGATTCAGAACACGAGCGTTACTAATTTAGTATCATTCTAATCTTAAAGAAACATCGCGTATTATTCAAGCGTCATCGCTCGTTGATTTTTCTCAAAATCATGCGTTTTGTTGAGAATCATTCGAAAGTTTCACCGGTTCCTCGAGTTCCTCGATCGTCGAAGCCCGATGAATCCGTTGTGACAGTAAGAGCAGTGGTATTCCGAATAATGTCAAGCCCGCTAATATCCCGAAAATCGGTAACGGACGGTCCGCTCCATATAAACTTAACAAATGTCCTCCGGCGATCGGACCGATTGATTGTCCGATCGACGTCAAGCCCATCGCCCCGAAATAACTGCCCCGTAATTCTGGTTTGGCGAACCGATCGGTCAAGATGTCGGTCATCGTGAACATCATGACTTCCCCGCACGTGAAGATGAACATCGCGACGATCATCAACCAGATCGCGTTCGCATTTCCCATGATGAACAATCCGATCGCAACAGTCGCAATCCCGGTCGTGATCGAGACGAGTGGTGACGTCTTCATACCAAACTTCATGATCGGATATTGAACGATCAAGACGGTGATCGCATTGATCGTGATCAAAATCGCATAGAGTGTCTTCCCGCCTTCAAGCAGTGACGTTTCCGTCAAGAACTGTGGCAATGTCGAGTTGAACTGACTGTAGCCGAAAACCCCGAAGATGATGCCAGCGAGTGCCAGCGTAAAAGCGATATCCGTCCGCAACAGACGAACCGTTGCTCCGAACGATACCTTTTTCCCACCATGCGTCTCGGTGATCGGATGGCGTTTGAATAAGATACCGATCATCCCCCCGTACACGATATAGACGAACGCTGTGATGTAAAACGTCGCGGACGTGTTCCCCGCACTCAGCAGTAAAGCAATTCCCGGTCCGATCGCTGCTGCGATGTTGATCATCGCGTAACGGATATTGAAGACGAACAATCGGTTCGCTTCGTCCGTCGTATCACTGATCAAGGCACGGGCGGATGGTTCAAAAATCGAACGACAGACCCCGTTCAAAGCACTGAGCGTAAAGAATGCCCAGAATGTCTCGACTTGTGCCAGCGCAATGAAGACGATCGCGAATCCGATCGTTCCGGCAAGCATCATCGCCCGGCGACCATACCGGTCCGACAAGGTGCCGCCGATGAAACTCATGACGAGACTGGCGATCGCCGAGATACTGAGTACCCAGCCAACATCGACAGGATCAAATTTCAGGACGGTCGTCATGTAGATGGCGAAGAACGGCATCGTGATGAACGTTCCGAGACGTGAGAAAAACGTCCCGAACAAGACCCCGAGTGTCAACGGATGCAGTTGACGTATGCGTTGCATATGATTCCCCCTAACCCCTGTTTCAGACAAATGAAAAGCATCCTTCCATTATATAGGAAGGATGCCGGCTTCGGTGAACTTATTTGCTGACTGGAACGACCGCACCTTTGTACTTGTCGAGGATCCAATCTTGGTTTTTCTTTTCGTGCAGAACGTCAAGAAGTGCTGTGACACGCTTGTCTTTTTCATCGCCATCACGTGTAACGATGATGTTGACGTATGGTGAAGACTCATCTTCTGAAGCGATCGCGTCTTTCAATGGGTTCAGACCGTTATCGATCGCATAGTTCGTGTTGATGAGGACGGCGTCGCCTTCATTGTTTTTGTAAGCTTGCGGAAGAAGTGATGCTTCGATGTTCGTCTTGAACTTGAGTTTCTTCGGGTTCTCCGCGATATCACCGAGTTGTGCATCTGTCGTTTTACCGTCTTTAAGCTTGATCAATCCTTCATTTTGAAGGAACGTCAAGACACGACCGCGTTCCGCGACGTTTGAGCTCGTTAAGATCGTTGCACCGTTTGGTAACTTATCGAGTGACTTGTATTTCTTCGAGTAAATACCGAGTGGTTCAACGTGGACGCCACCTGCGTTCGCGAACTTATATGATTTGTTTTCTTTCTCTTGTTGCTCAAGATACGGTACGTGCTGGAAGTAGTTCGCATCGATTTCTTTTGAAGCGAGCGCTTTGTTCGGAAGTACGTAATCTTGGAACTTCTTGATTTCAAGCTTGTAACCTTTTGCTTCGTATTCTTTTTTGACGTGCTCAAGAATCTCAGCGTGCGGTACGTTCGAAGCACCAACGACGAGTGTTTTGTCGTCGCTACCTGATCCTGATGATTTTTCGCCACATGCAGCAAGGCTAATAGCTAAGACGGATACAGCAGCAGTACCTACGAATTTTTTCCAAGTTTTCATGAATGATTCCTCCAATATGATTAAGTTTCGAATTAACGTTTATCGATCGCGCGGATCAGCAAGTCACCAATGATTTGGATGACGAAGACGATCGCTAAGATTAAGAGTGTCGCAATGACGATGACATCGTTTTGAGAACGCTGGAATCCTTCGATGAAGGCCATGTCCCCAAGTCCACCTCCGCCGACTACTCCGGCCATTGCCGTATAACCGACAAGTGAGACGAGTGTGACCGTGATACCAGAAACGATGGCAGGCAACGCTTCCGGGATTAAGACTTTATAGATGATCTGGAACTTCGTCGCGCCCATCGATTCAGCTGCCTCGATGACACCTTTATCGACTTCGCGTAACGCGAGTTCAACCATCCGACCGTAAAATGGTGCAGCACCGAAAATCAGTGCTGGTAATGCTGCCGTTGGTCCGAGGAACGAACCGACGATTGCTGTCGTAAATGGAATCAATAAGATCAGTAAGATGATGAACGGAATCGAACGGAAGACGTTGACGACCAAGCTCAACACTGAATAGAACGCCCGATTCTTGAACAATAACTCTTCGTTTGTCGCATACAATAGTAAACCAATGATCAAACCGAGGACGAATGTCGAAACACCAGCGATTGCCGTCATATAGACGGTACTGCCTGTCGCTTCCCACACCATGTCCCAATCTAGATTGTCAAAGAATGAAATCATCGGTGATCCACCTCCACTTCAACATCACTGGCTTGAAGCTTCGTGATGACCGCTTGTGTTGCTTCTGTTTCCCCGATCAACTGAATGAACAGTGTACCGAGTGCCCCTTCCTGTGATTGACCGACGTTTCCGCCGATGATATTGAACAGGACCGGCGAATCCTTCATGACTTCCGCGAGGATCGGGCTTTCTGCTGTCGATCCGACGAACGTCAACTGAACGATTTTTCCGGTTGGGTACCGTTCGCGTAGTTTCGCGAACGTTAACTCGTTCTCCGACGGCGACGTCAATTGTTTGACGAATTCCTTCGTCATCGCTTGCTTCGGATGACGGAAGACTTCTGCGACCGGTCCTTGCTCGACGATTTTACCGGCTTCCATGACGGCGACCCGGTGACAGATTTTTTGAATGACGTGCATCTCGTGTGTGATCAAGACGATCGTCAGTTTCAGTTTTTCATTGATGTCGACGAGTAACTCAAGGATTGAGTCCGTCGTCTTCGGATCGAGTGCACTTGTTGCCTCGTCACATAAGAGAACGTCCGGGTTCGATGCCAGTGCCCGAGCGATACCGACACGTTGTTTTTGACCACCGGATAATTGTGACGGATAGGCTTTTTCGCGTCCGTCCAAACCAACGAGTTGGATCAGTTCCGCGACCCGTTCCTTGCGGTGTGCTTTCGGGAAGCCACCGAGCTCGAGTGGGAACATGATGTTCTCTTCAACCGTCCGTGACCATAGTAAGTTGAAGTGTTGGAAGACCATCGAGACATTCTTGCGGACGCCTCGTAATTCCTTAGGTTTTAGTGATGTCATTTCAACACCATCGATTTGGATCGAACCACTCGTTGGTGCTTCGAGCATATTCAGTAATCGGATCAGGGTCGATTTCCCTGCTCCGGAATAACCGATTATTCCAAAAATTTCACCGCGCTCGATTGTCAGGTCGACATTCGCGACGGCTTCGACCGCTCCGCGCTTTGAGCGATAAATCTTTCCTACGTCTTGTAAACGAATCACAACTGTCCCTCCTAAAATAAAAAAAGTGCGCGCGTTTTAGAGCAAACGCGCGCACTTTTCAGTACACAAAACCATTTGCTCTCATCTCCCAGACTTTTGTCTGCTGGAATTAGCACCACTTCGGATTAGATCCGCGGTTGCCGGGTTTCATCGGGCCAGTCCCTCCACCACTCTCGATAAGAGTTTCGGTATTAAGTTTGTAGAATATATTCTGAATATTAGCAGGGGTTATTTTTGTTGTCAAACAGTTTTTTCAGAAACTTTTTCGAGGAACGTGAAAGCACGTGTTAAGTCTTCTTTCAAATCTTCCGCATCCTCAAGTCCAACTGAAATCCGAACGAGACCGTCCGTGATGCCGAGTTCTGCCCGACGTTCTGCTGGGATCGACGCGTGCGTCATCCGTGCAGGCACCGAAATCAGACTCTCGACGGCACCAAGACTCTCAGCGAGTGTGAAGAAGTGTGTCGCCTCGACGAGTTTTTCTGCGTTCGCTGCTGAACCGACATCAAAGCTGATCATCCCACCAAATCCAGTCGCTTGTTTCGCTTGGATGTCGTGACCAGGATGCGATGCAAGTCCTGGGTAGAAGATGTTCGAGACGATGTCTTGCGCTTGTAGGAACGCAACGAGATCATGTGCTGTCTCTTCGATCGCATCCATTCGGATACCGAGTGTACGAAGACCACGGACGAGCAAGAAGCTGTCTTGCGGTCCAAGCACGCCGCCTGTCGAGTTTTGGATGAAGTGCAGCTCTTCGCCGAGCGCATCATCTTTGACGACGACAAGTCCAGCGACGACGTCCGAATGTCCGCCGATGTATTTCGTCGCACTGTGCAAGACGATGTCTGCACCAAGTGCGAGTGGTTGTTGATGATAAGGTGTCGCGAACGTGTTGTCGACGACAAGTTTAAGATCGTGACGTTTGGCGATCGTTGCGATTGCTTCAATGTCCGTTACTTTCAACAACGGGTTCGTCGGTGTTTCGACGTAGACGATCTTCGTGTTGTCTTGGATCGCTGCTTCCGTTGCCGCAAGGTCCGTCGTATCGACGAATGTCACTTCGATGTTGAACTTCGGTAAGACGCGTTGCATCAAGCGGAACGTACCGCCGTAGACGTCATCTGTCATGACGATATGGTCGCCAGACTCCAGCAAGTGGAAGACGGCATGAATCGCTGCCATCCCAGAACCGAAGGCAAAACCACGTGCGCCGCCCTCGAGATCTGCAATCAATCGTTCGATGCTCGTCCGTGTCGGGTTCGCTGTCCGTGAGTATTCGTATCCGTCCTTAAGTTGACCGATTTTATCCTGCTTGTATGTGCTTGTTTGATAGATTGGAGGTGTGACGGCTCCTGTTGCCCGGTCGACACCTGTTCCTCCATGAATCAATGCTGTCTTCTTACGCATGAGTTTCGTCCACCTTTTCAAAGATTTGTTGGCTTAAGTAGCGTTCGGCACTGTCTGCGAAGACGGTGACGATCGTACTGCCGGGGTGACGCTTTGCGATATCAAGCGCAGCAACGAGCGCTGCACCTGCTGAACTACCAACGAGTAATCCTTCGCGAGCAGCGAGTGTATGAACCGCGTCAAATGCATCGCGGTCAGAAATCGTATGAATCTCATCAACGAGTTCACGCGGAACGAGGCTTGGCCATTTCGCTGTACCGATACCTTCTGTCTTATGCGGACCGGCTGGACCACCATTCAAGACGGAGCCTTCCGGTTCAACGATTGCTGCTTTTGTACCGAGACGTTGTTTTAAGAAGTCCGCTGTTCCGGCGAACGTACCACCTGAACCACAACCGGCAACGAACCAGTCGATATGCGGTAAGTCCGCAATCAGCTCAGGACCGAGTGTCCGCTGATACGTGACTGGGTTCTCTTCGTTTTCGAATTGTAACGGAACGTAACTATTCGGAATTTCCTGACCGAGTTCTTTTGCCCGGTCGATGGCCCCTTGCATATCGAGTTCAGTCGGCGTGTTGACGACGGTTGCGCCGAGTGCCCGCATCAACGTCTGCTTTTCCTGACTGAATTTTTCCGGAACGACACAGATGACTTGGAGATCGTATTTTTTAGCGGCGAGCGCCAAGCCGATGCCGGTATTCCCGGCTGTCGGCTCGATGATCGTACCGCCTGGTGTCACATGTCCGTTTTCGATTGCTGCATCAACGAGTTGAATGCCAAGGCGGTCTTTGACGCTGCCCCCAGGGTTCATCCATTCGAGCTTCGCCAAAATGCGCGTACCAGCAGGCAAATCGAATGAAGTGATCTCGTAGAGTGGTGTGTTTCCGACGAGGTCGCGGACGTTGTTCGCGATCATCCGAAGACGATGTCCCATTCATCACGACCGGCAAGCATTTTCTCGGCATAGTGCTTCGCTCCTTTGAGGTCATGTGCGCTCGCAAATCCACATTGGACTTCGTTTTGCGCTGGAATCTCTTCTGCTGCGAGGACGTCTTTCAACGTCTTCTCAACGAGTTCGCTCATTTTTTCGACCGAGTCGAAGTTCATCATCGCCATGTAGAAACCTGTTTGGCATCCCATCGGCGAGACATCGATGACATCATCCGAGTAGTTACGGATGTTTTCAGCAAGTAAGTGCTCGAGTGTGTGCATCGCACGCATCGGCATTTGCTCAACGTTTGGTTGCGTGAAACGGATATCGTATTTGACGACTTGGTCGACTTTACCTTCTTTATAACCCGCGACGCGGATATAAGGTGCTTTGACTTTCGTATGATCCAGGTTAAAGCTTTCGACGTTCATTTTTTGAAGTGCCATGATTTATTCCCCCATTTTCTCGGCTTCTACGAGCCAGACGAAGTGATTGTATTGTATAAATTTAACAGTGAATCCTCGTGCTGTAAACAATTCTTCCATAACTGGAATCAACGGGTAGAACTCGCGTTCGAGATCTTCCGCTAACGCGTCGAACCCTTGAGCACGTGCTTCACGAATCGTTTGCAGGCGTGCCTCTTCTGAGACGAACATCGTATCCGCGTAGACGATTTTTCCGTCTGCCGGTAAATGTGATGCCATCAGTTCGATCGCTTCTCCCTTTTCCTCATCTGTTAGATGATGAAACGCATACGTCGAAACAAAACTGCGTGCTTCCTTCGCTTCGAACGAGAGGAAGTGACCGTCTTGTACATCAAGTGACGGAATCTTTTCCGTCAGGATTGCCCGCATCTCCGGACTTGGTTCGACGGCGAGTACGGCGTCGTGACGTGCCAGAAGACGTTGTGTCAGGTTCCCTGTGCCTGCTCCGAATTCAATGACCGGCGACTGCGCTTTATCCGCTACTGTATCCAAAATCTCATCGTATCGACGAAAAACCTCTTTATACTCCGGATCGTGTCCAGTTACTGTCTCGTCATACGTCGATGCCCATTCTGTGAAAACATCCATAAAACGTACTGTCATGCCTTGTCGTCCTCCATCTCACCAGTTAATTCCGAGTAATCGGATATGAATTAAAGTAATTTTCCTTATTCGCATTGTAGCAAGGAGATTCTATCCTGGCAAGCGACCGGCTCAAAAAACTTCCAGAAAACAAAAAAAGGCGTTGCCGGCGAACCGACAACACGAATAATGTGGTTAGAAATGCTACGAAGGAAAACCCAGCTCCATTCGGAATTGTTCGCTCTTCCGCGTGGAGGACGGCGCCTGTTCGACATGATTGCCAGCTTACGTTCACTTCCTGATCGGTCCTTTCGATCCACCACCCGTTCATTGCACCGCTTCGTCTTTGGGGGACGACTTAAGGGGAAACAATACACCGGCTTAGGATGGGAGAAAGGGTTCAGGACTTGAATCGTATTGAACAATCATCTCTGCTAGACTTCCTATAATGCATTTCTAGAAGTTGTTATGAATATACCATTCATATTTCTGCGTTGTCAACGGATTATTGTAAATATTCCGACAATTTAACAAAAAGAAAAATCCAATCGGACTTTTCTTACCGTTCTTGACAGAAAGCAAAGACGTTTTGAACGGACTGGAAAGCATAAAGTCGCTCTACGACTTGATTTTCTTCAATTCGCAACAACGCAGGAACACTCATGACACGGGCTTCTTCTAAGAAATCCGGAATGAAATTCCCGTTCGCCTTCTGAATCGATTGACCTGATTCCGTCGCTTCGACGATATCGAGCATACGTTCCGCGATGGCGCATGTCCCGCACATCGGTGCATAGACATACAATAGCCCGTTTTCCGGGACGGTCGTGACCTCTTGCATGACGGTCGCTCCTTTCTTCGTGGTATCTGTCGTCAGTATACAAAAAAAAGAGAGCGGACGAAACGCAAGCGCCTCGTTCACTCTCTTTTCGTTAAGTATTACTCGTTGATCATCGATTTGTACGCTGCAGCGTCCATCAATGCCTCGACTTGTGAAGCATCTTCGATTTCGATGTCAACCATCCAAGCGCCTTCGAATGGTGACTCGTTGACGAGTTCTGGGGAATCCGAAAGGTTTTCGTTGATGGCAACGACTTTACCAGAGATCGGTGCATATAATTCCGAGACTGTCTTGACCGACTCGACTGAACCGAATGGCTCGTTTGCTGTGATCGTATCACCGACTTCAGGCAATTCGACGAAGACGATATCCCCGAGTTCGTGTTGCGCGAAATCCGTGATTCCGATGCGCGCCTTGTTTCCTGATACTTCGACCCATTCATGTTCTTCCGAATAGCGTAAGTTGTCTTTTACTTGACTCATTTCCGATTCCCCCTGTGGACTAATTTGGACTAACGTGTTCAGTATACCAAAATCGACTCTGAACTTAATACCATTTTCCTTGATACATTTCTTCCTTGAAGCCGATCGTGACGTCTTTCCCGTCTGTAACGATCGGACGCTTCAACAACATACCATCACTTGCGAGCAACTTGTATTGCTCGTCTTCCGATAACTCTGGAAGTTTGTCCTTGATCCCTTGCGAACGATACGATTGACCGCTCGTGTTGAAGAATTTCTTCAACGGCTCTCCACTCTTTTGATGAAGTTCCTGGATCGTCGTTGCAGATGGTGTTTCCTCGACGATATGTTTGTAATCCACTTCGACACCGTGCTGTTCGAGTGCTTTTTTCGCTTTGACGCACGTACTACATTTCGGATAGCCGTACATCGTGACTGTTTTTGTCATATTCCTCACCTCACCTTCAAGAGTAGCAGATGGATCACTTCTGCTTCAAGCGTGCGAGCGCCCCGTCAATCTGATCTTGATGATGGGCGTCATGGGCAACGAACGACTCGACGAAGGCTTGCGGTCGAAAATCCTCATAGGTCGCTTCAAATTGCTCGTCAGACAAACGATCGAGGTGATTGACGATGTCACGCCGGACGCTGATTGCTTTCTTCAATAAGGCGAGCGGATCAATATGATGCGCATATTCGACCGCTAGTCGATTGAACTGATCAAAATCCGTCTCGACGAGCGTCAACGGTTCATCCGGTAATTTCGAGATGGCGTGATCGTAATAAAACCGGTCCCATAAATACAGATGACTGACGCACTCAAGGACGGTCCACTTGTTAAGCGCAAGCGGCAGATCCCATTCTTCCGGCGACAAACGTTCAAGGGATTGATAGTAGGCAATCGCAAATTGCAGTTCAACCAATTCTTGGCGCATCTCGTTTTCCTCCTCCAACCAAAAACTTCGCCTTTACAGAGATTTTCCCTGCAAAGGCGAAGCGGTAAACCTGACTTAGACCGTATATTTGTTTGACTCGATGAGGCGTTTTGCGATGTCGCGTTTCGTACCGATGACGTTGATCGGCTGGTAACGGCTGAATTTTTTCAGCGCTGAGAGCAACATCCGGAGCTCGTCGCCGCTTGCTGCCGCGTAGAGCGTCTCTTTCGCGTCACGCTCGACAGCTTCGAACGCTTGTTGTGCGAAGACTTCCGTGTAACGGACTTTCAGTTCGCTCTTCTCGATCCCTTTGTCGGCAATCGCTTTGTCCGTCCGAACGATCGCTGACTCAAGCGCATAGATCGCACTCATGATGTCAGCTGTGTTCGCTAAGATCTCTTGTTCGCCTTGGAGTTTGTCCTGGTATTTCTGGACCGCTGTTCCGGCAGTCAACAAGAAGATTTTCTTCATCATCGCGAGTAAGTGACGTTCGCGATCAAGTGGTGCTGTTCCGATTTCGGTCGGCATGAAGCTCATCACTTCTTGTTGCAGACGCTGTGCTTCCGCAAGCAACGGCAACTCGCCTTTCATCGCTTTCTTCAGCAATGTTCCTGGGACGAGGAGACGGTTGATCTCGTTCGTTCCTTCGAAGATCCGGTTGATCCGCGAATCTCGGTACATGTTCTCGACTTCATATTCTGCCATGAAGCCGTAACCACCGTGAATCTGGACCGCTTCATCGATGACGTAATCAAATGTTTCCGAAGCAAAGACTTTGTTCATCGAGCATTCAATCGCGTACTCAGCGATTGCATCGGCGATTTTCTTACCGTCCTTGCTCTCTTCTTCTGACAACTGATCGAGACTGTCTTGGAACAGACCACCCGTCCGGTAGACTGAACTTTCCATCGCATACGTCTGTGCTGCCATCGTCGCGAGTTTTTCTTGAATCAATGGGAACGAGCTGATAGGTGTCTTGAACTGTTTCCGTTCATTCGAGTACTGGACTGCAAGATCAATCGCTCGTTTTGACGAACCGACAGCACCGACAGCCAGTTTATAACGACCGACGTTCAAGATGTTGAAGGCGATGACGTGACCGCGTCCAATTTCACCGAGGACGTTATCGACTGGTACTTCTGCATCTTGTAAGATCAACGTCCGTGTCGATGATCCTTTGATCCCCATCTTCTGTTCCTCGACGCCTGTCGAAACGCCTGGATATGATCCTTCGACGAGGAAGGCTGTGAACTTGTCACCGTCGATCTTCGCGTAGACGACGAACAAGCTTGCGAAACCAGCGTTCGTGATCCATTGTTTTTCACCGTTCAAGATGTAGTGCGTGCCGGCTTCATTCAAGACAGCCGTCGTTTTAGCACCAAGAGCATCCGAACCAGAGCCTGGCTCCGTCAATGCATACGAAGCAATCCACTCCCCTGAAGCGAGTTTCGGCAAGTATTTCTGCTTTTGCTCTTCGTTACCGAAGAAGACAATCGGCAACGAACCGATTCCGACGTGTGCGCCGTAGCTGAGGGCGAATGAACGGCCACGTGCGAATTTTTCCGTAATGATTGAAGACGAAATCTTATCCATCTGATACCCACCGTATGCTTCCGGAACGTCTGCGCCGAGTAGACCAAGCTCGCCTGCTTCGCGGAGTAGACCGACTGATAATTCGAACTCGTGTTTTTCGATTCGATCAAGGACTGGAACGACACGATCTTCGACGAACTTCGCTGTCATGTCACCGACCATTTTGTGTTCTTCCGAGAAATCCTCTGGTGTGAAGAGACGTTCTGGTGCTAACTCATCTAATACGAAACTGCCACCTTTGATTAATTCGTTTGTCGTTTGGCTCATTGTCCTGTTCCTCCTTCAACTAGTTCGAATACACCTGCTGCGCCCATTCCGCCACCGATACACATCGAGACGACACCATACTGGACATTCCGGCGTTTCATTTCATGCAAGAGCGTCAATGTGAGTTTGGTTCCTGTACAACCGAGTGGGTGACCGAGGGCGATCGCTCCACCGTTGACGTTGACGATGTCTTCGTTTAATCCAAGCTCGCGGATGACACCGAGCGACTGCGAAGCGAACGCTTCGTTCAACTCGATCAAACCAACGTCCTCAAGCGTGATGCCTGCGAGGTCCAGTGCCTTTGGAATCGCAACGACCGGTCCGATTCCCATCACTTCCGGACGGACACCACCGACCGCGAACGATTTGAACTTCCCGAGAATCGGTAACGCTTGGCGTTCTGCTTCTTCCCGTTCCATGACGAGGACAGCAGCCGCACCGTCTGACGTCTGCGAAGAGTTCCCTGCTGTGACGCTGCCGCCGAGGCGGAACGCTGGGCGAAGTTTTGCAAGACCTTCCGGTGACGAATCCGGACGAACGCCTTCATCGTGTTCGACGACGAATGTCTTCTCTTCGATTTTCAGTTCATCATTGACGAATTGTTCCGTCACCGTTACCGGGACGATCTCGTCAGCAAACTTACCAGCCGCGATTGCTGCTGCCGCTTTTTGGTGACTCTTCAACGCAAACGCATCTTGATCTTCCCGTGAGACATTGTAGGTCGCAGCGACTTGCTCCGCTGTGTGCCCCATGCTCATGTAATATTCCGGTGCCGTGTCGACGATTGACGGATTAGGTCGGACGACGTGACCTGGCATCGGGACTTGACTCATTGATTCGAGTCCACCAGCGACGACCGCAGTTGCTTGCCCCGTCATGATTTTCATCGCTGCGTCAGCGATCGATTGTAGTCCACTTGAGCAATACCGGTTGATCGTGATCGCCGGTACCTCGTGTGATAATCCACCGAGGACCGAAGCGTAACGGGCGATGTTCATGCCTTGTTCCGCTTCCGGCAAGGCACATCCGAGAATGACGTCATCGACCGCTCCCGTGTAACCGGACCGTTTCAACGTTTCCTGGATGGCGATGCCTGCTAATTCATCCGAGCGTATCGATTTGAATGCGCCCTTTTTTGCTTTTCCGACCGGTGTTCGTGCACCGGCGACGATTACTGCTTCCTTCATCCGAATCCCCCCAGTCCTCAGTTACGAAGCGGCTTGCCTTTGACGAGCATGTGCTGCATCCGTTGTTGTGTCTTCATCTCACCGATCAGGCTCAAGAATGCTTCCCGTTCGATGTCGAGCATATATTGTTCATCGACGTGGCTACCGAAGGCGACGTTTCCGCCGGCGATGACGTGTGCGAGTTTACTTGCGATTTTCAAATCGTGTTCCGAGATATAACTGCCGTAGAACATTTCGCGTGTTGCGAGTTCAAGCGTCGCTTTCCCCGCACGACCGACGACTGGAATCTTCCCTTTCGCTGGTGCCGTGTAGCCGGTCCGGTCCAGTTCAAGGACGAGTTGTTTCGCATCATACGTCAAGTGATCCCGGTTCATCGAGATTTGATCAACGGAGCGGACATATCCGAGTTCGCGTGCTTCAAAGGATGATTTTGAGACTTTTGCCATCGCGACGTTCTCGAACGTCTTTTGCGCTGCTTTCTCGATATTGACGAGTCCGTCCGGTGTGTTTTCTAACAGTCGACGGTACGTGTTGACGTTTCCGCCGCCTCCCGGAATTAGACCGACACCGACTTCGACGAGACCCATATACGTTTCAAGACCAGCTTGCAGACGAGCCGCCGGAAGCGAGATCTCCGTACCGCCACCAAGCGTCATTCCTTGTGGGGCAGCGACGATCGGACGTGATGCGTAACGAATCTTTTGAATCGATTGTTGGAACTTGTTGATGATCCAGTCGAGTTCGAACCAGTTTTCATCTTCCGCTTCCATCAGCATCATCGCTAGGTTCGCACCGACACAGAAGTTCTTGCCATCGTTCGCGATGACAAGACCACGGTGGTTTTTCTCAACGAGATCGACCGACTGTTCGATCATCTGCATGATGTCGACACCGATCGCATTGCTCTTCGATGTGAACTCGAGCACCGCAACATCGTCGCCGATATCAAGCAAGCGTGCCCCGTTGTTCTCAAGGAGAACACCGTTTGACTTCCGGACGTCGCGGAGACGGATTTCCTTCGGATTGACCGTTGCTCCGACGTAGTCTTGTGTCGTTGTGTCATAATGACGACCGGACGCATCATAGAAACTCGTCTTCCCTGCCGCGAGCATCTCATCGACCCATGCCGGTACTTCGTAACCATCTTGTTTCATCTTCGCAACCGTCTTCTCGACGCCGAGTGCGTCCCATGTCTCGAACGGTCCCATCTTCCAGCCGAAGCCCCATTTCATTGCTTCGTCGATCGCTTTGATGTCGTCTGCGATCTCACCAGTCAGCCGAGCCGAGTAGAGCAATGTTTTCGCATGGATCGGCCAGAGTAAAGCACCGACACGATCTTGCGCGAAGACGACAGCTTTCAGCTTGTTTTTTGCGCCCGGAAGTGCTTTAGCTTGTCCGATTGACGGCTCGGTAAGCGCTCTCTTTTCAACGTACTCAAATGTCTCTAGATCGAGTTCAAGGATCTGTTTTCCGACTTTCTTATAGAAGCCTTGACCCGTCTTCGCACCGAGTGCTCCTTGTTCGACAAGGCGACGCATTTCAGCCGGAACCGCGAACGTCTCCTTCTCCTCGCCTTCTGGCAACAAGTCATAGACGTTGTTCGCGACGTGAACGAACGTGTCGATGCCGACGACGTCGAGTGTCCGGAACGTCGCTGATCCTGGGCGACCAAGCAGTGGACCTGTGACCGAATCGACCTCCCCGATCGAATAGCCACCTTTTTTCATCTCATCCATCGTCACGAGGAGACCGTATGTCCCGATTCGGTTGCCGATGAAGTTCGGTGTATCCTTCGCAATGACAACACCTTTCCCGAGTCGTTCCTCTGCGAATTGCTTCATAAAGTCGACGACACTCGGATCCGTGTCTGACGTTGGAATCAACTCAAGTAACTTCAGATAACGTGGTGGATTAAAGAAGTGTGTCCCGAGGAAACGACGATTGAACGACTCCGAACGCCCTTCGCGCATCGCTTCGATCGAAATGCCTGATGTGTTCGAGCTGACGATCGCGTCTTCCCGAATGAATGGTTCGATCGTTTTAAACAATTGCTGTTTGACGTCGAGTCGTTCGACGACGACTTCAACGATCCAGTCTGCTTCCTTCAGACGTTCTAAGTCGTCTTCTAAGTTTCCGACCTCGATGAAGTCGATCAATTTTTTCGACGCGAGTGGTGCTGGATTTTGTTTCAAGAGTTTTTCGCGGTTATCGCGCGCGATGCGGGAACGGACGCGCGGATCACTCAACGTCAAGCCCTGCTTCTCTTCTTGTGCCGTAAGTTCTTTTGGTACGATATCAAGCATCAATGTCCGTATGCCAGCATTCGCAAGATGTGCCGCGATGCCTGCACCCATCACCCCTGAACCGATGATGACGGCGAATTGGATGTGTTTCGTCAACTGGATTGTGGTCGGCTGACCGATTTGACTCGCCATGATATACCCCCTGAGTTTAAATTGAATGAACAACCATTCATTATACTGACAAAAAAAGAAGCCGAACGACTTTCGTGTGCTTCTTCTACATCTTCATCATAAATGAATAATGATTCAGTAGCAATAAAAAATCAGTCAATGGACAAATTTCCCTGTTAGACTGATAAAAAGGAGTGGATAGAAATGAGTCAAACCGAGCATGTATGGAATCAAAAAGCCGCCGACTGGGCGGATCGCGCTGACGATATGTGGACGAACGGCAGTCGGAAAACCGTTTTGCCGTTCTTACGAAAAACAATCACCGGTGGTCGTTTGCTTGATCTCGGTTGCGGTGATGGTGCAGCCTGTCGCTTACTGACACCGGACTTCCAGACAGTCGGACTTGATGTTTCAGATGAGATGATCCGGATCGCCCGTGAGAAGTCACCCGAGCAGATGTTCATCGTCGGAACGGGTGAAGCATTGCCGTTCGCCGATCATGCGTTTGATGTCGTCCTCGCCGTTAACTCACTCGAATGGTCGACACGTCCCGTTCAAGTGCTTCAAGAAATCGAACGCGTCGCCCCGCTTGTCGTCATCAGTCTACTCGGTCCGACAGCAGCACCACGGCAACTTGCTTATCGTCGTCTGTATGGTGAGGAAGTCGCGATGGGGAATACGATGATGCCGTGGGAACTGTTGCAACTAGCAAAAGAACGGGGTTGGACGTTACTCGATGAAGCGGTCATTCAAAAAGAAGGAGCCGTCATAACGGGGCATCGGTTACTGGATCAAGCACATGCTTTCTCGTGTTTGTTTGCTTTTCAGACGACAGCTGCGAGGGAGAGATAAATATGTCATATAGTCGTTTTTTCACTTCAATTTTAGGTGTGATTTCCATCTTCTTTTTATTTTACGTACAAGAGCTTGGTATTTTCGAAAAGTGGCAATTCTATATTTTCTTCATGGTTGTATTCGTTGGTACGCAGGCCTTAGGAGAACAGGTATTATTTCGTCGATTCGAAGAAAAACGATTCCATCCACAGACGGCTGTTTTATTAGTTGCACTATTATTTGTTGGAATTTTTATTGCGGCGAATGTTTTGTATCCTTGATATAAATCGAGTCTTACTACAACGTTGCTAACCTCACTGTCCTTTCACCCGCTTTCCTCAAGCTAGACACAAGCCAGTCTTCCTCATCCTTCGGATGACGATTCCGGGTCTTGATTGTCTCTGACAGCGCGATAAAACGTCGCGCTTTTTCTTGTAGGAGTCGGGTGAAGACATGTGAGGAGGTTGAACGTATTCAATACTAAAAGCGATCGATTCCATTGACGGACTTCGATCGCTTTTGATGTGAGTTCATTTAGGACGAACCGGGCATCTTCGACTCCTACAGGAAAAGGAAGCATGAACCATGCTTCCGTCAGGGAAGAGGAAGACCCGGCAAATCACATGGAATGTGAGATGCCGCGGCTTACTTCCCGCCTGAGGAAAGCGAAGATGATAGGGACGTCCGGTATACTATGCTTTATCCTCCGTGCGTTCGCTGATGTACCTGTCGCAACCACTCTTCAATTAAGACAAGATCCGATTGTTCTTCCCATTTCAGTCGGAAATAGAGTGTCTGTAGCATCTGTTTAACGTTACGATACGTCGTCCACTCCGCATCTCCCCATGTCACGTCACTCTCAAGCCACTCCTTAATATTACGTTCGATTCGTTGCAATAGGACATCTTCCGACAGTCCATGACGACAAGCTTGCAACCACGCCGTCACCATCCGGTCCGCTTCTTCATCGACATAGAGATAATCGGATCGGATCAACTGACGAATCATCGCATCAATCGCTCCGAGTTCCTCCTGTGGACGACTCGCTGGGTGCGTAAACCAAACTACATAGACATCTGAGATATGTGCCATGCTGTGTGCCCAACCCATTCCGTCAATGAATCCACGGACATCCTTTTCTTGCTCCAGATAAGTTTGTAAGTACGTCGACAGTCGATTCAACTTTTCTTGCTTCAGCATGCGCCGGGTTTTATCCATCACTAACAATTCAGCGAGTGCTAATGCTGAAAATGATCGCGTCAGAACAGCTGTTGTGTCCGCTGTTCCCATTCTATACATCAATCCATGCCCGCTTAAAATAAAATCGAAAATTTGATTTGCCTCTTCTATCGTAAATGACTCTGATGCGATGTAGGTCGCTAACTGCGGATAGATCAATCCATCTCGTAACTCAGAATCCGTCGAACCGATATGTAGAAGTAACTCATCGAGTAATGCAGGCGTTACATTCGCGTCTTGTTGTAGCAGTTCCTTTAACTCTTGTTCTGTTCGCACCATTCTGTCCTCTCCTCCCTGAATCAAAAAAAGACGATGCAGCATTGCATCGCCTTCTCTTCTTATCCTTTGACCATTCCTTTGAGAACGAAGGCAACGTTTGCCGGTCGTTCTGCTAAGCGCCGCATGAAGTAACCGTACCAGTCACGTCCATAAGGAACGTAGACACGGACTTTATAGCCTTGTTTGACGAGTTCGAGTTGACGCTCGACCCGGATACCAAATAACATCTGGAATTCGAACTGGTCTTTTTCGATCCCATTTTCTTTAGCGTGACGGATGACTTGCTCGATCATCGCATCGTCATGTGTTGCGACGGCAGCATAGTTTCCGAGTGATAATTGTAACTTCACGAGCTTGATGTAGTTATGGTCGACGTCTTCCTTCTCTGGGAACGCAACCGTTGCCGGTTCTTTGTATGCCCCTTTGACGATCCGGAGATTCGTCTCGAAGCGCCCGACGCGTTTGATATCATCTTCCGACCGGTAGAGGTACGACTGGATGACCGTCCCGATGTTATCGAAAGATTGGCGCAATTCTTCAAACAATTGAATCGTCTTTTCACAACGTGGCTCATCTTCCATGTCGATCGTGACGAAGACACCGAGTTCTTTCGCCCGTGTTAAGATCCGTTCCATGTTCGAGCGGATCAAGTCGTCCGAGATATCGAGTCCGAGTGATGTCAGTTTCAACGAGAGTTGCGAGTCTAATTTTTCTTCCGCAATCATCTCAACCGCACGAATACATTCTTGTGTCATCATCTCTGCTTCTGCCACCGTCGAAATGAACTCCCCTAAATGGTCCATCGTGACGCATAACCCTTTTGCGTTCAATTCCTGGATCGCCCGTTTGGATGCTTCCAATGAATCCCCTGCCACGAAGCGACTCGCTCCGAACTTAAGCCCGTATCGCTTGGCGAGACCGTTCAATGTCTTGTTTTGCGATAAGAAGATAAAACCATCCCGTAGTACTTTTTCCATCACTCATGATTCCCCCTAAATAAATGCTAGGCTGTTTTACCGTGTCGGTTCACATCTCTGCCTTTATATTATGCCATAAAGCGCTTACATGCGCTCTTTCTTTTGTTTATTTTTGAGAATCTGATGGGCAACGATACCAACAGCGAAAAACAAGACATACAGACCAATCGCAACAAAGAACTGCCACGAGAACGGATCACGAAGGCTTGAGCCGATATTGTTGTAAACGAATGCACCGGGAATGATCCCGATATAGTTGGCGATGGCGAACTGTTTAAAGCGGATTTTCGATAGACCCGACGCGTAGCTGATCGCATCAAACGGAAACAGCGGAATCAACCGGACGATCAAGACGACGAGAAAGCCGTTCGTTGCGATCCGGTCGTCAAGCACGTTCAGCTTCCCTTTCCCGATCAACTTCTCGACGCCACGGCGACCGAGCAACCGGGCAATCCAAAAGCTGAGCAATCCGCCGGTACCAGCACCAATGACGTCGAGTAATGTCCCGAGCCACGGACCGTACGTATAGCCGCCAAAGACGGTCAAAAGACTCGCCGGAAAAAAGACGAGTGGTCGGACGGTATAAGCGAGCACATAGAGCAACATCCCTGTCAGACCTTGATCCCGTACCCAATCCGATAATGCTTGAATGTCGAATTGCTCCAACATTCCCGACATTCGGAAATACAGGAGCAATCCAAGTCCAAACATAAAATACAGCGTGATCGGGAGCCAGTCCCGGAGCCGTAGTTTCTTCATGACATCGTCGCCGGAGCAACGTAATAGAAAATCGACAGGAAGATCAACACACTACCAGCAAGGACGAACAGATGCCAAATCGCGTGGTTATACGGCAAGCGTGCCCAGACGTAAAAGATGACGCCGAGGGAGTACGCAAGTCCACCACCGAGGAGCAGTAAGAATCCTTGTAATCCAAGTGCTTCATAGATCGGCTTGATCGCAAACAGACAACACCAGCCGAGGATCAGATAAGACGCATTCGAGATCCAGACATATTTACCGGTCGAATAAAGCTTCCAGATGATGCCGAGCGTTCCGACACCCCAGACGATTCCGAGCAATGTCCAGCCGAGCGGACCACGGAGTGTGATCAAGGCGAACGGTGTATAACTACCAGCAATCAAGAGATAGATGCCAGCATGATCTAAAATTTGTAGAACCTTGTTTGCTTTCGTATGCATCAGCGAATGCATCAAGGTCGAGAACAGATAAAGGAGAATCATCGTTGCCCCGAAGATACTGACAGCAGTGACGTTCCAAGCGCTGCCGGATTTCGTCGCCTGCAGGATCAACATCACGAGCGCGACGATACTGAAAATGACACCCAATCCGTGTGTAATGGCACTGGCGATTTCCTCTTTCAAGGAGTCACCTTTTGCGAGTAGCTCTTCGATCGTTTCTTTCGATTGTTGCTTGATCGTTTGCTTAAGTTCTTTTTTGGTAACCAACCGAACACCTACTTTCTAATGACACAAGACTAACACTTTGATTATACGCTCTGAAGCGACAGCGTGCCTATCGAAACATTCTGTCGATTTGATGACAACCGTCATCTGTTTGTCTTTTCCCGCTTATACAAAAATCCACACCGCCTAGGCGATGTGGATGTCGTTTACCATTGTTCAATATCCGGGCGATCCTTGAACGTCGATTTTGTACCGTGACGTTCGTTAAGGACGGCCTCGACTTCTTTGAATGAGACACCGCGCTCAGCGAGCAAGACCGTTAAGTGATACAACAAGTCTGCTGTCTCTTCTGCTAACGTATCGTTACCAGCAAGAACGACTTCAAATGCCTCTTCACCGAACTTCTTCGCGATCTTCTCATACCCAGAAGCAATCAAATAGTTCGTATAGGATTCTGCTTCTTTCGCGTCAATCTTCGCTTTGACCGTCTGTTCCAGTTCGTATAACATCGGGCACCTCCACTTCCGTATAGAAACAACTGCGATTTCCGGTATGGCATGTCGGACCATTCGCTTTGACCGTGATCAAGAGACTATCCTGATCACAATCGATCCACATCCGTTTGAGTTCAAGCGTGTTCCCGCTCGTCTCCCCCTTTGTCCAGAGGCGATTCTTCGTCCGCGAGAAGAAGGTGACGAGACCGGTCGCAAGCGTCTTATCATAAGCGGCTTGGTCCATGAAGCCGACCATCAAGACATCGTTCGTCTGTTCGTCGACGACGACGGCAGCGACGAGTCCTTTTGAAAAATTCAATGTCGTCATCGGACTTCGACTCCCCGTTCTTTGAGGTAGGCTTTCGTTTCCGGCATCGTGTACGTCGCTTCATGGAAGATCGAAGCAGCTAAGGCTGCGTCAGCGCCTGCTTCCAATCCTTCCGCCAAGTGATCGAGTGTTCCGACACCACCGGAAGCAATAATCGGCACGTTGACGACTTCACGTAGACGACGGATCAAGGCGAGATCATAGCCGTCTTTTGTTCCGTCAGCGTCCATCGACGTGACGAGTAACTCGCCGGCACCTAGGGCAACGGCTTCCTGTGCCCACTCAATTGCGTCACGTCCGACGGGTTGTGTGCCACCGTGTGAGAAGACACCCCACGAGTCGCCGGTCTGCTTGGCATCGATCGCGACGACTGTCGCTTGGACACCGAACAGGCGGCTGACTTCTTGAATCAGTTGTGGATTTTGAAGCGCCGACGAGTTGAGTGAGACTTTGTCAGCACCGGCACGAATCAACCGTTTCGCGTCTTCGATCGTCTTGATTCCGCCACCGACCGTAAATGGCATATAGATGACTTCTGCGACACGTTCGACAATATCAAGCATCGTCTCGCGTCCTTCTTGCGTTGCTGAGATATCAAGCAGGACGAGTTCGTCCGCCCCTTGCTCGTAATAGTACTTCGCGACGGCGACCGGGTCACCGAGATCACGTAAGTTCTGGAATTTAACGCCTTTGACGACACGACCTTCCTTGACGTCAAGACAGGGAATGATCCGCTTCATCAACATACGCGTAACACCTCTTTTAAGGCGAGGGATCCGTCGAGCAACGCCCGACCGACGACGGCTCCGTCCATCCCAATTTCTTTCAGACGCGCGACGTCATCGACCGTCGTCACACCACCAGAAGCGATCAATTCGACCCCTTCCCGTTTCAACCGATCAAGCCCATCGACGTCTGGTCCCATCATCATCCCGTCACGCGAAATGTCTGTATAAAGGAACGTCTTGATGCCTTTGCCGATCAAGTGCGTCATCGCCTCTTCAAGCGTCCAACCGCTCGCTTCGAGCCAGCCGCGTGTCTGAACGATGCCTTCTTTGGCATCTAACGCAACAGCTAGTTTATCACCAGCAAGAGCAATCATCTGCTCGAGTAAAGCTTCGTCTTCTAGGGCGACCGTGCCGACGAGAATCCGGTCGATCCCGGCACCGACGTATGCTTCGACGGTTTCGATGTTACGGACACCACCACCAGCTTCGACGAACAAACCGGTCTCCTTTTTGATGTCGGCGATCAAGCTCAAGTGCAACGGTTCGCCGGCCTTCGCACCATCAAGATCGATCAAGTGGATCGCCGTCGCCCCATCTTCCTTGAAGCGCTTCGCGATCGTCAACGCATCGCCGAAGAATGTCTGTTGGTCAAAATCTCCTTGCTTCAGGCGTACCGCCTGTCCGCTCATTAAATCGATTGCTGGGTAGAGTTGCATGTCGTCTCTCTCCATTCCTTCAGTAGTTTCAGTCCGACTTCGCCACTCTTTTCCGGGTGGAACTGCATCCCGGTGACTTGTCCTTTTTGAACGATCGCTGGAACAAGACGTCCGTATTCAACCGCGTCGACGATCCATTCTGGGTCACAAACAGCGCCGTACGAGTGGACGAAATAGACCGCTTCGCCGTGGTTCGTCAGCTGGTGCCAACCCATGTGCGGCAAGCGGACGTCGCTCGGTAGTTTTTCGATCGTTCCCGGTAAGATCCCGAGACCTTCCGTCAGTCCATCTTCGTCACTCGATTCAAAGAGCAGTTGCATCCCGAGGCAAATCCCAAGAAACGGTTTCTTTTCCGCTTGTTCTTTTAAGAAGTCGACGAGTCCCGTTTCCTTCAGGCGCTCCATTGCCGGTGCATAAGCACCGACACCCGGTAAGACGAGTGCTTCCGCTTGGTCGAGCAACTCCGTGTCACTCGTGACGATGACTGCTTCGCCGAGCTCCTTTAACGCCCGCTCGACATTCGCGATATTCCCGACGCCATAATCGACGATTGCTATCATTGATCAATCAACCCTTTCGTAGACGGTACGCCTTCGCTCGTCACGGCGACTGCCTGACGGACGGCCCGACCAAGTGCTTTGAACAACCCTTCGATCATGTGGTGTGTGTTCGAGCCATATAAGACTTCGGCATGAATCGTCATCCGGGCACTCCGTGATAAGCCTTGGAAGAACTCTTCTGCGAGTTCCGTATCAAAGTCACCGAGCTTCGGATTCTTGAAACTAGCACGGAAGACCGTGAACGGACGACCGCTGAAATCGAGCACGACCGACGCGAGTGTCTCATCCATCGGTACACGCGATTCGCCGTAGCGTTCAATCCCGGCTTTATCGCCGAGCGCTTCCGTCAACGCTGCCCCGAGGACGATCGCTGTATCTTCGACCGTGTGGTGCGCATCGATCCACGTATCACCTTTTGCCGTCACCTTCAGACCGATCCGGGCCTGAAAGGCAAATAACGTCAACATATGATCAAAGAACCCGACACCGGTCTTGATTTCAACCGGACCTCCTGCGAGATCGACCTCAACCTTGATGTCTGATTCTGCACTTACTCGTTCGCTTGCGCCACGCCGCATCGTAATTCCTCCTCTACACACGTTTCTAATACTTGCATCGCTTCTGGTGATCCACAACTGACACGGAAGGCTTGGTCAAACAAGCGGATCCGTAATCCAGCGTCAGCACAACGCTGCGTAAAGCGTTCGGCTTCTGGATACTCGACATAGACGAAGTTCGCTGCACTCGGATACGTCTTGCCGATTGGCGCGAGAATCCGCTCGATCGCTTCGCGACTCGCATACGTTTCTTCTAAGACCCGATCGAGTTCCGGTTCTGCCATGATGGCGATGCCGACAGCTGCTGATAGACCAGAGACGTTGTACGGTGATTTAATCTGTTCGATTTCTTCAATGATTTGTTCGCTCGCGATGACAAAACCAAGTCGAAGCGATGCGAGTCCGAACGCTTTTGAGAGCGTCCGTAAGATGATCGCTTTCGGATATTCCTCGAGTAAGTGAAGCATCGACTGTTCGAGCGCGAAGTCGATGTACGCCTCATCGATGACGACGTATTTGCCACTGTCGAGCAAGCGACGGATGTCCGCTTCCTTCCGGAGGACACCAGACGGATTGTGTGGGTGGCTCAGGAAGATGATCTCACCAGGAGCTGCGATCAATCCTTCGACGTCAAGCGCCATCTCGTCAAGTAGCGGTACCCGTTCGAACGGTGCCCGTGCCCGGTCAGCGTAGAACTGGTACATGACGAAGTCAGGTTCCGAGGCGATGACCGGCATGCCGGGTCCGCCGTAGCGGGCACATAAGTAGCCGATCAACTCATCCGAGCCGTTTCCGGCGACGAGTTGCGTCGGACGGACACCAGCGTACGTCGCGTACGATGCCTTGACTTGATCGATGATCTCGACTGGATATTCGTTTAATGGGAACGTTGCGATCAATTCCTGGATCGCTTCGATCCCGACTGGACTGTGGGTCGTGAATCGTTCGTTTTGGTGTAATCGCATTAGTCTTCCCTCACTTCGATAGCTTGTGCGTGTGCTTCGAGTCCTTCGACCCGAGCAACGGTCTTCGCTGCGTTCGCAAGACGTTGTACGCCTGCGCGTGTTGCTTCGAGCATCGTCTGGTGACGCAAGAACGTCCGCGCTGATAATCCAGACGCAAAACGGGCTGTCCCGGATGTCGGTAAGACGTGGTTCGTTCCGGCGACGTAATCGCCAAGCGTTTCTGGTGTCTCGTGACCGAGGAAAATCATACCGGCGTGACGGATCGATTTGACGACCTCTTGCGGATTGGCAACGGCAAGTTCCAAGTGTTCCGCTGCGAGGCGATTCGCTTCTTCGATCGCTGTTTCGAGTGGAGCGACGAAGACACCACCGTTTTCCATTGCACGGCGGGCAATCTCTTGACGCGGCAATTGCTGTAAGCGCCGTTGGATTTCCGTATCCACCGCTTGTTTCATCTCTTCCGTTGGCACGAAGGCGATCGCGACAGCGTCCCGGTCGTGTTCGGCTTGCGCAAGTAAGTCTGCAGCGATCCGGTCTGGATGCGCCGTCTCGTCCGCGATGACGACGACTTCCGATGGACCAGCGACCGAGTCGATGCCAACGATGCCGTAAACTTGGCGTTTTGCTTCAGCAACGAAGCGGTTCCCAGGTCCGACAATCAAATCGACGGCTTGGATGCTTTCTGTTCCGAATGTTAGCGCGGCAACAGCTTGCGCTCCACCGATCGTATAGATTTCTGTCACACCAGCGATCCGTGCCGCGACAAGAACCTCGTCACTTAAGTTCGTCATCGGTGTCACCATGACGACGCGTTCAACACCAGCAACTTTTGCTGGAATGGCGTTCATCAAGACGGTCGATGGATAACTTGCTGCACCACCTGGAACGTAAATCCCGACCGAATCGACGGGAACGAAACGTTGACGTCGTGTCACGTCTGCTTCGACGAGTTCGATGTCAGATGGCAGTTCTTGTTCGTGCCATTCGACGAGTCGTGTCGCCATCAACTTCAACGAGTCGATTAAGTTAGCGTCTGCCTGTTCGAACGCTTGTGTGATTCGTGTTTCACTGAGGCGGAAATCTTCAAGATCGACCTGATCGAATTGGTTCGTGTAATCGCGGACAGCGGCGTCACCGTCTGTTGCGACGCGTTCGAGAATCGCGCGGACCGCGAGCTCCGTGTCGCGATCGATGCTGAAAGGTTTTGTCGGTGTCATGATCGTGTCACTCCTTCTGTCAATTGCTCAAGCAAGCGGATGACTTCAACCCGCTTCCGTTTTAACGTCCATTCGCTCGTAAAGAATCGAGCGCTGATATCGATGATTTTTTCGTATTCATTTAGTCCGTTCGCGCGTAACGTCTCACCTGTCTCGACGATATCGACGATCGCGTCAGCAAGACCGAGTAACGGCGCTAACTCGACGGAACCGTTCAACGGTACGATGTCGACGTCGACACCGAGTTCGCTGAAGTAGCGTTTTGCGATGACCGGATACTTCGTCGCGATCCGGACGCGGCGTCCGCCTTCGAATTGTAGCGGTTCCTTCGCGCAGACCGACATCCGGCAGACTCCGAATGGCAATTCCGCGAGTTCTGACAGTTCTTGATCCGATTCAAGTAAGATGTCGCTCCCCGTGATCGCGACGTCAAGGACGCCTTGAGCAACGTACGGAATCAAATCCGATCCTTTCATGAAGACGAATTCGTGCTCGCCCCGTTTGACGATTAGTTCGCGTTCAATGGCTCCCCATGTCTCGACGCCAGCTTCTTTTAGGTAACGTTCTGTCGCTTTCGACAGCCGTCCTTTCGTAATTCCGATTCGCATTTAGAGCACCTCCGCCAACCGTTCGACCGAGAATCCGATGCCGAACGCCTGTTGTTCTTGTCCGAATTGTTCATAAAGCCGGTCATAGCGTCCACCGACGAGGACGGGTTCCGTCACACCTTCGATGAAACCGTGAATCGTGATCCCGTCATAGTACGTCTGTAAGCCCATTTGACCGAAGTCGAGATCGGCATTGACGGCTTCCGCGAGATCAAGCACGGCATTGAGTCGTGTTTCGTCAACGTACGGTAAGATCGTCTCTGCTCCTTCGCGTCCGAATAATAAAGGTAGTTTCGCGAGTAAAGCATCATCCAGTTGACCAGCGATCCGCTTCAGTTCGATGACGTTACGTAAACGGAGCATCTGCGTCACTTGGTCGCGTAAGTGGTGATCACCGACGCGCGTCTCGATCAAATGCTCGATTAGACCAGCATCACCAATTGAGAGTGTGACTTCTTTTCCTGTCAGTTCTTCGACGAGTCGGACCGCGAGTTGGATTGCTTCGACTTCTGCGATTTGTCCCCGTTCCTCGAATCCGACCTGGAACTTCTCTTCTGGTTGAAAGACCGAGCCACTGTAGAAGACACGTTTATATTGTTCGCGCCCCCGTTCGCTGAGGGCACGCGCGACACTAGTCGTAAAATCCATTCGAATCTGTTCCCGTCCACCGATTTCCTCAATTAAGGGGGTGATTAATCGGGTATAGTTAGATTGTTCGAGTCCATCTTCGAGCTGACGGATGACCTGCTGGAGCCGCGTTGCCGAGGCACCGACGTAGTCCGTCGCTCCATCCTTGAGTCGAATCGTAGAAAATGATTGCATTCTCCCACTCCTTTATCTTATTATCACTGTACCACGCTAAATTATTTAACGATACGATACCGCGTTTCGGGCACATTGTCAATCGCTTTGCTTGCCAATTCTAAAAAATCGGAGGGTTACTCATGCAATTATTGAAATGGGACGGTCACGTCCACAGTCCATATTGTCCACACGGTACGAAGGATCCACTCGAAGCCTACATCGAGCGTGCCTTAGAGCAAGGCTTAGAACGGATCAGCTTCACGGAACATGCCCCTTTACCTGAAGGTCTGACGGATCCTGCGCCAGATAACGATTCCGGAATGTCGTTCGCGACAGCCGATGCCTACCTGAAAGAATTGACCCAACTCCGCGAGACATACAAGAATCAGATTGATATCCGGATCGGGATGGAGTTCGACTACTGGGAAGGGCATGTCGACGGTACGCGTGACATCATCGCCCGCTACGCTGACGTCTTAACCGACGGCATTCTCTCATTGCATTACTTATACATCGATGAGCAATATTACGGCGTCGACTTCAGCAAGGAAAGCTTCGGTGAGATCGTCACGAAACTCGGAAGCGTCACGGCGGTCCACGAACGCTATTATGAAGGCATCCAAGCCCTCGTCATGACGGACCTCGGTGCACACCAGCCGAAGCGCCTCGGTCACTTAACGTTACCGACGAAATTCATCCAAGCCTATCCGCTTGAGTCGAACCCAACGAACCTCGACGACACGTTACGGAAAATCCGTCAGGCGAACTTCACACTCGACGTCAACACGGCAGGACTCCGGAAACCATTATGTGGTCTTTCCTATCCTTACCCGGAACTCCTGCAAGTCACGCAGTCGTTATCGATTCCGCTCGTCTATGGATCAGATGCCCATCTCGCAAAAGATGTCGGTGCTGATTTTGATTTTAAATGGTAAGAACGTAAATAGATAAAAGATCGCGCGCTTCACTTACTCTGACGGGAGTTGTGTGAAGCGCGCGATTTTTTTTATTCTGTTCCTCCATACGGAAATGAATCTGACGTGACGGATGGCAGTGATGCCGCAAGTATTTTAAGACGATCAACTGATACGTTACCGGCTAACAAAACCGTCTGTTCGCCGTCTTGATAAGACAAGCTAGCTTCTCGTTTCGTCTCATGGACGTAAGCTTCTATTCCATTCGCCAATGTCACGACCTCCGACGGTTTGCTGTCCATCGGTTGCTACGGGAGCTTCGAAACCGTAAGGATTGATTCTTTTCCAGCAAACGTCCATGTGATTGGCGCGTCTTCCGCATCACTCCAACTCATTTCGTTCGTTGTGAATGTCGAAAATGGGAGCTTCAAGCCACGTGATTCTGAGCGTTCCGTTGTAACAGGTCCTGTCGCAGGAAGAACACCAGTCAATATCCAGCGATCAGACTGTTCATAAAACAAAACGATGTAATGATGTGGTCCTTCCGGAGACTGCAGCGTGACAATCGCTTTTTGACCAAGAATCGCTTCCGACAAGATATCATCATTAGTCGGTACGGCGGTTTGTCCGTTTTTATAGGTCAGCTGTATTTGCTCGACGCTCGCTTTGCCTGGTGTATCTGCATCGACGGAGGGCTCTTTAATTAAAATTTCTTCGACTTCATTTTGTCCTTTAGTTGGTTTCACGGATGCAACTTCTGCAGATGGTTTTACAGCATGTTCTTTCGTCTCCATTGTACACCCCGATAAGACGCAACTACTGATCAATACAATAGTTGTCATCGACTTCGTAAAACGCATTTTTCCTCCCCCTTACCATACCTTTACTTCTTTTAGTATGGCAGGTCGATACCTGCTAGTATCCGAATAAATTCTCACAAACAGGAAATGTTTTATTAAAAATCAAGTCAAAAAAGACCGGTAAACGTATCGCATACGTCTACCGGTCTTCTGGTTTATCTATTCTAAGTTGGCGTGTTTCCCGTACATCGTTTGTGAATCGAGCTGCTTGTCTTCCATGATCTGCAGAATCAAGGCATCATAGAACAACAACATCGTCTGTTCGAACAACGAGCCCATTGGTTGAACCGTCTCATCCGCTGATGCCGCTTGTTCTTTCGGAACCCCGGGCAGTTGGACGACTAAGTCGGCTAATCGTGCTAACGTCGACGTCGGATTGATCGTGACGACGGCAACCGTTCCACCGAGTTGCTGTGCTTTCTCGACGATTGGAACCAATGTTTTCGTCTCACCCGATCCGGAACCGACGATCAACAAGTCACCGTCGCGCAAGTTCGCTGTGACCGTCTCGCCGACGACATAAGCATCAAGTCCCATGTGCATCAACCGCATAACGAACGCTTTCCCCATCAAGCCGGAGCGACCGGCTCCTGCGAGAAAGATTCGGTTCGCTTGCAAGACAGCGTCTGTCAGTTCTTTTGTCTCCGTCGCATCGATTGCTTCAACTGTAGAAGTCAGCTCTTCGATAATCGTTTGAATATGTGTCATTTACGCCTCTTGCAGCATCCGGTGAATCGTTGACGCTGTCTCTTGTTTATCGTCTTGCCCTGTGATGCCGCCACCGACGATGATCAAATCAGGACGTGCAGCGATGACTTCCGGTAACGTCTCCATCTTGATGCCACCCGCAACAGCTGTTTTTGCGTTTGTCACAACCGACTTGATTGTTGCGAGATCCTCGAATGAGTTTTGACCGACTGCTTGCAGATCGTAACCTGTGTGGACACAGATGTAATCGACACCTAACGCATCAAGTTCTTTCGCCCGAGTTGCGATATCTTTGACAGCAATCATATCAACGAGAATCTGTTTGCCCGATTTTTTCGCTTCTTCGACTGCCCCTTTGATTGACATGTCTTCCGCTGCCCCAAGGATCGTCACGATGTCGGCACCATGTGCGACAGCTTGGCTGACTTCGTAGCCGGCAGCATCCATGATCTTCAAGTCAGCGAGGACCGTTAAGTTCGGGAATGCGGCTTTCATTTCTTTGACGGCGCGGAGTCCTTCGTTGATGACGACCGGTGTGCCGATCTCAACGATATCTAAATTGTCTTCCCCGATTTCTTTGACTAAAGCAATCGCACCTGCTGTATCGACTAAATCAATCGCGAGTTGTAATTTCATTCTGAATCTCTCCCATTCTTCTCTATATTGTCGTACCTGACACTTCCTTCAAACGTTCATGAAGGAACACGACTAAATATAATCCGCAGGAGCATTCTTGAGAAGTACGCACTTTTAATTTACATAGTGAGGTTTTTCATACATAGTGCAGAAAAGTATACTGTCGATCGGAAGAAAGACTATACTGGAACAGGAGGTGGAACGATGCCACATTTTGAAGACCGTCAGTTTAACTGTGAGAAGGAATTGACCCTCTCGATCATCGGGGGCAAATGGAAGATGCTTATTCTTTGGCACTTAGGCAAGGAAGGGACAAAACGCTTCGGGGAACTAAAAAGTCTGATGCCCGGGATCACACAACGGATGCTCGTCAATCAACTGCGGGAACTCGAAGACCACCACATCATTCACCGGGAAGTCTACCCGGTCGTACCACCGAAGGTCGAATATTCGTTGACGCCACACGGTCATAGCTTAATGCCGATTTTAGATGCGATGTACGACTGGGGTAAGGATTATGCGAAAAATGTTCTGGAGATCGACTTCGAACAACAAAAGATATCACCATAAAAAAAGATGCTCATGGTCTCGTCTCTTTTCAGAGATAAGTCCACGGAGCATCTTTTTTAGGATTCTTCGGTCGTATAGATTTTCGACATCGCCAGTTCATCAACGTATTCCCCATCGATGAAGAGCGACGCAATCCGTGTCCCTTCGATGTTAAAGCCAAACTTATGATAGAGCTCGATTGCCCGCAAGTTATCCTTGCGAACCGTCAACTCGAGTCGGATGAGCCCTGCTTCAATGGCAAACGCATCGACTGCCTCAAGTAGACCCGCACCAAGACCACGACCCGTATAGGCATCAAGCAAGCCGATGACAAGATTCGCGCGGTGTCGGATTCGACTCGGTTCACCACCAACGACGAGCACATACCCGACGAGTTGCTCGTCGACGTCCACGACGAAGATATCCGAGTTCGCAGCCTGACCAAACTTCTCGATGAACGCCTCGGCCTGTTCCGTTGACAGGACACGTTCCTCCGGTTCATACAACATATATTTCGTTTCCCGATCAATGCGTCGCATTAAGTCCGATAAGGCTTTTCCGTCCATCAACGTGGCGCGTCTTATCATAGGTGTCAGCTCCTTTTTTTACAATATTACAGCCTATTTTTACTCTATTCCAACATTATAGAAAGTAAAAATTAAGATAAATTCTTTAAAATAACTCCATGTTTATTTTTCCATTCGACTAATCCGTTGGCACTTCTGCCCGTCACAATATCAGCTGCTAACGAAGGACTTGAAAACAATAAGTCTTCGATTACTATGTATTCTCCATCAATTATTTGAACTTTATTAGAGTCAATTAATTCTTTTCTTTTAACTTTCAATCGTTCCGAGAATGAATTGACAACTTCTGACGCAATTTTAGAATTTTTAAAAACAACGAACCCTTCTGATGTTTGAGCCCCCATACTGTCGGCACCTCTTGTGCCTTTTAAGTATAGAACGTTCTCATTCTCAGTATCGATATTCTTTTGAACTTCTGAGAATAATTTATGTCCTAACATATTTACCAACATTTCAACATTCTTACCAAAAGTATTCATTTCAGCACGATCTGCTTCAGAGATAGAAGGCATCGGGGGAATATTACCGTTTACGACTTTATAACGGTTTGCTTTTTTTGCTTTATGATACAATTTGTTCTCTAAATATTTAATATGTGCTTTATTCAAGTTCTCATCTTTACTAATAAACACAATCACTTCATTCCAAAAATCTTTTTCACGTAAATGATCTTGAAGACGATTATACACTTCTTCAGCCTCACCAATATAAACTGCTTCTTCATCTTCTTCGTTTCGACCGAACAACATATAAATTCCAGTTGAATTTAAATTAGGGCGATCACTACATTTTTTAACTTCAGTACGTGGAATTCTATAAGCGAGACCAGTCCAATTTGACAACTCACACGTTAATCTGCCATCAGAATTACCATCAATTAAAAACATTTTAATTGTTTGACCAAATTCCATATTTTGTTCTCCTTATTAATTTTTTATTTTATTTCTAATATTTATAAATAGTTTTTTATACTAAAAAGTACTTGAACCCATTTAATGAGATTCAAGTACTTTTTTTGAAATCCACTGATTTCGTCGTATGGAGACGGTGGGAGTCGAACCCACGTCCGAAGGCATCGTATACTTAAGCTTCTACGTGTGTAGTCAATTTATTGGGATCTCGTCGTCAGGCTGCCAATTGACAGGCGTCCGTCCGACCAGTCTGATTCCATCTCTTCTCTTTCCCTCCAGACGGAAGGGTCCAAGCGTAGCCTGTTTAAAGTGAGACCCTAGAAATCAGCCGACCAGGCGACGGCTGCTAGGATCCGTAGCGGCAATTAAGCTGCTGCGAGTTGTGTGTTAGTTTTGCCAGTTATGGCTGGTGCGTTTTAACGAGGCCGACCCCTCGACACGCCACAGAAGACCGAACTACCCCCGTCGAATCCGTAACGTCCCCAAGATAATAAATTGGGGCTTTCCGAATACTAATATTCTAGCAGAAAAGTGTTACGGGTTCAATACTTTTGCTTATCGCGTAGTGCTCGCTCGATGTCACGCTTCGCATCCTTCTTCTTCAGGTCGTCGCGTTTATCGAATTTCTTCTTCCCGCGCCCGAGTCCAATCAAGCATTTCGCGTATCCATTCTTGATGTAGACTTTCAGCGGTACGATCGTATAGCCGTCCCGTGAGACCGCCCCGATCAAGTTCACGATCTGTTTCTTGTGCAACAGCAGTTTCCGCGGACGGAGTTGCTCATGGTTGTATCGGTTCCCCTGTTCGAAGTGGGCGATGTTCGAGTTCCAGAGAATCGCCTCTCCCCCGTCGAACCGGACGAACGCGTCCCCGATGCTGATTTTTCCTTTACGGACCGATTTGATCTCCGTTCCCGTCAAGACAAGACCGGCTTCAATCGTATCCTCGATCGCATAATCGAACGAGGCCCGTTTGTTGTTCGCTAAGACTTTCGAATCTGTTCCCTTTGGCATGTTCGTTCACCACATTTCCGATGCGGAAGCGCTTATTTGCGCTTCCGTTTCTTATTCGAGACCGCCTTATGGAATGGCGGTTTATCTTTCTTATTCTTTAACGAGAATCCTTTTCCCTTGCTTTGGTCGCTCTTACCCGACCGTTTCTTGCCACGACGATCGTCCTTCTTCTTGTCATCGCGTTTTTGTCCCGGACGTCCACCGCTTGAGCGGATCGTCTTCGACTCGAACCGTTTCTTCGGTTGTCGCTCTGGCATCCCAACGACGCAGAAGTCAATCGTCCGTTCATCGATGTTGACGTTCGTGACCTTAATCTCTACGACATCGCCAATCCGGAACTGTTGCTTCGTCCGCTCACCGATTAGCTGATAGTTCGCTTCATCGTAACGGTAAAAGTCATCCGTCATCGCTTGGATGTGGACGAGTCCCTCGATCGTGTTCGGCAATTCGACGAACATCCCGAAGTTCGTCACACCACTGACGACACCTTCAAACGTCTCACCGATGTGTTGCTCCATATACTCCGCTTTCTTCAACGCATTCGTTTCCCGCTCCGCATCTACCGCACGACGCTCGCGTTTCGACGAATGATCCGCGATTTCCGGGAGGATCTCTGAGTAACGGTCTTGCGTCTTCTGTGACTTGTCGTTGTAGATGACATATTCACGCAACAGACGGTGGACCATCAAGTCCGGATAACGACGGATCGGTGACGTGAAGTGCGTGTAGTAGTCCGTCGACAGACCGAAGTGACCGATCGGTTCGATGTCGTATTTCGCTTGTTGGAGCGAACGGAGCATGACCGTACTGACGACTGCTTCTTCTGGCTCCCCTTCGACAGCGTTGAGGATCGATTGCAACGTTTTCGGTGCGACTGACTCGCCCTTGCGTTCGACGTTGATCCCGAAGTTACCGATGAACTTGAAGAACGTATCGAGACGTTCAGCTTTTGGCTCATCGTGGATCCGGTACATGAACGGCAGTTTTTGACGCTGGATGTGCTCGGCGACCGTTTCGTTCGCTGCGAGCATGAACTCTTCGATCAGCTTCTCGGCGACCGACCGCTCCCGGAGGATGATCTCACTCGTCTTGCCTTCTTCGTTGACGAGGACCTTCGCTTCTGGGAAGTCAAAGTTGATCGCCCCACGACGGGAGCGGCGTTCGCGCAGGATTGCTGCGAGTTCCGCCATCTTGTCGAAGTACTCGACGAGATCTTGGTACTTCGCGATCACTTCCTCGTCTTCGCGTTCGATGATTTTCCGGACGTCCGTGTACGTCATCCGTTCCGTCGTCTTGATGACACTCTGGAAGATTTCATGGTTGACGACAGCACCGTTCGCATCGATTTCCATGATACAGCTGAGCGTCAAACGATCGACGTGCGGATTGAGCGAGCAGATTCCGTTCGATAGACGGTGCGGAATCATCGGGATGACGCGGTCGACGAGATAAACACTCGTTCCGCGCTCACGCGCTTCTTCATCGAGTGCTGAATCTTCTTTGACGTAATGCGAGACGTCGGCGATGTGGACACCAAGCTCGAAGTTGCCGTTCGCTAATTTCTTAACGTGAACCGCATCATCGAGGTCTTTTGCGTCCGCCCCGTCAATCGTTACCGTCAATTCATTCCGTAGATCGACACGTCCGACCAAATCCTTTTCATCGATCTGATCCGGTACGGCATTCGCCTCAGCGATCGCTTCCGGTGAGAAGTCGACGTTGATCCCGTGCTTATGGACGATCGACAAAATATCGACGCCTGGGTCATTTTTGTGACCGATGATTTTTAAGACTTTTGCCGTTCCGGCGTAGCGACCGTCAGGATACTTCGTAATCCGGGCGAGGACTTTATGGCCATCGACGGCACCGAGTGTATCGTCGTTCGCGACGACCGGTAAGAACGTCAGTTTCGTATCATCCGGTTCGATGTAAGCGATTGATTCGATCCGTCCTTTTGGACTGACGAACGTTCCGACGAAATCAGCTGGTCCGCGTGAGAGAATCTTGAGCAGTTTCCCTTCACGACGGTCACCCCCGTTTGACTCGGCAAAAACTTTGACGAGGACACGGTCGCCGTTATAGACGTTCTTCAGTTCCGGTGCCGGTAAGAAGATGTCGCCTTCAGAACCATCTTCCGGTGAGACGAAACCGAAACCGCGTTGGTGGACGGAAATCTTCCCTGCGACTTGACCGATTTGCGCGAGCGTTCCGTACTTGTTCGAGCGTGTCCGGGCAATCAACGCTTCGTCTTCCATTGCGTTTAGCGTCCGGATCAATTCCTTGAATGCTTCCGTATCCGCTAGTTCTAGTTTTTTCGTTAATTGATCAATCGACAACGGACGTTCTTCCGTCGTGATGACCGTTAGTATTCGTTCACGTAATTCCAACGTGACACCTCCAGTTACTTGCTCCAGTTCAATGACTCCAGGAAGTCCAAGATGTCAGAGTGGAGCTGATCTTTTTCTTTGTCGAGCGTAATGACGTGACCTGAGTTCTCATACCAGATCAGCTCTTTTTGGAAGGCACTGACTCCATCATGGATGATGTTCGCGGAGTCGGTGTTGATCATGTGATCGTTGCGCGCTTGGACGACGAGCGTCGGTGCGTAGACGTCCTCAAGCGAATCGCGTGTCTCGCGCAGCAGTTCCTGTAAGTCCTTCAAGGTCGGCATCGGTTCGAAGGACGCCATCTCGTGGTCGATCTCTTCTTGTGATTTGCCTTCTCGCTTCTTGAATTCTCGTGCGTACTCGGTGACTCCTGCATACATGACTTCTTCACTTTTGATGTAGGCGGGTGCACACATCGGGATGACCGCTTTGACCGGACGGTTCATCGATAACTTCAGCGACATGACGCCACCGAGCGACAGTCCGCAAACAGCGATTTCGTCATAGCCTTTATCGACGAGTTCCTGATATCCGGCAAGGACATCCTGCCACCAGTCGGCTGGCCCGGTCTTCGTCAGCTCTTCGGGTGGGGCAGCGTGCCCTTTATATTGTGGTGCTAGGGACGTATAGCCCTGCTTCTGTAAATAGCGACCGAGGATGCGGACATCCGCGCTCGATCCCGTGAATCCGTGTAATAGTAAAACGGCACGTGGGCCGGCTTCGAAAAAGAATGGTTTTGGTAAAGTGATTTTCATAAAATGATTCCCCCTCTAACTCTATACCCCATATCCGGAAAAAATGAATATCGAGAAATACAAAAAACGACAGCGCGATCATACGGCTGTCGTTTCAATGCTCACTTATAAAAAGCGACGAGTAACGCCAAGATGAAGAGTAATGCTCCTAAGATAGACGCCACACGATTTAGGACCGCATCCAAGCCACGAGCTTTTTGGCGACCAAATAATTGTTCTGCTCCACCCGTCAATGCTCCGAGTCCGGTCGTACGACCTGACATCAATAGAACGACGATGATGAGAAGAACGGAAACGACGATGAGGCCGACAAGAGCCACGTTATGAATGATCATCGATGATCCTCCTTCAGTAATATACGCTTCTTTCATTATAGAGAAAAACAAGTACGGGAACAAGGAATAGATTTAGGAACTTTTTCCTGCCTGACGAAAAGAGACACCCGAATCGTCGACTCAGGTGTCTCATCTCCTTATTGTTTGATCAATTCGAGATCAACTGGGATGTTCTTCTCGACTGTTTCGCCTTTTAAGTGCTTAATCGCTGTCTCGACACCCATTTTCCCGATCTCAGTCGGTTTTTGAGCGATCGTTCCTGCCATTTTTCCGTCTTTGACGGCTTTGACGGCATCATCCGTTGCATCGAAGCCGATGACTTTAACATCGTTCAGACCCGCTGCTTTTAACGCTTCGACCGCACCGAGTGCCATCTCATCATTGTGCGCGAAGACGGCTTTGATGTCTTTGTTGTTCTGGAGGATGTTCTCCATGACCGACAAGCCTTTTGCCCGGTCGAAGTTTGCTGCTTGTTTTGCGACGACGTCAAGTTTACCGTCGACTGCTTCATGGAACCCTTTACCACGGTCGCGTGTTGCGGATGCTCCTGGAATCCCTTCGAGCTCCACGACTTTTGCTTTATCGCCGACGAGTTCGATCATGTATTCACCTGCTTGTTTCCCACCCGCGACGTTATCCGACGCGATGTGTGCGACGACGTCGCCTGCTTCTGCGTTGCGGTCAACTGTAATGACGGGGATGTTTGCATCGTTTGCTGTTTGGACGGCTGCACCAACTGCTGCTGAATCCGTTGGGTTGATCAAGATGAGATCAACTTTCTTTTGAACCATGTCTTCGATGTCGCTTGCTTGTTTTGCCGCATCATCTTGTGCATCCGCGACTTGAAGTGTTGCGCCTTGTGCTTTTGCTTCTTGTTCTGCCCCTTCTTTTAATGAGACGAAGAATGGGTTGTTGAGGGTTGAAATCGAAAGACCAATCTTGAAGTCCTTCGTCTTTTTCTTCGTATCACCGTTGCTGCTGCCCGGCTGTTCCGTCGAACAGGCGGCTGCGAAGACCATTAATGCCATCATGACGACTGCAAGTAGTTTTTTCATCTGTAGATCCTCCTTTTGGAATGTGGGTTACGCTGCTTGTTTCCGGTCCGCGAGTACCGCGAACAAAATGACCAAACCTTTGACGACGAGTTGGAAGAACGAGGAGACACCAAGCAAGTTGAGTCCATTGTTCAGTGTTCCGATGATCAAGGCACCAATCAAGGTACCGACAATCCAGCCACGACCACCTGACAGGCTCGTCCCACCAAGGACGACCGCCGCGATGGCGTCGAGTTCGTACGATGTTCCCGCCGTCGGCTGTGCCGAGTTCAGACGAGACGTCAGGATGATGCCGGCAAGTGCTGCCATCAAACCTGAGAGTGAGTAGATCATGATTTTGACTTTATTGACTTGAATCCCCATCAGCTTCGCTGCTTCTTCGTTGCCACCGATCGCATACGTATAGCGACCGAATGTCGTCTTCTTCAAGATGAAGTAGAGAACCGCAAAGGCGATCAACATCGTTAGAACCGGTACCGGGAAGATCCAGAAGTAACCGCGTCCGAACAATTCGAACCAGCCACCTTGGCTTAGACCAGTGATCGGTTTCCCATCCGTATAGACGAGCGTCAATCCGCGGAAGATCGTCATCGTCGCAAGTGTTGCGATGAACGGTGCGACTTTCCCGAGTGAGATGACCATCCCGTTCAAGGCACCCATGACAGCTCCGACGATCAATCCGGCAAGAACAGCGATCAACGCTGACGTTCCGTCCGTCATCAGACCCGCGACGAAGGCGGACGAGAGGGCGAGAATCGAGCCGACTGATAGATCAATCCCACCCGTCAGAATGACGAACGTCATCCCGAAGGCAATCAAGGCATTGATCGAGACTTGCCGTAAGATGTTAAATAAATTATTCAGTGTTAAAAAGTCCGGTTCCATGATCGAGACGACGAGGACGATCGCGAACAATCCTGCGAGTGGTCCAAGCTTTTGTCCGATCCCAAGACGTCTCGGTTTTGCTTCCGTTACCTTGCCTTGCATCAATTCCATATCATTGTCCTCCTGTCGCAAGTGTCATGATGCTTTCTTGCGTCGCTTCCTGTCGTGTCAACATGCCGCTCATCTTGCCTTCGCGCATGACGTAGACCCGGTCGCTCATCCCGAGAATCTCCGGGAGGTCCGAGCTGACCATGATGATCGCGACACCCGCCGCAGCGAGTTCGTTCATGATGAGATAAATCTCTTTCTTCGCCCCAACGTCGACACCACGTGTCGGTTCGTCGAGGATCAAGACTTTCGGTTGTGTCCCGAGCCACTTCGCGAGGACGACCTTCTGTTGGTTCCCACCGGACAGTGACTTCGCCGGCTGGTCCATCGAGCTGTGGCGGACCGAAAGCGACTTCAAGTATCCTTCCGCGAAATCGCGTTCTGCCTGATCCTTGATGACACCGGATCTTGATAACGAACGGATCGTCGGCAGGGAGATGTTCTCACGCAGTGAAAAGTCGAGGAACAAACCTTCGCCTTTACGGTCCTCGGTCAAAAAGCCGATGCCCTGTCGGATCGAATCATACGGTGTCTTGATTTTCAGCGACTGTCCGTTTAATTCAATCGTCCCGTCTTTAAGTCGATCAACCCCGAACAATCCGCGCATGACTTCCGTCCGCCCAGCGCCCATCAAACCAGAGAAGCCGATGATTTCGCCTGCCTTGACGGAGAACGAGACATCGTCGAACCGTTTCCCGCTCGCCTGTTTGACTTCGAGAACGGTCGCACCGATCGAAACGTCACGGTCCGGATACCGTTCACCCATCTCACGACCGACCATCTCCCGGACGATCTGTTCGAACGATGTCTCGGGAATCGCGTGTGTCGAGACGGAAATCCCGTCCCGTAAGACCGTGATCCGGTCGCAGAGCTCGAAGATTTCCTCCATCCGGTGTGAGATATAGACGATCGAGACACCTTGGTTGCGTAGTGCCGTCGCGACGCTAAATAAGGCGCGAATTTCCCGCTCCGTCAGTGCGGCTGTCGGTTCATCCATGATGATGACCTTTGCGTCCGTCATCAAAGCTTTTGCAATCTCGATCATCTGTTGCTGACCGACTGATAATGTCCGGGCAAGTTGATCGACGTCCATGAAGACGTTCAATTCGGCGAGTTCACGTTCTGCCTGCCGCTTCATCTCCCCTTGCTTGAGAATCCCGAAGCGTGACTTCAACTCCCGTCCGAGGAACAGGTTCTCCGTCACCGTCAAATCCGGGAGGATGTTCAGTTCCTGGTGGATGAAGGCAATCCCCGCCTCTTCGGCAAGCTTCGGATTCTTATACTCGACGTCCTGTCCATCGACGCGGATCGTGCCTGCGTCCCCTTTATGGACACCGGTCAAAATCTTCATCAGCGTCGATTTCCCGGCACCGTTCTCTCCCATCAAGGCATGAATCTCACCCGCAGCGAGTTCGAAATCGACACCTTTCAGGACAGGGACGGGACCGAATGCTTTTTTGATACCTGTCATCTCGATACGCATCGCATGACCCCCTTAAAAGATTACGCCGGAATGGAAGATGACATTTGCGTACGGTGTCGCTTCTCCGGTCCGGATGATGACCTTCGCCTGCTGCGTCTGTTTTTTGAATTCCTCGTGCGTGACAAACGTCGTCTCGATCTGCATGGCTTCCAGTTGCCCGAGCACGTCCGGATTCGCTTCCTTGATCTCCGTTGCCAGAGTCAACTGTTCGATCGCCATGTCACTGGCGACGACACGGACGACGTCGAGAAATGATGGTGTGCCGAGCTCCAGTGCTAAATCAATTCGGGCGACTCCGTCTGGAATCGGTAAGCCACAATCGGCGATGACGATCGTATCGGTATGACCAAGATCGGTCAGGACTTTGCTAATATGACTGTTTAAGATACCGTTCTTCTTCATGCGTCTCCCTCCATCTGTTCCCGTGTCGGCATTCCACCTTGTGCGCCGAGAGCGCGGATGGATAAGCCGGCTGCACGGTTCGCGAAGCGAATTGCTTCGACGAGCGATTGTCCTTCCGTTAACGCAACGGCTAAGGCACCGTTAAACGTATCCCCTGCTCCTGTCGTATCAACGACCGTCGTCTCGATTGCTGGAATCGTCACGATCGACTCTCCATCGTAGAAGCGTGCGCCGCGACTGCCTTCGGTCACGATCAATTTATTCGGGTATTCCATGAGCCAATGTTCGATCGGTTGGTCTTGTCCGAAGATCAAACCACATTCATGTTCGTTTGGCGTTAAGTATGTGACGTGTTTAATCAATTCCGGACTGAGTGACATCGCCGGTGCTGGATTCAAGACGACTGGAATGCCCGTTGCATGTGCTTCGCGAGCCACGGTCTCGACCGTTTCAATTGGAATCTCGAGCTGGAGTAAGATGATTTCACTGTCTGCGAGAATCGGTGCGAGTGTATCATCTTCAAACTGCACATGTTGATTGGCAGATTGAACGACGACGATCGAGTTATCGCCTTCAGCGAGCGTGATGTGTGCCGTGCCCGTCCGTTCGCCTTCAATCGTTTGCAAGTGCGTCGTCTGCACCCCTTGTGTTTTAAAGTTTTCGCGGATCGCTTCACCGTTTGTGTCACTACCGACGCAACCGATCATTTCGACGGTACTGCCGAGACGCGCGACTGCCACCGCTTGGTTCGCACCCTTTCCACCCGGTACGGTATGAAAGGCATCCCCGATGACCGTTTCGCCTGCGCCTGGACGGCGTTTACTTTCGACGACGAGATCCATCGAGATACTGCCGATGACACTGATTTGTTTCATGCTTCCTCATCCTTCCGTTTCGTCGTTTCCCGTTCGATGATCTCAACCGTCAACTCATGATGAACGGCGGCAATCGGTGTGCCTTCAATCCGTTGAATCAAGAGTTTCGCGGCTAGTTCCCCCATTTGATAGATCGGTTGCGCAATCGTCGTCAACGGTGGTGAAATCATTTGTCCGAGTTCGATGCCGTCATAGCCGATCACTTGTAGCTCGTCCGGAATCGTGATCCCGCGTTCCGCAGCGACTTGCACCGTTGCTGCGGCGATGACATCACTCGCAGCAAAGATCCCGTTGCAATGATAGTGATCAAACAGATAGTTCGCGGCATCAAGCGCCCCTTGAAAGTGGAACGGTGACTCGATGCTTGCAACGAGATGCGTTCCAGCAATCTCTTCGAAGCCATCCCGTCGTTTCTTGATCGTCGGGAGTTTCGATGGACCACTGATGACGGCCAGTTCCGTCGCACCAGATGCAAGTAAAAATGATGCTGCCTTCTTCCCGCCTTCGTATCCGTTTGAGGTCACCGTCGGAATCGCTCCTTGTAACACACGGTCTAACGCTACGACCGGCACTTCGAGTTCTTCATAGTTCGGATTGTTCGAGTAGTTCGTCGTGATGATCAATCCGTCTACATGCATCGCCTCGAGTGACTTGATATATTCGCGTTCTTTCTGAAACTGTTCGTCTGTGTTACACAAAATGACTTGAAAGCCATGTTGATGTGCCATATCTTCCACAGCCCGTGCAAGTTGTGGGAAGAACGGGTTCGTGATGTCGGGAACGATCAAACCGATCAGTCCGGACCGTTTTTGGAACAACGATCGCGCGACCCGGTTTGGTCGATAATCCAATTGTTTGATTGCCTGAAGCACCGCCTTACGCGATTTCTCACTGACATAACCCTTTTCGTTCATGACGCGTGAGACCGTCGCGACGGAGACATGTGCTGCTTTCGCTACTTCCCGGATGGTCGACATGTTTCGCCACCTCTTTCTTTTGATAACGCTTACAAGAATCATCATATTGTGTAACCGGTTACACATCAATCATTTTTATATAAAATATATTTTATTTTTTTCGAGTTCTTGGATTGGACCATAAAAAAGAAGCCTGACGCGGAGTCAGACTTACGATCATTCCATATGATCATGCACTTGAACACTCTGAATCATGTCTTAAATAAAGACAATCAGTGAAAGACCAATCAAAATATTAATGAACCCTAGCCCATCCGTCGCTTTCGTGTACAATGACGGTTTATCTTTTTTGACACTGTCATTCAGAAACATTAATGTCACGGCAATGACTGTCGTTACGCCGAGTGGTGCATTCAAAAAACTATCGGAATACGTAAATAAGTTATTCATAATGTAGACACTGTTCAAAATGGACAAACCAAACAACACTTTATGCATGAAACTCACTCCTATAATCACCAGGATCTTACGAAACCAACTAAGATCTAATTTCGCTCTCTTTCTATTATAGAATATTCTTCCAGTTACTCTTCCTTACACTATTGAAAGAAAGTATTTGGAGGTATACGCAAATACACCGTAAGACAGCGTCACGCCAGCTTACGGTGTATTGATTGTCAGATTAGATAGCACTAGACGATTGATTTTCAGAAAAGACGGAGACTCCTGCGGGAAAGCTCTTCATCTTTTCGCTTTCTCGCCTCTTTTTCGCTCCAAGAACAAACGTCGAATCAAAGCCACAACGAACGCAATGATTGCCAGCGGCTCAAACAAATAAATCAATAGGAACGTGACATCGATGACGGCATCCTCCGGATTATAACGGATGATATAGAGCGCACCGGGTAAGATGGCAATCAGTCCGCCAATTCCGAGTGCCGTTCCCAAAATCAGACTCTGACGTGAAAACCGGCTCGTGATTTGATACAAACCGATGAATAATATGAGTTCCGTAAAATAGATGAGGCGCAACGGGATGTCACCAATCGACGTATCAAGCCCTAAAAACAAAAACCGAAATAGCATGTCGATTCCCCCTTCCCTCTAGTTCTACCCCGAACAGCGTCCTCGTAATGCTTGATTTCCAGTTTCCCTGCATATCCTCACTTCAATTAGGGAATAGCTAGAGAGTTACAGTCACATACAGAGAGTTGGGATCGGATGAAAGAAGAACACTCGATGAGGGTCGTCAGTTGTCTGAATGATTATTTCGAACGTCATCAGCAGCCCCTTCAGGTCGATCTCTTACGAGGTCTACCACCTATCGTGCTATTGTTGCGCGATGACGCGAAACGTGCCTTTCCGAAGGAAGCGAACTTGCACGATGAACTGTTACAAGACATCAAACGTTTGATTCAGGAATGTTTGGATCCCGATACACTGCGCGAATTGGGAATCGATGTCGATCTCCCGGACTTTTTCGTGACCCGTGCACCGCTTCATTCTGCCCATCATTATCTCGTTACATTCATCGAAGACTGACTTCATGTTAAAAGCAGCTATTTCTTCTTTCACAAAACATGTGAAGCAAGAGATAACTGCTTTTTTTAGGGATAATAAAAAACCGATAGCGCCAAAGCACTACCGGTCATACTTCCCTTCACGTATGGTAAAGACGACTTAATTCTCAACCTCAAGAATCGCTTCGATTTCGGCTTCTACTTCTTTGTTGACCATTTGTGAACGTTTTTTACGTAATTCGAGATCCATCTCCTGATCGATGAACTGATTCGTATGCTTGTCGAAGCAATCAAAGCAGATCGGATAGAAGTCTTTGGCTTCTTTATTCAGAGAATTGAATTCCCACGTGTCGAGTTCCAAGTAACTGACTTGGTTGTTCGTTTCAGTTCCACAGATTTCACACTTCATCTTCATTCCCCCTTACGCGTCAATCTTCGCTTTTTCGAGTTGGCGCTCTTGACGTTCCTTGATACGCTTCAAACGTCCATGATACTTCATGATGTTCGCTTGAGATTGTTTCGCTTCGTCAGTTGTCGGTTCTAAATCAGCGATGCCCCAGAATTTGACGACGACGTCTAATACTTGGTCGAAGTATTGGAGTGGTCCATAGTTCGTATCAACAGCAATCGTCTTCATCCGTTCCGTGAAGTCAGGCATGACAGCACCTGGCATCGAGAAGTTGATGATGACGTCTTCGAAGAAGACGATGAAGTTCGGGTCAAGCTCTAGGTGTGCTTTGACCGTGTCACGATAGAACGCATAATGCAGTGCTTCATCCTTCGCTAGACGACGAAGTAGCGTTGCTAAGTCTTTGTCGTGTGCCCCTGCGATTTTCGCGACGTTGTTATAGAAGACGAGTGTCGCTAACTCTTGCAGTGACGTATACGCCATTGTCGCTAACGGGTTCGTGAAGTCCGGGAACCAGCCGTTTTCAACGACGCGTCTTCTTAATTGATGAAGTCGCGTTGGATTGACGTTTCGCGTGACGAGTAAATACGTCTCGAGTAAGTTCGAGTGCTGATCTTCTTCTGCTGTCCATGTCCGGACGAAGTCATTGATGACTTCCATCGAGTTCTTGAATGTATAGTCTAAGTGCGACGTGTACCACGGTAGGTTGACTTCTGTCAGTAATGCCGTCTCGATTGCGACGATGACACCTTCCGGAAGCGTGACTTGGCTTTCGTCCCAAGGAACGCGTTTGAACGACATCGCCTTATCCCACGGAATGAACTCGTGGTAGCTCCAGTCGATGTTGGCTGAACGCTCCTTGTGAAGTCGATATAACTCTTGAATGCGTGGTTCTAAACGGATATCTAAATCTGAATTTAACATGATCGTATCTCCTTTAGACGTATTTGTCATCTGCATCGAGCAAGATGTAATTAATGCCTATAACTATTTGATTTGCACTTATTTATGAGTATAACATTTTAGTCATCTACTAGGATGAATCAATTTTTTGACAGTTCAGTATAGTTTTAATGACAAAAGTGCTTTTCATGTTTGACATTGCTTGATATACAAAAAACCTCCTATCCGTGTGTACGTATCACACGAATAGGAGGTTTTCCTTATAGCTTGTTCAAACGATCAACCTGAAATTACTTCTTGAGGTTGTAGAATGATTTGATTCCGTCGTAGACAGCAACGTCTGAAAGCATGTCTTCGATGCGGAGAAGTTGGTTGTATTTCGCGATACGGTCTGTACGTGAAAGTGAACCAGTTTTGATTTGACCAGCGTTTGTCGCAACAGCGATGTCAGCGATCGTTGAATCTTCAGTTTCACCAGAACGGTGAGAAACGACAGCTGTGTAACCAGCTTTTTTAGCCATTTCGATTGCGTCGAATGTTTCAGTCAACGTACCGATTTGGTTAACTTTGATGAGGATTGAGTTCGCGATGCCTTTTTCGATACCTTCAGCAAGTTTCTCAGTGTTCGTTACGAACAAGTCATCCCCAACGAGTTGGACTTTGTGTCCGATACGATCTGTAAGAAGTTTGTGACCATCCCAGTCGTTTTCGTCACAGCCATCTTCGATTGAGATGATTGGGTATTTGTCAACGAGTTGTGCGTAGAATTCAACAAGCTCTTCTGTTGAAAGGACTTTGCCTTCGCCAGCGAGGTTGTATGTTCCAGCTGCTTTATCGTAGAACTCAGAAGAAGCGACGTCCATTGCAAGGTAAACATCTTCGCCTGCTTTGTAGCCAGCTTTTTCGATTGCTTCAAGGATAACTGTGATTGCTTCTTCGTTTGATTTCAAGTTTGGAGCGAATCCACCCTCGTCACCAACTGCTGTGTTAAGACCCATTCCGCTAAGAACTGATTTCAACGCGTGGAAGATTTCAGCACCCATACGAAGTGCTTCTTTGAATGTTGGAGCACCGACAGGCATGATCATGAACTCTTGGAAGTCCACGTTGTTGTCTGCGTGTGATCCACCGTTGATGATGTTCATCATTGGTGTTGGTAATGTTTTCGCGTTGAATCCACCGAGGTATGTGTAAAGTGGAAGACCAAGCTCATCAGCAGCAGCACGTGCAGCAGCCATAGAAACACCAAGGATTGCGTTAGCGCCGAAGTTACCTTTGTTTTTCGTACCATCGAGATCGATCATCTTTTTGTCGATTCCAGCTTGGTCGAAGACATCGTAACCGATGATTTCTGGTGCGATTTTTTCGTTGACGTTGTCAACAGCTTTCAAAACACCTTTTCCGAGGTAACGTGCTTTGTCGCCATCACGGAGTTCGACTGCTTCGTGCTCACCAGTTGATGCACCTGATGGTACGAGTGCGCGACCGAAACCGCCATCTTCTGTATAAACTTCTACTTCTACTGTTGGGTTACCGCGTGAATCAAGAATCTCGCGTGCGTAAATCTCTGTAATCATTGACATTTAAATTCGCTCCTTTTGTGTGTAAGAAATATGTGGTGTAGCTACTTGGATCGACGGGATTATTTCTTCAATACGATCGATTTACCAGTCATCTCTGCTGGTTGGTCCGCCCCGAGGAGATCAAGGACCGTTGGTGCGAGGTCAGCGAGTGCACCTGTGAGTGGTTCAAGGAGTTCAACGTCCTCGACCGTCACGATACATGGCACGGGTTCTGTCGTATGCGCCGTCATCTTACTGCCGTCCGCATTGAGGACTTTATCCGCGTTCCCGTGGTCAGCCGTGATGACTGCCGCGCCGCCTTTGCTGAGAATCAAGTCAACGACTTTCCCAAGACACTCATCGACAGCTTCGATTGCCTTTTTCGTCGGCTCGAGCATACCCGAGTGACCGACCATATCCGGGTTAGCGAAGTTGAGGATGATCGCGTCATGTTTGTCCGAGTTGATTGCGTCGACGAGCGCGTCTGTGACTTCATAGACGCTCATCTCCGGTTTCAAGTCGTATGTCGCGACTTTTGGTGAAGGGATCAAGATCCGATCTTCCCCTTCGTATGGTTCTTCACGTTGTCCGTTGAAGAAGAACGTGACGTGCGGATACTTTTCCGTTTCCGCGATGCGTAGCTGTTTGAGACCTTGTTTTGACAATGTCTCACCAAGCGTGTTCTTGATGTCTTCAGGCGGGAAGACGATGTCCGTATCAATCGCATCCGAGTACTTCGTCATCGAGACGAGTAGCAGGTTCTTCGGTGCGTTGTCCGGAATTTCGAATCCGTCGAAGCCACCTTTTTCTTTGTAGACTTTCGAAAGCTGAATCGCACGGTCAGGACGGTAGTTGAAGAACACGATCGCATCGTTATCGTGGATCGGTGCGACTGGCGTACCGTCTTCCTGCACGACAACAGTTGGTTCGATGAACTCATCCGTTACGTCTTGTTTGTACGAAGCTTCAACCATGCCGATTGGATCCTTCGTCGTTGGACCTTCACCGAACGTGATGACGTCATAGACTTTCTTGACGCGTTCCCAACGGTTATCGCGATCCATCGCATAGTAGCGACCAGAGATACTCGCGAATTGTCCAACATTCAATTCATCCATCTTCGCTTGCGCGTCACGGAGGAAACCAGCGCCCGATTGTGGGTCGCAGTCACGACCGTCCGTGAAAGCATGGAGGTAGACTTTTTCGATTTCGTGAAGTTTCGCGAATTCGAGCACCGCATATAAGTGGTTGATGTGACTGTGGATTCCACCGTCAGAGACCAAACCGAAGATATGAAGCGCTGAACCGTATTTCTTCACGTGACCTGCCGCATCGTTCATCGCTTGACGCGAGAAGAACGAGCGATCCTTGATTGCGTTGTTGATTCGGGATAGCGATTGATAGACGACGCGACCTGCACCGATGTTGAGGTGACCCACTTCTGAGTTCCCCATTTGACCTTCAGGCAAACCGACGTATTCGCCTTTCGCATTCAACAACGTATGCGGGTATTGACCCCAGTAACGGTCGAAGTTCGGTTTGTTTGCCGCCGTAACGGCATTTCCGAACTCCTCGTCACGCATACCAAAACCATCAAGGATGATCAGTGCGACTGGACGTTTTTTCATTTAAATCGCCTCCAACAGTTTGAGGAACGATCCTGTCTCAAGACTTGCACCGCCGACGAGCGCGCCGTCGATGTCTGGTTGAGCCATATATTCTTTGATGTTTTCCGGTTTGACGCTACCACCGTATTGGATGCGGACAGCTTCTGCTGCTTCAGCACCAAATTCAGCTGCAACGACGTCACGGACGAATTTACAAGAATCTTGTGCATCTTGTTCTGTCGCTGATTTACCTGTTCCGATTGCCCAGACAGGCTCGTAAGCGACGACGAGATTTTTCACTTGGTCGACAGTAAGACCTTTGAGGCTGTTTGCTGTCTGTTCGCGGATGACGTCTTCGAACTTGCCGCCTTCACGCTCTTCCAGTGTTTCACCTACACAAACGATTGGAACGAGACCGTGCTCGAACGCTTTTTTCGCTTTGCTGTTGATGAACGCATCTGTTTCGCCGAAGTACTCACGACGCTCAGAGTGACCGAGGATGACGTATGTCACGTCGAGTTCTTTGAGCATGAGCGGGCTGATTTCACCAGTGAACGCACCGCTCTCTTTGTCGTACATGTTTTGAGCACCGATCTTAAGATCCGTACCAGCTGCTGCTTCTGTCAAGTGTGCCAAGAATACTGCTGGCGCACAGACGGCTGCGTCGACTGTCGTCGAAGCAGGTACAGCTCCTTTGACTTCCTCAACGAATGCGACTGCATCCTTGAGCGTCAGATTCATCTTCCAGTTACCTGCGATAATTGGTTTACGCATTGAGAAACACTCCCTTGTGAACTTAGATTACTTGTCGTTTAGCGCTTCGACACCAGGAAGAGCTTTCCCTTCCATGAATTCGAGACTTGCTCCACCACCTGTAGAGATGTGGCTCATTTTGTCAGCAAGACCGAATTTCTCTGCCGCAGCAGCTGAGTCGCCACCGCCGATGATTGAGTACGCATCGCTGTCCGCAAGAGCTTGCGCGACACCTTTTGTACCGTTTGCGTATTTATCGAGTTCGAATACGCCCATCGGTCCGTTCCAGACGACGAGTTTCGAGTTCTTGATTGCCTCTGCATAGAGTTCAACCGTTTTTGGACCGATATCAAGTGACATGTGATCGGCTGGGATCTCTGTGATGTCACGTGGTCCGACATATGTTTCTTCTCCGAATTCCTTCGTGATGACGCAGTCGATTGGCATGAGGAACTTAACGCCTTTTTCTTCTGCTTTCTTCATGAATTCCTTCGCTTGGTCGATTTTATCGACCTCAAGAAGTGAAGTACCGACTTCGATACCACGAGCTGTGAGGAACGTGTACGATAAGCCGCCACCGATGATCAACGTATCGACGATGTCGAGTAAGTGATCGATGACACCGATTTTGTCCGCTACTTTCGAACCACCGATGATTGCCGTGAACGGGCGATCTGGGTTAGAAAGAGCTTTACCGAGAACTTGAAGTTCTTTTTCGATGAGAAGACCGGCAACTGCTGTGTCGACATGGTGTGCGATACCTTCTGTCGATGCGTGTGCACGGTGTGCTGCGCCGAACGCGTCGTTGACGAAGACGTCAGCGAGTTTCGCGAATCCTTTAGCGAGCTCTTCGTCATTTTTCGTTTCACCAGGGTAGAAGCGAACGTTCTCTAAGACGACGACATCGCCGTTTTCGAGTTTGCTGACTGCTTCTTCTGCAACTGGACCGTATGCTTCTTCAACGAGCTTGATGTCTTTACCAAGCAATTCGCTGAGGCGTGCTACGACTGGTGCAAGTGAGAACTCAGGGTTCTTTTCGCCTTTTGGACGACCCATGTGGCTAGCGAGAATGACTTTTGCTCCACCGTCGATCAAGTGTTTGATCGTTGGGAGTGCAGCACGGATCCGTGTGTCATCCGTGATTTTACCGTCTTCCAACGGTACGTTGAAATCCACGCGTGTAAATACGCGTTTTCCTTGTACATCGATGTCGCGAATCGATTTCTTATTCATACATTCGTCCTCCGTCTCTTACGTATAGTGAGGGGCGAATGCCCCTCCCGCTTTTTTCCGCAATAAGAGCGGAGACTGATATCGTTTCCGCTCTTATTCAATTGCTATTTAATTGCTCGAATTACTTAGCGATTTCTGCGAAGTGTTTGAGTGTACGAACGAGTTGGCTAGTGTAAGACATTTCGTTGTCATACCAAGCAACTGTTTTAACGAGTTGTTTGTCGCCGACTGTCATGACTTTAGTTTGTGTTGCATCGAAGAGTGATCCGTAAGAGATACCAACGATGTCAGAAGAAACGATTTCGTCTTCAGTGTAACCGTAAGACTCGTTAGCAGCTGCTTTCATTGCTGCGTTGACTTCTTCTACAGAAACTTTTTTGTCGAGTACAGTTACGAGCTCAGTGAGTGAACCTGTAGCGACTGGTACACGTTGTGCAGATCCATCAAGTTTACCTTGAAGTTCTGGAAGAACGAGACCGATTGCTTTTGCAGCACCAGTTGAGTTTGGAACGATGTTTGCTGCTGCCGCACGTGCACGACGGAAGTCACCTTTAGGGTGTGGAGCGTCGAGTGTGTTTTGGTCACCAGTGTAAGCGTGGATCGTAGTCATGAGACCTTCAACGATTCCGAACTGATCTTGGAGAACTTTAGCCATTGGCGCGAGACAGTTTGTAGTACAAGAAGCACCAGAGATAACTGTTTCAGTTCCGTCAAGGATTTCGTGGTTCGTGTTGAAGACGACTGTTTTCATGTCGCCAGTTGCAGGTGCAGAGATAACGACTTTTTTAGCGCCAGCTTTTAAGTGAAGCTCAGCTTTTTCTTTGTCTGTGAAGAAACCAGTACATTCGAGAACGATGTCAACACCGAGCTCGCCCCATGGGAGTTCTTCTGGGTTGCGGTTAGCAAGTGTTTTGATTTCTTTACCGTTGACGAGGAAGTAACCGTCGTGTACTTCAACTTCGCCGTCGAAACGACCTTGAGTCGTATCATATTTGAGAAGGTGCGCAAGCATTTTAGTGTCTGTAAGGTCGTTGATCGCGACTACTTCGATTCCATCGAATTGAAGAATTTGACGAAGTGCCAAACGTCCGATACGTCCAAATCCGTTAATACCAACTTTTACTGCCATGATAATTTTCCTCCTTTTAATGTAAAGCGAGTTATCTATTATTCAAAAGGGGGTTACCCTTTCAAAATCGAAGCTGCTGCGCCTTCATCCGTAATCAGGATGATGTCTGGCGACTGTTTGACATAGGCGTTGATCGCTTCTGCCTTCGAATGACCACCTGCGACGACGATGACGTGTTCGACTTGCTTCAAGTCAGCCAGTTGAAGACCAACTGTCTTGACCCGGTGCACGATGTTCCCGTCTCGGTCGAAGTAATATCCGAATGCTTCCGCTACTGCCTGTTCATGTTCCAGTCGGGTCAGGAGATCCTCAGACGCGCGACGACGTTTTGCCATCGTTTTCGCCTCACCAATTCCATGTACCACGATTGAAGCACCTTTAATCATTTGAAGCACATTTTTTATGCTCGGCTCTTCGATCATCTTGACGAACGTCTCTGTACTGACCATGTCCGGGATGTGAAGCAGATGATAATCACTTTGAGCGCGTGATGCCATCCGTGAGCATACTGTGTTCGCTTGTAATTCGAGCGTTTCTCCCAGTCCTCCGCGTGCCGGAACGAACGTCATCGGACGGTGTTCCTTGTCTGGCGACATCATCGCCGCGACGGATGCCATCGTTGTACCGCCTGTGACAGCGATCGTATTGTGATGGTCTGAAGAAAGCTCTCGTTTGAGTCGTGCGACGGTTGCCCGCCCCATGTCTCGCTGTACCCAGAAGGTTTCATCGGAATCACCCGGTACGATGACGACGTCACGTACTCCGAGTCTCTCTTTCAAGGCTTTCGCCATGTCTGAGATCCCTGCGAGTTCTCCCATGATGCTGTGCATGCTGCGAAGAACATTTCGTCCTTCATCCGTCAAGGACATCCCCTGCGTCGCGACCTCTAGGAGGTCTTGCTGCTTCAAGAAGTCGACTTCCCGCCGTAAGACGCGTTCCGTCAAGCCAAGGCTCGTCGCAAGCGTACGTCGTCCGATCGGTTGCATCAGTCGTACATAATGAAGGATGTCGTAGCGTGTCTGCATTTCTTCGATCAGATCAGGCACGATTCGTTTTTGGATCTGGACTAACTGCCGAATCATGTATTTCCCTCTCCTCTCAAGTAGCTGGACGCTTTCTGTCCCGCATGTCATAACGTGTCCCACTTGGTACACCGTTATCATAACAGTCCATTTCTCGCCTTGCAAGTCTCGTTTCTCAAGTTTTTTGAAGTAAGCGGTTTCTTATCGTTTCCGTCTCGAATTTGCCATAACTCCAGATTTCCTCGTCATGCATGACGACCGGAATCTCGTATAAGAATCGTAGACTGAGCGCTTCATCCTGATCGATGTTGACTTCCTCGAACGTCCATTCCGGAAACTCATCGAGTACGAAGTCGAGTAAGATGGCGGCCTCTTCACATAGCGTACATCCCGGACGTGAATAGAGTGTTAAGTGTCTGTGTCGTTTTAATCCCATTCTGATTGCGCCTTCCTTTGCTGCATCGTTTTTTTCGTTAAACCAAGCGCTGCCCGGTACTTCGCGACCGTCCGCCTTGCGACTGTCAGACCGTCTGCTTGCAGACGATCCGTCAATTGCTGATCACTTAACGGACGATCGCTGTATTGAATGTATTCGGCGATCCGCCGTTTAATCAAAAAACTCGAATCTCCGGTTGTCGTCCGTGAGACGAACAAGTCTTCTAGAGCAACGAGACCATGGACCGTCTCGACGTACTTCGCAGCAATCGCTCGACCAATCGTTGACGGATGATGCCCCGTCGCCTCAGCGACTTGTTTTTTCGTCAATGCCTCAAGATGCAGTTCTCCTTTGAACCAACGTTCTTGTCGCTCAAGCAAAACTGAGAGGATCGCATGCATCGTGACACGGCGTCGTTCGTACGCGCGCAAAAAAGGCGTTGCCTCTTTTAGTTCGAGCCACGTCTGATCCGTATCGAGTGTCATCCAATCGATCTGAAGTTTTCCATCTAACAGGTGAATCCGTGCTTCTGCCATGACCGGTCGTTCTTCTTTAGGAAGATCCGGTGTCCGGCTCAGGCGTGTCAATCGTTTTCGCAACCGCGCTCGATCCGCCTCACTGTACTGAGCGAATACCTGACTCGCCGGTTCATGTCGCAACCGATCCGTTAGTCCGATCAATTCCGTGTCGTCTAGCTCGATTGCCTGTAACCATTGGCACTCGCGCTCCGAGCGGGCAGCGATGCCGACTGGTTCACATTGTTGTAAGAGAGTCCGTGCTTCTGTAATCGTTGCGACATCGGTCGAGAAGGATGCAGCGAGCTGCTCGTCCGACGTCCGTAATAAACCGTCCGCTTCTAAATACACGATGAGTTGTTCCGCCATATATCCTATTTCCTGTCTGACTGATTCTAAACGTATTTGTGCAAGAAGCTCGTCTTCATAGGATGCCATATTACCTGCCATCTGCTCGACCTCTAGCGAAACCTGATTCGGGTAATGACGATGCAACCGTCGTTTCAACCGTCGCCATTCCTCCTCGAGCTCTGCCGACGGTTGCTCAAGCACATGTAATTGATACTGTTGTGACGCCGATAACGTCATCTGTTGCGTCTGTTCCTGGCGTTGATCCATCGATTCCCCTCCTCCTCTTCTTATTATAGAAGAAACGTTTTAAGAAACGTGCTCTGAGCCTCTTTTAAGTCGCTAAGGAAAAGAAAAGTCATGCTTCCCTATTGCTTTCCTGAAAAAATGTCGCTATACTATTAATTGTTCAGTACATCAGATGCACCCGTAGCTCAGGGGATAGAGCACTGGTTTCCGGTACCAGGTGTCGGGAGTTCGAATCTCTCCGGGTGTACCATTTATTCAACTACAAGGCAATGCCAGCAATGGCGTTGCCTTTTTTCTATATTGATATGTTTCGTTTGCCCTTGTAATGGAAAAATACCTAAAAGTCGCATCGTATCTTTTGACCAATATTGACCAAAGGATTATGATAAGGATAAGTCGAATAGGAAGCTACATACCAACTATAAGGAGGCAAAGACTATGTTAATTCCAACAGTCATCGAACAAACAAACCGCGGGGAACGTGCTTACGATATCTACTCACGTTTGCTAAAAGACCGCATCATTCTTCTTGGGAGCGCGATTGACGACAACGTCGCCAACTCAGTCGTTGCCCAACTTCTGTTCTTAGCAGCAGAAGATCCAGATAAAGAAATCTCGCTTTACATCAACAGCCCAGGTGGTTCGATCACTGCCGGTATGGCGATTTACGATACAATGAACTTCATCAAGCCACAAGTCTCAACGATTTGTATCGGTATGGCAGCATCGATGGGTGCGTTCTTGCTTCAAGCAGGTGCAAAAGGAAAACGTTTCGCGTTACCAAACGCTGAAATCATGATCCACCAACCACTCGGTGGTACACAAGGTCAAGCATCGGATATTAAAATCCATGCGGAGCGTATCATCAAAATGCGTGAGCACCTCAACAAAATCATGGCTGAAAACACAGGACAACCACTTGAAGTCATCGAACGCGATACAGAGCGTGACAACTTCATGTCAGCACAAGCTGCTGCTGATTACGGTCTCATCGACCGCGTCATGGAACGTGCATAAGTCACCCAGAGTGTCTCCTTCGGGAGGCACTTTTTTTGTATCTGTAGGAAAGCGAACTCTTCTCTATTCATCTGCATACAACAAAAAACCTCCCGTTCCTTGTAGAACGAGAGGTCGATGATCAGTCGATCAAGTCTGTGATATCTGAAACGATGTCGTGGTTTTCACGAATCAGCGAGTAGATCGCGTTCGCATGTGGCGAAAGCTCTTCTTCTGCTTGTAATTGTTTCAGGAATAAAGATGTTGCGAACGCAACGAGTGTGCTTTTCGGTACACCGATTGATTTTGCTTTTTTCGTTAATACTTCGTCAAACTTCGCGTCTACAGTGAGCGAAATACGTTTCTTTTCGTTAGCCATTTCAAAAACTCCTTAATTCGAACATTTAGTTGCATCGACTATATATTATAGTAGACTATGGTTCATCCCGCAAGCGACCCTCTTATAAGGCCCCTGTCATCGACTCTCCATTCCGTACTTTTTCAGCGATTTGATCAATCTTCCGCAACCGGTGATTGATTCCTGATTTTGAGATGGAGCCGCTTTCGACCATCTCCCCGAGCTCTTGTAACGTGACGTCTTGATGTGTCACGCGCAAAATCGCGATCTCCTTCAACTTATCCGGTAAAACATCGAGTCCGACCGTCCGCTCAAGGAACTTGATGTTCTCGACTTGACGTAATGCCGCACCGACCGTTTTATTGAGGTTCGCCGTCTCACAGTTGACGAGACGGTTGACCGAGTTACGCATGTCTTTTAAGATTCGTACGTCCTCGAACCGTAGCATCGATTGTGTCGCATCGACGAGCTTGAGGAAATCGGAAATCTTTTCGCTCTCTTTGATATAAAGGATATGCCCTTTTTTTCGTTCAATCGCCTTCGCGTTTAAATCAAAGACGTTCGATAGACCACGGAGCGCTGCATTATGCTCTTCATATAAGCTGAAAATCTCCAAGTGATATGACGACGTCGCTGGATTGTTGAGCGAACCCCCGGCGAGGAACGCTCCTCGTAAATACGCACGCGCTTTTCGTTCATCGTTTAAAATCGTGTCACTGATCGAACGAATCATCGTGAACCCTTCCCCTAAAATTCCAAGGTCCTGCAAAATCTTGTCTGCTTGTTGCTTAACACGGACGATATAGACATTATTCTTTTTCAGACGCATTTTTTTCCGCACGAGTAAATCGAGATGGACTCCGTATGCTTTTTTCAACAGCGAATAAATCCGACGGGCAATCGAGGCATTCTCGGTCGAGATATCAAGTGTCAGACCCCGTCCGAGACCGAACGAGATTGCACCGTTCATCCGCGCGAGCGCCGCGAGTTCCGCTTTCATCTCGTGATCGGTGATCGGAATCTGCGTTAATTCTTTTTTGACTTCTGAGGCAAAGCTCATGTCAGCTCCTCCTTCCCTTCGAGTTGACGCATCCGCCGAATCGATAGTACTTTTCGCATGACGAGGCTTGCGACCGCATCTGAGTCATGGCGAATGAAATGATGATTGTAGTCGACAATATCATCTGCCAGCACTTCGACGCCTGCGAGCTCGAATTGTTTTTCATTATAGGTGACAATGTCGGCATGATCCTTTTGATACTTTTTCAAGTAACCGGCATCGATTGACTCATTATTGACGATGATCGTATCAACGACGCCTTGACCGAGAAAACGTTCGAGCGTCGATAAATGCTCATTGGCTGTAAATGCTGTCGTCTCGCCTGGTTGTGTCATGACGTTACAAATATAGACGACTGGCGCCAGTGATTGCTGAATTGCTTCCCGGATCTCATCAATCAAGACGTTCGGGATGATACTCGTATAAAGACTTCCTGGTCCAAGGACGATCACATCAGCATCGAGAATCGCTTGAATCGCTTCCGGTACCGGACGGACATCTTGTTCTTCAAGGAAAATCCGTTCAATCTTCTTACCGACCGTCGGAATCAGTGACTCGCCTTTGACGATCGTCCCGTCCTCGAATTCGGCACATAACGTGATTGTGCGCTCTGTCGCCGGATAGACTTTTCCTTCTGCGTTCAACAGTTGTCCCATGACACCGATCGCTTCGACGAACGAACCGTTACAGAGTTGTGTCGCTGCCGTCAGCATCAAGTTGCCGAGCGAATGCCCATGCAATCCTTCGCCGGTCTCAAACCGGTACTGCATGATCCGGTCCATCAAGGTTTCCGATTTCGACAAGGAGACGATGACATTGCGAATATCGCCAGGCGGCAACATATTAAACTCCGTCCGCAGACGACCAGAACTGCCGCCGTCATCCGCGACCGTAACGATCGCTGTAATGTCGAGCGGGTAATGCTTCAGTCCACGAAGAAGCGTTGAGAGTCCTGTCCCGCCACCAATGGCGACGACTTTACGTTCCCATTTCATCACTTCTCCTCCTTCGCATGCACATAATCCCGGTGATTCGTCTCGATGTGATACTGCGTCGCGAATTCCTTGCTGATGGCTTCCGCGAACGTGATCGACCGGTGTTTCCCGCCTGTACAGCCGAGGGCGATCACGAGTTGTGACTTCCCTTCCCGCTCGTATTGCGGAATCAGGAACTCGAGCAAGTCAACGAGTTTTTTATAGAACAGCTTCGCTTCCGGCCACTGCATGACGTATGATGCGACTTCCTCATCGAGTCCTGTCTTTGGACGCAGTTCCGGAATGTAGAACGGATTCGGTAAGAACCGGAGGTCAAAGACAAGATCGGCATCAAGCGGTAAGCCATGTTTGAAGCCAAACGACATGACGTTGACCGTAAACGGAATCCGCTCTCCTGTCGTAAACTCTTTCAACAAACGTTCTTTTAGCGCAAGCGGTTTGATGTCACTCGTATCGATCAGCATTTGTGCTTTATCACGGAATCCTTCAAGTAACGTCCGCTCGCGTTCAATCCCAGTCAGTGGTGAGTCAGTCGGTGCAAGCGGATGCGAACGACGCGATTCTTTGTAGCGGCGTACGAGAACATCGTTACGCGCATCGAGATAGAGCATCCGCGTTTGTAAGTTCGTCTTTTTCAAATCCTCATAAACGACAAAAAAACTATCAATGAAATCACGCGCACGTGTATCGATGGCAACGGCGATTTTAGGACGCACTTGTCCGATGACTTCGATGAGTTGTGGCAATAACGTCGGTGGTAGATTGTCAACGCAAAAATAGCCTAAATCCTCAAAGCTGTTCATTGCGACTGTCTTACCAGCCCCACTCATACCCGTAATGATCACAAGTTGCGGTTGATTCTGTTCCATCTTTTCGCCCTCCAGACAACAGTTCCGTGTGTATTTTTCGCTTCTTTCTCAGTATATCATAAAAAAAGAGCCAGCCTCACTGAAGGTACCTTCAATGAAACTGGTTCGTTATTACGCGTGTGAGGATTCTTGTAATTCTTCAAGTAACGCTTCGATGAAGTGTTGCGCGTTTTGCGCGGCAATCGAACCATCGTTTGTCGCTGTAACGACTTGACGCAATGTCTTTTCACGAACGTCACCAGCAGCAAAGATGCCTTTGATGTTTGTTTCCATCGCTTCGTTTGTTACGACGTAGCCTTGGTCGTTCAAGATACCGAGGTCCTGGACATAACCAGTGATCGGGTTCATCCCGATGTAGATGAAGACACCATCGATCGGATGCGTCGTCACATCAGCTGTTTTTGTATTGATCAGCTCGATACCGCCGACTTTCCCGTCTTGTTCGTTGATCTGTTTAACCGTATGGTTCCAGATAAAGTCGATTTTTGGGTTGTCGAACGCACGTTTTTGAAGAATCTTTTGAGCGCGGAGCTCATCACGACGGTGAACGATCGTGACTTTTTTCGCGAAGCGTGTCAAGTAGACGCCTTCTTCCACCGCAGAGTCGCCTCCACCGATGACGAAGAGTTCTTTTTCTTTAAAGAACGCGCCATCACAGACAGCACAGTACGAGACACCGCGACCGCCGAGCTCTTCTTCACCCGGTACGCCGATTTTCTTATATTGTGCACCAGACGCGATGATGATCGCCCGTGCGTAGTAATCTTTGTTGTGTGCGTGAATCGTTTTGTATGCTTTACCGTCTTCGATGCTTCGAACGTCTCCGTACGCATATTCTGCGCCGAATGCTTTCGAGTGGTCGAACATTTTTTGCGAGAGATCGGGTCCGAGGATGCTATCGTATCCTGGGTAGTTCTCGATATCTTCTGTGTTCGCCATTTGACCGCCCGGAATCCCGCGTTCGATCATCAATGTCGAAAGGTTCGCACGTGATGCATAAAGTGCGGCTGTCATCCCAGCAGGTCCTGCCCCGATGATGATGACGTCATAAATTTTTTGTTCTGTTTCCGCCATGATTCCACCCCATTTTTTAAATTCATTGTAGTTTGAGTATAGGTGAGAATCGCCTAAACGTCTAACACTTTGCTTGTAGCGGTGCCAGCATCCGTTCGTGTGTCCGGATCATCGACGCGACGTGATCGAACGAACAATCGACGAGTGATGCACATTCCTCGATCAACATCCCGTCCCGTAAATCATGGAACAGATAAAGCAGTGATGCAGCAGATGCTTCAATCGAATCGAACGATTCCCCACTTAAGACGAGCTGTGCGAAGCGTTCATAAAAATCCCCTTCGAGACTCATCCGTTCTTCGTCTGAAACGAACCGTTCCGCAAGACGGATCGTCTGCAATGCCCGGTGAATGCGTTCATCCACGACATCAGTCCGTCCTTCCATCTCGATGACAATCTGTTCCGTCAATAACAGGACGTCTTCCTGATCTGTCACTTCTGGCATCATCGACAATGCAAGCCGTGCTTCAGCATCGTTCAGTTTGCCAAGGAGAAGTGCCGTAAAGATCCGCGAGACATCATCTTCCGTCTTCAGCGCTTGGATGAGTGCCGAGCGAAACTGCAGGTTGTGCCGAATGTCATACGTATCCGTCTCTTCCTTTAACGCTTGTGCTTCGTCCGACTTCAAGAAAGCGGCTGCTTCTTCGACGTGTCCTGTCTTATAGGCAGAGATTGATAACCAGTGACCAAAGAGTGGGTCTCCCCGGTATCCGCGACGCTCGAGCAACTTCAACTCTTCATAGGCGATATCGTATCGTCCGATGATTGCTAAAGTCGATGCGACCTTATAACGTGTCTCAAGGTGCACGGAACGCACGTGTTCGAGCTGACGGGAGAGACGATGCGCCTCTTCGTCCTGACCCATCTCGTGTAGCAAGACGAGCGTATTACAAAGGGCATGCAAATTCCCCGGATTCCCTTCAAGGACCCGTTCAAGGGAAGCGAATGCCTGATCGTTCTCTCCTAAATAGAACTCGACGATCGCGAGGTTGTTGTAGGCAGGCCAGAACGTCGGGTACTGGGCAATCAGTCCCGTCAGCGTCTCCTGTGCCGCGAACAGCATTCCTTTATCGATCTGGCGTTGTGCCTGACCGTGCAGACGAATCAATTCATCCTCTTCGTCGTCTTCCATCTCTTGTTCGAGATCAATTAGTTCCACGAGTGCGGCCGATGCCTCCGCGTGTTTGCCGTTTGGTGCTTGCTCTAAATATTCCATCGCATGCTGTCGCGCTTCTTCATAAAGTGAGACGTGTGCGTAGTTATTCGCTAGATAAAAGAGTGCTTCCGTATTTGATGCGTCGAGTGCGCGTACTTGTTTCAAGACATCATTCGCATGATTGATTTCTCCTGTCTCGAATAAGACACGGGCATAACGGAGCAAATAACGGATGTCCGCTGGCTGAAGTGTCGTCGCCTCATCTAAATGATAGACGGCTTCGTCCAGTCGCCCTTCCCGGTGCGCCTTCCGTCCGCGGAAATAAAAAAGTTCCGCTTGGCGCGCTGTTATCGCAAAGGGGTCTGCTTTGTATTTGGTTAATTCCATCATGATTCAAGCCCCCATAAATAGTAAACTGGTTTCGTAGTTGCAGACACAAGAATACCCTATCTCTAGGAGGCATGCAACAGAAAAAAACGCCGGAGTTCATCCCCAGCGTTTCGCATAAATCGATTCCAGTTCTTTGTAATTCTCTAAGCATTTTCGTACAAAAGCATCCGTCTCTGGATTCAGTCCTTCAAGACGTGCCACGTCCTTGTCATATGCCTGCCGTAAGCTCGTCGCATAATCGGGAATCTCTCCGTCATACGCATAAACGACTGCGGGTGAAACCGTGATCTTTTCGTGCTTATGCAAGGCGGTCCGGATATGGAAGAGTGGAACATCGACTTGGTTCGGTTGGTGAAGATCCCCTTGAACGGGATGCTTCTCAACAGCCAACACCTCAACGACGAGACCTTGTGGACGTTCGGCGAATAATCTTCCGAAATACTTTCCTGTCTTATACGTAAAGCGGATGTGCGTCATCTTTTTTCCTTCTTCCTTCTCACAGTTTTGTCACATTTCATGCCGGCGAAGCGGCTGACTCGAGACCCGTTCATTCGGTGCAATGTCCCGGTGAACGACTGATCCGGCACCAACGACGGCACCATCTCCAATCGTTACGCCCGGTAGGATCGTCACGTTCGCACCGATCAAAACATTGCTTCCGATGACGACGTCACCTAAACGATACTCCGTCGTCAAATATTCATGACAGAGAATCGTCGTATTGAAGCCGATGATCGTATTATCACCAATCGTGATCCGCTCCGGGAACATCGTGTCCGGCATCACCATCAAGGCAAGTGCCGTCTTCTCCCCGATCTTCATCCGAAGACATGTCCGGTAGAGTGCGTTCTTAAAACGTAGCGACGGAGCAAACCGACCGATCGTGATGATCGTAAAGCACCACATCACTTTAAAGAACGACACCGTCCGGTACATGTGCCAGAGTGGATTCGTCGTTCCGACCTGAAACCGATCAGTTCGCCGCGCCATTTTGTTCCTCCAGCCAAGCAGCAAGATGATCCATCGAATCAATGATGACATCCGGCTCGAGTGCCTCTAAGTACGCGCGTCCTTTGATCGCCCAACCGACCGCGACCGTCTTCAGTCCCGCGTTCTTACCACCGAGAATGTCCGTATCGTTGTCACCGACCATGATCGTTTCGTCTGCTGTTGCTCCAAGCAACTGCATCGCTTTTTCGAACGGCTCGACAGCTGGTTTTTCTTCCGTTACGTCGTCGGCTGCGATGACAGCGTCAAAGAGTGACGTCAATCCAAACAACTCGATGCCGCGGAGAGCGACACGACGACTTTTCGACGTGACGACCGCCATCTTGTATCCTGCTTCATGCAGTCGACGTAATCCGTCGAGCACACCCGGATACTCGAGCACGAGCGCATCATGCATCGCGATGTTGTAGCTACGGTAAAAAGCGACCATCTCTTTCCACTGTTCCGCATTCATTGCCGAGAACGACTTCTCAAGCGTCGGACCGATGAACGGAAGCAGTTCCGCTTCCGTAAACGTCCGGTCCGGATAATAGTAACTGAGCGTATGCTCGAAGCTTTTTAAGATCAATGGATTCGTATCGATCAACGTTCCATCTAAATCAAACAGTAGCGTGCGAATCATCGATTACTTCGCCTCCTTTTTCGAACCGTCCAAGTAACGAACGGCGTTACGGCGAACAACCATCATGATCACACCGAAGATGATCAGACAGATTGAGACGATTTGCGCTGTCCGGAGTCCATCCCCCATCATCAGACTGTCCGTCCGGAGTCCTTCAATATAAAAGCGTCCGATTGAATACCACACAAGATAACCCAGGAAGACATACCCACGACGTGGATTGAACTTCATCCGCCAGACGATCAACAGAATGACACCGATGATGTTCCAGATGCTTTCATAGAGAAACGTCGGTAGGTAGTACGTCCCGTCGATGTACATCTGGTTAACGATCCAGTTCGGTAAGTGCAGCGTATCTTGTAAGTACGACCATGTCGTTTCGCCACCGTGTGCTTCTTGGTTGAAGAAGTTACCCCAGCGTCCGACGGCTTGTCCGAACAAGAGGGATGGTGCCAAGATATCAGCGATTTGCCAGAACGAGATCTTTTTCTTACGCGTATAGATAATGACCGTCAAAATCGCACCGATGATCGCACCGTGAATCGCGATCCCACCTTGGCGGATATTGATGATTTGGTCAAGATGTTGACTATAGTAGTTCCACTCGAACGCGACGTAGTAAATCCGGGCACAGATGATACTGATCGGAATCGACCAGATGACGACATCGACCGCATACTCTTCGTTGAAGCCGATTCGCTTCGACTCGAAGATTGCGATCAGGAGACCGACGACCGCACCGAGTGCGATGACGATGCCGTACCAGTAAATCGGTACAGGACCGAGTTCAATCGCCACGCGGTCAAACGTTGGTTGTACAGAGGCTAAAGTTCCCATCAAAGACCACCATTCCCATCTTCAATTGCTTGCGCGAGACGTCCCGCGAATTCTTCTGCTGTGTTGATGCCCATGTTCTTCAGACGATAGTTCATCGCTGCGACTTCGATGATGACAGCAAGGTTTCGTCCGGGACGAACCGGAATCGTCAGGAACGGAATTTCCGTATCGATGATTTGGAGTGTCTCTTGGTCCAGACCGACGCGGTCATAGACTTTCGATTGATCCCAAATCTCGAGGTTACAGACGAGGCTGATCTTCTTATGCGAGCGAACCGCACCTGCACCGAACAACGTCATCACATCGATGATCCCGATTCCACGAATCTCAAGCAGATGTTGAATCAACTTCGGTGCTGTCCCAACGAGAATCCCGTCACCAGTTTGACGAATCTCAACTGAGTCATCTGCCACTAGGCGGTGACCTCGCTTAACGAGTTCGAGTGCCGTTTCCGATTTACCGACACCACTTGCCCCTTTGATGAAGACACCGACACCATAGATATCGACGAGGACACCATGCATCGCTGTCGTTGGTGCAAGTTCCGCTTCGAGGAAGTTCGTGATCTGTGACTCGACCGATGTCGTATGCCCTTTTGTCGTCAACAGTGGCACGTTCGTCTCGTCCGCGGCTTGGATGATCGCTTCCGGTACTTCGAATCCACGTGTGATCAAGATACCAGGTGTTTCATCCGTACAGAGGACATTCGCTCGTTCGCGTTGTTCCTCGTACGTTAAATTATTGAAGAACGTCAATTCTGTTTTTCCGAGAATCTGGAGACGTTCTGCCGGGTAATAGGCATAATAACCGGCAAGCACAAGGCCAGGTCGGCACAAATCAGCCGTCAGAATCGGACGATGCAAGCCCTCTTCTCCCGTGACGATGTGGAGATTGAATTGTTTTACGATTTCAGCTGTTCGCACTTTTGGTTGCACGCTTCGTCAGCCCCTTTCACTTGAAGTATTGTACCATATTTTTATTCGATTCATGGAATTGGATTAGAAGCATGATTTCTTGGGAATGGAATAAAGAGTTAATATTTTGAAGGAGGTTTTGCCGTGATGTCAGGCGGTGGTATCGGATTAATTTTAGTCATTATCTTATTTGCGGTTCTAGCGATTGCTGGTTTCGTCTACCTCATCATCTCACTGATTGATATGTGGAAAGCGTATTCGCGTAATCAAGATCAAACAGCTCTTTTATTCTTCATCATCTCGATCATCGGAATCTTCATCAGTGGTTCATTTATTTCCTACGTCCTCGCGATCATCTTCTATTGGAATCGCGCACGCGGAAAGAGTTGGCTCGGAATCGGTCTGATTCTCGTTTCAATCGTTCTTGCAATCATCGGTGTCATTGCCTTACTCTCGTTCGGTTACGATATGAATAATATCGAGAACATGAACTTCGACGAGCCGATGATGGATCAGGATTACGATTATTGATGTAGGCTACACCCATCCTTTTCAGTAAGGATGGGTGTTTTTGTATATGCAGCTGACGTCTGCCCGTTTGCGTGACTCCTACAGGAAAAAGCGCGGACATCCGCGCTGTCAGAGACAAACGAGACCCGGCTACTCGTGTAGCCGCGGCTTGTGTCTCGCCTGAGGAAAGCATGCAAAGCGGATACGACGTCATAAGAAAAGCGCAACCTCTTTTTCAAGAAGTTGCGCTGGTATGCTTATAACGCTTGTGGACTGAGGTGAACACCATGCGTGACCGAAATCGTACCTGTCTTCGTATCCGCTTCAACCTCGATTTTTGGTGAGCGACCGCGACCTGATACGAAATGGAGCTTCCGGTTGACGATCTCTTTTTGATCCCGGATTAATTCCATGTCATCGAGGTTGCAGTTGAGACCACCGAAGTTTGTCTCAAGTTCCCCGTACACTTCTGCGCCATGCGGCAACATCAAGGCGATGCTTCCGGCAAGCGACGACGCTTTGACCTTCGCGTTTTGCACGGTCTTCAGCTCGCAGCGGACGTTTCCGTTCGCCGTTTTTAGTTCTGAACGTTCGAAGACACCTGTCGTGATGATTTGTCCATTGGCTGTCTTCGCCTTCAAGACTTTCAACTCCGACTCTTCGATTTCGATCGAACCGTTCGCTGTCGATACTTTGACATCCTCACTGAACAGATCACGGACGTTGACTCGACCGTTTGCTGTCATCAGTTGAGCAGATGTCGTATCGAGCGACGTCAACGAAATTTCCCCGTTCAACGTCTGTAAGACGAATGATTCGTAATGACGGCGCGGAACTTTCAGATGGACCGTCGCACGGACACTCTTATCCTTCAAGCGGATCGAGAGCGTGTTTGCTGAGACCGCATGTTGAACGGCTGCCTGAAGTTGCTCAAGCGCTTGTTCTTCTGTCACCTGTTGGCGACGAAGCGGACGTCCCGTCACCGTCAACTCACATTCTTCAAGATCACTTGGTTCAACGACCAAGTTCGCATTGAACAGATCGACATGAACCGTCTCACCGCTGAATGGGAATTGTTTGACGTAGGTGACGTTCGGACCGGACGCTTGATTAAGCGAAAGATCACTATCCTTGATCCGACTGACGAGATTATCGAACGCTGACATGACTTTCGTCGTCAGCGAATCGACGGAATACTGGTCGACCCGATCATATTGTTCTGGTTCATCGACGTACTTATGTTCACTGGCAGAAGTTGCACGTTCGTCGATCGCTTCGAGCCGCTCGAGTTTATCGAGTGCCTCATCAATCGTTAACTTTCCTTCTTTGACTTGCTCCAATATCAATTGACGCATATCTTGCTTCATGAACCGTTCCCTCCTATTCTTGAACCTCAAACGTGTGTTACATGATACTTTCGTTTAAGTTCCCTTAGTTCCTCCCTACGAATCCTCATCCACAAAAGTTTCACGATTCAATTCGTGCCGCATCGCGTTCAAGGACAGGTGCGAGGTATCGTCCCGTGTAGGATGCTTCAACTTCAGCGATATGTTCTGGTGTACCGGCAGCAACGATTGTTCCGCCACCGTCGCCACCTTCAGGTCCAAGATCAATCAAGTAGTCGGCCGTCTTGATGACGTCCAAGTTGTGTTCGATGACGAGTACCGTATCGCCATTGTCGACAAGACGTTGCAACACTTTCAGGAGACGCGCGATATCGTGGACGTGGAGTCCTGTCGTTGGCTCATCGAGAATATAGATTGTCTTCCCAGTCGAGCGCTTATGCAACTCGGACGCGAGTTTAACACGTTGCGCTTCCCCACCGGACAGTTCCGTCGCGGGTTGACCGAGACGCATGTACGTCAGACCGACGTCAGCGATCGTCTGCAATTTCCGCGTGATCTTCGGAATATTTTCGAAGAAGGCGAGTGCATCTTCGACCGTCATCTCAAGCACGTCGGCAATCGTTTTGCCTTTATATTTCACTTCAAGTGTTTCGCGGTTGTAGCGTTTACCGTGACAGACTTCACACGGAACATAGACGTCCGGTAAGAAGTGCATCTCGATTTTGATGATCCCGTCACCGCGACACGCTTCACAGCGTCCACCTTTGATGTTGAAACTGAAGCGTCCTTTTTTGTAACCACGGAGTTTCGCTTCGTTCGTCGAAGCAAAGACGTCCCGAATGTCATCGAAGACACCGGTATACGTTGCTGGGTTCGAGCGTGGTGTCCGACCGATTGGTGACTGGTCGATGTCGATGACCTTATCGATTTGATCCAGACCGGTGATCCCTTTATGAGCACCCGGTTTTTCTTTCGCCCGGTTCATCTCGTGCGCAATCGTCTTATAAAGAATTTCATTGATCAACGTCGATTTCCCGGATCCCGAGACACCGGTGACGGCGACGAACAGACCCAGCGGAATGTCGACATCGACGTTCTTCAGGTTGTTTTCCGATGCTTTGTGGATATGAAGCATCCGACCATCTGGCTCTTTGCGTGTTGACGGAACAGGAATGAACTTCTTCCCGGACAAGTATTGACCAGTCAACGAGTTCGCATCCTGCATCAACTCTTCTGGTTTCCCGGCTGCCGTGACGAATCCACCGTGATCGCCGGCACCAGGTCCGATATCGATCAAGTAGTCGGCTGCCATCATCGTGTCTTCATCGTGTTCGACGACGATCAACGTGTTGCCAAGATCACGCATCGCCTTCAGCGTATTGATCAGACGATCATTATCACGTTGGTGTAAACCGATCGATGGTTCATCGAGAACGTAGAGGACGCCCGTTAGACGCGAACCGATTTGTGTCGCGAGACGAATCCGTTGCGCTTCCCCACCGGACAACGTACCGGCTGCGCGTGAGATCGTCAGGTAATCGAGACCGACGTTCTCAAGGAACGACGCCCGTTCGTGAATCTCACGAACAATCATCCGCGAAATCGTCTGATCCTTCTCACTTAATTTCTCCGGTAGTTCGTCGAAGAACATGACCGCTTGTTTAACAGACATCTTCGTCACTTCACCGATATGGTGGTCGGATACTTTGACGGCGAGCGATTCCCGTTTCAAGCGATGTCCTTTACACGTCGGACACGCCTTCTTCGCCATGTAGCCTTCCATCTGTTCCCGGATATAATCAGACGACGTCTCCTTGAAGCGACGTTGTAAGTTATTGAGGACCCCTTCGAAGTAGAGGTTCGTATTTCGGACCATCCCGAAGTCATTCTCATAACGGAAGTGAATCTCTTCCTTCGTGTTTCCGTTCAAGATCGTTTCACGGTGTTCTTCTGACAACTGTTCGAACGGTGTATCCATATCGATCTTAAAGTGGTCACAGACCGCTTTGAGCAATTGTGGATAATACTGCGAGCTTGTCGGTTCCCACGCTACGATTGCCCCTTCGTTCAATGACTTATCGGGATGCGGCACGACGAGATCAACATCGACCTCAAGCTTCGTTCCGAGACCGTCACATGACGTACAAGCACCAAACGGTGAGTTGAACGAGAACATCCGTGGTTCGAGTTCGCCGATCGAAAAGCCACAGATCGGACAAGCATGATGTTCACTGAACAACAATTCGTTGCCATCCATCGTATCGACGATGACCCGACCGTCCGCGAGGCGAAGTGCAGTCTCCAGTGAATCCGCAAGACGGGCTTCGACATCTGGTCGCACGACGACACGGTCGACGACGACTTCGATCGAGTGTTTCTTGTTTTTCTCAAGCGTGATCTCTTCGGCGAGATCCATCGTCTCTCCGTTGACACGAACGCGGACGAAGCCTTCCTTCTTCAAATCGTCGAGCACCTTGACGTGAGTTCCTTTTCGTCCGGAAACGATTGGCGCGAGAATTTGCAGACGCGTCCGCTCCGGTAACTCCATCACTTGGTCGACCATCTGACTGATCGTCTGGCTCGAAATCTCGATTCCGTGATTTGGACAAATCGGTTTACCAATTCGTGCGTACAAGAGACGCAGATAATCATAGATTTCTGTGACCGTTCCGACCGTCGACCGTGGGTTTTTACTCGTCGTCTTCTGGTCGATTGAAATTGCTGGACTCAGTCCTTCGATCGTGTCGACATCCGGTTTATCCATCTGTCCGAGGAACTGACGGGCATAGGCTGATAAACTTTCGACATAACGTCGTTGTCCTTCCGCGTAAATCGTGTCGAAGGCAAGCGACGATTTCCCTGACCCGGACAAGCCCGTCAAGACGACGAGCTGATCGCGGGGAATTTCGACATCGATGTTTTGTAGATTATTGACGCGAGCGCCTTTGATGATAATCTGATTCTTCTTTTCTCCCAACTTAGGCACCTGCTTTCAATTCTAATATGAGGTCGCGGAGCTCAGCAGCTCGTTCGAACTGCATGTCTTTCGCCGCTTGACGCATCTCTTGGTCAAGCTGTTCAAGCAACGTTTCGCGCTCCGGTTTTTTGAGTTTGTTGAACTTCTCGAGTTTTTCGACGGTATCGTCGCTCTCGATCGTCGTACTGATGACACCACGGACGTCTTTTTTGATCGTCTGCGGCGTAATGCCATGTTCTTCGTTGAACGCCATCTGGATCGCGCGACGGCGTTCCGTCTCATCGATTGCGCGTTGCATCGAATCGGTGACTTTATCAGCAAACAAGATGACGTGTCCTTCCGCGTTCCGCGCCGCCCGACCAATCGTTTGAATCAGCGAACGGTCCGAACGCAAGAAGCCTTCCTTATCGGCATCGAGAATCGTCACGAGTGAGACTTCCGGAATATCGAGTCCTTCTCGTAATAAGTTGATCCCGACGAGGACATCGTATTTCCCAAGCCGCAAGTCACGTATGATTTCAATCCGTTCCAGCGTCTTGATCTCCGAGTGCATGTAGTTGACCTTGACACCATTCTCTTTCAAGTAGTCGGTCAAGTCTTCTGCCATCTTCTTCGTCAGTGTCGTCACGAGAACACGTTCGTTCTTCGCGACCCGGTCACGGATGTTATCCATCAAGTAATCGATTTGTCCCGTAATCGGATGAATCTCAATCGTTGGATCAACGAGACCGGTCGGACGGATGATTTGCTCGACCATCTCTTTTGAATGTTCGAGTTCATACGGTCCTGGTGTCGCTGAGATATAGATCGCCTGACTGACTTTTTCCTCGAACTCCTCGAACCGTAACGGACGGTTGTCTTTTGCCGACGGAAGACGGAAACCGTGATCGACGAGGACTTGTTTCCGTGCCTGGTCCCCGTTATACATCCCGCGAATTTGCGGCAATGTGACGTGTGACTCATCGGCAACGAGTAAGAAGTCCTTCGGGAAGTAATCGAGCAATGTATACGGTGTTGCCCCTTCCGGCATCAAGTTCAAATGGCGCGAGTAGTTCTCGATTCCGGAACAATAGCCCATCTCACGCATCATCTCAAGGTCGTAGTTCGTCCGTTGTTCGAGCCGTTGCGCTTCGAGCAACTGATTGTCTTCGCGTAGCTTCGCAAGCTGGACCTCTAGTTCCTTCTCGATGTTCGCGATCGCCTTCTGCAGACGGGTATCCCCCGTCACGAAGTGGGACGCCGGGAAGATCGAGATGTGCTCGCGGTCCGCGACGATCTCACCTGTCAGCGGATCCATATCACGGATCCGTTCGATCTCGTCACCGAAGAACTCGACCCGGACACACTGTTCGTCGCGGGACGCCGGGAAGATTTCGACGACGTCTCCGCGGACGCGGAACCGTCCGCGCTGGAAGTCGATGTCATTACGCTCATACTGGATGTCGATTAGACGACGGAGCATCTCGTTTCGCCCCATCTCATTGCCGACACGCAGTGACAAGACGTGGTTGTTGTACTCTTCCGGGTTACCGAGACCATAGATACACGAGACAGATGCAACGATCAAGACGTCCTCCCGTTCGAACAGGGCGGACGTCGCCGAGTGACGTAGTTTATCAATCTCGTCGTTGATCGAAGAGTCTTTCTCAATGAACGTATCCGTCGATGGGACATACGCTTCCGGTTGGTAATAATCATAAAAACTAACAAAGTATTCGACCGCATTGTTCGGGAAGAATTCCTTAAACTCCGAGTAGAGTTGTCCCGCTAGTGTTTTGTTGTGGGCAAGGACGAGCGTCGGTTTCTTGATTTCCTTGATGACGTTCGAGACCGTGAACGTCTTCCCGGTACCGGTCGCCCCAAGCAACGTCTGATGTCGTTCGCCTTGTTTTAGCCCAGTCACCAATTTTTCGATTGCCGTCGGCTGATCACCGCCTGGCTCAAATGGTGAAACGAGTTCAAATTCCATCGTTTGCTTCCCCCTCATCACGTAAAAAATCTATTTTTATTGTACCACTTTACGAACAAACATTCGATTATGAAGTACTCCTTTTAGGAAGTTACCCTTTTTTTCGAAAATGCAAAAGTTTCTTTTTGCTTCGAGTGTTGATCCTCGGTTTTTCTGCCGACAAAAAAATCCCCGTCACGGCTGTTCCGTGACAGGGATTTACTCGTTAATGCAAGGACCGCACTTTAGTGCGACCATGGACCGGCTCGTTGACGAACAGGATACCAAGTTCATGATGATCTTGTTCATAGAAGGCACGTTGCGCAAACCGGATGTCGCCGTTATGGTTCATGACTTCAAGACGCAGATACGGTTTGTGTTTTTGGATCGCTTCGTAGAACGATGCTTCCGAATCGACTTTTTCGCCGTTGACCTTGTAGATGGCTTCACCCGGAATCAAGCCCATCTCAGCAGCCGGTTTATCAGGTAGCGTTCCGAGAATGACGGCACCACGCGTTCCATTGAGGAACAATGGTGTCTGTGCCCGGTTCAAGCGTTTGACCCGCTGATGCAATAAGATATGCAGGATGAGCAACAAGACGATTCCGTACAACCATTCAGCTTGTCCGGTGACGTATGCAAGAACCGTCAGTAGAATCGCGACGAGACTCGTGATCAAACGTCCTTGAACGAGCGGACGCATCAATTCTTTCGGCAACTTACCCGTAAAGAGGAAGCTGAAGCCGATTGGTAACCAAAGCACGATCGGAACGAGCTCTGGGAAGCTGTAACGTGGCCACCAGGCTTCAAGCACGTCGCCCGGAACAAAGACGAGCAAAGGCAATAGCCAAAGTTTATTCGCTGACAGCCCACCGATGAAGCGACCACGCTTCGAGACGACGAGTGACGGTGACAGGCGTCGTTGCCCGCGCCACCAGACGAGGAGACATTCCGCGACGAGCGTTAACGTCGCAAGCAATAAAATCATTTTCGGCTCAACCGCTCGAACCGGATCAAGACGTGCATCCATTAGGAACCAACCGGCAAGTCCAAGCAAGACGATCGGCCAAAGCGGTACGTTCAAGCGAACGATACCGACCAACAGCAAGACGCTCGAGAGTCCGAGTAACAACAGAGCGTATTGCGGCGTCAGCGTCAATCCGAGCCAGCCACTGACGACAGACAGGACGAGACCAATTAGTAACCCGGGTAAAAGTGTTTCGAGGACATCGCTTCGTTTACCGTGTGTCCGGGAGCGAAACAGTCCACGTTCCCGTTTAACACGCCGGATGCCGATGACCCAACTGACAAGGAGTGCTAACCACAAGGTCGGACTGGCGATGAGACTAATCGCGGTCCAACCAATTTCATCGAGTAATTCCACGCGCATTCAGACCTCTTTCCATTCCTTATTATTGAGCAGCGACCTCGAGTGCTTTTTTCCGCTGGACGTCATTCTTATCGTCCTCGAGTTTCTTCAGGAGACGCGTCTCCATCTCACCCGCTGTCTGCTGATCGATTTTTCCAGTGACGTCGAGTTTCGCATCCTTTTGCAAGGCTTCGACGGCTTGCTTCATCGTGTCACCGAAATACCCATTTTGTCCTTTTGGCTCGTAACCGATTGCTTCGAGGACGAGGTGAGCATTTTCGACTGATTTTCCATAATCGCCGACTGCGAGTGACTTTTGATCAGTCAGGATCTTCGTGACGTTGAAGTACGCCGGTTGCTTGACTTCAATCGTCGGCTTAACGCCTTTTTTATGAATCCAGTTGCCGTCCGGTGTCAGCCACTTGTTCGTCGTTAACTTCAAATCGCTACCGTCCTTCAAGTCATAGGCACTTTGGACGATACCTTTACCGAACGATTTCGTACCGACGACCTCAGCCCCGGCACCTTCCTTCAGACCTGCTGCCAAAATCTCGGATGCAGACGCTGATCCGCCGTCTTCGAGCACGACGATGTTATACGGTTTCTTCTCGTCTGCCTTCCCGAATTCCTGCTGCCGCTCCCCTTTATTGTTCTCGACTTGATAAATCGGAACGTCCTTCGGAATGAACGGTGCAATCATGCTTGAGACAGCCGTCAAAAGACCACCCGGATTTCCGCGAACGTCGATGACGAGTCCATCGATATTCTGACTCTCGAGTTTCGCGAGCCCCTTCTCGAACTCTTTAGCCGTCGGTTCTGAGAACTGCGTCACTTGCAAGACACCAATCTTCTTCCCGTTGACGTCTTCGGTCGACGTATAGACCGTCTCGATCGGAATCGTATCCCGTTTGATCGTGATGTCCATCGCGTCTTGTCCACTGCGTTGAATCGTCAGGACGACATTCGTTCCTTTTTCACCACGGATTTTCTTGACGGCTTGATCCGTCTTTTGCCCTTTCGTCGACTTGCCGTCGATTTCTAAGATGACGTCACCCGGTTTGATGCCAGCTTTTTCAGCGGGTGATCCTTTGATTGGTGAGACGATGACAATCGACTCGCCTTTTTGTTCAAGCGTCGCACCGATTCCTTCGAACGAAGACGATAGATTCGTATTGAACGATGCTGTTTCCGACTCATCCATATAGACGGAATACGGATCGTCAAGCACTTCCGCCATACCGGATAACGCACCGTCCAGCAGTTCTTTATCCGTTACGTCTTCTAGATAGTTCTGTTCGATCATTTGACGGACCTGATCAATTTTTTTCCAATCACCCGTCGCATTCGCAGACGACGATGACGTCGAGACAGAATCCGTTCCGCCAGCCGCTAACATTCCGACGGCGCCTGCCCCTAAACCAAGCCCGAAGGTACTGACCGCGATGACTGCTGTTGTAGATTTTTTCACGCTTGATTCCCCACTTCCGTTAAAAAACGCATTATTTTTTTCAGTATAGCAAAAAAAGATAGGTTACCCTATCTTTTCAGTATTCTATGGGATGTCAAAAGATGTACGGTGCCGGGTCGACTGCATTCGGTTGACCGGCAGCCCACTCTCCCTTATGCAATTCGAAATGCAGATGCGGTCCTGTCGACCAGCCGGTTGATCCAAGTGTGCCGACGGTTTGACCCGGCATGACCGTTTGACCGGCTTTGACATCGATTGACTCCAGGTGGGCATAAACGGTCGTATAGACCTGATCATCAATTAAATGAGTTACCATGACGACATTGCCGTACCCCGTCGCACTGCCTGCACGCAAAACAATTCCTCCGGCTGCCACATGAATCGGTGTCCCTTTCGCATTGACGAGATCGATTCCCTTATGGATCTCCGGCTTTCCAGTCAACGGATTGTTTCGTGGACCGAACGGTGATGAGACATAGCCTTGCACCGGTAAATGAAATGGGCGATTCGAATCGACGTCTGCTGGTGTATCAGGTGTTTCAGAAGGTACTTCGACTTCAGGGACGGGTGGCTTCGTTTTCTCAGCATCCGCTTCCTGTTGTTTCGCTGCAGCAGCACGCGCAGCTTCTGCTTGCCGTTTGGCTTCCGCTACTCGCTTCGCTTCGGCTTGACGTGCTGCCTCGATTGCCCGTCGCTTTGCTTCTTCTTTTGCTTTTCGTTCTGCTTCTTTCAGTGCAGCCAGTTCATTTTGAATCAACTGTCGCTGATCAGCGAGAATTTCTGCTTCTTCAGCTTTTGAGAACTGCTCTTGTTGCAACGCTTTTACCTTCGTGTTCAACTGGACGACCAGCTTTCGCTTCAACTCCGATTCTGAGATGATTTGCGTCTGAAGGACAAGTAATTTCCGTTGCTCCCGCTTCAGACTTTCGAGCAACAACGCTTGATCGGATCGCTGTTCGTTCAACTGAATGACGTTCGCCTTATATGTTTGCAGGACATCATCATCTTGCTTCATGATCTCACTGACTGTGCTGAAGCGCGAAATCAAATCACCGAAGTCTTTCGCGTCAAGCAAGACCTCGATGTAGGTAACGTCTCCTTTTTGCTGGACGGCACGTAAGCGACTTCCTAGTAAATCTTCTTGTTGATGTAATTCCTTCAACGTTTCGGAAATGGCTTCTTCCGTCAGACGTAATCGTTCCTTAGATGCAACAACAGCCGCTTGTTGATCGGCTATCTTACGCGCTAAATCATCCAAACGGCTGTTGACTTCATCCAGTTGCGCACGGGCTTCCTTGCGCTGCTGTTTCGTCAAGATCAACTTCTCTGATGTCTGATTCTGTGATCGTTCCGTCTCTTTTAGACGGCTTTCGACCTCCTGTTGTTCCTTCAACAAATCTTCTTTCGACGTGGCATGAACGGACACGCTAGTTCCAATCAAAGCTAAGCTCAGGACGACAGAATAGAATCGGACTTTCATGAGAAGCATCTCTCCTCTATTTTATTTTTAAATGAATCGATTAAATCTTCAAGAAACGACCGAGTGACGTTGTCGATCCCCAGACACCGATAAATGCACCGAGACCGAGTAAGATTAAGACGACCTCTAGTGATAATTGTCCTGGCGGAATCAGTGAGAAGATTCCTTCGTTAATCGTTGCCAGTTGAGGTTGAATCACATTATACGAGGCTTCATAACCAAAGTAGACAACGACAATTGGGATGATCGCACCCAATATCCCCATCAACAACCCTTCAACGAAGAACGGTGCACGGATGAATCCGTTTTTCGCTCCTACGAGACGCATGATCTCGATTTCCCGACGACGGGAGAAGATCGTGACTTTGATCGTATTCGAAATGAGGAACATCGCCATGAACGTCAAACCGACGATCAGGATGATTCCACCGATCCGAACTCCTTCAAGGAAGTTAAACATCTTTTTAACATAGTCCTTACCATATTCGACACTATCTATATTTTCCATTTTATTGATGGAATTTGCAAGTGTTTCTGTCTCTTTTGGTGAGGTAGCTTTGACGATGTATCGATCGTGAAGCGGGTTATCTTTTTCAACAGACCGATACGCTTGTGAACCTTCGCCAAGTTGCTCCTTGAAGCGGTCCAGTTCTTCTTCTTTCGAACTATAACGGACAGAGGCGACACCCGGTAATTGCTTCAATGAATCGCCAACTGAATCAATTTTTGCTTGGTCTGCTTCCCGTTCAACAAAGACTTGGATTTCGACATCTTTTTCGACGTTATCAGAAATCTTGTTGACGTTGAACATGAGCATTGCGAATATTCCTACGAGAAGTAGTGTGACGGTAACGGCACTGACTGAAGCGAATGTCATCCAGCCGTTCCGGACGAGACCTTTTGCCCCTTCCCGTAAATGACGGAATCCATTAAACTTCATAGCCGTACATTCCTTTCTCTTCGTCTCGGACGATTTTTCCACCGTCGATCGCTAAGACACGATGACGCATCTTGTTGACGATGTCTCGGTTGTGTGTCGCCATTACGACCGTTGTCCCACGGCGATAGATCTCTTCGAACACTTCCATGATCTCCCATGCAGTATCCGGGTCCAAGTTTCCTGTCGGTTCATCGGCGATGACGAGTGACGGACGGTTGACGATGGCTCTCGCGATCGAGATTCGTTGTTGTTCGCCCCCAGATAATTCATCCGGATAGTTCCGTTCCTTATGCTTGAGCTTGACGAGATCGAGTACCTCGAGCACCTTCTGGCGGATTTGTGACTTGTCTTCTCCTACGACCTCTAATGCGAAGGCGACATTTTCATAAACCGTCAATGACGGGAGTAGTTTGAAATCTTGGAAGATGACGCCGATTTGGCGACGAAGTTCGGGGATTTGACGGTTCTTCAACTTACCGACTTCGATTCCTTTAAATAAAAATGAACCGCTCGTTGGTTTCTCTTCGCGGTACATCATTTTCATGAATGTTGACTTACCCGCACCCGACGGACCGACGATATAGACGAATTCGCCTTGATCAATCGTCAAATCGACCTCACGGAGTGCCGTGACGCCGTTCGGATAAATCTTACTGATTCGTTGCATCTTGATCACGTACTTCACATCCTTACTTATTTACTGATGCTGAATGGATAGGTCTAAAAACCTACCGACCACCATTATAACAGGGACGAAATTGAACGCACATTACAATCAAATGTCATTTCAAGCGATGATACCATAAAAAAGAGGTACGAGATGACGAACACATGTCGTGTCTGTCATCTCATACCCCATCATATCCCATAATTACTTTTTATCCGCGAGCCAGTCAGCAACGGCAACGATTTCTTCATCCTCTTTGAGGATTCCAGCCGGCATTTGCCCTTTCCCGTTCTTGATGATCTCTTGAATCTCTTCTGAAGAGTATTTCGAGCCGACCTTCGTCAGATTTGGTCCGACATTTCCTTCAAGGTTGTTCCCGTGACACGATGCACAGTTGTTCGCGAAGATTTTTTCCGCATCAACAGCTGTTTCCGTCTTCGACGAATCATCGTTCATCGTCGACTCTTCCTTCGTACTTGACGAATCGCTAGAGCTGGAGTCGTCACTACCACCACATGCTGCGAGTGCAAGCGTCGTGCCTAACCCTAACGTGAGTAACAAGTTTTTCAGCTTCATCCGGATATCCCCCTCTTGTAAGTATCTAAGTAAACGCTTCTGATCCTAGTTAGAGTATAACCGTTATGCAGAAGAGTTAAGCATGATTTCACAAAAACTTCACGAGTTTGGAACAATTACGGCACATTCCGGTAGCGTTTGTCGTCCGTAAAACCGAGTCCGAGAACTTCATGCGCTTCACTGACGACAAGGAACGCCGACGGGTCGATGTGTTTGACGATCTCTTTAAGCGTTGTGATCTCTCCTTGGCGGACGACGACCATCAGCATCGGTTTCCGTGCCCGCGTAAACGCACCCGCTGCCTCGATCTCCGTCGCTCCGCGATCGAGAGTCTCAAAGATTTCCTTCACTAACGCTTCCCGTTGATCGGAAATGATATAGGCGAGCTTGTCGTTCGTGATCCCGAGTTGGACGACGTCGATCATCTTGATCGTGATGAACAAGGCGACGAGCGCGTACAGTCCGATCTCAAGCGAGAAGATTGTCGCTGCACTGATGACGATCGTTCCGTCGAGCAAGGCGATACAGAGATGGAGTGGCAATTTTGTGAAACGGTGCAAAATTTGCGCAATCAAATCCATTCCCCCGGTCGAGGCACGTCCCCGGAAGATCAGACCGAGTCCGATCCCGACACCGGCACCACCGAAGATCGCAGCAAGCATCGGATTCATCGTCGCAGCCGGAACATCGAACCGCTCGTAGACAAGGATGACGACCGGTAAAAAGATCGACCCGACAAGTGATTTGACGCCAAAACCCATCCCGAGGATCATCCACCCGATCGCGAGCAAGACGACGTTCGCGACAAGTTGGAACAAGCCGGGTGAGATCCCGAACAGATCGTTCAAGACGATCGATAAGCCACTAACGCCTCCTGAAGCGAGTTGATTCGGTGCTAAAAATAAACTAAAGGCACTTGCGACGAACAAGGACCCGATTAACAAATACGCATAATCGCGCACGACTTCCTGACGTGTCGATGTCATGACATTCCATTTCCCCTTATCGATTGATTCTCGTGTTTCATTTTAGCGGAAAAGTCAGACAACGACTAGAGAGGCGGAACAACTCACAGTGTTCCCTTTATACCGCACTAAAGGGCGGACTGTAGCGGACGATGCCGCTGACGCCACGCAACCCATTCCGTTCGAGGGCAAGGACGAGAAAGACTTCTGGCGGAACGGGGAACGGTGGCTCAATACCGTAGTCGATCGCCCGTTCGAAACCAAACTGTGGATAGTAGCTGTCGTGACCAAGTACGACAATGTGTGATTCACCGGCGTCTCGTGCATCCTCGATCACCTGGCGGATCAACTCAGAACCGATCCCCTTTCGTTGCCAAGCCGGCAACACACCGACCGGTGCTAAGGCAAGCGACGAAATGTCACCGATATGGATTCGGCTCAAGAGAACATGACCGACGATCTCCCCTTTGTCGGTCACGGCGACGCGACCGAAGACCGGTTGCGCCGCTTCATCCTCGCGTAACGCATCCACGAGGTTCGCTTCGTTCGGTTGTTCGAACGCTGCTTCATGGACAAGCCGAATTCCCGCTGCATCCTTGAAGCCTTCTTTACGGATAATCATCAGCTATTGCTCCCTTCGAGTGGTTTCGTTGCGAGTAGCGTGAACTCGGACGGGATGTTCTCACCGTTCCAGCCACGATGCTCGTCGAATCGTTCTAATGTGAAACGTGTTGCGATGACGCCGTTTAAAATCTCACTCAGCGTAAAGTAACGGACGGAGACGTCCGGAAAATCGGTTTGTTCCGCGTCCGTAAAGTGTGTCTTATACGCCAAATCGCCTGATTGCAACGCTTGATCGAAATAACGCGGTCGATACGTCAAATCCGCATCAATCCAGCGTCCGACCGGATGAAAATCGCTAAGGATCAGCTGACCGCCAGGCCGCAAGATCGTAAACAGAATCTGCAGAAAACGCTCGAGATCCGCAAAATAATGCAAAATGCCACCTTCTAAGTAAAGGAGATCAAACGTATCGCGATATCGTTCAAGGTCAATCGCGTAGAGATCGCAGACGACATAGTGGATTGATGTCTCAGCATAGTGCGCCAGTTCAAGCGCATACTTGGCATTCTCCTCTGAGATATCGAACACCGTGACGTCCGCCCCGAGTAACGCTAACGGCACCGCCTTGCGTCCGTTCGAACCACAGATGTTCGCGATCGTCTTCCCGGCGACGTCTTCGAAATGACGACGATGTTTCTTCAAACATGCGGCTGGATCTTGTTTGATGATCGCAGCATATTCTGCCGGTGTTCCGTCGCGTTTCTCCCAAAACTCATACGCCCGGTACTCCCACGCCTGTTTGTTGATCCGACTTTGCTCCTGCATGACTGTTCCCCCTTTGACGGTCAAAAAACCAGTCGAACATCGTCCGACTGGTTGATTGTCTTACATATTCATCAGACGGAGGTACGCATCGATGAAGCCCATGATGTCACCATCCATTGCTCCTTGCGTGTTCCCGACTTCATAGTTCGTCCGGTGATCCTTGACCATGCTGTATGGGTGGAAGACGTACGAACGAATTTGGCTACCCCATGCGATATCCGATTTTTCACCACGGATTTCGTCGAGTTTCTTTTGTTGCTCTTCGATTTCGCGTTGGTAAAGTTTCGCTTTCAACATCTTCATCGCCGCTTCACGGTTTTTAATCTGCGACCGTTCTTGTTGACATGAGACGACAACGCCTGTTGGAACGTGTGTGATCCGGACAGCCGAGTCTGTCGTATTGATGTGCTGACCACCGGCACCAGAGGCACGGTACGTATCGATCCGTAAATCTTCCGTACGGACTTCGATGTCGATGTCATCGTTGAATTCCGGCATGACATCACACGAGACGAACGATGTATGACGGCGACCTGACGAGTCAAACGGTGAGATCCGGACGAGACGATGGATCCCTTTTTCGGCTTTTAAGTATCCATAGGCATTGTGCCCTTGAATACGGAGCGTGACCGATTTGACACCCGCTTCATCACCCGGTTGGTAGTCCATCGTTTCGACTTTCCAGCCTTGCTTGTCGCAGAAACGTTGGTACATACGGAGAAGCATCGATGCCCAGTCTTGCGACTCGGTACCACCTGCACCTGGGTGTAGCTCGAGGATCGCGTTGTTCGCGTCATATTCGCCGTTCAAGAGGATTTGGAGTTCGAAGTCTTCGAACTTCTTCTTAAGGTCGCCAAGTTCTGACTCGAGCTCTTCTTGAAGATCCGCATCCGGCTCTTCCTTGATCAATTCGTACGTCAAAGCGACGTTCTCGTGACCTGCTTCGAGTTCTTTGTATTTGTCGACCATCGCTTTTAAGCCGTTCGACTCATCGATGACTTTTTGTGCCGATTCTTGGTTGTTCCAGAAGTCTGGGTACGTCATCTCGTTTTCAAGTTCTTCGATCCGGGCAATCTTCGACTCGAGGTCGAGTGATGCCTTATATTCGTCGAGTTTCTTTTCCATCCACTCGGCGGTGTTGCGAATTTCTGCTAATTCCATGTGTTCCACCTTCTCTTTCCGTGAAAAGAGGCAGGAATCTCCTGCCTCTCTTTCAGTCGATTCATCACTTATGCCTGACGGCCGTGACAGTTCTTATATTTCTTACCGGATCCACACCAGCACGGATCGTTGCGTCCGATTTGATCGTTTGGATTTTTCCGGACCGGCTTTTTCTTGACCGCTTTATCTTCCTTACCCGAAACCGCGACTTCGTCTTGGACGACTTTTTCGCGTTTGAGGTTTGGATCGAGATCTGCCCGAAGGACGAATTGTGTCACTTCTTCAGCGATCGCAGCGTTCATCGCATCAAACATCATCGAACCTTCCGATTGGTATTCACGGAGCGGGTCGTTTTGACCATATGCCCGGAGGTGAATCCCTTCACGGAGTTGATCCATCTGATCGATATGGTTCATCCAGTGTTGGTCAACGGCACGAAGGACGATGACTTTTTCGAACTCATCGAATGCTTCGGCTGGTACTTCTGACCGTTTGTGCTCGTAGTGTGCGAATGTCCGCTCTTTGAGCAACTCGATGATTTCTTCGCGTTCTTTTCCGAAGAGGTCGCTTTCCGTGACCTTCTCTTCGATCGCAAGCGTCTGGTTCGCCCATTCTGCAAGCGCACCGATGCTCCACTCTTCCGGGACGAACTCGACCGGCGTGTACTGATGGACGCCTGCTTCGATCGTCTGCTCGATCATCGGACGGACGATATCTGACACGGAACCCGCATCAAGAATCGCTGCCCGGTCCGCGTACATGACTTTCCGTTGGTCTGCCATGACGTTATCGTAGCCGAGGACTTGTTTCCGCGCATCAAAGTTGTTGCCTTCGACGCGTTTTTGAGCCGATTCAACGGCACGAGACACCATCCGGCTCTCGATTGGTTGCGAATCATCCATTCCGAGACGATCCATCATCGATTGCAACGAATCGGAACCGAAACGACGCATCAATTCATCTTCAAGTGACAGATAGAATTGTGATGCCCCTGGATCTCCTTGACGACCAGCACGACCACGGAGCTGGTTATCAATCCGGCGTGATTCGTGACGTTCTGTCCCGAGGATGAAGAGACCACCTTTATCTAAGACACCTTCACCAAGCTTGATGTCGGTACCACGACCGGCCATGTTCGTTGCGATCGTGACCGAGTTCGCTTGACCGGCGTTCTCGATGATTTCCGCTTCACGTGCGTGGTTTTTCGCGTTCAAGACTTCGTGACGAATGCCACGTTTCTTGAGGATGTTACTGAGTAACTCCGACGTCTCAACGGCAACCGTACCGACGAGGACAGGCTGTCCTTCGCGGTGGGCGCGTTCGATTTCGTCTGCGACGGCAGCGAACTTCCCGTTCATCGTCTTGAAGATCAAGTCCGGCATATCGTTTCGGACGACGGGTTTGTTCGTCGGAACCGGTACGACGTGCATGTTGTAGATGTTACGGAATTCTTCTTCCTCCGTCTTCGCTGTACCCGTCATCCCGGCAAGCTTCGTATACATCCGGAAGAAGTTTTGGTACGTGATCGTCGCAAGTGTCATCGATTCGCGTTGAATCTCGACGCCTTCCTTCGCTTCGATCGCTTGGTGCAGACCTTCTGAGTAACGACGCCCTTCCATGACACGACCTGTGAACTGGTCGATGATCATGACTTCGTCTTCACGCACCATATAGTCGACGTCGCGATGCATGACGGCGTTTGCTCGCAGTGCGAGGCTCAAGTGATGGTTAAGTGAGACGTGCTCGAGACCGAACAGGTTATCGATGCCGAAATACTTCTCAGCCCGGTCGATCCCTTGCTCTGTCAATAGGACACTCTTCGTTTTGATGTCGACTGTGTAGTCTTCATCTGCTTTCATGATTTTCGCAAACGTATCCGCTTGCGAATAGAGCGCTGTCGATTTCTCGGCAGACCCTGAAATGATGAGTGGTGTCCGCGCTTCATCGACGAGGATCGAGTCGACTTCATCGACGACAGCGTAATGGAGCGGTCGTTGGACACGGTCTTCTTTATACAGGACCATGTTGTCACGCAAATAGTCGAAACCGAACTCGTTGTTCGTTCCGTACGTGATGTCACAGCTGTAGGCTGCTTGTTTTTCCTGACGCGACATGCTTGAGAGATTCAAGCCGACTGATAAACCAAGTGCCGCATAAAGAGGTTCCATGATGTCACGGTCACGTTTTGCGAGATATTCGTTGACGGTAACGACGTGAACGCCGTTGCCAGCGAGGGCATTCAAATAAACAGGGAGTGTTGCGACGAGTGTCTTACCTTCCCCGGTCTTCATTTCGGCGATGTCCCCGTTGTGTAGGACATATCCACCGATCAACTGAACGCGGTAGTGGCGCATGCCGAGAACGCGTGTTGACACTTCGCGACAGACCGCGAAAGCTTCCGGTAAAATATCATCTAAGTCTTCTCCGTTAGCGAGACGCTCACGGAATTCAACGACTTTTCCTTCGAGTTCTTGATCCGATAACGCACCGATTTGTGTCTCGAGCGCTTCCACAGCGTCTGCTGCTTTTTCGGCTTTCTTCAGGACACGTTTCGTTGGTGCAAATAATTCTTTTAGAAAATTAGCCATGCCTTACAGTCCCCTTACTTCGAACGATTCTTTGAACGAACAGAATTCCGAGATTTTTCCTTTATTCAGTGTACCGAATACGACGTCAAATTTCAACAAGCGGACCGAGTAGCGGTCTCGGTCTTTCGTCATAGAGCAAACGTATCGTGTTTAAAAATAGTTTTCCATCATATCAAAAAGGGACTCGCCCGTAAGCGCGAGTCCCTGTTGCATTCATTATTCTGGTTCAATCAAACCGTAACGACCATCCTTACGACGGTAGACGACGTTCGTGTTGCCCGTTTCTGCGTCTGAGAAGACGAAGAATGCGTGCCCGAGCATGTCCATCTGAAGAATCGCTTCTTCCGTATCCATTGGTTTGAGTGTGAAACGCTTCGTCCGAACGAGTTCGAGTTCTGCCTCGTCCTCTTCATAGACTGGCGCTTCCGCTTCCGGTCCTTCGAGCGTTTTGAAGTACTCTCCGATGCCGCCTTCTTTAGCGCGTCCTCTCCGGTTCAACTTCGTTTTGTGTTTCCGGATTTGACGTTCGAGCTTATCGACGACGAGGTCGATGGCTGCATACATATCGCCATTGATATCCTCTGCGCGGAGCAAGAGGTTTGGCATTGGAATCGTCACTTCGACTTTTTGCTTCTCATTGTTGACTTTGAGATTGACATAAGCCGTTTGCGCTTCCGTAGGAGTTGTAAAATAACGAGTTAACTTTTCAAGCTTTTTCTCGACGTAATCCTTGAGAGCATCTGTGACGTCCAAGTTTTCACCGCGAATGTTGTAGATCATGTAAACTCCTCCTTAAGTAACCGGTTGAACCTATGAATTCGAGATAATCCAGTCGTTTCCTTCTGAATATTCGAAATTCTTTTGGTTCGTTTTTATTATAGCACGATAAGTGAAGGAAGACCATGAAAACGATGACATTCTCATGAACGTTCACTCCGATTCTTAGCGTACGATAATATTGAAGCATGTTGATGTTAACGTATATACCCGTTTCAAATAGATTCAAAACAAAAAACCGCTTTTAGGCGGATGGCCTAAAAACGGTGGCGGCTGCTATTGGATTAGATCTTTGAAACGTTCGCAGCTTGTGGACCACGATCGCCTTCAACGATTTCAAATTCCACTTCTTCGCCTTCTTCAAGTGATTTGTAGCCATCGACTTGAATCGCTGAGAAGTGTACGAAGACGTCTTTCGCGTCAGACGTTTCGATGAATCCATAACCCTTTTCAGCATTAAACCATTTGACTTTACCTTGTTCCATTCGAATTCACGTTCCCTTCGCAAACCAGAGTACGAGAGCAAGCTCTCACGAATTAGTTTATCAAAAGAAGGAATTATTGACAATTAAAAATTCTGATTATTTAGAAACCATTACCACGTAATTATCAATTTCCACCAAGACATTGTTCTATATTTCAAAAAATTACATTGTCATTACATTTGTAATATTGTATTATATCGTTAGTAATTACCTGTTTTATCCATTGTCCCATTTGAGGAGGATGTAGTCGACATGCGACCATTCCATAATGATGAAAAGTATCGAATCACGAAGCGGACCGTAGCAATCTTACCTTGCTACGACATGATGAAGCAGTCCATCATCGTGCTAGAAGATGGTTCTACCATCATGACGCCACTTCGACCGTATCAACTGTTGCAATTATCGTGCAGGCAGTACAATAGTTCTATTGAGGAACGGATCGTCACCGCAAAACGTGTCGCATCCGTGAAAGGAAAAGTCCCGATTGTCATCGAACCGTCACTCGGCCTCGTCTTTTTCCCTACCAAATCACCGAAACGTGATGATTGCGAATGGTACGCTTGGAGTCATATGATTGATGTCCTCGAAGAGGATGGACAGACTAAGCTGAAGACCCGCAATGGCATGATCCTTCCCGTGAACGCCTCTCCTTACATCGTCCGCAACCAAATGAAAGCAACAGGTGAGCTTATGGCTCGCTATCAACAATTGAACGCGATGACATTAGAGGAACGCTTTAATGCAATCAAATCTTGAAAAAACGAAGGTTGGGCGATATTTTCGCTCAACCCTTTTTCGTTTCTGCCGATATATAATAAGATGATGTATTTTGAAAAAAGGAGGACGTTTGATGAATATCCAGTTGAATCCAGCTCGTTCGACGGTACCTGCCGGACAAACCGCTCTTTCGGAGACGAAGACATATAAAGGAACCGTCTTGGAACAAACCGGACCGCATACGGCGCTCGTTCAGGTCGGACGGGATAAAATCGAGATGACATTCACTGGAGATGTTCCGACAGGTGATTTCCAGTTTAAAGTAAAAGGTCAAACGGCAGAAGGTTATCTGATTGAACAGCTACCGGCTGTCTCAGGACCTGACGCTGAAACACCGTCCACTGTCTCGATTCCGTCAAACGTCGATCCCGCTTTACTCGAAGGCGTGCCAGCAGAACTGAAACCGGCTGTCGCAAAACTCCTTGCGAGCGGTCAGTTACCTCAAACACCGGAAGTCGTCGCCCAACTGGTCACGGCTCTACAAGGCAGCTACAAGGATCTTGTCCTTGAACTCGTCTCGCGTCCTGATAACGCCCTTCCACCAGAAGCGGAACTCTTGATCGATAGTCTGTTAGCGACGACCGAAGACTTTGTCGATGTCCTTCCGGAACGCGACGCCTTACGCAACCAACCGACATTCGAAAAAGCCGTTGCGCTTGACGTCGCCCGCGTCACCTTACCGACGCAGCGTGATATCGAAGACGCAACACCATTGCATATGCGTCAGTACATTGAACATTTACCAGCGAAGGAACGCTCCGCACTCATTACGGCGCTTGAGCAAGGAGACGTCGAAACGGTCCGTAAACAACTGACACCTCACTTCCCGCAAGCTCCACTCGAGCCGAAGACGAGTGTCCGTGAGCAATTGATCGGTCTGACGGCGCGTGCCGCAAGTCCGTTCGAGCCCGCAACTGCGACGCGTTCAGCTCTGACCCTCGTCCGAGAGGTGACACCTCGCTTAGCGGAGGTGACGAACGACTTCAAGAGCCAACAGCGAACGATCGTGTCACAACTGCGACAAATCGAACCACTCGTCGAGTCCCGCCCGGTGCAAATGGTCGCTGTCATCGAAAGTACAGCACATCGCTTGAAGCAGATGTTCCAGCAAACGGACGCGATGTTGCATACGACGATGCGGGATGAAAAACAGTTGATCCACTTTTTATCGAAGCTCGAACGCGGTGCTGAACTCGCTTCCCTTGGTCGGGGAACAGAAGCGAAGGCACTGCTGCAAGAAGTCCGCACGGGCTTTGAAGCCTTCCGCTACGCGCCAGCGAACGTCCGTCCGACCTATTTACCAGAATGGAACGCACCAAGCACACGAACGCCAAGCGATGCACCGGCAAAGCTCGTACCGTATGAGCCGAAACAAAACAGTCCGCGGGTCTTACAAGAAACGGTTCAAAAAGCACTGCAGCTACAAAGTGCCGAGTTGAAGCTCGCTGCTCCGACTCTCAATCCGGAAGCTTCGAAACTTCAGTCATTCTTGACGACGCAACAGCAAATCAATAAGCCTGACAATCAACATCAGTTGAATCAGATTCTATTATCGCTTCCGGTCCAGATCGTCGAAGCGACGGCCGGTCTTCATGTTCACCTTCAAAACAAGCGACCGGATGAAGTAATCGACTGGGAAAACAATACGTTGTACGTCCAGCTGAATACGAAACGCCTCGGGGATATTGGCGTACGTGTCGAAACCGTCAACCGGAAGATGCAAATCACAATTGAAAACGATCTGCCGATTCTCGAGCGACTCGCTGCACCGTTCCTTGAACGGACGACGGACGCCTTAGAAGCGACCGGTTATCAAGATGTCCGGATTCAGTTCCGACCGTTCACGAAGGAAGAACGACAAGACGTCGCCAAACAAAAGGATGAGACACCAAACGGGTATGATTACCGGATTTAAAGGAGGAAGCCATGTACCAGAAAATCGATTTGAAGCACCGGAAATCTGCTGCCGTTCTGCGTTACGATGAAGCGTCCGGACAAGCACCCGTCGTTGTTGCTCGCGCAACAGGACAAGCGGCAGACCGGATCTTACAGGAAGCACGCGCCAACGGAATCACTGTCGAACACGATACCTCGTTACTCGGTCATCTGCTCGATCTCGACCTTGGGACCGCGATTCCACCACAACTCTACGACGTCATGGCAGAACTCCTCTTATTGATCGAAGAACTGGACCACGCGAAAGGACGACAGACATGACAGAACAAGAACTGTATCAGATGACCCCACAACAATTGACGGAAAAAATGTTTCAAGGACTTGTATTTCAGTACGAACAGGCAATGATGGCGATTGAAGCAAAAGCATTTGATCACATGAATGAACGTCTGCAAAAAGCCTACGCGCTACTGACGAAGCTCTCCGAAGGACTGCATGACGACGGCGGGATCATCACGTCCCAACTCGAAGCGTTGTACTTCTATCTCGGTCATCAGACGCTGCGTGCCTATACAGAACATCACTTGCTCACAGAAGCACTTTTCCTTGCTGAAGAACTACTGGTTACATGGCAAGCAGCAAGTACAAATAAGCGCCCGCTCGCTCGGGCAGCCCATCATGCAGGATATGAAAGGATGGCATACGAATGAAAATCTCAAACAATGTCCAAGCACTAAAGGCGTATCGCAACCTGACGGCGAATCAATTAAATGTCAAGACAACGATGGATAAACTCTCAAGCGGTCAAAAGATTAACCGCGCTGCGGATGATGCAGCCGGTCTCGCCATCTCTGAGAAGATGCGGAATCGCTTGCAAGCACTCGATAAAGCAGAACAAAACGTTCTGGACGGTATCTCGATGGTACAAACCTTAGAAGGCGGCATGAATGAAACGCATAGTCTCTTACAACGGATGCGTGAACTCGCTGTCCAAGCAGGTAACGGAACGCTTGCTCCTGAAGATCGCTCTTCGATCCAATCAGAGATTGATCAATTGACGAATGAAGTGACACGGATCGCAAAGACGACCCAGTTCAACGGCAAAGATATCCTGACGGGCGATTTTAGTGAAGGGAAAAGTACTCTCTTCATTCAAACAAATACTGGTGCTAACGAGGGAATTTCCATTAATGTAGAGGATATGCGTTCTTTAGCACTTGGTATTAGTACTACGACAGCCCCAACGTCGAGTAGTGTTGCCATGACGGAAACGAGTGGCACGAACGAATATGCTTTGAGCGTCATGACAAGTAACAGTGCAGATGCTGCTGTTTCTCTCTATACAAAGGCAATTGATAGCGTGTCAAATCAACGTGCGAAGCTTGGTGCAATCCAAAACCGCTTCGAAGCAACAAATTCCGTCCTCGGTATTAGCCGTGAGAACTTGACGGCGTCCGAGTCACGGATTCGCGATACCGATATGGCACGGGAGATGATGGAGTATGCGAAGTACAACATCCTTAACCAATCCGGCATGGCCATGATTGCCCAAGCGAACGCATTACCGCAAGGCGTCTTGCAACTACTCAACTAAGAAGGAAGTGTCAGCTATGGACATTCGCCGCATTCAAGAAACACAACGGCTTCAGGCAGTTCGGTCCGGTCCTCGGGAAGTCGAGGCATCGACGACCTTCTCTGCCTTAATGCAGGATAAACGAGAACATAAAGGCTATGAACGTCTCCAACAAAAGTTACTGCTCGTCGAAGAGCACGGTCAACTCCTCGCTGAGAGTCATACGATTGAAAATTTAGAGAGCTACAAAGAAAAAATCAAGGACTTTCTAAAGGATGCACTGGATCAGTCGCAACAACTAGAAGAGAAACGCGGCTTCAATCGCCGCGGACGGACGAAAATCTATAAAGTCGTCGAACAAGTCGATACGAAACTACTGCAATTGACGGACACCGTCTTATCCGGAGAATCAAGACGACTTGATATTTTAGATCAAGTCGGTGAAATCAAAGGCATGCTCGTCAACGTCTTTGTCTAATCCGACAACACGAGGAGATTATCCATGCCTGAGTTGTATTTAAAAAAATGTAAGTGTACCTATTGCTTAAAAGAAACAGAGACGAAGCGTGTCTTGTCGCGTCATATCCGGGTTGAGCGAACGGATTTTGATGGTTTTGTTCATTACCAAGGATCGAACCCCTACCTGTATGAACCGATTCAATGTTCCCACTGTCGCTTCGTCTTTCATGAGTCGTTTGAAAAGTTGCGTACTGACGTGCGTCAGACGCTCGAAGAACAAATCTTGCCGACGCTTCCGGTGTTACCGTTCGCAGCAACTGAACGAACGATTGAACAAGCCTTACAATTGTATAAATTAGCTCTCTATACAGCGCAAGTGACCGGACAAAAAGAGGCGATTCTTGCCATGCTCGGTGTCCGGATTGCCTGGATGTACCGGATGCTCGGAGACGAAGTACAAGAATTGCAGTGGATGGAACGGTCCGTCACGAAGTACGAAGCCCTGTATCTGAATTATACCGATGCTGTTCGTACCGGTATCCCTCACGATGTTCTCTTACTGCGGATCAGCGACCTATATGCTGTCTTAAAACGGACGGATGATGCGAAACAATGGTATGGTCTCATCTTCCAAAGTAAGACCGTGTCGGACCGGACAAAAAAAGAAGCACGGGAACATTGGGAATTGTATCGTGAAACACATAACGTCTAACGAAACTACATAAAAAAGGAGGATCACGCATGCGACACATGTCTCGCGTCCAGTGGTATGTCATCATTACGTACATTGCCATTCTCGGATCAAGCTGGTTTCATGCTGGTCCGATTTTTTCTGTCTTCAGTACGATTGCCGGACTTCTCTATTGCTCATGGGTAGCTCGTTCGTCCGGCACGTTACCAATCATCCGGCGAGCACTCGAATGGTTCACGATCGGCATCATCTTGAACTTTGCCTTTAGCTTCTTACCAGTTGCCTGGCATCCACCGGAGCTCGATACCGTCGTCAACTTGACGATCACCGGTTTTTTTATCCTGACGGCGCGAACATTCGCGAAACAAATCAATTGGACGACAGTCCGGCGTTTGCCACTTCTTTACGTCGACGGGATTTTACTCTTCGGTATGACATTCGTCTTCGGTTATACAATTATCTTGCGGTATATACCGGATATTGCTCGTTCTTCAATCGAACTCGTTGGGATGAGCGGTTTTGCACTTAGCTTCATTGCACAACTGTTCTTTTTCTTCTTACTTTATACGACCGGCTTACACAATAAATCGCATCGGTTACTGATTCGATCGATGCTGGTGTTCATCTTTGCGATTTTCGGTTACTATACGTTCTTCATCCGGAATCAGTTCGACATCGCCAGTTGGTTCTTCCCGTTGTATCCGGTCAGCTTATACGGTCTCTTGCGGTATTATCGAAAAACGCACTCGCCGGAAGCCTCTGAACGATGGACGATCTCTTATCTTCCGTATCTGAGTCTATTAATCGTCGTCGGTGGAATCTCGTACGTACCGATCCCAAATACAATCTACTGGAGTAGTCTCATTGGTCTCTTCTCGCTCTTTTTCGTACGCCAATTTTTCTCCGAACGTCAAAACACACGACTCTTGCGTGAGTTAGGCCTCTCGGAAAATGAGTTATTGCAACGCGTCAGTGAAAAAACGGAGCGCCTCGAACTGCGAAAGGAAGAGTATCGACGGCTATTTTTGAATCATCCGTATCCGATCGTTCGGATGGACGCCAATGGCCATGAAAAAGCGATGAATCCGATCGCAGAACACAACTTTCCTGCCGGACAACTTCCAGATCAACTAATGGAACAGATCGTACCAATCAGTTGGCAAGGAAAACCGATTGAACATCAATTGATGCAGCTCGACGACGGGCGCGCTTTCGAAGTGACCGTCATTTCGATTCCGCGCGAGCATGACTTCTACATCATCTTAGCGGACCGAACACATGCTTTGACGGAAGAACGGATGCTACGTTCGCTCGGATACCAGGACGCGCTCACTGGATTACCGAATCGTCGTTACTTCGAGGAAGTTCTATCAAATGAATTACCACATTGGCAAGAAGGATCGTTACTGTTCATCGACTTAGATGGCTTTAAAGACATCAATGATCAGTTCGGTCATGACGCGGGGGACTTCGTTCTACAAGAGACGGCAAGACGGCTAGAAGCGGACCTACAGGAAGCGGAGATGGCAGCACGGCTTGGCGGTGACGAATTCATCGTCTTCTTGCATCGGAATCGAGCGGGCACGATCCATTACGCAGAAAGTATTCTCAAGCATCTGAATGAGGTATTCCTTTATCAAGCGCAGACGATGCACGTCACGCCTTCAATCGGGATCTCACGTTACCCGGAAGATGGAACGACGACGAGTCTTCTACTGATTCGTGCTGACGAAGCGATGTACACCGTTAAACAAGCAGACAAAAATGCCTATCGCTTCAAATAAAAAGAACGGAATCCGCAGACTCCGTTCTTTTTATCGTGTCATGATTCACGGCGATACTTTTCTTCCTCATACGCATCCGGTTGTTCCGAGATTGGACGTTCGAGCGCTTCCCACGATTCCGTCTCGACATCCGGTTCGATGAACTGATCATACGAACCGTCCGATTGAAAATAGGTTTGTGGGACACGGCGTTTACTCTGCTCTTGTTTCTTCACGAAAGATTCCTCCCTCACGCAAAAACATTACTGACGCGAATCAAAATACGGCGAAAAGCTATTGTCGACATCCTCGTACGGGTCGACATATGACTTCCGGCTCGACTGCGTTTGACGCAACTGACTAATTTGTACCCCTAATTTAGCCGTTTCCGCTGATAATTTCAAGTCGATTTGTCGGCTATCTGCTACCAACTCCTGAATGACCGCTTGATTTGCACCGGCTAGTAAATTGGAATGTGCCGCAATGAACGCTTCCCGTTCATTCAGCAGATGCTGAATTTTTTCAATCCAATCATCATACGTCTCTTCGCTCGGCGTCTGATCAAGTAATTCCATCAACCGTTTCGTCTTGAGGCGAAGCGGATCAAGCGGACTCATCGTTGCTTCGCGAGCTTCATCGCTTCTTTCCACGTCTCACGGAACTCTTCCGCAAAGCCGATCACTTCCTCGATCGCGACGACATCATTCTTGATGTTCGCATCCATCAACCGCACTTGCATGTAATCATACAATGCATTCAAGTCTTTTGATAATGCAATCGACTGATTGAGTGTCAGTTGCAGTTCACTGATGATTGCTTGTGCTTTTTGGATGTTTGTATTCTTTTGTTCGATCAATCCTTGTTCAATCGATCGTTTCGCGAGCATCGCAAATTTGATCAATCCTTCATACAGCATGAGCGTCAAATCTTGTGGTAATGCTGTTGTGACTGAATTTGTCTGATACGTAGCATAAGGATTCATTACGTTGCCTCCTTCATTATTATCCTTGACCGAGATAGCCTGCAAGTGTAGCCGACTGACTGTTCGCTTGGTTCATCGCTTGTTCCATCGCTGCGAATCGACGATAGTAGCTGTCTTCTTTACGTTTGAGCTTATCTTCCCAAGACAGCATGCTTTTATCGATATCTGCAAGCGACTTACCAAGTCGGTACGTTGTCGCGACAGATCCATCACGCCCAGCGACGTTCGAAATTTTATCACGCAAATTCGTCGTAAAAGTTTGAATTTGGCGAACGAACCCACTTAATCCATTCGGGTTATCGATTTCCGTTCCATCAGCTTGCTTGATTTTAGCGGGTGCATCTGCCGTAAAGAGACGATAGACACCATCCGGATGTTTTTCGAGCATCTCTTTTAATTTTGTTTCGTCGAGTTTGATTTTCCCACCATCACGGAAATCACTCGTCGACGTAATCCCGATTTGTGACAGTGAACTTAGCACGACAGGACCTGAAGAAGAAGGAATCGTGTAGCCGGTATCAATCTTCGCTGACAACGTACTGCGGAAGTCATTCATGCCATCACGCAAGTAAGGATCATTTTTCAAGACACCACTCATCGCTTTTTCTTCCCACTTCTTGACTTCGTCTTCGCTTAGTTCTTTTCGCTGGGCGTCAGTCAACGGTTGATAATCTCGATACTTCTCTTCTCGAACTTTCTTATTCATCTTATCGATCATGTCATTATACTTATCGACGAACTTCTTAATCGAATCAAAGTTCGCCTGTGTGTCAAGTTTAGTATTGATTGTCGTTGAAGTGTCTGTCGCACTGTTCAAAGTAATTGTTAATCCGTTTTGCGTAAAGGTATTTGACTTTTGTTCGAGTTCTTGTCCACCAATAACGTAAATTGCATTTTTACCTTCTACTCCGGCAGTCGAAGTTTTCGCAACATCAGTACTAATTGTGGCGTCACGAATGACGATGTCGTCTCCTGAACCCAAGTCACCACTACTTGTTTTGGTTAGGACTAGTTTACCTGTCAGTTCATTATAAACAGCATTCATTCCTAAACTAGTCTTTGCATTGATTGCAGCTGTCAAATCAGAAATTTTTTGCGTAGCATCCAGTTCTAGCGTTTCCGAGACAGATGTTCCTGCCGCGTCAAATGTATTAATCTGTACTTTAACTTTTCCACTTGATGAATCAAACCAGGCTGTATCTTTTAATACTGTGTCACTTGATTTTCCGTTATCAGTCTTTAATGTGACTGCCGATGCCGTTGCTAATTGTTTTACCTTATCAATCGTCAAACTACCCTCTGTCGCACTTGTACTTGCTGTTACTAGGATAGCAGACGAAGAACTAGACACCGTTTTAGCTGAGTAGTTTTTAGAAAATAACATGTCACTCGCAGCAGAACGTAAATCAAGCAACGCTCGATTCATTTCACGATACGCATCGCGTTGCCACGTCATCGTCTGTTTCTTTTGCGATAAGCGATCGACGGGAGCGCGCTCCGCCTGCATTAATTGTTTGATCATTGTTTCGGTGTCGATGCCGCTCGCTAGTCCGCTGAGTCGGATTCCTGCCATCGAATCAGTCCCTTCTCTTATTAAATCCGTTTATCAATCAATTGGTTGAATTCAAGAAATGCCGCAAAGAAATCAAGTTCCTTTTTACTTGGAATCTCTTGTACGACATTATCGTTCGTATCAACAACCTGAATATAATACTCGTTTAATTTTTCATGTTTGACGAACTTCAATCCTGTCCGTTGCAATTCAAGTTTCACATTCGCTTGTTCAATCGCCACTTCGAGTTTTTGGACGTGTTGAGGAGTCGGCAAGACAATGACGCCATCTTCCTCCAACTCTGCTTGGTTTGCTTCGACGAAGACATTTTTCGTCGCTTCATATGGTAAAACGTTCGAAGGCAGGTGAAGCCGGATTTCCGTATTGATGGAATTCATTGTCTGTCACTCCTTATTTATTCTCTATGTAATGTATCGGTCTATTAGCTTAATTCTTAATACTATTTGATTTATAAAACCTATCATTCAATTAAACCAATAAAAAAAGCCATGGAACGAGCCCATGACTTTAAGTAATCTATAAATCCGATTAACGGAGTAATTGAAGAACACCTTGTGGCTGTTGGTTAGCTTGAGCTAACATTGCTTGAGCAGCCTGTGCAAGAATCGAGTTCTTTGTTTGGTTCATCATTTCTTTCGCCATATCAACGTCACGAATACGTGATTCAGCCGCTGTAATGTTTTCAGAAGATGTTTTCAAGTTATTGATTGTGTGCTCAAGACGGTTTTGAACAGCACCAAGTTTTCCGCGTTCAGAAGAAACCGTTTTGATTGCTTTATCAAGAGCAGTAAGTGATTGTGAAGCTCCTGATTGTGAAGAAACGTCTACGTTAGCAATACCAAGAGCTGATGAACGCATGTCGTTTACTCCGAATGTAATTGTTTGACCTTTGTTAGCACCGATTTGGAATGTCATTCCACCATTTCCTGATGCTTCTGTTTGAGCTTGAGTCAATCCAAGATCTTTAACAAGTGAAGATCCTTCAGACTCATTAAATGATACAGGTCCGTTTGAAGAAGAAACCGTGAAGTGACCACCTTTTGCTTCTACGAATACTGCATCTTTATCAATGAACCCTTCTTGTCCTTTTGATAATCCAGCACCTGTATTGTATGTGTCGATTGCTGCACGCATTTTTGTTTGAATATCTGTTGCTACAGTTGTTGCATCACTGTTAGCAGCTGCCGCTGTTAATGCTGCAGTTTGTAGTTTAACACCACCAACTTCAAATGAGAGCTTTTCAGCTGTTACTGCTTTTGCTAATTGGTCTTGTCCAGAATTAGTTGTTGCTACTGGATCAACAAATGTAGATAGTACTGCAGCACCTGATCGATCTAATTTAGAAGTTTGTCCATTTGAACCACTTTCTAAAACTAATTTTCCGCCTGCTTCATATACTTTAACAGGAGCTACACTCGTTCCATTTGCAGCATTGTGTGATGAGATCGCATCATTTAATACACGACCAATAGCATTTTTAATGTCTGATTTTTGAGAATCAGTCATTGCTGTTCCTGAGTAATCAGCTTTGAACAGTGTCTTTTCAGCATCAGTAAGACCTTTATCCCAATCAACTTCAATATCAACATTATCGACTTTGATTTTATCTTTTGTTGTTAAAGTTACTCCTGATGCATCTACAGCAGAGAAGTCCGTAACTCCAGTTAATTTAGCAGCTGTTTGATTTAACACGTTCGATCCGATTGTGCTATCACTGCCTACAGTAGCACCAGCTGATTTCAAAGCGCCATTCAACAATTTTTGTGTGTTGAACTCAGTCGTGTTACCGATACGATCTACTTCTTCTTTTAATTGCTTGACTTCATCTTGGATTGCTTTACGATCATCGTTCGTAATTGTACCGTTTGCTGATTGGTCTGCGAGTTCACGAACACGTTGAAGAATATCGTGTGTCTCGTTCAATGCACCCTCAGCTGTTTGAATCAATGAAATCCCATCTTGTGCGTTACGCGAAGCTTGGTCAAGTCCACGAACCTGAGCACGCATTTTTTCAGAGATTGCAAGACCAGCTGCATCGTCGCCCGCACGGTTGATACGAAGACCTGAAGCTAATTTTTCCATTGATTTGCTTTGTGCAGCAGAAGCAGAAGATAACTTACTGTGCGTGTTGAGCGCTGTAATGTTGTGATTGATAATCATTGTAATTTCCCTCCATAGGATTAATTTTTTGTCTCTTCGAAGATCCGTCTTCTCCGAGATGTGCCCCCTGGCCGGCCCAAGGGTGACACGGTAGAATTAGTCGATGACTGCTTCCACCCTATATATCGTCGTCCCTTCGAAATGTTTAATGCTTTTTTCAAAAAAATCCAAAAAAAATCATACATCCTGTTTTAGGATGTACGATTTCTCATTACTTAAAGACGCGTTGCTCCTGTCTCTTCCTGTAATTGCTCCGCTACTGCAACCAGTTCTTCCATCGCCCCGTTGACTTCACCGAGTGAAGCGGCCTGATGGCTTGACGCTTGTAAGACTTGCTCCGCGTGTTTGGATGCCTCTTCGACCATCGCGAGGATGTTCGCTGTCGTCAGACCGACTTGATCAATCTCTTGATCCGATTTGACGACGAGTTGGTCGACCGATTTCACGCGTGAGTAGACATGCTCCGTCGAATGATGGATCTCTTCAAATGACGAACCGGCTTGTTCGACAAGACCAACACCTGTAGCCACTTCATTTTGGACATCCGTCATTGCGTTCGCCGTATCATTGACGAGACGTTTGACACCTGAAATCAAATCCGTGATCTCTTTTGCTGATGTTGCAGTTTGTTCTGCGAGCTTCTTAACTTCTGCTGCAACGACAGCAAAGCCACGCCCGGCTTCGCCTGCACGTGCCGCTTCGATCGAAGCATTCAAACTGAGTAAGTTCGTCTGAGCAGAAATATCACTGATCACGTCCGTGATGCGTGAGATTTCTCCTGTCATGTCCGTCAATCGACCGTTGAGCGTCGCTGACTGCTCCATCTTCTTCGAAATCATATGCATCGCTTCGACCGAATCCGTCGCGAGCGTTTTCCCGTTCTGCGCTTCCGTCTGCATGACTGTCGCTGATTTCAACGCTTCGTTCATCTCAGCTGCGACTTCATCCATCGTCCGCTTGACCGCACCCAGTGCGTCCATTGATAGATAGGCTTGATCAACGTTTTCGTTCATTTTTGCGGATAGTTCTGCCATCGCTGAACGAATGCTTTCGCCAGACGCGTTCCCTTCTTGAACAGCGGCTGCGATTTCTTGCGCCGAAGCTGTCAATTTATCGCTTGAGCTCCCCATTTGCGTTGCTTGTTTGCGGATATGTAAAACCATTACTTCGAGCTCATGCATGAGCTGATCGACTTCATCTCCACGTTTTGCTTCTTCAAAATCAACGTCGAAGTTGCCGTTTGCGACTTCGCGTGCTGTCTCAGTCGCCTTTTCGATCGCTTTGATCGGCTGACGGAGAATGAGTTGTGTCAACGTCGTTCCGATCAAGGAGAGGAGAAGACCGATACCCGCCCCAACCCAGATTGCATTCGTATCCGCGACATCAAGCCCACGGTGTAGATATAAGACGAGTTGTGCTGAGATACCACTTGTGACGGCTGAGATCACCAATACCCAAAAGAACAATCGTAACTTCAAGTTTCTTCGAAATCTTTTCATAACTGCGACTTCCCTTCTTGGTTCTTCTTTTCACCGTTCTCTCTATCGGCTAATGATGAAAGCGGTTTTAGTGAATTGACCTGATTTCAGAATAAAATTACCAAATCCCTCCCATACAAAAAATCCTCTTTTCCATGTGTCATCAGGAAAAGAGGATACGGGTGTCAGTTACGGGTGATTTCGACGTATTTATAGGAAATATCCGTTCCGACATTGTGTCGCGCGAGATTCTTCACTTCTGTATTTTGTAAGAAGGCATTCTTTCGTTGGTAGACCGGTGAGATTGCTTGATCGTCGAGTAATACGCTTTCGGCTTTACTGAGTAACGCGAGGCGTTTGTCTTGATCGAGTTCACTTTCAGCTTGTTTCAAGAGACGATCATACTGTTTATTCGAGTAGTCCATCATGTTGAATGGATTCCCTGTCGTGAACAAATTCAAGTAGGTCGTCGCGTCCTGATAATCCGGTGCCCAGCTTGCGAGTGACAGATCATAATCCCCTCGTCCTTCACGAGCCAGACGTTCTTTCTTCGGCAGTGACAACAGTTTAACGTCGACGTTCTGTTTCTTCAACGCCCCTTGAATATACTCGCCGATTTTTTTTGAGACATCATCGTCTTCAATCAACATCGTCAATTCAAGGTTTTGTTTGGCGAGTACCTTGTTCGCAGCTGCTGCATCATACGACGATTCAATTTGGCGCGCATTGTCATACTTCGGATCGAGTTCTTGCGGCACGATGTAATCCGCCGGCAGTGATCCGTTTCCGAGTAACGTCTCCGTCAACGCCTTTTTATCGTACGCCGCGTCGATTGCTTGACGTGTCTGTTTGTCTTTTAACGCATCCGTCTTTTCGTTCATCCGAATGAAGAACATCCGCGAATCGCTGAACGTGTTGTACTCTTTTTTACCTTTGTACGTGACGACGTTCTCCGAATTGAGTGGCGCGACATCGAGCTCACCTGACTCGAACAAGTTGATCGCAAGCATCGGATCCTTGATGATTTTGACGTCAACTTCGTCGATCTTGACGTTCTTCCGGTCTGCGTACTCAGCATTCTTCGCGAGCGTATAGCCTTGTTCCGCATGATATTTCTTGAACGTGAACGGTCCGTTGTAGACGTTTGTCTTTGGATCCGTTCCAAACTGGTCACCTTCTGCTTTGACGATATCTTCCCGGACTGGCATATAGGTGCCGAACGTCGTCATGCTGAGGAAGTACGGTGTCGGACGTTTCAGTTCGATCCGGAGTGTCTCGTCGTCGACGGCTGTCGTTTTTTCAACCGGCTCAAGCAAATACGCGAACGGTGAGTTCGTTTTGACGACACGCTCGAACGCATAACGGAAGTTCTCTGCTGTGACGGGTTTTCCATCCGACCATTTGGCATTTGGGTCAAGCTTGAACGTATAGACTTTTCCGTCTTCAGACACACTATGTGATTTCGCTGCTGCCGGAACGAGTTCGTTGTTCGCGTCAAAGCGATAGAGTCCTTCGTAGATTTGGTTAAAAATGTTTGACGTGATAGCATCTGCCGGATCAACCGACAGGAGATCATAGCTCTCCATCGTATGCAAGACCTTCTTATCTGCTTTTTTCTCTTCTGCTGGTTCTGTCGTTGCACATCCTGCGAGTAGGACTGCCGTGCTCGCCGCTGCGATCAATGTTTTTTTCATGTGTAGTGCCTCCTGAGAAATATGATGAGCGTTGGATGATTCGGCATGTGACGTACAAAAAAGACGCCCTCTACGCATAGCTATTAGCTAATGCATAGAGGACGCCTGTATCCGCGCGGTGCCACCTCTGATTGAAACGAAGAATCGTCTCCACTTGTCGCTGGTCCAACAACCAGCTAGCCCGGTAACGGGGGCAACCGTCCTGTCTACTCGAAGGTTCAACAGGCTCTCAGCGGTCCATTCTCGTTCAGCTTACCGTGTCAGGCTCTCACCATTCCTGACTCGCTTGGTCGGCAGTGTTGACGATACTTACTCCGCGTCGTCGATGTAATTAATATGGCTTAACTTGTTGTTTACTTTACACGGCTTGTTTTTCGCTGTCAACGAAAAAAACTCAGAACGGATGGTCTTCTTGTTTTTCTTGCTCGCGACGGACCGGACGTGGTCGAATCGGTTCGACGTGTTTGACATGTGTTCGCGTAACGATTCGGTTACTGAGTGCTGCGTCAAGTAAGATCGTAATCGCTGCTGCCATGTGTAAGAACATCCCGACGACCGGAATGACCCCGACCGTTGATGCGACGATCCCGACGATGTTCCCTTTTGAGACATTCCCGGCACGTGCCGTCAATACGACGACGACGATATGAAACGCGAGCATTAACCACAGGGCATTGTAACCGGAGAAAATGACGATTGAACCACCTAAGAGCGGAATCCCAAGCACCGCTTCCATTCCACCTGATACCCACTTCAACGTCCGCAATGAATCCTGTCGACTCTCCATGACGTCGCCTCCTCTTTTTTTCCATATGTCTAGTATACGACGGATTACAGAAAAGGTTCCAAGGTTTTTTGTTTAGTTTCTGTAATAATAACCATAAAAAAAGCAATCGACGAATGTACTCAAGTTTTGCTCCCTTTCCTCAGGTGAGACACAAGCCGCGACTCTTTCGCTTCAAGCGAAGAGCCGCGGCTTGTTTGTCTCTGACAGCGCAACTGCGCTTTTTCCTGTAGGAGTGGAGCGCCTTGAGCATCCAGCATGCACTGGAAGATCCGTCAATCGCTCATTATTTTAAACCGCCAACACATGGAACTGATAACCACGATGGACAACGAATCCTGCCTCTTTGTAAAGATCGAGTGCACGATCATTATCCGTCTCGACATCGAGTTCAAGTTGCGTCCGACCTGTCCGGAACAACGCTTGGACCATCAACTTCAGCATCTTTTTACCATAGCCGTTGCCTTGTGCTTCTGGACGAACCGCGAACGCATGGATGCTCGCTTGCGTATCGGAAGCAAGGTAGGCACGGATGACGCCGACCGGTTTGCCGCTTGCGACACCGATGAACGTGATGCGGTCATCAGATTCGATTGCTTGATAGATCGACTCTGCTTCTTCATCCGTGTTCCCGAACGATTTACCAAGCGTCTCGACGATGAACGGACGGTCGTCTGCTGTCGCTTCGCGTAATTCGAAATCCGGATCGGCTTTTAAGAACAACTGCGCCTTCTTCAAAATCATATTGTACTCGGTCATCCGGTACTCAGCACCTAACCCTTCAAGGACGGCTTGACCTGACTCACTTGCATCGTCAATAACGAACGTGAAGGCTTCAACGCCTGCTTCCGTTGCCCGCGCTCGTGCCGCTTCAACGAGTGCCGTGAAGATTCCTTGTTTCCGGTAATCCGGATCAACGAAGACGTTTAGTTCCCATTCCGTCGGTAAGTACGCGAACGCTTGTAAATATCCAATCAATTGCTCGCCATCATAGATTGCGAAATCGTTCTCGCCAACCCAATCGGCTGCGACTTTTAATTCAATGCCATCATGATCGTTGACACATTTTTCGAGTTGTAACACATCTGTTGTCTGTTTGACGTCTGTGACGTTCCATTCCATAATTCACTCACCTCATTTTTAACTATACCGAACGAATAAAAGAAGCACTAGCAAAAGCTAGTGCTCATTGCAGTTTGAATGTCTTCATCATCTGCGGAACGTCCTTTGCGATCAAGTTCTCGATCGCTTTCTTGCCGACAGCGCCTTTGACGGCTTCCGTCGGTAAGACGTAGTAGTACGTTTTACTCCCTTTCGTCCCGAGATATGTACCATATCCGATTTCACGGTCGAACTGTTTTTTGGAGAGCTTCTTCGGCTCATAGTTCAAGTTAACGAGCAGTTGATCCGCTCCTTTAACTTTATAGTACAACGCGAACGTACCGCTCCGAGTGATGACACCGTATTTCGATTTGACTGTCTTGTTCTTGACGAGCTCGACTTTGTCTTGTTGGATCGCCTTTTTCAACGTGTCCGTCGTCTTGACGGTATAGCCGAATGTCTTGTTTTCGACGACTCCTTTGCTATATGTCACGTTACTTGCGGCAAATCCCGTCACCGGAGTCAGACATGCTCCGAGTAAGACCCCTGTCATTGCGATTCGTTTCATGCTGACTCCCCCTAAAATGATTGATAGTAATGGATTCCCTTTTGTGAAATAGGTAAACTCTATTCTCGAAAAAGATTTGACGGAATTGTCTAAATTTCTTACGATAGGGATAACGAAACGAAATGGGGTTAAAGCGATGACTGAACAAGAACAATTAACGCAAGAACAGCTCGATAACTTGCTCAAGAATGCGTTTGCAATGCAGGTTCCGATCCTCGAGAAGTTCATGAAGGATACACACGATCGCTATGCACTCGCAACGACGTCGTTCAAGCGTGACATGGAAGCGATGAAAGAGACGGAATGGCATCAGTTCTTCGCGAGTAAACTGTTACCACACTTCTTCCTCGAACACCTCGGATTCGGTGCCTCGTTCCGCTTCAACGGACACGATAAGGAAGTCGATCTTCCGGAAAACGTCGTACCGGTCCGTAATGATGCCGATGAGCAAATCGATAAAGTCGTCCTCGGGGTCAAAAAAGCGATGCAAGACGAGCATATCAAGAACCACGATCTCGTCGCGAACTTCTATAAAGAAACACTCGAACTCGCTTGCCAGATGGGCAGTCGTGTCGGGATGAGCGATGAGTTCTATACTCTCGTTAAACCAAGTCTCGTTCATGCGAACGAAGGCGAATAATCGTTGAAATTCAAGAGAGGTCAGTTCCGGAAAGCTTTCCGAGAACTGACCTCTCTTTTTGTATAACGAATTGGTCCAATCAAAACCGAACGTAGAACACCGCTCCCCCACCACTTCGGTCTCGAACACCATAATCAAATTGATGACTATCAAGGATCATCCGACTGATCGCAAGACCAAGTCCATGACCGGCACTGCCTTCTTGTTTGACGTAGACGTCCCAAATCGTCGCCCGGTCTTCTGCTCGGACTCCCGCTCCTTCATCCTCGACCGTCAATTCGTCATGCGTTAAGCGAACCGTGACCGTCCCGCCGACGGGTGAAGCAAAACGGGCATTCATCAAGAAGTTGATTAAAACACGTTCGAACATCCGTGGATCAAGGGACTGCCTAACCGGTTGCAGCTCTGTCGCCAGTGTAAGTCCTGCTTGCGTGAACGTTCCCCTTAATCGTTCAACCGTAATCGATACGAGTTCATCGAGTGCCACATCCGTCTTTTCAAGCGGCATCCGTCCACCAGCAAGCTTCGAATAGAGTAATGTCTCATCAATCAGATGACCGAGTCGATCCGTCTCCTCGATGATGCTCGTCGTCACGTCGGGCAGTTCGGTGACGGGAATGACACCTGCCGCAAGTGCCTCCGTCTCGTTTCGAATGATCGCGAGCGGCGTCCGCAAGTCGTGGGTGATCCCGGCGATGAACGTCTTTTGCAGATGATCCTTTTGTTTCAGTTGTGTCTGCATCTCGTCGACCGCGTCAATCAACTCTCCGACTTCATCCTTCGGTCGCGCCGGTAAGACGACATCTGTCTCGCCGGCACCAATCTTTTGAGCAACAGACCGAAGCGTCACGATCGGTCGCGTCAGGTGCCGTCCCATATAGTAAGCAAGCAGTGATGCGAGCAGCAACGTCACGAGTAACGCGAGTCCAATCGCGATATAGACACCGTCGAGGGCGCTACTTGCCAGTGGTGCTTGTCGAACCGTCGTGATGCGCGTTCCGTCAACGGTCAGCTGATACGTCAGCAATCGTTCGTCTTGTACTTCGATGACGTCTTCCTTCTTAAGACCGTCGAGAAGTGGTAACCGTCCGGCCGGTCCGCGCGCACCGATCCGTTGCGTTAATCCATCGGTCGTCAAAAATCCTTGGATGTCACGCGGAATTGGTGTGTCGGCTTCAAGCGCTTGTTTGATGATGTTCGCTTCCCGGGCGAGTTGATCGTACCGTTCACCTTCTGCGAACCGATTGACGAGGAACGCCGTCAAGATGAAACTGAGGATCCCCATCACGAGCAACGGACCAACGACAGCGTATAAAAACTTACGCATCAAAGAACGTCGTTTCATTCGATCGCCTCCAATCGATAGCCGACCCGGTGGACCGTCTTCAATTGTCGTTTAATGATAGGCAACTTATCCCGCAATTGTTTGACGTGTGTATCGACGGTCCGGGTATCACCACCGAATGCATACCCCCAGACATCGTCAAGAATCTGATCCCGACTGAGTGCCTCCCCGAGATGTTCAATGAAATAGAGTAACAGTTCGAACTCCATCTTCGCGAGACTGACCGCCCGCTCACCGGTTTTGACTTGGCGTCCCTTTTCATCGATCGTTAAGTCACCAAATGCATGGCGAGCGACCGGACGGACTTTTAATGCCCGTTCAAGCCGGATCGTCAATTCCTTCAGGACGACCGGTTTGACGAGATAGTCATCAGCACCGAGTTCAAGTCCGAAGACGCGATCATCCGCCTCTCCACGCGATGTCATCATGAAGACGACCGGCGGTTGAACTTGTGATTTGATGCCTGGCACGAGTGACCAACCGTCACCGTCTGGTAAGCGGACGTCGATCAAGACGGCATCAAACGCTCTCGTCAGGTACTGTTTCGCCTCTGCTAACGAACCAGCAATCGTTACGTCATACGCATGGTGCCGAAGGAAACGTGCCGTCACCTGCGCTAATTTTTGTTCATCTTCAATCAATAGTACGTTCATCATCATCCCTCCACTCTTAGTGTAGCGCCTTTTTGCCTTCATTTGCCTTTCTTCGCAGTTTCTTTGCAACTTCCTCACAACTTCTCTTTCCTGACCCTCTACCATAAAAGGTGAAAGGAGTGATCATCCCATGACATTCAAAAAACAATGGATCACTGCATTGACAATTAGCGCATTAACAGTCGGAGGCGCATCCGCATATGCTGCGACGAACGACGACTCGAGCACGACAAAACAAGCGAAACACGGGCACCACTTCGAAGGTATGAAAAAACACGACATGACGTTACTGTTGAAAAAATTAAACCTGACACAAGCTGAGGCAGACACTGCCCGCGAGAAAGGACAATCGATCGCCGATCTCGCGAAAGCAAAAGGGATTTCGTTCGCTAATTACAAGAAGGCGGAACTCGCAGCAGCGAAAGAACAACTGGCAAGTCTCGTCAAATCAGGCGACTTAACGCAAACGCAAGCAGACGACATGCTGAAGCGTCAAACGGAACGGTTCAGTGGCGTCAAGAGCTACGATGAACTCAAAGACAAGATGCCGATGGGTCGCCACGGTGGACCAGGTTTCTTCAATGAATCATTGATCGCCGACGTCCTGAAGGCACTTGGACTGAGCCAGTCGAAATTCGACGCAGCGAATCAATCGCTCGCTGCTTATGCGAAGGCACAGTCGATCAAGTTCGCCGACTACAAAAAAGCATTACTTGCGGCACAGACAAGTGAACTCAGTCAACTCGTCAAAGACGGAAAGATGACAAAAAAACAAGCAACGGAAATCAAGTCTCGTCTGACTGAGGAATATAAGGACGCGAAGAGCTACGACGATCTTCCGGAGCGCGGCGAACACGGCAAGCGTGGTGACCATGGACCAGGTGGTGTCTTCGGCGACTCGACGTCAGCGATTCTAAAAGCACTTGGACTCGATGAAGCGAAGTTCAAGGAAGCGAATCAACCCTTACCTGAATTCGCGGAAGCAAACAAGATTGCTTACGCCGATTTTGAGAAAGCCGTCCTGACAGCACAAACTGCTGCGATTGATCAACAAGTCAAAGATGGCAAGCTGACAGAAAAACAAGCGAAACAGATCAAGGAACACATCCAGTCCCGCGCAGATGATGTCTCAAGCTACGCTGACCTCAAAAAAGGTCCAGCACGCGATGGTCATGGTCCAGGACACGGACATGGTCCGGATGGTGACATGCCGGGCGCACCGGATCAAGGAGCAGATGCGGATCCGAACGCCAGTGACACTTCGGTCGATTTAGCGATTTAACATATAAAACGAAGCTCATACCGTTGAGCTTCGTTTTTTGTCGTACTTGACCTCTTAATTTCGAAATAAAATTGCATCGTTTTCTAACTTTCCATTCATTTTTTTGAAATAATAGTCTATTGTTTAAGGAATCATTGCAACGATTCTCCCCTTCATCCGATAGTAAGACTGAAGCGTTACTACGTATGGAGGTGAAGAGATGGCGTTTTTTGAGGCCATGAAAACAATCCGACGATCAGATACGGCACCGATTCATATCGGTGGGCTTGAAGTATCTCGTCTTGAACAATCAGAAGCCTTTTTCCATCATCAAACCGATGCGATTTTTGTCTTTGATGCTGCTGGTACGATCATCTATTTCAATGAACATCTTCCAGAAATCCTAGGATACTCGGAACATACCTTATACGAGCACTTTTCCGTGTTTAATCCTCCGGATCAAATGGAGGCGGTCTCGCAATTTTTCCAGCGTGCGTTACAAGGGGAAACGGTTCATTATACAGCAAGAGGGTTGCACGCAGACCAACATCTCGTCACCTTAAAGATTACGAATATGCCGATTGAACAGGAAGGACATGTCATCGGTGTCTATGGCGTCGCACGTGATGTGACACGCGAAAAACAACTCGAAGAAGACGTCTCGGAAATTCGCTCCCAACTGGAGCTGACCGAGCAAGTGCCTGAGTTAGTCTTATTCTATTATGACTTACGGTCGCATCAAATCGAGCCTTCACCGTCACTTCTCAAGTTTCTCGGGCTAAGGGAAGATCAGTCATCAATTGAGCAACAACGGTTACTCGAACGGATTCATCCTTGGGATTTTGACCCACTCCGCTTTGAGATCGAGCGCATGGCAGCCGGAAAGCAGGACCAGTTCGAACAAGAACTGTCCTTGCTGACGTCAGACGGTTCGTATCAATTGTTGCGCTTGAAGGCAGTACGTCGCGCAGGGCATGCGCATCAGGCTTCAATCGTCTTGTATGACTTATCAGAAATCGATGCGGCCCGTCAACAATTGAAGATGGAACGCGCACAAGCCCGTGACATTTATGAGGCTGTGAACGCGGCGATCTCACAAATTGATTTGACGACCGGACGGATTTTATTTCATTCGCAAGGTTTTTTGCACATCTACGAGGAGTTACCAAAAAATTTGATTTTAAATGATACGTGGTTATTGTCGCGAATCGATCCTCGAGATCACGATGCGATGCGAAAGTTCATGCAACGATTGTTACAAGGGCATGCCGGAACACTTCAGTACCGTCTCCGTTTTCCCGATGGACGGATCAAATGGGTCGAGGATCAACAAATTCCAATCTTTCACTCTGACGGATCAATTGCGTATTCTAACAGCATCTTGCATGATATCACGTTACAAAAAGCGTACGAAGAACAGTTACGGCAACTCGCTCTCCGGGACGTCGTGACCGGTCTTCCGAATCGCCAAGCACTGATTGAGACGATTGAATCGTGGCAAGCACGCACTGTTCCTTTTTTCGTTCTCTCGGTTTCTTTCAACCGCATTACGGAGATCAATAACGCGTTCGGTCACGGTTCCGGCGATCAGTGGCTCCAAGCGACAGCTGCCCGCTTAAACGATGTCAAACCGAACGAGGTCTTCCTCGGTCATCTCGGTGGGGATGAATATGCACTGCTCGTCTCGACCGACTATGAACAAGATGTCACGCCGTGTGCGGAAAAACTGCTTGCGATCTCGACACAACCGATTTCAATTGAACCCTACGCCTTGTTCGCTCGGGTTTCGATCGGTATCAGTCGCTATCCTCAAGACAGCACGGACGCCGTTGAGTTATTAAAGCATTCTTACACAGCACTACGCCGCTCACGACGCGACGATCACAGTGCGTTTCATCATTATGCTTCGAATCTCGATATTGACTATTATCGGCGCTATCGTTTGGAGCAAGACTTGCATTATGCCATCGAACGTGATCAGTTATTCCTCGAGTACCAACCAAAGGTCGATAGCTGGACGGGAAAGATCGTTGGAATGGAAGCCTTGATCCGCTGGCAACATCCGGAATGGGGACGAATCCCGCCGAACGACTTCATTCCGCTTTCAGAAGAAAGTGCGCTGCATATCGACATCGGGGACTGGGTCCTCGAAGCAGCCTGCCGTCAGATGAACGAGTGGTCCAAGACCGGTGCCTCACTCGTCCCGATCTCGATCAATGTCTCACCAAAGCGGCTGTTGATTCCAGGATTCGAGCATCAAATCGAACAGACCTTAACACGATATGCGCTCGACCCGGCCCTGCTTGAACTTGAGATCACAGAAGCGGCCCTCATCATGGATGATCCGATGACGAGTCGGACACTTGAATCGGTCAGTGCCCTGGGTGTCCGGATCGCCTTAGATGATTTCGGTAAAGGTTACTCTTCGATGGTCTATTTGCAACGTTATCCGATCGACGTCATCAAAATCGATCGTCAGTTCGCGACGCACATTTACGATGATGCGAAAGCGCAAGCGATCGTTAAAAGTATCTTGTACATGGCGAACGAATTTAACCTATATGTCGTAGCAGAAGGCATCGAGACGATTCAGCAGCTCGATACGTTTCGGATGCTCGAATGTCCACGCATCCAAGGATATCTCTTCAGTCGACCGGTTCCGAGTGATGTGATGGAAGGATTTTTAATTCGAGAAATTCTCTATCCGATCGAGGCTTGTGCCCTGTCGAGTGATACGGTTCCACGGTTTTCCGTTCCCGGAAAGATCCGGATGCTGACGCATCATACGGAGTCCTTCACGCTCGCTTTTTCTGACTTACAGGCACACCAGACGAGTACGAAGGTCTTGTATTTCTCGACTGAAACGCCCCTTCCTTCACATGCCGCAACATGTGAGATTCGATTAAACGAAGGGCTGCAACTCGTCACCTGTACTGTCACGATCATCGGTCAGCAAGACGGACAATATATGGGGGAATATACGAACGAAACGGAAGCCGAACAGATCATGCGCTTCTTCCAATCGTTACGTTACACCCCTTGACTCACTCACGAAGACGTTCACAGACGTCTTCGTGCTTTTTTGTTATAGTAATCTTAAAGTAATTTACTCTAGATGGGAGGAATGACATGCAGTCCCCACTACCGATAAAACATCATCGTCGTTCGACGAAAGGTCAACTCTTTCGACGTCTCCTCATGCTAACGATCGGTGCCATCATCTTTGCAATCGGTCTGAAAGGATTCTTAGTTCCGAATAACATCATCGATGGCGGAATCGTCGGAATTTCGATCATCGGCTCGAAAGTCACGGACACGACCCTCGCCTTTTGGTTATTCTTCCTGAATATCCCGTTTATCTTCTTCGGCTACAAACAGATCGGGAAGACGTTCGCCCTATCGACGTTATACGCGATCTTCATCATGGCGATCGCAACGAAACTCCTCGAACACATCGGTCCGTTGACAAGCGTCGACTTACTCGCGACCGTCTTTGGTGGATTGATTCTCGGAATCGGTGTTGGCATCGTCATCCGTTCGAGTGGATCACTCGATGGAACGGAGATTCTTGCTGTCTCGTTTAGCCGATCGACACCGTTTTCAGTCGGAGAGATCGTCATGTTCTTCAACGTTTTCATTTTAGGAGCCGCTGGTTTTGTCTTTGGATGGGACCGGGCTATGTATTCCTTGATTACATATTTCGTCGCTTTCAAGACGATCGACGTCGTCATCGATGGACTCGATCAATCGAAAAGCGTCTGGATCATTTCCGAGAACTACGAAGAGATTGGTCTTGCGATCATGGATCGTCTCGGACGAAGCATGACATACTTAAATGGAGAAGGTGCCTTTACGGGTGATGGGAAGAAAGTAATTTTTTGTGTCATCAGTCGCTTGGAAGAATCAAAGTTGAAGGACATCGTTCGTGACTTTGATGAACAAGCCTTTATTGCGATCGGCAACATCCATGATGTCCATGGCGGTCGCTTCAAGAAAAAAGATATCCATTAACCGAACGAAAGGAAGGAACGCGGGTGTGGAAAAAACATCGTAAAAAAATCATCGCTACCATCATCATCATCGTCACCTTAGTCGTCGTCATCATCGTCGGTATTTCCGGTTACGTCGGCTCATCCTTGACACAACCGGAGCGCGAGGCATTGACGACAAATCCGAAGAAGGCAGAAAATCTGGACTATGAGGACGTGACATTCCGGTCCTATAAAGATCGGACCCGCTTATCCGGCTGGTGGATGCCGAGTGAGGATGCAAAGTTAACAATCGTCTTTGCGCATGGATACGGGAAGAACCGGGAGCAAGAAGACGTTCCGGTCCTGCCGCTCTTCAAGAAGTTTCATGATGCTGGCTACAATGTGTTGACGTTTGATTTCCGAGGTTCCGGTGAATCAGACGGCAAACGCGTCACCGTCGGAGCCAAGGAACAAGACGACTTGTTGACGGCTGTGCGGTACGCGAAGTCACGTTCGGCGAATCCGGTCGTGCTCTATGGTATCTCGATGGGTGCGGCGACTTCGCTCGTCACCGCTCCGAATGCCGATGTCGTCGGTGTCATCGCCGATAGTCCATTCAGTGATTTAGAAAACTATCTCGCCACGAATCTTCCGGTTTGGAGCGGGCTACCGAATTTTCCGTTTACACCGATCATTCTAGAAATCACACCTCCGTTGACAGGACTCAATCCCGAACGCGTCAAACCGGTCGAATCCGTCCGACGGATTGATTACCCGATCCTGTTGATCCACGGGAAAGATGACGATGCGATTCCAGTGACGGAAAGTATGAAGATTCAAAAGGCAGCGCCACGATCGGAACTTTATGTGACAGAGAACGGCGGTCATGTCCAGTCGTATGCCCACGACCGAAAAGCTTATGAAGAGAAGGTGCTCGCGTATTTAGCTGACTTGCACTGATAGGAGGAAATCGGAATGCAGCAACTCTCCGTGTTCTTGACGTTTTTCATCGCACTGACGGTCATGGGGATCGGTTTACTCGTTTCGCGTCGCGCCGGGTATCGGTTCCCTTACGGACGAGCGGTTCTTCTCATTTGGATCGGTTCCGCACTCATTGGATTGACGATGTATATCTTACGATGACAGACAAAAACAGCCGCCCGCTTCCTCTATGGAAACGGGCGGCTTGTTCGTTTGTGCTTATCGTTTTAGTACAGCAGCTCCGACGATCTTCAAGACTTCCGGACGACTGAGTTTCTCCTTCCCTCTTGCAAGGGCATCCAGCGTTCCATGCGCGAGTGCAAGTGGAATGTGACAGAATTCATAAATCGTCGTCTCCTTCGGAATGGACGCAAGGTAGGCGTCGGCTTCTGCGAGATTCTCACGCGCATAAGCAAACATCGTATCCGTCGTCCAACCAGGTGGGAAGTAACCGACACCACGCTCCGCATCCTCCTGTTGGTTACGCAGAATGTTGACGGCTTGTAAACCACGACCAAATCCAATCGCTTGTTGCTTATCCGTGACAATGCCTGCTTTCCAGTACCAAATGTCTGACAGCATCACACCGACAAGTCCAGCGACATAATACGTGTACTCATCGAGATCCGCTTCTGTTTTGACAGTCCAGTCGCGCTCTGCCCAGACCGCCATTCCTTCTGCCATCTCCGCCGTCGAATCGAGGACCTTCGGACGAATTGCGGCCGGACAATAGGCGATCCACTCCGGTAGACGGAGTGTCACTTCCGGCAGATGCGCCGTGTAAGGCGCGATCAACTCGAGATAGGCCGTAGCGGAGAACGTGCCACGCATCATCAATGCCGTCTCACGTAGTAACGTCGTCTTGATGTCCGTCGCTAGTTCTTCATGGTCTTCGATCTCATCGATGGCACGCATGCATAGATAAGCAGCACCGACCGCTTCCTGTAAGTCTTGCGATAGTCGACTAATCGGGATATAGAAGGTGCGACTCGTCGCTTTTAGTACACGGTTCGCGTCTTTTTTCAGCTGCTTCGTCTCATTCATTCCTGACAACTCCCTCTTTGATTCAAAAGGTTTCTTTTCTTCTCCATTTACTATACACGATTCAACGCGTTTGAGCATTTATTTCATGATAAGAAAGACTCCCTGCACTCGTATGATACGTGCAGGGAGTCGATTTGTATTCTTTTTTCCAGAGAATGCCTGAATCACGAGAGGATACACTGGCATTCACTTGACCTTACTTTTCTTGTTGTTTCAAGAGTTGTCCGATCAACCCTGTACTCCGTGATGCTTCTGTATTCTCTTCTTGGATGGCTAAATAGACTTCCTTCCGATGGATGTCGACTTGTCGCGGAGCACGGATTCCGAGCTTAACTTGATCTCCTTCAATTGCAAGAATCGTCAGTTCGATATCGTCTCCGATTTGAATCGCTTCGCCGTTCTTTCGTTTTAATACGAGCATCAGCGTCCACCTACTTCTGTCAGACTTCCAATCTTTTGACGATTCGGATATGTATCTTCTAAGATGATTTGTTTCGCGAGCCGCTGTTTCGTTTCCATAACGAATGGTGCACGTAAATTTGTCGTCGATTCCTGGAAAGGCTCACGTAACGTCACCGTCGTGTATACAGCGACTTGCGCTGTTTCTTCGATACTCAACTGTTCTTTTGCAGAATCCGTTAATTCAAAGACATAGTCCGGATCGATCCAAAACGGATTCGTGACGATGAATGCGCATTCCGGCTGATCAATGGATTGGAAGGACCAAAACGGTACCCCTTCTCCAAACGGCAACAAGACGAATTGTTTGGCATCCGGAAACCCCGGTAATTCAGAAGCGAAGGTAATGATCTCACTTGGCTCGATCGTAATCGCACCAAAAAAATCTGTTTCGATTTGCATAATATTATCCTTTCTCGTCGTATATGCCACCCACTGGCCACATATCTAGCTGATTTCGTTCTCGGAGGAAAATGTCTGTTTTCCCTTCCGTGACCTCTAATTCCGGACGATGCGTCGTGACATCGATGACCGGCTTACGAGCAGTGTAACGAACATTCACTTCAGCCGGTGTGAAATTAATTTTGACCCGGTCCAAACTCCGAGGAATGAAGCCCATCGTCGTCACTTCTGCTGGAGGCGTATCGTTCATCTTCGCAATCCGCGCGATGACCTCGCCTTTTTGCTCGATCCGCATCAATTGATCTCCTTCACTCGCGACGCGTCCCGTTCCTTCACGTACCATTTGTTGACCAAGATCCGCATACCGTCTGACGGATTCGAATGCTGGGATTCGTCCCATCTCGATCCAAGCTTGCGACGAATCGATTTCGAGACGAGCCGCTACAGTTTCAATCGTTAGCTCCCCTTGCGGTTGTTCAATCGAAAGATCAGCCGGACGTTGCGTTTGCCGCATCTCAAGTGGTGTCGTCTGCATACCGATTTTAGCAGAGGTCTGTCGCATCTCTAAGTGAGGAAGATTCATCCCGGTTCACCCCTTATCGAAGAAAATCAAGTAACGATGGTTGGATGATGCGTGCTCCGGCACTGAGTGCAGCACGGTGCAACGTTTCGTGTGACTTCAGTTCCATGATGACCTGTTCGGTTTCGATGTCTTCGTTATCAGACATGACGGTTTTTGCGATAATTTCTTGATCTTCTAAGCGCGACGCATTTAGTTCTAGTCGATTCACGCGTGCCCCTAAATCCGAACGTACTTCGACCGTTTTGTTCAACATCGCTGTTAAGTCTTTCAACATGCCGGATAATTCAGTTCCGTTATTTGTGCTACTACCAGGACTTCCATCTGCTTTTGTACCACCAAGTGCATTAAATAACTTCTTTAGCGTCGTGAACGTATCTTTTCCAAACACACCACCGTCACCACCATCTGTAGGTGTGACGTTGACTTGTACCTTGATCCCTGAAGACACTTCATACTCGATCTTTCCGTCACTTGTTCCGAGGGTTTCTGTGAAAATCTTATCAACGTCTGCGGTATTTACAGTGTCTTTTAAAAATGCTTTCAGTTCTTCCATATTGATGAACGGTTGATCCGTTTGTGTACCGTTAAAGATTTGCTTTTCGTTATATTTTGTATTCGCCAGTGTTCCGATATGTTCAATCAACTGTCCAACTTCGCTTTGGATGGCTTTCCGCTGTGTGCCATCATACGTATCGTTTGCTGCTTGTGTCGTCAATTCGTTGATCCGACGCATGGCAGACGTCACTTCATCTAAAGCAGAATCGGTTAGGTCCATCCAGCCTGTCGCTTCATCGACATTTTTCTTGAACTGATCGACTTCCCGGACTTCTGTCCGGTACCGGATCCCCTGCATTGCAACGACTGGATCTTGAGACGGCTTTTGAATTTTTTTACCGCTAATTAGTTGTTCTTGTAACGTACTTAGTTTTTGGTAACTCGAAGATAAATGACCAATATTCGTCTTCGTCAGCATCGTTTGTGTGACCCGCATGTCCTCATTCCTTCCTTATCAGCGACCGACTAATCCCATACCGTTAATGATTTTATCGAGCATTTCATCGACCGTCGTGATGTTTCGCGCCGCTGCGTTATATGCATGCTGGTACTGAATCATCATCGTCATCTCTTCGTCGAGTGAGACTGCTGAGACTGACATTCGGCGTTGATCGGCATTCTCCATCAAAACACTAGCATTTTTTCCTAGGTCAATCGTTTGGCTTGTCGCTACCCCCATGTCACCGATGATCGATTGATAGAACGAACCGATCGGAGCACTTAAATCACTCAATGATGTTGTTTTGATGTTGGCTAAGATCAATGCCCCAGAACCATCCCCGATATTTCCGTCTCGTGAACTCATAATGTTCGAAAGGTCTTTCCAAATCGTATCTCCGACTGAAATCGTTCCGGCCTTGACCGTTCCACCATCTGAAGCAACAAAAAATTCATTTGTCCCATACGTATTGCTGACAGTTCCAGAAGCATCCTTGGATTTAATGAAGTTTTTTGAATGAGCATCATTAAATTCCTTCGCAAAAGCAGCAGCCATCTTATCTAGATTATCGAGCATCTTAGGATATTCACCTGTCAGTGTCGTTTCACCATCTCTTTGGTAACCGTGCATTTGTAATAAAGCCCAAAGTTTACCGTTTGAAAAGCTATTTGATGCTGTGAATAAAACTGGTCCTGTTGTAGTGTTGTATCCAGTGATTGCTTTTGTCGTAGGATCCTCCGTGAATGTAAGAGAACGTGCTTGTGTGATTGACATATCAACCGCATGTAATGACGAACCTCCCGGAACGATGATTTCCACATCCATACGTCCTTCAGCAATCTTTGAAGCATTCCCCATGCCTCCACTTGTAATAGCAGTTGCATCAATCGGCACTTTTTTAAAATCCACATATGTCGATAATTCATCGAAGTAACGATCACGTTCATCGTATAAGTCGTTTGGCAAGACGCCAATCGGTTCAATTTCGTGAATTTGTGTATTGACGTTATAGATTTTCTGAAGGAGATCATTTACTTTTTTCGTCGAGACGTCTAGTTCATTCTTTAAGTCCCCTTGTACCTTCGTCAAAGAAGTCGCTAAGTAGTTGAATGTCTTTGACACGGTATCCGCTTGCTGCCGAACGACGCTTCGCGCTCCCGAGTCTTGCGGGTTCTTTGACAATCCTTGTAACGATGCCCAAAAACTATCGAGTGTTTTCGCAAGCCCCGTTTCAGACGGTTCGTTGATGATATCTTCCATTCGCCCGAATGCTGCTGCTTTCGTTGAATAGTACGCATACTTCGTCGATTCATCGCGATATTGTTTATCGACCATTACGTCACGTAATCGCTCGACGAGTTCTCCACGGACACCGGTTCCGAATTGAACGTTTTTTCCGCCGCCTAGGGAGACCGAAAGTTGTTCCGTTGTCGCTTGGACGAGACGCTGTCTTGAAAATCCTGCTGTTCCGGCATTTGATACGTTATTTCCTGTCGCTTGTAACGCCCATTGACTCGTCGTCAGCGCACGACGTCCCGTTTCAAGCCCCATGAATGTTGAACCCATTCGACTTCCTCCTTATGCATTTCGATTGAAGTGTGTCCGGTCAAACGTCGATTGACCATATGTAAAGTCATCCGCTTCCGGTACGAGCAATTGCAAATGCCATTCGATGTAATGTAACGATTGTTCTAATAACTCTGCGTTCAGCGCGTTCGCTTTTCGCAGTTGCCCCATCGTCGATAAGAGAGCTCGAAGCGTTTCGACATCTTCAGGGTGCGACGCGATCCACTCCGTCATCGTCACGGTTCCCATGGATTCGATGCGCTCTTGCTCTAATGTCGCGATGCGTTTTAGCAAAACGGGTTCTTCCTTGACGATTTTCGAAAGGCGACTCATGTCGTTTTGAATCAATGCCTCTTTTTTCGAAAAGGCGAGCGCTAATAATGCTTCATGCGCCTCCGTCAACTGTCGGATGATTTCCATATCGTGTTTGCTCCTTTTATCATGAGTCCGACTACTTTACTACCTTGCTATCGTTTCATATAAAAAGCGACCCGCGCATCCGTGCCCCGAGTCGCTTCTAATGTCAGTTTCATTCACCTTATTACAAGTTCAAGAAACGTTCCGCGATTTTGTTCGCATCCGGTTTATAGGTTCCATCCTGAATGGCTTGTTTAAGGGAGGCAATTTTATCTGCCCGCGATGAAGTCGTTCCTTCGAAGCGCACGCGTGCTTCTTTTGAAATCGTCACTTCGTCTGTTCGATTCATTCGTTTTGTTTCGGTTCCTTCTACGGGTTGATTTCTTTCATACGTCTTGGGCATGTTCACCCATTTAGTCGAATCAATTCGCATGTGAACACCTGCTTTCTAGATTACGAGATTCTTGATTTAAGTTCGATACGTTCTCGGTTTCGAAGGGTCCACAGAATCTTGCATCGCTTGGGCGAGGTCACGTCGCAATTTATCACGACAGTCAGCACAAATCGTCCCTTCATGAGAGGGTTTTCCGCAACTCTCACACGTGATTTCCATTTGAGAAATCTCAGAAATCAACAAGCGCCCTTCCTTGATATAACGAAAGACGGTTTCGCGTTTGACTCCTGTTTGCATCTCGACATCATTCGGTGAAGTTCGGACTTTTCGCCGCTCTCGCAAGAATTCGCGTACCTTTTCGAAATTCAGATGATCTTGACGCATACACGTCGGACAAAGATCAGAAGATTGTTTTACAAAAATTTTCCCGCAAGATTTGCAGTTTACTACATCCATTTCCTTCACCTCATTCAGAGTATCGGCAGGAATGATGAAATATTAAATACTCCGAAATAAAGTTACTGCAGAAATTTCACTTGCGCCCGCTTCCTTGAGACGCACCATCGCTTGCCGGAGTGTTATTCCTGTTGTGTAGACATCGTCGACCAGCAAGATATTTTTCCCTGCAACTTCTTTCGTGACATGAAATGGATTCGATCGTTTAAGACGTTCTTCTCTTGATTTCCTACTCTGCGGTGTCCCTTCGTCGCGCTTTAATGCTAAGGTGACCTTCCCATTCATTCGTCTAGCGATCTCTTCTGCTTGATTGAATTTTCGTTCAGACAAGCGGTCACGGCTAAGCGGAATCGGAACGATCCATCCTCTTCTCATTTTTACCTTCTTCAACTCGTCGGTAAACATCCGAATTAGGACAGTATCTCCTAAAAATTTATAACGATGCATGAATGTCTTCGCTTCCTCATTGTAAAGATACATCGTACGGGTATGAAGTGGTAAGCCGAGATTTTGCCATCGTCGACAGTCCTGACAGAGCTCGATACCTGGTTTGCCACAGTCCACACATCCACCACTTTTTACAAATTTCATTTTACAGGGATTACAAATGTTTTGGCTAGTCCACATATTACTCAGTTCCCAGTTAGGTATAAAGTCATGCTGACAGCATAAACACTTCATGAAGTCGTCCATCGATTCGCTTTTTGAATCTGATGGATGGCATAAAATAGGGCATCCGACCGATCATTGGCGAAAAATGAAATATCCCCGTCCGGGTAAGCCGCATCTCGTCCGACACGACCACTGATTTGAATCAAGGCTTTCGTACTAAACCCTTGATCAGCATCCAGGACGGCCACTTGTACGTTAGAGATCGTCACGCCACGCTCTAAAATCGTCGTCGTGAGCAAAATACCGTTCGTCGTACGAAATGCTTGGATTTTCTCAATGCGGTCCGGATCTTCCGCGTGGACGGTCGTCACATCAATACCGACTTCTTTCAATCGTGTTTGCCATGCTTCGAGCGCTGCGATTCGGGGGACGAACACGAGACGCGGTTGCTGTTCATACTGACGCAACCACTCGACGATCGACTGCATCGTAAACGGTGACTTCAATCGGGGAACCGGTAAAGGATGTCCATGATAACGCCGCATTAATCGTACTGTCGGATAGCGACGATGCCACATCGATGGCGTCGCACTTAATAAAATCAACGCTGCTTTTTGCGTCATCGCCCGTTTGACGTATCGATGTAGCGTCCAGTTCATATGAAACGGAAAGGCATCGACTTCATCTAATAAGACGACATCAAAACAAGACCGGTAATGAATCAGTTGATGTGTCGTGCTGACCGTGATTTCACCTAAGAGAAGACGATCCGCTGATCCACCATATAAAGATACGACGTGAGCAGTCGGAAATGCCTGTTTGATATGATGCGTCAATTCACGGACGACATCCGCACTTGGCGCCGTCACAAGAACACGCTTTCCGTTCGCCAATGCTCTTTCGATACCGGGGAAGAACATCGGTGTCTTCCCTGCTCCACAAACCGCGTGAACTAGCAACCTTCCACCACGGAGAATCGTCTGTTCAATTGTCCGCGCGACAGTCGTTTGAGCAGGTGTCAAACGAATCGGTTGATGCTGTGCTGGATGTACCGGATCGAGCGGACGGGTATCCGTAATGAGCTGATCACATGTGCGCAACTTCCCATAAGCAATGCATCGTCGACAATAATAGCAACGTTTTCCGCACGTGCAAGGGCCTTTGACCGGAAAGGCTCCACACCGCTGACACGTAAACGTCACGGCTGGAATGAGTTGATGCGTCGGCAATCGGGTTTCCATCTGTTTTGCTGAAATCCATCTCCCGCGTATATCCATTGCTTCACTTCCTTCGTTTCCCATTTGCTTCATCTTGACGGACGAATGGGAAAATCGACAACGTATGCTGTATAAGAGATGTATGGATGGAATACGCGGTTTCTCAAAAAATAGTTTTGCTATCTCATATATCTGGACAAGAAAAAACACATTGACGATAGAGTCCGTCAATGTGTTTTCATCTTATTTTTTGTACCATGTGATACCGATCGCACCCGGTCCGAGGTGTGTACCGATGACTGGACCAAATACACTCATCTCGATTTGCGCATTTGGAAACTTCGTCTGTAAGGACGCAATCTCCTGTTCTGCTTTCGTAGAATCTTCTGCATGAATGACGCCGATCGTATACCCGGTTCCGTCTCCCTCGATATCTTCGTGCATCATCTCTTCGATTCGGTTGACGGCTCGCTTGAACGTTCGAATTTTTTCGAACGGAACGATTTTTCCGTCAACGAAATGAAGAACGGGTTTAATCTTTAAGAACGAACCGACGAATGCTTGCGCGACACTGAGACGACCTCCGCGTTGGAGGTGTTCGAGATCATCCACGACAAAATACGCACGAATGCGCTCTTTTAGTTCCTCTAAATGATGGACGATCGTTTCCGCCGTGGCTCCTGCATCTCGCAAACGAACCGCTTCTTGGACGAGAAACGCTTGCGGCATACAGGAAATACGTGAGTCGATAGGATGGACGTTCACATGATCAATCATCATATTGATCGTGTGCAACGCTTGATATGTCCCACTGATCCCGCTTGAAAGGGTGATGCCAATGATATCCGTTCCTTCTGGCAGTTGTTCAAACGTCGCAACGAGATCTCCAATATTCGGCTGTGAAGTTGTCGGAAGGCTACCCGTCCGAATCCGTTCATAAAAATCAGCAACCGAGATATCAAATCCTTCCCGATAAGCCTCCCCTTCAAAGATGACGCTAAGCGGTGCGACGTGCACTTGATGTTCTTCACAATACGTTGTTGGCAGATAGGCAGTGCTATCCGTTACGATCACAATCTGACTCATCCGTGATTTCCTCGCTTTTATAGTTCCGTCGTGACGTATACTTTCATACGTCACAATCGTTTATAAGTGTAGCACTTCTGAGTGGATAAAAAAAGGAAGATGGGAGTCCTGCTCCCGTCTTCCTATCCGTTCATACGACGACGACCCATCCACGGCGAATCGCTTCGACGACCGCACCGGTGCGGTCTGGAACGTTCATTTTCCGAAGAATCGAAGATACGTGGTTTTTAACTGTCTTTTCACTGATATATAATGTATCGCTAATCGCACGGTTCGAGAATCCATCTGCCAGTAGCTGCAAAACTTCACATTCACGCCGTGTCAATACGTGCAGTGGTGCTTCAGCCACCTGACGTTCAACGGGTTGTGACGCCATCGTTTGTTTCATCTTCATGAGACGTCTGTATTCCTGAAGTAGATTTGGTGTCACTTTCGGGTGTACATATCCACCTTCACGATAGACGGAACGAATCGCGTTGACGAGTTCATCCGTCGCCATCTCCTTCAATAAATATCCGACGGCTCCCGCTCCTAAGGCGTGCATGACATATGTCTCATCATCATGGATCGATAAGATGATGACCCGAACTTCCGGGTGTACTTCCATTAAACGTTTCGTTGCATCGACACCGTTGACTTGTGGCATATTGATATCCATCAATACGATGTCTGGTTGGTGTGCTTCGACGAGAGGAATGACATCTACGCCGCTCTCTCCTTCCGCTACGACTACGAACTCTTCCTCGAAGTCAAGAATTCGTTTTACTCCCTCACGGAATAACTGATGATCGTCAATGATGACTACTTTCACTTGCTCGTTGTTCACAGTGTTTCCCCTCTCGCTTCGGATTCCTCGATCGGAATCTTTACCTTGATGACCGTCCCGCCCCCAGGGTACGTTTCGACCTCGAATTCTCCATCGATCAATTCAATGCGTTCACGCATCCCGATCAATCCAAACGACTCGTCATGTGAGTCGACGATCGAGTCGAAGTCGAATCCGACTCCGTTATCCTTTACGTGAATGCGAATGGAATGTTGATATTGTTCTATGATAATACGAATGTCCTTTGCATTGGAATGCTTCACGGCATTTTGGACAGCTTCTTGAACGATCCGGAAGACCGCGACCTCATAGGTGGAGTCAATCCGTTCGCCACCGCCTAGATATTTAAATTGAATCTCAATATTCGAAATTTCTTGCATATGTCGTAAATACCGCTCAAGCGTCGGGACGAAACCAAGATCGTCCAACGTCATTGGACGGAGATCATAAATAATGCGACGAATGTCCGCTAATCCGTCTCGAATCAAGACACGAAGACGATGAATTTCCTCAAAAGCAGCTTCTGCTCCATTGTGTTGATGAATTTTTTCAATCAGATCCGCCCGAATTAATACGTGCGCCAATGTCTGCGCTGGACCATCATGCATTTCGCGAGATAACCGCCGTCGTTCGTTTTCAGCAGATTGAAAAACTTTTAAGCCCATTTCCTGTTTTTGCATCGCTTTTTCGTACTTCTCATTCATGACTTGCATATCGTCCGTCAAAAAATTCAAGACAACGGATACACGTCCAATCAGCATATCCGCTCGTTCGATTGTTTCGTCTAACTGAATGAGACGACGTTCCAACTCATCACGCCGCTTCCGGCAATTCATCTCATCCCGTTGATTGATAAACGACTCCAGTTGTAGTGAGTTCGCTGTTTCATAGGCTTTCCGAACATCTTGCTCCGAATAGTTTTCGAAATTTTTGCTGACGATGACTAGTCGTGTCTTGGCATCCTTAATATGACGTTCTAGCCGCTCTGCTTCTTTTATATAATCATGGACACGAACTTTCAAGTCGCGCAATTCTTGCTGGATTTCAGCATATTGCTCTCTCGAATCCTCCGTGATCCGAACGATTTCTTCGCGACTTTCCTCTACGACACCAATGATGTTTTGTACGATATCATTCAACGACAGTCGCTCCTTCATTTCATGCGTCATCGTGACTCCCTCCGGTCCTTACCACTCAAATGGTTGTCTCTCTCTCTGAACGTCGTTATGCTAGAAAGAACTAGTCAACGAGGAGGACATTAATAGTATGACATTATCTCATTATTATACAGTAAAAGAAAACGGTTTCCACGAAATCATTATTCAAAAGTCTCGATTCATTACATATATTTCTCGCATTTCTTCCGAAACAGAGGCACAAGACTTCATTGCGCAGATTAAAAAGAAGCATCATGATGCAAATCATAACTGTTCTGCGTATGTCATCGGGGAACAAAATCAAATCCAAAAAGCGAGTGATGATGGTGAACCTAGCGGAACAGCAGGCGTCCCGATGCTTGAAGTACTGAAAAAAAGAGATTTACGCGATACCGTTGTTGTGGTCACACGTTATTTTGGCGGCATTAAGCTTGGTGGCGGTGGATTAATTCGTGCCTATGGCTCAAGCGTCTCGGAAGCATTGAATGCAATCGGCGTCGTTGAACGGATTCAGCATCAAGTGGTAGAAGTGCACATTGACTATACGTGGCTTGGAAAAATTGAGAATGAACTTCGATCAAGCATTCATCCGATTGATCAGATTCATTATTTGGATCAAGTTCAAGTCGATGTCTTAGTCAAAACTGCAGATGTTCCTACCTTTATTGAATGGATGACAGATCTGACGAATGCGCAAGCCCACTTCCAAGAAGGTGCTTTTCGCTACCTCGAACGTGACATTCTTTCCTGACCTGCTATACTGATTGTAAAGATTCCGAAAGTTTTTTAATAATTCTGTTAAGTAAGGAGTACTTGAAATGGATGAACCGATACGATCACGGTCAAAGAAAAAAAAGAAGCGTTCTTGGTTCAAGCGTCTTGTTTTTTTATTTTTGATCATTTTAGTAACTGGCGGTGCAGCATTCGCTTACGTCGCCAACAAGACTCTTCAAACGGCTAATGAGACAAAAGTCGACTTAGCACGTGGAGACAAGTCAGAAAAACGTGAAGCGGCAGTCGACTTGACGAAGGACCATTTCTCCGTCTTGCTTGTCGGAACGGATGAACGTCCCGGAGACACATCCTCTCGCGCTGATACGATGATCATCGCCACATTCAATAAAACAGATCAAACCGTAGACATGGTCAGCATCCCTCGAGATTCTCTCGTCCAAATCCCTTCTGTCGGATATGAAGATAAAATCAACCATTCGTATGCTTATGGAGGAATTGATTCAACGATTGAGACAGTCGAAACGTTGTTTGATATTCCTGTAGACTATTACGCCTCCATCAACTTTAATGGTGTCGTTGCTATCGTCGATGCGCTTGGCGGTATTGATGTCGACGTCAAACTACCGATCGACACACTCGACTCTTCCGATAAACGAAACAGTATCAAACTCGAACCTGGTCAGCAGACACTCAATGGGGAAGAAGCGTTGGCCTACGCCAGAATGCGTTATGAAGACCCTGAGGGTGATATCGGACGTACAAAACGCCAGCAACAAATCGTACAAGCGATTATCGAACAGTCGACTTCCTTCGGTTCGATCACGAAACTCAATGACTTGATGGATGCTACAGGCGATAACTTCAAAACGAATATGTCACTAACGGAAGCCTTCCAGCTACAACCGTTCGTCAAATCACTCGGATCCATTAATCGTATTGATTTAACGGGATCAGATACGAAAATCAATGGCGTCTATTACTATCAAATCGATCCCCTTTCACTTGCCGAAGCTAAAACAACATTAAAAGAACAGCTCAATTTACCTGCTGATGACGCTACTGACATGACGACATCAGAAGAGGCGACGGATGATACGACGACTACGATCAACTGATCATGCAGCTTTGCTAGAACTTCAACGTCTTGCTTATCGAATCGAAGCGCGTCTACTGGAAACAGTAGACTTTCCACCTTTATCGGAAACGATCGATGACATCGAAGCGGAGCAACCGAACGGGTTCGTTTATCTCTTGCATGATAGCGTAGTCGGTGCGATCACATATGTTGATGGAACGATCACGCGCCTCGTTGTGAATCCGGAATATTTTCGCCAAGGCATCGCCCAATCCTTACTGCACCACCTGCTTCAGCATGATCACGTGAAGCATGTCATGACAGGTGCGCGTAATCTTCCTGCCCTTACGCTCTACGCTCGTTTTGGCTTTACGGAAGTCCAACGTGAGTGGCGCCACGATATCGAACTTGTCTTTTTGACTCGAATTTAAAGCTTCATTAAGCGAAAACAAAGAAGCAGCAGACGCCTGTCTACTGCTTCTTTGTGCGTTTTAAAAGAATAGGAGTCCGAGAACGGCTCCAATCAACACGATTCGTAACGGCGACTGTTTATAAAAACGAAGTAAACAGAACAAACCGAAGGCAATCAAGAAATCAAGACCACTCTTGATGCTTGACGTAAAGATTGGATCATAAAGAGCGGCAAGCAAGATACCAACGACGGCAGCATTGACGCCAATCAAGATCCGACCGACCGATTGATTCTTCCGAATACGATCCCAGTACGGTAAAACACCGATGACGAGTAGGAATCCTGGTAGGAAGATCGCGAGCGTCGCAAGAATTCCTCCAGAAACACCAGAAACGATCGTACCGAGATACGTCGCGAACGTAAAGAGTGGTCCTGGTACCGCTTGTGCAGCGGCGTAACCAGCAAGGAACGTATCCGTGTTCATCAATCCAGGTACGAGTGTCTGCTCAAGGAATGGCAGGACGACATGTCCGCCACCAAAGACGAGGGCACCGGCACTGTACATAATACTCGTCAGTTGGACGGTTCCCGTCGTTGCTTGAGCGAGAAACGGTGTGACGGCAAGTAAGACGAAGAATAAGACGAGTGCCGTGATGCTAAGTAGGCGTGGTACGCGAATCGACAAGGACCCACCCGTCTCCGTCTCTTCTTTAAACCAGAAGAACGCAAGAAGACCTGCGAGCAACAAGACACCGACTTGTGCCAGTGGATGTGCGATCAAGAGTACGCCTGCTAGCGCCAGTAGCATCAACGTCATCCGTTTGACGCCTGTCGCAAGTTTCATTCCCATGCCCAGGACGGCGTCAGCAACGATTGCAACCGCAACGAGTTTCAAGCCATGAATGAATCCGGCTTCTGCGACATCGAACTGTGTCGCAAGAATCGCGAACAGAATCAAGGCGATACTCGACGGTAACGTAAAGCCGATAAAGGAAATGATCGCCCCTGCTACGCCTCCACGGATCAAACCGATTCCCATTCCGACCTGACTCGAAGCGGGACCCGGGAGGAATTGACAGAGCGCAACTAAGTCAGCATATGCTTTCTCATCAATCCATTTTTTCCGTTTGACATATTCTTCATAAAAATACCCGAGATGGGCGACCGGACCTCCGAACGACGTCAGTCCGAGCTTGAACGATACAAGAAAGATTTCAATTAAACGATGCATGTTTCACCTCCATCCTTCATTCTACATAAAAGATGTTAAGTTCTTGTGAACTTCAACGGTTTTTCTTTCCATAAGTCCCTTTTCGCCACAATTTCTCCATGGGACCTTGTGGATGAAACTGGAGATATCTGTTTGAAGCAACACCTTGTGCGATCAAAAGCAGGAAAACGAGTAACAGTCCTTGCCATAACGGTGTCGTTCCATGTTGTCCACTGAAGAAGACGAACACGGTAAAGACGACTGTATGTATCAAATAATTCGTCAATGCCATCCGTCCCAGTCCAGCAAACCATTGCATGCGTCCAGCACGAACGAGTAGCGCAACGGCACAAGCATAGGTGATCGCAAGCGTGCGTCCTGAGAGCCAGACGTAAAATAGATTGATGGATCCGTCTGGTACATCAGCATGCGCCTGTATGATTCCTGCAAATGATGGAAGTGTCAGGAGTAAACTAATTCCAAGCGTCCACCACAGGAAACGATTCGTCGGTGGCGCTGTGCTGAAGCGTTCCATCAAATAGGCTCCAATCAAGAACAGGGATAAAATTTCTGGCCAAATGACACCAGAATTCATGAGGGCTTCCGGTAATTGAACTGTCGCGTGATGTGATAAAAATCCGAGGAGATCGCGCGATGCGACGAACGACTGAAGTGTCTTATCTAGCTCGACGACGGGAGTGTCGCCCAATTGACGAGCCCCAAAGAAAATAAGTAGGTAGAGCAAAAGGGCATAGATTTGAAATGCTGCCGCAAACAAAAGCTTCGTGATCGGCTTTGTTTTTATAAATAACAATAAGATAAAACCGGTCAACGCATACGTATGTAAAATATCTCCCTGCCAAATACATAAGTGTAGTAGTCCAATGACGAGAAGAATCCCGAGACGTCGTGCAAAAATTGTCTTCGGTAATCCTTTTTGCTGCAAACGCTGGATGAACAGATAAAAACCTGCTCCAAACAAGACACTAAACAGCGTATAGAATTTTGTCTGGATGAAGAGGTCAAACACCAAACGAATCGCTTGATCGACGTCTCCCATCATCGCATTCGGTCGATCTCCAAGAAAACTTGGCATGTTGACAAATAGAATGCCACATAAAGCAAATCCCCTCAAAATATCCAAGTACTGAATGCGTTCATTTTTATTTATTTCTTGCATTTTCTCATCTCCCTTAAAAAAAGACCGCACATTGAGATGAGCGATCTTTTTAAATCATTTCGTTGTAAGACGTTCTAATAGTTTGAGAATCGGTCGATATTTATCCCCTAACAAACCCAATGATTCGACTAAAATATCTAGTACGATCAATAAGATAACGAGAGAAATAAAAGCACCGAGCGAATTCGTTTGCGAAAAGAGGATTGCCGTCATTCCGAACACACCACAAAGTCCATAAATCACTAAAACGGCTTGTCTCATCGTAAATCCTAAATCGAGTAAGCGGTGATGCAAGTGCTCTTTATCGGGTGCGAACGGCGGTCTCCCTTGTAACATACGACGCACGATAGCGAACAGCGTGTCTGAAATCGGAATCCCGAGCAAAATGACTGGTACAGCAAGTGAGAATAAAGTTACATTTTTGAATCCAAGTAGGGAAAGTACGGCCAGCATATATCCAAGATACAGCGAACCCGTGTCTCCCATGAAAATTTTTGCCGGATAAAAATTATGAAACAGAAAACCGAGCGTACTCATAAGCAAGAGGATCGCAACGATCGTCACGTAGACGTTCCCTTGAATCACAGCTAAACTAATTAGCGTCAACAAGACGATACTCGATACGCCAGCAGCTAGTCCGTCTAAACCATCAATCAAATTGACGGCATTCGTGATACCGATGACCCACAGGAAGGTCAATGGCACACTCCACCACCCGAGATACAGCTGTTGATCAAACGGCAAATTGATGAATTCGATTCGAATCCCACCATTTAAAACAATGACTGCCGCTACGATTTGTCCCATTAACTTCAGCCTAGCATTCAGTTGAAAACGATCATCTAACATACCGGTCATGATGATCACGAAACTACCGACTAATATATGAGTCGCATATGGACTCGATGGTTGTAAGATAAAGTATCCGATCATGAATGAGATATAAATCGCAAGCCCACCTAGACGTGGCATGATTCGAACATGTACTTTTCGTGCATCCGGACTATCCACCGCGCCCACTGCAATGGCAAAACGTTTGACAACGGGGGTAATCAGCAATGCAGCGATGAAACAGACAATGGACGCTGTCCATAACATAATAACATCACGCTCCTGCGCGAATTATACCACATTCTTCTTCCAAAAATCGTTCGTTCCCATTCTGTAAACAAAAAGCATAGGCTTATGCTTGTGCGACTCGGAATTGCAACACGTCTTGGTCTTGCCACTCCGTCACGTCTAAGACGACTTTGATTGCAAGGGTCGTTTTAGCTTCGATTGGGGACGTTAACGCTACCTGCAATGTCTGCAAGATTTGTTCCCCGTTCATAAGTTGTAACGGAAGCGTTCCGAGTTGAATCGCCCGTTCATATCCGTTTCGAATCAAAAACAATCCTGTCATCCTATTTTCGTTCTTCTCGTTCCAAACATTCATGACATTGACTTCTTCATTCTTCAACGTCGGGGTTGAATAGAATGTCTGACGTACACGTCGCGCTTCAGCATCAAGGAAGTCCGATGGAATCTCGAGATCATGCGTCTCTTCTAAACTAAATAAGAGACGAATCTTTTCCGGGAAATTTTCTTCATCCGTTAAGAAAAGTTCTTCCTCGGAAAAATCAAGCCAACATGGCATACTACTCATCGGTACGAACTCCGGAATATCTTCCGTCGTCAAAACCTTTCTGCCAATCAGACGATTGGCTTCGTCTAACACGAGTAATGGAAGACCATCTACATGAAAACTATTTTCTAATGTATTTCGAAACAACGCGACGATTGAAATCGGCGAGGAGGATAGGTCCACTTGCAGCGCTTCGACGGACAGTTGATTTAACTCCAAGTCTGGCAATTGATTAGCATGGTAACGGAAAAGATATTCATCTTCTTTCTCGATCAACATATCTTCTGTAAAAATCAATCGAGGCTTATACAGTCCTGTATTTTCTGGTGTCTCTGCTTCTAAAATGATTTGTTTTCTGCGATTAAACATCTAACTCCATCTCCTCGATTTCTTCATCTAGCATGATATATTCGGACAATCGTTGTAAGACATAGGCAACGGGATACTCGATTTCAGCAATCGTGTAGTTGAAGATTTCAAAGCCTTCCTTTTCGTACATCCGAACAGGCTGTTCTTGACCGTAACTCCGAAGATGAATGCCTTCTTTTAGCGTATTCATCGTCGTCAAATGTTCCGTCCAGTGCTCTTCGATCGATGCCAATAGCTGATCTCGGATCAGCTCGTCTACTGCAGGATTCTTTAGTTCCTCTATCCATTTTTCACGACGAGCGGAAACAATGTTCACATAATACGCTTTGACCTCTTCCGGCTGTTCTAAATCATCTGGAAGTGGTACTTCGTCGTTTAGTAATTCGTCCATCGCGAACTGGAACTCTTCCTTTGGCCACTCTTCCGGTACGAGTTCTGCAGATAGATAACGATCCACGATACGTTCGACCGTCCGCTCGACCATTGGTAGTACCATATCTTGAATGTCTTCCGCATCTAGTACTTGGTTACGGATCGCATAGATGACAAGACGGTGCTGATGAAGGACGTCATCGAGTTTAACAAGTTCCTCTCGAATCGAATAACCTGTCCCCTCGCATGTTTCTTGCGCATAGCTCAATAACGCTTGTGCTTCTTTTAACGTAACCGGTTCATGCTGACTCGTCTTCACTTTTTTCAAGACTTTCTCGAGTCGATCCTTTGCAAAACGCCGGACGAGGTCATCTTCGAGTGATACGATGAATTGACTTTTACCTGGATCTCCTTGACGTCCTGAACGTCCTCTTAGCTGGTTATCGATCCGAACCGACTCATGACGCTCGGTACCGATGACAAACAACCCACCTGCTTCTTTCGCAATCTCATCTAACGTAATATCTGTTCCTCGTCCTGCCATGTTCGTCGCGATCGTGATGCGTCCGTGTTGTCCGGCTTCACAAATGATGTCAGTTTCTTGGTCGACCGTCTTTGCATTCAGGATTTGATACGGTAACTGATGTGTATCTAAAGCTTCAGCTACAGCAAATGATTGTTCGATGGACGTCGTTCCGATCAATACGGGTTGCCGTCTTGCATGTGCTTCCTTCGTCGCACGCGCCACAGCTTCATATTTCTCCTCTTTCGTTGCGTAAATGATGTCAGAAGAATCTTCACGGAGTTTCGGGCGATTGGTCGGGACTTGTACGACATCCATTCCGTATGTCTTTAGAAGCTCTTGTCGTGAAGTTTGTGCCGTACCTGTCATGCCTGAAACGAGCTCGTACATCCGGAAATAATGTTGGATCGTAACTTGGGCCGTCGTTTTATTTTCTTCCGTGATGTCAATGCCTTCTTTTGCTTCAATGGCTTGATGGAGCCCATCCGACAAACTTCGTCCTTCCATGATGCGTCCTGTAAATAAATCAACCAACTCGATTTTCCCATCTTTTACGATGTAATCAACGTCTCGTTTCATGACGATGTGAGCACGCAAGGCTTGAACCATGTAATGATAAAGTACTTGATGCTCAGCTGCGAAAAGATTATCGATGGCGAAGTTCTCTTCGATGATCGAAATTCCTTTATCCGTAAGCGAAACTGCTTTGATCTCTTCGTCGTATTCGTATGCATCCGCAGGAAACTTTGATACGATCAGCTTCGCGACGGTTTGTAATCCTTCATGCACCGAGCCCTTACCTGCCATGATGAGTGGTGTTTTCGCTTCGTCGATTAAAATACTATCGACTTCATCGATGATGGCAAAGTGATGTTTTCGTTGTACACGGTCTTCCTTCCGATTGACGAGATGATCGCGCAAGTAGTCGAAGCCAAATTCTGTACCGACTCCATATGTAATATCTGCGCCATAGGCAGCACGTTTCTCATCAGGTGACAGATCGGGAACATTTAGTCCGACTGTTAAACCAAGAAAACGGTGAATTTCTCCAATCTGATCCACGTCTCGTCGTGCCAAGTAGTCATTGACGGTGATGACATGAACCCCTTTACCACTTAAGGCATTTGTAAAACTCGGTAACGACGCGACTAATGTTTTTCCTTCCCCCGTCGCCATTTCTGCGATATGACCGTCTAGTAACGCAAGACCACCAATCAATTGAACATCGTAATGACGCATGCCTAACGTACGAACACTTGCCTCTCGGACAAGAGCAAATGCCTCCGTCTTTAGTTGATCAATCGTCTCACCGGCTTCGATGCGTTCCTTTAGGTGGATTGTTTGATTTTTTAATTCATCATCCGTCATCGCTTGATAACGACTTTCTAACGCATTGATTTCTTTTACGATTTTCATATAGTTCTTCAGTCGCTTAGACTGTTCGTTGAATGTATTTTTTACGAGTTGAAGCACTGTTTTTCTCCTCTCCCCACGTCCACGTGACGTCAGGTCCGACAATTTTTTCATCTACGTATCCATTATATCAGTTAAAAAATGGAACAGAAGAGATAAAAACCATTTTCAAGAAAATCATTTACTTATTTTAAAAATAAATCTTTATTTTGGAATTCATTCAACAAAAAAAACGCCTTTCTTTAAAAAAGAAACGACGTTTTTTGAAAAAACTACATAAAAATCGGAACTTCTGCCGATGAATCATATGTATAGATTCCACGACCCACTTTTTGAATCGCCGGGTTTGCCTGTTCAACTTTCGCCATAAGCTGATAAATGTTACTGATTTGGTGACGATAACGAAGTTCGAGTTCCATCTGAATATCTCGTGCTGACATCGACTCGCGTTCGCGCATCAAATCACTGATTTGGTGTACGTAAACTTCCAGTGGATATCGCTGATTCACTCTTCGTTGTTTCAATGGACGCTCTAGTGCAACAGAAATTTCCTGTGCATGATCTTGATTCGTTCGACTTAATTCAGCTACTAAGTACTCTGCTCTTCGTTGAAGACGGCGATATTCTTCTTCGATTTCCATCAGCTCTCTGTAAATATGTTCATTCGGATCCATACTTTTTACCTTCTTTCTTGTATTGATGACACAATAATATTTCAATTATGTTTCAATTGTATGTTTTTTGAAATAATATTACCATTTATTTACCTTTTTGTTATATAATTTCTATGTTATTTTAATTTTTTTGTAATATTGGCAATTTTTTATCTGTTGCTGATTTCCATTTTTATCTTAACAGAAAGGAGCGAACCTAGAACATAAAATTATTGTTTTTAATATATAATTTTAAATCTTTCTTCATTTTGTCATTTTTATATCCTGTTTTACAATACTAAATTTAAAAGGAGAGCACACTATGCCTACTAAAACTTCCGTCTTGATCGCAAGTATTGCTTCGGCCGTACTTTTCACGGTAGCCGCCCCAACACCCGAAGCATCTGCTGCTTCTATCACGAAAGCTACTTATCAAACAACAGATGCACTAAATCTTCGCGCTTCTGCTACTACTTCCTCTAAAAAATTGTTGACGATTCCTAAAGGAAAATCAGTCGTTTCTTCGTATAAAACAGGAAACTGGTACAAAGTCTCTTACAGTTCTAAGACGGGTTATGTCTCAGGAAGTTACTTGAAGAAGAAAGCGGCCGTTAAAGCTAGTACTGTCGGTACATCCTTTACGAAGACGAACTACACGACGACGGATTCGTTGAGCCTTCGTAAGTCTGATTCTGCTGCTTCGACTAAATTATTGACGATTCCTAAAGGAACAACACTTTCCTCTTCTTACAAGAAGGGAAGCTGGTATAAAGTATCTTACAAATCAAAAACCGGTTATGTTGCTGGTTCTTACTTGAAAAAGAAAGCGGTCGTCACAGCAAGTGCTACCGGTACGACATTCGCGAAAACGAACTACATTACGTTGGACGCTTTGAATTTACGTACATCGAATTCTGCTACCTCAGCTAAACTACTAACGATTCCTAAAGGAAAGATCGTTACCTCTTCGTATCGGAAGGATAACTGGTACCAAGTGTCTTACGGTAGTAAAAAAGGCTATGTCTCAGGAAGTTACTTGAAGAAAACGACGTCTTCTTCTGCTTCTTTACCACCTGTCGGATCTGCAGCTGATTATTCAGGTACGACAATGTATGTTCTCGTTCCTTTTAATGATTCATTGACATTACGGTCTGGTGCAAGTTCGATCAGCCCTTCTATCGGTACACTGCCACGTGGTTCCGTTGTTACGGTAACGAATGCTTTACATAAGACAAAAGGATTCGTCGCTGTCAAAACATCTGATGGACGTTATGGATATGTCGAAGCGACGTATCTCTCGCTCTTCCAGCCTTCTATGTCTGCTCGTCCACTCGTCGTCTTAGATCCTGGGCATGGTGGACATGATGTTGGTGCCGCACGATACGGTATTTATGAACGTGATATCGTCATGTCAGTCGCTAAACTCGTAGCCGAGCGCCTATCTAAAACAGTCGATGTGAAGTTGACACGTTATACGAATGATTACTATCCTTCGTTAACAGATCGTAGCGTCATCTCGAACGCCCATAAGACAAACATCTTCGTCAGTATCCATATTAATGCTGCATCTTCAACAAGTGCTTATGGCGCTGAAAACTTCTATTACAGAGGTAATGCATCTGTTGGTCTATCACGAAATCTCCAAAACAATCTTGTTAACTCGATTGGATTACGTGATCGTGGTATTAAATTCGGGAACCTCGCTGTTCTTCGCGGTACGAATGCACCCGCTACATTAACGGAACTTGGTTTCCTATCCAATGCTAATGACCGGGCGAAACTCGTTTCTCCTTCTTATCAGCAACGCTATGCTGATGCAGTAGCAAACGCGATTCTTTCTTCCCTCTAACCAAAAAATAACGCTCAGCCGAATCATACGGCTGAGCGTTATTTTTTTTGAAAAAGAAGAGATTCAGGGAAATCACTTCTTTTTCTGACACATAAAAGAAAAGAGAGGTTGATTGCGATTCAATCATCAGGGAATGAATGAATCTCAGTTAGCGACTAGCGAGGATTTGCTCAAGGGAAAGCAAATCTGTCGAATCGACACGATAGTCTGCCTCATGGAGCGCCGACTCCGGTCCTACGCCGACGGCATACATACCGGCAGCGTGGATGGCAGTGATGCCCGCTGTCGCATCTTCTACACCGATGCAACGGCTTGGTTCGACGTCGAGCGCTTCCGCAGCACGGAGAAACACTTCAGGGTGTGGTTTCGATTGTGCAACAGTTGCAGCATCTACGATGTCATCGAAGTAATGTCGAACCTTTAATGCCTCGACGACCATCAGCGCATTTTTAGAAGCGGACGCCATCCCGATTTTCAGCCCAGCGTTTCGGATTTCATCAAGGAATGCAGTGATTCCAGGAAGAAGATCCTGTTCAGAGATGTGCTGGATCAATGTGACATAGTGTTCGTTCTTCTTCGCAGCGAGTGCTAGCTTCTCGTCTTCCGAAAAAGCATCCTGTTTTCCACCAAGCGCAAGGATACGCTCGAGTGAATCCATCCGGCTGACACCTTTTAATGTCTCATTGAATTCCCGGTCGAACGGGATATCCAAATCCTCTCCTAATTGTTTCCACGCTAAGTAGTGATACTCTGCTGTATCCGTGATTACGCCGTCTAAATCAAAAATGACCGCTTCGATCGTTGGTGCCATCCGACATCCATCCTTTCATACATCGTCCATGAAAGGCAAGAAATCGAATGACACGTTGTGCAAACGATTGCACTTGCCTCACAAACAATTTTACTAATTCTCTCATCTCTTTGCAAGCGTTATCAAATGTTTTACTTAAAAAGAAAAACACCTTGCGATTTCAGCAAAGTGTTTTTCGTCCTGTTATCCTTTTAAGAGACCAATCACTCGGACGTTGATTGCTTTCGGTTGGAACGCGAGCATGTTCTCCATGTCTTGCGCAATCCGTTCCTGCACTTTCCCCGCCGTCTTGATGATCGACATTCCGTACTTGATATGAACAGACAAACTGATCGTAATCTCGCCGCCGACATCCTCGACCTTCACGAGTTTAACCATCTGTTTCTCTTGCAGTTTTGAATCATCTGCTGTGAAGGCGATCCCTTCCGTTTCTTGAACGGCTACGCCTGCGATGACCTCGATGACTTGTTGCGAGACGTTCACGACACCGTCTGCGTTATTTAAATTATATGACATTCCTTCCACGCCCTTCGTCTTGTAATCCATCTATCTTAAAGTGTAAAGCATTCCGTCTTATTTTGAAAGGTCTTCCCGTTTCTCGACGATTGGACGAATATCAATCTCAATCAAAGGACGGAGGACACGAACGACGAGCGGGTGTATGATGATACCGACGATCAGCAAGGCAACGCCAATCATGATCAGTAACGCTAGCCACGGTTGCGGTACGAATGCTTCCGTCACATACTGGCGCCACGCCATGACGAAAAAGACGTGAAGCAAATAGACATAGAGGCTGAGTTCCCCCGCCCGTGTGATGAGCGGAAGGCGACGCATCGGAATCAACATCATGAAACCAAGGGAAGCCGCAATTGACAAGAAATAAATGACACTATGTTTGATGACACCTAACCAGGCATCGCTATCGTATTGATCAACATAAGGGAAACGATGCTTGAAGGCATTCGCGAAATCAACGATCTCTTGTGGTGTGTCACGCCACGCTTCAAATAACAAAAAGCCCATGACGGCCACAAATGTGATCCCACCGATTAAGCGGACGTTCATCCGTCGTTTAAAGTTTTTCGGCATTTCAAAGATCCGGATGAATTCGTGTTCTGATAAATAGTTTCCGAGTAAGAAGTACGGATAGAACATGATCAACTTACGAAGTGCTAAGAAGCCTGTATTCTCAAGCTCAAAACCATATAATAGAGCGAACGCGAGACCGAACCAGACGTAGCCGCGTAAATGGACGACATAAGGCGTCACGATATACCAGACGACCATGACGAATAAATACCAAAGTGCCCAGTATGGCCGTAATAGATGCGTTCCAATGTTTTCTCCTGAGAAAATCGGGTTTCCTTCCCCGAGTGTCGCCCAAGATCCGATCAAGATCTGCCAGACACAATACACCGCGAAAAGCTGGATGACACGTAAATACTTGTTTTCGCGGAAGAAATAACCGCTTAAAATAATGAATAATGGCATATGAAACGAATAAATCAATAGATAGACCGTTTCGAGTAATTTTCCATCATAATCAAACCGTAAATCTGTCAGCATGTGACCGATGACGACGAAAATGACAAGAAAACCTTTAATATTATCAAACCACGGATTCCGATTCATGTTACACTACCCCTTATACTCCCTCGAAAGGAACGAATGTTTATGAAAAAGACACTCCTGATTCTATCCATCGTCTTGAACGTCGTTCTCCTTGCTTTGTTACTGGGACGTAAACCGCTCGAACTGTTCGAAAGCGTCTTACCTGCAACGAGTACGACTCCAGTCACGACATTCCAATACGATAAGAATCCGAACTATGTCCGTTTGAATAGTCTATTCCATACTTATCAATACCCAAAATCAGCGAACGCTGTCATGTTAGGTGACTCGATGACGAATTTTGCCGATTGGCGCATCTTGATGGATGATCCGACAATTATTAATTTCGGGATTCCTGGCGATACGACAGAAGGCTTTTTGACTCGTCTCGACCTGATTCTCGAGATGAAACCAAAACGCGTCTTCCTGATGGGTGGTATTAATGATATCCGTCACTATACGCCGATTCCACAAATTACCGAGAACATGACGACGATCGTGACGACACTTCGAAAAAATAACATTGACGTCGTCGTTCAGTCAACCGTTCCTGTGGCACCGAAGTATTCAGACTCCGTCCGAATCAACCGTGATGTCGAAGCGTTGAACCGGAATTTACAAAATCTCGCTCAATCGCTTAAGGTTCCATTCGTCGACTTACGACCTGTCTTGACGAATAAACAAGGATATCTTCAGAATCGCTTGACGTATGATGGATTACATCTCGTCGGTGGCGGTTATCTACGCTGGAGCGATGCCCTGAAACCTTATGCATTGCAAGCAGATATAACAGCAAACAAATAATCGATGGCACATCAAAAAAACGGCTCATCCCGATGATCAGGATGAGCCGTTTTTCGATTCTTAATCTTCTTGGTTCTTGACACCCATGTACGCTGCGACACTCGATGCTGAGAAAACCGCAACGGCAACGATACCGACAGCAATCCAAATCACTTGATCCATCATTTCTTTATATCCCCCTTTATGTAACCGCTCACTTCTACATTTAGCGTACACGAATTTCGTCAAGAAAGAAACACATTTTCCATGTCTAATGACTAGACGATTCGGGAAAAAGTAACTATAGTAGAAGGACAACTACAAATTGTCAGAAAATTCGATTATTTAACAAGGAGGTGTTTCTGATGGCCACTTCATTGCTTACGCCGAAAGTGACGTTACGACATCGAAGTACTCTCAACTTTGGATATTGGCTTGTCATCGGATGCATAGGATGGGGGATGCTTGCCCTCGTCACGAATGTTGGTACCGTTATTAGTCGTCTTCCTTTATATGAAAGCATTCCCCTCGCCATCCTTGTATTTGGCCTCACAGGTGTCGTACTAAAAATGGCGCGTGACGAGTGGTGGATTCGTTATCTCGAACGTCAGACCCAGTATTACATCGGACACGAGACCGTGACCGGTTGGTGTACGACGATTGATAGCATGTGGCTGATCCGTAAGACGATGCGCCGTGAACTTCGCTTGCTCTACCGACAACTTACCAAGACGAAAGCATCGGAAGAAGTGAAACAGACGCTCGCCCTCCAGCTCGTCGAACGTGGTGTGCTCATCGTCTATTCTCGACCAAAAAGTGATCATCCTGCTTGAAACGAAAAGAGGACTGCCCCATCATCTTCTATGAAAGAAGAAGATGGGACAGCCCTTTTTTTTACTATTTCAGCCAATCCGTTGCTGCTTCAATCGTTGGCATGACGAGTTGGTGACCATAATTCGACCACGTGACGTCGACTGATGCACCAGCTTGTTTCAAGAGCGCTGATAACTCTTCCGTTTCCTGAGCCGGACAGATCGGATCATTGCTTCCGGCACCGATGAAGACGCGCACATCCGATAGGTCAGGTAACGTCACACCACGACGTGGTACCATCGGATGCAACAGAATCGCTTGTTTGAACAAAGCTTCTTCGAACAACATGTTCGCCGCGATGTTCGCCCCGTTCGAGTATCCGACCGGAATTAGACGATCGAGATCAAAACTACGCTCTGCTGCTTGATCACGTAAAAACTGAATTAAACGTGCTGTCCGTAAAGCGAGGTCTTCTTCATCGAAGACGCCTTCTGCGAGTCGTTTGAAGAATCGTGGCATCCCGTTTTCCGAGACTTCTCCGCGGACGGACAAGTAGCCCGCTTCCGAATCGAGCAACGAGACGAGCCCGACGAGATCTTGTTCCGTTCCACCTGTGCCATGTAAGAATAAAAAGATCGGTGCGTCTGCTGTTTTTGGTGCTTGGTATAAATGAATCATACGAGTCTCCCCTTCGGTACAGTAATAGGTGTTACATGATTTGTGATCGCACTGCGATGTGCTTCGAATTGTTCCGGTAACTTCAAGTCTTCTCCGAGCATCTCGAACGCTTCATCGATTGCGAATCCTGGATTGTCGGTCGCAATTTCATGGAGAATCCGACCGCGGTCATGGAAATAGATCGATGTGAAGTAATGGCGGTCCTTCACTTCAGTCGTCAGTAAACCGAACGCGTTGATGGCGTTCATCCAGTCGATTTGTTCCTTTTGATTCGTTGCCCGCCACGCGATATGGTGAACCGTTCCCGGACGACCAACTGGCATTTGACCATGAACGACATCAACGACATTCCCGAACTCGCCTTCTGCGATGTACCGGTCAACGGTTTCCGTCCGTTTGCTAAGTGTCAGCCCGAATGTGTCTGTCAGTAATTTTGCTGTGTCTGATGGATCCCGCGACAGTAACGTCGCTCCGGCGAATCCTTTGATCGCAACCTCACGCGTGATGCCATCGATTTCATAGCGACTGTCTGATCCCGCCTCGCGTTCGACGAGTTCAATTTGGAGACCATGTGGATCTTCGAAGGCGATCTGCTGCTCTCCGAAACGAACCGCCTCTTCAAACAAGACATTTTTTTCTGTCAACCGCGCTTTCCAAAAATCTGCTGCACCGACCGGAATCGCGTAAGCTGTCGTTCCGACTTGTCCGGCACCGACTTTCCCTTTTGCCATGCCTTTAAACGGAAAGAACGTGATGATCGTTCCCGGTGCCCCAGATTCGTTTCCAAAATAGAAGTGGTATGTTCCTGGATCATCGAAGTTGACCGTTTTTTTGACGAATCGTAGTCCGAGAATGGTTCCGTAAAAATCGAGATTTTCTTGTGGATCGCCGACCATTGCTGAAATATGATGAATGCCTTGCGTTTTCATATGATGCGTTCCTCCTTCAGTCGTATCTATTAACACAATAATAGTAACTAAAGAACAAAAAGTAAACTAATAAGCCTTTCCTCGTTCTTTTCTGGAACCTTTATCCAATTTAGACCGTAGGACACTAGGTAACAATGGTACACTTGTCGTGCAACAGACGTCTTTAAAGGAGGTTCATATGTTAGAAATCAAACACATCACGAAGCGTTTCGGCGATTTTACGGCCGTAGATGCTCTGACGATCGAGGTACCACGGGGGCAAATCTTTGGTTTGCTTGGTGCAAACGGTGCCGGGAAGACAACGACCTTCCGGATGCTGCTCGGTCTACTGCAACCAACTGAAGGATCGATCACCTGGAACGGGGAGCGCATCCCGACTTCAAAGATCGGATACCTTCCGGAAGAACGAGGGCTGTATCCAAAAGTCCGCGTCGATGAACAACTTTTGTTCCTCGCAGAACTCCGCGATATGAAGCGAAAAGATGCGAAACGAGCGCTGACGGAATGGCTCGAATATTTCCAAATTCCGCAGTATGAAAAAATGCGCGTCGAACAACTCTCAAAAGGAAATCAACAAAAGATTCAGTTGATCTCTGCCGTCCTACATAAACCTGAACTGCTGATTTTAGATGAACCATTTAGCGGACTCGATCCGGTCAACGCTGAACAATTAAAACGTGCAGTCAAAAAGTTAACCGTCGACGGAACGACGATCGTCTTCTCGAGTCACCGGATGGATCACGTCGAAGAACTCTGCGAACACGTCGCAATCCTCGATCACGGAAAACCCGTCGTTGCTGGCTATCTCCCTGACATCAAGGCGGGATACGGAAAAACACGTGTCCTTTTGACGACAGATGCCCCACCACTCCTATGGGATAGCTTACCGGGTGTCCTACAAGTCGAGTCAGACCATAATGGTCATATCGTCCAAGTCTCTTCAAAAGAAACGGCTGATCAACTTCTCCAACATATCGTCAGTCAAGGACACCATGTCGATCGTTTCGTCTGGGATCAGTTATCGCTGCAGGATATCTTCATCGAGGAGGTCGGCAAACGTTATGAACCGTAAATTTCTGACTTTATATCGCTTCAATCTACTTCAAAAATTACGTGCTAAAAGCTTTTTGATTTCGACGGTCCTGATGGTCCTGTTCCTTGTTGGCTTTGGCAATATCGAACGGATTCTCGACTGGTTTTCTGGTGACGATCCGAAAGTTGCTCTCGTCAGCGAACTATCGACCGATCTTCGTCCGGCCTTGAAGAAGGCTGGTGTCACTTCAGACATCACGACGAAGGAATATACAGTCGCACAAGCACGAAAGGCCGTCGACCGCGGTACATTCGATGCCGTGGCAATCGTTCAGGATTCGTATGACGTGACACTCGTCAGTGCTAGTCCTGAGTCTGAATTACAGACACAGGTCGCAACGGTCGTCAAACAAGTCCGTGACCAAGCCGTCATCACGGATGCTGAAATCGATCCGAACGTCCTCGCCTCACTCGCTGAACCTGTTCCTGTCAAACAGGAGTTGACGTCGACGGGTGGGAAAAGTGAGGATGAACTCTTTGCTGCCTCGGCGCTCGTCTATGTGTTGCTATTCTTGATGTACTTCACGATTGCGATTTACGGTGGGATGATCGTCACGGAAATCGCGAACGAAAAGTCATCCCGTGTCATGGAATTGCTGATTTCAGCAGCGAGTCCGATTCAACATATGCTGGCGAAGATCCTCTCGATCGCTACGGTCAGTCTCGTACAATTATCGATTCTCGTCGGTGTCGGCTACTACAGTGCTCAAAACAGCAGTTTATTCGATCAGTTATCACTCGATTCCTTGAGTGCTCGAACGATCATTTATCTGTTCGTCTTCTTCCTGCTCGGATACTTCCTGTATGCGACGCTTCTCGCGGCACTCGGTTCGCTCGTCAGTCGGGTCGAGGATGCGCAGCAAGTGACATTACCAGTCATCTTGTTGATCGTCGCAGCTTTCATGATTTCGATGTTTAGTCTGAATGCACCGACGAACCAAGCTGTCGTCGTCCTGTCGTTCGTGCCGTTCTTTACACCGATGGTCATGTTCCTGCGCGTCATGTTGACCGATGTACCGCTATGGCAAGTGTCGATTTCGCTCATTTTGATGCTGATCAGCATCTCGCTTGCCTTATTCGTCGGAACGAAATTCTACCGGGGTGGTGTTCTGTTCTATGGATCGAATCCACTCAAACAGTTGCGCCGGATCTTAAGCGGTCGCCGGTAACAGTTTACAAGACGAATCGTTTCCGCTATCGTTAGGTGAGAAAAAGCCTTTAGGAGGAACTACGTTATGCGGTCTCGTTTTTGGGCAGCGATTCTTTTCACAGCTGCTGCCATGGTCTCGTCACTTGTCATGTTCACGAAATTTCCGCAGGCGAGTGCGACATGGGAACTCGTCCTTGCTTACGGTGGGATGACGTTCGTCGCCAGTCTATTTTGCTGGTCCTTCGTCGCGGTGCGCCGTCAATCTTCTCGCTTATACGGAAGTTGGGTTGGTGTCTTCATCGCTGGATTGACGGTTTTACTTGTCTGTATCGCACGCTTCGTCTTGCGTGGTGATATGATGATGATTTTCAAATGGCAAGCGATGCTCGGTAGCTTAACCCTCAATTTCGGCTATGTCGGTTGGGTACTCGTCATCGCGAATGCAATCATTGGATTCATCATCGGTCGGACACGTATTAAGAATCCACGTTTACGTCAGATGTCACAAAACAATACACGTTAAAAAAAGTCGCTGTCTTCTGAACGTCAATCAGAAGACAGCGACTTTTTATTTGCGATGATAACGTGAACGGCTTTTCCGGTCACTATAATCCGTGTAATATGTCGAACGAGCTAACGATACACCTTCTGTCATTCGGTCGAGATATTCGTCGAGTTGCATCATGGCTGGAAGTTTATCCTCAAACAGTTCAAACGTCTCTTCTGCTTGATCCCGTTGTAACTCTCCTGCTTCCATCACAGCATCGACCAGTTCATGAAAGATGCGTTGCTCGGTTGCGCTCATCGTCTGCTCGATCCGTTTGACATCTTCGTCGTACATCAGGTCAAACAGGCGCATTCGCTCTTCAAGCTGCTCTTCGACCCATGTCCCGTCTTGTCCGAGCGTCTGCTCATAAGCAAGTTTCATCTCTTCAAGTGGCGTCTTCTGTTGCATGATGAACTTCAATGATTCTCCTGTCCAGATGTGACGAGCCAAGTAACTCGCATCGATGTTCAAAGCTTCAGCCAGTGCCTCGATGTACGCTTTTGTTGGATAGACTTCGCTGAGTTCCGTTCGACGAATGAAGTACGGTGCGACACCGAGTCGTTCTGCCAGCTGCTCGATCGTAACCCCGGCACGCTCTCGTAAAATACGAATTCGGTCACCGTAGCCTCGATATGGTGAATGGTCTAGCATACGTTTCCCTCCCTTATTCCTATGGTATCATCATACCCTTGAATTCGGTGTTGGATACATCGAACTTTCGGATGATTTCCGGAACAGATGGCGCGGGTACCGTAGCCAAATCGGTAAGACACTTAAGAAGTATCCAACGGTGACGATACTGATCCAAAACATAGCGAGATTAAGAAAAGGTTTCATTTCAAGTCCAGCCTGTGTCACGACGACTTGGAACAACAAAAAGGCATGAAAAACAGAAATCAGATAGGGAATGAGTAAGACCGCACCATACTTCATGAGCAAGTAACGACGAATGTTTCCGGATCCAAATCCGAGCGCAAACAATGTCTTCATCCGTTTTTGTTCCTGTTCCGCCGTCATCTGCATCCATACATGCAGGAAACTCGCATTGATGACGAACAACCAGATCGTCAGAAGGATGACGACGAACGTGACGAGTCGTACGATCCGGATCCCGTCGATCTCATCTTCCGTCTCATTGATCAACTGATAGGGAACCGGCTGCTTCTCATCCAGCTTGGCTGCGGATTGAATATTGCGAACGATCTTCATCCACTGCTTCCAGTCCCTCGTTCCATAATCATGGTAGGCTGGCGTATCGAAGACGACGATTTGCCGAACAGGTTGTTTAAGTGTCGGGAAGATCGCGTCGCTGACGACGAATATCGTTTCGATCTGATAGTTATAGCCGAACACTAAATCATGGGAAGACGGCGAGAGCAGCTTAAACCCTTCTCGTTTCATCGCCTGTTCCGCCTTTTTCATCGTTGGTGTATTCTCTTCGAGTTGCACCGGTCGCGCGGGTACGAAGAAACTCTGTCGACCGGTCGCCTTCCGCTCCTCAAGGTGCAATTGACGCATCATCTTGTTGTAGGCAGAAATCGGTAAAAAGATACGCTTCCCTTCTGCCTTCACTTCAATATCTTGCTGATAGCGATCCGGAAATGCGTCCGTCATCGTCTGTTTAATATCCTTCAATCGCTTCGTCGGCTGAGCGGATTCTTCATAATAGACGAGACCAAATTGATTTTGGGACGAGAGATCGAGTCCGATCAATTGAAACAAGAAGACAAGTCCGACTGCCGTCAGCGCACATGACGTCAAGATCGTCCCGAGGGCAATCAGCGTACTATTCGTTCGTAACTGATTGGCGATCTCCGAAACGATCAGTTTCCGAAGAGACAACCGACATGGACGATATAGCTGGATCAACCACGGTAAGATATAGCGGCAAATGAAAAAGGAACCGATGAAGATGACAAGCGGGAATAACATATAAAATCCATACATTCGAACGAACGCGAGGACATATCCGTAAATCAAGAGCAATAAAGCGAGGACTTGTGTCAGAATCCAAACTCTTCTTCGAAAAAGTGAACGGGAACGGACCGGTCGATCCGGACGAAAACGGTAAATCGCCAGAACGGTCGCGATCAGTAAAACAAGGAAGGCGCCACCAATCAAGGCAAGAATCGCATAAAACGACAGCTCAAACTCGATCGGTGGCAAGAACATAATTTTGACGACAGAAAGTAACAGCATCTTCGTCAAGACATTTCCAAGTATCATCCCTGCCGTGATCGCTAATCCGCCAACGATCAGAACCTCAATCAAAAAATACTTCAAGAAGTGCGATAATCCACTACCGAGCGTCCGCATCGTCCGGAGATCGTTCTTCCGGTGCTCAAGCATCGTGTATGTCGTCGAATAGATGAACAGGATACTAAAAAATAGGATGATCAGTTCTGCGATGAAGACGAACAAGATCGTCATCTCGATGACTTGGTTCAATTGGCTGAGTATCTTGGCGACGTTTTGAAACGATCCGTTCGTCAGCAAGTTCCAGTAACTCGTCACGATCGTCATCGCGATGATGATCGTCAAGGCATACCCATAGTACAACCGCTGGTAGCGCCGGATATTACGTAGGGCGTATTGCAGATAATTGATGCTCATCCCCTCCTAACAACGATAACGACTCAATGACACGTTGAAAGAAGATCCGTCGTGGCTCATCACGGAATAACTCGGTTTGCACGCTACCGTCCTTTAAAAACAAGACATGATTACAATACGAAGCGACTTGCGGATCATGCGTCACGATGACCATCGTCATCCCCGTCGCGTTCAGTTCTGCTAATACATCCATGACATGTTTTGTCGCTTGAAAATCAAGCGCTCCGGTCGGTTCGTCCGCAAGTATCAGACGCGGCGTATGAATCAAGGCGCGACCGATCGCTGTTCGCTGCCGTTGTCCACCACTTACTTCGTCCACCTGCTTATCGAGCAAATCATCAATCTGAAGGCGACGAGCCAACTGCTCCATCTCTTCACGCGCCAGTTTTGCTTTTTTCCCAGACAACATCAATGGAACGAGCATGTTCTCACCGAGCGTCAAGGAGTCGAGTAAGTTGAATTCCTGAAAGATGATCCCAAGTGTCTCGCGTCGGAAGCGTGTCATCTCTTTTCGCTTAAACGTCGCTGTATCGACGCCATCAATCAGAATCGATCCCCAACTTGGCTCGTCGAGTGTCGCAAGCAAGTTGATCAGTGTCGATTTGCCACTACCGGACGGTCCCATGACTGCGACCATCTCGCCTTCTTCAACTCGGAAGTTCACATCCGTCAACGGCTGTTCCGTCACCTTTCCGGGATAGACCTTTCCTAATTGTTTCACCTCAATCATGTGCGCGACCTCCTACTAAACGAATCCGACATGTCGTCCCGATGCCTTCCTCACTCTCAAGTTCAATCTCGTGTCCGAGTTTCATCGAGACCTGCTGGACGAAATACAGTCCCATTCCGGTCGATTCCCCGTAACGTCGCCCATTCTCACCGGTAAAGAACGCATTAAAGACGCGTGGGACATCTCGTCTTGGAATCCCGACGCCGTCGTCTCGAATCGACAAAACGACCTGCCCATTTATCTCCTCCGCCTTCAAGACGACTTCTCGTCCGTGACCTGTCGTATATTTAATCGCATTCGTCACAAGCTGTAAGACGAGGAATCGAAACCACTTCGCATCCGTATAGACGTACATATCCTCCGCGATATCGAGTTTCGGAAAAACCTGATTTTTGACGAATAGTCGTTTTTCCTGATTAATGATGCCGGTAATAAGTGGCTTTAAGGATAACTGCTCTGCCTTCAGATCCGTCTCGATCGCTTCTAGACGTGACGAATAGAGCATCTGGTCGAGTCCACTGCGCAGCCGATCGACCTCTTGGCGCAAATCAGCTTGATAGTGCTCCCCCGGATGTTCGAGAATCAGTTCGATGACGGATAACGGCGTCTTCATTTGATGAATCCACTGGTCGACATACCGATGCCGCTCTTTTTCCTTCCGTCGCTCAGCAAACAGACTGTTTCGAAACAAGGTCTGTTGCCGTTCTAAAAATTGTTCGACAGCGACGGAAATCGGTTCTTCACTATCACTGCGAATCGGTTCTGCGACCGATTGGACCGGCTGTTGCATCCGTCGCAGCAACGGAAGCATGCTGAAGAAACGATAACTGAGATAAATCAAGAGACCGATACTGTTCAAGAGCACGATATAAAAGAAGGCTGCTGGGCGATAAAGATCGTAGAGCCATAAGACGGCATATAAAATCAGCATTTGTCCAGTAAAGAAGATGATACCTGGTATCGCGTGCCGTAAAAAGAGCTTCATGGTTCAAGAACCAGTTTATAACCGACACCTCGCACCGTCTCAAGTCCAGCGACACCGATTTCGGCAAGCCGTTTGCGGACACGCGTGATATTGACGTTCAACGTATTCTCATCGACGAATGCTTCGTCATCCCAAATCCGTTCAAGTAGATCGCCCCGACTGACGATTCGTGGACTTGCCGTCAGTAACATCTCAAGGATCAGTCCCTCTTTTTTTGACAGCTCGATCGACTGTTCCCCGTACTCGACGATATAACGGTCTAAGTACAGCGTGACCCCTTCTTTCGTCACCGTCCGCTCATCCGTCTCGTTTGAAAGCGTGCCATAGGCCCGGCGAATCTGACTTTTAATCTTCGCGATGACGACCGCTCCTTGGAACGGCTTGACGATGTAATCATCCGCTCCGTATTCAAGCGCCATGACTTGATCCATCTCCCCGACCCGTGCTGAGATGAACAGGATGGGTGCCCGTGTCTTCATCCGCAATTGTCGACACCAATAGAAACCGTCAAACTTCGGTAAATTGACATCTAATAGAATGACGTCCGGATTCGTCTCTTCAAAGACCGCAACGACATCTCCTCGCCCATCTTCAACGACGACTCTAAAATCATAGCGTTCAAGTAGTTCTTTCAATAATGTAGCAATCTTCATGTCATCTTCGACTAATAAAATCGTATGCATCGTTCCTATCAACTCCTTCTCCCTTTATCATAACGAACTCAAAAAGGACTGGAAACGATTATTCCGTTTCCAGTTCTGTGTACTCTATTTAGTTCATCACGTGACGATGCGGCGATACGCACGAACCGTGACGATATAGTAGATCAGATAGACGATCGTATAACAAACAATCGCAAGTAATGTCGGACGAACGATGTTGTAGTTCAACAGTTTCTGCAAGACTTGCATCGCAACTAAACTATGAACGAGTCCAAGCACGTACGGTAAGGAGAAGACGAATCCGACAAGACGACGGATGATACCCGTCTGTTCCTTCTCATCAACACCAATCTTCTGGATGATGGCAAACCGTTGTTTCGATTCTTCTGCTTCCGCGAGCATCTTGAAGTAGATGATTGAACCCGTCGCAAGCAAGAAGACGAGTCCGAGGAAGCCGGCAGCAAACGCGAGTAAGCCTGTCGTTGCCGTCGTCATCGCGTAGACAGGATAATACGCCGCCATCTCCGTGTCCGCTTGTTTTCCATATAGTTGCGTCAACTGTTTCATCAATCCATCGTCATGACGTTCATCTGAGAACTGATAATTCGTCAGCGTGAAGCCTTTTTCCGGCATCTTCGCGAACGCATCATCGTTTACGACGAAGGCGAGCCGCTGTTTCTCATAAAGTTGAGCGATCGGTAGATTCGTCGCAGCGGTGATGCGAAAGGACTCATGAACGTCCTTGATTTCAACACCGACCGGCGATTTGACTTTCATCTTCAACAAATCGTTTCCTTTGAATGTCTCAAGGACAATCGCTTCGCCTTGTTTCGGTTCTTTGATGACCGTTTTCCCGTTCGCTTTCGCGAGCTTGACGTAGTCCGAATAGTTGACGTAGCTGAATTGTCCCGGCTGGTCTTCATACGCATACGTCGCGTAGTAGCGTGTGAACGTCAGCGGGTTCGGCAGATCGGTCATCTGATGGTCGACGTTCTTGACGTTGACCATCGTCCGGCTGTCGATTTTCTGGTCAGACTTTGCAATCAGTTGTTCTGCTTCAGATTGTTTACTCGCAATCGATAGACTGTACGGAACTTGTTCCTCGACGGTCTGATCGATGAAATAATAAATCGATGTCGCTGTACCGACCGTTGTCAATGTGACGGCAGTGATGACCGTGATCGTCGACAGCATGACGGCATTCGATTTGATTCGTGACAACAATTGCCCGTGCAAAATCAAATTCGTTCCTTTGAAGTGTCGCGCTTGATTACTTAAGACGCGCAATAAGAAGATCGTGAAGTAACTCATCGTTCCGAACGTTCCGAGAATGACGCAGAGCATCAAGAGTGGGGCAACGATCGTAAAGTGATCCATCAACGGTTGTCCGGTCAAATAGTACCCAACACCGATCAAGACGACCGAAAGCACGGCTAGGATCGGATGGACTTTCGGAAGCGATTCCGCTTGTTGTTCTGCCTTGAACAGTTCGATTAATGTAAAACGATAAATCGTTCGAGCCGAACGTAAAGCGATGATCAGAAAGATTAAAAGGAAAACACCGATCGTCTGCAGGACGGAAGCTCCGCTGATCGTAAAGGTCGCATCGACTTGCATCGCCATGACGGAAGCGAGCAACTGCACGAAGTATTTCGAAGCGACGGTACCGATCGCAATTCCGAGGATCAGACCAATCACTCCGTACCCCATCGTCTCAAGGAAAATCAGGCGAGCAATCTGCCCTCGTTCTAAACCGAGTAATGCATAAAGCCCGATTTCCTTCTTACGACGACGTAAGAAGAAGTCACTTGAATACCAGATGAAGATAGCAGAGAAAAGCGCTAGAATGACACTTGCTCCGGTAAAGACCGTTCCCAGTTTGCCGTACAATTCGTTCGCCTGAAGCATCGCTTCATTCGATCGAATCGCGAGGAACGTGTAATAAATCAGAATCGCAAACGTGACCGCACCGAGGTACATCACGTTTTGACGGATGTTCTTCAAATTTTGAAACGCCAGTTTAGACAAGCTCACGGACGGCACCTCCGAGTTCACGCTGAACTTCCATGATCTGTTCGAAGAATTCCTTCTGCGAACCAAAGCGATGGACTTCCTTGAACAGCTCTCCGTCCTTGACGAACAAAATTCGTTCCGCATAAGACGCTGTCATCGGATCATGCGTTACCATTAAAATCGTTGCGCCTTCGTTGTTGAGCGACTGCATCGCTTCGAGTAACCCGGTCGCTGACTTCGAATCCAGCGCACCGGTCGGCTCGTCGGCTAAAATGAGCGACGGATCATGAATGATGGCGCGAGCGGCAGCTGTCCGTTGTTTTTGTCCGCCCGATAGTTCAACGGGACGTTTATCGAGTAAGTCATAGATACCGAGTTGACGTGCCACACGATCGACACGTTCTAAGATCATCTTTTTATCGACGTTCGCGAGTGAGAGCGGTAAGGCGATGTTTTCCCGGACCGTCATCGTATCGAGGAGATTGAAATCCTGGAAGATGAAGCCGAGTTGTTCCCGGCGGAAACGAGCCAATTGTTTTTCCTTCATCGCCGTCACGTCTGCTCCATTGATTAAAATCGAGCCGTCCGTTGGCTGATCAATCGTCGACAGCAGGTTAAGTAATGTCGATTTCCCGGCACCGGATGGACCCATGATACTGACGAACTCTCCTTCGTGGACACGGAGCGTCGTCGGACGCAGTGCTTCGTGGCGCGCTGTTTTCGTTTGATACGTTTTTGAAATCTGTTCTGCTTGTAAGATTGCTTTCATCTGTAATGCCTCCTGTGTTTGATTCGTTACACTCAGTCTAGCCCTTCCCTGCTTTTCTCAAAATGGACTTTGCTTTCACTTCTCTTACAAAACGGTAAGACACGGGAGGAGACGACAAAAAAGCCCCCATCCGCAAGGAATGGAGGCGTATCGTATCTTATTTGTGTGTTGCTTTGAAGAGCTCTGTATCGCCTGCGACAACAGAAGTTCCTTCCGCTGGTACAGCTGAAAGCGTGAATTGATCGTGGTTCGTCACGATGATCGGTGTGATCGTCGATGGTGCGTTCGCACGGATGTAGTCAAGGTCGAACTCGACGAGGACGTCTCCTGCTTTGACTTTGTCACCTGACTGGACGTGAGCCGTGAAGCCTTCACCTTTAAGGTTAACTGTATCAAGACCAACGTGGATCAACAGTTCAAGACCATCTTCACCTTTTAGACCGATTGCATGTTTTGTTGGGAAGATCGTTTCAACCGTTGCGTTGATCGGCGAGACGACTTTACCTTCAGTTGGCTCGATCGCGACACCGTCGCCCATCATTTTTTGAGAGAAAACTTGATCGGGTACGTTCTCGATGTTGACGATTTTACCTGTAAGTGCAGAAGCGATTTTCGCGTTTCCTGCGTCGTTACCACCAAACAATTTTTTTAAGAATCCCATGATACTATCCCTCTACTTTCTCGATCGTTTTTCTTCCGAATGGAAGTTTCGATTTTTTATAGGAGTAAGCTGTCAGACAGCTCGCTCACGTTCTCACAAAAAGCATACGTTTGTCCCTCTGGTTTTGCAAGTATTTTTGTGTGATAATAGTTAGAAATCATAAGGAGGCGCTTACATGTTACCATTTTCAGAAATTACATATGTCCGTCCTGACCTTGCCTTGCTTGAAACATCCATGAATCAAGCGATCGCTCGACTGACGGAAGCCACACAGGTAGATGAAGCAAACGCAGCCATCACTGAGATTAATACCCTCAGAAATCAATTTGAAACGGCAAGCCAGCTCGTCGAGATCCGCCACACGATCGATACACGCGATACGTTCTATGAGACGGAACAAGGATTCTTTGATGAAGCGAGTGCGATCTATCAAGGATATGTCTCAAGCTATTATCAAGCGTTGACGACGCATCCACTCCGCAGTGAACTCGAACAGACGCAAGGCAAACAGTTATTCCTGATTGCTGAAGCGAGCCTGAAGACGTTCTCAGAAGAGATCATTCCGAAACTCCAAGAAGAGAACCGTCTCTCGAGTGAATATACGAAACTGATGTCTTCTGCTCAAATCGAGTTCGATGGCAAGACGCTCAACTTATCACAGTTCGGCCCCTATCTTCAATCACCTGATCGTGATGTCCGTAAAGCAGCTTCAGAGGCACGCTACGGCTATTTAAAAGAACAAGGCGAAGCAATCGATACGATCTACGACAAACTCGTTCGCATCCGGACCGAGATCGCGAAGACACTCGGTTTCCCATCGTTCGTCGAGCTCGGATACGCACGGATGCTCCGCGTCGATTATAACCAATCGATGGTCGAACAGTACCGCGAACAAATCCGTGAAACGATTGTTCCGCTCGCGACACAACTCAAAGAACGCCAGCAACGACGGATCGGCGTCGATCAGTTGTATTACTACGATGAAGGATTTGCCTTCAAGTCTGGTAATGCGACACCGAAAGGCGAAGAGTCGTTCATCATCGAAGGCGGCAAAAAGATGTATGCAGAGATGTCACCGGAGACGAACGAGTTCTTCAACTACATGCTCGACCGGGAAGCACTCGATTTAACGGCGAAACCTGGGAAAGCCGGCGGTGGGTATTGTACCTACATCGCAGACGAAAAACTCCCGTTCATCTTCTCGAACTTCAATGGAACGGCAGGCGACATCGATGTCCTGACGCACGAAGTCGGACACGCCTTCCAAGTCTATGAGAGCCGTCACCTGACAGCTCCAGAGAGTGCTTTCCCAACGTATGAAGCGTGTGAGATTCACTCGATGTCGATGGAATTCTTCGCTTATCCGTGGATGGAAGAGTTCTTCGGTGAAGAGACAGCGAAATACAAGTTCAATCACCTCGCAGGAAGCGTCACATTCCTTCCGTACGGCGTTGCGATTGACGAGTTCCAACACGTCATCTACAACCAACCGGAATTGACACCAGCTGAGCGTCGCGAAGCATGGCGGACGATTGAGAAGAAATACCTGCCGCATCGTGATTACGAAGCGAACGATTATCTCGATTCAGGTGCATGGTGGCATCAACAAGGACACGTCTTCGGCAGTCCGTTCTACTATATCGATTACACGCTCGCTCAAGTTTGTGCCTTCCAGTTCTATGCTTGGATGGAACAAGACCGGGAAGCGGCTTGGAAGTCGTATCTCGACCTCTGTCGTGCCGGCGGCTCGGAAAGCTTCCTTACGCTCGTCGAACGTGCTGGATTGAAGTCTCCGTTCGCACCAGGTACGGTTGAGGCAGCAGTCGCACCGGTCAAAGCGTATCTCGAACAAGCAGACGACCTCGTACTCGATCGCGTCTAATTATTCGTTTTCCTCAATTTATCCAATGAAAAAGGTGAGTTTCCGGACGGAAACTCACCTTTTCTATTTTAAGAGATCTCAATCTTTAAATTGTAACTAATGATTCATTCAGATAAAAGCGTTTCATGATACTTTCCGTACCAAACGCGGAACTCGTCTGCCGGGATTGGTCTTGAATAATAAAAACCTTGTGCATACTCGCAATCCAGCTGTTGCAGATGATTCGCCTGCTCCAGTTCCTCGATGCCTTCGGCGACAACATCATATTTCAATGTATGCGCCAGTTTAATGATCGTCTCGATGAGCGGTGCGTTCGAACAGGCATCCGGACCGCTGATGAACGAGCGATCGATTTTCAGTCGCTGAATAGGCAATCGACTCAAGTAGGACAAAGACGAATAACCAGTACCAAAGTCATCGATCGCCAGACGATAACCCATTTGGTGTAACGTCTGAAGCGCCTCAAAGACACGTCCGTCCGAAAAGACACCGAAAGATTCCGTGATTTCGAGTTCCATCCGGTCTTCAATTCCAGGATGAATTTCTCGGACGCCCGTCAGGTAATCCACAATCCGACCAGAGACGAGCTCTTTTACGGATAAGTTCGCTGAGACGCGAAGCGATCCGAGCTCCGTTTCTTTCCACGCCTCTACTTGGCGAACCGTTTCAGCGACGACCCACATCCCAATTTCTTCGATGAGCATCGATCGCTCGGCAATTGGAATGAAGACTGCTGGACTGATCATGCCACGTTCTGGATGGAACCAGCGCAAGAGCGCCTCACAACCGTCCACCTGCCGTGTCGCAAGGTTGATTTGCGGTTGGTAGAACAATTGTAACTCGTTCTTTTCAATCGCATCCCGTAACTCCCCTTCCAATACGACCGATTCCAGATATTCCGCACTCATCCATGGTTCGAACCAGACCGGTCCACCTTCTGTCTGTTGTTTCGCATGCTGCATCGCGATATCGACAGAGGATAATAACGAAGTGACAGCTACTGCATCGTCCGGATAGCGGACCATACTCATACTGATGCTGACGTTCACGAATTCTCCGTTAATTTCATAAACATGTTCGATGACTTGCTTTAATTTCTCGTAATCAACGATATCCTGTTGCGCGACTAATACAGCGAATTCATCTCCACCAATACGTGCTGCTTGTCCCGTTCCGATGAAATGATGCTTCAGTCGATTCGCGAGATCCTTTAAAATCTGATCTCCTGCCCTATGACCGTAAATATCATTGATTCGGCGGAATTGACGAATGCTGATAGTGACGAGCTCGCCTGTTTGTGGTGCTCTCAGTGCATCCTGCATCTTTTGTTCAAATCCATTTCGATTCAGTAACCCCGTCAACATATCAAAAAGCGCAAGTTGTGTAATGCGTTCTTCTCGCCGAAACTGATCTGTCTCATCATGACAAGAGAGATATAAGGCAACACCTGTTTCATCCTCTTTGTTCGGAACGTGAATGATGTTGACGAACATATTTAAAATATCTTCGTCAAATAACATTTTACAGCGAATCGTCTGACTGTTCCCTTCGATGGCTTGTTGAAGTGCTCGTCGCATTCGATTCAAATCAGCTGGATGCACCAATTCTTCAATCGTCCAACCCGAAGTGGCATGCGTTAACTGTCGAAAACGATCATTTCCATTTAAAATCGTATAGTCCGACGATAAAGCAAGAATTGGATCTGTATTTTGAGAAAAGAGAGATTCGATTTCGGCTTTCTTCTGCTTAATCTCTTTTGTATTCGCATCACTATGATCGAGTAATCCAGCTATGATTGCTGTCATCGTCCGGAAGGCTTGAACGACTGGCTTGAAGTCATTTCTTTCGTGTACATGATACCCAGATTGCCGTCGATCCTCAGCAAACGTATTCGCTTCGCTTTGTAGTAAGGAAATATCTTTTCGAAAAGCACGTAATAATAACCAATTCAATATTAATAATGCCGCAATGACAAGAATGATTGTTGCAAATAGCAGCCAAGCATTTTGAATGATCTGCGATCCTCGGTGCTGCATTTCTTGTTGTACCTGTTTTAACTTTTGATCATATATCTGGTACATGCTTGTTTCATATTGTTTAGACTGATTAGCTAGTTTCGCATAGTTTTGATCGTTTGATGTACTCAACAGTTCATCTAGCGTTTCTGTGTAATTTCGCATCTGACTTCTCATGTTTGCAATTTCTTGGCGCCCTGTGTCGTCTTGTAACGAAACTACCTCATACAAGGCATTCATGAGCGATTGTTGTCGAATGGGCAAGTCGATCCGCATTTGTTGGATGCGTAATCGATCAATCGAACTGATTTCGTTGTCCCGACGTGCTTCTCGTAGAATCTGTGCCGATTTTCCAAGTTGCTCTTCCATCATGATAAGATGCGAGAACACATCGTAGTATGAACCAGTCTCTTTACTTAAGACGAGTTGATTAAAAATCACTTCACTTTTAAAATTCGTAGAGGCTGTGAAAAAGCGATGATTGGACTCGTATCCTTGACGCTCTAATTTCGTGAGTTCCTCCAACAACTCTTTACGTGCTGGGCCAATCGCTTGCTCTTCCTTTAGCTGTTCATATAAGTGGAAGAGAGAGGTCTCTGCTTGTTTTGTTACTTGTGGTTCCTCAACCTGTTTCTCTAAGGAAGCAAGATAATAAGACGTTAAATCTTGAGTTGCATGATTTGCTGGGATCACGATGTCAATCGCTTTTGCCGCCTCTTCGAAACGTTTTCCTTCTTCGAGTGTTTTGTTCAATTGGTGTAACGCAACGATAATCGCAAGTAGACCGATGACTGCAATCATCCACGAGAACGTTTTATAGTAGGATCGTCTTCGAAAAGCTTCTTCGATGAAGACTGGTGATAAACGTCGCAACACATCGTCCTCCCTAAAATGTCATTATGCTTCTATATCGTCTCTTTTTGCTGTATGTTGAAGTCGATTTAAGTCAATAAAAAGCACTTCTTCTCACATTTCGTGAAAATAAGTGCTTTCTTTACTAGTTTTATATTTTTTAGTAACTGACATTTTCGCGCGCTACTTTTTTCGCGAAATAATCGATGATATCCCGACGACGAATGATTCCGATAAAGTGCTTTCCATCATCGATGACAGGAACGAAGTTTTGGTCCGTGATGACCTCAATCATCTCTTCCATTTGCGCAGTAATCGAGACTGGTTTATAACGAACACGTTGTTTAATATCCGTTAACCGTGTTTGCAAGACGTGATCGTAGTCTGCATGCTCTAGATTAGCCTCGAGCGCCCACAAGACATCCCCTTCCGTTAATGTCCCTGCGTATTTACCTTTATTATCGACGAGCGGAACGGACGTAAATCGATGATGTTTCATCTTTTCTAATGCCTGTCTGACCGTCGATTCAGGATCTAAATATTTCACCTCATCTTTTGGTAGTAAGAAAAAAGCAATGTTCATTTCTGTTCCTCCCTAGCCACTCTGTGACACCTTCTTCATTTTATCACGAAGCCTCACTGGATTCATTTCTCAAATGATGAAAATCTCTACATAATTCCTTCATATTTATCCGTACCCTTCCGATAGTCAGAATAGACAGATTTTAAAGACTATTTAGGATAGGAGAATTCATCATGCGCCTCCCGATCACCCGTCGTTTGTTCATCGGGCTTATTTTGTTGCCTGCTCTTACTCTCGGTGTTTCCACTTGGTTTTCGTATGACCAAACAAGCCGAACTGTCGATCAACTGGTCGACTCGACATCCCAAACTGCTTTAAAGCAACTCGAACAATCGTTTTCCCGCATCATCGATGATACTAAAAAAGATACAACACTCCTTGCCGGACTCCCTTCCAACCGTGAAGACGGTACTCTACCGAACTACATAGATACAACCAAACAACCCGATGCTTCGGAGGCTCCTTCTCAAAAAGCAACAGATATCTATAATGTCCTTGAGAAATATGGCTCCTCAAAAATCGAAAATTCATTTATCCAATACGCTGATACGAAAGGCGGCTATCTTAACTGGCCAAAACAAGACGTCGCACCTGGATACGATCCTCGAAAAGAGATTTGGTATAAACAAGCGCTGGAGAATTCAAGCACTGTCGCCATGAGCGAGCCTTACTATGATAGCGCGACGAAATTATCCATCATCGGTTTCTCTAAGGCGACACTAGATGCTCAAGCGAACATCAAAGGTGTATTGTCTGTTTATAAAAGCATCAATCGTCTTGCTGAAGATATGAAACGGATTGAAATCGGACAAAAAGGATTTGTTTTCAGCTACACACAAGACGGTAAGGTCGTCACGCACCCGAACCGAAATTATTTCTTCAAAAAAATCAATCAACTACGTGAAGACGGAAAAGCATATTTCTCTGCTCCAAAGTCCATGTTAGAGCAAGAATCCGGTACGAAGATCATGGACGTCGCCGGAAAAAAATCGGTCGTCATTTGGCAAACTTCTTCGAAAACAGGATTCAAACTAGCCGTCGTACTGGATTACGCTTCCTTGTATGCGCCTAAAGAAGCCATGCTCAATCAGTCATTGATCAATTTCGTCGTTGCGATCGCCCTCGCGACATTGATCGCTTGGTTGATCGGGCGTTCGATCAATCGCCCGCTGTCGATGCTCCGTCGTGAAGCATTAGCAATCGCATCAGGTGATTTGCGAACACAGCATCGTCCTAAACGATTCATCCGGGATGAATTAACAGACCTCAGTGCAAACTTCGACGCGATGCGCGCGCGCCTGCGACAAACGATTCTAGCGATGACTACATCCGCTACGACCGTTCGCGATGCGTCAGAAGAGCTCTCAAACAATGCGACTCATGTACAAAAGGCTTCACGTCATATCGGACAGACAATGGAAGAAATCGCTGCTGCTGGTGAAACTCAAACGAAACAAGCCGAACGTTCTTCCCATGCTGTATACGGTGTCAAGGAACGTTCTACAGCAATGCAACAGGTCGCGTCCACGACACTTTCTGAAGTCGCTTCCGTCGCTTCCGCTGCGACACGAGGAAGTGACGTGACGAAACAGACGATTTCTGATCTATTGAGCCATTCGGACTCATTGGAAAAAGAAATCGAGAACACTTCTGATTTCTTAGGCAAACGTTCTGATGAGATCGGAAAGATTCTTGGAACGCTGCAAGCCATCTCGAGTCAGACGAATTTACTCGCCCTCAACGCAGCAATCGAAGCCGCACGTGTCGGTGAACAAGGACGTGGATTTGCTGTCGTCGCGAGTGAGGTAAGAAAACTGGCCGAGGAGAGCGACGAATCCGCTAAACAAATCAAACAGCTCCTCGATAATATTCAACAAGAAACACATACTGCCATGAGTGCGATGCACCATGTCATGAGTGATTTGAAGCTGTCTCTTGAGTCTGTCAAAACGACAGGCGATGACTTCGAGCGCATCGCAGGATCCGTACATCATGTCTCGAATCGAACAGAAGTATTGACTGGTGACATCGAGGCGCTGACGCTTGCTACGGAAGAAGTATCCGATGCCATGGGAACCATTCTTGCTTTAACGGAAGAGAATGCAGCAGGTCTTGAGACAAGCGCTGCAAGTATTCAAGAAACGAACGCAACACTTGAATCCGTGACGACGGCAGCGGCTCACCTCGCTCACATCGCAGGTGATCTCCATGCGCTCACATTGGAATTCCAGTTAGACGAAACCGTATCTGACGAACATTCGGTCGAAGAACAAGAAGACGTCCTTTCATCAGAACCCGACACAAGCCATTCTGCTGACGATGCCTACGCGGAAGTCGCAAGCACAGAATTGACGGAGCACGATATCGAAACGAATGATCTTGAAGTCGAGACGGGGCACGAGGAGGATCCAACACCTGAGTCCTCTCCGTCTCCTACGAATCCATAAGCCTATCGATCCGGAGTCTTGAAGAAAGACTTCGGATTTTTTCATTCCCTACTCGACTATCGATTGCCGAGCACATACACTAGATACAATCGATGCATCATTCGAAAGGAGTCGCTTCATGAATCCCTTAAGCCCCTCAGACTTGACACAAATCGCGGAACATTTGTTTGGGATGACTGGTTTTTTTATTTCCTATCAAGATCAAGAGCATGTCTCAATCGAGTTACGTCCTTCCGCACCCAAGCATCCGGCTAATCTATTGATTGAAGATACGTGGCCTACTTTAAAAAATCATCGCCCTCTACTTCATACCTTAAAAGACGGAACGGCTTATCTGTTCGTAGACGTTCCTGACCAAGGCATGTACCGGATCGGTCCCGTTCTCTTACAGTCAGCACTTTTTCGGGCTCATATTCAAGATGAGACCTATCATCAATTTTATAAAGTTCTACCCCGAACGACGGAAAATCGTCTGATCGACTGTGCCCATTTGCTCTATCGCCTTCTACATGGTGAAGGATTGTCCTCTCGTGACATCGATCATGTTTCAGATATACAGGAAGAGGAAATTCCTTTAGTGTCTGAAGCCCCTTCGCACACAGGTGTGACCGCCTATCGAAAAGCTTGGCAACGCGAGCAACAAATCATCGACTGGATCTCATCCGGACAGAGCGAACGGTTGGCGACGACCTATTCTCTTCCCGCATACGGTGAGTTCGGAACACTCGCACGTCATCAACCACTCCGAGCAGAAAAGAATCTACTTCTAGGAACGGTTCTTCTAAGCGCACGTGCCGCTATTCGTGGGGGACTCGAACCAGACGAAGCCTTTTCGCTCAGTGATCGGATGATTGAGACGATCGAAGCTGCGACGAGTATTGCAGAATTGCGAAATCGTCACGTTCGGATCACGGTATCTTTTGCGGAAGCCGTCAAAGAAATACAAGCGTTGCGTCATTCGCCACACGTCTTAGCTGCCATTCGATACATTCAGCAGCATCTCTATGATCCTTTATCGGTCTCGTCCATCAGTCAGGCGATTCACGTATCCTCCAACTATTTATCCGTTTTATTTAAAGATGAAACGGGTTTACCGCTGGCTCGTTACGTCATTCGTGAACGGATTCGCGAAGCGAAAAGATTGCTACGTTCATCTGACGACTCGCTATTGACGATTTCAAACCGACTGCACTTTTCAAGTCAAAGTCATTTCAGTCAGGCCTTTAAACAAATCACGGGCGAGACGCCTACTCATTACAGACAAAAGACAGATTTTTAGGAACACTGCTACCTTTTTCAGATTTGTGATATCCTATTCAACAGAATACAATTTTGCCGAATCGAATCTTTTTCGATTCTTTCATCAAAAGGAGAGTCAACATGAATTCAATTAGTGTGATCATTCCAGTCTATCAAACCGAATCTCAAGCAAAAGCTGCGATTCAATCCGTTCTCGACCAACACGTTTCGATTCCTGTAGAAATCGTCGTTGTCTTTGATGGACCAAGTTCTTATGTCGATGATATTCGTGCACTATATCCAACGTGTACCATCATCGAACAATCACATCAAGGTGTGTATGCGGCTCGACGTAATGGAGTTCAAGCTGCTTCAGGAGACTATGTCATCTTTTTAGATAGTGATGATATTCTTGCTCCCCGTGCGCTTTACACATATATCAAGGCATACGAGAAGTCTCGTGGGGAAGTCATCATCGGTAAGATCTCCCCTGTCTATAATAAGAAGAAATGGCTGATGCCGATCGATGACGATCGTTACTTCTTTTACTCGCGCACGAAGTTTAATTCGCGTCACTTGACGACGATCCATGGATGGATGATCAAAAAAGAATTGCTTCAGACATTGCCTAGCTTCGAAACGACATGGTTTGCGGATACGCTCATCGCCCATACTGTCATTTCGCAGTTAACGAACATTACTTCCGTCAACTACATCGTGTACGGACGGAATTCAAGAAGTACACCACTGGATGGTCAATCGCTCTTCCAACTACGTGACATTACGACACTCTCAGATATTTCTCGAATTTATGGCATATTATCAGCAGAGACAAAAGATGAAGAAGTCCAAAAATTCTTAAATACGTGGTATAAACGGTTCATTTCAAAACGTGGACGTACATTACTCGAACGGAGTTCATCTAATACTCAACAAGCAGAAGTCTTCAACCATGTCGCTTACGACTTAAAGCGGATGCCATCAAAGAGTAAATATCTACAAGCTTGGTCAACGGGATCGTACGCGATGTTCAAGCTGTACATTACTGCTGTCAAAACAAAACGTTCCTTACGTACGGCGCGTCGTAAAAAAATTAAAAACGGTCTTATGCTATATCGACTATTCCAGAAGATGCCGATCAAAGACAATCTCGTCTTATTCGAAAGTTTCTTAGGGCGGAGTTACTCTGACAATCCGAAGGCACTTTACCTTCACCTAAAAGAAAAACATCCGGAACTAGAACTTGTTTGGATTTTCGCTCAAGAACCTTCTGATGAAGTGAAGGAAGCATGTCCGAATTGGATACTTCGAAACAGCTTTACGTACTATCAATACATGGCTCGTGCGAAATACTGGATTTTCAACACGCGTCAGCCGCTCAGCTTGAAAAAACGCGAAGAAACTATCTATCTTCAAACATGGCACGGTACGCCATTAAAACGACTCGGTCTTGATATGGAAGATGTGCATATGGCTGGAACGAATGCGATTCGCTATAAAAAGAATTTCTATAACCAAGCGCAAGAATGGAACTATCTGATTTCGCCAAACGCGTACTCGAGCGAAATCTTCAAGAGCGCATTCGGGTTCCAAAATACGATGCTTGAAACGGGCTATCCTCGTAACGATCTCTTATATGCCGATAATCAAGCGGGTCTCATCAGTGAAATCAAAACACGCTTAAATATTCCGGCTGATAAAAAGATCGTCCTTTATGCACCGACATGGCGAGATGATGAGTTCATCGCGCGAGGAAAATACCGATTCGACTTGCAATTGAATTTAAATGAGATGCAAGCACGCCTCGGTGACGAGTACGTCGTCCTTTTACGGATGCACTACTTGATTGCTCAAAACATGGATATCAGTGGACACGAAGGATTCGCTTACGATGTCTCTTCATACGGTGATATCGCAGAACTCTATCTGATTAGTGACATCCTGATCACGGACTACTCATCTGTGTTCTTCGACTATGCACACTTGCAACGTCCAATGATCTTCTTTACGTACGATCTAGAGAAGTATGCTTCAACGTTGCGCGGATTCTACTTCGATTTCGAAGAAGTCGTCCCTGGACCACTTCTGAAGGAAACAGATCAAGTCATCGATTATATCGAACAAATCGATACGAAGTCCGTCGCTTACCAAGAAAAATACGATCGCTTCCTCGAACGGTTCTGTAGCTTAGATGATGGTACGGCGAGTGAACGCGTTCTTGCTGAATTGTTCCCAAGTACAGCACAATCGACGGTCGAGGACGAATCAACAGAAACGGAATGATAAATCAAAAAGTGCCTCCTTCCTTAACTGGAAAGAGGCACTTTTAATTTAGTTACGGACGAACAAGGCAACGCTTTCGACGTGTGTCGTATGCGGGAACATATCGACCGGTGTCACTTCGACGAGTGTATACCCGAGTTCTGTCAACAACTTCGCGTCACGCGCTTGTGTCGACGCGTTACAAGAGACGTAGACGATCCGCTTCGGTGCGACATCTGCAGCAGCACGTAAGAACTCTTCGTCACAGCCTTTACGGGGTGGGTCGACGACGATGACGTCCGGTTGGATACCGGCTTTAACGAGATCCGGCATGACCTTCTCGGCTGCACCGTACTCGAACGTCACGTTCTCGATGCCGTTCGCTTGTGCGTTCCGGCGTGCATCATCGATTGCTTGCGGTACGATTTCGATACCGTAGACGTGCTTCGCTTGTTTAGCGAGTGACAAGGAAATCGAACCGATCCCACAGTAAGCATCGACGACAGTCTCATCGCCTGTCAACTGAGCGTACTCGAGCGCTTTCGCGTAGAGTTTCTCTGTTTGCAGCGGATTGACTTGGAAGAACGAATGCGGTGAGATCTCATACGTCAATCCAGCGATTTGATCGCGGATGACGGACGGTCCATATAAGACGACGTTCTTTTTCCCGAGAATGACGTTCGTATCATCCGGGTTGATGTTGTGCTGGATCGACGTGACGTTTGGTAACGCCTTTAAGATGCCTTCAACGATCTTATCGATCCCACGCAATTGTTTGACCTTCGTGACGAGCACGACCATCAACTCGTTCGTGTGATACCCATGACGTGCCATGATATGACGGATGACACCTGCTTTTTTCTTCTCGTCGTACGCTGGGACTTTCAAATCAGCGAGGACTTTACGAACCGCTTGGACGGCTTCGTCGTTTTCTTTGTTTTGGATCAAGCAGTAGTCCATATCGATGATCCGGTGACTCCGTTTTTGATAGAAGCCAGCCATCAATTTGTTCGATTGGAAGGCGACCGGTACTTGTGCTTTGTTGCGGTAACCCCAAGGATCTTCCATCCCGATCGTCTCGTGGACGGGAATTTCAAGACCTGCTAGGCGCGCGAAAGCGTCACGGACACGGTTGTGCTTGAACTTGAGTTCTGCATCGTATGACAAGTGTTGCAATTGGCAACCGCCACACTGGTTGTAAACCGGACAAGGTGGCTCGACACGATCGACACTCTTCGTCTTTTGACGGATGATACGACCGAACCCGTAAGACTTCGTCGTTTTCGTGATCTTGATCTTGACCTGCTCCGTCGGCAATGCGCCCGGGATGAAGACCGTATAGCCATCGATGCGCGCGACCCCTGATCCTTCATGTGTCAGGTCGACGATCTCGACGACGTGTTCATCGTTCTTTTGTACTGGAATCATGAATATCCTCCTTAAAAACCTCGCTTCACGCGAGGTTCGTTTCTGCTTCTTGTAGTTGTGTATTGATTTGTTCCATCTCTTCGATCCGGAACTTTGGTGTCATGACTTCGAAATGAGAGCGAAGATTCGTCATCTCGCCTTCGCAAATGCCGCCAAACTCACCATCGATGTTCAAACTCATCTCTGATGTATTCTTCATGCGGACGAATGAGGTCGTGACATGCTCGATGCAAGGGTCCGAGAAATGATCCCCTTTTAAGGCAAGACGCATGACACGAATCAGTTCGACGAGGTTACATTTCTTGAGAATGAAGAGATCGAACCGACCATCATTGAGTGACGCGTTCGGTGACAGCTTCTCGAACCCACCGACGGAGTTCGTGTTCGATGTCAAGAACAGCATGACTTCTCCTTTGAATATACCCTTTTCATGCTCCAGTTCGACATATGTCGGTCGGATTTGTGGAAGTTTCTCCATCCCTTTGACGTAGTACGCGAGCTGTCCGAGTGCCGTCTTCAGCTTCGAAGGCACTTCGTACGACAGTTCTGTCATGATGCCACCACCAGCGATGTTGATGAAGTAATGGACGCCTGCCGATCCTTCAATCTTACCGATATCGACCGGCATCGTATGTCCCGTACAAATGACATCCATCGCCCCTTCGATCGTCAATGGAATACGCATCGCCCGACCAAAATCATTCGTCGTTCCAACAGGTAATACACCAAGCTTCGGACGTTTGTTGTAGGCAGCCATTCCGCTGATCACTTCGTTCAACGTACCATCGCCGCCTGCTGCGACGACGAGATCAAAGTCTGCTTCGCATGCTCGTGCTGCTTCATACGTCGCATCGCCGACCGCTTTCGTCGAGTAGACAGATGTCTCATAACCCGCTGCTTCGAGTCGGTCGAGGATATACGGTAAATTTCGTTTAACCATCTCTTTCCCGGAAGTCGGGTTATAAATCACGCGCGCTCTAGGTCTCATAAGATTTTCTCCTTTTTGACTCAACCGTTCATTTGATACATAACTGTTTTATTTTACATGAACTCTCGAGACATTACAAAGCCAAAAAAGACAGCGTCCGTTTCCTCGCAGAAGTAAAGGAGGAACGGACGCTGTTCGATCAGCTACTTATTTTAATTTTTCAAGCTCTTCATAGAAGAGTTGATCCAGGAGGGCAGGGTTCGCCATTCCTTTTGTTTTCTTCATGATTTGACCGATGACGAAGCCTTTCTTCCGGTCACGTCCACCGAGTAATTCCTCGACGACGGCTGGGTTCGCTTCGAACATCTCGACGATCAGACCACGTAGCAATCCTTCGTCTGAAATTTGTGCAAGACCGTTTGCTTCGACGTATGCACGTGGCTCGACACCTTCTTCGATAACGGCCGTGAAGACTTGTTTGGCGATTTTCGAAGAAATCGTGCCGCTTGCGATCAAGTCGATCATCTCTGCCAGACGAGCTGGTGTCATCTTGACTGTTTCAAACGTTTCCGTCGATTTATTCAAATGACCTTGGATCTCACCGATCGTCCAGTTGGCTGCTGCTTTTGGTTCTGCGCCTGCTGCGAGAGTCGCTTCGAAGTACTCTGCCATCTCACGTGTGACCGTCAGTTGTTTCGCATCATACGCTGAAAGACCAAGTTCTTCTTGGTAACGCACGCGACGTGCATCTGGAAGTTCCGGAATACCGGCACGGATCGCTTCTTTCCAATCGTGATCCAGCACGAGCTTGACGAGATCAGGCTCTGGGAAGTAACGGTAATCCGACGCCCCTTCTTTGACACGCATGAGGACGGTTTGTTTTTTTGTCTCATCGAAACGGAGTGTTTCTTGGCGCATTACACCACCCGCAAGCAATAGTTTGCGGTGACGATCTTCTTCGAACTCAAGACCTTTTAAGACGTTTCCGAATGAGTTCAAGTTTTTAAGTTCTGTTTTCGTACCGAACTTTTCTTGTCCGTATGGGCGAACGGAGATGTTACAGTCACAACGAAGTGATCCTTCTTCCATCTTGACGTCTGAGACGCCTGCATATTGCAAGACTTCCTTAAGACGTTCGAGGTAGGCGACTGCATCTTTCGGTGAACGCATGTCCGCTTCACTGACGATTTCGATGAGCGGTGCACCTGTCCGGTTGAAGTCGACGACTGAGTGATTCGCACCCGTGTGGTTCATCTTACCAGCATCTTCTTCCAGATGGACACGTTCGATTCGGAAACGTTTCGTTTCGCCATCGACTTCCGCATCAATGTAGCCATCGAAGCCGATCGGTTGATCGAACTGTGAGATTTGATACGCTTTTGGCGTATCTGGATAGAAATAGTTCTTCCGGTCGAATTTCGTTTGATCGGCCACTTGGCAGTTGAGTGCCATAGCTGCACGCACAGCGAGCTCAACGGCTTTTTCGTTGATTTTCGGCAAGACGCCCGGATGTCCAAGACAAATCGGACACGTTTTCGTGTTCGTCTCCGCGCCGTATTCCCGCGCACAACCACAGAACATCTTCGTGTTCGTGCTCAGCTCGGCGTGGACTTCGATCCCGATGATCGTTTCAAAGTTCATGATACATTCGCTCCTTATAACTTCGGAAGCGCGAATCCACCTGTCGCAAGCTCAAACGCATGCGCAGCGCGGTAGATCGTCGCCTCATCGAAATGTTTTCCAATGATTTGTAAGCCGACCGGAAGACCGTCGACGAATCCAGCTGGAACCGAGATGGCTGGGACACCTGCTAAGTTGATTGGAATCGTCAGAATGTCATTCGCATACATCGTGACGGGATCATCGAGTTGTGCACCGAGTTCGAATGCTGGTGTCGGCGCTGTTGGTCCGATGATGACGTCATAGTTCGCGAGGACATCGTCGAAGTCCTTTTTGATCAACGTTCGAGCTTGTTGTGCTTTTTTATAGTAGGCATCGTAGTAACCTGAGCTGAGCGCATACGTTCCGAGCATGATCCGGCGTTTGACTTCGTCTCCGAATCCTTGTGAGCGAGAATACTTGAAGACATCTTCAAGTGCGTCCGCTTCCGCACGAACTCCATAACGAATACCGTCAAAGCGCGCGAGGTTCGATGATGCTTCGGATGAAGCGAGTAAGTAGTAAGTCGCAAGCGCATATTTCGAGTTCGGAAGTGATACTTCATCAACCGTCGCACCGAGTGCTTCGAGTTTTTGGATTGCTTCACGGATGTTAGCTTTGACACCTTCACTGACACCCTCACCGAAGTATTCTTTCGGAACAGCGATCTTCAACCCTTTGATATCACCTGTCAACGCTTGTGTGTAATCTGTTGCGGCGACATTCGCAGACGTCGAATCCATCTCACAGTGTCCTGCGATCGCGCTCAAGAGATACGCGTTGTCTTCGACTGTTCGTGTCAACGGACCGATTTGGTCAAGCGACGACGCGAACGCCACAAGACCGAAGCGTGAGACGAGACCGTATGTCGGTTTCAACCCGACGACACCACAATAGGCAGCCGGTTGACGAATCGAACCACCTGTATCCGAACCAAGGCTGAACAAGACTTCGCCTGCTGCGACAGCTGCTGCTGAACCACCTGAAGAACCACCTGGAACGTGTTTCGTATTCCATGGATTGCGAACCGGTTTGTACGCTGAGTTCTCGTTTGAAGAACCCATCGCGAACTCATCCATGTTCAATTTCCCGATCGTGACCGCCCCTGCTTCATGCAGACGCTCGACGACCGTCGCGTCATGCGCTGGTACGAAGTTCTCGAGGAATTTCGAACCACATGTCGTCGTCATCCCTTTTGTGACGATGTTATCCTTGACACCGATTGGAAGACCAAACAATGGATTCGCTTCGTGTTTCGCGACATCATCCATTCGTTTTGCTTGCTCGAATGCTTCTTCGTTCAATGAAAGAAACGCACCGATTTTTCCATCGACGCGGTCGATTTGATCAAAGGATTCTTGGACGAGTTCAGAAACTTTGACTTCGCCATCCTGAATGAGTGTGTGTAGTGTTTTGACACCATGTTCAAAAAGTGACATCGGGTCATTTCCTCCTTATTCGAACACCGCTGGGACGCGGACTTGTCCGTCTTCCCAATCGGGTGCGAGTCGTTCTACTTCCGTACGAGGAAGTGATGGACGTACTTCGTCCTTACGTAGGACGTTCTTTAAATCGAGGACATGAGTCGTCGGTTCGACGCCTGTCGTATCGAGTTCATTTAATTGTTCAGCGAACCCAAGAATCTTCTCGAGTTGTCCTGTGAATTGTGCTACTTCTTCATCTGTCACGGCAAGGCGTGCCAAATGCGCCACGTGGCGGACTTGCTCCTCATTAATCTTTGCCATGTCATTCCACCTCCGGAACTTTTGCGATATATTTTACACTATTTCTAATCATAGCACTTTTCGTCCAGACAAAAAAGACGATGGTGCATCGGGGGGAGGTCCGCACCATCGTCCTATAGGGGTAGCAAAGCTTCCGGGCGGAAAGCTTCTAGTTATGAAATACCCGCTTTAAATCAGACGAAACAAAAATACTGAATATTCATACTAATACATCGAAGAGCAGATAGACATTAAAGACGATGACGATCGAGACGATGATCCAGGCCAACGTGTTCATGAACCGACTGTTCCGATGTTCCCCCATGTACTGTTCACTCGCTGTCGCCCGAATCAAGGGAATCAAGGCGAACGGAATCCCGAACGATAAGGCGACCTGACTAAGGACAAGTGCTCGTGTCGGATCAAAACCGGAGAACAGCAACAAAATTGCCGGCAACATCGTCACGGTCCGGCGAACGAACAGTGGCAGTTGAAGATGAAGAAAGCCGCGCATGATCGCGTCCCCTGACATCGTCCCGACGCTTGAAGAAGCGAGACCCGAGACAAGTAAAGCAATCGCAAACAGATACGGTGCGCTACCACCGAGCGTGACATGAAGTCCCTCGTAGATCGCTTCAAGCGAACCCGCTTGATACGTCGTGCCGTAAAACACACTGGCGGCGATGACGAGCATCGCTCCGTTGACCGCTCCAGCAATCAACATCGCTCCCCAAATGTCGAAACGCTGAATCCGTAACATCGACAATTTATTCGCAACGTGTCCCATCCGGCGTTTCGTTAAATCGGAATGGAGATAGATCGCATGCGGCATGACGGTCGCTCCGAGCATCCCGGCAGCGAGGACGATGCTCGACGTACCTTCAAATCCCGGTAACAATCCTGCCGATAGATCACGAAAGACCGGATGAACTTCAAATACTTCAATCGCAAAAGCAGCGGCGATGATTAAGACGAGTACGGCGATGACAGCTTCGAAATGCCGGAGTCCCTTCTGCTCGAAGCCGAGGATGACGAACGACAAGACTGCCGTCAATAATGCTGCCATCCGTAAATCGATTGCAAACAGTAAATGAAATCCGAGTGCGGCCCCGACGAACTCTGCGAGATCGGTTGCCATCGCGACGAGCTCCGCTTGTACCCAGTAGAAGAAGCGCGTGACCGGCGATAACTCCTCCCGGATTACTTCCGCTAAACTGAGATTGCTGACGATTCCAAGCTTGGCTGACAGGAACTGAATGACGACCGCCATCAAGTTCGAGGCAACGATGACCCAGAGCAACAAATATCCGTACTGGGCGCCTGCCGTCATGTTCGTCGCGAAGTTTCCCGGATCGAGATACGCGACGGCAGCAACGAACGCCGGTCCGAGATATGTCCGTTTTCTTGGTAAATCTTGTGTAAGTGGCTGTGTCGCCATCTCGTTCACCTCACTTTTTGTTTTCATTATACGCTCATTTTGCACAAGAGCAACAAATATGTTTATGGTAAATAACAACGTATGAAGTGAATTAAAAAGGGATGTCTCCTGTAATCAGGAAACACCCCTTTTTGTTAATTAGACGATCTTCCGCTCAGGCTCCGCACCTTTTAGCTGCGCTTGCACTTGATCGAATTCATCATAGATCGCTTGACTCGGTTCCTTCGTCACGAGACTACCGACGACGAGCGCAACAGTCGAAGCGAAGAAGGCTGGAATCATCTCGTACATCTCAGAAATGTAGAATGGCAACCCTTCGACATTTTGTTTGATGAGAATCCAGGCGATGACGACGACAGATCCCGTAATCATCGAAGCAAGTGCTCCTGTCTTGTTCATCCGGCGCCAAAGCAAGCTGAACAGAACGACTGGTCCGAACGCGGCACCGAAACCAGCCCACGCATAACCAACGAGAGTCAAGATCGACTTCTGTGCACCGAACGATAAGAGAATCGCTAGAGCAGCGACGACAAGGACCATCACGCGCCCCATGACCATCAATTCACGATCCGAAGCATCACGCTTGAAGAAACGTTGATAGAAATCATTCGTTGCCGCACTCGAAGAGACGAGTAGCTGTGTCGAGATCGTCGACATGATGGCAGCAAGTAAGGCTGCAAGCAACAGTCCCGTAATGAAACCAGGGAAGAGATCGCGTGATAATTGAATGAAGACATTCTCTGGTTCTCCTAAAGGACTATTTTGTTGCGTGAAGTAGGCATATCCGATCAAACCTGTCACCATCGCTCCAAAGATTGAGAACGTCATCCAGATCATCCCGACGCGACGTGCTGACTTCATCTCGTGTAAGTTCCGAATCGCCATGAAACGAACGATGATATGCGGCTGACCAAAGTAGCCGAGTCCCCATGCGAGTAGCGAGACGATTCCAATGACCGTCGTACCTTTGAATAACTCGAGCTTTGAACCGTCCGTCGACCGAATCGTTTCGAGCGTCTCGTTGATCCCACCGCTTAAAGCGAGGGCAACGCCTGGTACGATCAGCAACGCGATCACCATGATCATCCCTTGGACGACGTCTGTCCAACTGACGGCAAGGAAACCACCGAGGAAGACGTATGCAATGACGACGCCCGCTAGAATCCAAAGACCTGTCGTGTACTCGAGACCAAAGACTGCTTCGAACAAACGACCACCCGCGACAAAGCCACTTGATGCGTACATTATAAAGAATATTAAGATAACTCCAGCTGAAACAGTACGCAAGACACCACTTTTATCGTGGAATCGTTTTTCGAAGTAATCGGGAATCGTGATCGCATCCCCTGCATGTGCCGTATACGCACGCAGACGCGGCGCGACGAGTAACCAGTTGGCGTATGCGCCAAGTAACAATCCAACGACGATCCACCCACTGGACAGACCAGTTGCATACATCGCACCCGGTAATCCCATCAACAGCCAGCCACTCATGTCACTTGCTCCAGCAGAGAGCGCCGTGACGACTGGACCAATCGTACGTCCCCCAAGCATGTAGTCATTCATGTTCTTCGTCCGATAATACGCAATGACGCCAAGTGCGACCATCAGTCCGAGATACAACAAAATCGCAAACCACATTCCGTTCATCCTTGCTCCCCCTTTTTCCATGATATAAGAAAAACGGGCATGCAGGTCGCACACCCGTTTCATCTATTAAACACCATTTCAGAACATTTCTGAAGTTGTTTTTGCTTGAAGATGTAAAGTCAAGTAATCTGGTCCGCCCGCTTTCGAATCCGTTCCAGACATGTTGAATCCACCAAATGGTTGGTAGCCAACGATTGCGCCTGTGCACCCACGGTTGAAGTAGAGGTTACCGACGTGGAAGTTCGCACGCGCGTACTCTTGGTTCGTCCGGTCTTGCGTGATGACAGCACCTGTCAATCCGTATTCCGTGTTGTTCGCGATGTCGATTGCTTCTTTGAAATCTTTCGCTTTCGTGAAGGCGACGACTGGTCCAAAGATCTCTTCTTGCATCAAACGATCCGTTGGTTGAACGTCCGCGACGACTGTCGGTGAGACGAAGAATCCTGTTGAATCATCTGCCGTACCACCTGCGACGATGCGTCCTTCTTCTTTTGCGACGTCGAAGTACGACGTGATTTTCTTGAATGCTGCTGCGTCGATGACTGGTCCGACGTTGTTTGAGACATCCGTCGGGTTACCGATGCTGAGTTTGTTCGTGTTCGCGACGACTTTTTCGAGCAACTCGTCATAGACAGAGTCGAGTGCGACGACACGTGAACAAGCTGAACATTTTTGACCCGAGAATCCGAATGCCGCTTTCGTGATCATGTCCGCTGCGTAATCGAGGTCGGCCGACTCATCGATGACCATCGTATCTTTTCCGCCCATTTCCGCGATGACGCGTTTGAGCCAGATTTGACCTTCGTTTAGTTTCGATGCCCGCTCGTTGATGCGAAGACCGACATCACGTGATCCCGTGAAGCTGATGAAACGTGTTTTCGGGTGATCGACGAGGTAGTCACCAACTTCTGCCCCTGAACCTGGTACGAAGTTCAAGACACCAGCTGGAAGGCCAGCCTGCTCCATTACTTCGACGAATTTCGCTGCGACGACCGGTGTCGTCGATGCGGGTTTCAAGAGGATCGGGTTCCCTGCCACGATTGCTGCGACAGCTGTTCCAGCCATGATCGCGAGTGGGAAGTTCCATGGTGAGATGATGACACCAACACCGAGTGGGATGTAATCGTAACGGTTGTATTCGCCTGGACGACTCTCGACTTTTTTACCGTCTTTTAAGACGAGCATCTGACGTGCGTAGTATTCGAGGAAGTCGATCGCTTCTGCTGTATCAGCATCCGCTTCATTCCAAGGCTTCCCTGCTTCTTTAACGAGGTAGGCAGAGAACTCATGCTTCCGCTTGCGGATGATGTTCGCTGCTTTGAATAGGACGTCCGCACGTATAGACGGATTGACGAATTTCCATGTTTCGAAAGCTGTGACTGCTGCTTGCATCGCTTCTTCTGCATGTTCCTGTGTCGCTTTCGAGACACGTCCGACGATCTCTTCTTTGTTAGCCGGATTGACGGAGACGATTTTATCTTCCGTCGTCACATGTTTTCCACCGATGACGAGCGGATAATCTTTGCCGAGTTCTTGCGTGACGAGTGCAAGTGCCTCTTCGAACGCTTTCTTGTTTGCTTCTTGTGAGAAGTCCGTGAATGGTTCGTGTTTGTACGGAATCATCTCTATTCCCCCTTTAGTCTCTACTTTAAATCGCTTACATTCTCCATTGTACAGAAGCATGAGTCCGCTTACAATTATTCTAGTCAAAAAAATAGAGGAGCGACCAAATTGATCTCTCCTCGTCTCTATTTATTCCTTCGCTTGTGAAAAGACGATCTCTTCGTGTTCAATTGAAACTTTGACGTCTTGCCCTTGGAATAACCAATCATCTTGATCCGAGACGACGAAGTGGATGCCGTCGACGACCTCTTCGACCGCTGCCCGCTCGACTTCTTCCATATGAACACCAACCGAGAAACCTTGTGTTAAATCCGTTGAGCCACCATATTTTGCGAAGAAGCGAATCGTATCGCCTGATTTTGCTTCCATCTCATCTTTGAAGTATTGTAATGCCTCATCTGTAATATGAATTTTCATATCTATCACTCCCCTTTCGTTTAGTGTACCGATATCCTACTCAAAAAAGCGAATTTCCTGTATGGTAGAGACAAGATTAGCTATGGAAGCACCATGAAACATTCATCTTAGGAGGAATTCGAATGAAACGATCGCTCGTAGTGCTGCTTGCGACCAGTCTCGTACTCGTCGGTTGCGGAAACGATTCCCCGTCTTCTACAGATACCAAATCCCCGAAGACGACGGAAACGAAACAACAGAAGGCTGAACAAGCCGTTCTTGACGTCTATCAAACATACGAAAAAACGCTCGGTCAATCCGGACGAGCAGATGCGAAGGATCTCGCATCGATTGAATATACGGCTGACGCAAAACAACTTGAACCGCTTGCCGTTGGTGCGAAGAACTTGAATGTCGTTCCCGGTAAGGTCGTCAAGTCGTTCCAAAAGGGCGACGTCGCCTATATCATCCACGAATTCAAGGATGCGAAAGGATCGATTCTCCCAAACCGGGGATCGAAACTGTTATTGAAGAAAGACGATGAGTGGAAAATCGTCCTGACACCGACGACATTCGATCCGTCCGTCTTCTCGACGCTTGGCGATATGTTCACTGGATTTAACGCTGATGAATATGGTGTCAATGCGAAGGCGGCTGATGAGATCGGAAAAACCGATGAAAAAGAGCAGGATGCCGTCTTCTCTCGTGTCAATGCGCAAACCGATTATATGGCGCTTGAGATGAACAGTAACATCCTGATGATTTACGGTGAGGCGCTCAAGAACGAAGGAAATCCTGAAACGCTCGTTGATTACTATCAAGACTACGCAGACTGGTATGAAGAAGAACAGTCACTCCTCATGAAGACAGCGAAAGCCGGTTCGGATTATGAGAAGTACTTGATTGCCCTCGATCCATTAAAAGAGAGTCTTCAAAAGAAGCTTGAGAAATATGCGGATCAATTAAACATGGAATTAGGATAAGGAGGAATTTTCATGCAAGCACCAACATTCACCCTTCCGAACGCACAAGGAGAACCGATTTCCCTCGAGGATTATCGCGGAAAAAAAGTCGTACTCTATTTCTATCCGAAGGATTCAACGCCTGGTTGTACGACCGAGGCATGTGATTTCCGTGATGCGACGCAAGCGTTCGAAGAAAATAACACCGTCATTCTCGGTGTTTCTGCTGATAGTCAGAAACGGCATCAAAACTTTATCGCAAAATACGAATTACCGTTCCAATTGTTATCAGATATCGAGCATGAAGTGTGTGAGCAATATGGCGTCTGGCAACTGAAAAAGAACTACGGTAAGGAATATTTTGGAATTGTTCGTTCAACTTTCCTAATTGATGAGTCTGGTGAAATCGTCAAGGAATGGCGCAGTGTGAAAGTAAAAGATCACGTCGCAGAAGCACTTCAGTACGTCCAAGAGCAGAAATGAGTTCAAGAACCAGTTGTTTTATACAACTGGTTCTTTTTGTATTAAACCCTTTTAAAAACTCCTAATTTTATCCTTCAAAAAAAATAATTTAATAAAAAAACCATTGGTATTACACACAAATTTAATGATTTTGAAATAATCTGAAAATATTCTATTGATTTTTCTGAATATTGTATTTATTATTGATAACAAGTTGATCCGGTGCTTTCCACAGCTTAAGAATAAAAGGCGATGACCCCTCTTATTTTTAGTCGGACACCGGATCGCTATCCTATCGGTTCTTATCGTTTCACCAGATATATCTATTTCTTTTGGGAGGGATTTACTTTATGAAGAAGAAAAAGGCACTTGCACTCGTTGGAGCACTGACAATCGCTGGATCAAGTCTTGCGGCATGTTCGACGACAGATGAAGGTAAAAAAGAAAGCGGTTCGACATCTGGAGAGAAATCTTCAGACAAACAAATCTTAAATTTAACGAGTGCTTCAGATATTCCAGCACTTAGCCCAACCGTCGCAACAGACTCTGTTTCCTTCACAGTGTTAAACAACGTCCAAGAAGGTCTATTCCGTCTTGATGACAAACAAGAAGCTACACCTGGTGTTGCTGAAAGTGTTGATGTTTCGGAAGATGGACTTACATACACGTTCAAGCTTCGTGATTCGAAATGGTCGGATGGCAGTGATGTCACAGCAAAAGACTTCGAGTATGCATGGAAACGTGTTCTTGATCCGAAAAGTGGTTCGCAATATGCGTATATCATGTATCTCATCGATGGCGCAGAAGCGTATAACACAGGAAAAGGAAAAGCTGACGATGTTGCAGTCAAAGCTGTTGACGACAAAACGCTCGAAGTTAAGCTGACACAACCGGCTGAATACTTCAAATCATTAACTGGTTTCGGTTCATTCATGCCACTGAAACAAGAGTTCGTCGAAAAACAAGGGAAAAACTTCGCGACGAAACCAGATACATTCCTTTACAACGGACCATTCGTCCTATCAGACTGGAAAACAGAAGTCGGTTGGAGCTACAAGAAAAACGATCAGTACTGGGATAAAGATAACGTTAAACTCGAAGAGATCAACTACAAAGTCGTTAAGGAAACATCGACTGCAGTTAACCTTTACGAAAAAGGTGATATCGACCAAGTTGGTCTGACAAGCGAATTCGTGGATCAGTACAAAGATAACGAAGACTTCGATACACGCCTTGATGCATCGATGTACTATATCCAAATGAACTTCAAGAATGAACTCTTGAAAAATAAAGACATCCGTAAAGCAATCGACTCTGGGTACGATAAAGAGCAGATGGCAAAAGTTCTCTTAAACAACGGTTCAATCCCAGCTTATTACTATGTCCCGAAAGAATTCGCAAAAGGTCCAGACGGTAAAGACTTCCGTGATGGTAACGAAGGCTTCGGTTCATACGATGCTTCTTCTGCAAAAGCATCGTTCGAAAAAGGATTGAAAGATATCGGTAAAAAATCAGTCAAACTCGAGCTTCTTTCATACGATGATGATAACTCGAAGAAAATCTCTGAATACCTTAAAGGCGAGTGGGAGAAAAACCTTCCAGGTCTTGAAGTCACGATCAAACAACAGCCGTTCAAGAACAAACTTGAGCTAGAATCAAAAGGTGAGTTCGAACTATCATTCGCAGGATGGGGACCTGACTACCAGGATCCGATGACGTTCCTCGATATGTGGGTAACAGGTGGACCATACAACCGTGGTAAGTACTCAAGCGATAAATATGATTCACTCATCAAATCAGCTCAAAAAGAAGTAGATGCTGAGAAACGTTGGCAGGCACTGAAAGACGCTGAGAAAACTCTCCTTGAGGACGATCAAGCAATCTCTGTTATGTATCAGCGCGGAGCTTCCTTCTTACGTAAGCCGTATGTCAAAGGAATCGTCAACCATAAAGTAGGTGCCGATACTTCATACAAATGGGCATCAATCGAAGGAAAATAAGTTACACCAAAAGACCAGATTCGCTGACGAGCGTGTCTGGTCTTTTTTTCCACCTGTGTCATTTGTCCTATTTTTCTGAATAGCATTAAAATTTCGTGTCATTCTGTTTTCATTTTTATATCTTCGTTTTATACTATCAAAGAATCCGATTCACTATATTTACAATAATTCATTAAAATTATTCATAATTAATGGAAATGAACCGATATATTTACCACAGAGGACTTTTGCCTCAATACTCTACTTCACTAGGAAGGAGGACTCACTCATGAAGCAACGCGTACTTACAAATCAAAAGAGTTATACGGAAGAACAACTCGAGATGATCGAAGCGATTCGCGCAGTCGGTGAACTCATCCAGGATCGTCCAAGGCGTACAGTCTACCGTCGTTATGCGCTCGTCAATGACTGGCCACAGCCAGAGAATATCGTTCGTCAATTCGGGTCTTGGCCTGAAGCTTTATCTGCAGCAGGTTACGAATGGAATGTAGATCAGCAACCCGAAGAACTCGAGCGGGCGCCGAAGTATACAAAAGATGAGATCTTAAAATCGTTTCATCGCTATGCGCAGGATGTCGGATCGACAATCACCTTGAAAAAGTATCAAATGTGGCGAAAATCCGTTCACCACGCGCCGAGTCACTATCACATCGTTAAGATGTTCGGATCATGGCATGATGCCTGTACGGCAGCAGGTCTTGAAGCCAGCGTGACCTACTCTAAAGCAGAGCTCGCTGCATCGCTTCGTCAAGCCATCGAAGAAGTCGGATTTTCTCTTTCATTTGAAGCCTATCGAGAATGGGCGAAACGGAACAATAAACCCTCGACGAAAGCTCTATTACACCGATACGGCTCTTGGTCGGCTGCGATTCATGCGATTGAAAATGAGATCCGTCTCAACAAACAACAAGCTCAATGAACTCATCCATTCTTCAGTCCTTTCCGATCTTCGAGACGGAAAGGCTTTTTTTCACCAAAAAAAAGATGACGTTTCCGCCATCTTTTTTTGGTGTGATTCAAATGACTTTCTCTTTCCATTCATGATACGCTGCGACACGATCGCGTCCTTGGAACTTCGCACCGACATACATCGCACGGTCCGCGTTTCGGATCAAACTGGCTAGATCGCCCAGTTCCTTCAGCGTATCTACCCCTATGCTCGCTGTAATCTCAAGAGTATGACCCTCGACTACTATCGGATTAGCATGCAACGTCTCACGAATTCGTTCTGCCACGATGCGGGCGGACTCTAGATCCGTATTCGGAAGCAAGATGACGAATTCTTCCCCACCATACCGAGCCACGAGATCCGTGATTCGCGTCGCTTGCATCAGCAACTTAGCTACTTCAAATAGGACGACATCGCCGATTTCATGACCGTACGTATCATTGATTTGCTTAAAGTGATCGAGATCGATCATCAATGCGGAGAAAGGATACAGATCGCGTTGTTTGATTCGACGATCCCCCCACTCTTGTAACGCGCGATAATTGGGTAATTTCGTCATCGCATCCGTCCGGCTATCAATCAGCAATCGCTCTCGTTCATGTGCGCGCTCTACAGCCCATGACAGGACACGCAACGCGCGATACAACTCGTACCCAAAGTCTTTCGTAAACTCTCCACTGGCTTCAGAGGCAAGTAAGAGTGAGCAATTGATCGTCTCCGTTGCTTCAGGCTGTATGAATAAGACGGATTGAATTTCCTCTGGTAAACAATCATACAATCGAATATCCCACTCCTGTTGCATACCATAGAGTAAAACTTCCTCTTTTTCAATGATTTCCTCTATGACCTTCCCTTCTACATGGTCCGCCTTTAATTTACGCCCATCCTTTAAGGAATAATAGACACTTTGTTGTCCCTCTTCGAAATCGAATTTAATCCATGCAATATCCGGTTTGACGAATTGATTGAGTTGTCGCAGGTATCGTTCGATGATAAATTGCGCGTCACCGTCTTTCCACGCCGCTTCTTTTAAACGTTCAATTTGTTCCCAATGCTCAATTCGGTCCGATGCTTGGACCGAACTACCGAGAGAACGCTTGATGATGAAAAGTGCAAACGCTGCCATTACAAGCCCGCTATTCCCGTTTCCTTGCACGACAAGTGTACTGAAAATACCATAGAGTAGTTCTGCCGTGATGACGACTGCTTCGAAGCGTAGCAGCTGAAACATGACATCACTTGGAATATTTTCACCCAAAAGAAATCGTGAAAGTTGGTATTGCAGCAATAAGACAATCCATAAAATAACGACCATCGCAAGCAACGGGATGATGTTGTCAGTTAATTGAAAGGCATCACCATGCGTCCCACCTAAGAGATTATAAGCTAGACCTGCTGGTACGATTAAGAAAAGTTCTAGCGCCACATTAAACGGATAGTTATGTAGCATCCGTCGTCTTCCGACTGGTGTATGAATCGTACGTAATTGATAAATCAACATGGTGACCTGTCCTACACAAATAGCAGAAAGCATGCCATACGTTAAAAATGTGAACAATACAAAACCAAAATGAAACGTGAAGCTCATATGTCGTCGGCGAACCGGATCGACGACAAAAATAGTGGATAATGCGGCAATCAATAAAAACGTGAACAAGTCGACGCTGAGGCTATAATCCTTAGACTTCGCAAAAAGATCGATGCCAATCACGATTAAGAAAAATACGACCCAGCTTCGAAGGAGATATTGTTGAAAACGGCGCACTCGAACTTCCCCTTCCTGTTTAATCTATTTTTTAAAATTGTAATAAATTGTTAATTCTATTATTCAATTTTTTGAGCAAAATGTCGAACTTGAATCGTTTCATTTGATACACTCATTAAAGAGGTGATCTTTCATGACAAATACGTTTACTCAATATGCTTTTGACACGTTTCACATTGATGGTCTTGATTCACGAATGCATGCCATTCGCGAGCGCATCCAACCGATTTTTCGCGATATCGGACAAGAAATCACGCCCGACTTGACCGTCGCGATCGAAGAGGACATGCACGTCCATATCGCACAACATGCTAGACGCAAAGTAAATCCGCCACAGGATACATGGATGGCTTTTTCACCAGATAGACGCGGCTATAAAAAGCATCCTCACTTCCAAGTCGGACTGTTTGATGACCATCTGTTCATTTGGCTCGCCTATATCTATGAGTTGCCGAACAAACAACACTATGCCTCACAATTACTAAATCATACGGATTTACTAACCACACTCCCTGAAGACTTCGTCATTTCATATGATCATATGAAAAAAGATGCTGTTCCCGTACACGAGACCGACATCCATTCAGGGTTAGAACGCTTCCATGATGTCAAAAAAGCAGAATTCCTCGTCGGTCGTCACATTTCAGCACAACAAGTGAGCGAATTGACACGCGAGGAGTTATTAGATGTGATTCGAAATACCTATTCGCATCTCGTACCACTCTATAAAACGATTAAATAAAAAGGATGGCCGAATCGGTCATCCTTTTCATTAGTTATATTTTACTAGAATTGACATGACTTGTGTACGGTCAGAGTTTAAATTTAGATAAATGTTGACCTGTTTTGAGGAAACGGTCATGACATTGAACGTTTTATCGAGTTTTGCTGTCGGATAGGCTTGTTTGACTTCCTTGACTGTAACCGTCCGTTTGACTTGTTTCGGATCATAAACGATGGCACTGACTTTCGCTTTTGCATCCTTCACACCATACGTTGAACAGTAGTGAAGGGCACGATCTGCTGAAGCAAGACCATTTCCACTTTGACACCAGTTCGAGCTCTTTTCGCCTTTGTACGCTTTATGTACTTGCGTAAGTGTCGTTTTTTCAAGAACAACTTTTCCATCGAGGGAATGTGCTTGTTTTGCTTGCGTCTGAATTTCTTGAAGCCATTTTACATCAGTTTGTTTTGTTGCTTCGACCGATTGATTATATGAAGTGCCTGACACGATGCTGACAGTGAGTGCGGCAGTTAAGATGATTCCTAAGACTTGTTTCATGCTAATGTCCTCCTCGGCGCCTATATAAAGCGTTGATAATAAACTGATTCCCCTATTTCAAAAAATTATTCAGTTTTTATAGTTTTTTTATGGAAGTTTATTTTTATTTTTTATACATGCAAACAAAAAGAACCTAGTGTCGGCGGGACACTAGGTTCTTCCTCATTTCTTATGCATCTTAAACTCTAGGAACAACTCATTGTAATGTGCGAGCATCTTCTTCCCGAGGTTCTCATAAACTTCAAGTGTATCTGTGACTTGTTTATCAGGATAGAATCGCTCATCGGTCCGAACCGATTTGTCGAGCAGTTTTAAGCCTTCTTTGTTTGGTGTCGAATAACCGACGTAATCCGCATTTTTCGCTGAAACATCTGGACGCAGCATGAAGTTGATGAACTCATGTGCCCCCTCGACGTTTTTCGCGGTCTTCGGAATGACGACATTATCGAACCAGACGTTTGATCCTTCTTTTGGAATGACGTAGTCAAGATTTTCATTCTCGCTCATGATCTCGTTTGCATCACCTGACCAGACGACACCGAGCCCCGCTTCTTCATTCGCGAGCAATAACTTAATCTCGTCTCCGACGATTGCCTTGACGTTTGGTGTCAGGCGCATCAAGTTCGCTTTTGCTTCCTGTAGTTTCGACTCATCCGTTTCATTTAACGAATAACCGAGACTATTCAAGCTCATCCCCATCACTTCACGGGCACCGTCAGCGAGTAGAATCTGATTCTTTAGCTTCGGATCCCAGAGATCCTTCCAGCTCGTCGGTTTCTTCCCATCAATCAAGTCTTTATTGTAGACGATACCGACCGTTCCCCAGAAATACGGAATCGAGTACTTGTTGTTCGGATCGAACGATAAATCTAAAAAGCGCGAATCGATGTTTTTGAGATTCGGGATTTTTTGATGATCGATCGGAACGACGAGCTTCTCATCGATCATCTTCGCAATCGCATAGTCGGACGGAACAGCGATATCGTACGTCGTTCCTCCCTGTTCGATCTTCGTCAGCATTGCTTCGTTTGAATCGAACGTCTGATAGACGACTTTGATGCCGCTCTCCTTCTCAAACTGTTTGATCAGTGCTGGGTCGATGTAATCGCCCCAGTTGTAGATGTTCAGGACATTTTTCCCTGAATACCCTTGTGTCTCATTTAACTGATTCAAGGTGAATAAAATGACACCCGAGATCAGGAAAATCGCGGCAAATAATTGAATCAATTTTTTCAACGGTCATTTCACCTCCGGTCGCGAAAGCTTCGTAGCAGCTCGTTGGTTCAAGAAGTAGTAGCCGATGACGAGTAAGAACGTAAACAAGAAGATGACGGTCGACAAGGCGTTGATCTTCATCGAAATCCCTTGACGGGCAAGTGAGTAGATCTCAACGGACAACGTCGTAAAGCCGTTTCCTGTCACGAAGAACGTCACCGCAAAATCATCCAGTGAGTACGTCAATGCCGTAAAGAAGCCAGCGAAGATCCCTGGTGTGATATACGGCAAGATGACTTTCGTCAAAACATCCCAACGGCTTGCGCCTAAGTCGCGCGCTGCATCAACGAGCGTTGGACTCATCTCCTGCAACTTCGGCAGGACGAGAATGACGACGATCGGTACCGAAAACGCGATGTGGGACAGTAGGACTGACGTAAAGCCGAGTTGGATGCCAAGTAGCGTGAAGAAGATCAAGAACGATGCCCCAATGATAACATCCGGACTGACGATCAAGATGCTGTTGAGCGTCAACAACGACGTCTCGACCCGTTTCTTACGGACGGCTTGAATCCCAATCGCTCCGAATACGCCAAGAATCGTCGAGATTGCAGCTGATAACAAGGCGATGACGAGTGTGTTCAATACGATGATCAACAAACGTGAATCTTGGAAGACTTCCTTGTACCAATCCCACGTGAACGAATCGAAGTTCGTCATGTTGTCAGCACTGTTGAACGAATAGAATGCCAAGTAGAATATCGGAGCATACAAAATGATGAAGACTCCGATCAGATAAAGATTTGCTAGTTTCAGACGTTTCATCAAGTCGTCGCTCCTTTCTTCCGTTTCGTACTCGTCAAGGCAAGGATGATCGCCATCGCGATGATGAGGAAGACAGCGATCGTCGCTCCCATGCCCCAGTTCTGTGTCACGAGGAACTGCTGTTCAATCGCTGTACCGAGCGTGATGACGCGGTTCCCGGCAATCAGACGCGTAATCATGAACAGCGATAACGCCGGAATGAAGACGAGCTGACAGCCTGACTTCACACCATCGAGCGTCAGCGGGAAGACGACACGCCGAAACGTCGTGAAGTTCGACGCCCCAAGATCACGTGCAGCGAAGACGAGTGACGGACTCAGTTTTTCAATCGCATTGAAGATCGGCAGGATCATGAACGGAATGAAGATGTACACCGAGACGAAGACGAAACTAAAATCGGTAAAGAGAATCTGTTGTCGTCCAATTCCAATCGCTTCAAGCGTTTGGTTCGCAAGACCATACGTACTGAATAACCCGATGAAGGCATAAGCTTTCAACAACAAGTTGATCCACGTCGGTAAGATGATCAAAAGTAGCCACAGCTGTTTATGCTTCGTTTTCGTCAACAAGTAAGCGGTCGGATAACCGATCAAGAGCGAAAACACTGTAATCAAAAAGGCATACCAGAACGAGCTGAGTGTCATCGTCAAATAGGTCGACGTAAAGAAGTTCTGGTAGTTCTCAAATGAGAAGTTGCCGTCCAAATCAAGGAATGAATAGTAGACGACGAGTACGATCGGTGCGATGACGAACAAGGCAATCCAGAATAGATACGGGATAAGATACCAGTTACGTGATTTTTGCATCATAACACCCCGTCGTAGGATTCCAGACGCTTATCGAATTCTTCTTCCGTCTCGTTCAGTCGCATGACGTGAATCGCTTCCGGATCAAATGTCAGTCCGATCTGCTCACCAACCGTCGCTTTTTTCGTACTGTGGACGAGCCATTCGTTACCGACTTCATCCATACAAGCGATCTCGTAATGCACGCCACGGAAAAGTTGCGAATCGACGGTGACTTGTAGTTTCCCTTGGGTCACGTTCGTGATTTCGAGATCCTCCGGACGGATGACGATCTCGACCGGTTCGTTCAATTCAAGACCACGGTCGACACATTCGAATTCCTTTTCTGCGAACCAGACCCGATAGTCTTCCACCATGCGCCCTGGAATGATGTTCGACTCACCGATGAAGTCCGCGACGAAGCGGTTGATCGGTTCATCATAGATATCCGTCGGTGTGCCCGATTGTTGAATGACACCGTGATTGAGGACGAAGATTTCATCTGACATCGCCAGTGCCTCTTCTTGGTCGTGCGTGACGAAGATGAACGTGATGCCAAGACGACGTTGCAAGTCGCGGAGCTCATACTGCATCTCTGTCCGTAATTTCAAGTCGAGCGCTGACAGTGGCTCATCGAGCAAGATGACTTCCGGCTCATTGACGATTGCCCGAGCAATCGCGACACGTTGCCGCTGTCCACCTGACATCTCGGTGATTTCTCGTTTCTCATAACCGGACAAGTTGACGAACTTCAACGCGTCCGTCACACGTTTAGCGATTTCTGCTTCTTTCACCTTCTTGATGCGAAGACCGAAGGCGATGTTCTCGAAAACGTTCAAGTGCGGGAAGAGTGCATAGTCTTGGAAAACCGTATTGACTTGACGTTTGTTCGCCGGTACATCGTTGATCCGTTTTCCGTTGAAGATGATGTCCCCTTCTGTTGCTTCCGAAAAGCCAGCAATCAGTCGTAAGATCGTCGTTTTCCCACAACCCGATGGTCCGAGTAACGTATAGAACTTCCCGCGTTCGATTTCGAAGCTGACTTGGTCGAGGACGGTCTGATCGTCGTATCGTTTCGTAACGTCCTTGAATTGAATGATCGTAGTATCTGCCAATCTAGTTCCTCCTTTATAAGTATGAGTCAGTCGCAGTCACGAGGACCTTCGTCTCTTGTGTTGACTCATTGCGTAGTTGATGGATTTCTGAAGCCTTATAGTAAAGTGTCTCTCCTTGTTTCGCTACAAAAGACTGACGTCCGAGCGTCAGCGTGACGTTTCCTGCGAGCACATAGACGAACGTCTCGGCACCTGATGGTTCATACGTCTTGAATGCTCCCCCTGGCGCGAGTGTGAGCAGGACCGGTTCCATCTCTTTTTCATTCGATTCCGGAATGAGCCACGTGACATGATACCCCTGTTCCTCATCGGCATATGTCGTGACATCCTCTTCCCCATAGACGACTTTTTGATTGAGTGTATCCTCATCAAAGAAATCCTTCGGTGAGATGCCAAGGACTTCGAGGAGATGAAACAGCGTCTCGATCGACGGTGAACTGATTTCCCGTTCGAGTTGCGAGATGTACCCTTTACTCAGGTCTGTTCTTTCCCCTAGTTCCTCTTGCGTCAATCCCTTTTGAAGACGGAGGTTCTTGATTTTTTGACCGATTGAGTACAATCGACGTCCTCCTCTCATCGGCTTAGTTTAGTATAAGATGACTAAAAGTTTACTAATCACGTACCGATTATAGCGTATTTCATTATTTAATCAACTAAAACGTTCGATATTTTTTAATGTTCATTTGACAGCGAGAACGCTTACACCTACAATTAATATCAGGTACTAATTTAAGGAGGAACTTGTTATGCGGATCGCTTGGATCACTGATAGTACAACGATTTTACCGGATACGATCGCTCAGCGCGATGATCTTTCGGTCGTCCCTTTACTTGTCATGAAGGATGGAGAAAGTTTCGTCGATGGTGTCGACGTTGATGCGGAGACCGTCTATAGCTGGATTGACTCAAAACACAAGGTAACGACGAGCCAACCTTCAATCGGAAGCTTCACCGAGCATTATGAACGGTTGAAAGAGGATTACGACGTCGGCTTCGCTGTTCACTTATCGAGCGAACTGAGCGGAACGTACAACGCTTCCGTTCAAGGGGCAGAGATTGCTGGCTTTCGTCTGATTGCGATTGATTCCCGTTGTGGCATTTACCCGGCTGGTCAACTCCTAGCAGAAGCGATCGAACTCGTCGAAGCGGGACACTCGATCGAATCCGTCGAACAGATCATTCTCGAGCGTCGTTTCGATCATCACATTGAATTCACGGTCGCAAACCTCGATCAATTACAAGCAGGTGGACGGATCTCTTCGACGAAGGCATTCGTCGGTAACTTGTTGCAACTTCGTCCGTTGTTCCACTTCGAGGAAGGAAAGATCGTTCCTTATCAAACCGTCCGGACGTTCAAAAAAGCGCATTCGAAGATTTTTGATCACCTTGTCGCAATCATTGAACGGGGACAGGTCACGGATATTTCACTATTCCACGCGACAGCGTATGACCTGGCACTCGAGTGGAAACAACGCCTCGAATCGCAATACGATGTGCGTGTCCGGATCGATGACTTGACACCGGTTCTCGGTTCGCATACAGGAAATCCAGCGATCGGGATGTCCTTTTTGAACCCGACGCGCCGACCGTGATGACTAATGAATTTGATTTTTGGGTAAACCTTCTTTAGAGAATAAAGGAGGTTTTTTGTTTGAAAAATAATAAATGGATTTGGCTCAACTGGGTCGGCTTCATCTTCACGATTGCCGTGAACGCCCTTGATGGTGGAAAGACAGGACGAATCTCTGATTCGATCATCACATTGTTCAAACCGGCTGGGTATGCGTTCTCGATTTGGGGATTAATTTATACGATTCTACTCATCTGGTTGATTTTACAATCGATTCCGAAGTTCAAGGAACACGAACTGGCGAAGAAAATCGGACCGTGGTTCTTGATCAGCTGTCTGTTTAATGCTGGCTGGATCGTTTCCTTCACGTTTGAACTGTTCGTTGTCTCCGTTGTCGTCATCGTTGGTCTCTTGTTGTCCTTGATCGTCATCTACTCAAAAATTGACCGTGAGACGAAAGGATTACGCTTTAAGCTACCGTTCTCGCTTTACCTCGGCTGGGTATCGGTCGCGACGATTGCCGACATCTTCCTGACGATCAATGCAGAAGGTGTAACATCTTGGCTTGGAATTGGAGATGCGGGTTGGACGATGATCATACTCGTCGTCGGAGTCATCATCGCTCTTCTCTTCATGTTTGCGAACCGTGATCCGATTTATCCGCTTGTCTTCGTCTGGGCGTATATCGCGATTAATTTCGAGTCCGATAATGGTCTCGTCGATACGACGGTTCTCGGTAGCGTCGTCTTATTGTTAGCTGGTTATATCTTCCTTCTCGTTCGGATGCGCCGCCAAGTCAGCGTGAGCAAGTGACGTTCCTTTCTCGTTCAAACGGCGTATAATAAAGGAAAGGAGTGAATGACCATGAACATTACATTTACACCGTCTGCTCAGGAGCGAATCCGCCAATTACGCGGTGAAGTATCCGGTCTACTGCATCTCTATTACGATACAGAGGGTTGTGGTTGCGGAAACTCTGGTATTTTCAGTATTCGCATCGTCGATGAAGCGACATCCGAAGACATGACGATTGATTCAAACGTCGGTCCCGTTCTCGTCAAGCGGTGGTCGAGTCATTTCCTCGATCAAGAAATGACACTCGATTACAACGCGGAGAAAAAAGCGCTCATCCTAAAAAGTGATGGCCAATACTTCAATACGAATGTGCTCGTGACGGATCAAACAGGCTGCGTCCTGACGGTTCGTTCATAAGCGCAAATGAAAAAGGCAACTTCCGTCGTGGAAGTTGCCTTTGTTTGTGTTCGAACAGACAGGTGCTGCGTCGAAAGCTAGATGGTCTGAGTATGATTGAATGTACTAGATGTCTGTCTGCGTCGTGCACGAGCTGGTAATATCCCAGCGCTTTGCGTCCCCCCAGACGTCGCATGCATCATCCTCGCATGCTTATCTAGTATACGAACGAAATTCATGTTTGGATTGCCTTATCCGACATTTAGAACGGTCTCTTCGATCGCTTGCTGATTTAAATCCTTCACATGCATCGGTCTACTATAGTAGTAGCCTTGTCCATAATCACAACCGAGGCGTTTCAAGAAGAGATGCTGTTCGAGCGTTTCGACACCTTCTGCGACGACTTCGATCCCAAGACTCTTCGCAAGCTGGATGATCATTTCCGTAATCGCTGTTCCCCGTTCGTCATGTGGGACTTCATCGATGAACGACTTGTCGATTTTTAAGATATCGATCGGCAAATGCTTCAAGTGCGTTAGCGACGATAGACCCGTTCCAAAATCATCGAGAGCGATTGTCAGACTAAGCTGTTTCAATTCACCAAGCATTGTCATCGCCCGGTCCAGATTCTCCATAACGGACGTTTCCGTGATTTCGAGTTGTAGTTGCAATTCACTTCCGTTCTTCAAGGAATGATGAACGATTTCTTTAATCATCAGATTATGCGACTCCGATCGGAAATGCATCGCGGATAAGTTCACCGAGACTTGGCGAATGAAATAATCTTCTTTCTTCCAAATCTCCATCTGTGCAACGGTCTCCTTCAACACCCACTCGGTCAAACGATGAATTAAACTATACTTTTCAGCAAGTGGAATGAATTCCGCCGGTGAGATGAAACCGAACTTCGGATGATTCCAGCGAATTAGAACTTCCGCCTGATCCACCTTGCCTGTCGCGAGTGCGATCTTCGGTTGGTAGACGAGAGCGAACTCCTTGAAATCCGTCATCGCCCGGCGTAAGGAACCGACGATCAATTGCTCTCTTTTGTCGGAATGCAGGGAATCATCGTACACGATGAATCGATCTCTTCCTTCGTTTTTGCCGACCCGGAGAGCACTTTCCATTTGACCAATTCGCATTTCTAACGTTTCTCCCATATCCGGTAAGATGACACCCATCGTTGCTGTCAAGTGGATTGGTTGATCATCTAAGTGAATCGGTTGTCGAATATCTTCTAAAATTTGTTCGAAAGTACGAAGTAATGCATCAGTAGGTACTTTTTTGATAAGAAAAAACTGCGTTCCATTATAACGAATACATGCTTCATCTTCCGATAAGGACGCACGCATCCGATCTGCAAACTCACGAATGACGGCATCTCCTTTATCAAAACCAAACGTATCATTGACCCATTTGTACCCGTCCAGGTCAAGTATAGCCATCGCCATCTCGTCTTTAGACTTTCCGTAATGCGCATCTACTTTTATCATATGGTGATCTAACCATCTACGATTATGCAAACCGGTCAAATGATCAGTATATGCCATCATCTGTAAGGCACGTCGTTCTAAATGAATATAGAGTCCAGCGATTAAGATCAAAATCAAAAATACCGGAATGGCTACATCGTTTAAAATATTCGATGTAATAGGACCATCACCAATACGTCCTGCTTGATCAATCGGGATACAAAAAGATGTTCCTAACATACCTACATAATGCATGGAAGAGATAGCAAAGCCCATTACAATCGCAATGGGAATAAGAATTCTTTTCTTATCAACATGTCGTAGACGATGTAAGAGTAACAAGGCAACATATGCTACAGTGATCGCAATTAGGATGGATAGAGCGAACAACCCTGTTTCATAACGAATCGCGCCACCAAAATCCATTGCCATCATCCCAAGATAATGCATCATCGCAATACCTACGCCCATCAAAGAACCTGCTAAAATGACTTTGTTTCGTGTAATCGCTGATGAGTAGAGTAGATAAAAGGCGATGAAGGCAGCTAAAATAGCTGGAATGACGGATAAGAACATTAAAATCCAGTCATAACGAACCGTAACGGGTAAAGCGAAAGCACCCATACCGACGAAATGCATCCCCCAAATCGATAGTCCCATCGTCAAAGAAGATAAGAATAACGCTCGTTTTTTCAAAGAAGTCGCCTTAGCCAAACGTCGATTTAATTCAAGCGATCCATACGATCCAATGATCGCGACGAGTACCGACAGTACAACTAAGCCCACTTCATAGTGCTTTGTTAAAATAATCCATTCATTCATTGTATGTGGCCTCTCCTTATAGAACTGACTTTCTTCTTAGTATCGACGGTTATGAAGTATATTTTCAGTCGAAACTTGCATTTCATGCGATTTAATTGATATTTTCTACTTTTTAGTCTTTTTTTCTTAATGTAAAACGCACAAAAAAAACGAATTCGTCGTAGACGAATCCGTTCGTATTTTTTAAGTTAAAGTGCAACTGAGGCCACGATTTCTCCCGTAGGTTTCGCTAAATCCGGCTCGGGTTCGACAGTGATTGCTACAGCATCGACGTCACCATTACCTTTGAGTTGAAATACCGCTGCTGCTTCGCCGTCTTTTTCAATAATACCGTTCGCAGTCGGTGTCTCACCTTTGATGGTCCATAATTGATACAATTCTCCTTTTTTCAATGGAGGCAGATCTTTCAATTGAACGAGCATATACGACTTATCGTTTTGTGTAAATACCATGCTTGATCCCTTGATCGACTCGTTGCTTTCAAAGTTTCCCATTCCTTTAATTTCATCCATCGCCAGTGTTTCCGGTGTATCTGTACTTTCTTCCTGTGACAAAAAGTAGGCATTCGCACCAAGTGAAAGAATAAGGGCGGCAGCAATGCTCATCAACCAGCCAAGTGGGACACTCTTTTTCTTCGTTTGTTGCTGACGTGCTTGTTTAATGTCTACTGGAGTAGTCATCGGTTCTTCTTTAGGAGACTCCGTCTCTGTTGAACCAAGAACTTCTCCAAGAATACGTGCTTTCATTCCTACAGGAACAGGACGCTCCGGAAGCGATTCAGCGATGGGAAGCATGAGTTCTTCCATTTCTAAAAGTGCTTCGCGACATTCTTCGCACGTCGCAAGATGCGCTTCGAACGCGTCGCGATCTGCTGAAGAGAGTGTTCCATTGAAGTAATTGATCAAGTCATGACAACGTTCTTCCATCTCGTTCCCTCCCATCTAATCGTTTTCTTAATGCTTGAATCGCACTTCTGATACGTGTTTTGACTGTTCCGAGTGGTAAGTCAAGTTGATCTGCGATTTGTTGTTGAGTTAGTCCCTGAAAATAGACTAGTTCGATCAAATCCTGTTGTTCTGATTTTAGTTCACTTACGGCGCCCCGCACTTCCGCTGCAGTTTCGCGTTGCATGACGGTCCGCTCAACAGGTTCATCATATCCGCCATCTCGTTCTTCAACTTCAATCGTCGGTTGTCGTTTTTCACGACGTAAACAATCAAGAGCCGCATTACGCGTGATCGTCAAAATCCAAGATGAAAACTTTCCTTTTTGTGTATCAAAATCAACACGACCATTCCAAATTTTCATCCATACTTCTTGAATGACTTCTTCAGACAATCGATCATTATTCGTAAAGCGATAGGCGAATGAAAATAACAATCGCTCGTACTTCTCATACAAAGTCTCGAGTGCCTGTTCATCACCGCTACGCATCAGATGATAAAGCGATTCATCGGATTGAGTATGCATCCTTTTCCTCCTCCTGATATCAGCTTCATCATATAGTATACGAGAGCTAACACCAAATCGTTTTAGTTTTCATCAATTTTCTAAGTAAATTCCTCACCACATCCATATTCCCTGATTTCAAGAAAAGTATATCTTAAAATTCGATAGAATTGACAGTAATACCGTTATGGGCATAGCATAAAGGTATTACTCAGACGTTAGTTCTACTATGAAACGGAGGAACATATATGGATTATGATCGCAAAATGAAAAATCGCGTCAGCCGAATCGAAGGGCAATTACGTGGTATCCTTCGTATGATGGAAGAAGGGCAAGACTGTCGAGATGTCATTACTCAACTTTCCGCTGCTCGCTCCGCGATTGATCGTACGATTGGTGTCGTCGTAAGCTCCAATTTAATTGAGTGCGTAAAAGACGCCGAACAAAATGGTGACGGTCAGACAGAAGAGCTTGTGAAGGAAGCTGTAAATCTTCTTGTCAAAAGTCGCTAATTACTATAGACCATCCGTCAGAGTAATTTTTATCTGATTAAAAAAACAGGGTCAAGATTTCATTGAAATCCGATTCCCTGTTTTTTTAGGTTTAGTATAAAACTTTGAGTTGATCCAAGTACACCTTACTCTTAATGGTTGTTCCTTTTTTCGATGTATCCGTTTCAACAAAATACAACGATTCGATTTTAAGAGGTGTTGGCCACGTCGGATCGAGTGTCGCTTGTACCGTTTTAAATCCTTTCCAATCTACCTTCTTGACGAAATCCACGACATGTCGATTTCCTGCAGCATCTTTGACTTCTGAGCGAAGCCAAGGCGCGCGTCCATCTCCATACACATCCATCGTCAATCCACGAGCAGGAGAAGGAATGATCCAGGATGCTTTTTTAATGTACATGGCTCCGTTTTGTTTCTTCCATCCTGAATAATCATATGTCATTTCAAGCGATTGTTTGCCACTGGATTTCTGTAAGGAACTGAGACGGACAGCATAACTCGAAACATAAGGAGATTTCGCTTCGTAGACTCCCTGTTCGAAGGAATCGATGACTTCCTCTTTTTTCATAGCAGAGACGGTGACCGATAGTCGAACCGTCTTCCCTCCAGATGAGACAGTTAGTTCTGTCTTCCCGATTTTCTTTGCAAGAATATTCCCTTTTGTAATCGATGCGGTCGCTCCGTTTGCAACCTGGTAATTGAGTTGCGAAGCAGGGATTACGACACGTCGTCCGTTTAGCCATCCTTCTGATGAAATCGCGAGGCGTTGTCCTACTTTTAACAAGATCGGACGCCCTCCATTGACTGTAAGACCGGTCAAGCGATTCGTGACTGGAATCGATACGGTTCGTTTAGCACGATCAACTTGCATCGTACCTGTCCATTTTCCAGGAGTCAGCGGTGCCGTGACTTGTAAGCCTTTGACACCTGTCCCTTTCCAAATAATCGATTTCTTCGTTGCATCTACAGGCTGTCCATTTGCATCCGTCAGCTTTAATCCAAATCCACCTTTTTCACCTACATATAATTCTTTAGGGGCAGTCAATAAAATCGTCGTCGCTACATTCGATGGAACATAATGAGTGGCTAATATTAAACCGTTCGTAATAGAGCGACTTCTTCCATCTGCCGGTACATTCGCTGTTTTAGGTAAAAACTCTCCAGCGCGTCTGACCATTATCTCTGTCGATCCCCCACCATCAAATGCGAGGGCCGACGTTACACCTAAACGCTTCATTTGCTCCACTGCCTCAAGCATCGTAATCCCTTTTGAATCAAGACGAGCTTGATCCACCGTAATGATTTGAACTGTCCCGTTTGATGTTGTACCGATAAGTGTCCGCGCCTTACGAGCGAGCATCAAAAAGCGGTCATGGTTCAATGCTAGGCTGTCTAAACTATATCCAACTCCATTTTGAATCAACCAGTTATATCCAGATACAGCTTCTTGAATATCGTTACGCATTTGAAGATTCGATAATTGAACTAGATTTAATTGTGTTGATAACAGACCATTTGATTTTTCTTCTGCTGCTTTCACAAGTGAGAGTAGTGCCGCTTTTTGTTTTCCGAGACCAACGAGGACAACTCCAGCATCGGGTAAGCGAATTTCTTTACGGAATGTCGTATCTACCGATTCAACGGTCCATTGATAGTTCTTCCCGAGTGTAAACGCCGATGTCGCTGTTCCTTTTAAATAGACGATAGCAATTTCTTTTTTCATCGCTTCTGACGGCTCAATTAGCTTCAGCATTTTTGAAGCATGATGAGCTGAACTAAAGATACCGATTCGATTCGCTAAGTTCTCGTTACGGTTAACTGAGTGGATCGTTACCCGCTTCGTATCAGTCGTCGCAGATCCGATGATACCGAACGACCCGATCTCTGGTTTCCCTTGTCCGTTGATCATGAATGATGGGAATTTTGTCGCAGAATCTTTTACACTATGACTAACCAGTACTTGATTTTGCTGAATTTGAAGTCCAATCGGTAACCCCGAAGCTACTCGATACATATCGGCATTGATCGCTGTTACGACACGCCCCCCGCTCGCTGTCACGCGACTAACTTGAGAAGGTAAAGATTCTGTTGCTAATACACGATCTCGTCCTTTCGTCGTCATAAAGTAGTTACCGGTATCGGGCTGAACCGTTATATGTCGAAATAACTGTGGTGTACCCGAAAGTGTTTCTGATTTTGTCGTATAGGTCACACCTTTTGAAATCGTTTCTGCCTGAGTGGTAGAGACAGATTGAAAAAGACAAAAAGTTGTTAATAAAATACAAATTTTCTTGAACATAACACACCTCCGTTATATATTATGCCTTTTTTAGTAAATAAATGACATAATTAATTTAGGAGAGGTTTATTTTTATTCATAACAGGTATAGAAAGTAGTTAACTGATTCCTTTTAAGCCACATATGTTGCAATCAACATATGAATCTATTCATACATGATGTAGGAGGCCTTTTCATGAGTGTATCTGTATTTATTGATGTCGCGTGTAAGACAGGTGAATCTCCTGTCTACGATGCGAAAACAAAACGCTTTTATTTTGTCGACATTCCGAATCAACTTCTTTTTTCATATGACCTTGCCACAGAAGCACTCAAGCCGTACACGTTACCAAGCGCCATCACATCAATTGCCTTGACGGACGCTCCAGACTTATTACGTGTCACGGCTGAACACGGATTTGGGACGTTTGATCTCAAGGAAGGTCATCTGTCTCTTGAGCATCAACTGTCACTGCCCGATTCTGACCGAATGAATGACGGAAAGCTCGATCCGACTGGACAATATGTCGCTGGTAGCATTAATGAAGAAGACGGTAAGACTGCTGGATTGTTCCGTCTGCGTCATGACGGTTCCATCGATGTCTTGCACGAAGACTTGACGAACTCGAATGGACTCGTCTGGTCAGAAGATGGCAAGACGCTCTATCACATCGATACACCGACAAAAAAAGTCTATGCCTTTGACTACGCTCCGGACGCACCACTTTCCAATAAACGTGTCGCCGTTGACCTTGAAGAAGAAGAAGGGTTCCCGGATGGTATGACGAAGGACGCGGAAGGTCATGCTTGGATCGCGCATTATGCTGGATCATGCATCACCCGTTGGAATCTTGCGACTGGTGAAAAACTCGATCATGTCGACTTCCCTGTTTCGAATCCGACGTGCCCGATTTTCTATGAAGATCGATTGCTCGTCACGACGGCTGCCGACGGAGATGATGCACCACATGCCGGTGCCGTCTTCGCTGTGACATTTGAATGATTCATAGAAGAGGGATCATCTTTTTACAGGTGATGCCTCTTTTTCCACATAATGCGTCTAGACGCATCTAAAAAAACAGACGATACTAAAGAAGAAGACTATTCATTTTTTTGAAGGAGTGAAGCCGATGCGTGTCACGACAATCGAACGTTTACACCAACTGCAGACGACCCCATCCTTTTTCCCGGTCAACTGCTACCTGTTTGAAGAAGCAGACAGTTTGACATTGATTGATGCCGGCCTCGGGATCAACGCAAAGGCGCTCTATCACTATATTCGAAAGCAAGAGAAACCGCTTGGTGCAATCATCCTGACTCATGCGCATGCCGATCATGTCGGTTCGCTTGATTTCCTTGCGAACGCCTTTCCTCTCGCTCAAGTCTGTATCAGTTATCGCGATGCTGCATTGCTCAGTGGGGACGAGACGCTACGCGAAGGCGAAACGACACCTTTAAAAGGTGGTATTCCGAAAAACATCAAAACACGTCCGGATCGCTTGCTCGAGAGTGGTCAACAAGTCGGAAGTCTCAGTGTCATCGCCTCACCCGGTCATACACCTGGTTCGATCTCACTTTGGCATGAAGGAAGCCGGACGTTGATCGCCGGAGATGCTTTTCAGACGCAAGGAGGACTCGCCGTCTCCGGTGACGTCCGCTGGCAATTCCCGTTCCCTGCACTCGCAACATGGGATCCGGACGTCGCCCTTCGCTCGGCTGATCAACTGACGGAACTGTCTCCGGATATTCTTGCCGTCGGACATGGTCCACTAATCCTTGGACCGAGTTACGAGATGCGACAAGCCGTCGATCGATTCACTCAGGTCTTGCAGACGAAAAAATCATCTCCATTCAAATCACACACTTAAAACGGGACTGTATCATGAGTCAGTCTTTCCAAAGATAAGGGTGGCAGAATGAAAATCTGCCACCCTTATCTCATAACAAAAAGAATGACGCGTCACACGCAACTCCTACAGGAATAAGCGCATTTATGCGCTGTCAGAGACAAACAAGACCCGTTTTCCTGCTTGAATGAAGCAGGAAAACTGGCTTGTGTCTCGCCTGAGGAAAGGGCGTGAAAAGACGCGTCATTCTTTTTTTGAGTTACCCCCATTTTTTCGTCCAGTGGTTCAATTCTGTTCTGCAACAGAATAACGATAGACGCGTGCTTCGTAAGGACGCAAGATATCCGGGCTACCCGGATAGTTTGACATGAGCAACTTTTCCGGTGGTAAGACGAGGGCGGTCTGCATCGGTTCATCATGTACGTTGAGGACGATCCGCCAGACTTCTCCCTCTAATTCCCGCTCATAGATATAGAGATACGGATCATGAAGCGCTAAGTCTCGGTATGTACCGTAGACCATAATCGGATGATCCTTTCGCATCTGAATCAGCGACTTGTAAAAAGCAAGCACGGACGATGGATCGGCTTCTGCTTGCGCGACATTGATGTCCGTATAATTCGGATTGACCGCTAACCATGGTTTACCACTCGTAAAGCCAGCTGCATGTGTATCGTCCCACTGCATCGGTGTACGGGAATTATCGCGCGCGAGTAACTGCATCGATGAGAGCATGACCTCTGGGTCCTCTCCGCCAGCGATGCGCTCCGCGTATCGATTTCGAAAGGCGACGTCCTGATAAAGCGACGGATCCGAGAAGCGAATCCCCGTCATCCCGATCTCTTCTCCTTGATACACGTATGGAATGCCCGGTAACGTATGCAACATCAAACCGAGTAGTTTCGCACTCTCAACCCGGTATCGTTCACTGCCGAAGCGCGTCACTTGTCGTGTATGATCATGGTTGTTGAGGAACTGTGAATTGACACCTAATGGGTATAAGACGTCGTACCAGCGTTTTTGAATCTCCTTGAATCGTAAGAGATCCATCGCTTCCATGTCGTCCGCGATTTCGAAGTGAAACAGTGTCCGGAGTTCTTTTCGTTCGTCACTGACATATAACAGTCCATCTTCTGGACCGACGAACGGAATCTCACCGACTGTAAACAAGTCTTTACCAGCGAGAACATTCGCATGCATCTCCTGCAAGAAGTCATGCACACCTGGCTGATTCCCAAGGTACGAGAGATCAAACGGATTGGCGACATCCTCGAACGACCGTTTTTTGATCAAGTTGATGACATCCATCCGGAAGCCGTCGATCCCTTGAGCAATCCACCAGTTCATCATATCGTAGATTGCTTGCCTCACAGCTGGGTGCTCCCAGTTCAAGTCCGGTTGTTCTTTGGCGAAGGAATGAAAATAATACTGCCCGCGCTCTTCACTCCACGTCCACGGACTTGGCGCAAAGTACGAGCGCCAGTTGTTCGGAGGCGTCTCTTTCGTGCCATCCTGCCAGATGTACCAGTCATCCTTATCGTTGATCCGCTCACATGACTGACGGAACCAGTCATGCTGGTCACTCGTATGGTTCACGACTAAATCGAGAATGACCTTCAATCCACGGGCATGAGCGGCCGTGATCAACTCCTGTAGATCCCCCATCGTTCCCGCTTTTTCCATGATCTCGTAATAATCGGCAATATCATAGCCGTTATCGACGTCCGGGGAACGATAACACGGATTCAACCACACGACATCGACACCAAGTGAAGCGATGTAATCAAGCTTCTCGATGACACCTCTTAAATCACCGATCCCATCCCCGTTCGAATCTTTAAAGCTACGCCAGTAGACTTGATAGACGACTGCCTCTTTCCAGTTAGCTCGCTTCATCTTCCCACTCCTCTCCCTACTCTTTATTCCCGCTCCACTTATCTGTACCTGTTTATCCGACAATTTTTTTAAATTTCGAAAAAGTTCTTTTCTTTTGACTGAATATTCGTTATCCTTGACGACAATACCACGAAGGAGGCATTCATCCATGAAACATTTCGCTCCATCCATCGCCATTGATCGGCTTCCTGCTCCCGTCTTCGCTGAACTTGCGAACCGAATCGGTGCTGTAAAAGCTGCCGGACATGATGTCATCACACTTGGTCAAGGAACACCCGACCAAACGACGCCTGTACATATTCTCGATGCCTTAAAACAAGCTATCGACGAGCCAACGAACCTTCAATATCCACCATTTCGTGGACATGATTTTCTAAAACAAGCTGTCTCAAACTTTTACGCGACTGAATTCGGTGTCACGATCGATCCGGCAACGGAAGTCGCGATTCTCCTCGGCAGTAAAGCCGGAATCGTCGCCTTACCGCAGACGATCGTCAACCCTGGAGAAGGTGTCATCGTCCCGGATCCAGGATACCCGGATTACCTGTCTGGTGCAGCACTTGCTGGCGCTTACCCGATTACGCTTCCGTTGCTCGAGAAAAATGATTTCTTGCCGGATTATGACTTACTTGATACGACGGACGTTGAGCGTGCCCGGATGTTGTTCCTCAACTACCCGAGTAATCCGACGGGTGCGACCGCGACGGCAGAAGCCTTCGAACAGACAGTCGCTTTCGCCGATGCCCATGATATCTGTGTCGTTCATGACTTAGCATACGGCGGTATCAGTTTCGATGGTCCGACGCGAAGTTTCTTGCAGACGGAAGGGGCGAAAGACGTCGGAATCGAGCTATTCTCACTCTCAAAACGCTTCAACATGTCCGGCTTCCGGATTGCCTTTGCCATCGGAAATCCGTCCGTCATCTCAAGCATCGAAACGTACCAAGAACATCTCTACGTCAGTGCCTTCACACCGATTCAGCATGCGGCGACCGTCGCCCTCACGAGTGACCAGACGTGCGTCCGTGAGTTAAGTCGCTTGTATGAAACACGACGCGATGCGTTGTTCGCAAAACTTGATGCAATCGGCTGGAGTGGACCACGCCCGGGCGGTTCCTTCTTCGTCTGGCTTCCTGTTCCGGAAGGTTACACGTCCCAGAGCTTCACCGATCATCTCCTTGACGAAGCGCACGTCGCTGTGACCCCTGGATCCTTCTTCGGCGAACACGGTGAAGGCTACGTCCGGATCAGCTTGATTGCTGACGTCGAACGTCTAGAAGAAGCCGTCGATCGAATCGGAACGCTCAACCTATTCCGGACACCTGTTGCGGAATAATTCTGAAAAAACATTTGACAGATGGGAATCATTTCCGTTAAAGTAAGTCCCAACAGCATAACTACTTATCGAGAGCGACCGAGGGATTAGGCCCAACGACGTCCGGCAACCACCTGTAAGGAACGGTGCCACATCCTACAGAATGATTTTCATTCTGAGAGATAAGTTACGAAATCTTACACTTTCGTCGCTTTTTTCTGGTTGCTCCGCTACTAGGAAAAAGCGACTTTTTTTGTATGAGGAGATGAGCGGATGATTGAATTCAAACACATTACAAAACGGTTCGTCCGAGATCGGACCCCGATTTTTGCCTTACGGGATGTCGATTTGACGATCCAAAAAGGAGAAATCTTCGGAATCATCGGTGAGTCCGGTGCCGGTAAAAGTACGTTGCTTCGCCTAATCAACGGGCTCGAGCATCCGACACAAGGAACCGTCAAGGTCGACGGTGTCTCGCTCGGCGGGATGTCAAAAGCAGATTTGCGTCAACTTCGCTTGCGGACAGGAATGATCTTTCAACATTTCCAATTGATTCAGTCGCGCAACGTCGCAGATAACATCGCTTTTGCGCTCAAGGCCGCTGGCGTCAAACGAGCAGATTTCCCGGAGCGGATTCGCGAACTCGTCTCGCTCGTCGGACTTGAAGGATTTGAGACGAACTTCCCGAGTCAATTAAGCGGTGGGCAGAAACAGCGCGTCGGGATTGCCCGGGCACTCGCAAACAATCCGACCGTCTTGTTATGTGATGAAGCGACATCCGCTCTTGACCCCGTTACGACACTACAGATCCTTGAACTGCTGAAGGATTTGAATGAACGACTCGGGTTGACGATCGTCCTCATCACGCATGAGATTGATGTCGTCAAACAGATTTGCCATCGTGTCGCGGTCATGTCACAAGGTGAAGTCGTTGAAGTCGCCTCAACCTATGACTTGTTCAGTCAAGCTAAGCATCCGGTGACGCAACATTATGTCGATACGGCACTACAAATCGAATTGCCGGAACGCATCTTACAGGCAACCCCAGGCAAGATCATCCGCTTGCAGTTCACGGGCGAAAAGACCGGTGAGAGTACGTTATCAGAAGCGATCCGCCGTTACGATATCTCAGTCAGCATCTTGCACGGCAAGGTCGACTACATTCAAGACGTCGCCTTCGGTGTCCTCATTGTCAGCTTGACGGGATCATCCGATCAAATCGCTCTTGCCCTCGACTGGCTCGCGACGGAACTTCATGCACTCGAGGTGATTCAGGATGTGGCTTGATCGTATTCAAACGATGTTACCTGAGCTCTTGAAGGCACTCGGCGAGACAGCATGGATGGTCGGAATTTCACTTGCTTTCGCATTGGTCGTCGGGATTCCGCTCGGAATTCTCTTGTTTGTCACCGACCGCGGATTATTTTTTCAAAACCTTGCCGTCCGCCGTGTTCTTGACTTCGTCGTCAACATCGTCCGGTCGCTACCGTTCATTATCTTGTTGGTCGCCCTCATTCCGTTGACGAAGTTCTTACTCGACAATACGATCGGTCCGACGGCAGCATCTGTCAGTCTCAGTGTCGCAGCGATTCCATTTCTCGCGCGACTCGTCGAAACATCACTCCGTGAAATTCCGCCTGGTCTAATCGAAGCAGCGGAAGCCTGTGGGGCGAAACCATTGCGGATCATCGTCAGTGTCCTCTTACCGGAAGCACTCCCTGGCATCATTCAGGGCATCACATTAACGACGATCAGCTTGATTGGCTTCTCAGCGATGGCTGGTATCGTCGGCGGCGGTGGTGTCGGTGACCTCGCGATCCGTTTCGGTTACTATCGCTACGATAATCTCATCATGATCGTGACGATCGTCGTGCTCATCGTCATCGTTCAAAGTATTCAAGCACTTGGCAATCAACTGGCGCGAAAAACAGATAAACGCTAATCACACATACAAAGGGAGAGTGGAATCATGAAAAAACGATATGCCTTTTTAGCAACAGCCTTACTCGGTGCAGGAGTCCTCGCAGGATGTGGAGACAGCAGCGCTGATGAAAAAAACAAGACGATCAAGATCGGGGCGACGAGCGGTCCGTATAGCGACATGGTCAAACAAGCGATTCAGCCACAACTCGAAAAGAAAGGCTATAAAGTCGAAATCGTCGAGTTCAGCGATTACATTCAACCGAACATCGCCCTCGGTAGCGGCAATATCGACGCCAACTTGTTCCAACACTCGATCTATCTAAAAACGTTTTCTAAAGAAAAGAATCTCGACTTAAAAGGACTGATCACGGTTCCGACAGCACCGATGGGACTATACAGTAAAACAGCGAAGACACTTGACGACGTCAAGACAGGTGCTGAAGTCGCGACGCCGAATGATCCGACGAACCAAGCACGGGCACTGAACTTGCTTGCGGAACAAGGGTGGATTGAACTCAAGCCGGATGCTGATCCTCTGACCGTTTCAGAAAAAGATATCGTCAAGAATCCGAAGAAACTCGTCATCAAACCACTCGAAGCGGCTCAACTGCCACGCGCTGTCGAAAGTGTCGATATCTCAGCCGTTCCAGGGAACTTCGCACTTGCTGCGAAATTCGACTTACTTGATGCGTTAGCACTTGAGACGATGGACGAACAATACCGGAACCTCGTCGCTGTCCAAACGAAAGATGCTGACAAACAAGTCGCAAAAGACTTAAAAGCAGCCGTCGAATCGGACGCCTTCAATGAAGTTATCGAAAAATCATTCAAAGGCTTCAGCAAGCCTGAATGGGCAAACTGATGTAAAAAACGACCGGAATTCAAGGAGAGATCATCTCTTTGAATTCCGGTCGTTTGGTGTTAGAACCGATACCACATCAGTTCTTCATCATGATAGGTATCATCGATTTTCAGCGCCCGTGGTTCAATCGCGTATGATTCAAAACCAAGCGACCGATACAACGCTTTAGCAGCTTCGTTCGTCCGGACGACCGAGAGATGGACTTGCTCAATTACAGGATGCTGCTTTAATGTACGTAATGCCTCTTCTACAAGGTGTCGTCCGACCTGTTGTTTTCGGGCGCGTGGCGTGACGTACATCGCAAATACATTCGCTCGATGTCGCATCTTGAACGGCTCGGAGCAGACGATAGTGACGACACCGACGAGTTCATTTTCATGAAACGCACCAAACGTCATCGACTGTTCGCTTTCAAGACGAGTTGCGTACCGTTCGACGGATCGATCTTTTTCTGATTCATAATCAGAGCCAAATGCCTCAGGATGGTTTCGTAAGGCTTCTAATCGAAACGCTTTATAGAGTACTGCATCTTCTGGATTCAATCGACGGATTTCCAACATCCCCACCTCCTGCCTTTAGTGTAAAACACATCGCTTCATGAAAAAGAGGACGACATCGTGAAATATCGTCCTCCATTTTTCTATTTTAAGGTGTTCGGAAATTAATCGTGAAGTATGGCGCGTTACTCCGGAAAGCCACACCGATGTCAGCTTGTTTGTACTCTTTTTTCAAAATATTTTCTCGATGCCCTTTTGAATTCATTAAGCCCCAATGTGATGCAAAGACATTCGGATAGCCCATTGATAGATTTTCACCAGCATAGCTGAACCTGATTCCTTCACGCTTCATCCGGTCGAACGGATCACGCCCTTGCGGATCCGTATGTGCGAAGAAATTATTCTTCGCCATATTTTCGCTATGACCGCGTGTCACTGGCTTCAGTGCCGTATACGGAGCCAACGGATTTAACTTGTAGTCAGCCCGTTCCCAGTTCATCAATCGTAGCATCAGCTTCTCATCCGTCGTTCGTAACGCATTCGAAGCCGTACCATAGAAACCCTTTTTCTTCGCTTCGACGTCTTTCGGAATCGACAGTGTCGCTTTCACCTTATTCCCATCATGTTGGTCGAAGAAATAGGTGACGTAATTCCCCTTCTTCTCATAGACGGCTGCATGATCCAGGTTCAACATGTAGTTCGTGTTGCCTTTACGGTAGGACTTCACTGCGGTCCATCCTTTTTTCTTCAGCGATGATTCCGTATCCTTGTTCAAGACTGCCCCTTGCGTTGTTATACCATTTTTAAATCGGTACTTTCCGTATTCCTTACCGTCCTTCGTCAACGATACGAATTCTTCGCTGGACGTCCGCCTGACTTCCCAGTCGTAACCTGGATATTCACTGCTATATCGATCAATCAGCTTGCCGCCACTTTTCGGATAATCGGCTTCTGCCTGTTCCATTGGAATGTTCTCGTAGCCGAAAAAAGCTACTGCTGCTACTCCGACGATCAACCATTTTTTCATATCTTCGTTTCGCCTCCTTTAATCATTACCTTTATTTTAAAAGAAAATGATTCTTTCGAACAGTCATTGGCTCTTAATTGTCTAAATCACATTTTCCGTTCACAAATTAGACACGTTTTATGAGAACGTTCTCATATTATTAAAATGCTTTCGTTAAGAGGATTCTTAAAAGTATTTAGTACATATACTAAACCATCTTTCCCTTTTCTTAAAATGTGTGAACATTCTTTTATTTCATCATTCGAGATTTTTGATTGCTCTCGGAATTCTTACTCGGTATCATTAGAATTCGTAAGCCAAACTTTCAATGCTTTTCCAAATAACATAATGAAATGAAGGAGTTGACCTATGGTTTTACTGTATTTCATTTATGAGTCCATCGCCTTTTTACCGATTCAGCAATATTTATTTTCTGGATGGATGATTCTCGTCGTGTTGACGGTTTCATTCAGTTTAGCGAATGCACACGAAGATGTACGATTGAATCAACGACTCGGTTTTGAGTTACTCGTTCCTGGTTCTGGTATGTTGCTTTGCAAACAATTCATTCCTGGTCTCGCCATTATCCTATTTTTGATCATGGTACACTTCACGTATATGTTCCGCGTCATCCCTCTTCCTGTCGCGTTAATCTCGACACTTTCGATTAGCACACTTTCTTTTCTTTCTCTCTTTTTCTCGTCACGCAAAAAAGCGGACCGTTAAGTCCGCTTTTCATCATTGATATTTCGTTGTTTCTTTCAAACGATAGAAATGAGAAAGTTCTAACCAAATCGTTTTTCCTTTTTTCGTCTTCACTTGAATATATGGTCGATCTTGCGATACACGCAGTGCGAGCAACTCACCTTGTTGCTCTCCAGTTGTTCCGCTCGCTTTTAACCAATGACGACCTAATTTCCATTCGAGGAAGATATGTTTTCCTTTTTGAACGGCACGCCATTTTCCGATTTCTGCGATGCCTTTGACCGGAACGGCTGTCTCTGCACCTTGAATCGAGATGATCGCCGGATCGTGGTCACTCGCGCTACCGTCTGCTTCCATATACTCCGAGTTGATGTTGACGATATCAGAAGACGTATAACGTTTTAAGTTGTTCGAAATCAAGATGTGATCGAGCACTTGAGCATTTCCGTTATAGACGTAAGAGTATCGCTCGGATTCTGGAAGATCATCGACTGTATTCCAGAGGTTTTTCCCTTTCAGGATATTTAGCGTTTCTGAGAACTGGAAGTCGTTCAAGTCACCGAGAACGACGACGTTCGAGTCTTTGACTTCCGTTTTCAATTCAGAGACGAAATCTTGGACGATGTTCGCGATCGCATGACGCTGGACTTCACTCTTACGTACGACCGGTTGGTTCTTACCGAAGTCAGCTCCGTCGCCACCTTTTGAGTTGAAGTGGTTGACGATGACGTGATACGAATCACCGTTGAAGAGGAATTCCGCGACGAGTGGTTTTCGTGAACTGGCGAAGTTCGGATCCGTCGGTTGGATGCGACCCGGGTTTTTCGTCAGCTTGCCGTTTTCCACCGCAACAGCTTCCGTTGCACCACCTTTTTCACCTGATGCGAGCGATACACGCGCCGGGTTGTAAAGGAATCCGACACGGATGTTTCCACCCGGCTGTCCACCGTCTTTCTTATCTTCAGGCGCGATGTCCGTATAGGCATAGCGGACACCTGTTTTTGCTTCGATTGCTGCAATCAATGTCTCGAATGATTTTGATGCGTCGACTGTTCCGCTATCCGTCGCACCATCATTATCCTGCATCTCTGTCAAACCGACGATATCCGGCGTCTTCAGGAATGTCGCGATGCCTTCTGAGACACGATCGACTTTTCCAGCGTCTGCCGTTGAGGCGAAATTCTCGACGTTGTACGAAGCAACCGTCAAGCGTGATTCCCCCGTCTTGATGTTCGTCGGTTGACGCTCCACTTCGCTCGTGACGAGTTTCGGAAGGTCCGCTGCTTTGGCGAGTACTTTATAAGCCGAATAGTTATAGCTCATGACGCCTTCGATTGTTCCATCGAATGTATCACCAGCTTTCGCACGGTACGACGAGCTGCCCATCTCGACAAATAGACGTTCTGGGTTGACATTATCCTTCGTCAGGATTGGTGTGCCACGTTTTGTGTAGACCTTGTTTGCGTCTGTTTGTGTCCGAACTGGGATTGTTCGGTTTGCTTGCGGCCCTGTGACGATTGCGTTCGGTAAAGCGACACGCATACCTTCTAAGCTTTCGTATAAATCGATCGCATCTTCTTTTGGATCAAACTGCGCGAAGGAATCATTGTCGACGACTTGCGTCGGAATCAAGACCCCTTTATCACCAAGAACGATACTTGCTGGTAAGCCTTCATTAAGCGCCCCCTTCACGAGATTGACCGTACTGATTTCCGTGACAGCAAGGTCTGTATCTGCTTTATCGCTGTATCCGCCAAGTAACCACTCTTTGACATATCCTGTCGTCGCGATCTGTTGTCCAACAGCAGCACCATGGTTTTTCGCATAGACGAGAATCCCTTCCGATGTCCGGCTGTCATGATCCGGATTCGGATCTTGCATGTAGAAGTTGTTCGCATCGACGACGTACGTGACGACACCTGTCGTTCGGACGAGTTGATCTGCGTAAGGCGACGTATGCGCAATACCTTGGATGTTGCTGATTTTCGTGATTGGTGGTGCGATATAGTACTTGAATGTCGAAACCGCTGACGTTTTACCGTCCTTGACGGCAACTGCTTGAATCGTCACTTCATCGTTGATTGTAATCGGTGACGTGTACACCGGACTGTCGACAGTTGGTGTCGTGCCATCGACCGTATAATGAATCGTTCCTTCACCTGATAATGTCACTTGATCTCCACGTTCAACTTCACCGACTGGAGAAGCTGTAGGTGCTGCAAGAACGTCGCCCGCTTCTGTCTGATGACTGCCGAGATTCGTCAGTGTATCGACCGGGAAGCTCGTCCACTGTGATGGTTCGTACGTTTTAGCACCAGACGTGACGCCGGCATTCCGGACGAGTGTCGTATCTTTTGCGAAATCCGTTGATGAACCGAGTGGTCCGATGATATCAAGAACAACATCACCCTTTTTCAGTGCGATGGGATCATTTCCGTTAAAGTTCAATGATCCCGTCGTCAATTGTGCTTTTGCTTTGATGTCCGCATTCGCACTCGAATTCGCGATGACGAACGTCTTCCCTGGATCCACTTTCCCCGATAGTGTGATTTTCGCTTCTGACGGTCCACCGTTCGTATATTGAACGAGTGTATAGTCTGCTAAATCAATGATTTGCCCCGACCCATTGTATAGCTCGATTGCCTTATTATTACTTGTTCCTTCTATGTATTCAGACAAGATGACGCCTTCGCCTTCTGCCCCGACAAGACCCGCTTGTGGAAGGATTCCTGCTGTTAATACTCCGGCCAATGCCCACTTTCCAAACGTACTGCCGTATTTCATGATGAGACCCCCTATTGAATTTTCTGACACTTCTTCATAATATCAGATTATATTCTCAATAGTGTATATTTTTCGTAAAAAAAGATACCATCCTTCGTAAATGAAAGGAATGGTATCGCTTACAAATTTTTATTGTTCGTCTTTGTGACTTTCGTACCATTTTTCAGCTTGCGATGTCGCGATTGGAATGGCGCGTCCCTCTTCATAGCCGTCTTTTAATAACGCGTTCGCGATCTCGATCGCTTTTTTTCGAAGTGGCGGATCAAAGTTCTTGAATGACTCCGGATAGTCGTTCTCATTCCATGGCATGTCGTCACCCCCTTCTTTCAGCATTACCCGAAAAAAGGCACAAAAAAAACGCCTCATCAGCGTGTCGTTGTTTTTGGTTGTCATGAGAATCGAGGATTACAGGTGATCAAAACACCTGAAACGACGAAAGCCCTACCTCTCTTTCGTTGTTACGGCTCCTTGGCCGCGCCAGCTGAATCAAGCATTTTAGCAAGAATCGTGATGCGTCTGCAACGGACGCATGATACTGGGATTTTTAGAAATAGCTCGGGAATGAGCGGAAAAGTATCGATTGGAAGGTTTATCTTGCTGGGTCAACTTCTCCTCGTAGTATGAAGAAGGACAAAATAAAAGCGATGACTTATGTCTGACTCATTTGTCAGTAGCGGTCTAAAAATCCTGACCTGTCGATTTAATTGTATGATATGGATTGAAGATTCTCACATGAGTGATCATCCCCGATTCATGACTTGTATTAATCTATCACACTTTCTTTTATAAAGTCAATCTTTCTTTTAAAAAATCGTTTTCTTCTGTCTCAGAATTGAAGTTGCACCTGCCGTAAAAGCCGAGTATCGTGAAGAGGACTCATTACTATAGAAGAAACGAGGGAAATCCATCATGTCGAATCGACTTATCCATGAAACGAGTCCCTACCTATTGCAACATGCTCACCAGCCTGTCGATTGGTACCCGTGGGGCGAAGACGCCTTCACTGCCGCTCGAGAAAGCGGCAAGCCGATCTTTTTATCGATTGGTTATTCGACGTGCCATTGGTGCCATGTGCTGTCTCATGAGAGCTTCGAAGATGAAGAAACGGCACGACTCTTGAACGAACGCTACATCGCAATCAAGGTCGACCGGGAAGAACGTCCTGACATCGACCATGTCTACATGACGGCGGCTCAAGTCATGAACGGACAAGGTGGCTGGCCACTGAGCGTCTTCATGACAGCGGACCAGCAACCATTTTACATCGGCACGTATTTTCCGGAGACACCTCAGTTCAATCGTCCGAGTTTTCGTCAGGTGACGCTTCAGCTCAGTGAGCAATTCCGCCGTTCACCAGAAAAAATCGCACAAGTCGGTCAGAACATGTCGCAGACACTTCGCGACGTGTTACGACCAGCGACGTCTTTCAGTACTTGGGATGAATCAATCATTCATGACACCTTTGATCAGGCGATGCGTCAATTCGACCGTCAACACGGTGGATTCGGCGAGGCACCGAAGTTTCCGTCGCCTGCCCTGCTTCGTTTCTTGCTTGATTATTATCAATACGCGGAAGACGAGACGGCGCTCCATATGGTCATGCGGTCACTGATTGCGATGCGTGACGGCGGGATGACGGATCAAGTCGGCTACGGTCTGTTCCGTTATACGGTCGATGCCAAATGGGAAATTCCTCATTTCGAGAAGATGCTGTACGACAATTCTTGGTTTGCAACCCTATGTATCGAGACGTACCAAGTGACCGGACAAATACGCTTCCGACGTTACGCGGAAGAAGTACTGACATTCGTAGAGCGTGAGTTGTCTGCACCGGACGGCACCTTCTACGCCGCCTTGGATGCGGATAGTGAAGGAGGCGAAGGACATTATTATACGTTCACGGCTTCTGAACTGACCGACTTACTCGGACCAGACGCGCTGTTCCCGCGCTTTTACCATGCCTCCCAGTCCGGGAACTTCGAAGGAAGGAACGTCTTTTACCGGACAGGACAAACACTCGAGATGTTCGCACGTGAAATGCACTTGTCACCTGCTGAGACAGCGGCGCAACTCGAACGCGAGCGACAAATTCTTCTTCGTGCGCGAAGTGAACGCCCGCGACCATTTTGTGATGATAAGCGCCTGACATCGTGGAACGCGATGATGATCTCGACGTTCGCTAAAGCCGGTCGTGTCTTTGGTGAACCGCATTATACACGTGTCGCCACGCGTGCGATGACATCACTCGAGCAATTCGTCCGCACGGAGAATAAACTTGCTGTTCATTACCGAGACGGACAAGCAACCGGACACGGATTCCTCGATGACTATGCATATTTGATCGATGCACATCTTGAACTATTCCAATCAACACGACGGGCGCTTCATCTAAAGGAAGCTTTAGCATTCGCAGATGTGCTGCAGGACCAGTTTCAAACAGCAGATGGTTATTTTTATCTGACTTCGTCACGCTCCGATGAGCTACTCGTTCGCCCACTCGATCTGTATGATGGCGTCACACCTGCCGGAAATAGTATTGCCTTGAACGCTTTCTTCACGCTTAGTCGTCTGACCGGGCGTCTCGTTTATCAGGAAAGTGCCGAACGGGCGCTCACAGCTTTAATCGAAGAAGTCGAGCAACAACCGACCGGATTTGCCTCACTTGTCAGTACCTTCACCTACCGGCAGATGGAACCCAAGGAATTGATTATCTTGATTCCAGAAGACGTAGACATCCCGGTCGAAATCGAGCAACTGCAACAGTTACGCTTACCGGAAGTTGCGTTGTTAATTGGTACGAAGCGTGACCTTTTGCCGCACGTCTCTTTGCTCGCGGATTATCCAGAACCAGAAGAGCCAACGGCGTATCTCTGTCATGATTTTACTTGTGAACGCCCGACGACGAATTTAACAGAAATCCTCGCACGTCTCACTATCTGATCCTATTCCCTCTTGTTTAAACAAACAGGAGGTTTTTTCAAAAAACTAAATCCCTTTTTTCAAAAAAACCCAATATTTTCTTCATAAAAATCCGATATGGTCGATAGTAGGAATAGGCATAAGTACGTACACCTTAGACCAGACATCCTAGAAGCCGATTCCGTCCGCTTGGACGAATATCTACTAGGAGGAAAGATACTTTGAATACGACATCCATCTCGAAACCTTTGAAGGTGTTCGCGAGTCTTCTTATCGTGTTTAGCATCATTCTATCATCTCTACCGATAGTGAACGCAGCAACAACGAAAGTAACGGCTTATCGTCTATCGGCAGATACGGATCTGTATGATAAGACGACATCTTCACGGAAACGCTTGTTGACGATCAAGACCGGAACGGTCGTTTCATCCGCATATGATGCCGGAAGCTACAAAAAAGTAACATATGGCGGAAAAACGGGATATGTCGCTTCAAAATATTTAGTGTTGTATGAGAAAAAGCAAACGATCTCTGGACAACGCTATATCGTCTCTACGAATACGGCGATTAAAAATGCGGCACGCACGACAGCAACGACAATTGGTACCTTGCAAAGTAAAGATGTGTATTATACGACACAACGGATTACCGATCCATACGGCAAAACGTGGTATCGCCTGAACTACGCAGGAAAAACAGGATATGTCCTATCTGGTGCCACTCCTGTTTCCTATCAGAAGATTGCGAACGAAACATCACGTACGACGGATACCTACACGCTACATACTTATGCAGGAACGGGTTATCCAAAAGTCGAATCGATTCCAGTTGGGACAAACGTTGAAGTAGTCGGAAAAATCGACGGCTGGTATAGCGTTCGTCACGGCAAAAATAGTGGATACATGCACCGTGACGCTTTTTTACAAGTCTCTAAACAAAGTGTCAAAACGATTCCTACTACACGTGTTCTCTTGAAGAAATCCGTCGAAATCAAATCATCTGCCTCTTCGACGAGTAAAACGATTGCTTCTTTAAAAACAGGCGATGCGTATTACACGACGACACTTGCAACGGATTCTCGAGGTAGCACGTGGCACAAAATTAAAAAAGACGGTCAAACCGGTTATCTTTTAGCGAATCAAGGAACGATCGTGAATTATGAAAGCCTGAAGAACGTCTCTTTCGTCACAACAGCTAAAACGACACTTCGCTCTTATGCAGGCAGTTCGTATGCAGGAATCAAGTCGATTCCGGCCGGTGCAAAACCGCTCGTCTCTGGTCGAATCGGTACATGGTATCGTGTCACGTACGATGGTGTAACAGGATATGCGTCGGCTTCGACGTTTAAGACAGCAGCCCTCGTCCAAACCATTTCAGGTACACGTTTCGCCGTCACATCATCCACCGATATCTTAGTCGCTCCTGAAGCAGATGCGTTTAAAATCGCTACGCTTCAAGAGGGTGATATCTATTACACGACACGTCTCGTCACACTTGGTTCTAAAAAATGGTATCAGATCAAAAAAGACGGAAAGACCGGTTACATCGCTTACGGAACAGGAGAAAAAGTCTCCTATCAAGCGGATGCCGTGACGATGAAAACAACCGACGCTACAGGATTAAAGTCTTATGCTGGCGTATCTTACGCTTCCATCAAGTCTATCCCAAGCGGTACGAAGGTATCCGTAACAGGGTCTATCAATGAGTGGTACCGTGTGACGTATGCAGGAAAAATCGGATATGTTCATCAGGATGATTTGAACGAATATATCGTAACGTCTACGATCTCAGCAGCGCGTTATGTATTAAATACATCCATCGACGTCAAAACGACGTATCAGGCGGATGCCGATACATGGAAGACGCTAAAAAGCGGAGATGTCTATTACACGACGCGCCTTGTCACGAACGGTCACGGTCAGTCGTGGCATCGTATTTCAGTAGACGGGAAAACAGGATACATCCGAGCGAATCAAGGAAGTCCGATTTCATACCGTAAGATTTCAGCCCATCGCTATAAGACGGTACAAACGACTTCTCTGAAGTCATATGCTGGTCCGACATACAGCGAAGTCTCATCGCTTACGAAAGGAACAGTCGTACAAGTGAATGGTTCAATCGGGACATGGATGAACGTAAGTGTTAATGGAAAAACAGGGTATATCGATGGCGCTCTTTTAACACCTTATACAGAAACGAAAAAGATTAGTGGCGCTCGTTTCCTCGCGAACGAGAACTTAATCATTCGAAATTCATCTTTAGAAGAAGCAACAGCACTTACGACACTAGCTAAAGGAAACGTCTACTACACGACTTCACTGATTACGTCACATACGAATAAACAGTGGCATAAAGTAACGATCAATGGAAAAACAGGGTATGTCGATACGAACGCATCTACAAGTAAGATTGACTATGTATCGAAAGATTCGTTATACGTCCGAGCTACAAGTCCTACTCCACTTCGCTCGTATGTCGGAAGTTCCTATCAAGTCGTGACGACGATTCCTTCGAACGTCGTCGTCAACGTCACCGGACAAATCGGCCAATGGTATAAGATTTCCTATCAAGGTAAATCAGGCTATGCGTATAATGGAACACTTGTAACGACATCTTCAAAACTAAATGTCTACAACTCCATTGCGACACCGTATACATTTGATAACTTCATCAGCACTCAAATGAAGTTAAATCCTTCACCTCAAACCGATTTGTATAAAAATAAGATGATGTATGTCAGCTCGATGTATGTTCGATTCGGTGGATCAGAAGACCCAGTCAATGGTACACTCGCGACCGTATCGTCAACGACACCACTCAACATCCGATCGGGTGCGGCGACGGATAGCCATATTTATGGACAATTCCAGCCGAAACAGATGATTAAGGTCTATCAACGAATCGGTGATTTCTATACGACGTATCCGCGTGTTTACACGTCTTCCACTGGATACTGGACACTCGGTTGGTTGAATGCACTCGAGTCCGATGTCCGGAACGTCGCTGACCCATTAAAAGTCAGCCGCTCTTCAAAGGAATTCTTCCAATTCCTTGATTTATCGAAGACGACAGGCGCATCTGCCGCAACATTAGATAAGATCATCAGTACAAAAGGCATCTTTGGTAAATGTACGACTGGAAGCTGTGGACAAGCATTCATCGACGCTGGTACAGCCTTTTCCGTCAACGAAATCTACTTGATCTCCCACGCGCTACTTGAGACAGGAAATGGAACGTCAACTTTAGCGAATGGAGTCATGTGGAATGGAAAAATGGTCTACAACATGTACGGCATCGGTGCTATCGATTCAGATCCAATCAACGGTGGAGCAAGAACAGCTTACGAAAAAGGATGGTTCACACCGGAAGCAGCCATCATGGGTGGAGCCGAATTTATTGGAACCCAATATATTCACCATGCATACAATCAAAACACACTCTATAAAATGCGCTGGAACCCAATGAATCCTGGTCGTCATCAATATGCGACAGACATGGGATGGGCAGCGAAACAAACAACTCGCATCTATGATTTATATCAACAAATGGATAGCTATACAGCTGTCTTCGATATTCCAGTCTTCGCTCGTTGAGGAAACGATGAAGCCGAGTCTTTAAATCATTGAAATGATTCCAACAAAAAAAGGAAAGACCGTTCTGGTGACTTCACTGGAACGGTCTTTCCTTTTTGATTGATGTAGAACGAAAAATGTCATCCTCCACTCCTACAGGATAAAAAAGCGCGCTCGGCGCTTTCGTCAGGGTTAGGTAAGACCCGGCAGACCGCATCAAATGCAGGGATGCCGCGGCTTACCTCCCGCCCTGAGGACAGGGAGAATGACCGACTCGTTCGTCTTGTGAAACGACAAACTTCGAAGAGAACCCCTGCATTTACGCGGAAGGGCTCCCCTAGCGTTCCATGTCATCGGCAACGATTTGAATATCAATCCCGCGGACATGACGCATGATTTCATTGATGATTGATCCGCGCCGAATTTCCTGCCAACGGGTCCGTGCGGATTGACCGAGGACGATTTGAGTGATGCGATGATGCTTGGCAGCTGCCGTGATCGCTTGGGCGATCGAGCGCTCGCCTTGGATTCGGATTAGAACTTCTGCTCCGAACAAGGAACCACTCTCGCGTACCATCGCAAGCACTTCTTTTTGTTTCGCATTCAATTGATTTTCTGCTGCCGGTAAAATCGTTAGGACATACAGTTCTGCCTTCAATCGACTTGCCATGCGAAAGCCGCGATAGATCAACTTCCGCGCGTTGTCGTTGAGCTGGATACAGACGAGAATTCGTTCTTGTAGCGACGCCGGATCTTTTTCGATCAGCAAACGTGATTGATAGACTTGATCGTCGACTTCGTCCGCGACCTGACGCAGCGATAGCTCACGTAAGCTCGCAAGATTCTGAAGCGAGAAGAACGAATTCAAGCTCTGTTCAATCTTTTCTTTTTTGTAGATCTTTCCTTGCTCGAGTCGTTCCCGTAACGTCTGTGGTGTGACATCGACGAGTAGAATCTCATCGGCTTCCCCGAGAAACGGATCCGGGATGCGTTCCCGCACTTCGACACCCGTCACTTCCTTGACTTTAAAGAGCAAGCTTTCGAAATGCTGGATGTTGACGGCCGAATAGACATTAATTCCTGCTTCAAGAAGTGCTGCGACATCTTGATAGCGTTTCTTTCGTACCGATCCTGGCGCATTCGTATGCGCCAGTTCATCGATCAGTACGATATCCGGGCGACGGGCAATGATCGCGTCCACGTTCACCTCGGGGAATGTCTTGTCCTTGTAGACGACTTCAAGTAGCGGGACTTGTTCGAGTTGCCCGACCATCTCCGCCGTCTCTTTTCGACCGTGTGTCTCAATCAGACCGATGACGACATCCTTACCCTCAAGCGTCAATGTTCGTGCATCGGCAAGCATCTTATACGTCTTTCCGACACCAGGAGCTGAGCCGATGTACAGCTTCAGCTTTCCTCGTGTCATGATTTACTCCGATCAAGGGCTAAGTTCAAGCGCAGGACGTTGACGTAATCATGTGTTCCTGCTTCCTTCGTGATCAACTTCCGTACTTCTTCACGCGACAGGTCGCGCGCGGTTGCGATACGCTTCGCCTGAACCAAAGCATAATCGACTGAGATGTGCGGATCGAAGCCAGAACCGGATGTCACGAGGGCATCGTCCGGAAGCGAAGCGCCGTCCACTTGGTTCTGTTTCTGTAATTCCGCCATCTTCGTGCCAAGCTCCGGGTTCGACGCTGCTAGGTTATCCCCAGCAGACGCTCCCGCTAATTGATCGACCGCTGATGGACGTCCGTGAAAATACTGTTTCGACGTGAACGGCTGGGCAATCAATTCCGATCCGATGAATTTTCCGTTTTCTTGTACTAAAGAACCTTCAGCTTTATCCGGTACGAGTAGTTGACCGAACAGGGTCAATAAAGCGGGAAAGACGATCCCGCATAACGCCGTGACGAAGACCGTCACACGAATGGCTTGTTTCATGATTCGTTTTCTCCTTAGAGGATGCTTGCAAGCAAGACATCGATGATTTTAATCCCAATGAATGGAACGACGACACCGCCAAGACCGTAGATCAGTAAGTTACGACCGAGTAATTGATCCGCCGTCATCGGTTTGTAGGTAACCCCTCGCATCGCAAGCGGAATCAACATCGGAATGATGATCGCATTGAAGATCAAGGCAGACAAGATCGCGCTCGTCGGGGAATCAAGACGCATGATATTGAGTACTTCCATCTGCGGGATTGCGACCATGAACATTGCCGGGATGATCGCAAAATATTTCGCGACATCGTTTGCGATCGAGAACGTCGTCAAGGCACCCCGTGTCATCAAGAGCTGTTTCCCGATTTCGACGACTTCGATGATCTTCGTCGGGTTCGAATCAAGATCGATCATGTTCGCCGCTTCTTTTGCGGCTTGTGTCCCACTGTTCATCGCGAGTCCGACATCGGCTTGAGCGAGTGCCGGTGCATCATTCGTTCCGTCTCCTGTCATTGCGACGAGGTGACCAGCTGCTTGTTCCTGCTGGATGACACGAATTTTATCTTCCGGCTTACATTCCGCGACGAAATCATCAACGCCTGCTTCGCGGGCGATCGTTGCTGCCGTCAACGGGTTGTCACCCGTACACATGACCGTCTTGATCCCCATCTCACGCAACCGATCGAATCGTTCACGCATGCCCGGTTTCACCGTATCCTTCAAATAGATGACGCCAAGGATCGTTGCGTCGATCGCTACGACGAGTGGTGTGCCACCAAGACGAGAAACTGCATCTACTTTCTCTTGCAAATCATTCGGAATGGTTCCACCTTGTTCCTTGACCCATTCTTGAATCGCTTGCCCCGCCCCTTTCCGTACACGGCGACCATCTCTTAAGTCGAGTCCGGACATCCGTGTCTCTGCGCGGAACGGTACGATCTCTGCTCCATCTAACCAGTGTTGTTCCACCGGCATCGCGCGAAGTTCAGCGAGTTCAAGAACGGAACGTCCTTCTGGTGTCTCATCAGCGAGTGAGGCGAGGATTGCCCCCTCAAACGCCTGCTCAGCAGTGCGTCCACCGACTGGCGTGATCTCCGACGCCATCCGGTTACCGAACGTGATCGTCCCTGTTTTGTCCAGGATGATCGTCTGGATATCGCCTGCTGCTTCGACCGCCTTCCCGCTCATCGCGATGACGTTGAAGCGGGTAACACGGTCCATTCCGGCGATTCCGATTGCTGACAGTAAGCCACCGATCGTCGTCGGGATCAAACAGACGAGTAAGGCGATCAAGATCGGACCTGATAGATCAAATCCAAGGTAGTTCGTAAAGACCGGTAATGTCATGACGACAAGTAAGAAAATCAATGTCAAGCTCGTCAAGAGCGTTGATAACGCGAGTTCGTTCGGTGTCTTTTGACGACTTGCGCCTTCGACGAGGGCAATCATCTGATCGAGGAATGATTCACCCGGATTACTTGTGATCCGGACTTCGATCTCGTCACTGACGACGAGCGTTCCACCGATGACCGAGGAGAAGTCACCGCCCGCTTCCTTGATGACGGGTGCGGATTCACCCGTGATCGCCGATTCATCGATCGAAGCAAGTCCTTTGATGATTTCACCGTCACCCGGTACATACTCCCCTGCTCGGACGAAGACTATATCGCCCTTACGAAGGGTCGCGGACGAAACGCTTTGAATCAGTTGCCCGACACGTTTACGTGCCATGACATCCGCTTTTGACGCTTTCAGTGAGTCCGCTTGTGCTTTCCCGCGTCCTTCCGCGATCGATTCCGCGAAGTTCGCGAACAAGACCGTCAGGAAGAGGATGATACTGACCGTCAAGTTAAAGCCACGCATCTCATCAATGAAGATCGTATAGCCGATTGCGAGCAAGCAGCCGATCCAGACGACGAACATGATTGGTTGTTTGACCATATTGACGGGATTTAACTTTTTAAAGGCATCGATCGTCGCTTGACGCGCGATCGAGCCACTGATTGCTGATTTGGATTGGTGTTCCGGCTCCCCGTTCGGTTGGTGTTCCTCGGGCGTCGGATGCATGATTCGTTCCATCATATGCTTTTATCTCCTGTTCACATCGTCAGCCAATCCGCGACTGGTCCAAGTACGAGCACTGGCAAGAATGTCAATGCACCGACGAGTACGACCGTACCGAGGAAGACTGTTCCGAAGAGTGGTGTGTCTGTTTTAAACGAAAATTCATCTTGTGGAACCGATTGCTTCGCTTTAAGCGAACCCACGATTGCAAGCATCAAGATCAATGGGATGTAGCGTCCGAAGAACAACGCGAATGATGTCGAGACGTTCCAGTAGACATTTGCGTCGCCGAGTCCTTCAAAACCGGAACCATTATTTGCTGTCGCTGAAGTAAACTCGTACAAGACTTGCGATAGACCGTGATAGCCTGGATTCGAGATGCCAGCGACACCTGGTGCAACGTACATCGAGATCGCCGTTCCGACGAGAATCAGGAAGGGCGGTACGAGTAGCGCAATCGCAATCATCTTCACTTCGAACGTCTCGATTTTCTTCCCGAGGAACGTCGGTGTCCGACCGATCAAGAGACCTGTCAAGAAGACCGCGACGAAGGCATAAAGCAAGACGTTCAAGAATCCTGCACCTGCTCCACCGTAAACGACATTGAGCATCATATTACCGAGCTGGATCAATCCAGCAAGTGGATGCAGTGAGTCGTGCATCGCGTTGACCGCACCGGTTTCAGCTGCCGTCGTGATCGAACTGTAGAGCGCCGTTCCGATTTGACCAAATCGTAATTCCTGACCATGTGCCGTTGGATTCGAAAGTAAGCTCCCTGCCATTCCGACCGTCATCATGATGAAAAGAAGCGTCATGACACCAAGGAATAGTCGACCTTGTTTCGCTGAACCGATGATTTTTCCGTAAGCGATCGGAAGTGACATCGGAATCAGTAGCATCAAGAACATCTGGATGAAGTTGACGAACTGGTTCGGGTTTTCAAACGGATGCGCTCCGTTGGCACCAAAGAAACCGCCACCGTTGTTACCAAGCTGTTTGATGACTTCAAAAGCAGCGACCGGTCCGCGGTAAATCAACTGCTTCGCTCCTTCGAGCGTCGTGACGCTGACTGCTCCTCCGAATGTCTGCGGTACACCGAGTACGATCATCGCTAAACCGAAGACGAACGAAATCGGTAAGAGAATTCGGAAGATGAAGCGGAAGAAGTCGGCATAGAAGTTACCGAGTGATTTATTCGCAAGTCCACGGATGACAGCGATACAGACCGTGAATGCCATCGTTGGAGCGACGAATAACATCGTTCCGAGGACGAACGTTTGCGAGAGATATGAGAGTGCCTCGCCTGAATAGTGTTGTTGATCGGTGTTCGTCATAAAGCTGATCGTCGTATGGAGCGCCGTCGACCAGTCGAGATTCACAGCATCGTTCGGATTCAGGGGTAGACTACCTTGGAAGCGAAGTAACAAATATCCACCGATGAAAAATAATAGGTTAACGAGCAAGAGGCTCTTCGAATAGCCGACCCACGATTGATCGTGTTTCTTTTCATCGACACCGAGTAATAACAACAGTCGTCGTTCGACCTTACCAATTTTATCGACCCGGCGCTCTGCGACAGGTGCGAAGTATACTCCGATGTAGCGACCAAGTAAGACCGCCGCACAAAGTGCGATGACGAGTAGGATCCAAAATTGGATCATGAATTGAGTCCACATGTTTTTCTTTTCTCCCTATGCGATTAGAATTTTTCTGGATACATCAGACAATAACCGAGATACAAGAAGACGAGGCAGCCCGTCGCTAGTAAAAACCATGTCATTTGCGGTCACCTGCTCTCCACTGGACGCGTTCGATCAGATGAATCATCCCGAACGTCGTGCCGAAGAAGAAGGCAAGTAGTAAAATACTCCACAGCTCTCCCATTATGAAATTACCTCCATATTATTCAATATTTTTACAATTAAACACGACAAAAAGACGATGTGAGGCGAAAAACGGCCCCAGCATCGCCTTTATACCTTGGCATACTGAAAAAGAGTCGTTCCCTCCTAAAAACGCCTGCGAGGTTAGCTGTCGGATTCGGGCATACCTAGGATTTCGCCCTACCTTTCCCGTTCGGAAAGGATTCACCCCGTGTCACGTGTCGTGACGGTTGGGTCCCCCGCTTCAATCATGAATTCGGCGTACTTTGAGATCGAAGCATTAACATGTTAGTGTTCGTTGATGAGATGGATATTACTCCGATTTTTTAAGGTTGTAAATAGAAAAGTTGAAAAAAAAATAGTCTGATTTTTTAATGACTTACTTTTGAAAAATAGTGTTTTTCGTCCCTATGCTATAGAAGAAAAAAAACCGCAGAAATCGATTCCTTCATCTAAAATGGAGGAGCTCCATTTTAGCGAGAATCGTTCCGCGGTTTCATGAACAAACAATGATTATGATTGCTGATTCATTTTGGCATGGACCGTCAAAGGAGCTAGCATCGTCACCCATAGGGCAACCACTCCAGAAACAAGAATCACAATATCGCGTTCGAATCCAAGCGTCAGTAAGGTAATACAACTTCCGACGAGGACGAGACAAAGCGTCGCGATCATGACGAACCGCGATTGTTTCAACATTTTTCTCATGTGGCATCTCTCCTTTCCTTCCATATTCCTTTTCATCGTAACAAAGATTCGTCGAAAAAGCGTCGCTGACACCCGATTGTGATGTTTCTGTCATCTCGCAAGTAGCGATAGAAGACGACGGGAAAACGGATTTGTTACACTGGAGAAGTACTTAAAAAGGGGGAATCGATATGTTACAAGATCATTCATTTCAACGCGTCGACGGAACATCGGCATCCTTAAGTGACTACCCAGCTCAAGCATGGCTGATCGTCAATACAGCCAGCAAATGTGGCTTGACGCCACAGTTCGAAGGACTCGAGCAATTGCATCAAGATTACCGTTCACAAGGATTGACCGTACTTGGTTTCCCATGTAATCAGTTCGCGAACCAAGATCCGGGAACGGACGAGGAGATTCAGTCTTTCTGCCAAGTCAACTACGGCGTGACGTTCCCCGTCTTTTCAAAAATCGATGTCAACGGTGAGCAAGCACATCCGTTATTCGAAGAACTGAAAGCACAAGCACCAACGACGGACGGTGCAACAGACATCGAGTGGAATTTCACGAAATTCCTCGTGACCCGTGATGGAGAAGTGACGCGGTTCTCTCCAAAAACGAATCCAACTGATTTGACGGCAGCGATCGAACGATTGCTCGTTCAAGTCTAAAAAATAAGCTTCCCTCCTTCTATCTTGAAGGAACGGAAGCTTATTTTCATGTTGTCCCCGGCTCGAGATGACGACTGATCATCTCTTCCGCCAATCGTTTGACGTCATCGATATCGCGCATTTCCGTGAACGGATGCCCCCAGACGATCAGCTCTTCGATTTCTTCAATCGGTTGCGTCGTATAGCGTGTACCATTGGCAACGAACTCTTGCGCAATTGTGGATTCAAAGGCAGCATATTTTAGGAGCCACGGCTTTTCACTTAAGATCTTTTGCGCATGTTTCGCTTGCTTGAACGAAACATCGCCGACGAGGACGACCGGATCGAATCGTTCGTGGAGCGGATGCGTATATTGAACAGAGATCAGCAATCCATGTTGATTCGTTTTTTCTTGTTGCCGGACATACGTCCGTGTTAAAAAGTGCGGCACGAGTGACTCCGCACTCTCCTTTGTTTGATGGATGCTCAGACCATGCTCCGTTTGGACGACTTCCGGGAGAACCGGTTCGTATCCACGGTTTGCTAATTGTTGATCGAGCTCTTTGAACAACAGCAGAGTATGTTCGACCAGTGCTCGGACTTGGCGAAACGATAATTGAATCGATTGATTGATCATACGATGACCTACCTTCTCTAAAAGTATGGCAATATACAGTTATTTACCCAAACTTTTCCGACTTCATCCCTGTTCCCGTGAAAGTTCTTTTAGCCAGATCGAGGCCTGCTCTTTTAAGCGAGCAAACGTCTGCTCTTTGTCTAAAGTAACGGGTCGGTTGACATGAATCGATCGACAATCCAGCGCACCGGGTATCTTTTCTTCGACGATACCAGCAAGAATAAGACATGGAACTTGAGCAACTCCAGCAGATCGCACGATTTCTCCTGTTATTTTCCCTAATTGACTTTGGTGATCGACTTTCCCTTCACCAGTCCAGACATAATCTGCTTTCCGTAATCGTTCTTCGAATCCTATATACGTGAGGATGGACTGGGCACCGGATACGATCGTTCCCCCGACAGCATGAATCGCACCACCCAGTCCACCTGCGGCTCCTGCACCTTGAATATTTTCTAGCTTAAGAATCGTTTCCATTTCTTTCAATCGTTGATCTAAATATTCAATCTCATTTCGTCGCAACCCTTTTTGGGGTCCAAATAGATATGCTGGACCGTCTTGACCAGAGTAATGGGAACGAACATCGACCAATGCCTCCAACGAAAATGAAGCGTCTATACATGTCAGCCGTTGCGTCTCGACTAGCGGATTCGTGTGAAACCGAATCGGACGATCTTCCGCATCTCGTAAAGAACATCCCATTTCATGTAAAAAACCAAGCCCGCCATCTGTCGTTCCTGTTCCTCCAAGAGCGACTCGAATCTTTGTCATGCCTTTTCGGCGTAACGTCTGGACGAGATGACCGACTCCTTTCGTGTGTAACAAAAATGGATCGTCTGTTTCATGTCTCATCGATAGTCCGCATATCTGTGCGACTTCAATGACGGCTTCCTGTTCATGTTGCGCATACATCACTTCACAAGGGCGTCCGGCTAAATCCACCGTCCACTCCGTCCGTATCTCATAGCCACCTGCCGCATACACAGCTAGTGTTCCTTCTCCTCCATCAGCAACAGGCGATTGATCGATGATCGCGGATGGATCCTGTTGAAGAATACCTGCAGCGACCGCCTCTGCCGCTTCTTTCGAAGCGAGGCTTCCTTTGAACGTGTCCATTAAAATCAAATGACGCATTCTTCACACCTTCTTTATAAGTTAATCCGACTTTTTCTGTAACCACTTACATTTACTTTTATGGTATGTTATTGTGTGTCGAAAATACCATTTACTTCTTTTTACATCTTAGGAGGTTTTGTTATGAATGTATCACATCTGTTTTTGAGAATGGCACGGTCCGGTAAAACGATCTTACCGAAACGCTCTTCTTCTAAAGAACGGAAGACTAGCAAACAGCAGATCTCTCTTATGTCAGATGAACATGCTTTATCCTTATCGGGTCATCTGACCGATCCGGATTTAGTCGTCGAGTCCCTTTGTATTTATGACCGGAATCAGCTCCTCGTCACGGAGCTCGTGAATCATCAAGCACGTTCAACCTTTTTCCGATTCGAATTCAATCCATCCCATATTCACCTTCTGATCGACCACCTCATTCAGCATCAAGACACTCACCTAGAACAAGAAGATTTTTTAGAAGAATCAGCTCTTACACCTGAGACGTTACTGCCTCATGGTCGATTTTCCCTATATCTCAAATATCGTAAACCGCTTGCGGCCATTCCACCGGAAACACTTGAGAAGTGGCAAGAGAGCGGTCTTCCTTCGCGATCGACCATTACTAATGAGTCATATGTACGAGAAATTACATTAGGTCGTTTCTTACGTACTACTATTCCTTCACCACTCTCGCCTCTTTTTGATGAAGCGAAGCAACATCGCGTCTTTTTATACACAGACTTGAAAGGAAACATCCGATTATTGCTCAACAAGGAACCCGTCATTAAGTCACGGCTTCAGATTGATCGGATCGATAAAAAACACTCTCACGAAACACATATCGAAGGGAAACTTTTTTCACGTCATTCTTTTTTAAAGAAAGGACAGCTCATCCTCGTCCATCGTGAAACCGGAGATCGGATCGCACTGCCTGTTGATTGGTTCTATGATCAAGAGGCAAGTCAACGTCGGTTTGGTCTATATCGCTATACGTATCGCACACAGATTGATTGGTCCGCCTTACAATCGGAACGTCTTCTCCATGAAGGCATCTACGATAGCTTCATGGAACTGACCTACTACCATCGTCTGATCCCTCGCCTCGTCCGACTCGGAAGAGCTCGTTACATCACACGTCATCTCACAACGGAACTCACTGGGCGCAACGCGACACATACGATGCATGTCACACCTTATTTCACTGTCGGTCATCGGAATCTCTCGTTTGAATTAAGTGCGTTCACGAACGAAAATTATCGTTACCTTGAGCATATGATGACGTTTGCCCCTCTCTATCGTCTCTTTGCTGACCGAAAAACATGGTTGATCGGGGAAAGACCTTATAAAGCACAAGATAACGGGTATCACTTTTTCCGGTTCATGCGCGAGCAACATGCAGAACATCCTGCTTACTACGTGATTGATCCAAATTCACCTGAGTATGATAAGGTCGCGATTCTTGGAAATACCTTGCCTTTCCGTTCGAAAGAACATATTTATCATTCGTTCATGGCAAGTAAATTCGTTGGAACCCATCATGCCGACTATCTTTATCCCCTTCGCTCACCGCGATTCAAGCGAAAAATGAAAGCCGACCGGATCTTCATTCAACATGGAGTACTGGGCGCTAAAAATATGGAGAATCAGTACGGCAAATTCGCATTATCGTTCGATACCGATCTCTTTTTAGTGAGTTCTGAACGGGAACGTCGATTGGTCATGCAGGATATGGGCTATCGTCAAGACGAGATTCGAATTACGGGGCTCTCACGCTTCGACGCCCTCTTGAACGGTGACACGCCCGTCAAACGGCAAATCTTGATCATTCCGACGTGGCGTTCGTGGTTGCAAACACCTATTCAGTTCTTGGAATCGGACTATTTCGCACAGTACTCCGCTCTTTTAGAACACCCGCGCCTCCATGAACTCGCACACGACCATGATTTGGAGATTCTGTTCTGTCTACATCCGAATATGCAACAGTACGCGAGCCATTTCGAGCGTTTCCCAGTGACCGTCATCTATCAAGGCGAACGGGATGTCCAAAGTTTGTTGAAGGAGAGTCTCTTACTCATTACAGACTACTCGAGCGTCGCCTTTGATTTTAGTTTCTTAGGACGACCGGTTCACTATTTCCAATTCGATGCTCGCAGATTCATCGGTCCGGTCGGTTCGCACCTTGATTTAGCGAAAGAGTTACCCGGTCCCATCTCGACTACAGTCGATGATTTAATCGCTGACCTCGAAGCGACGGCCTCACGTGATTTTGCGATGCTTCCGTCTTACAAGGAGCGGGCTGCGGTCTTCTTAAAACCAACAGAACAGTCTTATTCCGAAGATATCTACCAAACGATTCTTGATTACAAACAGCAGCGCCATGTTTGGGAAACGATACAAACAAAAGAAGCATCACTCGTGTTATTCCGACTTTTCCGTCGGAGTCGCTTCTATTTTCCGATCATGAAAATCAGCTATCGCTTGATGAAAAAATTACCGGTACAAGAAAATAAAATCGTGTTCGAGAGCGGGCTCGGTAAACAGTACGGTGATAGTCCCCGTTATATCTATGAAGAATTGCGTCGCCTCGGTAGCACCCATCAAGTCGTCTGGGTACACAATAAACGACTCTATCTCGGGGATGATCATGTTAACGTCATCAAACGTCTGTCACCTCGCTACTTTTATCATTTAGCGACGGCCAAGTACTGGGTGAACAATCAAAACTTCCCTCATTACATGACCCGACGTAAAGAAACGACCTATATTCAAACATGGCACGGCACACCACTGAAAAAGATGTTATTCGATTTAGAGGAAATTCATGGTCGAGACGCCGGTTATGTCGACCGTGTCACTCGCTCGATCCAACAATGGAGCGTGCTTCTCTCGCCGAGTAGTTATGCGACAGCGATTTTTAAAAGTGCTTTCCAGTATGAAGGAACAATCCTTGAATCCGGCTATCCACGTAATGACTTATTTTTTGCAGATGCTACGAAAAAAGTCGACGACTTGCGTGCACAACTGAACATTTCGCCGGATAAAAAAGTCATCTTATATGCTCCTACGTTCCGGGATCATCATGCATTAGGAAACGGAAAATTTTTCTTTGATTACCCGTTCGAATTCAGTCGTGTCGCTGAAGCACTAGGGGATGACTATGTATTCCTCATTCGGACCCATGTACTCGTGACGAAAAAACCGAAAATTCCAAGTGAGTATCGAGAACAGTTCCTCGATGTCACCAACTATCCCGACATCCAAGAACTCTATTTATTAACTGATTTATTGATCACTGACTATTCATCCGTCTTTTTTGATTTCGCCAATCTGAATCGTCCGGTCCTGTTCTACGCTTATGACCTAGAGCTCTATCGCGATACGTTGCGCGGTTTCTACTTGGACTATCAAAAGGACTTACCTGGTCCGATCATTGAAGAGGAACTGTCCTTTTACGAGGCGCTGGCGACGATTCCGTCTTGGTCGAAGGATTATCAAATAAAGCTCGATCATTTTCGGGAAACGTTCTGTGCGAAAGAGGATGGGCTTGCCGCTAATCGCGTAGTACGCACCTACTTCTTGGATGATGCTCCACTCGAAGCGTCCGAGACAGCGGAAGGAATCTTCGTAACGGATCCGTTGAAAAGTACGTAAATGAAACAGTAAAGAACTCATCCATTATCAAGCTGGATGAGTTCTTTTTCATGCTTTGATTACGTTTTCAATTAATGATAAGATGGAAATGATTTCAATAAATAAGATACCGACAAGAAATTGAATTTCATACACTTAGGAGGACTTGTCTTATGGAACGTTGTTCACTTTGCGGAACACCTCTAGGCTACGAGGATGACGCGTGCTCCTATTGCCAGCATCCCGTCATCGCACGGAAGCGTCCTGAAACGGAACCGACTTCATCTGCATTTCGTCCTGTTCTACTATGCATAATCATTTTTTTCGTCTTAATGACCTCGAGTTTATTTTGGTATATGACGAAAGATGCCTCTTCTTCAGAGGTCGTACCTTCTCCAGTCCAGACATGGAGTCTCTCGGAATGGTCAGATGAACAGGTTGCCTATAATCAAACCTATTCGAAAAATAAACCGCCTACATCGTATGATGTATTACGTTTCGTCCGTCAGTATACAGGAACCGTCCCTGAACTCATCACCTTTTCAACACGTTATGATTCGATCGAGACATTCTCTTCGATTCAATATATGTCTTCTCGCGCATTCAAATCTGAACTTCAGGCACTGACCGCTCTACGCCAAAAAGCAACTTCTGCTGCACCACCCCGCATTCACACAGTTGAATTCCAGGATTTTTCATCCGATGGTTCCATCTATGAACTTCGTACGCTAGAAACGTATCAAACGACACAAGGAAACGAGCCTTCATTTGTCACCTATCGCGTGCAGTATCGTATTCAACTGCATACGGATCATCTCCAAATCACGCACACTACACGAACTGAGGTGAAAACATGAGATATACATGGATGCTTCTTTTCTGTTTGATTTTATCAGGTTGTAAAGAGACACCCTCTAACGTTCAAAGGGAAATGGAGAACGATGCCTACACTCAAGTCGTCGAGCGCGCGACAACTGAGCAGGATAGTCAAGCGGCTCAAACGATGGTGAAGTTGGAGCAACAGTTCGCTAGCTATCATTTCAAAGAAGTAATCCGAACTGCCCGTACGATTGAACAGTCTGATTTAGCGCCGGATCACCCGATTCGTGAACGGGCTCAGTTGATTGAACAAACCGCTCAAGAGAAAATCAAGCAAGTCCGGCAGTTTGAAGGAACGTATGAAGTGGAGCGAAGTACTTTCGAAAATGAACCGTTTGAAGGGAGCGGTCGTATCCACGTTTCGTTTGATTCACGAAATACCTTTGTCGCATCCCTTCAATTCGATCACTTCGGAACAGCTGGATCTTTTCGAAACGATACAGAGGTCATTCGATTCGAGCCTGACCTTTCAGCTCGCCTTTTCTTTTCAGAAGGAAGTGTGACCTATCGATTCGTTCGTTCCTCGCTTCGTCTGACCTTCGAAGGACCAGGCGGAAAAAAGACGTATCAGCTTTATGAGGTGACGTGATGGTAGAAGACCCATTCCTCGATTCCATCTATAGAAAAGCCGTACTCTTCTTGATTCCAGAGTACGGCTTTCGTTCATCTCATCACATGTTGATAGATGTGATGACAGAGTTCATGAGTTTCTAAACTATCTGAAGCCGTGACGGACGCAGACGGATCACCCGCTATCGTTTTCAAGAATGCATCAATCAAGGCAATGAATCCTCTTCGACTCAATGTCGATTCCCAGTTATCTAGCGGATAGACAAGCGTTCCTTCACTCGTTTGTCGTTCGTGCATCGTCACGTCTGTAGCGATCCGCTTTTCATGCGGTCCCATCACTTCTACCCGCTCTTCCGTGACACCATTGTTCCGGTTCATCACTCCGATGGCAGTAATTCCATTTGATTCGAATTGAATCGTAACGTGATGCAACCCACTCGTATCCTGCTTACTCCGGATATGCAGGTTTTCGATTTTTCCACGTCCCGTCAAATAGCGCAGCGTATCCGCAACATGGATGAAATCATCAAACAAAAAAGGTTGCGCGCCCTCAACAGAAGGCGTTCGATTTTTTTGCATGATGATCATATTCGGGGATTCAACTTCTAACAGGCGACGATGTGCGGACGCGAATCGTCGATTGAATCCTGTAATGAACGGGACCTTCTTTTCCTCTGCCAATTGAACCAGCTCCCGAATTTCCTCGATGTTCATCGAAATCGGCTTATCGACGAATACAGGCACCCCTGCTTCAAGTGCTTGCTTCGCTTGTGTTGCATGCGCTTTTGTTGCGGAATGAATCATGACAGCATCCATTCCCTCTGACAACGCCGCTTCTAAAGTCGGAAACGTACCTGAAAAACGATACATCGATTGCCATTTTTTCGCTTTTTTCTCTTCGCGCGAAATCAAATGAATGTCCACGTCTTCTCTTGCGGCATATACAGGTAAGTATGCTTTTTGTGCGATATCTCCGATACCTACTACGGCTAATTTCATCTACTATCTCCTCCATTCATCTGCTCCATTATTCCCTTTTCATCACTATTATATTCGGATGCATCAATTTTTTTGAAAACAAGTGAATTTCCTTTTTTTGTTTTATGATGAATCTATATTTTCAAAAAGGAGGGAATGATTTTTTATGAAGCCATTTTTTCGAATGAGTCTGATACTCCTGATCCTGTTTACACTTTTCCTACCAGCTTTACCGGCGCAAGCTGCCAGTTATCAAGTCGTCGTCACATCCAAATCCGGAGGAAATATTCGTTCTAAACCAAGTACGAGTTCCTCTGCAACTATCGTTCGCCTCGCTGCGTATCAATCGAAATTCACAGCAGTATCGTATTCGAACGGTTGGTACAAAATCAAAGATGGCGGCACCTACCGTTATCTGTCCAATCAAGTCGCAAAAAAAGTAACCGATCCGAGTACATATGCTCTCGTCGTCACCTCTAAGTCTGGCGCGAACATTCGCTCCAAACCAAGCACGTCCTCTAGTAAGACGATCGTTCGGCGTGCTGCTTACAAGAGTGTGCTACAAGCAGTCTCCTATTCCAAAGGATGGTATAAGATTAAAGACGGAGGAAAGACACGCTACGTTTCCAATCAAGTCGTCCGAAAGAAAACAGCAGCTAGTAAATACCCGGTTGCCTCTTTACGCTATTTTCAACTCGGTTCTACTTCCTATATTACGACGAAACAAAGTAATGTCCGACGGTATCCGGCAAGTACGACCAAGTTGTTGACTGCCATCGTCGGATACGAAGTAGCCGCTCGAAACGGTACACTGGATCAACCTTTTACGCTCACGTATTCCATGATTTCAGTACCGTATGGTAGCAGTGTGGCGAGTTTACGCTCGGGAGATCGTGTCACGATGCGCCAACTCTTGAATGGCATGTTGATTCGCTCGGGTAATGATGCCGCTAAAGCGATTGCCGTTCGGACCGCGGGTTCTGAATCAAAGTTCGTTTCGTTAATGAATAGTCGTGCTCAAGCACTCGGCATGACAGCAAGTCATTTTTCTAATCCACATGGTTTTCATGAATGGAATCACTATACGACAGCTGCCGATATGCAAAAACTCGCGAACACATACGCGAATTATAGCTACCTGATTACAGTAAGCGGTCGAAAATCATATAAAGCAAGCATCAAAGGACCTTACGCTCGGACGTTAAAGTGGTATCACACGGATAAAACCTTACCTAAGGAACCTCGTATTTATGCGAGTAAAACGGGATATACTCCTGAAGCGAACAATACGCGCGTCTTTTTCCTTAAAAAGGGGAATGTCCGTTATGGATTGGTCACACTCAAAGGTACTCCCACTCAAACGGAAACGACACTCCGCTCTGTCTTAAAACAATAATTGCTCAATCAACAACCTGATTCCCTTTCCGGGAGTCAGGTTGTTTTTCATTTTGTCTCTAAAATTATGCTTGCGCTGAAAACGAATTCATCTTAGAGTTAAGTTTAGAATCAGACGTCTGACGTCTTAATGAAGGAGAGTTTTACGTGGGAAATGTCAGTTTGTTATTTGGGGGCGTCGCGCTCTTTTTAAATAGTTTGACCTTGTTCGGAAAAGTCGATCTCCGTAGCGCGGGTGTCTTCAGTCTCATCACCGGTTTATTGCAGACGTTCATCGCAACCTATCTCGTCATCGGTGCCGCTGGCGATCCAGCGTTGACGTTCGGATACGCGAGCATCTATCTGTTTGCCTTTACGTACGTTTACGTCGGGATCACGTTCTTGTTTAATCTCGACGGGAGCGGGGTCGGTTGGTTTTCCTTGTTCGTTGCGATTGCCGCCTTGTTTTATGCGTTCGTCAGTTTCACGACGAATGACATCATCGGTGGTGTGACGTGGTTGTTCTGGGCGTTGCTCTGGAGCCTGTTCTTTCTCGGAATGGGAATGAATCGCCCGATTGATGCAATCACTGCCCGTGTCGCCCTCGTCTTGAGCTGGTTGACATTAATCGTACCGGCACTGATCGGGCTTCGATTCGGCTACTTCAGTTCAGCGTATCAATGGTTATGGAGCGGTGCTGCCCTTCTGACTACCGTCTATTTCCTCTATACGATGATGAAATTCTCGATGCTTCGGACGATCCGGTCGTCGTGATACGCTCATCGATTCATCAAAAAAAGATGTCCATTTTCGGTTATGAATCGGAGGTGGACATCTTTTTTTGTTTTATTTGTAGTATACGTCAAACGAAAAGCAAAATAATTTGTTCGCTCGACATCGCTTCCTAGGGAAAAACAAGCAAGAGTGACCCTGCAGTGAAGCGAAGCGGCACGATGCTTGTCCCAGGAAAACGATGCGAGACGAACAAAGCATACGCTCGTTCTTGCCTCATGTCATTCCAATGCTTCCTTTAGTTGAGCTTGAACTTCTTTCAACGACTTATCCGTCGGATGCCAGTAGTAGATTCCGTCCGATTCGATTCCCCCTTTCCCGTCGAGTGATAAGGTCTCGACATTTCGTAAGGCATCCCGGTAATCCGTCGCGACGGTCCGGGCAACGGAAAATGGTACGTTCGTCTTGACGTTTTTCCCGAGTGCGTCGAGGACAGCATTGAAGCGACGAATCGAGAAGTCCTCCGTCATCTTATCGGTGACCGCCTGAACGACTTGCCGTTGACGGATCTGTCGTCCAAAGTCACCGCGTGGATCATCATAGCGCATCCGCGCATAGGCAAGTGCTTCTTTCCCGTTCAGCGACAGTTCCCCTTTTGGAAATTGCATCTCATAATATGAGAAATTGATATCGTTCTCGACGGTGACACCATCGACGGCATTAACGAGATCCGTGAACCCTTCTAAATTGATTTCTGCGAAATAGTCGAGTCGGATATCCAGCAGATGACTAACCGTGTCGAGTGCCATCTGTGGACCACCGAAGGCATACGCATGATTGATCTTATCGTTCGATCCATTGCCGATGATTTCTGTTTTCAAATCACGCGGGATACTGATCATTTGGCTCTTATTCGTCTTCGGATCAATCGTTACGACGATGATCGTATCACTGCGTCCTGTCTCGTTTTTTCGTTGATCGACGCCGAGTAATAAAAAGGAGAGCCCTTTTTTCTGTTCGACGGCTTTCTCTGTCTCGACGCTCGCCTTGACTGGCACTTGGACTTGAACTTCTTTCATCGTCTGGCTCGCTTTATGGTACACATACCCGCCTGAACCGAAGAGAAGGAGCAGGCATATCCCCGTCAGTGTCAACACGATCCATTTCCACTTCTTCATCATCCATTCCCCTTTTCTTCGATCTGAATTCAGGACGGTCTCTGCGCTTCAAGTACGAGCAACGCATTGCGCCAGCTACCGAACAAAGCGGTGATGACGCCGATGCTTGGCGCATCACGTCCGATGCTGAACCGTTGGTAACTTGCGATCGTCAGATGTTCCGTTTCTTTTGCAGCTGCGGCGAGCACGTCGAGTACCTCCTCTTCCCGCCAGCGTTTTCGCGGAAATTCGATGCCGATGATTTCAAGGGCGTTTGACCAAGAGCCGTACCGGCGAGCAATCGTTGCGACGGTCGGACGATTTTGACCAGCCGCCCACTTCGTGTAGGTCTGGCTCGTCAAGACCGGCAAGGCACCTTGCGCTTCAAGTAATGACTCGATGATCCGTTGTTCCATTTCCTGGATGCGTTCCTTTAAGATATCCGCTTCTGACAATGCCTGCTGCCACGAGTTGAATTGATGGACGATATCCGTCAGGCTAGGTGCTTGCTTTTGTTGCGCCCATTCGCGGTACGTCGCGCTCGTGAAAGGATCGAGTTCCTCCCGTGCCTGACGCAAGGCGTCAATGATTTCCGATTTCGTGAACGTCAAGCGGGCTTGTCCGATGCCAGCTCGTTCCAAGGCGATCTGCCACGACCCAAACAGCATCAGGATTTCCGCGACGCTTGGATGAGTGGTGTTCAATTGCCAGCGGAAATAGGTATTGGCCGTCAATTCATTCTTCCCGTTCGCAGCGAGACGGAGTGCGTGGATCGCTTCCTCCATATCGCGCATGACGATGTCCCCTTCCCATATATTCATGACTGGACGTTCCGGCGTACGTTCGTCTGTAAGGTATGACGAACGTTTCGGATGACGACGGCTTGTTCGGTGAACGTCATTTGTGAAGCAGACGGGAGGCAGATTCCGTCTTCAAACAGACGACGGCTGACATCCATCCCTTCTGCTGTGATGAATGGTACGTCGCGATAGACGGGCTGCAAGTGCATCGGTTTCCAGACCGGACGGGACTCGGCATTCACCTGTTGTAGCGTCTGGATCATCGCATCGCGTTGCACTTGACCACCTGGTAAGAGAAAAGCACTGAGCCAACGGTTGGCGAATGTTCCGGTCTGCTCGACTTGCGACGTGACGCCGCCCGGTGCAAAGGCACGTTCATAACGATCAAAGATCTTCCGCCGCGCATCGACGCGTTGATCGATGACTTCGAGTTGACCGCGTCCGATCCCAGCAGCGACGTTGCTCATCCGGTAGTTGTAGCCGACTTCCGTATGCTCGTAATGGAGTACCGGTTGTCTCGCCTGTGTCCCGAGATAGAAGGCACGTTCGATCAAGGCTGGATCATTTGCGACGAGCATTCCACCACCTGACGTCGTGATGATCTTGTTGCCGTTGAAGGAGTAGATCCCGAACGTCCCGAATGTCCCCGTCATCCGCCCGTTGACGCGTGTTCCAAGTGACTCTGCCGCGTCTTCGATCAACGGAACATCGTACTCTTCACAGAGCGCAGCGATCTCCTCGATTTGTGCCGCGACTCCGTATAGATGAACGACGATGACGGCTTTCGGAAGTTTTCCTCGCGTTGCCGCCTGGATCAACGCGCGTCGGAGTGCGACGGGTGACATGTTCCATGTCTCCTCTTCCGAATCGATCAGGACGGGACGAGCACCGACGTAACGAATCGGATTCGTCGAAGCGATGAACGTCAAGGACTGACAGAAGACGTCATCCCCCGTCGTGACACCAAGCGTCGCGAGTGCCAAGTGAATGGCTGCCGTACCACTGCTCGTCGCAAGCATTGCGCGAGCTCCCGTGTAGGCTTGCATCTCTCGTTCGAAGGCGTCGACGTTCGGTCCAAGCGGTGCGACCCAGTTCGTCTCGAGTGCTTCCGTGACGTAACGTGCTTCTTGACCACTTAAGTGCGGGATGGAGAGCGGGATGTGTTTCATGATGTTTCCTCCCTTCGAGGTGACAGCTGACGGAGCGGCGTCCGGTAGATCGGGAACCACTGTCCTGTCTCGATTTCCGGATGTTGTTGTTTGATTTGTCGCGCGAGCCGGTCATAAATCGTCGGATCAAGAATCGATGTCCCGAGTCCAAAAAATGTTCGATTCGCTTCACCAAAGGATCGTTTGTAGGCGAGTAAGCTATCTGCATCGGATCGTGTCGTTCCGCCACCGAGATGTAACGCTTGAAGACCAGCTTGTTTTGCCCAGCGAATCATCTCCGCGAATAATAGATGATTCGGGCGAAGCGACAAGTAGGCAGGATCTGAAGCACCGAGATGATAATGTGCGAACTGGCGACCCGTCAGGACGATGCACCCAGCGATGATCCGCCCCGCTTGTTCGGCAAGCAACAGGACATTTTTGATCCGTCCTTCAGCGAAGTGATCGAAGTAGGTCTGATCAAAGTAATACCGCGCATCGGCTTGATGTTTATCCATCGTCATCTGATAGAGACGGGCGAAGTCGCAGTACTCTTCCGGACGTCCGAGGCGAATCGTGACGCCTTCGCGGCGTGCTTTCCGGATGTTACGTCGCGTCATTTGCGAGAATCCACCTTCGATTGTCTCGAACGGATCCGTCAGCTCAAGTGTCACCGTCGGCTGCAAGATATCCGTTTGATGGCACCAGTGTTGACCGAGTTCCTGATTGTGTAGCAAAGGGTGGAAACGAACCGTCTCGGTGACGATTCCGGTTTCACGACAGTACTGTTCGAATCGCGCGCGGGCTTCGCGAATCTGATCAAGTGACCAGATACCCATGAAATAAGGACCACCATAGCCGTACGGCGTCGTGATGTCCTCAAAGCGTGTGCCTGGAATCGGTCGCCGCAAGTACGGATAGATCAACGTCCCAAACTCCGTCGGATAATAAAATAATTCAGGAATCTCATCGGGCCCCTTCGCAAGTTCGAAGTAAGCATGTTCGTAATAACAATCGAGTTGATAGGTCGCGACGAGTGCGTCCCATTCGTGTGGATCCCGAATCAATCGTTCATCGCTTAGCGACATCATGGGGAACACCTCCGTCGAGACCCTTGAACTCACCCATGCCGGTCTGGTGAGCCGTCGAGTTCCCTTCTGACGAGATGACCATTTTGAACGTCTTGAATAGGATGTAGAGATCCAGTCGGAATGTATGATTGGCTGCATACCATTGATCTTGCTCGAGGCGTTGCTGCCACGTCGTTGCGTTACGACCGTGAATCTGTGCCCAGCCTGTCAGACCAGGTAAGACATCGTGTCGTGCCATCTGCTCCTTCGTATAATGGTTCAGATAGCTGACGAGTAACGGACGCGGTCCGACGAAACTCATCTGTCCGCGGAGGATGTTTAAGAACTGCGGGATCTCATCAAGGCTCAAGCGACGAATCCACTCGAGCGATGCCGGAATCCGGTCCGCATCCGGAAGGAGTTTCCCTTCGGCATCCGTTTCATTCGTCATTGTGCGGAACTTATAGATCTTGAACAATTCTCCCTTATAACCAGGGCGGACTTGATTGAAGAAGATCGGTCGTCCAAGCTTCGTGTAGATGACTAAGGCGACGACGGCGTAGACAGGAATCAAGATGAGGATGGCGATCAGACTAACCGTGAAGTCGAATGTGCGTTTCATGATGACGTCCTCCTTTTACATAGCTGAAAAAAGATCAAGTTGTCGTTTGATGACGTCGGCTTCGTTGAAATGTTTCATGGCACGGTCAAATCCATTCCGTCCCATCTCGTTGGCACGGTCAGGATGTTCGACGAGGGTATTCATCCGTTTGGCGAGCTTCGCGATGTCGTGGACTTCAACGAGATACCCCGTTTTCCCCTCGACGACCTCTTCGCGGCAGCCGCGGATGTTTGTTGCAATGACGGGCTTTGCGCTCGCCATCGCTTCGATGATCGAACGTGGGACGCCTTCGCGATGCGATGGTAAGACGAAGGCATCGACTTGTTGAAACAAGCTCGGTACGTCTTCGACGAACCCAAGGTAATCGACATTCGGAATCTCGCGAATCCGTCGTAAGAATAAGTGTTTCGTCGTCTGATCCCGCTCGCTTGCCATCATCTCACCAGCGATGACGAGACGGGCTTCTGGGTGGCGATAGACGACGTCCTCGAACGCATCGAGCAGTTCGAGAATCCCCTTTTCTTCGACGATCCGACCGATGAAGAGGAACGTAAACGGCGCTCCGGCTTCACGTGGTCGTGGGTAGAAGCGGGTCAAGTCAATCCCATTTCCAAGGTGCATCAGGCGGGTATTCGCCTTAAAGCGTTTGCGCTGAGCGAGTTGATAATCTTCTTCGCTTTGGAGGAGAAGGTAATCGGTCGCGAAACGAGCTAGCCACTTTTCAACGGAATACGTCAGCTGGTACGTCACCCGCCCCATCTTCTCGTGGAAGTAAAAGCCGTGTGCCGTGTAGACGATATGCTTCGTTCCGGCCCGTTTTGCGGCGACGCGTCCGAGGGCGGCAGCGACTGGTGTGTGGACATGGACGGCGTCGTAGCCGTCCTCCTTCAAGATTCGTGTGATTTCTTGGATCGTCCGCCAGTTACTCGTCCAGTCGATCCGGCGCTCGATCGGGATGTCGTGCATCCGGAATCCCTTTGCAGCCAGTTTCACCGAGGCACCGGTGTCGGCACAAGCAATGCCGACGTCGTGCCCGGCGTTTTGTAAAGCGAGTAAGAGCGGCTGTAACATCGTCTCTGCCGTCGTATCAAGGGCACAGACCTGAAGAATTTTTAAAGGCGCCATACGTGGACCCCCTCTGGCTGTTCTGACCGTGGCAACATGCCTTTGATGTCGACGACGATTCCGCGTCCGACCTTCAGTAAGTGTTGCGCTAGATTCCAACCGCCTTCGACGTATTCTTCGTGTGAGACGGCGAAGATGACGACGTCGGCTGGTTTGAGTTCGCTCATCTCGAGCAAGTCGATGCCGTACTCGCGTTTCGCCTCACTCTTTTCGACGAGTCGATCTGTCACTTGGACGTCAATGCCGAACTCTTCGATTTCGCGGACGAGGTTCGCGACTTTCGAGTTCCGGATATCGCTGACGTTCTCCTTGAATGATAAGCCGAGGATCGTGACACGAGCACCGAGGACCGGCATGTTCTGTTTAATCAGATTCTTGACGAGCGCTGTTGCGATGAAGCGTCCCATCGTATCGTTGATCCGACGTCCGGCGAGGATGACTTCCGGGTGATAGCCGAGCGACTCGGCTTTCATCGTTAGATAGAATGGATCGACACCGATACAGTGACCACCGACGAGACCCGGGCGGAACGGAAGGAAGTTCCATTTCGTACCGGCTGCTTCGAGGACTTCGAGCGTATCAATGTCCATCCGGTCGAAAATGATTGCCAGTTCGTTCATCAAGGCGATGTTGAGGTCGCGCTGTGTGTTTTCGATGATTTTTGCGGCTTCTGCAACCTTAATCGACGAAGCCCGGTGGACACCGGCTTCGACGACCGCTTCGTAAACTTCCGCGACGATATCGAGTGTCTGTTCATCCTGAGCCGAGACGATTTTTTTGATCGTCTTGAACGTGTGCTCGTGGTCACCCGGATTGATCCGCTCCGGTGAGTAGCCGACGAAGAAGTCGACACCAGCGCGTAAGCCGGATGCTTCTTCAAGGACCGGGATACAATCTTCTTCCGTCGCTCCTGGGTAGACCGTCGACTCATAGACGACGATATCGCCTTTATTGAGCTGGCGACCAACGAGGTGTGAGGCGCGTAAGAGCGGCGTCAAGTCTGGTTGATTCTGCGCATTGATCGGTGTCGGAACGGCGATGATGATGAAGTCACTCGCTTGCAGTGCTGATGGATCCGAGACGTAGTCGACGGTTGCGTTCTTCAACGTGAACGGACTCAGTTCGAGTGTCGCGTCGATCCCTTCTTGCAGTTCTTGAACGCGTTGTTCCTTGATGTCAAAGCCGACAACGGCTGTTTTTTCGCCGAAGGCGACAGCGACGGGAAGACCGACGTATCCGAGTCCAACGACGGCAATCGAACGGTTGGCAATGGGAAGTGAACCAGTTTGGGCTGCTGTCGTATCTACGATGTGTTTGACTGCCTTGTTCATGGTGGGTTCCTCCTATTTCATCGACTGTTTGACGATCAACGTTTTTCCGTTCGGTTCCTGTTTGACTTGTTCGACCGGCTCAAGGACGATTTTCATCTCGGATCCGAGCAACTTGCGCATCTCGTTTAAGAGGATCTGCTCGTGTTTTGGACGGAAACGCTTCGCATCTGGAATATACCGAAGTGTCACGTGATTGAGCGCGTGCTGCTCGACTTGGAGTCGCAAGACGGAGTTCGGAAGTTCTCGGGCAATCGTCGTGATATCCCCTTCGAACACCTTGCCCCGCTTTTCGCTGACGATATAACTCGTTCCCCGTCCATCGATCGAAGCGATGACTGGTCCGTTTAGTCCACAGCTACAGGTCTCGTCACTGAGTGTCATCCGGTCACCGATCCGGTAACGAATCAGTGGTGTGCCGCGTGTCGTAAAACACGTGACGACGACTTCGCCGTCCTCTCCATATGGTTCGATGATGCCCGTCTCATGATGGAGATGAAGTTTTCGATGACTGCATTCTGAGATGATTGGTGCGCCTTCTGAAGAACCATATTGATCGAAGACCGGTGCGTTGAAGGCTTCCTCGAGAACCGAGCGCATCTCCTCCGTCACCGTTTCCGATGTCGGGAAGATGGCGATCAGCGGGATATCCAGCTTTATATGATGCTTCAGCATATAGCGGGCGATTTCGACCATCGCTGTCGGTGTGCCGTCAAGTGCTTGCGGCTGGAATCGATTCAGCTCCTCGATGTAGGCCGGGAAATTCTCTTCCTTCATGTGAAAGATCGAGACGAGCAACTGATTGAGTGGTCGGTTCATCCGCCAGAAGATTGGTTTCTTTTGATCGACAGCTGTCAGCGTCCGTCCGGTGAAACTCGCTCGGCGCATTCCGGCGTGGAAACCATGACGTTCTTTGAAGTAATCGAGATGTGCCATCCGTTCCTGGACATCCTCGCGCATGAACGCCACTTGAAGTGACTTCCCGCTCGTCCCCCCCGTCCGCCCTCGAACCGGCGCATCGACGCGGGACATGAAGGCGTCATTGTTTTGACGAAGTGTTTCTTTTTCAAGGATTGGAATTGTCTTCAGTTGCTCGAGTGACGTGAACGGTAATTGGATATCATGTTCGTGAAAGAGTTGCGCGTAGTATGGCGTATGCGTTGCAACAAAAATGAGAAAGGCATTCAAGCGATCGAGTTGTTCCGCTTTATAATCTTGCGTCCGATCTTTTTTTCGGAGTTCCTTCATCTTCTGTTCATAGAGGGGACCGTATCGTTCTTGCATTAACTTCCGACCGTATAAGGAGGTCAGCCAATTTTGGATGAAGATTGGAGACCGATAGTAGAATTCCTCTTTAAGCGCCATCTTGAATTTCCTCCTTCAGCAAGTAGTGACTCTCGTACCAGTCGATGAATGCATTGACGCCCGCTTCGACCGTCGTCTGTGGACGGTAGCCGATCGTCTCGAACAGTGATGAGACGTCAGCAAAGCTTTCTGGAACATCGCCTGGTTGAAGCGGCATCCCGTTTTGGATTGCCGTCTTGCCAAGGCGCCGCTCAATCAAAGCAACGAATTCATTGAGACGAATCGGGCTGTGACTGCCGATGTTATAGACACGATACGGAACGTTGCTGCGGTCCGGTAAGGGATTTGAGGCATCGAACGATTCATCGACTTCCGGTTCAGTCTGGAACAGGCGGTAGATGCTTTCGATGATGTCGTCGACGTAAGTGAAGTCCCGCCCCATCTCACCGTAGTTGTAGAGGTCGATTGGTTTGCCTTTCGCGATTGCTTCCGTGAACTTGAACAGTGCCATATCCGGGCGTCCCCAAGGACCATAGACGCTGAAGAAGCGAAGGCCTGTCGTCTTTATCCCGTAAAGGCTACTGTAGGTATGTGCCATCAGTTCATTCGCTTTCTTTGAAGCGGCGTAAAGACTTAGCGGATGATCGACGGCATCCGTCGTCGCAAACGGCATCTTCGTATTCGATCCGTAGACGGAACTTGAGGAAGCGTAAATCAGTTGTTCGACTGGGTAATGCCGACACGCCTCAAGAATCGAGAGAAAGCCGACGATGTTTGACGTCATGTAGACGTCCGGTCGATCGATGCTATACCGTACCCCAGCTTGTGCTGCCAGATGGAGAACGAGATCGATCGATTCCTGTTCGAAGATCCGCGCGACGGCTGCTGTCTCTTCGAGTGAGACCCGGTAAAACGTGTAGTCCGTTCCAAGTTCAGTGAGCCGGGCTTCTTTTAACGTTGGGTCGTAATAGTCGTTCACTTCATCGAGTCCGATGACCCGGTAACCCTCCCGGATGAAACGACGTGCGGCGTGAAATCCAATGAAGCCTGCGATACCTGTAATTAAGATCGTTTTATTCGGCACGGTGTTCGACCTCCTCGAAGTAGTGGCGCGCTTGCCAACGCATGTAGTGAACGGATGTGTAGACGATGAGTAACATCGGGAACAACTTATACCGGTGTCGGATGGCCGTTCCGACATTGCCGGTTCCAAGACCGAAGATGACGGCGTTAAGTGCAAAGAGAAGGAAAAAGAAGAAGAGGACGCTGCCGAACGGATGCTGACGGATCAGTTTAAAGGACCGGACGATCGCAAAACAGGCGATGAAGTAGAAGACGGCGTCAAGGAAGAAAATCAGAATGTTCATGACGCTCGACCATTGCCACGGGAACGGTGAGAACAGGAAGTAAATCGTTCGAATCGGCGAGTAGAGAATCATGTCAGCTGGACCTGTCACCGTCAATCCGTTCAGATAAGCGGAGCCGCCACGGTCGTAACTCATCCCGCTGAACAACTGACCGTTTTCTGAGACGTGGGTGAACTTTGCAAACAAGACATCCTGGAAGCTGTAGACGATGAAGCCGACGATCAGTACTTGAAAGATTAGTCGCCGCACCTTCGTCGGTTCAAAATCCATTCGTCGTGTCTCATGGCTATAAAACGAGAAATAGACGAGTAAGACGATGATCCCGACAGCAAGTCCGGAGTGGAACATTGTACTAACGAAGTAGCCGAGATACGCGAGCGTCATATACCATCCGGACTTCTCTTCCGTCCAGCGCACCATGTAGTAAAGTGTGTAGACGATGCCCAGAGCGACGATCTGGTCACGCAAGAGAATCGGTGAGAGCAACAATCCTTGTGGGAAAAATGCGAAGATCAGTGTAGCTGCGAACACGTATCGTTCCGGTAAGCGTAACCGTTGTAGCGTCTTCGCTAGGATGACGACAGCGACAACACCGAGGATAACGTTCAAGAACTGAGCGAGGATTCGTTCCGGACCGAACATCAGGTAGAAGATTCCGAGAAACTTGGAATAGGTGCCACGAACGACATCATTGAAGGTCGACGGATCGGTGAAGATTTGGACACCTTCGAGATGAAAAGCTTCCGTATCGTCCCCACTGTGTGGCGGTAAACGGAACAGCTCGAGATCGATGAACATCAGGACCAGCCGGACGAAGAAAGCGGTGATGAAGACGAGAAAGAGTGGCGTCGTCTCTGCCTGACGGAGTAGATAATAGAGAAACAACACCGAGTTGATGAGCAGCAAGGCGGTCACGTAGGTGTCCGGGAAGAGCGACCGGGCGAATTGACAAACGAGCGCTTCGATGACGATGAGTAGTAGGATTGGTCGCATCTTCTTCCCTCCTTAGCTGCTTTGTTCGACGACGAGCGTGATGTCCCGTGGATACAAGGATCGATACAGTGCTGGTAACAATAGGACGATCTGAGTAACGGCGCAGAGGGTGTAAGCGATCGTCGCACCGTATAGACCATACAGCGGAATCAACAGGCTGCAGGCGATCAGGTTGACGACGACACTACCGAAGATCGAGATCGTCTGGATCCGAAATTGCTGGAAGCCGGTCAAGAGTGCCTGAATGACGGTCGAGTTGTAGAAAAAGAGTGAGGCGACCATCATCAAGACGAAAATCAGATGGTATTGAACGAACGACGCGTTATAGAAAATCGTCAAGCCCCACTTGCCGAAGAAGATCGCTCCGACAATCAACAGGATGCCGACGACGTTCGTCATCAGTAACATCGAGCGGGTCAGCTTGCGCAGTTCCGGTAAACTTTGACGTTCACCCGTCTCAGACGAGAAGTTCGGTAGTAAGACGGCGATCAAGGAGTGGATGAACAGACTGCCAAGTACGAGTAGATAGGCGATGCTAGCGTAGTAACCGAGCTCTTCCGTTCCGATTGCGTGACCGACGAACAATCGTGGAATGTTTGCGTTCAAGGCGATCAGAAGAGCGACGAAGCCGAGTGGCATCGCTTTAAGGAACAGCTCCTTGCCTGACCGGTACCGTAAGTCAAGCGCTTGATTGTCAAAGCCGCGACCAATGCGGCGAATTGTCGGTAAATCGTATGCGAGTAGCATGATCAAGTTTCCAGCGATCAAGGCGAGTACGAAGCCGTGGATTGAATGGGTCGTAAAGAGGACGAGTGCTGCGCCCGAGACGTTCAAGAGACTCCGGAAGATTTTCGAGACGGCGACTTCCTTGAAGGCAGTGTGTCCTTGCAAGAAACCGTAAGCGAGATCGGCGAACGACTCCATGTACTTATTCAGGTAGACAAGCAGTGTCAGGAGTAAAATGTCCGCTTCACCGAAGAAATAATAGACCCCAAGGAGGACGAACACACCTGCCGAGAGGAGTGAAAAACGAGTCTTGATGAAGAGCCAGAAGTTCGTCAATCCAGCCCGTTCTGCCGTCAGGATCGTACTGGCGTTCAGCCAACAGAACATGACGATCGGTGCGGTGATGGCAAGGGCGTAGTTGAAATAACCGATGTTGAGCGGTGTACTCCATTTGATCAGGAGCGTCAAAATCATCCATTGATGAAGCGAATACGCCGTATCGGCAATGAAGATGAGATTGAAGCGGGACAGCCGGGCCGTTTTCATCGTTTCCCCTCCTCTCTATTTGCGAGCGATCCGCATCGTCGGTGCTACCGGGTCGGCATCGGTTTCGTTCGTGACGTCTAACAAATACTGGCGGAGTACCTCGTCCTGACCGAGCGCTTGGGCGATCTCACGCAAGTACGGGTCGACGGATCCAAAAGGTCGTGTCTTACCGACAAGGATCTTGTCGAAAACGAGTTCGTCATGCACTTCATCACGAGCGAGCAGTTCCTCGTAGAGTTTCTCGCCTTTTCGAATGCCGCTGTAGACGATTGGGATCTGCTCTTCCGTGAATCCACTCAAGTGAATCAAGTTCTTCGCGAGTGTCGTGATGTGGACCGGTTCACCCATATCGAGGACGAACACTTCGCCACCTTTTGCGAGGACACTCGCTTGAATGACGAGACGACTCGCTTCCGGGATTGTCATGAAGTAGCGTGTCATCCGGGGATCGGTGATCGTGATCGGTCCGCCTTTCGCGATTTGTTCCTTGAACAGTGGAATGACGGAACCGCGGCTCCCGAGGACGTTTCCGAACCGGACGACGGCGAACGTCGTCTCGCTGTTACGTGCCATCTGCTGGATGACCATCTCGGCGATTCGTTTCGTCGCCCCCATCACACTCGTCGGATTGACGGCCTTATCGGTCGAAATCATGACGAAGCGTTTGACACCAGCCGCTTCCGCCGCTCGAGCGACGTTGCGTGTTCCATAGATGTTGTTCTTGACGGCTTCGCTTGGGTTATCCTCCATTAGCGGCACGTGCTTGTGGGCTGCCGCGTGATAGACGAGATCCGGCTCGAACCGTCGCATGACTTCAAGCATCCGATCACTGTCTTGCACATCGGCGATGACGGATTCGAACTGGATGTCCCGACTGAGACACTCGAGTTCCCGGCGGATCAGATAGATGCTATTTTCGCCGTGTCCGAGAAGGATGAGCCGTTCAGGACGGAAGCGAATCAGTTGCCTGCAAATCTCGGAACCAATCGAACCACCAGCACCGGTGACGAGGACGGTCGCGCTATGAACGCTTCGTTCGATTTCCGTAATATCGAGTTCGACCGGTTCTCGACCGAGTAAATCGGCGATCGAGACTTCACGAATTTGTTTGATCGAGACCTTTCCGGACGCCAGTTCGACGAGCATCGGTAACGTATGCGCTTCGACTTGGGTTTGTTTAATCCGGTTCAGCAATTCAACCCGCTGCGGATACGGTAACGATGGGATCGCGAGAACGACTGCTTCAATCTTTTGTTCCTCGATGATGCATTCGAGTTGGTCGATTGCTCCGATGACGGGAACACCGTGAATCCGCATCCCGCGTAGTTCAAGCGAATCATCCAGTAATCCAACGACGTTTAAGATATGCGATTTCTTTTGTTTCAGTTCTTTTGTGATCATCTGACCGGAGGCACCGGCACCGATGATCAGCGTTCGTTTGCCGAGCGTCTTATTGTCAGGAACGAGTCTTAAGCTACGTCCGCGAATCAACAACCGGACGAATAAGATACCGTTTAAAACGAGTCCGGTCTGCAGGAAGATCGCTCGTTCGACCGCGAAGTCGAACAATGCGTACTCAAGTCCTAGTAAGACGAAGCTGCTGGCGAGGACGACGACGAGGAGAACGGCGAGATCACGAAGGCTTGCGTAACGCCAGATGATTTGATAGAAGCGCATCCAGTGTGCGACGAACGTGAGGGCGACCCACTGGATGAGAGCGATTTCGAGTGCATCCTGCAACTCGAAGTTGACGGTGAGATGGAGCGGATTAAAGAAGTAGAACGTAACGACAGTCGCGAGTGCGATGATTCCGGCGTCGATCAGGCGAAGGAGTCCGATCTTCAACTGCCGACGGTACGGGGTGAGCGGGGAATGCTGCATGACGGTGTCTCCTCTCCTCTCTCATGAATGGGTGCGGGGAATTGCTTTCGGATAACTATCAGTGGATTCACGTGTCGCTTCCTTTTTGCTTAACGAGCGAGAATAGACGATCAGGAGTCCGAGCATCAGACCAAGGACGCCACCTATCCCTGTATTCATCAGAATGTTCGGTGATACGGGGTTCGTTGGAATCCGTGCACTCGAGAACACTTCCGTCTTACTCGTGTTAATCAGTTGCGGGAGATAGTCCTGGAAGACTTCCGTCATCGTATTCGCTTGAATCGCTGCCTGCTCCGCCGAACGATCTGTGATGGATAAGGCGATGACTTGCGAATCGAGATTGCTCGAGACCGTCAGACGATCCGTCAAATCGAATAACCGCTTGTCGGTAACGTTCATCTTTTGGGCGACCTGATCGACGACCTCTGGGCTTCGTAAGATATCTTGATAGGTACTGACGAGTGTCGGCGTCGATGTCGCCTCAGCGTTCGCTTGAGGAACGACGAGGATGTAGGCCGTCGCCTCGTATGTCTTTGGAATGACATACATGCTGAGTGCATATCCAGCACCCGCGAAGAGAATCATGAAGAGTGCGAGTAGCCACCAGCCGCGTCGGAGCGTCGTCAAATGATCTCCGAAGGTTTTTCTTTGATGCATCGAGCTCACTGTTGTTCACCTCTTTCTAACTTGACCGAATGGATGGACATTGGTTATATCTACACCTTATTTCCAATCGAATCCCAAAACAATTAGAGCTTGGTGGAAATGATTATATTTTTTTCGGTAGCTATCTCGCTTGCGCAACACTAGTTCACCGTATGAATTCATGTCACGAAAAAAACGCGATTCACGAAAAAATGATCACGTTTTTCTTAATCTTTTTTCATTTATCTGCATGATGTTTTGAAAGATAAGGGTAAATACCAATTTGATGATTAAAAAGTGTTCAAATCGGTAATAAGTCCTATATGAAGGGTGGATAGTCTTTAGAAATCATGTTAAAATCAGCCAATATACCCACATCGTTTGCCTTATCCATCCTAGTCGCTTGGATCATGCTCGATGCTTGGATTCGTCCCTTATCCTTCACGGACGAAGTGTTGCCGAAACAGTGGTCTCTTTGGTTGCTTCCTGTCTACATCGTTCTGTTCAGCGTCTGTTGGATGATCTTAAGACCGTTCTATCGCGCCAATCGGGCAAGAGGACATCAAATCGCGCTAATTTTTCTGATTTATCTAACATTTCATCTCGTCTTTTTCTTTTTTAACGCGAATACGGATCGTATTCTTGCTTCGCTTTACCTCATCTCGACTTGGCTGTTCGTTGGCATCGTCTCTTCGCTCTCGCGTACATCAATCGAACAATGGCAACGGCTGTTGTGTCACTTTCTTTATGGACAAGCCGTATTTCTCGCTTCCTATGCCCTCATCGTCTCATTTGGTTCAGAGTATGTTCCGGTCGAAAACCTGCAATGGCTTCGGATCGGTCCTTTGTCATTTCCTCAACTGTACGTCGGCGAACAAGGTTCATTCCTTCGCCTCGCTGGTCTGATGAACAATCCGAATACGCTTGCAGCGTGGCTCGTTCCAGGCGGACTGTTTGCTTGGTTCTACTTGCTCAAACAGTTCCCGCGTCGGCAAAGCTTTCTGCACGCCGTCCTCCTCCTTCTCATCATCATCGCATTACTCAGAAGCGGTTCGCAGACAGGAATCTATTCTTTTCTCCTCCTTGCCCTGCTGACGAGTATTCGAATGGTTCCGGGAACGAGACAGCGGGTGCAGGTGACAGCGTGTTACGTAACGGGTAGCTTGATCCTCCTAGCCGTCTTTACGTTTCAAGGACTGCTTCCCCGTTTGCTCAGTCTCAACGGACGATTGACGCTCTGGCAAGCCGGATGGCGCGCTTCCGCTGATTCGCTTTGGTTCGGGCACGGGATCGGAAGTGCCCCACGCGGACTGGAGGAACAACTGAACGAACAAGTTCTCTATACGTTCCACAGTACACCGATCACTTATCTCTATGAATTTGGACTCATCGGTTGTTTGCTGTACGGCGCAGTCTTTCTGTATCTGTTCTATCGACTGTTTCGGATTCAGACAACGGATCTCGCGTTTCTCGCACTGTTGCTTGCAAGCTGGCTCGGACTACTTCAATTCACGGAAAGCATTCTCGTTAGACCGAGTGGATTTTATTTTATTTGGCTCAGCCTTCTCGCTTATACGTCGCTTCGTCGACTTCCACCTCACGACAGTACCCACACCTAGAGCACCTACATGAAAGGGGTATGACATCATGAAGAAATGGACAGAACAACAAGTCATCGATAGCCTAATCGAAGCTAGTATCGAATATCCCGCTCTCGACGCAAAGACGTATGCGCGCTGGTCGGTCGGAAAAGACATTCCATCGATCACGACGATCATCAATGTATTTGGCTCTTGGCGTGAAGCACTCCAAGCGGCTGGTCTCTCATCAATCCGTCCGTACTTTTCAGATGAAGAGATTCTTGCTTTCATCAAGGAAGCATCGACACGCTTACACCCGTTCCATAGCAACAGCTACCGGGAATGGGCAAAGGCGAAACATGGCCCCTCCTTGACATTGATCAACTTACGCTTCGGTTCTTGGTCACGTGCACTCGAAGAAGCACACATTGAAATGACACGTTCTATCTCGATGACAGAAGAACGTATTATCACGGCACTGCTCGAAGCTTCAGATGTCCTTCCACGTCTGACGACACAGACGTATGCGATTTGGGCACAAGAAAACGGACATCCGACAGTCGCGACGATTGCCCGTAAATACGGTTCATGGGCAGATGCCCTCGCTTGCCTCGACATCGCACCGCCTCGCCGGAAATGGGTCGAAGAAGATGTCCTTGAAGCACTACGGCAGGCACAAGAAGAGTTACCTTCGCTCAGCATCATTCATTACCGGAAATGGGCAGAAGGTCGCTCGGTTCCGAGCACCTCAACGATCAATGCTCTCTTCGGTAGCTGGACCTCCGCCGTGCAATGCCTCAAGCGTGCACGCGTCTCTCTTTCCTGATTCTGCTCTTCTACCTAAAAGGAGTGATCCGGTCTCGACCGGATCACTCCTTTTTCGTGCCTATGATTTTTTGATTTGCTCAAGCAGCGAGGCAGGCAGTAGCGTCACCGTATCGTGCTTCAATAAATAGATGTCTTCCACATACGCTCCGATGCGTCGGGGATTACGTTGCCCGTGGAGATTGTTTTGAATCGCTTTCGGAAAATTGACGCCACATTCATACGCATGCGGGTACCCCCCACCGAATCGCGGATTGATCTCTGATAGGTAGAGCGTTCCGTCCACATCGAACAGGTCAAAATCAAGCGGACCGATAAGACCGGTTCCATCTAAGACGTGCTCGACCAGTTCAAAGACATCATCGCGTTTAACGGAACGACTCTTGTCAGTTTCTCCTGCACGCATGACGAGTTTCTCCTTGATGAAGATATCGGTCACTTCATGCGTCAGCCAGTCGACATAGACATCGACACCGAGCTCTTGTCCTCTTAAGTATTCTTGAATCAATAAATCTGGATAGGTAGCGAATAATCCTTCGACGACCTCAAGTGAAGAAACCGCCTGGACATGGAGACTGGCACTCCCATTGCGTGGTTTGACGAAGACTGGGAACTGGACCTCCCCTTGCGCAAGTGCGCTCCGGAATGCTTCGAGCGTCACGTATGTCCGCGCATGCGCGATTCCTTCCGCGACACAATACGTATACATCGCGTACTTGTCGAAACAGAGACGACAGGCATCCATCGGTGAGACGAGGACTGTGACACCGATGGCTTCAAACCGTTCCGTCGCCGCTGCCAGCAATTCCAGTTCAGGATCAATCAATGACAATAATGCTGTCACCTGTTCGCGCTGACACAATTCTAGTAAGTGATCGATATAATCCGGTGCATCGATGCGAGGAACGAGATGGTGGCGTTCCGTCATATAGAGACCCGGTGCGAGTGGACTACAGTCCGCGGTACTGACATGACCGTTTGGCATCTCACGGACAAAATACTCGACCAGTTTCGTCCGACGACCGACGCTCGTCATCAATAAATGGGAAGTCTTCATAAGGCAGTCTCCTTCGTTAAAAGTGATGCCTGTTCTTTTCGTGCTGGAAGGAAAGACTTCCTGCTTGGCGTCGTACTTTTTTCCTATAGACGAGTAGATAACATCCGATTCCAATTAATGCCCCCACTCCATCGAGTAAGACATCTTGAATGAGTCCTGTCCGGTCCCCTGTCAAAATCTGATGGAACTCATCAAAGACCGCTACCGTGATTGCTAACGAATAGGCAAACAAGACGGCCAGTCCTGTCGTTAGGCGACGACGCGTCAAATCAATCAATCCCACACCTAGCACAAGAAACGTTGAGACGTGCGCGGCTTTTCGAATGAAAAATTCAATGAAGCCACTCCGTCCGAGTGCATCAACACTGACTTCTCCGTGATACGAGAAAGAAATGAAACGCAGATGATCGACGAATTCTAACGGAATGAAGCGCGATAACCCTGGTTTGATGGATTGTGCCTGGTACGGCATCGAACTTGAGATAAAGAGGACTAAGAGAACGGCAAGGACGACGTAGCCGGACCATGTAATTTTTTTCATGAAGACACTCCTTTTTTCACATACACCTTAGAATAGCATGTGATTTACCTAAGCATGACTATCGCTTTAAAAGCCAGATTTAGTATTTCACTATCTTTTTATTTCCTTATTCAAACGTTTTTTACATTTCAAAGGTTTCTCCCGTACGATAAGTGGTTAATTAGTACTATAAACGATGACCTGAGGAATAGGAGTGAAGCGCTATGAATCGCGCACTTGGAAAAAAAATCATGCAACTACGAAAACAGCACAAGTACACCCAAAAGCATCTAGCCGAAAAATGCGGTGAAACTGCGACGACGATTTCCGCATATGAACGCGGACAACGGATGCCAACTCCCCAATCCCTCGAACGCTTAGCACTTGCTTTAAATACAACAATCATTGATTTGATTGATCCAAAGCATGTTCAGCACCCATCTCTGAATGAATTCATACAACAAGCGCTCGAACCGACGAAACCTCTTGATTTGAAGCTCGTATTAGAGGATTTACTTGTTCACTTGAGTTTATCTAAAGAAATTTATTTCGATGGTAGACTGATCTCAACTACAGTTCGAGAAGAGATGGCGACTTCGATTGATCATGCGTTAAAACGCGGATCAGCATCGATCGAAGCCTAAAAAGAGAAAAGGCATGGGGCGTAATCGCTCCCATGCCTTTTCTTTGGATTAATCGGTTTTTACGACATGATCGATGTACAATTGATTTTCTTCATATGTTGCCTCCAACAGCCTTCGGAAAAAAGTGTTTTGTTTAGTTTTCTCCGAAACAAACACACGATCATATCGTTGATGTGTCTGTTTGAGAAGACTGAATTTTAGCGTTCGAAGTTCTGAAGAAAAAAACAATTGAATACCGTGATGTCCGAAAGCATCCATTGCTCTCGATTCTTCTAAGAAGTGAAAGGATTCGTCTGGAAACAAAGTCTCAATGAACGATAGACAGCTTTTTTGAAAGGTAGTTTCGTTCTGATTTTCCATGATGGTCCGGCTCCTCTTTCTCATGATGTACTTTGAATCGCAATACAAAACTTCTGTATCTCAATACCCTGCCTTTAGACCTATTCAAACTAAACTAGGAGATATATTTTTAATTTATTCTCCTTCTATTCTATCAAAAGCTTATTGTTTATTGAATTCAAGAACGACAATTGTTTTTCCTTCATATATTGATCGACCTTCATAACGAGAGAGTTTCGCGAATTCAAATAAGGTTTCAGGTTTGTATAAGTAATCGATTGCATAGCTTACTTTTTCTTCGCTACCTGATTTTAAATACGCATTAAATAAGAGTCGTTCGCCATCTACATGATGACCAAAGAACATTAAAGTATCATGTATCCGTCGAGTCGAAATGGACTGCTCTGATTCTCTTAGATAAGGAATATCGTGCAACGAAACGAGCAGTTTTCCATGTACACCTAAAAGTTGACGTATGTTCCGAAAGAATAATAGCAGTTCCCCACGGTTGTAATGCATGATGGTCGTACCAGGAAGAACGATCCGATCAAAGAATTCAGGACCTACGACGTCTGTCACATCATGGCTCCAGCCATATACTTTATGACGGTACGGTGTATCGATTTGATGTGTCCGAATCATTTCTGACTCGATCAAATATAAATCGTATCCTTCATCAGATAAGAGATTAAAGAGTTTTGGATCGAACGTGCCGTAAAACAGAACCTTCTCTTCTTTTTGTAGATAGCGTCGATAAAACGTCAATTCATCAATTTCTGTGACTTGCTTCGCTTCTTGATACAGTTGCCCAAAACGTTCATCCGCATAAACGTGATCGAGTACTTCAACACGTGAATAGCTTCCCTTTCTTAAAAATGGACCAAATAATACGTCACTCATGATACATCAACTCCTTATAGTATCGAATCGCTTCTGCATAGTCTGCTCCAAGTCGTTCTGGTAATACATCAAATTGTTCTTTTTGATCAGCTTCAAGAATCCACAAAAATGCTTCGTTCGTTTCGAATAGTTGCATCGATGTTAAATCGAAAGCGAAATACCCCTCTTCGTTTTGAATACCAATCAACGTGAGTGGACCGATGCGTCCAATCGTTCGTGGTAATTCTAAATCTGAATAGGGTGTAACAAATCGACTTTCACCTGAAAATGATCCTGCGAGTTGATAGAGTAACGGAAATAACTCGAGTTCCTTTGGTGTGGCCATTGCCTCTAACTGCCCTGCTCTTTGCTCAACCATTAGAGAAATGTCCGAACTCAACCGATCGGTTTTCTGACGATCCGCATAGATACCATCTTCAAAGAAAAAAAGACGATATGAATTTTTCAATCCAGCTTGTGTCGCATAATCCAATATACCGGCGAATCGTTCGTTTTGAATCCACCCGGTATCCTTCCAGCGCTCCAACTGACGAGCGAGTTCTGCCCGAGATAAAACATCAAGTCGTGTTTCAAGCGGAGGGGACAAGGTATCAACGAAAGCAAGAAGGACTGGCGTCCGACTCATTAATTCAATGATTGGTAGATCGTGACGCATCGGATGATCGAAATACACGATACTATTCACTGTCATCGATGTGAAAAAAGATGCCGGAATACGATTCAACAATGAGCTATCTTCGATATAGACATGCCGCAACGGTTGCGGTTGGAATAGTGAAGCATATCGATGAACGCCCGTCATCAAAGACAATAACTCGTTTTGAACGATGGGAAGTACTAACTTTTCATCCTCAAATATGAGAGGTAGTTCCAAACCATTTAGAAAATCGGGTTGTCCAAATACGATATCACCTTCCGCTCGAATTAAATGAAACTGAACGTGAAGCATCTGCTGCTGCAAATAAGCAACCAGTCGTAATGTACGTTCTCCTTCACCTTGTAGAATAAAGAGATAATGTTCATATTCTTGAAAATCCATATAATCCAGTAAATCCTCGAACGTATGCATGTCGTAATCAAAAACATCTAAAGAAAAACGATGGGTTTCACAAAAGTGTCTCATCGCTGAAGAGGGACGTGAGCGTTGTAACCAACCATCCTGTTCTGATACGATCGTAATTCCTATCATGTGATTACTCCTTTCTGATGAAAATCATGCAAAAAGGACTTCATCCCACATACGAATGAAGTCCTTAGAATGATTCAAGCAGTCTTGTTTCTATCTTTCTTAGACTTAGCAATGGTTTGATCCATTTCCCGATGAGCCAAGGGGGCGACTGAGACGGTAGCAGCATTGAGACACCAAGCGCAAGAAGTCATGTTACGTCGCGTTTCTTTTAAGATGAGTGTCATAGGTGTACCCCTTTCTGAATCAAATACGGCGGGCGATGAAACATTGATATGAAATCAAGTAAATCTATGGTATCCCTTTGCAATCACTTCTATAATAGAAATAGATACTGAGTAACAGTTCAATTTTCATGAAAGGACGAGGATCCAATGGATCATTTCACGTCACCGCAAATCGGTTTAGCGTTACGTCGTCTCCGAAAAAAACATAATCTAACGCAAAAGGATTTAGCAAACGGTATCTGCAGTCAAGCAGAAATCAGTAAGATTGAGAGTGGCACACATTCCCCAACAATCGAATTGTTATATGCGCTATCCCGAAGGTTACAAGTTCCGATTTCTGCGTTTCTAGATCCCAACCGTCAACAAGATTCATTAAAGACGATCGATGAAGACTTACTACATCGTTTTAGAAATCAAGACTTTGAGTCGATCTATAAAGAGAGTCAAAAGATTTTAGAGCAACATGATTCTTCTTTTGAGTTTGTACTACTGTACAAATACTACTATTACCTTTGTTCGTATCGGCTTCAAAAAATTGATTATCGAACCTGTATCGTTGAGCTTCAAAATTTATCAGCAGATTATCTAACTTCTCATTATTCACCCAGTATGCTGATTCGTATTAAGTCAGCTATCGCGAATCTATACTCTGAAAATAAAAGTTATCAGCATAGCATTAATGTTTATGAGGAAATCCTCAAATTAAATTTTGATAGCGATGATTTAGTAACAGAAAAAATTAGAATCACCTATAATTTTTCTAAAATCTTATTAGATTTCTCTAAATATGAACAAGCTCTGCAATTGATTGATGAAGCAATTGAAGAAAGCCTTAATTTTAAAGACATGTCGGTATTAGGACAGTTATACGCTCAAAAGGGAGATTGTCTTGAGAAGTTGGGCGCGACTAAAGAACAAATTATTGGTGCGTATGACAAAGCGTATTTTTTGTTCGAACTACTCAACATGAATCAGTATAAAAAAATCATTTCTTCTATTCGAAGTGATTTTTTAAAAAACATTGTTAGTCAAAATAGTTAATTATGCTCGTGTTGTAGAATATTCAAGTGGAATACGTTCGATCGCTACGTCACGTTTGACTGAGTACTCAAGTGGGATACGCTCGATCGCTACGTCACGTTTGACTGAGTATTCAAGTGGGATACGCTCGATCGCTACGTCACGTTTGACTGAGTATTCAAGTGGGATACGCTCGATTGCTACGTCACGTTTGACTGAGTATTCAAGTGGGATACGCTCGATTGCTACGTCACGTTTGACTGAGTATTCAAGTGGGATACGCTCGATTGCTACGTCACGTTTGACTGAGTACTCAAGTGGAATTCGTTCGATTGCTACGTCACGTTTGACTGAGTACTCAAGTGGAATTCGTTCGATTGCTACATCACGTTTGACCGAATATTCAAGTGGGATACGTTCGATAGCTACGTCTTTATGTCCAATTTGATTTGCAGCACTTACACCGAAAGTAGCAGTCAATGATAAAGCAGCAATTGCTAAACCTAGTTTCTTTTTCAAGTTCATATAAATAACCTCCTAATTTTTTTCGTCTGGCTTTGTAACAACATCATATATCCTTAGACCCCCTCCAAATATTCGAATACGAATATTTATGTTATTTTACACATTATTCATTATAACCATTACTTTTGACACGTATCATATGTCCTGAATACTGTTCTTTTTTTACAAACTATCCATCAAAGTGTTGAATTTGTGTATGAAAATAGACTTTTTTGAATATTTCATCGCTTTATTTCTTCAAATCTAAATAAAAAATGCTCGTTCAACTCATTAGAGTCGAACGAGCATTTTTATTTAGATGATTGTCGTAACGCAATGACGTAAAAGATACCGAGTACTACAATCACGCCTAGTAGTATCGAACTAATCGTCGTCCGAGTCGATGTATCGGGCATCCATATCCCAAGTCCTAAATTGATTGCTGCGATGATTAGGACGAGCCAAACAATTGTACGTGGTCGCATATCGATCTCCTTTCCATTCTGCCTTCCCATCGTCGAATATGCTATGGTGGAAACAACGAAGGAGGTTCTTTCATGAATAGACTTGCTGTATTTTGTGGTTCCAAAGATGGTGCCGATTCACTCTTTCGAGAGGCGGCAGGAAAACTCGGTCAAGCGCTCGCCGCGCGCGGCATCGGACTTGTATATGGAGGGTCACGCGTTGGAACGATGGGCGCAGTCGCAGATGCTACGCTCGCTGCTAAAGGTCAAGCAATCGGTGTTCTTCCCCACTTTCTTCAGGAAAAAGAACTTGCGCATCCTGGACTAACCGAACTGCATCTCGTCCACTCGATGCATGAGCGAAAAGCCAAAATGTCAGAGCTCTCTGATGGATTCATCATTCTCCCGGGTGGTCCAGGAACGATGGAAGAATTTTTTGAAGTCTTCACTTGGGCACAGCTTGGACTTCATGAAAAGCCATGTGGTGTACTGAACATTGATGGCTACTATGATCCCTTGATTTCCCTATTCGATACGATGGAACGTCAAGGATTCTTGATTCCCGAACACCGTACAATGTTGATCGTCGAGTCAGATGCTGAACGTCTTTTAGAACGTTTTGCAACGTATGAAGCACCGCGCGTCAAAACCTATATGGATCGTTCACAAACCTGATGAAAACGGAGTCTTGAACTCCGTTTTTTTTGATTACATTTCTTGATTTGCGATGATTCCTTCTTTTTCCACTCTCCTTTAGCATTCTTCACTCCTTTTACTAATTCCTACTTACATGATATAAAAAGCCAGATACCGATTGGTACCTGGCGCAGAGAATCAAAAGAAATTTAAGATAGCGTCGCTTAAATTCGCCAAAGATGGCGTCTCATCAACGACCATTAAGCTTCCTGCTGCAAGTACAAGAATACCTAGCGCAGATAAGATCAATGCCGGATGTTTGATGTTTTCCTCTGAATCCGTATTTTGTTTCCCGGAACGAGCATTAGCAGCTTGTGCTTTTAAACGGTCACGCCGAAATTGATGTTGCTCCTCTTTCGACCATTTTTTATATTCCGCAAGAAACTTTTTATATTCCGGTAAGACATCTTTGGTTGTTCCGTCGAGTCGTACTTGACCATATTCGAGCCAAATGACGCGTTCACAAAAACTCTTGATTTGTGACAATGAGTGGCTGACGAAGATGATCGTCTTTCCTTCATCCTTGAACTCGTTCATCTTATCGATACAACGATTATAGAAGGTTTGGTCACCAACGGAAAGGGCTTCGTCAACGATCAGAATGTCGGCGTCGACGTTGACCGCGATCGCGAAGCCGAGGCGCGACTTCATCCCACTCGAGTACTTCTTGATCGGCTGATCGATGAAATCACCGATATCAGCGAAATCGATGATGCCTGGCATCCGACGCTCGATTTCCGCATCATCCATCCCAAGCATGAGACACTTCAAGCGAATGTTCTCTCGCCCTGTCAGGACATTCTTTAATCCTTGTGAGACGGCGATGATCGCGACTTCACCATTAATGGCGACGTCTCCTTCGTTTGCATAGATGATGCCTGAAATCAAGTTCGAGAGTGTAGATTTACCGGAACCGTTGATTCCGACGAGTCCAACGACTTCACCCGAGCCGATTTCAAGCGAGATATCTCGCAGTGCAGTGAATGTTTTAACGCTCTTGCTTTGATTCTTGAACAAGAGCTTGAATTTTTCTTTAGTAGTCGTGACCATGTCGAAGCGTTTCGTGACATGGTCGAGTTTAATCATAGACATGGCGATTTCCTTCCCTTAGACGAGCTCAGTGAATGATTTACGGAACTTGATATGCAAGAATGTTCCGGCTGTGAACAAGAGGAGCGTCACACTCCAGAAGTACAGTCCAGTTGGCCATTCCTGCCAGACCCAATGTCCTCCGAGCAGACTCGCCCGGTATCCCTCGACGAGATAGTAGACCGGATTCAGGCGAAGGACACCGTGCAGGGCGTCCGGGAACCGCTCAATATTCCAAAGAATCGGTGTCATATAAAAAAGCATCCGCATCATCGATTGCAAGAAGAGCTGAATATCTTTGACGAGCGTAATGAGCGTTGAAAAACAAAGTGAAAATGCGTAGACGAAAATGTATGTCGCAATCATGTAATAAGGCAACTGAAGTAGTTTCCATGTAATCGGAATCCCATTTGCGAGGATGACGATGAATACGATCACAAGCATTGCGAAGTGTTGATACATCCGTGACAAAATAACGTATGACGGAATGGCACTCATCGGGAAACGCATCTTCGTCACCATCGCAAGTCGACTATTGATCGAGTTCGATCCACGTAATAAAGCATCGTTGATAAAGAACCAAACGACGATCCCACAGAGAAGCCATACGATGAATGGAATGTTTCCATCGACATTTTCATTTCCCCGAAGACCGACACCAAAGACGAACCAGTAGATGAAAATTTGGAGACCCGGATTGAGGAGTTCCCATAAGAGGCCAAGGCGTTGTTCTGCGTGTGCGGACTTAATTTCATATCGCGCGAGCCGGCGAATCAAAGGAAAGTTTTCAACCTGTTCCCGGATGATACTTTTCATTTCTTTCAACATAAGTGTAAGTTCCTTCCGATTTCATGGTGCATGTATTTGTAATTCAATGAATTCTGGATCAAATTCAAACAAAAAACGGGTTCTGTCCGCGATTCCTCAAACGAACATTCCTCCGATCGACATGATATATCATGTCTAATTATCCATCCCTCCTCGTTTATCTTTCAATTGTGTATACACGAAGTACACTTAATCAATTCTAGCCATCCGTAAAAAGCGTGTCAACGTATAGCGTGAACCGACACCAAACTGTAGCTTTCCCGTTGAAACAAAAAAATCGACAAGGACTCCTTGCCGATCCATTCACAGGATTAGGTATGTGTAAAGTTAGGAAATTCAATTGTCGTCGGTGGAGAGGCGAGCCCCCATATAATCAAGATTCCCATTATACAAAGTATACCTACGAGTAGACTCCTACGTATCTTTTCATCCATTCGTACTCCCGCCTCCCCATCGCATATTTTTCATATAGTAAATTATACATTTTTTTGAAAATGTTTACTACGCGATTCTCTCAAAATGAGGACAATTTCCTACAATCTATTATAATCTACGTTTCTTTTGAAGGAGGAACAAGATATAATGTAAGCGCAATCATTTATCTTTTCTTCTTTTAGGTAGAAGAAAACAAACGACTTGCAAGAGTTGTATTGTCGTCGGACCTAAGAATTTACGCATTTTACAAAAGGTTCATGACACGATTGTCCGTTAAGCATTTATAGTAGAAGAAGAGGTTACCGATCGCTGGTTGACCTCATATCATCTCGAGGGAGGATTTTTATTTATGTACAAATCAAAACCGCTTTACGCGGCAGCAGTAGCTGTCGCATTGACGACATCGGCAATCGTGCCGGCTGCACAAACGACCGTATCTGCTGCAACACATGTCAAAGTCAAGACGGTCAAATTGAAGTCTCTCACTTTCACGAAGGGTGAGCCTGTTAAATTTCCGGCTACATACAAGGGAGAAAAAATCTCATGGGGTGCATACAATAAGCACATCTTCAATCGCTACCAAACGGTTCATGGCACATATGGTAAGAAAAAGCTCCCAATCGAAGTAAAGATTCACGTCGAGAATTATGTGATCAAAATCATTGAGTCCGTTAAGGAACAAGTGATTTCAGTCGATCAAAAACCAGTCCTTCCTAAAAAACTAGCTGTTCTTTACGCTAACGGCAAAGTCTACGATAAAGAAATCAAATGGAGCAAAGTTGATACGAGTGAGTCAGGTACTTACTATGCGACAGGTAGCTTGACGCATAAAGGCAAGACGGTCACGACAAAAGCAAAAATCATCGTCCGTGACATCAATACAGATGATTTCAGCCTTGCCTTGCTCCATACGAACGACACACACGCTGCACTCGATAACGCTCCAAAACGTGCGACTGTCATTAAAGAGCGTCGTGCCGCTTACCGCGCCGAAGGTACACCGTCGCTTCTTCTTGATGCTGGTGACGTCTTCTCAGGATCACTCTACTTCAACGAGTTCAAAGGACAAGCTGATCTCGAACTCATGAACTACATGAAATATGACATGATGACGTTCGGTAACCATGAATTTGATTTGGGTGACCAAGATCAAGGTGCTGCTTTACAAGCCTTCGTTGCTGGTGCGGACTTCCCATTCATTACAGCAAACGTTGATTTCAGTAAAAATCCGCTCTTCAACGGGATGCAAAAGAAAACAATAACGTCTGGTCCGGAAGATGGACGGATCTACCAAGGTGTCATCAAAAAAATCAACGGTGAAGAAGTTGGTTTCTTCGGCTTGACGACAGAAGAAACAGTTGGTATTTCAAGCCCTGGTACGATTGCATTCTCAAACTATATCAAAAGCGCTCAAGCGACCGTTGATAAGTTCAAAGCACGCGGTATCAATAAAATCGTTGCGTTGACACATATCGGTTACGATGATAATTCTGAAATTGATAACGATCCATTGCTTGCACAAAACGTTGATGGTATCGATGTCATTATCGGTGGTCATACTCATACGAATCTTACTAAACCAGTACTGATTCCTGCGAGTGAAGAAACAAAGAAAAAAGAGCCTACAGTCATCGCCCAAGCTTCTCAATATAGTGAATTCCTTGGAGATGTCAACGTAACGTTTGATTACAAAGGAAAAGTCAAATCATACAGTGGTTCGACGATTGAAGTAAAACCGTATGCAGCAGATCCTGGAGCCGCTGCTATTCTCAAACCTTACGCGGATAAAATTACAGCAATCAAAAACCAAGAAGTTGGGGTTAATATTGTATCTGCCCTTCCAAACCCACGTACTGGTGGCACTAACACAGTGAGCGTTCGAAATAGTGAAACAGCTCTCGGAAACTTAATTACGGACGGTATGCTTGCAAAAGCGAAATCAATTAACCCAGAAACCGTCATCGCTGTTCAAAACAGTGGTGGAATTCGTGCCGCGATCGATGCAGGTCCACTTACAACTGGTGAAATCTTAACTACTTTACCATTCGGTAACACACTTGCACTCGTGACAATGAACGGTTCACAACTTAAAGATCTCTTTGAAATCAGTGTTGGACTTGCACCACTTGAAAATGGTGGATTCTTACAAGTATCAGGTATGAAACTTGAGTACGATGGTTCAAAAGCGAAGGGACAACGTGTTACGAAAATGACGATTACGAAAGATGGCGGTGTAGAAGAGGCCATTGATCCAGCCAAAACGTACACAGTTGCTACAAACGCTTTCACTGCTAAAGGAAGCGACTTCTTGACACCATTTGAAGATGCGTATAAATCAGGACGTGTGAAAGACCTCGGTCTCTCTGACTGGGAAACATTCCGCGACTACGCGATTTCGAAGAAAACAATCGATTATAAAATTGAAGGACGTATCCTTAACGTGGATCCAGCTCTTCAAGGTAAATAAGTTCATAAAAAATGCTCCTTCCCGATTTCGGGAGGAGCATTTTTCTTATAACGTTTGAGACGTATGTTGCTTTAACAATCGAATGATGTCGTCTAATTCATATTGCTGTGCCAACATCAAAGGCGTCAAACCATCCTTATTCTTAATCGAGACGTCTGCCCCTTGCTCTAGCAATACTTTCACGGTTTGAACGCCTTCCCCTTCCACCGCATGATGTAAAGGTGTGTACTTTTGATCATCAAGCTGATTGATGTTTTCACCGTTCTTTAAATACAGTTCTACTAATTCATTATTGTTACTATATACTGCTGTGATGAATGGACGTTCTCCGAAGTCATTGATTGCGTCCACATCACTTCCTTGCTTGATTAACGCGTCAAAGATTTCCTTTAATCCTTTACTTGACTTCCGGTATCCCAGATAGTGCAGTGCCGTATCGCCATCCGCGTCCACTGCCTTCATGTCACCGTCCGGTAACTCCTTCTGAACTTCTTCCAACGTACCTTTTTGAATGGCAGCCATCAACTTCGTTTCCTGCAATCCATTCGCCTTTGATTCATCCGATGAGGTGACGACAGCTTTTGCGGTTTCATTTGAAAACGAAACGTTCTGGACACTCCAGCCAATCAAAACGAATGCTACTATACTCGATGCTACCAACAAGAATCGAACAGCATGCTGCCCAGTAGGAGTCTCGCGTGACATCCAGCCTAATTCAATCAATCGTCTGTCTGTCGTCGGTGTCGTGTAGACCATTTCGCTAACGACTTCAGCTAGCGTAATCTGCCTCTTTTCAGCTAAATATGCTGTTACATCGATTTCATTGATCAATTGGTGCCGCCCGTTTTCTTTTAGAATACTCTGCATGACACTATCTGGATCGTCTACAAGATGCATGGCTTGACGATCTCGGTATAAGGATATCGTTCGTAAATAAGCCGGTCTTAAAAACGGAATCCAACTGCCTAGTAGTAATGCGAAGCGTTTTTCCTCGTCATTATGCTTCAGACGAAGTAACTCTCGAACTCGTTCGAACTCATTTCGCTCCCGCATGGCTTTCTCTGGTAAAAAAAACACGTTCGTTCGGAACAGACTCACGCCTCTAATCGGCGATACGTCGTCTCCGACGATATAGATGCGTGGTGTCTTTAAATTCAAACGTTCCGATAACGACGCGATATCATGATATAGTTCCGGAAAACGATATTCGGTTACCTCAATGCCTTCTTGTTGCAATCGGATCACCGAGGAAAAGAGTCGTAATATTTTCCAGGCGATCCAGACAATTGTTAGCCCCATTAAGACAAGGCCCAAAGCGCCCAGTTCAAAAGACAGGTAGACCAGTGCCCCTACTGTCGCAATCGCATTTAAAAACAAAAGCCAGAAGTATATTTTTCCTTTCATGCCAGTCCTTCTTTCTATGTGTCTCTTCTCTTTATTCTTTAGTTTAGAGTAACATTTTCAATTTTGTCGTGCCTATATTTTTCCATTCCTTACTCTTTATCGGTCAACTTCTTGTGATTTCAAAGCAAAAAGCACCTTATCTCAAAAAAGATAAAGTGCTACAGGCTTAAAGTGATGACGGTTTCGGTTCACGCAGGAGATGCTTGATGTCCTGGAACGTGACGAACGTCTTATTTTTTGCATCGTATAGTTTATAGCGTAAAGATTTTAAGCTAGAGAACAAACCGATCGTCGTCGCCTTTTGAAGGGGTGGCGTCGAGACGTGTGCCTTCTCTAGATGATAGTTCGGTACACGTGGACTCAGGTGATGGACATGATGGAAACCGATGTTTCCTGTCACCCACTGTAATATTTTAGGGAGTTCGTAATATGAACTGCCTTCAATCGCAGCCTTGACGTAATCCCATTCGCTTTCATCTTCAAAATAAGAATCTTCGAATGTATGTTGGACATAAAACAACCAGATACCGAGTACGCCCGCTGTGAACATCGTCGTCCCTTGGATGATCAAGAATGCTTGCCAGCCAATCCAGTAAATTAAGAGACCGTACAAAACGATCAGTGATACGTTAATCAGATATGTGTTAAGACGCTCTTTCTTCCGTGCGTCTTTCCGGTTGAAACGACTTGTCACCAAAATCAACAGCAACGGACCTAGCCCGAACATGACGAGCGGGTTCCGATAGAGTCGATATTTCAATCGCGTCCATTTCGATGACGCAATGCATTCTTCGATTGTCATTACCCAAATATCACCGACGCCCCGCTTGTCCAAGTTACCGCTTGAAGCGTGATGAATCGCATGTTCTCGTTTCCACTTTTCGTATGGAAATAGCGTTAGCACACCTGTAATGGTTCCTACGATTGCATTCGCTTTTTTGTTTTTGAAAAACGAACCATGTGTACAATCGTGGAAGATGATGAACATCCGCACGACGAATCCCGCAGCGATCATCGCAAGCGGTACTGCGAGCCAGGCTGACACGTGAAGTGCTTGATACGCCAAAAACCAAATGACGAGAAACGGCAGGATCGTATTGATCATCTGTCGGATGCTGGCCTTGATGTCTGCCTTCTCAAAAGGCGAGACATGTTTGCGCAGCTGTGCGATTTTTTCTTTACTCATGTATTACTTCCTCCTCGGGTTGTTCCAGCGTTCACGACGCTAATGATGATGATGCCTAAAAAATGAAAGAATTGAGCGGCGTACGTGACGATGTCCTCGGAGATTCGAACGTAATCATGCCCATATTGATTAATCGCTTGAATATTTTTAGTACCAAGTAATGATATCATATCATATATTTATCAGGATTTTGATTTATTAGAAAAGTTTTTAAAAAATGAGGCTGACAAAAAAGAATGACGCTTCTTTTCACGCCCTTTCCTCAGGCGAGACTCAAGTCAGTTTTCCTGCCTTATTCAGGCATGAAATTGGGGCTTGTTTGTCCCTGATAGCGCAAACATACGCATTTTCCTGTAGGAGTGGCGTATGACGCGTCACTCTTTTTGTTATGAGGTAAAGGTGACAGCTCATCACTCTGCCACCCTTACCTTTGTAGAGACTGACTGTTGAGTCATCCTCACTGTCATGTATTAGACAATTGGCGGTGACACCAAGATTTGTTCAGCGTTCCATTTTAATCGATTGACGACATTCGCTCCAGACCACTGTTCAATCTGTTGATACGCCGGCATAAGATGAAGATGGTCTGTTGCTTTTTTAGCGTTGGATGCGATGAAGTGTACCCATCCTTTTTGAATGGCACGCTGACAAAATAGCTTCTTTTCTTCTCCGTGATGACCGAGAATACTGTGTGTCGCCAGTTGACAACGCACGCCCTTTTCAATTAGCTGGACCAAACGTTCAGGATGCTCGAGAAGTTCTGCGTTATCTTCCGGTTGCGCAAGGATTGGCAAATACCCGTCTTCGATTAACCCGGTCATGATTTCTTCCGTATAGACCGGTAGCGGATCGTCGGGGCAATCGATTAACAGATAGGCGGTATCCGCTAAAGTCAAGACGTGCCCTTGGTTGACCGCATCACGCAATCCGAGTGTCAAACGCGTCTGTTGTCCCGGATAGACGAGGACAGGAATCTGTCGCTGGGCCAGTAAAACATTCAGCTCTGCTACGACCAATTGGACTTCTTCTGCTGTCGCATGCGTCGCATATGGTGTTGCGATGATTCGGCGCACCTCTTCCGCAACAGCACGCCGTGCCATGCGGATTGTCTCTTCGACATGAGTCGCTCCCTCATCGATCAACGGCAAGAGATGATTATGAATATCGATCATCGTCCTTCCCCCTTTTCTCATTCGTCGTTCCATAAAAAATGATATCATAAAAGGAAACGGAAAATTCATACATATCCTGACGTTAGAAGGAAGGAGGATGCCTTATGCATCGCGCCTTATCCGCTTTACAATTCTATACTTCGCACACGGAAACCGATGTCAAACGTCTTCACGAACGAATCCACTTGTCCTTATCTACCTCTTCCTCTCTTCATGCGACCTGCCTTCATCTGACAGGGATAGCACCCTCGCGACCGTTTCAACAAGATACGGTTCGTCCAGAAGAGTGGCAACGATTTTTGGACGGTCATCCACACGAGAGCATCGCTGACTTTTATGGTTTCCTTACATCTGTTCCTTTACTAGATGAAGGAGACGAGATGCCGCTCGAACAGACGACGCCCACTGCAGTACCGAAAAAGCAAGTCTTGTCCTGGCGACTCGTCCTCCTCGCGCTCGCTTGCTTCTGTATTGGTGCGCTTGCTACATGGGGATATCAGACATGGGCGAAGAAAGACGTAATCTATCATTTCGTCTCCACGAAATCGAGTCCGATTTATCGTCATCCTGATTCCTCGACCGTTCTTCAATCCGCCGACTTTGGTGATGCATTCCCTGTCCTCGATATCGTCAAGGATCGTGCGCGTATCCAGCTCCCTGACCGGACGCAGGCTTATATGAAAGCGAGCGACCTATCCGAAAAAACGATTGGTTCCATGATGACGGATCAGGCGCTGTTGAAATGGACGGACGCATATATGACACTCCCGAAACAAACACGAGCGGCCGATCTATTGGATGATCCCGCTACGACATGGGTCGGTCTCGGAACGCCGAAACAAAAAATCAAAACGGCTGTAGATGAAACATGGACGTATGAGTCATTCACCGTACACCTCATCGATGATCGCGCATACGCCATCGATTGGAAGAGCCCACGCCTTTCCCAAAAAGAGTTGGCGCGTCTTGGGACGTTCCAGCGAACGAATACAGCGGGACGACTGCGCATAAGCACCCATTATCATCTCCAGATCATCGAGTCCGAGTCGCGTATTCAGCTGATTCGTCTAACAAAACGGATGTAAAGCAAAATCAAGAAAAAACCGCTCTCTTTATGCTATTATTAGATAAATAATGGAATTTAACGGAGGGTATCCTATGAACATTTTAGTAACAGGAGGTGCTGGCTATATCGGCAGCCATACCTGTCTCGAACTGCTACGAGAGGGTCATGAAGTCATCGTCGTCGACAATTTAAGTAACAGTCATCGGAGTGCCCTTGAACGTGTCGAACACATCGCGGACCGGACGGTCACATTCTATGAGTCGGACGTGCGGGATGAATCGGCACTCGAACGGATCTTCCAAAACCATTCGATTGATGCTGTCATTCATTTTGCCGGTTTAAAAGCGGTTGGTGAATCGGTATCACGCCCGTTGTTCTACTATCAAAACAACCTGATCAGTTCGCTCGTCCTACTCGAAGTGATGGACCGGCATGATGTCAAAAAACTTGTCTTTAGTTCATCTGCGACCGTCTACGGTGTGCCGGAGACGACACCGATCACCGAATCTGCTCCGCGCTCCGCGACGAATCCTTATGGTGCGACGAAACTGATGATCGAGCAGATGCTTGAAGACATCGCGTTCGCTGATCCGACGTGGGATATCACATTACTCCGCTACTTCAACCCGATTGGTGCCGATATGAGCGGTTTGATCGGTGAGGATCCAAACGGTATTCCGAACAACTTGATGCCATATGTGACACAAGTTGCTGCTGGAAAACTCGACACCCTTCAAATTTTCGGAAATGATTACGATACGGATGATGGTACGGGTGTCCGCGATTATATCCATGTCGTCGACTTAGCGAAAGGACATATCAAGGCACTCTATCATGATCATTCCGGGATCGAGGCATTCAATCTAGGAACGGGACAAGGGACAAGTGTGCTTGAACTCGTCGCGACGTTCGAAGATGCGACGTCTCTGCAAATCGATCGAAAGATCACGGCACGACGTCCGGGTGATGTCGGATCGTGTTATGCGGATGCTTCAAAAGCAGAACGCCTCCTCGGATGGAAAGCGGAGAAAGACTTGTATGATATGTGTAAGGATGCTTGGCGCTGGCAATCTAAAAATCCAGACGGGTATCAAAAATAATAGGTAGGATAAATCGTTTTACCTGCAATTAAAAAGGGCGATCCACTTCCGATACGAATTCGGAAATGGATCGCCTTTTCAAATTAGCCTACATGCTATTGATCTACTCAAAAGAACCTTTAATCGCTTCACATCCACGAACGATTCAATCGTTCACTCCATCGCGTAAAACGCATCGAGCGTGGCGGTAACACCATCCGACAAAACGTATGGTAATCAATATCCGAGACATAATGGATGAGTCGCATGAGCGCAAACGCAAACGTCAAGGTCGATCCGATCGCGAAGCTGAGACCGTATCCGGAAAAACCGAACGGCGCGATCAACAAGGCTAAAATCCCATTAGAGAAGAAGAACACGCATGAAATCCATGCCGCTCCTTTTTGATCTTCAAAATACAGTAACAAGAGGGTCAAGACGAGAACCATCGCATTCGAGAACGCACCGATCGTCGTCATTTGGAAGATGCTAATCGTTGCTTCAGGTAATGCGAGGTAACCGAGCAACGTCGAGGCGAACAATAAGGTGAACAGCGTAAACAATCCTTGATTTCGAAACAGTCGTTGTAACTCCTGTCGTAAGACGAGTAACATCGCGTCCCGCGCTTTTTCAACTTGATCCAGCGTTCCGCCCTCGTTCGCGTATCCATAGAAGATGCGATACCGTTCATAGAAACGCGTCTCGACGGAAACGACGAAGATCGTCATCGTCGGGATGACCGTCAAATAGGATAAGAAGATTGCCGTATCGTATAACGGATGATAACGGAATGTCCCGAGATGAACAGCACCGCCGTCAGAGAACCAGATGACCCAGTTCCCGACCCACACCCCGATATTGTAGAGAAAACTTGTCCAAAAAAGCGCCGGGTAACGATCAAAATAACTCAAGTAGGTAAACTGATTTTTCGTCCCGCGTTGCGGGAACGTCAACAACATCGAGGTGAATAGACCGAATAACGTGATGATCATGCCGAATGTGAAACCTGCCGTTAAGGCAAGACTTGGTGTCACGATACCCGTTACATACTCCATCAGATACCGATCAATCAGTAAGACCGATCCGACAGCTACGATACCGCCAATCAAAAAGCTGTATGCGACAGCCTGATAGAACTTCGCGGCACTTAAGAATAGGAAATGCACCCAGATCAAATTGATCGTCATGAACAATATGAAGATCAGCCCGTTCAACAAGAACGGAAGTTTTGAGAAGCTGAGGAAGATGAGAAAGGCGATACTGCCTAACGCCATCGTCATCTTCGTCATACCTAGAAATGCAGGAAACAGATCTTCATATCGTTTCTCGTAGAAACAGTCCGCCAAATAGCGCGTGACGACGAGTTGCTGAATACCGAGCAACACTTGTGAAAAAATGAAGCTGTATGAGACGACCAGATTGAAGGTCGTCCGTTCTTCAAAAGAAGCAATCGACAGGAACGTCGTCAGCCACTGGGTCACAGCGATCGTCAAGATGACGATGAGCCATGGACCGGACGTGACGAGTCCAGCGAAAGCATATGCCTTTAACCGAGATGAGAAATAGTCCTCTTGAAACAATTTTTGAAGCTTAAACCCGATGCCCGCCATACGTCACCCCCCTCTCTTGATACAATGTTTGATACTCCGAGATGAAGCGGTGCGTCTGGTAATACGCAAGCGCGCGTTCTTTCCCATTTCGTCCAAAGCGAATCGCTTCTTCCGGATGTGACTGGAACCAGGCACACCGTTCTGCGATCCGGCGAGGATTGACCGGTGGCACGACGAATCCAGCCGGCCCGTAAGGATCATCCTCACGTCCGTTGATCAGCTCGGAACATGCACCGACATCAGTGACGACCCACGGTATCCCTGCAGCCATGCCTTCTAGGACAGCCAGTGGTTGACCTTCGGAAATACTCGTCAACAAGCAGACATCAAATGATGGCAGATAGCTCCGGATATCGACCTTTCCGACGAGTTTCACACTCTCTGATAGTTCAAAGAGATCGATTTGGTCTTGGCATTCACGGGCGTATTCCGGATCCTCTTCAAGCGGACCCATGATCGTCATTTCAAATGGAACGTGCATTTCCTGTAAAACCTTCGCGGCATGGATCATCGTCTTGATGTCCTTGATTGGAACAATGCGGACGATTGCGCCGATCCGGAGTACATCTTGCTTTGGAGTATGTCCTAACGCAGCAAGTCCTGTCGCATCAATTCCATTCGGGATGACGCGAATTTTTTCGGCAGGTGCTCCAAGTTCACGCTGCAATTCACCGTTTCGGTCAAAGAGCGTGATGATATTGTCCGCCCCAGCGTAGGCTTCGCGTGATAAGTGATGGAAGAACTGCACCCAGTGCATGCGGTATTCTTGTGGAATCCACATCGCTTGGACGAGCTCCTCTTCTCGTTCACGGGAGTAGATCCCGTGTTCCGTTAGGACGAACGGGACGTGTTGGCGTTGTTTGATCGCCGCTGCGACGAGTCCCGCATATCCCGTCGACGCGGAATGGATCAAATCGACGGTCGGTAAGTCGGCTTGGAGCAGTTCCAGAACAGGCGCATACATGCTACGCCACATCCATAAATAATCGATGAAGGAGCCAGCTTGTCGTTCTTCCCGGTAACTCGTCTTGACGAGATCAAAAAAGAGACGACTTGAGAAAAATTGCGTCGATGTTCCGATCGCCTGACCGAAGAGTGGGAAAATCGACGTGTTCGTCGCTTGGAATCGCATCCATCGTTTGATATCCTCTTCCTGCTCCGGCGTCAACGTCTGTTTTAGCGGACGCGTCTCATGCGTTTGATCGAGTGGAAGGTTCGTCACACCAACGACGTTCGCGGGAAGCGTGTAACGGAACTCTGCTTCCGTCATGCGTGTAGGTGTGATCGTGATCAGCTCGAACTCATGCTCTGTCATTTGTTGAATCAGCATATGTGCCCAACTAGCGACGCCACCACTGACATAAGGGTAACTCCCTTCTAACACTAAACCAATCTTCATTGGGATCCCTCCAGTACCGGTATGCGCGCGAAGTTCTTCTTGAGTTCTACTTCGTATAAATCGTCCGCATCTCCAAGTTTTCGCACTTGCCCGTACGCGAAGGACCCGGTCGCTAGTTTTCCTTCATTGACACGAACGACCATCTTCGAAGGAAGGAGCATTTGACTACCGGAAATCTCAATCGCTGTTTTAGAATAACGAACATCGATTTTCGATTCTTGATACAACTTCATTTTTTTGTAGCCATCGTACTGTGTCATGCTCTCGAGATACGGATAATCCGTATGGATCGTTTTGAACATCTTTTCTATCGAACGTTCCATCGTCGGCCATCCTTGCCCTTTTGAGCGTCGTTCATCAAGGACGTCATCCGGGTGGATGAAGTGCGAGACAAGTCCGAAGTTCGCGACCGCATCTGCTAAGACAAACATGTCTTCAGGCGATTCATTATATCCGCTTGTGATCCGTGGGAAATTATAGAGATTCTTATAGGTCGAATCTGGTTCGAACTCCTGAATGTAACTTCCTTTTGATGGGTCTCCAATATAAAGAGACGCGATAATTAATCCATCCGGAAATGCTTCATTTAAGACGGATAAACCGGTCGGACCAATGATGTTCGAAGGTGGTACATAGCTGCGCAATTGCTCGTTCGGGAAGAAATACTGATGTGCCGTTTTCACTTCTTCGATACCTTTCATCATCTGCTTACGGTTCTCCCAAGTGATATATCCGAGACTCGGATCCATCGTTTCCCCGTTAATGATGAGTGGTTGGTGGTTATATCCATGTAAACCAAGTTCTCCACCCATCTTCAATAATCCGCGTCCGAAGTTCAGCATCGGAAAACGAATGTTTTCAATCAATTGTTTTTCCGTATCATAAATCGCATTCTTGTAGCTTCCGATGATGAATCCGGAATAAATGACATCCTGTTCCTTCGCGACCCGTTGCATGTCTTTCCACCAGACTTCTGCAAAGAAATCTTTAACGGTCAAATCATAGTTTTTCTGAATCGCTGGATTGGAGGCATCTGGTACGGGTGCCGGGAAATCATCGAAGTGCGCTAGCTTTACAGCGACTTGCTGACTGACGAATGTCGGAAACAGTAATGACAGGGACTGGACGAGTAGACCACGCGAGTTTTTTTCGAGTAACGAAGAAGTATTCCAGAACAAGACCTCTCCTTTTCCGTATTCATGGGTCCATAAAATTGGATTCCCATCAGCCTCGATTTTGACGTCGGCATCTTTTAACGTCACATCCGCAATACTATGGACAAACAAAGTAGAAGTCTTCGGTAAATCGATATACCCGGGAAATAAATCTTTTTTGAATGTCATCCCGTTAACATTCTCTTTAAAATCACCAAAGCGTTCTACCCCTACTAAGTCGCCCCATTTCGGATCAATGAAGCGACCGGCGATGTACAAGCGACCGCCTTGTTGGACGAATTTCCGAATGGTCTCGTACGGCCATTCTTTCGTATGTTCACCAGATAAGACTAGTACGGTCCGGTCACTCGGTTGAAGCATCTTGATGTCTGATGTGCGAATCCGTTGGTGATCGATTTTCGCATATTTCAATGCGTACGAGAAATTTTCGATTGCGCCTTTTGATAGATCGCTATCGTTTTGAAGCAGGTAGACACGAAGTGCTTCCCCTTTTGCTTCAGTCGTTTTCGTGTTTGCTGTCTCGAATGAACGGACCTTCGTTTTTTCAGAAGGAATCAGTCGATGTGGATAATCGAGACGAAACAGCTGTACGATGCCCATCGTCACGAATAAGACGACAAATAATCCAATGAGATAGCCATAAGGTTTCTTATTCATTGGTCTCCTCCTTCCAAACGTTCCAATATGAAGCGATGCTCTTCTGGAATATCCTCTTCTGCTACTGTTGTTCTTAACTGATGGAGCACCGGACCGATCGAAGTCCAGTCCTGCCGTTGAAAGTAATAACGAATCAACGCTAAATATCCGTCTGGCAACGTCGGATGGATCTGAATCATCTCTTCGTAGAAGGAAATCGCTTTTTCCTCTTCGCCTTGACGTATCGCCATTTCCGCTTCCGCTTCAATCCGGACGAGATCCGTCGGATAGAGAGCGCGCATTTGTTCTAGCACGAGGTGAAGTCGCTCATCGAGTCGACCGATACCGCCTTCATCTAATAGACCACTGTCGAGGAAGGTTTTACATTCCTGAATGAACAGATGATACGTCGTCACGTCTACCGGATTGAGTTGTTGTTCCCGTAGCCGAAGATTTGCTTCATAACGGTCAAATAAGGAATTTCGGACCGTCGCTGCGTAGTGGACGGTTTCCGAGTCATCATGATCAAGTCCGTATTGCAAATACTTCCCAGTCTCCTTCAAGGACGATGTCGTCAAATGAATCATCGATTGCTTCCGGCGTTTCGCATCCATGTTCAATGCCTCCTTGATCGGAACCATCTCCATATTGTCTGCAGCTTGCTGTTGAAGTCCTTCGAGATTCATCACGTCGAACTGCACATATTCATCGTAATCCAGTAACGTATCGGAAGAAGCAAAACGACGGGAAATCAGATAAGCCAGTCCCCCTAGTACTTCACCGAGAAGTGGTAGGACGGCACTGAACAAGCACACGAACGTTAAGATCCCTCGCTCTTGCTCTGGCAATCGAAAGACGAGTACACGATAAGCCAATACGATGAGTAAAAGATGAAGTACATAAAGAATGAGCAGGAGTGCCGTCATTGGACACGCCCTCCTTTTTGAACGTACACAGCCTTGATTCGTTCGAGGAATCGGTTCGCATGTTCTTGAGGTGTTCCGGGTAATAAGAATTGGAGGTGCTCCGTGTTTTCATCAAAACCGATCAGGTCAATTTCACGCATCGATTGTCGCAAGATCAATTCCAGTTCAATCAGAGAGAACGGTGTATTTCGAATATCAAGTTGAACGAGACTATATGGCTGACCATAATGCTCGCGTCGATATTCTTGATACTTCACTTTCTCCTCGAAGTGCTCCCGTTTAAAGATGCGCGTGCCTTCGATCAATTCATGACGCGTCTCGATCCATTCCATCAGCATCGCTTTCTCGATGCGCGACCCTGTCCAATCGACGATCAATTGCATGACGTGCATCTCATAGTTCGTCAAACGTTCGAAGGCGATCGATTGAATGACGACGACTTCCTGGATGCGTCCGTCATAACGGATTGGTGCAATCAGTAACGGGACATCTGTCTCATCAATTGTCCGGATGGCAATCGCCTGTTTCTGGAACATCCGTTGATAGATGCCTTGTTCCGGATCGATGAACATCGTTTGCGGCAACAGTTCCTTATCACCAAAACGAATATGCAAACGAAGCGTACGACGTGACGCATCAACGTGATAGATCGCGATTTCCTTCGCATCGAAGGAATCCTGTAAGATTTGCAACAGCTTATCGCGTACGATGTCCGCGACGGATTGATCAAGTTCTGTTCCGATCCGGTAAATGTTCGTCAACGTGTGATTGGATTCAAGCACTTTGTTACGCATTGCCTCTTGCGCAACGCGCAATTTTTCGAGCGTATCGCGCAACCGTTCGTTCTCTTCTGTCACTTCCTCTTGTCGTAAGCGTAAGGATAGATAACGTTCTTGGAAAGAAGTACTGAACATGCCGCATGAAATCGCGACTAAGAAGTGCAAAATGATCCATGACAATTCGCCACGATCATAAACGAAGAGTAAGACGTCTTCTCCCGCCCAGGCGAGAGAACTCAGGTGATAAATCATCGTAAACAGAAAACTCGCGAATGCTCCGAGGAGTCCATAACGGAGAGAAAAAAGTAAAATATAAAAAATAAGCGGATCAATCGTCCATTTTAAGATCGAAAGGTTAAACATATAGTCTAAAGTGCCGATAATAAGAATACTAACGATCATCTCAATCCACTTGATGCCTTGCCGGTGCTGAGTATATATCATTTTATTCACTCCTTTTGTTTTTTATCGGTATGAAGATGGAAGAAATGTATCGTTGGAACACTACAATTTCATATCGAGAAGGGCAAACTTACTGAAAAGTAAGGGCGCAAAGACATGGGTCGTCGATCTACGGATACCGATCGCCAGTCTGCAATGCCGCGGCCGCTCTCTGATAATTAATCAGGAGGCTATCAACATGGGTATTATCTCACTCAAGCGCATGACGTCTATTTTGTGCATTCTTTTATTAGGAGTGTTCTTCATGTCGTCACTAGACGCAAAAGCAGAAAAATCCAATCCATTGGACAATGCGAAGTCGTACAAAGTTTACTACGACGCACCGTCAGCAGCGAAAATCAAAAAGATGCAACAATACGATGTCATGATCATCGAACCCGTCTTTTATTCCGCTGCACAAATTAAACAGATCCAACAAAACGGTACAAAAGTATACGGCTACATCAACACGATGGAAGCAGACAACTGGAATACGGATTTGATGGGACAACTCGTCGAGTCAGACTTTTTCCATCGCGATGGTCAGCGTATTCATTACGCTGAATGGGATTCGTACTTAACGGATATTACATCGAAGCACTACCAAGCTGTTTTAATGAAAGAAGTCGAGAAACAAATCGTCCAAAAAGGACTAGATGGCGTTTTCCTCGATACAGTCGGTAACATCGATAACGAACATGCCGACCAGCCTGCCGTTCTTGAACAACAACGGGTAGGAATGACAAACTTCTTAAAATCACTAAAAACAAAACATGCGTCTCTATCACTGATCCAAAACTGGGGATTCGGAACGTTGAAATATCATACGTATCCTTATGTCGACGGCATCATGTGGGAGAACTTCAATTATTCAACGGTCGCCAACGATCAGTGGTCAAAGGATCGGATGACAGACCTCCAAAAATTGAGTCAATCTCAAGACATCAAAACATTGACGATTTCTTCTGTACAAGGAACAAAAAGTGCGACACTCGCTCAAAAGAATGGATTCCTTCACATGAAATCAAACGTCGATTTGAATTACAATAAATTCTAAACCCTTTCATATACCACCTTATAAAATGACAGTGAATCCCATCACTTGTCAAGTATCTGGCATATGCTTTACTTCGAAGATGAAGGACCATTTCCCTCTAAAATCTGAGGAAAATGGTCCTTTTTGTCTCGATAGAAATCTATTATGTCAAATACTGATATACAGTATTTGACACTACTTGTTTTTAATTATATATTTTAGAAAACTATTTGTATAGATTGGATGTCTTATATATGATTCAAAACTGGATGATTCAAGGGTCCATGATATTCGCCCTGACGTATCTCCTTTTAGCCACATACCAACTGATTCGTAATAGAAATAGTGAAATCGCAGGCACTGTCATCCTGATTCTCTGGTTTGGCAGTTACTTGTTGGTCATCGACGTCTTATTTTTATCATATGCATTGATCTGGCAAGTCATTCCTTTTGTTATACTGGCCTATCACCGAGAAAAAGAGTCATTTATCGGTGTAGCGATCATCACGCTTATCCATCTAGCGATCCATGCAAATGGCGATGCTGTACTGCTCGCATCAGCAGGAATCGTGATTCTATCATTACTTTTACGGCAAAAGACATATCTCGCTTTACGCTTAGGTATGCTCCATCTTCTGATTGGAAGTATCATTTTGTTCTTTCTACCGGATCGAACGCTTTCCACGATCGTCTTTCATGTAAGTCTCACGTTATTGATGTACGGTATATTCCTCTATCTGTTGCCGCTGCAGCAACGCCACCGAAAACAGCTCGAGGTCTATCAACATTTAGCGGAGTATGATGCGTTGACGGGGCTTGCTAATCGGCGGGCATGGGAATTACGTGCCAAGACACTCGCCGGTCAATCTTCGACCTATCACTTGATCATCCTTGATTTGGATCAGTTCAAACAAGTGAACGACCAATATGGTCACTCTAATGGTGATGCCGTGTTGGAACAGTTCGCAAAAATTTTAGAGCGCAATACACGCCCAGAAGATTTAGTCGCCCGGATGGGTGGCGAAGAATTCATCGTGCTCCTGACCGATTTGACGGCAGAACAAGCGACTACCATCGCTGAACGGATCCGTCAGGAAGTCGAACGGCATACGTTCCGTTTGCTAGACGGCTCTTCGATTCACGTCACGACATCAATCGGACTCTCTTCCGGAAAACGCGGCATCCCTGTCCAGCACTCGATGGAACTATCGGATCAAGCACTCTATCAAGCAAAACGATCGGGACGAAACATCGTTCGGATTGCAAGTCATCTACTATAAAGAGTTCGACGCTTACGCGAACTCCACCTTACAGAGGACACATCGTCCGACGTATAAGGTGGAGTTTTTGCTGTTTATAATTAATCAAAAAACGTGTACACCCCCTCGGGCGTACACGTCTGCTTCACTGGAATCGTTTCAGGAACGCTTTTAATTCTTCATGCATTTCAGGATCCTTCATCGCATATTCAATCGTCGTCTTGACGAAACCGAGTTTCTCACCGACATCATGACGGTTCCCCTCGAAATCAAACGCATAGACCGCTTGGTCCGCATTCAACCGTTCGATCGCATCGGTCAATTGAATCTCGCCCCCAGCGCCTTCCGACTGGTTTTCCAAGTAATCAAAGATATCCGCCGTCAAGACGTATCGACCCATGATGGCAAGATTCGAAGGCGCCGTCCCGGACTCCGGTTTCTCGACGAATCGGCGGACCGGATAAAGTCGTCCCTCTTTATCGAGCGGATCGATGATTCCGTAGCGGTGTGTTTCTTTCGGTTCGACTTCTTGGACACCGATGACGGACTGACCGGTCTCTTCGTAGGCGTCCATCAACTGCCGGATCGCCGGCGTCTCCGATTCGACGATATCATCACCGAGCAAGACGGCGAATGGTTCGTCGCCGATGAATTGACGAGCCGTCCAAATCGCATGACCGAGTCCTTTCTGTTCTTTTTGACGAACATAAAAGATATTCGCCAGATTCGTCGAAGCACATACCTTTTCAAGTAACTCCGTTTTTCCCGACGCCTGAAGTGCGGCTTCTAGTTCATATTGATGATCAAAATGATCCTCGATCGCACGCTTGTGTTTCCCGGTCACGATGATGATATCTTCGATTCCTGCGGCAGCGGCTTCTTCAACGATGTATTGGATCGTCGGTTTATCGAGAATCGGTAACATCTCTTTTGGCATGGCTTTTGTTGCCGGTAAAAAACGTGTGCCGAGCCCCGCAGCTGGAATAATGGCTTTTTTGATTGGTTTTTTCATGACATTCGCTCCTTCGATCATTCAGTATGCAGCCAGTTCATCAGGTTGCGGTAATTTTCGATGCCTTGTGTTTCATATAACCCAGGTTTCGTCCGCACATGTGGGAGTGGTCGTTCGACGATTTCGACCATCTTTTCTGCGAATCCCGTGACGTCTCCTTCAGGGACGAGGTAACCATTTTGACCATCTTCGATGATTTCACGCGGTCCGTACCGAACGTCGTAAGCAATGACAGGACAGCCGACATTAATGCTTTCCATGACGGTTAATCCGAATCCTTCAAAGCGACTCGTCAATAACGACGCACGGGACGCAGCGAAGACTTGGTCCGGTGTCGATGTGAAGTCGTGAATGAGAACATCTTCCTCGATATTCAGTAAATACATCATCTGCTTCATCAATGCTAGTTGTCCATCCTCATCCGCGCCATACAGCGCAAGCTTCGTCGGATGTCCCGATCGTTTGAAGATTGCGTAACTGCGGAGCAAGTGCTCGAGTTGCTTTTGTTTTCCAAAGCGTCCGATAAAACAGAATTGATCCTCTACATGCGTCCGGTCGATCTCGACCGGTTTGATCGAGTGCGGAATGACTGCGAACTGATCATCCGGTATCGGAAAACGCGCTTGAATCTCGTCTTTTTGATGTGTCGTCAAGACGAGATATTTTGCCACACGATCCGATCCTTCGAGAGCGGTTTGGTAAGATTTTTTGATTCGTTGCTGATCTAATTCCAAATGAGAATTATGGAACACGAGAATATTTTTTGTCCTTACCTGACAGTTGAGCAATGACCAGTCGAGAAGTCGCGCATCGTTAAAGACGATATCTCCATCCGTCAAACGATGATTGAAGTAGTAGAGAAATAAATCCTTTTCAGTCTGAAAGGTATGGACAGGACGTCCAAGTTGGTAGGTTTGAATCGAAATCAATTTATTCCGTTTTTGTTCCTCATAATGTTTTTCGCAGTAGATATGACCTTCTTGATCATAGAACTGTTCATGAATTTTTTTATGCGTTTTTGGTGAGTATCGAATCTTGCGATGCAATCGACCGTTATCGTTATATTGCCAACGTTCGACTTTTTTCTTCGATGCAGGACTCATGAAATCTTCAAATGACAGCTGATCACTCGCTTCATGGTACTTCCGGTATAAGACATATGTGTCCCCGTCATAGTACCGGACTGTGTCTGTGTCTACCTGCACAGCTCGTAATCCTTCGATTTCCCGGGAAGTCACAAACGGTGTCGTAGCTTCATATAATCGATTTCCGGAGAGCCATTCGTAGATATTCTCGATTTGCGTCGTCTCGCTTAAAATGTTCTTTTCTCTAAAGATTTGTACGATACGATCGTATGCTGCATCATAGTTGGTTGTAAGGATCGTTGTCGCATAGCCAAGGTGTTTTTCGATCATTGCGATTCGACTGAGGAGCGACTTCGTGCGTCCCCCATGTTGTGCCGGTAATGTCGAAGTCATCGTATACAGCATGATTCACACTTCCTTTTTCCCGTTCTCCGAACTATTCTCTGTTAAGACAGACAGTCGCCTGTTTTCTTTTTCATATTTCAGCATCTTTTATTATTTCCGATCTGCCTCTCTCAGAAACTTCAACGAGCATATTGTTTACTCTTCCCTCTTTTTTAACGGTTTAACAGCAGGTCCTTCCATCACTGCCCCGTCGTGTGCAAAGCGCGAACCATGGCACGGACAGTCCCATGAGCGTTCGGCTGCATTCCACTTCGTATCACATCCCATATGGGTACACGTCGTTGAAACGAGATGAAGCCTTCCGGCAGGATCACGATATCCCCCGACTGTCTTTCCATGATGCCGCACAAGTCCTCCTTCGTCAGGCTGAAGATCTTTTGCGTCACGATGTGCTTTTGATACTTTCCCTTTTACGAGTTCGATCGCGACATCCGCGTTATTCTTGATGAATTGGGTCGCGTCGACTGCTTTAAGTTTTGATCGCGTCGGATCAAACAGATGTCGAAACCGATTCGGTGTCCCAGTTAAAAGATCACTGAGTAACAGTCCTGCCGCAATACCATTCGTCATGCCCCATTTTGCAAATCCGGTTGCGACAAAGACGTTCGGGTCATCTGCTGTCATTTGACCGACATACGGGATGTGATCCAGTGTAATCAAGTCCTGCGCCGACCAAAATCGGTCGAACGTTTCCACTTGAAAGGTGTTCGTCGCAAAATCAGCTAAGTGCTGATAACGTGCCATCGTTTCCGTTTCGTGACCCGATAAATGATTTTCACCACCAAACAGTCCTAATCGACGACCGTCCGAAGTACGTGTGTGTCGTAAAGAACGACTTGGTTGATCGGCACTCATGAACATACCGTCAGGAAACGAATCGTCGACGAATCCTGAAACGATGTACGATCGATGAACTTCAAGCTTCGAAAAATATAATCCTTTGAAATCATGAAACGGAAAATGGGTTGCGATCACGACCTTCTTAGCTTCAATACGATGTCCATTCTCAAGGACGATCGTCGGTGTTCGATTACTTTCAATCGTCGTCGCCCGTGACTTTTCATACAGCGTCCCACCTTGTCGGACGAAATGTTCTGCTAAGCCCTGTAAGTACTTGACGGGATGAAACTGTGCTTGATCGCGCAGAACGACCGCCCGCTTCACGGTGTACGGCAACTTCTTCTGTACTTCATCTGTCGCATCGCCACCGTTTATCGCAAGACGAGCATACGCTTTGATTTCACGATCCATCGCATTCTCTTTTGAAGAAGAGACATACAGATACGCGTCTTGGGTCTCAAGCTCACACGCTAGATCAAGACGTTCGACTTGATGACGAAGAAACGTAATGGCTTCTTCATTTGCTTGATAATAAAGTCGTGCTTTGTCCTCTCCTACACTTTTGATCAATTGATCATAGATGAGACCGTGTTGAGACGACACCTTTGCCGTCGTATATCCAGTCGTACCAGCTGCCACCTCTTCTGCTTCAATAACACCCACGTCATACCCTCGTTCTGCGAGTTGCAAAGCGGTGACTAAACCGGCAATGCCAGCTCCAACGATGACGACATCATGTTTTGCGTCTGTCTCAAGGGGTGGATACGATACACCAGCAGATGATGCTTTCCAATACGATGACGGGAAACCGGATAATTCAGACATACAAAAACTCCTCTCTTCAAACAGGCACAACGATCAACTTCGATAGTATTAGTGCTTCCCTGTCTGCGACAAAACATGCACAAAAGATATTTTTTATATAAGAACGTCATCCGAAGTTTTTGAACCTTAAATATGAGCAACGAAAAACAGCCCCTTTTTAATCAAGAGGCTGTCCATATTCATGAACTTAGTTTGTCCGCTTGGCGTTCCAGCAGTCCGAGGCGGCGAATCTTTTTCTCCTCGACGACGGCGACAATGGCGAGGGCGATCAAACCGAACAGTAACGCAGCATTAAAGATGACAAACGTGTCACTCCAACCGTGCAATGTAACGGAACCGATCGTTAGACCATTCGTTTCCGGATCAGCGATTTTTGCGAGACCGACTTTTGCGATCGAATCACCGAACAAGTAACCGAACGTTCCGACCATCCCGTTCGTGACTGTCGTCGCTTGTTTTGGTGCAAAGCTGATGACCGAGACACCGATCAAGAGCTGCGGGCCGTAGATGAGCGCACCGAGTGCGAACAATGACGCATAAATCATGAGTTCACTCGTACCGTAACGATAACCGAGGACCGCGACAGCCGTCAGCAAAAGACAGATCGCGGCAACGAGCGCCCGGCGTCCTTTGAGTAAATCGGACACGTAACCCCAAATCATACTGCCGCATAACGCACCGATTTCAAAGAAGAAGATTGTATTGACGGCACTCTCCGTGCTGAAGTGCAAGTGTTCCGTGACGTAGAGTGGTGCCCAGTTATCAATCCCGATCCGGACGATATAGACGAAGACGTTCGCGATACAGAGCGTCCAAATCCAGGGGTTCGAGATAACGTATGTCTTGAAGATTTGCCATTTTGTCATGCTTTCTGCAGCAATATTTTCCGGTTCGATCGGTTCCTCGAAGATTTCTTCACTCCGATTCCATCCGAGTTCCTCCGGATCATCCTTCCCGATGAACAGACCGACGATCCCGATGACGAGCGCGATCGCAGCTGGGAAGATGAACATCCCGACGACACTGCCGTTAAAGAAGACGTTCGCTCCCCAAAGGGCGAGACCACCGGCAATCGCTCCACCGATGTTGTGCGAAACGTTCCAGAAGCCGAGGTAGCGTCCGCGTTTTTCAAACGGTGTCCAGCGAGCAATCGTCGAGTACGACGACGGTCCCCCAACCGATTGGAAGAACCCACTGAGTCCCCATAAAACCATCAAGAGACCGACTGGACTTCCACCGGCACTCATCAACAGTCCCATCGCGGTGACAATTAGAGAAGATAAGATCAATAAGAACGAGATGACACGTTTCGTGTTTTTCCCGTCAACGAAATAACCGAGTAACGTTTTCCCGATTCCGTATGTAATCGAGAAGGCGAAGCCGATATATCCGAGTTCCGTCGTCGTAAAGCCGAGTTCCTCTTTCAAGAGCGGTTGCGCTGCCTTGAAGTTGTTCCGGATGAGATACATCGCCATGTATGAGAAGAAGACGACTAAGAAGGCCTTTAAGAATTGTTGTAACCATTGTTTCCGTTGTACTTCGATTGGTATGCCGGCATTCGGCAATTTTTTGATGCTGAAGAAGCCCATCTTCCATTTCCCCTATCTGAATCAGAGTCTTCGCATCATTTGTCCTGGAGCTGATTGAATCGACGGAGATAATCCCGGTAATCGGCGACGATATCCTGTCCGACGTTTTGCTGGATCGGTTGTGTCTTCGCGATCGCATAGGTCGGCGTACCAAACGAGACTTTCCGCAAGATGGCCTGACCGTCTGCTGAAAGCACGAAACGCATGAAGGCGTTCGCCTGCTTTTGTTGCGTCCGTCCTTTCAGCTTTGAAATCGCGTTGATCGAGTACGTATCGAGTGGAATGCTTTTGACCGGATAATACTTTTCGCGCAGCGATTGTTGATCCCCGATGAAATTGACCCCAAGCATCGCTTCCCCACTTGCGACATACGACGTCGGTGCAAAGCCGTTCGCCGTGAACAGTCGCGTTCGCTCGATTAGCTGGCGTAAGACGTTTTCCGCTTTCGTCCCGTATCCGTCAAAGACCGCTTGCAAGATCGTCGCACCGGTACCGGAATGGTTCGGATCCGGCAAAATCAACTCGTCCTGATACCGCTTCGCCGTCAAGTCAGCGAGCGTCTTCGGATAAGCTGCTCCCCCGAACCGCTCGTTCCAAACGTCTGTATTAATGACGATCGCTAAGCGTTCGACTTCATAGCCGATCCAGTAGCGATCCGGATCCTGCAGTTCCGCTTGATCCATGTCGCTTGGGAACGGTGTCGACAAGCCGCGTTGTTTGAGCGTCTGGTGGGCATCCCACGTTCCGCCGATGATGACGTCGGCGCGCGGGTGATCCGCTTCCTTCGTCACACGCCGGACGAGTTCTTCTGTCGAAAGACGCACGAACTCATACGTACAACCCGCCTGCTCACAATATGATGACAGCAAGGCGCGACCGATATCCTCTTTCGCGGAGACATACGCCGTCAAATGCGGGACGGTTTCCCGCGCTGCAGTTCCTTGCTTCGTCTGTTCATTGTTGCGGACGATCCAAATGCTCATGAGACAAATGATACTCAGCAAGAAGAGCATTCCTTTTCTCATCGATCTGCCTCCTTCCCGGTCGGCAGGAGTTGTCCTTTTAAATAGAAGGTGTTTCCATTGTCATCATCCATGTACTGGACGCTAAACAATGTCTCGTATACGGTGATATTCAGCAGATTGGCACGCGTATTCTGCTCACCCTTGAACCGCTGGAGCTTGAGAATGCGCGGCTGCCGCTGACTCGCATCAAGTGCCTGACCGACTTCTTCGTAGTCCGTCATCGGCTCTGCTTGCGCCAGGCGACGCTTGACGTCTTCACGCTCGCGTGCGGTTAGAGTACGCGACCGTCCCGCTGCATACCATGTCACGACTTCCGCCTCAGCAAACTGACGCGCGAGCTGTTCCGGTTCGTGATAGGCGTTTAAGAACCGTGCTTTTAATGTCGTCGTTTGGGTGCTGGGACGTTTTGCAACACATTGTCCATTCAGTGTCATGCTTTCCCCGAGCGAGAACGTCCACGTCGTTCCGTTTAAGAAACGAAGCGTTCCGGTAAACGTCGCCGTACCCGCCGGACAGGTCCCGTTTGTCACCGTCTTCATTTGCTTCAATAGCGTCGTGATGCGCTGGACTTCCGTTCCGTCTTCTACCGTCTGCTCCCCCCATGCCCGGTGACGTAATGTCAACTCCGTCGGCAGCGAGTCATCGGAAGCATTCAGTCGTTTTGGTCCATCGAGGACATGTAAGCGTCCGAAGACCGTCTGCTGAAGCAAAAGAAGACCGAGGGCAAACAAGACCCCCATCAGGAAGAGATAGGCGATGGTCGATGCTTTCATGATTCCTCTCCTTGCTTGATTCTTAGATTACGGGGCAATTGTTTCGTAAATCCGGTCGAAATGTTTCGTAAATGTATCATTTGTAAGCGATTACATCATGTTTGGTCGGCTAATCGGAAGGTGAGTGTGATACGTGTGCCACTCGCATCACTTTCCAGTGCAAAATCACCGCCTTGTTCCTGCATCAAACGCCGACAAAGCGGTAGACCAAGTCCATTCCCGCTCGCCGTCGTCAGACTATGTTGCTCCTCCTTCCATTCGGTAAGGACGGCTGGATCCATACCAATTCCGTCATCTGTCATGAGAAGTTGTAAGCTCGTGTCCGTACTGACTGCTGCGAACGTCACCGACATCGCGTCACTGTACTTGACGGCATTCTCGAGAAGATTTAACAAGACTTGCTTCGTCTGATCCGGTTGTCCGAGCACGTAAATAGAAGGAACATCTTGTTCGACTTGAATCCCTTGTCCGTCAAGTCGAAGTTGCATGATGAATAAGGCATCTGCGAGCAAGGCATCGAGTGCGAACATCGTCGACGTCGCGTGGCGTTCGTTGCGTTGTTGTTTCGCCTGTTCAAGATTGTGTGAGACGAGTCGCAATAAGCGCTGGCTCTCGATCTCGATGTAGTGGTAACAGTGCGCTGCTTCGTCTGGCGGTAGTTTCGGAATTAACTCGACATAGCCCATGATCGCCGTCATCGGCGTCCGGAGTTCATGGGTGATGTGATCAATGAACGTCTGTTGGTCGTTTCGTTGTTGTTCCAGTTGTCCGATGTTGTGCTGAATCGCGTCAGCAAGCGTCGAAAAGTCCGCTGCCAGTCGATTCAGTTCTTCGTATGGATAGGCTGGAAGTGCGTTTGCATAATGCCCCTTCGTCAAGGCATGCGAGACGCTACGTAAATCGTCGATTGGTCCGATTAACGTCTTCGCCATTCGACGGGCCGTCCAAACGGCAATCACAATCAACATCAGAAACACACCGGTGAAGACATAGGTAAATTGTCGAAGCAGTTCCGCTTCCGTCCGGAGATCGACGAGAAAGCGGACTGAACCGATGACGTCTGTCTCACCATACAGCGGGCTCGAGAAGAATAGTACAGGAACATCGGTCTCTTTGAGGAACAGATAACTCGATTTTCCTTTTAAGGCTTGATCAATGTCCCCTGCGAGAAGCGGTAATTGATCGCGCTCCGAATCGGCGAGTAGTTCCGCATTCGGTCCGAACAGTTGGACGCGCGCGTCAAACCGGTCTGCTAAGTATGAAGCGATTGGGACAGCCGTATCGGCGAGCGAGTCCGTCTCTTCGCTCGCGAGATAGTTTGTTGTATAGAGTTCTGCTTCCCGACTCAGTTTTTGGACAGACTCGACAGCGTTCTCATAGAGGTTCGATTGGATGAAGGCATAAAGAATCAAGAAGAGAACGAGCAGTGCCGGAACGAGGAGCAAAACGAAGTTTTCCGTGATGACTTGACGTAGCTTCATGCGTCGACCCACTTGTAGCCGACACCGTAAATCGTCTTGATCCGCTCCCCTTGCGTTCCGAGTTTCTTCCGTAAGCGCTGGACCATAATATCGACGGCACGGGTCTGACCGGAGAAGTCAAAGCCCCAGACCTGTTCGAGCAGTTCGTCACGCTCGAAGACCCGTTTCGGATGGGTCAGGAAGAGTGCGAGCAACGCATACTCTCGGTACGTCAGCGGTAACGGTTGACCATCGAGACGGATGACCCGTTCTTCCGGATCAACCGATAAGAAGGGATCCGTCAAGACAGGCATGGGTGGTGCGACCGTCTTTACACGTTTCAACAGATTTTTCACACGTAAAACGAGCTCTGTTCCATTAAACGGTTTCGTCATATAATCATCCGCTCCGAGCTGCAGACCGATGATCTTATCATTCATTTGATCACGTGCTGTCAGCATCAAGATCGGTAAATCAGGTGTCGTCTTCCGCAGCTTGGGAATCAAATCGAAGCCGGTCGTATCCGGGAGCATCAAATCGAGGACGATCAAATCAAACGTCTGCGTCTCTTGCAATGCGAGTGCCGTTGCCCCGTCCGCTGCCGTCTCGACCGTCTGACCATCGAGCTCAAGTTGGAGTTTGACGAGATGTCGGATGCTCGCCTCATCATCAATGACAAGAATATGCATAGGAATTCCTTCTTTCTAAACAATCTTTTCTGTCCCCTAGCGTATCATGGAATCGTTTACACGGTCAGCTCACTTTCATCATAACTATAAATATGCTTTGGATAATCAACGTCTCATCACCTGTAGGATTGCTTGATAAAACCTCATAAGTTTGATACTTTTTTATACATTTTTAGAAGACGCATAACATGTATACGATCCCTCAAAAAAGGGTATCTAGATTACACCTTTATAATTCGATTAATCATTCCACTCTGTCGAGGTGACTTCGTCCATCATGCCAACCCACACGATGCATTCTCATACTGACTTTTTACTCATCACGTTGTCGTATCTCATTGCAGCGACATCCGCTTACATCGCAATCGAGCTCGCTGGTCGCGTCAAAACGGCAACTAATCGTTCAAAACATGTTTGGCTAATTGCCGGTGGATCAATTTTAGGTCTTGGCATCTGGTCGATGCACTTCGTCGCGATGCTTGGACATGGTACCTTGAAGGATGCCACTTATTCTTTTCCGCTCGTCTTTCTGTCCGTCATTATCGCGATGATTGGATGTATTTTAGGATTTTATCTTGTCTCACGCCAGATGTCCCGTGAATCATTCGTCCTCGGTGGCTTTTTAATGGGCAGTGCGATCGCAGGGATGCATTATGTTGGGATTGCGGCTTTGCAAGGAATGACGCTTCAATATCACCTAGGATATGTCTTGCTATCGATTTTAATTGCGATTGCAGCTTCTTGGACTGCGCTCTGGATTGGCTTCTTCTCTCGATATGCGAAGCAACAGATGATGATTCAGACAAAAGTTTTCTTTGCCTTTGTCATGGGAATTGCAATTTTTGGGATGCATCACGTCGGTATGCTTGGTTTAAAATTTCGTATGATTCCATCGTTCATGAGTGATCAAGTGATCGAACCGACAATGCTTTTGACTCTTGTTTCGGTTGTCACTCTGTTTTTGTTCATTGTCTTCTTCGCTTCTGTTTTATTTGATCTCCAGCTACGCAAGCGGGATCTCGTCCAAGCGACGATTCTTGAATCAACCGAAGACGGTGTCGTAACGACGAATCCAGATGGAACGATTCAATATGCAAATTCACTATTCTATCATTTCTTTCCTGAACGTCATTTGTATTTAACCGAACATAGTTCTGCTCTATGTCTCGATGTTCCGAATCATACGCGTCAGATACTACACGTCGACAAATGTATTCTTGAAGTCGTCAATCATCCGCTCAAGGGAGAGAACTTGAATCAGACGCTTTGGTTCTTCCGAAACATTACGGATCAAGTATCATCTCAGCGTCAGCTCGAGTATCTCGCCTTTCACGATCGGTTGACGGATTTACCGAATCGAGACAAAGTCACCCTGTTCATTGAAGAACAAATCAAACAAGCAATTCCGATTTCATGTCTGGCACTCAGTGTAGACCGCTGGCGTTTCCTCAGTGACATGCTCGGACATCAAGGTGTAGAGAGCCTAATACTTCAAATTGCAGAACGACTGCAATCGGTGATTCATGAAAAAGATGTCCTAGCGCGACTCGATTCGTCCGAATTTCTCGTCATCCTCAGCGACGAACGGAGTCAACTCGCGACACAGAAAGCCGAGAAATGTTACGCCGCCTTATCGCAACCGTTTGATATTGATGGAACGGTCATCACGCTTACGATGCGAGCTGGCATTAGCCATTATCCGGAAGACACAACAATCGCACAAGAGTTGATCGAGTATGCAAAACTAGCAATGCACGCTTCGTTCAATGAAGCACAACATACGATTAAGGAGTTCAAGATTGAGAATCGAAATGATATTTTACGGACCGTACAGATTGAAAAATTCATTACTGAAGCACTTGAAACAGAAGAGTTCGAGCTCGTCTATCAACCGAAAATCATGGTGGCTACGGAACAAATGATAGGTGTTGAAGTTTTAGCACGATGGACGCACGATGAACTCGGCTTTGTCTCGCCAGCAGAATTCATTCCGGTCGCTGAAAATACTGGCGCAATCCATGCCCTCGGTGACTGGGTGTTACGGACTGCCTGCCTTCGATGGGTGGCATGGCAAGATGTCACGCCTGGACCGTTCTCGATTGCCGTCAACGTTTCACCTCTACAGTTTGCAAGTCAAAAGTTTCTAATGCGTGTTGAGGCAATTCTTGCTGAGACAGGGATGGACCCCATGTATCTAGAGCTCGAAATTACGGAGTCTGCCGCCTTATCGTATGAGACGACGACGTATGATAAGCTTGCGCGACTACAAGAACTGGGCATTCGTGTCTCACTGGACGATTTCGGTACCGGTTACTCGTCTTTTAAACAGCTCCGTTCTTTACCGATTCAGTTGTTAAAAATTGATCGTTCTTTCATCAGTTCATTATTTGACGGTAAGAATCAACAAGCAATCGTTCAATCGATGATTCAACTCGGACATAATTTGGAAATGGAAGTTTTGATCGAGGGAGTGGAGACGATCGAACACGCAGACTGGCTCGCTCGAGAAGGTTGCGATTACTTCCAGGGCTATTACTTTAGTCGCCCACTAAAAGAAGAAGACTTATTTCGATATTTAAGAATGCTTCGATCGAATGGAAGTGCATGACTATATTTTTGATTCTCGAAGTTACATTAGAATAGCCATGATCCTTATGAATCAATAGCCAGTACTCATTCGCGCAACAAGTAAAGCATCTTTATTCGTAGACGAATTGTAATATTAAGTGTAACAACTAGCTGAAAACACAAAAAAACTCATAACGACCTCGTGTAGAATCGAGTTACCACACAAACTTCAACAGAGGATTCGTTATGAGCTATGTTCATCTTACAATATCAGAAAGAGTCAAAATAGAAGCTTATCTAGAGATTGGTTTTTTAATGAGAAAGATCGCTCAGCACCTTGGACGACAGCCGTCTACGATCTCACGTGAGCTAAAACGGAATCCTTCCTACAATGCGATCAACGTTCCTCAGTACGCCAGCAAACGAAGTGAATGCGTAAACACCGAAACCGAAGTGCGGTAGCAATCTTTAATTCATTTTTTTTAGATATGCTTCTTCGAGAATATCTTTCAAGTTTTCACCTCTTTTAGAAATAAAGGAAGTCCAAAATTTTTCTCCAATTTCAGCTAGTTGATTTGGAGAGTATGTTTCTTTATCGAACTTACCCCAACAACCATCTTCGGTTAATTTATCCCAAAACACATAGTCAGCAAACTTTCTGTTTTCTGGAGTCACATCAGAACCCATAGATTCCAGCTTAACTAATTCCGGACATAGCCACATTGCAGCACAAACAGATAATAACCCTGCGTGCATCTCATTGTGACCTTCTAAATTTACTTCTTCTAACGCTTCTTCCCACGCTAAATAACGATATGTAGTAATTACAAGTAGTTCTGGATATTTGTAGTTCATATGTTTAACGAATGAAGATTCCCAATATGCACCTCCGTGTCCATTACAAAGGACGAACTTTTTGAATCCTTGTCTGTTCAAATTAACGATTATTTCTTCTAGCATTGTTGTCAAAACTGTTGGACTTACTGTAATAGTACCTTTGCAATTGGCATGTTCTTCTGAAGTATTAAATGGAATAGTTGGTAACACATAAGCGTTTAATACTTCTCCGTAGTGTTCGGCATATTTTTCTGCGATCAATGTATCTAAATGCATTGGCAAGTATGGTCCAAATTGTTCTGTCGCTCCAACTGATAAAATAGCAATATCTGTTCCACTGTCACTCACTTCTGTTGTTGAATTTTTAAAACTTAACATACGTACCCCCGTTGATGATTTTTATAAAAGTCTTATTTAGAAAGACTGAATAATTCGACTATACCACCAAAAAACCATTTATTGTTAATGCGATGCCATACAAATAGTATGGTGTTCTTACATATCTAAATAAAAGATCATCATTCTTTCGTGACATGACAATTTCTCGCAATGTTACCGTTGCTGCAGAGCTAAGCACGAAAAAAACGGTCGATCCCGACCGTTTTCACAAACTTTATCTGATTGATTTGTAGTCATTTGCCATTTTGTATTTCCATGCTCCTGATGCATCATGTTCTTTGTAGATGACCGCTGCTAGGGCATTAGGGAGTTCTACGTCTTCGAGCTGAGCATAAGAGCAAGTGTCGATACTACTATGATTTTTCTCAAGAGAAGTCCTTCTCTGATTTAATAGGTCGTCGTATCGTTTTGGCTAAATGATTTCAGTGGTTGTGAATCAACGATGTACCAGCGTTCATTCTTCACATCATATTTCAGATAATACTTGAACGGAATGTCTTCTCCTGGGTCGCTCTCCTCAAGCGAATCATCCTCTTCTCGATAATAATCACCCTCGTAATAGCAGAGTGCTTCGACCGTAGCCGATAAATCCGTTGCTTTTTCGCTGACCGTGATCGATGCCGGTGAATATTCGACCGAATCGAGGTATCCCTCCCAATAGACACCACGTTTGTTCATGCTGGCATAATAACTTTGTTGTTTGTTCAAGTAAGCAGCCGACGTGAATAACGTGAACGCAGACGTGTCTTTATCGATATATGCCTGCTCCCATTCCTTCGCATGCTGGTGAACCGTATCGATGATATCTCCTTTGACGGACTCCCGGACTTCCATCCCTCTACCGTCCGCTGAATCCGAGAGAGATTTCCGCTGATTGACGAGCCAGTCTTTCCCGGACTTGACGAGATTCAATTCCCAGACGATCGTACTCGATTCCGGACGTTCATGTAGATAGGGTTGGTACGACCGAGAGGAATAGTCGACCGTCGCTTTGACCGTTGCTTGGTCTCCTTTAATCGTGATGTCGTTTTGAGGAATGTCCTTGACGCTGAGCTCTCCGTCAAAGATGTATCCGCCTGTGACTAAGTCATTCAAGCTTCCTTGGAATGTCTGATTGTACGTATCGGTGCTGACGGAAAGTCCTTTGACACTTCGGTCTGTCAATGCATCTTCGAGTTCTCGGAAGAAGAGTGTCGAAATATCTTGGATATCTTTATAGTCTTGTTCCGATACTGCCTTCGAGTCTGGTTTTTGCTGTGTTTCCGGATCTTGCGACGATTTCGAATCCGTCTTCTCCTCACTCTTCTTCTCTTCCTCACCAATGACGAATGAAGCATTCTGTTTTTTACGCTCGACCGCTTGAGGTGTCTCTTCCTGATTCAAGAAGAAATATGTCCCTCCACCGGCAGCGAGCAGAAGAACGAGCGCTCCGATTCCAACCGTTCGCTTATTCCGCTTATTCTTTTGTTTTTTCTCATACTTGATGACGACGTATGCTCGTTCGATTTCCGTCCGTTCCTCAGATTCGTCTGGATGCGCTTCTAACTTTTCAGCGTACGCTTGCTCCAATTCTTTCATCGATGAGGTACGCGATATCCCTAATCGTTCATATGGATCCATAATTCCCTCTCCTTTTTAAAAATATTGTTATTTTTTATCTTTATTTTACATTATAATGACAAAGGTAAGAAAGGAGTGCTTTTTTGTGTCACATTGTTCGAATTGTCAAACCCCGATGAATGACCAGATGATCTATTGTCCGGTCTGTGGTCAAAAGAATCATCGGACGCGGTCCCGTTCATCTAAAAAATCATGGTTCATCGGATTGTTACTTCTCATGCTTTGTATCGGTGGAGGTACGTTCGGTTACTTGAAATATCAAGCTGCACAACCGTTGTTTAAAACAAGTGAACTGACGCGGTCCGCTGCGGATGTCGATCAGGTCTTGCCGGAAGGTTTCTCATCGACTCAACGAAACCAGCTTACAGATGACGAACTTGAGGATTTCCTCACGTTTGATACGGCATCACCTGATTCGCTATACCACTTTTTGAGTACGTATGCCGAGCGTCTTCCTTCGATCGGAAACGAAACGGGCGGTGACTGGGAATACTACGACTCGTCACTCGATGAATACATACCGTATGCCGACTTGTTCTATGGAGACGATGATTTGACGGAGGACGAACGCGAGTCCTTCGGCAATCGACTCGCCTTTTCAGAAGAAAGTCCAACGAGCCACGTCGCCTTACAGAATATGACGTTCGACGTCATAAAAGCCATTGATGAAACACACTTCCATGTCGAGACGACCGAAACATACGATCGACGAGACTTCGATATGGAAAACCAGCCATCTCATCGTGCCAGCGTCGAATATGAAATCACGTTCGATGACGAACAGTATTACATCACATCGATTAAACGAACGTTCAAGAAGGAGGCTACCTCATGATGTCACGTGTACTTCCTCTTCTCTTTACAGCTCTCGTACTAAGTGGCTGTAACAAGGATTCAGCGGATCTTTACTTAAAGCAAAGTGCTCAAAGCACGCTTTCCGGAGACCTTTACGAAGAACAACAATGGCGTGAGAAAGCTCGTGCAGAAGGAGCGACGGATAAACGTCTGATTGCGCTGACACAACAACAAAAAGCGTTTCACGACCTAGAAGCCGCTTTATTCATGAATCAGACGACCGATGCTGTACGTTACGCGGAACGGGTCATGAATCAGACGTTTGGTGACCCGGCACTCGCGAACGAAGCCGCACGCCGCCACCGGACTCTTAATAAAGTAGAGAAGGCGTTTCGTGACGTGGCAGGAACCTATACTTACTCTACGAGCAATCAAGGCGAGTACGAGCAAGATTATACCGATGCGACGATCGATGTCGTGACACGTCCGAATCGTGAGGCGACATTGACGGTTCATGATGCCCGTGATTATGAAGGACAACCCCTCGATGACTATTCATACAGCGGACGTTTTAATTCCGATAACAGCTTGATGCTCTACTTTTATGAGTCAGCTTTAGAGATCACGTTTAATGAAGACGGCAGTCTGACATTCCACGACACAGGAATCGAGCAGGACTCGACGATCGACTTTGAACAGACGACCAAACAATCCTTATGATAAAACGCTTGTCTTCGAAAACGGAGACAAGCGTTTTTTGAATCATCCTTTTGTATCTTTGAAGCGGCTCAATCCATACCCTGCTAATCCGCCGAGGAACGGGAAGAGGAAGAGCATGAACGCATTCCACCATGTCAACGTAGAGACGACGATACCGGCTAATAAATCGTTGTCCCATTGAATTTCAAGTCGCGCTTGTGTGAAGTAAGCCAAAAGAAGTCCACCGACCAAGAACACACCAGCATAAATTGCAACACCAGGTAACGTCCGGATCCAGCGGAAACCGATTCCGACGTGAATGACGAACATCAGAATTAAAGCAATCAAGCCGTACGGGGCGACACTTGAATTGACAAGTTGTTCTTCTTCGAACGACGTGGAGGCATCTGCCATTTGTGCGAAGCGTGTCAACAGTCCCGCATCCACGGTCTCATCGAAACGTGTCACTTTCGGATCGAGTGTCGGCTCTTCTCCATTTTCAATCTGATTGTAGATGATTCCTTGAATGCGACCGAGATTCGATGCTTCTCCGGCTTCTTCGACCGGCCGTTGAAGATCACTTAAGCGGTCTTCGCCATATAAGGCAGCACCTAGATGGAAGTCTTCCGTCAAGACAGTCATCTTGAAGTCGACTTGTCCTGCTTGTGACATCGCGTAAAACGGAGATGCGCCACTCAACAGAACAAGGCTTGCGGATTCACCGAATTCGACTTCGTCCAGTTCATCCATCTGATTAATGTAATACAGTTGCCCGAACGATGTCAGAAGGACACCGAGCAAGTAGATGCTCATCAACGTCGTCGCGGCAATCCGTCCGACCTGCCAAGAACCGTCGAGATTCGTTTGACCAATGAATTGGAATAAGAGGACACCAGCAAACGATAGAATGAAAATACGAATCATCCCAGCGAACAGATGCAGATCGAAGATTCCGAAGTCCGTCGCAAACAATCCGACGACCAGCGTGATCACTGATAACGTCAGGGCGAATACGACAGCACGTTCAATGCGTTCATTCCACGATGTCGCCTTGATTCCGATGACACCACCGCGTTCGAGTAACCAGGCACTTCCGATAAGAAGAAATAACCCCGGCAAGGACAACAAGAAGTGCCCTGAGAAAATATGAAAATCAAGCTGATTGACGGCTTTTTGAATTTCAGAGAAATATTCCGTATCGTTGCCTGTCACTTCCGTCAGAAAGCGCGACTTCAAGTCTTCACTCGATGTCAGTTGTAGACCAGCAAGGGCAACGAATGCGAGGAAGAAGAACATACCGAACGTACTAAAGTCGTCTCCCATGTTTTGTTGCACCGTCTTGACTCCTTCGAGTGCCGGATTATCGCTGAGAAGACCCAGCATGATGAATAAGAAGACGATGATGGCAGCAAAAAAGATGACCCCAGTGATACTACCAATCGCAAGACTCGGATTCCCGAGTGATAGATCGAATCGCGATAAGAATGCTCGTCCCCGCTCTTTCCACGGAAGATTCACATTCCAATCTTGCGACTTTAGCTTTTGTCGAATATCGTGCATGCCCGGTAGACGATCCACGAGCGATTCTTCCGATGTCGCGGCGACAAGACGCGAATGTCCACAATTCGGACAGTAGGACGAACGACCATCCATTTGTGTACCGCAACCGACACAGAAATGCGCAGCTTGTTCAAAACGGATAGGACGACCCTGCTTGTCTAAGGGTGTTCCGTCTACTTCGCAGTACTGGGCGTGCGGAGCATGCGCTTGTCCACAGGTCGAACAATATTTCATAGACGTTGCCCCATTTCCGATCCACAACATGTGCAATAGTGTTGCTCACTTCGTTGTGGCGTGTGGCACGTCATGCATTCAACTTTCGCTTGTTCGTTCTCGCGCGGGACGGACGTACCGCATTTCCCGCAGAACTTCGCGCCTGGCTCAAGCGTCGTACGGCATGACTTGCATTGTTTTTGAGCCGCTTCGACTTCCATCTCGTCGATCCGTGACAAGGCACCGAATACGAGTACTTCTTGCGCAAGAATCTCCTCGATTTCTTGACGACGTCCTTCACTTCGGAGCTTCATGTAATGCCGCTCACCGATTTCATACAACAAGCGCCCTTTCTCACGTCGTGCTTGCTCGGCCTGTTCCTGTAATTCTTTTGCTGTCATTCCTTGAAAACGTGATTTGACTGATTGCCAATCCATCATCTGTATAGCCTCCCTTATGTTCATTTGATGTTCGTTGCTTGCTGAATTCGGAACTCTTCTTCATAACTATCTTCACCACTCGTATACGTGAAGAGATAACGGAAGAGGGATTTTGCGGTCGATTTTCCTGGTGATTCACTATCCGGTGTGTACATTTCACCCCGGATGTATGTCGTCGCCATGACTTCGATGCCGACCGTATCGCCATATTCGACGAACTTCGCTGAAGAACGATCAATCGATGCGTTCATGAATTCACCGTCCCACTCCAAGTCCTTCCGGCTCCAATCGTCATAGTTCTTTTGTTGTTTTGCGAGATATGACGCATCATCAACGAGCGAGAAGTAACTCGTATCCTGATAGATCGCTGCATCGACCCAGTCAGATGCATGCGCTTCGACGACTCCCTGAAGTTCGTTTAAAACGGCTTCAGACGGTTTGAATGTGAAGGTCGCTTTTTTCGTATCGGGTTTGACGAGAATCTCATCTGACGTTTCTTCTCCCCACGGGAAGTCATTCTCGACTGAGAGCTTGATTCCGTTTTTCGGGATCGGTCCGTAGTTCTTCAAGTCCGACACTTGTTTAGAAGTCGACTTCCCGTCAACGATCAAATAGGCATCCGGATAGGTCTGATCCAGTTCGATTGCATCCCCTTTTAACGTGATTTCGAATTTGCGATCCGACGCATCCAGCGTCAACGGGTTGATCGTGACCTCACTCGTTTCTTTTCCATATTCACCGTCATACGCAATCTTCGCATCGGTCAATCCCGGATAGACACCGTCCATCATGATGCCTTCTTCCGACGCCTTGCTGCTTTCCGTCCCGACCGGATTCACGAGTGTGACCTTTGTTCCTTTAAAATTACTGACGACTTCCGTTTTGACCGTATCCAGACGGAGTCGGTAATCCTTGAAAATACCGAGCTGACGACCGTTTGCTACGATTTGACCAGGAACGTCACTTTCGTTTTCTGCTTGAATCGACGCACCAGCCATCAATAAATAATCCATGAATGATTTCTTTTGTTCCGGCGTCTCTTTCAAGGCATCTAAAAAGCGTTGTGCCATTTTTTGGTCAATCGGCTTTCCATTAAATTCTGTATGCTCAGCAAGTAACGCAGCGTCACCTGAGCGAATCGCGTCACGTACTTCATTCGTCGTCGCTTCAACTGTGAACCATTGCGTAGCGAGTCCATAATAGGCGCCGCCTGCTACGACCACTAACACGACAGACAGAAGAATTGCTTTCGCAGACTTGCTCATCTTTTTAGAGCGCGCGGGTCTCGCATCCCGTTCTGTTTTCACAGGTTCTGGGTGTTCTACATGTTTTTCTAGGGCATCACCGCAACTTGGACAAAATTTCAGTCCACGTCTTGCGGCATCCGAACAGTTCACACATGCCATTCGATGTCCTCCTCACTCGTCATCTATTTATAGTAAAAAATAACCATAGAAAATACTAACATGCATTCAACTTTTTTACTATATTTCATCAGAATATTTTAGAATCTAATTTTAATATCAAATAAAAAATGTAAAAACTGTTTACCAAATGCAGTTGTACGGATAAAAGGATTAACTCAAAAGTCGAGCTACACAAAGATAAGGGTGGCAGAATGATGATCTGCCACCCTTATCTTTCCTCAGTGATTATTTTTAATGTATAGCGCTGGTCATCGTGTTGAATCCTTTCTTGAATTCTAAAATAACAATCGGATATCATTCTTGCCAATTTATTCACTTCACTATTTTTTAATGAAATCATTTTTACTTCATCAATTTTCATTCATCCTAAATAGATTAGGATTTCAATGAAAAACATTGTATAATTTAGATGAATTTGTAAATCATTTTAATTAGGAGGCTTTTTATGAATAAGTTGCTTCTTCCACTTCTTGCGACATCCCTTTTGTTGCCTACCTCGATTTCTGTCGATGCTGCTTCGAAAGCAACCGTCGTTACAAAGTATGCCCACGATAAAAAAAATCTGAAGTACCCTTATGTGTCTAAAGGATTGACTACGTCAGTAAGAAAGACGATCAACGCCGATTTGACGGGGTATTCAAAATTTCTCTATCAAACATATCTCGATACAGAAGCCTTTGAAAAACAAGAAAAAAAGAAGGATTATTGCAAGGAGTTACCCGCCACTTGTAACTTCACTTTCGATAGCTCGTATAAACGGGTCGGAGATAATGCTTCTTATCTAAGCTTCACCGTGCAAAATCACACTTACCTTGGTGGCGCACATGGATCTACCTACAAATTCGGTGTCAATTACTCTTTGAAAACCGGAAAAGAAATACGGATCACATCCGTACTAAAAACTTCCACACAAATGAAAAAGGTAGAACGATACATTTATGATCGTCTCAAAAACAATGAGAATTATTTCGTGGATCATTTGAGTGATATTGATGTATCGAACACATCTGAGTTCTACTTTACTAAAAACGGTATGAAGGTGATTTTCCAAGAATATGCGATTGCCCCTTATGTCATGGGACAACCAGAAATTTATGTCCCTAAATCCGTATATCAATAAAATTGAGTTTCCTCCACCTCTACTTGGCTAAAAGGTGGAGGTGTTTTTGAGTTATTTAATCTCATGATTAAAATGGACACAGATGCTTTGCTTTGACGTAAAAACGATTCAACTCAGCTGTAACAAGGCTTCGATGTCTTGATTCATCCCTTTGTACAACTCATGAATTGAAGTGACGATTTCATCGTTGCTTGAAAAGGAGTCTTCAATGATTTGATTCGTATTATAGGAGTTCGCTTGAAGATGATTTTTGAATGCAATCAGATACGATCGCTGCTCTTCATTAAAATAATCTGGTTGATATCTGACGTGATGTCCTATGCTTTTCACTAAACCGTTCATGTCATTCAATAATTGTAGTATATCCGCTTTACGTACATCTTTCTCATTTAATGCAGAAGAAGCGAGGACGTTCTCCACCTGCGCCTTTATTTTTTCATTGTATTCTTCATCTTCCGACAGAGTCGGAACGTGTGAAGACAACTTTTGAAGGTTGTTGTGATAACGACTCGTTGTTTGGTCCGAATCCACTTCAACTTTTTTGTTGATGCTGAGAGTGCTATACGGATACATGTAACGAATGGCTATGGCAGCAACAAACAGTACGATGATTGCAATCACCGTATACTTCATCATATTCTTTTTCAAAATTTGCACCATCCTTGTTGATATAACCGATAGATTATTCAAAAATATACCATTATTTCAGTCATTAAAAAAGCTAATAAAGTTAATTTTATGCTGAACTATTTTTTAATGGACTATTTCCTCTTTCGATCTCATCCATCACAAACAAATCTCAAAAAAATACAGGCTACCTGACACCATTCATATACGGTGTATCAGTAGCCTGATTTAACAAGTTATAGATGTTTCATATCATGAAGCCAGTTACACACTCTCTTCATTTTTGATTCCATCCATTGTTCCTATTTAGAGTTCGTCTCTTGTTCTGTTCGTTAACGAATCTCCACTAACCTTTTACCTTGTCGTTTAATCGCTTCGTCATGTGTGACGAGGATGACCGTTTTTCCTTGGTCGTTCAATTCTTGCAAAAGTGCCATCACCCGCTCCGCGTTCGCTTGATCGAGCGAGCCCGTCGGTTCATCCGCTAAGATGATGTCACATTTCTTCAGCATCAATCGAGCTAATGCGACCCGTTGCTGTTCCCCACCTGACAACATGAAAACTTTTTGATCGATTTTGTCACTCAGTCCAACAGAAGTCAGCACTTCTTCAATCGTCTTACCAGAACGATACCGTTTTTGCACGATCTCAAGATTCTGCCGGACCGTTTTTTGGTCGACGAGTGCGAAATTCTGAAATAAGAAACCAAGCTTCGTTCGGAAGTAGGCCAGTTGATTGCGCTTGTTCGTGATATCCTTCCCATCGACGACGATCGTTCCGGTATCGATTGGCTCTAGCGCCCCAATCATGTTAAGTAGCGTCGTTTTCCCGCACCCACTCGGACCGGAAAAGATGACGAAGTCTCCTTGAGAAATCGTTAACGATAGGTTTTCGAATAAAGTCTTCCCTTGAAACGACTTGGTCAGTTCTCGGATTTCAATCATAGATTTCCCCCCTTTAAGATACGCTGGACGTTCGCTCGTTCAATCTTTCGAATCAGCCAAATCAGTAAAATTCCCTCTGCCAGTAGCAAGAGTCCTCCGCCAGCTAACAATAGCCCTGGCGAAGAAAACTCAAGGATATAAGCAGTAAGCGCTACAGCCAGTGTACTGACAAGCGTAATCCCCATCGTCGACACGATCAGGCGTCGATTCTTCTGCCAGATGCTGTATCCCATCACCTTCTGAACCGATAACTCGATCGCATTCACTTGATACTCGAGTCGTAGCACCGTCCAGATGACGAGTAACTCGAGACTAAGAATCAGTACGGCAAAGATCAGGTTCATGTTCATCAATCGTTTCGCCGCTGCCCAGATACCGAGATACTTCTCCCACGCATTCGTCTGTAAAACGAGTTCATTCGTCATCTGTTTCTCCGCCACATAGTCTTGAAAGGCTTCTTGGTCCAGGTCATACATGACGTCAGCGAGTAAGACATTGGACAGTTGTTTCGGTGCTTTCGATTGTTTTGCTTCATTGACGACGATGAGTAACGGATTATTGATAAGCGTACTGCCGCTAGTGAGATTTTGATCAATTGCGACGGTTTCGAAATCTTCCTGATAACGGACGACCGGATAGGAGTCTGCAAGATACGCTGCGAGTCCGAGTTCACGAAGACCACTATCAATGGTCGACTTCGCTGGAATCGCAATCCCCTCTGGCGCAAAGAACGTCAGCTCATTCGCAAAGACGGAGGCACTATTCGCAAATTGTTCGGCAACCTCATCAAATGCCGTCCAGTTCATCAAGACGGTCGGTTGATCTGCCGTCGCGAAGCTGTTAATCGGGGTACTCAATGTCACTTTAAAGTCCTCATAAAAGCGTGTGTACAATTCCGTCTGGATTCGTTCCGAGATGTCGGAACTTTTTTCATCCGAGTAACGCGGAGACGTTACCTTGTGACCGATGTAAGTATAGGAATAATTTTTCTTCGCTTCAAAGAATGGACGTTGTTTGTAGATCGTCACGGCTTCGGCGATGACCGTGATGCTGCTCGAGAGCATCAAGATCGTCAAGAAGGCCGTCGCGAATTTCATGCCATATGTAAAGGCAAGTAGCCTGTTCGAACGCTGACCGTTCGAGAAGGCTTCTTTGATCGTCAAGCGTCGTAAGCGCAGATAGACGAGTCCGTTTAAAACGATCACCCCAACCATCAAGCCACTGAACAGCATCAGGTATGGATCAATCGGTGTGAACGAACGGAGTGTCACAAAGCTGACGATGAACGCAAGCGACAAAATGCCGGAGTCCATTAGAATCGAACGCGTCATCCAACGGGCTAACGATTCACCCATCGATAGACGAACAAGCAATTCCTTTCTGACGACAGCCAGCTCATAGAAGGTCAGTAACACGGTGATGATCGCAACAAGTGCGAATACGCCTAAGATACGGTAAAGTTCTGCAGACTCGTTATAACCAGGTTGCGGATGATTCCCCGCGTATGTATCGATCAATTCCATCTTAAACGCCTTTATGGCAGCGGCTGAACCAATCCCGTAGAAGTTCGGCGTATAGGCAATGGCAGGATGTTCGGATAACGGCTTGAACTGGAATGTGATATCACCGAGAAATACGCTTTGATAGATCCTTTGTTTGATCGAGCGGGATGCAAATGCCGCTTCTACACCAGTTGTCCCGTAAATCGTCTTCGTACTCGAGAGCGTCCGATTCGGCGTCTCTTCATAAGTGAAGACATCGACCTGATGTTTCATCGCGGCTCTCTCGATATCCACTAGCATCTGTTGCTCCGAAATTTTTGGATTCGGATAGATTGTCGTCGACATGAACGGCTCCGCGAATCCTTCGAGCGTCAACATCCGGCTTTCTCCGATGATGAACAGACTCGTAAACACCATCACGGTCAGAATCATCAACTTCAAACGTTTCATTCAGCTTCCTCCTTTCCTCATCGGATTGCAAATGAATAGCTGAAATAGCGCACCGTATTTTTTCTCTATGTATCATATCAATAAAATGAGGAATAACCTTTTTGTCAAAAAACATTTTTTGGAATTTATTTTCATGTTGATTTAATATGTAATGCGCAGATACAAAAATCAATACTATCACTTTACGAAATATAAACAGCTTCTACCTCCATATAGAGTTCAATCAAAGAGTGCAGCCCCTTTGTTACAGCTAAATGCTCCACATTATGGATTAGCAAAACAGTCTACGCCAACGCTTTGAACACCATACTAAATAAAAGCATACCTTCTCTTCGCCTGTACGTTTAGGCATAAGAGAAGGCACGCTTTTTCAACTGCATCACTCGATTAATTCACATGAATCAAACGTGCTACTCCTTTCGCGTCAAAGGCGAACTGGCACGTCACTTGTCCGATCCGATATTCATAGATGCTGCGGATCGCGTATGTCGCGCGTGTCGTTTTGCCTTCGACGACGCGTTGCGAGTAAGATGTCGCATACGTTTCCTTGAACGTTGGTTTCCCGAACACGGCGCTGACTTCTGCTTTCGTCAGCGTCCGTTTCTCAAGCGCTGGTGCAAGCGTGACGAGATCAATCCGGTCGATTTGACTGCCGAAACGCGGATAACGGGCTACAAAATGACGACCTTTCCACTTTCCGTTGAGGACCTTTTCTCCTGTTTGAACGAGGCTACCGGACGTACCTGTCCACGAGACATAACTAGCTCCGACGCGCGGCGATCCTTCAAACCCTTGCTTCTCTTGCATCGCCTGCTTTTGACGTTTCAACCAACTTCTGTCGGAGACAGTCGAAAGCTTCGGTAACGGGATGACTTTTCCTTTGAGTGTCGCAGTGTAGCCTCCGTAGGATGCTCGTAACGTGTAGGCTCCCGCTTTTTTCCCGTATAGTTTTCCGGACGAGACGCTCGCGATCGTTGGTTGATCCGAAATCCACTTCACTTTTGCCGTGACTTGTTTTTTCTTGCCGTCTGCTTGCGTGACATTGAGAAGAAGTGGCTCAGGTGATCCGACCTTCACTTCCTTGAAGGAAGACGGGATCGAAAGCGCGACCGGTCGCTCGACTAACAGGCGACCATCGTACATGTTCGTCCGCTCACCACCATCGGCATTCGCGATGAGGTAGCGGGCTCCTTTCGTCATGCCGAGCACAGACGAGTAACTGACGGAATCATCCCGATCCAGCGATGTCTCGATCCGGTGACCGTTTTTCTCGAACAAGGCGAAGTAACCGTCCCGTCCCGTATACAAGGCACCGATGAACGTCCCACTCTCATCGACCGCGATATCTTTATACGTTCCGGTCATCCCCGTGATGAACTGCGAGGAGGTGCTTTCCTTGAATTGATGCGCTCCATCATAGACATACAGACGGCGGTCATTCGCCTTCGCGAGTACGAGTGTGCCCTCGCGTCCCATCTCATAGGCGGCGTAGCCGGATGGATGCGTGAGACGTTTCGCGAGCGTTCCGTCTTTCTCGTAGACGTCAACGCTTGTCTCACGGATGATCGCTAAATAAGCAGTCGACGTCCGAATCGCTTTTGCTCCTGTCGTCTCTTGGACAAAACGAACGGTTGTTGTATCTAAATCGTAAACGGCTGTGTGCTCGACCCCCTCTTGTTTCGCACTCACAGCAAGTAGATGTGAGTCTGGGAAGAAACGAGCACGAGTGAACGACTGGAGCGTTCCTGCAGGTGTCTTGATCTGATCGATGACGCGCAGCACGTTCCCTGTCGCGTCACGTACCTCAAGCACTTGATCCTTCACAAAGACGAATCGTTGTTGATCGTCCGAGACCGTGAAGTCTTGTATCGGTGCTCCTTCTTCAGTCGATAGTACCTGTAAGTCACGCGCTTGCTCGAAATCGAAGAGTCGTGGTGCTTCATAAGTCCCCCACCGCCAGACGCGTGACTCATTCGGTACGACTTGAAAAGCGGATGACGGAGTGAGTGACGTGACGAACGGAATTTTGACTTCTGCCGACGAATGGATCGACGTTGCAGAATACAATACGGTCGCAGCAAGACCGACGATCAATTTTTTCATATGTAGTTTCTCCTTTTTAGTAGTGTCTTATTCATAAGTATAATGAAATTCTCAATATTTGCCTTCTTTTTCCAAAAATAAATCTTTTTTCGAACACGTTCGAGGATAAGTAGAGTTATCCTCGGCTTTCAACGTCACTTTTTTGAATCGTGCCAACGGTTTTCTCATCTTTTACGATACGTTCACTCTTAAATACAGAAAAAATCCT
>NZ_DF239008.1:285481-459366 GCF_000414195.2 Exiguobacterium sp. OS-77 | reverse complement strand
CCCAAATGAACAAGATGAATGCCGGCAAGCCGCTTTGCTCCGACTCTGGAAATCGATCGAGGATGGCAAGACGTTGACCGTCACTTTCGTTCGGATTCGCGCGAAAGGCGCGATGCTCGATTACCTGGCGACCCGTAACCGGACGCTCGCAACAGAAGTCGTCTCCGACGCGTTACCGGAACGCCCGCGTACCCCGCACCTGTCGTTCACCTACCTGATGAATGAACTCAAGCGAGACTTATCGGCGACGGAGTTCACGTTTCTCGAGTCCTTGATGAACGGGACGGAAGAGACGCTCGGGTACTCGCACGCCCGACTCCGATCCTTGAAATCCGAACTCCGCAAGAAAGTCGAGTATTTGCTCGGATGATGGTGTTCTATGAAGAACGATTATTAACGTTGATCGAACAAGGACCCTACAGTCCATTGACGAAAAAAGCTTACCGCAGCGACGTCCGTCATCTGTGTCGCAACGTGACCCGAATCGATGTTCCTTCGATGCAACGGTACGGCACCTTACTGCGAACGTCGTATGCTTCGACGACTGTCGCCCGTCGTCTCCACGCCCTGTCGACACTGTTCGACCAACTCGTCACTGAACGCGCCTTAGCACACAATCCCCTCGCGCAAACAAAACGTCATCCTCCGATTGCCCGTCGACGCCCCCGCTTTTCGTACGATGAGGTCCGGTCCGTCCTCGAACGGATTACGGACGAGACCATCTACGCGTTCTGCTTTTTACTGCTCCATACGGGACTTCGTTTCGCCGAGGCACATGCTTTACGCCTGACGGATATCGATTGGGACACCAAGCAACTATTCGTTCGTCACGGGAAAGGAGGACGCATGCGTCACCTGCCGTTACATGACGAATTGCATCGCGTCTTATTGCGTTATCTTGAGACAACATGCGTCCCTTCGCAGGAATTGTTTTCAACGGAGACGGGTCGTCGCTTCCCGGCAGAACGGATTCGGTCGACGTTACGCGAAGCGAGTCTAACGCAGCTCGGTCGGATTCTCCGTCCGCACGATCTTCGGGTGACCTTTGCGACCACGCTCTACCACGAACATGAGACGGACGTATTGACGATCATGCGTCTACTCGGTCACCGGGACGTCCGGACGACCCAACACTATATCTTGCCTTCAAGCGACATCGATCGCGCCTCGGTCAACCGACTCAAGCCGACAACGTATTGAGGATCTCCCGGATTCGGTTCGTACGACTCCGGATATAGCCGACGGTCGTCGTCGGATGCGCATGACCGAGTAAGCGCTGGATTTCAACGATCGTACAGCCTCCTTCATGATGCAGATAGGTCGCATATGCGATCCGGAGCGCATGCGGGCGGAGAGGTGCACCGCTCAAGCGCAAGGCTGCATCACGGAGAACGAGACGCGCCGTCTGTTCATGCAGATGGCGTCCGGTCACGGACTGAAACAGAATGCCCTCTTTGCGCTCACCGAGGAAATGTAGGAGACGATGCGACAGCATCATCCCGATCGGAATCGTCCGCAGACGACGTCCCTTGCCGTAGCGGACGAATAGCGTATGCGTCTTGAAATCGATATCCGTAACGGATAACAGGCGTGCTTCAGTGAAGCGGAGACCGGTCTGGCAAATCACCTCGAAAAACAAACGGTACATCGGGTCTTCGATGCTGCGGACGATTGACAGCCCCTCCTGTAAGTCATGATAGGTCTCATCCGGAAAACGTTGATGTGTGATCGGTGACACGTCATGCAGTGGATTCCGTTGCAACCTCCCGGCTCGGACAAGCACATTCCCGAGTGAGCGCAAGGCATGGAACCGCCGCAGGATCGTCGACGGCTGATAGCTCAGACGCATCTGATCGAAGTAGTGCTGGAGCGATGCGATCGACCACGAGACACCGGCACGTTCCATATGCCGGACGTCACTACGGTAGGCTTTGATCGTCGGTTTTGCGAACGTCGGATGTGAGATGAGATATTCGTGCAAGTACTCGTCGTGTTGCATGGGAATTCCTCCTTCAGCTAAATGATTTCATCTGCTCGATCTCGTCAATTCCTGCTCCGCTTAGACAACAGGAGTCCATCTAGCAAAAGATGGACTCCTGTATGTATTCATAGTGACGTATGATCTGCGACTTTGAAGGTTTTTTTCTTATAGTCGTAACTCATGAGGACCATCTTCCGTCCACCCGTCGAAGTCGGGAAAACATACGTCTTATAAGATGACTTCTCTGCACCGATCGCAGCGAGTTCCGCTTTCGATTGAATCGACGACCAATCCGTCGCCTCGATTCCTGTCCACTCCCCAAGACCTGTCCCAGAAAGAATCGCATCGAGTTGCTTCGCAGTCATTCCTTTTTTAACCTTTGCACCCTTTGTCAGCTTACGTGTGCTTTCACGTGCGGCAGACTTCGTATTTTCACGATAAATATCAAACGATTTTCCAGTCAACCGATAGACAGAACTGTTCTTTTTCGTCTTGAAGATGAGTGACGTATCGCTATCTCCGTTCTTGCCATTCGTGAAGTAGTAGAACTTCGTTTTTTGACCGTACGAGATTTCCGTCGACTCGGCTTGTTTCTTCAAAACCGTACTGCCACTCTTCTTCACCAGTTGTTTTTTGTAATCTTTACCGTATAAGACTTTTGCTACTTCCGTCATCGTCATACCAGTCTTTAAGTTCGTGTACTGCGTCGTATACTTCGTTTCCTCTTTCGTAGCAGCCGATGCACTTCCAGCACATACTGTCGCGCCTGCGATCATTGCTGCAAGTACCGTTGTTGTCATGCGTTTCATTCAATCATCCTCTTTCTTCTATTCATTTCATGAATGCATCATTCATACCTCATCTCATTATAATGGATTTAATGGTTTTTTCTATCTATTTTTCCTTTTTAGTTTTTATTTTTACATTTTTATTCAATTTTTATCATTTTTTCATGACCTTCATTTCGAAATAACACTCAATTCATACACTGGATGACCGAATTTAGTACTTTTTGAAAATAAAAGAAACAAGTATGTCATATATTTGAAATTTAGACCAAAATTACTATTCGTTGAAACTTTATGAGTATATGTTCCTTAAATTGTTGAATATTAATTACATGTTTTAAACTAACCTATACCAATGATTCAGGTCAATTGACCTATATTAGATGCCTAATAAATACCATTTAATATAATTATGTTAAAAATATTACATATTTTCCATAATAAAAGGGTAATTTTATTTTATACACCTGAGATGCACGTTCATCCATGCACACTTTAGTCTATTGATTTAGAGGAGGTTGTATTGATGAAAAAAGGGTTGGCAATTGTTCTGAGTCTTCTTCTCATTCTGTCCTATGGGTTGACCCCATTGGGTGCTTCTGCCGCTTCTTCGAGTAGCGTCAAGACCGTCTACTCACCGAAGTATCTCGTTCACTACGGGGGCGTGAAGTATGCCAAGAAGAAATTGACGTATCCAAAATCCGTCAAGGTCAAGCTCTCGAACGGGAAGTATGCGTATCGATCCGTCAAATGGAGTAAGGTCAGCTTTGATAAGAAGTACATCGGAAAAAAACAGAAGATCAAGGGAGATGTCTACGGTACATCAAAAAATGCGTACTGGTATGTCAAAGTCAAAAACTATCCAGCGAAGGTACTTGCTCCGAATGTCATGACCGTCGGAAAGAATCAACCAGCGAACTTGCCGACACGTCTTTCAACGATTTTCGAGGGTGGACAACGCTACTCGTATCCGCTCAAATGGAGTAAGGTCTCAACAGCTTCATTCGGTACGAAAAATCTGACGTATTCGACAGTCGGACGCAACCTCGAAATCTACGGGGCTGCCAAGCTGAAAGTATCCGATGTCGTTCAGTCGATGCAGAAGTACTATCTCGTCTCGTACGGGAAAAAAATCCGGGCAACCGGCAAGATCCTCTATGAAGCAAAAGGTATGAAGAGCTACCTCGTCATTACGGATAAAAAGACGGGTGAGAGCACGAAGATGTATCTCAAGCTCGACAAAAAAGGTCACTACTACGTGACAAGTCAGGAGCTCGCACCAGGAGACTACACGGTCTACATCCTGTCGGGTTCGAAAAAGACGAAATCCGTCACGATTACGATCAAAAAACCGATCACGGAACCAACGGATGAACAAAAACGGGAACTGCTTCAAAAGTTACTTCTCGTCATCAACGTCTCGAACCCCCTATTAAGTGACATCGAGTTCCCAGAAGTCGATGGTGTCTCGTTCGCGGTCGATTCAGACAACTCAGCTGTCTCTAGCAGCGGAAAAGTCACGCGTGGCGCGACCGATCAAACCGTCAATTTTGCGATCAAGGCGACATTCGGCGGTGTGACGGAAAGCAAATCGTTCTCGAACATCCTCGTTCCACGAAAAGATTTATCGGATGAAGAGTTGATCGACTTCACGCTTCAGAACTTCACAATTGCCAATCCACTCAAAACAAATATCACATTACCAACGGCTGAAGGAATCTCGTTCTCGCTGATTTCGTCGAATGAAGCCGTCGTCTCAAGCAACGGAATCGTCAAACGCGGAATGGAAGATAAACAAGTCGACTTGACGTTACGCGCGACGAAAGGCAGCTTGACGAAAACGAAGAGTTTCCCGAACATCCTCGTCCCGAAAGTCGACAATGCGACAGATAGCCTGTTGCAAGACTATCTCGATAAACTCGATATCAAGAGTCCGGTGACGAAAAATATCGTCCTTCCAGCACTTCCGGGTGCTACAGTCTCGATCACATCAACTAAACCTAGCGTCATCTCAGACACAGGTGTCGTCACACGCGGTATGACGGATCAAACGGTCTCGATCGTCGTCTCGGTCACAAAAGACGGTATCACGAAATCACGTGATTTCTGGAACTTAACGGTTCCAAAACAAGATGCAACGACAGATGAATTACTTGATCTTTACTTGTCTGGTTTGACAATTAGCAGTCCGTTGACAACGAACTTGTCGCTCACACCACCAGCTGGTGTAAACTTATCAATCAGTGCGTCAGACCCAAATATTTTATCGAACACAGGTATCCTGACTCCACCAGATGTCGATAAAACGATTTCTGTGACGGTTAACGTCTCTAAAGACGGCATCACGAAATCACGGACGTTTACGAATATTCTTGTGCCGCTCAGTCTTTCAGCAGAGCTAGATGCTGCGCTGAATGCAATCAATCTGAATCTATTGAATTTAACGGGTAACGTCAATTTACCAAGCAGTTCGAAAGGAATTGCAGTTCAATGGACTTCAAACAATCCGGACGTCATCTCGAACGACGGTGTCGTGAAAGGTGCATTGAACTTACAAAACTTCACACTCAAAGCAAGCGTCACAAAAGGTGGTATCACAAAAACGAAAACGTTCGCAGGAACAGTCGCAGCTAATCTGGGATTATCGTTTAAAAATGATATCGCTAAAATCAAGTCGAGCGTCGGTACGCTGAACGTCGGTTACAACCTCAACCTTCCGACTTCATTGAATGGCTCAGCGGTTACTTGGACGTCGAGCGCACCATCATTATTAAGTAGCACAGGTGCCATCTTGAACGACTCTAGTTCAACGCCATTCACGCTTACAGCAACATCTGGAGGGACGTCAGAAACGTTGAATCTTGCTATTCAACGCCCTAATGGCGGTCTACTCGGTGGGTTACTTGACTTACTTGGAGACGTTCTGAAACCGGTCCTCAATGGTCTCACTGGGAATCAAGATACCGTCACACTACCAGAGAAATATGGCGGTATTGGCTTACTAGGTATCGGAGAACGTAAAATCACTGGATGGAGTAGCTCTCATCCGGATCTCGTAACGATTCAAGGAAATAACTTGACGCTTAAACGAGATGACTATGATCACGTAGTTGTCCTCTATGCAAACTTCGAAGGATTTAGTAATCCAGTTCCAATCATCATCAAAGTTTCAAAACGTTAATGATGTGCGTTTCTGTTTAAACTAAATATGCGGTGAACCTAGCTTCTCATTAGGTTCATCGCATATTTTTCTACTTTTCTTGTCTACATACAACAAGGGAACTTCAACACCTGAGAGCCAATCATTTGCCTGGACATTACACTTTCTAGGGAGGTTTGGTCATGCGAAAGAGCCTTATCGTTCTTCTCTGTCTGTTGCTTTCTTTCCCCGCCTCATTCCAATCCGTTGCTGCCGCTAAATCAAGCAGCGTCAAAAAAGTATATCGCCCTGCATCAACTGTCCATTATGGCGGTGATGTGTTTGCGGTCAAACCTCTTTCTCCACCGAAGACCGTTCGTGTTAAACTTGCGAACGGTAAAAAAGTGAACCGATCCGTAAAATGGAGTAGTGTTCGTTTCGATAAAAAAATCATTGATCGAAAACAAAAAATAAAAGGAAATGTTTCGGGAACGTCTAAGAGTGCCTACTGGTACGTCACGATTAAAAATTATCCGAAATCGATTCTTCCACCTGTTGTTAAAACGGTCGGAAAAAATCAAGCGGCCAACCTTCCAGAACGGCTATCGACGATTTTCGCTGGCGGGCAGCGCTATTCGTATCCACTCAAATGGACACGGACGACGACAGCGTCCTTCGGGAAGAAAAGCGTGAAGTACACAGCCGTTGGACGAAATGTCTTGATTACCGGAAAAAATACATTGCGCGTCTCAGACGTCAAACATGAAAACGTGAAGTATACGCCGTTTGAAAGTGGTCGCCGACTGCTGGTCACCGGTCGGATCCTCTATCCGGCAAAAGGTATGACACATCACCTGTACCTGATCGACGATAAAGACCGTGTATCCATGTATCCACTAAAACGTGATCGCCAAGGATACTTCCGGATCGAAACGAATATGTTACCGGTCGGACGCTATGATGTCTCGATTTTAAGTGGATCGCAAAATGCAGCGCCTTCCACTGTGACGATTCGTAACGTCGTCACGCCTCCAGCACCGGAAGACTCACGAAAAATCTTGAAGGCATTGCTTGCAGGAATTACGATTCCAAGTCCACTCCTCCAAAATATTCAGTTGCCACAAATGGATGGTGCCACATTTAGCATTCGCTCCACAGACGGCAATCTATCGCCTACCGGACAAGTCACTCGTACAGATCAAGAACGGGACGTCGCGTTCACGATCGTCGGGAAATTGAATGGCCTTGAAGAAACACGTTCCTTCTCGGGCATCACGATTCCGAAACGTGAGCTGACGGACGAGGAACTGATTGACTTCACTCTCGACAAATTCAAGCTGGCAAGTCCATTGACGAAGGACGTTCAGCTGCCGCAAGCAGAAGGTATAACATTCCAATTAGTGTCTTCAAACGAAAAAATCGTCACACCGGACGGTAAAGTACGCCGTGATCTGACAGATCAACTCGTCACACTCACGGTAAAGGCTTCAAAAGGTAGTCTCGAAAAATCACGTCTCTACTCGAATATCATTGTCCCAAAAGTTGACAATGCGACGGAGTTATTCTTAGACGATTATTTGAGTCGTCTGACATTCCCAAATCCTTTAACAAGGGATTTAGTCTTACCTGCCGCTACGGGAACGACACTTTCTCTGACCTCTTCTCTTCCAGATGTCCTCTCGTCGACGGGGAAAGTGACACGTGGACTGACCGATCAACCCGTCTCATTTCTTGTTTCGGCGACGAAAAACGGCGTGACACGTACACGTAGTTTTTGGAACTATCAAGTCCCGAAACGAGATACGGCGATTGACGAACTGTTAGCAGATTACTTGAACAAACTCGATATCCCGAGTACGTTGACGCGTGACCTAAGTCTTCCGACAGTTGAAGGAATTCAAACGACCCTTTCTTCAACCAATACATCCATCCTGTCAAATACAGGACAAATCATCCGTGGTCAAACGGATAAAATCGTCTCATTAACAGTCATTGCGACAAAAGACGGCGTTACTAAATTACGCACTTTCTCGAACTTGACCATTCCAAAGAAAGAAAACGCGACGTCCGATCTGCTTGATGATTACTTGAGAACGGTCGAAATCCCGTCACCTTTGACAACTGATTATTACTTGCCGACCCCGATGACACCGGGAATCGATACCTCTCTCTTCTCAACAAATACAGCTATCCTCTCAAATACTGGAAGCGTGACACGCGGTCTGACTGATCAGATTGTCTCCGTGACGGTGACGGCGTCAAAAGACGGAATCATTCGTAAGAAGGAGTTTCCACTGATCACGATCCCAAAACAAGAGGTGTTACCGGATGCCTTGATCGATACTTATTTGGATCAAGTCGAGATTGCTAGTCCGTTGAATCGAAACATTCAGTTGCCTCTCGCACCGGAAGGAATGACTGTATACCTGACCTCTTCTCAATCTGATATTGTCGCAACGTCAGGCGTTATTAAACAAGCAGACACTGCTCAAACTGTTACGGTCAGTGTGACAGCTATGCTGAATGGTGTTTCAAAGACGAGGATGTTTTCAAATCTCTCAGTACCCGCACGTCCTCTGACAGTCACAGAAGAACTGACGAACTATTTGAATGGTGTTTCGATATCGAAATCACTTGAAACTGATCTTTCATTAAATCCACCTGCAGGAATAACCGTTAGTGTCGAGTCCTCCGTTACTTCGCTGTTATCTAGTACCGGAATTCTGACACGCGATATCGTAGATCGAACGACTGATATTACTGTCATCGCCTCGAAAAATGGGATATCGCTTTATAAACAATTTGAAAAAATTTCAGTACCGAAACGTGGATTGACGGATACCGAAGAATTACAAAAGTATCTCGATCAACTATCAATTCCTTCTTTACTCAATGATAATCTTAATATCCAGCCACCTACCGGAATTGAAGTTACGTTATCTTCAGATAATACGAATGTATTATCAAACGATGGGAAGGTAACACCAAGTAATGCGAATGAGTCAGTTTCGCTTACTGTCATTGCTAAAAAAGGAAGTGCTGAATTACAGAAAATATTTACTAACCTATTGGTCCCAAAGGTTGGATTATCTACTGATGAGTTATTACTGTCGTATATAAACAAATTAACCTTACCTACCACTTTAGTTAGTGATATTGTTCTTCAAGTGCCAACTGGAATAACTGTTTCGATTACATCCGACAAACCTTCTGTCGTAGCAAGTGGCGGAATCGTCACTCAAGGTATCACTGACGAAATCGTCAATATCACAATAACCGCGACGAAAGACGGCGTCACAAAAGATCGAACAATTACGGGGATTAAAGTTCCCTTAAGCCCAACAAAATTATTAGATAAAGCGTTACAAGATCTCTCTCTCACTTCGTTAACAAACCTGACGTCTTCCCTCAGTTTGCCGACTGAAATCAACGGACTACCAATCACATGGAAATCAAGTAATGCGAACATCATTAGTAATACCGGTACTATCATTCCAAGCGTTTCTTCACAAGCGTTCTCTTTGACGGCATGGATCATGAAAGACGGCGTCCTAAAAAGCAAGACTTTCGACGGAACGATTGCTGGGAATCTTAGTCTGATCCTTAAAGAAGATCTCGCGCGCATCGCAGCCGTCAGTCCGACGCTGAACGTCTACCTCGATTTAAAGTTACCGACTACATTGAACGGATCTCCGCTTACATGGAAATCAAGTAATGAGAGTCTTTTAACGAATCTTGGTATCGTTAAGAATCGATCACAAATTACGTCTTTCACGCTTTCTGCGACGACTGGTAATACTTCAAGTATACTGTCACTTGCTACGCAAGATACTCAGACATCCTTACTCTCAAGTTTATTGAATGTCCTCGGCGGCATCGTCAATCCGATCGTCGATTCACTCTCGATAGGTAAGTCAGCTTCGCTTCCTCAAAGCTATGGTGGTCTCCTTGGTATTGGTGCCAAACCAATCACCAATTGGACGTCTTCGCATCCAGACATCGTGACGGTTCAAGGAAGTCAAGCCGTCGTGACACCAGACAAGTACGAACACCTCGTCGTCTTGTTCGCAAAGTTCGGAGACGTGCCTAAACCGGTACCATTCGTCATCAAGGTTCCAGCTAAAAAATAAGCCTTCTTTCTCCCTCTGTATGCATTTAGGTACAGAGGGATTTTTGATTTTCTCTATACTAACGTTTTTTAAAATCTCATTTCTTTATCATTCAAAATTGAAAATATATCCAGTAATTTCCTTGCTATACTACAGAAAAAGGAGGCGTTTAACGATGAAAAAAAGTATGACTTGGACAGCACTCGTGACGCTTGGTCTCAGTAGCGCAGTCTACCTCTCGCCTGTTGAAGCAGCGACGGACGAATTCACAGTAGAAACGAAAAACATCAACACACGGACGGAAGTCTTAAAAGGAAAGGCACCTGCCGGAGCAATCGTCGTCTTACAGTCGGACGACACAGAAGAAGAAGATCTTCAAGAAGTCGCTCATGCAAAAGCGGATACGAATGGGAACTATTCAATCGAGTTACCCGAAGAAGGATTGATCGGCGAGGATTTCTACGACTACCATCAATCTGATTCCGATGAGTATGACTATGATGAGGAGGACGAAGACAGCTCTTCTGACGTCACACCGAATTATTTCCTTGAAGTCGTAAGCGTTGATGATTACACAGGCGATGATGATGGAATGGATGATGGCTGGGACGAGTATTACGTAACGCGTGCCGCTTATTACGGCGATGACGATGGAGGAGACGACGGAGACGAACCAGGTGATGGTGATGATGACGGCGATGAAGGGGACGAGCCGGGAGAGGATGATGGCGATACAACAGAAGAACCACAAGATCCGATTTCGTACGACTTCGATCCAATCGATCTCACGGTGCGGACGTTCATTCCAAAAGCAACAACCGTCGATACGAAAACACTGACACGCACGACTCGGACCGTAACGGGTTCTGTGTCGAACAAAGATGTACGCGTCGAAGCTTATGTCTATCATAAGTCGAGCAAATCATGGAAACTACTTGGTAAGGCTAAGCCACGCAGTAATGGTTCATATAAGATGTCAATCAATAAGAAATTGTACAAGAAAGATGCGAGCGTTGACTTCTACGTCGTCGGGAATCGTGATACAGATGGTTTCAGTAAAGCGATTCGAAAAAAATATAAGTAAATTGGAGTAGTAGAAAGGAAGTGCGACATCGATACGTCGTGCTTCCTTTTTACTATCTATCTTTAAAGAATTATCTTGAAAAGGAGTTAATCCAAAAACACATTTCCATAAAAAGTTAATCAGAGCCTATAATCAAAGATTTTTTCCTTTAAACTAAAGAAGGTTACATTATTTGGTTTTAAACCAAATTTAATTCCTCAATTTTCTAATTAAAAGGAGCTACTATTCATGAATCGTCTCACGCATTACCTACCTTCTTTAGCTGTGATTATCTTTAGTATCCTTGTCTTCTTATTACCCTTCCGTTGATCAATCTTTCCCTATGTCAGATACAATGAAAAAGCTGTCTCGACATACGTCGGGACAGCTTTTTGTAATCCTATTCTTATCTTTCTCTCTTTAACCTTCGCGTTGACTCTTTTTTCTTCTATTTAGAGACAGTAGAAGAACTCCAAATGCCGCAAGCAAGAATCCAATAGGCTGAGTACTGAATGGCTCGGACTCACCCGTTTGAGGAAGGCCGCCTGAATTCGATGGTCTAGTCCCATCATCGTTCGGTGTATCTGTTCCCCCATTTGGTTTGTGAGGCGTTTTCGGATCATCCGGTTGTGTGGTGTCCTTTGGGTTACTTGGATCTTTTGGATCACCTGAACCACCTGGCGTATCCTCGTCTTCAAATTCATAATCCGGATCAATCGTGTTCGTTATCGTGACACGAATGATGGCTTCCCCGCCACTTTTCAGACGAATGGTCCGTGGTTCAGAATCTAACAGATAACCGACAGGTGCTTGCGTCTCGATAAGGGTATACTCACCGGAAACAAGATTCGGAATACGTGCTTCTCCTTTTTCGTTTGTCGTTACACGAGTAACACGCTTTCCTTGTGCATCCTGTAATTCAAATGTTGCATCTTTCAAGGCTTCACCGGACTCATCATCCACTTTCTGAACGATGAGCGTCTTGAGTCGTTCATTGAAGAGGATCAGTTGCTCCATATCAGCTTGATTCTTGTCGATCACGACATCGTGTGGTGTAGTGTCCAGCTCATATCCTGCAGGTGCTTTCGTTTCGATGAAGCGATATGTTCCTGGCGTCAGTCCTGTTACGAGGATTTCACCAGAATCATTCGTCACGAGACGATCACGTACGGTACGTTCATTCGAATCCAATAGTTTAAATTCCGCACCCGAAAGCAGACTTTCATCCGTACCATCTTTTTTGATCAGACGAATCGATTTGAACGTATCGTTCGTCATCTCAATTGTTACGACTTCATTCGTTCCGGTCGACAACGTGAATGGACGTGGTGTGGCATCTAAGTGATATCCTTCTACTGCTTTAGTCTCGATAAATGCATAGTCTCCCGGTAATAATTCGTTGACGTAGATCTCACCGTTCGTATCCGTCACGAGTTTTTCTTTGATGATCTCACCAGTAGATTTTTGGAGCGTAAACTCTGTTCCAGCTAGTCGCTTCCCATTCGTCGCATCCGTCTTCACGAGTCGAACGGCTTTTTTCTGTTCATTTTTCACCGTCACGAGTGTCGACACACTTTGACGACTCGATACAGTGAAGACGTGTTGTTTTGAATCAAGCAAATAACCGTTAGGTGCTTTTGTCTCGATGAAGGCATAGTCTCCCGGTACAAGACCGCTGACATACACTTCACCGTTTACGTCCGTCACAAGTCCTGTTCGAAGGATTGTTCCGCTCGCATTAATCAACGAGAACTCTGCTCCCATCAATCGGGCAGAGGACAATGCATCGATTTTCGTTAATCGAACGGATTTAAATGTATCGTTTGTTGCTCGGACGATCGCAGTATCGTTATTTCCTCGTACGAGCGTAAAGACATACGGTGTTCCGTCCGTCATATAGCCGCCAGGTGCACTCGTCTCAACGAAACGATATGTTCCTGGTACGAGATTCGTCACCAGGATTTCACCACTCGTATCCGTCTTCAAATTAGTTTGTAAAATGTTTCCTTGGCCATCTAATAGAGAGAAGACTGCATCCGCAAGCGGTTGACCGGTCATCGCATCCGTCTTGATTAAACGCACTGACTTTTTGCGTTCGTTCTCCACTGTGATCAAGCTCGGCGTACGTTGTCCTGTCGTGACCGTGACGGCTTGTCGAGTCGTGTTTAACAAGTAACCATTCGGTGCCTTTGTCTCAACGAAATGATACGTTCCCGGATTCAACTTCGTGACGAGTACGGTTCCGTCCGTTCCAGTAACAAGACCTGTTCGGATTTCATTATTTGCTGCATCATACAAACTGAATTCGGCACCTTGTAACGGCGTCTTCGTCTGATCGTCAACTTTCGTCAAACGCACTTCTTTTTGTTTTTCGTTCGTAATCTGAAGTTGCTGAACATCTGGACTGTCGAGTTTGATCGAGAATGATTTTCCGAGTCCAAGGAGGATATATCCATCCGACGCTTTTGTCTCAACGAGGCGGTAGTCCCCGAGATCGAGGTCCTCAATCAATAACGTTCCATTTGCATCCGTCTTCAGATTCTCCCGTATCGTCTGATTGGCGGCATCAACTAGTTTGAACGTCGTATCCGCAAGCGGTGCTTGTGTCACATCATCCACCTTCGTGATTTGAACCGACTTGAATGCCTGATTCATGACAGTCAATGACGTCGCGATCAATTGATCCTTGACGATCGTAAACGATTGTTTCGTTGGATCCAACAAATGACCAGCCGGTGCTTTTGTCTCGACGAAAGAGTACGTTCCTGGTAAGAGGTCTTTTACCGTCAACGAACCGTTTGCATCCGTCACAAGTTTCGTCCGAATCGCCGTCTCGTTCGAGTCATAGAGTGTAAATTCAGCACCCGCAAGAGGTTGGTTCGTTTTCTTAGACTTTTTGATCAACGTGACATCTTGTCGAATCTTTTTGTTGGTAATACTTGCACTTGATTCCAGCTGAGATACCGTGATGGCCTTATCAGCTTTGTCGATAAGATACCCTGGAGGTGCACTGATTTCACGTAACGTATATTCTCCATATAAAAGACGACTGAAGATTAATGTTCCTTTATCATCGGTCGTTCCGGTTCGGATAGTCCGTCCACTTTCCTTGTCGATCAATGCAAACGACGCATCTTCGAGCATCTCCGTACCGCTCTCATCTGTCTTTTTGATCGTCAAGGTTCCGGTTTCGCCTGACGACGTTCCCATTCCACTCGTTCGTTTGACCGTAACAGTCGTCTTCTTCGTCGTCGTACCTTCTTTTAAAGCATCTGCCGTAAACACGACGTCGTTCGTGATTGCCGCTCCCACTGCAGCGACGATGAACGAATCGTATTCCAGAATGTACGGACGATTTATTTCTTGATTGAACGACAGACTGAATTTCCCCATCGGTTCTTCTTCTTTAATCGTATATTCCGATTGCGGTAAAAGCGCGTCCTTAGTGACCGTTCCATCTACCGCTACTTTCGTCGTATACACCTTAACGGAGTCAATCAGGATGTCCTGATTATTTGAAGGCGTATCAGTGACGACGACATTTTGAAGCGTCGATTGACCGTAGTTCAATTTGACTGACCAGCCGATCATCTTTCCGTTTTGCGTACCTGATTTGTCGGCATATGTCCCGCCATATCGAATCGAGACACTTGCTTTTAAGTCTCCTAATGCTTCATTACCGTCTTTGACGACCGCTTCATTTTCATACGTCGGTTGAATGAAGGTTTGATCAATCGATGTTTTATACGTAATCATGTAAGCGTGTGACGTCGACTTATTAAAGGCTAGTACGAACTTACCGTCCTCAAAAATGACGGAGTAGTCAGATTGAGGTACTAGAGTGGCAGTTGTATATTCTGCTCCACCTTTCCCGCGAACCAACTCAAAGACTTCGAAAGAGGATTCGATCATCTTTTGACCGGTTTGCCACGTGTCTGTGACTTGTAAGTCAGTTGTCGGATATTCGTGATAGTTGATTCCGACCTTCCAAGTGATTTCTTTTGTGATGGCGTTGTATGATCCACCTTTAAAGCCATTATTTCTAGAATAATCGGAAAGCACAACGCGGTCCGTCACTTTCGCTTGACGGTCGTTATCATCTTTATCTTTCCAAGCAACTGTTGCCGTATTCTCTAAATACTCTTTTGACATATCTGATCGTTGACGATAATCAAACGTTGTTTGATATGTAATCGTGTGAGGACCAGTGATTGTGTTTTTGAACTTTAAAATGAAACCGTCTGTTGTAAGAGTCAGATCATAATCATCTTTTGTCATTCCGGAGACCTGAATCGAGTCTTTTAAGAACGTCAGGCCCTTGTTCGTAAAGTCGTCCGTTAAAACGACATCTTTCATATCTTTATTATCTCGGTTCAACTCAATTTTCCAATCGATAGTTTCAGCAGCATAGTCGGGCGTAACATGCGTCTTTCGAATGACGGATTGACCGACCGCTTGTGAAGCGTTATCCGTTCGACCATCAATCGAAATCGTGTTATCGACTTTACTCGAATCTAACAATCGATCAATCGCTTGTGTCGTATAGACCAATTGATAAGCTGTTTTATTTTTAGGGAGTGTCAACGTAAATCCGTTTGTCGTACCAGTCGACTTTGGATCTGGAGTAATGGAAACTTTAGTGCGATTACTCTCTTTTCCGTTCGCATCTAATTCAATTTCATAAAGCGTTACATCTTCGAGTTGATGCGTGTTCGTAAATTCATCCGTGATCACTAATGAATTCAAGTCACGTTGACGATAGTTGATATCCGCTGTCCATGTGATCGTCTGTGTCGCGTCATCATATTGGGTCGCTTTTTTAACTAAATCCGTTCCCCGACCAATCGCGACAGTCGAACTCGCTGTCACTTCTTTAAAATCGCTCCCTGTTAGTGCTGTCGTATTGACGAACTTCGCCGCCTCTTCATCCTCAATCATCGTCTGGAAGGTGATCAAGTACGCATTCGTCATTGTGCCGAAATCAACACGTAGCCCTGTTGTTTCATCGAGCGTATATTTCGAGGTGACGTCCTCTTTGTTGTCGATCGATCCGTCCATCTTTAATACAAGACGCTCGATTTTCAAACTTCCCGGAACGAATTTTAATCCACTTGGTATCGCATCCGTCCAGATCGCGTTTTTGATATCTTTTAATCCTTTATTTAATTCAACGTTCCATGTAATTGATTCCGCATTGTACACGCGATTCGGGACACCGCTCTTCGCAATATCCTTTCCCACATTTTGTAACGCAACACGGATTTCTTTTGTTTCTTTTCCTTTGATTGGTTCAATTGTGATGGTCTTCTCTTCCGAAATGGACACCGTCTCTTTGATTTGAGTCAAGATTTGAAGTTCACCATTGATATTTGAGAATTCATTCACTTTTTCATTAAATGTAACCGTCGCGTTTCCATCAAGGTCCACGTTGAATGTCCCAAGAGATACTCCGTTAAAGTTCAACGGTTGGTCTTTTACGATATCGTAGATCTTCAATTCGTCTGGGACTTTGAAGGAAAATGTCGATCCATTTGTGTACTTGTGACCATTCGGGATTGACCACTTGTATTTGATTTCGACGACTGACTCTGTCGTCGCTACATCGGTAACCTTATTATCTGATGTAGTAATATTTAGCAGATAAGAATCTAAGATATTATCTGTGATGACCATGATTTTATCATCCGCCAAAGGAGCCGATGGAGCCAACATCTTCATCGAAGAAGACGATTGTTCTTCGTCTTTCGTAGCTGGCTCCTCTTGAGTAGTTTCTTCTACTGATTGTTTTTGATTCACCTCGGTTGTTTGCTCTTTTTTTACCTCGGTGGATGTATTTTCAGATGATTCCTTTGCTGTGGGTTCTTCTGTACTGGAGCCTGCAGTTTCAGAATCTTTCGTGGTGTCTTCTTTTACTTCAGCATTTGGAACTGGACTGGTGGATTCCTCATTTGAAACAGGAGGTGTATCTCCTGTCGCATATACGAGACCTGTCGTTGCAAAAGGCTGCAAGACGAGGAATACCGCTAATATCATGGATAGCCATACTCTCATGCAAGTTTCCTCCTAACTCATTGTCCGTAGACCACACAAGTTATAGAACAGGAGGTATCTCAGAAACAGAAAAAAATCTGTCAGAAGTATGAGCTTTTATTGCGCTTAGTAATCAAGTGTCATCGTATAGTCAGATCGTTTTTGGTAATTCGTCGTCTTATGTTCTGTCACGTCACGTGTCACATCGATGATTCGCCAAGCTCCCTCGATATAGACTTCGTTCCAAGCATGATAACCCTTGATGCCTTTCGCAGTACCCATGGCAAGGCGCGTCGGGATACCTTGACTCCGTAACAATCCGGCTGTCAAAGAAGCGAAATCATAACAGATTCCGCGTTTCTTACGTAACGTGTCTGAGTTATCAGGTAGGTAGCGAGCGGGTAATGTCTTTAGTTTTTTAGCGTCATACTTGATGAGTTGACGGACATATCGGCTTGTAGCAAGGGTTTGTTGAGAAATCGAATAGGATGGACGCGATAAGGACGTCGCAAGACGAGAAACCTGATCGTTGATGATGATATTTTGAATGTCATGGAGATACGGTGACGTTTCTTTTTCCAGTTGCACACTGAAAACTTCACGTGCTGTTCGTTTATAGCGCTTTCCATCTGTCGAGTGGAAGGTGGAGAGCGTATATGTTCCATTACCAAAGAGGAGATTAAAATGATTACTGCCTTTGAACAAATCGTAATGTCTGACTTGAAGACCGTTTCTGATTTCAAGCTTCAGATAGCCCGTCTCGTTTTTTGAAACCGTGACATCGACTTTTCCTGTCGTTGTCTCCACTTTCATGCGAGGAGCTGCCATGATTGATGTTTCACATACGACCAATTGAAGACACAATAAAAACAAGATACCGAAAAAGACTTTTTTCATGAGATACACTCCTTTGGGAACTGGCTGCCATGTGAAAGGCCCTATAGTTTTGCGTCACTAGCTTTCGCTGAGCTTTGCCATTATCAGTGAGGTCATACAGGATAAAAGTAACATATTAAAAGAAAAATTTTCAATTCTACTTTAAAATTAGGTAAATACTGCTTTTTATTACTTCACTCTATAATTACCCCGTTTTACGAAGAACTACCTCACTCACAAGATTAATCTGATTAATATGTTATACTAAATAATGTAAAATTAGTGACTATGCCAAATCTTTAAGGAGTGAACGTATGTCGAATCGAAAAAAAGACTATCTGATTTCTTTATTGATCGTCATCTTCGCATCCATCGTCATCTTTACACTCGATTTACCAAAAGGGACTAGCTTTGCCGCAATTCTGATTGTCGTGATTCTATCCGTTTTCTTGTACGAATTTCGTATACTCATTCAAAATAAAAAATAAGATAAAGCATAAAAATTAATTTGCTTCTGCATAGTATAGATGTGAGTAATAGCAAACGACCTAAGTGCTTTGTAAAAAGTAACTTAGGTCGTTTGCTATTTTTTATTTAATTCAAAGTAACATTCTAATCAATGTATTTTTAGTTTCTCATTTTTTCTTGTCGTGTAAAATACGCTCGATATTCTGAATAATTTCTTTTGACTTCAGAATGTTCGTTGACTGACCCGATGACAGTTGATATAACAATTGATACGGAGTTTCCTGGTAATCTGTTGGATTAAGTCCTTCTTTTGAGAATACAGCAATTGAATACACTCCTGGTGAAAGGTCTGTTGATAACCCTTGCAATGAGTTTCCTTCATAATTAAACGGTTGACTGTACTGAATCGGCTCACCTTCCACATCGTAGAGACCGATGTAAAAATATTCGGCTAATCGACTTCCGTAATCTCCTGCTATGAAAAACTTCATTTGTTTATCAATACGAAAGCTAAACACATCCACATCCTCGTCATCAAATGTCGTACCCGAAATCGAACCTTGTGCATATGGAATGATATCTGCTTGATCGAACGTATCATTTAATTCCTGTTCGTCTAATTCTCCTTCCCCTTGAACAACTGGTATCTCAACAAGTTGCTGTTGGATATCCGAAATCGTTTGACGCTTTCGCAATACGGTATCTAATTGTTCGTAAGGAATAGCATAGTTCATACTATCCGAATCATTAAGCTTCATCTTAACGATACCAATGACTCTACCATATTCATCAACAAGAGGTCCTCCTGAGTTTCCAGGATTTATACTTGCATTGAATTGAATATAAGGGAATCCTCCTATGTATACTCTACGATTACTAAGAATGCCTTGAGTGATTGTATTACGAACACCTTGTGGACTCCCGAGAGCATAGATAACAGAACCCGTACTTCCTGCTTTTGATGTACGCAAGGAAGCGATATTCACCATTTGCGGGACATCCAGTATAGCTAAATCTAATTGTTCATTCACTGCTTTGACGTATTTTGCCTCATAGATCATTCCGTTCGGAAAATGAATACGTGCTCTCTCATTATCCGTTCCTGAAACGACATGGTGATTCGTTACGACTTCTCCTTGTTTTGTGACGAAGCCACTCCCTAATGAAGTAACGTCACCGTTCCTATCTATCATTTCAATATATGCAACAGACGGATTAACGGATTTAAAAGCTGCCTGTGCGTCAAGTTTTTTCCAGTTTACCGTCACCGCAACGATTTGTTTTCGTTTCGTTTTTTGCTCATATACCGTAATCGTCGCCTTGCCCGCTCCAATCGCTTTTACCTTTCCTTTTGAAACGGTTACCACGTTACGATCCGATGTCTTCCAGCTATAGCTCGGTTTAGAAATTCCTTTTGTTTTCACTTGTATCGTTTTTGTTTGTCCCGTGACGAGTGTCATTTTTTCAGGAGACACAATTAAGCTCGCAGCTGATACCGAGTCTGCTGTATAAAAGAAAAACAACAAGATCAACAGACTACTTACGCCTATCCATTTCTTCATCCTCCATACTCCCCTTCCTTAATTCATTCCTTACTTCATGATATCAACTCTCGAAGCACGATTTTCGGAGTACTCTTTTCATGATGGAAATCTATTTTTAGTTTTTTGATTGCATCCCATTAAAATAATTTCCGCGCATCACATAATTAGGAAAAGCCACCCTGTATTCAAGGTGGCTAATCAAATTACCGCGGTTGTGTATCTGTTATTTTATCCGTCCAATACGTAAACGTCTTATCATCTTTTTTCGTCTGTCCTCTCGTAAATCCTTCCGCGTCGACGATGATGTTTTTGTTTCCTTCTACGTAATCCTCAGAGACAATCTGTCCTACTTCCTCGAGTCGACCACTCTTGAAGATCAAGTGAGCGGGTAAGTCAGAATCCGTTCCACTGCCTAATGCGACATTGATACCGTACCAATCATTTCCAGATGTATTGACGTTATTTGCTGTTACACGCGATCGATTGACGATGATACCAGCATTGTCATTATCGCGACTTGTCACGTTCGTAAGCGTCACGTCTTGGGATCGATAAATGTTGATGCCGCTCCCGATTGATTTTTCGATGATCATGTCTTTTACTTGAACTGCTTCTTTCACATTGACGATTGATAGAAGATGTTTCGCCGAATTCGTTTGTGACTTGAAATAGTCTGTCCGTCCTAACTGTGCATGATTCTCGCCTTGAAGCGTGATCGCTTTATCCAACACGAGCTGTTCATGTAAGAGATGTTGACCATTGACGATGACCGTGTCCCCAGCTTGTGCGGCATTCACCGCTTGGTGTAACGTCAGAAATTGTCGGGTAGTGCTTTTGTTTTCAAGATAGAATCCTGGAAGTCGCTTTGCGTCACTCTTCGTCCAGTACGACGATGCCCCTTCCACTTTATGCTCCGTATAATCCCCTGTCACTGAAACATTTCGTGTGTCAGAAGGGCTCGCAACGATCGCATATTCTTCTGCCAGATCCCCGCTCTCTAATTTAAAGATGGATGATTCTTTCACTCCCTTGCCTGGAGCTACACCCACCCCGTACCATTTGTTTCCCGATGTATGGAATGGCTGACCCTTGACCGTCGAACCGTTGACGATCAAACCAGCTGCTTCATTTTCCCGACTCGTGACATTTTTAAGGCTGACGTTTGAAGAACGATAGACGTTAATCCCGTTTCGAGCCGACTTCACGACGTCCAGATTCTCAAGTAGGACGGCTCCATTTCCTGCGTCGATCGTGATCAAGTTCTCGCTGTTGACGTCCGTCGTCTTTAAGAATGTTTCAGACGGCGTAATTTGTGCTCGACCATCGAAAGATCGGATGTTCAGCGCCTTATTGATCAAAACTTGCGTCATGACTTTCGCATCTCCATTGAGCCAGACCGTATCGCCCGCTCCTGCTTTTAAAACAGCTTCATTCAACGTTTGATGACTCACCAACTGACGTTCTGATCCTGCAATGGATTGTACATAGACACCTTTCGGCAGCTCATTCCAGTACGCTACTCCCTTTTCGCCTTGCACGCGGTAGTAATCGTTTCCGTTCTCACCGAGATCGATTTCAACCTTATCTTGGATTAGACCTTTATCCGCATAAACTGCCAATTTTTCTAATAGTTTCCCTCGATTTAAAATGAACTTCGCCGGTGTCGTGACACCTGTTCCTTGATCGACGTTGACACCGTACCAGAGATTCCCCTCCGTTTCGAGTCCGTTTGCTGTAACGATTGATCCGTTGACGACTAGCCCTGCTGCTGTGTTGTTTAAGAGCTTGACTTGCTCGAGCGTCACGTCTTTTGATTGATACGCCTGGATACCAGAGCGAAGTGACTTCTCAATCGTCAGATTCTGAATCGAGACAGGTTCTGTGACGTTTTCGATGGAGATCAGGTTCTTCGATGGATTGTAGTCCTTATCGTCCGCTTTTACGATCTTGAAATTCGCTGCTGGCATCAAGAGACCGTTCCGTTCTCCTTTCAGGGTGGTCGCTTTGTTGATGACCAGTTGTTCCTTTAGTGCTATCATGCCGTTAATCAGAATCGTCTCACCTGCTTTAGCGGCACTCACAGCTGCTTGTGGCGTCGGGTATTGTTTCGTCTCTTTTGAACTAACGACATAAACACCATTGCGTCTGTCCTGAGAAGTCGACCAGTATTTCTTTGTCGTTCCTTCGATCGCATGTTCTGTGAACGATGTTGGAACATTGACGCGTACTTGCTGATTGGCAACATCTGAGACAACCTCGTATTCTTCTTCCAGCACACCGGATTTCAGTGTAAAGTCCGAGACCTCATTCACATTTACACCTGAATCGACATTGACACCATACCAAGCATTTTTTGACGTATGCAACCCTGCTGCCGTCACCTTCGATCCGTTGACGATCAGTCCTGCTGCCGCGTTCTCAACACTCTTGATCTCCTGTAATGTTACGTCCGACGAACGATACGCTTGTACGCCTGTCGCATACGATTTTCGGAACGTCAGACCATTCAATTGGACTGGTGTTTTCACTTCATTGATCGACACAAGGTTATCAAGCGGGCGACTACCGGTCTTCTTGAACGCAGCAGACGGCTCCATGATAGCTCCTGATCCATTGATCGTAATGCCTTTTGTGATCGTCAGTTGTTCTGCCAAGGCGTACGTACCGTCGTTCAAATCAAGTTGTGTACCTTCTGGTAGATTCGCAAGTAATGGTGTCAGTTCCGCCGCACTGCGGTTCGATACCGTTACCTTTAGATTGTCTGCCTCAATATTTGCTCCACTGGTATTCATTACAGGAAAATACTTATCTCCTTCAACTGATGCTTTTGCATAATTCACATTGATATCCTGTAATCGAAGCGTTAAGCTCGAGCTTGCTCCAGTTGTCGTGATTCTCCCCTTGTCAATTTCTGTATTCTCGATCGTCGCTGTCGTCGTTTTTCCCCCAGTACTGAAGTAAATGCTGCCAGCAAAATTCTGATCAGCTTCATTTGTCTCGGCCAATGTATTCGGCATAATGTGAGAATCACGTAACGTAAAGTCCGCACCAAGCACTTCGATTACTTTATTAACATCAACTTTCGACATAATCGTCATATTCTCAAGTGTGACGCCATCCGCGATGACTGTAATCAGATTCTGAGTCGCCCAGTTGCCGTTCTCACTGAATTCATCCCCATAGAGACGTGTGTTTTTTTCCCCTACGATTCGAAGATCCTTTTGAACAATCGGGAAGTAGTATCCAGTCTGATTACCATGAGTGATATTTTTATTTGGTTTCAGAGCATAGTCTCCACTTTGAATGAACCAAAGTTTGCCCTGTGCCGCTTGTTCCGTTTCATTTTGTTCAGCGATGGCATCGGCTAACTCTTTGCTTGATCCAATAACTTTATCTGCGTGATAAAGTCGCGTCAAATCACTATCCTGATGTACTGTGTGACCCGCGACATTCAACGGTGTCTCCCATGTCAACGTGTTCGAGAATGCGAGTCCGGATTTGCACTCTTCGATGTTCCAAGTAGCGTCTTTGACGTCCACTGTCCCCCCACCTAGAATCGTGAGTTCACCGTCATCCGTACGTATGTTTCCCGTCAGTGTCAATGTGATACCCTCTGGTACATAAAACGTTTTCGCGGTCGTCATCTTGCGCCCGTCAATCGTCACATCTTCCGTGATCTCGAATCGCGTATTACTTGCGCTATCTAGGTAATTATTGAGGAGTTTCGTAAAGCTCGGCGGTGTAACGACACCTCCACCGCCAGTACCACCACTTGGAGGTGTGACAGGTGGCGTAACAGGAGGTGGCGCTGGCGGATCGACCGGAGGTTTTGTCGGTGGAATGACGCGTGTCTCTTCGACCTTCACCTCATCAACGACCGTTGTTCCTGTGTCGATTGTTCCTTTGTTCGTTGCCGTTTCTTCAATCTTCGTTATATGCGGCAGCGCGATACTTGTTGCCGAAGAAGAGTCGAGCGTGACGGTTTCGACCGGTGCCGTTCCTTTAATCGAGAGCGTCGCTCCTGTCGTCTGAACTTGCATCGCATTCGTTGGCGTGTTCAGCGTCAACTCTTTCATAGCACCAGCGAGCGTCAGTGTGCCGATCCCTTTTCCACCACCGACTTGGAGTGAAGCATTCGCAATCAATTTCTCAATCATGATGTTTTGACCTAACGTCAATGCCGTCTCGTCGAGCGTTTGTAGTTGTATCACAGGGGCATCGAGTAACACCGTTCCGCCTTTAATATCCACACGATTCACAGGCTTCGTACCTGTATACTGAGCTGACTTTTCGAGAGTGAGAGTCTCTACTGTAACCTGTTTTCCGAACAGCAGCTGCGACTGGTCTCCGACCGCTGTCACTTGCTTGACGTCACCAGATACATTCATGTGAATGGTAGCATTGCTTCGCTTCGTCACCAGTTGATCGATGTTTGTTGTTCCGGTAACGCTTAACTGTTTGGACTCGGAATCGAGCGTCCCGATCGATCCGTTGAGTGTTAACTGACTGACATCCGCCTGTGTGTTGATTCGAGAGATTTTTTGTCCCTTCAGGATGTGTAACGTACCGTTCGCTCGGACGTTGACTGTGTTCACGCGAGATTGATTACCAAAGAGGACGTTAGTATTTTTTCGATTCAACTCAACGGATTGAAACGTACTTTGATCGAGTTCCAGCTTCGGTTTCGTGATCGCCTGTTTCGTCACCTTGTTCGTCTTGCTGCCGTGAAGCAGACGCGTCGATTGAACGCCGGTCATTTTTACGAGCGTCTTAGCTCGATCCGATACATTCACTTCGACCGCCTTGATGTTACGAACCGTTACGTAATCCGCGTTGATGATTAGATTTCCTGTCAGCGTCGTTTGAAGTCCTTCCAACACAAGATTGCGTTCCAGTTTCTTGTTTGATTTGGATGGTTTTCCGGAAGTGTTCAATTCAATCGTATGTAGTCGTAACACACGTCCTTTTGTGTCGTAGGTAAACGCCAGGCGTGCTTGTTTTAATATATGTTTATTCTTTTGGAAGAATGTCGCTTGTGCTTTTGAGAGCTGATAGGTCTTCTTCCCGATTTGTAAGGACTGTTGGTCAATCCGCGTCAGTGAGCTAAGCTTCAGCATCTTACCCGCTGTTTTTTGTTTGACCGATTGATGCGTCGCTGCCTGTACCGATAGTACGGGAGTCGGAATGATGGAAAATAGCGTGGCCGCCAATGCGACCTGTGTCATGGACCGATGGAATGATGATGGCATTTCGTTTCCTCCTGATGATAGGTATTCCTACCCATAGTGATGATGCTATGAATAGAATAGGAGAACAAAATGCCTTTGTATATACATTTAAGGTTAATATTTTACATATTATCCCTTTATAAACTTTTTATTTCTAGGTTGATAAAAAAATCAAATTGTTCATTTCCACCATTTCGAAATTTTATTGCATTTAGAAGGCGAACTCATTAAAACTGAATAATTTCTTTTGAAAATAAAATAGCAGGTGACGTATGCACGCGCCACCTGCTTCATGTTTTGAATTCGAGAATCCGAAAATCTCATGGTAAAGTCGTTCGCTTCCCTTTTTCTGAGGATTGCTTACTCACTGTGATGAACCGCGCAATATCTTTTTTGTCAAAATAGACGTCTACGGAGAGATCGTTTAATCGATAGTGATCGACACGTTGGATAGTATATTTCGCGAATGTCTGATTAGACTTTGAAAACTGATACGAAATGGAAGGAGCGTACGTTTTTGAGGTCACTGGTTTACCAAAGACGACCTGAATCTCCTTTTTTGAAATCGAGCGCTGTTCGAGTGCTGGGAGCATCGTCAGCAACTCAATCCGATTCGGCTGATGTTCTAAGGGACGTGGATATCGTGAAGCAAGGATACTGCCTTTCCATTTGCCGTTCATATTCACCTTCTCTTTTGGAATGATCATCTTTCCCTTCGTTCCTCTAAGTTTCGAATAGGCCGAGGACAGGACCGGTAAGCCTTCAAACGATTGGTGATCGAGCAGTGATTGGCGGTGACGCTCTAACCACGGTATATCTTTTAGCGACGACAGCTTCGGTGGTGAGACCTTACCAGTGACAGTCGCCATGAACCCCTCATAGGTCGCAGATAAGGTATAGTCTCCTTCTGCTTCACCGTGCAGTTTGCCTGATTGAATGAAGGCTGCTTCTGGATGATCCGTCTCCCAGGTGACACCTGCTTTGACGAGAGAAGTCTTTCCGTCAGCTCGCGTGACTTCAAGTGCTAACGTTTCTGAATCCCCTCGATCTATGCGTTGACGGGCTTTCGGTATCTGAATCGCAATCGGTCGTGTCGATAATGCTTTTCCACTGTAGATGTTCGTCTGGTTAGATCCTTCGACGATGATGGAACGTGCTTTGTTACTGAGTTCAACACCTGATTGATAGGAATAATCTTGATTGTGGTCGAGCGAGGTATGAATACGCCGTCCCGTCTCTCGTTCAAATAACGAGAAGGGACGATCACTTCCGGACGAGGTGACCGCAATGAAAGTTCCTGATTCATCAATCGCAATGTCACTGTAGGAAACGTCACTTCCCATCACAAACTGCTCATTCGTCTGTGTCTTTTCGAGACCGTGATTCAAATCATAGACGTCAGGCTGTGGTACTCCCTGTTCTCCGATGACGAGAAGTCCCTCGTCATTCATGTCAAATGCCTCGATCCCATCTTCTTCTCTCGCATGGATGACGCCTGTATACGTCAAGTCAGCAGTGTAGAGATATACAGCAGACGAATAGACGACAGCAACATGATCGCGTGCGGTTAACAATTGACCGTATGGACTAGTTCCACGACTACTAATGAGTTGCTCCGTATCTAAATCATACGAAAGAAGTTGACAGTGCCCACTATTCTTCGTTAGTAATACGACCGTATGCGTATTCGGAATGAACTGGACGTCAACGAACTTGGTAATCTTGTCTTCCTTGTCGACAATCTCTGACACTTCTTGAACCTTTGTTCCAAAAGCATTGTAGACATGAAGCACTCCCTGTTTTATTACGACACGTCGTGTTTGATCGTCCGAGACATCGAACCCTTCAATTGATGATTCTCTACCAGCGAGCGACTGAATGCGTTCTCCACTTTGAAGGTCAATCAGACTAAGTTGTTGATAGGAAGACCACTCCCAAACGCGTTCTTGTCCTTTGACGATTTGAAACTGTCCCGATAACCCGAATGATCCGGTTAACGGTAGAGTGACTTCTGCTGCGACAGGTAATACCCCTCCAAAAGATATGATTCCCCCAAGTAAAGCCATCATTATTTTTCTCATGCCTATCATCCTTTTTCGTCTAACTTTCATTCATAGTTTAACGTATTCAAGGATAATAAAATTCCATTTTTTAAAACAAAAGAAAATATTTACAATCACTTAAAATGATTTTGTCGATAAAGCGCTTTCCTTTTATTTGTTAATTGGAATGCATTAAAAATGTATATATTAAGAGAGTGGAGACAAGTACGTAATCATTTTCGACTCATTTTTTCTAACCATTCTACTTTGACATGACATACAATAATGGTAATAACATGAAATATTTTAAGGGAGTTGAATCGCATGATTGTTTTATTCAACAATGTAAAATCACCTCGCATGATTCTACCAAAAGAACGATTACATCATTACATCGAATATGCTAAGCATTTAGGACAACAGGTGGCCAGTTGCACGATCGAAGATATTGATTTTGATACTCAAGTCATTCAAGCAGAAGTATATGATGGGGAGTGGCATCGCCAATCGATTCCGTTTCCGTCTTTACTCTTAAATGAGAACTGTGTTGTTCCTTCACAATCAGCGCATCCCGAAGAAGATCTACGTCTTCAGCAAGTCATTCCTCATTTCTTTCACCTAATTGATGATAAGTATGTGCTTCAACAAAAACTAGAAGACGCGGGATCGTGGGGAACGTTATTCATTCCAACCGAACGATTAACAGGATTCGATCGATTTCTAACACAGCTAAAGAAACACAATGTCATCGTCTTAAAACCAACTAATGCTTCTAAAGGAACAGGAATATATAAAATTACCAAAGCGGCAGGTGTCGGCTATTCTGTAACCATTCAAGATCAGCGTCATGTATATACATATCAACAACTGCAAACGTGGATCCTCTCGTTAGTCGAACAAGGCAACTACATCCTGCAGCCATTCGTAATATCACGCACGGCAAGCGGCGAAACTTTCCATCTACGCACGCACTTAGTTCGAGACTCCTCTGGTCAATGGACGATGCTCGCTTCCATTGCGGACGTTGCAAAAAAAGGACGGTTCATCACGAACTTAAGTGGCTATAAGACAGAACGAGCTGATGCGTTTCTTCAATCGTCACATCATGAAGGTGCCTTCATGCATCGCGCACTCGTTGAACAAAGTCTTTTACTAGCGAAGGCCATCGACGCTTTATATCCCTTCACCTTACCCGAGCTCGCTCTTGATTTTGCATTAGACGAAACATGTGCCCTTCGATTTTTTGAAGCCAACACAGGACCTGAAATCATTGCATATAAGGAAGAACGCGAACAACGTCGGGCAGAAGCCTTGATTCCTTTTGCTGATGCTGTATCGCAAGCGATTGCAGGCGTTCCTATCGAGCAACGATTTGGTCGCTATTTTAAAGTTGGACAATGAACTTTCAATTAAAATTAATGGACCTGAATCCTCTAAATTAGATTCAGGTCTTAAGCCACTTCTTTTTTTACATAAGTCATTACTTTAGTTTCATTTGGTGAGGGACTCATCTCAGAGAATCTTTAAATCATAGCTACACAACCTAAAAAGATTTCTATACAAAACCGAGATAATAACTAACTTTACACAGTTTGATACCTTCATTCATTTCTTTGATACCTTGATTCAATTCAGAGTTTAACAATATCCGATGACCTATTTCTCCAGCTAGAACATCGAATACTCTGAAATCTCATTGTAAAAAGTTACAGGTGCTCAACCTATCTTTTACATACAACACTTCACTACAATTTATAGTAGATATCGAAAGGTTGTATAAACTATCTATAAAAAGTACAAATTTGAACTGCCCTATAAAAGTTGGAGATGGAAATCCAACTTTTATAGGGCAGTTTTTAGATCAAGTTCAAATCAAATACTTTGTTTTCACTTCGTTTTACAGTCTTTTATATCGGACGTTTTTTCTGATCGAAGAACAAATTCAAATCTGTCTTGTCCGTATCAGCAGCCAAGGCATTCTGAATAAGTCCGTTTAAGACCTGCATTTTTGATTTTTCGAAGAACGGTACTTGGATTTCGTAAGGCGTACCTGACTTTTCGATTCGTAACGTCGTTTGAACGCTACTCAATACGATGCAAACACCAAAAGCGAACACAATTAAACCAGTCAAAAACGAACTAGCAATCGCTGAAAATCCAAAAAACGCCACAAACAATCCAACAATCATCGGTTTAAAACGATACTTAGTCGATAACATCGAACCCGAAATGTTTTTTAATGGAATGCTTTGCTGATCGCGACCAGCAGGAATAATTCCGAGGATTGTGTTCGTCAAGTTCGTCTTGACGAAACGAGAATCGACTTCAATCTCACCTTTCAACCAAAAGAAGATGAGACTGATGGAAAATACAACTTTGTTCATGATTTTCTTACTCCATTTCTTTATTGAACTTTTATTTGAAAAAACAATGATTTCATATAATCAGAATACCATTTCCATTTTTTTCTTTCTTCAATAATTTTATTAATATAGCAAATTGTTTTATCACAATCCAATTTCCCTTTTGTTTAGAAGCGATAGACTTGTGTACTGCACACTGAGTACTATTGAACCAAATCACCAGAAACAATTTTTCTATCTCGTGCTCTAATCTACGATAAGTCACTTTGTCTTTTTTCTCGAGATAAATGAAGGTAATATCAACATGCTTCTGTGTCAATCGTGTCGCGAACGTATGACGAAAGAGGTGTGGATAGAGATGACGACCAACATTGGTATCGAGTGCTCTCAGAACATCCGATAGACCACCTCGCGTCAATCGCTCCCCTCGTTGACTCAAGAAGAGATACGGACTCTCTACCGCCTGACGATGTTTCGTTCTCTCTTCCTCCACATACTGACGTATACAACGTAGCGTATCTTCGCGTAATGGGACTTCACGGACCTTATCTCCCTTCCCATGGACTTCGATACTTCGTCCTATCCAGTCAATCTGCCACAAGCGTAGCTCGACTAGCTCACTTGCTCGAAGTCCTGCATACAATAAGAGATGAATCAGTGACTGGTTCCGATAAGACAGGGACGGTAGGACTTGTTGGACCCGACGAAATTTTTCCTCCGTCAATACATCGACCTGATGACTTCCCTGTGCCACCTTGATCCGGTCACTCCAGTAAATCCATCGTCGATCTAGCTTGCCTTGTGCTATCAGAAAGTCATTGTAGGCAGTCATCGCATTGAGGAACTTATTGATCGTCGCTGCCTTCCTACCTTGATCGAGAAGCCATTGTTTGTGCGACAGGATATCCTCTCGTGAAGAAAACGTTCCTCGTCCACTGAACTTCTCGACTTCTGCGACATAGCTAGCAATCGTACTCGGTTGGCGTCCTTGTTCATAGAGGAATCGTCGGAAGGATTCGCGTTCCCCGTTTACCATTCCCGCTATCATGGGTCCATCCCCTCTCGATTATTTTTGGGGTTTCGGGGGATGAGAATACAAAAATCCCCGAAACCCCGTTTTTTTACGCGGAGATACATCTCCATATCTGGTGAAAACAGAATCGGGGAACGGGACATCTCCCCACCGTTCTACTGGACGTCTCCTCGAAACTCCCAGCAGTTCTACTTTTGTCTTCTGCTCTTTTGCTGAATAGCTATCGAAACCATTGGTATACAACACTTTCTTTCCTTTCCACACTCCCAGCAGTCTTAATGAACAGTCAGGAGTCACAGACAAGAATACTTCTACAATCTGCTACGTCTAGTCCCAAAACAGGACAAATAAAAAAGACCTTCTCACTCGAAAAGCTCTACGACTCGTTCTAGATATTCTACGTAAGACTGGATGACCAGCCGGTCATCTTCGTCCATGATGTTCTTGATACTTCGTTGGACGCGCGATCGATCGACATGAATGACGTCTTGTACGACATCCTCTAAGACTTGCTCGATGACATACTCTTCTATCAATAATTCTCCTTCGTAACAGTCCAGCGTCTCATCATATTGACGATAATAATCCTTTCCTCCAAGCACTACCCGATGATATTTCCGCATTCTAATCTCCTCCTTTGGTATTCTCCACGGCATCGCATCTGTTACATACACTTGGTGTCGTCCTTCCTAGTCAATCCTTATCATGACTTCGTTTGGTCATATAGTTCGTAAGCAATCGTTCTTCCGTCACATAGCCATACCTCATAGACCAACCGATACGTGATCGGATCATAGCCCATTCCAGCTATCCATTCCTTTCCGCCTTCCTCGACATACACGAATGTATCAAACTGTATAGGATCAGGAAGTGACGAAAGATGTTCCGACGGAACTATAGACGGATCAATTTCTGAATGCTCGAGCAAATAGGATTCCATTCCTACTTCATCAACAGCCATACTCTTACCAAACAGCTGCTTGATACGAACGACGAATCCGATTCTTTTATCCAAAGTAACCTCTCCTTTCTCCAAATAAATAAAAAAGAGCATTCACTCCCGGATTGGAATGAATGCTCTTTGTAAATTCATACAAGATAATAATATATATTTGATTTTTTACTAGATGCTAATTCATCAGTAAAAGAGCCCCCAGAAAATAATCCGGAGGCTCCTTTATTTACTTACTATTTCCGATTACTTAGTAACAGTAACAGAAGTAAATGTTGGGTGTAAGTTACCAGCTAAATCAGCAACATCGAAAGCTGCAGTTGGTTTCAACGTAATCGTTTTAGCCGCTTCTACAGCAGTCAATGAACGATCTAATGTTAAAACAACTTGGTTAGTAGAAGAACCCATAGTTTCAGTAACGTTTAAGCCAGCAATTGAAGCATCATCGAAGAAGATTCCGAAGTCAGCAACATCTACTGCTTCATCAACAGATAAAGCATTGATTGCTTCGTCGAACGTTAAAGTAATAGTGGCAGAACCTGGAATTCCTACGCTATTAGATGTCAATACTGCCGAAGTCAATGCTGGTTTATCATTTTCTACGAATGCTTTTTGTGAAGTAACTGTCTCTAAGACATTTCCAGCTAAGTCAGCAACATTCTTGACTGTGAAGTTGTAAGTTCCAGACTTCTTGATTGCACCCTCTTTAAGAGTCAACTTAACAGCTGTTTTAGCGTCCGATGTGAAGACAGCTTTTTCAGCTACAACTGATCCTTCGATCAAGTAGTTGTTAACGTCTAACGCTGAAGCTCCTACTTCTTCACTGAATACAACTGTAATTTCGTTGTTATTAGAAGATTGTGTACCAGAGATTACTGTAGGTTTTACAGTTTCACTTGCCGAAGTACCAACTGTGTAGTTAACAGCAGCAACTTCATTCGGATTAGCTACAACGTCACGGACTAAATCAGCTGGAAGACTGACATTGTACTTTCCTTTTTCTTGTGTATTAATAAGAATCTTAACTTGGTTTTTAGATCCAGTTACAGCAGATGCTGTTGTAGATAAGTTAACTGTCTTTTCTACGCCAGAATCAGTGATGTATGAACCAGTGATTGTTGGAGTAGCGTTTTGAACAGTTACATCTTCAGAGAACGTAACTACAAGGTAAAGCTGGTTATCAATGATTTTAACTTCTTTAGACGCTACTGTTGGTTTTACAGTATCTACAGGGAAGTTAACAAGTGAAGTTTTAGCAGTGCCTAAGTTACCAGCAACATCATAGAATGCTGAAACAGCGATATCTTTGATTCCGTTGAATGAAGAATCACGAACTGTAAGGACGCGACCAGACTCATCAAGGCTAGCATTAGTGTCAAGATCAGCAGTTACTCCACCAACTGTTGCAACTACGTTTCCAGCGCCAACAGCTACTTTTTCAGAGAAGTTAACAACTACATATCCAGCTTGTTTAGAAGAAATCGACTCAACAGTTGGAGCTACTTCGTCTACTGATTTTTTAACAACAGTGAACATTGCTGGGTTAGGAGTCATCAAGTTACCAGCGTAATCAACAAGGCTGCTGATTGCAACTGAGTAAGATTTTCCAAGTGTGAATGTATTGCTAGTAAGATCTAGAACGAATGATTTTTTATCAGCTGCGAGAGTAACAACTGGTGTGAATGATGCACCAGAAGCATCTGTAAGCTTAATTGTGTTTGCAAGAGCAGCAGAATCTGCTACGTTGATTGGCTCAGAGAACGTGAATGTAGCTTTACCATTCGCAAGGTATTCTGGCGAAGAAACTGTTGGGCGTACTTCGTCAACAAGAGAAACTACTTTCTCAAACTTATCAACTTTTGCACCTGAGACAGTTTTGATATCTTCAGTAGTTGCTACTGCATAGCTACCATTGAATGTATTTGGCGTAGAAATTGTTAAAGTTTTTCCATCAGTAGATAATTTACCAGTGACTGTACCAGGATTTGATGCAGTTCCTACACCAGTAAACGAAATGTGTTGTACTTCGTTAGAACCATTAAGTACTGTAGTAGCATCAACAGCTTTGTTGAAAGTTACAGTAACTTCTTTAGCGTTAATCGCCTTAACTTCTTTAACCATTGGAGCTTCGATTACGAAGTCTTTAGCAGGTGAAACAACTTCACCGACTTTAACTGCGAATGCGTGAGTTCCAGCTGGAAGTACAGCTGATTTAGCAGTCAATTTGCCGTCTTTGAGTTCAGCAGCAACTTTAATTGGCTCTTTAGTCATGTCTTTGAATGCATAGACAAGAACCTCTGCTTTAGCATCTTTTGCTGGGTATTTAACGTCAGCAGAAACTGAAAGCATATCGTCTTTGATTTCGTTCATCACGTTTGTGATTTCAGCAGCTTTGACTTCATAAGCGATTGAACCCTTGATTGAAGAGTTTTTGCCCATGTAGTTGTAAGACAATTTCATCATGCCAGCTTTGTCTGTTTTTTCAGCCGTGAGGTTGAAAGATTTAGCAGAACGAGCGATGACTTTACCGTCTTTGTATTTCACGTCGATTGTTGAAGGAAGGTTGAGTTTCTCACCAACTGCGACAGGAGCGAGCTTTGGCTCAACAACGTCAACTGGGTAGTTGTTCAACTTCACTTTGATCGAAGCTTTTTTCGTAGTACCTGAAACAGTACCAGAGATTGTTTGGTATTTACCGATGTATTTTTTGTCGTAAGAGACTTTGCCCCATTTGACTGAACGGTTTTCGTATTTCTTGTTTGAAAGCAATACTTTAACCGTTTTTGGAAGTGACAATTTTTTCACTGCGAATGTGTAACCACCGTAGTGTGAGATTGAAGCTGGGTTTGTAACAGATTTAACTGTGACTTTCGATGCAGCATCCGCCGTAAGGCCTGGTGCTACTGCTGAAGCTGTCACTGCAAGAGCAGCTGCTGCAGCGTATAATTTGTTCGATTTCTTCGTGCCCATGTGTAAAAATCCTCCCTTAATTAAACTACTAGTTGACTTGACGACTTGCCTCCAATAAAAGACAAAAGACAAACTTCAGGATCTCCTCCACCCAGCCTTTTCTCGTCCATACAATGGTAATGAAGTTGCTATTTCTACCAACTAAATTTCAATTGTATTTCAAATCCAAGTCAGATAAAGGAAGAAGTCTTACGTCCTGACGAAAATTGATAATTAGATAAAATAGGTAATATTAGAAACCTAATTTTCCCTTTTCTATCGAATCAGTATGTAATCGTCATTCCATAATTCTTATCGACACCTGATACTCCAATGTTTAACGATTTCTCGAAGAAAAATCGTTTTTCATGAATTTGCAGGTTAATCCCACTGTTTACCAGTTGTCTCGACCTACAAGAATAAATATACCGAAAGTGTTTCATTTCAACAACCCTAAATTTGTAACTAAAATGCAATCTAATGGTCTTATTAAAAATTTTTTACATGGTGTCTTATGGAAAATGATTTTCCGATTACCCTACTGTTAAAAAACACCTTTTTTTCGACAAAAAGTGACACGTTTTCACGACTGGGTGTCGAATGATTTTTTTATCAAAAAAGCTAGACTAACTTCTCTGCTTTTAGTCCGATTTTAAAAAACGCGGAAATGATTCGAAAGTCACGCTCTGATTTTCAAGTCGAAAGAGATCAAAAAAAAAATTTTTAGATGTTTTTTGATCCTTTCATTGCTTTTCCCCTAATTGTCCCTACTCACAAATTGTGTCGAAATCGTGAAAACGCATTCCTCGTCTGTTAGGAATGCGTTCTTTCTATAGATGATTAGCGCGTCACGTATATCTGCTTCGTTGTTTTCCCGTACCTGTTCTCAGAAGAGATAGTGATCTTTGTGCCACGCTTTGCTTTAGGGATTGAAAATGTATAGCGACCCGTTTGATTCGCTATTTGAGTATACGTCCGCTGGTTGATCGTTCCTCGCACTGTAGCATTCTTCTCCGTCGTCCCGCTGACCTGTCGCGCTCCGGCTTTAACCGGAGTGATTTGTAAGACTGGGAACAGGTGACTCGCTGTCATCCGGAAATGATAGTATCCGCTGTAGTACGTACTCCCAATCCGGAAGTAGTAGGTGCCTTTCGGAAGTTCGAGACTGTCCTTCCATCTCCCTGGTGTCTTCTCATTTCCGCTCAGACTCCGGTAATAGAGCGACTTGTTCATCGGGTCCGTCCATTCAATCGTCATGGATGGATCAATCATCGTCGTGACATCGAACGTCACCTGACTCTTTTTCGGCAGCGTCACACGGTAGTAATCGTTATGATCCTGCCAGGTCAGCAGACCACTATAACTTTGTGCAAACAATAGACGTGTTGCCTCGAGCACTCCGTCATTCGGTTCCTGTTCATTCGTCGTTACCGGTTGCATCGCTGCCTTGACCTGATAACGACCGGTTTGTGTACTCGTCCGTGACAAGGTCAGAAAGTAAGTCCCCGCTTCTACATAAACCGCTCGACGGAATTTTCCCGGCGACTTCTCTTCACTGACAAGATAGCTCGAGAAGACGTTCTCGTTTAAACTGTCCGTCAGACTGATCGTTGCATTGCCGCGCAGGTATGTATCGATGGCTAGTGATAGCTTGCCGTTTTTTGGAACGTTCACTTGATAGATGTCTTTTTCATCTTGCGCAGACAGCATTCCACGGATCGCTTGCTGAAACGGTAAGACTTGCGCTTCTAGCGTACCGTTGTTCGGTTCCTGATCATCCGTCGTGACGGTTTCTGCTGTCGCACGAAGCGTGTAGGCTGCCGGTCGCTTACTTAAGATGTATTCCGCTACGACGAGACGGTAGTTGCCCGGCTCCACGTATTCAGACAGGACAGCTTGTGCCGGTCTGACGCCGTCACTCGTTAAACTCTGATAGAGAACTTGTTTACCACGCTCATCCTGTAAGGTCACGCGTGTATTTTCACCGAATCCACTGACGTCGACAGTCAGCTTACTCGGACGCGTCACGGTGAGATCATACTTCGCTGACTCGTTGGCTTTTAGGACACCGGATACCGGTTGATCCCATACGAGTGGACCGTCCGCTTCGACCGCACCACCTGACCAGATGATCAATAGTAAGCTCAGCACACTCGCTCGCCCAATCATACGTATTCTATTCATCGCTTTCACTCCTTGTTTTTAGGTCATGCCTTCCTCAGTATACGAAACCACTTGCTGGAGGAAGCTTGTTCTTTTCAGGAGGATGGGAACCGGTTCTTAAAAATCAGCGATAACAAAAAAAGAAAGCCACGCAGGCTTTCTTTTTAAAGTCGACTTACTAGTGTTCGACCGAGTACAGCGTTCTTCTCCGACGAGTTCGTTTTTTCAATAGATGCTTTCTTACGAATCTCACGGTAAGGCGTACATCGACTTTTCCAGTGCTTCGAGAAACGGACGCTCGGCAAAGGCATGGCTCCGTTCTGCCGTGACGACGATCGTCTCCTTCTCGCGCTTAAAACGAACCGGTAGTCCTTCCGCGATCCAGTCGAGCTGGGCTTGCATCTTTTGGCGGATGCTGCCGCCCTTGCGTTCGGCTTCCATGAACTGACGTATGTACTGCAAGACATAGCCGAATCCGAACTCGATCGGAATTCGGAGTTCCGTCCCTCGTTGACGGATCCGGATTAGTCCCGCCCCGTAATGGACAGCACGTTCCCACTCTTCGTTCTGTCGTTGATTCCATCCGGGATATAACACGTGTGCCTCGAGCGCTCCTTTGGGACCACTCGGTTGAACCGCGAAATAATCGATCTGCATGTCGCCTCGTCCTTTCGTCTAGTAAAATAGGGATGACACCATGACTGGTCTCATCCCTAATGACAGGTCGCACTTAGCGTTTGTTCGAAAATTCTTTTCCCGGACGTCCGATCGCTTCATAAGCGACGCCTGCCGGGGCATCAACGTACTGCCAACAGTTCCGTCCGTCGATCAAGCGTGGCGTCTGCATGACGCGCGTCAACAGTTCCGGCGCCATCGTCTTCATCTCCGGCCACTCCGTCATGATGACAGCGACGTCCGCTCCGCGTAACGCTTCTTCAAGCGTCGGTTTCTGGTCAAGCAATGTCCGCGCCGCCGGATCATAGCCAACGACGACGACACCGAGTTGCTCGAGCCGTTCCGCGAGGCGTAAGGCTGGCGCATCCCGTAAATCGTCCGTGCCCGGCTTAAAGGCAAGACCGAGTAGCGCGACACGCATCCCCCGCTCCGGTCGGATCTTCGCGAGGACGTAATCGAGCTGGGCTTCGTTCGTCCGGTCAGCTGCTTCGATGACGTGCAGCGTCGTCTCGTGCGTTCGCGCAAGCGTCGTCAATGCTGCGATGTCTTTCGGGAAACAAGATCCGCCGTAGCCGGCACCCGCCCGTAAGAAGGCAGAACCGATCCGAGGATCAAGTCCAATCCCGTGAGCGACTTCCGTCACGTCGGCACCGACTGCGTCCGCGAGGCGAGCGATCTCATTAATGAAACTGATTTTGACGGCGAGGAAACTGTTCGCCGCATATTTCGTCAACTCCGCTGTCGTCGGATCAACGACAACGACCGGAGCTGTCGTTTGAAATAACTGCTCGACCGTTTTCGCAAAGGCGACATCCGTCGTCCCGATGATCAGACGGCTCGGCTGACGGTTGTCCGCGAGGGCCGTTCCTTCACGTAAAAACTCCGGCACCATCGCGAAGCGTAACGTCGGGTGCTCGTCTTGCAGGCGGGCCGTTGTTCCCGGTGGCACCGTCGACTTGACGATGACACTGGCACCGGGGCGTGTTTCTTCAATCAAACGTGCGACGGCTTCAACAGCCGATAAATCACAGCTGCCGTCTGCCCGTTCCGGAGTCCCGACGGCGATCAAGTACAAGTCGGACGCCGGATAGTCCGTCGTGAACTTCAAACGTTCGCGATTGAGACGAAGTGCGTCTTCGATTCCTTCTTCGGTGATCGGTGCGATCCCTTGCGCTAACCGTTCCATCCGTTCTGCATTCAAGTCGACACACGTCACCTCATGTCCGTTTTCTGCGAGTCCGATCGCAGTGACGAGTCCGACATATCCTGTCCCAATCACTGTTGCTTGCATCTCCATCACGTCCTTGTCCATTTTTCTCTGTCTTCACTATACGGGAGGAAAGCCGATTTGTGCATCGAAAAAGCTTTCCGAATACGCTATACTGAGTACGGAATGGAGGAATGCATGTGGCGATCATCATTTTTAGCCTCATTTGTCTCTTCGCGTATCGGATCCGTAAGCTTCCCGAAGTCCTGCGGTCGATTTTACTCGTCCTTGGTTTAATCAGTGGATGGTTCGCGTTATTTGAGATCATTGGATATATCGAAGCCAATCCGTACTTGGCGGCCATCCCGATCGCACTCGGGCTCGGCTATTGGTACTGGAAACGTAAACAATGTTCCGTCAAAAAGACGCCTTCGGATCAGTGAAGGCGTCTTTTCCTCTTACATATGAAAGCGCACGAGGGAGTCGTCCCTACGTGCGCTTTGCTTTTAGGATTGTTGCTTACGTTCCATCGACGCGATCTGTTCCTCGATATCAAGTAACTTCAATTCGTGTTCGAGCTCAAGGCGACGTTTCTTCCGTTTTAAGCGCGCGAGTTCTGCTTCCATCGAAGCTTTCGAGGCTTCCGGTGTTGCCGTCGTCTCACTTGATTGCATCGTCGCTTGGAGCGGATCAAAGACGTTTGACTTCGCGAACTGGGCTGCTTCCGGTCCGAACATATCTTGGATGATTGGGAGAATCTTGTTCAATGCCGTTCCCGGAATCTGTGATTTCTCATCGACTAACCGTTTCAACGCCAATTCATCGACACGATAGCCTTTGCCGTCCTGCTCCGCGTGCAATTCCCCTGTCCGAATCCAGCGCCGAACCGTCTCTTCCGATACCCGTAACAATTCACTGATCTGTTTTGTCGTCAACATCGAATCCCTCTTTCCTGTGATTTGGTACTACTATTATGCGCATATGTGTGCGTGTGTGTCAATCAACACACACCAATCCATAAAAAAAACGCCTCCGCGTAGGAGACGTTCCGTTTAAGCCTTATCGTTTTCGAACGAGCAACCATACTCCGACAACGGCACTCATGCCACCGACGACCGCGAACGGAAACGGCTTGTCTTCCCCTGCTTGCGGTAGACGTTCCGCTGTAACGGTTGGAGTCGACGTCGTATCCGCTTTTGCTGCGACCGGTGCTGTCGATTTTACCGGACTGACGACTTTCGTCGGCGTTTCCTTGACCGGTTTCGCCGGTGGAGCGAGTTCGACGGCAACCATCGTTCCGCCACCATCGCGTGTTAGATCAAGGACGGCGTCGACCGATTGACGCTTCAAGTGTTTTAAGAGATGCGCCTGAGCATCCTTCGCCTCACTCATGTCCTCTTCAAACGCAATGTAATCGAGGTGATGCATCGCCTTGACTGTATAACCGGCAGGCGCTTTGACTTTTAAGATGTACGTGCCGACCGGGAAGCTGTCTCCACCCGCAAAAGCGTGATCATCTCCTTCGTCTTCAATCGTCCATGCCGTTTCACCCGTGACCGTATCCAGTAACGTGTACGTCATCGGGACGGTCTCTTCTTTTTCCTGCGGCTGTTGGTCCCCATTCGCATCGACGAAGTTCGTCAGTGTCAGGAAGTGCGACGGTTCCATCATCTCGTCCCCTTCTGTCATACCGGCATCAATGATTCGGACGTCCCCTGCTTGGATCGTTACGTTCGTTGTTCCGAACGTGTTGACATCTGAATCCTGATGCGGCTTCGTGAACGTATACAAGCCGATGTCATAGCCATCGACCTTGACTTGATACGTCCCTGGCGTCACCTGTTCAAATATGTAGTTCCCTTGTTCCGTGATCGCCATGTCCGTGACGTCGCCACGTGGTGTGATCAAGAAGACACTAACGTCATCAAGAAGTGCTTCCGTCTCTTGGCGAATCCCGTCTTCGTTCGCGTCATACCAGACTGTTCCCGAGATTTGCCCCTTCGTCGCTTTGACGTTCGTCGCCGGAGCTGGTTTTGTTTCTGTGACCGGCTTTTCCTTTGTTGGCGTCGTCGGTTTTGATTGATTCGGTGTGACCGGTTGTGTATCCGGTTTGACGTCTGGTTTAACTTCCGGTTCTGTGACCGGCTCTTCCGGTGTCACAGGATCATCCGTTACCGGCTCCTCCGCGTCGACTTTCGGAAACTCAAGGATGATCGATTGCTGTGTCGTCGGTTCCGTGACGACGATCCGTGGTGCCGTCTCTGCTGTGAACGTCACCGTCGGATGTGCAGTGATATCAATGCCGTTTCCCGTCAAACCGTCTGAGAACGCAAGCGTCGTCTCACTCGTCACATCGACGATGCCTTCTCCTGTGAAGGTCAACGTATACGGTCCTGTCCCGCTTGCTGTCACGTCCCATTTCGATTCGGCTTGGACCGGAGCGATGCCCGTCCCACTCCACATCAGGAGTAACAAAAAGATGATGATTTTTTTCATGGTGTCTCATTCAGCTCCGTTTCTATAAGAAAAACATATCTAAATTTTAAACAACAACGTAAAATTAAACCAGATAATTTTGTTTGAACTGTCCTTTTTTTCAACTTTCCACCATTTTCCGTAAAGGTCGTGATTTTTCATGAAACGTATCCTTCCACTCCTACTCGGTGTCAGCCTCCTGACCCCGTCCGCCGTCTCGGCTGCTACGACACCACTTCCGGTGACGAGTCAGACGTTACGCGGTACATATGATGCGTCCGGACGTGTCGTCTTCACACTACCGTCAGCCCTCTATATCGAACGGGCGACGCATCTCGAATTCGATCTCGATCGCTCGAAAGGTTCCGTCTATACCTCAAAGACGAATTACAGCAAAGGGACGACCTACAAACGGTATCGCCAACTGCAAGACGAAGCGTTGATCTTCCCGCTCAGCTGGTCCGGTACACAGTATGTCGTTTTTGAAGGAAAACCCGGTACCCGCTACCAGATTCCTTTCAATCTTCGTAAACTCCAGCCGCTCTTGCCGATGAAACCAAGTGCGACGACGTCAAAGACCGCGAGTCTCCTCGTCAAGATGAAGCACGGCAGTCTGAAACAATCCGTCTCGACGTCGCTCCAGGCGACACGATCGTCGCTTCCGGGCCTGTCCCTCGAAGAATGGACGTTCAAGACGAAGGCCGCCGCGACGCAGGCAAAACGTTACTTGGAACGATCAGCTGCTGTTGACTACGTCGAACATACACAGACCGTCCGGACGGCAAAGGATATGTATCGCCCGTACCAATGGTCGCTCCAGAACACAGGACAACGAAAAGGAAAAGTCGGAGCTGACATCCAGTATGCCGCTGCCTTAAAACGCCTTGCCGGAAAAACGTTACAGCCGACACTCGTCGCCGTCGTTGATACCGGGATTAACTCGACCTATGCTGACTTCGCAGGACGTGTCCGGACCGATCTCGGGTACGACTTCATTCGCGGGAAGACGTCGGTCACGGATCCAGACGGTCACGGTTCCCATGTCGCCGGGATCATCGCTGCGAATGCCGATAATCTGTATGGCATTCAAGGGATTAATCCAGCGGCTTCCTTGATTCCGATTCGTGTCCTTGATGCACACGGGCAAGGGTACACGTCGGACGTCGCACGTGGTATTCTCCATGCCGTCAAAAAAGGCGCCCGCGTCATTAACCTTAGTCTGGAAATGGATGAAAAATCGCGTGCTATCGAGGATGCGATCGCATACGCCGATCAGAAGAAGGTGCTCGTCGTCGCTGCTTCCGGTAATGACGGCGCGAAGACGATCAGCTATCCTGCGCGCTATGCCCATGTCCTCTCTGTTGGCGCAACGGACCGAAAAGATATCCGCGCCTCGTTCTCGAACCGCGGAAAAGGACTCGATCTCGTCGCACCGGGCGTTGAGATCCCGAGTTATATCGGTGACGGTGAACTCGCCTATTCGAGTGGGACCTCGATGGCAGCCCCTCACGTCGCAGCAGTCGCAAGTCTCCTAATGAGCTTAAAACCGAGCTTGTCACCGAGCGCGACAGAGAAACTCTTAAAGTCGTCCGCTCGTGATCTTGGAACAAAAGGCTACGACACCTCATACGGCTACGGTCGCCTCGACGCGAACCGTGCCGTCTCGCTCGTCAAATAAACGACAAAGCGCCGATTCCTGTGACAGGAGTCGGCGCTTTATCGTTCATCGGATGATTTCGAGCGGAATCTCAATCCCGCGTCCTGCACCGGCGTCAATGACCAGGACAGGCAGGCGATTTTCGTTGAAAACTTCATCTTCAATGGTTGTATCTGAAGTGTACGTGCGAATCTCACCCATTTTTTTAGCGGAAAACGACACGAATGGGAACGGAATCGATTGATTTGAGACCTCTAACCGAATGTCGACTTGTTGGTCGTCAAGACGAATGTCATTCGTCGTCTTGATCGTCAAACGCATCCGGTCCTTACTCGTTAAGGAAATCTGGGCGGAGATGTTCTCTGTCTGACCAGCCCGTTTGATCGGGTCGACGATGACCGATGGGGAAGCGGTCTCGACCTTTTCAGCACGCTGACAGCCAGGGATGATCAATAAGGAAATCGCGAGAGGAAGCAACCAGCGTTTCATCTGGTCGTCACTTAATTGCGAATGTCAATTCGGCAGTGCAGGCGACTTCCCCGTCTACCGTCGCTGTGGCACGACCTTTTCCGATAGGTCCACGTAACTTCGTCAATTCAACTTCGAGGCGCAATTGATCGCCTGGCACGACTTGACGTTTGAAGCGGCAGTTCTCGATGCCGGCAAAGAAAGCAAGCTTTCCTTGATTCGCTTCCATCTTGAGGACAGCAAAAGCACCGACTTGTGCGAGTGCCTCGACGATGAGAACGCCGGGCATAACATTATAGTCAGGAAAGTGTCCGTTGAAGAATTCTTCGTTCGCAGACACGTTTTTTACTCCGACCGCGCGTTTGCCTTCTTCGACCTCTAAAATCCGATCGACGAGCAAAAAGGGATAGCGATGCGGAATGACTTCCTTGATTTGTTCGATTGTATACATTATTAAACAGCTCCCATCACTGACAAATTAAGATTTCATCCAAAAATCGGTGATGCGGGTCCATGTGTCGAGCTTTAACACATCCATTGCCTCGCCACCACCAAACGTTGCATACCCTACCATTGCACCGACGACCAGTGCGACGATGACGAGAACGAGAACGATCAACAACCGGACGAGAATTGGGACACGTCGCGTCGTGTATTTCCGAAGACGTGGTGTTTTCTTTTCAGATGTTCCGGCGTCCTTGCCTTGTTGATGTCGCTTTGAACGTTCACGCGTTGGCTGTTCCGTACCTGCTTGGTCTTGTACCATTTTGATCACCTTTCATTGATTCAGTCTAAGCGTAGTATAGCACATTAGTACCAGGTAACAATATCAGGAATGACTTTGTTTTCTCCTGGTTCCTAGCTAGTGTAACACGAGCGATCGGTAAACATTTAAAAAAAGTTTTCTTTTGTTATATAAGGAAGTAAAAAATTCGCAACACATTATTTCCGTAAATCTCACATTTTTTTAAATCCAAATGCCATCCATCCGCGTAAGCCTTACAGATTCACAAGCAACACTTACAAGCACAGGATGACACGGGCCCGGTTTCATCCCTCTATTCAAGTTTAGATCAACGCTTCCAAACGTTTTTCATATTAAAAACCAAAGCAAGCGCTCCACTACCTTAAAATCGAGAGGATGGATTCAACATGAAACACACTAAAAAATTCGCAGCATCAGCAATGGCAGCAGCACTCGTACTTCCAGGAACAGCAGCATTCGCTTCTGGTGGCGCAGATGACATGAAACAAGAGGCACCAAAGAACGTCACGGTCAAAACAAAAGCTGCTGACCTTCGTGCAACACTCGATCAGTTACTTTCAGAGCACTTCGTCCTCGCTGTCATGGACATGAAAAAACAATATGACGGTTCAAAAGACGCAGAATATTACGAAGCAGCACTTAAACAAAATGCACTCGATATGACACCAGCCATCGCTTCAGTTTACGGCGATGAAGGCGCAAAACAATTCGAGAAAATCTTCGTTGATCACAATAAATACACAACAGACCTCGTCAAAGCTGTAAAAGCAGATGACCAAGACGGCATCAACGCTTCGAAGAAAGAAACAGAAGAGTTCGTACAAGATCTCTCAAGCTTCCTCGATACAGCAACGGAAGGTAAACTCCCGAAAGCAGCAGCTGAAGAAGTCCTCCGTGCGCACGAAGCAGATGTCTACAAGACATTCCAACAATATGCAGCTGGTGACTACGAAGGATCGTACAACACGTTCCGTGAAGGATACAGCCGCATGTACGATATCTCTAAAGCACTCTCTGTTGCCATCACAACACAGATGCCTGAGAAATTCGATAACACGAAAGCTGACTCAAAAGCAGCAGATCTTCGTTCAACACTTAACAGCCTTGCAGCTGAACACGTTGCACTTGCAAACCTCAGCATGACAGCTGGTGTTGATAAAGCGAAGGATTACGATGCAGCAAACTGGGCTGAAGATATGCACACTGCAGACTTCAAAGCAGCGATCAAATCAATCTACGGTCAAGCCGGTGCGGATCAGTTCGAACAAGTTTGGACGAAAAACCACATCGAAGCACAAGCAAACCTTGTCACAGCAGCAATCAATGACGATAAAAAATTAATGGGTGACGCACAAGACATGCTCAAAATGTTCTCGAACGATTTCGGTGCATTCCTCGGTGCGGCAACAGAAGAAAACCTTCCAACAAAAGCAGCACAAGAAGCCGTATCAGGTCACGAGACTTACGTCCAAGATACGTTCATGCAGTATGTTGAAGGCGACTACAAAGGTTCTGTCGACACATTCCGTGAGTCTTACGCTTACATGTACGGCGTAGGTGAAAACCTCGGTGAAGCGATCGTCAAACAATCGCCAGAGAAATTCATGGATGGTACACCAGGCTCAATGCCGAACACTGGTAACGGTGGTATGAGCGACAACAACACAGCTGCAACAACAGGTGCAATCGCAGTATTCGGTCTTGCACTCGGAGCAGTTGGTCTTGTCCTCGCACGCAAACGTCAAAACGCCTAAGAAATTGGGTATAATCAAAAACAGGATAGCAATCTGCTATCCTGTTTTTACATAGAGAGACCCTTCTCTCGGAAAGGAGTTACACGTCATGCGAAAATGGTTACTGCCGACAAGCATCGTTTTGATGGTTGCTTCCGTCGGAACGCTCTTGTTCCTGCTCTTTAGCACACCGGAACAAGCAGCAACTAACATCACCCAAGGAACGGCGTCACCCAAGACGGTGACTTCTTCCGAGAATAAGAAGGAGGCGCCAGCAGAAGATCCGTTAAAACCATCGGACATCTTCAAAAAAGAGTTCAAGGATCTTTCGACGAATGAAGTCGAATTACCAAAGACTCTCTCGATTCCAACGCTTGACGTCAAAACAAAGGTCGAGCAAGTCGGTCTTGATAAGAATGGCGCCATGGCGACACCAAAGAATGAACAACAAGTCGGCTGGTATAAGTTTGGTCCACGTCCAGGCGATGTCGGGAATGCTGTCATCGATGGACACACCGATACGAAAACAGGTCCTGCCGTCTTCTATCAACTACGAGACTTAAAGAAGAATGATCAAATCAAGATTAAGGATGCTTCGGGACGGACGCTCGTCTTCCGCGTCAAGAAGCTCGTTCAATACGATCACTTGGATGCCCCGCTTCAAAAAATCTTTGGTGCTTCTGAGAAACGGAATCTTAACTTGATTACGTGTATCGGAACGTTTGACCAAAATGCCGGAACGTATGATGATCGACTCGTCGTTTTCACAGAACTCGATGAGAAAGCATCTGATCCCGTCAAAACACCACCGAAACCAGCCACGAACGTCCGCGTCAGTGGTGGATTCGTGAACTGGTATGCTTCTACGGATAAAGATGTCGTCAAATACAACATCTATCAAGAAAAAGACGGTAAACGCAAAAAACTCGGTACAACAGATGTCATCGAACGGAAAGCCTTCCCACTTCCAGAAGATGCGACGGGTCGTTTCATCATTACAGCCGTCAACAAAGCAGGCATTGAATCGGAAGAAGCTTTCAGTGCCGTACGTCGTTAAGATCCACAAAAAAGCCAGAGTCTAGCGACTCTGGCTTTTGACGTCCATCAATAACGAATATGCTGTTTGCTCCAGCGAATCGATTCCTTGAACTGACGGACGAGATCTTCTGCCGGTGCCGTTAAATAATAGGCCAGCCCGTGCACTTTTTCTGACATCTGCTGGACGACGAGACCATCTTCGATCAGCTCCTGCAGCTGTTCGAGGATTTGACCGTGTGACTGATCGATCCGTTGCTCGAGTTCCCCGATCGTCAACGCCCCATCACGCAAAAGATAAATGATACTCGACTTGAGGCTGTTCTCAAAGTTGTGTTGAAACTTCTGCAATGCCAGTAAATCGGCTTGTTCTTCGGTATGACGTGAATCCATCTGATCCCTGCCCCCTTTTTCTTAACTACGTCTTCAGTATGACGCACTTTTACGTGAATTTCAAAACTCAATCGCGCTCCGTGACAATCGTATCGAACGTCTTCTCTTCTTCCGTAATGACCATCTTCTTTTGCGACCGAAGATGATAGAGACGACGGATGTTCAGGATGACGACCTTCATGACGGCGTAGAACGGGACACCGAGTAAGACCCCGAAGAAACCAGCGATGTTCCCCGCAACCAGCAGGACGATGATGATCGTCAATGGATGGACATCGAGCGTTTTCCCTTGGACGAGCGGTGACATGATGTGCGAATCGATCTGTTGCGCGACCGTCATGACGATGATTGCATAAATCGCAAGAATCGGATCCTGGATGAACCCGACGATCAATGCCGGAATGACACCAAGGACTGGACCGAGAAACGGAATGATATTCGTCAGTGTCGCGAACAACGCAAGCAACAACGCATAATCAATCCCGATGATTAAGTATCCGATGTAGGCGATGATTCCGACACCAATGCTGACGATGACTTGTCCTCGGATATAGCTCATGATCGTCAAGTGGACGTCCCCGAGAATTTTTTTCGTTTCCTTATGGTACTCGTACGGCATCAGCTTGACGAGATTGCCTTTCAGCTTATCGCCATCAAGCAACATATAGATCAACATGATCGGGATGATGACGATCGTTACGACCGTCGTCGTCACGACACTGACGAATCCACCAACGCCCGTACCGATGTTCTTGAGGAACGTCGAAGCGTACTCCGAGATATTGCTAGAAAACTTATTGAACAAGTTATCTGGTCCTGAGAGGAAGCGTGAGAACACCGAACTGTTTTCAAGTTGCTCTCGGACATCGATCAATTGACGCTGAAACTGCGTCGCAAGTGTCGGAATCGAGTTGACGAACTGTGTAATCTGTTCTGATAGCATCGGACCGAAGATGAAGCCGAGCGTCGTCAAGATTCCGATCAGACCAACGAGGACGATCAAGACAGCAGGTCGTCGCTTCATCTTTTTCTCGAGCAACTCGACGATCGGTAGCAGGACATAATAGAGAATCCCGGCGATCGCAAGCGGTGGTACGACCATCTGTAGCAAAATCGCGACCGGTCGGAATAGGAACGTGACATGATCGCCAATCCAGACGATGATGAGTAACGTCATGATCCACCAGGCGAATCGGTACCATTTGTTTTCGAACATTTTTTGCATCTAACCACTTCCCTAATTTAAAGTATGAAGTTCCATATCCTCTATTGTTTTCCTTAAAACAACGCTTCTTAATCCTTATTCTCAGAAAATATATCGGTTCCTCCATTTTAACCAATATATGATATATTTGTTTTAATAAGATTTGCAGATTCAAATTTGCCGTACAAGTTGAATGTGCGTAAGATGAATATATTCGAACTTAAGCAATCTTTTTCATACATGTAAAATAGAATACGGAGGATACCCCAGTGAAATGGATCAACCATACCATCGGTCGCCAATTGATGTTCGCCTTCTATATGGTGTTCGTCGCCCTCAGCATCACGTCTGCGATCGTTTATTTCTACACGGAACAAAAAATCGATCAGGCGAATGCGACATTCGATGACTTACGTGAACGACGAACGAATGCCAACGCACTCGCAAGCGAGTGGACCGTCGCGCAAAGTAACGTCAAATCCTATTTGTTGACCGGCTCACAGGAAACACTGGATACCGTCAAGACGAATCAACAGGAAATCAATCGTTTAACGACATGGTTCGAGAAGTACGCCGTGTACGAGCAAGGGAAAGAGTACGCTACCGCGACACGTCAAATGTATGACGATTATTTCGGAACAGCACTGCCGCTTCTTACTGAATACGTCGACGGGAAGAAAGACGGGAAAATCGATGAAGCTTTTGTCGACCCTGATACCCTTGCTGCGCTTTCGAATGGGAAGGATCTGTTTAATGCAAACGGAACAATACGCGGATCGGTTAGTTTATCAGACGCTGATGTCGACATGACACGGATTGATACGTTACTTGCTGATTATCTGACGTTGATTCAAGGGAAGGAAGTCGAGGCAAAGAACGATCTTCTTGGCGAAATGCGTGTCGCCCAGTTCATCTGGCTGTCGAACCTCGTCGTCTTGATTCTCGTCCTCTTCTCTCTCGTTCGTCCATTCATCAGCCGCATTACGAAGCAGGTCAACGCACTGTCTCGCGATAGCGCTTTGCTTGCAACAGGTGAAGACATCCAAGCGATTCCATTACCGAAACGGAAGGACGAGCTGCATACGCTGACGGCATCATTCAATCAAATGGCGGCATCGATTGCCGACAACAAGGTCCATATGCTGGCGAAGAACGAAGAACTCCAGGCACAACAGGAAGAACTCGTCGCCCAGCAAGAAGAACTGCAAGCGCAACAGGAAGAGCTTGAGGAAGCACTCGATATCACGCTTCGGAGCGAACAACATCTCAAGTATCGCAATGAATTGACCGAGACGCTTGCGTCCCGTGAGACACTGACGGCGTATCCGGAAATCATCGAGAAGCTCGTCTCGATCACACATTCTGAGATTGGTGCATTGTTGTTCCTTAATCAACAGGAAGTCCGTTCAACGATCGATTATGGGATGACGGAAGAGATGGTCGGTCGTCTTGTCTCCGATGATCAATCACTCTTGCACCGCGCACGCCTCCTAAAGCGTCCAGTTCATTCATCGAAACAGGTCGCGCACGAAAGTCCGCTTCCATACCCATACTATATGTATGAGGTCGCAGTCCCAGTTCTTGATCCGACGAAAGAGCACATGATCGCCTGTATCTATCTCGTGCGCTATCGCGATGCCTTCACAGCGGAACAGATGGATGACATCTTGTCGTTCTCGCACCAATTATCGCTTTCCCTTCTCCGGATGGGCATTTATGAAGAAATGATTCGTGAGAAGAATAAGACGACCCAACTATTAAACTCGATTCGTGAAGCCGTCGTCTACATCGAACATGAGACGGACGAATTGCTCGTCAACGAACCGCTGATGACGTTGTTCCCGGAAGTACCAACAGAGTTCAAAGACGAAGAGCGCTCTGCCTTCCAGCAAGCGATGCAGGCACTCGCTGACATCATCGATGAACCAGCACCATTTGAGCGTTACATCGAACAGATCGTTGAGCTGAATTTACCAAAAGATAGCTTGATCGTCTCGATTCGAAAACAGAGTACGTACATCCAGATTTATGCCGAGAAGATTGAAGTCGACGGCATGTGGGTCGGTACGATGCTTGTTCTCCGTGACGTCACAAAGGAAACGGAAGCCGAGCGGATGAAGGAAGAATTCGTCTCGACCGTCTCGCATGAATTACGGACCCCACTCTCTTCGATCTATGGCTTCACCGAGCTGATGCTCAACAAACGGTTCGAGGAAGAACGGCAACGGAAATATCTCCAGACGATCCACTCCGAGACGGGTCGCCTGACGACGCTCGTCAATGACTTCCTCGATGTTCAACGGATGGAATCGAGCGAACACCGTTACGAGATGACGACGTTTGATGTCGTCGAACTCGCCCAGGATTTAATCGAGTTCTATGATGTCTCGCATGAGACACACACGATTGATTTCGAGGCACGTGGACCGATCATGATCGACGGCGACGCAGAAAAGATGAAGCAGTTGCTCAACAACCTGCTCAGCAATGCCGTCAAGTACTCACCGAGCGGTGGGACGGTCTTGATACGGATTACAAATGAACTTGGTTTCGCCCAAATCCGCATCCAGGATGAAGGCATCGGGATTCCACAAGACGCGCTTCCGAAGTTGTTCGATAAGTTCTACCGTGTCGATAACTCCGAGACACGGAAAATCGGTGGAACCGGTCTTGGTCTATCGATCTGTAAGGAAATCGTTAAACACCACAGCGGAACGATTGATGTCGAATCCGTCGTCGGTGTTGGATCAACCTTTACGATCCGTTTCCCGATTGCTGTCATCTCGACCATCCTCACGTATGAAGATTAATCACCTGACCGTTCACATCATGTGGACGGTCTTTTTTGTCGTTAGATTCGACGACGTGCGGGGTATAGTCAAAAGCGCATTAGGATAAGGAGGAATCAACATGCAACTGGGATGGATTGGTTTAGGACATATGGGTATACCGATGGCAAAACGTCTGCTTGACGGTGGGCATGACGTGATTGTCTACAACCGGACGTTTGAAAAAACAGCGCCGTTGACTGCTCGAGGAGCAAAAGCTGTCAAAGAAGCACAGGAAGCAGTACGTCAAAGCGACATCATCTTCGTCATGCTCGCGGACGGACCAGCTGTCGCGTCCGTTCTCGAGAGTGTAACAGACGACCTCACAGGTAAGACGATCGTCAACTTGAGTACAATCTCACCGGAAGAGACAAGGAAGATGGCTCGGCTTGTCGAAGAGAATGGTGGGACGTATCTTGAAGTTCCTGTTTCGGGGTCCGTCCCCGTCGCAGAAAACGGGCAGCTCGTCTTGCTTGCTGGCGGTGACGCAGACGTCGTCACGGCTTGTCAGCCGTATCTTGATCTACTCGGAAAGGAAACGATCCATTTCGGTCCACATGGCTCAGGAAGTGCGGCAAAACTTGCCATCAATCTCTTACTCGCCGTCGTCGGACAAGGAGTCGCGGAGACGTTGTTGCTCGGAGAAGGTGCGGGTCTTGAGAAAGAGAAGCTGATCCAGATGATCAGTGCATCGGGCATGAACACGCCGCTCTTCACCGGTAAACGGGACATGTACCGGAACAACGATTTCCCGTCTGCCTTCCCGCTTCGCTTGATGGCGAAGGATCTCGGGCTGATCATAACTGAAGCAAAACGTCAGCAGCTCGAGTTGCCGCTCGCTCAAGCAGCGGATCGTAGTTATGCGAAGGCAAAGCTTGACCATGGGAATGCCGATATGGCCGCTATTTATCAAGCGCTACAAGACTGAATATAAAAAGCAGATCCGCACTCAAATCTGAGGCGATCTGCTTTTTCATGTTATTTCAGTGACGTGACGATTCCCATCATCTGATCGGTCGTCATCAGTGCTTTTGAATTGAATTGATACGCCCGTTGAATCTGTGTCAAATTCGTCATCTCGGTTGCCATATCGACGTTCGACGACTCGAGTGTGCCGACCGTCAATGGGTTGCCACCGACCGCCTGATATTGTTCCGGTGTCGTGAATAAACCAGAACCGTCTTCCGTCAACTGGTTCGGATTGTCGATATACCCGACACCAATCCGTGCGAGGACACGGCGCTCTCCATTGACGATTCCCGTGACGTTGCCGTCCTTGTTCAATTCGACACCCGTCGCATCCGCAGGTAAGAGAATTGGTTCATTTTGACCGTTGACGACAGACCGTCCCGCGTCATCCGTCAATTGAATACGCCCATCGGCTTGCGGAGATAGTTGGAAGTTTCCGTCTCGCGTGAACTTCGTCATCCCATCCCGATCGATGACCGCAAAGAAATGATGCGGATCCGATAAGGCGGCATCGAGTGCCCGGTCCGTCCGTTTGAACGTTCCCATCGAAAAGCGCGTCGCTTCATTGGCGACATAACCGCCGACACCGATTCGTAAGCCGGCCGGTGTCGATAAAGGTCCCGTTTGCAACGTAGCCGGTTGATTCTGGATGTTACGCGTCAACAGCTCTTTAAACTGGGCGTCACGACGTTTATATCCGTTCGTATCGACATTCGCTAAGTTATGCCCGGTCGTATCGAGTTGTTTTTGTAATTGCGCCATTGTACTAGCTGACGTATAGAGTGATTGCATGGTGTTCCCCTTTCATTATCGGACGCGACCGATTTCAGAAACTGCCTTTTCCGCTGTCCGATCATACGCTTGAATGACTTTTTGATTCGCTTCAAACTGACGCAGACCAGCGTTCATCTCTGCCATCGTTTGTTCGATTGCGACGTTCCCTAGTTCAAGTACCCCTTGATCGACCTTGACGTTGCCTTGCGCCAGCGCTTCAGGTGCCCGGTAGAGTCCGTTTTCGACTCGTTCAAGTTGTTCCGTATTATTCGTCGTCACGAGTCCAAGTCGTCCGACTTGTTCTCCGTTCCCACGCGTCACGATACCTTCAGGTGAGACTTTGAAATCGTCATTGCCGACGTTCATGATATTTCCGTTCTCATCGAGTACCTGATCGCCGTCCGTCGTCCGCAAGATACCGTCTCCATCGACCGCAAACTGTCCGTTCGTTGTATACAACACTTCTCCTTCAGGTGCTGTTCCGCCTCCATTACCATGTAGGATCGTAAACATCGGTACGCCTTCCGCCGAACTGATCTGTAAATCCGTCGCATTTCCTGTCTCCGTGATGGATCCGGGTGCGAAGTTCGGTGTCGCTGCCTGCATGAACACACCTGTCGCGAGTGTACCGACGTTTCCAGCAGGTCGAATTCCCGTCCGTTCATTCGTCGCCGCTTGATGGATCATCATCTCTGGAAACGTGCGCAGGGATGCTTGATCGGCACGGAAGCCGGGCGTCCGTGCATTCGCTAAGTTATTACTCAACATCTCTTGTTGGCGTTGCAATGCCTGCATCGCACCGGATGCCGTATACATTCCGCGTAACATCTATATTTCATCTCCTCATTGACTTCATGTTCAATTCTATCTTTTAGTATATCGGTCCGTTTGCTTCAGATTATGAGTTTTTTTCAAAAAAAGGGAATAAAATTCTGAGTTGCATCTAAAGTACTACTATTCCTATCAAAAAATCATTCTCCTTCTTTTGAATTCGTTTCATATTCATAATTATTCCAATTGGGTATAATTAGAAGTAGTTCATATCGACCAGTTGAAACGAGGTGATGACGGTGTCTTTCTTTAAAAGACGTACGAACCAATCGACCACTCCTTCTTTAGATTTCACACTGTTGACAGACATGACCCACTTCCTTGAAAATCACCCGGATGCAGTTTATACGATGGATTTGAAAGGAAATTTCATCGCATTTAATAATAAGCTACCTCTTTTACTCGGTTATCCTACCGACGCGATCCGTGGTATGCATTTCAGCGAGTTGCTTATAGGATCAGAAGCTGAACGCATCGCACCATTGAAGCATCGTGTTCACGAAGGCGAAACGATTCATTTCACAACGGATATTCAACGAAAAGACGGTCAAATCCTGACCGTTAATGTTACGAACATCCCCCTCTATAATCAACACGTCATCATCGGACTTTACGGGATTGCGCGTGATGTCTCCCAACAAAAAGAATTACGTACTGCTTATAATCGTCTACTTGCAAAGGAACAGTTGACGACGACGCTTGAAGGTGTCACATTCCTTGAATACATTCCTTCGACAAAACAATTGACCGCAGATGCCGCACTCAGCCAATTACTCGAATGGTCACAGCGCCATGTCGCACAAATGGATGCGTATGAATTGCTCGATGAGATTCATCCGGAAGACCGTGATCTATTTTTACAACAGAGTACTGCCTTGTGTGACGAGCACATTACCGAATTCTCGATGTCACTCCGGATGAGCAAACGACGCCACTATACGAAAGTCGTTCGTTGTGATGCTTTGCTTCAACAAGATTCTTCTCCTCGTTGCGTTAACTTTATTTTGCATGATGCAACGGAGCTGACGAGTCTTGAACGCGAACGGGATCATGCCATTCAGTCCTTAAAGGATGTCTTCGGCTCACTCGATACGTCCATTTACGAACATATCTATCATCCACAAACCGTCATATTTCAATCAACCGGTTTTTTAGCTCCCTATCAGCACATTCTGAATCGCATCGAAAAGGAACCTCAGTTATGGCGAACACTGATTCATCCAGAGGATTTACCACATTTAGAACTCTCCTATCCTGAGATTCGTAACGGTAAGGTCGTCCGACACGTCTATCGTCTCCAACTCCTCGACAATGTCTTTTGGATCGAGGAAATCTGTATTCCGATTCGTGATCGCAATGGAGAGGTCACGGGTCATTACGGGGTCTCGTCTGATATTACGATCTTAAAAGAGCAACAACATACGATTTGGCATCTCTCCATGCATGATTCCTTGACACAGTTACCGAATCGCGCCTTTTTACTCGAGGAAATCACGAATTTATTGAAAACACGAACATCGTTTACATTGCTTGCCGTCACGTTTAAGCAATACAATGTCATTCATGAACGTTTCGGACACGATGTCGGAGATGAATGGATTCGCCAGACAAGTGCTGCAGTTCGTCGTTTTGCAGATCAAGATCACTTCGTCGGTCATCTGTTTGGTGATAAGTATCTATTCATCATCAAAAAACCCATCGATGAGACCGCCATCGTGAAATTGAGCCATCAGCTACTAAAGCTGTCTGAAAAACGTTTTGATGTCTTATCCTATGAGTTGTTCACGAACGTCTACATCGGTATCACGTACGTCGTCAACGATAAACAATCAGCCGATGAATTATTGAAACAAACGTATACAGCACTTCGACGTGCAAAATCACGAACGAAGAGCAATTATCAGTTTTACTCGTCGACGCTCGACATCGATATGTATCGCCGTTATGAACTCGAACGGGATTTACGGTACGCCATTCAAAACGAGCAGCTCGTCCTCGAATACCAGCCGAAAGTCGACGGCTGGAACGGAAATATTCAAGGAGCCGAAGCCTTGATCCGCTGGAATCACCCTGAATGGGGACGCTTGACACCAAAGGACTTCCTGTCCTTGTCGGAAGAAAGTGAGATGTATCTTCATATTGGCGACTGGGTGCTCGATCAGACATGTCGTTTTCTCCATGCGCTTCGTGAGCGACGCCATCCGAACATCGTTCCGATTTCCATCAATGTCTCTCCAAAACGCCTCTTTTATGGCGATTTCGCACAAGTCATCGAAGAGTACCTTCAGAAGTACCGGATACCAGGGCACCTCCTCGAGATTGAATTACTTGAGTCCGACATTCTTCTCGAAAGCGATAAAATACATGAGATTCTAGCGCGTATTTCTGCACTAGGGGTCCATATTTCGTTAGATGACTTCGGTACCGCCTATTCTTCGATTTCTCACGTCCAGCGCTATCCGATCAATTGTCTGAAGATTGATCGTTCTCTTGCACAACTGATCGAGCATGACTCGAAAAGTCGTTCTGTCGTCAAAAGTATTCTCTTCATGGCAAAGGAGTTTCAATTGACAGTCGTCGCAGAAGGCATCGAAACGATTCCGCAGCTCGACTTTTATCGCGAGTTACAGTGCGACCTGATTCAAGGTTATTTGTTTAGCAAACCTGTGTCAGAGAGCACTTTTGAAAAATTACTGACGAAAGGGATGTTATATCCTCAACACACCGGTACAGCCGCTCCAGTCGAAGCGATCTTATCGTTATTCGCTCAAATCACGATTACCCGGCTAAACGGTCGAGCCATCCAAGTCGGATCCTCTGATATCCTGATCAACCGATGTACGAATAAGACGCTGTTCTTCTACTCTTCGATTCGTCTGCCGATTCATCAAAACATCGAACTAAACGTGACACTTGCCTCATTGATTCATCCCGAGATTTTTCTCGTTCCTGTATCCATCACGGAACTCGATAACGGCCTGTTCCATTATGCAGCGGATTTCAAGGTGCGTGCGCTCTCTTCTCTCGTCCAGGAGCAACTGAAACATTCTCAACCTTCCTTTTTGGAAGACGTTCTCGAACCGCCTTCTTAAGACAAAAAACACGTCGACTCCTTCGTTAGAGTCGACGTGTTTTACCTTATCCGTTATTTTTACTGAGCATTGCTGTTTGTGTCCGCTCTAACACGGCATTCGTGATGACGATCAGTCCAGTGAAGAGGAATAACGCTTCAAAGCCGAAGTGCCCGGCAATCTGTCCACCCGCGAGTGGTCCGAGGAAGTTCCCCATGAACTGCGCGGACTGGTTATATCCAAAGATCCGGCCTGACGCATTGGCTGGCGTATTCTTCCGAAGCAACGTTTGGACGGACGGCATTAGTGCTGCTGTCGCAAAACCAATTCCCATCCGTAAGACGATCAATTGGCTCGTATCCGTGACGAATGCTTGCGGAATCAAGAACGCCGCAAAAATAAGTAGCGCAAAAAACAAGACACGCTCTGCTCCGATTTTATCCGATAGACGACCGAGTCGTTGCGCTGCAATCAATGCTGCGATCCCAGGTGCCGAAGCGACGATCCCGGATAGTAACGCGAGACGTTCTGTACCCGGACTGAGTTCCCGGACATAGAGCGACAGGATCGGACTGATTGATTGTGCCGCGAACTGAATCAGGAACGTCGTCAAAAAGAGACTTAAAATCAGTTCCGGATGACGCAGCGACTGGATGATTTCCTTCGCGGACGCCATCTTTTTGACTTCCATTGGGACGAATTCTTCTTTGACTAAGAAGTAGGTCACGAGGAAGGTAATGAAGAGCGGTACGCTCGTAAAGAGAAAAACGGGTCGAAGCCCAACAACGTCGGCGAGGAATCCTCCAATGAGAGGTCCTAGCAATCCACCGGCAATCCCACCGGTCGACAGGGTGCCGAGCGCCCAGCCACTTTTCTCTTTTGGGGTTTGGGAAGCAACGAGTGTAATACCGGCTGAAATGAATCCGGATACGGCTCCCATGACAAGACGTAAGAATACGAGTTGATAGACGTCTTGAACGAAACTAATCAAGAACATGACGATCGACATACCAAGACTTGCACGAAGCAACATCAGCTTCCGACCTTTTCGATCGGCGAGACGTCCCCAGATTGGTGAGACGATCGCAGCGACGAGGAACGTTGCACCAAAAGCGATGCCGGACCAGGTCGTAATATCTTGTCGGCTGTCGACACCGAGTTCTTCAATGAATAAGGGCAAAAACGGTAAAACGAGACTGAGGGCTGCAGCGGTCAAAAAACTACCGAACCAAACGACGACTAAATTTCTTTTCCACAATGGCATTGTGGCATCACTTCCTTTTATTTTACAATTCGTTTCAATACAACAACTTCTAATATACACTTCACAATGTGAAATGTCTAGCGTTTGAATCGTTCAAGTATTTCTTCCAGTTGTCCTCTACTCTTCATTAATTCGCAAAATGAATGCTACAAAAAAAGAAGCATTCTCCGTTGAGAACACTTCCATCTTTTCATCACTTGCCTAGATTATCGAGCATGATGCCTGTACCGCGTGCGACACATAGCATTGGATCTTCTGCGATCAGAACCGGTAGTCCGAGTTCTTTTGCAAGCAGTTGATCGATGCCGTCAAGGAGTGCGCCCCCACCCGTCAGGATGATACCGCGATCGATGATATCCGCTGCAAGCTCTGGTGGCGTCTTCTCGAGCACACGCTTCGTTGCTTCGACGATTTCCATCGCTGCTTCCGCGAGCGCTTCGTGCATCTCTTCAGATGTCACCGTGATGTTGTGCGGTAAGCCTGTCACGAGATTGCGTCCCCGAATATCCATCTGTTCGCTCCGTCCGTCTTCTGAAACAGTAGCAACTGTCGTCTTGACCGCTTGTGCCGTCCGTTCCCCGATGATGAGCTTATGTGTATCCTTGATTGAACGGATGATGTCGTGGTCGAAGCGATCTCCTGCGACTTTGATCGTCTCCCCGCATACGATATCACCCATCGATAGTACAGCGACGTCCGTCGTTCCCCCACCGATATCAATGACCATGTGCCCTGCTGGCATCCAAATGTCCATACCAGCACCGACTGCTGCGACCTTCGGCTCGACTTCGAGGAAGACCGTCTTTGCGCCTGATTTTTCACCGGCTTGACGAATCGCCTTCGCTTCAACCGTCGTGATGCTTGCTGGTGTACAGATCAACATCCGGACGCCACCGAACATCTTACGGACTTCAATCTTATCGATGAAATGGCGAAGCATTGCTTCCGTCATCTCGAAGTCCGCGATGACTCCGTCTTGTAAAGGACGAATCGCGACGATGTTCCCCGGTGTCCGCCCTACCATCAAGTGTGCTTCCGTTCCTACTGCATGAATCTTACCTGTTGCCTTATCGATCGCGACGACCGATGGCTCATCGAGGACGATGCCTCTCCCTTTGACATGAATGACGACGTTCGCCGTCCCTAAGTCGATTCCGATATCTTTTGAAAACATCTCGTGTGCTCTCCTTTACCCGATGGCTATTCTTCCAAAATATAGAACGTCGTTTGGACGTCTAACCCATTTATGTATACATACTTTTCAATTCTAGCATACGCCTCATAACGAAACGACTTTCTTTTTCGCTTTTCACATTTCATTGTCATCTTTTTGAAAATACAGCAAAAAAGCATCATCTCAAAAACATGAGATGATGCTTGGATAATTGGAATTAAAGCTTTGTTGCTGCCGTTTCTTCGACGATTGCCGCTTCTTCTGTCACACGTTCGACGTCTGCACCGAGTGCTTGAAGTTTGAGGTGGAAGTCGACGTATCCACGATCGATGTGGTGAAGCGCACCGACACGCGTTTCGCCTTCAGCGATCAATCCTGCTGTGACGAGTGCAGCACCTGAGCGAAGATCCGTTGAAAGAACTTCCGCACCTTGTAACTGTACACCACCATTGATGATCGACGAGCGACCTTCAATCTTGATGTCCGCGTTCATGCGACGGAATTCTTCAACGTGCATGAAACGGTTCTCAAAAACTGTTTCCGTGATGACCGATGTGCCGCCTGCTTTGAGAACGAGGGCCATCATCTGTGCTTGAACGTCTGTCGGGAAACCAGGGTGTGGCATCGTCTTGACATCAACTGCTTCAAGTTTTGCTGGACCAACGACACGGAGTCCTTCTTCTGTATCCGTGATCTTAACGCCCATCTCTTCCATCTTCGAGATGAGTGGACGAAGGTGTTCGCGCTCAGCACCGATGACTTCGACGTCACCTTCTGTGATCGCTGCTGCGATCATGAACGTACCTGCTTCAATCCGGTCAGGAATGACATAGTGTGTTGCACCGTGTAATTTCTCGACGCCTTCGATGCGGATCGTTTCTGTACCTGCACCGCGGACTTTTGCGCCCATTGCGTTCAAGAAGTTCGCAAGGTCAACGATTTCTGGTTCTTTTGCGACGTTCTCGATGACTGTCGTTCCTTCTGCGAGTGTCGCAGCCATCATGATATTCTCTGTCGCACCGACTGATGGGAAGTCGAGGTAGATTTTTGCACCTTGGAGACGACCGTCGACATGCGCTTCAACAAATCCGTTTCCGATGATCGTCTTCGCGCCCATCGCTTCGAAGCCTTTCAAGTGAAGATCGATCGGACGTGATCCGATTGCACAGCCACCTGGCATTGCAACGCGTGCGCGCCCGAGGCGTGCAAGTAATGGACCCATGACGAGAATCGAAGCTCGCATCTTACGCACGTACTCGAGTGGTGCCTCGTCTTTAAGATTCGGCTCTGCATTGACCGTCACCGTGTTGGCTTCCGCATCGAATTCGACTTCCGCGTTCAAGTTGCGCAACACGTTATTGATCGTATAGACGTCTGCTAAACGTGGTACGTTTTGAAGGACGGATTTCCCTTCTGATGCAAGCAATGTTGCAACGAGTGTTTTTAATACGGCATTTTTTGCACCTTCTACTTTGACTGTGCCAGCTAATTTACGTCCGCCTCGGACAACGATTTTTTCCATTCCCCATACTCCTCTGCTTCGTTTCTGTTCTATTTATGATGGCGTGATAAGTGCGTATGCGGTTCGAGATGAACCGATAGAAGAGAAACTCCCAATAGTTAAAACTACTACGCGACTGTTTCGATGATTGATAAATTGACTGTGTTCTTTCATTAAAGAACAGTGTCCTTTTCCATGGTAATCCAGTTTCACGATACAAGGTTTACAATGAAGTTACAAGTTCAGCTGAATAAGAATTTCAGACGTTGCGCAAAACCCGCATATTCAAGTAAAAAGCGCGCCAGACTGGAACCAAGAGCAACAGCAAGCAGGACACGTAGTAAAACCGCCTGTGGACCTCTAGGATGTTGCAGGAATTTATCCCATTTGATTGGTAACATCACCCACCAAGCAAACAAGATGGCGATCACGTACATGAGCATGCTGATCAGAGCACTAATACCAATTGACGTCACTACCATTGCACCTCTTCTTCATAATTTCTTCAACTTTACCATGATTTCATAAAATGAATGATTGCGCAAACAAAATGACACAAGCTGCATTTATTTTATCGCATAAAATATATTTATTGAAGAGCAAATGAGGAAAATCATGAGCTTTCTGTTGAAGAAATCGTGAAAACAAGGCATATAGTGTTCTTTTACATATTTTTCGCTTCCTAAACCTGATTCCAAGCGCCTCGCTCAGAAAACGCTTCTTCGCACTCATTCATTGATGCGTCGTACAAAAAAAGACCCGATTCCATGAAGGAATCGAGTCTTTGATCGACATCAATCGCGACCGTAGTCTTTCAAGCTGAGACGGTTAACTGCTCGTTTCAGTGAAAGTTCAGCACGCTTGAATTCGAGTTCTGATAATTTCGTGTCCTGGAGACGACGTTCTGCACGAACCTTCGCAGCTGCAGCACGGTCGTAGTCGACCTTGTCTGCTTGCTCCGCAGTTTCCGCAAGAACCGTTACAGTATCCTGGCGCACTTCCATAAAGCCACCGCTGATAGCGATCAACGTGCGTCCGCCATCTTCGTGGCGCAACTTCAAGATGCTGATATCGAGTGGTGTTACGAGTGGGACGTGGTGCGGGAGAACCCCGATCTCACCAGAAATCGTCTTCGCAACGACCATACGGATATCGCCATCATACACTTCGCCATCCGGGGTGACGATATTGACATGAAGTGTGTTCATCTCAAGTCCCCCTTATGCTTTGTCACTTAGACAAGCGCCTTCGCTTTTTCAATCGCATCTTCGATCGGACCGACGAGACGGAATGCTTCTTCCGTTAAGTCATCGTGTTTACCTTCGAGGATTTCTTTGAAGCCGCGGATCGTGTCCTTAACTGGGACGTACGATCCTTTTTGTCCTGTGAACTGCTCAGCTACGTGGAAGTTCTGCGACAAGAAGAACTGGATACGACGCGCACGGTGTACAGTCAATTTGTCGTCTTCTGACAACTCGTCCATACCGAGGATCGCGATGATATCTTGAAGTTCTTTATAACGCTGAAGTGTTTCCTGAACTTGACGTGCAACACCGTAGTGCTCTTCGCCGACGATTTCCGGTGAAAGGGCGCGTGATGTTGAAGCAAGTGGATCCACGGCAGGATAGATCCCCATCTCAGAGAGACGGCGCTCAAGGTTCGTCGTTGCATCTAAGTGAGCAAACGTCGTCGCAGGAGCCGGGTCAGTATAGTCATCGGCTGGTACATAAACCGCTTGGATCGATGTAACCGAACCTTTGTTTGTTGATGTGATTCGCTCTTGGAGCATACCCATCTCTGTTGCGAGTGTTGGCTGGTAACCAACGGCAGATGGCATACGACCGAGAAGGGCCGATACCTCAGAACCCGCTTGTGTGTAACGGAAGATGTTATCAACGAAGAGAAGAACGTCTTGTCCTTGCTCATCACGGAAGTATTCTGCCATTGTCAAACCAGTCAAGGCAACACGAAGACGTGCACCCGGTGGTTCGTTCATCTGACCGAAGACCATCGCTGTTTGTTTGATAACGCCTGAATCCGTCATCTCGTGGAACAAGTCATTTCCTTCACGCGTCCGCTCACCAACACCTGCGAATACCGAGATACCGCTGTGCTCTTGCGCGATGTTGTTGATCAATTCCTGGATGAGGACGGTCTTACCTACACCGGCACCACCGAAGAGACCGATCTTACCACCCTTGATGTAAGGAGCGAGCAAGTCGACGACTTTAATTCCAGTCTCGAGGATTTCAACTTTCGTTGAAAGGTTATCGAAAGTCGGTGCTTTTTTGTGGATCGGAAGACGTTCCACGTCAGCAGCGATTTCTTTTTCATCAATTGGGTTACCGAGTACGTTGAAGACGCGACCAAGTGTCGCTTCTCCGACGGGTACCGAGATTGGAGCATTCGTATCGAGTACTTCCATTCCACGGCGTACTCCATCCGTAGAGTCCATCGCAATGGTACGGACGACGTCGTCACCAAGGTGCAGGGCGACCTCAAGCGTCAAGTCGATAGCCACTTCTTCTACAGTTTGCGGCGTATATTGAATACGAAGCGCGTTGTAGATGTTCGGTAAGTGTCCTTCGAACTTAACGTCGATGACAGGTCCCATGACCGCGACGACGCGGCCTTTTAAACCGAGTTCGTTCATCGTGTTTCCTCCTACCTATCGTTACGCCAGTCGGGATTACTGCTGCGCAGCAGCCCCACTGACGATCTCTGTGATTTCTTGCGTGATCGCAGCTTGTCGAGCTCGGTTGTAGACGAGAGTCAATCGACCGATCAAGTCATCTGCGTTATCTGTCGCACTTTGCATTGCTGTCATACGTGACGCATGTTCTGCTACTTTCGCGTCAAGAAGCGCACCGAAGATCAAGCTCTCCGCATAACGCGGGAGGAGTTCAGCAAGGATTTGTTCCTCGCTTGGCTCGTACTCATAAGTCGTCGAAGACGAAGCTTCGATTTCTCCGAGTGGGAGAAGAGTTTCGACTTTCACTTCTTGGCTGATGACAGATAAGAAGTGGTTGTAGCACAGCTTGAGCTCGTCGATTTCGCCGATCGTGAACGCACTCACTGTGCGCTTCACGATCTCAGCGACGTCGACATACGAAGGAGAATCGTTCAAGCCTGTGATCGCATCCGTGACCGTGATTCCGCGTGAACGGAAGAACTGGACACCGACTTTACCGACCACGAAGAGAACGTAACTGTCCGCAGTATGCTTTTCTTTGATTTCCCGGTAGACTTCACGCAGCACGTTGGCGTTATATGCACCAGCTAAGCCGCGATCCGATGTGATGACGATGTAGCCCGTCTTTTGGACGGGACGTTTCTCGAGCATCGGATGGCTCGCACCTGTCGTGCCATTCGCAATGGTTCCGAGTACCTCTTGCATTTTCAGCATGTAAGGTTGGAACTTCGCGCTATGTGCTTGAGCGCGGTTCAGTTTCGACGCCGAAACCATGTTCATCGCTTTCGTGATCTGTTTCGTACTTTTCGTCGAGTTGATCCGCGTTTGTATCTCGCGCAACGATGCCATTTCGATTCACCACCTTGTTAGTATCAAGAGCGTTCCGCCGGATTAGACCGTCGCTTGGAACGTTTTCTTAAATTCTGAGATTGCTGCTACGAGCTCTTCGTCTGCTGGAAGGTTACCTGTCTTACGGATCTCATCGCAAAGTTGTTTGCGATTTTGATCGAGCCAGAGGTTGAGTTCCTTTTCAAAACGACGAATATCCGTTACAGCAACATCATCAAGGTGACCACGAGTCAAGGCATAGATGATGATGACTTGCTTATCGACAGTAAGTGGTTGGTTCAAGTCTTGTTTCAAGACTTCAACTGTCCGCTCACCACGGTTAAGCTTCGATTGAGTCGCTTTATCAAGGTCAGATCCGAACTGAGCGAATGCTTCAAGCTCACGGTAAGATGCGAGGTCAAGACGGAGCGTACCCGCTACCTTCTTCATCGCTTTTACTTGAGCCGAACCACCTACACGCGATACCGAGAGACCCGGGTTGATCGCGGGACGGACACCTGAGAAGAAGAGATCCGATTGAAGGAAGATTTGACCATCCGTGATCGAGATAACGTTCGTCGGGATATAAGCTGAGATATCCGACGCTTGTGTTTCGATGAACGGAAGGGCAGTCAAGCTACCTGCGCCAAGCTCGTCGTTCAACTTCGCCGCACGCTCAAGAAGGCGTGAGTGGAGGTAGAAGACATCCCCTGGGTAAGCTTCGCGGCCTGGTGGGCGTTTCAAGAGAAGTGAAAGCTCACGGTAAGCAGCTGCTTGTTTTGAAAGATCATCATAGATGACAAGAACGTGTTTGCCTTGGTCCATGAAGTGTTCACCCATCGCGACACCTGCGAATGGTGCGAGGTAAAGAAGTGGAGCTGGCTGTGAAGCCGCTGCCGAAACGACGATCGTGTAATCGAGGGCACCGTTTTTACGGAGCGTCTCGACGACGCCACGGACTGTTGATTCTTTTTGTCCGATTGCGACGTAGATACAGATCATGTTTTCTTCTTTTTGGTTGATGATCGTATCGATCGCGATCGACGTTTTACCCGTCTGACGGTCACCGATGATCAACTCACGCTGTCCACGACCGATTGGAACGAGGGCATCGATCGCCTTGATTCCTGTCTGAAGTGGTTCGTGTACCGATTTACGCGCCATGACGCCAGACGCCTTACGCTCGATCGGGTTGTAGTGTTCTGTTTCGATTGGACCAAGACCATCGATTGGCATACCGAGTGGGTTGACGACACGTCCGAGGAGTGCGTCTCCTGTTGGTACTTCCATGATGCGGCCCGTACGGCGAACAGAGTCGCCTTCTTTGATTTCAAGGTAGTCACCGAGGATGATGATACCGACGTTGCCTTCTTCTAAGTTTTGCGCCAAGCCCATTGTGCCGTTAGCGAATTCTACGAGCTCTCCCGACATGACGTTGTCGAGTCCGTGTGCACGAGCGATACCATCACCGATTTGGATGACCGTACCTGTCTCGTTCACTTCCATCGTAGAACCGTACTGCGCGATACGCGCTTTAAGCAGGGCGCTGATTTCTTCAGCTCTAATGCTCATGCGTTTCACCCCTATTTTCTTACGCTTTTAACAGCTCACGCTCAAGGCGCGTTAGTTTAGTTTCGATCGTACCGTCATATGTCGTGTAACCGATTTGGACGCGAAGTCCTCCGATGACGCGCGTGTCGACGACGTTCTCGACTTCAAGCGTTTTACCTGATTTTTGGCCAAACGTCTCTTTCACTTTCGTGAGTTCCTCGTCTGACAATTTGTATGCACTCGTGACGATTGCCGTCGCGACATTGCGGTGTTCATTCAACAATGCAATGAAGTGTTCCGGTAATGTAACGATCTCTGCCGCCCGGTCGTTTTCGACCATGACGAGCAATGTGTTCAAGACGATCGAGTTGTAGCCCGTGAAGCTTGTTTGAAGAACTTGCTTGAGCTCTTCAGCAGAAATCGATGGGTTATCTAAAACCGAAGCGAGCTCTGGTGTTGCGTGGAGCACTTCGCCGAGCGTCCGCACATCAGCTTCTGCTTGCTCGAGCACATGGTGCTCAAGCGCAAGATCGAAGAGCGCTTTTGCGTAGCGTCCCGCTACGTGATCACGCATTAGTTCGTGCCCTTAGTATCAGCAAGGAATTGATCGACGAGTGCTTTTTGAGCGGCTTCGTCCGTCGCAAGCTGTATTTTCATGACGTGGCGTGCTGCAGCGATTGCTTGAAGAGCGACATCGTTCTTCAAAGCAGCTTGTGCTTCAGCGCGTTCACGTTCGATCGCACGGCGAGCTTCTTCCTTACTCATTTCGGATTCAAGACGTGCCTGCTCCATCGCACGTGCTTGCTCTGCTTCTGCCTGACGGCGTGATGCTTCTAAAAGGTCGCGTGCTTCCGTACGCGCCTTGTTTAATTCTTCGCGTTGTTGTTCTACGTAGACTTCAGCGTCTTTACGGCTCTTTTCAGCCGAGTTGATCTCGCTAGCCACATGCTCTTCCCGCGCTTTCATCATGTTGACGAGCGGGCCCCATGCGAATTTCTTCAAGAGGATGAGGAGCAAGAGGAAAACGACGATCGTGACGATCATGTTGGCTAATAAGAGTTGGTTGCCTTCGCCGCCAGCCTCTGCCGCAAGATACGTTAGATTCATTCGATTACACTCCCCTCGTGGTTGGTTCAACTTCAATATCTACATAAGGGAGCCTAAGCTCCCGTGACGGTTCACTCAAACGTTGAACGAATAGCGCCCTATGTAGTCCGTTCTCGTTAATCGTGGATTAAGAGTTGAGAAGAAGGAAACCGACCGCTACACCGATGATTGGAAGTGCCTCAACAAGACCGATACCGATGAACATTGTTTGACGAAGTTCGTTTTTGAGTTCTGGCTGACGTGCTTGACCTAATACTGTACCGTTTACGATAAGACCGTTACCGATACCTGCGCCGAGTGCGCCGAGTCCGATGATGATCGCTGTTGCAATAAGATTCATGATAAATTGCCTCCCTAGAGTATGTTCATTGATTTGTCGTGCTGTTATCGGAAAAGCGGATGCTTTACCTTCGAATTAATGGTCGTGCGCTGCCTTATGTCCGATGTAAACCATCGTCAGGATAAGGAAGATATACGCTTGGATACCACCGATGAAGAGTGAGAATCCTTGCCAGATCAACATCGGGATACCCGAGATGATCGCGCCGACTGGTCCGAGGAATTGGAAATCGTTCGTACCAGAGACGATACCGATCGAAAGAATGATTCCGATCATGATTTCACCAGCGAAGATGTTTCCGTAAAGACGAAGACCGAGCGTCAACGTGTTTGCAAACTCCTCGATGATGGTAATGATAAACATCGGCGTCATGAATGTTTTCGCATAAGCGCCGAAGCCTCGCATCTTCACACCGTAGTAATGACTTAAGACTACTACGAGAGATGAAAGTGCCAGTGTCACGTAAGGATCTGCAGTTGGTGAGTTGAACCAAATGTAGTGTCCCGTCACGACGTTGAATGGGAGACCCATGATGTTGGACACAAGGATGAACAGGAATAATGTCATTCCGAACGTAAGGAAGCGACCCCCTGTTTTCCAGTCCATCGTGCTGCTGATGATACCGCGAACGAATTCGAGGAACATCTCCATCACGTTTTGAGCACCGGTTGGCTTCATCACAAGACGTCGCGTACCGGCCACGGCAATCAAGAAGACGAGAGCAGCAGCAATCAATACTGTGATCAAGTTCGTCCAGCTACCGTACAGAACGAAGTCACCCCAGAGTGGGATTTCGTAAAGTGGCATTTCGTGGTTCATTTGACTATTCACCTCTTTTCCCGCTTGAGTTCGTGAGTCAAGAACTCACAAAATTGTATGACGTGGCCGGCGAGAAGGCCTATTACCACCGCAGTTAATGACAATTCAGTTTGATATTTCAAACCGATCATCACACAAAGTACCGCGACCGCCATGCGTGAAACGGTCCCTCGAGACACTGGCTTACGCCCGGTCTCAATTACACGATACATACGATCGACGCTTAATCGTTGAAGCGTCAAGATCAGAAAGCTGCCAGTTCCACCAAGTGCTAGTCCATAAATGACCGGGTCACTCGGGCGTCCGATGAGCAGCAGGACAGCCAGGATTCCGTAAAAGAGTCCAAACCATCGTAAGTACGCACGATACAACGCATCTTGAAGGATGATGTTCATGTCTTCTCCCCTAACAAGTGCCTGATCATGGCGATCATGCAAAGAATGCCGATGAAAATCCCGATGAACACGGCGAATGTCGCACCCATTTTTTCCCACCATTGTTGTTGTTCCCCATAGTTCCCAACCAAAAAGCCAATGACGATCGGTGCAGCCAGTGCCGTCGAAATTTGCGAGGCCATGACCATACTCTTCGCGAGCCCACTTTGGCGCACTAGAGACGACCCCCTTTTTTCCCAATTGCGAGTTCTTTTTCTTTCCCACAATTTGCGGATTTTCATACTAGTCAAGAATACAATGAAGCAGCTTTCATAGTCAAATGAATTCACAATAAAAACAGAGCCAAAAAACCTATACATATCAACGAATGATAAGGTTTTCACAGATGTCATACGTGCAACTCATTTCACGAAGATGTGAAGAAAATATGTAGTACTATCAACGGTTATAGAGATTGTTCATATGGTGAACAAAACCGTTGAATAGTAACGTTATATCGTGCTACCTCAACCGAAACAAGACCTCTAAAATTGATTTGTGTCGATTTTGTGAAAAAACATTTTCTGTTCACAATTGTAAACGCTTCCGAATCGGGACACAAAAACAGCTCTGACATCTGTTTGTAACAATAGATTTCAACGATTTCCAATTTTTCAATCGTGAGGTGTGTCACAGCCTGAATCGTCATGGTTTATCTTCCAGTTTCAAGGTCATCTGGTTTTACATTTTCTAAACAAATGGGCTGATTTTAGTGGAAATGGTAAGAATTAAAGATGTTATTCCTATAAACTAAAACCTCTTGTCGACATAGATGTACTAAAACAAAAAGAATCGCTTATTTCACGCGACTCCTACAGGAAAAAGCACAAGTCTTTGTGCTGTCAGAGACAAGTGAGACCTGACTCCTCGTCTAAGGACGATGGAGACGCGGCTTGCGTCTCGCCTGAGGAAAGCAAGTGAATGTAAGCGATTCGGAGAGTGATCGTCGTTTCTTATTGCGTGAGTAACGGTGCCGGTGCTTCCCCTTGACCGAAGTGATGCAGGATCGCTTGGACGATCCGTTCTGACGCATGACCATCACCGTATGGATTTGAGGCATGTGCCATTTCTTTATAAAGTATTTCATTCGTCAACAGTTCCGTTGCCATCTGATAAATCGTCTCTTCTTCTGTTCCGGCAAGCTTTAGCGTCCCAGCAGTAATTCCTTCCGGACGCTCGGTCGTATCCCGTAAGACAAGTACCGGAACACCGAGTGACGGCGCTTCTTCCTGTACGCCACCTGAGTCCGTTAAGATTAAGTGAGCACGGCTTGCGAAGTTATGGAAATCAAAGACATCAAGTGGGGCAATTAACGAAATGCGATCATGTCCTTTGAACACGGCTTTCGCCGCTTCCTGAACAACTGGGTTGAGGTGAACTGGATAAACGACGTGTGTATCTGGGAACGCATCGACGAGGCGACGGATCGCGCGGAACATCTGATGCATCTTCTCCCCTTGATTCTCACGACGGTGCGCCGTCATCAAGATCAACTTCCGATCCCCGACCGTCTCGAGCATCGGATGGACGTAATCGGTTTGGACCGTCGTCTGCAGGGCATCGATTGCTGTGTTCCCTGTAATATAGACGCCAGCATGACGATTCTCGGACGCAAGGTTCGCTGCCGCTTGTGCGGTCGGAGCAAAATGTAAGTCTGCGAGCGTCGACGTCAACTGACGATTGACCTCTTCCGGGAACGGTGAGTATTTATTATACGTGCGCAGCCCTGCCTCGACGTGACCGACCACGATTTGGTTGTAATAGGCAGCAAGGCTCCCAACGAACGTCGTCGTCGTGTCGCCATGGACGAGGACGAGGTCCGGCTTGATCTCTTTCATGATCGCATCGAGTCCTTCAAGACCACGCGTCGTAATGTCGACGAGAGTTTGACGTTGCTTCATGATGTTCAAATCGTGATCCGGTTCGATTTCGAACAGGGTAAGTACTTGATCGAGCATCTCGCGGTGCTGGGCTGTGATTGTGACATGAACATCAAAAGCAGGGTGTTGCTTCAGGGCGTTGACGAGCGGTGCCATTTTAATAGCTTCCGGTCGAGTCCCGAAAATCGGCATGACTGTAATCGGCATGGTGACTTCCTCCTTTTTTCCTTTTTTCATTAAAGCATATTTCAGCAGTCTTGCGCAGTTTACGAAATAGCAACGAAAAGACCGCAGATCATCGTCTGCGGTCTTTTTGTGTATCTTACTATTTTTACTTCGTTCCGAAGAGACGGTCTCCTGCGTCACCGAGTCCTGGGACGATGTAGCCGTGGTCGTTCAACTTCTCGTCGAGTGCCGCGAGATAGATATCGACGTCCGGGTGTTCTTCTTGAACGCGTTTGACGCCTTCAGGTGCTGCACAGAGACATGCGAGCTTAATGCTCTTCGCCCCTTGTTTCTTTAAGGAGGAGATGGCGTCTGCCGCCGAACCACCTGTCGCAAGCATCGGGTCAACGACGACGAAATCACGTTCTGCGACGTCTGTTGGGAGCTTGAGGTAGTATTCCGTTGGCTCGAGTGTCTCCGGATCACGGTACAAACCGATGTGACCGACCTTGACGTTTGGCATCATGCGGAGCATGCCGTCGACCATCCCGAGACCGGCGCGGAGAATCGGGACGATCCCGAGTTTCTTGCCTTCGATCATCTTCTGCGTCGTCTTCGTGACCGGTGTCTCGATCGCGACATCTGTGAGTGGAAGGTCACGTGTGATTTCATATGCCATCAATGAAGCCACCTCGTCGACAAGTTCCCGGAATTGTTTCGTTCCTGTTTCGACCTTACGCATGATCGTCATCTTGTGCTGAATCAATGGGTGATCAAATACATGTACTTTACTCATTGTTTGCATCTCCTCTCCATTCTCTTTTCGCATTGTACTCTAAAAGCGCACTGCTTGGGAACTGTTTTTTCGTCAGTCCCCAAGCGTGCTCTTGCCGGAAAGAATCGCTTTCGCCGCGTAAGACCATTCATTGTCCGGCTGTTGTGCGAGTTCTTGCAAGGTCGCGCGATAATCACCTTTTTTATATTTTTGTTCATAGACCGCTTGCATCCAGAGGACATCACTCATGTAACCCGACTTCGGAAAATCCTCACGGTACGCGATATAGTCTGCCTGTGTCGTCTTCTTTAACTTACCGGCGGCAATCAACTTATAAAAACGTGCCATCCCTGCTGTCTCTTTATTTTTCAAGACGTCTGCACTCAACAGGTCATTTGCTTTTTGATAATCCTTTGCTTGGACAGCCGCAACCGCTTCCTTTAATGCGGCTTCCGGTTTCAGATCACTCGTTTTCGTCGTTTTCTTTTTCTTAACCGGCGTCGCCTCTTGTTTTACTTCCGCTTCCGTCTTTTCCTTCTGATCGGTATTCAATTTCTCGTTTTCTTTTTTTAATTGCTCGACTTCCGTTTGTAAGTCAGCCAACTGTTGCGCAATTTTTTGATCGGTCTCTTCTTTCGGTGCAGCATTTTCTGAAGTAGGAGACCACGCTTGAATACCTACGAATAAGAGGCCGGCCGCTACCACTCCGGTTGCCGCCATCCACCATTGATTCTGATTCACCGTTTGGCGCCACTGTTTTAATTTGTCATGTTTCTGAATCGCTTCCGGCAGCGCCTTGAATCGCTTCTTCGCAAGACGTCGTCCGCCTGCCTTTGAGGCGATCGCAAGACGATATGTATAATATTCAACCGGCATCGGTAAATGTTTCCATTGCAGAAGCCGTGCATCCGCTTGTTCATAAAAGCCTGCTTGTTGCATGATGATGATCGTCTTGAAATCTTCGTACAGTCGTTTGTATTCTGATTTCGTTGTACTCTTCTTCTCCAACCATTTCAACATCTGGCTTCCTGTCGTCGACGCGAGCTCGGCTTGGGTCAACTTCTTAATATTCATAACGCGTAAACTCCTTCATTTCCTTTTTTAAAAAGTATAGCAAATTTTTGGAATGACATCGCCTCCTCTTACAAGATTGAATATAAAAAAAGAATCGCTTTCCATTCTCTCGAAAGCGATCCATTCGTTGTCTTATGCTGTATGGATTTTTCCATCCTCGATCCGCCAGATGCGATCACAGACGTCAAGCATCCGTTCATCATGAGTGATGACGATAATCGTCTTGTTTGACTCATGCGCTTGCCGTTGTAATAGCTCCATCACTCGACGCCCATTCGCATAATCGAGACTTGCGGTCGGCTCGTCCGCTAAGACAAGTTGCGGATCATTGACGAAGGCGCGGGCAATCGCGATGCGTTGACGCTCACCGCCCGATAACGCATGCGGCAAATGATCTTTGCGATGTTCGAGTCCGAACATGGCGAGTGTTGCGACCGTATCCACTGTTCGTCCAGCTTCTTTTGCGACGAGTTCCAGTTGCTCCTGGGCTGTCAAAAAGGGTACGAGATGCGACTCCTGAAAGATGAACCCGACTTCCTCAAGACGTAAGCGACGACGTTCTTCGCCCGATGCTTCACTGACGCACGTATCATCAAAATAGACCGCACCTTTTGTTGGTGTCTGCAGTAAACCGAGCAACTGAAGGAGTGTACTTTTCCCACTCCCGCTCGGTCCAACAAGGGCAATCAGTTCCCCTGCTTCTGCCTGTAAGTTGATATCGTGCAAGACGGTCATCTCACCATAACTCTGTTCAATCCGTTCTAACTGAATCATCCGTTCATTCCTCCCATCGCGTCTGCCGCCTCAAGTTTTTTCACCATTCGTAACGGAACGAGCGCTCCGAGGATCGCTGTTACGAGTAAAATGCCGCCGTACATCAGACTCGTCGACCATTCAAATCGGAAGGGAAGATCCGCTGGTAAGAAGCGGCTCGTCAGATAGGTGATAACGACACTGACACCAAAGGCGAGGCTCGTCAGGAGGATGACTTGTACGAGTAGACTCGCACCCATCGTCCGTGTTCGGATGCCGATTGCTTTTAGGACGCCAAGTTGTTTCATCTTCTGCATCGTCAAGATATAGAAGAAAGCTGTCAGAATCAATGCCCCGATGACGACGAGTGCAACCCGCATCATCTGGAAGGAGTTTTGCTCCGCTGCATAGCCTGGCACATTCTCAACGACTGCTTGTTTTGAGAAGACCGCTTGATCCGTTTGTAACGACTGACCGATGTACGCTGAGACGTATGATGCCCCCATCTTGGATTGCCACGCTTGCCACGATTCATCCGTCATCCAAAGGACCGGTGCGTGACTATAACGTCCGTCCGTGACCGTGCCGGCAATCCGGAACGTCTCTTTCGTCCGAAAATCGGTGATCGTATCGCCGACACGGGTTCCGCCTTGTTCCGCATACGCGGCATCAACGAGCACTTCTCCTTGTTTCAATGATTGCAACTGTTTTGGACCATAGTTCGTAGTCTGTGGTAACGCAAAGACTGTCACGTCATCCTTCGTTCCATTCTTCTTCTCAAGCACCATGTTCTGGACACCGAGTGCTTCCGCGCCCTTCGGTGTCTCATCCGCCTGTAAGAACGAACGGGTCAGTTGCCCTTCCGCGTCTTTACTCAGTGCAAACTGCTCGACCGGTAGATTCCGGACGGCAGCCCCATTGTCATAAGCCAGTCCATCCGCAAGACCGGTGATCATTAAAATCAATAAAACGATCAACATCGTCACGATCGTCATCCAACTGAATCGTCCTTTCATCCGGACGAGTTCTTTCCATCCTAGTTTCATTGCGAGATCCCTCCTGTATGTTCGCTACAGGATTGATGATACGACTGCAATATGAACGGAACATGAACGCACGCGTCAAATGCGTAAAAAAATCAATGTCACAGTCAGACCGGATGAATCGGACGACAAGTTCGCATCCCCACCAAGTTGGCGCATCGTCTCTTTGACGATTGCAAGCCCAAGACCCGTCCCGCGCGACGTGCGGGATACATCCCCTTGGTAAAAGCGTTCAAAGGCATGTTCCATCTGTTGTTCGGTCATGCCTGGTCCTTCGTCCTTGATTCGGACGATGACCTGATTCACTTGTTCTTCCGCTTGAATGTGAATCGTCGCTCCTTCGGCTGAGACCGAAACAGCGTTTCGAATGACGTTTTGGAAAACATGTTCGAGCGCACTAGCATCTGCTTGAATCTGTAGCGCTGCTGGTACATCGAGTGCGACGGCGATGCCTTGCTCATCGAGCTGAAAGGCAAGTGTTGCGAGTGTCGTCTCTAGACTCGTCCGTAGATCAAGTGCTTGCCGCTTAAAGCGCCGTCCTTCATCGAGCTTCGCTAAGATCAATAATTGACGCGTCAGCTCCGACATTCGCGCTGCCTCTTGTTGAATGATTGCCCGTCTCCTGACGTCTTCTCCCGTCACGTCGAGTTGTCTCGCGTACCCCGAGATCGTCGTCAGCGGTGACTGAAATTCATGCGAAACGTTTGCGACGAACCGGCGTCGTTCTGTATCAGACGCTTCGACTGCCGTTGCCATCTCGTCAAATCGCCGGGACAGCTCTCCAATCTCATCGCGTGCCTTCGTTCCGACGCGGATTCCGTAGTCACCGTACGCCATCTGTTCCGTCGCTTTTGTCAGGCGCCGGATCGGACGCACGAGATACCGGATGGAGAAGACAAGCAAGAGGAAGCTGATCACGACCAGCAGTCCGAGAAACAGACCGACGAACAGGTGCAACTCACGAATTTGCCGACTCAAGTCCGGCCGGACGAAGATCGCATCCGTTCCTTGCGCCGTCTTGACTGACGTCCCGTACGTATTGATGACTTCATTGTCGAATAGACCGAGCAAGAAGAGGTGGAACGGATACTCACGCATCCCGTAGTACGGTTGACCATTTTTCACTTGCTCGACGATTTGACTTGAGAGCGTTTCATCACGAAATGGATTTCCGTAACGCTCCGTTCCGTCTTCGGTCTGCACATATAGTTGAAAGCCAGTCGCTTGTAACATCCGGTAAAACGATTCTGTCTTTCCGTCACCGTGCGTCTCGTAATAATCAATCGCTGTCTCGACCGCTTCCTCAACTTTTTGGCTATAGCTGTCCTGCCAAAACGAATAGTAGGCAATGTTACTGATTAAAAGCGCTAACAGTGCGGACACGAGTAGAACGACACAGACGAGTCCGACGATTTTCGTATAGAGGGATCTCATGATTCGACCTCCAACCGGTACCCGAGTCCACGAACCGTCTCAATCTTCACCTGATTCGTCTCCTTTAAGCGTCCACGGAGTCGTTTGATGTGGACGTCAATCGTCCGGTCATCTCCCATGAAATCAAGTCCCCAGACGTGTTCAATCAATTCCTCGCGACTGAATACCCGTCCCGGAAAACTAGCTAGCTGATGTAATAATTCGAATTCGCGCCGCGGAAGTGTCCACTCGGTCGACTGGATCGTCACGAGCTGACTGCGTTTATCGATCGTGACATCTCCGAGATGTAAGACGGGTTGCGCCGCTTTTTGATAGCGCCGAGCCACGGCGTGAAGCCGAAACACTAATTCTTCCGGATCGAACGGCTTTGTGATGTAATCATCAGCACCTGCTGCAAAACCGTCCCGCTTATCCGTTAGTTCACCGAGCGCCGTCAGCATCAAGATCGGGATGTCCCCGTTTTGCCGTAATCGCTCACACAGGACGAGACCGGTCTGCCCGGGGAGCAAGACGTCGAGCACGGCTGCTTCAAACGTCATCGTCTCGATCCAAGCGAGCGCTTCGTTTCCGTCTGCTGTCGCTCGGACGGAATGTCCGTCGGCTTGTAACGTTGAACAGACGAGTGCTTGAATATGTGGATCATCTTCAACGACTAGAATATACATCGTACGCCTCCTTTTTTAGACAAACAAAAATCCCCTTCCCCTTCTCATAACGAAAAGGACGAAGGGGATGACGGTCATCCGCGCTCTGGGTAGAGTGGGAAACGACCTGTCAAAGCAACGACACGCTCGCGTGCTTGTGCGAGAACGTCTGCTTCTTCTGGATGGTTCAAGACGAGTTCGATCAACTCGGCGATTTCTTTCATCTCCGCTTCCTTGAAGCCACGTGATGTCATCGCTGCCGTTCCAATCCGAATACCACTCGTGACGAACGGGCTCGCTGGATCGAACGGAATCGTGTTCTTGTTGACCGTGATGCCGGCTTCGTCAAGTGCATGCTCAGCGAGTTTCCCCGTGATCCCGAGCGGTTGCAAGTCGACGAGGAGCAAGTGATTGTCCGTTCCGCCTGAGACGATCCGGAGTCCACGATTCGTCAATTCCTCACCGAGGACTTTGGCGTTCGTGACGACTTGACCGATGTAGTCCTTGAACTCAGGTGCCAGTGCTTCACCGAACGCGACAGCTTTCGCGGCGATGACGTGCATGAGTGGACCACCTTGAATTCCTGGGAAGATCGCTTTATCGATCGCTTTCGCATGCTCTTCTTTACAGAGGATCATCCCACCACGTGGACCACGCAACGTCTTATGCGTCGTCGTCGTGACGAAGTGTGCATGCTCGACCGGGTTCGGATGCTGACCTGCTGCGACGAGTCCAGCGATGTGTGCCATGTCGACCATCAAGTAAGCGCCGACGCTGTCTGCGATTTCACGGAAACGTTTGAAGTCGATGACGCGCGGATACGCCGATGCGCCCGCGACGATTAATTTTGGTTTGTGCTCTTCTGCTAATTGTGCGACGACGTCGTAATCAATCATCTCTGTCTCTTGATCGACACCGTATTCTACGAAGTTGTACTGGACACCGGAGAAATTGACGGGGCTACCGTGCGTCAGATGGCCACCGTGCGAGAGGTTCATCCCGAGGACCGTATCGCCCTGCTCGAGAATCGTGAAGTAGACCGCCATGTTCGCTTGTGCGCCCGAGTGTGGTTGCACGTTCGCGTGCTCCGCTCCGAAGATTTCCTTCGCGCGGTCGCGTGCTAGATTCTCAGCGAGATCGACATACTCACAGCCACCATAATAACGACGACCTGGGTAACCTTCTGCGTACTTGTTCGTCAAGACGCTGCCTTGTGCTTCCATGACAGCTTGCGAGACGAAGTTCTCGGATGCGATCAATTCGATGTTATCCCGTTGACGACCTAGTTCCTGGCGCATTGCCGAAAAGAGTGCCTCATCTTGTTGTTTCAGATACGTAAGCGGTGTTTGTTCCATCTGAATTCCCCCATTTCATTTCGATAGACCTATCTTAACACGAATGTTTCGTTCCCGGCATCCCTAAAAACAACATCAAAAAAGCAAGGGGTGCGCAACCCCTTGCATCAATCATTCGTATTTAGCACGTGCTCCACCGATTAATTTCGGTCGTGTCACGGCTGCCGTCACATGTGCCTCACCGATTTCCTTGTGCGGCAAGCGCACAGGAATCGCAACAGCCTTCAAGTGCATCCCGATGAACGTGTCCCCGATATCAATCCCGGCGTCTGCCTGAATCGCTTCGACGACGACCGGTGCCGAGAAGCGCTGATAAGCAGCACTCGCCATCGACCCACCGGCTTCCGGAACCGGAACGACCGTCACTGGATCGAGTCCGAGTCGTTCTGCTGTTTGCCGCTCAAGCGTCAGCGCTCGGTTGATATGCTCACAGCCTTGGAAGGCAAGATCGACTTGGTGCGACCGCCGAAAGGCATCGAATACGTCGAACAACGCGTCCGCGACTTCTGGCGAACCGGCCTTGCCGATTTGTTTACCGATGACTTCGCTCGTCGAACAGCCGATCACGAGCAATTTTCCTTTTAAGGAAAATCGTTCATCCAGAGCGTTCAGTGCTTCTTCTAAATCGTGCTGGATGCGTGTCAAGTCCATTACTTCACCTCATAATCTGAGATTTTGCAAACGCGGTTCTCATGACGTCCGCCTTCGAATTCCGTTTCAAGCCAAAGTTGTGCGATCTCACGAGCCAGTCCTGGACCGATGACGCGTTCGCCCATCGTCAAGATGTTCGAATCGTTGTGCTGACGCGTCGCTTTCGCACTGAACGTATCATGGACGAGTGCTGCTCGGATGCCCTTGACCTTGTTCGCTGCGATTCCGATCCCGATGCCTGTTCCACAAATCAAGATACCACGATCAAACTCTCCGCTTGCGACTGCCTCAGCGACTGGAATCGCGACATCCGGATAATCGATCGAGTCGGCTGAATGCGTACCGAAGTCCGTATAGTCGATGCCGAGCTCTTGTAAGAGGTCGTTGATTTCTGCCTTTAACTTAAAACCGCCATGATCCGCGCCGATTGCTACTTTCATCTTTACTATTCCCCCGTTTGTTTAGGTTGTTTTTTCGGAAGTTTCCGTGTATCCGGAGCTTTTCTTCCGTTTCCGTTCTGCGTCAATTTTAACACAAGACGGTTGACGAGGGGTTCGAGTTCATTACGTACTTGCCGGTAGACGTTCATCGATCCGCCATACGGATCATTGATGTCCCGTTCAAGCCCTGTCACATATTCATATAAGGTAAACGTCCGTTCCTTCAGTTCCGGATAGCGTTCACCGACTTCCTGCTTGTGCTGACGCGTCATCGTCAAGATGATGTCAGACCAGCGTCCGAGTACATCATCAAAGACTTGCGTATAGTGCTCGAGTTCGATCCCGCGTTCACGTAACACTTGTAAGGCGTTCTCGGACGCATCAAATCCTTGCATCGAACGTAGTCCTGCTGAACGGACGTCGAATTCCTGATCAGCGACTTTCGAGCGTAGTAATGCCATCGCCATCGGGCTACGGCATGTATTTCCTGTACAGATGAATAAAACGCGACGTGTGCTCATCTCCGTATCCTCCTTCTTCAAGGGCGAATGACCCGACCACCTGCTGCTTTATGGAGGCGGTTGCGGACCGCAAGCCCCACCCCTTCTTCTGATAGGTCTCGTACAAAAATCTGATCCACCGTCGTCTGATCAAATCGCCGTAAACAATCGTAAAGACGTTGTGCCGCCGTCTCCATCGAATTACCAAGGGAGCAGCGAACATCTGCGTCGACATCCTCCCCGTCAAACAGGAGAACGCCCGTCTTGTGTCCGGTTTGTCGCGCATCATCGATGAGTTGCTGTAAGAATGAAAGATCCCCTTCGACGACGGACAGTGTTGCTTCCGGCGCATAGTGGGTATATTTCATCCCGGGTGCCTTCGGTGTAACATCTTTCATCGATAAGGCAGGATCGAGTGTGACAGGACCGATGACCGACTCGATTTGTTCGCGTGTCACGCCACCCGGTCGTAAAATCGCCGGTGGCGTCATCGTACAATCGATGACAGTCGATTCGACCCCGATGCCCGTTTCCCCTCCATCGACGATCGCAGCGATGCGTCCCGAGAGGTCATATGCGACGTGCGCAGATGACGTCGGTGAAGGTTTTCCGGAACGGTTGGCACTCGGTGCTGCGAGGCCCAGCCCTGTCGCTTCAATTAATTGAAGCGCGAGCGGATGGTCTGGCATCCGTAATCCGATCGTATCTAGTCCTGCTGTGACGAGTGTGGATGCGGTGCCGTTCGATTCGAGGATGATCGTCAAGGCTCCTGGCCAGAACGCCTCCATCAAACGTGCCGCGACATCTGGAATGTGCGTGACGAACTGATGTGCCTGTTCTACGGATGCGACATGGACAATCAGTGGATTGTCGGAAGGTCGACCCTTCGCGGCGAAGATTCGCCGAACAGCCGCTTCGTTCGTTGCGTCTCCTGCGAGACCATAAACGGTCTCGGTCGGCATCGCCACGACCTCTCCTTCCTGCAATAACCGAACTGCTTCATCCATCGTCTGTAAGTCAATCATTTCCGTCTTCACGCTGTACAATCCTTTCGTTCCGCATACACGATACGGTCTTTACCGTTTATATCTTTTAAAATACCCGTTTCCGCATTTGGATAACGTTCTTTTAACATCATTTGCACTTCTGGTCCTTGATTGTGTCCAATTTCAAACGCAATCAGTCGGAAATCGTCGCGTAAGACCCGTCCACTCTCCTCGACGAGACGTCGGTAAAAGACGAGACCGTCTTTTCCGCCAAACAGGGCGAGATGCGGTTCATGATCGAACACGACTTCACTGAGTAATTCTTCTTCCTCGATATAAGGAGGGTTCGAAACGAGCACCCGGACGGAATCATCTGCGAGCGGTGCGAGTAAATCTCCTTCAAGGAACGTCACGTCTCCACCAAGCGCTGCTTGATTTTGCTTCGCGACCGCGATTGCAGCTGGTGAAATATCGACGGTCGTGACCGGTTGCTCGAGTTCGAGGGCGAGCGTGATTCCAATCGCCCCGCTACCGGTACCGATGTCGACGATCTGTCCCGCGGTGAACGTCTCGCGTTTGAGACGCTCCGTCACGAAGACGATCAACTCTTCCGTTTCCGGTCGTGGAATCAAGACATCCGGTGTGACACGAAAGTCCCGTCCGTAAAACGGCTGATAGCCGATTAAATGCTGAACGGGCACACCGTGAACATGAGCAAGCAAGTATTCACTGAATCGTAAATCCTGCTCCGGTGTCAATTCATCGGACAAGCGGACAAGGAGTCCGGTCCGGTCGACTTCTAAGACGTGCATGAGTAACCATTCGGCACTTGAACCCTCGCGTCCTGCTTGTTCCATCATCGTTTTTGCCTCATTTAGACGTTTTGCGATCCGCATCAGTTTGCCGCCTCCGATGCTCGCGCCTGATGTTCCATGACGAGCGTATCGATGACTTCATCCATCTCGCCTTGCAAGATTCGATCAAGCTTCTGAATCGTCAATCCGATGCGATGGTCCGTCACCCGGTTTTGGGCAAAATTATACGTCCGAATCCGCTCTGAACGGTCACCCGTACCAACAGCCGACTTTCGTTTTTCATCATACTCTGCTTGCTGTTCGCGTTGAATTTTATCGTAGACACGCGCCCGTAAAACTTTCATCGCTTTTTCCTTGTTCTTGATTTGCGATTTCTCATCCTGACAGCTCGCGACGATCCCCGTCGGCACGTGCGTGACACGGACGGCGGACTGCGTCGTATTGACGGACTGTCCACCCGGTCCACTCGACGTGAACGTATCGACCCGGACATCCTTATCATGGATTTCGACCTCGACGTCTTCTGCTTCCGGTAACACGGCAACCGTTGCGGTCGATGTATGAATCCGTCCACCCGATTCCGTTGATGGAACGCGTTGGACGCGGTGTGCCCCGTTCTCATACTTCAGCTTCGAGTAGGCGCCTGTTCCTTTGACGATAAAGATGATTTCTTTATAACCACCGAGCTCCGTATAGCTCGCGTCGATGATCTCAATCTTCCAGTTCTGTTTCTCAGCAAACTTCGAGTACATCTTAAACAGGTCACCCGCAAATAAGGCTGCCTCATCTCCCCCTGCCGCACCACGAATCTCGACGATGACGTTCTTATCGTCATTCGGATCCTTCGGTAAGAGTAAAGCTTTCAGCTTCGCTTCGAGCTCTTTGATCTCCGGCTCAAGCATCGCGACTTCTTCCTTCGCAAGGTCGCGCATCTCCGGATCTGTCAACATCTGACGTGCCTCTTGATAGGCTTCCATCTTCTCGCGATAGACGCGATATGTCTCAACGGTTGGGGCAAGCTGCGACTGCTCCTTTGAGACCTCGCGTAATTGATTCGTATCATTGATGATGGCTGGATCAGCCAACATATCATTCAGTTTTTCATAACGGTCCTCTAAGGCACTCAATCGATCCAACATCTCGGTCATCCTTCCTGGCGGTTCTTCTGTCGTCAGTATAGCAAATATTGCGATCGTTGGCGTAACCGTCTTCTCGAAAAGAAACATTGACAGACCGATTCAAAATTCCTATAATTGGTGTATTAATTGAATTAGTACACTTAAGGAGGTGAAGAAATGTTCACCGTCGATCCGAAAAGTCCCTTGCCGATTTATGAACAGTTAGTCACGCAAATCATCCGCTCGATTGCCCGTGGTCTACTCCGCTCCGGCGAACAGATGCCATCCGTTCGTGAACTTGCCGGTACACTCCTTGTCAACCCGAACACGGTCTCCCGTGCCTATCAGGAACTCGAGAGCCGCAACTTCATCGTCACGATGCGCGGCAAAGGCTCCTTCATCTCAGATATCCCCCTCAGTGAAGTCAAACAAGCCGCTATTCAAGATCCACTCACCCGTCTTTGTTCCGTCGCCGACGAACTCTCGATCTCAAACGAAGAACTCTATCAACTCATCTTACACATAAGGGAGGATTCCTCATGTTGACCGTTTCTCATCTAACGAAACAAATTGACCGTACCATGATTTATGAAAATGCATCCTTCACCCTGCCAGCAGGAACGATCACCGCGTTGATCGGTCGTAATGGTGCCGGAAAAACGACGTTACTGAAAACACTCGTCGGTGCGCTCGAGCCGACACGCGGAAAGGTTGAATGGAACAACGAATCCATTCACCATGTCCCGCAGACGCGAGAGCACCTCTTTCTCGTTCCGGACTCCGTCTCCGTCTATCGTCAAATGACACTTGGCGAACTGATCAACTTCTACAATGCGTTCTATCCGAATTTCGAAAAGACGTATATCGAAAATTATTGTCGCTCGTCGAATCTCGATCGTGGTCGTCGCGTGACATCTTTATCAAAGGGACAAGCCCAGTTGTTCCTTCTCCAACTCGCGTTTGCAACGAATGCCCCCGTTCTGTTGCTCGATGAACCAACTGATGGACTTGACCGGATCAACAAACGTGATTATCTGAAACAACTCGTCTCATTACTCGCGGAGCGCCAGACAGCCGTTCTGATTGCTTCGCACCAACTCGAAGAACTTGATTCCCTTGCCGACCGTGTCATGACGATCGAAAAACACCTCGTCCGCGAACCAAAGGCACTCGATGATGCCAAAGCTAGCATGCAGAAATGGCAAGTCGTCTATGAAGATGTTCCAGAGCTCAGTCATGCCGATCTCCACGTCTTATCCCAAACGGGTCGGGTCGTGACGTTACTCGTCTTATCGGATGAAGGCGCACGTTATCTTGAAACGACGCGTCCTCTCTTAAAGGATGCTTTGCCAGTGCAGATGGAAGATTACTTCTTAGGGACGTTTGGAGGGAAACGACATGGTTAAGCAATTGATCCGCTATCATATCAAGCAAGGTATTTGGCCTCTCGCTTGTTTCATTCTGCTCGCAATCTTCAGTTATGGGTTCGGCAGTTATACCGTCATCAATGAATTCGAAAAATACGATGTGTCTCAGCAACCCGATCTACTCAACACTGTACTCGTCAGTCCGTTCTTCGCTGGGTTCGCAGCAATTCTGATTGCCGTCTTTGCAATCCTGATGCTCGGCTCTGAGCGTGGAAGTGGTCGTAGTTTGATCTTGCATGCACTCCCATTCCCGAAGGTCTGGTTGTTCTGGATCAAATGGATCATCGGTGTCGTGACATTGATCGTCTTCCCGATCATCGGCTTTTTTGCTAGTTGGTTATTACTTCAAGCATTCGGAATCGATCCGTTCGATTACGTCACGAGGTCGTCACTCCTTCAAGATTTTGGTCTATTCCTTCTATTTGATGTGACGATTTTGACGATCTTCTTATTCGCCGGAACGATTGCTGGTGATATCATCGGACAACTGTTACTCGGAACGTTCTTCTTGTTCTTGAATTACTTCACGTATTTCAGTATCTATGCTATCGGTCAACTGGGTTTTGGCGTGGGCTATGAAGAGTTAGACAAACCAACAAGCTTTTTGATGACGATCACGACGCCATTTGCGCTCTTCTTCGAGTACAATACCGATTTCAACATCACCTATGCTGTGTTGTTCAGTTTAGCCTTGACGGTCATCTTACTGATTTTCGGTAGTCGTCTCTATGTCAAAGGTGCGAACGAACGTCTCGGGCGTTTCACGATTTTCCCGAAATTACATCCAGCACTCATCATCACCTTCTCGATCTATACGACGATTCTGCTCGCTGGCATCATCGGTCTGATTTCGTCTGAGAACCAGTTCCTGTACTGGCTCGCGATCGCGATTCTCGCCTGGCCGACGTTTAGCTCGTATCGTCGGATGATTGGGTGGAGTCGCTAATGCAACGAATGGACCTTCTGAAATGACTTTTCAGAAGGTCCATTTTTTTGTTATCGATTCTTCACAAAGCTTTACACACTATACACATGGTTTTCATATTTCACCCGTAAGGTGGAGTTTGTAGTTCGTATCGATTATCAAACCCCATCACCTTTCGAGGAGGAACCTGTATGAAATTAAAACGTATCATTCCGATTTTTGCCTTATCAACCCTTTCCCTCAGTACGATGTTCTCGATGCCTGAAGCAGAAGCAAAGACAAAACCTGTTAAATCACCGGAAATCCGGAACGTCATCTTCTTGATCGGCGACGGAATGGGGGTCTCGTATACATCTGCTCATCGTTACTTAAAGAACGATCCATCGACACCGGTTGCTGAAAAAACAGCGTTTGACCAATACCTCGTTGGTCAACAGATGACTTATCCGGAAGATCCGAAGGAAAACGTCACCGATTCCGCTTCCGCAGCAACAGCGATGTCATCCGGCGTCAAGACGTATAATGCAGCAATTGCCGTTGATAACGATAAATCGGAAGTCAAGACCGTCCTTGAAGCAGCGAAAGAACGTGGTAAGTCAACAGGACTCGTTGCAACATCGGAAATCACGCATGCGACACCTGCTTCGTTCGGTGCTCATGATGAGAGCCGAAAGAACATGAACGCGATCGCAGACGATTACTTCAAGGAACGCGTCAATGGGAAGCATAAAATTGACGTCATGCTCGGTGGCGGTAAGTCGAACTTCGTCCGTCCGGATGTTGATTTGACGAAAGCATTCAAAAAAGACGGTTACAGTTACGTCACGGATCTGGATCAATTGCAAGGTGATAAAAACAAACAAGTCCTCGGTCTGTTCGCAGATGGTGGATTACCAAAACGGATTGACCGCGAAAACTCGGTCCCATCGCTTGAACAAATGACGAACTCTGCCATTAAGCGACTCGACTCGAATAAAAAAGGATTCTTCCTGATGGTCGAAGGTAGCCAAGTCGACTGGGCCGGTCATGACAATGATATCGTCGGTGCCATGAGTGAGATGGAAGACTTCGAGCGGGCATTCAAAGCCGCGATCGCATTTGCAAAGAAGGATAAACATACACTCGTCGTCGCGACAGCTGACCACTCAACGGGTGGATATTCAATCGGTGCAGATGGCATCTATAACTGGTTCGCTGAACCGATCAAAGCGGCAAAGAAAACACCTGACTTCATGGCGCAAAAAATCGTCGATGGTGCGGACGTCCGCAAGACGTTGACGACGTATATCGATCAGGACAAACTCGCCTTGACGGACAAAGAAATCGATAGCGTCTCCCGCGCTGCTGAATCGAAGAAATTACTCGAGATCGATAATGCGATTGAAGAAATCTTTAACGAACGCTCGCATACAGGCTGGACTACAGGTGGACATACAGGTGAAGACGTACCGGTCTATGCGTTCGGTCCTGCTAAAGAACGTTTCGCGGGACAAGTCGACAACACGGATCACGCGAAAATCATCTTCGATCTCTTGAAATCGAAGAAATAAGGAGAATGTTCATGAGACAGATACTTGCTACTTTGATGCTCGGGACGGTGCTCGCTGGTTGTGGCACTTCAGCATCACAAGACACACCAAAAGAACCAGCGTCTGCGAAACAGGAGCAGCCGGTATCGCTTGAAAAAACAAGCGCCTTCGTTCCAAACCCACAAATTCCAGACGATCGCGATTTGACAAAAATCGATCAGACCGTCACGGATGATAAGGGCGACCTGACGCTTAAACAATTCAAACGAGTGAACGAAACACGGAAGATTGGTCCGATCGAGATGACGATCGAAGAGATCAAAGTATTCCATGCTCGTCCAAGCTATGGCATGATTGATTTCTTCCATGGCTTTACGCACGATGAATCCTTTGATTTGATCAAGACACGGGTCACGATCAAGAACACAAGTAATGAACCGGTCACGTTCAATCCTGTCGCCCACTTCAAACTCGATGCTGCGACAGAAAAGACGCTCGAGGACGACGTCTATTTGGAGTCGCTTGCGAAGACTTACGCCCCGTCCGAGTCACGGAGTGGTAACTTCGGCTTCATCTTGGAACATCCGGTTGACTCGATTGAACTCTTGACGAGTGATGTTCTCGATGAAAAACAAGATGTCCTCAAAAAAGGAACGACGTTTTCGACGTCTCTTCGTTGACTGACATTCACACTTCTACGCTCTATCTATTTTCCGGTCATGTCCGGATCATAGGTGGAGCTATTTTGATGCCTGTAATCGTTCCGTGCTACACTAAAGGCATTATTTGAGTGTAAAGGACGGATCATATGCCGAAGTATGTAAACATCTATCACGAGCTCGCACAGCGGATTCAGGAAGGAACGCTTCCGGCCGAAACGAAATTACCTTCTGAAACGGAATTGATGCATGAATTCGAGGCGAGCCGCGGAACGGTTCGAAAAGCGATTGATGCCCTGCAAGAAAAAGGCTTCGTCCGTAAACACCAGGGGAAAGGTGTCTTCGTCCTGTCGCAAGAAGCGATCGAGTTCCAATTCAACGGCATCGTCAGCTTTTCGGAAGCTCATCGCCGGATGGGGCGTCATACCGTCGAGACGGATGTCTTATCCTGCGAAGTCCTTTCCGCTTCTGCTGAACTCGCTTCGTTATTACATGTGGCAGAAGGAACGGACGTGACACGCATCGAGCGCATTCGCCAAATCGATGGTGAACGTGTCATCCGTGACATCAATCATTTCGTGACAGCACTCGTACCCGGACTCACTACTGACATCGCTCAAGGTTCGATCTATCAGTACATCGAAGAGACACTTGGTCGGCAGATCAGCTACGCAAAACGAAAAATCGAAGCTCGCCCTGCGACAATGGAAGACCAAGAACGACTCGACCTTCACGATATGACGCATGTCATCGTTGTCACGAACGATACGTATTTCTATGAAGGACAACATTTCGAACGGACGGAATCGCGTCACCGGCTCGATAAGTTTCAGTTCACTGATATTGCCCGTCGTTGAATATAGGCTGCAAGATGAGGGAATCCGTAGATGACGGATTCTCTCTTTTTTATTCTTCCCAACTTATCTATATAAGTTCTTGACCAACTTATATAGATAAGTTAAGATAAGTGTGCGCAGATAAGAAAACGTTTTCATTTCAAAAGTGGTCGAGTATGTCACTTCCAAAAAGGAGCATCGAGATGAAACCAAACTATCGTCAGATTGCAGAGCAAATCATTGAGAACATCGGAGGTAAGGAGAACATTGAGCAGGCAGCTCACTGTGTCACCCGTCTTCGTTTAACGCTTAAGAATCAAGAGCTTGTCAATCAAGAAGCCTTACTTGAAGTTCCGCTCGTCAAAGGCGCGTTCTTGAACGCGGGTGTCTATCAAATCGTCATTGGTGCCGGAGACGTCGACCGGGTCTATGCAGAATTCATTCAATTAACCGGTTTACAGGCAACGACAATCGCAGATGTTAAATCGTCTGGCGCTGCCAAGATGAATCCGTTCCAAAAGTTGATCAAAGTCTTTTCTGATGTCTTCATGCCTATCATCCCGGCGATCATCGTTGCTGGTCTCTTAATGGGAATCAATAATCTATTCGGAATCGAGTTCGGTGGCAAGACAATGATCGATCGTTATCCAAACTTACAAGGACTTTGGGATCTCATCAATATGATGGCAAACACCGCCTTCGTCTTCCTCCCGGCACTCGTCGGTTGGTCAGCGACGAAACGCTTCGGCGGAAGTGAGATTCTCGGGATCGTCATGGGTCTGATGCTTGTTCATCCAGATCTCTTAAACGCATGGAACTACGGACAAAGTGCTCTAAAAGGTGAAATCCCGACGTTCAACATTCTCGGTCTCTTTGAAATTGAAAAAGTCGGTTATCAGGGACAAATCCTCCCTGTACTCGCCGCTGCTTATGTCCTCAGTACGATTGAACGTTGGCTAAAAAAACGGGTACCGAATGCAATTCAATTACTCGTCGTACCGATTACGACGATCACATTGACGGGCTTCCTCGCCCTTGCCGTCATCGGACCAGTCACGCGTCAAGTCGGTGACTGGATTACGATCGGTGTCGTCAATACGTTCGAAGCTGTTCCATTACTCGGTGCCCTACTCTTTGGTGCACTCTATGCGCCGCTCGTCATCACTGGCATGCACCACATGTTCATCGCTGTTGATCTACAGTTGATCGGACAAAGTGGGACGACGTTCATTTGGCCGATGATCGCGATTTCGAACATCGCTCAAGGTTCAGCAACACTCGCGATGCTTTTCCTCGCGAAAAACGTTAACGATAAAAACATGGCATCAACGTCCGCTTTATCCGCCTACTTCGGAATCACGGAACCGGCCATGTTCGGGGTCAATCTCCGGTTCAAGTATCCGTTTTACGCGGCACTCGTCGGTTCAGCGATTGCGTCAGCTTTCATCGCTGTCAGTGGCGTTCTTGCTCCTGCGATCGGTGTTGGCGGATTACCTGCTTTCATTTCGATCGTACCAGGTTCGATTCTGTCGTTCATCGTCGGCATGGTGATTGCGATCATCGTCCCTGTCGCCTGTACGTTCCTGTTCCACTATGTCTCAACGAAACGCGCAAAAAAAGCTGCCCTCAATAAAGCAGCGTAATTCTAGAAAGGTGTGTATCTCATGATCACGACAACCGATTGGCGCAAATCCGCCGTTTATCAAATCTATCCGAAGAGTTTTTATAGTCCGGAGGGCAAAGCGACCGGTACGTTACGTGGCGTGACGGCCAAACTCGATTATCTGGCGGATCTGGGTGTCGATTATCTTTGGTTGACGCCGGTCTATGCCTCACCGCAAAACGACAATGGTTATGATGTCAGTGATTATTACGCGATTGATCCATCGTACGGAACGATGGACGATTTCGAGACGTTACTCGCAGAAGCGAAACAACGCGGTTTGTCTGTCATGATGGATATCGTCGTTAATCACTGTTCCACGTCGCATGTCTGGTTTGAAGAAGGACGTCATCCGGATAGTCCCTATCACGACTACTTCATTTGGCGCGAGACACCGAACGACTGGGTATCCAAGTTTGGCGGTCCTGCTTGGTCGTTCGATGAGGTGGCTGGCAAGTATTACTTGCACCTGTTCGACAAGACGCAAGCCGATCTAAATTGGGAAAATCCGCGCTTACGGGAAGAGGTTTACGACATGATGCGCTTTTGGCGGGATAAAGGAGTCAGCGGCTTCCGACTTGATGTCATCAATTTGATTTCAAAGACGCCAGGTCTTCCGAACGATCCAGCAGGAGACGGACGGACGTATTATACGGACGGACCGAACGTCCACGACTACTTGCAAGAGATGAACGCAGAAGTCTTTGCCGGACACGATCTCTTGACTGTCGGTGAGATGTCATCGACGTCACTTGAACACTGTCTTCGTTATTCATCGCTTGATGAACAAGAACTGAAGATGACATTCAACTTTCATCATTTGAAAGTCGATTATCCGAACGGTGAGAAATGGACGGCAGCACCGTTTGATTTCACGCAACTGAAACAGATCTTCTCCGACTGGCAATCCGGCATGAACGGACAAGCATGGAACGCGATCTTTTGGTGCAATCATGATCAGCCACGCGTCGTTAGCCGGTTTGGTGACGACGTCACGTATCGCGTCGAAAGTGCGAAGATGCTCGCGACGACGCTTCATGGTCTACAAGGTACACCGTACATCTATCAAGGAGAAGAGATTGGCATGCCGAATCCGGACTTCACGGATCTGTCCGACTACCGCGATGTCGAGACATTGAACGCCTATCAGGAAGCTCGGGACAACGACGTAACGGAAGAAGCGATTCTCGCTGCGATTCGTCAAAAGTCGCGTGACAATGCGCGGACGCCGATGCCATGGTCAGACGCACTCAACGGTGGCTTTAGTACAAGCGAGCCGTGGATCCCGGTCTCGCCGACGTATGATCACATCAATGTCGAGTCGGCTGTCGCAGACCCAAACTCGGTCTATCATCATTACAAACGATTGATTCAACTCCGTAAACAGTATGACGTGCTCACGGATGGTTCGTACCGTCTGTTGACACCAGACGATCCGTCACTCTGGGCGTACGAACGCGTAACGAACGAGGAAGAGTTGCTTGTCGTTTCGAACTTCTACGGAACAGACACGACGTTCACGTTACCTCGTGACGGGTCGGACTATACGGTGTTGATTCACAACTACCAGGAGATGCAGACAGAAGATCACACTCTGACGTTACGTCCTTATGAATCCTTGATGCTTTATCGTAAAAAGTGATGCATCTCTTGTTGTTCTCTTGATCACCATCTCTAACAACGCATGTTTTATCATCCTCGCTTTCCACAGGCGGGAGTCGAGTATGATGCACATTCGTATTTCTTTCGGATCAAATAAAAAGGGAAATCACCATCCGAGTACATGACCCGGAACGTGATCTCCCTTTTCTCATACTTCATCATACACGAACTCGTTTTTAGAGCATGTATCCTACGAAACCTTCCGATTCGCTTCTTCTCGTCTCAACTGTTCGCGGAACAGTCGTGTCTCGGCAATGACGACGCCAGACAATCCAATCAAACCGATTAAGTTCGGAATCGCCATCAATCCGTTAAAGACATCGGAAATCGCCCAGACCATGTTCAAGTTCGTCGTCATCGCGCCGGCTCCGGCGACTAAAACGAACAGGATGCGGTACGGTAGGATTGATTTTTGACCAAATAGATAATAGATCGACTTTTCACCGTAATACGACCAACCGAGGACCGTCGAGTAAGCGAACATGACGAGACCAATCGTAACGATGTATTTCCCGGCAGGACCGAGGAAGACCTCGAAGCTTGCTGTCGTCAACTCGACGCCTTCTAATTTCGTGTCCAACTGTCCCCCCATGACGAGCGTCAGACCCGTGATCGAACAGACGACCAATGTATCGAGGAAGACTTGCGTCATCGAGACGAGCGCTTGACGCCCCGGGAAGTCCGTCTTCGCAGCAGCGGCTGCGATCGGTGCTGAACCGAGTCCTGCTTCGTTCGAGAAGACACCACGCGCGACACCATAACGAATCGCTGCCCCGATTGCCCCACCCGTGATGGCTTCGTTTGAGAACGTACTGCTGAAGATCGTCGAGATCGCACCTGGAATCAAGTCATAGTTCATGACGAGAATCAGCAAGCCACTTCCGACATAGAAGAAAATCATGAACGGAACGAATAGACTGACGACCTTTCCAATCGATTTGACCCCACCAAGAATGACGACACCCGTCAATACCATCAACGCGATCCCCGTCACGTAAAGTGGCACATCGAACGTCGATTTCATCGCGAGGGCGACCGAGTTTGTCTGGACCCCGTTTCCAATACCAAACGCAGCGATCGAAGCGAATGCAGCAAACAAGACACCGAGCCATTTCTGCTTCAGTCCACGCTCAAGGTAATACATCGGTCCTCCTGCCATCTGTCCTTTTTCATCGACGACGCGATATTTGACGGCAAGAATCGCTTCCGCGTACTTCGTTGCCATCCCGAACAGACCGGACAACCACATCCAGACGATCGCACCTGGTCCCCCGAGGACGACAGCGGTTGCGACACCGACGATATTCCCCGTACCGACGGTCGCAGCCAGTGCCGTCATCAACGCTTGAAAGTGACTGATGTCACCTTCTGACTTATCGTCCTGATGCTTTGAAAACGCAAGCTTCAGCGCATACGGCAGTTTGGTAATTTGAATGAATCCTAAGCGAATCGTCAAGTAAATCCCCGTACCGACCAACAGAATGAGTAACGGTGGTCCCCAAACAAAATTGGACACCTTACCAATCCAGTCACTAAATGAATTTCCCATTCGTTTTACCTCCCCCTATGTAATCTATAGTTCCTTACCATTTTTTCAGAATTTACTGATAATTGTCAAACTATTTTTTCATAAAACTATTCTACATTTTAATTTTTTCTATAATAAGTAAATTTTTTACTTGTGACGTTATAATCAAGAAAATGAATAGTTCATCTTGCAAAAAAAGGAGCGAATCATATGAAGATTAAAACGAAGCTTATCTTATTGTCCTCCATCCTTTTGCTTAGCTTGATCGGTGTCGGGTTATACGGCGCATCTTCTCTCAATCGTGTTGACCAAGAGAGTCAAACGATCACCTCGTCCTGGATTCCCGGTCTGAACTTATCTCATGAAACGAATACTGCTCTATCTGATTTACGACGTGTCGAATTACTACACATTCAAGAAAATGATCCAGAAATCAAAGCCGGTTATGATAAGCGTGTCAAAGACGGTTTAGCGACCGTTGATGCGAATCTCGCGAAATACGAAAAAACGATTTATTTAGAAAGCGATCGCGCACTGTACAATGATCTCACAAAAAAATGGCAAACTTTCAATGAGACGACTGATCGTCTTCTCGCCCTCAGTACACCAGAAACTCAAAAAGAAGCGGTCACCTATTATGAAGGTGAGAGTCGTGATTCATACTTCGCTGTTTCGGATCAATTGACGAAAATCGTGAAATACAATAATCAACAAGCTGGTAAAAATGGTGACGCTATCACCAGCGCCGCTAATACGGCGCACCTTATGCTGTTCACGATCATCGGTGTCGTCGGATTGCTCGGTGTCATCTTCACCGTCTTGATTTTACGCTCAATCTTCGGTCCACTCCGTCAACTGCAGGCGAAAACGCATGAACTCGCAACACAAGGTGGTGACTTGACGGCGCAACTCGACGTCGTACGAGAGGACGAAATTGGACAAATCGCCAAGTCGATGAATCAATTCATCGCTCACTTACGAACAATTATTGTCCAAGTCGATGATACGGCAACACACGTCGTGTCGACCTCTCGTCATGTCTCTGGTCGAATCAGCGAACTCGATCAAGATATGGCGTCGACTTCGCATACGATTGAAAACTTATCGGCGGGTATGCAAGAGACAGCCGCTTCAGCTGAAGAGATGAACTCGTCTGCCGTCGATATGGAAGCGACGATTCATGACATCGTCTCCGGCGCAGAAGCGAACGGAAAACGCGCTCAAGAAGTCGGCGGTCGTGCTGAATCGCTTCAAGTTGTCGCCACAGAAGCGAAACAGACCGCCACTCAAATTCTCTTCGAAACAAAAAATAAACTGGAAGATGCGATGGCACGGGCGAAAGCCGTTAAGGAAATTTCCGTTTTGTCTGACGCGATCCTTTCAATTGCGGCGCAAACGAATTTATTATCCCTTAACGCTTCGATTGAAGCAGCACGTGCCGGAGAAGTCGGTCGAGGCTTCGCCGTCGTCGCCGATGAGATTCGAAAACTCGCCGAGAGCAGTCGAGATACCGTTGAACAAATTCAAGACGTCTCACTCTCCGTCATCGATTCCGTCGAACACTTGAATGCCGCGTCCGGTGAGATGCTCTCTTTCATCGATACAAAGGTCGTCAAAGACTATGATTTATTCGAAGATGCCTCGATTCAATACCGTGATGATGCGCAATTATTCGGTGATGCAGCAGAACATTTTGCCGCTCAAGCTGGTCAACTTCAGGAACTGACAGCAAATATGCTTGGTGTCATCCACGATGTTGCCGTCACCGTCAATGATGGGGCGCAAGGCACACAATCGATGTCGGAGCAAATCAATCATTCCGTTCAAGCGTTCCGAGATGTGCATGAACAGACTTCCGTCAGTCAACAGCAGGCGGAAGCATTAAAAGAGGTATTACGTCAATTTCAAGTCTAAATGAGACAAGCCCCTCACTTCCGATTGGATGTGAAGGGCTTGTTGTTCGTTATTGTGTCGCACCTGTGAGCGGTTGGGCATCTTTTGCTTCCGCTGGTAATTTGATTTCGTCAATCTCATTGAATTTCGAGAACGTCGACGCGTTTTTCATATTGAACTCGGTATCTTTTTCAATCGCAAATACCATGTCCATGTCGAGAGACTTCGGATAGAACGTTTTTGCGTCATACGTCATCTTGTAGTTCATCTTCTTATAGTCGATGCTATCCATCGCATCTTTCATCTGCGCCATCTGTCCTGTTTGTTCGAGCGAATCCTTCATGAAAGCTTTGAGGTCGTCACCCTTTAGTTTGACGTCGATTTGATAGACGTCACCCTCTTTTTTTGCTGTCCAGTTGTCTTTATACTTTTTCAACAGCTTGAGATTTTGATCCGTCGATGCCGATGACTCCATTGCTTCAACCATATCGCCTAGTTCCGAGACATCTTGAACGAGCCATTGTCCGTTTTGCGAGATATACATCTTATCGTCGACGATATAGCTCTCAATCGACATGTCTTTACCGTCCTGTGGATTTTTCATTGTCATCGTCTGGTGCATCGTAAGCGGCTTCTGGATGATATCGGCGGATACCTTTTGATCCACTGTCATCTCACCTGCTTTTGAGTTGACTGTCCCTTCCATATGGAACGATTTAATATCTTTTTGAGCGGCTGTCGCTTTATTCAGTAATTCCGTATTCGAGAGTTCCCCCGACTTCGTCGAACCAGACCCACTGCCACTCCCTGTATCTGTTTGTCCATCTTGACATCCCGCAAGCCCAATCGATGCTGCAACGATCCCGGCTGCTACCCACCTAGCTTTCTTCATATTCATTTCCTCCTTTATACGCGTTACCCTGATTTACGAAAAACATTGGAAAATGTTTCAAACTTTCTTTAGTAGACCATTACCGTTCTACTTAAAATTGAATCCTCAAATTTCAAATCAACGATTCTTTTTTTGAAATTTGATTCAATCTTCAAGAGATTTCCGCAAAAAAACAGGATGACGGAATGTACCGTCACCCTGCCTCTATTCAATTAAATCGTCCGTAAAAGATTCGCCATCTCAATCGCAGAAACCGCAGCTTCGTAGCCTTTGTTTCCGGCTTTCGTGCCAGCACGTTCGACTGCTTGCTCGATTGAATCCGTCGTCAGGACACCGAAGATGATCGGCACGCCTGTATCGCGCGAGGCACTTGCGACACCTTTTGCGACCTCGTTACAGACATAATCATAGTGCGACGTCGCCCCACGGATGACGGCACCGAGTGTGATGACGGCGTCATACTTACCGCTTTTCGCTAACTTTTCCGCGACGAGCGGAATTTCGAATGCTCCCGGAACCCACGCTGTATCGACAGCATCCGCTGCGACCCCGTGGCGGCGGAAAGCGTCGTTTGCTCCTCCGACGAGTTTTGAAGTGATCAATTCGTTAAAACGTGCTGCGACGATTGCGACGCGTAGTCCTTCTCCTGTTAAGAAACCTTCGTAGATCATGATGTGTGTCCTCCTTGGATGTCGAGCCAGTGCCCGAGTTTCGTTTGTTTTGTTTTTAGGTAACGCTGATTTTCCGGCTCGGCCGGTACTTGATGGGGTACACGTTCGATGATTTCGATCCCCTCTTGCTCGAGCACCCGTTGTTTGTCCGGGTTGTTCGTCATCAAGCGGATCTTCGTCACGCCGAGATCGCGCAACATATTGGCTGCGACCGTGTAGTCACGCATGTCCGTCGGATAACCGAGTGCATGGTTCGCTTCGACCGTATCGAGTCCTTGTTCCTGTAACTCGTACGCTTTTAACTTCGCCATTAGACCGATGCCGCGTCCTTCCTGACGTAAATACAAGACGGCTCCACCTTCTCGTTCGATCCGCTCGAGTGCCGCATCGAGTTGTGGTCCACAATCGCAACGCTTCGAACCGAAGACATCCCCTGTCAGGCATTCCGAGTGTAGACGGACGAGCATCCCGTCTTGCGCTTCGCCGGATAAGACAGCGACATGTTCTTTCTCGTCTTGCGTCGTATAGCCAATCATCCGGAAAGCTCCGAACGTCGTTGGAAGTAATACTTCTGCTTCACGTGTCAATGGACGCTCGAGATACGCGACAAGTGCTTCGATCGTGATCAGTTTTAAATCGTGTTCTTCCTTATAGAGAAGTAGATCGTCGACCCGTGCCATCGTGCCATCTTCTTTAATGATTTCACAGATGACGGCGATCTCATCGCTACCGGCAAGACGGGCAAGATCGACACCTGCTTCCGTATGTCCGCGTCGCTCCCGGACACCACCCTCTTTTGCGATCAACGGGAAGATATGACCCGGTCGTTTGAAACGTTCCGGTCCATCCGTCAGCATCCGCTGAATCGTTAGCGACCGTTCCTCGGCACTGATGCCGGTCTTTGCCTCTTCATGATCGATGCTGAGCGTGAATGCCGTCCCATGCGGGTCCGTATTATTCGCTGTCATCGGAGCAAGTTCGAGTCGCTGTGCGATCCGCGGACTGACTGGTACACAGACGAGTCCTTTTCCATGTGTAATCATGAAGTTGATGTTTTCCGGTGTCGCGTGTTCCGCGAGCATGACGAGATCGCCTTCATTCTCACGATCCTCGTCATCACAGACGATGATCGGTCGTCCGTTTTTCAAATCTTCTATTGCGTCTTCAATCAAGTCGAATCCGTTCATTACATGTCGCCTCCTAAGAATGCTGCCCAGTCCGTCTGCTTCTCATGCTGCGTGAAATGATAGAGATGTTTCGCCATCATGTCACACTCGATATTGACGACTGCACCGCTTGCCAATCGATCAAACGTCGTCACTTGACGGGAGTGCGGAATCAATGAAATCGAGATCGTTTCCGGTGTGACGCGTTGCAACGTCAGGCTCGTGCCGTTGATTGCGATCGAGCCTTTCGGAATACAATACTTTTGCCACGCTCCGACATCAAACGTATAGACCATCGCTTCTCCATCCGGTCGCCGACTGATCAGTCGGGCTGTTCCGTCGATATGTCCACTAACGAAATGTCCACCGAAGCGACCGTCTGCCGGCATCGCCCGCTCAAGTTGCAAGGGACTTCCGACTCGGTACGTACCGAGTGCTGTTGAACGGATCGTGTCATGGACGGCATCTGCCGTGAAACCGGTTGGACTCATCGACGTGACCGTCAAACAAATCCCGTCGACGGCGATGCTATCACCGATCTTCGTTCCTTCGAGTACCCTGTGCGCCTCAATTTCAAGCGCTAACCCGTTCGGTCGCGGGATCTTTCGTTTTAAGGTTCCGACTTCTTCAATCAATCCGGTGAACATGTCGTCTCCTCCTTTCGGATGTACGTCAGATGGAGATCCGGTCCGACCGTCTCAACCTGGTCGATTTGAAAACGATCTTCGATATCGTGTTGACCATTCCACGCATCGCCTTCAAAAATCGATGGGGCTTGGTAGACTTCGATTCGGTCAACGAGATCTGCCTCAAGGAAAGCGGCTTGAATCGTTGGTCCGCCTTCAATCAAGACACTACGGATGTCTTGTTCGTATAAGCGTTTCAAAATCGCTTCCGGCGTCTCATATTCACCAACGAGGACCGTCACCTGATCGTGACTAATCCGAGGAACACTCGTCAGCCAGTAGGTTGGATTTTTACCATCGCGGAAGACTTGCGCCGTCTCCGGAATCCGCCCCCGGCGATCAACGATTACTCGAATCGGCTCGATGCCTGACGATGCGCGTAACGTCAGTGCCGGATCATCGACGAGCACCGTCTCACTTCCGACGAGGATGGCATCGTGGCGTCCACGCAGGGCACGACCGTTCGCGCGTGCTTCTTCTGACGTGATCCAGCGCTGTTCACCTGTCGCCGCGATCCCGTTCATCGTCTGAGCGATTTTGACGGTCACGGTCGGACGTTTTCGTTCGATCGTCTTCCAGAATACCGTGTAAAGGGCTTCTGCCTCATGCCGTAACAAGCCGACATCGACTTCGATTCCCGCGTCCTGTAGCCGTTTGATTCCGGAACCAGCGACAATCGCATGTTTGTCTTCCGTTGCAACGAAGACTCGTTTGATTCCTGCTTGTAGAATTGCTTCCGTGCATGGTGGCGTCTTGCCGTGATGGTTGCATGGCTCGAGCGTCACGTAGAGATCGGCACCACGGGCGGCTTCTCCTGCCATCCGTAAGGCTTCGACTTCTGCGTGCGGCCCACCGGCAAACCGGTGTGCACCGAAGCCGATGATGCGTCCTTGTTTGACGATGACACAGCCGACACTTGGATTCGGACTTGTTTGTCCGTGTAACATTTGTGCTAATTGCATGGCATAACTCATCATCTGTGACATCGCGTTCACTCCTTTCAAATGAAAAAAGACGCCCCTTGAAAAAGGGGCGTCTGTATAGAAGGGTTCACGAAATACACGGTTCGCTTCCTGCATTTTTTCATGCAGAAAGAGACCGTCTCCTGAAAACATTTTTTCAGAAAACAGCTTGAATCGCGTCGTTTCGTTCTTCTCCCATCCGGACTTTACCGTCGGCCCTGGAATCTCACCAAGTCAGCCATGATGCGTACATCATGGGTCGCGGGCTCGTCGATCGATTGATCGCATCACCGCCGGTTGGGATTTTCACCCTACCCCGAAGAACTGGATTATTGAGTTATACAACTTTAGCCTAGCATATCTTTTTCAAGAAAACAAAGCGCAAATGCTTCTGTCTTGTCTCTTTTTTGATTTCGTTCCACTTCTGTCACCCGTCCCCAATTCGTAATCGACTGCATCTCAAAAACGACCGGAGCACTTGATAGCAGTGCGTCCAGTCGTTATTTTCCACTTACAAATAACCATTCTTCCGGTCATGGAATTCTTGCGCAATCGCCCCGCGCGTCCGTTCATCAGCGAGGACGCGAAGCGCTGTCCGGGCGAGGATTTTTGCTCCTGTGATCAATGCTTCATCTCCAGCTTCTGAACGGGCCGCTTCTTTGAATGCTTCCGTATGGGCGACGAGATCATCTGGTCCAATCTTGATATACGGATGGATCGTCGGGATGACTTGACTGATGTTACCGGCGTCCGTTGAACCAAGACCCGGTCGTTCGTCCAAGTGAACGATTTCGCCGAGCGCCTCTGCTTCTTCTTGGAACAGACGGTCGAACGTCCGGTTGAAGACGAGGTTATCGACTTCATTTTGGAAGGCGATGACATCGAGCGTCGCCCCAGTCGCGAGTGCCGCGCCTTGGGCGACGGCTTTGACTTTTTCCGTGATGGCATTCAATCGTTCCCGTGTCGTTGCCCGGATGAAGAAACGTGCTTTTGCGTATTCCGGGATGATGTTCGGCGCATCGCCTCCATGCGTGATGATCCCGTGGATCCGGACATCGTCTGGTAACTGCTGACGTAAGGCATTGATTCCATTGAAGAGTTGAATGACAGCGTCGAGGGCGTTGATGCCTTCTTCCGGTGACGCCGCTGCGTGCGCCGGACGACCCGTAAAGGCAAAGTCGAGTGGATCGACCGCAAGGGAAGAACCCGTGATCCGTGTTTGTCCCGACGGATGGACCATCAAGGCTGCATCGATTCCTTCCAGTAACTGATGTTTGACGAAACTGCCTTTCGCACTGCCGTTCGGTCCACCTTCCTCGGCTGGTGTTCCAAGGACAACGACACTCCCGCCGACTTCATCGAGCACTTTACTGAGCGCGATCGCCGCTGCGACGCTCGTCGTGCCGATGATATTATGACCGCACGCGTGACCAATACTCGGCAACGCATCGTATTCAGCAAGAAAGGCAATCGTTGCGCCTGGTCGGTCGCTCGATTTCTTCGCGAAGAACGCGGTATCATGCCCCGCGACGCCGAGTTCTACTGTAAAACCTTCCGCCGTTAGACGCTCCGCATGGAGCCGCGAAGCAAAGAATTCCTCGTTCCCGATTTCCGGCGTTGCATGAATCCGGTGACTTGTCTCAAGATACGATTCCCGTTTTTGTTCGATATCCTGTTCAATCGTCTCTATCCATGTCGTGCGTACTGGTGTCGTCATACTGTCCACTCTCCTTTTGAAATTATTCGCCGATGTCGCTCAGTGGAACGAACGTCGGGATCGTACTGCCTTTGTATTCTTTTTTGATGAAGGCCGCGACATCTTTTTGTTGATACAGCGATGCGATTTTTTTCAGTTCTTTTTTGTTCTTGTCTTCCGTCCGTGTCGCGATGATGTTGATGTATGGTTTTGCTGTCTCGTTCTCATGAACGATCGAGTCCTTGATCGGGTTGAAGCCAGCGTCAACCGCGATGCCATTGTTGATGATAGACGCCGCGACGTCCGGTAAGACGCGTGGCGTTTGTCCGGCGACGATCGGAACGATTTTCAGCTTCTTCGGATTCTCGACGATCTTATCGACCGAACCGTTACCATCGAAGTCGTCCGGTAGCTTGATCAGACCTGCTTCTTGCAGTAACAAGAGGGCGCGTCCCATGTTCGTCGCTTCGTTCGGAACAGCGATTTTTCCGCCATTTGGAATATCTTTGACATCCTTGTATTTATCCGAGTAGATCCCCATCGGTGCGATGACAGTCGTCGCAATCGGCGATAGCTTCAAGTTATGTTCTTTCTTGAAAGCGTTGAAGTAGGAAATCGTCTGGAAGGCATTGGCGTCGATCTCACCCTCAGCCAGTGCCATGTTCGGCTGGACATAATCGGAGAACTTGACGAGTTCGATTTTGATGCCTTCCTTCTCTGCTTTTTTCGCGACATAATCCCAAACTTGTGTGTCTGAACCGCTGACACCGAGCTTGATCGTCTTTTCGTCTTCTCCTGATGCTGCGCACCCGGCAAATAAAATCGTCGTGAGTGTTGCTCCAATTGCTACTGCTTTTTTCATGGCTGAATCGCTCCCTTGATTAATGTCTTCTGATTTTTCGTGCGACGATGTTGCCTGTCGTCTGTAAGCCTTGGACTAAGATGACGAGAATCCCGACCGTGATGATCATGACTTTCGTATCAAACCGTTGATAGCCGTAAGTAATTGCTAAGTCACCCAAACCGCCGCCACCGATGGCGCCTGCCATCGCCGATGCCCCGATCAAGCCGACCGTCGCGATCGTTAAGTTCAGGATGAGTGAACCGAGTGCTTCCGGTAGGAGGAAGCGGAAAATCGTTTGAAACGGTGTCGCGCCCATCGCTTCTGCTGCTTCAAGAACGCCTTTATCGACTTCGAGTAAAGAACTCTCGATCAGACGCGCCATGTACGGTGCAGCGTAAAAGACGAGCGGAACGATTGCGGCTTCTGTTCCGATCGATGTCTGAACGATCAAGCGCGTCAACGGGATGATCGCGACGAGTAAGATGATGAACGGAATCGAGCGGAAAATATTGACGATACTGTTGAAGAACGTGAACAACGGAACATTTTCAAGTAACGCTCCTTTTCGCGTGACGACAAGCAGGATACCGAGTGGTAAGCCGATCAAGGTCGAGAACAAGAGCGAAACGGATACCATCGTCATCGTCTGCAAAAATGCTGTCCAAATATCACTGTAGTTAACTAGCATCAGCGAGCACCTCCTCAACGGTTACCTGTGCCTGATCGATGTAGTGTAAGGCACGTTTCACTTCAGCCGGCTCACCAATCAACTCGACGAGCAAGGTGCCGAACGGCGTCTCCTGCAACTCCGTGATGCTACCGTGCAGGATATTGACATCGACGTCGAAGCGTTTTGCGACTTGCGACAAGAGTGGTTGTCCGGTGTGATGTCCAAGGAAGTGAATCTTATAGATTGGATGCGCATTTCGCGACTCGATCAACTGACGAATCGACGCTGGAATCTCGTCATGCATGACGGACCGTACAAAGTTCCGTGCCGTCTCGGTCTGCGGATTTGAAAAGACATCAAAGACCGTTCCTGACTCGATTAGCTTCCCAGCTTCGATGACGGCTACACGATCGCAAATCTCCCGGATGACGCCCATCTCGTGGGTAATCAAAAGAATCGTGATCCCGTACTCTGCATTGATCCGTTTTAATAACTGAAGAATATGATGTGTCGTCTGGGGATCAAGTGCTGACGTCGCTTCGTCACATAAAAGGACGGAAGGTTGCGTCGCGAGTGCCCGGGCGATACCAACGCGCTGTTTCTGCCCACCCGACAATTGATCTGGATAATGATCCGCCTTGTCCGCGAGATCGACGAATTCGAGCAACTCCGTCACCCGACGGCGAATCTCATCTTTCTTGACGCCTGCGAGAACGAGTGGTTTTGCAACGTTCGTAAAGACCGTGTTCGCATTCAATAGATTGAAGTGCTGAAAGATCATTCCAATCCGTTGTTTTGCTTGGCGTAATTTTTTCGGAGACAGTTGCGTTAAATCTTCCCCATCGACCGTCACCGTTCCTGACGTCGGTCGTTCTAACAGATTGACACAGCGGAGCAGTGAACTTTTCCCGGCACCGCTAAAGCCGATGACACCAAAGATTTCGCCTTTCTCGATCGTCAGGTCGACACCGTCGAGCGCTGCAATCGTCTGATCTTTCGTGACGTACGTTTTTTTGACTTGATGAAATGCAATCATTCCGTTTTCCCCCTTCATTCAACAAAAAAGGTCCCTTCTTGAGAAACAAGAAGAGACCTGGATCCGCACAGTGGCAGAATCCACTCCACTCATCTCTCAGACATCTGTCTGATGGAATTGGCACAGTGCTCATAATGAGTCTGTTGCCGAGGTTTCGTAGGGCCAGTCCCTCCACCTCTCTGGATAAGTATTGCGGTATGAAATTCGTATGTGTGTTGTTGCGTTGTTGCTTATGTCGTAAAACTAATTTTTACATTACGGGTCGAAACTTTAAAAGTCAACCAACTTTGCAAAAATAATCCATTTGGCGCATATCGATGGATTTACAAGTTATGAATTAGCTTAATGAACGGATCACGATTCGTCAAGAAAGATTTGACAAGTCATTTTTGGTCGTGCTACCATCGTTTCAATGATTATTCCGACAATTCCAATATGATATTTATCAAGAGTGAACGAGAGACCTGGCTCTATGACTTCACGGCAACCTGCAATTTGTAAGGTGCTCCGACCAGCAAAGCGCGGCTTTGGATGATACGGTGAAAAACTCGTGGGCGTCCAAGCAGTGACGTCGACGAGTTTTTTTCATGAATGGAGGAAAAATAGTAATGATGAACTATCCTGTATTGACTGGTGCTGAAGCGTTTTATTTTCAAGGTGGATCGATCGGCATTCTAATCTGTCATGGTTTTAACGCCACTCCGCAAAGTGTACGGGACGTCGGTGAGGCATTCGCTGCTGAAGGTTTTACCGTCTATGCCCCGCGCTTACGTGGACATGGAACGAACGTCCGCGAGTTCGAACAATCGACTGCTCGATGTTGGAAGCAAAGCCTGCAAGACGGCTATGAACGTTTACAAGAAACATGCGATCAAGTCTTCGTCATCGGTCAATCGATGGGTGCGACGCTTGCGCTGTCGCTCGCCGCTGACGGGATTCCGTTTGCCGGCATCATTACGATCAATGCCGCACTCTCCGTTCCATCCTATGAATCACTTTCGTTCGAGGACGGTCCAGAGTATTTACCGGAAGGCGCACCGGACATTAAGCGAGCAGCCTTTGAAATCATCTATGATCTTGTTCCGAGCCGTTGTGCGTTCGAACTTGTTCGCCTAATGGATGAAACAAAAGGACGCCTTGGATCGATCCTTCTACCGACATTGATTCTTTACTCAGCGACCGATCACGTCGTTCCACCTTCGAGCTCGGATTATCTGCACCAGCACATCGGAACAAATGATAAACGAAGCTACTGTTTACTGAACTCGTATCACGTTGCGACACTCGATCATGATCAGGATTTGATTGTTCGTGAGACGATTCGCTTTATCGAACAATCGTGTCAGTTTTCGCAAGAAACAGGCTGAATCAAAAAAACAGCTATTCGTTTCCATATGGAAGCAAATAGCTGCTACAGATTGTAGGCAAAGCGTATTTTTTCTTCTAATGAGAATGATTGCGCTTTGTTCATTTCGAATCGTTTCCAAGGACAAGCACCGACCTCGTTCTGTTAATCAAGATAGCGCTTCTTCAATATGTATTCGGTATTCCTTGCATGCGACGTACCATCAAAGAGATCAAGACTAACATGACATCCCATTAGGTTTTAGGTTTTGGGCTGAAAGAAAAGGTGCCCCCTATTTCTCTATATTCGGGAAGGACTACGTCCGGTAGACTGATCCAGCAATATGAGATACATATAAACACCTTGATTAGGCTGCCAGTACACCATATCTTTTCGGTGTCAGGTAGCCTAATTTTTCTTGGATTCGTTCTTCGTTGTAGTAATTTAAGTAGTTGATAACGAGCTCAGAGATCTCATGGTCTCTTAGTGAATTAAATTTGACGTACTGGAACTCCTCGGACTTTAAAATGGAGTGAATGATTCGATAACTGCGTTGTCCCAACAGTTTCCTCTCCGAGACATACTACTTATTTTTGATACCTTACTTCTCCATGATCTCTTTCGTCGTTAACTCACCACTCAGCTTTCCTTTGACTACTGCCCAATTTATTTCGCTTGAATATACGTTTTTGCCCATGCAAAAACACCTCCGATGTTAGTATCTTTTAAAAATGTACCACTCCGAAAGTGTTTTTTATGGTCTCAAAATTTTAGGTTCGCCCACGGTACGGACGTCTTTGAGAGTGCTTTTTTATCGTGTCCTCACTCAAGAGGTCAAAGCTGGGTTCGTCGTCCATTCGGTCATCTTTATCGACTCTACCACATATCAAGGCGAACACAAACAAACGGAAGTTCAAGAAAATGCTCGTTCGACGCGCTATCCAATAGTACAATGACGCATTAGATCAAGACGTCAACGAGGATTGGATCTTACATGAAAAAAAGCTCCCCCCCGCCAAGACGAAGAGCGTGGAAGAATGTCAGATAAAGGAGAGTACAGCAGCTCCGTGGAGTGAAAAAACGATGCTTACTTTCATTGCATGAACCCTAAAAAGATTTCGAATTAGTCCTGGGAATCCACATTTTTTACATTTAAGTAGTCAATACATACAACAACCCCTCATTTCAATTACGAAATGAGGGGTTGTCTACAATCTGAAACTCCCATATTTAATTATAGGATTTTTTTGCTCACCTTTTTCTTTTTTAGCTGCTTCAAAGTTAAGATAAATGGTACACCCAACAGCTGCGATTAAAAAGATTATCCCGTACCCTATTTCAAAGTTAAAACCATAATACAAGATTGCAACTGTGACTAATACAATCAAAACTAATCGTATACTAGATTTGTGGTGTTTACTCATTTGTTTACCTCCAATTCCTTACATCAACAGTTATCGTTGTTTGATCTTTTCAATTTATCCATTAAACAAATCCTTCAAAAACACTATACCTTACACCAAAAACCTTCGAAAGGTTAAATGCAAATAATAAAAAAACAATAAGAGATTTCAATTGATGAATCTGTATTGTCTTTTTAATTACTTATATACTCTATGTTTAGAGTTGGCTAACTTAATGCACTTATAATTCATATGACCGTACGTAGTCAGTAGTCCAGCTAAAGTTAAGCTTGCTCCTTTTGTAAGCAAAAGTCTTAGTCCTTTTTTGAAATCACCTTCGAGAAGTGCTGCGACAATTGCTGCAACTCCTGTTAGACCGTATTTATTTTGGATATATTTCTTAGCGCAAGCATCTCGAACTGCTTTCCACTTAGGATTGATTTGACTAGAACTAGCTGCCGCCATCATAGATGCTTTACTAGAATTTGAAGATACTTTTTCTTCAATTGGATCATTAGTTAGTAATCCAAGTTCTTTCAATTCTTTTTTTATCTCTGTGTATTTCCGATTACCTTTTAATTCTTTTTTTAATTGTTCTTCATTCACAAAGACAGTACCATCTTCATTTGTAACAGAACTACGACTTACCGCTTCCATGATCGCGACAGCTTCTTTTTCACTTAATTTTTTTTCGACAGCAGATACATTTTTCATTGGAATATTTGCAATAAACAAAGCGAATACTAAAGCAACCATCAAAAATTTCATCCATACATTATTTGATTTCATCCAAATTCCCCCTGTTTTTGTTTTTCTGATTGACCTAAAACCAAAATAATACATACCCAGAGGTTATCATATCCCAAAAAATGTAAATGATTTTTATATGTTTTTTAGATTACAACTTTGAAAAACATTGACACACGCTGTGCTACAATAGTATCTTCCTGGAACAAGGTGTGATTTTTTCATGATTTGCATGATATCAGGAAAACCCTATGCTAGCACGTTGAGTGATACTATTTTTCTCTTATGCTCTTTCTCGTCATTTTTGAGTATTTTTCATTTTAAGTCGTACTTTAGTCCTTGTTATTGTAATTGCATCGTATTATAACTCACAGTATCTGACTCACGATAAAGAACTGTTACAAGTAGTAATTAGTTACTTTATTCTTTTAGTCCTAGCTTTCTTTATCATTCATCTCGAGTTTAAAAAAGTGACTAAAAGAAGCTGAGACTTAACTAGCTGAGTTTAACGAAAAAAAAAAAAGAATCGCCATCACTCAGGATGTGCAATTCCTTTTTATCATCTGTAAAACTGAGTTATATCCCAGCCTTCGCCTTTTTTCATTTATCGTTCTTGGTGTTGCACCGATTGGAGCGGCTTCGGTTTTCCAGGTACCTCATGGCAATGACGGCAACGTGGCTCATACGATTCCGACGCTCCGACTAGGATGATCGGATCATCGTAGTTCGCTGGTTTCCCGTCAATCAAACGTTGTGTCCGGGAAGCCGGATCCCCACATGAAAGACAGATCGCTTGTAGCTTCGTCACGAATTCTGCACGCGCCAGTAATTCAGGCATTTTCCCGAATGGCTCTGCCCGGAAATCTTGATCAAGGCCTGCACAAATGACGCGTTTTCCGTCTTGTGCGAGTGCTTCGATGACTTGTACGATCTCATCATCAAAGAATTGAACTTCATCAATGCCAACGATTTGTGTTTCTTCTGCTACTGCTGCATAGAGATCACGACTCGTCGCCATCGGAATCGCTACGACAGAGTTGCCAACGTGAGAGACGACATGCTCTTCATGGTACCGGTCGTCGATTGCCGGCTTGAATACTTGCACGGGCAGTTTGCCATACTGCGCCCGTCTGACACGACGAATCAACTCTTCCGATTTCCCGGAAAACATACTGCCACAAATTACTTCGATCCAGCCGTACTGATTTATTACATGCATCATCGTCCGACACCGTCCTCTAAAAATAGTCACTTTAACGAGTATAGCTCGAAACGGTATCGAGAAAAAGGGTTGACTTCCGGAAATCAAAATTCATTTTTTCTTTCCCTAGAATTTTTGTCCTTTCATTCCAACTGTCCCCTATTTCCTGTACACTGAAGAAGAAGATTCTCACGAAAGAAGGTGTCCCCGATTCATCATCTCTTACATGACATCCTGCACCAATATGGTGCCCTTGGTCTCTCCGTCCTTCTCGCAGGTGGTATCGTGGGATTGCCGGTTCCTGATGAGACCCTGCTCGTTTTGTCCGGATTTTGGATGCATCAAGGCAATCTACCACTCGTCGGTACGATTCTCGCCGCTTACGCCGGCAGTTGCATCGGGATGACGATCAGCTATTTACTCGGATTAAAACTCGGTATGCCACTACTACACCGCGTTGGACCGAAAATGCGTATCTCAGAAAAACATATTCTTTCCGCTGAAGCCGGTTTTCGTCGTTACGGAAAATCGGTCTTGATCATCGGTTACTACATACCTGGTCTCCGCCAACTCTCTGCCTTTTTTGCAGGCGTCTCAAAAATGCCGTTTCGCGTTTTTGCGAGTTATGCGTATACAGGTGCCTTGATTTGGATCAGCGTGTTCTTAGGTGCCGGTTACTTCGTCGGCCGCCATCTCTCGTTCCATAAAGTCATGGACTATGTCTTGGCACATCCGGAAGTCATGCCCTATTTAATCGGGATTGCTGGCGGAATCGCCTTCTCGTTCGTCTTGAAGACGTATCTCACTTATCGTTCACAATTCAGTCTATACAAAAACAGCCTGCTTCCTTAATGGAGGCAGGCTGTTTTTTTAAGAACCAACAAGTAATTACTTGCGGCCGTATTTTTTGTTGAAGCGATCGACACGACCATCTGCCGCGTTGAACTTTTGACGACCTGTGTAGAATGGGTGCGAGTCTGAAGACACATCCACACGGATGAGTGGGTACTCGTTACCATCTTCCCAAGTGATCGTTTCGTTCGAAGAACGAGTAGAACCGCTTAAGAATTTGTACTCAGTCGTTGAATCCATAAATACTACTTTGTTGTAGTTAGGGTGAATTCCTTGTTTCATGGTTGATTTCTCTCCTTCCGCCCTGGTTCATTTGCTGAGCCAGAGTAAGTTACCTTCCTATACTAAACGATTTTTTTATGCGTCGCAATAGTTATTTTTCTGTCGTCGTTTCCTTCTTGACGGTACGTGGTTTAGCTGGCGCGCGTCGAACCGCCTTCTTCTGTTCTTTCTCAAGTACGACGAAAAATTCTTCATTATTTTTCGTATCACGAATCTTACGCAGGAACGTATCGACGAACTCGTTCGACTCGTTCATCGTCCGGCGAATCGCCCAAAGCGCATCAAGCTGCTCTTTCGGAAGCAACAGTTCTTCCTTCCGTGTACCGGACTTCCGAATGTCGATCGCTGGGAAGATTCGACGCTCTGACAACTTACGATCGAGATGCAGTTCCATGTTGCCAGTTCCTTTGAATTCCTCATAGATGACGTCATCCATGCGCGATCCTGTCTCGACGAGTGCTGTCGCAAGAATCGTCAAACTACCACCGTGTTCGATGTTTCGCGCTGCACCAAAGAACCGTTTTGGCTTATGGAACGCAGCCGGATCAATTCCGCCCGAGAGCGTCCGACCACTTTGCGGTACCGTTAAGTTATAGGCCCGTGTTAGACGCGTGATCGAATCCATCAAGATGACGACATCCTTCTTGTGTTCGACAAGCCGCATCGCCCGCTCGAGGACCAGTTCAGAAATTCGGACGTGGTTGTCCGGTGTTTCGTCAAACGTCGAGCTGACGACGTCTGCTCCTGGAACCGAACGCTCAATGTCCGTTACTTCCTCAGGTCGCTCATCAATCAAGAGAATGATTAGTTCGACATCCGAATGATTCTCCTGAATCGAGTTTGCGATTTCTTTAAGGAGTGACGTCTTCCCTGCTTTTGGCGGTGCGACGATCAAACCACGTTGACCAAATCCAACCGGTGCAATCATATCCATGACACGAACGGATAGATGGCGTGGTTCTGTCTCAAGTCGCATCAATCGGTCCGGATAAATTGGTGTCAGTGCCGGGAAAAATAACCGGTTACGGGCAGTATCCGGTGCTTCACCGTTAACGGCTTCCACGCTAAGTAACCCTTGGAACCGTTCGTTTTCCTTCGGTGGACGGACTTTACCTGTGACGACATCACCATTACGTAGATTAAAGCGTCGGATTTGAGATGCTGCGATATAAATATCTTCAGAGGATTGGGAATAATTGATAGGACGAAGGAAGCCAAAGCCACCATCGTTTTGCATTTGTGGATTGCCAGGGATGACTTCGAGTACCCCTTCGAGGAAATAAAGACCAGTCGATTCAGCCTGTGCTTTTAAAATCTTGAACATCAACTCGCGTTTACGGGCTTCCCGGTATTGTGGGACATTTTTCGTCTTTGCGATTTCATAAAGTTCTTTTAATGTCAGTTGGCTCAATTGAGCCAGTGTATAGGAACGTTCTGGTTTATCTTTTTTATCAGTTGTTGGCATGTTCTTCACCTATTCTTTATAAATTCAACTGCATTCAGCATACTTCCATACATACATCAGGAGGTATGTAATTTTATTCGTGAACTAAAGGTATCATATTTTTTTGAATTCGTCGTCAACAATCCTTTGCGTTTCTTACTTTGTAATATTCAAGGATATTATTTCAGTTATGTTACAAAAACATCTGTTTTGTCTTCTAACTGAAAAAACGTTTTCAAGTGTGCGCATGCTAAGATATTCCTGCAGACAAAATTCTTACACAGTTGTAAGGTTCACTGCTTAACCAAACACTTAATGATTTCATCATATAACTTACGGACGCAACACACTACATTAAACGGAGGAATTCTTAACATGAAACGTTTTCTAGCATCGATCGCGACAGCAGCCTTAGTGGTTTCAGGTTTTACATCAGTGGGTACAGGTAAAGTTGAAGCAGCAACAGTCACGAAAGTCAAGATCACGGACAACGGTCTTCGTGTTCGGACAGCACCTTCTACGAAAGCAAGCATCGTCGGGAAAGTCAACGCTGGTCAAGTCTTTACATATAAAGGCAAGTCAGGCAGCTGGACAAAAATCTCATACGGCGGCAAAACACGTTATGTCTTCTCACAATACACAAAGACATACAAATCATCTTCAAGCGCTAAAAAAACAACGAGCACATCTTCTAAACGGACTAAAATCCTAAGCGAAGCAGCAAAACATAAAGGTACACCATATGTATGGGGCGGAACGACGACTCGTGGATTCGACTGCTCTGGTTTCACAAGCTACGTCTACAAGAAAGCGGCTGGTAAAACATTACCACGTACGTCTTCTTCACAATATTCTTCTTCTAAGAAAGTCAGCGTTTCTAAAGTACAGCCAGGAGATCTTGTCTTCTTCTCACACGGTAGCGGCATTCAACACGTTGGGATCGCAACAAGCAAGTCAAGCATGGTCAACTCAGAAACAGGTGGCGTTAAATACTCAAGCTTCAAATCAGGGTACTGGGGTTCACGCCTTGTCGGCGCAGGATCTTACCTATAATTCATCATCTCAAAGCGGTTGAGCATTGGCTCGATCGCTTTTTTTCATCGAATCGATTACAGGAGGAGGAAATCGGATGCATGTCTTAATCACAGGTGCTTCAAGAGGTCTTGGTCGTGAATTTGCTTATCTGCATGCCAAGCAAGGGGATCACGTCTTGCTCGTCGGACGCGATGCGACAGCACTCTTCGAAACGAAGTTCCATGTCGAGCGACTCGGGGGAACGGCAACCGTCTTTCCGTATGACTTAACGCAGCCGACGCATCGTCTCGCACTATTTCGGGCAACGGAACAGATTCCGGTCGACTGCGTCATCAACAACGCCGGGATCGGCGTCTTTGGTTCTTTCCTTGAGACCTCGTTCGAAGACGAGTCCCGGATGATTGCCTTGAATATCGAAGCATTAACACACGTAACGAAGGTCTATGCCTCTCGCATGAAAGCACAGGGAATCAAAGGACGTATCGTCCATCTCGCATCAACGGCTGCGTTTGAAGGTGGTCCATGGCTGAGTGTCTACTACGCGACAAAAGCCTATGTCCTTCATTTCTCGGAAGGCTTGACGGAAGAACTCGCACAAGACGGGATTCAAGTCAGCGTTGTCTGTCCAGGCGCGACCCATACCGGTTTCGAATCAGCAGCAAATCTTGAACAGTCACGCTTGTTCTTGCGACCTGGTGTCATGGATGCTCCGACGGTTGCGCGCATCGCCTACCGCGGCTATATGAAGGGGAAAACGTTCATCGTTCCTGGCTTCGGGAATGCCTGGTATATCTTTTCGACGCGTTTTCTACCGCGTCGGTACGTCACCCGACAAGCAGGAGAAGTTCAGCGTCCACGGTGATAGTTATAATGTTCATTATTTCAATATTTATGACGTTCATCCTCAACTCCTACAGGAAAAGGAAACGAGTTCAACGTTTCCGTCAGGGTAAGGTAAGACCCGACATTTCGCATAAGTTGCGAGATGTCGCGGCTTACCTCCCGCCTGAGTAAAGTGAGGATATGAACGTTATCAGTTTTAAACATCATCAAAAAAGAGTTGGCCTTCCGGAAATTATCCGCAACACCAACTCTTTTTGTGTGGATTCAGACGTCCTTTTTGAGGAGTCGTCCTATTTTACTTAATGACAAGCTTCGGTTTTTTCTTGAACGAGTGAATACCTTCGACGAAACGCACCGTTCCGGATTTTGCACGCATGACGACAGAGTGTGTCTGACCGCCTTGTGCCGTGAACTGAACACCTTTCATCAACTCACTGTCCGTGACGCCTGTCGCAGCAAAGATACAATCGTCTCCTGAAACGAGATCATCCATCATAAGGATCTTCGATGGATCTTCAATGCCCATCTTCTTGCAACGCTCGACCTCGGCATCGTCTGCTGGTAACAAGCGTCCTTGGAGCTCACCACCGAGGCATTTCAAGGCAACGGCAGCAAGAACGCCTTCCGGTGCACCACCTGAACCGAGCAGGATATCAATCCCCGTATGCGGGAACGCCGTGTTGATCGCAGCAGCGACGTCACCGTCACCGATCAAGCGAATCCGCGCCCCTGTTGCCCGAATCCGTTGAATGATTTCTTCATGACGTTCGCGATCCAGAATCGAGACGACGACGTCTTCGATTTCTTTGTTCTTCGCCTTCGCTACGGCTGCGATGTTTTCTTCGATCGTCGCATCCAGACTGATGTGTCCTGCCGCTTCCGGGCCGACTGCGATCTTATCCATGTACATGTCCGGTGCATGAAGTAAATCTCCTGCATCCGCGACCGCGAGAACAGCAAGTGCGCCCCATGTTCCTTTTGCGACGATGTTCGTTCCTTCCAGCGGATCGACGGCGACGTCGAGTCGTGGTCCATACCCATTTCCTAGCTTTTCTCCAATGTAAAGCATCGGTGCTTCATCCATCTCGCCTTCCCCGATGACGACGGTTCCTTTCATCGGAATCGTATCGAAGACATCACGCATCGCGCTTGTTGCCGCATCATCCGCTTCATTCTTCAATCCTTTTCCCATCCAGCGTGCAGAGGCGAGTGCTGCTGCCTCCGTGACGCGTACCAGTTCCATTGATAGACTTCTCTCCATGTGTATGTCCCCTCTCCCTTGTTACAAATCGGTCAAATCGTTTCACGCCATACGAGGGCGCCAAGTTCCTTCAACTTCTGATCAAATCGTTCGTAACTCTGGTCAAGCACTTCTGCATGGTGCAGCGTCGTCTCCCCTGAAGCGAGAAGTCCCGCCAAGACAAGTGCTGCGCCACCGCGTGGGTCCGGTGCCTCGATTTCCGTACCAAGTAAGGATTCGCCACCACGAATGATGATTGAGGCGTCTTCATGCGTGATTCGAGCATTCAAGCGTCGTAACTCCTGCACATGCCGGAAACGCTGCGGATACAACTTATCGACGACGATACTCGCTCCTTTTGCTTGCAGCAACGCTGCCGAGATGACAGGCTGTAAGTCGCTCGGGAATCCACCGTAGTGGAAGACACGAATATCGACCGGCTTCGTCTCCTGAAACGTCGCCGTGACGGAATCATCCGTTGCTTCGATCAACGCACCGTACCGCTCGAGTTTTTGGATGACGCTCTCGAGATGAAGCGGAATGACGTTATCGACGGTGACGCGTCCAAGTGCCGCCCCCATCGTCAAGAACGTTCCTGCCTCCATTCGGTCCGGAATCAAGGTATGCCGGCAACCACTTAGTTGCGATACGCCCTTGATTCGAATCTCGTCCGTTCCTGCCCCTTTGACGCTTGCCCCCATGTTCGTCAACATCGTACTGACGTCGATGACTTCCGGGTCGTAGGCGGCGTTTTCGATGACAGTCGTTCCTTCAGCGAAGACAGCGACGAGTAAGGCACTGATCGTCGCTCCGAAAGATGGGAGATCGAGGTAAATTCGGTTACCGACGAGACGATCGACGCGCATGTAATGGACGCCTTGCTCGTTACGTACAGAAACACCTAGACGCTCTAGTGCTTTGATGTGTAAATCGATCGGTCGTGGTCCGATGGCATAACCTCCAGGAAGACCGACGACTCCTTGTTTGAATCTGGCTGCCAGAACGCTCATGAGGTAGATCGATCCGCGTAACTTGCGCGTCTCCGCACCAGTCAACGGCATCGATTCGACCCGGCTTGGATCAATCGTCACCATATCGCCTTGACGTGTCACGACCGCGCCGAGCGTCTCCAAAATCTCGATCATCGTCGCGACGTCGCCAATCTCCGGCACGCCTTCAAGAACGACCGTTTGATCCGTCAGGAGGGCTGCAGCAAGACACGGGATGGCGCTTTGCTTCGAACCACTGATTGATACGGTTCCTTCTAGGCGTTGTTGCCCTACGATATGCAAAATGTCCACGTTCCATCAACCTTTCTCTTCGCTACGATTATTGCTGCGTTTTTTCCCAGTCCGCGAGGAACTTTTCGATCCCTTGCGTCGTGAGTGGGTGGTGTGTGAGTGACTCGATGACCGAGAACGGAATCGTCGCGATGTCTGCGCCCGCAAGAGCAGCGTTCGTGACGTGAACCGGGTTCCGGACCGATGCCGCGATGATCTGTGTCGGAATATCATGTACGACGAAAATTTGAGCAATCGTCTCGACGAGCCCCATTCCATCTTGGCCGATGTCATCTAGACGACCGAGGAATGGTGATACGTATGTCGCACCAGCACGGGCTGCGAGTAACGCTTGGTTCGGATTGAAGATCAATGTGACGTTCGTCGTGATCTTCTCTTTTGAAAGGGCTGCGACTGCTTCGAGTCCGGCCGGAGTCATTGGAACCTTAACCGTAATGTTCGGTGCAATTTGGGCAAGTTCCTTCCCTTCACGAATCATTCCTTCTGCATCGAGCGCGATGACTTCAGCGCTAACAGAGACGTCCCCGACGATTTCACAGATTTCACGAAGTCGTGTATGGAAATCGACGCCTTCCTTAGCGACGAGCGACGGATTCGTCGTGACACCATCTAAAATCCCCATTTTATGTGCTTTCTTGATGTCCTCTACGTTTGCTGTGTCAATGAAAAATCTCATCTTTCTCGTTCCCCTTTCATCCCTTGAAATCGCTTACGACTCTATTATAGGTTTTTTTCACGAGAAGTCCTACTGTTTTCCATTGAATACATGTTCACATGATATGAAAAAAGCACGGTAGACCGAAGTCTACCGCACTTTAAAAAGGAGTCGATTAAGCTTTGTTGCTTGAACCGAACTCACGCATCTTACCGATGACAGTTTGTTTGATTGCTTCACGACCTGGTGCGATGAATACGCGTGGGTCATATGCTTCTGGTTTCTCAGCTAACACTTCACGAACGACTTTCGCGAATGAGATTTGGTTCTCTGTGTTAACGTTGATTTTTGAAGTTCCGAGTGAAATCGCTTTTTCGATATCGTGTGTCGGAATTCCAGTTCCACCGTGAAGAACGAGTGGGAGGTTTGTCGCATCACGGATTTCTTCCATCTCTTTGAATCCGAGGTTTGGTTCACCTTTGTATGGTCCGTGAACAGAACCGAGTGCAGGCGCAAGCGTGTCGATTCCAGTTTCTTTAACGATGCGTACACACTCGTCAAGTTTCGCGTACATGACATCACCGATGACGTCGTCTTCTTGTCCGCCAACTGTACCAACTTCCGCTTCTACTGAAACGCCTTTAGAATGAGCGTATTCAACGACTGCTTTAGTTGTTTCGATGTTTGTGTCGATCGGGCTGTGCGAATCATCGATCATGACAGATGTAAATCCAGCGTCGATCGCTTCTTTACATTTCTCAACGCTCGAACCGTGGTCGAGGTGGATTGCAACTGGAACTGTGATTTTCATGTCGTGTACAAGACCTTCAACCATTTTCACGACAGTGTAGAATCCGCCCATGTGGCGTGCTGCACCTTCAGATACTCCAAGGATGACTGGTGACTGCTCTTCTTGAGCCGCACCGAGAATCGCTTGTGTCCACTCGAGGTTGTTGATGTTGAATTGACCTACTGCATACTTACCTTCGAGAGCTTTGTTTAACATGTCTGTCATAGATACTAATGGCATAATGACATCCTCCTCTGTTTTGATCGCTGCTTACACGAACTCGTGCAATTTCAGACTGATTATAACATACTGATTCATCGGAACGTACAGCATTTCGCTCGGTTTTTTGGTTTGTGACGGCGACGTGAAAGATTAACCGCTTACATCGTGAGAAATTTGCACAGTCACTTCTTTTTTTAATTCAAAGATGTCAAATGGCTTTCCGAAGAAGGCGACAACCCCTAATCGTTTCGCTTCTTCCATCGCTTCTTTTTCACCGAGTGCCGTCATTAAAATCGTCCGGACGCGTCGTCCGATCCGGTCCTGATGACGCAATACCTCGATCCCGGTCCGCCCCGGCATGTTGACATCCATCAACAATAGATCGTATGCCGTTTCCTGTAAGTAGACGATCGCTTCCTCTCCATCGACGGCGACGTCCGTTTCGTACCCTTCTGCCCGGAACAATTGTGCAAGTAAGTTCCGGATTCCCGGCTCATCCTCGACGATCAACAATCTGCCTTTCATCTCTGCCACTCCCCCTCTAGTTATTTCCATTCTACACTAAAGCAAAACTTGCTTTATACTGTCCTTGAGAGAAACATAGAAAGGATGAAGAAAAATGATGAAAATCTTAGCTACACAATTCAATGGAAAATTGCAAACGCTCGCAAAACAGGAAGACGAACTATTCGATGTCGTCCGTCTACTCGCACAAGCGCTCGTCGGAGAAGGTACGGTCTACGTCGACGCTTACGGCGAATGTGAAGGACTCTATCCGATGCTCTCAGAAGGACCAGACCAGATGAAACGCGTTACGAAGATCAAGGATCGAAAGACCTTGCACGCTGTCGATCGTGTCTTAATCTTCACGCCGGATACGGAACGTTCGGATCTCCTCGCTTCTCTTGCCCGTTACGACGCATGGCATACGCCTTATGCGATTGTCACACTCAGTGACGTGACGGAAACGCTCGAGCGTTCGATTGCTCCGCTTGCATTGAAGTTCAATAAAGGATTGCTTCCGGCAGAGGACGGTTCACGTCACGGACTGCCGAGTCTTGCCCTTTGCGCGTTCCTCTTGACGCATATCTTGACGCAACTCCAAGAGATGACGGAAGAGTGGGATTGACGTTTTTCTTCTATAATATAAAGCTCACTGGATACGTGTCTGCGTCTGACTAAGTTTACGATCTTCATTGAATCAAAGCGAAACCGTCAATGACCGTTATACAAAAAGGAAGCGCCAGTTGCGCTTCCTTTTTTTGATCATGCCGAAGCATGTTCTTCTTGTGCTTTTAGTTCTTCGCCGTAAGACAGCTGATCCTGCATCCGAACGAACGGTAGATAGATCGCGACCGACATCGCAATCGTCGCCAGCTGGAGCAATGCGCCCTGCCAGCCGCTGATCAAGAAGCCAGAGATGACGGGTGGTGTCGTCCATGGTACTTGAAGCGCATTAAATGGTTCGACCCAACCCCAGAGGATCGAGAAGTAGACCATGAAGGATGCAATCGCTGGTACGATGACGAACGGAACGAACATGATCGGGTTGAAGACGATCGGCATCCCGAAGATGACCGGTTCGTTGATGTTGAACAAACTTGGCGCAAGTGATAGCTTCCCGAGCTGCTTCAAGTGAGCCGAGCGGGCAACGATCAATGTCGCAATGATGAAGCCGACCGTAATCCCTGTTCCACCGAGCTTCGTAAAGACATCGAGGAACTGAATCGTAACGATCTTCGCGTTGTCACCGACGACAAGTTCTTTTCCGGAGTCGATGATCGCTTGGTTTTGTAAAGCGTTCGCTGTCAGCAATGGCCCCATGATTCCCATGATGATTGCTGCGCCATGAATCCCACACCACCACATGACAGACATCAAGATCATGATCAGGACTGCTCCTGCGAGCGTATCCGTCAAGTTCTGAATCGGTGCTTGCAAGACGTCGTAGACGACTTCCGTGAACGTCCGGTCAGCGAATGCTTGGAAGACAGCAAACGTGACGACAGACAATGTGATGATTGCGAGTCCCGGAATGAGTGCCGAGAACGAGTTTGAAACGCCCGGCGGTACACCGTCTGGCATCTTAATTCGGATGCCCCGCTTGATGAACTGCGAGTAGATGAAACCAACGACGAGTCCGACGACGATCGAGGCAAGGACCCCTTGTCCGCCCGTCCATACTTTCGGTACGACACCCGTGACGACTTCCCCTGACTTCGACAGAACGGATGATTGTGTGATGATCAAGAAAGCGATGATTCCGAGAATCCCGGCTGGAACCCCTTCGATCTTCTCGTTTTTTACATAGGAGTAGGCAATACCGAAGACACCAATCAATGCGAGGATATCAAACGTCGCACCGACGACCTGCGTCAGCGGTAATGTCCAGTCGGCACCGAATAGGCCCGTCATGAACTTCTCCCAGCCTGGGATTGGTAACGCAAGAATCAGTAGGAATAACGAGCCGATGATTGTCATCGGCATCGTTAAGATGAAGCCGTCCTTGATCGCAAGGACAGGCTTGGCGTTCGCGAATCGTGCGAAGGCAGGAGTGACTTTTTCAAATACGGTTTCTAATCGGTTCATTCCGACTCCTCCTTATAGTTCAGCAGCACGTGTCGCGATGATTTCCTGGTACCAATGGAACGACTGTTTCTTCTTCCGTGCCAGACCATTCGCATGATCGACATAGATGAATCCGTACTGCTTTTTATATCCGTTCAACCAGCTAAGTAGATCGATGACGGACCATGCATAATAACCAGAGACATTGATGCCTTCTTCGACAGCACGCTTGACGGCGCGAAGATGACTTTCGATGTACTCGATTCGTGGTGTATCCATGATTTCTTCGCCGACGATCGGATCCTCGTCACCGAGACCGTTCTCCGTGATGTAGATTTTGATATCGCCGTATCGTGCTTGGAGCATCCGCATTCCTTCAAGGAAGGCATCCGGTGCGATTTCCCAGCCCCACTTCGTGTAGACTTTATCGTCCATCAAGACTGTCTTATAGACGCCATCGAACGATGGGTTCCCAGGACGTCCGGTTGAGTTTTCGCGGCCACCTGCCATGACGAGCGCCGAATCATTCTTCATGACACGTTGTGGACAATAGTAGTTCAGTCCGATGAAGTCGTTCAGCGGTGCTGTCCGTTTCAAGAGATCGAGCTCTTCTTCTGTCCATTCCGGTAACAATCCCTGCTTTTCTAAATCCTTCACGACATACGCTGGGTACTCACCTTTTAGAATCGGATCATAGAACCAGTGTGTCGCGTATTCATTCGCATGTACTTCGGCTTGTTTGTTCTCTGGCGCTTCATCGATGCTGAACGCTGGGTTGAAGACGTGCGTGATGCCGATTTCTCCTTCATATCCCGCTTCCTTGAACGCTTCGACTGCGCGAGCGTGAGCGACGAAAACGTTGTGCGTCGTTTGGAAGTACGCTTTTGCATCGCCTGTGATGCCGGGTGGGTGTGCGCCCGTCAAGTAGCCGAGCGAACAGAAGATGACCGTCTCGTTGAAGGTGATCCAGTTGCGGACACGATCGCCGAACGCTTCGAAACAGGTCTTCGCAAAACGCACGAAGGCATCTGCTGTTTCAGGACTACGCCAGCCACCCTGTTCTTCAAGGATTTGTGGTAAATCCCAGTGATAGAGTGTCACGAACGGGACGATCCCGTGCTTAAGGCACTCATCGATCACGTTGTTATAGAACTCAAGTCCTTTTTCATTCACTTCACCTGTGCCGTTCGGGAAGATGCGTGGCCATGAGATCGAGAAGCGATACGATTCAAGACCCATCTCTGCCATCAGACCGATATCTTCTTTGTAACGGTGGTAATGATCGATTGCGACATCCCCGTTCGTCGCTTCAAACGTCTTTCCAGGAATCTTCGAGAAGACATCCCAGTTCGAGACGCCTTTTCCGTCTACGTTCCAAGCACCCTCTACTTGATAAGAAGCAGAAGCAGCGCCGAATAGAAAATCTTTTGGCATTTTCATCGTCTTCACCTCTTATTTGTTTGCGAGTTTGATTGCTTGGTCGAGTACTTTCGTTCCGTTCATCATGCCGTAATCGATCGTGTTGATGACATCGATTGGCACACCTTTTGGTTCACAGATCTGTTTTCCTTTTGAAAGAAGGTACTTCACCTGTGGTCCGAGGAGAGCGACGTCGAGTTCGTTGACGTATGTTTCCATCTCTGATTCCGGGTATGCTGCGATGTCTGCTTCTAAGCCGCGCTTCGAGGCAACCGCTTTCATTTTTTCTACTAACATACTCGTCGACATACCTGCCGCACAAAAGAGTCCGATTTTCATCATTATTGATCCATTCCCTTCAATTGGTTGATTTCGTTTTGCATGTTCATCATATATCCGAGCATTTCCTTGACGAGGATCGTGTTCATGAGGTGATCCTGCGCGTGTACCATCAGGACGCCAACCGTCGCTGTCTTACCTTGTGCTTCAAGTGTGACGAACTTCGTCTGAATGCTATGCGCATCCTTGAGTGTCGCGTCACCTGCTGCAACAGCCGCTTGTGCCTCTTCGACTTTACCTTCTTGCATCAGTAACATCGCTTGGTGGTAGCTTGCTTTGGCGTCGCCCGACAAGGCGATCAATCCAAAAATATCTTCCGGGGTAATTTCAATCGTTTCAGAAGTCATGCTGTCTCTCCTTTGTTGTATGGATAACTTAAATTCATAGGTACAAATTCTACAGTTCGATAATAGCATGCGCTTTCATAACGTGTAAACCCTTTCTTTTTAAAAAATTTAAATAAAAAAAACACACGAAATTCGCTTCGTGTGTTTCCTTCTTATTTAATATTCGAGACCTTCAGCATCTTCACGTGGCGGAAATGATGCGTCGCTCGCGAGACGTCGAAGATTTTCCCATTCGTCAAATAGACTGTATTGTCGACGAGTAAGGATGGATCGTTCTCTTTTAATCCAAGCAACTCGGCGTCACTGCTATTCAAGTAATCAGCATAGATGACGCGATCCGCAAATCCGATCGACAGATTTTGATCATTGCGTAAATACGTGTAGATCGATTTTTGAACGATATTCTCATCGAGATACATGACGAGATTTTTTCGGAAATAGGACGCTTCGATCGAAAACGGGTGATCATCGACGAGACGCAGTCGTTTGACGTAATAGACCGGTGTACCGACCGAACATTTCATGCGTTCCGCGACTTCTTCGTCTGCCTTCGTCTGTTCGAAAGCGAGAACGCGCGTCTCGACCTTCCGTCCACTGAAGTCGCTCGTCAATCCTTGTAGCTTTTCGAGATTGACGTAATCACTCTTATAATGATCGCGGACGAAGACACCGCTCCCTTGTACTTGGTAAACGTATCCTTTATTGACGAGAATCTCGATCGCCTTCCGGATCGTATTTCGGCTGACATCGAATTTTTGGGCGTATTCGTCTTCCGTCAACAGTTTGTTCGTATGTTGATAGACGTGCTCATTGATCTCGATCTCGATTTGTTCAGCGACATGTTTATACTTCGGAATCAATGATATTCCCCCCTCTATCTAAAATTTGTAGGAATGAATCCGCTACCATTATAGCAGATATGTATTTTGACGATAGGAATAAATGAAAATAAACCCGTCTTCTTGAAGAAGACAGGTTTATTTGGATACGACTTACTCACCGAGTGAAGCTTGGATGAAGTCATGGAAGAGCGCTTGTGGACGTTCTGGACGTGAGATCAATTCTGGGTGGAACTGACACGCGACGAACCATTTGTGTTCTGGAATCTCAATGATCTCAACGAGACGACCGTCTGGGCTCGTTCCTGAGAAGACCATGCCGTTTGCTTCGAACTGCTCACGGAATTCGTTACTGAACTCATAACGGTGACGGTGACGTTCGTAGACGAGTTCGCTTGAATACGCGGCACGCGCTTTCGTTCCGTCTTCGAGTTTACATGGGTAGAGTCCGAGACGGAGCGTACCACCGAGGTCCTCGATGTCTTTTTGTTCTGGCAACAAGTCGATGATCGGGTATGGTGTCGCTGGGTCGATTTCCGCTGAGTGTGCGCCTTCAAGGTTGAGGACGTTACGTGCGAATTCAACTGTTGCGAGTTGCATCCCGAGACAGATACCGAAGAACGGTACGTTGTTCTCGCGTGCGAAACGTGTCGCTTCGATTTTCCCTTCGATACCGCGTTCGCCGAATCCACCAGGAACGAGGATTCCGTCTGCCGAACCAAGCAATTCGTTGACGTTTTCACGCGTCACGTCTTCTGCGTTGATCCAGTCGATTTTGATGTCACTGTTGAAGGCAAATCCAGCGTGTTTTAATGCTTCTGCGACCGAAATGTACGCATCACGCAATTCGACGTATTTCCCGACGAGTGCGATCTTCGTCGTCTTCTCGAGGTGCGTCACTGTGTGAACGAGTTGTTTCCAAGCCGTCATGTCAGCAGCTGGTGTATCGAACTTGAAGTAGTCACAGACGAGTTGGTCCATACCTTGGCGTTGCAAGTTGAGTGGTACTTCATAGAGTGTCGATGCATCTTGTGCTTCGATGACTGCTTCCGGACGTGTGTCGCAGAAGAGAGCAATTTTATCTTTCATCTCTTGTGGGACTGGGTGCTCCGCACGTAAGACGATGATATCTGGTTGAATACCGTAGCTACGGAGTTCTTTGACACTGTGTTGTGTCGGTTTCGTCTTGAGCTCACCTGCTGCTGCAAGATACGGAACGAGCGTACAGTGAACGTACATGACGTTTTCTTTCCCGATATCGTTTTTCACCTGACGAATGGCTTCGATGAACGGAAGCGATTCGATATCCCCTACTGTTCCACCAATCTCTGTGATGACGACGTCAGCGCCCGTTTCTTTTCCAGCGCGGAAAACGCGATCCTTGATTTCGTTCGTGATGTGCGGAATGACTTGGACCGTTCCACCGTTGTAGTCGCCACGGCGTTCCTTCTTGAGGATCGTCGAGTAGATACGTCCAGACGTGACGTTTGCGTTCTGGCTCAAGTTGATGTCGATGAAACGCTCGTAGTGACCAAGGTCAAGGTCTGTCTCCGCGCCATCATCCGTGACGAATACTTCCCCGTGTTGATACGGGCTCATCGTACCCGGGTCGATGTTGATGTACGGGTCGAATTTTTGGATCGTGACATTGAGGCCACGGTTTTTCAAGAGACGAGCGAGCGATGCAGCTGTGATCCCTTTACCGAGTGACGATACGACGCCACCTGTTACGAAAATATACTTTGTCATGTTAAATATTGCTCCCTTCTCTAATTCACATCTCAACAATACAGAGGTGGTAAAAACAAAAAAGCAAAAGTGCCCCCATTGGAATAGGAGACACTTTTGCTGAAATAAGCACGTTGCTTAAAGAAGCCCATGACTAACTTACGTCATTCGGAAAACTTCGTCAAGCCTAATTTTTCAAAGAAAAATTTCCGTGCTCGTTCGTCAGCCGTCAACGAAAAAACTGCCATTTCTATAGGGAAATAGCAGCTGTACAGTTGTGGTTGATCGTGCTTAGACTTCCTCTTCTTCTTCGAAGTCTTCTAAGTCTTCTTCGTCGAGATCGTCATCGAGATCATCGATGGCTGCGACTTTTTTGAACGTATCATCGTCTTCGCTGTCGTCAGCTGAATCATAGTCCGCTGTCTTCGCGAATGTATCGAGATCGTCTTCGATCGTCTCGAACTCATCTTCTTCTGCATCATAGTTGAACTCTTCTTCAAACTCATCGAGTTCTCCACGTTGACGCGCTTCGATGACGAGATCCTCATCCGACTTATCGAACGGATACCAAGCGCGGAGTGACCAACGGTTCGCTCCGACGTTGACGAAGTTTCCATCGATGTTCATGTCTGTATAGAGTTGAGCAAGTTTCTCGAACTTGTCTTCTTCATCTGTAAACGTATGGTACTTTTCGATTTCTGACGTGATGTCATCGAACGTGATTGGCTGTTCGCCAGCTTCTTGCAACATTTCGTTGACGAATTCGATCAGCGAAAGATCAGTAATCTCTTCTTTACTTAAACGGCTGAGGCTCATTGTGACGGCCACTTCCTTTCATTTGCGTTCAATCCATTACTTCTCATTATACGCAAAACGGCTTTTAAAAATCCAGTCTCTATTTAAAAAAAGCTCGAATTGATTCTCGATTCGTGTTTTTCCTACTCCCGAAAAAGGAATATCCAAGGGAGAAGAAGGAGGAATGACAGATGGAGATGACAATCGAACGGGTCAACGATTTTGATGACTTCAACTGGTTACCAATCTTATCAAAGAGTACACAGGAAGGCTATCCCTTCATCGAACGGATGCTACGTGAACGCCGAAATGAAACGTATCGAGAAGACGGAGAAGCAATGTTCGTCGTTTTGTCGCTCTCCGGTCACGTCATCGCGTGCGGGGGTTATATGAAACAAACCGACGCGATTGACGTCGGTCGGATTCGTCATGTCTATGTCTTACCGGAAATGCGACATCACGGTGTCGGTACGCAACTGCTTGAGAAAATCATCCCAGAAGCGCTGTTGACGTATTCCGAGCTCTGGCTCTATACGGACGATGCCAGTACATTTTATGAACGATTTGGTTTTGAGCCGTATACGGCAACTAAGGTGACACATCGACTTTTAAAGCATGCATTCGTCCAACCTTAAGTGTCTTGGATTGACATATCGAGAATCATCGATTAGTTTAAGCGTATGACAAATCAAGTGGATCTATTCAAGGCATTATCGAACGAGGTACGTCTTGATATCTTACGCTGGCTCAAGGATCCCGAGACTCATTTCAATAAGCCGACGGCCCATCTCGCGACGAATCTGTCGGACAAGGGAGGCATCTGCGTCGGAGATATCCAAGAGAAGGCGAACTTATCTCAATCGACCGTCTCCCAATATCTTGCGATGTTGCAAAAAGTCGGATTGCTCGAATCCGAACGTCACGGCAAATGGACGTATTACCGGCGAAATGAAGAAAAAATCCAGGAGCTCGCAGCGTACCTCAAAGGAGAACTTTGATCCGTTCTCCTTGCCTTACATATCGACATTTCTCGATATTTAGATTCGTGAAAGGATGAATTCTGTTGAAAATCGTGTATTACGTACTCGCGTTACTTGCGGGTATCGCTTTAAGTGTCGAAGGGGCCATCTATGGTGAGCTCGGGAACTTCGTCGGAAAACTTGAAAGTAGCTTTTATAATTTCTTCGCCGGTACGATCATCATCGGGCTGATCGTCCTCTTCTTCGGAAAAGGTTCACTCGGCTATACATTTCGCGCACCGAAATGGACCTTGCTCGGTGGTCTACTCGGTAGTATCTACTTGACGATCTTGATCATCAGCATCCCGCTCGTCGGTGTCGGTCTCGCCATGATCAGTGTCATCATCGGACAGATGATCGCCAGCATGGTCATCGAACATTACGGCTGGCTCGGTAGTCCGAAACGTCCGATCAATCGTGACAAGCTGACGGCTTCTGCTTTGATGCTCGTCGCTCTATTTCTCATCTTTTAAGGAGGTTCGCTCGTGAATATTCTATTACTCGGTTTTACATTACTCGGCGGCGTGATGCTGAGCGCCCAGTCCTCGATCAACGGTGCCTTCAGTCAAAAGGCAGGGGCTCTCGAAAGTACGTTCCTGACTTTTTTCACCGGAATGCTGATTCTCGCACTCGCTATCTTGTTCTTTGGTCAAGGGAACGTCTTGCTCTTGCTTGAAGCACCACGTTGGCAACTCAGTGCCGTCTTGTTTGGGGTCAGTTATCTCTTCCTGACGATTCTTGCTGTCCCGCAAATCGGTGTCACGGCAGCTAGTATCGCGACCGTCATCGGTCAACTCGCAGCAGGGATGGTCATCGACCACATCGGTGCGTTCGGTGGCGTCGTCGTGCCGCTCGACGGAAAACGTCTGCTCGGTCTGCTTGCGATGCTTGCTGCGCTTTACTTCGTCTATCGCGGGAACACACGTAAAGACGTGTCGGCTTCATCTGATTCGATGGCATCGTAACGATTGTCCTCACGATTCGTTCACGCGCTTTCCTCAGGCGAGACACAAGACCCGGGTCGACTGTCACAGACAGCCGACCCGGGTCTTGTTTATCTCTGACAGCGCAAAATCTTGCGCTTTTTCCTGTAGGAGTTGCGTGAACAACGTGAGTCCTGCTGTTTCTCATGATCTATCAAAATAGAATATAAAAAACCGAAATGCTGAAGTATATTCACTTCAGCATTTCGGTTTTTTCGTGTCGAACGATCCGTTGATGAACGTGCAAGACGAAGACTCCTGCGGGAAAAGCGGAATGGGTGAGACCCCGTAGGCGCGAATGCGGCGAGGAGGCTCGCCTTCCGCCCGCGGAAAGCGAAGTCTTGCACGAGAATCAACACTTGTGTTTTATAAATACCTTATTGCCCCAGCTGTTGTCTCTTAAGTAAGCGCAACGCTTCCGTCGCGAGACGATGATCCGCTTCCTGCGATAGACCGGAAACGGTGATCGTACCAACGACACCGACTCCTTCGATCCGGATCGGGAACGATCCGCCGGCATCGGCATAATCAGCCGGAGAAACGGCATACATCGAGTGGTACGAGCGATGTTTACTCTCATTATACCGGCGCATGTAGAGTGAGCTATAGCCATGCCGCAAGACGACGTTCGATTTCCGGCGGATCCATTCTTCCTGATCCGGCGCCGTACCGTCGAGCGCCGCGTAATATAAACGCTGCCCGTTCCGTTTGATTTCAACGGCGATCGATAAGTTCTCCTTCATCGCCCGTCCGATCAATTCATGTCCCATCCCGATCGCTTCCGTGTTCGTCAATGACGTCAGGACGAGTTCGTCCTCTTCCGCTAGCAACACCTTCAATTCTTCCATGCATCCCATTCCTTTCGTAAGAGGCGTCGTCCTTCATCACTGCTGATGCGCACTGCTTCAATCAGACGCATCGTTTTTTCAGCGTCGCGTAAATCGACAGGTACTCGTCCCCCGCGAAGTCCTTCCGCCAACTGTTCATAAAACGTCGCATAACTGCCTGGAAGTGTCGCGAGACGCTCGACTGGCTGATCAGCGATTTGAAGGTAACCGTAGGAATCTACTTCATCTTCACCGAGCTGTTCGTCCACCGGATGACCTTTCGCAAGCCGTCCTTCTTGTGGGTCCATTCCGTATTTAATGTAACTGCCGCGCGTCGCATGAAACTCGAAACGTGGTGTTGGTCCTTGAATGAAGGACGTCGAACGGAGAATGACACGACGCGTCCCGTAATGCAGCGTGATGTGGAAACCATCATCGACGACAGCACCGTCACGTTGCAGGTAGACGTCGCCTGTGAGTGCATCCGGTTCTCCGAACAAAGCGAGTGCTTGATCGAGTAAGTGTGAGCCGAGATCAAACAGGATGCCGGCGCCACTTCCCGCTTGTTCCCGCCAGCGTTCCCGAACGACCGGGCGATAGCGATCAAAGCGTGATTCGATGACTTGCCAGTCGCCGATCTCGTTCATTTCCATCAATTGTTCAAGTGTCAGGAAGTCACCGTCAAAGCGACGATTTTGATAGACGGCGACTTGAACGCCGTGTTGTTTCGCTAACGTTTGCAGCGCCAGTGCTTCTTCGATCGTTACGACAGCCGGCTTTTCGAGTAAGACGTGCTTTTTTGCTTCAATCGCTTGTTTTGCCATTTCGAAATGGAGTGCCGTTGGTGTCGTGATGATGACGAGCTCCGTGTTCTCATCCTGTAAGGCTTCAGCAAGTGTCGCGACGACCGTCGCCTTACTGAAATGTTGTGCCACCTGCTCCGGTCGACTTGAGACGACTTGCGTCACTTCAAATGCCGGTAATGCCTGTAAGAACGGAACGTGGAACGTCACCGCTGAAAAGCCGAATCCGACGAGCGTCGTTTGAATCGGGTTCATGTTGTTTCCTCCTCTGTCACGTCGAGATCGACATGATAATGATCTAGTCGTTCTTGCCACGTTGCATCTGGTACTTGATCGGTGACGAGCACATCGATTTGCTCCCAGTCACAGACCTTATGCAAAAAACGCTTATTGAATTTCGTATGGTCTGCGAGGACGATGACACGGGTCGCACTTCGAATCATCGCTTTCTTTACGACCGCTTCTTCGAGTTGTTCCGCAAAAAGTCCTTCTTCCGTCAATCCACATGCTCCAAGAAACACACAATCGACTTGATAATTCAGGATGTCGTCTGCCGTCTTGATCCCACTCAAGCTGCGCGCATGCCGGTCGAAACGTCCTCCCGTGACGTACAGCTCAATATCCGTGCGAGCTCCGACATAGTCTGCGATGTCGAGGGAGTTCGTGATGACTTGTAGTGGATAAGGCGGAAGTGCTCGTGCCATCTCAGATACCGTCGTTGCAGCGTCGAGCAATAAGCGATCGTTCGCTTGGACGTGACGCGCTGCACGCTGCCCAATCCGCCGTTTTTCCGGTTTCTCTGTCCGTTGCTCATATGCAAGTGTTCCACCAGCACGGACTAATCCATTCTTAACGCGAATGATCTCCCCTTCTTGTTCGAGGGCGATGACGTCACGACGTGCAGTATCCCGTGAAATCTGATACTCCTGCATCAATTGATCGAGCGAAATTTCAGGACTCGTCTTGATCCATTCCCGCATCTGTTGCAACCGTTCGATTTGCCCCATCGATTCCTGCCTCCTTTTTTCTTTATATTAAGTTTTTTCATTACAATATGCAATTTTAATGCAAATAGTTCAACAGTAATTCGGGTAAATAATAGAAGACAACTACTTTCAGAACGGAGGAATAGATATGCAAACGATGTTGATCACGGGTGCTTCTTCTGGTATCGGTCTTGCGACGGCGCGGCGATTCGCAGACGCCGGATGGTTCGTCTACGCTGGTGTCCGGAGCCCAGACGAAATGACCGTGTCATTACCGACGCTTACCTTCTTGCCGCTCGATGTGACGGATGAAACAAGCGTGAAAGCAGCCGTTCGTCAAATTGAACAAGAAGTCGATCATCTCGACGTCGTGTTCTGTAATGCCGGTCATGGTTTGCTGCGCGCACTCGGTCAAGCGACGAGTTATGAAATCAAGCAACTCTTCGAAACGAACGTCTTCGGTGTCATCCGAACGATCGAAGCTTGTCTCCCCTTACTCAAACAAGCACCGGACGGTAGTCACTTACTCGCGACTTCAAGCGTCAGTGGTCTCGTCGGTCAACCGATGAATGAACTGTATTGTGCCAGTAAGTTCGCGATCGAGGGGCTGTTCGAAAGTCTTGCGACCTACTATAAACCGTACTTCAATATCGACGTCACCCTGATTGAACCAGCCGCCGTCGAGACGAACTTTACCGCAACTGTGCTCGATCAACTCGAACGGACGGGCGGCTTACACGAAGACGACTTCAAACCGATCATCACGGCCTATTTGCAGACGTATCGGACGCGACATGCCGATCGCCAATCGGCAGAAGCTCTGGCTGAGGTGATCTTCGAGGTCGTCCACCGTGACGAACGTCCGTTACGGATCCGGACGACAGAAGCCGATGAACATTTCGTCGCCCATAAGACACATCATGATCCGTCAGGTCTCGAAGGGATCGCCAAAATACGACGACTGACATTAAATCTCGACTGATTTCCCTTTTTTTGAAATTTCAATCCGCCTAAGCAATCTTTGCCCACTATACTGAGACTATCTACCTAAAAATTATCTAGAAGGGCGGAACGCCATGCCATCCTTGTTTCTTTTTACGATCGTCTATCTGATTCCGACCTTCATCATGTTCTACATGTCGATTGATATATTTTTACGCAATCCATCACGTCCGCAACACCGACTGCTTAGCTTATTCACGTTCGCTTACGGGATGTTGTTCCTTGGTGAATTTTTCCGGAATGCCTCCCCGATCGATTTTAGTCCGGCATTCGTGACCTACTGGTTCGGAAATGCTGGTCTGATCGTCTTCAGTACATCGCTCCACTTCATCTTTCGCGTCTCGAATTTGTGGAAACGAATGCCACGTTTACTGTACCCATGGATCTTCTATCTTCCGATGGGCGTCGTGCTGACGACATACGTATTCCAGACGAACGTCATCAACAGTCAGCAATTCACACAGGTCGGACAGTTCATCTATCCTGAATTCAACACACAATATCTAGTGACGATGACGATCGGGAACATCTTCCATCTCCTCGTCATCGGTCTGCTCGTGTACGCACGGACACACTTGAAAGATGCGCGTCGTGGCATTATCAATGTCTTACTCAGTGTCGCGATTCTCGTTCTCGCGTGGGATATCGTCTTCGGCTACTGGTCGTTCTACGGCATCATGCCACCGTATGCCTATATGTATGGCGGTTTGTTCTGGGCAGGAGCACTGGCAATCGCAATGCGCCGATTCGATTATCTCGCGTCCTATCAGAAGCGTTTCGCGACGCTCTACAATTTGAATCCTTCGGCAATCCTGCTGCTCGACCGGGATGGACGAATCGAGAGTGCCAACCCAGCCGCTCATCGGCTGTTTGAGACCGATGACTTAACGGCATGTACGTTTTCGACCTACTTGCCGGATAAAAAACAAGCCGATTGGTCGCTGCATTATATGACGCACTTTTTATCGCAACGTAAGTTCAATGAATTCGAGACGAAGATTTTGACAGCACAACAACAAGAACGCTACGTCGTCATGGATGCCGATTTCGTCTTCATCGAACAAGAGTTGCACGGGATGCTGTTGATTCGTGATATCCAGTCCTTCAAGGAAGCGGAGCAGACGATTCGTTTCTTCGCCTACCACGATCCGTTGACGAAGATTGCGAATCGCCGGAGCTTTTATGAACGTGCAGCGCAAGAGTTACTCGAACTTGATCATATCGCGATCATCGTCGTCGACCTCGATGGTTTCAAAGTCATCAACGATACGTATGGACATCAAATCGGTGACGCCTTCTTGATTCATATCGCTCGCCTACTAGAACACCATGCGGAACAGAATGGATTCGCTGCCCGTGTCGGTGGCGACGAATTCTTCTTACTCTATCGTCATCCGTCTGTCGCTACGCTCCATACTTATGCCGCAGACCTGTTGACGTACTTGCAAGACAACCCTTACCGGTTCGCTGAAGAAACCATTGAAATCCGAACGAGCATCGGACTCAGTTACTCACCCAATCATGGCGTCGATCTCGACACGCTGATTCAGCATGCTGACCAAGCGATGTATCGTGTCAAACATGCCGGAAAGAACGATTATTTCATTCATGATACGATGGACTCGACGCAACGATCCTAAAGGAGAGATTCCATGATTTCTGTACTGACGATTTTTTCACGCTTATTCAAGGGATTGCGCCGCGCCTTTCACTTATCTTACTTTCGTGGTCTATTGATTCTCTGCCTGTTGACACTCGTTTCCGGTACGATCTTCTATAGCACGGAAGAAAACCTGTCGATAGTGGATGCACTTTACTTTTGTATCACGACATTAAGTACGGTTGGGCATCCAACGTTCGTTCCGACGACGACGCTCGGTAAGGTCTTTACGATGGCATACATCACGATTGGCTGCGGGCTGTTCTTAACACTGATTGCCACGTTATCGTATGTCCTGATTAAACAACCGGAGGATGAATAAGGGGGAATGATCCATGCGCCAAGCTGCCATCCAAAATAACTTCGATTGGTGTCGCCTCGTCTGTGAGTCAGCCGGTTGCCGGGTGACAGAAACTGATTCGACCTGGCACGCTCAAGGAAACGTACCAAGCTATTATCCGGAACTGATGGTCCGGCTTCCCCATCAGCGAATTGGTGTCACGGATGCCTACAGTATCAAGGACTGCACGGCAAGCTATGATTTCTCGAGTGCCGGTCTCAGTCATCTGTTCACAGCGGAATGGATGACCCGCCCTGCCATACTCGATCGCCGTGCTCTTCCCGTCGATTGGTCCGTCGTGACGGATCTCGATCAGTTCGCTCGCTTCCAGGCTATCCAGGCAACACCGGAGTTGCCCACAACGTTATGGCAACATCCCGCTGTCCGATTCTTCTATTCGGAGGCGCAACAAGCAAGTTGCATCGCCTACTCGAATCAAGTGACGACCGGACTGACGTACGTCAATTCCGATTACCTCGACGAACGCTTATGGGATGATATCGCACGTTTGAGTTCAGCACATTTTCCCGGTCAATCGCTCGTCGGTTACGAGTATGGCGATCACCTGATCACAGCGCTTGAATCCGGCTTTGACGACGTTGGTCCACTCGCGATCTGGATTCGCACGACGAATGATCACACATGAAAAAACCGAACCGATTCCCTTCCTCTTGACGAAGATGAATCGGTTCGGTTTTTTTACATCAAGCGGCTAATGAATGCCGTTGCAATCCCGAAGTAGACGAGGAGCGATAAGATATCGTTCAACGTCGTGATCAATGGTCCGGATGCGATTGCCGGGTCAATCTTTAGACGATGTAAGATGAGCGGAATGATCGTTCCAGCAAGTGTCCCGAAGATCAACGTGATGACGAGCGAACTGCCGACTACAAGTCCTAAGACGGCACTCCCTTGCCAGACGTAGGCGATGACGGCGATCAAGATACCACAAATGACACCAATGATTAAACCAACCCAGAGTTCTCGCAGGATTAATCGAGTCGCGACCCGCTTATCGACTTCACGCGTGATCAATCCGCGGACGACGACCGCGAGCGATTGAGTACCGGTATTTCCGGTCATCCCGGCAATCATCGGCATGAAGAAGGCGAGCGCGACGACTTTTGAGAGCGTCTCTTCGAACTGACTGATGATCGATCCGGAGACGAGCCCGATGAACAGTAGCAAGACGAGCCACGGTAAGCGACGGGTCGCAGCAATCCACGGCTTCGTCTCGAAATCAATTGATTTACCGGACGCCGAGAGTTTCTCGATGTCTTCGTTCGCTTCTTCCCGTAAGACGTCAAGCGCATCATCGACCGTGATGAGTCCGACGAGAATGTCGCCCTCGACGACGGGTAACGAGACGAGATCATAGCGTTCGAACAATTGCGCGACTTCTTCCTGGTCGGTCTCTGCCGCTACCCGAATCACCTTCGTCTCCATGACGTCACTAATCCGTTCCGTATTTTCAGCTAAGATGACATCCCGGTATGAGATGACACCGACGAGTTCACTGAGTTGATTGACGACGTAGACATAGTTGATCGTCTCCGAATATTCGATGTAGTCGCGCATCTTCTCGACTGTCTCACCGACCGTGAAATCCTCTCCGACCCAGATGAACCGGTTCGTCATCAAGCGCCCTGCCGTTTCCGGTGGATACGTCAAGAGATTGCGGACGATCAGAGCCTCGTCCGTCCGCATGCTTCCAAGCAAGCGGTCGGTCTCTTCCGGTCCAAGTTCCTCGAGTAAATCCGCGACGTCATCGTTCTCCATTAAATCGAGGACGTGCCCGGCACGCTCGACGTCTAAACGACGTAAGACGGCGAGACGTTGCTCCCCTTCGAGCTCCTCGAGGACATCCGCCAATCGCTCGTGATCCAGATAGTCGAGGAGTCGTGCCTGATCGTCTTCGCCCAACTCTTCATACACTTGCGCGATATCATACGGATAGACCTCTTCGATGACTTGCTGTGCTTGCTCCCGCTTTTCCTTCGCGAGCGCATCGAGCAATAACCACTTCCATTGTTGTTCTGCTGTCTGACGCAATCTCCTCACCCCCTGTATTCTGCCTTTTCATCTTAGCACGAGTTGATTCGCGATCGATATCGAAAAACAGTTGACATCTGTTTCCTATGGCTTTAAAGTTTGCCTTAAGGAAACATTATTTGTAGACCGAATCTTTTTCCAGTGATTGGAGTTAAAATTTTTACCCTATTTTTTGCCCTAAGGAAACTTTCCTTCTATATACCACAAAACCAAAGGAGTGATCATTCATGTACGCCCTTGACGTTGATCGTCTCACCGTCTCTTATTTTGATACCCATGCACTCGACGGAGTGTCCGTTCGCCTCCCGGTCGCTTCGTTGATTGGCATCATCGGACCGAACGGTGCTGGTAAATCCACATTCTTAAAAGCCGTCCTCGGTCTGATCCCGGCTCGTATCGAGCAGTTACGCGTGCTCGACCAATCACTCGAAGACGTCCGGTCACGCGTCGCTTATGTTCCACAACGAAGTGCAATTGATTGGGATTTCCCGGTTCGTGTGCAGGACGTCGTGTTGATGGGCTGTTATCCGAAGCTCGGCTTATTCAAACGACCATCGAAAGCACAAAAAGCGTTCGCCATGGATTGTCTCGAACGCGTCGGTATGTCCGATCATGCTGAACGCCAAATCGGTGAACTGTCAGGCGGACAGCAACAACGGGTCTTTCTGGCGCGTGCCCTTGCCCAAGAAGCAGAGCTACTATTGCTGGACGAACCGTTCGTCGGCATCGATGTCGCGAGTGAGCAGATGATCATCGAGCTCTTACGGACACTCCGAGCCGAAGGGCGGACGATTGTCGTCGTCCACCATGATTTGCATAAAGCAGAAGACTACTTCGACACATTGATGCTGTTGAACAAACAACTGATCGCTGTCGGTCCACCGTCTGATATCTTGACACCGGAATGGCTCGAACCAGCGTATGGCTTACCGCTATTCGAACGACGCAAGGAGGGACAAGGATGACGTTCATCGAGGCATTACTTCAGTATGAGTTCTTACAAAAAGCGATGATCACCGCCATCATGGTCGGCATCATCTGTGGTGTGATCGGCTGTTTCATCATCCTTCGCGGAATGTCATTGATGGGGGACGCGATCTCGCACGCCGTTTTACCTGGTGTTGCGATTTCCTACCTACTCGGAATCAACTTCCTGATCGGTGCTGTCGTGACGGGTCTCGTGACCGCACTCGGAATCGGCTTCGTTAGCCAGAACAGTCGCATCAAGAACGATACGGCAATCGGAATCATGTTCACATCCGCCTTCGCCCTCGGGATCATCCTGATCTCGTTCTTGCGTAGCAGTAGTGATCTCTATCACATTCTGTTCGGTAACGTCCTCGCGGTCCGTCCGAGCGACATGTGGATGACCGTCATCATCGGATTGATTGTCCTCGGCGGGATCTTCTTGTTCTACAAAGAGTTGCTGATCAGCTCGTTTGACCCGACGATGGCGCAAGCCTATGGACTATCGACGCGTTGGATTCATTACGGACTGATGACGTTACTAACACTCGTCACCGTCGCTTCACTTCAGACCGTCGGCATCATCCTCGTCGTCGCGATGCTGATCACACCAGCAGCGACCGCGTATTTACTGACGAACCGTCTCTCAAGGATGCTGTTCCTAGCGGCAGGATTCGGTACGCTGTCCGCCATCGTCGGACTGTATTTCAGCTTCACCTATAATCTATCTTCCGGTGCGTCGATCGTCCTCGTCGCGACGACGTTGTTCGCACTCGTCTTCGTCTTCTCACCACGTCACGGTCTGATGCGTCACCGGAAACGAAAGGAGTCTACTGTATGAAAGTAAAACTTTTTCTGTTCGTCCTCCTCAGCACGATCTTGCTTGCTGCTTGTTCGACACCTGCAGAAGATAACGGGAAGCTGAAGGTCGTTGCGACATATTCGATTCTCGCTGACCTCGCACGTGAGGTCGGTGGTGAACATGTGGATGTCCACAGCATGGTCAAGATCGGGGCAAACCCGCACGAGTATGATCCACTTCCAGCAGACGTACAAGCGATGGCAGATGCTGACGTCGTCTTCTACAACGGGTTGAACCTGGAAGCCGGCGGTGCGTGGTTCGATAAACTCCGGGCAACGACTGGCAAAGACGCGTCTGACGCACCAGTCTATCGTTTAAGCAAAGGCGTCGAACCGAAATACCTGACGACGAAGGGCAAAGAATCGGAGACTGATCCACATGCGTGGCTCGATATAAGCAATGGCATCCGCTACGTCGAAAACGTCAAGCAGGCATTAATCAAGGAAGATCCGAAGCACAAAGCCGACTACGAAAAAAATGCCGATGCCTATATCAAAAAATTGCAGACGCTTAATCAGGAAGCGAAAAAGCAGTTTGCCGCTATTCCGAAAGCAGAACGTCATCTCGTCACGAGCGAAGGAGCCTTCAAATACTTCGGAACTGCCTATGACGTCAAAGCGGATTATATTTGGGAGATCAACTCAGATAATCAAGGGACTCCGGCTCAAGTCCGCCGGATCGTCGATACGATCAAGGAGCAAGATATCCCTGTCCTGTTCGTCGAAACGAGCGTCGATCGGCGGAGCATGGAAACCGTCTCAAGGGAGACTGGTGTTCCGATCGGTGGTACTCTCTTCACCGACTCACTCGGTGCACCGGGTAAGGATGGCGACACCTACTACAGCATGATGCAAACAAATATCGAGACGATCACGGAAGCACTCGCCAAGTAAGCGTCAACAAATCGTCACGCCTTCTGGATACGTCTTTCCTTATAATGAAGGCAAGACGATGAAAGAGAGGCACATTATGCAAACACGACTATATCGTTACGCCTTTCCCCTTAGTATCAGCCTGTTGCTTGCCGCATGCGGAACAGCTGATCAAACGGGTGCTCCGAAGACAGAACAGACGAATCACGGAGATCATGCTGACCATGCCAGCCACGGTGCTGGTGATCAACTCGAGAAGACCGCGGGACCAGACACGTTACCCGCTTTTCTGAACGAACAGGATGAGTCGATCCAGACGATTTACCGCTCCGTCGCTAAACATCCTGATCTCTTGAAGAAGATGCCTTGTTATTGTGGTTGCGGTGAATCTGCTGGTCATACAAGCAACTATGACTGCTTCATCGAGGAGCAGACTGCTAGTTCCACGACCTGGACGACGCACGGCATCACGTGCGGCACGTGTCTCGATATCGCAGCACAGTCGATTGTCGCTTATCAAAAAGGTAGCTCCGTCAAGGAAATCCGGACTGCCATCGATCAAGCTTATAAAAAGACCGGTGTCACACCGACGCCAACTCCGGCACTCTAATAAACAGTCCGCCCTCCTCGCGATGAACGTCAGGAAAGGCGGACTGCTTTTTTTATGTTCTTTTTTCTGTCTCATGTGGAGCGCATTTGACTTCCAGCACGCAAAACGAGCGGTCGACCCGACAACAGCTCATCCAGTTGATAGTACGTATGTGCCCGAATCGGTCGATCCGTTCGTGGCAGGTGACGGAGTTCGTATGCTACTTCGAGTAAGTAAAATTTGTATTCCTCCCCTTCATCAAAACCGAAGCTTGCGCGCCGTTCTTCGATATACGCAAGGACACGCTCCTGTTGCGAGAACGAGAGCCGCTGGACTTGTGGGGCAAGTGCCTCGTGCGGAGAGAGCACGATTTCCCGCTCCGTGCGATACAATCGATGCATGACGCCACCACTTTGACGCAAGGCAATCAAACGCGCGGGTCGATATGGACGTGGGTGCGGATGCGCATGGACGAGGTAACGTTCAATCGTGACTTGAGTCGGTCCTGCCGGTAGAGAGATGACGTCATACATACAAAATCGCTCCTTCTCAAAAGTTGATAGCTACTCTCATATGCTACCATATCTATCCAGCATTCTTACGTTGACGACAGAAGGGGAATCGGTTTTCAAAGTTTCGCAATTGGTTTTAAGACCGAGCGGGGGTGGAACAGATGGAGAGAAACGATTCCTATCTGGAAAGGATGATTGTCGATGTCGAATATGTCCGCTGTCGGTTTCCACCGACACTTACCACTAACGGAACAAGAGAGTCTGATTGATTTAGAACTGCCACGCCCGGAAGCAACCGGACACGATTTATTGGTTGAGATCAAAGCCGTATCAGTTAACCCGGTCGATACGAAAGTCCGTGCTCACGGGAAAGACGAAGACGCCCCGAAGGTCATCGGTTACGATGCAGCCGGAGTCGTCATTGAAGTCGGCGATGATGCCTCCCTCTTCCAAGTCGGTGATGAAGTCTATTATGCCGGTGCGATTCAGCGCCCTGGGTCAAACAGTGACTTCCAACTCGTTGATGAACGGATCGTCGCCAAAAAGCCGGAACGGTTGACGTTCAGTGAAGCCGCTGCTCTCCCGTTGACGACGCTGACAGCTTATGAAGCATTGACCGATCGTCTCGGATTGACGTTTGACGCTAAGTCGAATCTCGAGAAGACGATTCTCATCATTGGAGCTGCTGGTGGTGTCGGTTCAATCGCGACACAACTCGCGAATCACGCTGGGCTGACCGTCATCGGAACGGCGTCGCGTGACGAGACGATTGATTGGGCGAAGGAACACGGTGCACATCATACGATCAATCACCACGAGGCATTCCGTCCTCAGCTGGAAGCCCTCGGCTACAAATACGTCGACTATATCTTCTGTCTCAATGCGACGGACCAACATTTTGAGACGATGGTCGATGTAATTGCACCGCAAGGGAAAATCTGTAGCATCGTCGAGACAGATCAAAAACTCGATTTGAGTGCGCTCCAACAAAAGAGTGCGACGTTCGTTTGGGAGTTCATGTTCACGCGTCCGCTGTTTGCGACAGAGGACATGATCCGCCAACATGAGATTCTGACGCAAGTCGCAGCATGGATCGAAGAGCATACGCTCGAGACGACGGTCACACAGACGCTAATCGGCATGAATGCCGACAACCTAAAAGAAGCACATCGTCTTGTCGAAAGCGGAAAAACGATTGGGAAGATTGTCGTCGAACATCATTAATGGGCATCGGAGCAGGATGGGAGTAAAATCCCGTTCTGCTTTTTTTATCGTTCTTTGTTTTCTTTGTGAACCTGAATCTCTTACTTTGAAGATAATTTAAGCATTATGACTATATTTATTCGTCTAAAAAATGTACGATTACGGTAACAAATATTCCAATGTAATACATCTAATCGACGCTTGATACACATAGACAAAGGAGCATCCATAATCCATATGCGAAAATGGTTCAATCAAAAGATCAGCCGACAGATCATGTCGTCGTTTTATCTCATTCTTATCACACTATCGATCTCTTCCCTGGCTGCTTATTTTTACACGAACCACCAAGTCACGGATGCGAAACAGGAGCTCGATGCGATCAGCTTACGTGAAGATCGAGCGACGAAACTTTGGGACGATTGGCAGTCCCTTCAATACGAGATGCGGGGCTATATCGTCTTCGGTGACGATGCCGTGCTCGACGTGATTGATGAAAAAAAAGCCTCACTTGAACAACAGACCGCTTGGTTTGAGAAAAATCGTCTCTACAAAGCGGATCAAATCTATGCGTCTGATATCTGGTCGCTCTATAACTCGTATACGAACTTCGTCATGCCAAGCTTGATTAAATATGTTCAAGCGAAGCAGTCAGGCACGATCGACGAACGTTTCTTGCAGATGCCAAGTCTGAAGGCGATGATGCCACAAGTACCACGGGACCCGAACCGGAAATTCAAAATGAATGCCTCGAATAGTGAGACGATGCGTAAAAGCGTCAACACGATGGAGAGCACGTTCACAAACTATCGGAGTAGTCTCCGTGCGAAAGAACTCGGTGCAAAAGAACAACTCGTCACCCAGACAAAGTACGCTGAGTGGATTTGGCTCGTCAATCTGCTCGTCCTATTCCTTGTTATCTTGCTGATCGTCCGCCCGTTCATCGAACGGACGACGCGACAGATCCATCTTCTTAGCAAGGAGAGTAAACTTCTTGCAAGCGGTGAGCATACGTTACCGTTGATTCCACTCAACCGTGCTGACGAGATTGGTGAATTGAGTAAATCGTTCCATCAGATGGCGACAGCTTTGATTGAAAACAAACATCAATTGATGTCAACGAACGTCAATCTCGAAGATGCCTTAAAACTGACGCAACGGAACGAGTCCCACTTGCGTCTACGGAATCAATTGACGGAGACACTGGCGTCGCGCGATAGCATCAGCGCTTATCCTTCTGTCATCCAAAAGATGGTTGAGATCACGCAGTCTGATCAAGGCGCACTGATCTTTAAAGAAGGAACAAAAGTCATCGATATCGTCTTTTATCCACAGACACCGCTCACAGTCGAGGATTGGATGCCAACGATTGAGCCGTTATTGCGTGAATCGCGACAAGATAAACGACCGCATACACAGTTCGAGGACGAAGTCGCACGCGCTGTCACACCGGTTCTTGACCCGAGTCAAAATGAGATCATCGCCTATATCTTCTTGTCCCGCGATCAGGATCGGTTTGATCGTTACGAGCAGGAAGAACTAGCCGCCTTCGCGCGCCAGCTGGCATTGTCACTCTTGCGGATGCGGACGTTCGACGAGATTGAACGTGAGCGGGAAAAAACGGCGCGACTATTGAACTCGATTCGTGAATCGATCGTCTATATCGAACCCGAAGGCGATATTCAATTGATCAACCGACCATTGCTCGATCTGTTTGACCATCCGGTTGATGACAGTATCGATGAGAACGGACTGATGAACATCACTCCGTCTGTCGTCCAACTCAAGCATCGCGTCGACCAACTACCGGAATTCGAACGTTACTTGAAAAAGACGTTCGTTCAGCGTGAAATCGGTGAAGGAATCACCTTCTCAATCGATCACGAGCGACGCTTCATCAAGACGTATTCCGAGAGCATTCATTATGGTGGACAATTCCGCGGGATTCTACTCGTCTTACGTGACGTGACGAACGAAGTCGAGATTGACCGGATCAAAAACGAACTCGTCTCGACGATCTCGCACGAACTGCGGACACCACTCTCGTCGATCTATGGCTTTACTGAGCTGATGATTCAGCGTGACCTGCCACCGAAGCGACAGAAGAAGTATCTCGAAGCGGTCCATTCGGAAACAGAACGTCTTTCGCTGTTGATCAATGACTTCCTCGACCTGCAACGGATGGAAGCAAACCGTCAGGAATATGAGATGGCACCGTTTGATATCGTCGCGATGATTCGGGATTTGAAACAGTTGCATAGCCTGTCGTCGTCTTCCCACGCGATTGAAATATTCCGAAACGTCGAACCGCTGATCGTCGAAGGGGATGCGAAGAAGATTCGCCAATTGTTCAGTAACCTGATCAACAATGCGATCAAATACTCACCAGCTGGTGGAACGATCGATATCCAACTGACGCGACACGCGTCACGTGTCACCGTCGCGATTCAAGATGAGGGTATCGGGATTCCTGCTTCTGCGATGAGTAACTTGTTCCAAAAATTCTATCGTGTCGACAATTCGGACACCCGTCAAATCGGCGGTACTGGTCTTGGGCTCTCAATCTGTCGCGAAATTGCGCGTGGGCATGATGGAGAAATCCATGTCGAGTCGATCGAAGGACAAGGTTCGACGTTCACAGTCGAACTTCCGTTGACGCAAAATACATGATGCATATGAAAAAGCGCCAGAATGCGAATCAGCATTCCGGCGCTTTTTGAATTAGGTAATGTTATGAGTTGAGACGGCTTGCCACTTCAATCGTCCGTTTCGCTTGATGGCGCACGGCTGGTTCGACCGATTCGACCATGTTGCCGTCTTGGTCGACAGTGACCGATGTACCATATGGATTTCCGCCCGCTGCGAACAAGACAGGATCCGAATAACCTGGTGCTGCAACGATTGCACCCCAGTGGAACATCGTCGTATAAACTGCGAGAACAGTCGCTTCCTGACCGCCATGCGGATTCTGTGCCGACGACATCGCACTGACGACTTTATTAACGAGTTTGCCTTGTGCCCACAGTCCGCCTGTCGTGTCGAGGAACTGTTGGAATTGTCCTGGGACATGACCGTAACGTGTCGGGACGCTAAAGATAATCGCATCTGCCCAGTCGAGTAGATCCGGTGTCGCTTCTTCGATATCACGTGTGGCATCCGCATGCTTTTGCCACAATGGGTTCGAAGCAATCGCTTCTGCTGGGGCTGTCTCCTTGATTTTCGCAAGGCGGACTTCTGCTCCTGCCGCTTCTCCCGCTTCTTTTGCCCATGAGGCAAGTTGATGGTTCGTTCCGGTTGCGCTGTAATAGATGACCGCTAGTTTCACGTTTGACATGACTTCGCTCCTTTTTTAAAAGACAGTGACGGACGATGGACGTACACGCTTTCTATTCCCGCTTTCTGCGCAAATTAACGTCAATTGTTTGAATTCAAGAGGAAATATAGACCAATTTTTCGACTACATCATGGAACAAGCGAACATGGCTGTCCACATCTGGGCGTTCCACCATTAAACGTTTAGGGTAAAGAACGTGTGACGACACACGTAAGGAGTACTGACCATGGCGATTCGCTACACCCTTTATCTGTTACTCGGCATGCTGAAGTTCATGCTGTTTAGTTACTTTACAAAGACCGATCTTTCGCTCCATTTAACACTCATGAACCTGGCCGGGATGCTGATCCTGTCGAGCTGGACGTTACTGATTCCGTGGAATAAACGCCGCTGGGTCTGGCTCGGTCTACTGCTCGCGCACAGTTTTCTACTGGCTTCCGACATGTGGTACTATCGTTACTTCGAGGACTTTCTCTCCGTCTCGCTCCTCTCACAGATGACGCAGATGAGTGACGTCAGTAGCGGCTTCACCGCCTTGATCGTACCGCAAGACTTCCTCTTGTTCGCTGATAGTTTGATCTTTGTACTACTGCTTTTTGTTTTCCACAAACGACCGGAAGTGACGACGAAGCAAACACGACGCCGGACGGCGGGAATCCTTGCAGTCAGTGGTATCGTCTTGTCTGCTTCGCTACTGACGTACCGGACGCTAACGGAAGAGCGTCAACCGACGGCAACGATCTCCGATATGCGTGACTACTACCTGTTTGGCTTTTGGGGTTATCACGGATGGGATGTGTTTAAAGGCGTGACTGGACGACCCGGCGACGGACTGACGGCACAGGAACAACAGCGCATCAATCAAAAGGAACAGACGAATCCAACGGGTCCGAAGCAGACGCCAAATATCATTCTGGTGCAGCTCGAGTCGTTCCAGGCTTCAGTCATCGACCAGACCATCAACGGTGAAGAAGTGACGCCGAACCTGAATCAATTGAAGAAGGAATCACTCTACTTCTCGTCGTTCTACCACCAGACGCATGAAGGACGAACTTCGGACGCTGAGTTCATCACGAACACGTCACTTTATCCATTAAAATCAGGCTCTGTCTATACGCGATATCCGACGAATGAATTCGAGCCGCTCCCTGCATTACTTGAGAAAAACGGATACGATACGGCAGCGATGCATGCCTACGAAAAAGGCTTCTGGAATCGTGACGATGTCTACAAGAACATCGGTTTTAAGCACTTCTTCAGCCAAAAGGATTATTCAAAAGAGAAGAAAATCGGCATGGCACTGAACGATCAACAGTTCTTCCTCGAATCGATTGATCACATGGAGACGTTGCAAGAACCGTTCTTCTCGTTTTTAGTCGCGCTGACGAGTCATACACCGTATGAAATTGACAAGGAAGACCAGACGCTTGATCTATCTGGTTATGAGGATCCAATGCTGAAACGGTATTATCAGACCGTCCATTACGTCGATACCGGTGTCGGAAAGATGATCGACGAGTTGAAACAACGCGATCTTTGGGATCAGTCTCTCGTCATCTTTTATGGCGATCACGATAGTGGACTTGTCAATGAAGACAGCGAGATGCGCAAAAAAGCGGATATCTCGTCCCCGGTTGCTGCCTTTGAACTCGAGCGCCGCATCCCACTCTTCATCAAAAAACCCGACCAGCAAACCGGTCGGGTCATGAAAGAGAATGGCGGACAGATCGATATCGCACCAACAATCATTGATCTATTGAATCTTAAGACGTCCTATATGATGGGACAATCCCTCGTCGATGATCAACCGAATCTGACCGGCTTCCGTGATGGTTCGTTTCGCTACAAGGACTATTACTATGAAGCGGATTTGACGAAAGCATCCGGTGAAGGCACCTGCTATGACGTCTCGACAAAAAAGAAAGTTGAGCTGAAGTTCTGTCGAAATCAAGTCAAGGATGTGAGTAAGCAGTTAAAGCTGTCGGATAAGATTATTGAGGAGAATGAACTGGAGTAATCAAAGGACATCTGATTTTCTTAAAATAAACAAGCCTGACTTCTCACTAGACGTGAAGAAGGTCAGGTTTGTTTATTGATTGTTATCTCCACCTATCCTCGAGCCCATCAATAGCAAGTAAAATGGTCTTCGATCCATTGCCATTCTTCGTCAAACAAGACTTCTCTTTTTGTTTGAATGATCCAATGAAATAATTTAGGAATCGCCTGATGGGAATGCTGGTATCGATGTAAAAATCGAAGAGCGATTAGGACTTCATCTGTTTGTATTTGTCGCGTTCGCTTCAATAATATTTGTACACGTTTGATCACCGGTTCAATCGCTACTTCATCACCATGTCGCTCGATTGCGACTAACGCATACTCTCTCACATTGCTAGATCGATCTTTTAGTCCATGCAAAAATATCGAAAGATCTAACCCATTTCCAAGTTCACTTAGCGTTGCTAAAGCCGAATGTCTCACGTCTCCTCGAGAATGATCCAACAAAGGAGTCAAATAAGGAACGGCTCGCTCTGTTCCAATCGTGGCTAAAACAAAATTAGCACTCATGATATCAAAAGAGTTATTTGATGTCGTAATCAAACGAATTAGCACATCCTCTGCTATCTCATCTCGACAGGCTCGCAATGCTTGAATCGCAGCTTCTCGAACTGACGACCGAGAATCGTCTATATATTTTACGATTCGTTCTGTATCAGGAATGCATTGCTGTTTTGCTAGTTCTTCCAAAATGCTTTCGAGAAGACTCGGCTTTGTCTCTTGCTCCAGTTTTTCAAGCAGTAACATCCCTGCACGAACATCTCCCGAATTCACACCAATCGTCCCAATCATAAAATAAAGATGTTGTTTTTGTTCTGCTTGTTTCACTTTATCGAGTAAATCGTTCAATATCGGAAGCATCTTCGCGTCCCTAAATTGACGGACTCTTGCATAAGCTAAGTCGGATGGTGAGCCTTCGTTCGTATAGCACTTCAATTCTTCATGATAGAGGTATTCTTCATCAGACATCTGTTCAACTAAATATAAAATCTCATCGTCCTTCATATTTTGTAGTTGCTCCTTAACCCTTTAAATATCTATTTAACTTTGTTCTAAAGCAAACTGAATTAATTGATACGATAGCCAGAACATTAAGCATCCTATTCCAAAATCTAGTACTTTCCACGCTTTTGGTTGTTTAAACACAGGAATGAGCCATCTCGATCCATATCCTAATCCAAAAAACCAGACAAATGAGGCAATCAAAGCTCCGATCAAGAAATTGACTTTTTGATCAAATGTCAAAGTCCCAGCTATACCACCAATGATGACGACCGTATCTAAGTAGACATGTGGATTTAAAAGTGTAATCGCTAATGTGAGTAAGATCGTTTTGTGAATAGGCATGATTTTAGAATCTGTTGAAACATTCATTGTATGTGATGACGAAAATGCACTACGAAAAGATTTAAATCCATACAAGAGAAGAAACAGTCCTCCAACAATCGCAAGTCCAATATTTGCAAACGTATTATTCTTAATGACGGTACCAACTCCCAGTACGCCCGCACACATCAACAACACATCGCACAAGAAACATACTAGCGCCACCCAGAAAATATTGTTTTTAAGTAAACCTTGTTTAAGGACGAACGCATTTTGAGCGCCGATTGCGACGATGAGTGTACCCGAGGTTACTATGCCTTTTAAAATTTCATTCACTTGACGTCTCCTCTCTCGTTATCGCTATCTTTATTTTTAAATTGATGAGTACTGTTTATGTAATTCTTTCAACTATTAAGTATACTATCGCAAACAAAAAGTACCGAACCCTATTTACTAGGATTCGGTACTTTTAGATGAAATGTCTTACATCATGCCGCCCATTCCACCCATGCCGCCCATATCAGGCATTGCAGGAGCAGATCCGGCTGGTTCTGGTTTATCGGCGATGACGGCTTCCGTCGTCAAGAACATCGCTGAAACGGACGCTGCGTTTTGAAGTGCTGAACGCGTTACTTTCGCTGGATCGACGATTCCTGTCTCGATCATGTCGACATACTCGTCCGTTGCCGCATTGTAGCCCATTCCTGGCGCTTCATGCTTGAGACGCTCGACGATGACCGAACCTTCTTGACCTGCGTTTTCCGCGATTTGACGAAGCGGTGCTTCAAGTGCGCGAAGCACGATGTTGACACCTGTTGCTTCGTCACCTGTTGAGACCGACAGAATCGATTCGACGGCTTTCGTAACGTGAATGAGAGCTGTTCCCCCACCTGCTACGATACCTTCTTCGACCGCTGCGCGTGTCGCGTTAAGTGCATCTTCAATCCGGAGCTTGCGTTCTTTGAGTTCTGTCTCGGTTGCTGCCCCGACTTTGACGACTGCTACGCCGCCTGCGAGTTTCGCCAGACGCTCTTGTAATTTCTCACGATCGAAGTCACTTGTCGTCTCTTCGATTTGCGCACGGATCGTACCGACACGTGCTTCGATCGAATCCCCGTGTCCGTGACCTTCGACGATTGTCGTGTTGTCTTTTGAGACGACGACTTTCGACGCGCGACCGAGTTGCGTGATTTGTGTTTCTTTCAGATCAAGACCGAGGTCTTCTGTGATCAATTCTGCGCCTGTGACAATTGAAATGTCCTCAAGCATTGCTTTCCGGCGGTCACCAAAGCCTGGTGCTTTGACTGCTACCGCGTTGAACGTACCACGGAGTTTGTTGACGACGAGTGTCGCCAGTGCTTCGCCTTCAACGTCTTCTGCGATAATAAGGAGTGGTTTGTTTTGTTGAACGACTTGCTCGAGGACTGGAAGAATCTCTTGGATGTTCGAGATCTTTTTGTCCGTGACGAGGATGTACGGGTTCTCAAGGACCGCTTCCATCTTATCTGAATCCGTAATCATGTATGGTGACGCGTAACCACGATCGAACTGCATGCCTTCGACGACGTCGAGTTCTGTCGTGAAGCCGCGTGATTCTTCGATCGTGATGACACCATCTTGACCGACACGTTCCATCGCTTCTGCAATCAATTGACCAACTTCTTCGTCTGCTGCTGAGATTGCTGCGACTTGGGCGATTGCTTCTTTACCTTCGATTGGTTTTGCGATCGTGTGCAACTCTTCGACAGCGCGACGGACCGCTTTTTCGATTCCTTTACGGATGACCATCGGGTTTGCGCCCGCTGTAACGTTTTTAAGACCTTCACGAATCATCGCTTGTGCGAGGACTGTCGCTGTTGTCGTACCATCCCCTGCGATCTCATTCGTTTTTGAGGCAACTTCTGCAACGAGTTTTGCACCCATGTTCTCGAAATGATCTTCGAGTTCGATTTCTTTTGCGATCGTCACACCATCATTCGTGATGAGTGGTGAACCGAACTTCCGCTCGAGGACGACGTTGCGTCCTTTTGGTCCGATCGTGACTTTGACTGCATCCGCTAATGCGTCGACCCCGCGGAGCATTGCTCGACGTGCTTCTTCACTGAATAAAATGTCTTTTGCCATGACTGAAATCCCCCTTTAGATGATTGACTGAATTACTCGGCTACTGCCAAAATATCGCTTTCGCGTAAAATTAAGTATTCATTGCCGTCGACTTTGACCTCTGAACCGGCATATTGTGCATAGATGACGTGATCTCCGACACTCACTTCAAGTGGTACACGTACGCCTTGCTCTGTCACACGGCCTGTACCGACAGCGACGACTTTACCCTCTTGTGGTTTTTCTTTCGCTGACCCAGGAAGAACGATTCCTCCGAGTGTTGTTTCTTCTTTTTTAACGACTTCGATCACGATGCGATCACCAAGTGGTTTTAACATGCGAAACATCCTCCTTGAAAATGACTGTTTTTTAGCACTCACTTTAGTTGAGTGCTAACATATTTTTATCTTATACGCTTTCTCTTCTGAATTCAAGCCTGAACCTTTATCCGTTTTCCCGAAATCGACACCTTTGAATCATCGTCAATCGTGCGCCAAGACCGTTTGTTTGTTACAATCGGGACAGTACCTTCATTATAAAGGAGTTGTGTCCTGTACGATGAAAAATCCAATCAGTCTGCCTTTCGTGATGGCGGAGAAGTGGCAAAAGCGTCACGTCATTCCGATCATCATCTATCTGATCGTCCAATTGGTTCCGGGTTCGTTCCAGTATTTCCTTCCGAAAAACGTCATTGCTGACGTCGCCGGTTGGTGGCTTGCGATCGGCTTCACGGTCGCCGTCATCGTCTCCTACTACTGCCTGCGTCCCGATTGGCAGAAGTGGAAGGCAGAGGGACGTCAAACCGATCCGATGGATACGTTGAAATGGATCGGAATCGGGATCGTGCTCCTGTATGCGCTCTTGATCAGCGTCAACTTGATCGATGCCTGGATGGCAGGCGGGATCGAGAATGTCGCGAAATCGCAAAATACGGATCAGATCATCCAAGCGATCCAAGTCATCCCACTCCTTCAAGTCATGGTCGTCCTGCTCGGACCGATCATGGAAGAGTTCTTGTTCCGGCATATCCTGTTCGGGAATCTCTCCTCGAAGCTCGGTTTCTTCTTCAGCTTCATCTTGACGGGTGCCTTGTTCGGACTGATTCACCAAGACAACAAATTTTTAATCTATGTCGCGATGAGTTTTGTCTTCTCGCTCGTCTTCGTCAAGACGCGCCGGATCATTGCTCCGATCGCCATCCATGTCTTTAACAACGGAATCGTCGTACTCGCCATCTACGCGATGTCTTAATTTACGAAAGGTCGTGTTTTCATGCGTCAAAGCTCGAACTTCATGGCAGTATTCTATGCCATATTCGGTATTCTCTTCATGTTCCTCGCCTACAACAACTCGGTCGAAGCAGGAACGGTCTTTAACTTCTGGACGATCCTGCTGACGTTGTTTGCCGCGATCGACTTCTACCGTCTCTACTTGATCTTCCGCTTCCGCGCAGCAGCAAAGAAGATGATCAAGAAGGAACAGGACAAAAAGAACGACAAACAATAAAAAAACGAGATTTCCGTCAGACGGGAATCTCGTTTTTTGGTTTATTCTTTCGCTTGACCCTTGCGGTAGGAATCGATGATCGTCTTCGCCACATCGAGACTCAACCGTTCATCTAAGACCAAGTTCTTGATCATATTGACGAACTCGACATCCTCTTGCTGCACCGAATCAATCCGCTCGATCAACTGGTTCAACTTCGCCCGGACGGTCGGGTAGGATACTTGATAGGCCGTTGCCATATCCTTTAATGAACCAGAGCTCAAGACGAACTTGCGGATGAACTCGAGATGCTCCTGTTCGAGTGCCAGTACCCAAGCGGGCACGTCTTGTCGTTCCATCGTGTTCCCTCACTTCTCTTACAAATCTTGAATCTCCATTCGTTCTTTTTCACGCTTCAGTTGCTTGCGACGTGAGTTAACTCCCATCTCGGCCATTGAGATCATGAGTGATAAACAGGCAAACGTTCCCATCCGAATCACTGACTCCCGATCCGACGTGTGTGGTCCTGTTCCGAAATACCAGTAAATTCCGAGCCCGATGATGATCGCTGGAATGATGAGGCTCCAGACTCTTCCTCGCCGTGCTAAGTAAAATTGTACGATACAGACTGTGACAATACCAATGACGATTCCTACCGTTTCCATCCTATCGCCTCTCCCCTATGATTATATCAATAATATTAACTTTATAATTAATAATATTCAACATAATTTTAACTATAATCAAAAATAAGGGATTTTATTTAAAAACAATCGACTTTAATCTATTTTCAAGGACGAAAAAAAGAAGGACTGACGATTCAGTCCTTCCTTATATTTACGACAATCACGCACTGCGGACGTCGTCTTTTTTACCTTCTGTCGACATGAACGTCTCGAGTTGGTCTTCGTCAAGGACACCTTCCCACTTCGCGATGACGAGTGAAGCGAGCGTGTTTCCTGTGACGTTGACGACCGAGCGCATCATATCCATGATTCGGTCAATCCCCGCGATGAAGGCAAGTCCTTCTGCCGGGATACCGACCGTACCGAGTGTTGCGAGTAAAACGACGAATGAGACGCCAGGAACGGCAGCCATCCCTTTTGATGTCAGCATTAAGACGAAGACAAGCGTCAGCTGTGTTCCAATCGAGAGATCAATCCCGTACATCTGTGCGATGAACAAGGCTGCGAGCGCTTGATAAAGCGCAGATCCATCAAGGTTAAACGAATAACCCGTCGGTACGACGAAACTGACGATTGATTTCGGAACACCCATCTTCTCGAGTTTTTCCATGATCCGTGGCAGTACCGTCTCAGACGACGCCGTCGAATACGTCAGCAATAACTCGTCTTTGAATATGCGTGTGAAATCAGATACCCGAATACCAACCCACTTCATGATGGCACCGAAGACGACGACCATGAAGAGAAGCGCTGTGACGTATAACGTCGCAATCAATTTAAACAATGAACCGAGCGATTCAATCCCGAACGTCGAGACCGTGACACCGATTAAAGCGAAGACACCAATCGGCGCAAATTTCATGACGATATTGACGAGATTGAACATCGCTGCTGCGACGCCTTCAAAGAAACGAACGACCGGTTGGCCCTTCTCTCCTGCAAAACCGACACCGAGTCCGAATAAGACCGAGAAGAAAATAATTGCAAGCATGTCACCGCGGACCATCGCGTCCAAGATGTTCGTCGGGACGATGTTGACGATCTTGTCGACGAGTCCTGCGTCTTGTGTCGTCTCTTCCGTCTCGACATATGTCGAAATGTCCGTTTTATCGAGTGTCGACATGTTAATACCAGCACCCGGTTCAACGAGATTGGCTGCGAACAGCCCCGTGAAGATGGCGATCATCGTCACGATCGTGAAGTAACCGAGCGTCTTGACGCCAAGACGTCCGAGACTTTTCGGACTACCGACTGATGAGACACCGAGGACGATCGTCGTGAAGACAATCGGAACGACAATCATTTTCATCATCCGGATAAAGATGTCACCGATTGGCTTGAGCCACTCCGCGACATGGGGATTCCCATAAAATACACCACCGACTGTGATCCCGAGAATCAAGCCGATTAAAATTTGCCAGGCAAGACCAATTGGCTTACGTTTCGTAGTTGTCATACTCTTCCTCCTTATACATCCGTCTTACTTGTATCCTACATGTAGTGGAACATAAGTAGAATTTTGTCCTAAATACAGTACGTTGTCAAATCGTTCTGTTATAGTACAAAACTAGATTCTGTATAAAAAAACGTCCAAAATCCGCTTGTTTCCAAGCATTTTGGACGTTTGAACATTATTCAAGATTGTTGATTGACGCGTTCCTCAATCAACGCACGATTGCGTTTTTTAAAGACTTCGTTATGTGACGAGACCATCGCCACTTTTGGCGCTTCCGGCTCAATGAAGCGTTTTGCCCGGTTGACGGCATTCGCCGCATCTTGAAAGGCACCTGAGATCAAATGGACCTTCCCGTCGTGTGAAAGAATATCTCCGGCAGCATATAGTCCCGGTACACTCGACTCGCTCGCCGCGTTACCCGCGATATAGAAGTCATCGACCCGTGCGATATCGAGATCACAGGCGTCAAGCAGTGCCGCGTCCTGCTCGTAGCCGTGATTGATGATGACTTCATCAATTGGAATCTCAACGATTTCCTCTGTTTGACAGTCGATCAATTCGACTGATGCGATCCGTTGATGATCAGGACTTGCGATCAGCTTGTGAATCGTCGTGTTGAGGAGACAAACAGCCGAACTTTTAACGAGCTGGTCGACTTGCGCCTCGTGCCCCGAGAAACAATCCCGGCGATACGTGACGTAGACTTTTTTCGCGACCGGTTCGAGCTCGTTCGCCCAGTCGATCGCAGAGTTCCCACCACCTGAGACGATGACGGTCTTTCCTTTAAAGCGTTCAATCGATTTGACCGTATAGTTCAAGTTCGACACTTCAAAGCGTTCCGCACCTTCGACTTTTAATTTTTGTGGATTGAGGATGCCGCCGCCGACCGCGACGATGACCGTCTTCGAATAATGGATCCGACCCGATTCTGCTTCTAAGACGAAGTTGCCGAAGACGTCTTTTGCGATCGAGATGATCTTTTCATTCAATTGAACAGTCGGTTGGAACGTCAGTCCTTGTTCGACGAGTTGAGCCATGAGTTTTTCACCAGTGATCGGTGGCTGTCCGCCGACGTCCCAGATCATCTTTTCCGGATAGACGTGCAATTTTCCTCCGAGTTCTGCTTGATACTCGATCAATTTCGTCTTCATGCCCCGAAGACCACTATAGAACGTCGAATATAACCCTGCAGGTCCTCCGCCGATGATCGTTACGTCGAACAACTCCTGTTCCCTCATCTCGCTCACTCCTCATCTTTGATTACGATTGATTATCATTCTCACTCCCTCATGATAACGTGAACATCTCTTGAACACAAGAAAAAATGTTGACAGCGTTTTTACAGGACTGGTATGGTTAATGAGACGATAGTGATAATCATTATCATTGAAAACGGAGAGAACAACGAAGGAGTCGTCGCGTATGGTACGTCTAGCAACAGAAGAAATCAATATCGGCTACGGTGATCGTCCCATCGTCAAAGACTTGTCCGTCCAAATTCCCGATCGACAAATCACGACGATCATTGGGGCGAACGGATGTGGCAAATCGACTTTATTGAAAGCGATGACACGGATCATTCCTCATCAATCAGGACGTGCATTGCTCGATGGTCTCGATATCGCCAAGGAAAGTACGAAGCTACTTGCCCGGAAAATGGCTATTCTGCCACAAACTCCAGAGAGCGCAAGTGGTCTGACGGTCGCAGAGCTCGTCTCATACGGTCGTTTCCCGTACCAAAAAGGATTTGGACGCTTGACGAAACACGATTACGAGATCATCGATTGGGCACTCGAAGCAACGGATACGATGGCATTTAAACATCGTCCCGTCGATGCGCTGTCGGGTGGTCAACGTCAACGGGTCTGGATTGCGATGGCACTCGCCCAAGAGACGGACATCATCTTCCTTGATGAACCGACGACTTATCTTGATCTCGCCCACCAACTCGAGGTACTCGAACTACTCGAGCATCTCAACCGGACTGAAGGACGGACGATCGTCATGGTCCTGCATGATTTGAATCAAGCGGCACGGTTCGCCGACTATATCATCGCCATGAAAAACGGTGAAGTCGTCAAAGCCGGAACGTGTGAGGAAGTCATCGCAAAAGACGTCTTACAAGAAGTATTCCATATCGATGCTGAAATCGGACGCGATCCGCGGACGAACAAGCCGATGTGTATCACCTACAACTTAATCAAGGGAGATTGAATCATGAAGAAACTACTTTTACCGGTTCTACTCATTCTCACGCTCGTCATCGCAGCGTGTGGCAATACGGAGAAAAAAGACGACGCAGCGTCTGGGTCGAAAAACGAGACGATTACGTACAAATCGGAGAACGGTGACATCAAAGTTCCGGCTAATCCAAAACGTGTCGTTGTTCTCGCTGGTTTTGCCGGCAACGTCATGGCACTCGACGTACCTGTCGTTGGTGTCGATTCGTGGTCAAAAGCGAATCCGAAGTTCGACAAGCTCAAAGATGTCACGGAAGTATCGGAAGAGAACGTTGAAAAAATCATCGAACTCGAACCAGACTTGATCATCGGCTACTCAACAACGAAAAACCTTGATAAAATCAAAAAGATTGCTCCGACGGTCACGTACACATACGGAAAAGTCGACTACTTGACGCAACATATCGAAATCGGTAAATTGCTCAACAAAGAGCAAGAAGCACGCGACTGGGTCAAAGACTTTAAAACACGCGCTGCTGCTGCCGGTAAAGACATCAAAGCAAAAATCGGTGAAGATGCTACTGTTTCTGTCATCGAAAGCTTCGATAAACAACTCTACGTCTTCGGCGATAACTGGGGTCGTGGAACAGAGATTCTCTATCAGGAAATGAAATTGAAAATGCCAGATAAAGTCACGAAGATGGCATTAAAAGACGGATACTACGCGTTGTCACCAGAAGTCCTTCCTGAATACGCAGGCGACTACCTCATCTTCAGTAAGAGTGCGGAAGCGGACAACTCATTCACGAAAACGGATACGTTCAAGAACATTCCAGCCGTCAAAAACGATCGTGTCTTCGAAGTCGATTCGAAGGAGTTCTACTTCAACGATCCGCTCACACTCGAACGTCAACTCGAGTTCTTCAAGAAAAGTTTCCTTGGCGCATAATGAATAAGGGAGGGAACCTGCGGGATCCCTCCCTTTTTTTTGCGGCTCACTCACTGAATCAGAAATGGAGGCGACATTCATGTCAGCTGGTCGAATTCCGTTCGGCATTAAAATCACACTCGGTCTCGTCCTCTTTTTCGGGATGTTCTGGATCGCAATGACGTTCGGTGCTGCCGATACGACGACGCGCGAAGTCTGGAACGCTTTGACGTTCGGACCGTTGAATGAAAAAGCAAAAATCGTCCAAGAAATCCGCTTGCCACGGGAACTGGCAGCAACCCTCGTCGGTGCGGCACTCGGTGTCTCAGGTGCCATCATGCAAGCCATGACACGCAATCCCCTCGCAGATCCTGGTCTGCTCGGTCTGACAGCAGGTGCGAATGCGGCACTGGCGCTCGTCATCGTCCTGTTCCCGAAAATTGACTACTTCGGGATCATGATCGCGTGTTTCGTCGGAGCAGCACTCGGGGCAGCACTTGTCTTTGGAATCGGCGCTTCGAAAAAAGGCGGCTTCTCCCCGCTCCGGATCGTCCTTGCTGGTTCCGCGATCTCAGCGTTTCTGTACGCGATTGCGGAAGGCATCGGGATCTACTTCAAGATTGCCCAAGATGTCTCACAATGGACGTCCGGGGGACTCGTCGGCTCGACCTGGGGACAACTGCAAGTCATCGCGCCAGTCATCGCAATTGGAATTTTGATTGCGTTCATTTTCTCACGACAATTGACGATCCTCAGTCTTTCGGAAGAAGTCGCGCTCGGACTCGGACAGAACATCCAGCGGATCAAAGCGGTCCTCTACGTCGTCGTCATCCTGCTTGCCGGTGCTGCCGTAGCCCTCGTCGGTAACATGGCATTCATCGGGCTGATGATTCCACATATCGTCCGCGCGATCGTCGGGACGGACTATCGGTTCATCCTGCCGATGACCGCGATCTTTGGTGCGACATTCATGTTGCTTGCTGATACGATTGGACGGACACTATATGCACCCTATGAGACGCCGGTCATCGCGATCGTTTCGATGCTCGGGCTACCATTCTTCCTCTTAATCGTTCGGAAAGGAGGGCGTGCTTTCTCATGATGGAATCTCGTTTACGCCGTCGCCAGCAACTGACGTTTTGGACGTTACTGGCACTATTGATCGCAACACTCGTCGTCAGCATCGGTCTTGGACCTGCTTCCCTGTCGTATGATCGTTTACTGCCGACGTTACTTGGAAACGGATCATTCAAAGAGGAGTTCGTCCTCTATTCGCTTCGCTTGCCCCGACTGCTCATCACCGTCATGGCAGGAATGGCGCTCGCCTTATCCGGTGCAATCCTTCAAGGGATCACCCGCAACGAACTCGCTGATCCTGGTATCATCGGCATCAATACGGGAGCTGGCGTCGCCGTCGCCTTGTTCTTCCTGTACTTCCCGACCGATGTCGGGTCATTCATCTATCTGTTACCGATCGCTGCCTTCTTCGGTGCACTCGTCACCGCGACAGCGATCTACCTGTTCTCGTACGACCGTGTACAAGGACTCCAACCGATCCGCTTGATCTTAACGGGTGTCGGCTTCTCGATGGCACTGTCTGGAATCATGGTCATCCTGATTTCGTCGACGCGTCGTGAAAAGGTCGACTTCATCGCCAAGTGGCTCGCCGGTAACATCTGGGGGACGGACTGGATCTTCGTCTACTCACTCTTACCGTGGTTACTCGTCTTGATTCCGCTCACGTTCTATAAGGCGAATAAGCTCAATCTACTTGCCTTGAATGAACCGGTCGCGATTGGTGTTGGCGTCGCGATTGAAAAAGAACGGATCCAACTCTTGTTGACAGCCGTCGCGCTCGCTGCTGCTGCCGTCTCCGTCACGGGTGGGATTTCCTTCATCGGTCTGATGGCGCCACATATCGCTCGTGCGCTCGTTGGACCACGCCATCAGTTCTTCCTACCGATCGCCCTCTTGCTCGGCGGCTGGTTGCTTGCGTTCGCTGATACGATTGGACGCAATATCGCGGGACCAGACGGTGTACCGGCTGGGATCGTCGTCGCCTTGATTGGAGCACCATACTTCATCTATCTACTGTTGAAGAAATAATCAAAAATCCGTATCAATCAGCGTCTTTCACTGATTGATACGGATTTTTTTGCTTTACCGTTTCCACCACGCACGTTCAATTTCTCCCATCGAGACGTACGCAGGATCGATTTGTTTAGCCAATCGATTCATTCGAGTGACACCAAGACCGACTCCGCCGCTCCAGACAAGTAAGAGAACGAATAAATAACCGGGAGCATTTGGAATCGAAAGCATGACGAAAGCGATTAGCCACGCCACGACATATCCTATGATCGTCAGGTGAGCAACCTTCTGAACAGTCTGTTGATAGATACCTTGCGTTAAATAGGACTTCATGAGTCGTAGCCGGACGATTTCTCGAGCGACTCCAATTCCACAAAGACAGAAAAACAAGGTTTGTCCAAAGACGGATTCAACCGCTGGTAAAAACCAAGCAAGTATGGCGACAATCAATCCAGGAATCGAAAAGAAATAGGTGACGACATGCACTGGACGTTTCATTACATTCAGACGTGCTTGTCGCTCGAATAGGTGTTCCATTTCGATGTTCCTTTCTGTTTGACGAAGCGGGCTACTTCTCTGTCACTGATATAATCCGGGTCACGCGCTCCGTCACGTCGGATGATCCATTCGCTGATGAAGTAGAGCGGTGTTAAAATCGCAAAAATGGCCACCAGCATCTTCCAGAACGGTTCCTCGATCGTCTGGATGATGACGATCGTCAAGACAGCGTACAGCAGGACGTGACTACCGACACGTAGTAAAAATTGCCGACGGACTTGTGCTTTTGAGATATATCCGTCTAAAATTTTTTGTTTTTTTAATTGATATCGAAAATCGGAGGCGAGAAAAACGGCTGGAATCGCCAAAATCAACATCGGGAGATCCGTCCATTCAATTAAGATACCGACTGTTATGAATAGAAACATGTTCCAATACCAGCGTGTGCCGAGCCACTCGACGTCTCGGTACGCGAGCGCAAGTTTTTGTAGACGTTCTTCACGAGCTGTTTGCATGACATCGTCTCCTTTAGCGCGCTTTGTGAATTTCTTTTTCCGTGATATATGTTGGATCAATCTTTCGTGAGATGAACTCTAACGTCTTTCGACAGAGCCAGTAGAACGGAATGACGACGATGACGAGACCGATCAAGAAGTACGTGTTCGGTCGATCGACCGCCCAAACGATCAGACCAGCGAGTGCTCCGTACTGTAAGATGCCGATCAGCACATGTACCTGATAGAGCCGTCTTGCTGAATCCTTTGATGTGTATTCCGCGACAAGCGCGAACCGCTTCCGTTGTACGAACATGTCGTAGCCAAAATACAATAACGGGACGATCATCGCGTAGATTGGTTTCTCGAGTGTGTTACTGAGCGCTAAGAATGCCGCAAGCATGACCCACATGCCGGTCTTCGTCTTCTGATGCATCTCTTCGTACAGCGCCGCTAAGGCATCTGTTTGTGTATGTACGTGTTCCATGATCATCCACCTTTCTATACTGTCATATACTTACATTTTACTCGATCGGTTTCATCTGTGGTACGAATTTCAAAAAAAAGATGTCCTACCGCTTAGGGTAAGACATCTTCCATGAAGACTACGCACTGACCTGGATGATCAGATAGATGACGCTATAGGCAACGATTGCGAGCGGTATCATCGCGACACCGATCAGCCAGCCGTTTTTGTCACGGATACCGAGATATAAGACGAGACACCCTACGATGAAGGCGATTAAGGTCGTGAACGGATTCATGGTTGTTCCCCCTCTGACTTGTTTCTGTTCTTAAAATTCCCCCTCTTCTCGTCTCATAAACCCTTCAAGGCGCTTCGGCACGCAAGAAAAGCCAGACGGATTTCCGCCTGACTTTATCTGTAGTTACTTATTTTTTCGTGATGACGACTGTTTTTGTAACAACGTGTCCACCAAGATCCTTCAGTTTCAAGTTGTACGTGTTTTTCCCCTTCTTGAGCGTCACTTTTTTCGTGATTGTCTTTTTGAAGGCTCTCATTTGGTATGGTTCCTTGAAGGTATGACGGTATATCGCATTATCATTCATATCAAATCGAATCTCATCATAATTATCTTGAAGAACGATTTTAAGAGATGCTGTCTTTGTTTTTGCTGATACTGTTTTTGGTGCTGTCACTTTTAAAGTCGGCAATGTCGAATCTAGAATGACCTGGCGACTAAATACTAAGCGATTTCCTTTTCCATCATAAGCTTCGACTTTAAACGATTTGACGCCATCTTTCGTATAGGTCACATCATGACTGAACACGTACTGCTGTTTTGCTGCATCAAAACGAAGCTGGACGGCTTTTCCGTTAATTTTGAATGATTTAATCCCTGACTCATCGGATACATGACCCGCGATAGTAACCACTTTAGATGTCGACAGACCGAGTGCGACCGGTGTATCGATTTGGACGGTTGGTACCGCCTTGTCGATGCCTGTCGTGTTCACCGATTTCGTCACTGTATTTCCTGCATAATCCTTAACAACGAAATCAATCTTCGCCGATTTCGAGAGACCTTTTAATTCATATGCTTTTTCTGTCGGCGCAAGCGGCTGTTTGAGGACACTTGTTCCATCAACGAGAATGTCATACGACGCTACACCTGTTCCCTGATCGCCTGCTGTCCAAGAAAGTGTTTCTTTTGCAGTATCCCATTGAACAGTTGCTGCTGGTTTTTTCGTATCAATATAGACAGGGAAGAGATTCGACTGCCACTTCGCATTCGGATAATCGATGACTGATTTCACTTGGTAATAGTAAAGACCGTCTTTGACTGGTTTTCCATTGACTGTTCCATCCCAAGCCGCACTTGTGACGGGTGTGAACCCATCTTCAGAACCGCTATCATAATAGTTCTTCACAACGTCTGTTTGTAGATCTAATTTACGGAGTGTTGCTTTATTCCGGTCAAGAATCGAATACTCGACTTTTCGTGCATTACGAAGGAACGAGAGGACTGGGAACGCCTCGTCAACGCTACCATCGTTGTTAGGTGAGAACGCAACCTTGTTTTCAACGACTTTTCCCGCCGTGTTCGTGCCGAGGAACTCGAAATCATCTTTTACTTCTGTCGCTAATCCAGTTAATCCGTAGAATGTCTTCTCTTCGTCATAACGCGGTGCATCGACGATCGGTGCCTGATCCCACTTTCCTTTGAATCCGACGTACGGCACTGTCAATTCCGGATTTTTACTCTTCGTATCGATTAAACGAACGAAACCTTCAACGAAGTAGCCATTTTCAAAGACTTGCTCAAGTGGAAGACCGTTTGCCCAATCGACTGTATCTTTCAAATCGACCGATACACTTACTTTCGTTGAGCTCTTAGGATTGATGGAGACAGAACTTGCTTTTTTCGAACCGATCGCGAATGAGATTGGGAACGTTCCTTTATTCGGATCGACCGCATCCACTGAGTTTTTCTTATAAATATTGTTGGCTTCCAGGAAGTTCGTTCCTTCTGCACCGAGATCCGATTGTACCGTTCCGGCTAATTGATACGTCACTTTTTCGCTACTATAGTTTTTCAAATCGAGCGTGAATGTGAATTTCTCGCCGACCTCTTTGAGTGCAGCCTTTCCTTCACCCGATTTCGTTTCCGTAACGACGACTGGTGTTTTCATCGCAGCACGTAGATCCATTAAACCAGCACCTTCACGACGTGGTGAATAGAAGCTACCAGTTTTCGCTTCAGCATTATACTGCCCTTTATCAAGCTGTGGACGTGACGTATTCATGAGAATATTCTTCGCGAGTTTAACGCGTGTCGCACCATCGACTTTGAAATCCTTCGCGATTCGTTGCATGACGAGTGCCGTTCCTCCGGCGACGTGTGGTGCTGCCATCGATGTTCCACTCATGACGCCATATTCGTTATCATTGAGCGTCGAGTAGATTTTTCCACCCGGTGCCGTGATTTCAGGTTTGAAATCAAGATTTGGTGTGACACCCCATGACGTGAAATCAGACATCTCGCCCGCTACTGGGTTATCTGCTGAGACCGCTTTTCCATCGAACGTGACAGCAATTGCTTTTCCTGCTTTCGCTTTTTCTTCAAGATCATTCCCATCCGCGATGCTGAGCGTCACCATCGGAATCGTCGGATTGTTAAGTGCCATGCTGACATAATCCCCATGATCGACTCGTCCACGAACGATGACACCGGCTGCTCCTTGTTTCTCAGCTTCTGCTTGAATCATACCGTAATTGAAACTGCCGTTACGCACAACAAAAACAACTTTTCCTTTGACATCTTTTCCTTGATAGTTCGATGCTTGACCATCGCCGACATAAATGACGTCTTGCTTCTCCTTGTTGAATACCTTAATCGGATTCGGCGAGTCCTGTTTTTGGTACGCCAAATACCCAGCATCTTGTCCGTCAATCGTCAGTGCCATACCTTCAAGCGTTAATTTCGTATTCTCTAGCGATGCGACTTGTAGCGCTTGGCTGATCAACCCTGGAGATCCTACAACACCGATGTCAGGATTCGCTGTATACGGATTGCCTGCACCATGTCCTGTGAATGCCGAGTTTCCAGCAGAGATCGCACATAAGATCCCGTTGTTCATCGCGTTGACGATTGCCCGTTGCTCTGGATCATCTGCGTTGACGAATGATGCTGTCGAACCGAGACTCATGTTGATGACATCCGCTCCGAGGGCGATCGCATCATCAATCGCTTTGATGTAGATATCACTGAATGTCGATGGCATGCCTGGATCATTTCCGAATACTTTCATCGCGAGGAGTTGTGTTTCCGGTGCGACCCCTTTGATACCACCGTTCGCTTCGTCTCCATTAGCACCGACCGTACCCGCTACGTGCATTCCGTGCATCGATGCACCTGCACCTAAATCACGGATTTCGCTATCGTGATCAGCGTAGTTATAGCCGTATGGGACTTTTTCCGTGAAATACTTCCCTTTTAGTCCTTTTGATTCTTTGGCGCTTTCAACCTTTGAAGAAGTCAAATCAATCTTCGTCTCTGGGCTCAACACCATATCTTTATGCGACGGATCAATCCCCGTATCGATAACCGCTACAATTGTCCCTTCCCCTTTGAAGCCGTAGTCCTGCCATGTTTCTTTTGCATTAACCATATCTTTGCTATATAACATATCTGGTTTTGCACCTTTATCGGCTTTCGGTCGCGCGTATTCATGGGCGATATGTACGCTCTTGACTCCGTCGAGTTGTTTGATGTCTTCGATGTCGCCGAACTTGACTTCACCACTGAATCCGTTAATGACGGTCGTGAAGCTTTCCTTATATGTAACGGGAATCGATTTTTTAGCGATCGCTGACTTGACTGATTTTTGGACACTTACGAGGCGATCCTTAATCGACTCTTTTTCGGCATTGCTCAATGTGCTATACCGCTTGTTTTGTGCCTGCGCAATTTGAATCGCCGGCTTCTGCTCCATCTCGATGACGACACGGACCTTGTCAGACTGCTTATACACCTTCTCCTGTCCTGTTTTCTTAAGTGAGAGGGCGTGCGGCTTTTGACCGCTTGCCTTATCTTGCGAGGACAGTGCTCCTTGAGCACTGACCAAGTTGGAAGATGTCATCAAGACAGCTGCCAAGAGTGCGATTTCCTTCTTCATACTTCTTTTCCCCTTTTCTAAAAAACTATAATGATGTTACCAACAAAACAGTTAAACGAAAATTCTGTATATTTAGTTTAATGAAATAGATGGAAATAAACAATTCAGTTCTGTCTGTTTTATATAATTATTTGTTTTTATTGACACTTTATATTGCATTTCCATATTTTGAAAACAACAAAAAACTCTTGAATGCTCAAGAGTTTGAAGTGTACGAATATGGTGGAGACTATCGGGATCGAACCGACGACCTTTTGGCTGCCAGCCAAACGCTCTCCCAGCTGAGCTAAGCCCCCATGAATTAACTTTAGTATACGCATCGCTAACTGCTTTATCAATATAAAAATAACGCTTTCATAAAAAAGAATCCCTTCCAAAATTATCGGAAGGAATTCACGATTCATTTATTCAATTCACGCATCAAATCCGCCTGTCGTTCAAGCTCTGCCTGTTGCTCGAGGATCAAGACCTTTTTGTACGTCCGCGCAGAAATCAAGATGCTGATTTCATAGAGAACGAACAATGGGACCGAGATCATCAAGTGTGACGTCACGTCCGGCGGTGCGATCAATGCCGCAACGACGAACAGCGCAAAGTACGCATATTTCCGATTCTTTCGCATGAAAATTGGCGTCACGAGACCAAGACGTGTCAGAAACATCGTCACGACCGGCAATTGGAAAAGAAGACCGAACGGAATCGTTAATCGGATTAAGAAACTGAAGTAGTTCTCAACTCCGATGACTTGTTCGATTCCGAGTTCCTTCCCTAGTTCAGTCGAAACTTTTAATAAGAAAGGTAACAACCAAAAGTATGAGAAGGCTACACCAGCCAAAAATAGAAAGAAGATGACCGGAATATACGTCAATGTCGCTTTTTGCTCCTTATCATACAGACCAGGGCGGACGAATGCCCAGAGTTGATACATCCAGAACGGCGATGCCAGCACGATTGCGATGATGAACGCAAGATTCAAATACAACATTAAAGGATCTGCGACGTTGAAGGCATTCAAACCGATACCGAGCTCTTTTAAGTCCGCTTGCAAGAAGCGAACGAGCGGTCGGACGAGCGGAAATGCAACAGCGAACAGGACGACGACGATGATAAGCGACCAGACGATCCGTTTACGCAGTTCGTCCAGATGCGACGTCACGCTTTGTTCTTGATCAATCGCCATGATTCAATCACTTCTCTTTCGGTTCATCCTTTTTATCGTCGTCCATGATACCGTTCGTTGCGCTCTTGAACTCTTTCAATGTCTGACCCGCAGCACGACCAAGTTCAGGTAACTTCTTCGGTCCGAAGATGATTAATGCGACGACACCGATTAGTGCTAAGCTACCTGGTCCGATGAATGCTATAGTTGACGGGATAAGGTTTTCCATTATGATTTCACTCCTTCAGCTGATTGCGAATAATGCTTCATGAAATAAACTAACGACTGCAACTCGATCGATAAATCGATGTGATGGACCCGGACGCTCGCTGGCACGTTCAACCGCGCGGGCGTAAAGTTCAGGATGCCAGTCACACCATACTCGACTAACTCATCCGCTACTGACTGCGCGAACTGGGATGGAACCGTCAAGATGGCAACATCGACCTGATTCGCTTCGATTTGTTCTTTCATGTCCGAAACATGATAGATTGGAACGTCATGCGTCGTTGTTCCGACCTTCTCTTCGTCCGCATCAAACGCAACGACTATCCGAGTACTATTATTCTTTAAAAAGTTATAATTTGCAAACGCTGTTCCGAGATGACCGACCCCGATTAAGGCAACATTCGTCACCTCATCTTGATTCAAGGTTTTGCGGAAAAACGTTAAGAGATGTTGAACGTTATATCCATACCCCTTCTTCCCTAATGCCCCAAAGTAGGAAAAATCGCGACGAATCGTTGCTGAATCAACCTTCACCGCCTCGCTTAACTCAGCAGAAGAGACGCGGAGCTTGCCTGAATTGTATAAACTTTGGATGAAGCGATAATATAGCGGCAACCGTTTTGCTGTCGCTTGTGGAATTTTTGTGTCTGGTCCATTCATCCTGCAGTTCCCCCTTCGGCCACATCCATCGTGGCACCCAAATCTTTGCAAAAAGCTTTCTACTCTCCTTGATTGTAAACCACTTCACATAGAGTCACAAATAATATATTCCGCAGGACCTCGCGCTTTTGTTCGTGATAGACTAAAGGGTGGAAGGATGGATGGAAATGATACTCTTACAAGTCAACCAACTCTCGAAATCATTCGGCGTTGAGCCGATTTTAGAAAATATCAAATTGGAAGTACAAGAGCACGACCGGATTGCGCTCGTCGGACGAAATGGTGCCGGTAAATCGACCTTGCTCAAAATCATTGCTGGCGAACTCAGTCATGACTCGGGTGACATCATGAAAGGTAAAGATGTCAAAATCGGTTATCTCGCGCAGGACAGTGGTCTTGAATCGAACGAGACGATCTGGAACGAGATGCTGACCGTCTTTGAACATTTGCAGGAACAAGAACGAACACTACGCCGGATGGAAATCGAAATGGGCATGGAGCATATCTTGAACGATCCGGTCGCGTACGATCGTCTCCTAAAGACGTACGATCAAGCGCAATACGACTTCTCAGAAGCGGGTGGTTATCAGTTCGAAGCGAATATCCGCTCCGTCCTGCACGGCATGCGCTTTTATCCGGACGATTATTCGCGTCGGATCCAAACGTTATCCGGTGGTCAACGGACACGTCTCGCCTTAGCGAAGATGCTCCTGCAAGCACCAGAGCTCCTCATTCTCGATGAGCCGACCAACCACCTCGATATCGATACGCTTGCTTGGCTCGAAAGTTACCTCGGCGGTTATCGTGGTGCCGTTCTGATCGTCTCGCACGACCGGTACTTCCTTGACCAAGTCGTCAATGTCGTCTATGAGCTGTCACGCAATGTCTGCCGTAAGTTCACCGGTAACTACACGAAGTACTTGGAACAAAAAGCGGCATTGTACGATCAAGAAATGAAACAGTTCGAACAGCAACAAGAAGAAATCACGAAGATGCAGGACTTCATTCAACGGAACATCGCCCGAGCGACGACGACCAAACGTGCCCAAAGTGTCCGGAAGCGGCTCGAGAAGGTCGATCGGCTCGACCGACCAGATGGGGATGAGCGTAGCACGGTCCTGTCCTTCCCGATTGAAAAACAGAGCGGGAATGACGTTCTTCAAGTCAATCAACTGGCAATCGGTTACGAAGAAGCTGTCTCAAAAGACATCACGTTCCGCTTGCAACGCGGTGAATCGCTGGCACTCGTCGGACCGAATGGAATCGGAAAGTCGACGCTTCTAAAAGTCCTCGTCGGTCGCTTACGCCCCCTCTTCGGTGATTTCCGTTTCGGAACTGGCGTCTCGATCGGATATTACGATCAAGAGCAGGCAGAACTCAATGACCGGAACCGCGTCATCGATGAGATTTGGAACGAATGGCCACTGATGCGTGAACAAGAAGTCCGGTCTGTCCTCGGGCAATTCTTGTTTAGCGGTGACGATGTCTTCAAGATCGTCCATGAGTTATCTGGTGGCGAACGCGGACGTCTCGCACTTGCAAAACTGAAACTCCGGAAAACGAACGTCCTCGTCCTCGATGAGCCGACGAACCACTTGGATCTGGATTCGAAGATGGTCCTTGAAAATGCGCTCGTCGACTACGAAGGAACGCTGTTATTCGTCTCTCACGACCGTTACTTCATCGACCGAATCGCGACCCGCGTCATCGAGATGAGTGAAGCCGGCGTGACGGAATACCTCGGTGATTATTCGTACTACACGGAGAAGAAGGCGGAGCAAGAAGAAATCGCTCGTCTTGAAGCCGAGGAAGCAAAAGCAGCAAAAGTCACGGCATCGAAGACGATCGATAAAGAAGCGCAGAAGGAAGAGCGCAAGCGCCGTCAGCAAATCGAACAACTCGAACAAGACATTGAGCGGCTCGAACAGCGTTCAGCGGAGATCGAACAGTTGCTTTGCGAACCGGAAGTCTTCAATGACATTCCGAAAGCAACGGCACTTTCGGCAGAACGTGATCAGATTGATGTCGATTTGCTCGAATTAATGGAACGATGGGAGAACCAACACTGATGCGGACGAAGAGCTTTTTCATCAATCTCATCTTAGGATTACTATCCGGTGTTCTCTATTTCGTACCGTTATATGCCGATTATGTATCCGTCTTTATTCGTCCAGATGCCTTCAATGCTGCACTTCCTTTGTTCCTCTTGATTTCCTGCATGATCGGTCTCGTCATCCAGACATTGAGTGGGCTCTTCATCAGTTTACTCTCGGGATTATGCTGTACGCTCCTGACGATACAGCTATTCGTCGAACTCAATGATCCGTTGATCTTATCGTATTACGGTAGTGTCTCTCCAATCAGCGCTTTCTTGATCAGCTGCGTCGGAATATGGGCACTCGCAATCGTCTTTTATTTGCTCGATGGCTATCAGTACAGTAAACGTCATGGTCTTGAAGCCTCTTCAAACGAAATCGATCCGCAGCCTTGATGAATCAGATGAACGACATGAAAAAAGGAGTGGAGATTCCGGTAGTTAGACCGGTCTCTCCACTCCTTTTTGTTTGAATCAAAACGAATCATACGATGAGTCAGGCATTCACACTTCGATCATTTCGTCGGTCGGGCAATCGTAAACGTCTTCCCGATCGTCGCATAATCATTCCCTGCTAAACGAGCGACAGCCTTCAAGCCTGCCGCGTCAATTCGGAACGACTCGACGAGTTCATCTGCAACGTGATAGCGCAGTACTTCCCCGATTAGAAGATCGGCACCTTCTAGCTCGACGTGTTGCGTCAAGCGCATCTCGAAGCGAATTTTCGCTTCCGCGATTCCGGGTACTTCGATTGCGTCACTATCGACGAGTGTTAAATCCGTCCGCTTAAGCTCACTTTCACCGTAAGCAAGTGGTGCAGCTGTCTCATTGACTGCGTCGACGATCTCTTCGCTGACGATATGGATGACATAACTTTGTTTCGCTAGGATGTTACGTGCCGTATCCTTCTGCCCCTGATCCGTCCGTTGTACGGCGATCACCAGTTGCGGCGGACTGCTTGAAGCGACCGTAAAGAAGGAAAACGGTGCGGCGTTGACCGTCCCGTCTTCTCCTTGCGTTGTCACGAAAGCAATCGGACGCGGAATGATGCTTCCGATCAGTAATTTATAATTGTCTTTTGCGCTAAGCGTTGATGCCTCAAACTTCATGAATGACCCACCTTTTTCTTCACCCGATGAGTGCAGCGAGTGAGTAGTCTCCAGCACCGATCATTGCTACACCAAGCGCGATGACGATCAATGCCATGTTGTATTCGTACCCGTTCTGCGTCACCCAGTAACCATTCGCACCGTGTACTTTAACGATCGCGACAAGCATCGATCCGATGATGAGGAGTGCTGCGATCCAGAGGAATACGCCTCCTGCAAACAACAAGCCGCCGATCAATTCAGCAAGACCTGCTGTAATCGCGAGTGCCTTCCCTGGCTTCATGCCGATTGATTCGAACCAACCGCCTGTTCCAGCGATTCCGTGTCCGCCGAACCAACCAAATAATTTTTGTGTCCCGTGTGCAGCGAACGTTAAGCCGATGATTAAACGAATGATTAAAAGTCCTGTATCCATCATTGCTCTCTTCTCCTTTTACCTAATGTATTTTAGTTACTTTAAGTAACTCAATAAACAGACTATATCTTATCACTTACTAAAAGTAAATAGATTTGTTTTAGTTCTTTTTGTTACATTAAGTAAAATGATTCGATTTTTTTAGCAGAAGCGGGTATACTACAACTATAGAAAGGATGAGTGCTGATGGAAGAAGTCGCAATCCAACCGGCTCTTTGTCCCAAAGTCGAACATGCCTTTGAAATCTTAGGTAAGAAATGGACGGGTCTGATCTTACGTCACTTGTTGACGAAGACATGTCGTTTCAATGAGATTCAAGATGCCATTCCCGAATTATCAGGTCGTATGCTCACGGAACGTATGAAGGAGCTCGAAGCGGAAGGCATCGTCATCCGGACTGTCATTCCCGATCGTCCGATTAAGATTCAATACAGTTTGACCGACAAAGGGCGCCAACTCGAACCGGTCATTCGTTCCATTGAGGAATGGGCCGAACTACAAGACTAATGTATAGAAAAGCATCTTCTTCGGAAGGTGCTTTTTTATATGTCCTTTGACATTGATAATCATTATCAATTAAAGTAGAGAAGTACAGTGAAAGGAGGAAGATGCATGCATATCGCGATTGGATTCGTCAGCATGTCCGGTAATACGGAAGATATCGTCTCGCTCATTCAACATGAATTCGAGCAACACGGTGTCAACGTGACGATCACGGAACTAGATCAATTCGTCGGGGAGGACTTATCACGTTTTGATGGTCTATTACTCGGCTCATATACATGGGGAGACGGTGATTTACCGTATGAAGCAGAAGACTTCGTTGAGGAGCTAAGGGAACAATCCTTAGACGGGATACCGGCGGCTGCTTTTGGTTCGGGGGATCTTGATTATCCGAAGTACTGCGCAGCCGTTGATTTGATTGAAGACGCATTAAAAGAAGCTGGGGCGACCCTCGTCACGGATGGCTTGAAGATTGAGTTTGATCCGAATACCCTGGAGAAACAAGCCGCTTGTCGTGCATTCGCGCAAACGTTTCATCGCTTTTTACAACAGGTTCATTCTTGAGTGTCGTTTGAATCCGTACTGTAAGGGAATCGTTAAAGCAGACTCTATGAAAGTGAGATGAATGTTTTATGACGATTCAAGCACTCGTCTTTGACGTCTACGGTACATTATTCGATGTCCATTCCGTCAAAGAACAAGCCGAAGCGCTTTATCCGGATCACGGAGAAGCGATCAGCAAACGCTGGCGGGAGAAACAACTGGAGTACTCTTTCCTCCGACAATTGAACGGACAGTATGTGCCGTTCAGCCAAGTGACACAAGATGCTCTCCGCTATACGTTACTCGAACTGAAGCTCCATGTGACCGAGGAACAAATCACGACCTTAATGGAGACGTACCTGACGCTTGATGTATATCCTGAAGTCAGCTCCGTTCTCGAGACGATGGCGGACAAGCGTCTGGTCGTCTTCTCGAATGGTTCCCATGATATGCTCGATCCGCTCATTGAGCAGTCAGGCTTAGCCGATCGGTTCGAACATCTCGTCAGTGTCGATGATATCAAACAGTATAAGCCAGCACCTGCATCCTATATGCATGCCTTAAACACGCTCGGTCTAAAACGCGAGGAGATCCTCTTCATGTCCTCGAACGGTTGGGACATCACCGGGGCGAAGAGTTTCGGCTTCAAAACGGCATGGATCAATCGAAATGGACTTCCGGTCGAGGAATTGAATCTCGATCCCGATCGTATCTATGATGACTTGACGGGTATCACTGAATGGCAATGAACGAACAACAGCGGACTCCTATTTAGGAATCCGCTGTTTTCATGGATTTAGTAATTAGACAAACGTGAGTAACCCTTCTTAAATAGATCGAGTTTCAGACCGCCTTCTTTTTCGATGAAGAAGAGGTATTCGTTTTGATCCGTATCCTTATAGAAGACCTTAAATAACGTCAACGTCCGTTTTTTATTGTTCTCGACAGCCGTCACCTCATGCTTTGAGATGACCTCGGCTTGGACTTGTTCTGCATCCATCTTTTGAATCATTGGTTCGAATGACTTCTTTTCTTGATCCGTCACCGGTGTTCCGGAAGCAATAATGAAATAATCATCACCCGCCTTGTTCGTTAAACCATACTTCCGATCGACGATGACGACGTTACTGAGCTTACCATTGATTGTCTGATCAAAAGCATATAACTTTTGAATCCGGGTCTTTTCCCCTTCTGCTCGTCCGATTTCGTAAAGTGGACGTTGTTTCGTATTCGTCTCGACCGCTTTTTTATCGGGTACGAGTTCTTCCTTATAGGCGACTTGGTATGCGTTGACGATTTCTCGGACCTGAAGTCCGATCGCGACGATGACCAGTACCGCTAACAATGCGATGATGACTTTTTTCATTCCATTTCCCCCAAGTTGTTCGGATTCCTTACTTTAAATCTAGCCCAGGTTCTGCGTTCATGGCAAGTGTCGAATAGCGTAACGCGCGATATGGATGAATTGCAGCCGCTCCGATCATCGCTGCATTGTCTCCACACAGGTGCATCGGTGGAATGACGAGATCGATTCCTTCCTTCGCACACGCCGCTTCGAGACCTTGGCGTAATCCTTTGTTAGCAGCGACGCCACCAGCAAGTAGCAATTGACGTCCCCCTTTATCCTTCACGGCACGAACCGCCTTTGTCACGAGTACCTCGACGACGCTCGCTTGGAAACTTGCAGCTAAATCTTCCGGAATGATCGTTTCTCCCCGTTGTTCGGCGTTATGCACGGCATTGATGACCGCTGACTTCAAACCGCTGAAGCTAAAGTCGTACGAGTCCTTCTCAAGCCAGACGCGTGGAAAATGGAACGTATCCTGACCAGTCTGTGCCAATTGATCGATCCGTGGACCACCCGGATACGGTAACTGCAACGTTCGAGCAACTTTATCATATGCTTCCCCTGCGGCATCATCCCGTGTTTCACCAATGACTTCATATACACCGTCTTCCGGCATGTAGATCAGTTCCGTGTGCCCACCTGATGCAATCAAACAGACGAGCGGGAACTCAAGCTCTTGCACGAGACGATTCGCATAGATATGACCTGCGATATGATGAACACCAATTAATGGTTTATTGTGCGCAAAGGCGAGTGCCTTCGCTGCGCTGACACCAACGAGTAGTGCTCCAACGAGTCCAGGTCCTTCCGTGACGGCGATCGCATCGATATCGTCGATCGTGACGTTTGCTTCCGTCAAAGCATCATCGATGACGTATGTGATCCGTTCAACGTGATGCCGTGAAGCCACTTCAGGCACGACGCCACCAAAACGTTTATGACTTTCGATTTGAGACGAGACGACGTTCGATAAGACGTCAGTTCCTCCACGGACGACGGCAGCCGCCGTTTCGTCACAACTCGATTCGATTGCTAGAATCAATGGTTGTGTCATAGGTCTTCTCCCTCCAGTTCCAGCCAGTAGATGGCAGCATCTTCATTGTTATCTTGATAATATCGTTTTCGGACACCGACATACTGGAATCCGAGTTTTTCATATAAAGTCCGCGCTGGTGTGTTCGAGACACGTACTTCAAGCGTCATCGCCCGCAAACCAAGCGCACGACCGACGGCGATCAATGCCGTTAGCAAGTCTTCCCCGAGCCCTTGTCCGCGATGCGACTGCTTGACGGCAATATTCGTAATATGTCCTTCATCCGCAATATGCCACAGACCAGCAAACCCAACGATACCATCTTGATCGGCAACGACATAATAGGCATTCGGATTTTGTGTCATTTCCGCTTCGAAGGCATCTAGCGTCCACGGTGTCGCAAATGATTCGAGTTCGACCGCATGAACACCTGCAGCATCCTGTACGGTCATGCGACGAATGCCCTTACTCATGACGCTGTGCCTCGATCCATTTCGCTTCTGCTTCAGCCAGTCGCAGGTAACGTGGCTCAAACGCATGCGCTTCGACCGTCTGACGCGTTGCACCGAGTAAAGCGAGTACGCCGGCACGTGGCGTCCGGAAAGCAGGAGCCACCTTTTCGAAGGGCTGAAGAATCTCTTCGAACGCCTCGACGTCTCCTGTGACGAGCGTATCTGGCGTTAACGTCTTTACAAAGGACGCAATCTCGACATGCTGTTCTTCACCAATTCGTTTCCCGGCGTCGTACACTCCGACAAACCCTGCTCCACGCCGCGCATCTTGAATCGCCGCAACGCGTCCTGTATGACCAGTCGAAGCTGCCATCAGTTCAAGTGTCGAGATAGCAACGAGCTCGATACCGAGTGTATAGGCAAGCGTCTTCGCTGTCGTCGCTCCAATCCGTAATCCCGTATAAGAACCAGGACCGTCAGCAACGACAATGCGTGTCAGTTGAGCCGGCGACCATTTTGCTTCCACCATCAAGCGCTCAAGCAACGGCATGAGTTTCGTCGCATGATTCAAAGACGTGACGTAAGAAGCTTCTGCTACAATCTGTTTCCCGTCTGAAAGAGCGACTGATAATTGTTTCGTCGATGTATCAATGGCTACGATTTTCATGATTTCAATCCCTCACATAATGTAATGTATCGTTCTCCGATCGGCGTCAGCTCAAAACGTCGACTATCATCACCTGTTCGCGTAATCGTGATTGCCAACCGTTCAGGTGGAAGACTGTCCGCAATTAACTCAGACCACTCGACGACGGCGACGCCTTCACCATTCAAATATTCTTCAAGTCCGATATCATCACCGGAACCTTCCAGGCGATAAACATCCATATGATAAAGAGGAAGACGTCCCGTATAGACTTTCATGATTGTAAAGGTAGGGCTGTTGACGTGACGCGTCACACCTAATCCTTTCGCAAAGCTTTGCGTAAAAGTCGTTTTCCCAGCACCTAAATCCCCATCGAGCGTAATGACCATCCCTGCTTCAGCACGTCGTCCGAGTTCAAGAGCCAAGGCAGTCGTTTCTTCCAAGCTGTTCATTTCCAGTTCTATCATACGATGTCTCCTCCTTAATACGTACTGTTCGTCCTTCTCTATTGTACCGGACGAAAAAGGCAAAAAAAAATACGAAACGCTGAACGTTTCGTAGTAAAGTTGAAGTTAAGTTTAAAATTGGTTGCGGGGGCCGGATTTGAACCGACGACCTTTGGGTTATGAGCCCAACGAGCTACCAGACTGCTCCACCCCGCGACGATAAACGTTTCGGATTTAATTATTTAAAAATTGGTTGCGGGGGCCGGATTTGAACCGACGACCTTTGGGTTATGAGCCCAACGAGCTACCAGACTGCTCCACCCCGCGATGATATAACGTTTCGACAGATATTAATATAACATGTGTCTTTTAAATTGGCAAGTCTTTTTGCCTTATTTCTTTTTACTAACTGTCATAATGAATATTCTTCTATACTGATACGAAAGGAGTGAGCAGATGGGATACTTATTAGATTTACGAAAAATCGTAGGCAACCGACCGTTGATCAGCGTGGGTGCGACCGTACTCGTCATAAATCCACAACATGAACTGCTATTTCAATATCGTTCGGATACCCACAGTTGGGGACTTCCCGGTGGTTCGATGGAACCAGGTGAGACACTTGAAGAAGTCGCGATGCGTGAATTACAGGAAGAAACCGGACTTCAAGCACGCAGTGTTCAGCTGCTAGACGTCTTCTCGGGTCCTGATTACTTCTTCCGTTATCCAAATGGCGATCAAACCTATAGTGTGATTCATCTCTTTCAAGCAAAAGGAATATCAGGTACATTACAAATGACAGATGGAGAAAGTCTAGATCTTCGTTATTTTCCACTCGATCAACTACCAGAACTACTTGAAGCAAGAGCCGCTGCGCTGTTAAAACACGTCATCCCTCGTCTTATCGAAACAACATCTTGAATTTAATATAGATGTCGTATTTTAAAACTGGCTGTCATTCGGTCAGTTTTTCCTTTTCCACAACAAAAAACCGACC
>NZ_DF239008.1:18788-280589 GCF_000414195.2 Exiguobacterium sp. OS-77 | reverse complement strand
TGATTGACGAAGCTTGCGCTTCATTCGTTTTTTGTATTCCGTAGAATACGATTTTTGCCTCATCGTTCAGTTTTCAAAGTTCGTCATTGTTTGTTTTGAAAATGGTGGGCCTAAGTGGACTCGAACCACCGACCTCACGCTTATCAGGCGTGCGCTCTAACCAGCTGAGCTATAGGCCCGTCAAAGCAAACAAAATATGGTGCACCCTGAGAGATTCGAACTCCCGACCCCTTGATTCGTAGTCAAGTACTCTATCCAGCTGAGCTAAGGGTGCGATATGGTGCGGTCGAGAGGACTTGAACCTCCACGATGTTGCCACCACTAGGCCCTCAACCTAGCGCGTCTACCGATTCCGCCACGACCGCAAATATGAAATTAAAAATGGTGTGTCATGCAGGATTCGAACCTGCGACCCTCTGATTAAAAGTCAGATGCTCTACCAACTGAGCTAATGACACATAAAAACTGGGCTGGAAGGGATCGAACCTTCGCGTGCTGGAATCAAAATCCAGTGCCTTACCACTTGGCTACAGCCCAAAAATGGCGGTCCTGACGGGATTCGAACCCGCGATCTCCTGCGTGACAGGCAGGCATGTTAACCGCTACACCACAGGACCGCAATTTGAAGTTGTAAACAACTCTTTAAAAAGAAATGGTGGAGGATGACGGGATCGAACCGCCGACCCCCTGCTTGTAAGGCAGGTGCTCTCCCAGCTGAGCTAATCCTCCATATGGTGACCCGTACGGGATTCGAACCCGTGTTACCGCCGTGAAAGGGCGGTGTCTTAACCGCTTGACCAACGGGCCATATCGTAATTAATAATTATTCTCAAGAAACATTTTCACATAAGAGGTCTGGCGGAGATGGAGGGATTCGAACCCTCGCACCAGTTTCCCGGCCTACACCCTTAGCAGGGGCGCCCCTTATAGCCACTTGGGTACATCTCCAAAAGAATGGCTCCGCAAGTAGGATTTGAACCTACGACCTACCGGTTAACAGCCGGTTGCTCTACCGCTGAGCTATTGCGGAACGTTATGTTCTGTTCGGAACACTTTTATATAGTAGCAACTTTTTTTCTTTCCGTCAATGCTTTTTTAAAAAAGTTTTTAGCGACGATAAGTTGTTTAGTTGCTGTCGTTTTGACGACTTCTATAATTTATCATGCTCCGAAATGAACGTCAACTACTTTTGTAAAAAATCTTTCCATGGCATCGACCACATCGATATCTTTCCGTATTCATGCGTCTTTTCCTTCTATATAATGTGCTGCATTTCTCACATTCATAAAGATAGGATTTTTTTTCGTCTTCTTGTCTTCTCGGACTGTATCGAAGCCCATCGTAGCGCTCTAACCATTCCTTGAAGTCTTGATCTTGATGACGGTGTCCCATTCCTGCTAGATGTAAATGGTAGTGACACAGTTCATGAATCACGATTCCGCGGAAGACTTTCATGTCATCGATATATCGTTTATTGAAGTCTAAATGATGATCGCCTAAGAAATAGCGACCACCTGTCGTCTTCAGCCGTGGATTAAAATAAGCTTTATGTCGAAACGGTAAGGAAAATACGTCGAGCGACAGTTGCTCGACGTATCGTTGTAATTGTTCATTCGTCATTTCGGCGGAACCAGTGTCAAACCAATCCGTCCCCGCTCTGGTTCAACATTCGTCACCCATACTGTCACGATATCCCCGACAGCGACGACATCAAGTGGATGCTTGACACGTTTACGACTGAGCTTCGAGATATGAATTAAACCATTCTCTTTCACTCCGATATCAACGAACGCACCAAAATCAAGAACATTCCGAACCGTCCCTTGGAACTCCATCCCGACTTGGATCATATCCATCGATAGAACATCTTGGCGGAGCAACGGTTTATCGAGCGCTTCCCGAGGGTCACGACCCGGACGTTGTAACGCTTCGATGATGTCACGTAATGTCGGCTCTCCGATCTCGAGCGTCTGTGCCATCTCCGGTAATGACAATGTAGACAATTGTTCCCGCACCGCATCCGTTCCAACTTGATCAAGCGTTAAGCCTAGTGTCTTAAATAACTTCTCGACTGTTTTGTACTGTTCCGGATGAATCGGCGTCCGGTCGAGCGGATGCGTACCTTCTAGAATTCGCAGGAATCCTGCAGCCTGCTCATATGCTTTTGCACCAAGACGAGGAACTTTCAATAATTCCTGGCGTGTCTTAAACGTCCCAAGTTCCGAGCGGCGTTCAACGATTTTTTTCGCTGTCGCCTTCGTGATCCCTGCGACGTAACTCAAAAGCGGTTCTGACGCTGTATTAACATCAACTCCGACTTGGTTGACGACCGTTTCGACAACAAAATCAAGTGTCTCCTTCAGTTTCGTTTGCGAGACATCATGTTGATATTGACCAACTCCAACAGACTGCGGGTCGACTTTGACAAGTTCAGCGAGTGGATCCTGCAAACGACGCGCAATCGAAATCGCGGATCGTTGTTCGACCTGAAGCTCTGGAAACTCCGTCCGGGCAATCTCTGAAGCGGAATAAATACTCGCCCCTGCCTCGTCGACGATTGTAAAGGCGATATCTTTTTGCCCCTTCATCCAGTCCGCAACGAATGCTTCTGTTTCCCGCGAAGCAGTTCCGTTCCCAATCGCAATCAATTCGATCCCGTATGTATCGACGAGCTGCGAAAGAGTTTGACGTGCTTCTTTCGCTTTTTGTTCTGACATCGTCACGTAGATGACGCCGACTTCCTTCATTTCACCTGTCGGATCGATGACTGCCCACTTACATCCTGTCCGGTAAGCCGGATCCAGTCCCAACATGACTTTCCCTTTCATCGGTGGCTGCATGTAGAGTTGGCGGAGATTCTTACCAAAGACGTCAATCGCTTGGATCTCTGCCTTTTCCGTCAGTTCGTTCCGAATTTCTCGTTCGATGGCAGGGAAGACGGATTTTTTATAGCCCGTCGTGATCGCTGCTTCGACGATATCACGTTTCTTCGGCGCCAGTTGTGCGTATGAACGAAGCAATGTTGGTAAAACCTGCTGTTCCTCTAACACGACTTTCACAGAGACGATTTTCAATGCTTCCGCACGGTTAATCGCAAGAATCCGGTGCGGAACGATCTGTTGGATACGCTCACTGTAGGCATAATACTGTGCAAAGACACCTTTTTCATCGACTGCATCCTTTTTCTGTTTCGTGACGATTTCTGCTGAACGGCGCATTTGCTTACGAATGAACTCACGCACCGTCGCTTGTTCGCCCCACTCCTCGGAAATGATCGATTGTGCCCCAGTAAGCGCTTCTTCCGGATCCAGCCCATTGCTCAAGCGATGGAATGTCGCTTCATCATAAGCAGACTTGTCGCGGAACCAGTCGGCAAGTGGTGCAAGCCCTGCTTCCCGTGCAATTTCCGCCTTTGTCCGACGTTTTGGTCGAAACGGTAAATAGATATCTTCGACTTGTTGTAACGTCGTCGCTTCCTCGAGCGTTCGACGGAGTTCCGGCGTCAATGCACCTTGCTCCTCGATTTTTTCAAGGACGTCACTCCGTCTACTTTCAAGTTGCGTTAATTGTTTATGTCGATCGAGAATCGCTTTGATCGCGACCTCATCGAGTTCACCTGTCTGTTCTTTCCGGTAGCGGGCGATGAACGGAATCGTACCGCCTTCTTCCGTCAATTGTAAGACTGCCTTCACTTGCGCAGGACGTACATTCAATTCACTTGCGATTCTCTTTTCCATCTGCTTCACCTCTCATTCATTATACCGAAGAACGCATGGAAAAGAAAAAAGACTGACACGAGGTCAGTCTTTTGAGAATACTTCATTTGGTTCGACTTTGATCGCTTCACGTAACTTCTGTAAAGCGCGTCGTTGGAGACGGGAAACGTGCATTTGCGAAATGCCGAGTAGTTCGCCCGTTTCTTTTTGACTCATATTACGGTAGTAGGCACATTCGAGAATCGAACGTTCGCGGTCCGTTAAGACAGCAAATGCCTTTTCAAGAATCAGACGCTGATCGACGGAGTCATAGCCGTTTTCTTGATTCCCGACGAGGTCGAGTAACGTAACAGTACTACCTTCCTGATCTGCCTCAATCGAACTATCAACGGATAACGCTTGATAGCTTTTACCCATCTCAAGTGTTTCGAGGACCTCCTCTTCCGATACTTCAAGACGCGCAGCAATCTCATCGATGCGCGGAGAGCGTTGCAACTCCGTCGTCAACTCCTCGACTGCCTTCTTGATTTTCGGTCCGAGTTCCTTGATGCGACGTGGAACGTGAACGCTCCATGTCTTATCGCGGATGAAACGTTTGATTTCACCGATGATCGTCGGAACAGCAAACGACTCAAAACTGCGACCGAATTCCTTATCGAAGCGACGAAGCGCTGCAAGCAACCCAATCATGCCGACCTGAACAAGATCGTCATGAATCGGTCGACCACGCGAGAACTTTCGGGCCAAAGCTTCTACCAAGTCTGAATAACGCTCGAGTAATGCCGCATGCACTTCCTCATCTTGGTCGTCCTGCTGATACAAATCAATCAGTCGAAGTACTTCATCATCACTGTGATGGCGTTGTTGAGACTTTGCTGGCACTTTGACCCACCTCATCTCTATTCATATATTTTGTCATATGGACAGTGACGCCGTTCGCTTTCTCGATCGTTACTTGATCCATCAATGCTTCGATCATCAAGATACCGAGTCCTCCTTCATGCAAGGAATCGAGATCGTGTGCATCCGTAATCGGTTCACTTTGGCGTTTGACCTCATCTTTATCGAACGTAATGCCGTTATCCTTGACGACAATCTCGAGACGATCATCCGGATAGACGTTACATGTCAAGGCGATGCTACCATCTTCTTTTCCTTCGTACGCATGTTGAACAGCGTTCGCACATGCTTCTGAGACAGCGATCTTGATATCTTCGATGTCATCATACGTGTATCCCATCCGGTTGGCGACACCTGAAACCGTCAGACGGGCAATGGCTACATATTCCGGTTTTGCCGGTAATGTCATGTTTAGTTGTTCGTTCTTCATTGCGTTCCACCTCTTACACCACTATCGATTGTAATGATGCTTGAAAGACCTGTAATTTCGAATAGACGACGGATGCGTTCAGAAACGCCGACGAGCGTGAACGATGTACCGTTCTTTTTCGCCGCTTTGAGTGCTCCGACGAACACGCCGAGACCTGTCGAATCCATGTAGTGTACTTCATCCAAATGGACGACGACATCGTTTGTTTCAACTGCCGGGACTAGTTCTTGGCGAAGCTTTGGTGCTGTATACGTATCAATCTCACCTGCGATATAAAGATGCGTCTGACCGTCAAGCTGCTCTGTTTTAATTGTTAAATCCATCTTCAAGTTCCTCCTCAAGGAAAATCTGTCTATGTGGTCTTGCTATTCATCCTATCCTCATCCCTTTATAAAAAGGTCACTTGGGTATGTTTCCCCGTAAAGAAAACTTTAAAACCCATTTTATAAAAAAAGAGGTCAAAAAAAGTCGCATACGCTAGTATCGACTCTTCTTGTGTTGCGCTTCTATGTAAGTGCCTAAAAATCAACCAAGCCTAAGCTGATTGCGACGGCACTATTTACTTTCATCATCGTGTCTGGATCTAGATGTGTGACTTTATCCGTTAGACGGCGTTTATCAATTGTACGGATTTGCTCAAGTAAGATGACCGAATCACGTTCTAATCCGTGTCGCTCTCGATATACTTCCACATGGGTCGGTAGTTTGGCTTTGTCGATCTGTGCCGTGATCGCAGCCACGATGACTGTCGGGCTGAATCGGTTACCAATATCATTTTGTAGAACAAGCACGGGACGAACTCCCCCTTGTTCCGATCCGACCACAGGTGACAAATTTGCATAAAACACGTCGCCACGTTTGACTATCAAAGCTTACACCCCGCTTACTTGACGTAGGAGTGAGAACTCCGCCTCCGTTTCAATCTGGAACATTTCGCCAACGATCGATAAATTGATTGCTGCCATTTCTTCGTAACCACGTTTCAATTCCTCACGTAGCTGACGCTTGCGTTCTTCGGTCGTATGGTTCGACTTCATCCCAATCGTCTCCTTCGCTACATTTCGCTCAACAAACTGCATTTCCCGTTGTTGGACCAAGATAATGGCACCTCCAGATTCACTGAAACCTTAACGAACGACTCACTTTCTACTTCAATATATCAGTCGAATTCAGAAAATACAATCAAAATTCAAACAAATAACATATTTTTGCCATCTTATTGATGTCTTGTACGAATCATTGACGCGGCACGCGCTTCGAGAATTGACAGAGAACTTCATAGTTGATTGTCCCAAGCCAATGGGCTGCTTCCTCGATCGGTGCCCCTTCTCCAATCAGAATGACTTCCGTTCCGATTGGATATTCCCTTGGTAATCGAATCATGAGCCGGTCCATGCAGACTCGACCAACGATTTCACACGGTAGACCGTCCACAATCAATGAGTAGCCTTGGAACTTGCGTGACCAGCCATCCGCGTAACCGATCGGAACAGTACCGATCCATTCATCCGTCGGTGCCGTATAGGTCGCCCCGTAACTGATCGTTTGACCGGGCTCGACTTGTTTGACCTGCATCAGACGACTTTTCAGTGAAAACGCCGGTTTTAAGAACTCGTAATGTCCTGCCATCTCATCCGACGGCATCGCCCCATATAAAGCGATACCGACTCGAACGACGTTAAACGGCGCTTGACCTGCTAGACGAATCGCTGCCGCCGAATTGGCACAGTGGATGTAACGGATATCCGGTACTAGTGCGACATACGATAAAAACGTTTCAAGTTGGCGTTCGAACAATCGGCTGTTCAACTCATCAGCAGTCGCGAAATGCGTATAGATGCCTTCGAGTTCAACGAGATCGTCATCACATTCAGCAAGAATTCGCTTCAACTCATCGACATGTTGCAGTCCGAGTCTTCCCATTCCGGTATCGACCTTGATATGCAGACGAAGATGATCGATTTCTGTCAAATGACGTTTCGCTTCCCGTAGCCAATCGGCTGAAAAGACAGGAACGGCGACATCATAATTCGAAGCGACCGTCGCATGTTCCGGTAGTAAGGCTTCAAGCATCAGAATCGGTGCTTGGATACCCGCTTCTCGCAACTCGATCGCTTCTTCGAGGAGCGCGACAGCGAGTAAGTCGGCTCCGTTCTCAAGAGCGATCTCAGCGACCGTCACTGCCCCGTGACCATAGCCGTCCGCCTTGACGACCGCCATCACCTGTTGTTCGCCCATCCGTGTTTTGATTTCGCGTATATTATGTGCGATCGCTTCCCGATCGATTTCAATCCAAGTTGGTCGGTACATCCCATTCCCTCTTCTCTAATAAGACTTGCGCAGATGCATAATGCTCTGAATGTGTGATCGAGACGTGGATGACGCCATCGAATGGTCCACTCATGATCGGTCGCCCTGTCTCATCGTTTAAAATTTCAACGTCTTGCCAGGAAACTTCTTTTCCGACGCCGGTTCCGAATGCTTTGACGAACGCTTCCTTTGCAGCGAAACGTCCAGCGAGGTACTCGATTTGCCGATGTCCTGAGAGCGATTGATAGCGTTCCTGCTCTATCTGCGTTAAGATTCTCCCGGCAAAACGTGGCTGCCGCTCAAGCGTTTGCTCGATTCGATCCAGTTCCACCAAATCGATGCCAATTCCATAAATCATCCGAGACGCCTCCACAGTTCTATTCTTCGCCATCTTCATATAGAATGAAGATGAAGCGAGGTGTTGTCATGTTTAGTCGAACGGAAAACCTACAAACGTTCACACGTTCTTATCCGGTCGTTTCGTTGTTCATTTTAATCCAAGTCGCCCTGTTTGTCATCGAACAGTTAGGTGCACTCCTTAATCTGACGTTCTCTCCTTTAAGTGCAGGCGCAGCAATCAATCTCTTAATTGGACAAGGTGAATGGTGGCGTGTCGTCACGGCCACGTTCTTGCATTATGATTTTTGGCACATTGCGTTCAACACGTTTGCTCTCGTCATCTTCGCTCCACCGCTTGAGCGGATGATCGGACATGCTCGATTTGCCGCTTTTTACTTGCTCGTCGGTACGCTCGCGAACATCTTGACGTACTTCACGAAAATCAATGAACCGTTTTACGGTCAAGCTGGAGCATCGGGTGCCATTCTTGGTTTGCTTGGGTTTTATGTCTACTTGAGCCGATTCAAGCGGACAGTCATCCTAGCAGACGATACACGTCTTGTGTATATCTTTACTGCGGTCACGGCAGTCTTTACGTTACTTGGCTCAAATGTCGCTGTATTCGGTCACTTGTATGGTTTCGTCCTCGGATTCCTCTTCGGATTCGTCTTTGGTAATCGTGCCGTTCCATTCACACGTCCGTTCCAAACCGGTCGTCGATCGAGCGGTGGACCTGTCTTCGTAAGCGGTTCTGGTCAACTCGGTCGGATCTTCTTCTATATCATCATCGCGTTTGCCGTACTCGGATTATTCTTCCGCTACTTGTAAACCAGCATACAAAAAGAACTCCGCTACACACTCGAGTTCTTGCAGATTGTAGATAAAAGGGCTGACTCAAAAAATGACGCATCTTTTCACGCCCTTTCCTCAGGCGAGACACAAGCCAGTTTACCCGCTCCATTCGAGCAGGAAAACGATGCGAGACGAACAAAAAAAAGCGTAATCCTTCTCGTTAGAGAAAAATTACACTTTGTCTTCAGTCTCAAAGGACTCCGCTACACGCGCGAGTCCTTTTTTTGCTTATTTGCGAAGTACTTCTGCTAAGTCCTTCACGTCGTCAATCAGGTTATGGATCGTCTCCTGATTGTCCGTATAGAGTGCTTTTAGTTCTTCAAAGCGCCCTTTTGGATCTTGTTTGACAGCAGACAATTGTGTTCCTGCGCCGCTGAATGTCCGTTTCACTGCTGCAAACTGCGCTTGGCGCGTATCTTTATGCAGTAGTGATAAAGTAGCGCCGACGAGTGCGCCACCGAGTGTTGCTACGACAAAATAGTTCTTTTTCATCTGTTAGTCCCCCTGCATCTCACTCATTTGTTGGTGGTACGATTTGATACCGTTTCATGACGGGAGAAGGCGCGAACGACTTCCCTGCCTCTTCAGCATACTGGTCTACCGTAAGACGTTCAACTGATTTTGCATAACGAGCTCCGTCCCCTGTCTCTTGGAACTGAATCAATAAGGCAAGATCCGTCCCCTTCTCGACACGTCCAATCCGAAATGCCTGGAAGCCACCATATTCTGCTCCGATGACTTTCGGATTCGACATCACTTGATGTACGAATAGATCTCCGCTATTTTGATCTGCCGGAATCGACCAGTAGAAGAGACTGCCTTCGTCCGAAAAATTGCCACGTGATTCGAGCAACGTATAGGTATTGCCACTTTGAAAAGGTGATTTCGAGTCCGTCTCCATCCAGAGGATGGCATCGCCGCTTCCGCTAGCGACACGAATATGAGCATCACGGGAACGAATTTGTTCAACGAACGAACCGCTACCGAATGTAATCGAAAGTTTAGATGGCATCACAGGCCTCCGCAAGTTGAAAGTCTTTTTCCGTCAATCCGTTTTCATCATGAGTCGTCGCTGCAAGTGTGACGTTTTTATAGTCGATCACGATTCGTGGATGATGATTCAAGTTTTCAGCGATACTTCCGACTTCCTGTACGAAATCCAGTGCCGCAGGAAACGATGCAAGTGTATAGGTCCGGACGATTTCATCATCCACGACACTCCAATCTTGCAACCGCTCAAGACGCTCTTCCACTTCATACTCATTCAACCTAGCCATCCCTTTCTCCTCCTCTACTATCATTTTCGTCCTATACCTTATACCCCATTCTTTTACTTCTCTATACCTGTTTGTATCCGATTTCTTCCTTTTGCCTTCTGTGTGAGATAGAGTACAATGTGAAAGAGAACACTAATTCAAAATCGGAAAGGGGCTTACGCATATGCGCGCTCTGATTGTCATTGATTACACGATCGATTTCGTTGCTGACGAAGGAAAGCTGACTTGTGGAAAACCAGGACAAGCGATTGAAGATCGAATTGCTACGTTGATGGAGGAGTTTTCAACGGAAGACTACGTCGTCATCGCTAACGATATTCACGAAGAAGGCGATACATTCCACCCGGAAACCGTCCTCTTCCCGCCACATAATATCCGCGGAACACATGGACGTGATCTGTTCGGGAAAGTCGCAGCCATGGCACGGGTCGCTGATCACGTCATCGACAAGACGCGTTATAGTGCGTTCGCCGGGACGGACCTCGATTTACGCTTGCGTGAACGCGGTATCCACGAAGTCCACCTCGTCGGTGTCTGTACGGACATTTGTGTCCTTCATACAGCTGTCGATGCCTACAATCTCGGATATCGTATCGTCGTTCATGCCGATGCGGTCGCAAGCTTTAACGCGACTGGTCACGAGTGGGCGCTTACACACTTTAAACAATCGATCGGCGCAGAAGTCGTCGGCGAATAAGAAGGGATCTGTCCGTCATGTTACAACGTAATCTTGCACTCCATACCGATCTGTACTTACCACGGTGGATGTATATCTATTGGAAAGAAGGACGTCATAATGAACGTGCCGTCTTTGATGTTTACTACCGTTCGAATCCGTTCGCAGGAGGCTATGTCGTCTTTGCGGGTCTCGAAAATATCATCGAGTATATTCAAACACTCCGTTTCACGGAAGAAGATATCACGTACTTGCAAGAGATGATTGGCTTCCCGGATGAGTTCAAGGATGAACTGCGTCAGTTCAAGTTCAATGGCTCGATTTCAAGTGTCAAAGAAGGCGAGATCGTCTTCCCGAACGAACCACTGATTCGGATCGAGGCACGCATCTTTGAAGCAAAACTCTTACAGACCGCGATTCTGAACATCGCGAACCACGAATCGCTCATCGCGACGAAATACGCACGTATTCGTCAATCGGCTCCCCGTGCGAAGTTCCTCGAAGCTGGTGCCCGTCGCGCGCAAGGCATCGATGCCGCTTACTTCGGTACGCGTGCTTCATACCTGGCTGGTTTTGACGTCACAAGTCTTGCTTCAGCAGGACGCGACTTCGGCATTCCGTGTGGTGGAACGATGGAACATGCCGACATTCAATTCCACGATGACGAATTGACGGCATTCCGGACATTCGCTTCTCATTATCCGGATCAGGCGACATTACTCGTCGATACGTACGATACGCTCAAGAGTGGTCTTCCGAATGCGATCACGGTTGCGAAGGAACTCCAAGCCAAAGGGCATAAACTGCGCGGCATCCGGATCGATTCTGGCGACTTATCCTACCTGTCAAAACGTGCCCGTAACATGCTTGACGAAGCTGGCTTCCCGGAAGTCGACATCGTCTTATCAGGGGACCTCGACGAATACGTCATCCAGGACTTGCGCATCCAAGGTGCCCAAGCCAATACGTTCCTCGTCGGAACACGCGGCATCACGGCTTACGAGCAACCGGCTCTTGGGATGGTCTACAAATTGGTCGCACGTGAAGTAGATGGCGAGCTCGTACCCGTCATTAAAGTATCCTCGTCAAAAGCCAAGACGACGACGCCCCATATCAAGGAAGTCTATCGCATCATCGATCCGGTGACGGATAAGTTCAAAGGCGATTACGTGACGTTGATGGACGAAGATCCGTCAACACTCGAAGCTGTCGATCTCATCGACGTCCGGGACCCATCGTTCCGGAACCGCATCGAACAGTTCAAGGTCGAGCGCTTACTTGAACCGATCTTCAAGGATGGAGAGTTGATCTATACAGTGCCGACGATCGAAGAGAGTCGCCACTTCCACGAAACACAGATTGGTCGTCTGTGGGAAGAGTACAAACGACTGCGCTTGCCAGAGATCTATGCTGTCACATTCAGCGATCGTCTCTGGAAGCTCAAACTCGACATGATTCGGGATACCCGACTGGCAAGTGGGTTAAAATAAGACGCCAAAAAGCGCCGTTCTTCCTCCCTCAGGATGAACGGCGCTTTTTCTCATGTTAATCCTGCTTCGTTTCCGACAGGTGTCATTTCTGTTGGCGCTTGTTCCATCTTCTTACGAAAGTACCATGCGAAGCCAAGTGCACCTCCGATGAAGACGATATACGTGATGCGTTGACCGAATTCAGCTAAGGAATCCGCGTAGAAAATACTGATTAAATGATCACTTCCACTAATGAGTAGCAAACAGGCAATCAGGAGCGCAATGCGATATGCAAGCGTCGGGCGGTCTGTCGGTTCAGCATGCCAATACATGATGATATGGTGGGCAAGTAGAACGATACCCAGGATTCCTAATATTCCAATGAGTACTTGCGGCATAATGAACGATCCTCCTGTTTAGTAGTATCTAGTCTTATTTAAACATAGTTCATACGGATTTCGTCAGGAAAAGTTTCCCGTCCCACATTCCTCACGGTATACTGTAGGAAAATCGTAAGCGATCAAGGGAGGGCATTTTTTTCATGAAAACCTTTAAGTTATGCACTTTACGCATTTTAATGGACGAGTCAGGACGTGATACGACGATTCCCGTCGCCATTCAGGACGGATTGACGGTCAGTACCGAACAGACGGCACAGTGGGTTGCAGAAATCGTCGTTCCTCCAACGGATCAGCCGATCGTCGATGAATTGTTCACAAAACATTTACGTGCTTTGATTGAAATCACGATCTCAAGACCTGATAATGACCCTGCCGCGATGATCGTCACGCCTCTTGAACGGACTGTCTTAAGCGAAAACGTCTCATATGTCTTCACGGGTAAGATGGTCATGATGAAAAATGATTTATCTGAATCGATCTTACGCGAAGTCGTCGAAGATGGATTCGCTGGCGAAGAACTCGTTCAAGAGTATAAGGATCGTCGTTCAAAACGTGGTGCCCATATCACAAGTATCGCTAAAGAAACGTTCAAACAATATTTGACAGAGCATCCGAACACACCCGTCTCTTAAGGTTTTTCGACCTCGTCCGTGATGTGGTCTGCTACGTTGATGCGATCAATCGTATAGTGATCCGTATGATGGATATAATTCGCACACGCGTTTTTCAAAGGTGTCCGGTAACTGAATGTCGCATCAATCGACGATAATGCTGCCTTGATCGTATGCGAGTGACAAACGATTAGAATTCGTTTCCCTTTATACGTGCGTGTCACTTCCTGTAGCGCCTCGAACACGCGATCCTGGATGGCTTGTTCCGTTTCGAGACCCGGCACAAGCGTCGTATCGTTCGCTTGAACAGCTTCGTAAATCGCTGCGACCGGTTCACCGGAAGCGGCTCCGAATTCGCGTTCGACAAGTCGCTCATCTGTCGCTGTGATCGTTAAACCAACAGCACGACCGATGATTTCCGCTGTCTCAACGGCACGCGACAAGGGACTTGCTAACAAGACATCCCACTTTTCATTCGATAGATAAGCGGCGCTGAGTTCCGCTTGTCTTCTTCCTGTTGCATTCAACGGGATATCTTCTCTTCCTTGAATCCGTTCGTTTAAGTTCCAATCCGTCTGACCATGCCGCACTAAACAAATTTCAGTCATGTCTCTGTCTCCCTCATTTAAGAAATATGACTGATTGTATCATGTTTTCCATTCGGAAGTTGTCGAGGTGGCAACAGTAGTACCTGACAGGTGAAATGTTCAATTCGTTCAAGCAATCGTTCGATCTTTAACGGATTTTCCGTCTGAGCGAAACTAGCAAGTGAGTGCGTACCATTCGGAAAGGAAAACAAACGAACATCGGCTCCGACATCCGCTCCCTTCTCAACGAAATGCAAGGCTTGAGAAAACGGAACAATCGGATCTTTTTTACCGTGCAAGAGCATGATTGGCGGAGCATCCGACGATAAATGTGTGACGGGTGAGACGTGCGTCATCAGCTTGCGCCATTCTTCTCGTCCCCCCTTGTAGAACTTAATATGGGCAATCCAAGTCTGAATGAAATTAAACAGCAAAAAGTTCGTCGGTGGATATAAAGCGATCACACCACTGATCAATGGCATCTGCCGCTCATCACGCTCACCGACGAAAGCAGATGGGGCAAGTGCCGTCGTCAGCATGAGTGCGGCTCCGGCTGAGTCTCCCCATACCATCATCCGTCCTCTTAGAATGCGAAGACCCTCTGCTTCTTTATTCAAAAAACATAACGCATCCCGTACATCTTCGAGGTTATCCGGAAAATAACTGCCCTCTTCGAACAAACGATAATCGATACTACAAACAGCAACTCCGAGTTCAAGCAGACGGTCGACGATTGGACTAAAACAGAACATGTCATCGCGCTCTCCACGAACGAATGCACCGCCGTGTGCGTAGATGGCAACTGGAAACGGTCCTTCCCCCGGCGGATAATAGAGATCGAGCTGTAAGGTGCGGTCAACCACCTGTTTATAGATGAGCGTCCGCGGTGCAAGTTGTTTTTCTGTGAGTGGCAAGGCGGGTTCGGTCCATCGAAGTAATGCACCGTAATTGTTCCAGATGCTCGCTCCCGCTGCTGCCGTCGTCAATAACGCAGCTCCCCCCATTAGCCATGCAGTTTCACGTTTCACTTGATCACCTCCAAAAGACGTGCCAGTTTCTTCACTTTATTATCCTTCTACCCCGTTTTAAAAGAAGTCGAACGTCTCGGTATTCGTACTTGACGCTTCACCAGCGTTCCGCTATAGTGAGAAAGTCCAAATCGGAATAGTTACGTTTTAATAATGGAGGTATCATATAATGAAAAAAATCATTCCCGCTTTAACAGTCGCATTTGCGAGTGCGAGTGTCCTCGCGGCTTGCGGATCAAATACCGATTCATCAACTTCAGAGAACAAACAGACAGAAGTCTACGCGTCAACGTTCGCGACAGCTGCTATTGCCCGCGAAATCGGAGGGGATCAAGTCAACGTCAAGATGATCGTTCCACCTGGAGCAGATCCCCACTCTTACGAACCGACATCGAAGCAACTCACAGAGATCGCTAAAGGAGACTTGTTCCTTTTGACAGGTACGACACTCGAGCCGTATTCGAAAAAAATCCAAGAGAGCTTAAAAGGCACGGACGTCCGCTTCATTGAGACGAGTAAAGACGTCAACTTGCTAGAATCGGATGCTACGCTTCATGCACATGAAGAAGAGGGGCATACAGAAGACGAACATGCTCACGAAGAAGAAGGGCACGATGATCACGCAACGGACGAACATGCGCATGAAGAAGAGGGTCATGACCACGGAAAATACGATCCACACGTCTGGCTCGACCCTGTCAACGCAAAAGCAATGGCACGCTCGATTACAACTGCTTTATCAAAAGAAGTACCAAAAGACAAAGCAACATTCGAGAAAAACTTAAAAGCGTTCGATCAGCAAGCTGATGAATTGGACGAACAATTTAAACAAGCCGTCGCTGATGGATCAAAAAAAGAACTTCTCGTTACGCATGCCGCTTATGGTTACCTCGCAGAACGATATGGTTTCACACAACTGCCGATCGCGGGAATTTCTCCTTCCGATGAACCGTCACAAAAGCAACTGGCCACTTTAGTGAAAGAAGCACGGATGCATGATTTGAAATACGTCGCGTTCGAAGAGACGGTCTCACCGAAGGTCGCACGTGTCATCCAAAAAGAAATCGGAGCTGAATCCGTGACGATTCATAATCTAGAGTCGGTCACGAAAGCGCAACAAAACAGCTCGTACTTCAAGTTGATGGAAGAAAACGTCCAAACATTAAAACAAGCACTTCAGTAAAGTACAGTTGACACGCGTTACTCAATGCGGTACGGTAAGAAACGTGTTTTACAACAATTGAATGACTTCTTTTTATCGCGAGAAACGGAGGGACTGGCCCAATGATGTTTCGGCAGCGGACGATTTGATTCGTACTGTGCCAAATCCAGCAAGCGAAAGCTTGAGAGATAAGAAGAGCGTCTTTTTTCATAAAGACCTCCTTCTTTCTTGCGAAGGGGTCTTTTTTTGTATCTTTGAGAAACGAGGTGTCAACAATGAATGAAACGATCACGCCTAACAAATGGGCACTGCTTCCCCTCGTCGTATTCCTGGTCCTCTTCATCGGAGCCGGGATCTTCTATGACGACTTTTACAAATTTCCGATCCTTATCGCCGCATTGATTGCTTTAATCTTTGCTGCAATCACAACGAGAGGATCCATCAATCAAACGGTCGAACGAATCGCAACCGGTGCCGGAAATCCCGATATCATGATCATGGTCTTCATCTTCTTATTAGCCGGTACGTTTTCTGGAACGGCAGAAGCAATCGGTGCCATCGATGCGACCGTCAATGCTGCTTTGACGTTCCTACCTCCGTCACTCCTGATGAGCGGTCTGTTCGTCATCGCTGCCTTCATCTCGATGGCGATGGGGACATCTACCGGAACGATTGCCGCGCTCGCGCCGATCGCTTTCGGTATTCATGAAGCAACAGGCATCAACGTCGCGATCGCAGCAGCATCAGTCGTTGGGGGTTCGATGTTCGGCGATAACTTGTCGTTCATCTCAGATACGACGATCGCTGCCGTTCGAACGCAAAAAACGAACATGCGTGATAAGTTCCGAACGAACTTCATGATCGTTCTCCCGGCTGCCATCTTGACGGTCATCTTACTCGCATTCGTTTCTGGTTCTGGCGATGCGGTAACGGCTAAAGCATTCGAGTTCTACAAATTGATTCCATATCTCGCCGTCATCGTCCTTGCACTATTTGGTGTTAATGTCATCCTCGTTCTCGTCGGTGGTACATTGCTCACTGGCATCATCGGTATGATTGACAATAGCTTCGGTTTAAGTGGGTTCGTCCTTTCGATGTCAAAAGGAATGATGGGCATGGCAGAGATTTCAATCTTGACGCTCCTCATGGGTGGTCTCGTCAGTTTGATTACGTTCAACGGTGGAATTGCTTACTTGAAAGAGACGCTGACGCGCAAGATTTCACAGCGTCGCGGTGCCGAATTCAGTATGGCGGCACTCGTTAGTGCGACGAACCTCGCAACGGCGAACAATACGATCTCGATTCTTGTCGCTGGACCACTGGCAGCTGAAATCGCCGATACGTATGAAATCGATCGCAAGAAATCAGCGAGTATCCTTGATATCTTCTCTTGTGGTATTCAAGGCATCATTCCGTATGGGGCACAACTATTGATTGCAGCAGAATTGACGAAGACGGCTTCTCCTGAACTGATTCCGTATCTGTTCTATCCGTTCCTCCTCTTCGTTTGTGGATCAATCGCCATCTTCTTCGGATTGCCACGCATGAAGAAGACAGCTGCGAAGCAAGAAAAAATTTCTTCCTAATCATAAAAACAGGTCCGATCGCTATGATCAGACCTGTTTTGTTATTTTTTCTGCTTTGCTTGTCTTTCTAAGATCAAATAGGCGATTGCCGGAAGTGGAAACTGAAGGAGTCCAGCACCTCCCCACACCCATGGATTACGTCCTGACTTTCGTGCACTGAAAAACAGACTCACTGCTTGTGTGACCAGCAAGGCACCAATACTAAGCCAAGCTCCCTTTGATAGCTTTTTATTCTTTTGAGCCATCTGTTATCCTCCTTTTTCGGACAGGCATTCAGATTTTATTACGCTTCTATTTTATATCATATCCTATTTCTCCATGAGCATAGAAACGGACGTCTTCGTTCGTTCATGCTAAACTAAACGAGCAAATCTAAACTACGTTTTATGAGGAGGAGTAACACATGCAATACGCAAAACTTTCAAACGGTATTACGATTCCCCAAATCGGATTCGGTGTCTGGCAAGTAGACGAAGAGACAGAAGCACCTGCTGCTGTCGCTGAAGCATTACGTGTCGGCTATCGTCATATCGATACAGCTGCTGTCTATAAAAATGAACGCGGTGTCGCGAAAGGAATCAAGGAAAGCGGCGTGAAACGTGAGGATCTCTTCTTAACGTCAAAAGTCTGGAACGATGATATTCGTGCCGGTCGGACGAAGGAAGCATTCGCAGAATCGCTCGAACGTCTCGAAACAGATTATCTTGATCTCTATCTCATCCACTGGCCAGTCGAAGGCTATGTCGAAGCGTGGAAAGCAATGGTTGAACTGTATGAAGAAGGCAAGATCAAAGCGATCGGTGTCTCGAACTTCAAAGAACATCACCTCGATACATTGGCAGAAGAGGGCTTGATGGCACCAATGATCAACCAAGTCGAGTTGCATCCACAATTACCGCAACACGAACTGCACGAATACTTGCAAGATCACAACATCCAAGTCGAAGCATGGAGCCCACTCATGCAAGGGAAATTCCTCGAAATCAACGATTTCAAGGAAATCGCAGAGAAACACGGCAAGACACCTTCACAAGTCGTCTTACGTTGGCACCTCGACAACGGCATCGTTGCTCTTCCAAAATCCGTTACACCAGCACGTATTGCGGAAAACTTCGACGTCTTTGATTTCCAACTCGATGCTGATGATCTTGAGAAAATTGACCGCATCGCAACGGATGTCCGCCTCGGACCAGATCCGGACGAAATCGATTTTTAATCTAAAGGTTATCGTAAAAAAGAACGGCTTCCATGTGAAGACGTCTTGCTTCATCTGAACGACGAGAGACCCCTTTCCAGTCTATGACTCGGAAGCGGGTCTCTTTTTTTATGATTGAAGCTGATCAGACATAATAAATTAAAATCGTATCTTCCGCTTCTTCTGCTTTTTGAAAATAGGCACGTAAATCAGCAAACTGTTCCCAGATATCCTCGAATTCGCCCGGTGTTCCGGCTTCATCATGAATCGAAGCGAGTGCCCGTTGATCAAAATTCCGCATCACCTCAGCCGAGATGATGAGGAGTGGCAAGGGAAGAATACCGACAATCGCCGCTTTTTCTTCGTTGACGATCAACTCTTCGCCAACGATCGCTCGTCCCAGATTGTAATGTGTGTCTTGATCAATGTAGATATCGATTTGATTCATCAAATGATAGATGGCGTTCGTCTGTTCGAGAGCAAATAATTGTTCATGATCGGGTTGTGTCTCATGAATGAATAAAATCCAGTCCATGATGATGTGGGGATCGTTTCCGAACGACTCCCAGACCGCATCCGTGACGCGGACGAAATGTACGTTTTCCATTCTCCCCCTCCCTTCTGTACTCTGTATTCCCTTTTTAAATTCGTTCTATACAAAAAAAGAGCCAGATTTCTCTGACTCCCTTTTCCTTAGATTGCTTTTTCGTCTTCTTTTGATTCCTGCCATGCTTCAAGCGTATCTTTCCCTGGCAAGTTCGGAATCGAGTCCGCATAAAACCGTGGCTCTTTCCCTGCTTTTCGTTGTGTCATGTAATCATCGAGAGCCAGCTTCGCTATCTTTGCAAGACGGAAAATCGCATACAGATTGACAATCGCCATTAATCCCATGAAGATGTCCGCTAACGCCCACACGAGACTAGCCGACTCGACAAGTGAACCGAAGACGATCATGACGAGGACGAGTACGCGGTATGCCATCATGACTTGTTTATTTTCACGGATGAAGTTGATGTTCGATTCACCGTAGTAGTAGTTTCCGACGACGGAACTAAACGCAAATAGGAAGATGGCGAGTGCCATGAATCCTGTCGCAAATGATCCAACTTGTGATGCAAGTGCGCCCTGTGCTAAATCAATACCAGCTAAGGCATCTCCATTCGCATCTTTTGTCGGAACTCCACTGACGAGAACGATCATCGCTGTCGCCGAGCAGACCATCAATGTATCTACGAAGACCGCGAATGATTGAATCAAGCCTTGTTTGACCGGGTGAGAGACTTCCGCTGTTGCTGCTGCGTTAGGTGCCGAACCCATACCGGCTTCGTTCGAGAACAAACCGCGACGAATACCATTCAGAACGGCCGCCCCGATTGCTCCCCCTGCTAATGTCTTAAACTCGAATAATCCTTCTTGGAAAATCAATTTAAAGACACTTGGTAATACTTCAAGATTCGTCACCATGATATAGAGGGCGATTAAGATATAACCACCTGCCATGATCGGAACCATGAATGAAGCGACTGTCGCAATACTGCGGACACCACCAAAAATGATCAGTGCCGTCAAGACGACTAATCCGACCGTAATCCATATCTTATCCACGCCATATTGACTTTGTAGAGAAAGCGAGATCGTATTCGATTGGACAGAGTTAAAGACAAAACCAAATGAGATTGTGATCAGAACACTAAAGACAATTCCTAACCACCGTTGTCCAAGCGCTTTTTCCATGTAATAGGCTGGACCACCACGCCATTCTTTTCCGTCACGTACCTTGTAAATCTGAGCAAGCGTACTTTCGACGAATGCTGACGCCGATCCAATCAAGGCAATTAACCACATCCAGAAGACTGCACCCGGACCGCCGAGTGCGATTGCAGCCGCCACACCCGCGATGTTTCCGGTACCGACACGTGCTGCCGTACTGATCGCAAATGCTTGGAATGGCGATACGCCATCTTTCCCTTTATCCGTTCCTTGGAACAATAAGCGAATCATCTCCGGGATCATCCGAAATTGAACGAACCGCATCCGGAATGTAAAATAAATGCCTAATCCAACGAGTAAAATAATCAATACATTCGTCCATAAGTAATCATTTGCTCGATTTACTAGTTTCATCACTTCTTTTTCCATCAAATCTCCTCACTTCCATCCATCTTTTCTCTCTATTTGTATGTAAGTTTTTTTCACATGTGATTTATCATACGCAATTTTTTTTGAAAAATCAAACTCATTTATACCTTAGGACGCAAAAAAAGTGTCAAACCTCACATTAGATGTCAGGTTTGACACGTTCACATAAACAGTTTTTAAATTAGATGAACAGATTCAGATTGGCACCGTCCGTTGCACCAAGATAACTCGCGACACCACCATAATCGATATCATCCAGTAATTCCTCTTTCTTGATGCCCATGATATCCATCGACATTGTGCAGGCGATCATTCGGACACCAGCAGCTTGTGCTTTTGCCATCATCGTCTCGAGTGCATCGACTTGTTTATCCTTCATGACTTTTTTCATCATTTTTTGACCGGCGCCTGCCATGTTCATGTTTGAGAGCGGTAACTCCCCGGCATGCTTCGGCATCATCATGCCCATCATCCGTTCAATGCCGGCTTTCTCGACTGCCGGTGCGTCTGGTTTTCGAATGATGTTCAAGCCCCAGAACGTAAAGAACATCGTCACTTGTTTCCCCATTGCCTGTGCACCTTGCGCAATGACGAAGGACGCAAGTGCTTTATCGAGGTCACCACTGAAGACGACCATCGTCGCATCATCTGCCGGATTGACTTGAACCGGTGCTGGAACTGTTGTCTCTCCTTGCCCTTTTTCAAGCATGACCTCGACGACACCTTGATTCATCTCCGCTGAATGGACTGTGTGACCTAGTTTTTTCGCCCATGCTTGAACGTCTGGCAAGAATCCTGGGTCTGACGCCTTGACGAAAATTTGCTCGCCGTCCGTCATCTGATCGATTTTTGTTTTCAGCTCTAAGATTGGACCTGGGCACTGTAAGCCGCACGTATCGAGCAGCGCCACTTGTTCTGGTGCAGTCTTCGTTGTTGGCTCACGTTTCGTTACCGTCACAGCTGTCTCCTCCTTCGCTTGGCTTCGTGCTTCTTGATCACGATGCACGACCGACCATGTTTTGTAGCCGCCGCTTAAGTTTTTCACATCATAACCGTATTGTTGCAACAGTTGACTCGCAACATATCCACGTAATCCGACTTGGCATGTCACATAGATCGTTTGATCCTTCGGCAGATCAGTCAACTTCTCACGTAACGTCGGTAACGAGATATTGACCGATCCCGGAATCGCGCCTAACTCGTTTTCCGATGGTTCACGGACATCGAGTAATAAGCCGCCATTGGCGACGATCGCGTCAATTTCGTGCCAATGAACGTTCGCACTGTCACCAAGCACGATGTTCGACGCGATATACCCTGCCATGTTGACCGGATCTTTCGCTGAACTATACGGCGGTGCATATGATAGTTCAAGATCTGGTAGATCAAGCACTGTCAATCCACCTTTGATCGCTGTCGCGAGAACATCGATCCGTTTCTCGACACCTGTCATGCCGATTGCCTGCGCTCCGTAGATCGTTCCTTCGATTGGATCAAATAGTAACTTCATCGAAATCGGACTCGCCCCTGGGTAGTATCCCGCATGCGATCCCGGGTGGAGATGCACGGCTTCATAACGAAGACCAAGTTGACGCAACCGTTTTTCATTGTTACCGGTCGAAGCGACCGTCAAATCAAAGACTTTTGCTACCGCTGTTCCGAGTGTGCCGCTATACCGGACGTCGCGTCCGGCGATGATGTCAGCAACGAGGCGTCCTTGACGGTTTGCCGGCCACGCGAGTGGAACATGTGTCGCTTCCTTCGTGATATAGTCTTTGACTTCAATCGCGTCACCAATCGCAAAGATCGATGGATCAGATGTCCGCAGTTGATCGTCGACTTGAATCGTCTGTTTGATGCCAAGTGTTAAACCAGCATCTGCTGCGAGCGTGCTCTCCGGTGCGACACCAATTGATAAGATATTCATCTCTGTTTCGATCACGCGTCCGCTTGTCAGGACGACGCGGCGACCTGCCTCTTCAAAACGAGCGACGCCATCTTCTAGAATCAACTCGATGCCTTTTGCACGAAGATGTTCATGAACGATGGCTGCCATTTCCGGGTCGACCGGAGCCATGACTTGATCCGCCATCTCAACGAGGGTGACGTGCGCCCCACGTTCTGCGAGATTTTCTGCCATTTCAAGACCGATGAATCCACCGCCGATGACAAGTGCTTTATCAGGACGATTTGTATCAACGTATTCCCGCATCCGGTCCGTATCTGGGATGTTCCGTAACGTAAAGACGTTCGTTGCGTCATCGAGTCCTGGAATGTTCGGACGGATCGGTTTTGCACCTGGAGAAAGAATCAGATGATCGTACGATTCATCGTATTCTTCACCCGTTTCGACGTTGCGGATCGTGACCGTCTTCGCTTCACGGTTGATCCGAATCGCTTCCGACAAATTGCGGACATCTAAATTAAACCGTGCATGCATGCCTTCTGGCGTTTGGACGAGTAATTTATTGCGATCTTTGATGACATCTCCGATATAGTAAGGCAGTCCACAGTTCGCGAACGAAATCTCTTTTCCTCGTTCAAGCAAAATGATTTCTGCCGTTTCGTCAATCCGGCGCAGTCGCGCTGCAGCCGTAGCGCCACCAGCGACGCCGCCTACGATGATCGTTTTCATCTGATGATTCCTCCTTGATTTTCTATCTGCCACTTAATATACCCTGTCAGGTATGTATTTTCAAGTCAGTTGCTCTCAGATTCACAAACATGACATATCTCTACTCTTTTGTATTTTCTTCCTATCTTAACGGACATTAGTTGCAATTCCTTCTGAAATGCTTGAAACTGAATTTATAGTATATAAAGGGGGATTTTGAAATGGACCAGGAACGTAACTCGAACGAATCAAACGAGAACAATAAAGTGACACCGATTCACCAAGATCGTCAACCCGAAACAAACGAACAAGGAATCGCGCCACAACAGCAACAACACTTGGAAGCATTCCAAGCTTTCCTCGTTGAAAAAGGCATTCCAATGGAAGCACGTGAGAATGAGACACACGTCTTCTTCATGACACAAGAAAAAACACCTGCAGGAGCAGAACCGATGATGATGATCGTCTTCAGTAAGACGACGACAGATGTCGAATTATTCGCTCGTACGGTGACACACGTACCAGACGGTGTCGAGGATCTCCCGATTCTGAACGCCATCAATGACTTCAACCAAGAATTCAAATACTTCCGCGTCGTTCTCGACAGCGACCGTGATGTCACGATCGCATCAACGATCGATCTTGATCATGGCTTCAACCCAGCTGCGATCTTCGGACATTCTGTCATGATGTTCCAAGCATCAGACGAAGTCTACACGTATTTGACAAAACTGTACGAACAGTTCTAATTTCTCATTTTAAAACGGCTTTGGAGCCCTGCTCCAAAGCCGTTTTTTTCTTTAAAGTTCAATTGACAATGAGAATTATTCTCGCTATAGTTAGATTTGTGAAAACGACTACATGACGGAAAACGTCTTATTAATTCTTCTGGGGGAATCACGATTATGAAAAAACGTTTAAAAGTAGCTTCTATCTTCATGGTAGCCGGTATCTTAGCTGCCTGCGGTTCGAATGAAACGGATACGACTGCACCGAAAAAAGAGAAAACGGAACAGTCGACCGAAACTAAATCAGCAGATGCGGGGATCGCTGCAACGACACTGACAGATGAATTGACGATCTTCAGCTCAATCAAAACAGAACTCGACAAAGCAAAAGAAGGACAAGCGATCGATTGGAAGATGGTCACGACAAGTTATGAATCGAAACTAAAAGGTGGTGTCGAGACGACAGCACCAGAAATCGAACAAGTCATCCAGTCTGCTTTAGCAGGTGTGGAAGCGAAGGATCTCGATGAGAACATCGCGCGTCAACTCGTGGATAAAGGTCTACAATCGTATTTCTATAAATTACAAAAAGCAACACAAGCAAAAGCTGAAGAAGCACTCGTAGCTGGTAAACCGGAAGCTGCAACGGAAGCACTCAAGGACGTGGAAGCGATGGCGAAGACCGTCTTCATTCCGACAGCTGAAAAACGGGACGCGAGCTACGGCTTCAAAAACGAAGACGCCATCGCTCAAGCGATCACATCAGGTCTTGCAGCTCAGCAAGAAGCCATCGACGCGAAAGAAATCGGTGACTTCAATGTTGCGAAACAAGTGACGGATAAATCGATTTATCGTTCCTTCTATTTAGCTGCACTCGGTTATGCACAAAAAATCGAGGATGGCGTCAAAGCCGGTACGGACGAAAAAGAATTACAAATGGAACAAGCAGAAGGATATGGCTTCCTCCTCGCGATCGAAGAATCATTAGCGGGCGGAGACGAAGAGGCTGTCAAAACACTGAAAGAGCGCTATGATTTCTCAAAAACAAAGCCAGCTGACGTTTCTTACAAAGAAATCGAAGGATTGTTCGCAAAAGCGTTGACTGAAAAAGTCGACGGGTATCATGAAGAGGCACAAGAAGCGATCGAGAAGAAAGACGTCGATACAGCACGTGCAGAAGCAATGGAAGCGAACATGTTCGTCGTTGCGATGAAACCGACGCTTGAGAATCGTCTCGGCAAGGACAAAGCAGCGCAAGTCGCAAAAGATGCAAACGAATGGTTCGCACTCGTCGAAAAAGGCGACGTCAAGGCTGAAACGACAGGTGAACGGATCACAGACGCACTCGAACCACTTAACTAAGAAGGAAATGGAAACGGAGGGATAAGATGAATATCGGAATCACAGGAGGTGCCGGCTTCATTGGCGCCGCCCTCGCCCTCCGGCTCCAGCAGCACCATACCGTCCATGTACTTGATGCTTTCACGGACTACTATGATGTTCAGTTAAAAGAAGAACGAGCAGCTGCATTAAGACGTGCCGGTGTTACCGTTACGATCGGTGACGTTCATCACGATCTCGACGCCTGGATGGAGACATCGTTCGACGCCGTCTTTCATCTCGCAGCTCTTCCAGGTGTTCCGCGTTCGCTCGAGGAACCGCATCACTATATTCGTGAGGACATCGATATGACGGTGACCTTGTTAGAAGCCGCAAAAAGACATGGCATGCCGCATGTCTTTTTCGCGTCTTCTTCTTCCGTTTACGGGGAACAGACTGGTCCGCTGAAAGAAGATCAGGCAACGGGACACGTCGCCAGTCCTTATGCGGCAGCCAAGTATAGTGCCGAAAGCTTTTGTCATGCTTATGCTCATTTATATGATGTAAACGTGACGCTGTTTCGCTTCTTTACGGTCTATGGTCCTTCGGGTCGTCCTGATATGGCGCTGTTTCGATTCATCGAACAGGCATTACGCGGAGAGGCACTCACCGTCTTCGGTGATCCGATCCGTGACTTCACGTATATCGATGACATCACCCGCGGAATGGAACAGGCGTTGCTGGCTCGTGCAGTAGGGACGTATAACCTCGGCGCGAATCAGCCGGTCTCCGTCCGCACTCTAGCTGAACGGATCGGTCAACGGTTTGATGTGCCCGTGCAAACTCAAACTGCACGACGTGGGGACGTGACGATGACATGGAGTGATACGACGGCTGCAAAAGAAGCCTTCGGTTACCAACCGTCAATCGAGATCGATGTTGGACTGGAGCAGGTGATCGCGTGGCATCAAAACCGCTGATTCGAACGTTTCTGTATCTGACGCTTACCGGGCTTGTCATCTTTTTACTGCTCCGTTTTTTCCTGGAGTTACCGGTCTCGTATCGGTACATTGAAGCTTTATTCAAGAGTCCCTGGACGATCCTTGCAACCTTGACGTATGCGATCGCCTTTTATTTACGCGCGGTCGCCTGGCGCCGCGCCGATGCCAAACGTGCACCGACTGCTGTATACCTGTCGAGCCTGTATCTCGGACTGACGATCAATCATCTCTCACCGGTCAAACTGGGAGAGATGATCCGACTCGTGACGGCGAGAGCCGTCGGAAGTCCATGGAAACAGACGAGCGCGATCTTCGTCTTACAACGAAGTATTGACTTGATCGTTCTGTGTACCTTCATTCTGATCGGTTGGTTGTTTCACCCAATCGTCTTGCTCGTCGCGCTCCTTGCGACCGCGTTATTGCTCGTGTTACGCCGACATGTCCCGCATCTCCCATCGCTCGTTCTGTTCGGAACGCTCGCTTGGGCAGTCGAGGCACTCGCCGTCTTCCTCCTCTTGCACGGAGCAGGTATCGATGTGTCCTTCCCGACGACATTGATTGCGATGAGTGCCGGTGTCCTGTCCGGTGTGATTCAGTTCACGCCGGGTGGTCTCGGTACGTATGAACTCGCGATGGGTACGGTGTTACGGCAAGCCGGTGTTGCCCATGCGTACGACGTTGCCTTGATGACGCACTTCTTTAAATATGCCTTTGCTTTTCTCATTCCGCTGTACGTTCTCATTCGGCATCCGGCTACGCTTCGGTTGTTGATTCGTCAGCTCAAATACACTGATTGGAAAGGAGGAAGACGATGAAAAGCGCTTCTCGCTTTGAAAAAGTCGCAGCACGCGCCTGGAACTTACTCAATGAAGGAAAACCCTTCACACCCATTTTTACGATCGGCGTCTTCTTGACGTACGCCTTATGGACGCAGATGCCACTCGCAGAAGCTGGTCTTGGTTTCATCGTGACGCTTCCTTTGTTCATCTTGCTTTGGCGTTATGATTTTCCGTTATTTTTACGAAATTACCTTTGGATCCCGGTCATCGTTTGGCTGTTCCTTCGGGGTACGAATGCAGATTACTTACCTTTGTTCGCCTATGGCGCAGGTCTTTATTTCTTCTTCACGATTTTTTTCTGGGGAACGATCTATTATCATCTCCGGATCGGAACGCGCTGGACAAACTTCACGCGTTTTTGGAAACTCGTTCTGAAGAATAGTGATTCGACAAGTGGTAACGCGCAGGAGCAACTGCCTAAGGTTGCTCTGTTGCTCATGTACTGGTGGACGGCAAATGACGCGTCGACACTCGACATGACGTTCATCTGGTTCCCAATTGGTCTATTCGTCTTTGCATGGATCCTGCATCACTACCTGTTCGACTGGAAACCGAAGTTGCCCGAGGCAATGACGGTAGATGCCAATCTTCCGACTTCAGAAAAAGTCTATGTCCTGATTGTCGACGGGATGCGTAAAGATCGCTACATGGCAGCAAACACGCCGTTCCTCGAACGATTGCGTCAGGAAGGAACGGAATATACGAATATGGAGACGGTTTACCCTGCCCGGACCGTCGTCTGCTTCAGTTCGATGTTCACCGGTGCTCGCCCGGAAGATCATGGCATTCATTCGAACATGGTCTGGAATACGACCGGCGTTAAAACGGATACCGTCTTCGATCGCCTCCGTGCCGTTGACAAGTCAGGAAAAATCCTTGGTATCGCACACCTTGTCGATGCGTTCGGTTCAACCGACGTGCGGACCGTCACAGCAGTCATGCATAACGATGTTGCAGATCGAAATATCGTAGAACGTGCCAAACAAATCGTCCATGAAGAGGATCCGGATCTGCTCGCGATTCAGTTGATCGGAACGGATCAAACGGGACACAGTCGAGGCACTCTCTATTCCGAGTATGTCGAAAAAATCGAGGAAGCGGATGCGCTCCTTTCCGAGTTTTGTGAGGAGCTCGATCGCCTTGGTAAACTCGAGGATGCGACACTCATCGTCATGGCGGATCACGGTCAAGCGGACGGAATCGGTGGACACGGTCACTTGGATGAAGGCGAACGGTTCGTTCCGTTCTGGATGTATGGTAAGAACGTTCATGCCGGTCTGAAAGTGGATACGCACCGCCATATCCTGTCACTCGGACCAACGATCACAAAAGTCCTAGGGGCAGACATCCCGCACGATAGCCGTGGTGTGCTATTGACAGAAGCGTTCAAGGAGGCGAAGTCTAAATGAAAATCATCGTCTTTTTACCGGCCTACAATGAGGAAGTGTCGCTCCCACTCGTCTTAAAACGGATCCCGGACATGATCGACGGTATTCCGGTCGAGACCCTCGTCATCGATGATGGTTCGACTGATGCGACGAGTACGATCGCGCGTCAACACGGCGCACATGTCTATCGGTTCGAACAAAATCAAGGACTCGGCGCTGCAGTCCGGGAAGGACTCCGGCAATCCTACGAACTTGACGCGGATGTTGCTGTCATGATCGATGCGGATAACGAATATCCGGCCGATCAAATCCCGGATATCGTGCGACCGATCTTACACAATCAGGCCGACTACGTATTCGGTTCTCGCTTTCTCGGTACCGTCGACGGGATGCGACTCTATCGCTATATCGGGAATCATGTCTTCACGTGGTTGCAATGCCTTTTATTGAAACGTAAAATCCATGATGGTCAAAGTGGAATGCGTGCTTTTTCACGCGCAGCGTGTCACCATGCTGAGATTATTCACGATTATAACTATGCCCAAGTCTTAACTCTCAATCTCGTCCGAAAAGGCTTCCGCCTGCACGAAGTCCCGATTCGTTATCGGGTCCGGGAAGCAGGAAAGTCTTTTATCCGTCTGAATTACGTCCAACGTGTCCTCCCCGCAATTTACCGGGAATGGCGACGACCGATCACACAGCTTAGCGTTGAAGAACGCATGGAACGAAAGGAGCATCTCGGATGAAACGCCTTCTTTTGCTACCGCTCCTCCTGCTCTCACTGTTCGTGAGCACTTCCACGGTTTCCGCTTATAGTTACGGAGACCCAGGAAAGGAAGCTTTTGCGGAAGCGTATAAACAATTTGAAGAACAACTCGATGCCAAGGATTACGCGCTTGCGAAAGAGACGCTTGCCGCCTATGATAAAGAATTCAAACTGTATTTCCCTGAAGCGAAAGCGAAGATCGACACGGCTCTCGAACAAGAAGATGCCGAGGCTGCCAAACAAGCGTATCGCGTCGCTCTCCGCCAAAATATCGAACGTCGCCTGCACTTTGCTGAAGAGCAGTTCGAGGACTTCGGTCAAGCGAAACTCTTACTCGCGAAAGCCCGCGGGACATACGATGTGCTCGCACCTTACGTCAAGGAAAGCAAGGATGCACAAACATCCGATGACGTGTATACTGCATTTGATGAATCCTTAAAAGCACTCGGAAATCCTGGTCTGTTTGGGGTCGGGAAAAAAGCGAGTGATGAAGAATCCTTCAAGAAGAACATTACGATGATCGAAGATACGTTGACGCCTCTTTTCGTCCTGCCGGGTGAAGAAAAAACAGGCGTCTTCACAGAAGAAGACTCCTTCCTCGGTCAAACGTTCGGAACGGACGCGATTTGGAAATTGATTGCGCTCGGACTCGTCATCGTCCTCATCGTCATCGTCGTCATTGGTCAATGGAAGAAGAAACGCCGCTCATAAGGAGGAAGACAGATGGATTTTCAAGCGTTTTTGATTACGCTTCGGGAGTGTCTCGAGGCTGTTCTCATCGTTGGGTTGATCTTAGGTTATCTCGATCGATTGAACGCTCCACAATATAAAAAGTGGGTCTACGCAGGTGTCGGGTTGGCACTTCTCGCTAGCCTTGGTGTCGCGTTCCTGTTCCAAGTCGTCTTTACGAGTTTTGCGAGCTTCGGAAGCGATACGTATCTCCGTCTCGGCATCATGATGGTCTCCGTCCTGCTCTTGACACACATGGTCCTCTGGATGGGAAAGGAAGCGAAAGAGAATCAAAAAGCCTCCCAAGCGAAGGTCGCCGCTGCCGTCTCGACGGGTAGTGCCATCACGATGATCATCCACTCCTTCCTCGTCATCGTTCGAGAAGGAATTGAGACCGTCTTCTTCTTCGCTGCCATCTCAGGTGGGGAAATCGAAAAAGTACTGACGAGTTACGGTGCGGTTTCCGGTCTGTTACTCGCCTTGATCTTCGGATACTTATTCGTTTCCGGTTCCATGAAGATTCCCGTCAAACGCTTCTTCCAAGTAACGGGCGTACTCATTCTATTCATCGCAGCCGGCATGCTCGTCCAAACGATTGGACGCTTCCAAGATCTTGGTTTGCTCGGTAGTCTCTTGATGAATGCTGACGGCACACCAGCTGCTGTATACAATATCGTCGGCTTCATGCCGGAGCACTATATCGATCAGGTGCAATACTTGCGTGATACAGGAAACTCGACATTGATCAGTGGACAGATCGGAACGTTCATGGCCGCGATGTTCGGATACAGCCATAACCCATCGCTCGAACAAGTCGTCGCTTGGTGGGGCTACTTCGCCTTTGCCGGTTGGATGTTGCTCCGTCAAAACAAACCATCGAAGTCATCAAAGTCCTTACAGGAGGTTTCTTGACCGTCCGAAGCGATCGTTCACGTCCGCGTGGACGATCGCTTTTTTGGATCACGCTTCTATTCATCGGTGGCTGGATTGGTTTACGGATCATTTACGTCAGTCCCTTCATCGCGAGCTACGATATTGCGAACTTTACGCTCGCTGTGACCGATTATGATTTGGCTGATTTACGTCCGCACTTTCCGGGTTATCCCTTTTTCATCTTATTTGCCAACCTGTTTCTGCCACTGATGATACCTGTCAAAGCGCTCGGACTCGTCTCCACACTAGGACTGGCAAGTGCGCTCTTGCCACTTTACTCGCTCTTTCGCCGTCATGCGTATGATACGACTCGGCTGATCGCTGCCTTTACCGTTCTCTCCACTGCCTCACTCGTGACGTTCGCTGCGACAGGGATGTCGGATGGGCTCGCCCTCGGACTACTCGTCTGGTACGGCTGGAGCATCGAACGCGCACGGCATCAGATTCGTCGCTGGCTCCCGTATCTTCTATTTGGTTTACTGATGGCGACTCGACTGTCCTATGCGCCGTTTGGTTTCATGTTGCTTGTCCTGCTGTGGCAGGTACGAAAGGATTACTGGCAACTCTTATCCGAGTGCGCCCTTCTTGTTCTCGCACAGCTGGCTTGGTTGCTACCGGTCGCTTTTTCTGTCGGTGGACCCTACTCGTTTCTTCAATTATCACTCCGCTTCGTCAGCGGTCATTTTTCCGATTGGGGTGGTTCTGTTCAGACCGATGATGCTTCTATCGTTCAACGATTTGTTCAGACGCTTCAGCAACTCTTCTGGCATGGGATCGGTTATGGCACGTGGATCGGACTAGTGTCAGGACTGATGCTGTTTTTACGCAGACGTTGGACGGTCGATGTCGCTTGGGGAGCGACGGCTGGCCTCTATTTCGTCTGGGTCTGGCTCGGACAAAATATCGATAAACCCCGTCACGTCTTACCGCTTGTCCTATTGCTACTCATCTGGTCAATTCGTCAGCTTCCGTTGCGGATGTATCTGCCGTTTTTAGTCGTTCAGTTGGTGATCGGTAGCCTCGCGTTGAACGAACAAGCAACGCGTCCTCCGGCGACGATTGAACTAGCGCGTTACGTAACGACTCTTCCAATCGGCGCGACAGTCTTTACCGACGAGGAAGCTCGCCAATTCCAGTCCGAACGACCGGATGCCGCAATCGTTCCGATCGGTTCGGTCAGTAAATGGAACGCAGAACCAAAATCCGATCAGAGTTACGTGACTGGTCGATTGCTCGAGCGCCTCCACGCTCAAGGCGTGCGACCAAACGTCAAACAAATCGTTCGCTTCACGAGTGATGCCCGCTACGAACCAGAAGACGCGCAAGCGATGCTGTATCAACTAACGCCTTGATGGCACAATTGCATGCATACGAAAAACCATGTCGATTCCCGAATGACATCGTGGAGATCGACATGGTTTTTTTCATTGCTGCGTATCGTAACGACGTTCCATATAATCAAAGGTACCACCGCTGATTTCAATCGTCCGAATCGGTTCGAAGCCGAGACGACGATACAGGCGCTGTGCCCCGGCGTTCGTTTGATCAGCGTTTAAGGTGAACGCTTGTAGTCCTCGTTTCTCGCCCTCTTCCGCTGCTGCCTGAAGCAGTTCCGTACCAATTCCTTTTCCGCCATGACGCGCGTCAACCGATAAAGTATCCAAGTAATAGACCGGACCTTCCGTCTCGACGTCAATCTGGACGTCTTGACCCGTCCAGCGCTTCAGTTGGTCTTTGATCGGTTCGTCGAGTTGTTCGGCATCCGTCCCGGCATACGCAATGACGATTCCCGCTACTTCACCCTCGATGATTTTCACGAGGATGTTCTCATGGCTCAGTCGGTTTCCTGTTTCAGCGACGAAGTACGCGAGTCTCTCTAAAATGTCCTCCCGCTTTGTCGTTCCCGTCAATGTCTCAGCGATCTCATGAATTGCTTGCTCAATCAAGGGGGCAATCTGTTGTGCTTCAGAAGCATGTGCTTGTCGAATCATTTAGTCGTTCTCCTTTGAATTTTTCTCATCCATAAACCTGAAAAATCGGACTCGACGATGTCGAATCCGATACATGATTTTTTTAGACATTCATCCATTTCACTGCGTGACTTTTTGTACGACAGGTGCCGGTACGATGACAGGCTCCCGTGTCATGACAGCAACGACACGTCCAGCGATCGCTACAGCCAGTAACGTATATAACGTTAAGCTGAGCGGCAGATAGACGAGTGAGATGACTAACACGATGGCATCGAGTCCGAACAAGATCGTCCCGATCGATAGACCTGTCAGTTTGCTGAGTCCCATCGATAACAAATCGTCTCCACCTGTTGCCGCTCCACTTTTCAAAACAAGTCCGAGACCATATCCGGTCACGATGCCACTAGCGATTGCTGCGATGAGCGTCGCTGGCCAAGTCTGTTCTGGAAAGTGGAACAAATCGAGTCGGTGCCACATCTCATAAAAGATTGATAACGCACCTGCTGAAAGTAACGCTTCACTGACGAAACGTTTCCCTTTGAAGTACAAGGCACCAATGAAAAATGGAATATCGAGCACGATCATTGAGATCGAAGGATTGATATCAAAAAAGTATCGACCGAGCAACGATAATCCGATGAAGCCGCCTTCTGCTAATCCGAACTGTTCATTCAATGTGTAGTAACCGAACGCCATGATGAGCGTACCGGTTAAGATGGTTGCGATTCGTTTCATGTTTTATTGTCCTCTCCCGTTTACATCGTGGGAGAGGTTTTATACGTCCCGTTTGGGTATTCATCTATTTTCGCTCTCCCTGATTTTTATAAGCCATTACCGTCTTGTTCGTTTTGACCGGTACTGCTAAAAATCAGGTAAGCTGAATAGATGATTGGTCCTCTCGGTATCCATCGGTTTCCACCCCTTCATTAAAAATCTACATTCATTATAACCCGAATTTCAGTAACTAAAACAGTTTTACGCATTCTTCACATAATCCAAACACTTTTGCTCACTCATTCACAATTTAGACAAGATTATGCTCAACATTGAACAAACTACTTGAAAACGACCTTGTGAAGGATTACACTAAGTATATCAAATGAATGTGATATTTATCACAAACAAAACACAAAGGAGACTTTACCCATGAAAGTAGCAGTCATCGGATGTACACACGCAGGAACAGCAGCAGTCAAAGAACTCGCTTCGCAACAAGACGTCGAGATTACCGTTTATGAGCGGAATGACAATGTATCGTTTCTCTCTTGTGGAATCGCGCTTCACGTCGGTGGTGTCGTCAAACATGCGGAATCACTTTTCTACTCATCACCAAGTGAACTCGCTGAACTCGGCGCTGAGATGCGTCTGAAACATGATGTGCTTGAAATCGATAGTGAACGCCAAACGATCGTTGCGAAAAACCTCATGACTGGTGAAGTCGTTTACGATACGTACGATAAACTCATCATGACGACAGGATCATGGCCAATCATTCCGATGCTTCCTGGCATCGAGTTGAATCAAATCGAGCTCTGTAAAAACTATCACCATGCTCAAACAATCATTGAAAAAGCGACAGAAGCACAACGGATCACAGTCGTTGGTGCAGGGTATATCGGTGCTGAACTCGTCGAAGCGTTTGAAGCATACGGAAAAGACGTCACGTTCATTGATAGTGCGGATCGCATTCTCAACAAATACCTCGACCGCTCATTCACTGACGTCATCGAACGTGAATTGACAGACCGTGGTATTCGTCTCGAACTCGGGCAAACCGTCCAAAGCTTCAAAGGGGAAAACGGCGCTGTGACACACGTCGTCACAGACAAAGGAACGTTCGAAACGGATCTCGTCATTCTCTGTGTCGGTTTCCGCCCAAGTACGGAACTCTTAAAAGGACAGGTCGACATGCTACCGAACGGTGCCATCATCGTTGACGATTATATGCGCACAAGCAACCCGAACATCTTTGCTGCTGGTGACAGCTGTGCCGTCTATTATAATCCAGCTCGGACACATGCCTATATTCCACTCGCAACGAATGCTGTCCGGATGGGAACATTGATCGGTAAAAACTTGCGCGCACCAAAAATTCGCTACCAAGGAACACAAGGCACATCAGGTCTTCGCTTATATGATTTGAATATCGCATCGACTGGTTTGACAGAAGAAGCGGCACCCTTGTTCGGACTTGAAGTGAGTAGCACGACAGTCACAGATGCGTATCGCCCAGAGTTCATGCCAACAGCAGAAGACGTCCAATTGAAGCTCGTCTTCGAGACAGCAACCCATCGTGTCGTCGGTGCACAAATCATCTCAAAAGTTGATTTGACACAAGCGATGAACACACTTTCTGTCGCCATTCAAAATGATATGACACTTGAAGAACTCGCTTTCGTCGACTTCTTCTTCCAACCGCACTATAACAAACCATGGAACTTGCTGAACCAAGCAGCTCTGCAAGCAATGAATGAGCGTCAATCCGCTCGTGTCTAAGCGCATTACACGATAAATCAAACAAGCAACGGATCACCGTTGCTAGTTTTAGACTGAAGACAAAGCGCAATTTTTCTCTAACGAAAAGGATTGCGCTTTTTTGTTCGTCTCGAATCGTTTTCCTGGGACAAGCATCGCGCCGCTTCGCTTCACTGCAGGGTCGCTCCTGCTTGTTTTTTCCTAGGAAGCGATTTCGAATGAAAACCCCAGTTATGTCGTCTTTTTCTCCGATTCAGTCTCAAATAGATGCTGCCAGTCCTGATACGGCATTGTGCCATTCACCGTTTTCATGTCAAAGCGTAACGGTGCAATCAATTCGAGCGAATTGCCATCCGGATCCTCGAAGTAGATCGCCGCGTGCGCATGTGGATGGTTATCGAGAACAAGCGGTTGATCGGCTGCCGCTACACCAAACGCAGATCGAACGGTAATGCCCCTCTCCTTTAACCAGTCCTGTGCTTTATCGATATTTTCTTGCTCCATCCGAAACGCAACATGTCGAATCGACGGATGATACGGTAACTCAGCTTGACCAGCTTTCCATAGCCCCAACCAACTCTTACCGTGCTCGATCCAAAAGAAAGCGACGCGTTCATTTCGGAACGCACATGCAAGTCCCAATTTTTCATAAAAGGCAATCGATCGTTCGAGTTCTTTAACCGGTAAATGAGCTTCATACAGTCCAGCAATCATCTTCTTCACACTCCTCTTTTTCTAGTGTAAACCATCAATTTCCAAATTTGCTACCATCAGAAACGTTTAATCCGACCTGTTGAGGGAACATACACCCTATACCAAAACCAACTTTCAGGAGGAATGTTTACATGGCTGCATCGAAAAATCCGTTAACCCAATACTTCAATGACGATTTCCCAAAACAATATCAGGACGCACCAGCGGTTCAAGCAAAAATGGAACCTGTTCCCGATTGTGGAGAAGAGAGTTATAAAGGCTCTGGCAAATTGATCGGCAAAAAAGCACTGATTACGGGTGGCGACTCCGGCATCGGCCGAGCAGCAGCAATCGCCTACGCTCGTGAAGGGGCTGACATCGTGCTCAACTACTTACCAGAAGAACAACAGGATGCTGAAGAGGTCAAAGCACTCGTTGAAGCAGCGGGACAAAAAGCATATCTCTTACCTGGTGATTTAAGTGATGAAGCGTTCTGTGGACAACTCGTCAAAGAAGCACACGAATCGCTCGGCGGGCTCGACATTTTGGCACTTGTCGCTGGTAAACAACAAGCCGTCGAAGATATTCTCGACTTGTCGACGGAGCAACTACGCAAAACATACGAAATCAACGTCTTTTCCCTCTTCTGGGTCGTCAAAGCAGCCTTGCCACTCTTGAAAGAAGGGGCTTCGATCATTACGACGACATCCGTTCAAGGATATAACCCAAGCGCGAACCTCTTGGATTATGCATCGACGAAGTTTGCTATCAACGGTTTCACGCGTGGACTTGCTAAACAAGTCGCGCCAAAAGGAATCCGTGTCAACTCCGTCGCACCTGGTCCGATTTGGACACCGCTTCAAATCTCGGGTGGTCAGCCAAGCGAGAACATTCCAGAGTTCGGGCAGGAAACACCACTGAAACGCAGTGGTCAACCTGTCGAACTATCAGATGTCTATGTCTTCCTCGCTTCAGACGCTGCGAGCTATGTTACGGCGCAAATCTATGGTGTCACAGGCGGAATCGAATTAGCATAAGAATTGTATTTGACGGGAATGACTCAAAAGTCAGTTTCTACAAAGACCAGGGTGGCAGAATGATAATCTGCCACCCTTTTCTCGTAAAAAAAGAAGTGCTCGTTACACGCGACTCCTACAGGAAAAAGCGCATTTTTGCGCTGTCAGAGACAAACAAGACCCGCTTTCCTGCTGAAGAAAGCAGGAAAGCTGGCTTGTGTCTCGCCTGAGGAAAGGACGTGAAAAGACGAGTCACTCTTTTTTGAGTCAGCCCCCTTTACGTATATCTTAACGGGATATCAGTTGCATCACCGGGTACCATTTAGTCTAATGAAAGTAATAACGATGAAGGAGTGAATCAGATGACTGAAAAAGAAAAGATGATTCAAGGGGAACTCTACTTAGCACAAGATCCGGAACTCGTAGCTGACCGTATCCGGGCACAATCGCTCTGTTATGAGTTCAATCAATTGAGTGTTCATGATGGGACTAAACGGAAGGCACTTCTTCAACAATTATTCCAGACGGAGCAAGCCGACTTTTACATTGAACCGACCTTTAAATGTGACTATGGCTACAACATTACGTTAGGGGCTCGCTTTTATGCCAACTACGACTGTGTCTTGCTCGATATTTGTCCGATCACGATTGGTGACAACTGCATGCTTGCTCCAGGAGTACATATCTATACTGCGACCCATCCACTCGATCCTGTCGAGCGCAACAGCGGTTATGAATTCGGGAAACCGGTCGTCATCGGGAATAACGTCTGGATCGGTGGACGCGCGGTCATCAATCCCGGTGTGACGATCGGAGATAATGCTGTCATCGCCTCAGGTAGTGTCGTCGTCAAGGATGTACCGGCAAACAGCGTCGTCGGTGGAAATCCAGCCCGAGTCATCAAAACAATCTAATTCTCATCAAATTCTAATCTGTTCCTCAGCTTCCTTTCACATGGTCTGGTTATTCTATGTATAAGAACAACAGCCACTACTAAAGGAGGACATCATCATGACTGAAAAACGAACAGATAAAGGGAATAAACGTTTCAAAAAAGGAATCGCTACACTTGCCGTAACGGGTACAGTCTTAACAGGAGCCGGTGCGTTCCTACTCTTCACAGGTCCGGGACACTCTCTCGTCAACTCGACGGTCACCACTTCACAGCAGGCAGAGCAAAAAGTCGAAGCTGCTTCGCGCCAAGTCGAACAAAAGCTTCCTGCTTCGATGCGTGACGATCAAGAAATCGAAGGCACATTACAAAAACTATCGGATCGTTCAATGACGATCGACGTCAACGGTGACACTCAGACGTATGACTTTGCTTCGTCAGTCGAACGCGAAGCCGTGCAAGAAGGCGATTGGGTCAAAATCGATCTGAATGCGAATCAGCAAATCACGGAACTGGAGCGAGAAGATCAAGACGATCGGAATGACCGAGAGGACGATGGCAATCGCTCAGATGATTCATCAGACGATGCGAATGAACGGTACGGCATCCTTCGTGCCCTATCACAAAGTGAATTGACACTCGAACAAGATGGACAAGAGACGGTCTACGCGATTGCGGATCGTGCGGAACGCGACGCTGCGAAATCTGGGGATATCGTGAAAATCGAATTGAATGCAGACGGTCAAGTCCGTGAAATCGACCGCGAAGATGACGACGAGAATCGTAATGCTACACGCGACGAAGACGGTGACGATGCACGGGAACAAGAAGTCCGCGGCACGCTCGCTAAAATAACGAATCAAGAAATCATCATCGAACAGAATGGTACGCAAAAATCGTACTCTCGTGCATCAAACATGGAACAAGATGATGACATCCGAGTCGGTGGTTCCGTTAAACTTGAGTTAAACGCGTCAGACGAAGTGAAAGAAATCGATGAATGATCATTAAAGGAGGATGTTTATGCCAACTACCATCTTAATCGTTGAGGACGATGCGAAAATCGCACGCCTCCTTGAACTCGAACTCCAATATGCCGGGTACGCGACACGTGTCGCCCCCAACGGAAAAGATGGTCTCGCTGCCGCTGAGCATTCGGTTGATCTCGTCTTACTCGACGTGATGATGCCGGAGCTGAGCGGCTTCGAGGTGTTGCGCAGGCTCCGTGGAAAAGGTATTCATATCCCCGTCATTATGCTAACAGCACGTGGGGAAGTTTACGATAAGGTCGCAGGACTCGATCTTGGTGCGAATGATTATGTGACGAAACCGTTCGAGATGGAGGAACTCCTTGCCCGGATCCGTGCGTTACTACGCACTCCGACTTCAACTAGTAACGCATCGCGCACGTTACAGTTCGCAGATCTTGTACTCGATCTTGATCGACATGAAGCATTTCGCGATGAATTGCGACTCGATTTGACACCACGGGAGTTCGAACTCCTGACGTATTTACTGGAAAACAAAGAACATGTCCTGACACGCGAACAAATCTTAAATCGCGTCTGGGGATACGATTACTTCGGCGAGACGAATATCGTCGACGTCTACATCCGTTACCTTCGAAAAAAAGTCGATGCTCACCCTCCTGCTTTGATCCAGACCGTTCGTGGGGTTGGTTATGTACTGAGGGAGGCGAACCCATGAAGCTTCGAACGAAACTTGCTTTATCCGTCACCGCCTTTACGACACTTTTATTGTTGCTTTCGTTCATCGTCGTGACCTTCGTCGTCCGCAATCATTTGATTGAATCGCGTTATACCCAACTGGAACAGGCGGAGGAATTGATGGAGGATGATTCATCGGTCCGGGCATTGTTGACGCTTCATGAGGATTCCGTCGTCTTATCGAACGAAGATGGACGATGGGTCATTTCAAATGATGAAGATGACGACGACTCGTCTACCGTTAACGGAGACGTACAAGCAAGTGACCTACCCGGTATCCCGCGTTCGAACGAACCTTTCAAATCTGGTGATTGGTTCGGTATCGTCTATCAGGATCAAGCCTATTTATTCGAAGATGAAAGCGTCGATGATACGGTCTCGACACTCGTCTTGACCTTCACCATCGTGTTGGTCGTTGGAATCGTCATCGCGTTCATCAGTAGCTTCTGGATTGCGTATCAGACGCTCCGCCCGCTCAGGCAACTGAATGATACGATGCAACGGATCTCGTCTTCTGGAACGCTTGAGACCGTGCAGACCGAACGTGATGATGAGATCGGTCGCCTCGGTCGCGTCTTCAATCAGATGATTGGGCGTGTCGATCAGACGATGGAACAACAACGGCAGTTCGTCGCCGATGTCTCGCATGAGATGAAGACACCGCTGACCGTCATCGAAGGGTATGCGCAATTATTGAAGCGATGGGGCAAAACGAAGCCGGACGTCCTCGATGAATCGATTGAAAATATCTTACAGGAGACGCATGCGATGCGGACGACCTTGATCGAGCCCATGCTCGAACTGTCTCGTCTCGGTTATGAAGAAACGTCTGTCGAAGAGATTGACTTAGCCGAGCTTGGGAGCGAACTCGCTGATCGGATGTATCACGCGACAGGGACGATCATCCCTGTTGATGCCTCTGGAACGATCCTGGCGAATCGCGAAGCGGTGCTACGCATCTTGACGATTTATATCGATAATGCCCTGAAATATGCCACTTCTCCTGAATTGCATCTGCGCAAGGAGCGACTCGCTGTTCTTGATCGAGGAACATCTCTAACGAACGAAGAACGTACCCGGTTATTTGACCGGTTTTACCGACTTGATGCAGCACGCGATCGTTCAGGAAGTGGACTCGGATTGTCGATTGCTGCAGCTCTAGCGACGACGCATCATTTTCAGGTCGGTAGTGAAGCCCGTCAACCAGATGGCAGTTGTTTCTATCTGATTCCCGAGCAGTCTAAATGAAACTTTTTCTACATTTGTGTCGTACACTTAAGGAAGAACGTCACATGATGAAAGAAGGAATTTCACGATGGCTAAAAAACGTTGGGGTGGACTTGCTGTTGCCGGCGCCTTTCTCTTAACGAAAGGAAAGGTCATCCTTGCCTTATTAAAATTTTCGAAGTTTGGAGGCACTCTGATTTCGTTCGGAGTTTCGCTTCTCTTTTACGCTCAAGTATTCGGTGTCTGGTTCGGGGTCGGATTACTCTATCTCCTATTCATTCATGAGATGGGACATCTACTCGCTGCGAAACGACTCGGTTTTAAAACGGGTCCCGCGATTTTCGTACCGTTCATGGGAGCCGTCATCGGGATCAAAGATACGTTCCGGACACCAAAACAAGAAGCGATTCTTGCGTACGGTGGACCACTCGCGGGTCTCGTGTCCCTGATTCCGCTTGCGATTGGATACACTGTGACGGGAAATGACTTTTGGCTCGTCATCTTCCATCTCGGAGCTCTATTGAATCTCTTCAACCTACTTCCCGTCAGTCCGCTTGACGGCGGACGGATTCTTGCGGGACTTCCGATCATCGTTTGGGTTGCAGGTCTTGCTGCCTTGATTGCTTACGGCATCACGAACTTCAGCCTGATTCTGCTCTTGATTGCTTTCTTCGGCGGCAGTGCTGTCTGGAAACGGTATAAGTTCGCAAAACAATATGAGGCGAACCGATCGACCTTGATGTTATACCGTGCTGCACGCGAACGCGTCTTACGCGCAAAGGCGGAACAAGAACGTGCAAACGCGGAAGTCGCTCTTGCACCGGAAGTGGAGGAAGAACAAACGGTCGAAAGTACGTACGACCCGATCGCTTGGTCGCTTCGTCTCGATTTACAAGATTTGCGACAAGCGAGTCCGGAAGAGGCACGTCAGGAAGCGGACGATCTGTTACGGTATCAATATGATGCTGCGAACGACTACGATGCGTTGTTGCGACGAATCGATCAGCGGATCGAACCGCTCCGACTCGCTGAAGAGTCGGTCCAGTATCACCAGATGCCGAAAAAACAACAAACGATCACCTTACTCGCTTACTTGGCGCTCGGTGCCATTTTATTCATTGCTTTCGAGTACTCGAAAGGGTACTTGCCTACACCATCTTAAAACGAGTTCCATCGGATGCGCTTCATGGCGCATCCTTTTTTTATAAGACGAACACATTGACTAGAGTGATTTCTTGCATCTCTTCATAGAAGCGACTACTCTGAGTAAAACCCTACTTACCACTTGTCTAAAAAAGGAGGCTCTCCTTCCATGAATAAAAATACTGCCCGTTTGGGTGAAGCACCTATCAACCAGCTCTTACTTAGTCTCTCTTTACCGGCGATGGTCGGGATGCTCGTCACGGCACTCTATAATATCGTCGATACGATTTTCGTCGCTCAAGGCATCGGTACGGCTGCCGTTGCCGCTGTCGGAATCGCTTTCCCCGTCCAGCTCGTATTGATGGCGATCGCTAACTCAATCGGTATCGGGGGGGCTGCGATTGCGTCACAACGGCTTGGTCAAAAACAGACGGATGGTGCCAGTCGTGCTTATGCGAACGTCTTGATAGCAGTTTTCTTCATCAGTATGCTCGCCATCATCAGTGCTTTCATCTTCGTCGAACCGTTACTTCGTCTCTTTGGAGCGACAGATGAAATCATGCCGTATAGCATCGATTTCTTACGCGTCCTCTTGATCGGATCTCCGTTCTTCATGTTGACGATGGCGTCGAGTGCAATGCTCCGCGCAGAAGGACGCGCGAACTATCAGATGCGCGTCATGCTGACGACAGTTGCCATCAACATCGTCCTGACACCTCTGTTCATCTTTGGTCTTGATTGGGGCATCCAAGGTGCTGCACTCGGAACAGTCGTTGCGCAAATCGTCGGTGCTGCACTTGTTTTCCGATTCTTCTTTACGAAACGTCGGCAAACGGGGTTAACACTCAATCGGAATGCTTTCAAACCCGATTTCCGTTTAACGTTTCGGATGATGCAAATCGGATCATCGTCGTTCATCATGCAAGTCTCCCAATCGATTTTGTTCATCACCGTCAACCACATGCTCGTCCGGTACGGTGGTACGACGGAACTAGCGACGTTTGCGGTCATCAATAAGTTCATGGCGCTCGTCGGTATGCCAATCATGGGGATCGTGCAAGGGATGCAACCGATCGTCGGGTATAATTTCGGTTCTCGGCAATTTAGCCGGATGTCACTTGCCATCAAGTTGGCAATCCGTTACGGCTTATCGTTATCGATCAGCTTGTGGTTACTGATTCAATTGTTCCCTCGCTTCTGGGTCGGCTTGTTCACGGAAGAAGCAGCACTGCTGCAGGAAGGCTCGAGTGCGATGCGCATCTTATTCGCTTTATCGTTCGTCTATGGGATTCAAATGATTGTCAACGGGATGTATCAATCGCTCGCCAAAGCGAAAGTCGCTTTATTCTTATCCTTGTCACGCCAAACGTTATACACGATTCCACTCGTTTTGATCTTACCCCTGTTCTTCGGTGTCAATGGTGTCTGGTTCGCTTTCCCGATCGCTGATGCGATGGCTGTCTTGACGGCCCTTGTCTTCGCCTATAAAGATCGCGTTCTATTATTTAAACCGGAGGAGTACGTCGCAGAGGAACAAAAAGTCGCCACCGCGAAGTGACTGGAATGGATATCAGATCATCTGCCTTGCAGATGGTCTTTTTTAATGGACTTCTATAATACGAACATGTATTCTGTTACTAGTGAATGACAGAAAGGAGTCTGCTGCATGTATACATTAGCGATTGACTTTGAAACGGCAAATCGGAATAGCCGAAGCATTTGTGCGTTTGGTTGGTCCGTTCTCTCCAACGGTCGCGTCACGGAGAGTAAACAGGTCTTAATCAATCCAGAAGAGAACTTCGATGCTGGAAACATCCGGGTCCATGGAATTCGTCCGAGTGATGTCTTCGATGCACCGACGTTACCTGAAGCGATGGAAGCACAGGGCTTATACGATTTAATCGCAGGTGCTCAACTGGTCGTTGCCCACAATGCATCATTTGATATGGGGGCGCTCCAAAAAGCGATTCAAAAATACGATATGTACCAGATGCCCGCTTTCACCTACGGCTGCACGGTCAAATTATCCCGCAAACTGTATCCGTGGTTACCGAACCATCGATTGAATACGATGGCTGAATTCCTCAACGTCTCTTTCCAGCACCATGACGCGAAAGAGGATGCCTACGTCTGTGCCTTGCTCCTAAACGATATGTTGGAACGAACGAATCTACAGGATCCGGTCTCCTTGCATACGTTTTGTGGCGTTCGGATGGGACAGGTTGCCTATTAATAAACAAAAAAATTGTAGACAACAGGGCTGACTCCAAAAAATGACGCATCTTTTCACGCCCTTTCCTCAGGCGAGACACAAGCCAGTTTTCCCGCTCTATTCGAGCAGGAAACGGGTCTCGTTTGTCTCTGACAGCGCATAAATGCGCTTTTTCCTGTAGGAGTGGCGTGTAAACGCGTTATTCTTTTTTATCTAGAAGAAGGATCCGAGACGCGTTTTGTTCACTCGACATCGCTTCCTAGGGAAAAACAAGCAAGAGCGACCCTGCAGCGAAGCGAAGCGGCGCGATGCTTGTCCCAGGAAAACGATGCGAGACGAACAAAAAAGCGCAATCCTTCTCGTTAGAGAAAAATTGCACTTTACCTTCAGTCTCAAAGCACTCTAGACACGAGATCTAGAGTGTTTTTTGATGCTGTTCTATTATTTGCTTGTTTGTTTGATCGGGAACCAGCCTGGACGACTTGTGATGCCTGCCCATAATGCATCTGGAACGACGAGTTCTGCTTGTGCTTCTGGATCAAGTTCTGTCCGGATTGACGCAAGGTCACCCGCTTCGACTTTCTCAACCCACTTCGGTTCCATGATCAGTTCACGACCGAGAGCGATCATTGGAACGACAGCCAAACCTTGTTCGACTTCGTCCGCTGTGTGCAGCGATCCGACACCGATGACAGGTACTTGTTCGCCAACACGTTCTTGGACGAGCGTGATTGGTGATGTCGTTGCATTTTCGTCACGAATCGAACCTGCGAAGAAGTCCATCACGGAAACGTGCAAGTAATCGAGGTCTTTTTTCGCCAGCTCATCGACGAGGCGCATCGTATCATCGAGTGTGATTCCTGGATTTTCGATCTCTTCTGGAGAGAAACGGTATCCGACGATGAACGAAGGATCCTGTTTCGCGACAGCTTCGACTGCATCCACGACCGCTAATGGGAAGGCGAGACGTTTTTCTAAGCTACCGCCCCATTTGTCTTCGCGACGGTTTGAGTGTGGTGAGAAGAATTGTTGAATCAAGTACGTGTTCGCACCATGAATCTCAACACCGTCAAATCCAGCTTCCATCGCACGACGTGTCGCCTGACCGAATGCTTCAATGATTGCTTCAACTTCTTCCGCCTCTAGCGCACGAGGTGTCATTGCTCCTTCACGTACAGGTGCGACAGCACTTGCACTGACTGTTTGCCCACCGACGAGTTCTGGTGGTGCCATACGACCAGCGTGGAAAATTTGTAAGATCGCTTTTGCGCCTTTATCTTGAATCGTTTTTGCGAGTCGCTTCAGACTTGGAACGAGATCGTCACGATGCGCACCGAACTCATTCGGGAATCCTTGACCGTCTGCTGTGACATTCGCACATGCTGTAATGACCGCACTGACGCCGCCTGAACGTTCTGCATAGTACGCGAGTTCCGCATCCGATACTTCGCCGTTCTCTTGTGCTGCATAGTTCGTCATCGGTGCCATCAAGACGCGGTTTTTCAGCGTCACACCGTTTGGTAATGTAAATGGTTCAAACATTGCTTGAGTTGCCATGAGTGAAGTGCCTCCTCTAATTTCTTGAATTGAATATCGACAGTATACGCTCGTCTTCCTCCGAATAGCTACTGATGTGCTTACGCGATGTGTCACTTGCGAATCGCTTTACGACGACCACCCGGCCACCACCAGTTCCAGTGACCAAATAGTTTCATCAGTGCGGGGACGAGTAGCATCCGGACGATTGTGGCATCAATAAAAATCGCAAGCGCGATACCGACGCCAAGTTGTTTAATTGGACTGACGCCCGTGAAGGCAAACGCCCCTGTGACGACGATCATAATCAAGGCAGCAGACGTAATGATCTTACTCGTCTTCGCAAGCCCCATCTCGGTCGCATAATCGTTATCGCCTGTCTCGTCATAATATTCTTCCATTCGCGAGACGAGGAACACTTCATAATCCATCGATAAACCAAAGACGAGTGAGAAGATGAAGACCGGTGTCAAAATGCCGATCGTCTCCTGCGGAAGAACTGCGCCGGACTCAAACAAGATGACGAGTAATCCGAATGTCGCTCCTAGACTAAGCAAATTCATTAGAATCGCCTTGATTGGAATCAAGATGGACCGAAACGCAATCAGCAGAATGATGAATGTCGCCAAAACGACGACACCGACTGCTAGTGGGAGTTTCGATTCAATGGCATCATAAATTTCCTGATTGAAGGCTGCCGGTCCCCCGACAAGATAACCGTCCGCCTGCATCTTTCGCACCCAGTCTTGCGAAGCAGCATCGCCGGGATCTCCTTTTAAGTTAACATCAATTCGTGCTTGGTCGTTCTCTGATAGAAATGCCGTCAAAGCTTCGCGCCCGGCCGGAACAGCGACTAACTGCTCGAGCGGAATCTGTTGCTGTTCGGCGATCGTTGCGGCGGATACGACGGAGCGTACATCGGGATCCGACTCGAGTCGAATCGTCACATCTTCGATTTTTTCTCGTCCCACCTCTGAGGAAGCATCAGCAGACAAGATGAGGACGGCATCCGTTCCATCGTTCCCGAATGTTTTTTCCCACGACTCAAAAGCGAGACGCGACGGATAGGATTCCGGTAAAGCGGTCGCTTGCGGAATGTTTAACGTCAAGTCACGTAACGGCAATAAACAAGGTAAAAGAAGCAATAAAGATAGAATCGTTACTGCGACCGGGCGCTTCATGACGAAACGAGCGAGGCGGCGCCAACGATCTTCACTACGACCTGCTCGTTGCCGGAAGAGTCGCCCTTTTTCTAGCACCTTCCCGAAAACGATCAATAGTGCCGGTAACAATGTCAATGCACTGATGACGGCCCCAAGGACCGAAACGAGCGTCCCGATCGCGACAGCACGGAAGACATCAACATCAATCAATAACAATCCGGCAAGTCCGACGAATACACAGATTCCAGAAAATAAAATCGAGCGTCCTGCCGTCTCGACCGAACGAATCGCCGCCTTCCGAATATCTTGCCCGTCCTGCCGTTCTTCGCGGAATCGATTGACGTATAGCAATGAAAAATCAATTCCGAGTGCTAGGGAAATCATCGCAACCGCATTTAAGACGAAAATCGATAACTCTTGTTGTCCGGCAACGAAATAAAGAACACCGGCACCAAAGACAAAAGTGACGAGTCCCATGATCAACGGTAAGATGGCGGCAACGGGTGTACCGAAAACAAGTAGTAAGACGATCAAGGCTGCCGGAATTCCGATCAACTCAGCTCGGATGAGGTCATTTTTTGACGCTGTATTCAAATCATCGACGACGACTGGTTCACCCGTTAGTCGAATCGTCCCGGTATCATCCAGTTGACGCGTGACCGCAGCTGCCCATTTCGCATCAAGTGTTGGTACACCGACCGTCACGTATCCCTTATCGTCACGAATCGCTCGCGGATTTTCGACGGGACCAATGACGTTCCCGACGCCATTAATATCACGGAAGCGCTCGACATGTTGCATCATCGTTTGTCGTAGATTCTCTTGATTTTCAAATAGAACGATGATCGTATGCGGATCCTGACCGAAGTCTTGATCGAGTACTGTCTCGACGCGTTGAAAATCACCGTCACGCGTAAATCCGTTTCCTTCTAGCCGATCGGGTAGTTGATAAGCGAAATATCCAAGCACGACGAGCAGGATTGCCCAAACAATCAACACTCCTCGAAAATACGTACTCATCAGATGACCAAGCCGTTGCATGATGCGTCCCCTTTCTGTATAAACGTACAAAAAACATCCTTCTTGCTGAAAAGCGAAAAGGATGTTTCATTACGTCTTTTGAAAAATTTGAACCCATGTGTTGCCGAATGTCGCCGATGTCGACACGATCGCAAGACGTCGCGCCTCTTCATCGAGTAACACACTTTTGAGTAAAACGGAGGAATGGCATCCCTCGAACTTATATTTCAGCTGACTCTTCTCATACAAGTAAAAGCGAGATGAATCGGTGATCGAAAACAATTGGTGCCGGTGGTCAACGAGCGAGTACTCCGCGTAATCCGAAAAAGGAATAATCGATTCCTGATTCGTCGCGGCATCCCAAATCACATACCGTTTTTGTAGATCATCATAGGAGATGATCGTCGTAGGTGCGATGAACCGTTCGAACGTCAAACGTGTATCATATCCTCGCTCAATCAAGCGTCCGAACAACGGTGCCTCTTCATAGTTTGAGTACCGCCAGTCCCCTGTTTGAACGTTCACGCAGACAACATCCGTTTCTGCCGAATATAGGAAGATCTCATCGTCTTGCCACAAGAATAAATTACTGAACCACGCTTCGGAAAAAGCAGCGGGTCGCTTGATATAATCTAAATGCCCTTGCTCTAAATCTAGTAAACCAAAATAAGCTGACTCTTCAAATACGATGAACAATCGCCCACCGCCTGGCTCAATGTACCAGGAGAATGGAACATACGCACATGCTGTTTCCCATAGTGGTCTTAAATCCGCATCACATTTCATAAATCCGTGGCGATCTCGAAAAAGAAGCAAATCCTCCCCGATTCGATCGAACAGTGAGACGGATTCATGGAGTAACAGCTCTGCAGCAGGTTTATACATATGCATCACTTCCTACTTCATACGGTATCAACCTTCTCAGTTTCTCGCTACTATTGATGCGCTCGACTTGCACCTCCTGTTATACTAGCCTCATGGAAAAAGGAGGACGAACACGATGAAACCTTTACAATTATCAGCAGAGACGGCTGTCGAACTCGCAAAACGTCTGAACGTACCACTTGAACAACTGATGCATATGCCGCGCCATATCTTGATTCAAAAGCTCGTCGAACTCGAGCAAGAACAAGCGAAAACGGAATCTGATTCGTCTAGCGAATCGGAATCTTGAGTAAAAAGCCTCTTTTCCAATGATGGAAGGAGGCTTTAATCTTCGTTTAAGATTGTGGATGATAGTCGGATTTACCGTAACGGAAGACATTGATGATTGCTTTTCCGTCACTCGGATAACCATTCGGATGATCGATCGGGAAGAGGGAGAAAAAGACGAAATAAAACGAGAAATACGCAAATTGGTACGTAAAAATCGATGCCTCGAACACGCCGGCATAAATAAGACCATTTACGACTAAGATACTCACTAAGTTCGCGATCGATCCACCAGCGTAGACCATGATATTAGCAAACTTCGTTTCGTGACGTAGTGCCTCATATTGACACCATCCATCCCAAAAATAGATACGATTTAAACGAATCGGTCCGACACGGAGTAACGATTTTCCAGAACCGATATTGATCTCCATGTTTCCACCGAACAATCGGGCAAAAAAGTAATGCCCCATCTCATGAATCAATGTCACGATAGGCAACAATAAAAAGAACGACAAAAAGAATTTCCATAAATCCTCGAAACCAAACATACGCCGTACATCCTTTCATAAAAACAACATCCCATATACTACTTAAGAGGTTTTTTCCCGAAAGGTGACGCTTCAAACAAGGTTTCGATGAATTCAGGCAAGTCAATTTCATGACAGGCTGACATCGGACTGTCATCCACGCAAAAAAGGACGAAGCCTTATAGCGCTTCGTCCTTTTTGATTTAATCGGTTTTCTTACGACGTTTGTTCGCTGCGTACAACAATCCGATGATCGTCAGTGCTGCACCGCCTGCTACCGCATATTTCTTGTAATCCGCTTTTCGTTCGGCGATGACCGTCGTCGTCAATGCTTGGACGACCAACTGTTTCTCTTCATGCAGTCGTGGTGCGTGCAACTTAACGGCACCCGACTCCACCAACACCTCGAATTCACCGTTTGGCAATTCAATCGTGATATCCTCTTCCGTTGCATTATGGTAGACACGCTGCCGTTCGATGTATCCTTCATAGGTGCGCTTCAGTTCAAAGGCAATGACACCTTCCCCTTCTTCGAGGAAACGAAGATGCTTCTTGATCATCGATGCGTTTGCGAGACGGAACATCGGATACTGACGACGAAGGGCAATCAATCCTTTGACGTACTCGACGGCCGGACGCTCTGTTTCTGCCCGTTCATAATCGAGACGATTGACGACCTCTCCGGCATTGAAGCTGTCACGAATTCCGTCCTTCGTCCGGAAGAACTCTTGTCCGGCATGGAGGAAGGGAATGCCTTGTCCCGTCAAGATGATGGCATTTGCGAGCATTTGCCGTTTCCGACGAGTCTCTTCCGTATCCTCAGGGCGAGACACCGTTAACTTATCCCAAATCGTCAAATCATCGTGCGCTTCGACATACGAGACAACCTGATTTGGCTCATCGGCAAATCCTTGCGAAGAGACGTTACCAGCGATTCCCCGTTTGACTTCACTCGTCCGGTCGAATGCCCCACTGATGAAACCGCGGTCTTCCGGCGTTTGAACATCGCCTTTGACCCCGTCCCGTAAGCCGTTATTGAAATGAGCGATTCCTGGCATCTTCGGTGCATTGAAGTAGTTCGCTTTTTCTTCCGGATCAAGTGGCGTATCGAGATCCCAGCCTTCACCAATGATTAGAATCGACGGATCGATCCGGTCAAGTGCATGGCGCACCTGATTCATCGTCTCGACATCATGCAGTCCCATCAAATCGAATCGGAAACCATCCAGATGGTACTCTTTCGCCCAGTACGTCACACAATCAAGAATGAACTTCCGCATCATCAAACGTTCAGATGCCGTATCATTTCCACAGAAACTACCGTTCGACAAGCTACCATCCGCCTCTTGACGATAGAAGTAGCCAGGAACGAATTGACCAAGCGGAACCGTTGCTGCATCATACGTATGATTGAAGACGACGTCCATGATGACACGGATCCCGCGATCATGTAACGCTTGTACTAATTGCTTTAACTCAAGGATCCGCGTTCGTGGATCATCCGGATTCGATGAGTACGAACCTTCCGGCGCAAAGTAATTCACCGGATCATACCCCCAGTTATAGTTATCCGGGTCGTTCGGCGCTGTCTCATTGACTGAGCCAAAATCATAGATCGGCAGTAACTGGACATGCGTCACACCAAGATCCGCTAAATAATCAAGTCCTGTCAATCCGCCATTTGGTGTCCGTGTCCCTGCTTCCGTCAGCCCAGCGAACGTACCACGTGCGACGACACCACTAGCCGGATGACTCGTTGCATCGCGTACATGTAATTCATACACAACTGCGTCTTGCGAAGAATGGAACAGTGGGCGTTCTTCGATCCATCGTTCAGGTGTCACACTTGTCGGGTCAATTAACGCACCGCGTTTTCCGTTCGTTCCGACGGCTTTCGCATACGGATCGACCGCCTCGACTTTTTGTCCGTTGATGCTCGCTTGAAACGTATAGAAATAACCTTCATATGCTGCTCGATCGAGTTCAACGACGTACGTTCCCCGTTCGCCTGCCATCATCTCGACCTCTTCGACTTTTCGTGCGCGTAGTGTCTTGTAGAGACGAATCACGACACGTTCTGCCGTCGGCGCCCACAAGCGCACGCGAATCGCTGTCTCTGAGAAGGTCGCTCCTAAATCATTTCCACTATAGGCAAATCGCTCATCCAGTTCTTGCGGTGTGAGCGTCAACATGTCTGCTGTTTGTTTCAAAGCTAAGCACCCCTTTCATTTCATGGTTTTTATTATAACAAAATTTCAAAGCAGTGGACGCTTCCGGTATTCCTCTCTAAAATAGAGAGTGGAATGAAAGGGGAGATTAACATGGCAGCAAAAGATAATTCATTTGATATCGTGTCACAAATCAACATCGAGGAAGTCAAGAACGCCGTCCAGATCGCATTGAAGGAAATCACGAACCGCTTCGACTTCAAAGGTTCAAAGAGCGACATGAAGCTCGAAAAAGAGGATTTGATTCTAATCTCAGATGACGATTTCAAACTCGATCAAGTCAAAGATGTCTTAACAGCAAAATTGATCAAGCGCGAAGTCCCGACCAAAAACCTGCAGTACGAAAAAGTCGAACAGGCTGCTGGGAATACGGTTCGCCAACGTGTCATCCTTAAGAGCGGAATTGATCGTGACGATGCGAAAAAGATCAACAATGCCGTCAAGGAATCGAAATTAAAAGTGAAGACACAAATCCAAGATGATCAAATCCGTGTCACAGGTAAATCACGTGACGACCTACAACAAGTCATGCAAATCGTTCGTGAACTTCCGTTATCGGTCGATGTTCAGTTCATTAACTTCCGTTAATCCACTCACGTCAAATTAGCTGAACGTTTTTGTTCAGTCCATCAAACAAAAAAGGGAGGTGCTTTCTGGATTGTATCCAAAAAGTACCTCCCTTCATTTATATCGTTGCTTACTGCGCTGTATAACCACCATCGAGAACGACAGCTTGACCCGTGACACCTGCCGCTTTGTCACTTGCAAGGAAAATAGCGTAATTCGCGATTTCTTTGACTTGGAGTAACCGTTGTTGCGGAACAAGTGGATAGATGACCTCTTCTAGTACACGTTCGAGCGGTACATTCCGTGTTTCAGCGAGCGAAGACAATTGGTTTTGGACGAGTGGTGTATCGACATATCCTGGGCAAATCGCGTTGACCGTGATACCCGAAGTTGCCCCTTCTAATGCTGCGACTTTCGTTAAACCGATGACGCCGTGTTTCGCACTGTTATAAGCAGCTTTCCCTGCAAAACCAATCAATCCGTTGATCGATGACATGTTCAAGATCCGTCCAGAGCCTTGTTTTTTCATGATCGGGAAGACATATTTCGTATAGAGGAATGGTGCACGAAGCATGATGCTTTGAAGCAAGTCGAATTTCTCAGTCGAGAACTCTTCGATTGGTGAGACGTGTTGCATTCCCGCGTTGTTGATGACGATATCAATCGTTCCGTAATGTGCGACCGTCTGATCGATACTTGATTTGATTGCCTCTTCACTTGTCACATCACCTGCGACAGCAAACGCATCGAAGCCTTTTTCACGAAGCGTTTCAGCAGAGCGTTTTGCAGCTTCTTCCTGAAGATCGACGATGACGACCTTCGCACCTTCTTGAGCGAATTCTTCAGCGATCTCAAGACCGATTCCGCTTGCTGCTCCTGTAATTAACGCGACTTTTCCTTCGAGTTGTTTCATCATGATGGATTCCTTCTTTCTTTATCTTTACGTGTTCGGTCTCTTTACTGTACGCTGATTGAAAGAATAATAAAAATGAATACTTGTTATGACATCTATAACTCAAAAGAATAGGAGAATACTAATGGATTTCCGCCAACTGGAATACTTTACGGAAGTGGCACGCTTCAAAAGCTTCACTCGTGCCGCTGAACATCTCCACGTCACGCAACCGACGCTTAGTAAAATGGTCCGTCACTTAGAAGAAGAACTTGAGATGGAATTGTTCGACCGGAGCAAACGACAAATCGTCCTGACGGATGCCGGCGAGACCTTATTGATTGAAGGTGAAAAGATTCTGCGACAGTTATCTGATCTGCCTTCTCATCTCTATGATGTCATGCATCTGACGAAGGGAACGATTCGTCTCGGCGTACCCCCACTAATTGGTTCGCTGTTTTTCCCAGGTCTACTGCGTCGCTTCGAAGAGATGTATCCGATGATTCAAATCGAATTAATCGAAGCCGGTGGACATGCGTTAGAAAAAGCGGTCGTCGCCGGTGAAGTCGATTTGATCGCAACGGTGCTGCCTTCGGATGAGCATTTAACGACACACCCCTTCATTGAAGAAGAACTCCATTTATTCTTACCGAGTGATCATCCACTCGCTGATCGGTCGATGATTGCGTTAGAAGAAGTTTCCGACATGCCGTTCGTCTTGTTCAACGAAACGTTCTCACTCCACGATGTTGTCTTGAACGCCTGCCAAGATGCCGGATTTACGCCTAACGTGTCTCGGGTGAGCTCGCAGTGGGACTTCTTATGTTTACTTGTCGCAGAAGGAAATACCGTGACCGTCCTTCCGCGTTCGATCGCGGATCGCTTTTCGATTCGTGGCGTCAAAACGATCCCACTTGAAACACGAGTCCCGTGGCACTTAGGAATCGCCGTTCCAACCGGTCGCTACCAATCGTACGTGACGCGGAAATGGATTCAATTCGTCAGCGATATGTATTCCAAATAAGCATACCTTTCATAAAAACCATGTATTTGTAGAATGGAAATTCTTCCTTTACGATGAGAACATCGTTAAAAAAGAAAGGAAGTCCTTTACCATGGCAACTCATTTTGAATCACGTCACGAAACAGGCGTTAAAAAACTCAGCGAATTCACAGACGCAAACGCTGCACAATCGACGCATGACAAAATCTCTGAATCCCTGAAAGATATCGCTCCAGCAGTCGGTGAGTGGATCACGGATTTCGCATACGGTGAAGTTTACAGCCGTGATGGTCTCGTCAATCGTGACCGCGCAATCGTGACGATTGCTTCCCTCGTCACACAAGGTACAGAACCACAGCTCGCTCTCCACATCAATACTGGATTGACAGCTGGTTTGACAGGAAACGAAATCGTCGAAGCTATCATGCATCTTGTTCCTTACACTGGATTCCCACGTGTCTTGAACGCACTCGAAGTCGCAAAAGTCGTCTTCGCAGAACGTGGCGTCACAGTCGAAACAGAATAAGATACGCATGACTTGATTGAAAAAAGATGGGCATGACGCATTTTCGGGTATCTCCTTAACAAAGGAGTGGTCGATCATGCGTTATGCCCTTTTTGCGGATCTTCACAGTTCAGTAGCCGACACAGCGGCTGTCCTAGCTGACATACGGCGGATCGCTCCCGATGCGCATTTGTTTTGTCTCGGTGATGTTCATGAATGCCATGTCGGTAAAAAGCGAGCGAAGCGCTATTCTTTCGAATCGCTCTCCCTCGTCGTGACGCTCGATGATGATTTTATAGAGCTGATTGATTTTAAGACGTTACTGGGTAATCAAGAAGAGCGCATCCTGTCTCTCGTTCCACCACATCTGTCTCCTGTCATCGATGCATTACGCGATTGCCCTCGAAAACAACGGATCGAGGGGGCGTTATTGATTCATGGAGATCAACTCAGTTGGTCGCGGGATTTTCTACCCGACCTGTCACAACAACGCGAACCGTTACTCTTTTTTGGTCATAGTCATATCAGAGGTTTGTTTCGAAATGGTATCGCCAAATCGAGCCCACTAGGTCAAACTTTATCCATCAAAGGAAAACGATATGCCGTCAATCTGGGTCCCGTCGTCTTCGAACGAGAATGGTGTCTTTACGATTCAGAGCAACAAACGATCGTATTCTATCAGGCGAAGTAAGAGGATACGACAAAAGCCGTCGGGCACAGGGCTCGACGGCTTTTGTTCATGCATCTTATTGATCAGAGATAACGGACAAGCGATGCCTTGACGACATCCACTTGTGTGAAGTTCATCTCTTCCGCGAATGTTTCGATGACTTGACGGACATCCCCTTGACGACGTACGAAGCTCGTCGGGACTGGTGTCGTACCGACAAGTTGCTCATGCAGACTCGTCAATCGATGATCATCGATGATCGTCGTCATCAAATCAAGGAACAGGAGAACATGCAGACGGTTCAAATAATCCCATGGTTTGTCTTCCGAACGGAATTCATTACGAGCGAGCCATTTTTTCAATCCGATCGCATCGATTTGACTCAACGTCTCTGTCGTACGTGCCGACTTCCAAAGCGTCAACAGTTCACCCAGTTTTTTTCGTGTCTGTTTCTTACGCATGAAGAATTCAAAATTATCTTTCGTCCGTAATGCGTCTCCTTCAATCGGAGCAATCAAATCGGCTTCCGGCGCCGTCACGAAATCGTGAACGAAATCGACAGACTCTCCCGGTAACCAAGCAGCGACTTTCCCGTGAAAATCAGCCATAAAGGCGACCGTTTCTGCCAAAGGCTCCTGCTTCATCTGTGAAGCAGCTTGCTGTAATCGTTCTTTCGTCTCAGTCTTCATAATCTACCTCTTCTTATTCGTGGATTGGTCTTACATTTCTTCTGGAGCGCCGACACCGAGTAAACGAAGACCCTCTGTCAAGACGATCGTGACCGACTTGACGAGTGCAAGACGCGATTGTTTTGCTGCGTCATCTTCGAGAACACGGACGTGTCCGTAGTATTTATTGAAGCTTTGTGCAAGATCTAAGACGTAGCGGCTGATGATTGATGGCTCGCGACGTGTGAACGCGCGATCGATGACCGTCGAGAATTGGTTTAGCATCGAGACGACACCCCATGCATGATCATCGGCACTACCAGCGAATGGTGTGCCATCATAGCCACCTTTACGGAGCAACGAGTGCGCACGGGCATTCGTGTACTGGACATACGGTCCTGTTTCGCCTTCGAATTTCAACATCTGCTCAAGATCGAACTCGATGTTGTTCATCCGTTCGTTCTTCAAGTCGTGGAAGATGACGGCGCCGACACCGACTTGACGAGCCGTGGCTTCGGCATTCGCTAAGTTCGGATTTTTTTCCGCGATGTTTTGCTTCGCAACGTCGATCGCTTCTTGTAGTACTTCTTCAAGTAAGACGATCCGACCTTTACGCGTCGACATTTTCTTTCCGTCCTTCATGATCAGACCGAACGGCACATGGTGCATTCCGTCGACGTTCTCAAATCCAAGTTTCTTCAAGACTGCGAACAATTGCTTGAAGTGAAGCGCTTGTTCCCCACCGACGACGTAGAACGCTTGCTCAAAGCGGTACGTTTCGAGACGATAGACAGCAGCTGCTAAGTCACGTGTCGCATAAAGCGTTGCGCCATCTTTCTTTTTAATCAAAGCAGGTGGCATACCTTCTGCTTCGAGGTCGACGACCATTGCCCCTTCTGATTCGACGAGGAGATCTTTTTCTTCGAGCAAATCGATGACGTGTTGCATCTTATCGTTGTAGAAGGCTTCTCCGTTCAAGCTATCGAATTTAACACCGAGCATCTCATAGACACGGTTAAACTCGACGAGTGAGACTTCACGGAACCACGTCCAAAGCGTCGTTGCCTGCTCATCACCTTGTTCGAGTTTTTTGAACCAGAGACGTCCTTCATCCTCAAGTGCCGGATTTGTTTCCGCTTCTTCGTGGAACCGGACGTATAATTTCAACAATTCCTTGATTGGTTCTGCACGGACCGCTTCTTCCTCACCCCACATCGTGTAAGCCACCATCAATTTCCCGAACTGTGTTCCCCAGTCCCCTAAGTGGTTGACACCGACGACGTCGTACCCTTTTTTACGTGAGATTTGGTTGAGCGCGTTCCCGATGACCGTCGAACGCAAGTGCCCCATCGAGAAGGGTTTCGCGATGTTTGGTGATGAAAAATCAGTGACGATCGTTTTTCCATTCGCTTCACTTGATCCGAACGCCTCTTGCTCCGTCAGGACTTGGTTGACGATTTCTTGCGAGACGACTTCCCGGTTCAAGAAGACGTTGATGTAAGGACCAACAGCTTGAACGTTCGAGAACAACGGCGCGTCAATTTTTTCTGCGAGCTCCGAAGCAATCATGTTCGGTGCTTTACGGAATGCTTTAGCGAGCATGAAACATGGGAATGCCAGATCTCCATGATCTTCATGTTTCGGTTGCTCGATCAGTTGTTCGATTTGTTCAACCGATAAGGCACCTTCCATGACGTGATGTAATACTTCTGCATACTGCGCTTTATAACTCATCTTTATTTCCTCCTGCTTTACTGATTTTTTGGCAATAAAAAACGCCCCTTGCGCCACGCGCAAAGAGACGGAATGACCGCGGTACCACTCTTCTTGGTGTCACTCGACACCCACCTTGTTCGGGGATAACGGGGTTCCCCCGGCTACGCCTTTTCCATCAGGAATCGGGCAGCGTCTCAGAAGTGCGTTTCACGACCGGTTCGTCCTCAGGCTTCCACCATTCCCTGACTCGCTAGTTGACGAATATCAACCGTTACTCTCTTCATCATCGACTGTATTCGATATCTTTCACATTATACGCAATTCTTTCTTTTCTCTCAACCTTATTTTTTTGGTAAATGGCTTATCAAAATTTCCACAATTCGGGTATAGGAATAAAAGATACTTCTCAGGGGGAGGGATGTTTCATGCGCTACTACCAACATGTAGCCCGGACGAGCTGGATCGTCTTCGGTCTCGTCGCCTTGACATTATTAGTGATCGGCATCGTTCATCCACCAACCTTCCATCCTTCTGTCTCCATCATCAACACTCTTTATTTATTCGGACTCGTTCTCCTGTTTCAGTTCGATAATGTCCGTCGTGGTGGCATTTACTATACATTCCAAGAAGGCATCATCTTATTTTTATTCCTCAATTATGGTTTAACGTACGCCTTGATTTTAAGCCAAGTCGGTATTCTCGTCTTTCAATTCATGTCTCACCGAAAAGCGATTCGTTGGAAACGTTTCGTTTATCTCTACCCGATCAACGCCTTGTTCGATTTAGTCTACATCTCGCTTCCGGCCTTTGCGTATTATGCGCTCGGCGGACCAATCGGCTCAAACTTTACGTATACGAAAGCCTTACTCCCTTTCATCGGCTTTTTGATCACCGTCTTCCTTGTCTCTTACTTCCAATGTCTATTCGTCAATCGCTTCCTCTACTTGAAATACGACTGGCAACGTCTCGTAAAGCTTCAGTCCCTCGTCTACGGGATTAGCATGTTAAGTGCTCTACTTGGAATCTGGTTCTACGATGAAAGTCCGCTCGTCGCGGCTACAGTTTCCGTCTTGATTCTCTTTTTGTTCAAACGTCTGTTGCAAGAGCGTGGTGACTCCCTTGAAGCAAACGATAATGCTAAGCGATTTGATGATGCGAAGGAACACTTGTTGATTTCCCGCTTCGAGCGCGAGACGATCGATTCGTTGCTCCTCGATTTACCGCATCTATTGCCGTTTTCTGAAGGTTGGATCTCGATTCAACAACAGCGGAAACAAGTCATCTATAACATCCGGACGAAACAACCGATCGACGTGTTACCACTGTTTCATTCCTTGTCAGCCGACGATTTGCATACCCCAATCATCTATGGTCTTCGTTGTGACTGGGGAAACGATATTCAGATCGGATTGCCTGTCGATCGTCACTCGATGCTAGCGATTCCTTCGATTACGAGCGGAGAGGTCGATGTTTCGATCATCCTATTCCATCAAGTCGCAGACGCCTATGATGCGACAAATGCCGACGAATTATCTCGTTTGCTCCGTATCTTTTGTCGCGTCTTAGAACGCTCACGTGAAACGGTCCAACTCTATACGGAAAGTCGGACCGATGCCTTGACCGAATTACCGAATAGTCGTGCTTTTTATGAACACGGTCGGCAGGAATTTGCGGCTGACTGCTATCCGCTCTCCGTGATCCTGTTCGATATCGATCATTTCAAACGTGTCAATGATACGTACGGTCATAAAGTGGGCGATCTCGTCCTTCGTGAACTCGGTCGACGTATCCAGGCGATCCAATTGCAATATGATGATGTCTTTGCTGCTCGTTATGGTGGGGAGGAATTCGTACTTCTGTTGCGAAATGGTAGTCAAGAGGCTGCTATCCAGATTGCCGAGACAGTCCGCCATGCGGTCATGGATCGTCCCTTCCTCGTCGATGGTCACCGACTGTCCTTAACCGTCAGCCTCGGAATTGATACAGTGGAGGAAAGATATCAACGGACGTTCGAAGAATCGTTACGTCAAGCCGACCATGCACTCTATGTCGGCGGAAAACACAATGGACGCAATTGTACCGCGCATTATGCAAACCTTTGAAAGGTCGTGACTCTATTGTCGATTACGGAAATTGAAATGACGCTACCGACATCACAAACTCACCGGACGATTCGGATTCATCGTCCGCCCCATTTGGATCCTTCTGAAGCGTTACCAGTGATTTATATGCACGATGGACAAAACGTCTTCAGTGGAGAAACCGCCTCGTTCGGAAAAGGCTGGGAGATTCATCTTGCGCTACAACAGACACAGATTCCGGCAATGGTCGTCGCGATCGACAGTCCAGAAGACGGAATGGATCGTTACGATGACTACGCTCCTTGGAGTGATGAAGCTTTATTGATGCGGACTGCTTATCCTTCGTACCGGAAATCAATCGGGGGAAACGGTAAGGTCTACATGGACTGGATCATCCGCGAGTTAAAACCATACATTGATGCCAACTACGCGACACGCCCTGACGATACGACGATGATCGGCAGCTCGATGGGTGGCGTCATCTCGCTTTATGGATTATTCGCATATCCGGAAGTCATCACGCGCGTCGCTGCCCTGTCGACGGCCGGATGGGCAAACTTCTCCTCACTCCTTGAATTCATCGAGCGCAGTCCGTCGCTGTCTACTGCCCATCGCTGTTATATGGATGTCGGGACAAAAGAAGTGAGTGGCCCGATGACGGAGACAGATTATTTACACACAAATGATGTCTTAGCGCGAGCGGTCGAACAGAAACTTACTCAAAGTCGCTATACGATCATCCCGGAAGCAATCCATCATGAAACGGCCTGGGCCGAGCGTTTACCGGATATTTTACGTTACTTGTTTCCTTCCTCCTGAATACACAAAAAGCCGGGCGATTTCTATTAAAGAAATCCTCCGGCTTTTTACGCGTGCCTTATACTAATTCTTCTTGTTGCTCTTTTTCATAACGATTGCGCGGATGCTCCCGGCATTCATCGGAACACGAACGCATGACTTTTGGTTCGCATTCTTCACAGCAGAAGTGCTGTCGATTACATTCCGGGTTTGCACAATTAACGTAGCGCGTCTCCGGTTTTCCACAGTAGTAACATTCTGAGACGACAGAAGGATTGACGGCATTGACAGGAACTTGTACACGTTCATCAAAGACGTATAGTTCGCCTTCCCAGTCTTCTCCTTGCGTCTGTTCATCTTTTCCGTACATGACGACTCCGCCTTTAAGGTGGAAGATATCATCACTCTGTTGCCGTTTACGGAAGTACGCCGTGAATTTTTCACAACGAACGCCACCTGTACAGTATGTGAGAACCTTTTTCCCTTCAAACAAATGCTCGTTCTCGTCAAGCCACTCTGGGAATTCCCGTGAAGCATCGACATCCACTTTTACAGCATTCTTGAAGTGTCCGAGGTCGTATTCATAGTTGTTGCGTACATCGAGAATGACGACGTCATCTTGTTTCATCATTTCTTTCCACTCTGCTGGTTCAAGATACGCAGCGTGTTCTTCTGGTACGTTGAATTCATCCTCAAAACGCCATGTGACGAGTTCTTTTTTGTAACGGACGAACGTCTTTTTGAAGGCGTGCTCTTCGACTTCATCGATTTTGAATTCGATGTCAGCGAATCGTGGATCCGCCGTCAAGTCCTTCATGTATTGTTCCGTTTGTTCGACCGTTCCAGAGAGTGTGCCGTTGATTCCTTCTGGTGCGATCAAAATCCGACCTTTGATACCGAGCTCTTTACAGTAAGCAAGATGCTCTTTCGTTAGCTGTTCCGCATTTTCGATCGGAACATACTTATAAAATAATAGTACGCGATAAGGTTTCATATTCCTCATTAGCCCCCATGTCAGTTTTTTGCAGTAAAACGAACGTTGGCAAACGAAGCGTCTAGCTATTGACTAGCTGGGAACGCCTGCAAAACGCACCCATTTAAGTATAATACCAACTCCCTTTCGAATGTACAATCTACAATTCCTGAATCCCTTTCAAGGAATTTCATTCCCTTTCTCAATCAGAAAGAGGTAAAATAAAACACAGTAGTACATCTCGCAAGGAGGATTCCGAATGCTCCATACACTTCGTGACTGGATCGAGCAGATGATTTTCTTTCTCCAAGACTTACCTGGAGGAGCTGCCACCGGTTTGATTGCCCCGTTTCTTGAGTCTCTATTTCCTTTCCTGCCACTCGTCCTGATCATTTCCGCGAATGCGGCAACCTATGGTTTTGGTATGGGTGTTCTCGTATCATGGGTCGGGAGCATGCTTGGATCACTCGTCGTCTTCGCTTGTATTCGATATCTATTTCGTCGTCCGGTCACGCGTTGGCTTGAAAAACACCATGCCGCGCAACAGTGGATCGAACGTGTTCGTCACATGAGTCCCATCTCACTCGGATTCTTTTTCTCGCTTCCGTTCATGCCTGCGTTCATCATCACGTCCATTTCCGCCATGATTCAACTATCGCTGCGGACGTATTTGATTGCTGCTGGTGCCGGTCGTCTGATCGTCGTCATCATCTTCTCGCTAATCGGAAAGGAATGGTCCACGTTCCTTGAACGTCCGATGCGTCTTGTCCTTCTATTTTTGATTTTACTCGCCATCTGGGGAGTCAGTCGCGGGACGGAAGAATGGTTGAAGCGTCGTGCGCTCTCAAAACGTGCGGATCATTTACGAGAAATCGAAGATAAGATCGAACGTCCATCTGAAAAATGACTCAAGCCTGTCTATGATTCCATAGACAGGCTTTTTAAGCTGTTCTCATTTTTTGCGGACTAGGTCTTTTGAATCATTTTCCAATGTGATTAATATATAAAAATAACGTTCAAACAATGTTCAATATTGCAAACGCTTACATTAAATTGGTATGACCAATATTAATATAATAATGAGCTTTTCCTTATAAAAATTAGGATAGCTTTTCCAGAAACGACATCCTTATAATGAATTTACATTCATTCCTTAAAGGAGGCGGCCTCATGCATCAAGTGTCCGAAGTTCAAAAAAATGAAGCGACTCAACCCGCTCCATCAATCGTCGAGAGTGCTACCTTTCAACAATTGATGCGTCAAAAGAATGGCTTCATTCTTCCAGCCATCAGTTTCTGTCTTATTTTTTATTTTACGCTTCCGATTTTGACAAGCTACTTTACGATTTTAAATCAGCCGGTATTCGGTGATATTACGGGTGCTTGGATCTTCGCTTTTGCTCAGTTCATCATGACGTGGACGTTCTGCATGATGTATAGCAAAAAAGCACGTGCCTTTGATCGACTCGTCGAACAAATCAAGGAGGAGTCGAAATGAATTATACTGCCGTTGCTTTATTTGCGGCGATCGTCGGTTTGACGCTCGTCATTACATACTTTGCTGCTCGTAAAACAAAAACTGCTAACGATTTTTATACAGCGGATGGCGGTCTCACTGGTGCGCAAAACGGGATGGCGATTGCCGGCGACTATATGTCCGCTGCCTCGTTCCTCGGAATTGCCGGGATGATCGCCTTAGCCGGATTCGACGGATTCTTCTACTCGATCGGCTTCCTCGTTGCCTATCTCGTTGTCTTGTATCTCGTTGCCGAACCACTTCGGAACCTCGGGAAATACACGATGGCGGATATGATCGCTGCTCGTTTTAACGCATCAAAAGTTCGTGGAGTTGCTGCCATGAACTCAATCGCGATCTCGATTTTCTATATGATTGCCCAACTCGTTGGTGCGGGTGCCTTGATTGAATTGTTATTAGGAATTCCTTACACGACAAGTGTCATCATCGTTGGTATCTTGATGACCGTCTACGTCGTCTTCGGTGGTATGACGGCGACCTCATGGGTCCAAATCATCAAAGCGATCCTCTTGATGGCAGGAACAGCTGTCATCTCATTCATGGTCTTCGCGAAGTTCGATTTTTCGATCTTCAAGATGTTTGCAGAAGTCAAACAAGCGACACCGCTCGGTGATTCATTCTTGAATCCCGGAAACAAGTTCAAATTACCGCTCGATACGATTTCATTGAATCTCGCACTCGTTCTCGGAACGGCTGGATTACCACATATCTTGATTCGTTTCTTTACTGTTAAGGATGCTCCGACTGCTCGTAAATCCGTCGTATATGCGACGTGGATCATCGGTGCCTTTTATATCTTGACGATCTTCCTCGGCTTTGGTGCCGCTGCTTTCGTCGGTTCTGAAGATATCATTGCTGCCAATGCTGCTGGTAACATGGCGGCACCACTTCTCGCCCAGGCGCTCGGTGGTGATTTACTCTTTGCGTTCGTTGCTGCAGTCGCCTTTGCGACGATCCTCGCCGTTGTTGCGGGACTCGTCTTATCCGCAGCATCCGCCTTTGCCCATGACTTCTACAGTCATATTCTTCGCAAAGGACAAGCAACGGAAAAAGAACAGATGACGGCAGCACGACTCGCTTCCATCGCCGTCGCCTTGATTTCGATGGTACTGGCATTGTTCGCACAAACGATGAACGTCGCGTTCCTCGTTTCGCTTGCCTTTGCTGTCGCGGCAAGTGCCAACTTGCCAGTCATTCTCTTGACGATCTTCTGGCGCCGTTTCAATACTGGCGGAGCTGTCACAGGTATGGTCGTCGGGTTATTCTCTTCACTGATTCTCGTCGCACTCAGTCCAAATCTTTGGGCAGTCGACGGTTCAGCCTTGTTCGTCGGGGAAGCCCTCTTCCCGCTGACGAATCCAGGAATCGTCTCCATCCCACTTGGCTTCCTCGGAGCCATCGTCGGGACATTGTTGACGAAATCGAACGAAGTTGCCGGTAACTTCGAACGTATCTTAGTCAAGGCCAATACCGGTATCGATGCTGCTGCAGAAGTCGCCGCGTCAAAAGAATAAGTTCCCCTTAACGGCTCCTTCAACCCCCTTGAAGGAGCCGTCCCCTTTTACATTCTTCTCATTCATTGCCATACTAAGTGGATAATAGAGAAGAAAAGGAAAGGAAGACTGTACATGGATCTCGCTTTTTATTATTTCTTAATCCTCGGATTTTTCATTGGAATCATCTCCGGCTTTTTCGGAATCGGTGGCGGTATCATCTTGACGCCCCTACTACTCATTTTAGGATATGCTCCAAGCGTTGCGATCGCGACCAGTCTCATGTTGACTCTCGGATCAACGGTTTCAGGTACGATCTCTCACTTACGTCTTAAAAATGTCGTCTGGCGCGATAGTCTTGTCGTCGGGGGCGTTGGAATCATCGGTTCGACGATCGCGACACCACTCGTCCTTCGTTTAGAGGAAGTCAACGGTGCCCATCTCGTCATCTCGATCGTTTATATCGGACTCTTACTCTACTTCGCGAATAAGTTCTTACGTCCGAAAGCGACGACCGGTGAACAGACGGGTTGGAAAAATCGATATCTTGCTCTTGCCTTCACTGGTCTGTTCGCTGGATTCATCTCTTCGCTTCTCGGTGTCAGCGGTGGATTCATCATCACACCGTTACTTGTCGGGATCGTTGGCTATGAGTTGAAACGTGCAGTCGGAACGAGTATTGCTTCTGCGTTACTGATCGTCCTATCGGGTCTCGTCAACTATACGGTCGCGAGCACGAATATCGATATCCTCGTCGGTATCATGCTAATTGTCGGCGCCTTGCTCGGAGCACCGATTGGCGCGAAGCAGTTGACGCATTTCGAAAGTCCGTTCGTCAAAAAGTACCTCGGTATCTTCTATTTGACGGTTGCGGTCAGTGTGTTACTCGAGATCATCGGCTGGAACGTCGCTTCACTCTCCGTTCTCGTTGCGCTTAGTTTGATTTTCTTACTGACACTCCTCATCTACAGCCGTCGTCGAACGAATGGATGAATCGTCTCATCAGAAAAGCGGTGATGCCCCTATCAGGCATCACCGCTTTTTTCCGTTAAGCCACTCGTTTGTGACCGGCTCGTTCATAGTCTCTCGTTTGTTCAATGACTAAGTGCGACAAGAACAACATTCCAACCAAGTTCGGAATCATCATCAGCCCGTTCGCGATATCTGCGACAAGCCACAACGGTTCTAATTGCGCGACCGCACCATAACAGGCTGCGAGCGCAAAGAAAACACGATATCCTTCGTTGAAACGTGTCGTGCCGCTCAAGTACTCCAAGCACTTCTCTCCATAGACATACCAACCGATGATCGTTGAATAACCGAAGAAGAAGACGGAGAAGGCGACAGTCCATTCTCCAAATGATCCAAGGACACTCGCAAAGGCGGTTGCTGTCAGTGCTGCCCCGGAAAGATTCGCATCATGCGTCATACCTGAATGTAGCCCGCCTGACGGATCCCAAAAGCCTGTCGTCAGAAGGACGAGTGCCGTCATCGTACAAACGATCAAGGTCACGATGAAGGTACTCGTCATCGAAATCAATCCCTGTTCGACCGGACGCTCACTTTTCGCAGATCCGGCAATCAAGGCTGCTGTCCCAAGTCCTGCTTCGTTCGTGAAAATACCACGTGCTACACCGACTTGCATCGCCATCATGATCGATACACCGGTGAAGGCTCCTGCAGGCGCAAGCGGCTGGAAGGCGTACTCAAAGATTAAACCAAAGGCTGGTAGAATCTGATCCGCCTTCAATATTAAAAGGACACAAGCGGCACCGATATAAAGTAAGCTCATGATCGGAACAAAGATCGTCGAGATCGCACTGACGCGTTCAAGTCCACCACGAATCGATACATAGACCGCAATCGCGAGCAGAATGCCGAACAATAGCAGCGGCACACGGAACGATTGCTCAAGCACCGTTGCCATCGCATTCGCTTGCACCGTGTTCCCGACACCAAACGATGCGATCAAACCAAATACCGCAAACAGGATGGCGAGTAGTTTAAATTTAGGTCCTAGTCCCTTCTCGATATAATACATCGGTCCACTGACGGCTTCGCCGCGTTCGTTTCGACTTCTAAAGAGAATGGCAAGGAGGCTTTCTGCATATTTCGTCGCCATTCCAATTAAACCGATGACCCACATCCAAAAAACTGCGCCCGGTCCGCCCATCGTCAAGGCGACTGCGATCCCTGCGATGTTTCCGTTTCCGATCGTCGCTGCGAGGGACGTCATCAACATCTGAAAGCTACTGATTTCACCTTCACCTTGCCCTGATTTTTGAACAGATAATTGAAACGCTTGTTTTAAACGTCGAAACTGAAGACCACGTAAGCGGATCGTAAAGTATACTCCTGTTCCTACCAACAACATCATACTCGGAATCCCCCAGACCCAAGCCGATATCAGACGTAATACTTCCATGCCATTTCATCCTCTCTGTCTTTTCCGAGGCTTACCGTAGCATGTAGTTGTGTTTTCTTACAATACAAAAGAATACTTTTTGTGATTTTACACAACAGAAGATATACTAAAACTATCGAGCGAAAGAGAAAGAAGGGAAATCCCATGTTAGAAGCTTCATATCATTCCTTAGACGACTTAGCAGAAGCGATCGGTATTGCCTTGAATGCCCCGATTACGATTGAAGATCGCAATCACCGCCTTCTTGCGTATAGTACGCATACGGCTGATACAGACCCTGCCCGTGTCGCAACGATCATTGGTCGCCGGGTACCGGAATCGGTCATCGACCAACTCTGGAAAGACGAAGTCATCCAGAGCCTTGCTACACAAGATGATCCACTCATTATTTCCGCACGCACGGATGTCGGATTGAACGATCGTGTCGCCATTGCGATCAAGCAAGATTCAGAAATTCTCGGCTATATTTGGTCGATTGCTCGAAGCACTCCGTTTACTCCATCGGAACTTGCAGATTTAAAGAAAGGAGCGTTGCTTGCCCAACGTCAGTTACTGGCGATCGACATGCAGAAAAAACGGAAGGAAGAGCAGACGGAACAATTTTTCTTCGAGTTATTACATGAAGAATTATCCGAGTCAGAGATTCTGAAGATGTTTTCTAAGCTCCATGTCGCACCACCCGGCATCAGTCGTTTGACGGTCATTCGTTTTTCGGAAGCGATCACACCACGACTTGCGGATCGCCTGCGCTATTTATTGACGATTCAGCAGACAGTTCGTCCGTTACTTTACGCGTATGATGAAACAGATTTCATCTTGTGGATCAGCACAAACGACCGCGACGCAGAACAAGAGCGTCTGCAGTTCGACGCCTTCATCCAGTCGTTTCGACAATTGCTCGCGGAGCGGTTCGATTATACGGACTTCGTCGCAGCAAGTAGTGAAGTCTTCACGGGCGTCCAAGCGATTCCGGAGCGCTATGAAGAAGCTGGCATCGTCTTACGTTTAAAGGACGCCTTTCCATTTGAGCTGAAGAATGTGACCCGTTACGAACGCCTCGGTTTATTCCAGCTCTTACCGATTTTCTCGGAGCGTCTGCGACGGCGGACGGTTCGCTTGGAAGAAATCGAACGTCTGCGTGCTTACGATGTGAAACATGCCTCCTCCTTATGTGAGACGCTAGAGTGGTTCCTGCACTACGATGGGAACGTCAAACAAGTCGCTTCCCATCTCCATGTTCATCCGAATACGATCCTTTATCGGATGCGACGGATCGAGGAAGAAGCGGGCATTCGAATGGAATCTTTACCTGAACGCTCCTTACTTTATTTGTACCTAAAAGCAGACCGATATCCTTTGTGATTTTACACAAAGGATATCGGTTATTTTTGAAAACGCCGATAAAGTAGAACGCTTTCATTTCTCGTATACTGAAGAAGAAGAGAAATTGATTTGTTTATTTGCGAAAGGGGATCGCGTTCACATGATCATTGGAGTATTAAAGGAAATCAAAAACAACGAAAACCGTGTTGCATTAACACCTGCCGGGGTAGCAGCGTTACATGCACAAGGACATCGTGTCATCATTGAATCGATGGCAGGTATGGGGAGTGGCTTCACGAACGAAGAGTACGTCAAAGCCGGTGCTGAAATCATCGCGACTGCTGCTGAAGTCTGGGCAACAGCCGAACTTGCTTTGAAAGTCAAAGAGCCGATCGCTTCAGAGTACCAATACTTCCGTCCAGATTTAACATTGTTCACGTATCTTCACCTAGCGGCTGAGCCAGAATTGACACGTGCGCTTGTTGATTCGAACATCACAGCAATCGCTTATGAAACGGTTGAAAAGAACCGCACACTTCCATTGTTAACACCAATGAGTGAAGTCGCAGGACGCATGGCATCACAAATCGGTGCACAGTTCTTAGAAAAACCACACGGTGGTATGGGCATCCTGCTTGCTGGTGTTCCTGGGGTTCGTCGTGGAAAAGTCACAGTCATCGGCGGCGGTGTCGTCGGAACGAATGCTGCGAAACTCGCGGTTGGTCTCGGTGCGGATGTCACGATCATCGATGTCAGCCCAGAACGCCTTCGTCAGCTCGATGATATCTTCGGTAACTCGATCAACACATTGATCTCAAACCCGTACACGATTGCTGAAGCTGTCGCTGAAAGTGATCTCGTCATCGGTGCTGTCTTGATTCCAGGTGCAAAAGCACCGAAACTCGTCACTGCCGACATGGTCAAACGCATGAAGCCGGGCGCTGTCATCGTTGACGTTGCCATCGACCAAGGTGGTATCTTCGAAACGGTCGATCGTATCTCGACGCATGATGACCCAACATATGAAAAATTCGGTGTCGTTCATTACGCAGTCGCGAACATGCCGGGTGCCGTTCCACGCACGTCTACACTTGCATTGACGAACGCAACGCTCCCGTATGTCCTTGAACTCGCGAACAAAGGCACACACCGTGCGCTTGCTGAAAACGAGGCTCTCGAAAAAGGATTGAATGTCGCACAAGGATTCGTCACGTACGAAGCGGTCGCACGCGATCTCGGATACACGTACAAATCCGTTGAAGATGTGCTTCACTTACACGCATGATCTTGAACGTAGAAATAGTCGATGATTCCTTTTCGAGGAACCATCGACTATTTTTTATGAAAAGAAGGAATCCCAGGTGAATCTCTTCATTACTTCTTGAGGCACCACCCGGCTTGTCATATGATGAGAAACGAAGACTTATGATTTTGAACTAGTAGAGGGGATCTCATTACATGACACAAACCATAACCGCCCATTCTCATGAACTCCAGAGCCACGTCGCTGAAGTGGCGTTACTCGAAGCACTGACATCCGATACAGAAGAGAACGTACGCATTGCCGCAACCGAGCGCTTACGTGTTCTTGTCCCATCTCATCCATTGCTCAACATTGCTACAGCCCATTCCCTTTATTTCAAGAACGAACACACTCAAGCGCGCCGGCTGATCGAAGAGACACATCAGCAACTCGGCGAACATGTGCAAGGATACATACTCCTCGGTATCATCAGTGAGGATGAAGGATATATGCACGAAGCAGAACAGCTTTTCCTTTCAGCCATCACACGGTTCCCTGAAGAGCCAGCAGGACATCGTTTCCTTGCCGTCCATTACAATCATCGTCAATTTTATGGGGAATCAGCCGTTCATGCGTTTACATATTTAAAGAAGGTTGGCGCATCTGGAATCGATACGCTGATGGCCATTGATTCCATCCAACAATTAGACGGTCATTCGATCGACATGTTGGAAGCACTCTATGCATTAATTCTTGGCGTATCTCATCTCGACAAAACCACCGTCTTTCATGCGACAGCTTCTGTCAATCAAAGTATTCAATATGAGAAGTTGCATGCTACATTGCGCGAAGATAGCGACGAGACCCTCTACGCCAAGCTCGATGAATGCCTTTCCAACATGCTCGAGCACGGATTGTACGCAGCTGTTTACGACGATTCCGAAGAAAAGATCTATCGCCATGTTTTTCGGGATATGTGTCGGGATATGACCATCCGTCATGCAGGTTGGCGTGCGTACCCGGACTATATTCGATTACGCTTTCTCTATTTCAAACAATTGTTGTTACGCGACTGAACGTTAAAAAGCAAACGCGACGAGTGCTGCGATCGTCCATGGCAAAATCAAGTTGTCGAGATCGCGATATGAGATCGCTTCGATCAAGGCTGCGATGTTCGCAAGCAAGAAACCATAACTGACAGCGAGCCAAATCGGTTGTCCGTAAAACAAGAACGTCACGGTCAACACGAGGAATGACGCCAAAAACAGGGCGATACTTCCTTCAAAGGATCGTTTCGTCTCACCACGGACGTAAAACGTCTTCCCGAAGCGTTTTCCGACGAGAGCCGCGAGACCGTCGCCCCAAGCAAGCACCATGCTTCCCGCAACAAGCGCCATCGGCTGTCGCTCGAAGAAGAACAGGACAAGTCCCGCTAGAGCGAGTGGATAATAGACCGTTCCGTAAGAAGGACGATCGACATCGTGCATCTGACCGATTCCTCTTCGTAGTGTCACTAGATTCACGACAGCAAAGAATAACAACGGTACGATCGCAACGTACCAGTGATCCAGCCAGAGCAGCGCAAGAAATACCCAGTGACCGACAGCAATATGAATCCATTTCCGAACCGTCTCGGGAGAAAAGCCGAAACGGTGTCCAATGACTTCCAGGATGACGAGAACTAGCCCGACGATTCCAATCGTGCCAAGAGCAGCTATCCATTCCATCGTCATTCCCCCCTTTCTTTCCTATTATTGTACGTTGTTTCAGTTGCCATTTGCCCTATTGAACCTTCATTTGATAACATAAGGTCAAATGACGTCCTAGAGAGGAAGTTTTGGAAATGTATGATGCTCAAGCAGTCCAAACATTATCAAGTTGTCTGCAACGCTTGAACGAAGGAAAAGGAATCGAACCCCTCGTCGCAACGGAAGGTACAGAATTGCCGAAGGTCATCAATCGCTTGAAGCAATTCGATCCATTAAAAAATGGTCTATCCATCAATGAAATCGTTCATTTGGCAAATGCCCTGATCGGCGAACATATGTCAGCGACGACGATCCAGAACTGGACGAAACGTGAAGTCCGGGACATCATCGGCGTACCGCATCGCGGAAAGAAGTACTCGATCAATCAGGCTTCGATCATCTATCTACTGGATGATTTAAAACACCTCTTCTCGTTAGAAGAAACACGAGAACTGCTGACGATCGTCTTCAAGAATCCGAATATTGATGAGGATGATTTAATCAGTCCGCTTAATTTTTATCTCGTCTACACGCAACACGCGGAGACAAGTGGTCCGATCGAATTGACGGAGAAGCGTCTCAGACGCTCGCTCGAGCGCATTAACGCTTATCGCCCTGAAACTGTCCACGTTCTCCAACTGTGTCTCTATGCCCGTCGTGTATCGCATTTAACGCACGAAGCGAAACAACGTCTCCATCATGTTCTGCAAACGACATGATGAAAAAAAGATGCCATCCATGTCATGGAAGGCATCTTTTTTTTATTTAGACGGCTGTCAGTGATTTATAGTGGACGTTGTTCGTCAGACTTTTCAAGACAGAGAGTAGTTCGTACATCGAGAGTTTGTCAGCATCCTTGACGAGACGGTACTCATCACCGTCTTGCAACAATTCAGCAACGACTTCTCCAGCTGCACTCCGTACGGAGAATTTTCCTTTTGTCAGGTCGAAGGAAATCGTGAATGTACCACGCTCATACACGTTGTACTCACATTTCTTCGAGAAGAGCGAAAACTTCTCACGCATTTGACCTACCTCTTGTCCATCATGGTTCATCACGACCCACTTCTTACACGTCGGAATGAACTTACCAAACGCTACCCCTCTACCTTCACCATTCATTACTTGAACACGACCATTCTCGTCGTGTTGAACCGCACCGATCATTTGGTGCGCTTCATCATAAATCGCGGCATGACCTTGCGAAAAAACGCAACCCTGCACATAGACAACTTTGCGCAACAGAAATTCTCCTCTCACTGCTAAAACGTGCTGGTTTTTCGTCCCCAGTTTATTTAGACATCCTGTATAGTTTAACTTTCTTTATCTGTATGATATTTCGTTAACGAAAATGATTATTGCACCGTTTCTCCAAATTGACAACCCCCTTTTGTCGACAATCATTCGACATGTTCAATGCAGGTTCATCTCCTTTGCAAATGCGAGCAATTCTTCCCGATCAATGAGGCGAACCTGATTTGGTTCCGCTAGCTGATATGCAGCTTCCGTAAAGGTCGAATTCGTAACGACCCACCCCTCGTCCATCCCATAGAATGGAACCGAGGCAGCGACCTGTTGAACCGCTTCGAGCCCTACAGCCGCACTATATCGCTTTGCCTGGATGGCAATCTTATACCCTCGTTCATCCTCTATCAACAAATCTGCTCCGAAGTCGCGTGAAGCAGGTGTCAACTCGACTCGATATCCTGCTGTTTCAAATAAATCGGCAAGCCATTCTTCAAATTCTCGTCCTTCCATTCGATCGAGTCGTTTTTCAAGCGACGGCGTTAAAATGGACAAAAGAAGAAAAAGGATACACCCTACTATACTGATGATTAAGATTAAAGGTTCCCAAGAACTCGAAAAAAAATAAGTTCCGAAAATTCCTATCATTGCAAACAAAGCTGCTAGTAACAATCGTTTTCGTTTCAATCGTTTCATCGTGCTTTTCTCCTCTACTTCGTCGTGACCTTTTTTTCACTATACTAAAATTCTTCGTCGGTTGCTTCCTTCAACAGGAAACACGCCTCATCTTGCAGAAGTAAGCTGAGGAAAGACTGTCTTAAAATCCATGGTCGAAGACCAGTCAGGAGGTAGCTCATGGCAGAACATTCATCCCCTTCATCGATACGAATCATTCACGCGACGATACGTGCTATGAAAGACCCCGTTCTTCTAGTCGATGCAAATGGAAAGATTCAATTTCATAATGACGCGTTTCAACACCAGTTCATGAACGCTCCGAATATCGAAACCATTCAGGAGCTGTTTCCCATCACGGATGATTTCTTTCCATTACAGAAGGAAGCCGTCATTTCAACGACATATCAATTAACAGTCACAGCGATTGAAGCGACGGACTATTTTCTTGTCCATGTCGCTCCCCTGAAAATCGAGGACTTATTCAATTCAACACTAGATACTGCTCTATTCATCACCGACTCCGAGTTTCGGATTCAAACCTGTAACGAGGTGGCAAGCACCTTATTTCGTTTCGAGCATGCCGAAGACATCATGGGTCTCCAAGCGACGGTTCTACATGATGCGAAGGAAATCACTACCCGCCGTCAACATCTCGAACAATTGAACTTAAAAGACTTATCGGACGCGCAACTTTTTTTACTGCATGGACGGGAAGCCGAAAATGAATGGACCTATCATCGTTTGGATGGCTCAACGTTCCATGGACGCCTTTATATGACACGGTTACCAAACGATACGTACTTCCTGCTCATTCAGGACATCACACCGCAAAAACAAATCGAATGGCATCTGACGAAAAGCGAACGCCGCTTCCGACTCTTCTCGGAATCCGTCGTTGAAGCCGTCATCTTTCATGACCACGGAATCATCATCGATGCCAATCGCGCAGCAGAAGTCATTTTCCGGACGAAACTCGAGAAAATGAAAGGCAAGACGACGCTTGAATTGATTCATCCGGATCATCACGCGCGTGTCTTGCAACGCATCGAGGAGCATCGAGAAGAACCATACGAAGTTCTCGGTCAACGTGCCGATGGAACCTCTGTCGAAATCGAAGTCTTCCCGCGTGAAATCATCTACAACAATATCCGGATGCGTGTCGCCGTCGTTCGTGATATTACCGAACGAAAAAAGATTGAGAAAATGCTTGAACGCGAAAAAAATGCCATCATGCGTCAGCGTGATATCACACAATCGATTCTTCAAGCATCCAATGAAGGTTTCCTACTGACAGAAGAGGATGGAAGTTTCATCTTCATGAACGTCAAAGCACGCAAATTACTCGATGTCCCAGGCATTGCACCAAGTAAGATTCAAGAACGAATCAGTCTGATTCCGAATCTCGATTTGAACACTCGATTCGAGATGCTCCGACAAGTAGAAGAATTACTCGCCGGAAAACATTCTGAACTATCGTTTCGTTTCACGTTACAGCGACCAAATGAGTCCAGTCCACTTTATTTCGAATTTTATGCGACTGCGATCAAAAAGGAGAAGAGCCGCATTTCTCGTCATGGCTTCCTATTTGTTTTCCGTGACCGGACAGAGGAAGCGAAGATGGATCAAGTAAAAGACGAACTCGTCAGTACAGTATCGCATGAGTTGCGCACGCCACTGTCCTCCATTCTTGGCTATATGGAATTACTACGATATAAAAAACAATCGGCTGATCGAATCGAACGGTATGTTGAGATCGTCCACGAAGAGACGAAACGATTGACGACGCTATTAAATGAGTTTTTAGACATTCAGCGTCTAGAAGGTGGAAAACAGGAGTATACCTTCACATCGTTCTCGTTACGCGATCTTCTCGCATCAACCGTCGATGCCTATGGCGAGACCGTCGAGACGCATCGAATTGATCTAGAACTACCAGAAGATCCTGTTCTGATTTTTGCGGACGAGCACAAAATCAAGCAGGTGATCTTGAACTTGCTTTCAAACGCCATTAAGTACTCTCCACAGGCGGATCATATTCGAGTCCTTCTTTCAGCCAATCCGGAACAAGCAACGTTCTCTGTGACTGATCATGGACTCGGCATTCCACAAAATGCTTTTGAAAAGCTCTTTACGAAATTTTACCGGGTCGATAACTCAGACATCCGGAAAATCGGCGGAACCGGCCTCGGACTTGCCATCTGTAAGGAAATCATCGAATCACACGGAGGTGCAATTTCCGTTGAATCAGAAATCAATGATGGTTCGACTTTCACCGTTGTACTCGAACGTGATCCAAGAAAGGAATGGAATTGATGCGGACCTACTTCATGACTGGTTTCCCCGGTTTTTTAGCGACCAAACTGATCGAACAACTGGCACGTGTACCGGATCAAATCGCTTGTTTTCATTTGCTTCATTTACCGTCAGAGCGAAACGCAGCTGTTAAGCGACGCCAGGATCTTCTAGAACGTACATCCTTACGATCGGAGCAACTTGTATTGCACGAAGGCGATATCACGGTCGAACAGCTTGCTTTATCATCAGAGGCGCGGATGATGTTGCAACAAGACGTCACACACATCTTTCATCTCGCGGCGCTATATGATTTAGCAACAGCATATGAACCCGCCTTTCGAATCAATGTGATCGGTACCGCGAACGTGACACAGTTTGCTCATACGTGTCGAACCTTAGAGCGTTACATCTACTTCAGTACAGCGTATGTCTCGGGTCTTCGTTCTGGAATGGTTCTAGAAGATGAGTTACAAGCAAGTACCTTTAAAAATGCTTATGAAGAAACGAAATATTTAGCAGAGGTACGTTTCCGTAAAGAAATCGGAACGATCCCCTATACGATCATCCGTCCTGGAATCGTCGTCGGTCATTCCGAAACGGGCGAAACACCGAAATGGGACGGGGTGTATTTCGTTTTGAACGCAATGCGTCTCCTGCAATCCTTCGCTCCTCTTCCATACCCAGGTCGAGCAAATGCACTCGTCAATCTCGTGCCCTATGATTACGTCATTGAAGCGACCGCTTATCTCAGCCATGCACCGGTCGGAAGAAATAAGACCTATCATCTGACGGATCCATTCCCACACGGCGCACGCGCGATTTTTGAGATGTTACACGTCGCCTATTATGGCCGTTATCCGCGCGGAATCGTTCCGTTTCGACTCGTTAGCACGGCATTGACTCCAGCTGTCGCGAAACGACTTCAGATGCAACGGCAGACACTTGACTACTTCATTCATCCCGTTCAATATGACACGACACATGCCTTACGTGACTTACGAGACACTGGTATTATTTGTCCAGACCTTGCAGAAACGATGCCTCGACTCGTCCAGTATTACCAAACACACGCAACACACTAAAAAAGTCCAATCGTTCTTCCACAAGGGAAGTCGATTGGACTTTTTAAATCGGTTACCCGATCAACATATTTTCTTTTGGATAACGAATCGTCCGGTCTCGTTGCGTCGCGAACGTGAACAGAATCGTCAAGGAGCCGACACGTCCGAGTAGCATCATGAACATGATCAAAAACTTACCAAAGCTATTGAGCTCAGCTGTTACGTTCAAAGAAAGACCAACTGTTCCAAATGCCGAAACGGTCTCAAAAAATAAACCAATAAAGGAAATATTCGGCTGGGTCAATGCCAGGAACGTCGTGATCAAAGCGATGAACAATAAACTGAAGACAGCAATCGCATATGCCTTTTGAATCGCTTGCGTCTGAACAGTCCGTCGCATCAGAACCGTTTCACGCTGTCCGCGTATATACGTCCAGACATTCTTCAAGATGACCGCTGCCGTCGTGACCTTGATCCCGGAACCTGTTGATGCGGAACCTGCCCCGATGTACATCAAAACCATCATCAAACCGATCGAGAGCGGCACCATCGTCGTTAAATCGATAGTCTGGAAACCAGCCGTTCGTGTCGTGACGACTTGAAAGAACACGATATGGAGCGCACTGAAGAACGATTCATCTTTTAATGAACCCAAGTTCGAAACCCACTCGTAGAGCATCATTGCTAAAACACCTAGTCCATTGATGACGAGTAGTGATAGCACCATCAATTTAGAATGGAGCGAAATTTTCTTGAAGTTTCGTTTACCAGCGATATCCGCGATGACCGTAAAACCAAGACCACCAATCATCAAGAGCGCTGCAATCGTCAGAATGAATGTCGTATCTTGTTGGAAACCGATTAGATTATCCCCCCAAAGTGCGAATCCTGCATTGTTGAAGGCAGATACGGCGTGGAACAAACCGTAATAGAGTGCTTTTCCGAAGCTGTATTTGTATTGAATGAACAAATCAAGCGCAATCAAAAACATGCCGACGATCTCAACGAGGACCGTCGTGACGATGATATTACGAACGAGACGAATCGTTCCGCCCGGACTATCGAGATTAAACATCTCTTGGATAATGATCCGCTGACGAATCCCGATTTTTCGTCCCGTGACGCTGAGCAAGACGAGCGCGATTGTCATGAATCCAAGTCCACCGACCTGAATTAAGAGCATCATGATGATTTGACCGAGTAAATTATAGGATTCGGCAATATTAATCGGTGACAGTCCTGTGACGGTTCCTGCCGATGTCGCAACGAATAGGCAATCGATGAATGATACATCTTGCCCCTCTTGCTGCGAGATCGGAAGCCACAATAAAAAACCACCCAGTAAAATCGTCAATGTAAAGCCAGTTGCGATGAAACGTGCCGGTTTATCGAACAGCTGATGATACATCAATTCACCTAAACGCCCGAAGCGTGCGAGTCGTGAACGTCTTTTATGCGAGAACATCTTACTCCCCCTAGATTGTTTTCAGACAGAATTGTCTTTATCATACTCCCTCGAATTAAGAAGTTCTATCGAAATATGCAATCGACTAAACGTTTTCGTATTTTTTTGGTAAACTAGATAAAAGTGGACGTGTAATCATTAAAGGAGGTTGAGGGAAACAGTGGACCCTAAGACGGCTGATCATTCGATTGAGGATGTCTGGCGAAGGCTGGAACGACAATCACAATGGATGCCTGCGCAATTGTATTATCAATTCGAGGAACTCTTATCATTACATTTGGAGCAACCGATTCTAAATGAATTGTATCAAGTGTTAAAAAAATACGACGTACTGACCGATATAGAGCGTGACGAACGAAACGAAAGCATTCAAATGCTAATCGACGAAAACGGCGCTTGATTCTCGGTTTTTGGATTTCCGAGCAGAAGAAGTGTCTTCTGCTCTTTTATTTTTCGTTCCTATACGGATTACATAAAGAAAGGTGGCACACATCAATCATGGATATCGTGTCGATCATCGGGATCATTCTTGGTCTCATCACATTAGTCGGAGGTATGATCTTAAAAGGTGCGCCTCCAGTCGCTCTACTCAACCCTGCAGCCCTTGTCATCATCTTTGTCGGAACGGCAGCTGCCATCATGATTTCCTTCCCGAAGGAACGATTGAAAGTCTTACCTGCCTTGTTTAAAGTCATCTTATTCGAACAAAAGCTGATGACGAAGCAGGTGTTGCTCGGACAATTTTTGACACTCTCGACGCAAGCACGTAAAGAAGGTCTATTATCTCTCGAGTCAGCACTTGAAGAAGTCGATAATGCCTTCATGAAGCGTGGCGTCATGATGGTCATCGATGGGCAGCCATCCGAATATGTCGAGGACGTCATGACACGTGACCTCGAAAACATGACGGAACGCCATCATGCCAATGCGAACATTTTCACGCAAGCTGGAACCTATGCTCCGACCCTTGGGGTTCTCGGTGCCGTTGTCGGTCTTGTTGCCGCCCTATCCGATTTATCGGATATCGAAAAATTAGGTCACGCGATTTCAGGTGCCTTCATCGCGACGTTATTCGGGATTTTCACCGGATATGTCCTGTGGTTCCCGTTCGCAACAAAGCTGAAGCAAAAATCAGCAAGCGAGATTCAGTTATATGAAATGATGATTGAAGGGATTCTCTCGATTCAAAACGGTGAATCCCCGAAGAACTTAGAAGATAAGCTACTCGTGTACCTGACACCGAAGGAGCGTGCGAACTATGAAGCGGAAAAAGAAGCCGCATGACGAACATATCTCCGAAGGCTGGTTAATTCCCTACGCCGACTTATTGACCTTGCTTCTCGCGCTCTTCATCGTTCTGTTTGCTTCGAGTAATGTCGATGCTGTGAAACTAAAAGCAATGTCCCAGTCGTTTAGCTCCGTCTTCAATGGTGGTTCAGGGATGATTACAAATAGCTCACTCTCTACTCAAGAAGAAGAGGATTCAAAAAAACTCGATGCCCGGACGAAGGCACAAAGCTATGAAATCGCAGAACTCGAAAAAATCAAAGAAGAAGCCAATCAATACATTAAGAATGAAAAACTTGAAAAAGACATCAAGGTCGAAATCACGAATGAAGGACTTGTCTTTACGATTCGCGACCGCGCGTTGTTCTCACCAGCTCAAGCAGAAGTAAGAGGACGCTCGCTTCAAATCGCAGAGGGGATGAGTGCACTACTCGTCAAAGCAGGGCAACGTCAGATTCAAGTGTCTGGACATACAGATAATATTCCAATCAACACAGCACAGTATCCGTCGAACTGGGAACTGAGTGCGGACCGGGCGATCAGTTTCATGCGTGCCTTACAACGGAATCCAAAGCTTGAACCAAAACGCTTCACCGTCAGCGGTTACGGTGAATTCCAACCAATCGCGTCCAATCAAACGGAAGCAGGTCGCAGTCAGAATCGACGCGTCGAAGTGTTGATTCGACCATTGATCGACTTAAAAGCGAATGTACTCGACGAAACAAAAGTCGAATCCTGAACGTAAAAAAACTCCTTCGTGGTTGCCACGAAGGAGCTTTTTTTAATAATACGGACGAATCATGATATAGACGATGACACCGGTCAAACTGACGTATAACCAAAGCGGCATCGTAAAGCGTGTCCACTTTTTATGCTTCTCGAAGTTTTGATTCACAGCGTGCGCGAGTGACATCAAGACAAGTGGAACGATGACTGCAGCTAGGATGATGTGCGTAATCAGGATAAAGAAATAGACAGGGCGAACGAAACCTTCGCCCCCGAATTTCGTCGATTCACTGACGGCGTGATACGTGACGTACGAAATTAAGAATAAAGTCGTCGTCATCATCGCACCACCAATGAAGCGACGATGATTCACCCGATTGCCACGACGAATGGAAATCCAAGCGCCGAGCAACAGCATGAAGGTAAAACTATTGAAGATGGCATTCAAAAAAGGAAGCAATGTCCAATCGAATCCTGAATCAACTTGTACTGGTGGCGCAAAGAATAAAAGGGCCACGAGCAAATTGATGACAAGCGTCAGCAGGATGACGAGCGGAACGAAATTCCGTTTAGTAGCAGGTTGTTGCATGAATCATTCTCCTTGTTTCCAGTCGAAATAACGTTTCAACCATTTTGGGATCGGACCAGCGAATAGACGTTCACGCCAGTAGACATCAGCAGCACGCTGAACAGCAGCACCACGGATCGGATATGGGTGGACGACACGCGACAATTGACCGACCTTATCTTTACGTGCCATCGCATAGACGACTTCTTGCATCCACTCACCCGCTTGTTCTCCGATTGCATGTGCTCCAATCAGTTTTCCACGCTTATCGGCGATGAGCTTGACGCGCCCTTCTGTCTGACCATTGATGACAAAACGATCGACTTCATCGAGACCGGTCTGATAGACCTTGATCTCCCCATGTTTCTTGCGTGCCTCGTCTTCCGTCAATCCGAGATGGAATAATTCAGGCGTCGTAAATGTGACCCATGGAACCGCCCGATAATCCGGCTTCGTCCGTAGACCGAATAAAGCATTCGTGACGACCGTTTTTCCTTCAAGCCCTGCGACATGCGTAAATGGGAGCGAGTTGATCGTATCTCCGACCGCAAAGATGTGTCGTTGACTTGTGCGAAGTGAACCATCGACCTGGACGAATCCTTTTTCGACGTGTACACCGGCTCGATCGAGACGTAGTGCTTCGATGCGTGGCTTACGACCGACCGCTACAAGCACGGCATCCGTTTCGATGACACGTGATTCGCCGTTTGCTTCGACCGTCACTTCGATGCCCCCCGCCGACTTGCGGACGTGCGTGACCTTCGTATCGAGATGTAATGTCAATTCTTGTTCGAGCTGACGTTGAATGACTTCGACCATGTCGCGATCTTCTTTTCCGAGTAACGTCTTCATACCCTCGATGACCGTGACTTCTGTTCCAAGATGCGCATACGCTTGCGATAACTCAAGACCAATCGCACCACCACCGATGACGAGCAGTCGCTCCGGACGCTCCGTCAATTCGAAAATCGTCTCGTTCGTTAAATAATCAATCGTATCGAGTCCGTCAATCGGTGGAATGATGGGTTGAGATCCCGTCGAGATCGCAAACTTCTCACCTACGACAAGCTGTCCCGCCACTTCCACTTCATGAGCACTGAGGAATGTCGCTTCTCCGATATAGACATCGACACCAAGGTCTTCGAATCGTTTCGTGCCATCGTGTGATTGAATGATGTTACGTGCCCGATCGACGCTTGCTTTCGTTTTCGAATAGACCGCGTCCCCGTTCAGCGTCACGTTGTACTTTTCAGCCGTTCGCTTCATGACATGGACATCGTGCGCCGCTTCGATCAAAGCCTTTGAAGGAACGCAACCATAATGGAGACAATCTCCGCCTAGGTGCGTATGCCGTTCGATCAGGGCGACGTGCGCGCCAAGACTTGCTGCACCGGCAGCAATCGTCATCCCTGCTGCCCCACCACCAATGACAACTAATTGATAGGTCTTCATCGTAAGCCCTCCTCGTAGCGACGCGTAATGTCTTCCATTCGTTTACGGTTGACGCCCCAGTCGGAGTACCCGACACGTGATGCCGAACGGAAATGAATCACCTGTGCAGCTTCATCGAAGTAAAATTCGACGTCATCCTTGAAGCGAAAGACTTTACTTGTGAAGATGGCGTGGATGTATATCCCTTCCTCCTTGACGACTTTGACGCGGTCGAGGCTTTGTAGGATACGTAGTAATTGAAACTTTGAATCTGCAAGCGTTCCTTTGAACGGGAGCGGACGCATTTTCATATCCTGTAGATCGGTTTGAGTAGATACCGCGTTCGGTTTTCCGGAGAGCGGTTGAAGCGTACCATTTGAAACACCAAGTGCCATGACTGATTCCTCCGTTTCCTATCATCTGATCCATTTCGTACTATAATCCACTTAACTTTACCAGTTTCTGTTTCACTCTGCCCGTCTCAGTGTTTACGCTTTCGTGACAGGTAGCAGAATCGTCGCGATGACGCCGCCTTCCGGCTGATTATCAATGAATAGCTTGCCTTCATGTGCTTCGACGAGTTCTCGGCAAATCGATAGTCCGAGCCCTGTTCCGCCCTTTCCTTTTTGCACTTGATAGAACTTTTCTGTGACGTGACGTAAGTGCTCTTTCGGAATGCCAGGTCCTTCATCACTGAAGGAGAGGAACAACACACGCTCTGAACGAACGAGTCGAATGGTGATCGTGCCACCGACTGGAGAAAAGCGGATCGCATTATCAAGCAGGTTCAAGAAGACTTGTTTCAATCGGTTTTCGTCGTATAGACCGACGACTTGCGCCGGTAACTTCTGTACGATCTGGACATTTTTTTCTTCCAGCTTTTGACGAAGTTGCGCTGTTACGGTCTCGATGATTTCCGTCAAGTTGACTTCCTGACGGTATAAGACGAGGCGACTCGTCTCGAGTTTCGAGAAATCGAGTAACTGCTCAACGAGCGAAATCAAACGCTCCGTCTCCGAATGAATGATGCCCATCCCAAGCGACGCCTCTTCCGGCAACTGATCCTGTTCGACGAGTAACGTTTCACTCCAGCCTTTGATCGATGTCAGCGGTGTCCGTAATTCATGAGAGATACCAGAAATGAATTCATCTTTCAACGTTTCCTGCTGTTTGATCTGTTGCCCCATATAATTGATCGTCCGCGCTAGTTCTCCAAGCTCGAACGAGTATTCCTCGTTCACCTTGACGTCGTAATGCTGTTTCGCGATTTGGTCCGATGCACCGATGACTTCTTGAATCGGTCGGACGATCGACGAGACGAGACGCGAGGAATAGATGAAGGCAAGTCCCCAAATAACTGTACCCAGGAGGACGATCGCTAAACAAATTTCGATCACACGTCGATCGATTCGCTCAAGCGACGTCGTATAACGAAGCGCTCCCGTCGTCTGACCGAACGATACGACAGGTTCTGTTACTTCCAGTAAATGTTCTCCCGTCGCTTCATCGTCATATCGTTTCGTGACGGTCTGTCCCGCCCTTACTTGATTGACCGCTGCTCGCGTCAACTTACGTTCCGAGATGAATCCGGTCGAAGAGTAACGCGGAATCCCTGTTGCATCCAACACTTCGATCTCGGCGTCCGGATAAGCGTAAGAATCGAGTACATCATGAATCGTCGCTTCTGAATCAGCGTAATCATAAGCGAGGCCGCTATTCGCAAATAAGACAGCACTCGCATTCGCATGACGTTTTAAGACATCTGTCGCCGTCACGTAGTAATAGTTATAGGTCACGAACGAAAGGATTCCGATGACGAGTAAGACTGTCACCGTGATGATCGTCATGAACCGCATCAATATCTGGCGCTTCATTCTTCGTTACGCCACTTGTATCCATGTCCCCACAATGTCTCGATGAACTTCGGTTCCGCTGGATTCTCTTCGATTTTTTGACGAAGACGGCGAATGTTGACATCGACCGTCTTCCGATCACCAAAGTAATTCTCACCCCATACCGCATCGAGTAATTCATCTCGCGACATGACTTGATCTTCGTTTTTGATGAAGTGGCAAAGTAAATCGTATTCAGTTGGTGTCACTTCGACGTCGACACCTTCTTTTTGCACGCGCTTCGCCCCTAAATCAATCCGGAACGGTCCAGAGACGAGTTCACGTGGCTGTTTTCTGCGGCGTAACGTCTCTACCCGTCGTAACAGTGACTGGATGCGCGCAAGAAGCTCTGCTGGACTGAACGGCTTCGCGATGTAATCGTCCGCGCCTACGCTTAGTCCCATGACTTTATCCTCTTCTCGTGTCCGTGCCGTCAGCATGATGATCCCGACGACTTCATCCTTTGCTCGCGCCTGTTCACAGACGGCAAAACCGTCGACTTCCGGCATCATGATATCGAGTAACAAAATATCGAAGGTTTGTTGATCAAATTGCGCAAGCGCTTCTTTCCCATTTTCCGCCTCGATGACATCATAGCCTGCCCGTTTCAAGTTAATGACGATGAAACTGCGAATCGCATGTTCATCTTCGGCTACTAGTATTTTGGTCATTCTTTTCTCCCCCTGATTCTTTATTCCACGAGTGTGACACGATTGACGAACACTTCATAATCCTTCGTCGCATCAATCACATAGACATAATCGATACCTTCTTTGATTTTTCGTTTTTGGTCACTAGCAATGTATTGATTCTTCGGAATGACCTCTAATTCGAAATCAATCTGCTTCGTTTCTCGATTGATGAACCGAACACGATTTTCGCGTTTTTCGATCGTTTCACGCGTCGCCCAGTTGGCAGGGAACCGCATGACAAAATTGTATTCTTGATCGATGTACTGCTCTTCTCGCAGTTCGAACCCACTCTCGAGAAATGGTGGATTATCTGATCCATTCCATGTGTAGTATGCCGTGATGCGCGGTTTTGGTTCACCCTCACGCCCTTTACTGCCTGCTGGCGTGTATTGATGACCAAACTCGACGATTCCGTCTTGATCAACGTCTTTCGGGAATGTATACATCGGTTCGACGATCTCATCGACCTGACCGAAACGGACCTGTTCCAACGTATCGTTCGCTAAACGGAATAATGCGATGTGCATTTTTGCATCTCGTGTATACGAGACGATCAAGCCTTTATTCCGAGCGGCATTGATCGTATCGACTTCAAATAAATCATGTTCTGCGAATAAATCGCCATCCTGCGTCGAAAGCGTCGTCTCTTGGTGCTCTTTCGACAGGATGTCTTTATAATAGATCAAACGAGACGGACTGCCCTTTTGCAGAAGCACCATATCCCGCTCTCGATCTTGATTCAAATCAGCTACCGACAGACGATCATACCGATCGACTTTCGTGACGTCTCGTTGCTTCGATAGTAACTGTTCAATGATGTATAACGTATTTTCACCATAACTGGTAATACCGATGACCAGATGGTTTTGTTTATGTCGTGCGTCAGTTATGACTTCGAGTCGATCGATGGCTCGACCGTCAGCTACCGTCTGTCGCGCCACGAGTCGCCATTTTTCGCCTTGTCGTTCATGGACGAGCAGATGAATCGTGAAGCGCCCGTCCTGCTCGCTACGGTAGAAGGTGATCGCTTCATCTTTACCGTTTCGATCTAAGTCGACGAGTTCGTATAGGCGGGATACCGCTTGATTTCGTGGCGCCACGATCTCTGCCTGTTTCGGCAAATCGCGGTCAATCCGTTCTTTCAACGACTGCTCCCATGCCGGAAGGGACGGATGTTCGAGTAAAGAGGCGGGATGCGGAAACATCGTACTGCATCCTGCTAATAATAGACTTGATATGATCATGAAGAGATATTTCATAAAGTTGGAATCCTTTCCGTACGGGCTCTGTTTCCACTTTATCATACTCTCTTCGAGGAGAGTATATTGTCGAACGGGGGACAAGTTGTTACGATATACAGATAATTGAAAGGGGTTTGAATGTATGACGTATAAAATGATTGTTCTCGATTTAGATGATACCTTGTTGACAAGTGACCATACGATTTCACCACGTACGAAAGAAGCTTTACTCGCTGCGCAGCGACGCGGGAAGAAGGTCGTGCTCGCTAGCGGTCGTCCGACTTTTGCCATGCTCGACCTCGCAAAAGAACTGGAACTCGCTCGCTATGGCAGTTACATCCTGAGCTTTAATGGCGCTTCAATCATTGATTGTAAAACGAACGAATCGCTCTTCCTCAGCACGCTTTCCCCGGAGACGGTCCACCGCCTCGACGATTTGAGTAAACGGGAAGGCGTCTACATCCACACGTATATCGGAGATGAAATCCTGACAGAACAACCAAACGAGTATACGACGCTTGAAGGACAACTGACAGGCATGGAAGTCATCCCTGTCGCTGATTTTAAAGCCGCGATTCAAACACCTGTCGTCAAGTGTTTGATGATGGCAGAAGAGACGCACCTCGCGCGCGTCGAACAGACGCTTCAACAGGAACTTGCGGGTGAACTTGCAGTAGCTCGCTCGAAGCCATTTTTCCTTGAATTCACGGAAGACGGTGTGACAAAAGGAACAAGCCTTGCCTTACTGTCTGAAAAACTAGGAATCGCTCAAGAAGAAGTCATTGCTTGTGGAGACGGTAACAACGATCTATCGATGATTGAATGGGCAGGTCTTGGTGTCGCGATGGCGAATGCAGCCGATACCGTCAAAGAAAAAGCACAGTATATGACCGCTTCGAACGATGAAGATGGTGTTGCTCTCGTCGTCGAAAAATTCATGATGGATGAGGAACCGGCGATCTCAAGCCGCTAAGTAACTCAAAAAGCGTGTGTTCCGCATTCAACGGGACACACGCTTTTAATTTACGACAAACACCAGTCGATCGGCTCTCTTCCCTGCTCTTTCAGCCAAGCATTCGTTTGCGAATACGGTTTACTACCGAAAAATCCACGACTTGCGGACAAGGGACTCGGATGGACAGCTTCAAGAACAAGATGACGATCCGTATCGATCAGCGTTTTTTTACTCTTCGCATGATTTCCCCAGAGGATGAATACGATTGGTTGTGTCTGCGTTCCTAATACTTCGATGACCCGATCCGTAAACGGTGCCCAACCTTTTTTAGCATGGGATCCCGCTTTCCCTTCTTCAACCGTAAGCGACGTATTGAGTAAGAAGACTCCTTGTCGTGACCATGCTTCGAGATTACCGGATGTCGGAGTCGGACAACCGATATCCGAGACGAGTTCCTTATACATGTTTCGAAGGGATGGAGGGATCGGCACTCCGTCATGCACGGAAAAGCTGAGTCCATTCGCCTGACGTGAACCATGGTAGGGATCTTGCCCTAAGATGACGCACCGGACATCTTCTGGAGCGACCGCATCGAACGCATGAAAGATCCGCTCTTTCGGAGGATAGACGGTCGTCGTTTGATAGGCTTCCTTCAAAAAAGCCCACAGTTCTTGAAAATAGGGTTTTTCCTTTTCTTCTTTTAACACGGTTTGCCAAGATGGATGCACGTGAATCCGCTCCTTTTTCAGTCTCAAGTCGCTGTTCGTCCGTCTTGATTCTGCTATGATGGATGATGAGGTGGAAAACTATGATTCAGACAAAACAAGTATTCGGACTACCATTCGTCGATGCGACACCTTCGCAATGGTATACCCATATTAAAACAATCTTACACGAACGTGGAAAAGCCTTTCTTGTCACGGCGAACCCAGAGCTCGTGTTGCGTGCATTGCGCGAACCTTCTTACGATGCCATCTTACGACGGGCGACGTTCATTACACCAGACGGAATCGGTGTGACGGCTGCCAGTAAACGGATGGGCGCACCACTCACTGCGACATTGCCAGGAATCGAGACCGCACGTGAACTATTGCGGACGGCAGACGCACTCGAGAAGCGTGTCTTTTTACTCGGTGGACGTCCGGAAGTCATGAAATCGTTGATTCGTCAGTTATCGATTCGGTTTCCGAATATCCACTTTGTAGGAACGTTTCATGGTTTTGGAAAGACAGAAGAAGCAACGCAAGCTATTACAGAAGCAGACGCTGATCTTGTTCTCGTCGCACTCGGTGCACCGAAACAAGAAGAATGGATCGCTTCCGTCTATGATCACGTCGATCATGGCATCTTCATCGGTGTCGGTGGTGCGTTCGACGTTTGGTCAGGACACAGTAAACGTGCGCCTAAATTATTTCGTCGACTGAAGCTAGAGTGGCTGTATCGCATCTCGACGCATCCTCGTGGTTTTGAGAAACTTAAAGACTTGTTGTTCTTCGTAACGCTTGTACTTCGCAAAAAATCAACGCTCTCTTGAATGCACACAAAAAGGGCTGACTTAAAAAATGACGCGTCCTTTCACGCCCTTTCCTCAGGCGAGACACAAGCCAGTTTTTCCGCTTCATTCAAGCAGAAAAACGGATCTTGTTTGTCTCTGACAGCGCAAAATCGCGCTTTTCCTGTAGGAGTGGCGTATGACGTGTCATTCTTTTTATCTCTGGAAAAAGGATAATCAGAGAATCGTTTTGTTCACTCGACATCGCTTCTTAGGGAAAACAAGCAAGAGCGACCCTGCAACGAAGTGAAGCGGCGCGATGCTTGTCCCAGGAAAACGATGCGAGATGAACAAAAAAGCGCAATCTTTCTCGTTAAGAGAAAAATTACGCTTTGTCTGCAGTCTCAAGGCTCCCGACACGGCGGGAGCCTTTTTGACGCTTATCTTATGCGTTGACAGTTGAGAATGAACGACCGAGTTCTTTCGCTTTAGCGATTGCTGCTTCTTTGATTTCTTCTGCTTTTTCTGGGTTCATTGCCATACCTTCGATGAAGAGTGCATCGTAGTCTGTTACACCAGTGAAAGCAAGCGCTTGACGGAGGTAGTCATCACCGAAGTTGAGACCAGATCCTGTGTAGACGCCACCTGTTGCTTGGATGTGGAGTGCTTTTTTGCCTTCCATCAAGCCTTTTGGACCTTCTGCAGTATAAGCGAATGTTTTACCTGCAAGAAGAACGCTGTCGATGTACATTTTGAGACGCGCTGGGAAAGAGAAGTTCCACATTGGTGTGACGAAGACATACTCATCTGCTTCCATGTATTGCTCGAGATGTTTTGTCATCGTACCGACTTTTGCAATCTCCACTTCTGTTAACTCTTCGCCTGTTGCGAATTTGCCCCATGCGCTTAGAACATCTGTATCGATTTCTTGGACTGTTTCGTTATATAGATCAAGAACTTCTACTTCAGCTGAAGGATTCGCTGCTTTGTAGCTTTCGAGGAATGCTTCACCGACTTGAAGGCTGAAAGAGTGTTCTGTAGCTTTCGGGTTAACAGTTACATAAAGTAATTTAGTCATTATTATTTCTCCCTTTTATTTAAAGTAAATTCTGTAACTAAACATACCAACCACCTTTTCGTTTGTCAATTAGTTTGACTTCCAAACGAATAAAAAAAAGCTCAAGTCCGTGACCTGAGCTTTCTTGATCTTATGAGTGCTAATTCTTACACATTTTCGAGCGGCGTATAATGTTCGGCTCGTAAACCGATTCGTTTCAACTGATCAATCAACTGTTCCTTTTCAGAAACCGACAAATCGTTAAATAAGTCTGCTAAAAAGGCTTCATGTTTCGGGAATGTCTCTTCCATTAGTTCGCGTCCAGCTTCCGTTAATGTCCCAAACGTGACACGACGATCCGTCGCACATGATTTTCGCGCAATCAACCCACGCTTTTCAAGTTTATCCACGACATACGTCACACTTCCGCTCGTTAATAGAATCTTATCGCCAATTTGTTGTAGAGGCGTGTCCCCTTTGTGGTACAGCAATTCAAGAACTCCGAATTCCGATAAATTCAACTGATGTGTTTTGATGTCTGCCTTCACTTGCTCCGTCACCGCATGCATCGTCCGAGATAGAACAACGAGCATTTTTAATGCCAGCTTCGAGTCTGTCGATTCCATTTTACGTTCGCCCCTCTTTGTGTTGTATCGTCACAATCATAGACTTCTTTGTCTAACTGGTCAATTCTTGCTGAATTTTTCCAATCGATCCACTGCTCAAAAATAGTTCTTGCCGTGAAACGCGTTTCATAGCCTATCGTCTTGATATACACTAAAAAGGAGGTAATCATCATGTCGATTCATACACGGTTAACACAACTGTTTAAACGAAATGTTGCTTTTGAGTGGGCCATCGAACAATTGCATACACCAGCAGGCTATTATTTGTGTCAGCACACGTTGGTCGATCAATACCCTGATTTGTCTCCTCAAGAAAAAATAAGACTACTCTCAAAAATCAATGAATTGGCTGAGCAGACAGCTCCATTCTCGGCTCCCGTCTCTCGACAGGATTGGCGCCGACTTGAACGACGATTATCTCGTAAGATGTAATCCAGGAGGGATGCGCGATGACGAACATCCGAGACTTGGCACGTGAAGCCAACGTGTCCGTTACGACAGTCTCACGTGTACTAAATGATCATCCTTACGTTGCGAACGAGAAGCGACAAGCTGTTCGAGAAGCTATCGAAAAACTCGGATATATCCGTAATCAGACTGCTGTCCATCTATCGACGGGTATGACAAAAACGGTCGGAGTCATGCTTCCGTTCGTTGATCATCCATATCACGCTGCCATTCTTCAAGGCATCGCGCAAGCCGCCTTTGACGCGAGCTATCGGTTCTTGACGTGGCAAACGAATTATGTGGAAACGCATGAGCAACTGGCACTGGATGCGCTGGCGCAACAGGAAATCGACGCACTCATCGTCGTGTCGCACAGTCTTCCCTTATCAGCGATTTTATCGTATGAACAATATGGTCCGATCGTCTTTTGTGAACATCATGAAGATGTCGCTGCCGTCTATATCGATCACTATACGGCCTTTCAACAAGGACTTGCACATCTACGACAACAGGGACATACGAGCATCGGCATCTGTCTCGGACGACCGGACAGTACGAATAGCTTGGCGCGTAAACATGCGTATCAAGAGGTCGTACGTGACGAATTCGTCTATGAACAGACCTTGACGATTGAAGACGGTGCGACCGTCGCAAGACGCTGGATGCAACAAAAACAACGACCGACCGCTATCTTGACCGCAAGTGATCACGTGGCAGCTGGTCTCATCTTAGAACTCCGAAAACAAGGCTATCAGGTTCCTGGAGACCTGTCTGTCATTGGTTTTGATGGAAGTGAACTCGCTGAAGTCTTAGCGATGACGACGATCGCGATCCCTTATGCCACGATCGGGCGACATGCTTTTCAATTAACCGTCCGCGAAGATCTCGTTGCTCGTCCACAAATCGAAGTACCCTCGACATTCATTGCTGGAACGACTGTTCTTCCTCACACTTGAATCCATATAAAAAAGCGACGAGTTCATCGATTTGAATTCGTCGCTTCGTTTTGTTTAAAGAGTTCCTGCCGCTACATACCGTGATCCCCAGTAGCCACCACGGAACGATTCTTTGACGACTCTTCCATAATACGAGTTCGCATTGATCATCGTACCACCATCGACAGCGATTCCAACGTGTTGAATCCCACTTCCATGTGTAAAGAAGACGAGATCACCAGCGCCTGGTGCCGTACGTTTTGTTGCTGAGTATTGAGCCGTTGCCGTACGTGGGAGTGATTTTCCTAGTGCTTGATAAACGTAGCGTGTAAATCCAGAGCAATCAAAGCTAACAGGACCTGTCGCACCAAAAACATAAGGACGTCCTTTGAGACCTTCTGCTACCGAAACAATCGTTGATCCTGTTTTACTAAGACCTTTCGTCGCTTTAGCGTTATATGCTTTCGTGTATGTAGAAGCGATATATGCTGATTTTCCTTGATGACGGATTTGATACCATTCTTTGACCTGACCTACGACGGTTACAGCTTGTCCAAGTTTCAATTGCCCGACTCGTTTACTCGATACAGCAGCTTTTGCACGAATATTTAGCACATCCACTGACACCACTACTTTTTTACTTGTTGCAGCTTGCGTTGATGCTGGGACGAGTGTCCAACTACTGATGAGTAACGTTAAGGTTAACAAAACACGAGTGACAGCTTTCATCGATTCATTCTCCTCTTATGTATGAATGTTTTTTACGTCTGAATTGTCAGATAATTTCTGTATTTATCCTATCATGTTCCAGATTTTCATCATGTTACAGTTCTTTAACGCTAATTCTTTTTCGTAATACTTTTGTAACAAAATAAAAAAACAGGCTGTAGAACGGCTTAGGATAGCCATTTCTACATACCTGTCAGTTTGAGTCATTTAATCGTTTTTTCAAGAATCAATTGACTTCTTTTTACGGAAACGTGCTAAGAATTCATAGACAATTGGCACGATGAGGAGTGTCAACAACGTCGAACTCGTCAGTCCACCGATGACCGTCACACCTAACCCTTTTGAAATCAATGCGCCACCTTCGAGTCCAAGCGCAAGTGGTGCAAGTGCACCAATCGTCGCAAGTGCCGTCATCAAGATCGGACGCAAACGTGTACCTGCTGCATCGAGTAGTGCTTCACGCGTCGATAAACCTTCCGCTTCTTTATGAATGACACGGTCGATTAAGACGATCGCATTCGTCACGACGATTCCGATCAACATCAACGCACCAATCAAGGATGACACAGAAATCGTCTCTCCTGTAATCAACAGGGCAACCAGTCCACCGATGATGGCGAATGGAAGTGAGAACAAGATGACGAGTGGTGTCAATGCTCCTCCAAACGTAATGACGAGGACAAGATAGACGATCGCTACAGCTGCTGCCATTGCTAGACCAAGTTGTGTGAACGACTCTTGGATCTGCTCCGTGACTCCGCCTTGCTCATACGAGACGCCTGTCGGACGATCAATGTTTTTGACGGACTTTTCAATCGCTTGAGAAGCCTCGGTTGCTTTATCCGTTTTTAGTTCTGCTGTAACGGTAGCGACGAGTTTTCCATCACGTTCGTTGAGCGAATCAGGAGTCGTTCCTTTCTTCACTTCAACAAAATCGGACAGTTTGCGCACGCCAAGCGGTGTCACGACATCCGTCTCTTCCAAATCTTGAACGGAATCGTATGTCGTTTGTTCGTTTGGAACGATGACATCGAGTTCCTTCCCATCTACCTTAATAGTAGAAAGTGGTTTTTCTTCTCCTTGGACATTAGCAATGCCCTGCGCAAGTTGTGCTGTTGAAACGCCGAATTCAGCCGCTTTTTGCTGATCGACTTCGAACGTATATTGCGTATACGCTTCTTTTAAATCTGTCGTTACTTTTCGAACATACTTCGACTCACCTTCGATCGCATCGACGAATTTCGGTGTTACTGCTTCTAAATCTTCAATATTATTCGCAAAGATAGAGTACGAGACGCCTGACGAAGCTGCGCCACCACTAAAGTCTTGCTCTTTCCATTCTCCTGTCGGAATGTCAGCATTCAGCTGTTTGATGGCTGTCTGTTTAACATCTGCAAAATCTTCCGTGTCTGGATCGTATTGGACGATGAAGACCCCTTGTTTCGTATTCCCTGGATTCAATGGATTTTCTCCACCGACGGTAAATTGAAGATTATCGATATTTTTTTGTTTGTTGAAATAATCTTCTGCTTGATCAGCTGCTTTTAACGAATCATCCAGCGTTTGACCAGGTTTTGGATTGTACGTGACGTAGAGTGTCTTTTCTCCTTCTTGATTCAAGAAGTTGACACCAATCGTTGGTACGAGAGCAAAACTACCGATCAATAGCAAGACTGAAAGACCAAAGACGATGAGTTTATGGTTGAGAGACCAATTCAGCATACGGCGATATCCATTCGCCAACTTTCCGCCCTCTTCTTTTTCCGGTTTTGGTGCTTTACCACGCTTAAAGAGCGAATCAGCGAACATCGGAACGACCGTAACCGCAACGATCAAGGACGCGAACAGTGCAAAGACGACTGTCAAAGCGAATGGTAAGAAGAGCTCACCAACGAATCCCGTAACGAACCCGAGTGGTAAGAAGACCGCGATCGTAACGACTGTCGACGAAGCGATTGGAATGAATACCTCTCGTGTTGCACTGATGATCAGTTCTTTTCCTTTTAACTTTTCCGTCGGATCCGTCAAACGGCGATAAATATTTTCGATGACGACGATGGAATCATCAACGACTCGACCAATCGCGACCGTCATCGCTCCGAGTGTCATGATGTTTAAGGAAATATCCATCTGCTTCAACACAAGAATGGCCATCAGAAGCGATAATGGAATCGAAATAACAGCGATGATCGTTGATTTAATGTTTCGTAAGAACAGCAAGATGATGACGATCGCAAATAACGCACCAATCAATGCTTTACTGATCATCGTCGAAACAGATTCCTCAATTGGTTTTCCTTGATCAAGTGTCACAGATGCATTGACCGAACCGTTTTCTTTTTCAAAGTCTTTGATTATCTGCTTGACTGCATTGACGACATCGACTGTATTCGCATCTTGCGACTTCGTTACTTGAACCCCAATCGATCGTTCACCATTCGAACGCGAGATCGATTCCTCGATCCCTTTATCTTCAATCGTCGCGACTTGTGACAACGTGACAGTTGGTACTTGCGTTGGTGCCGTCTGTGTTGCCTGATCTGACGCCGCACTTGTCGATGGTGTCGTTTGGGAAGCCGCAGGGGCTGACGATGGAGCTTGTCCTGCTTGTCCTGCTTGTCCTGCTTGTCCTGCTTGTCCTGCTTGTCCTGCTTGTCCTGCTTGTCCTGCTTGTCCTGCTTGTCCTGCTTGTCCTGCTTGTCCTGCTTCAGGAGTATTCGATGCTGGTGGTGTATAGGGAAGACGAAGATCTTTTAATTCCTTGACCGTCGTTGCTTTTCCATCTAATACGACTGCTTGTTCCTTATCCCCCAACTCGTATAAGCCAAGCGCTAAACGGGAATCATTAGCTTGAATCAATTGTTTCGCATTCTCTTCGGTTAAACCGTAACGTTCGAGTTTTTTCTCATCGAAGCGAATTTCGATCCGGCGAATCTCTTGACCCGCGACTTGAACCGTCTGCGCCCCTTCGATTCCTTCAAGCTTCGGTTGAAGTTCGTTTTCAACGAGTTTCGTCAACTCAGACAGGGAACGCTCCTTATCCGAAACGGCAAAACCGATGACCGGGAATGCATCAAAGGAAATCCGTGATACTTGTGGTTCCTGAACACCTTCCGGTAATTCGACGTTTGAAAGAGCTTCTTTTACTTTTTGCTCGGCTTCTTCCATATCCGTACTGAAGTTATAGTCGATTTGTAGGTTCGATGCATTTTGGAAGGACGTCGAGCGTACAGTATCGACTCCTGATAAATTTTCGACCTTACTTTCAAGTTCTCGACTGACTTCATCTAGAACTTGTTCTGGTGTAGCACCTGGATAAATCGTCGTCACCGACACGGTCGGTGTCGTGATGTCTGGCAATGTCTCGAGCTTCATCGATGTTCCCGCATAAATACCAGCAACCGTGATGATGATCGTCATGAGCCAGAGGGCAAACTTATTGTTCACCGAAAATTGGATGATCTTTTTCATCGTATGGTTCTCCCTCACTCTTCAATTTGTTTATCTAGTCGTCGTGCACGTTCTATTAATTGCTGAATTAATCGTTGTCGCACATTTGGAGACGGTGCACCGAACTGAAAATGCTCCGACAATTTCAAACCGTCTAATGTAAAGCGAATCGACAATACTTCAACCGGATCCATCTGTTCTGTCAGTTGGCGAAAGAACTGCTCCGCTTGTCGCTTTCGTTCCTCGACGAACGTCGCATGATCCTTTAGTAAGGACAACAAGTAAAGAAGCGCATCCATGTCGAGATGGAACTCCTCTTGTTGCTGGATTTGCAACGTCACGAACGCTTCCATCGGTCCCATCGTCAACTGATGCTGTTCATATAGTTCAAATTGTCGTGCTTCTTGCGCCTCGATGACCCCCATTAATAAAGCTTCCTTCGAAGCGAAATGATACAATAGTCCACCTTTTGAGACATTTGCTTGTTTCGCTACTTCTTCAAGCGTCAATTGGGTGAATCCTTGTTGCAAAATGATCGTCGTCGTGGCTTCAAGAATCCGACGACGAGTCTCTTGCGCTTTTGCACTGGCCAATAGTCTCCCCCTTCCCTCATATTTACTGTACCGTCTGGACGGTTTCTTTTTACAGTGTACGAATTCTTATTTGAAGATGCAATCGCTTTGTTTATGTTTCACGTGAAACTTTCGTGAACGAAAAAAAGACTGACTCAAATGTCAGTCTCTACAAAGATAAGGACGTGAAAAGACGCGTCATTCTTTTTGAGTCAGCCTCTTTTGAATCCATTATTCGTCTGCTTCGCGTGCACTCTCTCGTAGTGCCGCTTGCATCGTATCAAATAAGTGATGCTCCCGTAGCACTTGAACACCACGATCCGTTGGTCCACCAGGTGCCGCAACATCAGCAATGAGACGATCCGTACTTGCGTCGGAGCGCATGAGAATTTCAGCCGAACCTTTCATCGCTTGAGCAACGATTCGACGTGCATTTTCTTCTTCAAAACCAGCATCCGTCAAAACCGGCACCATGCCAGCTACGATTTCATAAAAGAAAGCAGGACTACATCCAGCTGCCGCCATGAATGCAGGCATCGTCGATTCATTTGCTTCCGCAATTTCTCCGACACGTCCAAATAATGCCTCGACTACACTTCGGATCTCTTCATTCACGCGTGAGCCGAACCATAGTCCAGTCATTCCTAAACGGTGTGCGACTGGGGTATTTGGCATGGCAGCAACTGTCGGACGTTTTGCCAACTGTTCGATTTCATATGGTGTAATATGTGCAGCAATCGAAACGATCGTCTGATTCGTCCATTGTTGATTCGCTACATAGTCGAGTACACCATCGGGTTGCATGCCCAGCATGACGAGATCGTATAAGGAGACGTCCTCCTGCTCGACCGTTTGAACGCCGTGTCGCGCTGCGACTTCTGTCAAGCGTATCCCGCCACTCCGATTCGTCATCGTGATATCTTCTCGTGCAAATCCAGAAGCGACCCATCCTTGAACGAGTGCCTCACTCATCGCACCGGCTCCTACTATTAATAGTTTCATCATCTATCCTTCCTTTCCCTCAAAAAAAGACCAGTCATGAACTGGTCTTGTGCGGGTCCATTATACACGAACGGCTAAATCTTCGACAGCAACGACTCGAAGTCCCTTATCGTCAAGTTTCTTAACGATTTTTTTCTTTGTCTTCTCGTCACAATCCGTCGGTAATGTAATCAATACACGACGCATGACGCTACTCTTCGCATCGAGTGTCATCAGACTCGCGACCGTTGAATATTTGTTGACGATCTTCGAGATCTTCTCAAGTGCCCCTTTTTGTTCACTTAGGGCTACTGTCAGGACGTAACTTCCAGAATCACGGTTCCATGCTTCTTCAAGCATTCCAAGCATTTTTCCGTGTGGCAGGATACCGAAGAAATGGCCGTCATCATTTAAGACCGCGATATACGGTAATTCCTTGATTGAGAAGAAGACTTCAAAGAAATTACTTCCTGTATAGATGTATTTGGATGTATTCTTAATCAGCGACATGACGTTGTCGTCTAAGCTGCCACCATTCATCCCATGCCGATAGATGTGCATCTTATAGATGTTCCCTTTAAAGTCCTGTCCTGATTGGTCAAGGACCGGGACACAGCGGTATCCGGTTTTTTCAAGTGTGTCGAGTGCTTCACGAATCGTCGCTGTCTCGGAAATCGTGACACATTGATGCTTCGGAATACATAAACTTTGTACGAGCATAATAAAATCCTCCTCTTTTACCTAATTACGCAGACTTAATCATATCATTCGATTTTCATGCGCCATATCCTCTTTTCCCACTTCTGATGCGCTTTTATTCTTACAATCACAAGACAATCTCTTGCAATCACAACGTAATCCAACTCATTTCAATCAAGTACACTTCACTTTTACCATTGTCAGACAATTTATTAAATCTACAATCACTTCCGTATTAAGATTTATTAAGATTTCGTAAAGACGCTTCATAAATGTATTCTTTTACAATACCGTCTGCTACAATCGAACTCGTGAAGTTACTTCACTATTCTATTCTTGTTCTTAATATGGAGGCAGAAGAAATGTTTAGTAAAAAACAAGATCCATTCGCAGTGAAATTATCCGAAATCGCAGGACACTTAAAAACGACTTCGCAATTCTTCGTTGACTTTAAAATCAACGGCATCGCGGATGTAAAAGAATTTGCACATAAAGTAAAAGACTTCGAAACAGCTGGGGACGATTTGATGCACCAGTTGATCATCGACTTGAACAATGCGTTCATCACGCCGATCGACCGTGAAGACTTACTCGCACTTGCTAACGCACTTGATGACGTCTTAGACGGTTTTGAAGAATGTTCAGCGATCTTCGAAATCTACAATATCGTTCAAGCAGACGAGCACATGATAAAGTTCGTCGATGAAATCAACATCGCTGTCACAGAACTCGCGATGTCAATGGATCTTCTTGTTGCACGTAAATTGCAACCGATGCGTGAACACGTCATCAAAATCAAAGAACAAGAGACGATTTGTGATAACCTACGCCGTAAATCGATCAAAGCATTGTTCGCAACAGAAACAGATCCAATTAAAATCATCCAATATAAAGAAATCTATGAATCGCTCGAATCAATCGCGGACTACTGCCAAGATGCAGCTAACGTCATTGAAACGATCATCATGAAAAACGCTTAAGTGAGGAGCTAACGAGATGGATAGCCTGTTTATCATCACCGCCATAATCGTGATTCTCGCACTTAGCTTCGACTTCATCAACGGTTTCCACGATACAGCGAACTCGATCGCGACTTCGGTGTCGACTCGTGCGTTGAAACCACGTCATGCCATCATCTTGGCTGCATCGATGAACTTCCTAGGTGCAATCACGTTCACTGGAGTCGCAAAAACGATCTCTGGTGACATCGTTGACCCGTCAACACTTGAACATGGTAGCTACGTCGTTATCGCTGCCTTGATTTCAGCCATTGCCTGGAACCTTTTGACTTGGTACTTCGGTATTCCGTCAAGTTCTTCGCATACACTGATCGGTTCGATTGCTGGTGCTGCTGTTGCCTCTGTCGGATTCGGAGGAATCGAAGCAAAAGGCTTCTTGAAAATCGTTCAAGCCTTGCTCATTTCACCAGTGCTCGCATTCACACTCGGTTTCATCGTTTATGCAATCTTTAAAGTCATCTTCAAAAAAGGAAACTTGGCGAAGACGAATCGTCGCTTCCGTCATGTTCAAATTGCAACCGCTGCTTTGCAGTCGTATACACACGGTACGAACGACGCACAAAAAGCGATGGGGATCATCACGCTTGCTTTGATCTCATCTGGTTATCAAACAGATCACGAAGTTGCGACTTGGGTTAAACTCTCGTGTGCGATCGCGATGGGTCTCGGAACATCTGTCGGTGGATGGCGGATCATCAAGACCGTTGGTGGTCAAATCATGAAAATCCGTCCAGTCAACGGGGTTGCAGCTGACTTAACATCAGCAGCAATCATCTTTGGAGCGACAGCGATTCATCTTCCGGTTTCGACGACACACGTCATCTCTTCTGCCATCTTGGGTGTAGGTACATCACACCGTAAGAAAGGTGTAAAGTGGGGAACAGCACAACGCATGCTCATTACATGGGTCATCACATTGCCGATTTCGATGGCTTTCGCTGCCTTGATCTACTATATTCTAGACTTCTTATTCATTAAATAAGTACTTGCCCCGCCTACTCAAGAGAGGTGGGGTTTTGTGTACGTCAGAAGCGTCGATAGTTGTTGTTTTTCCCATAATTCGCTATGATGAAGAACAAGAAGGATTGTCTATTTCTTTAGGAGGAATGCCCCATGACAAAACGTAAAGCCTTAACGATTGCTGGTTCCGACACGAGCGGTGGAGCTGGTATTCAAGCTGATTTGAAAACATTCCAAGAACTTGGTGTCTATGGAATGAATGCTTTGACGGTCATCGTCGCCCAAGACCCTGATCACTCTTGGCACCATGCGGTTTACCCAATCGACACAGAACTCGTCCGGACACAAATCCACACGGTCCTTGGAGGTATTGGTGTTGATGCGATGAAGACGGGTATGCTCCCGACTGTCGAAATCATTGAAGCCGTAGCTGAGAAAATCAAATCATCCGGCGTTCAAAACGTCGTGATCGATCCTGTCATGGTCTGTAAAGGCGAAGACGAAGTACTGAACCCTGATACGGCAAACGCACTTCGTGATGTCTTGACACCACTTGCGACGGTCGTCACACCGAACGTCTTCGAAGCCGGACAACTGTCAGGCCTTGGTAAAACACCAGCAACGATCGACGAGATGAAACTTGCAGCAGCACGGATTCACGAAAAAGGTGCGCAATACGTTCTTGTCAAAGGTGGCAGCAAGATTGACCATCCACAAGCAGTTGACGTGCTTTATGACGGAAAAGAGTTTATCCTGATTGAGGACGAACGAATCGAGACACCGTACACGCACGGTGCTGGCTGCACGTACTCTGCAGCAATCACGGCCGAACTCGCAAAAGGTGCATCGGTAGAAGCTGCTGTCCGTACAGCAAAATCTTTCATCACTTCCGCGATTCGTCATTCATTCCGTTTGAATGAATACGTCGGACCAACTGATCACGCTGCACATCGTACAGTCCAGTCTTGATCCGCTTAAGAAGTCCGCGATATCCGCGGACTTCTTTCTGTATAGGAGAGGAGAAAAGTTTATGCAAGCCATTGATGTACAAGAAATACAGCGTTATATCGACGAACATGCGAATACACCGTTATATGTACACGTCGAGACGACGAACGGTGCCTACGCGACACACCAAGATCCAACTTTCCATAGCGCAGGGATGTTTTTCCGTAATGCGGAAATCACTTACGAACGTGGTCTGATCACAGGAAACGGACCTTACCGGATCGGTTTGAAACTTGCCCACGGCTGGTTATACGGTGAAGGATTGACTGACTTCGAATTTGCTGGGGAACAATTGTTGATTGCCGGTCACGATATCGAAGGACGTCTTGCAATTGCTTTTGAACTTAGCCCGACACCATTCGCTCAAGGTGCAGAGGAGGTAGACGCATGACACACGAAGATCATTTACTCGTCGTCTTCCCTCACCCGGATGACGAAGCTTTCAGTTCTGCCGGTACGATCATCGAACACGCTGAAAACCGTGGTCCTGTCACGTACGCTTGTCTGACACTTGGTGAGATGGGACGTAACATGGGACGTCCTGTCTTTACGAACCGGGAACAGCTCGCAACGATTCGTAAACGTGAGTTGATCGATGCTGCTGCAAAAATGAAGATTTCGGATCTCCAAATGTGGGGACTTCGTGATAAGACTGTTGAATTTGAGGATGAAGCGGCACTTGCCGACCGTATTCTTGCCTTGATTCAACAGACACGACCAACTCGTTTGATTTCGTTCTATCCGGGTTACGCGGTCCATCCCGATCATGAAGCGACAGCTCGTGCCGTCGTTCGTGCCCTTCGGATGATGGATCCTGCTGATCGTCCAGAGTTCCTTGCGGTCGCTTTTGCGAACAATACGAAAGAAGAGCTCGGGGAAGGAACGTTCATTCATGATGTCAGTGCCTATACGGATCAAAAGATCAAGGCACTCGAAGCGCACGCTTCACAAACAGGTGGTCTGATGAAAGTCATCTCGGAAGATTCGAACATTCGAGATCTACTCGTCAAAGAACGCTACTATCACTATCCGCTTTAATCTTCTTACACGAGATGCGTACCGTCCGATCGACGATACGCATCTCTTTTTTTGTCTTCATCAGAAAACGTCGACTTTTTCAATGGCTTCTGCTAGTGTGAATAGTTGAGACTATGTCTCCGGAGTTCGTAACCTCCTCCGTTACAAAAACTAGGAATGGAAGTGTACATTATGAAAAACGAACGTGCTCTTGTCGTCTTTAGTGGCGGCCAAGACTCAACGACTTGTTTGTTTCAGGCACTGAAACAATACGAAGAAGTCGAAGTCGTGACGTTTAATTACGGACAACGTCATGCACAAGAACTTGAAGTCGCACGCGACATCGCCTCTGAGCTCGGTGTCAAACACCATGAGCTTGATCTCTCTCTTCTCAGTCAACTGACGAGTAACGCCTTGACTGACCACAGCCAAACCATCACGACGAATGAAGATGGTCTTCCTTCTACTTTCGTAGATGGACGAAATCACCTGTTTCTTTCGTTCGCAGCCGTCCTTGCGAAAGGACGCGGAATCCGTCATATCGTCACTGGCGTATGTGAAACGGACTTTTCCGGTTACCCTGACTGCCGTGATGCCTTCATCAAGTCACTCAACGTGACATTGAACCTTGCGATGGACTATCCATTCGTACTTCACACGCCACTCATGTGGCTCGACAAAAAAGAGACGTGGGCGCTTGCCGATTCGCTCGGTGCGTTTGATTTCGTTCGAAATCGCACGTTGACGTGTTACAACGGCGTCATTGGAGATGGTTGTGGCGAATGCCCGGCCTGTGAATTACGGAAAAATGGCTTAGATGCATACATCAAGGAGGTTCAACACACATGACATTCAATTACGAAGCACCTGAAACGGTCGAGCGCCCGACTGGCGACTCGCTTATCTATACGAAATCCCGCGTTATGATCGTAAAAAAATTAACGTTCGACGCAGCACACCACCTATATGATTATGATGGAAAATGCCGTGCCCTTCACGGTCATACGTACCATGTCGATATGGGGATCAGTGGTTTTCTGGATCACCGCGGTATGACACTCGATTTTGGTGATCTCAAAAAAATCTTCAAAACACATCTCGAACCACTATTGGATCACCGCTACCTGAATGAATCGTTACCATACATGAATACGACAGCTGAAAACATGGCGGCTTGGATTTTCGAGACGCTCGGACAACACCTTCCGGATGAGCGTGGACTTCGTGTCGAATTCGTCAAGCTCTATGAGACACCGACTGCTTTTGCTGAAGTCCGTCGTGAGTGGATGAACGAAGCATGAGTGCTTTAACGAAAACACCAAAAATTCCGGTTCTCGAGATTTTCGGACCAACATTTCAAGGAGAAGGACGATCGATTGGTCAAAAGACGATGTTTGTCCGGACCGGCGGTTGCGACTACTCCTGTTCGTGGTGTGACTCCGCCTTCACATGGGATGGTTCTGAAAAACCTGAACTCTTGACGGCAGAGACGATCATAGAACGTCTTGATGCACTCGGCTCTTACGGACATGTCACGATTTCTGGTGGGAACCCGTTACTTCATGCTTCAATCGGCACACTGGTTGCGGCACTAAAAGAACGAAACATCACGATGTCCGTCGAGACACAAGGCTCCTACTGGCAAAATTGGTTGCTTGATATCGATGACGTCACACTTAGCCCTAAACCACCTTCAAGTGGGATGAAGATTGATTTCGATCGCTTGGATGTCTTTTTTAAACGTTTACCGGAACAACAGCGTGCCGTTAAAATCGTCATCTTTAATGAGGAAGACCTCGACTTCGCGGCGATGATTTCAGAACGATATGCGCTAAAGACGCTTTATCTATCGCTCGGTAATCCTGATCCGCACGAAGAAGGAACGATCGCTCCACGCATGCTACACGATTTAAAAACACTTTGGGAACGCGTCGCCCGTGATGAGCGCTTCAATCATGCGCGCGTCCTACCACAACTACACGCCCTCGTTTTCGCGAACGATCGTGGCGTCTAAGGAGAAATGATTTATGCGCCCTGAAGATTTAAACGACTTATCGTTACTCGGCCAAAAAGCCGTTCCATACATTTTTGAATACCAACCTGAAGTTCTCGAAGCATTCCCGAACCGTCACCCGGAAAATGATTACTTCGTGAAATTCAATGCACCAGAATTTACGAGTCTTTGCCCGATCACGAATCAACCGGACTTCGCGACGATTTACATCTCGTACATCCCGGACGAAAAACTCGTCGAATCAAAATCACTGAAGTTGTACTTGTTCAGCTTCCGTAACCACGGTGATTTTCATGAGAACTGCATCAACGTCATCGGAAAGGATCTCGTGAAATTGATGGAACCTCGCTATCTTGAAGTATGGGGCAAATTCACGCCACGCGGTGGAATCTCAATTGATCCGTACTACAATTACGGGAAGCCTGGTACAAAATACGAACAAATGGCAGAGCACCGTTTATTCAATCACGATCTCTATCCTGAAACGATCGATAATCGTTAAGACGACTAAAAGAGGAACAAGGGGAAATCCCCTTGTTCCTCTTTTTTGATGCTCATCAACTAGATGGAAGGTCGATCAAGGACGGGCTATCATGCTGACGGATGACCTCAGGTGGCCAGATATGCCGAATTAAGTGATCCGAAGGGACATGTAAGACACGGGCCAGTCGCTCAATCATTGAAAATGAGGGATGGGCAATGCTACTTTCAATACGCTGGATCATCTCAGGTGTCGTCTCAGTTAACTCTGCTAATGTATTTTGATCTAACTGATGACGTTCTCTTAATGTACGAATCCGCTGTCCGTACTGTCCGATCGGTTGAATCCCTTCTTTCATCCGCTTCAAACATCCTTTCTTCTTTTAAAACCAGACAACGTTCACTGTAGTCTTATTCCCACTTTTTTTAAATCTAAATACCAATCTGAACTAACAATTTCTAATCAAAATTAAATTTCAAATATTTTTCTTGTAAAACACTAGCTTTTTAAAAAGTTATCGCTTACAATTCTATATGCAAACGGTTGCATTAATCGCTTACATTATTGCACTGTTCTTACACACATATTAGAGAAAAAGAGATACAAAAGGAGTGAATGATCTTGAAAAATGCTATTTCGTTCGATTTTTGGCAAAAACTCGGTAAAGCGTTGATGGTCGTCATCGCGGTTATGCCTGCTGCAGGAATCATGATCTCGGTCGGGAAACTGATCGGCATGTATGGAGGCGATATCGCGTTAATGCAAACGATTGCTCGAATCGTTGAAGATTTAGGTTGGGCCATCATTACGAACCTTCACGTCTTATTCGCCGTCGCGATTGGTGGGTCATGGGCAAAAGAACGTGCTGGTGGTGCGTTCGCAGCGTTACTCGCCTTCATTTTGATCAACCGTGTCACAGGAGCTATCTTCGGAGTCAACACTGACATGATTGCGGATCCAAAAGCAACGGTCGATTCACTGCTTGGTTCTGAGCTCATCGTAAAAGATTATTTCACTTCAGTTTTAGGGGCACCTGCTCTCAACATGGGCGTATTCGTCGGAATCATCTCTGGTTTCCTTGGTGCCGTTCTCTTTAATAAATTTTATAACTTCAGTAAATTGCCAGATGCGCTTGCCTTCTTTAACGGAAAACGTTTTGTACCATTCGTCGTCATTGGTGGATCAGTCGTTGCAGCATTCGCCTTATCACTCGTTTGGCCGTTCGTTCAAGGCTTATTGAATGACTTCGGTCGCTGGATTGCCTCTTCACGTGATTCTGCACCGATCATTGCACCGTTCGTATACGGTACACTCGAGCGTCTATTACTTCCGTTCGGTCTCCATCACATGTTGACTGTCCCGATGAACTACACGGAACTCGGTGGAACGTACAAAATCCTGACAGGTGCTGCTCAAGGATCGACAGTTGCTGGTCAAGACCCGCTTTGGTTAGCTTGGATCACTGACCTTGTTAACTTAAAACAAGCCGGCAACACACAAGGATACAATGATTTGATCAACAGTGTCGTTCCTGCTCGTTTTAAAGAAGGACAAGTCGTCACATCACTTGCTTCATTGATCGGTATCGCTGTCGCAATGTACATGTCAGTTGATGAAGATAAGAAGAAAGCATACAAACCTGTCTTCTTATCTGCTGGACTTGCGGTCTTCTTGACAGGTGTCACGGAGCCAATCGAATTCATGTTCATGTTCATCGCTCCTGTTCTTTACGTCATCTATGCTGTACTAACAGGTGTTGCTTTCGCACTAGCAGATGTCATGCATCTTCGGATTCACGCATTCGGTGCGATCGAACTCTTGACGCGGATTCCATTGATTGCAAAAGCTGGATTAATTGGTGATTTAATTCGTTTCATCGGTGTCTGTGTGTTCTTCTTCTTCTTGAACTTCTTCACGTTCCGTTTCGTCATCAAGAAGTTCAACTATGCGACACCAGGTCGTAACGGGAACTATCTGGACGATATCAACGTATCTACAACTGAAGCTTCAGGTGAGGCTGCTGCGACATCAGCTCCTGCCGACGGTTCGCAAGCTTCACAAATCATCGATTTGCTTGGTGGACAGCAAAACATCGAGGACGTCGATGCCTGCATGACGCGTCTTCGTGTCACTGTCAAAGATCCAGCGCTTGTTGCAAAAGAAGCAGACTGGAAAGCAAACGGTGCACTTGGTCTGATCCTTAAGAACAATGGCGTGCAAGCCATCTACGGTCCAAAAGCCGATATCTTAAAATCAGATATCCAAGATCGGATCGGCGCATAAACCTGCGAGATTAGGGAACTACCTAAAGGTGAAGCTCTTTTATAAGAGTTTCACCTTTCTTATTTGAAAAATCAGGAGGACCACTCATGCGTCTACTCACACTAAACTGTCATTCATGGCAGGAAGAACAGCCACTCGAAAAATTAAACCAGATCGTTCAACAAATTCTTGCTCAAGATTATGATGTCATTGCGTTGCAGGAAGTGAGTCAATTGATGGACACACCGATCGTCTATGACGATGTGCGCAACGATAACTTTGCCTATTTGATCCAGCAAGCGTTAAAAGAACAAGGTCAAACCTACTCCCTCGTCTGGGATTTTGCTCATATCGGCTATGATAAGTATGAAGAAGGACTCGCTCTTTTGACGAAACATCCAATCTTAAAATCGGACAGTTATTATGTCAGCCGCAGTCAAGATACATTCGATTGGAAATCGCGAAAAATCGTCCGTGCGACAATCCAAGTCGACGGTACACCGATTACGTTCAATACATGCCATCTTGGCTGGTGGGCAGATGAAGTCGAACCGTTCCAGGAACAATTCAATCATTTGATGGCTCGGATGGATCCACTCGAATGGACATTCTTCCTCGGTGATTTCAACAACGATGCCTTAGAACGAAATACAGGTTATGACTATATGATGCAACGGGGATTACACGACGTCTTCCTGCTAGCTAAGGAAACGGTCGGAATTGAGACGATCAATGGCAACATCGATGGATGGGAAGACAATCAACAAGGATTGCGGATCGATCTCGTCTTATCGAATCGGAAAATTGACGTTGAACGCGTCGGTGTCGTGTTTGATGGGATTCACGGTCCCGTCGTTTCAGACCACTACGGTGTTGAGGTCGATATTCAGATTCAAAAAAATGAACATTAAGTATTGACAACGCTTTCTTTCCTCCTTTAAGATGAAATCAAATCAATAGTGCGGATTGTGACAGTACGGCTGGCAAGACCGAAATGACACCTCCTTAGGAGAGGTGTTGTTCGGTCTTGCCTTTTTTTGTCTCATTCAGCACGTTTCATGAAAAAGGAGGACTTTTCCGATGGATTATCAACAAACTGCTAAACGTGTGCTTGAACTCGTCGGCGGACGCGAGAACATCATCACTGCTGCTCATTGCGCGACGCGTTTACGTCTTGTCTTGCATGATGAATCAAAGGTCGATCAAGCAGCACTTGAAGACTTAGATGGTGTCAGCGGCGCCTTCTCAAGTTCTGGTCAATACCAAATCATCTTTGGAACCGGTACCGTCAACAAGGTATTTGCTGCGTTTGCACCACTTGCCGGTGTAAAGGTCGATGGAGAAGAACCACTTGACGTTAAAAAGGCTGCATCGCAAAAATTAAATCCGTTCGCCCGTCTTGCCCGCTCGCTCTCGAACGTCTTCGTTCCACTCATTCCGGCAATCGTCGCAGCTGGTCTCTTGATGGGATTACTCGGTATGATCAAGGCCTTCGGTTGGGTTGACGGTGATTCACCGATCGTCCAACTACTGGATATGTTCTCGTCTTCTGCCTTCATCATCCTACCGATCCTGATCGGTTTCTCGGCAGCCCGTGAATTCGGTGCGAACCCGTACCTCGGTGCCGTCATCGGGGGGATCATGACACACCCGTCCCTCTTAAACCCTTGGACGCTCGGTAATAGCGATCCGGAAGTCATGAAGTTCCTCGGAATGAACATCGAGTTGATCGGTTATCAAGGAACGGTCTTCCCGGTTCTCTTAACCGTTTGGGTCATGGCAAAGATTGAACAACAAGTCCGGAAACGGACACCCGAAACGCTTGACTTACTCGTGACACCGTTCGTTACGGTTCTCGTCACTGGATTCCTGGCATTGATCGTCATTGGTCCGATCGGAACGTTACTCGGAAAAGGCATTTCATTCGTACTCGTCTTCTTCTATGAACAGTTCTCAGTCGTCGCCGGTCTTCTCTTCGGTGGACTGTATTCGACAATCGTCATCACAGGGATGCACCATAGTTTCCATGCGATTGAAGCAGGATTACTTGCAGATAAGAGTATCGGAAAGAACTTCCTCTTACCGATTTGGTCGATGGCGAATGTCGCTCAAGGTGGTGCCGGACTTGCCGTTTACTTCTTGACGAAGAACGTTAAACTCAAAGCACTCGCCCTACCGTCTGCGTTCTCAGCATTTCTCGGAATCACAGAACCCGTCATCTACGGTGTCAACTTACGTCTTGGAAAACCATTCATCGGTGGTGCCATTGGTGGTGCGATCGGTGGCGGTTATGTCGTCTTGACACAAGTCGCTGCGAACGCTTATGGATTAACTGGAATTCCGATGATTGCGATCGTCGCGCCACTCGGTGCGTCAAACTTGATCAACTATCTCGTCGGGTTCGCCATTGCAGTCGTCACTGCTTTCATCTCGACTGTCGTCTTGATGCGTCTCGATGCACGGAAACAAAAAGAAACGGACGTTGCTGCTTAATCCTTCATGCGACCAAACCGAGTCCTCGGGCTCGGTGGTCGCATTTGTCGGTTCGCAAAGCGCTGAAGTTCGCTTTATAATAAAAGAAAAGATCGGAAAGGAGGACGTCAGGCTGATTATTCATAAGATCCTCAATAACAATGCTGTTGTCGTCAAAGAAAATGGACAGGAACGCATCGTCATGGGACCAGGTATTGCTTTTGGAAAAAAGAAAAAAGATCCGATTCAAGCGACGAAGATCGAAAAAATGTTCATCCCTTCATTTGAAAATGCAGAACAGTTCAAAGAGATTCTGACAACGACACCACTTGAGATCATTGATTTATCGGAACGCATCATCTCACATGCAGAAGGTGAGCTCCAAACGCCGTTTCATGACTATATTCACGTCAGTCTGACGGACCACCTTGCTCATGCCGTACGATTAGCACGTGAACAACTCGTCGTGCATAATCGATTGGCAGAAGAGATTCGCCTTTTGTATGGATCAGAGTATGCGATTGGAGAATGGGCAGTTCTTGAGATCGAGCGTGCCTTACAAGTTACGCTACCGAAAGAAGAAGCTGCGAACATCGCGCTTCACTTATACAATGCACGCCAAACGCATCCGAATATGGCCACTGCTTTGCAGACGGTTACGTTACTCAATGAACTACGTGAACAGATCGAAGTCTTTTTTGGACAAACGATCGAGACCTCATCAATGACGTATTATCGTTTCTTTACGCACATGAAATTGGTCCTCGCCCGGATTGAACAAGGAGAAATCTTACACGACATGGATGATGTAATTTTATCTGCCGTCAAAACACGTTATGCTGAGGCTTATGCCTGTGCGAGTCAAATGGGCAATTGGTTGACTGTCGAACTCGATACACGTGTACCTGAATCAGAAATCGGCTATATGGCTTTACACATCGAACGGATTCGTCCGGATCTTGAAAGGAGTTCTACGTATGAAAATCTTTAGTTTAGGGGAAGCATTGATTGATTTGATTCCTCTTGATGCTGAAAACATGACGTTTCAAAAAAATCCTGGAGGTGCTCCTGCCAATGTCTCTGTCGGACTCGCTCGATTAGGCGCTGATAGTTATTTTCTTGGAGCTGTCGGTGATGATTCGATGGGACACTTCTTGAAAGATACGTTACATCATTATGGTGTTCGTACCGATCATCTCGTCCACGATTCGACGCAAAAAACAGGACTTGTGCTCGTTACAAACGGTCAGGATGGAGAGCGGTCGTTCGAGTTCATCAACGCGGAGCGCGCTGATATGCAATTCCACGAAACACATGTACCGGAGGATTTCACGTCCGTCGATTTATTACACATCGGTTCGATCTCTTTGATTACTGGAGAATCCGTCAACGCGACACGAAAAGCCATCGCACGTGCAAAAGCGCACCAAGTACCAGTCTCTTACGATCCGAACTTACGAGAGTCGTTATGGCCGAATCTTGACGAAGCGCGGACGACGATCCGGTCTGTCCTACCGGATGCACAAATCGTCAAACTTGCTGAGGAAGAATTGACGTTTCTAACTGGACAAACGAATCTTGATGACGGGGCTGCTGAATTGTTAGCTGAATATCCGATTCGTCTTCTTGCCATCACGCGAGGAAGTGAAGGATCGATTCTCTATACGGATCGTGCGATGGCTGTCATCGATGCGATTACGGTCGACGCAATCGATACGACAGGAGCTGGAGATGCCTTCATGTCCGGTTTACTCTACCAGTGTGCGTTACGCGATTTTTCGTTTGATTGGTCTGAAGATGAACTTCGCGACATCGGTCGATTCGCAGCGATTTCAGGCGGACTTGCTGCTTCCGTCAAAGGAGCGATGGCTGCTTTGCCAACGCTCGACGAAGTCGCTCATCGCTTGAGTTGAATCGATAACTCAGTAGAAATAAGGATGGAGAGATTCCGGACCCAGTGCCAGAATCTCTCCCCCCCTTTGCATTTGATTGATGAGTCGTTTATTCACTAAGAGAATTGATTAAGGTGTATCGATAAATCGTTTGATTTCATCTAACGACTCGTCCTGTTGTTCTTTTGGCGTTAATGGGCTGCTGTTATCCCCTTTTTGTCGACCGTACATACCAAAGTTCGCATGGTTCCCTTGCTTGATTTCATGGAATACCGCATCTTTTCGAACGTCCTGTTTACTTTTTTCGATATCAGCGACTGGTAAGACACCATCTCGTCCACCATAAATCGTCAACGAGGGCACATCAATCGAATCAATCGGATAGGACGCGAGGAAAACGATCCCCTTAATTTTCGGATGTTGTTCGACGATCGTCGAAGCTGCGCTTCCACCGAGCGAATGCCCGATCAGATACCATTTTTTGACTTGGGGATAATCCTCGATGATATCGAGTCCTTCGCTTGAGTCAAGCAACGCAATCCGAAACGGTAGCTTTGGGATGACGACGAAGTGCCCGTCTTTCGCTAGTTGCTTGCCGTAATAACTGTAGGCCGCTGCATCAACTTTTGCCCCTTGATAAAAGATGAATCCAACGTCACTCGTCTTTTTTCCAAATGTCACTTCACGTGGTGTAGCTGTCTCCACGTAAGATATCGCTTGGGGAGATGCATCATAATCGAACTGCGCCCAGATCATGAAGGCAAATACGAGCAGTGCCAACAGCGCAGCAATCGTTCCAATGATTCTTATACTCCATTTTTTCATTTCATTCCCTCCCGTTACCGTTATACCCAATATTATGTGTTAAATCACATATGAAAACAAATATTAGAATTTTCAGTCATTGTAAGCATCCCTATCGCTTTTTCATGAATTGGTTTAAGATGAAACCAATATTGTTTTTTCGAAAGGAGATTTACGTTTTGCCGCGTACCCTTGTGTCTACGATTCAATGGTTTTTATTCATCATCTGTACTAACATTGCCCCGCCCCTTGCCATCGCAGCATCGTTTGAACTCTCGGGTGCCGAGACGCTTTCCTTCTTATCTCGTTGTCTATTCGTATTTGCCATCTTAAGTCTCTTTCAAGTCCTGCTCGGACACCGTCTACCGATCATGGAAGGTCCTGCTGGAATTTGGTGGGGTGTATTTGCTCTTTATTCGTCGATTGGTGTCACATTGTACGGCAGTTATTCAAACACATTACAGTCGCTTGGATTCTTACTCCTACTCAGCGGTATCATCTGTATCGTCTTGACGATGACGGGTGTCTTACGGCGCTTAGTCCCCCTTTTTACACCGCAAGTCATCGGAGTCTACATGCTGTTGCTGTCGGCACAGCTGTCCGGATCCGTCATGAAAGGATTACTCAATATCGAGGATGGACGAATTCAAGTATTACCTGCCGTCATCTCGATTCTGACGGTCTTGATCTCACTTTATTTAGAACGAAGCGATCGCTTACGCCAGTACGCTTTATTAATCACGTTACTCGTCGGTTGGAGCATGTTTGCATTGATTGGTCGTGCCGAGATGCCAAGCTTCGACGGTCCACTGTTCACTTTACCGAGCTTGTTGCCGTTCGGCGGTATTCATGTCGACTGGAGCTTATTACCGACAGCTCTCATCATCTCGTTGTTGTTAATGACAAACGTCTTAGCAAACATCAAGGTCATCGAACGGATTATCAGTGCCAAGCGTGGTGAAACCGTCAAAGGACAAGTCGGAACAGCTGGTATCACGGCTGGTATCGGGCAACTCTTCGCTGGTCTGTTCGGTACGGTCGGTCCTGTCGCCATTTCCGGAACAGCTGGTTTCATTGCCTCAACAGATAACACGGACCGCAAAGCGTTCGTCTACGCGAACATCACGTGCCTTTTCCTCAGTATCGTGACACCATTCGTCGGGTTGATCGCTAAAATCCCCGTCGCTGTCGGTTATGCGATGGTCGCACCGATTGTTGCCGGGATGGCGATCATCGGCGTCACGGAAGCAGCCCGCGACTTGAATCGTCAAACGGCGATGATCACGGTCGGTCTCCCGGTCCTCGTCGGCATCGGTGCGTTGTTACTACCAAAAGGGGCAACGGCTGATTTACCGCCACTCGTGACGACCTTGATGTCAAACGGTCTCGTCCTCGGAACATTGGTCGCCTTGCTCGCAGAAGGGTTACGCCATATTCGGACGAATGATTAATAAAAAGACGCTTTCTCGATTGAGAAAGCGTCTTTTTTCATGCATCAGCGAATACCGCGCATGTATTTTTGAAGTTTTGGTGCGAAAGCGAACAAGAGTAATCCGAAGATGACGGCAACGATACCTGTGATACCGAAGTACAAAATCTCCGTATCATTCGTGTAGTATTTAACGATTTGTGCGTTGACCGCTTGACCTGTTGCGTTCGTCAAGAACCACAGACTCATCGTTTGCGCTGAGAAGGCTGCCGGCGCCAATTTTGTTGTTGCCGATAGACCGACTGGTGACAAGAAGAGCTCACCGATGACGACGAGGAAGAAGCTCAGTGCAAGCCAGAGTGGACTAACTGACGTCTCCACACCGAACAGGATACCTGGTAGTGTCATGACGATGAACGAAAGTCCGGCGAACAGAAGACCAAACGAGAACTTTTGCATCGTCGTTGGTTGACGGTCACCGAGTTTGACCCAGAAGCTCGCAAAAACAGGTGCTAATACGATGATGAAGAGCGGATTCAACGATTGGAAGAATGCCGGTTGAATCTCAAATCCTAAGAATGAAAGGTTCGTCCGTTCACTTGCGAAGATGGAGAGGACGTATGAACCTTGTTCTTGGATTGCCCAGAAAATCGCTGCTGCGATGAACAACGGAATATACGCAATCAAACGTGAGCGCTCATCATCCGTGATCTTTGGACTACGAAGCATGACTGTGAAGTAAGCGATCGGAATCAAGATCCCGAGAATCGTGACCATTAAAGTAAAACGAGAAATCGTCAACAGTCCTGTCATCGATGCAACGACACCGAGTACCGCAACGACGACGACAACGATTGATGCGATCGTAATGAAGCGTTTTTTCTCGTCCCCTTTTAATGGGTTCAAGACATACGTACCCGCTTGACCAAGGTTTTTCTTTTTCGTCAAGACGAAGACGACAAGTCCTGCGAACATCCCGATGGCAGCGAGTGCGAAACCAGCGTGATATCCACCGCGGTCAGCCACTTCACCGACGACGAGTGGTGAGAGGAATGCCCCAGCGTTGATCCCCATGTAGAAGATACTAAAACCAGCATCGCGGCGGTTATCCGTCTTGCTGTACAAATCACCGACGATATTCGATACGTTCGGTTTCAAGAAACCAGTACCGATGACGATAAGTCCCATCGAGATGAAGAGGGCTGTAATGCCTGCTGGTAAAGCAAGGACGATATGCCCTAGCATGATCAAGATACCACCATAGAAGACGGTGCGTGACGTACCGAGTAAACGGTCAGCTACCCATCCCCCAATGATCCCTGACATGTAGACGAGCGAACCATAAACGGCCATGATTGACGCAGCTGTCGTCTTATCGATACCTAGACCACCGTTGGCAACTGAATCGTACATGTAGAAGATAAGGATGGCACGCATGCCATAGTAGGAGAAACGCTCCCAAAACTCAGTGAAGAAGAGGGTGAACAACCCTTTCGGATTCCCAAAGAATCCTTTTTGCGGAACGGTCTTGTAGACCTGATCGCGATCAAACTCTGCCATATGATCGGCTCCTTTCATCAATCCTAAATAAGTGCATAATCCATCATCTTTTCCCGCTTTCCCCAAACGATAAGCGTGACGAAACAGATAGGATACGAATACACTGTTTTGCCTGAATTGTCTCACTTCTTTTTTTATATATGAGACAGCACTTTACCATTCAACCGCAAATCATTTGACGAGTCAAATATTATTTACGTTACAAGAATAACAAAAAGAGCAGTCGACTACTCGACTGCTCAGGATTGCATCTGTTTCGATTCAATGATTGTAATTCCAGGCGGTGCATGTAACGTTTCACGGATCATCGCCGCAGCGACTTGACCAGCTTCGATCGGAGCAATGGCACTCCGCTTCAACAAGGGGCGTAAAACCGTCGAAATTTTCGCAGCCGCTTGTTCGCCTAAGCGGAATTCATCTCGATCCCCTAGCAACAATGACGGTCTAAAAATCAATAACGCGTCATATCCGAGTACACGTAATCCGTTTTCCGTGTCCCCTTTTACGCGATTGTAGAAGGTTTTCGCATTCGGATGGGCACCGAGCGCCGAAATCAAGGCAAATCGTGTCGCCCCGAGGTCTAACAATTCACGACCAAGTTCAATCGGATATGTGTAGTCAACCTGACGAAATGCCTCTTGCGATCCTGCTTGTTTGATCGTCGTGCCCAGTGCACAATAGACATGGTCGACGACAGGTAGTTCAATTTCTGTCACACGATCAAAATCAATCACCCATTCTTCCAATTTCGGATGAAAACGGCGCATCGGGCGGCGAACGAGAACATGTACCTCGCTATACGCATCTTCTGCCAACAAACGATCGACGAGTTCTTGTCCGACTAGACCAGATGCTCCTAAAATTGCTGCTCTCATACGTTTCTCCCTCCTTCATGCTGTCGACCAATTGGTACGAAATAGGAACGGTTTCCGGTAATCCGTTCTCCGGCACGTACACCAATCGCACTTGGTCTTCCTCCTAAAATAAAGACACCATACATATACGCGACTTCTCCCTCTTCCTGAAGTGAGTACGTCGGTAATTCTTGATACGCTTGATAAACAGCCGGTTGATCACGAAACGTATGCTGTTCATTCTTTAGCATGATATGTCCTTGTCCATCATGGACCGTCACGGTATCTCCTTCACGCCCGAAGATTGGTTTTTTAACGAATGATCGCTGGCTTGAAATGAATGGATCAGCGGATAAGTACGTCGGTAAAAAGTAACGCGTAATCGTCATATGGTCCGTTTCGCTCAAGTACGGATGATTGGCTTCATGCAACATCCAGATCAATGCAAGAACCGACTTAGCTTGCATTAAAAAGGCAGACGGTGGATTGATGATTTCGAGTCGACCCGTCTCGACGAGTTGCAGGAGTAATTGTCCTAAATTTCTTCCGTCCTCATCCCGGTCAAGTAAGGCCATCTCGATCGGAAAGGTTTGACGATATAAGATATCGATTCTTTTACCAGCCTCATCGTACAGACCTTCTTCCGGACGAATCTCTAATGCATGAAGTGGACAATAGGTCGCATCACTCCAAAACGACTGCAAATACTCAGCTGTCAATCGATCCTCGATGTGGTCACCATGTGAGGTGAAGACGACATGCGGATGCTGTTTCGTCCGATGTATCGCGGCTTCGATCGCACGACGGACAGTTGCCTTCAGCCATTTGTTTTCCCCATCGTTGACCCGTTCAAAACCTTGTTTTTCCGCTACGACATCATTGACTTCAAATACTTCTTTAATGAAAGTCGGCGTATCCGCGTTCCATTCCATGAGTGAGATACGATCTGCCGTCGCAATGAAATCAAAGCGTCCGATGACGGTCAACGGTCGCATCGTCTCGAGTCGTAAAAAAGCGAGACTTTCAACTGGAAAGCCCAGCTCGAGCAGTGCCTCATCATCCATCGATCGAAGAATCGGAAGTACTTTTTCAAATATCTTGTAAACTTCTTGCGCCGCGATATGCAGTTGGTCGATTCGTTCTTCCGAGATGGGCATGATTTCCGTCACAGCGTACGGTTCCCCGTCTAGCACATCCCAAAAACGATCGATGTCTCCATAAAAGGTTTGTCGTCTATTCATCCGCCGAAAAAGCCGGAAGATGAGCCTGTTCCGAATCCCTTTGTCTTCGTGTTATAACTCTTTACTTCTTTTGATTTCGGCGTATACCCTTTCGTTCGCATCGCACTATGCATCAAGGCACGTGATGCGAAATAACTACCACCCCAGTAATAGTATCCTGAATGGGTTGATGAACTATCATCACAGTACCAAACGCCTTCATCATTATCATACTCATAGTCATCACAATCCGGATCATCTGGTCGTTCCGCTCGTGCATCATCCGATCCACACCCACTCAGTGTCGTTCCGATCAACAGTGTTGCAGCTAGTGTCGCTTGTTTCATCCAATTCACCGTCTCAGTCCCCTTTCCTTTTACTCTCGTTATGGATAGTATACGCTTTTTTGGAGAGAAAAGTTTCTTTGTTCTGTCGGAACTTTTTTTCCTTCAATGTGGTAATAGTATCTATAGAACGAAAAGGAGGATTTACGCATGTCACTTGCCTACTACGTTGAAGAAAATGGTGAATTCCATCCGATCTATCAATATGATCGTTATGCGATTGAACCGGAAGAGATCATCGCCCACCAACTCTGCGAATTTCATATCATCGAAGGACATCAATACGAGCTTCGTTCCAATGAGATGGCAGGTGATTACGATCAATTGATTGTCGATCATATCAAGGCATCACCGCGTGCGACAGAAGAACGCGTTTATCCACCGCATCAAATTCATATCGAGTTCAGAGAGTATTTATCTGACAGCGCGCAACCGCTCTTAAAGACATCAACGGTTCCGAATCACGTCCAAGCGATGCGTTTTTTGATCAAGGACAAAATTGAAGTCGAAGGACACGGTGTGTTTGAGCGTGACAGCTGTGAAATCGATATCGACCGAAATTGTTACGTCGTCTATCTTGCTGATACACTTTGAGATGTAAAATCAGGTCTCTTCATTTCCAAGAGACGTTTTTTTTGGCATACTAGAAAGTAAGAACGAATCAATCGAGGTGAACGAACATGAGTGAACAACCAAAAAAACTATCATTGCAAGAGGCAATGATCGAACGCTTGAAAGCAAAAAAACAAGCGCAAACAAAACGTCCGACTGGCTTACAAGGAACACAAACGAAACAATTGACGAGCCAACAGACGAAAAAAGCAAACAACCAGAAAAAACGGACAGGCGTCTAAGTCACAGGAATTCATGAAATAAGGAGTAATTATGAGTATTTTAACGGTATCTAACTTAAGTCACGGATTCGGTGACCGCGCCATTTTCGAAAATGTCTCCTTCCGCCTGTTAAAAGGCGAGCACATCGGTCTCGTCGGTGCGAACGGTGAAGGAAAATCGACGTTCATGAACATCATTACGTCGCAACTTGAGCCGGATGAAGGAAAAGTCGAATGGGCGAAGCATGTACGCGTTGGTTATTTGGATCAGCACGCTGTCCTTGAAAAAGGATTAACCATCCGCGATGCACTTAAAGGTGCATTCCAGTACATGTTCGACATCGAACAGGAAATCAATGATTTGTACGGTAAAATGGGCGAAGTCGAGCCAGAAGAACTGGAAAAGATGCTCGAAGAAGTCGGCGTCTTGCAGGACATTCTGACGAATAACGACTTCTATACGATCGATGCAAAAGTCGAAGAAATCGCGCGCGGTCTTGGGCTCGATGAGATCGGACTCGACCGGGATGTACAAGAGCTCAGTGGTGGACAGCGGACGAAAATCCTGCTCGCCAAACTCCTTCTTGAAAAACCGGACATTCTCTTACTTGATGAGCCGACCAACTATCTCGATGTCCAGCATATCGAATGGTTGAAACGCTACTTGAATGAATATGAGAATGCGTTCATCTTGATTTCGCACGATATTCCATTCCTCAATAGCGTCATCAACTTGATTTATCATATGGAAAATCAAGAATTGAATCGTTATGTCGGTGATTACGACAACTTCGTCACGATCCATGAAGCGAAGAAAAAGCAACTCGAGTCCGCGTTCAAGCGTCAACAGCAGGAAATCTCTGAGTTGAAGGACTTCGTTGCCCGGAACAAAGCCCGTGTCTCGACACGGAACATGGCGATGTCGCGTCAGAAGAAGCTCGATAAGATGGATGTCATCGAACTTGCGCAAGAGCGTCCAAAACCAGAGTTCCACTTCCTCCAAGCACGGACACCAAGTAAATTGATGTTCGAAGCAAAAGGTCTCGTCATCGGATACGATGAGCCACTTTCGCGCCCTCTTGATCTGACGATCGAACGTGGGCAGAAGATTGCGTTGCACGGTGCGAACGGAATCGGGAAATCGACGTTGCTCAAGAGTTTGCTCGGTGAAATTCCAGCTGTCTCGGGTGTCGTTGAGCGAGGCGAGAACTTGCATATCGGGTACTTCGAACAAGAAGTTAAAGAGAAGAACTCGAATACGTGTATCGAAGAGATTTGGAATACGTTCCCGTCTCTGACACAACAACAAGTCCGTGCTATGCTCGCGAAGTGTGGTTTGATGACGAAACACATCGAATCGAAAATCGAAGTGCTCAGCGGTGGGGAAAAAGCGAAAGTCCGTCTTTGTAAATTGATGAATACGGAATCGAACATCCTCGTACTCGATGAGCCGACGAACCACTTGGACGTCGAAGCCAAAGAAGAATTAAAACGTGCGTTACAAGAGTACAAAGGAACCGTCCTGTTGATCTCACACGAACCAGAATTCTATGAAGCTGTTGCGACAGACTTATGGAACTGTGAATCATGGACGACAAAAGTATTCTAAGCTACACCATACAAAAGATGGGATGCCCAGAAGGGTATCCCATCTTTTTAGTTCATACACTTAATCATTGCATGATCGTGCATCTTCACGCACACTAAGACTTAGAAAATGATTATGAAGGAGCGTGTTTTTTTGGAAACGATCACGAAAAAGGCAACACTATCCTATCTCCATGTTCCAAGCGGTGGTTCAGAACAGTTGATTGCCCGTCTCTATTCACCTGAACATACAGCGAATGCTCCACTGATTGTCCTCTTCCACGGATTTCCCGGGAAACAGTTGAACATGGACTGGGCAGTTCAACTTCAAAGTGCAGGGTACCATGTACTCGTCACGTCGTATCGTGGAACGATCGGGAGCCCTGGAACCTTCCGATTCCAACATGTTTTGGAAGACGCGACCGCGACACTACAGCACGTCTGCTCAGAGTCTTTCACTGCCGAACATGGCATCAAGGCGGATCAGATTACCGTCGTTGGTCATAGCATGGGCGGTTTCGCCGGTCTACATGCTTTTGCTGAGACACCAGAGGCTGCACATTATGTCGGAATCTCTCCGTTTAATTTTGGTCTCGTCGGTCAGCTCGTCCTCGAACATCCGGAATACGAAGCTGCGCTACACGGTGTACTCGAACGAGGAGCTGGTTTCCTAAATGGTGCCGTTGCTGACGCGTTACTCGATGAGTTGAAGCACCATCATACGACTTGGAATTTACTGACGCTAAAAGAACGTCTAGCCGATCGCTCGATGTTGCTTATGACGTCAGAAAGGGACGAAACATCGATCAAAGCACTCCATCATGACTTATTGCTATCCGACAGTCCGTTCGAGGAAGCGATTGTCGATAGTGATCACAACTATATCGAGAATCGGGACGCTGCCTTTAACGAATGGACAGCTTGGCTCGCCCGACAATGAAAAGAGCGCTCAGCGTACGACTGAGCGCTCTTTTGCTGAAGTTCGAGTCCGTTGCACAGGACGGATCCGTATCCGATAAAGGACGAGCGTAAACATCGTCAGTGTTGAGATAGCGTACCAGATCGTCGTGAACAGGGTTCCGGTATCCGTACCGATGAAAAGACCATGTGCCGTCATTAATAGCCAAGCAGGTAAGACCAGCCAGTGTGTCAATTTCCAAAGCGTCTTGCCTAACGTCTCCTTTAAGAAATCCGAAGTCACGAGAACGAATCCGAATAAGTAGAGACTGATCGTTCCTAGCGCATTCCAGAGTGGTTCATAAGAAGCTTGGCCCGGAATCAGGACTTCAAAGATCGTCAGTGGTGCGTATGAATCGACGATGATGAGCGTCGCATGAAGGACGATTGCGAGCAAACCTGCCCAGCCACTATATAAGTGCACGTGATGCAGTCGTGCTTTTTGTTTTTTGAGTGCCGGGTAGGAACCGAGCAATCCCGCTAAGACAGAAATCGTCATGAAGAAGTGCCCACTTAATCCACTCAACCGGATCATCGTCCATGTTGAGAACAACCATTTCATCCAGTCCATGTCTCACTCACTCCCTTCTGTTCACTTCGCCATTCCCCAGCAGTATCCAAAATCAATAATCGTCCTTTTGGAAACCAACGAAACAGCTTTTCTTGACGTTCTGTCTCTGTCATCTGAAAGGCAAGCTTCGTCATGACTTCGGCTTCATAGAGTTGTGGCGCAGATGCCGTCACTTGAAGAATCGGACTTCTCGTCGGACGTCCTGTTCGTCCATCTAACAAATGATGATGCGTCTGTCCGTCCGTCTTCCACGATCGATAGACACGGTTCGATGTCGCAATCGCACCTTGTCGTAATTGCATGTCAGCGACGCGTTGTTCGGTCTCGGGATGCGTGATCGTGATATTCCATGGTTCCTCCTCGGACCAGACGATGACGTCACCTCCCGCTTCAATCAATCCACGACTCCAGCTTTTTCGTAGTCGCTGCGCTGCGATCATCGCGGCAGCTCCTTTTCCGATTCCACCTAGGTCGATAAAACCGCCTCCGACTCGCGTCACGTCACATCCTTCAATGATGAACGGGGCGATCTCTGGTGGAGCAACCTCTTCATAAGCGACAGCTTGTGTGAAGGGAAATGATTGGCGATAGCCATTGGCTTGTTGTTGCGCCAGCAGGAATGGGGAAAAATAACGTTCGGTCTGCTCGAAGTATCGCGTGGCGCGGGCCAGTAAGCGGGCTAACGGTAAGGACACAGATAACGTGTCGCCGATCCGTAAGCGATTCAATCGACTGACTTCACTTTGCTTATCAAAGCGTGACCACTGTCGATCCACATAATGAAAGAATCGGACAAGTTCCTCCCATTCTGCTTCATCGATCGGCTGATCCGTCACGAACCGCACCTGATTATGCATCGCATACAATTGTCGCTCCATCTTCCTCCTCCTTACCTCGAATGGCTAGACTGACCGTCACTTGATCCACCGGGTTGACTGAAGCCAGACGATTCATCACCTTGCCATTGATCATCATCGTCATCTTCGTAATATCCATCATCCCCTTCGTATTCGCCTTCATCATCGCTATACTGATTCCCTTGAGATGGTAGCGTCGTATCGTTCGAATACGTATCGCCTGTCGAAACAGGTGTCGTAGAGGAATCGTTCGAACTGACACTCAACTGACCAATCGCAAGTCCGATGAAGACGGAACTACTAAGCCCGACGAGCCATTTCGCAAATGGTTTTGGTTTCATCTGTTTCCTCTCCCTTCTTGTTACGTTTACTGTATCGAAAAAAACTGACAACTAACTGACGGCAACTATGGGATAATGAGAAAAAAAGAGGAGCGATGTGCATGCGCGTTTTGGTAGCAGAAGATGATCAGCGTCTTGCGAAGATGTTACGCCTCCATTTGGAGCGGGCAGGATATCAGGTAGATGTTGCGCAGGATGGAGTGGAAGCGCTCCTCCAATGTCAGACGTATCGCTATGACTTACTCGTTCTCGATTGGATGATGCCTCGTAAGAGCGGAGTCGAAGTCGCCGCTACCTTACGGCAAGAACAGTTTGAAGGCGGCATCTTGATGCTGACTGCTCGCGATACGGAAATCGATCTCGTTCATGGTCTCGATAGTGGAGCCGATGACTATCTCGTTAAACCGTTTCAATCGAATGAATTACTGGCACGACTGCGCGCGCTCAGTCGTCGTCAACAAAAGGCATTCGTGTCGACGGTTTCTTTCAATGGACTACTCCTCGATCTGTCCTCACAAACGATTTCTTACGAGCGACATCCAATCGATTTAACACGACGTGAATTTGAATTCCTTTCCTTACTGTTAAGACGACCTGAACAGGTGATGAGTCGTGAATTGATCATCGAAGTCGTGTGGGGGATCGGGGCGGATATTACGGATAACGCGCTCGATGCGCTCGTCCGACTCGTTCGAAAAAAATTAGATGCGGTCGGTGCTCCTAATTTGATTCGGACAGTTCGCGGATTCGGTTATCGTTTAGGTGATCCGCATGCTTGAATCGATTCGAAAACGACTGACCTTGTTATTCAGTGGCTCGTTTTTTCTTGTACTAGTCCTTATCCTGATTGGTGTGTATGTCACGAACGCTCAATTGCTGAATCGAATGGAATTGAATCAATTGAAGAGCGTATCTGATCGAGATATCTTCGAACGGATCGAGCATGGGGAGGATCACTTCATTCGAAATCCGATCTACTTCCAGTTACTCGATGGTTCAGGAAACGAACGCTATGCAAGTCTGCCGCCAGACGTCGAGTCCAAAACACTGCGCCGTTTTTTAAGCTCGAATGATACGACGCAACAAGTGGAATGGGATGATCGACACTTCTTGCTGTATCAACGGAGTACCGAAGAAGGACGGCTACTACTGATGAAGGACATCTCTCCGACCGAAGACACCTTACAGCGATTGATTGCCGTTCTGGCGGGGATCGCGGTGCTCGCAACGATTGTCCTGACGCTAGTCGGATATATCCTTGCTGGTCGAGCCGTCATTCCGGTGCAACAAGCATTCGATCGTCAACGTCGTTTTACGTCCGATGCTTCACATGAACTACGGACACCTCTGACAATCGTCTACAGCGGGATTGAATTGCTAGAAGCGGAATCACTTTCGAATGAAGGGCGTACGATTCTAGAGGACGTTAAAGCAGAAACGGCAGGCATGCAGTATTTAGTCTCTGATTTATTATTGCTTGCGCGAGAAGGACAACCTTCACCGAAACAGGAAGTTGACCTTAGTTCGCTCGTTCAAAAGACCGTCGAACGTTTTCAGCACGCCTACTCGGATCGCGTCATCCACGCTTCGATAATGCCTGACTTACGCATGAAGGGAGATACCCATCAATTGAACCGCTTATTGACGGTCTTTCTTGAGAATGCTCTTGTCTACAGCGATGACGTCATTGATGTCTCTCTCGAAGAAACTACTACAGAACGCCAGTTGACGATACAGGACCGCGGAATCGGTATCGCTTCCAATCAACAAACTAAAATATTCGAGCGTTTTTACCGGGGGGACCATTCGCGTCACGGAACAGGAACCGGTCTTGGGTTATCAATCGCTCAATCCATTGCGGAGCAACATGGCGGAACGATTTCCATTGATTCCACATTAGGTGAAGGTACACGGTTCATCATTCATTTCCCAACTCTTTAAAACGGTGTCAGTTAACTGTCAGATAAGCAGGGTAAAGTGAAATTATGCTTTACCATACTTATCCAAGGAGGTTTTTGATATGTTGGGGAACGTACCGCTTCATCCACTTCTTGTCCATGCACCGATTGCACTTTTATTATTTGCGACGATCCTATTACTCATCAGTCTGAAGTGGATACAATTCAAACTGTTTGCCCTTTTTACGTTAGTCGTCGGTCTGATTTCCGGAGTCGCTGCCTATTTGTCTGGAGACGGAGCAGAAGAGTATGCGGAAGCGAATTTAAGCAGCGTTACCCATGCTGCCATCGAAAATCATGAGCATTTTGCACTGTTCAGTCTTGTTGCCTTTGGTGTCTCGCTGTTATTTCTTTTGTTAGGTTACCGCTCGAACAAAAAAATGTTTTTATTACTCAGTTTCGCTGTTGCCATCGTCGGTAGCGGACTACTTGCTTATACTGGTCATCTCGGTGGTCAGATGGTCTACGCCAAATAAAACAAGAGCCGGTCTATTTTCTCTTTTGATGAGAGAAGTAGACCGGCTCTTTTATCTTGTTTCTGTTTATTTACGATGTGCACGTCCCGGGCGACGGTTATTCGAACGACGTGTATTTCCACGTCCTTCTGTCGTCTTCCGTGATCCTTTACTTTGATCGTGCTGTGCGCGAATCGCTTCTTCAGACAATTCGACGACGATCGGCGTGACCGAGATGTTCAATTCCCGTTCCATATCACGGAACGTCCGACCATCTTTTGGTGTTACGATGGAAACGGCAATTCCGTCGTTCCCAGCACGTCCTGTCCGACCAATCCGGTGAACGTAGCTTTCCGCATCATCCGGTAAATCATAGTTAAAGACGTGTGTCACACCTGTCACATCAAGTCCACGCGAAGCGACATCTGTTGCGATCAGGAATTGTGTTTTTCCTTGATAGAACTTCGCCATCGCTTTTTCACGTTTCCCTTGCGTTAGTCCACCGTGCAATTCATCCGTCGGATACCCTTGCATCTGCATTTCTTCGTTCAATTTACTAACGCGACGTTGTGTACGGCAGAAAATAATGGCTGCGTACGGACGCATCTCGTCAAGCATCGTCCGCAGTGTCGCTTGCTTGCGGCGATCCGTTGTTTCGACGACGAACTGTTCGATCGCTTCAACAGTAATGCTTTCCGCCTCCACCTGTACTTCGACTGGATTACGCAAATACGTTTTCGCCAGTTCCTCTACTTTCGGTGGCATCGTTGCAGATAACATGACGAATTGACGATCAACCGGTGCTGCTTCGATGATGTCTTCAATTTCTGGCAAGAAACCGATTTGTAGCATTTGGTCAGCCTCATCCAAGACAAGCGTCCGTAATTCACTTAAATCAAGTGTACCGCGACCGACGTGGTCAAGAATTCGTCCTGGTGTCCCGATGATGATTTGTGGCATCCGACCGAGGCGTTGAATCTGTTTAAAGACGTCTTGTCCACCGTATACAGCAAGCGCACGGTACTGTTCCGTGTTCCGAATCAGTTTATGCGTCTCATCGGCAATTTGACGCGCAAGTTCGCGTGTCGGTGCGACGATCAATGCTTGTACTGTTTGTGATTCGACATCGATTTGCTCAAGGATTGGCAAGAGAAACGCTAATGTCTTCCCTGTTCCCGTTTGCGCTTGACCAATCAAGTCGCGTCCGTCGAGTAATGACGGAATCGCCTGTTCTTGAATCGGTGTTGGTTCCTTGATGCCTTGTTTTTGTAATTTTTTTATCCACAGGTCACTGATGTGTAATGTTTCAAATGTTGACATGATATATCCTCCTAAAAATTATCCACAGAAAAAAGCTGTGGATAACCTGCTTCGCATAGACAAAAACAGTTATCCACAGCCGTGCTCTATTCAGTATACACAATTTACGCGTTTGTTGCTTCCTGTTTTAGCTTCCAGTCGAGCACGAACGTACCAAACGGGATGAATGATGCGATGAACGCAATCCCCGCTTTGACGATCGACCAATCGTATTTGAATTTCACGACCGCGAGCCAGAGTGCATACATGACGAACAAGACACCGTGAAGTGCACCCACGACCGAAACAGCTTGCGGAATATCCGCCATATACTTCAACGGCATCGCAATCAACAGTAAGACTAAAAACGAGATTCCTTCTAGTATCGCAATCATTCGGAATTGCCCAAGCGTAGTTCTTAACATCCCGTCACTCCTTTTTCTTGATTCCTGTTCTTAGTATACGGGATGGACGATCCTTCTGTGACCTGTGTCACAGGATTGTCAGATTTCAAGTGGACGTAACCGCGCTTCGATGGCAGCTCGCTTTGGTTCAAGAAATGGTGGTAACGCAAGCGTCTCCCCTAACGTTTCAACCGACTCATCCGTCGCGAATCCCGGTGTATCTGTCGAGAGTTCGAATAAGATATGGTTCGGTTCCCGGAAGTAAAGAGCTTGGAAATAGTGACGATCGACTTTACCAGAGTTCGGTAAGTGATAGGCATTCAGGCGTTCGACCCACTTTTCATATTCATCACTGTTCGGTACTCGGAACGCGACGTGATGGACGCCACCACGACCAAGACGTTCTCGGTCGAGATCTGGACGTGCCTCGATATGAACCTCTGCTCCGATACCACCTTCTCCCGTTGCATAGACTTCAATCGGTGCAAAGTCACCTGCTAAAGATGGATAAGAACCTACTTTTCGGAATCCCATGACTTCCGTCAGTACACGGATCGTCAACGTCGGATCGTTGACCGTCAATGTGACGGCTCCTAGTCCAACGATTGCATGCTCCGATGGAATTTCTTCTTGCGGCCATGGTACACCACCTGTGACACCTACCTCACCATCTTCTGCGACGAGAATCAAACGTGTTCCTTCCTGATCACGAAAGGCGAGTGTTCGACGCCCTGCTCGCTCGACGATTTCATCGTGATCCACACCTTTCGCTTCAAAACGTTGTTTCCAAAAATGAAGTGCAGCCGTTGTTTTGACACGAAGCGATGTCGAAGAGATACTCGATGCCCCCGGTACGCCCGTTCCAAGATGCGGAATATCAAAAAACGTCAAGTCCGTTCCTGGATTCCCTTCCGCATCTCCATAAAACAAATGATACGATGTCGTGTCATCTTGATTGACAGTCTTTTTGATCAGACGCATGCCAAGTATTTGTGTGTAGAATTGATAATTGCGTTCCGCCATGCCTGTTAAGATCGATACATGATGAATTCCGAGTAATTCCATCTTCCTCACTCCTTGTCAATGATTTGGTAATTGGAGTATATCTCACATTTATCTTGAATTCAAGATATTAGTCTAATAAAAAACCGCCCCTCCGAAAAGGGACGATTGAATAGTTGAAATTAAAGTTTTACGACGTTAGCAGCTTGTGCTCCACGTGCGCCTTCAGTGATTTCGAACTCAACTTCTTGACCTTCGTCAAGAGTTTTGAAGCCTTCACCAGTGATTGCTGAGAAATGTACGAATACGTCTTCTCCGCCTTCAACTTCGATGAAACCGAAACCTTTTTCTGCGTTAAACCATTTTACTTTACCTGTGTTCATGGGAACAACCTCCAAAAATAAATTACTTAATACATATGCTGGGCATATGAAAAGAATTCATTATTGTCCCGAAATACATGGAGCAACGAAAAGATTGTTCGTGACACGATGTGAATCCGTAATGACAATAACAATATTAAGCTAACGTAAGTATAGAATGGATGCGCTTTAAAAGTCAAGTTGTCAGACCAATGTTTTTTCCAATTGATTCCACTTCTTCTACATAACTAAAACAAAAAACAGGTTCAGCCGAAACTGAACCTGTTCTTCTGTTTTAACGGTGGATCCAGACAGCTCCAGCAGAGTTATCTTTTGCTTCACCGATGACTTCAATCTTCAAACCATTGTTCGGGAGTAGTTTCCCTGCATCCGGAATCAACTGGTTGATATACGATTTCGAATCATCGAACTTTGTCACACCTGGGAGACCTTTATAATCGTATGTTCCACGTGATGGCGAATCAATCAACCATGCAGGTGCTTTATCAAAGCTAAACGCAGCATCTGCGATTTGGTAACGTGTGCTTCCTGTCGTGACCGGTTTACCATTGAGTGTTCCGACGATTGCTTCAGGATGTGAGTCAACGACTCCAAGGAATCCTTCACCTGGGTGAACACCTACCCAGTTATCGTCAAAGCTCGAATCACCGTACCAGACGACAAGCCCTGTGTTATACTTCACGCCGCGTGCATGCTCGAGTGCTTTATCCGAGCCTGCATAGTTACGCCATTCGAGGTAGTATGCGTTATCTGCGTAAGAGAAACCGTCTGATGCGACGAAACCGTCAAGCGTGAATTTCGGCGTACCTTCTGCATCATCTTCAAAGACGACTTTACCGTCAACCGTTAGCTTCGCGTTATCAAGTGCGAATCCATCTAGCGCAAGACCAGCGTCTCCGACGTAATCAAATTTCAATGTCACTTTTTTACCCGCGAATTCGCTGAGATCGTACGATTTATCTACCCATGCTCCTTTAGTAGAATCAGCGCGCTGATCTCCATCTGTATCTTCATCACCGATTGTATCGATGACTTTTGATTGTCCATCCGCCGTCGCTGTAACAGTCAAGAAGTCGTAGTTATATTCAATATCATACAATGTTTTGAAGTCGAACTTCGCTTCTTTCGCATTCGTCAAATCAAACTCCGGGGATGTCATGGATGTATGCAAGTCGTTCCCTTTTGTGCTGTAGTAATACTTTTTACCAAATGCCGGTGCGATGCCTTTTACCGGTTTTTTCGGTAAGTTGACTTTGATGATTCCTGGATTTTTCGATTTCGTGACGCTCTGATCGAGGTACGAAGCTGTTCCTAGCTTATCTAAGGAATCAAAATCAACTTGTTGGATATTCGCCCAGTTTCCACCCATCACATTTTGGAAGAACTCTTTGTTTTGTGGTGAGAAACTTGTTGGTTCTGTTCCGGCGATATTTCCATTCCAGCTACCACCACTCATGATGGACCATGAAGCGACTGGTTCACCTTGACCCGTGTACTTCGTATCGTACTCATCAGGTAATCCAAGATCATGACCAAATTCGTGCGCGAAGACACCAACCGCACCATCTTCAGGCTGCACCGTGTAATCATAAGCAGCCATTTTTCCACCCCAGTAATCAACACTTGCTGTCGTATTTGCTACCGGATGAACACCATCTAACGTCCAGCGGTGTGACCAGATTGCATCGTCACCAAGAGTACCGCCACCTGCTTCTTGTCCCGTACCCGCATGAATGATCATCAAGTGATCGACGAGACCATCTGGTTCGTTCAAGTCACCGTCTCCATCCATATCGTACTGGTCGAACTTATCGTAATCTGCTAAGTTAATGCCAGCTTTAACAGCTGCCGCTAACGAATCCTTGACGAGACCACGTGGTCCTTTTGATCCCGGTAAGTTATCGTTTCCACCAGCAGGATTATCTGAACCGTAATCCTTCGCTGTACCAGGAACCGTCAACCAGTTCGATACCGTACCATCGACTGAATAACTACCACCTGATTGTTCTTCATAGTATTGTTTGAACGTCTTTACTTTGTCACCATTGAAAAGTTCGAATTCTTTATCACCAAACATTAAATCTTGGTAATGTTTTTGATTGAAGTCATCTGAGTACATATATCCAGGTTCTTGAACGACGTTGTTGTGCTTGAAGTCGCTGTACTCGACGAGGAGGACAAGGACTTTATCCGTCCGTGTTGCACCGTTATAGGCTGCCTGTTTCGCTTTATCTACTTTGACGAAGCCGTTTGGGTTGCCTTTTTTGTAGTTTCCGTGTTTTTTCTTCAATTGTTTAGCAAGTTTTTCCTTTTGCTTTGTTAAGAAGTCTTTTGTCTTCTTATCAAATGCTGCTTCTTTACTGGATTCATGATCATGATCGTGATCAGCAGCCGGTTTTCCGTTCGCCTTTTTGTCCAGATACTTTTGAACGGCTTGTTGTTTTGCTTCTGTTGAAGCTGCTTTTGAAATGACCCCACGTTTTTCAAGCACTTTTGCTAATCGATCCTGATCGACCGTGTTTAAATCCATCGGTGCACCAGGTGCTACTTTTTCGGCTGCTTGTACGGACGTTACCTGCCCACCAGGTAACACCGGACCAACAGCAAAAGCAGCTGCCGTAATTCCAGATAGAACGGCTAGGCTAAGCTGTTTCTTTTTCCCCACGTGAATTGACCCCCTATGTAGTAGTGAAAAGCATGTGATTACTATACTTTTCTGAATATTCAAATCATAGGTTATTTTATTTCGTTAATCAATCGCTTTTAAGATAATTAGTTCTTTTCGACCATACCTATTTTTTGGAATTTAAATTAATCAGTTATTTTAAAAATTACTCTCCTTTTTTGTAAAAATGACCGGATTTCTTCTTTTGTTTCACGGTACGCTGAAAACACTCTGATGATTACATAAGGAGGATACAATGAGCGCTATAAAACGTTTTGAACGTCATTTGCTTAGAAACTATTTAATTGGTTCATTTGTCGCTGTGTTCGGCGTCGGATGTCTATTTATTTTTGAGACACTGACTTTTACCGGGACAGAACAACTCATTCTAATTGGTATCATGTTTTTTTCTGTTAGTTTAATGGTTTTATTAGAATATCTCGTCTACTCAAGGCATGTTCGCGCTTTACGATACTTCTTTCAAACTGACTTTCCTTCGCTGTCTTCTTTTCAAAATGCTTATCGGACAGCGCATCGGTTTCCGGTTCTGACAGTTCAGCGAATCATGGGACCACACTTCTTAGGTCTCTCGGTTCCTTCGTCACTTTTAACGGCACTCGCGATCTCTCAAGGATGGTTACGAATGCCGTACTATTTGATCGGTCTCGCCTGTTTTGGTGCTGTCCTCGTCGCAATTCTCCACGCTTTGATCGAGTTTTTTCTGACTTATCGTGTCACGGAGCAGATGCTACTTACTTTAGAGAAACATGCTCTTGATCGCAGATTCGATGTTCCGAAAAAAACGACGGTTGTCACGTTAAGACACAAGATGCTCATCAGCACCTTGATCATCGGCGTTTTTCCGGTCATGCTGTTCGTTCTCGCCTCAGCTGTACAACTAACGGAAAATGAGAGCCTTCGTTCCTACTGGAGTTGGGCGACACTCATCTTAGTCGTCATCTTGTCCGTCGCGACGTTTTGTAGTCTTCTTCTTTATGAAAACATCCGAAAGCCGATTGCGATTCTCCAGCAAGGGATTCAAGATGTCGAAAATAATCGACTCATCTCGTTACCGAATCCCTATTCTGATGAATTTTCTCATCTCGTCTCCGGCTTTAACCTGATGATGGAAGGAATCAAAAAACGCGATGAACAAAATGAGCAATTGCTCGATAGTCTGTTTACGTTATTTGCGGCAACACTCGATGCCCGGGATCCTTACACGGCCGGACACTCGCTTCGCGTTGCTGCCTATTCCGTCGAAATCGCTACTGCTGCAAACCTGCCGCACGAACAAATCGAGTTGTTACGTAAATCAGCGCTGTTACATGATATCGGAAAGATTGGGATTCGAGATGATGTGTTGTTGAAAGAAGGACGCTTGACTGACGAAGAATTTCAGATCATCCAACAACATCCTGTCATCGGTGTGCACATTCTATCGCAAGTTCAGCTCCCAAAGACGTTACAACCGATTCTTCCTGGGGTAAAGTACCATCACGAACGCTACGACGGAAAGGGGTATCCGGAAGGTCTCGTAGGAGAAGACATTCCACTGTTCGGTCGAATCATGGCCATTGCCGATGCCTACGATGCGATGACATCCGATCGTCCCTATCGTAAGGGAATGCCTGTTGAGAAAGCTTTATCTATCTTAGAAGAAGGCATGGGTACACAATGGGATGCTACCTTTACGCGTCTTTTTCTAGACTTGAAACGTTCGCTAATCAAAGACGTGTCATAAATACGGAAAGGAGATTCTCATGCATCCGAAAATCGTGGAACGTCATGAATTTTATTTTGTTGGTCTTGGACTGACTTGCGAAGAAAACGAACTGCATACGTTGATGCCGGAACTCTGGCGTGAATTTTCAAGACGTTCACATGAGATTCCTGCAAAGCCAGATAGCTATCCGCTTGATATCTCACTCGAACGAAATGGAACCAAATACTCCCAATGTGTCGGGTATCCCGTCTCCTCACTCGATGGCATCCCAAAAGGAATGAAAGGTCACCGGATTCCAGCTGCGCGTTATGTCTTCTGGAAGCACGAAGGACCGGATATCGAAATTTGGAAATCATTCGAGAAAATCCAACGCTTTGCTTCAAAGCAAGGAATCGAGCTTGATCCACATGATTTTAAAATTGATGAGACCCGAGATGACGTCCACCATCTCTACCAACGCATTCGCTGAACCATTCTCTTGAATGGTTCTTTTTTCGTCTTGAAATATCTTTTACAGTTAATAATTCAGTCCAGGTACTACGGACTATATTCAGAAAATTCGATTTAATTCGAATGACTTATTCTCGCTTTCTTCATTCTTTGGCATAGTTAGACTCAACCCAAACAAGGAGGCGATTTATTTTGAAAAAGTTTCTCGCTACATCGCTTGTCGCAAGTGTACTTGTTGTTCCTACAGTCGTAGGTGCAGAAGGTCTTCAGTCTGGTAAACTCACGAAAGCTTCGTCAGAACCAGCTGCAACGATCGTTAAAGATTTCGTGAACAAAAAAGGTGACTTTGCTGTTCAGAACGTCGAAAAAGACGGATCTTCACAGATCGTACGTCTCCAACAAGAAGTGGATGGCGTCCCTGTCTTTGGTAGTGTCGTCGTCGGGAACGTCGCGAAAGACGGTACTTTGAAAGCAGTCGTAAACGATGCGATCAACGTTAAAGGAAAACCAGGTCTTGCGAAAAAAGCAACGCTCTCTGAAAAGAAAGCGATCAAGCTTTATCAAAAAGCAATCAAGGCTTCTAAATTCGAAGTCGCTCCAAAAGCAGAACTCGTCATCTATCCAGTAAAAGATGATGCTGTGTATGCATACAAAGTCACATCGACTGTCCTCGCGGGCAAAGAGCCATCACGTTGGACATACTTCATCGATGCGAACTCAGGTAAAGTACTTAACAAGTTTGACCAACTCGCTCACGCAACAGGTACGACAGTACTTGGTACAAGCGCAACATTCAATACGACGTTGAGCGGTTCAACGTACTATCTTCAAGATACGACGCGTGGTAAAGGTGTCTACACATACGACGCGAAAAACCGGACATCACTCCCAGGAACACTCTGGGCAGATGCAGATAACGTCTTTAACGCGACATATGACCGCGCTGCTGTCAGTGCACACGTCAACGCTGCAAAAACATATGATTTCTATAAAAACACATATGGTCGTAACAGTTACGACAACGCTGGTGCACGCTTGAACTCAACAGTTCACTATTCAACGAACTACAACAACGCATTCTGGGATGGCACGAAGATGGTCTATGGTGACGGAGATGGCACGACATTCGTCGCACTCTCGGGCGCACTTGACGTCGTCGCTCACGAATTGACACACGCTGTCACAGAATACACAGCTGGTCTCGTGTACCAAAACGAATCTGGTGCGATCAACGAAGCCGTTTCAGATATCATGGGTACAGTAGCTGAGTATACAGTCGGATCGAACTTCGACTGGCTCGTAGGAGAAGACATCTACACACCTGGAGTTAGCGGTGACGCACTCCGTTCGATGTCGAACCCAGCTGCTTACGGCGATCCTGATCACTACTCAAAACGTTACACAGGTACACAAGATAACGGTGGTGTCCATATCAACTCTGGTATCATCAACAAAGCTGCTTACCTCCTCGGTAACGGTGGAACGTTCTACAACGTATCTGTCACAGGAATCGGTGTACCGAAACTCGGTGCGATCTACTACCGTGCCCTCAACACGTACTTGACTCCGAACTCGAACTTCAGCTCACTCCGTGCAGCAGTCATTCAATCGGCAAAAGACCTTTACGGTTCAACAAGTGCGGAAGCAACAGCTGCAGCGAAATCATTTGATGCAGTAGGCGTCTACTAAGAAAATCTCCTCCCAAAGGATTTTCATATTTCCTCCCGAGTGTCGGACTCGGGAGGTTTTTTGCGCAAAAAAGACGGATTCGCTTGAAGCGAATCCGCCGTTCATTCATTCTTGTCCAGGATCACGCGCAAGACGTAGACGCATCTTGCCGTTGTCCGGGAACACTTTTAGTTGTAAGGATTCTCCCTCGTACCATGTACCATAGCTCGTATCGACGACGGGTTCACCCAGTGTCGATAATCCACCAGTCGACGCATTCGTCCAGTCGATTGCTTCAATGATTCCGTCCGAGACAACGAGCAGATATCCAGCATTCGAGAAGTAGTACGTATTGACGGCATCCTTTTGTGTATTACCGACGGCACCGTACTTCTTTTCGAATTCAGCGATCGGTTTTCCGAGATACTGCTCCGGCTTGTCGATCGGTTGGTTGGCGACTGCTTGTGAGAGCGCCGCAAGAACGGCTTTGTCTGATGTCCCTTTTGGTGCTTCTAAACGAACTTCACTTTCCGGTAAGTACCCTTCGATACTGTCATTGAGTTTGAGATGAACCATGCCGTCCTTCGCATCTAACACCTCATAGACATCACCTAAATCTGCTTTGTAGATGACACTACTACGACTCGCATCGCTATAGACATTCGCGAACGGACGTGTCACCCAAGCCGCTTGCGCATACTCTGCTGCTTTTTTCTTTGATTTTTTCTTTTCTTTTTTCGCTTCTTTTTTATCTTTCGACGCTGCTGTTTCTTTCTTCGACTCATCGTTTTTCGTTGCTTGATCGGTCGTTTTCGGCTTCTCGAGCGTCGATGTTGCTTGAGAGGCGTCGTTGTTCGTCAACATATATAACCAACCACCGACGATGAATACCGTCGCGAGAATACCACCAAAGGCAATCCCTCGACGATTTCGTTTTTGTTTCCGTCTTTCTCGACGCGACTGTCGTTCTTGTTCTTGTTGGTGTTCACTCATGTATGGTTCCTCCTGAAAAAGTCGACACAGTTTTTCCCCACTATACCACCAATGTTTACTCGAAATATTTAAATTTCGATGACAGTTCGACCACGATGACGTGAAGTCAGCAAGGCTTCTGCGACTTCAGGTAAGTCGTTTAGTGTTTTGACGTCGACTTCTGACGCAAGATCGACCTGCCAGTCACTCGCTAAACGTTGCCATAGCTCTTCGCGATAGGTAATTGGTGTTTGCACCGCATCGATTCCGATCAAGCGGACGCCACGTAGGATGAAAGGATAAACTGTCAACGTCATTTCTGCCCCACCGACGTTCCCACACGTCGTGACGACACCACCATATTGTACGAAGCGAATGACGGACGCGAGCAATGGTCCCCCTACCGTATCAATGACACCGGCATAAAGCCCCTTTTTTAGAGGACGATCGGTTTCTTCTAGGAACGTAGCACGATCTAGTACCTCAGCCACTCCCTTTTCAAGCAACCGTTCTTGTTCTACTCGTTTTCCGGTCACGGCATGTACCGTGTACCCTAAGCGAATCAGTAAAGCAATCGCAATCGTACCAACGCCACCCGTCGCTCCCGTCACGAGGATCGGTCCTGCATCCTTCGAGACAACTCGCGACAATTCATCAACCGATTGCGCTGCCGTCAATCCAGCCGTTCCATATTGCATCGCTTCTAATGGATGAATGGATTCTGGAAGTCGCGTCACCCAATCGGCTGGTACACGTATGTATTCTTGAAATCCGCCCGAAGTGTTCATCCCGAAATCAAAGCCATTGACGACGACGGCTTGACCGGTTTGAAATCGTTCATCTGTCGTTTGTTCGATGTATCCTGCTGCGTCAACGCCCGGTGTATGCGGATAGGATTTCGTCACCCCACGATTACCCGACATCGATAAAGCATCCTTATAGTTGACGCATGAGTGCGTGACACGAATCAGGACGTCTCCTTCTGGTAAATCATCGACGTGCTTTGTCTCGATGTTCCCCTCATACGATCCGTCGACTTCTCGGACGACGAATGCTGAAAAAGTGTGTTCCATGATCTCTCTCCTTTCGCTTGTGCTTCTCTATACCCTGTTGTTTCCATCGACACACTAAAAATCCCTGCCGTTTTTCAAAGAAGCGACAGGGCTTGAGGATCATATACAACAGCAAGTCTCGAGCGTTTTCAATCAAACTGATGCATAAATGCTCCGAATTCTCCCTGAATCGTTTTCTTGTCCCTCTCCGATAACGTTGTAGCATTTTCTGTGTACCGTTCTAAGAGATAGGCTTTTATTAAGAGATGGGAAGGTTGAAATCCGATTCGCAGGAACCATTCCTGAAACGTTTCTGTATTATGCCGCTGTAAACGGACTGGGAGGATCCGATTGAACTGGATGAGCTGTTTGCGAATCCAGGAATCTGGTAAATCAATTTGTTCCTCTGTCAAAATAAAGTCATTATGTGGAGGCTGTACTTGGAGATCAGTTTTTATCAGTTCTTCATTGTGCTTCTTGGTCTTTCGACGTTTCCGCCAAACGATATAGCTTATGATGAATAGAGGGAGAACAAGCAGACTCATCAGTAACATCGATGAGGACGATCCTCCTTTTTCATTCGCACCTCTCTTAGCATTTTTAACCCCTACAACAACCACCTTACTCTTTTTCGGTTTAAGATCTTTCTGCTTTTTCGGCTTTTCCTTCGTGTCCCAAACACGCAAATCTTCATCATTTTTTATCTTCTTTTTCGGCAACCACGAAAGAAACGGAATGTTTAACAATTTTCCATTTTTCTTGCAGTTCGGTTTACATGATCTATTCATTTCGATTCCAGACGTCTGAACCGCTTTTGGCTTCAGTGCTTGAACAGCCGCTTCTGTCAGTGGCTTACCGATTCCTAAGATTAGCAAAATCAGTCCGATACCAATTACGAGTCGTTTTCGAAGTGACATCAGAAGACCCCCTCTTTTAAATACCATTATAATCCATATTAAAAATTTTTGTGTATTTTTATGGATGTTTTGAAACGAGGAATGATTGTGTAAGGAGAGGGGAAAAGGTAGACAGACCTATTCAGAGAGGGGAACCATTTCATGTTAAAACTCGATCACACGCATGATCCGTATCAAAATGCGGCGTTGATTCAGGAATACGTTGAAACGTCAACCAACGAACAAGCAGTTCGACAAGCGGAGCAACTGCTACACGATAGTGCATTCATTGCACCACGACGCAATCCTAACCTCAGTCGAACGCTTCGTTCGATGATTTCACCATTATTTTTGACGAACCGTGATAAACATATTCTACCGCTGACACCCGCTTTCGTAACACCAAGCGATGAGGTTCGACCGAGTTGGTTCGGTCGTCTCAATCATGAGTTCGAACGTTTGATCAGCGATGTCGAAACCGTCGATGTTACTGCTTTTGGCGCAGTCGGTGATGGACAGACGGATGATACACAAGCGTTCATCGACGCGCTTGGTGATGGACATCGACAAGTCCATGTCCCGGCCGGTACGTACGTCGTTCAGGGGATTCGCTTACCTAGTTACACGATCTTAACGGGGGCAGGCAAAGGGAAGACAATCTTAAAGATGCACGATAAGGCACCAAAAGGCCGTCGTCTCGTGACGAATCAAAATTATCTTCTCGGCAATCATCATCTTCTTGTCGAGAAAATGACGCTCGATTGGAACATCAAACGCATCGGTGACGCGAAAAAAAGTAGCACATGGGGCAACCACTCCAGTTGTCTCACATACGCGCATGTCACCTATGCCTGGGTCTTTGATGTCGAGGCCGTCAACCCGGGGCTTCACTGTTTCGATATCTCGACGCCCTATTACAATTACAACGGGGACGGCGCCCGCGCGAACTTAAGTAGTTCATTCATCTGGTTCGACGGATTGACCGGTTCCGGATTCGGCGATGACGGAATCACGACGCACCACAGTGACCATCTTTTCATCTCGAACTGCTTCATGCATGACCCAAGTGGACGTGCCCATGCAGAAGGCTTCTCCAATTCAAATGGAATCGAGATCGATGATGGATCACGCGACGTCTGGTTGTTCAACAACGCAACAAGTCGGTGTTTCGGTGGACTCGAAATCAAGGCACATGCGACCTCTTCTGCTGCCTCAACCGTCAAAATCGTCGGTCACCTATCGATTGATGATCATCGCGCCTTTAACTTCCGACATATCGGTCACCATCAAGCGACTGATCCGACGTCTCAGACGGCTTATAATATCATCGCAACGCGTTTGATCGCTCAGACCCCCAAATATACGGAACTCTATGCGAATTCAAAACCGCGTGCGCTCGTCGTTTCCGCTTACCGTAATGTCGTCATACATGATTTTACGGTGCTCGGTGATCCGTATTATGACTATCAAGAACAACCGATGATCGGGATTCAATATAAGGCACGGAACGTCACGCTCAGTCAGTTGAAGATGAGCGGATTCCGTCAAGCGAAAACGGATATTCAAATCTTTGGTGGAGAAAACGGGGCTGAGGATATACGCCTTCGTGATATTCGGATCGAGGATTCCGCTAAACACGGAATTACGATCGGTCCAGACATCACGCATGTCAAGCTGACGAACGTGGCATTAAAAGGAGACGGAACAGTTGGCTTAAACGCTAAATCGGAACCGGAAATGGAACGGTTCATCGCGACCGGATTCAAAATACCAATTCGCGCCCAGTCGTCACAAGTATGAACAAAATGACAGGATGGACCGCGGTCCACCCTGTCATTTTTCATTGGGATCGAATATACGCGAGAACGCGTGTATCAATCGCACGATCCGCTTGTTCGCGCATCTCGAAGTTTTCCGTATGCAGATATGTCCGAAACGCGTCTTCGAAATCACCCCGGTAGCCGAGCGCTAGTAATTTATCCATCAACTCTGACTCTAAGACATCATCGATCGGCTTGATTTCTTCCGGCTTACTCGGTTGCAGATACAGTGTATGCAGTTGATAGATACGTTCGAGCTCCTCAATCGGACTCGGATGATCGTCAACGCGTAAATCAATATAGCGGTCGTTGAATCCACCGTATCCGCCACCCTCCTTGACGACGAGCAGTGCCGCTGATTGCATTCCGCGTGAGTCCCCGCCTGCTGCTTGACCAGCTGCTAACGCACGCAACAAACGTTCTGCAAGCGGACCTTGCGTTGATTCAAAGACACGTGCCATCTCTTTTACCGTATTGCCGTCTACAAGAATATTCCCTTGCGCTGCAAAGTGTTTACCGGCAATCCCACCTGCCCAGTCGTTACATCCCTCACCCGTGAATGTCGCACTCTTGCCATTCGCATCGATGATACCGACCTGGCGATCCGCTCGTCCTTCATCTGCTTCCGTTAATCGACGTAGTACTTCGTCCGCTGAAGCGCCTTGTTCGATCATCCGCAATCCTTCAGGACCATACGTCGTGTTTGCAAACGATTGTGTTGCTACCGCACCCACTCCCGCCTTTGCAAATGGTACAGCACTCCCGACCGCTAAAAACTTCGACTGAACGGCAACGCCCCACGCTTGTTCTTTTTCACAATACCCAACGATTGAATATGTCACTTCAGTTCCCCCTTTAGTCATTACCTATTCCGTTCGTGATAACGCTTCCCGATTCCTGCAACTGAAAAACCTTCCGGACACCTGTCCGAAAGGTCGACTTCATTGAATACCAAGCGTCACGGCAAGTAATAAGGCAGCACATGCCAAGGCAATCCAAATCGCGAAAAGCTTCCAGACAAAACGAAGCCATTTTTCATACGGAATGCCTGCGATTGCGAGAAATGCCATCAAATGCGCGCTCGTCGGGAAAATCATATTCGTCAATCCATCTCCGTATTGGAATGCTAAAACAGCTACTTGACGCTCGATCCCGAGTAAATCGGACAATGGTGCCATGATGGGCATCGTCGTTGCCGCCTGTCCACTCCCGGATGGAATGAAGAAATTCGTAATCAATTGCACGGCGTACATCCCGATGACAGCAAAGAACGTCGGTAAATGTCCTACGGCATTCGATAAGCCGTAAATGACCGTATCGATAACACGTCCTTCTTCGAGAATGACGACGATTGCTCGAGCAAACCCAACAATCAAGGCGCCGAACGTCACAGCTTTCGCACCGTCAATCAAACTCTCGAACGTTCCGTTTACACCAAGCGTAACGATTCCCGCAATCATCCCGATGATCAAGAAGGATGCGGTTAATTCCGTCAAATACCATCCCCATTCAAAGATTCCGATTACATTGAGCGTAATTCCACCGATTAAAACCAGTAAGACGAAAGCATGACGTTTCGAAAAGCGTGAAATCGTCGTCGCTGCTTCTTCCGAGCGACGTTGTTCAAGATCATAAACCAGACTGCGCGCCGGATCATGTTTGACTTTCCGTGCGTAGTTCATGACATAAAGAATCGTCACTGCTAAAAATACGATATACACAGCCGTTCGGTACCCAAGACCACTAAAGAGCGGTACTTCCGCAATTGATTGAGCGACACCTACCGTAAACGGATTCAACATCCCGCCGGCAAAACCAACCGCCGCCCCTAGACTGACGATCGCGGCTCCTGTCATCGCATCATATCCAAGGGCACGCGCTAACATGATCCCAATCGGCACGAAGATGATCGTTTCCTCTGCCATCCCGATCGTCGCCCCGGCAATCGAAAAGACGAACATCGTCATCGGAATCATGATGTGCCCTTTTTGACCGAATCGGCGAATCAATTGATTGATTCCTGCTTCAATGGCGCCGGTTTGACGAATGATGCCGAAGACACCACCGACAAGAAAGATATAGAAGATGATCGCAGCACCCGCTTCCATGCCTTGCGGGATTGCTTCAAATAAACCAAAGAGATTGACAGGTGCAGACTCTACCGCGCGATATGTGCCATCGATGACGACGGTTTGTCCGTCTTGTTTTTCACGGTCGAATTGCCCTGCTGGAAGTGTATACGTCAAGATGACTGAGATGATGAGAATCGCCATGATGATGGCATATGTATGAGGCATCTTGAAGAATGATCGCTTCGACTCTGATGCATTCGTTCGTTCATTCATGATAAAGGCCTCCTTTTTTGTGTCATTATAAGAATAATGCCCTAATCAGGGAAAAACTAACAGTTTCAATGAAATGTCATACGATTGTAAAAGAAAAGTGGAATACTTCTAACTTAAATAGAGGCTTTAATCGATCATATCGCATGAAACAAAAAAGGAAGATATGCTAGGTCACGAACCTAGAATACCTTCCTTATGTGTTACGTCAATCTCTTATGATTATGCTTGGAACGATTGAACGTCTAACGGTTTAGCAAGAGCCGTTTGTGCAAACGCAACGAATTGTCCGAAATGAGCACTCGTGTTGTGTGCTTCGATTGCAGCTTGGTCTTCCCATTTTTCAATCATCATGAAGACATTTTCGTCTTCTGTGCTTTGGAATAAGTCATAGCTGATGTTTCCTGCTTCAGCACGTGATCCTGCAACTAGTGTTTTAGTTGCTGCTAAAAATTCTTCTCGTTTTGCGGGTTGTACTTCTAATTTTGCTTCGATGGCGATCATCGGAAAGCCTCCTTTGTAATTTCGTTAACTTAAGCATCTTAGCACCTCCGAATTCGTTACGCCATAAAGATGCTCGGACGATTGATGATATTTAATTACGGGTAATTACAGATGTAATTATTACTTTGTGCCACACCAGAGAAAGGAGCAACGAAGATGCGCGTTGAGGTATTTTATTTTGAGGATGACGGGCACATTCCGAACAACCCGACATTCCCCGTGTTGATTTATCGGCACGCATTTGCAGAGCCATCACACATCGAACAGACCTTCCATGCACATGACTGGCGTAACAGCTGGGTGGATGGGATTTTTGACTTTCATCATTATCATAGTATCGCTCATGAAGTGATCGGGATTCTTGAAGGGCATGCAACCGTTCAGCTGGGTGGTCCGCTCGGTAAGACCTTCACTTTGACGAGCGGAGATATTCTTTTACTTCCTGCAGGTACGGGACATAAAGCACTTGATACAAGTCGACACTTTCGAGTGATCGGTGCCTATCCGGATGGTCAAGACTACGATACGCTGACAGGTCAAACAAGTGAACGCCCGGAAAATCTTCAACGTATTCGTCAGGTGATGCGCCCAACTCAAGATCCTGTATTCGGTGATCGCGGTCCTTTGTTTGAGCATTGGTGACGTCTCCTTCTCTTGAAGAAGACGTTTTTGTTCGGAGTTCGCGTGGTAAACCCTACTATTGTCTCTCTACTAAAGGAGGAAGAACGATGAACGCAACAGAAAAGACGTTGATACTTGCTGCATTAAAGCAAAAAACGGTGACGTTTCCCGATCAGACGCATGTTCGGGCACTCGGACAAGGCACATGGCGGATGGGAGAAGAGTCGGAGAAGCACGAGGCAGAAATCGAAGCACTCCGTGTCGGTCTTGATAGTGGAATGGAACTCATCGACACGGCAGAGATGTACGGGGAAGGTGCTTCTGAAGAATTGATTCGCGACGCGATTGCAGGTCGACGAGAGGAAGTCTTTCTCGTCTCGAAAGTGTATCCGCATCATGCTGGCGGAGAAGCATTGAAGCAGGCTTGTTCCAACACACTTGAACGTCTTGGTACCGATTATCTCGATTTGTACCTTCTTCACTGGCGTGGTGACATTCCACTGAAAGAAACCGTCGAAGGACTGGAAGCTTTAAAACAAGAAGGCAAGATTCGCCGTTGGGGTGTGTCTAACTTTGACGTATCAGACATGAAGGAACTGTTGGCACTGCCAAGTGGTGATCAATGCGCTGTCAATCAGGTACTTTATCACCTTGGATCACGGGGAATCGAGTATGAACTATTACCGTTACTACGTGAGCATGGTATACCAGTGATGGCGTATTGCCCACTAGCAGAAGGTGGTTCATTACGTGATCAACTTCTGAATCATCCGACCGTCGAGGAACTCGCTGAGACACATGGCGTTGAACCGGCACAGATTCTACTTGCATGGGCGATTCGTGAAGGTGATGTCATCGCGATTCCTAAGGCTGGTCAGGCACATCATGTCGAAGCCAATGGTCGCGCTGCGCTTCTGAATTTAACAGAGGAAGAGCTCGCTGCACTTGATCAAGCGTTCCCAGCACCAACGAAAAAAGAACCACTCGATATCGTTTAAGGAGGTCATTTTCATGACAAAACATGTTCAACTTGGTCAATCTAACTTATTCGTTCACCCCATCGGTCTCGGTACGAATGCTGTCGGTGGACACAACTTGTATCCGAATCTCGATGAGCAAGCCGGACGCGATCTCGTTCGTGTCGCTTTGAAGCAAGGAATCAATTTCCTTGATACCGCTTTCATCTACGGACCAGAACGTTCGGAGGAACTCGTTGGTGAGGTCTGGAAAGACACAGTCGCTCGAGAAGATGTCGTCCTCGCGACGAAAGGTGCGCATCAGTTCGTTGACGGAAACGTCGTCATGAACAATTCACCAGACTTTCTCCGTCAATCGGTCGAAGAGAGTTTAAAACGTCTTCAGACAGACTATATCGATTTGTATTACATTCATTTTCCGGATGAATCAACACCAAAGGATGAAGCCGTCGCTGCACTCGCAGAACTGAAAAAAGAAGGAAAGATTCGCGCAATCGGTGTCTCGAATTTCTCACTCGAACAACTGAAGGAAGCGAACAAAGACGGACATGTCGACGTCTACCAAGGGGAATACAACCTATTCAAACGGGATGCGGAAAAAGAATTACTCCCGTATATCGTTGAGAACGGTATGTCCTTCGTCCCGTACTTCCCACTCGCTGCTGGATTATTGGCAGGGAAATATACAAAAGAGACGACGTTTGATGATTTACGAAAAAACGATCCTTTGTTTCAAAAAGATGTCTTCGAGGAAAACCTCGCAAAAGTCGATCAACTGCGTCCGATCGCAGAAGCACATGATGCGGAAGTCGCACACGTCGTACTCGCGTGGTATTTGGCACAGGAAGGTATCGATGCCATCATCCCTGGTGCGAAACGACCGGATCAGGTGACGGATACGTTGCGTACGTTAGATGTTCAGTTGTCACAAGAGGATATCGAAAAAATCGACCAGATTTTTAGCTGATTGTTCTCTTCGTATGTACATGAGCAGAATAGGCGAAAAATCATGCTGAACTTCGTATGATGGAGGCATGGAGGCGATTGATCATGAAACACCATTTTCATTTAACCGCAGACTGGCCGGGCAATCGCAATGATGTTGGTCAGATCGAGACGGGTGAACTAAAAACAAAAATCTCAATTCCGGACGCCATGGATGGTCCAGGAGTTGGTACGAATCCAGATGAGATGTTACTTGGGGCAGCTGCTACGTGCTATATCATCACGCTTGCCGCGATGCTTGAGCGTAGTCACATTCCAAAAGTCTCGTTAACAATGGAGTCTGAAGGCATCGTGGATGTCACGAACGGTGTCTTCACGTACGACGCGATCATTCATCGTCCGAAACTCTTATTGCCATCCGATCTGTCGGATCGTGATCTGGAGAAGGCGCAACGTCTTGCTGAAAAAGCGGAAGGTTCGTGTATGATTACGCGGGCACTGGCTGGTAATGTCAAAGTATCGCTTGAGGCTGTTGTGGAACGCGTATAAGTTAATTTTCAACAGTTAAAAATCAAATACTCCTTTAACTATGTATTTTCTAAATCACAGTTAAAGGAGTATTTTTTACTGAATTCAATATCGATAAGGAGTTTTCAAAGAACCTTGTATCTTTCTTTTTAGCATCTCGTAAGAGACACTCTCATCTTGTCTCATTAATTTATGAATTATTCGATGGCAACTTGCACATAACAAAGCTAAGTCTTCAGTCTGAGTATCTGTTATGCCACTTATACTTAATTGATTTTTATGATGCGCTTCAATGTAACCTTTCCCGATGACTCCATAAACTTCCTCATAATTCATCTCACAAATATCACAGAATAATTGTCCGGCGTGGTTAATTGCAAACTGTTCTTTTGCTTTTTTAACTACTTTTGCATTTCGTTCTGTTATATAATGCGTGGCGAGTCGCTTTTCACCTTCTGTATAACGCTCATCTTCCAATAGACTTTCAGCAATATGCGAGTTAAGTACTTCACTTTCGTCTGTATAGTACTCTGTTGAAAAAGCAAAGTATTCTTTAAATTTACTTTCGAAAGTATCAAAGGTCATAAAGGGATGAAATTTTTCCAGTTTAAATGATTTATCTGATCCGTTCAGATCTTTTTTTAAGTTGATTACTTCATTTTGATTTAGCCATACAAATTGTATATCGTTTATTCTGACTAATTCTTCCTCATTGGTAATACAAAAAATAAGGTAATCATATTCGGTTACTTTCGTATCTCGGATGCCATACATTCCACCCGTTGCTCCTCTTATTCCGATACGTTTCCCATCTAAAATTTGCTTATTCTTTTCTGATTTAAATGATACATTATATTGATCAGACAACGATTTTAACCACTCTTTTGTTAACTTTTTCATTACACCTACAATGTCTTTTTGCAAGATCTATCCCTACTCTCGTTTCATTTGGAGGATTGCATGTATGATCAAAAAACAGAAAAAATCAGGAGACCAACATACGAAAGATGTTGCAATGTATTTAGAACAATTGATTCAAGAGCAATCATCTCTTTCACAAGAACAACATCCCGCAACAATCGTTGCTCAATTTCTATTCACCCAGTTTCCAAAAACGAGTGAAGTCAAAACTAAATTTGATTTTAAACGTGCTGATCATCATGCTGATTTATATATTTATCAAGACGAACACATTTATCCGATTCATTTATTTTACCTCAAGAAAAATACAACGATTCAACCTAAAAATCCTGGTGCTAAATCCTTCTTACATAAGTATTTTGGTTTAACGGAATCCCAACACGCCTTTAATGCATTACTGGATCAGGCGCGTTCTAAACTTTTTCAAGATATTGCGTTTCACCATGGAATCACCGATTTATATGTATCAGAGGCAAAGTTAAAGAAATCAATTCATGCATTGCAGTTAGATGAGACCATACTTAAAGCCTATCGTAGACGATTCTTAGAAGGTATTCGGGATCATTGTTATTCGCTCCTTCTTAAGAGTCTAAATGAGCATCAATCTGATTTTTTTAGAGGTTTCAAGCATCTATCGATGATTGAAGAATATAAAGTCATATTCATCGAAGAAACCTCTGAGATCAAACTAGAACAACAGACGATCCAAACATTCGAATCCGTACATCTATTAAAAAAGAATAATTCATCGATTCATATCTTAGTGGATAACTATGAGCTCGAACTTCGGTTTAAATTCGAGTCTTCTTTAACGTCTTCCATTAAAGTAGCGACAAAACTATCGCATACTCGTGAACTAACGAATCAATTTCAACAAAAAACGAAGCAACTCAATGCAAAGTGGTTAAATGCTTTTGAAGATTCTCTACATACCCACACATTACTTGCTCATTCAAATAAAAGTAATGCAATCGGTCGCTGTCATGAAGTCCTTACGCTATATCAATTCATCAAACACGATTCAACAATTCATTTAGTCGATCCTACTCAAGTTCATCAGACATTAACAGTTTACTATTCGTATCTTGAACCAAACGTATTGCAACAGCTGATTGATAGTGCTGACGTTACAACTTCCGTGTTACTTGATTACTTAAAAAATGTATATGGTCAGTCTCAAATTGAACAAGTTCAACTCGTATCAGATAGCTATGTCGCGAATAAATTAGAAACAGCAGATATCTTACTCACTCTTCGATACGAACAAAACTTGATTGAGCTTCCCTTGTCCTTAAAAGCACTAAAAGCTCATAATTCTGTCATGACAATTAAAAATCCAGGTGCTGGTACGATTCTTTCCTATCAATATTTTGATGTTTTCGACGAAATGCAGGAGTTCATTGCAAGGATAAAAGAAAAGTATTTGGTCGGTTTGATCTCACGTCAGGAAGTTCTCTCTGAGGTATCGAACGAAATCACAAGACACCTTTCCGCCGCTTCACAAACGTCTCTTGTTTCTGGATTGAAAAAAATGATTGGAACGAACTTATCGATCGTCTCTTTTTATCAAAGTTTAACGTGCTCCATTCATCCGCCGATTGAAGTCGGAGGGCATATTCATGTATCTCAACATTCATCGACTACGACACGCTTGACTTGGTCCAACGGTAACGAATACTTGAACTTTCGAGTTAAGTTCAGTGCTGGTGCTTCTCATGGATGGTCGTCCCTAAAATTGTCATGTGAACGTTCCGTCTTATAAAACAAAACGGATCTACTCATCAAAGAGCAGATCCGTTTCACGTTTAAAAAAGCTTCAATTGTTGTTCTGATCGCTCTGCAACTAACTCCTCTGATTTCAACCAGTCTACGATGGGTTGCAGAATACGTAACGCTAAGAGTACAGGTACAGCATTTCCAATTTGCTTATACTGCTTATCTAACCGGTTGTTTAGCTGCGTTTTCGTATTGCCACCATCGTAAAATTCGAACCAATCCGGAAACGTCTGGATACGGGCCGATTCCCGAACACTCATACGACGATTGGAACCCACTAGGCTCCATTCATCTTTTCCTATTTTTTTCATTGCCTCTCCGCCTGGCCACAATTGTGCTTGTCTACCAGATGCTTGAATCGTAAAGGCTTGCTCCGTCCATTTCTTTTTACGATTACGAGATAAATACATCGGAGAAAAACCACCACTATACACATCAGTTGGTTCCTTCGGTAAATCTGCAATCGTCTCTTCTAAAGTCACGTAAGGATATTTTCCTAAGGGACCATGAGTAGGATCTGGAAATGTATATCTGAATGAAACATCTTTTCGTACACCGATGATAAAGACACGTTCCCGAAGTTGTGGCACCCCATAGTCTCGAGCATTGACCAGTTGATAATTCACTTCATATCCCGCTGCAGCAAAGTCTTCAATGATTTGACGCGCCACTTCTCCTTTTCCTAAGGTTAATAATCCTTTTACGTTTTCAGCAACGAATACTTTAGGTCGTGCTTGCATGATCGCTCGAATGAAATGGATATATAAAAAATTTCGCTCGTCATCAATCAAGCGTGGACCCGCTGAACTGAATCCAGGACAAGGAAATCCACCAAGTATGACATCACATTCAGGAAAGTGTTTGATTTTCCGTATGTCTCGACCGTCTTGAAAGACCTCTGTCGAAAAGTTCATCTTATATGTGACGGCAGATTCTCGAAACATGTCATTCGAAAAAATCGTCTCTGTCACGTTTCCTTTTGATATTAATTTCTCAAAAGCTTCTTTTGATTGAAAAACTTGTTCAATGACATCTTCTCCGTACAGACTAACAAGTCCAGCAAGTTCTAATCCTAAATCTAATCCTCCCGCTCCAGAAAACAGACTAATTACACTATGTGCTTTTGTTGAGCGTTTGATATCAGAAAAAAAAGCGGTATCGTCTGTTTCAAAAATACGATTTGTTTCTTCCTGGATTTTTTCGAATAGTACATTTTTGACATCAATCTCTTCATATTCAGTTAAAGGACGGTATTTTGCTCGTCCTCGTTCGTTTAATTTCATAGGTTTACCTCCTGGCAACATCCTCTTGCCTTTATTATAAGCGAGCATCCGTTAAAAGGCCAGCGTTCTAATAAAATCGTGGAATGATTGATATTAAAGGTATCATCTTATATGATTTCCAGTTATCCACATGTGGATAACTCTGTTTATGATATACTAATCACACTTATCCACAAGTAGAAATGAGGAAATTAGATGCCCCGTGAACTCTATCCGATTGTCGTCAAATCCGAATGGATTGAATTGATTCGAAGCGGTTATCCCGCGTTACGTAAAGAAATGTTTGAATCCTTGCAACATATTAAAGAAGCAGGTGGACTGCTTCATCTGATGACAGAACATAAAGAATACCTTGCAACTGGCTATTTTGGCAAGCAAGAAAAGGGTGTCGGTTGGACACTCTCGATGGATGAACAAGACACGATCGATGTTGCTTTCTTCAAACGCCTTTTCGAACAAGCTCTAGACAAAAGAAACGACTTTTTTGAAGAAGAGTCCGAAGCTTTCCGTATTTTTAATGGTGCAGGTGATGGTATTGGTGGACTGACGATTGATTGTTATGACCATCATTACCTCATCCTCTTCGAAAATGAAGGCATCTATACTTTTCGTCCGATGATTCTCGAGGCGCTTGAATCGCTCGTTCACTATAAGAGCATTTATGAAAAACGAGATTTTCTTATCGATCTTCAACCCGTCAAAGGCGACGATTTTTTAATGGGTGAACGCGGTGATTTTCCAGAAATGCTGCAGGAACATGGTGCACGGTATGCATACGACCTTGACGCTGGCATGCGGACTGGCTTCGATATCGCGCAACGCGCACTTCGTAAAGTTCTGATGGATTCAGTTAAAGAAAAGAACGTACTGAATCTCTTTTCTGATACAGGAACTTTGACAGTATCTGCACTTCAAGGTCATGCTACTCACACGACGAGTGTTGATTTCTCGACACGTAGTCGAAATAAGACGACAGATAATCTTACGTTGAACCATTTTACTCCTGAAGAACAGATAATTTTGGTTCAAGATGCGTTCGACTATATCGAACAAGCGGATAAGAAGACTCGTTTTGACGTCGTCTTGTTCCATCCGCCGGTACACGTCAATACACGGACGCGTCAGTTTCGAACGGAACAGGATCTTTCTCCTTGGATCCAAAAAGTCATTCATCTGACGAATCGTGGAGGACTCCTTGCGATCACGACAGATAGCCCTGCTCTTGATGCGTTACAATTGAAAAAAGCTGTTGAGCAAGCATTCAACAAGTTGCGTCAAAAATTTGAAGTCGTATGGGAGCAACCGGAGCAGAAAGATTTCCCGACTCCTCCTTCTATGCCGCAACTCGCTCAAAAAAGTATTCTCATTCGTCGCAAATGACGTATTATCTAAAAAATCCGCTACCGAAAATTTCAGTAGCGGATTTTTTATGTTTTTAACAGGAAATGTAAAATAAATGAAGAATCATTTTTTAAGACTTGGACGCACACTCACTTTACCAAAATGTGATGTTTGATCAAATCGTTGGTAGAGATCATTTAACACATCGCGCTCATAAGGAATCTGCTCTTCGATCCGAATCTCGATTGTGCCTTCTTTCACTAAATGAATAAGTTCTGCTAAGTGATGTTGCTGTCGCTTCATCTCATCTACTTTTCCTTTTAGCAAAGGAAGTGCGACGAACACAGCCTCAAGTGATAAGGCTTTACTATGCATCATCGTTAAATCTTGTGTCGTCCGTGTCGCGATCGAAATGATGCGTCCGCGTTCTTTAGCGAGTATGAACGATTCTTGTAAATGATCGCCACCCACCGTATCAATGATGACATCGAATCCGTCAAAATCCAGTCGTTTGAGCAATGCTTCAGCTGATTCTTCCTTATACCGATGAACGCGAATCCCTCTCGCTTCTAACCAAGCTGCCTTCTCGTCCGAAGAGGCGCTCGCTGTGACGTCGCACCCATAATGACGCGCGAGTTGAACAGTCAGGTGTCCCACTCCGCCCGTTCCACCTGCTACATACACACGGATTCCTGGTGTAATTACGATCCGTTCTTTTAAAATCTCCATCGCCGTTAACCCGATCACCGGTAAACAACCAGCAATCTCAGCTGAGACCTCTTTTGGTCGTAAGACTGCCATCTGTTCGGGCACAAGCATTTCCTCCGCTAGCGCACCGGCACGTGTTCCAAGCCCACCGCCGAATGCGACGATGCGATCGCCGATAGAAAAAGACGTCACACCCTCGCCGATTTCAATGACTCTCCCTGTTACATCGCCCTGGAGAATTCCAGTCGTCGATGCTGCTGCCACGTGTCCGAAGAACATCTTCGTATCAAGTGGATTGATACTCGACCCCTCGACTTGAATGCGTAATTCGTACTTCCCCGCTTTTTCAGGTGTGACGTCTTTTTCTATAAGTGATGCGTCTTTTCCGTACTGATCGACTACGAATGCTCTCATGAAGAATTCCCCCTTTTTCATTATTAGTCTATCATGATTCAGAATTCTCTCACATTAGGTCTTCATGCTATGATGAAGGTATCTTATGACGAGAAGGGACGTTTTTGATTTGAAACAAGAATTGATTGATCGTCTAACTACATACGTGAAAATCGATACACAATCGAACTACGAGAGTACGACTGTTCCAACAACTGAAGGACAATGGACACTGGCTCGTTTGCTTGTAGAAGAATTAAATGCAATCGGTATGGAGGAAGTCACAGTCGATGACAATGGGTATGTCATGGCGACGTTACCTGCTAATACAGATGCAGACATTCCGACAATTGGTTTTCTTGCTCACCTGGATACAGCGACTGATTTCACGGGCACGAATGTCCGTCCGCAACTCGTGGAAGCATATGACGGAAATCCGATCACGTTGCGTGAAGCACCGTCTGTCATCCTATCGCCCACTGATTTTCCTGCACTTCACAACTATATCGGTCATACATTGATGACGACAGATGGTGCGACATTACTCGGTGCCGACAATAAAGCCGGAATCGCAGAAATCATGACAGCCATGCACCATTTGATTTCACATCCGGAAATCAAACATGGTCGCATTCGTGTTGCCTTTACGCCAGATGAAGAAATTGGTCGTGGACCACATCATTTCAATGTCGAAGCATTCGATGCAACGTATGCTTATACAGTCGACGGCGGTCCGCTGGGTGAACTCGAATACGAGAGTTTCAATGCAGCGGCTGCTAAAATCGTTTTCCACGGAACGAACGTTCACCCGGGAACAGCAAAAGACAAGATGGTCAATTCGCAGAAACATGCGATGGCATTTCACGATCGTCTTCCTGGAGAAGAGTCTCCTGAATTCACAGATGGTTTTGAAGGATTCTTCCATCTGATTTCGTTTGACGGTTCTGTTGAAAAAACGACGCTCGACTACATCATTCGTGATTTCGATCGTGAAGCATTTGAAGGACGGAAACACTTCTTATCTGCTCTCGTTGAGGAGTGGAACAAAAAGTATGGAGCAGGCAGCGTTGAAATCGACTTGCATGACCAGTACTACAACATGCGTGAAAAAATCGAACCTCACATGCACATCGTTGATATCGCTCATGCCGCGATGGAATCTCTTGATATCCAGCCAATCATTAAGCCGATCCGTGGTGGAACGGATGGATCACAACTTTCGTACATGGGTCTTCCGACACCGAACATCTTTACAGGTGGCGAGAACTATCACGGCAAGTTTGAATTCATCTCCGTTGATAACATGGTAAAAGCGACGCAAGTCATCATCGCTATTGTTCAAGGGTTTGAACAAGCCGCTCGCTAATCAAAAAGCAGATTCTCAGCGCTGAGAATCTGCTTTTTTTATGCTTGGCGTTGCTGTTTTTTCAAACGGTAGATATAACCGATTAATAAAAAGATGATTAAGGTCGATGCCATCATAAGTTCCTTTGACCATTCTCCGACAAAGGAGTTCGAATTTTTTTCGATATCCCGATTGGGTATCTGCTCTTTCATCTGATTCGCTTGACGCTTCGTAATCTTAAAGCTGTCTTTCCACTTCCACGTCTTGCCTTCTCCCTTAACGCGGATCTTAATGTGATACGTGCCGGGTTCTAAGATTCCTGTCGTTTCAATCGGTGTTTTCATATAAATCGATGGTGCGAATCGAACGTCCATTTGTTTTCGAACCACGACTTTTTTTCCTTTCGTGACGATCGCTTCGAATTTCATCGTTTTACTAATGGTCGGTGCTTGATTTGCTAATTTAACGAAAACAGTAGGTCTTGAAAAAGAGGACTTTGCCTGCACCCCCTCATATGTGATGACGGGTGCAGTCTCTTTGATTGAAGAACGAACTTTTAATCCAATGACGTAGGCATGACGATTTTGAATGCCGATGGTATTGTCGTTAGTCGTTTCACCTTCCGGCTTGCTCTCAATCCGAATACCGGCAAGCAATGTCCCATCCAACTCATTTGACACTTCAAGTGGTAAAGAAACGATTTTCGACTCTCCGCCTTTAATGAATGTTGATTGCGTATTCGGTTTAATGAGATCCGTCAACGAAGTCGACGCTAATGGAACGGATTTTTTCTGATCATAGACGATCAAACCGTTATTATTCGTTGTGGCATTTCGGATTGAAGTTAAAAACGTATGATCAGCGGGTCCGTGATTATAGATTCGAACTTGAAGATTCGTCTTTTGTTGCGCTGGCATCCTTAAATCGAAATAGGTTACACCGGAATCGACCTGATACGCATTCGGAACCGCTTCGACCGAAAAATTAACACGATCTTCTGCAAAACTGTCTGAAGGTGTCATCCAGACAAGTAATCCATAAAGCAAAACGATTAGACAACCGACTCCCCATCGTTTCATCTCTCTCCCCCCATTTTCTCATCAATTCACGACGTCAGAGAGCGTCCAATCGAGCGTAGCGGTATGTTTTCCTTCGACTTGAACACCGACAGGAACGTTCAGCGTAATGCGATCGTTATCTGTCCCGTTTCCCTTCCAATAAATTTGCCACGTTGAAAACGTTCCAGCAGCTGATGCTAAAATAACTTTTGCATCTCCCGGATTTCCAGGTGTTAAGGTAACATTTCCTGTCGTAGGTGCTGCATTAATTGGTAATCCAATCAAGGTTTGTACATCACCCGCATCGATCGTCAACGTGGATCCAGCCAAGGAATCTTTCCCACCGCTATCTTTAAAGGTACTGAGTTTTACTTTAACATCCCATTTCGTAGGGAGAATACGTCGATCCGTTACTTGTAAAAAGGGCTTTTGATCTTTTGCTTTGAAGAGTGCTTTATTAACAAGTACTTCGTTCGAGCCAAAATTGAAGTTAGGTGCATAATCGAGTGTGAGTGGTCCTGTGTTTCCGGTTGGCGTATTTCCTCCGTTATCCTGAGGTCTATAGGGAGTATTCGGATTAGGTGAGTCTGGATCGACGATGATCGGTGCTGCATTCGTCGTAAATGTGATTTCAGCCTTGGATGTTCCCGTTGAGGTATTCGCAGCCCACGCAGAGGTCGTTCCTAATATTAAAGCAGTACTTATCAAGATCGTTGAAAAAGCAAAGCGTTTTTTCATCTTTGTTCTCCCCTTTTCACGGTGCATCGACTAAACTCCATTGAATGTCTGCGCTATACGATAAAGGTTTCGGATATTTTCCTGTTAAATCGAGAACGATGCCTTCATTTTCAGCGTACGTCAACGGTGTCTGATTTGAACTCGCCGACATCGTTCCCGTAGCCACTTCAATTGCGGTTGTTTGCAGTAATTGGGTTTTCGAAGCGGTCTTAAAATAAAGAACATCGGTTAAGACATCACCTGTCGTACTCGTCAAAGGGCGACTGAGACTCGCTTGTAACTTCCAGTTATATCCTGTGGCATTTTCGTGAGAAATCGCAATCGTCATTGGGGATACACGAGGAATAATCTTCTCTCGCCCCGTCAACTCATGACTACCAAAATCAAGAGTGGTCGGAGTCGTCAAACGAAGTGTTGAGCCAATCATTAAATCTGCTGATGCTGTACTATTACTTAAAATATTTAAATCAATCGCTTCATCGATGACAGCACTTTTGAAAGTGTATTGATTTGTAGAATTGATAGGTAAATTATTTATTTCGAAAACAAGTTTATATTCGATATTGTTTAATAACCCTAGCAACCCTACTGAAATAATCGAAGACGTATTCCAATAAATCAAATTATTTGTTTTATCAATGGTAACACTTTCCTTTTTAACAATATTTCCCGACTTGGAATATTCTAAATAAACACTCTCTGCTTTAATTTTATCCATGATACTTGGTGGAATGATAAAAACAATATATTGTTTATTAGAAAGCCCCAATCCTAGAAATGCGGAAAATCGATTCGTTAATTCAATCGTTTTTCTAGTACCGTCATTTTCAATTTGAACCTCTTGATAACTTGCACTTAAGCTTGAAGTACCTAATAAGCTTATGGAAAGTAAGTTAGGAACTGCTGTATTTTTTCCTTTGTCTGAATTCGATGTTTCAGAATTAGGTGTACTTTCTTCGTTATCATCTGACTGAGGTTGCTCAATTACTATTGTTTCATCTTCTTCAGTTGACGAAGTCTCAGATGTCGGTGGATCTTCACTCTCAGGTGGGGTTGTCTCGGATGTTGGTGGGTCTTCACTCTCAGGGGGAGTTGTCTCGGATGTTAGTGGATTTTCGCTCTCAGGTGGGGTTGTCTCGGATGTTAGTGGATTTTCGCTCTCAGGTGGGGTTGTCTGCTCTAGTTCCAAGAGTTCTTCGCATTGTATCCGTTCTTCTTTTTTTAGCAAGTCCTCTTTCGTTGGATCATTCAACGTCTCTTCACAAAACGATGACGTCAAAGGGTCTGGTATTTCTAGCTCGTCGGTCGTCGCATGACTGTGCGGAATCGAAAAACTTGTCGCAAATAGAATCATGAAGATAATAAATGTATTTGGTGATCGATTTTTATACAAAAATTATCCCCCCTATTTTTTGATACTTATTTTCAATTGAATAATCCTCTTTTACGTTCGTTTCCCTTCTAAATAAGGGAATTAAACCATAAATTTTACATTTAAAAGATATAAAATAAAAGTTTTTTTATCTCTATACTAAAATTAAATAATACATCTATCTTTAATCTACTGATTTATTATTACAGCATAAAAAATAGACCTATAAATTAGGTCTACTTTATTTCTTTTCTTCTGTTGTAGCATCTGGAATCGGTAATTGAACCATACTCCCCGATCCACTGACGAGTGGTGACTTCCCGTCCCACTTCTTGACGGCTTCGTATTGAATCATTTCTTCCGTCAATGTCTTCTGTAGTTCTTTTTGAGCTTTTGCCAACCCTTGAGCTTCGATCAAACGGGCATCAGCTGCTCCTTTTGCTTCTACGCGAAGACGCTCTGCTTCTGCTTTAGCGATTTCAAGATCCGTCTTCTTTTTATCGAGTTCCTGCGACGCTTTGACACGCGCATCGATCGCTTCCTGTGTCTTTTCATCTGGTTTCGGTGCACCGAGTGCGACATCCTCGATGATGAAACCGATGTCCTTGACGTCTTCTGCAAACTGCGTTTGAATGCTCGTTGAGACATTCCCTGATTTTTCACCGAATAGTTCAAGGACGGTGACTTTCGAGATTTGCTCACGCGATGCATCATAGAGACGTTGTTTCAGATATCCTTTTGCGATCTCATCGATTTCGATCGGTCCGAACTTATTGAAGACTTTCGTCACCTTATCCGGTGAGACGGAGAAGCTGTATGTAAAGTCGACGACGATGTTCTTTCCGTCCTTGGTCGCAAGCGTCATGTTCTCAAGCGCTTTTGTCTGTGTCCGAATCGGATACTCTGTCACCCGTGTGATCGGTGAAACGACATGCCAACCTTGCGATAACGTCTCATCTTTGACACCGCTTGACGGTGTATAGACGACACCGACTTGTCCAGGTTCGATTTGTTCGACGATGAATGGCGTTGTTGCAAGCAACGCTAGTACGAGCACACCTGCGATGATCATCGATGGGCGAATTTTTTTCTTCGGTTTGATTTCTCTCATTCTGAATCTCCTTTATCGATCTTTTCTTGGATATAGCGGTAGAGTTCCATGCCAAGCAAAACGATGAGGGCGAAAAACAATAATGTGAAAAAGATGGCCATCTAACCCCTCCTCTAACGAATTCCTTACTTTGTTCTACGTATCCATCTGGAAAATGTTTCATTTTTTTAAATGTCCGGTTGCTTATTTTTAATTTCTGTCCTAATATGGAGGGAACTTTGCCTGCTCTACGACAGATCACGATTTGTGGTACACTCGAATGAGCACATCACTTACTAGAAACGAGGGTTCATCTCTATATGATTACAGTACAAAACGTCGGTCTTCGCTTTGCAGATCGAAAATTATTCGAAGACGTCAACATTAAGTTCACACCAGGTAACTGTTACGGTCTGATCGGTGCAAATGGCGCTGGTAAATCGACATTCTTGAAAATTCTCGCTGGTGACATCGAAGCACAACAAGGCGATGTCATCATCACACCAGGCGAACGTTTAGGCGTTCTCCGTCAGAACCATTACGAATACGAAGAATTCCAAGTCATCGAAACGGTCATGATGGGACACAAACGTCTCTATGAAGTCATGAAAGAAAAAGATGCCATCTATATGAAAGAAGATTTCTCGGACGAAGACGGCATGCGTGCTGCTGAACTCGAAGGTGAATTCGCTGAGATGAATGGTTGGGAAGCGGAGTCGGAAGCCGCAATGCTTCTTCAAGGACTCGGCATCAAGGAAGACCTTCACTCGAAGACGATGGCTGAGCTGACAGGATCGGAAAAGGTCAAAGTTTTGCTTGCGCAAGCGTTGTTCGGTAAACCAGACATTCTCTTACTCGATGAGCCGACGAACGGACTTGATTTGAAAGCCGTCAAATGGCTCGAAGAATTCTTGATCGGATTCGAGAACACGGTCATTGTCATTTCCCACGACCGTCACTTCTTGAACAACGTCTGTACGCACATGGCGGATCTCGATTACGGTAAGATTCAACTGTATATCGGAAACTACGATTTCTGGTACGAGTCAAGTCAGCTTGCTTCGCGTATGGCAAGTGACCAAAACAAGAAAAAAGAAGAGAAAATCAAAGAACTTCAAGCCTTCATCGCGCGTTTCAGCTCAAACGCTTCAAAAGCGAAACAAGCGACGTCGCGGAAGAAATTGCTTGATAAAATCACACTCGACGACATTCGTCCATCGTCACGCCGTTATCCGTTCGTTGGTTTCACACCGGAACGTGAAATCGGAAATGACCTCTTGATGGTCGACGGCATCTCGAAGACGATCGATGGTGTCAAAGTCCTTGATAACGTCCGCTTCTCGTTGAACAAGACGGATAAAGTCGCGTTCATCAGTCAGAGCGATATCGCAATCACGACTCTCTTCAAGATCCTTATGGGTGAGATGGAACCGGATAGCGGTACGTTCAAATGGGGCGTAACAACTTCGCAGTCGTACTTGCCAAAAGATAACTCGGAATTCTTCGAAGGCTCGGACAAGACGATCCTCGATTGGCTCCGTCAGTACTCACCGGCAGATGAGAGCGATACGTTCCTCCGTGGATTCCTCGGTCGGATGCTCTTCTCAGGAGAAGAAGTCATGAAAAAAGCTTCTGTCTTATCTGGGGGCGAAAAAGTCCGTTGTATGCTTTCAAAAGCAATGCTCAGTGGTGCTAACGTCCTCGTCCTCGACGATCCAACGAACCACTTGGATCTCGAATCGATCACAGCACTCAACGATGGCTTGATTGCTTACAAAGGCGCGATGCTCTTCAGCTCGCATGACCATCAGTTCGTCGAAACAATCGCGAACCGGATCATCGAGTTGACGCCGAACGGTATCGTCGATAAAGAAACGACATACGATGAGTACTTGAACAATGATACGATCCAACAGCAACTAACAGCGTTATACGCGCAATGATTTTGAGGAGACCGGAACTGTCGTTTCGGTCTCTTTTTTGAACACGTTGAAGGAGGAATGCGACATGAGGCACCGCGTATGCGCTGCGTTGATCGAAGAGAAACAGATCCTAATGGTCGAATTACACACGCCTTCCCGGACATTTTGGACGTTACCGGGCGGAGGTGTCGAGAGTGGCGAAACAAAAGAACAAGCCGTCATGCGGGAAGTATTAGAGGAGACAAACCTTCACGTCACGATTGAACGACAACTCTACGAGATTTCAATTGATCAAGGAACAGAGACATGCTTTCTCGTCCGACGTGCCTTAGGCAGTTCTGCACCTCGACTCGGGATTGATCCCGAACTCCCATTTGACCAACAAGAATTACGAACCGTCCGTTTCCGACCATTAAAGGAACTTCACGATGATCCACAGATTGCTCGTTTGCTGACCTTACTGTAAAGGAAAGATTAACTAACTGAGATATAACTGACTAGGTTTCTTTACACCCTCTACATAATCGACTGATTAAATGGAAATGTAGTAACAACACAAACTCATTTGGGGGAAACAAAAATGAAACGAACACTCATGGTTGGTCTATCAGCAGCGGTCTTGTCATCAAGTATGGTCCCGATGTTCGCGGATGCCCATAGTTCTTCTCATAGTACACGCAACATTAAGAAGGTCGAATTCTTGTCGATGGATGCACCGACGAAAATCGATCAGATGGTAAAAACCTATACAGAAGCAAAAGTTAAAGTCACGTATACGAATGGTAAAACAGAAGTGAAACCGTTGAACTATAATCAACTGTTCCTGTCGCAAGATAAAATCGTCGAAAACAAAGGAGAGATGATTGCAGCAGGTACACCAATCGATGCTAAAGGTAATCCGATCATCGACCGCAGTGTACCGGACAAACCGGAAGCTTTCGTCTCAGATGCACCCGACTCGAACAGTCTGCTTGAAGTCCACGGAAAAAAATACATGGTTTCTCACTTCGAGTATGACTCGATCGACAACGCTGGTAATGAAGTCAAGGGACTTCCAGCATCGATGACATTAACAGAAGTCGTACAAGATAAAAAGACAGGGAAACTTGCTGTCAAAAAAGCCAGCAAGATTGATTTTGAGAACGTCAATGGACTCTGGACACCATGTAACGGTTCGACGACGCCATGGGGAACGCACCTTGGGTCAGAGGAATATGAACCAGATGCTCGTGCGTTTGAGTCAGACAAAACGTCAGCTGCTTATAAAGAAGTAAATGCCTTCGCTGAGCACTATTTCGGAACGACCGAAAAAGCAAATCCTTACTTCTACGGCTTCACACCGGAAATCTCGGTCGACCGAAAAGGGAAAGCGACAGCAGTCAAACACTACAGTACAGGTCGTTTCTCGCACGAGATGATGCAGATTCTGCCGGATCAAAAGACAGCGATCTTCGGTGACGACGGAAACAATACGATGATGTTCATGTACGTCGCGGACAAAAAACGTGATTTCTCAAAAGGAACACTTTACGCGGCGAAGTTCAAACAAACACGCGCAACAGAAGGCGGAGCGGGTGATATCGAATGGATCAAGCTTGGTCATGCTTCCGATAAAGAAGTCAAACGCTTGATTGATAAAGGGACGAAGTTCAGCGACATCTTTGAGACAGCCGATGCGCCAACTCCGGGCTTTAAAGCGGTCAAAACAGCTGCTAGCAAAAAAGTCGAATACTTGAAGCTCAAGCCTGGTAAGGAAAAAGAAGCTGCCTTCCTTGAATCACGCCGTTATGGTGCGTTGCTTGGCGCAACATCAGAATTCAACAAGATGGAAGGCATCACGGTCAACGAGCAAGACAAAAAAGCCTACATCGCCTTGTCTTATGTGTCAGGCAGTACCGAAAAACAAGAAGGTGCTGTCCAAGACGACATCCAGCTTGAAAAACGCGAATCGGGTGCAACATTCGAAATCGATCTTGGCCGTGCAACAGGCATCGACAGCCGTTACGTACCAACGAATATGCAGGCACTCGTCATTGGTGAAGATTTGAAGAAGCCGGATGCTTACGGCAACACAGCGAATCCGGATCTCGTCGCGAATCCAGATAACCTCGCTTATTCCGCGACATCTAATACGCTCTTTATCGGTGAAGATAGCTCCTTGCATACGAATAACTTCGTTTGGGCCTATAATCTGAAGACGAAGAAGCTTTCACGGATTCTGTCCGTTCCAGTCGGAGCGGAAGCAACTGGTCTCCGTTCACTCGATCATGTTGGTGGGTATAGCTATCTCTTGAGCAACTACCAGCACCCAGGTGAAGCATTGACAGGGAAACAAATCACGGCCGTCGATCCAAAAGCGCTCGAACAAGCGATGAAAGACGGCATCGGGATTCAAAAAACAGGTGGTGTCGGTTACCTCTCTGGTTTACCGAGCGGTCATAAATCGTATACGCATCGATAAGATACTAAAAACGGATTCCCAAGCGCGGGAATCCGTTTTTTTATGCGTTGTTCTTCTTTTGTTTTGCTGCCTCTTCTTCCACACGTTGCAGCAGTCCATGAACGATTTTCTCGTTCTCCCGCTCGCCACCGAGTGACAAGAGACTTTTTCCAACAAAGTTCGCCCCCTCATTTTTTCCCGTATAGATCAACAGACAGCGATCATGGTCGATCGGTTTGAGCGTAAAGGTCATCTCGATCTTGAATATTTTAGCCAATGTGAATCCAATCGTATTTTGCTTGAAGTCCGGCTCGTTCGTATAGGCTAAATCGGTCACGATATAGGTTTCGAGTCGATTGCCCTGCATATACGTTTGGCGATAGGTCGAACCGACGACACCCGGTTTTCGTTCAATCACCTCGTGCTGGACGACATTTGGAATCAAACGCTGCAGTCGCGTGTGATCAAACAAGTGCCATGCTTCTTCAATCGGAATATCGAGCTGTCGTTCTTCTCTCCACGTAATCATACACCTGCCCCCTTTTTCTATAGAAATACCCTGTCATCCGGTCTTGTAACGTCCGGCGACAGGGCGAGAGCAGATTCTTATTTTACTGTGCTTGTTTCAAGGGCTGCACCGAGGAACTTCGCTAGTTCGAGCATACCGTAGCGTCCTGCAGCTGCCTCAGCATCCGAATTATAGTTCGTATTTGTATTGACGTCATACGTATAGATCGTACCTGACGTATCCTTAATGAACTCGATACCGGCGACCGCGATTTGGTTCGCTTGGAGGAATGCTTCATATTTTTCAATGATTGGGTCATCGAAGCCTTCAACGATTTGGAACTTCATCGGTGTTTGCGGTGCTTCTTCACCAACTGGGCAGAACAAGTCGTCGATTACACATGCATCCGCTGGGCAAAGCTCAAAACCTTCTGATGTATCGACTCGAACCGCGTAGACGAACTTTCCACCTACGAACTCACAACGTGTGATGTACGGTTCTGGTGCTTGAATATACTCTTGAATCAACGTGATGCCATCGACTGGTTCGTCGAATGTCGGACCGTCGAGATAAGCTTCAAGTGCTTCAATCGAGTGGAACAGCTGGACGCCGAGACCTTTCCCAGCCCGGTTATGTTTCGTGATGAATGACGAAACGCCAATTTCTTTTGCTGCTTGTACGATTTGATCGCGTCCGACGGCAGCCGTCGTCTTCGGTACACGAATCCCAGCCTTACGCAACGCCGTGTATTGATTGACTTTGCTGACTTCTAAACGAAGCGCACGCGTTCCATTAAAGACAGTCCGGTCATGCTCTTCTAACCAAGCGAGGACCCCTTCCGTCAACTCCGGCGCGTAACGATGCCCCCGCGTATGCGAAGAGGCACTCATGCGGCTGTAAAAGACGCCTTCTGGCGGCAGTTCGTCCAGCGGAACGATCCCTTCATTCAAGTGCCACTCTTCATACGGTAACTCGAGTTCTTCGAGACGTTTGATGAGATGGTCCGTCCATTCTTGATTTTCGTGGAGAATATGAATTTTTGTCATGATTGTTGACCTACCTTTCGTTTCGCTTCGACCAGTGGCATTACGTCACGAGCAAAGCGTTCCATTTCTTCGAGTTGTGGTGAGAATTGTAATAAGAGTAACGTGACACCAACAGCTTCGAATGCTAGAATCCGTTCAGCGATTTGTTCTGGTGTTCCGATTAAATTCGGACGTAGACCACGGTTCGAGACGGAATAATCGTTTCGTTCGACCTGTTGCTCCAGTTGCGATTTACTGATGAAATCCTGATAACCGGCATAACCGGCGCTGTCTTCCTTAACGTCCGTGATGCGTTGCCATTCAAGAAGTGCTTCTTCTTCCGTATCCCGACAAATGATGTAGGCCGCAAGACCGAAGCTCTCGAGCGGCGTTTGTCCCGTCGTTTCCCGGCGTACTTTCATATCATTGATTTTATGGGCTACTTCTTCAACAGTACCCCCATGCATGACATAAGCATCACAGTGTTCGACGATCGTTCGTTTTCCAGCTTCACTCTCTCCACCAGCGTAGAGCTTGATGCCTGGACGCTGGACTGGCTTCGGATGGAGTTCCGCCTGCTCGATCGTGTAGTGATGACCGGAGAAGCTATACGGTGACGCATCTGCCCATAGTCCTTTCATGACCGTGACGAACTCTTCCGTCCGAGCATAGCGTTCATCGTGCGCTGTGAAGATACCGTTGTATTGTTTCGCTTCCTCTGCCCACCACGCTGAAACGACGTTGAGCGTAAAGCGTCCACCACTCAACTGATCGATGTTTGCCGCCATCTTCGCTGTCGTCGCTGGATTATGGAACCCGGGACGAACCGCTGTCATGATCTCAAGGCGTTCCGTCGTTGCAGCAATCGCTGCTGCCGTCGTCCATGCCTCAAGACTCGGTTCCTTGATGCCTTTAATATCGTTCAAGTTCAGTTCCGCGATCAACGTCGTCGAGAAGCCGATCCGTTCTGCTGTTTGTGCGACTTGTTTCGCATAATCGAAGGTCGGTGGCATCTGTTCATCCTCGACATTACGTAACCATCCCCCAAAAATCGGTAACCAAAAACCATACTCCACTCCATCGTCCCCCTTATCATAAAAAAACGCTCTTTTCGAAGTTCGAAAAGAGCGACGGTATCTTGTCCTGTCCGCTCTTATCTTCGGAAGGTATCCCTTCCTGGAAGTAGCACCTTCCGCCACGGCGGGGTTGCTGAAGTGTCTTCGGGCCAGTCCCTCGACTTCTCTAGATAAGATGTGTTGCATTCATCGTACAAAATTCACTGAACTAAAGCAACTATTAAACCGTCTTTTCCCATCGGAATTATTTCGCACATAAAAAAATCCCGACGTAGTGTCGGGATCCGGTATTAATATGGTGCGACGAAATCTGATGTTGGCTCTGGCGTTTGTTCACCACGAACACGATCATAAAATTTTGCAAAGGTAACACTGAAATATGGTGTAATCCACAAGAATGCTAGGCCGAGGGTAACGATCCCTAAAAGAGCCCAACCAATAAACGACAGTAGCAGAAGGAATGCTTCCATTTTATGCCCGTCCATCATTTTTCGGGAGCGTGTAATGGCCTCTAAGATACCAATCGATGGTTCATCTCGCAAAATATAGAACGTTAGCATGTAAGAAAATGATTTAATGATTCCCGGTACGACTAATAGCAGTAACCATAAGAAGATAAAAAAGAGTTGTACGATGGCTAGACCAATCACTTTGAAAAACATACCATATGGTTCAAATAAATCCGTCACTTTCGTTTCTTCTCCGCGAGCAATCGACATCGCAATCCAAGTCCAACCGACTCCGACCGGGATCAATAAAATCGATACCAACGATACGACGAGATCCATCGTATTAGCTGGTTCATCTATATCTGATCCAAATAATCCAGGCACACCTTGAATGATACTAAACAGAATAACTGTTAGGACTGCGAATCCCCAACGACCGCTGAGCGAATCCTTCGCTGCTTTTTTTAATTGAGATGACATGAGTAAGGTCCTCCTTGAAAAATAAGTTCTCACCTTACTCTACGGCTAATAACTTCTAATGTTTCACTGCTTTTTCAATAATTTCCCCTCTTGTTTCTGTTTCAACCAAGCGCGCTCAAGTTGCCGCTCACACGCCGTGTATAACGAGCGTCGACCGTCGAGCCGTTCCATCGCGAATGGAATACCATGCTTTTTCGCCTGAGCGATGACATGTGCACTCGCTGCATGAGAGACACGGCTCGTCACGACGACAATCGCGTCCGACTTTTTGGCGAGACAAGCAATCTTTTTCGCGGACTGTGCGTCCCCTGCTAGATGAATTAATTCGATCCCCGTCGGCGCAAAGAACTCACGATAGACAGCGGTCTGTTGTTCGTTTCCAACGATAACAAGACGCATGCCTGTGAAGCGCGTGAAATCTAACGGTGTCTTATCAACGAAATCCATCAATTGTCCCGGTACGGCTGTTGTTACGATCGGTTCAATCGTTTGCTCTTTTGGCATACGGACGCGACGCTGCGCTTTTTTAGCTTTCGGCACCGGTTGCCGTTTCATTTTTCGTGCATACCGATTTGACTTTTTTGTTGTCACAGGCGTCTTCACTACCTGTTGTTCTATCGCTGACGGACGGTTGGATGATGCGTTGACGATCGGCTCTTCATACGTGAACGGATGCTTCCAAGCAATCGTTAATGTATCCTTCCGTCCCCGCCACATGACGAGATCGACAAGTTGCCCTGCTTCTAGTCGGAAATAGCGCATGTCTTCTACCGGTACAACATAATAGAACGATCGACACGGACCCGGACTTCCATGCCGTGCTCGAGATTCCAATCGCGGACGTCTCGTTCAGAAATATGACTGCCCGACCATTCTAGTAAAGTACCGCCTTTTAACCCCCGCTGAAACGTATAGGCATAACGTTGCTTGCGTACTGGCTCGACCTGTACTTGCGGTGGCATGACGATGGTCTGCTCTAGCTCTATTGCTTCATCTATGACCAATGTTTCTTGAACGTCGCGCGGTGCATAATACGCTGACATCTTGACCCATTCATCGATTCCGTTTACTTCGTCGAGCCAGAGTTGCCAATCTTCATACCGCTCCACGGCCGCTAATTTCATCTGTACCAATTCAGTTGCTCGTTCCATCACCTGTTGCATCATCCATGACCACTTCCTTTGCGTTTTTTTCACTATAGCAACGAAAAAACGCGGAAGTAGTTCAAAAAAACAGCCTGGTTATTTTTTTGCTTAGGTACGTTGTTGAATTTCCACAGCCGGATCCTGACGCTTGTATTTTGCGACGATGACGATCAAAACCGTGATGATCACAAGCAGGAACCAAGAAGACAATTTTCCAAGATCAACGACTGCCCATCCGCCTTCTTGATGCGGATAGACCCAGCCTTTAAAGAACGTTACGATATTCTCCGCGATCCAAATGAAAAAGGCGATCAATAAAAAGGACAGGACGAGCGGCATCCGGTAGATCGTTTGCTCGATCGTAAAATGAACCCATGACTTATAGAAGACGAGAACGACGAGGACCATCAATAGCCAGCGTGCATCGAAGATCCAGTGGTGGGTGAAGAAGTTGAGATAGACGAGACTCCCGACGCTGATCGCAAGCCAAGGTGGTGGAAATGCTATAAATCGTAAATGAAATCGCCGAAACGCCTGGCAGACATAACTCGCAACGCTTGCGTACATGAATCCTGCATACAAGGGAACACCAGCCACTTTCGTCAAAGCGTCTTCCGGATAACTCCAAGATCCGACGTTCACTTTAAACAGTTCAAGGGCTAGACCAATGACGTGAAACAATAAGATCAGTTTGAATTCTTCCATCGTTTCATAACGCGTGACGAGTAAGACGATTTGGACGAGAATACACCAAAGCAACAAAAGATCATATCGAGCAACCGGTTCAGTAGGAAGATAACGTGAAAGAGCAAGCGCCGCAAAAATCATCACGGGAAAGACGCAACAGATGGCTTCTATGTATGTAAAACGAATCAGGTGCCGGATCGCTTTCATTTTTCTCCCTCCTTTTTCTTCAGTATACGTTTCTCTTTTATCCTTCCCCTCCTACTTAGGATGTAAAAAACGGAAAATTTCGTCTTTCTTCTTCCACTTTCCTCATGATACAGTTAACAAATCAATTATTTTTAAGAAATGAGGTGCCAGACATGACGCGTCATCGTGCTTCCTGGTTGTTACGCGCTACGTTAAAGTGGGGGCTCTTCCTACTTGGTTTATTTTTACTCGCCCTTGGCTCATCGATGATGATCACAGCTGAACTCGGTGTCTCGACGTGGGATGTATTGCATCTCGGTCTCCAAAAAAAGACGCCGCTATCCGTCGGAACGATCATCTTGCTTGTCGGTCTATTACTCGTTTTCGTTAAGTACGCATTAGACCGCGTCACACCGCAAATCGGAACGCTCGTCAACGCGATTTTCGTTGGTGTCTTCATGAATCTTGTGCTTGGTTCTCATCTCTTACCCTCTTTTGAATCGATCTGGTTGAATACGCTCTGGCTGATTTTCGGTATCTTCATCATTGGGATGGGCGCTGGTCTGTATGTCGCTGTCGGATACGGGGCTGGTCCACGTGATGGGTTAACGTTGACACTTGCAGAGCGCTTCGGAACGTCGATTCGTCTGATGCGGACGATCATGGAAGTCACGGCATGCGGCATCGGTTGGTTGCTTGGGGGACCTGTTTTCTTCGGTACGATCCTCTCGATTTTCCTGATTGGACCGTTTCTGCAATTTTGGTTGTTTTATTTCCGCCGGATCATTGCAGCGATTGATGCAAAAGGAATTCCAGCGTCTGAACGCCAAATTAGCTAAGTCGCCTGACTCGATATCATTCTGCGTGAATGATATCTTTTTTTATGTCAGAAGCAGATAAGTTGCGCCATCAAAATAAACAAGTTATATTCGTTTACATATCAATCTTTGATACGTCAAAGGTTTCTTCGAACGAAGGGAAGGATGTGATGGATTGAGTATTTCCTGCACCGAAAAAGGACGTTTGATCTATGCACTCGTCTCCGTCAATAAGACGATTGCTCAAAAATTCGATCTCTGTACGGATGGTTTCAGTCAGACTCGAATGGACCTACTTGCTCAACTACAAGTCGATCAAACGATCAGTCAAAAAGAATTGCAAAAACGCGTCAATGTCGATCATGCAGCAGTGACCCGTCATCTCAAACATCTGGAATCGACCGGGATGATTGCTCGCGAGCGGTCAGCCGCTGACAATCGGGTGATTCTTGTTTCCTTAACGGAACAAGGGGCGACGCGCATTGCACGATTACGCGAACAAAAAGATGAGTTCCTCGAGAACTTACTCGAAGGATTCTCCGCTGAAGAACAACGGACGCTAGCTGAGATGATTCAACGCATCGAAGCGAACGCCGACACATTACCTAAATTAAAAGAGGAGTCGATTTAATATGGTAACGCAAACAACAACAGACTTCATGGAAATCGTCAAAGGACGTCGCTCGATCCGTAACTACGATACAGACGTGAAGATCTCAAAAGAAGAAATGACACAAATTCTTGAAGAGGCAACACTCGCACCTTCTTCTGTCAACATGCAACCATGGCGTTTCCTCGTCATCGATAGCGAAGAAGGCAAAGCAACACTTGCACCACTCGCGAAATTCAACCAAGTCCAAGTCGAGACATCTTCTGCTGTCATCGCGGTCTTCGGTGACATGAACGCTGTTGATCAACTCGAGAACATCTACGATACAGCTGTCGCAAAAGGACTCATGCCACAAGAAGTACGCGATCGCCAAGTACCAGCGATCCAAGGGATGTACAGCAGTGTATCGGCGAACGATTTGAAAGACAGCATCTTGATTGACTCGGGTCTCGTCTCGATGCAATTGATGCTCGTCGCTCGTGCACACGGATATGATACAAATCCAATTGGTGGTTACGAGAAAGATCAAATCGCGGAAGCATTCGGTCTTGAAAAAGATCGTTATGTACCGGTCATGTTGCTATCGATCGGTAAAGCGGTGGACGCTGGATATCCATCAGTTCGCCTACCAATCAACGACATCGCAGACTGGAAATAAGTTTTTTTACACTATAAAAAAAGAAAACACACACAAGGGAGATTGAATAATTATGACTACTCAAACAACAACGGACTTCATGGAAATCGTCAAAGGACGCCGCTCGATTCGTAACTACGACACAAACGTAAAAATTTCAAAAGAAGAAATGACACAAATCCTTGAAGAAGCAACACTTGCACCATCTTCAGTTAACATGCAACCATGGCGTTTCCTCGTCATCGATAGCGAAGAAGGTAAAGCGACACTCGCACCACTCGCAAAATTCAACCAAGTTCAAGTCGAGACATCTTCTGCTGTCATCGCCGTCTTCGGTGACATGAACGCAGTCGATAGCATCGAGACAATCTATGATATGGCTGTGGAAAAAGGTCTTATGCCGCAAGAAGTACGTGATCGCCAAGTACCAGCTATCAAAGGGTTCTACCGTCCAGAAGACGTTGAAACATTACGTGATAGCATCTTGATCGACTCAGGTCTCGTTTCGATGCAATTGATGCTCGTTGCTCGTGCACACGGTTACGATACAAACCCAATCGGTGGTTACGAAAAAGACCAAATCGCAGAAGCATTCGGTCTTGAAAAAGAACGTTACCTCCCAGTCATGTTGCTTTCAATCGGTAAAGCAGTGGACGCAGGATACCCATCGGTTCGTCTACCAATCGCTGACATCGCAGAGTGGAAATAAGCGATTTCACCTAGTCCGGATTCCTTTCATAGGAATCCGGCTTTTTTGTATACTCAAAGAAAAGGAGGTGTCAGCGATGTATGATGTGACGATTATCGGAGCTGGTGTAGCAGGAATTTTCCTCGCCCATCAGCTCGTTGAAGACGGACAACGCGTCCTACTGCTCGATGCCGGAAAACCGATTCGCGAACGAACAGCAGAAGATGCGTATCTTGGATTCGCAGGGCTTGGCAAATCAGAAGGAAAGTTTAATTATGCGACGGGATTCGGTGGAGAACTCGTCTCAAAAATCGGTGAAGAGACGACTCGACGACTGTTCCAAGAAGTCGATGATCTTTTATGTACATATGGTGGAGGTACAGTTGAGACCTATTCGACGCATTCCCCTATTGTAGCGTCTCGCGCCCGCCGCGCCGGTCTACATTCGGTCGAGACGACCGTCCGTCATTTAGGCACAGTACGGACAGCTGCTGTCTTCACGGCGTTTGAGGACGCCTTATTACCGCGTCTCGATGCCCGATTCGAAACGACAATCGAGCAGATCACGAAGTCGAAGTCGTTTACGATCAAAACAGCGGACGAGACCTTCGTCAGTCAACGGATCGTGTTCGCGACAGGTCGTTCAGGTGCAGACTTTACGTTGCACCAGTTAGCGACGCTTGGTGTCACCCCACAGCGAACTCGACTCGATCTCGGGGTGCGAATTGAGACGGATGAGGGACTATTTCGGACATTGTTACAGGAGACGTTCGAGACGAAGCTCGGTTACGACTCGCCTTACGGTCAAGCAGTCACCTATTGCATGAATCCGCGCGGACGGATCATCCGCAAATATCAAGAAGGACTCGTCATGCCGGACGGTCAAAACGTCCACGAGACGGCAGACGGCTCGACGAATCTGAACTTTACACTATTTCTCCCGCGGTATTTTTCGACACTAGCGAAAGCGAATGCATATGCCGCGCGCATCATTGGCGGAATCAACCAAGGTGGTGATCGCATTCTCATTCAGCGACTCAGTGATTTCCGAACATCGCGAGCGACGGCACACGATCAATTGAGTCGTAACACGGTCATCCCTTCCCTAACCGCGTCTCCCGGTAATTTGCATGCAGAAGTACCTGCAGAAGACCTGCTTGTCTTAGAAGCGTTTTTAGAGCGCCTTGAGCAACTCCTTGAAGTGGAACTTCCAGGAGATACGTTGCTTTACGGATTAGATGGCAAGTTTTACGCACCGATGCTTGAGACGTCAGAGACGTTTGAGACGACATGTCCCGGTGTCTATGCGATTGGTGATTGTTCCGGTGCGACACACTCGCTTGCCCAAGCAGCTGCTAGCGGACTCCATCTTGGCCATGCCTTGACGCAAAACAGCCGGTCCCTCTTCGCTTAAGCGGAGAATGACCGGCTTGTCTTATTTCTTGAATGCTTCGTACACTTTCAATTGTTTCCCTTTGACCTTCGTCGTCTTCATCGCCCGGAGGACAAGCGGACCTTTCCCGTTGAGGATATCGACATACGTCAACGTATCCTGAATCGAGATGATACCGATGTCGTCTGCCGTGACGCCTTCAATCTTAGCAATCGTTCCAACAAAGTCGACGGCACGGAGTTTTTTCTTTTTCCCGCCGTTAAAGAACAATTTCATGATGTCCGCATCAAGCTGTTCCGTTTTCGAAGAACGCGTATCTTCCGTCGCCATCTTCTCCTCGAATGCATCCGCTGTCCGCATCAAGTCCTTTTCTGTCGGTGCTTGGCGACGTGTCAGCTTCCCGTGATACTGCTCAATTTCCTTTAGGAGACGTTCGTCTGCCGGCGTGACGAGACTGATTGCTTGTCCTGCTGCTCCTGCACGCCCCGTCCGACCGGTCCGGTGAACGTAGCTTTCTCGTTCGACAGGGAGATCATACTGGATGACGTGCGTGATGTTCTCGATATCGATCCCACGTGCCGCGACATCTGTTGCGACAAGAATTCGGAACTTCCCGGCACGGAAGGCTTTCATCGCATCGAGTCGATCGTCTTGTTCCATCCCACCATGGATCGCTTCAACCGGATAGTCATGTGCGCGTAGACCATTCGCGACGAAATCAACGTGTTCTTTCGTCCGACAGAAGATCATGCAACGATCCGGGTTTTCAGCGACCAGGACATCTTTTAAAATGGCAAACTTCGTCTTATCCGTCACCGGAATATAACTATGCGTAATCGTTGAGACGACGGTTTCACCCACTTCGATCCGTTTTGGTGCCTCCATGTAACGGTCACTCAACTGTTCGATGTCTTCTGGGAAGGTCGCAGAGAACAATAGTGTCATCCGCTCCTTCGGTAACTCAGACAAGATGGCATCGACTTGATCGAGGAAGCCCATGTTCAGCATTTCGTCCGCTTCATCTAAAACGACGTAACGGACTTTCTCAAGCGATAACGTGCCCCGCTCGATATGATCGCGTACGCGTCCCGGTGTTCCGACGACGACGTGCGTCTTTTGTTTGAGCTCTGTGACTTGCCCGCGGAACGGTTGCTTGCCGAAGACAGCTGTCGCTTTGATCCGCTTATAACGTCCGATGTTCATGATATCTTCTTTGACCTGCAAGGCCAGCTCACGTGTTGGCGTCAAGACTAAGACTTGTGGTTTGTTTTCTTCCCACTCGACGAGTTCACACAGTGGGATCGCAAACGATGCCGTCTTTCCGCTCCCCGTCCGTGATTTGACGATGACATCTTTTCCAGATAGTACGACCGGAATGACGGATTGCTGGACTTCGGTTGGTATCGTGTAGCCGAGTTGCTCGATTGAATCGAGAATCGGTGTGCTTAAGTTAAAATCATTGAATCGTGTACGTGTCATAGAATGTCCTCATTTCTTATCGTAAAAAAAGCTTCCCACCGAAACGATGAGAAGCCCAACGAATTATTTGGATGCTACTTTATCTTTTTTGATTTGCTTACTACGTAATTGACCACATGCCGCATCGATGTCTGTTCCGTGCTCGAGACGAACACCACAGTTCAAGCCGTTCTTTTTCAACGTATCGTAGAACGTCGTGATATCTTCAGACGTACTGCGCTGATATTGACCGTGCTCATCGACTGGGTTGTACGGAATCAAGTTGACATACGTCAGGTGACGTTTGTCTTCGAACAGTTTTGCGAGTTCGACTGCGTGTTCCTTTTGGTCGTTGACGCCACGAAGCAAGATGTACTCGATCGTGATTTTACGGTTCGTCGTTTGAACGTAATAGTCGATTGCTGGCATCAATTTCTCAAGCGGGATCGCCCGGTTGATTTTCATGATTTGCGTACGCAATTCATTGTTTGGTGCGTGAAGCGAGATCGCCAAGTTGACTTGGAGTTTCAAGTCAGCGAACTTGTAGATCTTGTCTGCCAAACCACTTGTTGAAACCGTGATGTGACGTGCACCGATTGCAAGACCATTGTGGTCCTTGATGACGTTCAAGAAATCGACCATGTTGTCGAAGTTATCGAACGGTTCACCGATACCCATGACGACGACGTGGCTGACACGTTCTTCGTTACCGACTGCATCGAGGTGATGTTGGACGTTCATGATTTGCTCAACGATTTCGCCTGCTGACAAGTCGCGGCTCTTTTTGATTAGACCACTTGCACAGAAGCTACAGCCGATGTTACAGCCGACCTGTGTCGTAACACAGACAGAAAGACCGTACTTATGACGCATTAGAACCGTTTCAATCAAGTTGCCATCATATAATTTGAAAAGGAACTTGATTGTTCCGTCTGCTGATTCTTGCTTGACCGCTTCTGTCATCGAGTCAATCGTAAAACTCTGATCTAACAACTCAAGGCAATCCTTGTTGACATTCGTCATTTCCGCGAAAGTCGTGACACGTTTACGGTAGAGCCAATCCCATACTTGTTTGGCACGGAATGGTTTGTGCCCTTGATTCGATAACCATTCTGTCATCTGCTCAAGCGTTAATCCATAAATGGATGGTTTATTCATTTCGAAAGACCTCATTTCTTTTTCCAGAACTACAACATTCCTTTATCTTAGTAAAAATCAGCGCGTGACGCAACGTTCAAATCCTAAATGTTCACTTTCTGTAAAGTTTTTGCGCCACTTTCGATCAAATCGACAGACTCCGACGCCCGAATTGAACGACTGCTCCAGTCAAGAACACGAGACAGAGGACAAGTAAAAGAATCGAATGAAGAAGAAAATGATTCGTTCCTTCTAGTAATTGCGTCGTGTTAAATAAGGAGAAGACGGATAGATAACGGAGCCACTCCGTCTTGTCACTTAGTTCCGACAGAATCGTCAAGACGATCGATAGGACAAGCACACTACCGGCAAGCGAAAAAGCACGACGTTCTTCGTCAAATAACGTCGCAACGAATAACGTAAAGGCACCGATCGCCAAGAGTAACAATAGCGCATTGAGTTGAATCCGCCATAAGATGACGTCATTGATCGAAATATCTGTCATCCACCAGTCGGATACCATCAAGACAAGTCCATTCAGTCCTACGAGAACTATACTTGCGATACCCATGACGATCGCGACAGCAAACGTATACGCATTCCGGGTGATCGGGGCTGCGAGATAGACAATCAGCTCTCCATTGTCGATTGGTCGCGCAACGAGTCGCGCTGCTAATGAGAGCAAGAATAGACTCGCAATGACTTGAAAAATCAGTCCGTAATAGTTTCCCCCGAGCAGATCCAGTACATTCTCGAACCCTGTCACCTTATCGTATTGAAATGCTTTTAAGACTTCCGGAGGTAACGCTTCTAGTTTTGCTTCTAGTAAACCGGTCTTCATCATCGATGGATATAGCAACGCAAGCATCAATAAGTAGAGACTCGTTCCAATCGCATAAGCAAGCACGGGCTTTCTGACCTGCTTGAATAAAGAGCGGATCAGCAATATCACGACGATTCCTCCTCCCCATAATAATGCAAGAAGACCTGTTCTAAATCATCTGCTGACGGACGAATCAGCCGTACATCATACTGGGTTAAATAAGCGATCACCTGATTTAAGCTCAGCGTCTCGTCCGTTTGAAAACTGACTTCCAGCCGCTTCGGTTCAACACCGACTTGCATCGCGAACTGTGCCGCCTCCACCTCTGTTCGGAAGAAGATCGTGTACGTCTTTCGACTCGATCGAACCAACTCATGAATATCCGATTCGACGATAATGCGTCCTGCTTTGATTAAAGCCGCTCGATCGCACGATTTTTCCATCTCCGGAAAGTGATGTGAACTCATCAGAATCGCTTTTCCAGCATGTTTCTCCTGTTCGATCCACTCTAAAAAACGCTCTTGCATCAAAGGATCGAGTCCACTGGTCGGCTCATCAAGTAGATAGACGGGTGCATCCTTCATGAAGCAACCGACTAGTGCCAGTTTTTGTTTCATCCCTTTTGACATTTTGCGGATTTTCGTCTTCGTCTCAAAAGGAAATCGTTTCAACAACAGTTGTCGCCGTGCCGGATCGCTACCGTGTAGTCGTTGCATCAAATCCAGCATGTCTGCTCCCGTCATGTCTCCAGGTAAACTAATCTCCCCCGGCAAATAACCGACCAATTTCTTCACTTCTTTACTTTGCTTCCAGCAATCAAAACCACCGATCGTCGCCTTTCCACCATCCGCAGCCAATAGTCCCATCAAATGTCGGAGTGTCGTTGATTTTCCAGATCCATTTGGTCCGATGAAACCGAATATCGTACCCGGATCAACTGTAAAACTGACATCGAATATTCCACGCCCCGGTGCAAACTCTTTCGTGACATGCTCTAAACGGATCATCATCCGACCTCCTTATCTTTTATTTCTTTCCTCACTGTATTCATACCCGTTTTGAAGCAGTTTGTTCGGATCAAAGCGATAGATGACGAACCGCTCGTCATGATTTTTTTCATAGAGGTCTCGTAATCGAATCTCATCGACTTGCTCGAATACGGTATGACGCTCCAGGTACTCCCGGTATTCATCGGTCGGGTAATACAAGATGAGATCAACCGAACGTGGGGAACGTTCGACCGAACTTAAAATGTGATCGATCACTTTCATGAAAATTTGTGAAGAGAATGGATTGAAGAAATAAAACTTATTCGTCTCATCCGGAATGGCATACTGCTCGGCATACGTCTGTTCAAATCGCAAACTTCCGGAACGCCGCTTCCGTCGACTTTGGTAGTTCGCCATATTCCGGAGTGCGTCCTCGTAAAATTGTCCGTTCATCTCGATTCCGATGACGGAACAATCGAATCGGTCGTGTAAGTAAAAGTTCAAACGCCCTTTCCCACACCCGAAATCAATGACCGTGTCCTGTTTTTGAAACAAATACGTTTCGCATAATTCGTCTAGTGCCGCATAAGGCGTTGGTTCATATCGATTGTAGTGACTAAACACACCATAGAGGTGTTGCATCTCAATGGTCTCGATTCGTAATCGTTGATCGTATTCCTGTTCATTCATTGTCGTTTGTTCCTTCTTTCCGGCATTCTTGCCTTCATCGTACTATACTGAAGAAGTACGTTACTCGTTTTTTGAAAGGGGATTTTATGATGATCGTCGTTACGAACCGGATTAAAGTCAAAAAAGGGATGGCTGCAGCTCTCGCTCCTCGTTTTACGCGTCCAAGTGGACTTGATACGATGGACGGATTCATCCGCGTCGAGGTCTTATTGACGCAAAACATCGAAGAACATGATGAAATGAACGTCAACATGTATTGGGAAGACATGAAGAGTTTTCAAGCATGGCGGGAGAGTGACGATTTCAAAGCGTCACATAGTCGACCTGCGAGTAGTGAGGCAGGAGAATCGCCAATGCTCGGCAGCGAGATTCTGACATATGAAGTTGCTTCGGTCAAAGAACGCGCATGATGCACGAAAAGGACTCGTCTCGAGTCCTTTTTTATATACCTATACACAAATAGTGAAAGGGTGTAATTGTCTCAAATGGTATTATTTGTTATTATAGTGCCAATACAGAGAGAGAGGGTTCTTCATGAATTCATTAACTATATTTGAACAAGCCATTCGTAGCTTACCTGATGATCGTACGTTACGACGTGATGAATTATGGACGGACGATTTTTTATTGCAACAGGAGAACGAGCTGACCGTCTATTACTCTCCGATTGGCGAATATGTCAATACTGAAGCAAAAGTCGTCATCATCGGGATCACACCAGGTTTTGAACAGATGCGAATCGCTTTCGAAGAAGCAACGGATGCCCTCCATCATGGGGCTTCACTAGAAGGGACGGCACGCATCGTCAAATATGCAGCCAGTTTTGCCGGAACGATGCGACGTAACCTCGTCCAGATGCTTGATACACTCGAGCTTCCAGCATTGCTCGGAATCGAGACAACAGCTAGCTTATTTCATCAACACCAGGAATTGTTACATCCGACGTCGCTGTTAAAGCAACCCGTCTTTTATCGCGAAAAGAATTACTCGGGTCATCAACCGAAGATCAATCGCAGTCCTTTATTGAGGCACTACGCGGAAGAACACTTCGTCGCTGAGATCAATCAGTTACAAAAACCAGCGTTATTAATTCCACTCGGTCGGGTCGTCGAGACGCAAGTCCGTGGATTGATTCAGGATGGACGAATCGAACAGCATCAGCTTCTTTCCAACTTCCCCCATCCATCTGGCGCGAACGGTCATCGAAAAAAACAATTCGAAGAAAACCAAGCCTATTTGATGAAACAGCTCATTCAACATTTTGCCGAATGAGCAACTTTGTCTTAAATTATCAGAATATATGGTTGAATCTTTTTTGAAATACGTGATAAAGTGTCCATAAGAACAGAATATGACTATTCTATCGATGAGGTAGAGGCGCGATTTCAATCAGTACTTGGTCCGAGGATGACAACGAAGACGACTACAGGAAAGGTGACATCGCCGAAATGACAGTATGCGTCGAGCATGCCGTCGTTGGTCGATTCGGGAAATACCCGATCGATTGCCATACATAACAGTTGTATGGAGCGCTCCAATTCGGCTAAGAAAGACGCATCCAGCGAGGGTGTCGGCTTTGTTGCCGGTGCCCTTGCTTTTTTTGTGCCGCGGGGTCTCATCTTTAAGCCATTTTTAAAGAGGAGGATATTTTTCATGGTCAACTATTCAGATTCCATTATTGCCCTTGTACCTGCTTTACTAGCTATCTTATTAGCCATCTTTACCCGAAAGGTCGTTCTTTCGTTAGGTGTCGGCATTCTCGTCGGTGCCCTGTTACTTCACCGTTTTAACCCGATTGATACGGTAACCTATCTCGGCAAGAATATCTTTAGCCTCTTTTGGGCGGATGGTGCCTTGAATGAGTGGAACGTTTTATTACTTGTTTTCTTGTTATTGCTCGGTGTCCTTTCCACATTGATTCAGACATCCGGTGGCGCTCGCGCCTTCGGTGAATGGGCTTCTACGCACGTCAAGACAGCGCGTGGTGCACGCTTAGTCGCCTTCGGACTCGGTATCTTGATTTTCATCGATGATTACTTCAATAGTCTTGCTGTCGGCAATGTCAGTCGTCCGCTAACGGATCGCCGTGGTGTCTCACGTGCGAAGCTTGCCTATTTGATCGACTCAACAGCTGCACCTGTTTGTGTCATCAGTCCCCTTTCGAGTTGGGGTGCATTCATCATTTCCATCATCGCTGGTATCCTAACGACGCACTCGATTACGGATTACTCAGCGTTTAGTGCCTTCATGATGATCGTTCCGATGAACTTCTATGCGATTTTCGCGTTACTTTTAACACTTTACATCGCTTACTCTGGCGTCTCTGTCGGACCGATGAAACAGCATGAACGCCGTGCCGCGAATGGTGAACTTTTTGATGCGTCAAAAGGAACACCGATGGGGATGGCAAAAGAGGTCAACGAACATACGAACGGAAAAGTCCGGGATCTCGTCGTTCCGATCGTCGTTCTTGTCATTGCTACGATCAGTGCGTTACTCGGAACAGGTGCTCAGGCACTTGCAGCCGACAACCGTCCGTTTACTTTAATTGGAGCATTTGAGGCAACAGACGTCACACGCTCACTTGTCGCAGGTGTCGTCATCAGTTTAATCGTCGCTTTCTTGATGCTGATCGGACGAAAAATTCCGGGTCGCGATTACCGGGCAAGCATCGTCGCTGGTATGCGTTCGATGTGGCCAGCAGTCGTGATTCTATTATTTGCTTGGACGATCATCGCTGTTATTGGTGATATGAAAACAGGCGATTATCTCGCAAGCTTCATCAGCAACTCGATTTCTGCTTCGTACTTGCCGTTCTTATTATTCTTGATTGCCGGCTTGATGGCATTCTCGACAGGAACAAGTTGGGGCACATTCGGGATCATGTTGCCAATCGGTGCGGATCTCGTCATGGCTGTCGATGCCTCACTCTTATTACCGACGCTTGCTGCTGTTCTTGCTGGATCTGTCTTCGGTGACCATTGTTCACCGATTTCCGATACGACGATCCTCAGTTCGACAGGGGCTGGATCCCATCATATCGATCACGTTACGACACAGTTACCGTATGCGCTAGTCGGTGCCGTCACTGCGGCAGTCGGTTATTTAGTCATCGGTTTCACGGAGTCTTCGGTCTTCGGTTTCATCGGAGCTCTTGTCACATTCGTACTCTTCGTCGTCGTCTTGAACGTTCTCTCGAAAAAAGGCGAAACTGCTTCGGATTTACAAACGGATTGATGAAATGAAAAAGGGACTGACTCAAAAAAGAATGACGCGTCTTTTCACGCCCTTTCCTCAGGCGAGACACAAGCCTGTTTTCCTGTTTAAATGAAGCAGGAAAACGGGTCTCGTTCGTCTCTGACAGCGCATAAATGCGCTTTTCCTGTAGGAGTGGCGTGTGACGCGCCATTCTTTTTGTTACGAGATAAGGGTGGCAGATCATCATTCTGCCACCCTTATCTTTGTAGAGACCAACTTTGAGTCAGCCCCTTTTTTTCGACTTCATGTCATGTCTTATACCATAAGTTCACACACATCATTCGCGAACGCTACTGGATCCTCGAGTGGAAGTCCTTCGACAAGTAATGCTTGTTGATACATTAGTTTGGTATAGCGCTCGAATTTCGAACGATCGTTTTGATACGCTGCTTCAAGAGATTGGAACACCGCATGTGACGGATTCAATTCAAGAATCTTGACCGCTTCTACCCCTTCGTTATTCGGCATCGCCTTCAAGATTTTCTCCATCTCGATCGAGACGGCGCCGTCCGTCGCAAAACAGACGGGATGCGATTTTAGACGCGTTGATGCTTTGACTTCCTTGACTTGTCCACTTAACACTTCCTGCATTGCTTGGAACATCTCCGCTTGTGCGTCCGTCGTCTCTGCCGCTTCTGCTTCAATCCCTAGATCGCTACTCGTGACTGACTTGAACGTCTTCTCGTTATATGTCACGAGCATCTGGATCGCGAACTCATCGATCTCTTCGGTGAAGTACAAGATGTCGTACCCGTTATCACGCACAAGTTCGGATTGTGGTAACTTGTCTAAACGATTCGTACTCTCACCAGCGGCGTAGTAAATATATGCTTGATCTTCCGGCATCGCTGCGACGTATTCCGCAAGCGTGATCAACTTCTTCTCCTTCGCTGAGTAGAAGAGGATGAGGTCCTGCACCTGTTCTTTATGCATGCCGTAATCATTGTACATACCGAACTTCAGCTGACGTCCGAACGCTTGATAGAACGTTTCGTACTTCGTGCGATCCTCGCGCAGAAGTGCTTCGAGTTGTGTCTTGATCTTACTTTGGATGTTTTTCGCGATCAATTTCAATTGACGATCGTGCTGCAGTAACTCACGCGAGATGTTGAGCGATAAGTCTTCCGAATCGACCATCCCTTTGACGAAACTGAAGTGATCCGGCAACAAGTCGCTGCATTTTTCCATGATCAAGACACCATTGGCATAGAGTTCAAGACCCTTTTCAAATTCCTTCGAATAATAATCGTACGGTGCTTGCTCCGGAATGAATAAGATCGATTGATAACGAACAGCGCCGTCGACACTGATATGAATATGTTTCGCCGGTGTGTCGAAACCATACCGCTTCTCTTGGTAGAAGTTCGTATAGTCTTCGTCTGTCAATTCCCGTTTATTCTTCCGCCAGATCGGCACCATGCTGTTGATCGTCTTGACGACTTCGACCTCTTCCGTCTCGTCACTGCCTTCGATCGGCTGACGTTCGAGTTCCTTCATCTCGATCGGATAACGGATGAAATCCGAGTATTTTTTGATGATGCTACGCAGACGATATGTCTCGAGGTATTCATCATACGATTCTTCTTCCTCGTTCGCCTTGATGTGGAGTGTAATCTCCGTTCCGACGGTTTCCTTGTCGACTTCCTCGATCGTATAACCTTCGACACCACGCGATTCCCATTTATAAGCGACCGCACCGCCGAATGGTTTCGTAACAACAGTGACGACGTCTGCGACCATAAATGCAGAATAGAATCCGACACCGAATTGACCGATGATATCATGACCATCTTGTACTTCGTTTTCTGCTTTGAAGGCAAGCGATCCACTCTTCGCGATCGTACCGAGATTTTCTTCTAGTTCTTCCTTCGTCATTCCGATTCCCGTATCACGAATGATGAGTTGACGCGCTTCTTTATTTGGTTCGATCGTAATTTTGTAGTGTTCCTTTTCGAACGAAATCGTCTCGTCCGTCAATGCTTTGTAGTACATCTTATCCATGGCGTCACTTGCATTCGAGATCAATTCGCGCAGGAAAATCTCCTTATGCGTATAGATGGAATGAATCATCATCTCCAGCAATCGTTTTGATTCCGCCTTAAATTGTTTCGTTTCCATGCTCATTCTGCCTCCCTTTTTTAGCACTCAATCATACAGAGTGCTAATTCATCTCCTATTATTAGGGAGTTCGAAATATCTGTCAATCACCTTCTTCACTGTATGTCACGACTTTTTCACGGACGATTTTTCCGATTTGACGTAAGTGTTCTGCTGACCCATAGGTGCCATGGCTGACACCGTTTTCATCCTTTCGATTACCGAGACCGATGAACTGCTCACTCGGTTTGAAGTGGAGTCCGACGACGGATACCTGAAATCGTGACGAGAAGCCGATTTGAAAAATCGCGTCCGGATAATCCGTTGGTCGATAGGTCGTCCAAGCGATGTCTGGTTCGAGCTTCGCAAATCGTTCCGTGTGTTCCTTACCGAGCAGGATGATTCCTTTTATCGAGAACAGTTCAAGCAGGCGTAACAAAAATGTCTGACCGAACGGACTATCTTCCAACACGCTGCGTTCTTTGATCGCTCCCATGTAGTGGTGTGTCGGAAACGGGAAAAAATCCAGATGAATGACCGGATCAAACGTCGTCTCGTAAAACGACGCACCGAGTCCGTTCAAGAATCCTTCGAGCTTACCGCCACCTGGTCGACCGAACCAGGTTCGGTACACATTTGGTTGTTTGAAGTAACGATTGAAGCGTCGGATCGATTCCGTCAATGTCTCTTCTTGTAAATACGCATTCCACGTCATGGATTGTGGACGTATGAAAAGTGGACCGTGCTCGTCAAATCGTAATGCACCTGTTCGGTCTAAAAACTGCGATCGGGATGGGTTCGTCGCGATCGTCACCCAACTGCTACGCGTCGCATCACCAAACCAGAGGACAGGTGTCGTTTGGTCGATCAATTCACTTGCAAATGCACTCTTCTCGAGTGTCATTTGGTACTGGACGGCTTCGTGTAATAATTTTTTGGCAAGTTGGCATTGATCGGATGTCAGCGTTCTCATCTCCCTCTATACAGCGATTGTGCTGTTGTAGATGTACCCCCTATCCTCTAACACTAGACGCATCGATGGGTTTAATCTCCATTTCTCCGGGAATGTTTCATAAGGTGAACGATACGACTTAGGAGGGATTTAATAATGGGTAGACTCGATCAAAAAGTAGCTGTCATTACCGGCTCGGCAACAGGGATTGGACAAGCGACTGCACTTGTCTTCGCAGAACAGGGAGCAACGGTCGTCTGTGCCGATGTCTCACTTGAAAAAGCACAACAAACAGTAGAACAGATTACACAACAAGGTGGGAAAGCGGAAGCCGTCCATGTCGACGTTTCAGACGTCGAGAGTGTCGAGCAACTTGCGAAGCACGTCAAAGAGACATACGGTACGATCGACGTCCTCTTCAACAATGCCGGAATCGATGAACAAGGCGGGAAAGTCCACGAGTATCCAATCGATCTCTTCGACCGGATCATCGCGGTCGACTTGCGCGGTACATTCCTCGTCAGTAAATTCTTGATTCCACTCATGCTTGATAACGGTGGTTCAATCATCAATACGTCATCGATGTCTGGTCGCGCAGCTGACTTGAACCGATCCGGTTATAACGCAGCGAAAGGTGGGATTGCGAACTTCACGCGCGCGATGGCAATCGATTATGCGCGTCATGGCATTCGTGTCAATTCGTTGTCGCCAGGAACAATCGAAACACCACTCATCGATACACTTGTCGGTGAAAAAGAAAAAGAGCAAGGCAAACAGTTCCGCGATGCGAACGCTTGGATTACACCACTCGGACGACTCGGTAAACCACGCGAGATGGCAACAGTCGCCCTCTTCCTCGCTTCTGACGACAGCTCATATGTTACAGGTGAGGATATCACAGCAGACGGCGGCATCATGGCTTATACATGGCCGGGAGAGATGTTAATCGATTCGAAGTGGAAAGACGAAGCAGAAAAAAGTGAATGAGTAAGGTACGGTGTAACCTTCTGGTTGCACCGTTTTCTTTTATCTCAAGACGTTCAGCTCCGTAAATTATTTTCCGAATTCGTTTACCTCCCTGAAGTATTTTTATCAGGGTACAGGATAGGTAAAGGGGGAAATACTTATGCAAACAGCAATTACTTACTTACAACGATGTCTTCAAATTCCAAGCGTTAATCCGACGGACGGAGAGGAAGCCGTCGCACGTTACGTGTACGATGTACTGGTCGATCATCAGATTTCGACTGAACGGATTGAAGTTTCACCAAAACGAATCTGTCTCGTCGCGACCGTTCCTGCGAGCGAGGAGGTTTCACGTCCTGCTGTACTCGGATTATCTGGTCATCTCGATACGGTTCCGGTCCAAGGAGACGGTTGGACGAAAGATCCATACGGTGGTGAAATCGAAGACGGGCGCATTTATGGTCGTGGGGCTTCGGATATGAAATCAGGTGTCATGGCGATGTTGCAAGCGCTCATTCAATACAAGGAACGTCAAGACCGTCCGAACACCGTCAAACTTCTGATTACATCCGATGAAGAGAATGGCATGACAGGAGCTCGTCATTTGACCGAACAAGGGCATGCGGATGATTTAGATGCTCTACTGATCACAGAACCGACGAGTGGGATGATTGGGTATGCACAAAAAGGGGTCGTTGGGATTGAAGTGACGTGCCGCGGAAAAAGTGCGCACAGTTCTGCTCCACAACTCGGACGTAATGCGATTGATGACGTATATCGTGTCATCCAGGAAGTGAAGTCGGAACGCTTCTCGATCACGACGAATCATCACCCAGCACTCGGTCCGGTCGTCGCGTCAATCACATCCATAAAAGGAGGCGAAGGACCGAACATCGTTCCGAGTCAAGCCTCGTTCTATATGGATATTCGGACGATTCCTGGATTCGGTCGGGCGGACGTTCTTGCTGCCTTTACGGATATTGAGCGTCGACTTGTTGCAGAAGATCCTAACTTTGACATGAGCGTGACCGTCATCAAGGATATTCCTTCTTGTGAAACCGATGAACAAGCGCCTTTCTTGCAACAGGTCGCAGATACGATGGAGCAGGTCAGCGGCGTGACACCACGAAAAATCGCCATCCCAGGTGGAACGGATGGTGCGATGTTCAGCCAAGCGAAAAAGTCATTTCCGATTGCAATCGCTTCTTTCCATGATTTCCGCCTTGCGCATCAAGTCGATGAGTCAATTCTGTTATCCGAGTATGAACAAACGATTGCGTTTTGCTTTAACTTGATCAACACATCATTACATCAATCGCTTCCATCACTTTAAATAAAAAAGGGACGACTTTCGGGTGCAATACCCAGAGTCGTCCCTTCTACTTTTACTGTGTTTAGTTTAGTACACACCAAGCTGTGCCAACGCCTCACTTAAATAACTTTGATCACTGCGAAACTGATGACTCGTTTGTCCGTCAGACCAACTGATGAAGACACGACCAAGCCGGTCATATCGTAAACGGAGACGAATCACGCCCTGCTCGAATACGACTTCACCGTATAACGACTCATGGACGCGAGCAAAGTTACGGATGAACGCATCATATTGATTAAATGTAACTGAAAACTCGTGTTCACTATCTTCTCCCGTCATTTGAATCGTTAGTTCCTCTTGCTTTGGATATACGTGTAAGATGTCCCACGATACGCTGCTTTCTTCTCCTCGAAACACGATGCGATGCTTCATTCGATTTCCTCCTTTATGTACAAGGATTTTCGCTTTCTTTTCTCGAAAGTAACCGGTATCTTCTTCATCCGAAAGGAGTCTGCTTATGTCTGATACGCCAAAGACAGGTCCTACTGAACAGTCCGTTGATGCCTTTCTGGCACAAGTCGAACCGCCACTACGTCAAGCAGATGGTATCACGTTACGTCAGTTCTTCGAAGATGTCACGGGATACGAAGCCGTCATTTGGGGGTCTTCCTTGATTGGTTTTGGTGCCTATCATTATCGCTATGCCTCTGGTCACGAGGGCGACAGCTTTTATGTCGGCTTTTCTCCGCGCAAGACGAACCTCGTCCTTTACCTCGCGCTTGGTGAAGACGATGTATCGGAACGACTGCTTGCCACTCTCGGTACGTATCGACGCGGTAAGTCCTGCCTCTACGTAAAACGACTGACTGACATCGACTTAGACGTCCTTCGGAAAATGATCGAGCACTCAATCCGCACGTTAAAAGACATGTACCCGTCTTGATTTCAATCAAAAACAGCCGAAGCGGATTCGCTTCGGCTGTTTTTTGAAATTAATGTCCGCCTTCTGTCCGATCGATATGGCGAATGTGTTTGAGATTGACCCCGATGATGATGACGGATAAGAGGACAAAGCCACTTCCGACATAAAACGGTAGGTTTGCGTTGAAGATTTCAGCCAATTTACCGGCCATGAATGGCGCGATGGCTGCCCCGAGAAAACGTAGGAAACTGTATGCCGCAGACGCTGTCGAACGTTCGACAGGTGCTGCGTCCATGACTGCTGTCGTGATGAGCGTGTTGTTATTCCCAAGCACAGCTCCCGCCAAGATGACACAGACGATGACGACGGCTGGCGTTTCCGTAAAGATCCCCATTAAAAGAAGCAAGATCGCGAATGTGATCAACATCATGATCATCGCTTTAATCGTTCCGAACCATTGTTTCAGTTTCGGAGCTGTTAAGACCGATGTGATCGCAAGCAACATTCCCCAGCCGAGGAAGACGAATCCGAGTCCTTTAGCTGGTAGTTTCATGACGAATGGTGCATAAGCCATGATCGTGAAGAACCCAACGTTATAAAGTGCCGCCACGATCCCGAGCGTCAAGAGTGAACGATGCTTCATCGCTTGAAACGGTGCTTTTAATGATAACTTCTGTTTCGGTGCAGCAGATGCTGCTGGTTTTGGCATCAAGAAGAGCAAGACGAGGAATGCGATGACCATGATCGTCGCAACACCCATGAATGGCGCGCGCCATGTGATTGAACCGAGCGTTCCGCCTAACAGTGGTCCAATCGAAATCCCAAGACCAACGGCTGCTTCATACAAAATGATGGCTTTTGCTGTTCCGCCTGACGACAGCGAAACAATCGCAGCAAGTGCCGTTGCGACGAACAAAGCGTTCCCAAGTCCCCATCCACCGCGTAACGCGACGAGCGTCCAAATGCTATCTGCTTGTGAAGCAAAACCAGCAACGGTTGCGATGACGGCGATCCCGAGCATCAATGTTCCTTTTTGACCAATCCGTGATGAGATCGCGCCTGTAATTAACATCGCGAATGCCATGACGGCGTTATAACTTGTAAATAAGAGCGTTACTTCACTTTTTGACGCTTCTAAATTCTCGGCAATCGTCGGTAAGACGGGATTGACGAGACCCATTCCCATGAATGCTGTAATACTGGCGAAAAAAACTGCCCAGACAGCAACCGATTGATGGAATAATCCATGTTTGCTTTCTGCTAATACCGTTTCCGGCTCAAGCGTCGTTGTTTTTTCAGCAAGTGCCATAGTGTCCCTTCTTTCTATTGAGTGTGTTACATGAATTGTTTAAACGAATGACGGATGACGTCGCCTCGACTAATGATCCCAACAAGTCGTCCTGCTTTAAGGATTGGAAGCTTTTTGATTCGTTTTGCGCCGAGCGTTGCTGCAATCTCTTCCATTTCTGTGTCAGCGTCCGCAGTTACGACTTTTCGGCGTGCCAGTTCCATGACAGGTCGATTCAAGATATGACGAATCCGGTCTTCATAATCTTCTTCGTCTCCTTTGATGACATCTACATATAAGAATGTATCGACTATGATGTCCTTGTGTTTTCCAATCGCGCGCATGATATCTCCATCACTGATATACCCGACTACCTCTTGCTCAGCATTAATGACAGGTACGCCGCTAATACCAGATTGAATGAATCGTTCGATGACCGTCCGAATCAAATCTGTATCGTTTACCGTGATGACCTCTTGTTTCATCGACTCATAAGCTTTCATCTGAATTCTCCTTTGTCGTTCATTTCTCATATGGAAAAGTTGTATGATACAATTAAAAGAACAAAAATGATTGTATAATACAACTACAACTCTGTCAAGCCTCCTGCTTTTCGCATTGACAGCTTATCCACATTGGGTAATCATGAGGGACAGAGAGACCTTATTGAAAGGGGAGATACCCGATGTCTCAACAAGCACTCGAAACCATTGAATTGGAGTTAGCAATCCTAATACGACGATTGACGACGGCGACGGCAGATAATCGTAATTTGGATCGTGCTTCCTACCTCTTACTGCGACAACTAGCGGATTCCGGCAACGTCGGTGTCAAAACACTTGCCCGTGAACTCCAGCTCGATGTCTCGACCGTCAGTCGCCAAGCTGCAGCACTCGATCAGAAGCAACTTGTTGAAAAAGTAAAAGATCCAACAGATGGTCGTGCCTTCTTCTATCATATTACGGATAAAGGACAAGAAGAACTCACGATTTACCGAACAGCGCGCCTCGCGAGCATCGAACGTCTACTGACGGACTGGCCATCGGATGATGCCGAAGATTTCGGACGTCTATTGCAACAATTCAACCGTGCTTTGCGCGAACGATAACGGAATCACACCATATTAAAAGAACGGACGCGAAATCAATCGATTTCGCGTCCGTTTTTTCGTCATTATTCATGATGTATGAGAAACCTGACAAACCGAACGAATTTGTGCGATGTGTTCGGGTGACGTTCGGCAACAACCACCGATCAATCGTGCCCCTGCCTCATACCACGTTTTCGCGACAGTTTGGAACGACGTACATTGATTCGTACCCGACCACGTTTTTGCGACCGGATCATAGACCTCACCGGAGTTCGGATAGACGATGATTGGAACACTCGTCAACGCCTTGACGTGACGGATAAAGTCGGTCGCGTAAGATGCCGGAAAGCAATTTGCACCGATTGCTGCCAGTTGCGGATGCTGTCCAACTGTTTCAATACACGTCGCAAGTGCCGTTCCTTCACTAATGTGCGTCGCATCTTGAAGCGAGAACGTTAGCCAAGCGGACACTTCCGGATACGCTTCGAGAATCCGGAACAACACAACAGCTTCCTCGAGCGACGGAATCGTCTCGAATGCCAGCAGATCAGCCCCCGCTTCAATCAATGCTTCGATTCGTGGTCTGTGGAAGGCTTCCAGCACATCTGCTGACACCCCATAATGACCGCGATACTCAGAACCATCTGCTAAGTAGGCACCATAAGGACCCACTGATCCCGCGATTAATGCGTCACTCTTTCCGCTACGCGTGCGTGCATTTTGCGCCAAGGTGACCGTTTGTCGGATCAGCGCCTGTGCTTCCTCTGTCGTGATATGACGTTGTTTGAAGCCTTCGATACTTGCTTGATAGCTTGAAGTGATGGCAACATCGGCACCTACTTCAAAGTAGTCACGATGGACGTGTTCGATTTGTTCCGGTGCTTCGATCAAGAGACGTGCTGACCAAAGCGGGTCGTTCAGGTCGAATCCCTTCTGTTCAAGTTCGGTTGCAAGGGCACCATCTAAAATGAGAAAGGGAACTTCCTGTAATCGTTGATCAACTGGATTTTTGATTCGGGACATCTTCAACACTCCGTTTCTGAGAAGAATTCGTGAACGCATGTACGACATAACAGATCACGATGAATGGAATACCACAGTACAAGGCGATTCGTTGTGTCGGATCAAATCCGATACCAATCAGGGAAATCAAACAGACAACGAAAGCGGCGATCGGCACGAATGGAAAGAGTGGTGTGCGATAGACCAATTCGTCGACCGTATGCCCTTCGCGTAGAAATTGTTTCCGGAAGCGATACTGGGCAATGCTGATACTCATCCAGACGACGACAACAGCGAGACCGGAAATCGAGACGAGCGCGATATAGACACTTCCTGCTGCATAGATGCTAGACAGCAAGGCAAGTCCTCCGCCAAGCATGCTGAACAATACAGCTCGAAGTGGAACCCCACTTGGTGTCACCTGGGCGAAGAAGCGTGGAATCATACGTTCGTTCGCAAGCGACCAGAGCATCCGAGAGGCGGCGTAAAGTCCAGAGTTCGCTGCCGACAAAATCGCTGTCAAAATGACGAAGTTCATCACGTCTGCTGCGTAGGGAATTCCGATCCGTTCGAACACGGCGACGAACGGACTTTCGAGTACACCTTTCCCATCCGTTGGCAATAAGACGGCTAACACGATGATCGTACCGACGAAGAAGAGGACGAGTCGCAAGATCGTCGTCCGGATCGCAAGCGGAATCGTCCGTTTCGGATCGACCGCTTCACCTGCTGCGACACCGATCAGTTCCGTTCCCGAGTAAGCAAAGTTCACGGCAAGCATCGTCATGAAGATGACGAAAGCACCATTTGGAAACAACCCGCCTTTGGTTAACGAAGAAAAGAATGGGGCCGGGCTACCATCTTGCAGTGGAATGAAGCCGACGATCGCTCCCGCACCGAGTAAAATGAACGCAATGATCGTCACGACCTTAATGGCGGAGAACCAAAACTCGACTTCAGCAAACACACGAACCTTCAAGACGTTGATACCAAGGATCATCGCAGCGAACAAGGCACTGAACACCCAAACCGGAATCGACGGGAACCAACGTTGCATCAAAATGCCTGCTGCCGTGAATTCTGAACCAAGGGCGACCGTCCACGTCAGCCAGTAGAGCCAGGCTACTGTATAACCGGTGCCGGGTCCAATGTACTTCGTTGCGTACTTATGGAATGATCCGGTTTCCGGCATGTGCACGGCGAGTTCACCGAGACTTAACATGACTAAGTAAACGACGACGGCTCCGATCAAATACGATAAAATCGTTCCGACACGTCCTGCTTGTTCCAACGTATAACCTGTACTTAAAAATAATCCTGTTCCAATGACACCACCTAACGACAGCATGATCAGATGACGTGATTCCATCTTGCGTCGAAATGCTCCGCTCGTTTTCATGAATCCATTTCCTCCTCGTTCCACCTATTTCAAACAAAAAACGCATCCTCACGGATGCGTCGGTCGACAATTCGGAAATCTTATCGATCGGGTGCAGCACCCGCAGGAATTAGCACAGTATCTTTCGACCTGTTGCTGAGGTTTCATAGGGCCAGTCCCTCCACCTCTCTGGATAAGTATGTAATTGTTCCTAACCATATCAGAATGCAGATAATTCAGTCAACAGGCATTTCCCGATTTTTTTGATAGATCCATAAATTAGATTCAATCAGTTGAAGATGACGTGAAGAGCGTGTTTCGAGCAACGTACTAAAGAAATGTTTCACTTCGACGGGCTGACCCTTTTCCATGTCCCGTAACATTGACGATTTCATCGTGTCTTCCATTGCATGCATCTGCTTCAGCAAGACCGCTTCTACATCGTCATTAAAGACTGCGCCTTGTTCTTCCATCGCTTGCTTCGCTTCCTTCATGACGTCTTGAATCATCTGATGACCAATTGGGTCCTTGCGAATTGGACCGATGGCAGAGCGAAATAGTGTCGTCACGCCCGCAAATGTCGAAATGAAGAGGTACTTTTGCCACATGTCATCCATGATATGCATCGAGTACGTCATCGGTGCCTTCGCTTTCGCAAAACGTGTTGCAATCTCCTCTAAACGCGCTGTTGGTTTACCGGTTCGTGAACCAAACAATAGCCGATGCGACGGGCTTGTCTGTACAATACGCCCTTCTGCATCAAGCGTCGATTCAATGAAGCAAAGCCCGCCCAGTACTCGATCTTCTCCGAAGACTTCTGTTAACCGTCGTATATGCTGCATGCCGTTCAACAAAGGAATGATGTACGTCTCGCTCGAAACAAATGGCGCAAGATCCTGTAGGACATCATCCAAGTGATAGGCTTTCGTCGAAAGTAAGACGACATCAAATGTGTGATTCAGTCGCATGTCTCGTGTCACTAACTGAGGCGTGATCATAACATCACCATGAGGACTAGTGATCTGTAACCCTGTCTTTTGTAATTGTTCATAGCGCTTCGGACGAACAAGGAATGTCACCTGTTCCCCTTGCTCAGCAAGACGTCCCCCGAAATAACCTCCAACTGCTCCGGCACCTACGACTAAAACATGCATATGCATTACCTCCTTTTTAACTAATCGATTCGTTACTTACTCCTTCACCCTAACATATCGGAAACCATTTTCCTGATTCCTGCTTGAATCACTAAAATGTAAGTTAAGCGTTTGCATTTTAGAAAAAAACGTTTATACTAACTTGTATACAAGTATACTCACTTTAGAAATCAGGTGATTCCATGTCAGAACTGTTATACCCCTTGAAGTGGTTAGCAAAAGCTTCCGCTGGAGATCGTGTCGCACACGAGCTACGGATGCGCATCATTTCAGGAAAGATTGAAAGCGGTACCATTTTATCCGAAAACAAATTAGCCTCTGATTTTTCAGTCAGTCGCTCGCCCGTCCGTGATGCGTTAAAGGTTCTTGCATCCGAACAATTGATTCGTCTCGAACGAATGGGCGCGGTCGTCGTCGGTTTGTCTGAGCGCGACATTCAGGAAATCTATGATGTCCGGCTACTCATTGAAACGTTCGTCTTCGAACGACTCGTCAAAATCGAACGGGCAGAACTCGTCCGTGAACTCAGTAAAATTCTCGAAATGATGAAAGTTGCCATCAAATACAAGGATGCCGATGAATTCTCCTTCCAGGACGTTCTGTTTCACGAAACAATCATCCGCTCGATTGATCATGGATATGTCAGCATGATTTGGCAAAATCTCAAACCGGTCATGGAAAGTTTCATCCTCCTATCGATGCGGGTACGATTCGAGGAAGACATCGAAGACTTCGAACGCATCCTCGCGAACCACGCCTTGTACATCGAAGCGATCGAGACAGGGGATCGTGAACGGATGGTCGCTTCCTTACATCAGAACTTTGATGACGTCCAGGAAGTCGAAGATCTCTGGAAAACGCAACAAATGATGTCGAAAGGAGTCGATTCACATGACTGAATACATGTTAGGCGTCGATATCGGAACGACGAGTACGAAAGCGGTCTTATTTACGACAAAAGGAGAGGTCATCGGACAAACGAACGTCGGTTACCCGCTCCATACACCAAACCGCTCGACGGCGGAGCAGGATCCGGAAGAAATTTTTGATGCTGTACTCGAATCGATCCGCTTGATCACGAAACGTCATCCGAGCATGCCACCGAAGTTCGTCGCGTTCAGTAGTGCTATGCACAGCTTGATCGCGATGGACGCACAACATCAACCATTGACTGCCTGCATCACATGGGCAGACAGTCGGAGTGAAGCATGGTCGAACAAGATCAAGGAACAATATGGTCTATCGATCTATCACCGGACCGGAACACCGATCCATCCGATGTCACCGCTCAGCAAAATCAGTTGGCTCGTCGAAGATCGTCCTGATCTCCACGCTCAAACGAAAAAATATATCGGGATCAAGGAATTCGTGTTCCAAAGACTGTTCGGCAGATATGTCATCGACCACTCTCTCGCTTCAGCGACCGGTCTCTTCAACATTCATGAATTAGGCTGGGATACGGGCGCGTTACACGTCGCGGGAATCGATGCCAGCTACTTATCGGAACCCGTACCGACGACGACGTCATGTACTGGACTGAATGCTGATTACGCACGACAAATGGGACTCTCCGTCGATACGCCGTTCCTAGTCGGTGCCAGTGACGGTGTCCTTTCTAACTTAGGTGTCAACGCGATTCGCAAAGGGGAAATTGCGATCACGATCGGAACGAGCGGTGCCATCCGAACAATCATTGATCGTCCGCAGACCGATGAAAAGGGACGGACGTTCTGTTACGCGCTGACCGAGGACCACTGGGTCATCGGCGGACCCGTTAATAATGGCGGAATGGTCTTACGGTGGATCCGAGACGAACTCGCGTCAGCAGAAGTCGAGACAGCAAAACGCCTTGGCATCGATCCGTACGCTGTTTTGACGAAGATTGCCGAACGCGTCCGTCCTGGATCCGACGGGCTATTGTTCCATCCTTACTTGTCCGGTGAACGAGCGCCGCTCTGGAATCCGGATGTCAGCGGTTCGTTCTTCGGTTTGACGCTCTCGCATAAAAAAGAGCATATGATCCGGGCAGCACTAGAAGGCGTCATCTACAATCTCTATACCGTCTTCCTTGCTCTGATTGAGTGTATGGACGGTCCTGTGACACGGATTCAGGCGACGGGTGGGTTTGCCCGGTCCGAAGTCTGGCGCCAAATGATGGCGGACATCTTTGAATCAGAAGTCGTCATTCCGGAAAGCTTTGAAAGTTCATGTCTCGGTGCGTGTATTCTCGGATTGTATGCGACGGGGGAAGTCGATTCGTTCGAAGTCGTCTCCGAGATGATCGGGGAAACGCATCGTCATGTACCAAATGAAGAAGCGATGCATGAATATCGTCAGCTCTTACCGATTTTCATTAGCTTGGCTCGAACATTGTCTGAGGATCATAAACGAATCGCTACGTATCAACGGAGCTTGATTCAAGAAGAAAACTAACTTAATCTTTTGGGGGAAGTCATCATGCCTTTAGTCATCGTAGGAATTGGGATCGTCGCGTTGCTCGTTCTCATCATGGGGTTGAAATTAAATACGTTCGTCTCACTCATCATCGTTTCCTTTGGCGTTGCACTACTGCTCGGCATGCCGCTCGATCAGATCGTCAAAACGATCGAAGCTGGTATCGGAGGAACGCTTGGTCACCTCGCATTGATCTTTGGTCTTGGTGCCATGCTTGGAAAGCTGATCGCTGACGCCGGGGGGGCGCAGCGAATCGCCATGACGCTTGTCGCCCGGTTCGGGGAAAAGAACATCCAGTGGGCAGTCGTCGTCGCTTCATTCATCATCGGGATCGCCCTCTTCTTCGAAGTCGGACTCGTCCTGTTGATTCCAATCGTCTTTGCGATTTCACGTCAGCTTCGTGTCTCGATTCTATATCTCGGAATCCCGATGGTCGCAGCCCTGTCTGTCACGCACGGCTTCTTACCACCTCACCCAGGTCCGACCGTCATCGCTGGGGAATATAAAGCCAATATCGGGGAAGTCTTATTGTATGGTTTCATCGTTGCTGTTCCGACGGTCATCATTGCCGGTCCTATCTTTACGAAAATCGCGAAACGACTCGTTCCTGAATCGTTTACACGGACAGGAAACATCGCGTCACTCGGGGAACAAAAAGAATTTGATTTAGACGAGACACCAGGCTTCGGCATCAGTGTCTTCACGGCGATGCTACCGGTTCTTTTGATGTCGGTCGCAACGATCTTCACGCTCTTACAAGAAACACTCGGCTGGGGTGAAAACAGCGTCATCTCGGCGATTGAGTTCATCGGGAACGCTTCAACGGCGATGTTGATTTCATTACTCGTCGCGGTCTACACGATGGGGATCGCGCGTCAGATTCCGATGCAAACGGTCATGGAATCGTGTACGACGGCGATCGCCCAAATCGGGATGATGCTATTGATCATCGGTGGTGGCGGTGCCTTCAAACAAGTCTTGATTGACGGTGGTGTTGGGAAATACGTTGCGCACTTATTTGATGGATCAGCGTTATCCCCGATTTTACTCGCTTGGTTGATTGCTGCGATTCTGCGGATCTCACTCGGTTCCGCAACAGTCGCTGCCCTTTCGACAGCAGGTCTCGTCATTCCGTTACTGGAGCAATCCGACGTCAACTTAGCGCTCGTCGTTCTCGCGACTGGTGCAGGTAGTCTGATCGCTTCACACGTCAATGATGCAGGCTTCTGGATGTTTAAAGAGTATTTCGGATTATCATTAAAAGAAACGTTTGCGACATGGACTGTGCTTGAGACGATCATTTCCGTTTGTGGACTTGGGTTCGTTCTTCTCCTCAGCCTCGTCGTCTAAGAAAAGGAGTCGTTCTACTTATGCAACATTCTATCGGAGTCATCGGGCTTGGCGTCATGGGACGCAACCTGGCACTGAATATGGCGAGTCATCAAGAAGAAGTCGCCATCTATAACTACACACGTGATTTAACAGACGATCTCGTCGCACATGATGAAGGACTACCCCTTCATCCGTACTACGACATTGAAGCATTCGTTCAATCACTCGCTCGCCCACGTAAAATCTTCATGATGGTCACGGCTGGTAGCGCGATTGATTCAGTCATCGAATCGTTGCTTCCGCATCTCGAAACAGGCGATATCATCATGGATGGTGGGAACTCTCACTTCCTCGATACAGAGCGTCGTTTCGACGAGTTACAACGCCATGGGATCGAATACATCGGCGTCGGTGTATCGGGTGGTGAAGTCGGTGCGCGGACCGGTCCTGCGATCATGCCTGGTGGATCGAAAGAAGCTTACGAACATGTCGCACCGATCTTGACAAAGATCGCCGCTCACGTCGAAGGAGATCCATGTTGTGTTTATATTGGTCCGAAAGGCGCTGGTCACTTCGTCAAGATGGTCCATAACGGAATCGAGTATGCGGACATGCAACTGATTGCTGAAGCGTATAGCTTCCTCCGTTTCCGTCTTGGACTCGACGTCACGGAAGTCGCGGACATCTTCGCTGAGTGGAACGAAGGTGAACTGAAAAGTTATCTGATTGAGATCACAGCAGACATCCTCCGAAAAACGGATGACGAGACAGGGCAACCGTTGATTGATGTCATTCTCGATCAAGCCGGTCAAAAAGGAACTGGAAAATGGACGAGCCTACAAGCAATTGATAATGGGATCGCCTCTTCGATCATTACGGAAGCCTTATTCGCGCGTTACCTTTCAGCTATCAAAGAAGAACGCGTCGCAGCGTCTGCTGTCCTAAAGGGACCAGAAGACTTGTCAACGCTTGAGCGAGACGCGTGGGTCGAACGGATTCGTCAAGCGCTTTATATGGGGAAAGTTGCCGCATACGCGCAAGGCTTCACCCAGTACCGAACGTCGTCTGAGTTGTATGACTGGAACTTACGCCTCGAGGAGATCGCCTTGATCTTCCGTGGTGGATGTATCATCCGGGCCGACTTCTTGAACGTCATCAGTGAAGCATTCAAAAATGATGCGAACCTCTCGAACTTGATGCTCGCCCCGTTCTTCGCTGAGAAAGTACAGGCGTATCAAGAATCGTTACGTCACGTCGTTGCCGAGGGTGCATTATCTGGTTTTGCACTCCCATCTCTATCGACGTCACTGACGTATTACGATAGCTACCGGACAGCGAATTCGAATGCCAACATGTTGCAAGCACAACGCGATTATTTTGGTGCTCACACGTATGCTCGAACAGACCGCGAAGGGATCTTCCACACGGACTGGCAATAAAGAATACAGCTCCCGACTCCTGTTTCATTTAGGAGTCGGGATTTCTTTTTTTGTTCACACAATCTTTCCTGAAATAAGAAATTGCCGATTATACCTTGACAAAAGTGTTGGTCTATATGAAATTAGTATTAGATTAGAATTATTCTAGTGTGATAAATACAGATTCCTTGTATGCACTAGAACAGATTCTAAAAATAGAACCCTTGAGGAGGATTTTTATCATGTCTTTAATCGGAAGTGAAGTAAAACCATTCAGTGCATCAGCATTCCACAACGGAGAATTCGTTGACCTAACGGATGCCAACCTTCGCGGTAAATGGAGTGTCGTATGTTTCTACCCTGCAGACTTTACATTCGTTTGCCCGACAGAACTCGAAGATCTTCAAAACCAATACGCAACACTCAAAGCGCTTGACGTTGAAGTTTACTCTGTTTCAACAGATACGCATTTCACACATAAAGCATGGCACGAAACATCAGAAACAATCGGTAAAATCGAGTACGTCATGATCGGCGACCCATCACACGTCATCTCACGTAACTTCGAAGTCTTGAACGAACAAGATGGTCTTGCTGACCGCGGTACGTTCATCATCGACCCAGACGGCGTCATCCAAACAGTTGAGATCAACGCAGGCGGTATCGGTCGTGATGCGAGCACGCTCGTCAACAAAATCAAAGCAGCACAATATGTACGTAACAATCCAGGCGAAGTTTGCCCAGCGAAATGGGAAGAAGGCTCTGCAACACTCACACCAAGCCTTGACCTCGTCGGAAAAATTTAAGGAGCGGATTCGCGATGGCTTTAGCACCAGACATTAAAGCACAACTCGCGCAATACCTCGAGCTTCTCGAAGGCGATCTCGTCCTAGCCGTTAGTGCTGGGACAGACGCCGTCTCGCTTGAGATGAGCGCACTCGTCGAAGAGATCGCAAGCATGACACCACGCATCTCCGTCGAGCAGGCAAGTCTTCCCCGGACACCAAGTTTCACAGTCAACCGTGTCGGTGAGACAAGCGGCATTACGTTCGCGGGAATCCCACTCGGTCATGAGTTCACGTCCCTCGTTCTCGCTCTGCTCCAAGTCAGCGGTCGAGCACCGAAGGTCGATGCGGACGTCATCAAGCAGATTCAAGGCATTCAAGAAACGTACCACTTCGAGTCGTACATCAGCTTGAGCTGCCACAACTGCCCGGATGTCGTACAAGCATTGAACGTCATGAGCGTCCTCAACCCGAACATCAGTCACACGATGATTGATGGCGCGGCATTTAAAGCAGAAGTCGAACAAAAAGAGATCATGGCTGTTCCGACGGTCTTCGTCAACGGCGAAGCGTTCGGTAACGGACGGATGTCGCTTGAAGAAATCTTGGCGAAGCTTGGTACAGGTGCCGATGCTTCTGATTTCGCTGATAAAGATCCATACGATGTCCTCGTCGTCGGTGGTGGTCCAGCTGGATCGAGTGCTGCCATCTATGCAGCCCGTAAAGGCATCCGGACAGGAATCGTCGCAGAACGCTTCGGTGGACAAGTCATGGATACGATGAGCATCGAGAACTTCATCAGCATGAAGTACACGGAAGGACCAAAACTCGTCGCAAGTCTTGAGGAGCACGTCAAGGAATATGGCATCGACGTCATGAACCTACAACGGGCAACTCGCCTTGAGAAGAAGGACCTCCTTGAGCTCGAGCTTGAGAATGGTGCTGTCTTGAAAACGAAGAGTTTGATTCTTTCAACAGGTGCACGCTGGCGTAACGTTGGTGTCCCAGGCGAACTCGAATTCAAGAACAAAGGCGTCGCCTACTGCCCACACTGTGATGGTCCGTTGTTCGAAGGAAAACGTGTCGCAGTCATCGGTGGCGGAAACTCAGGAATCGAAGCAGCCATCGATCTCGCAGGAATCGTCAAGCATGTCACGGTCCTTGAGTTCGCACCGGAATTAAAAGCAGACGCGGTTCTTCAAGAACGCCTCGCTTCACTTCCGAACGTCACGGTCGTCGTCAACGCACAGACGAAGGAAATCACAGGAACGGACAAAGTGAACGGTATCACGTACATCGAGCGCGAAACGAACGTCGAACGTCACGTTGAGCTCGAGGGTGTCTTCGTCCAGATCGGTCTCGTACCGAACACAGACTGGCTCGGTGAAACGGTGAACCGTAACAAGTTCGGTGAAGTCCAAGTCGATCGCCACGGCGCAACGAACGTACCAGGCGTTTTTGCTGCAGGAGACTGCACAGATAGCGCGTATAAACAGATCATCATCTCGATGGGATCTGGTGCAACAGCTGCACTCGGTGCTTTCGATCACTTGATCCGGAATTAATGAAAAAGAGCGGAACTCAAACGAGTTTCGCTCTTTTTCTGCCTCAATAGTAGATTTCACCGTACCATGAACAATGATATTCTTTCGTGATGTGATGTCTTGTTAAGATGCCTTGCTTCGCGTATGTACCACTGACCGTTACGACCATCGTTTGCAAAGCATCGATTGGAGTACCGGAGAATCCGGTTTGCGTCCACTTTCCACCATCGATCGCAAGAGACGTCATCGAAAAGACATCGGATAATCGTTGGCGTTTACTCTGTTCCAAAAGTTCCGTCTCGAAATTTCCGATGATCCGGACATCGTTTCCACGTTCCGTACGTTCAAGCGTTCGTTCACTATCCCACTCTAAGCTCGTTTGGACACGTAGCGGCTTCAACCGTTCGAGTGCCCGTTCTTGAAAACGTTCCGGCGAAACCCAGTCCTCGTCTGCGAATTGATTTGCTGCAAGCAACGTGACGTCCGCATTTTCATGTGTCCGATTTATGTTTTCCACGATTTTTTCATATGCTGCGTAATAACGTTGGTGTTGTGTCGTCTGGTCCTTTGCCTCTGATGTGACTGATGACAATGAAGCGAATAAAAAAACAGCTGTCGCAATCTGATATTTCACTGACTTCCCCTCTCTTTCGCTGTTCATTGTACGAAAAAAACGAGGAATAGATTCGAAAACGACAACCGTTTTATGGATTTTTTCATTCAAGAGTGTATCAATAGATCGTACTCTTATGGAATTAAGAACAGATCAAGATTTGTATTCAAAACTGACCCCTATAAATAATTCAAAGTTGACACTTTTGACTAGTCCAGTCATCTGATAGATTGAAGATATCTTAAAATCTATCATAAAGAAGGTTAGCCACATGCAAAAAGCAGCACCGTATTCTAGCACTCGTACCCGCCAGCTCGTCATCACTGCGATGTCAACCGCACTTGTTCTTGTTGCAACGATGTTCATCAATATTAAATTACCCATCGCTCCAAACGGTGGTCTCATTCATATGGGAACAGCGATGCTCTTTCTTGTTGCCATTTTATTCGGTCCACGGACAGCATTGATTGCCGGTGCTGTTGGAATGGGCTTATTTGATCTTCTATTGGGCTATACGATTTGGGCCCCTGGTACGATCATCGCACGTGGACTTCAAGGGCTGATTGTTGGTTACATCGCGTGGTCAGGTGGTCGCAACGGAACGAATGTCACATTCAACTTGATCGGGATGATCGCTTCCGCTCCTGTCATGCTGCTCGTCTACTTCGTACATGAAGGGATTATGTTCAGCAACTGGGTCGCACCATTCGGTTCCATTACAGGAAACATTATTCAAAACGTCCTCGGAATCCTTGTCGCGATTCCAGTCGGGATTGCACTGAAGAAAACACGCTTCTTCCGTAACTTCCGCTAAATCAAAAAAACCGTCCGGCTCCTCGTAGAGTCGGACGGTTTTCGTTTAGCGAATCGGTTGACCTTGTTCGAGTTCGAGCGTTTTTGCTGTTTCGGCATGGATCTGTTCGAACAGCTCCGGATGTTCAACGAGTGAGATCCCGTAAGACGGAATCATCTCCTTGATTTTTGCTTCCCACGCCGGTAATTCGGACGGGAAACATTTTCTGAGTACTTCGAGCATGACTGGAACCGCTGTTGAGGCACCTGGTGACGCCCCGAGTAAGGCAGCGACAGATCCGTCGGCCGCACTGACGACTTCTGTTCCAAACTGGAGTGTCCCTTTTCCTTGTGGTGTATCCTTGATGACTTGGACACGTTGACCAGCGACGACGACATCCCAGTCTTCTGTCTTCGCATTCGGAATGAACTCTCGTAACTCGTTCATCCGTTGTTCCGTCGACAAGAGGACTTGTTCGATCAGATACTTCGTCAATCCCATCTCTTTAGCTCCCGCAGCAAGCATCGTCAAGACGTTATTCGGTTTGACGGACGCAATCAAATCAAGATTCGATCCTGTCTTAAGGAACTTCGGTGAAAAGCCAGCGAACGGTCCGAAGAGGAGTGATTTCTTCCCATCGATGTATCGTGTATCCAAGTGCGGTACTGACATCGGCGGTGCTCCGACTTTCGCTTTTCCGTAGACTTTCGCATGATGCTGTTCAATGATTTCAGGATTTTTACAGACGAGGAACAAGCCACTGACTGGGAAACCACCGATCTGCTTCGATTCCTCGATGCCTGTTTTTTGGAGCAATGGTAAACTACCGCCGCCACCCCCGATGAAGACGAACTGAGCCGTATGATGCTCGATCCGGTGATCGCGCTCATTCTTCACTTTGACTTCCCAACCTCCGTCAACACGTTTCAAATCCTCGACACCGTGCTGATAGTTGATCTCTACATCGTGCTGTTCGAGATATTCAAACAGGATTCGTGTCAACGCACCAAAGTTGACGTCCGTTCCTGAATCGATTTTTGTCGCAGCAATCGGCTCGGGTGACGTCCGACCGTTCATGATGAGTGGAATCCACTCGGCTAATTTCGCTGGATCCTCTGAATATTCCATTCCCGCAAACAACGGATTTGCTGATAGCGCTTCCAATCGTTTTTTCAGAAATTCGACGTTTTCTGTTCCTTCAACCATACTCATATGTGGAATCGGCATGATGAATTCTTTCGGATTCGGCAAGACACCTTCCTTGACGAGATGCGACCAGAATTGACGTGATAGTTGGAACTGTTCGTTTACTTTGACCGCTTTACTGATATCGATCGAACCATCAGCATTTTCCGTCGTATAGTTCAGTTCGCATAATGCGGCGTGACCTGTTCCTGCATTGTTCCACTCGTTCGAGCTCTCTTCCCCGGCACTCGCGAGTTTCTCGAATACCTTGATGTTGATCTCAGGCGCGAGTTCTTTTAATAAGACCCCTAACGTCGCGCTCATGACTCCGGCACCAATTAAAATAACGTCTGTTTTTTTAGGCATACTGCTCATGATATCCTTCCTATCCCCGTTGATATTATGGACTACCTGTCATGAAAAACTTCCCCCTCATGACGACAACTTACCTTTCCATTATAACCCTATCATAGCTTGCGCAGAAAGGAACTTCTTTTACATTCAGAAATGTGCCGAGGCAGCTGATTTTACAAAATCGTCTGCCTCTTTTCGAAGCAGACGATTCCGCTCATTTGATGCGTAATCCTAAGTTTCCTTTAATGGTTTCATACCAACGATAGGTGTGATAGCTTTTTTGAATCACTGGCTCCTCCATCGAAATAGCCATGACCTGCTGCCCATAGTCATCAAAGCGTAGATAAACAAGATAACTCCCCCGCTCCATTTGTTTGGGTAGCTCTACCCGCAAGCGATAATAATGATTTTCAAGATCTGTGACATCTGTCTTTAAAAGATGCGTTTCTTCCATCCAATTACGATGTTGTAACGAAATCCCTTCTACACGAATTCGACGATCTCCAAGTGTTTGAACCGTTAGCTCGAGTCCCTTTTCTGTCAGTTCTAATTCGTGCACCTTCACATATAGAGAAAGAGCTAGCATTTGTTTCTGACCACTGCCTAATGGAATACTCCAGTAAGGTTGATCATCCACCCATTCGATTTCCTTTGTTTCTTTCGATTTCGACCACTTGACAGCATTCATGAAATCATCAAAACGTCCGGTGTTCCAGTAATGATACAACAGACGATTGAACGGCTTTTCAATCAATGAATCGATGGGATAGGAACGGTGTTGCGTAAATAAGGCAACGACGCGCGCAAACATTTGATGATAGGCTGACGGATCATGACTTTTGAGAAAGTGCTTACGATCATATAAGCGTGTGATGCAGTCAAACTCAATCAGTCGATTGAGGATGAGACGCTCCTTTTCAACAGGTAATTTATATTCCAACACACGTCGTAAGACGATAAGATTTGTTTCCATCTTTTCCATGATATCAGTCTGCTTCGTTAATGAGTCATTTTCCTCGAGACGGTTCAAATAATAGATGGGAGCAGTGACCGTTGATATCGCATCCGTTCGTATTAAGACATCGATAAAAAATTGTTTATCTTCGGCGAATTTCATCGAAGGAAATTGAATCGCATGACGTAGCAGAAAGTCTCGACGCATCATACGGGCACGTGGACCGAGATGATAAAACGCATGCTTTAACGTATAAGGAGAAACGTGATCACGATTACGATTTGATTCGTGAACACCGATGATTCGGTTCGGTTGATTCGTAGACACTTGAATCGTACGTCCGACGGCGTAGTCCACTCCGGTTCGATCCATCGTCTCATTCAAAATTCGTAATCCATCATGCGCTAACCAATCGTCCGCATCCAAAAACGTAACATATTTCGATCGTGCAAGAGCCAAACCTAGATTACGTGGCATCGCAGGCGTGCCCGTATTGTTTTTCAGCAGTATGCTGACAAGTTGAGGATATAAGGAAGATAAGCGTCTTAACAGACGGCGTGAGCCATCTGTGGATTTATCATCTACCGCAATGATCGTCACGTTTCGAATACCGATCGTCTGTACTAAAACGGAGTTAATCGTTCGTTCAAGATAGATAATCGCGTTGTACACTGGAATAACGACTGTAACAGCAACATGACGTCTTAGACGTTTTGCATTTAAAACCTCATAGTCTTTTGGTACTGATGAAATCTTTGACCTCACTTGATTCACTCCTCATCCTCAAAGGTGATTCAATTTATCAACTATATTGGTTTTTAATGTAAAATACTTATAGTATAAACAAAATTTAATTGTCCTGCAAGTATCGTTTGGAACACACACGAACGTATGAATTTATTCAAAAACGGTAATCATATAACAAAGATAAAGGAGGGACTCTCATGGCGACACGCTGGATATTCGGTAATCAATTGAATCACGATCTCCCCTTATTGCAGGAAGCAAACAAACAAGATGACGTCATCCTAATGGTCGAAGCGTCCTCACGCTCCAAGTGGAAGACGTACCATAAACAAAAACTTGTCCTCGTCTTCTCGGCGATGCGGCATTTCGCTGAAGAACTACGCGAGAAAGGCTTCACCGTTGATTACCGGGAAGCCGACTCGTTCGATCAGGCATTCAAGGCGCACCGGAAAGATCATGATCCGGATCATGTATTCTATACGGCGATTACGGACGAACCGATGCGCAAGGCAATGCACAAGTGGCAAGACGCCTTACCGAAGAAGATCACGGTCGAGGTCTGTTCTGACGTTCCGTTGTTTTTACTGACACAGGAAGAAGCGATTGAAGCAATCGGCGACAAACCATACAAGATGGATCGGTTTTATCGCAAACTGCGTAAGGAACGAAACGTTCTCATGAACGGCTCTAAACCGATTGGTGGAAAGTGGTCGTTTGACGCCGAGAACCGAAAACCAGCGAAGTCCGGAACGACGTTTCCGGATCCCGTTCAGTTTCGTCCCGATCGTATCACAAAGGACGTCATCGACAAGGTCGAGCGTGATTTTTCCGATCATCCGGGAGCACTTGATTCCTTCCATTGGCCGGTTACGCGAAAGGAAGCGACGCGGGCTCTCCATCGTTTCGTCGAAGAACGACTCGAGACGTTCGGGACATATCAAGACGCTATGCTGACCGGTGAAGATACGTTATCGCACTCACTCTTGTCAGCAGCAATCAATCTCGGCTTGCTGACACCGGAAGAAGTCATTCGTCAAGTCGAATCCGCCCTCGAAGATCAAGATGCTCCGCTCAATGCAGTCGAAGGTTTCATTCGGCAAATCCTCGGCTGGCGTGAATACATGCGTGCCGTCTACCTAGCCGAGATGCCGGACTATGCTTCCGTCAATACGCTACGTCACGAAGCGGATCTACCGGACTTTTTCTGGACCGGGAAAACGAACATGAACTGTGTCGCAGAATCGTTACGTCCTGTCGTCGAGCATGCTCATAATCACCATATCCAACGCTTGATGGTGCTCGGGAACTTCGCTAATCTGTTTGCGATCTCGCCGCAACAGACGGCAGATTGGTTCAACGAGATGTACATCGATGCCTACGACTGGGTCGTCTTACCGAACGTCCTCGGGATGGCGCTTCATGCCGACGGAGGAACATTATCGACTAAACCGTACATCGCTTCGGCGAATTACATCCATAAGATGAGCGATTATTGCAAGGGATGTCCGTTCCATCAAAAGGACATGCTCGGAGAAGGTGCCTGTCCGTTTAACGCCTTGTACTGGGACTTCATCGACCGGCACGAAAAACGCTTCGCTGATAATCCGCGGATGTCGATGATGTATCGGCAATGGGGAAAGCGCGATGCGGACAGCAAACGCGATATTCGAAAGAAAGCGAAAGCACTCCGGAAACAATTACAGGATGGTGCTTTCGATACACCATGAAACAAGCCGGTCGGATTAGATCCGACCGGCTTGTTTTGGCTTACGCACTTTTTTGATTAGCTGCTTGTTGTTTCTTTTTCCGGAGGTGATACAGTCCGAATAGTCCAAGGAACCAAACCGGTGTCAGCAACAAAGCTGGACGTGTATCGTCAGCAAACAGCATGACGACGAGAATGACCGCAAACAATCCGAGCACGAGGTAATTGACGAGTGGTGTCAATGGCGCTTTGAACGTCGACGCCGCATGCAGTTCCGGATTTTGTTTCTTGTACCGGAGATGACAGACGAGGATGACACCCCAGACCCAGATGAAGCAGATCGCACTAATCGTCGTGACGATACTAAATGCTTGTCCTGGTAACAGTTTACTGAGCAAAGCACCGACTGAGACGACGATCGTCGAGACGAACAAGGCGTTTGCCGGAACATGGTTTTTGTTCAACTTCGAGAACTTTTTCGATGCTTGCTGTTGATTTCCCAGGTTATACAGAATCCGGCTCGTCGAGAACATTCCGCTGTTACACGCAGAAGCAGCGGACGTCAGTACGACGAAGTTGATGATTCCTGCTGCGAGCGGAATCCCGATCAGACTGAACGTCTTGACGAAAGGACTTTCTGTTGCACTTAATCCTGTCCATGGGTTGATCATCAAGAGGACGAGTAAGGCACCGACATAGAAGAATAAGATCCGAAGCGGAATCTTATTGATTGCGGACGGAATGTTCTTCTTCGGATCCGCTGTTTCTGCTGCGGATACCCCAACGAGCTCTACGCCGACATAGGCGAAGACAACCATTTGGAACGATAGCAGGAATCCAGAAATCCCGTTTGGCATCCATCCGTCATGTGACCAGAGGTTCGATACCGTCACAGGACCAGCGTCCGTTTTAAAACCGATTGCGAGCAGGACGATTCCGACACCAATCAAGGCGAGGATCGTCACGACCTTGATCAAGGCAAACCAAAACTCGAGTTCACCGAACAATTTAACGGTTAATAAGTTAAAACCAAGTAAAATCAAGAGCGCGAGAACGGCTGGAATCCATTGCGGGATATCAAACCAATACTTGACGTATACACCGACGGCGATGATGTCCGCCATCGCTGTCATGATCCAACAGAACCAATATGTCCATCCGGTCACAAACGCGGCACGTGGTCCGAGATAATCTTCTGCGATATCCGTGAGTGACTGATAACCTGCTTTTGACAATAACAATTCCCCAAGTGCGCGCATGACGAAGAAGATCGCGATCCCGACGAGTAAGTAGGCAAAAATGATCGATGGACCGGCGAGTTGAATCGCTTTACCTGATCCTAAAAACAAACCCGTTCCGATCGTTCCACCAATGGCAATCAACTGTACATGACGATTCGATAAATCTCGTTTTAATCCTTGCTGTTCCAAACCTGAACTCCTCCTTATGGTGGCTTCTCTACGCTTCAGACCGTTCTGTCGGTCCTGAAAAAGAAAAAAAGAGACTGGACGAATGTCCAATCTCAACAAAATCAAAGGAATAACCCATACACGCCACTACGACATTCCATGAATGTCCGTCGCTGCATGTGATTACTCTTCTGTCCGTTTGCCTGAGATTGTGAACCCTTCGGCGCCGTGTCGACACGGTCTCTCCAGAAGCTGCTCCTGCCATAGTGTGACCCATGACAATCATAGCTTTCTCTTTATTTGATTATCCGATGCGTCGCTGCATCGATGAATTGTTTCTAATTCTAGTAATCTCTAAAGCGTTTGTCAACGTCTTTTTCAAAATGATTTTTCAACTTATGAAAAGGACTTTACCATCTTTTCCAGAAATCATACAGCACGACTTGATCACGAAAGGATGGAATATTCATGTCGACGATTTACTTGATTCGCCACTGTGAAACGACCGGTCAGGCACCGGAAGCCCCGTTAACTCCTCGCGGAGAAAAACAGGCGCAACGACTGTGTACGCAGTTACTTGAGCTTCCGATCACGCATCTTCTTTCGAGTCCGTATCGCCGTGCGCTCGACTCGATTCAACCACTTGCGACTGCTTTGAAACTACCCATTGCACAAGAAGAGGACTTAAAAGAACGACGGTTAAGTGCTGTTCCACTTGACGATTGGCAGGACCATCTTCGTCGAACGTTCATCGATCCCGATTATACGTGTCCTGGTGGTGAATCCAGCCGGATAGCGACGGGGCGTATCACACGCGTCGTTGAAGAAGCGTTGCAACAGCATGATGGAGCCATTCTTGTAACGCATGGGAACTTGCTATCTTTATATCTACATTCGATCGATCCAACGTTCGGATTCGAAGAAAGTTTACAGCTGAAGAATCCGGTTCTTTTTAAGGTGACGCAAATCGATGGTGTCGTATCCTTTCAACCAGTCGATCTACACTAACGGAGCCTGACTAAAATGTGCATAACGCTTCAACTCGAATACGGTTTGTTCAAAATTAATTGTTTGATCATCAAAGACTTGTATGTAATCGGGACGTTGTGCAATCGTCATCGTTTTTCCGCTACGAACACTTTTCGGTCGACTTAAATTCAAGTCATTCTTTTGAGAATACGCGAATAATGCTTGCATGCACTGATCCCGATACGCTCTCATATCTTGACTATCAGCAGCTTCTATCTTAGCTTTTAACGTTGATTCTTCTAACTGCCAATAGTGCGGTTGACTATCATCTCCTTTCCACCAGAATGCCCAAAATCCACCACGGGCATTTTCCACACGCCCCCAGTTTCCGTGCTTCAATTCTTTTTGCAGATCTCTAAAGAATCCTTGCCAAGAGAAATTGCTCCATTCCGTGAGAGGTAATGATTTATAGGATTCGATCGAGGTGTCAATCTGCTTGAGATACTGAAGATAATCATTCAAAATATCATTTCTCGTCGAAGCAGGAAAGCCGCTCAGTACTTCAATCATCTTCGTTCGCGTAAATACTTGATATCCTGCTCCTGTCACGCCGGAGTAGTCGCCTTGTTCTACGATTTTGTAATAAATCGGTATCGGCTCCAAATACCATGTTTCAGGATGCGTTTTGACCATATCAAGATATCGCTTTAATTGGTTGGAATGATGTTTCGTAAAGACTTTATCCTCGATCAAAATGGCATATGTCTCATTAATGATCGCTAATATATCTAGACTATTGAACTGTCTTCTAATACGGACACTGTGAATAGGCTCCGGCAATGAGCAATCATGAAGGTAAAACATTTCGCGTACGAATCCATTCGCAATCGCATGGAGTTGTGGATCGTGATTTCGTGCTCCTTCTTCCGCCCACTTCAATAACCAACATAGAAAGGCATCTTGTGATAGCTCACTTGTGGCATAATCAAAAATATTAGGTTTCAAATGAATACCTCCTTTTATTACAATTATAACCATTTAATTTCCTTTTATTATTCATTTTGAAGAATAATAACGAACTCTACTCATTCAATTTGCTTATAGATTTCATAAGAACTATCTATTTTACTTCCCTTCGGAACGGCTTTATATTGAATGAATTGATAATAAAGTTAAGTAGTTTTCGATTCAGGTATGAAGCGGAACTTCAGAAAAGAAGGGATTTTTATGTCTACCACAAAAAAAGGCTATTTCATGATGATCGTCCTCTGGTTCGCCTATGCGACCTTCGCCATGAACTGGGTCGCGGGTTCGTCGTTGACGCCACAAATCACGGCGCATTTCTTCGGTAATCAGACCGTTGACCCCCTCATCTCACAACTCGTCAACTATTCGATTACGACGGCGCGTGTCTTCGCCAACATTCTCGCCGCGCTCATCTTGATGAAGCTCGGTCCGAAAAAAGCACCGTTGCTCGCACTGTTGTTCCTGATGATGTCGATCGTCGCCATCTATCTACCGAACTACTGGGCGTATACGGTCGCTCGCATGGTCATGGGACTCGGTGGTTCAATGGTCATCGTCTACATGAATCCGGTCGTGACACGTTACGTCCAAGATCCGGCTGAAAAATTACGGATCAACGCCTTCAACACTGTTTCCTATAACGTCGGTGCATTCGTTGTTTCGCTCTTGTTCACCTTGTTCGCTGATCAATTCGTCAGTGACTGGAAACTAACGTTGACGATCTTCGCGAGTCTGACAGCGATTCTCTTCTTCGCATGGTGGATCGGTAGTGAGTCGTTCGAGTTGAACGATGCTCCGGACGCGGACGAAACGCCTTACGGTTACGGAGATGCTGTCCGCGATCCGTTCCTCTGGAAATATGCGGTTGCCTTCGGTGGTTTCTTGACGCTCTATATCTTATCGCTCGTCGGCTTGAAACCTGTGTTCGATACGTATACGCAGTTGAACGGTTCGCTCGTCAACCTGTTGGTCTCCGGTGCCGGAATCGTCGGTACGTTCGTCGGTCTACGGATTGGTAACAAAGGAACACCTCGTAAACCGATTCTGTTGATCAGCGGGACGGTCATGATCGCGAGTTTCCTCGTCACGGTCTTGTTCGGAAACATCTCGCCGCTCGTTTCATATGTCTTTGCGTTCATTTCTGGATTTGCGATGTACATCCAGTATCCGATCTTCATGAACTTGGCACACGAACGAAAAGGGATGACACCGCAAAAGATCACCGTCTTATTCGGTCTCTTCTGGGCGATCGCTTATGCGACGCAGACGATCTTTACGATCATTTGGAGTTACGCACTCGGACATGCTGGATATACGGTCTCAATGATCGTCTTCTTCCTCTGCTGTTCCGTGTATCTGTTCTTCACGTTCTTCTTACCAGAAACAAAACCAAAACGGACGGATGCACTTCGAAAATCCGCTTAATCAAGCAACAAGCCCTTCCGAATCACCGGAAGGGCTTGTTTTTATGCCTCGTTATGCGCGCCGTAACTATGGCGAAGGGTAAACAACAGTCGAATCAATGATTCATGATAACCGATGAACCAGCCTTCTTCGATTCCGTTAACGATCGCTTCTTCTGTCATCCAAGCGACGCGTTGAACTTCTTCTTCCTGCAACGTCAGCGTCGTCAAATCCACTTCCTGCTCGACGAGATAATAATCGTCAAAACCGATTTCAAACGGGATCGTCAGATGGGGACGGATGCCTGTGAAATCGATATCGAGTCCAAGCTCTTCCGACAGCTCACGTTGTGCTGCCATCTGACTCGTATCCCCACTGATTGCACTGCCCCCGACCGTCACATCCCACATGTTCGGCCAACCGGATTTGAACGGTTGCCGTTGTTGGACGAGCATCTCTCCTTTGGCGTTAAAGACACAGACGTGAATCGTCATGTGATAATCGCCGGCTGTATGTGGCGTCCCCCGTGTCCAGAGCCGTCCTGTTTTCTTACGATCTGCTGTGTATACGTCCCACTGTTCCATCCTAAATCATGCCCCTTTTTAATCAATGAAAGATGTAGAGTTCGAACTTTCCTCCGCCTTGACGCAATCAATCGCGACGACGAGAGCGATCAACAATTCTTCCATCGCTTCATCTTCGACTTCAATCATGTACTGGTCGGTCCAAGAAATCCATTTTTTCTGAACGCGACCAATCCGTTGTCCCTGTTGTAGAACTTCAAAATCGACATCCCACCAGTCACCCGTCACTTCGAACTGATCCGAGTTGATCGTATAGCGGTCCTTGAAGAAGGTAAGCTCTTTAATAATTTCAAATGATTGCCCTGCTGCTTCGACATAAAAGACCGGTCGGAAACTGAACGTTTTCTTCTCGATTTCGGCGACGACTTCTCCGTTTCGGTTCGTTACGGTAAAGGTCTTCGGTAATTTCATAAAACTACCCTCGATGTGATAGGCATCGTGCCCTGCCTCGTCTTGAATCGAGAATCGTCCACGTAAACTGAACGCTTTTTCTTTCATATAGAGTGTATGCATACCGGTCTCCTCCTTTAGTGTATAGTCTCATTTACGCGATCATCGACGGAAAAGATTCAATATCTGGAAATTGTCGTTTGTGTCCGGACTTTCAGTGGTATCAACTTACATATCACGAATCTACGGGAAAGAAGGAATTTTGATGTCTATCGATACGATTGTTCTCTTCATTTTACTCGCCATCGCCCTGTTGATCATCCTTGTCCCACCGCTTCTTCTTTGGCATGTCTGGCGCGCCGATCGCCGCCAGCAAGAACACGCGGTCCTGCGAAACTTCCCTGTCCTTGGAAAAATGCGCTATATCCTCGAGAACATGGGACCGGAACTCCGCCAATACTTATTTCTCAACAATAACGAAGGGAAACCCTTCTCCCGTAATGAATACAAGACGGCCGTCCTTTCCGGCAAATATCAAAGTCGGATTCTCGGTTTTGGATCGGAACGTGATTTTGAAGAAGCTGGTTTTTATGTACAAAACGCCCTCTTTCCAACGAATCGTCAGGAATTACGCATCGACCAGTCGGAACGTGTCGACACACACATCTATCAGATTGACCGCGATGAACTATTTACACGTAAAGAACATCTCGTTGCGAAGCAAATTTCACCGTATCTCTTGAAAATGGAGGATGCACTAGTCATTGGCGCAACGACATGTCGACACCCTTATCAAATCCAAGGACTGATTGGTCAATCAGCAATGAGTTTTGGAGCGCTCGGTGACCGTGCCATTACCGCGCTCTCGATCGGACTGGGTCGCGCCAAAGGGAGCTGGATGAATACCGGGGAAGGCGGGCTGTCTGACTTTCATCTTAAAGGTGACGTCGACATCATCTGTCAGATCGGTCCCGGTCTGTTCGGTGTCCGAACGGAAGACGGTGATTTTTCGTTCGATGAGTTCCAGAAAAAAAGTGAGTTACCGCAAGTCAAAGCCTTCGAACTCAAGCTCGCTCAAGGAGCTAAAACGCGCGGTGGTCACCTCGAAGGATCAAAGGTCACAGAAGAGATTGCCGCTGTCCGGAAGGTCAAAGTCGGTGTCGGCATCGATAGTCCGAACCGCTTCAACGAATTCACGACACCAGAGACGATGCTCGACTGGGTCGAACGTCTTCGCGAAGTTGGCGGCAAACCGGTCGGAATCAAAGTCGTCGTCGGTAATCTTGAAGACATGCGGCAGTTGATTGCTTATATGAAAGAATCTGGACGTCATCCGGACTTCATGACGGTCGATGGTGGCGAAGGGGGGACAGGCGCGACGTTTCAGGAACTCGCAGATGCTGCCGGTCTACCACTCTTTTCCGCCTTACCGTTCGTCCACCAACTCCTGACGGAAGCCGGTTTACGCGACAAGGTCAAAGTGTTTGCGTCCGGGAAGCTGATCAGTGCCGATAAGATTGCGATCGCTCTCGCCCTCGGTGCCGACTTCGTCAATATCGCACGTGGTCTGATGTTTAATGTCGGCTGTATCCAAGCGCAAGTCTGTCACACGAATCACTGTCCGGTCGGTGTCGCGACGACCGACCCGAAGCTGCAAAAAGCGCTGATCGTCGACGAAAAAAGTTTCCGCGTGACGAACTACATCATTTCGTTACGAGAAGGTCTTTATAACCTGACGGCAGCAGCAGGACTCGTCTCGCCGACGGAACTTCGACCCGAACACGTTATCTATAAGGACGAAGCCGGACACCTGATTCCGGGACCGGACTGGATGGCACGGCATATGATGGATCGCTCTCTTTCCTCACGGTAACGAATAGCACTCACTTGCACTTTTTAGCCAGAGCGCTTAAAGTGTATAGTTGATGAAATTCTTTAACCACACATGTGCATTACCTTAAGGAAAGGGTTTAATATACTATGAAAAAGAACTTTTGGCAGGACTTACCACGACCATTTTTCGTCTTAGCACCGATGGAAGACGTCACCGACGTCGTCTTCCGCCACGTCGTCGCGAAAGCGGCGCGTCCGGACGTCTTCTTCACGGAATTCACGAATACAGAAAGCTATTGTCATCCGAAAGGCAAGCAGAGCGTCCGCGGACGTCTCGAGTTCACGGAGGATGAACAACCAATGGTTGCTCACATCTGGGGCGACAAACCGGAATATTTCCGCGAAATGAGCATCGGCATGGCAGAGATGGGCTTTAGCGGGATCGACATCAACATGGGCTGTCCCGTCCATAACGTCGCCGTGAACGGTAAAGGCTCCGGCTTGATCAATCGTCCGGAAGTCGCGGCTGAACTGATCCAAGCTGCAAAAGCGGGCGGTCTCCCAGTCAGCGTCAAAACGCGTCTCGGTTATACGAAGGTCGAAGAGTGGCACGATTGGTTGCGCCACATCCTCGAGCAAGATATCGCGAACCTCTCGATTCATCTCCGGACACGTAAAGAGATGAGCGCCGTTCCAGCGCACTTCGAATTGATTCCGGAAATCAAGAAGTTACGCGATGAGATCGCACCACAGACGTTACTGACGATCAACGGGGATATCAACGATCGCCAACATGGTCTTGAACTCGTCGAGAAATATGGTGTCGACGGTGTCATGATCGGTCGCGGGATCTTCCACAATCCGTTCGCGTTCGAAGTCGAGAAAAAAGAACATTCGAGCCAAGAACTCCTCGATTTGTTACGTCTCCAGCTTGATCTGCACGATCATTACTCGGCTCAATTCGAGCCACGTCTCTTCAAACCATTACGCCGGTTCTTCAAGATTTACGTCCGCGGATTCCGCGGCGCGAGTGAACTGCGGGTCAAATTGATGGAGACGAACTCAACAGATGAAGTACGTGCCTTACTCGACGCTTTCGTTGAAGAAGAAGGAATTCACGAGGTCAACTCGTTTTCAATTTAACAGCAAAGCACGCCTCCTCGTCTCGAGGAAGCGTGCTTTTTCGTGTCACCAGTGTTCGACGGTTTGCCGCGTATCCGCACACCACTGTTCAAAGTCAGACTGATGCGTCAGCAACAGGAAGCGCCGTTTACCGAGTCGTCGGTCGAGCCGTGCGATGCCGCGGATGAAAGGATGTGGATGAACGAGCGCTTGTTCAAACGCAAGGTTCGGGTACTGCAACAAGTCCTGTTGCATCTCGTAGTTCTCCATGTACCCGTCCTGTTTGACCTGTCGTTCGATCTCAGCGGATAACGCATGCGACTGCTTCAACCAGTCGGACTGCCATAACGATCCGGCTGGTTTTTCCGGTAACTGTGCAGCTTGTAATGCATAACGCCGCTCGACTTCCCGCTCGAAGTGAAAGTCGTCTGCTCCGAAAATCTCTTCTCCGTCAAACGTCATCCAGACTCGGCTGGGGTTATCTTGAATCCGGTAGACGGCTGCATGAAAAGCAATCCGTCCCTGTAACGACGGGGCGAGCAGTTGCTCGACCCGTTTTTTGATGATGGAAAACTGCACGCAATCCGTCCTTTCCGTCCGGCTAATCTAATCAGCCGTTCTTCATATGAAACGATTCCGCAAGCGTAAACGTCAACTCTTTTAACTCGAGACCACCGAGTGCAAAGTAGAGTTTCAGATAGTTGTGTGGGTTGAAGACGAAGACGTCCTTCGTCTGACTGACCCACTCGCCGTTCGTTCCGTTGAAGGTGAAGGTCGCGACCGGCATGTTGTTCGCAAACAACGTCACTGGCATCTGCGCCAGTTCACCAGCATTCGAACGTGCCGTCAACGTGACCTGATACATCCCTGTCTCTTCCGCCGTGACAGCGAAGACATGACTGCTGCCTGTCGTCGTCGTGACGTCCGTTAACGGGAATGCATCTCCACTGACGAGGCGTTGGTGCGAGACCGCTTGCTCTTCGAGCGTCTCCTCTTCGACCGGTGCCCCGAGAACTTCGACCGGTGATACTGTTCCCATCACACGGTCCATGACCGGTGAGCGGAGTAAGAACTGACAGATATTCGCGGCACTCCGCAGTAACTCGGAACGTCGAAGTGTTCCGTCAGCGAGAGCCGTCAACGTATCATCCTCGAACGGATTCGTTCCCGGTTCGCCGACGACCATATAGAGATCGTTTTGCGAACGGACCATCGTCGCCGTTTGCTGACGGTTTGCTTCCGTTCCTTCGGCGTTGATCTTCGCCCACCAGTCGGTCATGACGATTCCGTCAAAGCCCCATTCATCACGCAAAATACGTGTGTTCTGATCGTACAAACCGGCAGTCCAGATGCCATTGACAGCACCATACGTCGTCATGATCGAGTAGGCTTTCCCGTCCTTGACTGCCATCTCGAATCCTTTCAGGTACAACTCACGTAACGCCCGTTCTGATACGATCGAATCCAGATCATGTCGGTGAAACTCTTGGTTGTTGGCACTGAAGTGCTTCAACGTTCCCGTCACACCAACCCGGTGCATCCCATCAAGCTGTGCCACTGCCATTTTTCCAGTCAGATACGAATCTTCCGAGAAATACTCGAAGTTCCGTCCATTGAGTGGATGGCGGTGAAGGTTCATCCCGGGTCCAAGCAACGTATCAATCTCGTTCTTCCGTAACTCAAGACCTGTCATCTCAAATAGATCGGCAATCAATGTTGTGTTGAACGTCGAGGCAAGCAATGTTCCGTTCGGTAACGAGAAGGCTTTCGTCCCGATATCCATCCGGATTCCGGACGGACCATCCGCGCAGCAGCCTGCTGGAATACCGAGCGCTTCGAGTTCTGTCGTCACGCCACCGAAGGCGCCCGCCGTTCCCGGTGTAACGCGCGGTGAGTTCATCCCTTCACCTCGGACGATTGCCGCGAGATCCGCATCCGTTAATTGATCGAGGAACGTCTCGAGCGTGACACGTTCTTCTTTGACGTCGCGTAATTTCCAACCGGCATCTTCCGTCTGCGTCCGTTCAACGGGACGCTCCTGTTGACGACGTTGTTCCGGCTCGATTGTCCGCAGTGGTGTTGCTTCATATGTTACCGTATATCCCGTTTCGGTCGCTTGTGGTTTGATGCGTTCAAACGCCGTCACCGGTGCCATGTTCTCCGTTAAGACGTCCGTGACGTCAAGCGTCTCGACGGAATAGCTTGCGACTGGAACCGCCGACCGGACGTCCGTTCCGAGATAGAGCTGATACGTGCCGGGTTCGACGACATAAGACGACTTATGCCCGGTAACGCCACTATCGTCATAACTCGCAAACGAGGCGAACGGTACGACGAGTGTGAAAGACTCTTGTTCGCCTGGTGCGAGTTCTTTTGTCTTGCCGAACGTAACGAGTTGACGCGTTGGGTTCCCAAGTTGTCCTTGTGGTTTCTCGAGGTATCCTTGTACGACTTCCTTCCCGCTCGTCTGACCGGTATTCGTCACCGTCGCCGTAACCGTCCAAGCATCAGCTGACGTCGTCACGTCTGTCGTAAGGTCAAACGACGTATACGATAATCCATAACCGAACGGATACAAGACCGCTTCCGGTGCGAACGTCTCGAAGTAACGGTACCCGACATAGATGTCTTCTTGATACAACGCGCGATTGGCATGACCGAAGTATGGTGTCGACGGATAATCATCGAGTGAACGGACGATCGTATCCGGTAGTTTCCCAGACGGCGAGACGCGGCCGAGCAAGAGATCACTCAGTCCAGTTCCGCCTTCCATCCCTCCTTGCCACGCGTAAAGGACAGCACTTGGCGCTGTCTCTTCGACCCAGCGCATATCGATGATATTCCCGACGTTCAAGACGACCACAGTTTGTTTGAAGTGTGTCGTCACGAGTCGGAGCATCTCCCGTTCCGTCTCCGTTAAAAAATAACTCCCTGGATCCGCTGTATTGTCGCGGTCTTCCCCAGCCGTACGACCAATCATGATCAAGGCAACATCGGAGTCAAGCGCTGCTTGCTGAACGAGTGTCGCGTCAAGCGGCATCTCTTCTTGCGACCACGGCTCGGCTGCCCAGCCTTCACCTTGGTCAAACGGATGGTCTTCAAGCCACGTCTCGTACGCCTTGAGGACGTCTGCATTCAGCGTTACGTCTTCGCGTAGCATATCGAGCGGACTGACGACGTTCGTGACGTTGACCATTCCGCCTGATCCCGTACCGCTTTTATAGTAGTTGAACTGATTACGTCCGAAGACAGCGACCGTCGATGCGGGTTGTAACGGGAGCACACCATCATTTTGTAAGAGGACCGCCCCTTCCGCGACGGTTTGTCGAGCGAGTTTTGTATAGGCTTGCCAATCGAGCGTGTATGTCATGCGTCATCCACCTTTGTTAGTTAGTTTGAGAAAAAAGTCGTTTTAAGTCTTTCGCGATTTCGTCTAAGCTGTCCTCGGCTTGCGGATACAGACCGAGTTTATCAAGAAAGGCATGTTCCATCCCGCGGTAATGGAGATAACGAGTCTTGACGCCGGTGCGTGCGAGCTTTTTCGCATACGCTTCCCCTTCAAGACGTAAGTAATCAAACTCTCCTGTAATGACGAGTGCCTCTGGTAGATCATCGAGCGTCGCGAACAACGGTGAAATTCGTGGATCCATCGAATCACTTGCTTGAACGTACCATTGCTCGAGGACACCTTCTTTATCTTGAAGCGACAAAATGATTCGTTCGAGTAACTGCGGTTCCGTTTGTCGGTCATACGCTTCAAGCGTCCAGTCATATTCCGAATTCGGATGTTCACCAACATTGACGACCGGATAATACAAGACTTGATAGCGGATATACGGCGTCGGACGCTCGCGGTCGAGCAAACAACAGACCGTCGCTAAGTTCCCACCGGCACTATCACCGGCGACAGCGATCGCACCCGGATCAATCCCAAGTCGATCAGCGTGTTCGACTGCCCAATCGATTGCCGCATGACAATCCTCAAGCCCTGTTGGAAACGGATGCTCGGGTGCCAATCGATAACCAACCGACAAGACGGCGACGTTCGCTTTATCGGCTAATGCCTTACATGGGTTCTCGACCGTCTCGAGTGTGCCACCGAAAAAACCACCGCCATGGAAATAGACGACGAGCGGGAGCGGACGCGCCGCTTCCGGACGATACAGCCGTGCTTCGATCGTGGTGCCGGGTCTTGGGATCTCGAGGACGTCCGTCGCAATCTGTCGTGTCGTCACGTCTTCGTTGTCCCACCCCATGCCGGCACGCGCCAATTCAACTGGCGACGCTCCTTCTGGAATCGAGACCGATGGACGCTGCGTGAGGACGACCTCACGGACACGCGGATCGAGTGTTCCTGGAGTCGAGACGTCGGGAATTGGCTTATCGACGATTTCGAGTCCGTCTTGATGGATGGATGAACGATTTCGTAACGTTCGCAGTAAATCTTGCATCGATGCGGTAGACAAGTGGATCGCTTCCTTTCTAGTCAAACCGTTATCGAAAGCGCTTTCGATAACAATTAAAAAAATTTCGAATGCCTCTTTTTCAAAAAAGAGACCGCTTACATCACAATATACCTGTCTTTGACAGGAGAAGCAAATATTTCACCTAAAAAAATCAGCGCAGTCGCCTGCGCTGATTCTCATCGTAATTGTTCTTGTGAAACGATCGTAAAACCATCAATGACCGTGTCTTCCTCGACCTCGATCAACAGGCATCGTTTCCCTTGATAGTTGACTTGTTTGACGTACTTCAAGTCTTGCGGACTGATTGCGATGTTCGCGACCTTCGTATTGATTTTAATCGATTTCGCTTCATAGTTTGGGACGATGTTACTCGCCTTCATCTCGTATGTTGGATCGTCAACGACCGTCTTGAACGCCCGTTCGACTTGTTCCGTGCTGACATCTTCGACACCACTTGCCTTGAGGACACGCTCGACTTCCTGAACGTCGAGCATCGGTACTTCTTCCTCATCCTGATCCTCTTCGACGACGATCAACTGGTTGATGTTTTCATAGACACCGGCTAACGTCTTCGTATCCATTGATTCACCGACGACCGATTTGACGATTTCCTCGAAGATCGCTTTATCCTCATCTGCCGTGACGATCGGTTGACCGTTCAAGACATTTTCAAGGAACCCGAAATCCGGTTTATTCGGCTTACCTGCCGCATACAAGACATGATTGACGTCTGCTGCATTGTCGGTGAAGGTCGGGAAGAGGAATCCACCAATTGGCGACGCCAGTTTGATGACCGGATTGATGAATAAGTTCGACTTGAATTCCCGTTCGACAAAATCAAAGACGAGCGATTGTTTCGGTAACTCCGTTAAGTTAAGGCTACCGAGGATGAACGGCGTCGTATAGACGTCGTCATTCGGATCGATCTCTGTCTCATCCGCTTGGCGCTTCGTCGTTTTATAGTATTGTCCGCGAATGAACGTGACGACGAGGTCATTCTCGTACTGGACGTCTTGAACCATCTTCAACGCCATCGTCTGCATCTGCTCGACCCAGTCCTCCGGCTCTTCCGCATACAGTCCTTCATAAAGGAGCTGTTGCGTATGACCCGTCTCTCCTTCTTCCGGATGGGTGAACTTGACCTCGAACAGCTTGACGTCGAGTTTTCCACCTAGTACTTTCTTGAAGTTCGCAAGAAACAGCTCCTGTTGTTCCGGATCAAGCAACGGAAACGGTCGGGCTTCCTCATGATAGATTTCGCTCGTCTCTTTTCGGATATAGACGTTGTAGATTTCATGGATTTTTAGTAAATCGGCATCCATCTTGAAGTGACGACGGATATCGGCGATGTCTTTTTTATTCATGCATACCAGCTCCTCGAATCATTAAAATCCTGCTTCCTGAAAAGCGTACCATATGCGAGATGACCAGACATCTTTTAGAAAATCAATGCGCACGGAATGAATACGCGCGTGTGACAGGATTAACGATCTCATATTCATATTCTTGGTGGGCAGCGCGAGCTTGCGCGATGCAATTATCTAGTTCTTTTGTGTTGAAATAACGTTGCGCTTCCGTCAACGTGCCACTTACGACTAAAAAGATACCGCACACGATCAACCATCCTCTAATTCGTTCGTTCATTATGTAGTTTCCTTTCTTCTCCACCTAAATCCTAACATCAGACCCTTCTATATAATGACAAAAGTTTAATTTTAATAACATTTACACGATATTCATTTTTTCCTAAATAAGTGATGCCATACTAAAAATTGTGAAGGATGTCTTCACATCATCTCGTCTCATACATAGGAGGAATGACACGTGTTCAAAGCCATCAAGTCCATCGTCATCACTACGCTCGTCTGCCTGACCGCTTTCCAATTCGATACGACGTCTGTTTCCGCGTTACCATCGGGCATCTCATCGAAAGCGACGGCCCAGTCTCAACTCGATGCCTTAACGGTTAAAACAGAAGGCAGCATGACCGGTTATTCGCGTGATTTGTTCCCGCACTGGAGCAGTCAAGGAGGCGGCTGTGATACACGACAAGTCGTCTTAAAACGTGACGCTGATTCATATGTCGGATCGTGCCCCGTTACATCTGGTTCTTGGTATAGTTACTATGACGGACTGACATTCACGAATCCGTCTGACCTCGACATCGATCATGTCGTACCGCTTGCGGAAGCATGGCGCTCAGGAGCAAGCAGCTGGACGACGACAACACGTCAAGCGTTCGCAAACGATTTGACAGGTCCACAATTGATTGCTGTCTCTGCAAGCTCGAACCGTTCAAAAGGGGATCAGGATCCGTCGACATGGAAGCCGACACGGGCAGGTGCGAGCTGTGCCTACTCAAAGATGTGGATCAATACGAAGAGCCGCTGGAACCTCAGCTTACAGTCGAGTGAAAAAACAGCCTTACAAACGATGTTGAACACATGTACATACTAAAAAGGAGTCGATTCGATGGAAACGAAAACCTCTACCTTTACCGCCACACATGGTGTCATGACGCAAGAAGTCGGTGTCATCAGCGGTGAACTCGAACTCCGGACGACCTGTCAGGAGGACGGAACGTTGGAACTGAAGATTGCTTACGTCGGAGCGATAGACGTCTATACGTTACCCGGTAGTTACCGTGTCCATGACGTTCGGGATCATGACGTCATCCATCAGATGCTCGTCAATGTACTAGAGCGAACATAATGAAAAACAGACGCTGTCCAAGTTAATGGGCGGCGTCTGTTTTCGTTATGTTCAAAAATGTAGTATTAATATTGATTAATTTATAAACTTTTGTAGTTCTTTATCCCAATCAATAATTGACTTATTATAACGATTTAGTTCTGTTTTTCTTAAATTATTAATTGCTTCATACTCATTATCAAAATTTTTCATCCAGTTAATCAAATACTCATTGAGTCTATTCGAAAAAGTTAATTTATATTTATATTTAAATCTAAAAGCTCTCATTAAATTCAGTTCTGGAAAAGGATTAGAGGATAATACAATATCAATTGTATTAATTTTTTCTCTATCGATAAATCTTTCATCAATTAATTTATCTTCATTTAAATCATAAAAAATACTATCTATATTCAAAAAAACTGTTTTATTTAAATCTTTTTTTGAACTATATACTACTTCATTGTGTTTAAATGCCCATGTATCTTGAATTTTCCAAATGTCAATTTTTAAGTTATTCATTCTAATTTTATAGCCATTGAATTTATTTTTTTGAGGAACTAAACTAAACATTAAAATGATTTCTTCTAAATTTTCATCTAAATCAGCAACAACCATATCAAAATCACGAGGTATTATACTAAATCTATTTTCACCATAGTCTCTAACACTGCCACCAAAAAGTAGAATATTACTTTTTGCCTCTAAATATTTGATTAAGTTCTCGACCTGAGGGTGATTTGATAAAACATCATAAAAATCTTTTTTTATATTATAATCTTTTGAATCTATTTTTTTCATGATGTTCCCCCTTCGTTTTTATCCTAGAACCAATCCAATATTATAATTTAGGGCATCTTAACACCTTTTAATTTTTGATGCAAATCTAGAGCATATGAATCTGTCATTCCTGAAATAAAATCTGTAATCAGTAGTAGTTTCTCATACAAAGATAAATCTTTTAATGTTTTTTTAATTTTTTCGTCTGGAAAATTATCATTCATCAAGTGAATAAATACAAAATTCTCTGAAATCATTTTGAATAATTTACCCGCTTTTGATCTTGAGTCTGTCTCAAAACTACAATCTACTTCAGTTATACATTCTTTAATAAACATATTTAATAAATCTGATAATACAGAGTCACCTACTAATTCTAAAGAAAGGACTTCTCTACTGCAAAAAACATAATCTTTTAATAAGCTTCTTAATAAAGAATCTAGATTTTTGGCATTGTCAGTTTTAGAAATAAAGTCTTTTTTTAGTTTTCCCTGCATTATCAATTCGTAATCTTTAATGAATACACTTTTAACTTCTTTTATTATTTGTCCCTGAACCCATGCTTTAAAATTTTGTGCACTAGTTAATAGATAATCAGGAAAGCCATCTTTTTTTACTTGTTTGTGCTTTTCATAAAGTTCATCTATATCATTTTGATACGCACTATAAACCTCATTATATAAAAGTCTTTCTTCACTACTCTTATACAAGTCAGATTCTTCTTCAGTTACACTTTTAATAAGTTTTTCAAATACTAATTCCCATGGTATTAGCTTCTTTTTTACTCCGTCTTCAATATCTGCTCCTAGATATGCGATATCGTCTGCTGCCTCTAAAAAATAAGTCAGCGGATTTCTTTTTCCCGACATTTTTGTGGTTTCATTGATAATCTTCTCACCAATAGCTTTATCTTGTTGAAAATAACCAAATTTCTTTTCCTTTTTAGCGATTTCATTTGAAGAATCATAAGGATATTTCAAAAGTACAGAAAGCGTACCATAAGTAAAATTAATCCCATATTGGTCGTTTAAAACTTGTAGTCTTGTTAATATTCTTAATCCTTGTGCATTACCATCGAAATGGATAAAATCATTTTTTTGTTCAGGAGTCAAAATATTTTTACTACTTTCTAAGGAACTTATTTTGATACTCTTTGAAACATTTAATTTACTACTTATAACCATGTTGTTTTTTTTGTTTTTTCTAACTTTTATTACGCATAACTCTTTTAACATGTTTTTTTTAGTTTTATTCATTTTTTCAAAGTAATTTTTAAACCATTTTTTTATTATATCTTCGCCATAATGTCCATATGGAGGATTTCCTATATCATGAACTAATCCCGCGGTTGCCAAAATTGATGGTATTTTTCGTAAATCATCTTTCTCTATTTTTTTATTTTTTGATAACCAATCATCTAACCACACTCCAAATGACCTAGCAATCGCTGAAACCTCCATTGAATGTGTTAACCTTGTTCGGATAAAGTCACTCGTTTGTAAGGGAAACACTTGGGCTTTATCTTGTAAACGCCGTAAAGAAGATGAACCCATAATACGATCATAATCTCTCTCGAATTCATTTCTATGGTCGGAAAATAAATCATATATTTCAGCATCTTTTTGTTTCTTATCTCTTTTACTTACTCTACGTCTATCTCCATTAAGTAAACTATTCCATTCCATTTCTTTTTCCTTTTCCATATTTTTCATCCCCTTTTAAAATTGTATTACTTATGTTTATTTTCTATTAGATATACTAAATATTTATTCATAATATACTGCAATAGGAGTAACTAATAAATCACCTATTTCAATTATCTCAAATGAACCTAATAAGATATCTAACATCATATTTGGTATTAAATCTAAGCGATTTACTGATAAAGTTCCCATATTATAACCATTAAATATTGTATCCTTTTTTCCAATAACTTGAATCAACATTTTTACTTCTCTACTGTGATCAGTACGAAATGAGAGCGATTCAGTCGATTCTCTTAAATATTCTTTTTTCAATAACCCAATCATATTATTTGATTTTATAATTGTTAAATCTTTTAATAACTTAGATGCTAATGTGCCCAAAGTATTGATTTGCTTAAAAATCCCTAAAATTGGTTGTGTATTTTCAGTAGTACTTACAATTAATTTTGCTGCATCTATTTTTTCTCTTTCTTTAGCATTTAAATTAATTTTTTTTAATAAATTTTTTGCTTGATTATAACTCATATCTAAGTCTTCAATTTCTGAATGCATGAACTTATTCATTGACTCTAAGTCCATAGAATCTTTTAATAAATTGAAATCATAAAAACGAAATGTTGATTTCTCGATATACAAATCACCCTCTTCAAATTCTTCACCATCAGAGAATAATTTTTTCGTTTCTAACTTTTCAATTAATAACTCTAATGCATAATCATGAAAAGCTTTATTTAAAATATCTTTTTGTCCTTCTAAAATTGTTTTAGTGAAAATTTCATTTTTACTTCCATTATTTCCAAATGAAGCTCCTGCTCCTAAGCTACCTCCTGGAAATAGACCAGTATCAACTTTAATATTTGCAGATATTCCTGAATTCTTTCCTTTGGAGATTTGGTTCGAATTAGTTTTAGTTTCTTGACCGCTCATTTCCATTGAAAAATTACTAATAAGTCCTTCGTCTAATTGAGCAAGCATAGAATTAATTTTGTCTGTATCTAAATAAATAATTTCTTTCAAAAAAATTACCTCCAATTATCATTTTTAATAAATTGAAGCAATAATGGTCAAATAACTTTTATTTATGATACGGCTCATTTCGATTAATCCGGTACGCCCGATAAATCTGTTCACAGAGGATCATCTTCATCAATTGATGCGGGAATGTCATCTTTGAAAACGAGATTGTATCATTCGCACGCTGCATCACTTCTGGTGCAAGACCGAGCGATCCACCGATGACGAAAGCAATCTTGCTCTTGCCATATGTCGCGAGTTGATCGAGTTCTTTTGCGAACTGTTCGCTCGTCCGTTGTTTTCCTTCGATAGCAAGTGCGAGGACATGAACGTCCGGTCCAATCTTCGCTAAAATCCGCTCGCCCTCTTTTTTCTTCACTTGCGCCATCTCCGCTTCACTCAACTGCTCCGGTGCCTTTTCGTCCGCGACCTCGATTTCTTGGATTGAACAGTACGCACCGAGACGCTTCGTATATTCGGCGATACCTTGCTTCAAATACTTCTCTTTTAGCTTTCCGACCGTAATGATGGTAATTTGCATCTTTTTTCTCGCTTTCTGACAGAAAATTCAGGAGTTATCCACAGAGTTATCCACAAATCCACATGTTGATATTTATTTTTTGCTTGACACAAGATATGTTGCCGGTGCGTCACAGTATTCACAAGTGATGTTTTTTTCTGGATTTAGCTGATCGAGAATCGGGTATTGTTCTGTTTCATCCACGATTTCGTCAAGCGCGAGCTCGACATGTTCTAAACAAACGTACTTATCCACAGGTAGTCTCCTCCTTTCACTTATCCACATTTATCCGCTTCCAGTATAACAAATATCGACCTTCCTGACCGGAAAAGGCGCAGGTTTCCTCACTCAAAAAACCATCCACAGGTCGGACCTGTGGATGGTTTTTCAGATTATGCTTTACTGAACAGTTGGTGACTGAGCTGACAACTTCACATCTGCTGTCTGTTTTTCACCGCCACGATAGAACGTGACTTTGACCGTTTCGCCGACTTTTGCATCCCGGTAGAGAACACTTTTCAGATCAGCGAACGATGAGATCGCTTTTCCGTTGATCTCGACGATGACATCGTTTGCCTTCATTCCCGCTTTTTCGGCTCCGCTGTTACGTGTTAGACCAACGACGACGATTCCTTTCGTGACATCATTCGGTAATTTCAGACGATCTTCGCGGTATCCGCTTGGGAATTCCTGCACGTCGCGAATCTGAATCCCGAGCTGTGGACGAACGACTTCGCCGTTTTGCTCAAGATCACGCATGATTGGTAACGCTTCGTTGATCGGAATCGCAAATCCGACTCCTTCGACACTTGCTTCCGCAATCTTCATCGAGTTGATCCCGATCAATTGACCAGCTGTGTTGATGAGCGCTCCACCCGAGTTCCCCGGGTTGATCGCTGCATCGGTTTGGATGACTTCTGTATTAAAGTCTTGCTGTCCATCCTTGTTCGTATCGACTGGAACCGTCCGTTCCTGCGCACTGATGACACCACGTGTGACGGAGTTCGCGAAGATTCCGAGTGGGTTTCCGATCGCAAGCACCGTTTCACCGGCACGTAACGTATCCGAATCCCCCAGTTTTGCGACTTGTGTCACTTTCGATGAATCAATCGACAAGACCGCTAAATCGTACGTCGGATCTTCGCCGAGGACTTTTGCCTCGAGTGCTGTTCCGTCGGATAACGTGACAGACAAGCGGCTCGCCCCTTCAACGACGTGGAAGTTCGTGACGACGTAGGCTTTATTGCCGTCTTTTTTATAGATGACGCCGGACCCCGCACCCGTTTCCTGATCGGTTCCTTGGAACGAGCTCTGAAGGTTCGTCACGCTCACGACGGCTTCCTTCGTCTTACCGACCGCACCGACGATATCGGCTTCATCCTCTGTCGTCTGTGTCGCAGTCTGTTCCGCTGTCGTCGACGAAACCGGAGTCGGACTCGTCATCTCATCGCGGACGAACGGCCACGCGACGAGGGCGATCAACAAGGCTCCGACGATTCCGCCGATCAGACCGACGAAAAAGGCTTTTCCGGCACCGCGACGACGCGGTGGTTCTGATTGTTCTTCATATGGTTCACGATAAGGGCTGACCGGTTCGCTCGTTGCCGGCTGACGGGGCGGGAAGCCGCTCTCATCGGATGACTGTTCGTATCGTTCGGATTCGTTCCGTGGTTCTTCGGGTCGATCCATCGACATACGCCTCCTTTATGACTCTCTTTACACAAGTATACCCCCATCACGTGGCAAGTGAGCCAAATGTGGGGGTCTTTTGAGCATATTCAGTAATTTCCCATAATCAAAGCTTTAGGAGCGGTGTCGGAATGACCGGATCCGTGTCGAGAAGCTGAATCTTACTCAGATCGACGTCACGACTTGCGAGCGTCTGGGAAACACTCATCCGAGCGAGTTCCTTCATGTTGTTGTCCTTGCTCAAGTGGGCCATGTGGATCCGTTTCGTCCGGTCATCTAGAACCTCGCTCATCGCGATTGCGGCGTCCTCGTTCGAGACGTGTCCGTAATCCCCGAGGATCCGTCGTTTGACGCTCCACGGATAATGTCCCATCTGGAGCATGCCGATATCATGGTTCGCTTCGAAGATATAGGCATCAGCGCCCCGAATGACACCTTTCATTCGGTCCGAGACGTATCCGGTATCCGTGATGTGCGCCAATCTTTTTCCTTCATGGGCGAACTGGAAGAACATCGGATCGGCTGCATCGTGACTGACGTTGAATGATTCGACTTCGATGTCACCGAACTGCTTGACCTCTCCGACTTCCCAGAGGAACTTCAGCGCCGGATCAATCTTACCGATCTTCGCTTCCATCGCTGCCCATGTCTTTTCATTCGCATAGAGCGGGATATTGTACTTCCGTGCCATGATACCGACGCCTTTGATATGGTCGGAGTGCTCATGGGTGACGAACAGACCATCGATGCCATGTGGCGACCGGTCGATCTGGTCGAACAAGGCGAGCATCGCCTTGCCGGTCAATCCCGCGTCGACGAGCAAGCGGGTCTGTTCACTTTCGATATAGAGGGCGTTCCCCGTCGAGCCACTGGCCATGACGCTGTAGTGTAGGCTCATCGTGCATTCCTCATTTCTCTGAGACTGTATCCAATCGTTCGACGGTCTGGACACCGCCATCAATCGCATTGACGAAGTAGACTTCTTCATTATCGAGCTCGATTTGCCACGTCGGCGGCAGGATTTGGACGGATTCCGTGCCTTCCGTGACGAGACAGAAATAACCGAGCTTGTGACTCGTCAACCGCTTCGATGCCGGGAACAAGCCTTGCTCCGACAACTGGACGATTGCTTCACTTGCCGATAACAACGTCACGTCCTGCGCTTGCCGGACGACCTTGTTCAAGTGGCGTTGTTTGTAGCTGACGATTTCCTTCGCATCGTTGAGCTGCAAGACGAGCAGGGACGGTCCGATCATCGCATCGTCCTCACGCGACTGCTGTGGTGTCGAATAGAGCGGCTGTCCCTTATACGTCTGAACGAATGTCATCTCCTGATACTTACTATCATACTTCCAAAATGTATATTCGGCACCATATCGAACTGATGCTTGAACGAACGATGAAGCAGAATCCCGCATCGTCTTCGCATCGAGTCGATACGGTTTCGTCAATCGGACCGACCACTCGACATCATTCTTGACGGAGGCAACCGCGTCACGAATCGGTGAACTCGCAAGTGGCGCAAGCGTCCGCGCGTCGACTTCGGCTGTTAAATAGCCGATATCCCGCGTAACCGGTTGTAGTTTTTTCTCGTCGATTTGACGATCCTTCAAGATCGATTTCCCGGTCGCACTCGTCGCAACGATCCGCGGCTCGACCATCCGGTCCATCAATTGAATGGCGAGGTAGACGTTCAGGATCAAAAAGGTCAGCATCAATAAGGTCTTCGCTTTACTCCAGTCCATTTATCCTCACCCCTCATTCCCGACAGCTTGATTGATCGATTGCCAGACACCGTCGATCTTAATGAACCACGTCGGCTCAAAGACGGCATAGCGGCTCGTTGAAATCTTATACGTCATCTCATATCCAATCCGGATTCCACTGATCTCTTTTAAGAGATCAGCACGGCTCAGACGTTCGAGAACCGTTTCAACGGCTGGCACCGTCTCTTCCCGAAGGATGAGCTTCCGCTTCGCTCGGAGCATGCTACGACTGAGCGACCGGACTTGATTTTCCTCATACATGATCTTCAGTGTCGCAAGATCGAACTTCGTCTGTTCGAGTAGCGGACCACTCTCCCCAAATACCGGATACCGGTTCAAGTACAACCGGAACGTCGCCGTCTGTTCCTCACTCTTTTTACTCATCTGATCAAAGTAATACCGGAAACCACTGCGTTGGGTATCTTGATCGAGCCAGCCCCCATGAATGTTGACATAGCTGACGAGCGTGCTGTAATCGACCGTCGAGCTTTGCGTATTCGGCGATAATGTATTGAAACGATACACATTATAGTTTCGGTCATACGTCGAAACGCTGACGCCGTCCGTTAAGACGTCGAGATCATCCCGACTCTTGATTTGCTGGACGTTCGAGTTCTCGGCAAAAAAGGCACTCCGGATGCGGTCGAGTGGTTTCGGCGATTGCCCGACCTCGTCATAGACGAAGACTTGCTCTAGTCGCGTCGTACCGCTCGCGACATACGTATAATCGCCACCTTTGAGTTCGACGCGTGTCATCGGTTTTTTCTTATCATGCGCGAACAGTCGCTTCAGAACCGTCTCATCGCCGACGAGCTTGAAGTCCTTCAGGCGACCGGTCGCCGACTCGAGACGGAGGATTGGTCCATCATAATCGAGTAAATAGAGCCGTTTGATTGGTTCCGAGAAGGCGATTTGTTTTTCGCCGAGTAACTCTTCAAGAATCGTCGCACTGATCGGTGTCGGGAAAATTATCTCGACACTCCGGTCACCAACCGGGATGTTATTCGCTTTATCCGTCAAGACGAGGACACCGATGTTAAACGACGCACCGATGCGGTTAAGGAAGGTCCGACCGATGATTTGTGTCTGATAGATCCCTTCCTGATCCGCATAGACGAGTAGTTCTGGGTTGATCAGTTGGTTGCTTTCAATCGTCTTTGAGGCATCGATCTCGTTGAACGAGACCTGTTCCCGCTCGATTGATTCACTGCTTGGATGATAGGTCCAGAGCATCGCTGTCTGAGCGATCGAACCGGCGACAAGCAGGACGAGTAACAGCGAACTCCAGTGTTGTTTCTTCATCCGGCATCCACCTCTTCGATCACCTCATACGGAAGCGTAAAGTAAATCGTCGTGCCGCGTCCCCATTCACTTTCTGCCCAGATGTCGCCACCATGTGCCGAAACGACGTCTTTTGCAATCGACAGACCAAGACCGGTGCCGCCAATTTTACGGGCACGGGCTTTATCGACACGATAGAAGCGTTCGAAGATTTTTTGGAGATTCGCTTTCGGGATTCCGACACCTTCATCCTTGATGCTGATGACGATCCGTTTTGCCCGGAGCATCGTCCGGACAGTGATCGTTCCGCCTTCCGGTGAGTACTTGATTGCGTTCGTCAGGATGTTATCTGCGACCTGAATCAATTTATCCTGATCCCCACGGATATAGACTTTCCGCTTCATGATCTTACGACGGAAACGAATTCGTTCCGGTTTCGTCATTTCATGGCGATCGAGAATCTCATTCAGGAACTGAATGTAATCGAAGCGGACCTTGTTCATCTTGTATTCCTTACTGTCCATCTTCGACAGCTGTAAAAGATCGGTGACGAGGCGGATCATCCGCTCCGTCTCGTTTTGTGTCGTCTCAAGGAAACGTGGTGCGAGTTCCTCGTCCTGATACGCTCCTTCTGCCAAGGCTTCAAGATAGCTGCGCATCGTCGTCAGCGGTGTTCGGAGCTCGTGACTGACGTTCGCGACGAATTCGCGACGATCCTGTTCGACTTGCTCCTGTTCCGTGACGTCATGCAGGACGACAATCATCCCGGTAATCGGACCACTGTGTTTCTTGACGGGCGAGAAGAATGCCCGGACGAGGAACAGTTCGTCCTCACTACTGAAATCAAGCAGACGCGGTGGCATCGTACCGTCTTCCGGAATCATGAAATCGTCACCAAGTGCCAGTAAGTCCTTCAAGTTCGTGCCGACGACGCTCGCATCATCCGCACCGACGATATCCTTCGCTTGATCGTTCATCAAGATGACGCGCAGCGTCCGGTCCGTCGCGATGACGCCATCGGTCATGTTCTCAAGGACGCTCGTCAACTTCCGCCGTTCAGCTTCCGTCGTCGCGTTTGCTTCGAGCAACTCATCCGTCAATTCGTTGAACGAACGAGCGAGTTGCCCGATCTCATCGTCCGAATAGACCTTAACCTTCCGCGAGAAGTTCCCGCGTCGCATCTCGATCGCTTGACGCCGCATATCGGAAATCGGGCGCGTGATCGTCCGCGACAGCAAGACACCAAGAATCGACGTGATGACGAGAGCGATGACCGTTCCGGTCGCGAGAATCCGTGTGACCTGTTGCATCTGCGAATAGATCGACTCCATCGAGGCGCGGACATAAATCATACCGGTCGTGACGCCGTCTCGTTCCGAGGTGACCGGTACGGCAAAGATCCGGATCTTATCCTCTGATTCCGGATCAAGCACGGTGTCCGTCCGGGTCGAGCTCGTTGCCTGTGCTTTTTTAATCAATGAATTCGTCGCTCGTTGTCCGACCGCCGACTGGTTCTCGTTATCCGATGTCGCCTGGATGATCGAGTCCTGATCAATGATTTGAACTTCGAGGATGTCGTTCCTTGAGGTGGAGCCATTACTAAACTCAGACAGCAGTTGCCCTAGTGATTGGGACAACTGCCGTTTGGAGGCTTCATCATCGCCTGTTTTATCGAATTCCTTCCCGACGTTATAGGCGACAAGACCTGCCCGGTCCTCGACCGACTTCGAGAAGTTCGTAATGTACTGCTTTTCAAGGGAACGAACGAAATAGACGCCAATGACCTGCATCGCCACTAAGATCAATAAGGCATAGATGACGACGAGTTTCCATTGGATGGATTTAAAGAAGTTCGTTCCTTTTAACATCGTTATTCATTCTCCCCGTCTTGGAGATAGTAGCCGACCCCACGACGCGTCATGATATAGACCGGCGTACTTGGGTTATCTTCGACTTTCTCACGAAGACGACGTACTGTTACGTCGACTGTCCGGACGTCACCGAAGTAGTCATAGCCCCAGACCGTCTGTAACAAATGCTCACGTGTCATGACTTGACCGATGTTTTTCGCAAGATAGTGCAACAATTCGAACTCACGTTGCGTCAGCTCGATCTTTTGATCCTTACGTGTCACCGTATGCGAATTCGTATCGATATACAGTTCTCCGACTTTGAGTGGACCTGGTCCAACCGGTTGTGGTGTAGCTTCAGGACTCGTGTTGCGTAAGTGGACTTTCACGCGGGCAAGTAACTCGCGCGAGCTAAATGGCTTCGTCACGTAATCGTTCGCGCCAAGCTCAAGACCAAGTACCGTATCGATCTCGGAATCCTTCGCTGTCAACATGATGATTGGAATCTTCGACGTCTTCCGGACTTCCCGGCAGACCTCCATCCCGTCCATTAACGGGAGCATGATGTCGAGTAACATCAAATCCGGTTTGAACTCCTCGAATTTTTCTAATGCCTCCACGCCGTCGTTTGCGATCGCGACCTGGTAGCCTTCTTTTTCTAATTTAAACTTGAGTATATCTGCAATCGGTAACTCGTCATCGACGACTAGAATTTTGCGTTCCGTCACTGGGTGTGCCCCCTTAAAAATTTCTATTCAATCTATTTTACCTGTTTTTTCGGCATATAGAAAGGTGGCGACGGAAACTCCCGGCGCCACTCTCTCTGCTGTTCGTCGTCTCACGAGAGAGGTTCCACGTGAAACACTGTATTTAGTATACCTGTTTTTGCTTCCGTTTGTGAACCATTTCGCACAAAAAACGGTGCTGACTCAAAAGTCAGTCTCGACAAAGATAGGGGTGGCAGAATGATGATCTGCCACCCCTATTCCGTAATAAAAAGAATGACGCTCACACGCCACTCCTACAGGAAAAGCGCATTGATGCGCTGTCAGAGACAAACAAGACCCGCTTTCCTGCTTAAATGAAGCAGGAAAACTGGCTTGTGTCTCGCCTGAGGAAAGGGCGTGAAAAGACGCGTCATTCTTTTTTAAGTCAGTCCTGTTGAGACTTATGCTTCTTCGTAGAGATCACGCAAGACGACTGTCTGTTCACGACCCGGTCCGACCGAGAACGTGACGAGCGAGATACCTGTGAGATCCGCAATCCGCTTAACGTAGTTCTGTGCGTTCAACGGTAGATCTTCAAAGCGACGGACACCTGTGATGTCCTCTTTCCAGCCCGGCAGTTCTTCGTAAACTGGAACACATGCTTCGAGATCACGGAAGCTTGCTGGGTACTCATCGATCTGTTTTCCGTTGAATTCGTATGATGTACAGATCTTCAACGTGTCGAGTCCTGTCAAGACGTCGATCGAGTTGAGCGCAAGATCCGTCAACCCACTTGTACGGCGCGAGTGGCGAACGACAACAGAGTCGAACCAACCAACACGACGCGGACGTCCTGTCGTTGTTCCGTATTCACGACCGACTTCACGGATTTGGTGCCCGATGTCATCGAACAATTCCGTTGGGAACGGACCGTCACCGACACGTGACGTGTACGCTTTACAGACACCGACGACGTGGTCGATCCGAGCTGGACCGACACCGACACCTGATGCGACACCGCCAGCTGATGCGTTCGACGATGTAACGAACGGGTACGTTCCGTGGTCAAGGTCGAGTAAGACACCTTGTGCGCCTTCAAACAACACTTTTTCGCCGTGATCAAGGCTATCGTTGACTACGACGGATGTATCGCAGACGTATTTCGCGAATTCTTGTCCATAGGCATAGTATTCTTCGAAGATATCGTCGAACGCGACTGGTTCAGCGTCATACATCTTCGTGAACATCCGGTTCTTTTGGTCGAGAACGATCTTCAACTTCTCAGCGAACGTTTCTTTGTCGAGTAAGTCTGCCATCCGGATTCCGATTCGTGCGGCTTTATCCATGTAGCACGGTCCGATTCCTTTTAGCGTCGTTCCGACTTTTGCGTCGCCCTTCGCTTCTTCTTCTAACTGATCCTGCAACTGATGATACGGCAAGATGACATGCGCCCGATTCGAAATTAACAAGTTATCCGTTGAAACACCACGATCGTGCAGATACTTCAATTCCTTGACGAGTGATTTCGGGTTAACGACGAGACCGTTCCCGATGACACATTTCTTATCCGAGTAAAAAATACCTGATGGGATCAAGTGCAATTTGTACGTCTCGTTATTGAATACGATCGTATGTCCTGCATTGTCTCCACCTTGATAACGTGCTACGACGTCGGCTTGTTTCGAAAGAAAATCGGTGATTTTCCCTTTTCCTTCGTCGCCCCACTGTGTTCCGACTACTACTACTGATGACATCTTATCATCCACCTCCACGTACGATTCAAAACCACGACTAAGTGTAACGCGATAAAAAAAAGAAGTCAACCAAATACCGAACAATTAATTGTTACAATTCTCTTTCGTTCGTTTAATTATCGTTTTTGATGAATAAACTGAGAATCTTTAGGTGAAAATAAAAAAAGCTACGTTTTGTCTCCGATGATCGAAGACAAAGCGTAGCTTGGATTAAGCTGGTGGCGCATACGAGTTACTTGGCTCGAGATCCACGAACTTGTTGAATTCTTTTCGGAAGGCGAGTTTGACCGTTCCGGTTGGACCATTCCGCTGTTTTGCGATGATGATCTCAATCGTATTCGCATCTTCCGTTTCTTTATTGTAGTAATCGTCACGATACAAGAAGGCGACGATATCGGCATCTTGCTCGATCGCTCCCGATTCCCGGATATCCGACATCATCGGTCGTTTATCTTGACGACTCTCAACTCCACGGGAGAGCTGCGATAAGGCGATGACGGGGACTTCGAGTTCACGCGCGAGTGATTTCAAGGAACGGGAGATTTCCGAGACCTCTTGTTGACGATTGTCGCTGGAGCGACCATTCCCTTGAATCAGCTGCAAGTAGTCGATCATGATCATCCCAAGACCGTGCTCCTGCTTCAAACGACGGCACTTCGCCCGGATATCGTTAACCCGAATACCTGGTGTATCGTCGATGTAGATGCCGGCTTGAGACAGGTTACTCATCGCAAGCGATAACTTGCCCCAGTCCTCTTCTTCGAGTTGACCAGTCCGCAGACGCTGCGCATCGACGTTTCCTTCGGCACAGAGCATCCGCATGACGAGCTGTTCGGCACCCATCTCAAGACTAAAGATGGCAACGTTCTCGTCAGCGCGTGTCGCGACGTTTTGCGAGATGTTCAAGGCGAACGCCGTCTTCCCGACCGATGGACGTGCTGCGACGATGATTAGATCGTTACGCTGGAAGCCGGCCGTCATCTTATCGAGATCCTGGAAGCCAGTCGGAATCCCCGTCGTCTCGCCGCTTTGCTTATGCAATTTATCAATCGTTGCATAGGCACTCGTCAAGACGTCCGAGATCGGGATGAAGCTCGCGCTCCCTTTTCCTTGTGATACTTCGAGAATCTTCCGTTCTGCCTCGTTCAGCAGGACATCGACCTCGTTTTGCCGCTCGTATCCATCAGTGACGATTTCACCCGCCGTCCGAATGAGACGCCGAAGCGTCGACTTCTGGTCAACGACGTTGACGTAGTAATTGATGTTGGCTGCGGTTGGTACACCTTCCGCTAGTTCCGCTAGATACGGTAGACCACCGATCTCATCTAGGATGCCAAGCGTACTCAGCTCGGCTGTGACCGTGACGAGGTCGATCGCTTCGCCTCGGTCGGACAGCACGAGCATCGCTTCGAAGATCCGTTGGTGAGAGGCACGGTAAAAGTCCTGCGGTAACAGACGTTCTGATGCACTGATCAAACGATCCGCATCAATCATGATCGCCCCTAGGACGGCTTGTTCTGCCTCGATACTTTGGGGAGGCATATTTTGTATGACTTCACTCATCACCGTTCCCCTTTTCTACTCACGCCTCTTTGACCTGAACGTTCAGCGTCGCTGTCACTTCGTTGTGTAGCTTCAATGGTACCTTCGTAAAGCCGAGTGCCTTGATTGGGTGCTCGAGCTCGATTTTACGTTTGTCGATTTTGTAGCCCATGCTCTTGAGTGCTTCCGCGATCTGTTTGCTTGTGACAGAACCGAAGACACGACCGCCTTCACCGGCTTTCGTCGAGACGACGATCGTCTCTTTTTCGATTTTCTCTTTTAACGCTTGTGCGTCAAGCAAGTTCTGTTTCGCTTCTTCTGCTGCTTTACGTTCATGTGCTTCATGTTGCTTCAAGTTGCCAGTCGTCGCAGGACGCGCCAACTTTTTCTTGAAGAGTACGTTATTTGCATAAGCATCGGCCACGTCTTTGACGTCTCCTGCTTTACCTTGTCCTTTTACATCTTGTAAGAAAATAACCTTCATTCTGATTCCTCTCCTTTTGTCTCATCTTCTAGATATTGATCGATCGCTTTACGCAACGCATCCGCGACCGTGACGACCGATTCTGACATCTGTGTCGCCGCGTTCGTCAAGTGACCACCGCCTCCGAGCGTCTCCATGATCAACTGGACGTTGACTTCTCCGAGTGAACGGGCACTGATCGCTGTCCGTCCGTCTTGAAGTTCCGCAATGACGAAGGCAGCACGAATGCCTTGGAGCGACAACAATTGATCGGCTGCTTGTGCGATCAAGACTTGATCGTGAATGACGCCAGGTTCCGCTGTCGCAATCGCCATCCCTTTCGTATAGACCTCGGACCGCTCGAGGATATGTGACTGCTCAACGTACGTCTCAAGATCCTGACTGAGGAACTCTTGCACGAGCACCGTGTCAGCACCTTGTGAACGCAAGTAAGAGGCAGCATCGAACGTCCGCGAGCCGGTCCGAAGCGCAAAGCCTTTCGTATCGACGATGATGCCGGCGAGTAACGCCGTCGCCTCAAGCATCGATAGCTTCTGATTCGTCGGCTGGTACTCGATCAGCTCGGTGACGAGTTCTGACGTCGACGATGCGTAAGGCTCGAGATAAACGAGGACCGCATCTTCGATGAAGTCCTCCCCACGCCGGTGATGATCAATCACGACCATATGCTCGAATCGATCGAGTAACGTCGGCACGACGACGAGCGACGGTTTGTGGGTATCGACGACGACGAGTAACGTCTGATCGTCAATTAACTGATCGGCTTGAAACGCATTGACGAACCGTGTCTCGAGTTGTGGTACTTCAGCGATCTCGTCCATCATCCGGCGAATCCCACGACCGATTTCTTCTGGCGGTAAAACGATATGCGCTTCCTTATCGTTCATTTCCGCAAGCTTCAAAATACCGATCGCTGATCCGAGTGCATCCATATCCGGATTCTTATGCCCCATGATCAGGACACGGCTCGATTCCTGCATTAAGTCACGAAGCGAGTTGGCAATGACACGTGCTCGGACACGTGTCCGTTTTTCTGTCGGATTCGTCTTGCCGCCATAAAAGCGGACTTTTCCATCGCGTTTGATGACGACTTGGTCGCCTCCCCGTCCTAATGCGAGATCGAGACTCGACTGAGCCATCAGACCAAGCGCCGGAATCGGGTCACTTCCGCAACCAATTCCGATCGATAACGTCAACTGGACACCACGCTGACTCGTCTCTTCGCGCACGGTATCGAGAATCGTGAACTTCGATCGTTCGAGAATCCGAAGATTCTCTTCTGTCGTGACGATGAAGTATCGATCAGATGCGGTTCGTTTGATATACGTTCCGTGTTCGGCTGCCCAGTGATTCAACAGTTGCGTAACTCGGCTGTTCAACTCACTGCGCAACTGATCTTCGATACCTTGTGTCATCTCATCGTAGTTATCGAGATAGATAACGCCGATGACTGTCTGATTATCGACGAGTTGTTGTTCGACTTGTGCTTCTTCTGTCATATCGAACAGATAGAACGTCCGATTCTCATGATTTGAAAAGACGCGATATACGGCATCACCGATTTCAAGCGTCGCTTGGTCCTCGTTCGTCGCGACCATTTCGATGAATAAGGGATCGAGCTCATTGAGCGTCTGTCCCATCGCTACATCATCAAAGATCTCCCGCATCGGATCATTGAACCAGGTGACGAGGGTTTCCTCATCGTATAACAAAATCCCGATTGGCATGTTCGTCAACGCATCTTGTCCCGTCTCCTCGACTTGCATCGAGATTCCGGCGACGTATGCCTCCCATGCCCTGCGTGCACGGCGTTCTTCGAATAGGTGCAATCCGAAGAGGAGGGCAGTCACGACGGCTCCGATAGCAGAGATGATCGGTTCACGTACAGCGACGACGAGAAGCAGACCGACGATTAATAGATACGGAATGAAGCGAACGATGCGTCGTTCTCGTTCCGGTGATACTTGTTGACCTGACTCCATCGTGTCCTCCTTATATGCTCTATAGGGTTCATTTAAATTTTTAGTAACTTGTTTATTATAACCGAAAAGCAGGAGGGGATGAAAGGGAAGCGAAAAAAAGCACCATCCTCACGCATGAGGATGGTGCTACGAAATCAGTCAGCCACGTATGGGATTAAAGCCATTTGACGTGCGCGTTTGATTGCGATTGTAAGTGGACGTTGGTATTTCGCTGAAGTACCAGTCACACGACGTGGAAGAATCTTACCGCGTTCCGAAATGAAACGTTTGAGAAGTTCTACGTCTTTATAATCGATATGAGTGATGTGGTTCGACGTGAAGTAACATACTTTACGACGACGTTTTCCACCTGGACGACGTGCCATGTGATTAACCTCCTTTTTAACTTGGATTTTTCAGGACGATTTCCTTAGAACGGGAGATCGTCGTCTGAAAGGTCGATCGAACTACCGCCGCTGAACGGATCAGCGCCGAAGCCCGAATTCGATGAAGCGGGTGCTGGCGAGGAAGAGTTGTTCTGCTGTTGCTGTGAACCCCATCCTGCAGCATTCCCGTTTCCACCAGTAGATGAAGCGTAGCCTTCGCTACCATCCGAAGAACGGCTCGCGTTACGTGACTCAAGGAAGCGGACGCTATCAGCGACGACTTCCGCACGATAACGGCGTTGCCCTTCTTTATCGTCGTAGCTGCTAATCTGGAGGCGACCCTCTACACCAGCAAGACTACCCTTCTTCAAATACTGAGCAACGTTCTCTGCTTGCTTGCGCCAAACGACGCAATCGATGAAATCAGCTTCTCGCTTCCCATCTTGCCCTGTGAAAGGACGGTCACATGCGAGTGTGAATCGCGTTACCGCAATCCCGCTCTGCGTATAACGCATTTCCGGGTCACGAGTTAACCGACCGACTAAAACGACGCGGTTAATCATCAGAATCACTCTCCTGTTTCAGCTTATTTCTCGTCTTTTGTGATCATTAAGCGAACGATATCGTCACTGATCTTCATGAGACGGTCAAGTTCTTTTGTAGCTGCTGGTTCAGCAGAAACGTTAAGAAGAACGTAGAACCCTTCACGCATGTCATTGATTTCGTAAGCGAAACGACGTTTACCCATTTCAGTTGTTTTATCAACTGTACCACCGTTATCAGTGAGGACTTTGTTGAAACGCTCCACTGTTGCTTTGCGTGCTTCCTCATCAAGTTCCGGACGGATGATGTAAAGTACTTCGTATTTACGCATATCTGTCACCTCCTCTTGGACTGGCGGCTCGAATGTTCGAGCAAGGAGCAATAATTCATTACTCACATTCGTTAATACTACCAAAGTATTTTGCTTTATGCAATAACGATTCGATTTCGATTAGACGTTGAAGCGGAATGTGACGACATCGCCGTCTTGGAAGACATATTCCTTACCTTCTGAACGGTAACGTCCTTGTTCCTTGACTGTAGCCATGTTGCCTGCTGCTGCTAAATCTTCGTACGAAACGACTTCTGCACGGATGAATCCACGTTCGAAGTCCGAGTGGATGACACCCGCACATTGCGGAGCTTTCATCCCTTTTTTGAACGTCCAAGCGCGGACTTCTTTTTCACCTGCTGTGAAGTATGTCGCAAGACCAAGCGTGCTGTAGGCTGCATGGATCAATTGATCAAGACCTGATTCTTCGATTCCGAGATCGACGAGGAACTCTTGACGTTCTTCTGGCTCAAGCTCTGCAATCTCTTCTTCAATCCGAGCACAGATGACGATGACTTCAGAACCTTCTTTTTCTGCGAATTCGCGTACGAGACGGACGTTTTCGTTATTGTCCGCGTCTGCGACTTCATCTTCGCCAACGTTTGCAACGTAAAGCATCGGTTTCATCGTCAACAATTGGAAGTGTTTGACGAGAGCTGCTTGATCTTCGTTCAATTCAGCCAGACGTGCTGGTTTCTCGTCTTCGAGTAATGCTTGCACGATTTCAAGTGCTTCGAGTTCAGCCGCTGCGTTTTTATCGCGTGACTTGACTTGTTTTTGGACACGCTGAATCCGTTTTTCGACTTGCTCGAGGTCTGCGAGGATCAATTCGAGGTTGATCGTCTCGATATCATCGATCGGTGAGACTTTTCCGGCCACGTGTGTGATGTTCTCGTCAACGAAACAACGTACGACCTGACAGATTGCATCCACTTCACGAATGTTCGCGAGGAATTTATTTCCGAGACCTTCCCCTTTAGACGCGCCTTTTACGATACCTGCAATATCCGTGAATTCGAATGCTGTCGGGATCGTCTTTTTCGGGTTGACGAGTTCCGTTAATTTCCGAAGACGTGCATCTGGTACTTCAACGACACCGACGTTCGGGTCGATCGTTGCGAACGGGTAGTTCGCTGCCTCTACACCTGCTTGTGTGATGGCGTTAAAAAGTGTTGATTTTCCTACGTTTGGTAAGCCAACGATTCCTGCTGTTAATCCCACTTGGAATTCCTCCTTTTCGGTATTTCCTAGGAAATCCGTGCTAGCGGCCGCAGTGGGTAGAATGATTACACCACGTCAGCACATCTTTCACAATTATAGATAGTTCAATTTTTTTAAGCAAGGAGCTCGACCGTCTTTTTTACTCACGTCCTAACCGAACGCAACCGCTCCACTTAAGCAAGACAACAAAAAAGCGAATCTAATCACGAGGATCAGATCCGCTTTTCATTACTCTGGTAAGACTTTTTTCAATCGTTTATCAAAATCACGACGTGGCATCAAAATGCTTGCCCCGCAACCTTGACATTTGATTCGGATATCCATGCCGACCCGAATGATTTGCCATCGGTTCGTACCACATGGATGCTGCTTCTTCATCTCAACATAATCATGGAGTTGATACGTTTTTGGAATCATCCGTTTGTCCACCATTCTTTTGTTCTGGATTCATCATGACCATCCGTGGATACGGGATCTTGATGTTTTCTTCTTCTAGTCCTTGCTTCAATTCCTTCCGGATTAGACGACCGGCTTGGAAATGTTGCATCGGTGGTACTTCTGCCATCAAACGATAGACGACTTCAGAAGGACCAAGCGTCTGGACGCCAAGCATCTGAATCGGTTCGACGAACATATCGACATACTTCTTCGTTGTCCGGTCCGCGATCTCATGCAAGACTTGTTCGACCCGTTCGAGATCTTCGTCATAGGAGACTTGAACATCAACGAGCGCGAAACTGTTGTCGACCGAATAGTTCGTGACTTGCAAAATCTGACCGTTCGGGATGATGTGGATCTCCCCGTTGAGTCCTTTTAGTTTCGTCGTCCGGATTCCAAGTTCCGTGACGACTCCTTCGATCACACCGACGCGTACATAATCTCCGACTTTGAACTGGCGTTCGAAGATGATGAACGCTCCGGTAATGATATCTTGCACCAAGTTCTTCGCACCGAACGAAATCGCAAGACCGGCAATCCCCGCACTGGCGACAAGACCGGTGATGTTGATTCCGAACTGACTGAGTACCGTCAACAACATGACGATTCCGAGCACGTAACGAATCGCATTTTGGAGCAACTTCAGTAATGTCTCGTTCTGACGTTGCGCCAAGTAGTCCTGTTCATTGATTTTCCTAATCGTAAAGAGACGCGAGACTGCCCCAGTCAAAACGCGCGTTAACACATAGAACGCCGCGATGATGATGAGCGCAATCAGTAGTTTCATCCCAAAACGAATCCACATATCCGCATCCATTACTTGATTGATTAGTTTATCGACTTGGGCGACGGATTCTTGTACATCTTGATTGGTAGCCATTCTCTCATCCTTTCTTGTTCTCTCTATTACGACAGTATACGTGATTTTAATTGAGTTTCAACCAATAGAGCCGATTTTGACGTTAGATTTTTGGAAAAACCGGGAAAGGAAAATCATCTAAGAACCCTTCACTCTTGCCAATCCACCACGACACCGACATCAAGAGAAGAAAGGATGATTTCGATGAATTTCCGCTTTCATTCGCACGAGCCCAAGCCCTATTCTTTCTTTTTAGAATATACGGAACCGTTCGCGAAAGAACGCTTAGCCGAACAATTATTCGAACAAATCTCCGCAGTCCAGGAAAAACGACCAATCGTACTCGTTTGCATTGGTTCTGATCGTTCGACGGGCGACTCACTCGGTCCACTTGTCGGAACATTCCTTGAAAAACAAGCACCTGCTCATCTCCACGTTTACGGTACACTCGCTAAACCCGTCCATGCACTGAATCTCGCTGAAACGATTCACTCAATCCAAACGACCCATTACCGTCCGCTCGTCATCGCAATTGATGCGTGTCTTGGTCGACTTTCAAGCGTTGGGCACGTCTTCTTCTCGGAAGGTCCACTCGCACCCGGTGCCGGCGTTCAAAAAGAATTGCCTGCGGTCGGTGACTTCAACATTAAGGCTGTCGTTAACGTCAGTGGATTCATGGAGATGATGATTCTCCAAAATACACGGTTACATCTCGTTTATGAACTAGCAGAACTCGTCGCGAACAGTTTCCACATGCTCGATGCGAAACTATCCGCTGAATCGACACGGACGACGATTTCCTTCACGCCCCGTTCGATGTAATGAAAAAGAAGCGAACCGTCACCGGAACGCTTCTTTTTCATTGATCCGATTCAGGTAATAACAAGTCGAGCAACCGATTGAGGTCGTCTTCATCTGCAAAATCAATCTCGAGTTTCCCTGCTTGTTTGCCTTGTTTGATCCGTACCGTCGCCCCGTATTTTTCGCGAAGCGACTCTTCGACGAATTGGACAGCGGTCGCTTGTTGCGGACGCGTGGATTCTTTCCGTTCCCGAAGCGCCTGCTCTAATCGACGGACGTTCCAATTTTCCGCCATGACACGTTCTGCCATCTGCTCGATTTTCTTTGGATGCTTCAGCGACAACAGGGCACGGGCATGTCCCATCGATAACCGCTCATCCATCACCGCTTGTTGAACGAGTAGCGGCAATTGTAGTAACCGAAGACTGTTCGTGATGTGCGAACGACTTTTGCCGACACGCTGCGCAAGCTCTGCTTGCGTGATGCCGAATTCCTCGATCATCTCCGCATACGCCATCGCCTCTTCAATCGCGGATAAATCCGCCCGTTGGATGTTTTCGATCAAAGCGAGCTCCATCACGCGTGTCTCGTCTGCTTCGATCACGAGGACCGGTACACGTTCGAATCCTGCGCGACTCGCTGCTTGATACCGTCGTTCGCCGGCGATGATTTCATAATAGCCATCACGTGGTCGGACGACGATCGGTTGGATCATCCCGTGCCGAACGAGCGATTGGGCTAACTCTTCTAATGCTTTTTCATTGAATCGTTTCCGGGGTTGAGTCGGATTCGGGCGAATCGCCCGAACAGGTAATTCGTTCACTTGCCTTCTCTCCTAAACGTAGCGGAAGGCACGACCGCTTATTCCGGACGTGCCTTCACGATGCGAATCCGCACCTCTACATAGTCTTCACAATCGACTTCTTCTTTTTCAATCGTCAATCCGGTTTGCTCGATCATATCGACGGAATCGCGAAGGGTATTTAACGCAATCCGTGTATCGCGAGCAAAGCTCTTATGACGTTTTTTCTTCGGTGGCTGTGGTGTCATCAATCGTTCCACCCGGCGCTCCGTCTCCTTGACGTTCCATTCCCGTTCCAGAATTTCAGCGAGTACCGTTACTTGTAGCGCTTCATCCTTGAGCGGTAATAACGCACGGGCATGACGCTCCGTGATCGTCCGTTGCTTCAACGCTTCCCGGACATCCGTTGGCAATCGAAGCAAACGCAATTTGTTAGCAATCGTCGATTGACTACGTCCGAGCTTACGAGCTAACACTTCTTGCGTGATGTCTTGTAACGCAAGCAAGCGCTCATAGGCTTCTGCTTCTTCGATTGGTGTCAAATCTTCGCGTTGCAGATTTTCAATCAATGCCAGTGAAGCAGTCGTCTCGTCCGTCATCTCTTTGACGATGCCAGGAATCGTTTCCCAACCAAGCGAGCGCACTGCCCGGTATCGTCGTTCTCCCGCAATGATTTCGTATCCTGTTCCTTGTTTTCGAACGACGATCGGCTGGAGTAATCCATGCTCTTCGATCGTAACGGCTAGCTCTTCAATTCGGTCCCCATCAAACACTGTCCGTGGTTGGAACTGGTTTGCGACAAGTTCTGTCAATGGTAATTCCTGAACCGTCTCTTGTGGGTCAAGCTCGATCGTAGCAGGTTGCCCTCCCTTACCGAGCAGCTTGGCAATTGCATTTCTCACGTTGGCGCACCTCACCTTTATCAGTCATCGTTTCACGTGAAACGGTGTTTAGCTTAATGGATCTTTTGCAGGCGTACCCGCTTTACGCGGATATTTCCCGGGTGTTGTTCGTTTTTTATCTACAATAACGATATTACGCTCACTTTCCTCGCCTGGCAATTGGAACTGGAAACTTTCCCGTAAATTCCCACCGAGTACTTTTAAGGCAATCGCACCATCCTCGAGCTCTTCACTGACTTTCGCTGCCTTCAAGGCAACGAATTGACCCCCGACTTTCGCAAGCGGTAGGCAATATTCCGCGAGAACGGACATCCGGGCGACCGCACGTGCTGTCACGACATCAAACCGTTCGCGGAATTGTTTATTTTTACCGAACTCTTCGGCGCGTCCATGATGGAACGCGACACCTTCGAGTCCGAGTTCCGTCGCCAAATGATTGAGGAAGCCGATTCGTTTGTTCAGTGAATCGACAATCGTCACTTGGAGATGGGGGAACATGATCTTGATCGGCAGACTTGGGAAACCAGCGCCCGCTCCGACATCACAAACTGTCGTGACCGTCGTGAAATCGAAATAGAATGCTGCTGTGATCGAATCATAGAAGTGCTTGAGATAGACATCTTCTTCGTCCGTGATCGCCGTCAGGTTCATCTTTTCATTCCACTCGACGAGCAGTTCATAATACCGTTTGAATTGATGCAACTGATGTTCTGAGACCTCAAGTCCCTGTGCTGCCAATGCTGTTACGAATTGCTGTTGGTTCATCTCGTTCACTCCGCAGTCAATGCGTATTGGCCTTGTTCGATATAGACAAGCAAAATCGAGATATCAGACGGGTTAACCCCTGAGATCCGGGATGCTTGTCCGATCGAGAGCGGACGCACTTGGTTTAGTTTTTGTTTCGCTTCAATCGCTAATCCACTGATCGCATCGTAATCGAGACGATCCGGAATCCGTTTTTGCTCCATCCGCATCATTTTTTCGACTTGATCGAGTTGTTTATCGATGTAGCCGGCATATTTGACTTGGATTTCGACTTGTTCTGCTGCTTCTGCAGACAGTGGTGTTTCCGGTGGTGTCATCTGCGCGATCATCGCATACGTGATTTCCGGGCGTTTCAGCAACGTGATCGCATGCAGCGCTTCCTTGAGTGGTGATGCACCAATTGCTTCTAGCTGTGCATTCACGTCCGCTGTCGCTTTGATGACGACCTTCTCAAGACGTTTCATCTCAAGACGGATTTGCTCTTGTTTATCGAGCAACTTCGCTTGGCGTTCTTCCGAGATCAATCCGAGTTCATGTCCGATTTCCGATAGACGAAGATCCGCATTATCATGACGGAGCAACAACCGATACTCGGCACGTGACGTCAAGAGGCGGTACGGTTCGTTCGTACCTTTCGTAACGAGATCATCGATCATGACACCGATATAGCCTTGTGAACGTGACAAGATAAGTGGTTCTTTGCCTTGGACTTGTAGTCCAGCATTGATCCCTGCCATGATCCCTTGTCCTGCCGCTTCCTCATACCCACTTGTTCCGTTGATTTGACCCGCTGTGAATAAACCAGGAACCCGTTTTGTCTCGAGCGTTGGCCAGAGTTGTGTTGGAACAACGGCATCGTACTCAATCGCATAACCAGGACGCATCATTTCTGAATTCTCAAGCCCAGGAATCGAGCGGAGAATATCGTGTTGGACGTCTTCCGGTAAACTTGTCGATAATCCTTGCACGTAGACTTCTTCCGTATCGCGACCTTCTGGCTCAAGGAAGATTTGGTGACGCGGTTTATCGTTGAACCGGACGACCTTATCTTCGATCGATGGGCAATAACGTGGACCTGTCCCTTTAATCATCCCAGAGAACATCGGTGAACGATGTAAGTTCGCATCGATCAACTGATGCGTATACTCCGTCGTATACGTCAACCAGCATGGAATCTGTTCCGTGATCATCTGAGTCGTTTCATGACTAAATGGAAGTGCTACTTCGTCACCTGGTTGAATCTCCGTCTTCGAGTAGTCAATCGTTTTCCCGTCGATTCGTGGTGGTGTACCTGTTTTGAAACGTGCGAGCTCAAATCCGAGTTCTTCAAGATGTTTCGATAGATTGATCGATGGCATCTGATTGTTCGGACCACTCTCGTAAGACAATTCACCGATGATGATTTTTCCGCGCATGAACGTTCCGGTCGTGATGATGACCGCTTTCGCCCGGTACTCCGCCCCTGTATTCGTGACGACACCGACGCAACGTCCTTCGTCGTCAATCAATAACCGTTCGACGAGCGCTTGACGTAAAAGCAAATTCGGTTCATCCTCGAGCGCTTTTTTCATTCGGTTTTGGTATTCGAATTTATCCGCCTGTGCCCGTAGTGCTCGCACGGCAGGACCTTTTGATGTGTTTAACATTTTCATTTGAATATACGTTGCATCGATCGCGCGTGCCATTTCGCCACCGAGCGCATCGATTTCCCGGACGACGATTCCTTTTGCAGGACCACCGATCGACGGGTTGCAATACATGAATCCGACCATATCGGGATTCATTGTCAACATGACCGTTTTCGAGCCCATTCGTGCCGCAGCAAGAGAGGCTTCGATGCCGGCATGTCCGGCTCCGACGACGATGACGTCGAATTCACCTGCTTGATAAGCCATAGTACTGGTTCCTCCTTCTTATTCCACACGCAGTCGTCTCGAATTATTTCCCGAGACAGAACTGCGAAAACAACTGATCCAATAAACTATCCTGTGCTGTATCACCATTGATTTCGCCAAGCGTATCCCATGCTCGTCGTAAATCGATCTGTACCATGTCGATCGGCATCGCTGCTTCTGCTGCACCGAGAGCATCTTCAATCATTTGACTCGCGCGTTTGATGAGCTGGATGTGACGCGCATTTGAGACGTACGTCATATCCTGACTTTCGACACCCTGTTCAAAGAACAGACTCGCAATCGCCGCTTCAAGATCGTTGACGCCTGCTTCCTCGAGCAAGGATGTCGTGACGATTGGTCGACCATCAGCAAGTTCCGTGACACGCGCTAAATCAATCTGTTGCGCCAAGTCACTCTTGTTGACGATGATGATCGCGTTCATTCCTTTGATCGCTTCAAACAGCAAGACGTCCTCATCCGTCAAAACATCGTTTCCGTTGAGGACGAGTAAGATCAAGTCGGCCGTCTTTAAAGCCTGACGTGACTTTTCGACACCCATCCGTTCGACGATATCTTCCGTCTCACGAATCCCTGCCGTATCAATCAACTTCAACGGTACACCGCGAACGTTAACATATTCCTCAATCGTATCGCGCGTCGTTCCCGCGATATCCGTGACGATGGCCTTTGCTTCTTGCACCAATGTGTTGAGCAAAGACGACTTTCCGACGTTTGGTCGACCGATGATCGCTGTGGATAACCCTTCGCGCAAGATTTTTCCTTGGCGTGCCGTTGTTAATAACTCTGCTAAAATCGCGCGGACAGCACCCGCATCACGTTCGACGATCTGTTGCGTCATCTCTTCTGCATCGTATTCCGGGTAATCGATGTTGACTTCAATCGCAGCAATCGTCTGTAACAATTGTTGACGTAAGTCTTGGACGAGTTTCGAGAGACGTCCTTCAATCTGACTGACGGCGACATGCATCGCTCGGTCCGTCTTCGCCCGGATCAGATCCATGACGGCTTCCGCTTGTGATAAATCGATGCGTCCGTTCAAGAACGCACGTTTCGTAAATTCACCAGGTTCCGCCAGCCGGACTTCCGGTTGGGCGAGGATGAGTTCGAGGACACGATTGACCGCGACGACTCCTCCATGACAATTCAATTCGATGACATCTTCACGTGTAAACGTCTTTGGTGCGCGCATGACACTCACCATCACTTCATCGACGACACGGTCCGCCTCATGGTCGACCAATTTCCCGTAATGAATCGTATGGGTTGGTACTTCCGTCAAGCGGTTGCTCCCTTTATAAACACGGTCGGCTACAGCGACTGCATCAGGACCTGATAAGCGCACGATCGCAATCGCCCCTTCTCCCATCGGCGTCGAAATCGCGGCAATCGTATCAAATTCCATCATCCGTTCTTCCACCTCGTTTTTCTTCTGTCTTTTTATGAGTATTTAATCCTTAATCGTTGCAATGGGTATAACGAAACAACTATACACGAAATGACGCAAAAGAAAAAGAGCGACACTCTGTCAAAACAAAGCGTCGCTCTTCACGTATTAGCGTTTCTTTTTCGATTTTTTAGGAGCCGGAGCTGCTTGTGCTGCTTCTTTTTCACGTTTAGCAGCCATTGTTGCTTCCGTCTGCAACTTAATCTTTTCACGCATCGGCTTCATGATGACGATCGTGACGATGATCGAGAAGATGTAACCGACGACCCAGTAAAGCGAAAGGGCAGATGGGAGTGTAACACCCATGATGAAGATCATGATTGGGAAGACGTAGAGCATGATTTTCATTTGTGGATTGTCTTCTTGACCTGCCATCGAGATCTTTTGTTGCAGATACGTCAGTACCGCAGACATGATCGGCAAGATGAAGAATGGATCCGGTTTACCAAGGTCGAACCAGAGGAATGTGTGTTGGAAAATAGCCGGTGTATAAATGATGGCGTTATAGAACGCGATCAAGATCGGCATTTGGATCAAGATCGGTAAACAGCCTGCGAGTGGATTGACGTTGTGCTCTTGGTAGAGCTTCATCATTTCCTGTTGCAATTTCTGTTGCGTCTCTTGGTCTTTTGAGCTGTATTTCTCACGAAGCTTCATCATTTCAGGCTGGATGACTTGCATTCCACCCATACTCTTCGTTTGTTTGATCATCAATGGAAGGATGACAAGACGAACGAGAAGTGTCGTAATGATGATTCCGATACCGTAATCACCGCTAAAGAACTGTGAAATCTCACGAATCAACCACGCCATCGGCCAAACGAAGTAATGTTTCCAAAAACCTTCTGTGTCTGCTGTGATCGGTTCACCTGTACCATACGTGCTAGGTGTACAGCCGGATAATACGATCGCGAGCACGGACATGAGTCCGAGAGTTAACCAAATCTTAGTTCTCTTGTTCATAATTCCTCCTAGAAATTGTTTACGCTTTGTCGAACGCCATCTTCTTCTATAGTAAGGCAAGGAAAGGGAGCGCCGTACAAATCAACAGGATGCATTGCTACGATTCATTTTTTTGATCGCATCCAGACACCGGAACGTTTGAGGACGTGACGGAGACTGTCAGCCACTTCTTGCGCGGTCATCTTCGCGGCCGGATTGCGCGCGATGATCACCAAATCATAATTCGGGGCAATCGAGGCTTCATGCTGCTGGCATGCTTCCCGAAGATACCGTTTCACCTGATTCCGGACGACGGCATTCCCGATTTTCTTACTGACGGATAAACCAACCCGAAAGTGAGTCTGTTGCTCCTTTTTCAAGGCATACACGACAAATTGCCGATTTGCGACAGAGGCTCCTTTAGTAAACACCGCTTGGAACTCCTTGTCTTTCTTGACGCGGTATTCCTTCTTCACCTTATTCACACTCCATCCTGACACTACGAAAATTCGTCGTCTCTCATCATATCATAGAATAAACATGCGACGCGATAGGGCGCATGTGACAAAAGCACGAACACACGAAAAAACATAAAAAAAAATCACCTCGGACCATCCCGAAGTGATGGATGCATCAATGCATTAGACAGTCAAGGCTTTGCGGCCCTTAAGACGGCGAGCAGCCAAGATACGGCGGCCACTCTTCGTAGCCATACGCGCACGGAATCCGTGAACTTTTTTACGCTTACGGTTGTTTGGGTTGAAAGTTGGTTTCATTCGTCTGCACCTCCTTTAAAAGATCTTTATAACCAATTGTTATTTTCTACTTTAAGGCAGTCTTGTACATTATATAAACTGATTGTGGCATTGTCAATGAAAGTTCAGAAGATTTCTTGTCCTGCTTAAGGGAGTTCTAGTTTGAAAACAGGCAATAGGATTCGACTGTGCAAACTCTATTACGCGATAGAATACATATGGGTCATAGAGGGGATGTGTGTAGACTTATCCACCTATCCACAGACTTATCCACATTATCCACACTTTCCGTGGATAACTCTTCACTTTGTCTACGATAGTATTTTTTAAAATCGACGTCAATCCTCGATTTTGGATTTCCTTTTTCCACTTCTTTTGTATTTTGTGAATAACTCTTTTTCAACGCTTCCTCTTTCGAAAAGTTATCCACCTCTTATCCACAATTTATCCACACTATCCACAGCTTGTGGGTAACTACCTGTGGACGGTTTAATTTACTTGTGGATAAATCATTCCAACCATTGCCAGGGCTCATTTCTTTTGATACACTAATTGTGCATAACATGATCCTGATCGTTCAGGACAAAACAAGTTATACACACCCTGTGGATAACTTTATACACAGATTCAACTGCCTGTGGATAACGTTATCCACAGTTTTTACGTTATGGGGATAAGTCGAGTTTCTTCATTAACTTTGTCTGTGTATAAGCCTGTGTACAAAAATTTTCTATCTTGATAAAAAAAGGGGGGTATTTATGAAAAACGCTGCCGAACTTTGGCATAATGTCTTATCTGTGATCGAGGAAGAGGAACGAACACCGAAAGCTAGTTATGATATGTGGTTAAAATCCACAGAAGGCGTCACGCTAAATGGAACGACACTACTCGTTTCAGCACCAGCTGCGTTTACGGTGACATGGCTCGAGCGCCAGTACTTATCTTTACTCGAAGACACAGTTGAGGAAGTAACAGGAAGCCGACTCGATATTCAGTTCATTGAAGAGGGACAAGCGAAGAAAATGCTCGATCGACAAGAAGAGGAACGTGTTGAGGCAACACCGACTCCGAAATCGCGTCCATCGAACATGCGGAGACCAACAGAGGAACTGACGATGAGTGAACTCGGACAATTGAATGAGAAGTATACGTTCGATACATTCGTCATCGGATCGGGGAACCGTTTTGCGCATGCCGCTTCACTTGCTGTTGCGGAAGCGCCTGCTAAAGCATACAATCCGCTTTTCATCTATGGTGGCGTTGGTCTTGGCAAAACCCATCTGATGCATGCCATCGGACAGTACGTTCAAGATCAAAATCTCGGGACACGGATTGCCTATGTCTCTTCTGAACGCTTTACGAATGACTTCATTAACTCCATCCGTGATAATAAGACGGTTGAGTTTCGAAATAAATACCGTAACATCGATGTCCTCTTAATTGATGACATCCAGTTCCTTGCGGGCAAAGAACAGACGCAAGAAGAGTTTTTCCACACATTCAATGCCTTGCACAACGACCAAAAACAAATCATCATCTCAAGTGACCGACCACCAAAAGAGATTCCAACGCTTGAAGATCGGCTTCGTTCTCGTTTCGAATGGGGATTAATCACCGACATCACGCCACCGGATCTCGAGACACGGATTGCGATTTTACGGAAAAAGGCGAATGCGGAGCAACTTGACGTCTCAAACGAAGTCATGCTTTACATCGCAAGTCAAATTGATACGAATATTCGGGAGCTCGAAGGAGCGTTAACCCGCGTTATCGCTTATGCGAATCTCGTCGGACGACCAATCGATCCAAATGTTGCTGCGGAAGCCTTGCATAACATCATGCCGGTCGCTGAACCGCGTAAAGTTACGATTCGTGACATCCAGGAGTCGGTCAGTAAGCACTTCAATTTGCCGTTTGATGATCTGAAGGCGAAGAAACGAACGAAATCGATTGCCTTCCCACGTCAAATCGCGATGTATCTTTCGCGTGAGATGACAGAAAGCTCTTTACCGAAAATCGGAGAAGAATTCGGGGGACGCGACCATACGACCGTCATCCATGCCCATGAAAAGATCAGTATGTTGATCAAATCGGACGGGGAAACTGGGAAAGTCATTGAACAAATCAAACATGAATTGAAGCATTCGTAAAACTGTGGATAAACATGTGGATAAAGTAGGGTAGTTATCCACAACTTATCCACACCGTTTTTGGCTTTATACCAAGTTATCCACCGACTTATCCACACTATCCACAGCCCCTAAGACTATTATTAAAAAAATATATTATTATGTTATGATGGGCGCATGCCCATTATTTTCGAGAGGAGTCTAACGACGATATGCATATCACCATTCAACGCGAAGCTTTAATTCAAGCAGTACAAGATGTAGCCAAAGCGGTCTCATCCCGCACGACGATTCCGATTCTGACAGGAATCAAACTCGAAGCTCATGGAGATGGTATGACGCTGACAGGAAGCGATACAGAAATCTCGATTGAACGGACAATCTATGCAGAAGAGAATGGAACATCTTATGTCACGGTTCACCGTGCAGGTAGTGTCGTCTTGAATGCCCGCTTCTTCGGCGATATCGTCAAAAAGATGCCAAAAGACGAAGTCACACTTGAAGTCTCACCGAACTTCATGACACGGATCCAGTCAGGAACAGCGGAATTCCATTTGAACGGTCTTGATCCAGATGAGTTCCCACGCCTTCCGCAAGTTGATGGGGGACAACGTTTCCGTTTACCGGCTGATCTCTTACGTTCGATGATTCGCCAAACAAGCTTTGCTGTCGCTGTTCAAGAAACACGTCCTGTTCTGACAGGTGTGAACTTCTCAGCTGACAAAGGCATCTTGACGTGTGTTTCAACAGATAGTCACCGTCTAGCCCTTCGTCGTGCTCAGTTTGAGACAGATACAGATATCTCGTTCCAGAACGTCATCGTTCCTGGTAAGAGCTTAAATGAATTATCGAAGTTGCTTGGGGATGGTCATGTGGATATCACGATCACGAACCAACAAATCTTGTTCAAGATGAAGCACGTCCTCTTCTTCTCGCGTCTACTCGACGGAAACTATCCGGATACATCACGCTTGATTCCAGAAGAGTACCGGACAGCTGTCCGCATGAACGCGAAAGAATTGCTCCAAGCGATCGATCGCGCGTCACTGCTAGCACGTGAGGACCGTAACAACGTCATCAAGTTCGCAGCTGAAGGAACGACAGCGGTCGAGATCTCTTCGCATTCTCCAGAAGTCGGGAAAGTCTCGGAGCAAGTCAGCATCCTGTCGCTTGAAGGCGAAGAGCTGAAAATCTCGTTCAACTCGAAGTACATGATGGATGCCTTGAAGGCACTTGACGCAACAGATATCGAAATCCAGTTCACGGGTTCGATTCGTCCATTCATCTTGCACCCAGTCGATCAAGATAACGTCCTGCAACTGATTCTTCCAGTCCGGACGGCGTAAGCATCAACACAAAATACGTGATAAGACGGGTTCGATCGTTTCGACATCGGACCCGTCTTTTTCGTATACCGTATATACGTTCGGGGATTTTGCTAAATCGCTCAATGTTTAGTACAATAAAGAGTACGTCATTTATAATATGTAGGTAGGAGGAGTCAATCCATGCAAGAAATCAGAATTACAACGGAATACGTCACGTTAGGGCAGTTCCTGAAGCTATCGGATATCATCTCAAGCGGAGGACAAGCCAAACCGTTTTTAGCAGAGGTACCGATTCTAGTCAACGGCGAGGTCGATCAGCGACGTGGTCGTAAATTACGGGATGGAGACATCATTGATGTAGAAGACTACGGTCAGTTCATCATCAAGAACGAGGGCAACTAACGTGCGGCTGGATTCAGTCCGACTCAGTCATTATCGCAACTATGACGCACTCGAACTGTCATTCTCCGAAAAAACGAATGTCCTGATTGGTGAAAATGCACAAGGGAAGACGAACTTATTGGAAGCGATCTATGTCCTCGCTCTCGCGAAGTCGCACCGGACGACGCATGACAAGGAACTGATCGGTTGGGACCAGGAAACAGCGCGCGTCGAAGGACGTGTCGTCAAGCGGACCGGCTCCCATGTTCAAGAGATCGTCATCTCGGGTCGCGGGAAAAAAGCAAAGCTGAATCATCTAGAGCAACGACGCTTGAGTGATTATGTCGGGGCACTGAACATCGTTTTATTCGCCCCGGAAGATTTGCATATCGTCAAAGGCAGTCCACAAGTCCGCCGGCGATTTCTCGATATGGAGATCGGTCAAGTCAGTCCGGTCTATCTGCATGAATTGAGCCAGTACCTGAAAGTGTTGAAGCAGCGAAACGCATTGCTGAAACAACTGTCCATGAAGGGAGGAGACGAGACCTTCCTTGATATCTTGACGGAGCAAATGATTACGCTAGCCGTTAAAATCGTTCAGCGCCGCCATCATTTCATGGCCCAGCTCGAAAAATGGGCACGACCGATTCATGACGGAATCAGTCGTGGACAGGAAGAACTCGCGCTCATCTATCGTTCGGACACATTCGGCGACGAATTACTCGATGTCGAAGGAATGACTGCGTCCTACACGCGGAAGTTTGGTAAAATAAAAGAAAATGAAATCCGAAGAGGAGTTACGTTGTTTGGACCACATCGCGATGACTTCGAGATGGAAGTCAATGGACGAAACGTCCAAACGTATGGTTCACAAGGACAACAACGGACAGCAGCTCTCTCGTTAAAGCTTGCGGAGATCGAATTGATCCACGAGGAAGTAGGGGAATATCCACTTCTTCTGCTCGACGATGTCTTATCCGAGCTTGATGATCATCGTCAAACACATTTGCTCGATACGATGCAACAAAAGGTCCAGACGATCCTGACGACGACAAGCGTCGACGGGATTGCGCATGAAACGATCAACCAAGCGAAGTTGTTCCACGTGAAACAAGGGACAGTCGATTTGGAAGAGACATCATATAAAGAAACAGTAGGTGAGAAAACCGATGAGTAATCATGAAGATATGGAATTGGAACAAGGGTACGGTGCCGATCAGATTCAAGTACTTGAAGGATTAGAAGCAGTACGTAAACGTCCAGGGATGTATATCGGCTCGACGGCATCAAAGGGTCTCCATCACCTCGTATGGGAGATCGTCGATAACTCGATCGATGAGGCGCTCGCAGGGTACTGTGACACGATCAAGGTCACGATCGAACCAGGGAACTCGATCTTAGTCGAGGATAATGGACGCGGTATTCCAGTCGACATCCAAGAGAAGATGGGTCGTCCTGCCGTTGAGGTCATCCTAACGGTCCTCCACGCCGGTGGTAAATTCGGCGGCGGCGGGTATAAAGTATCGGGTGGACTACACGGTGTTGGGGCTTCGGTCGTTAACGCTCTGTCGACGAAACTTGAAGTATTCGTCAAACGGAACGAGAAGCTGTATTACCAAGCGTATCATCGCGGTGTACCAGCGCAAGATCTCGAAGTGATCGGAACATCAGAAGAGACAGGAACGACGATTCGTTTCTTCCCAGACGGTGAGATTTTCCAAGAGACGCTCGAGTATGACTATGATTTGCTAGCGACACGCCTGCGGGAACTTGCTTTCTTGAACAAAGGCCTGAAGATCATCATCACGGACGATCGTGCGGATGAGCCGATGACGCGTAGCTTCCACTACGAAGGTGGGATCAAGTCCTACGTCGAACACTTGAACCGTTCAAAAGAAGTCGTTCATGCGGAACCAGTCTATGTACACGGTACAAAAGACGGCATCGAAGTCGAAGTCGCACTTCAGTACAACGACGGATTTGCGTCAAACATCTACTCGTTCACGAACAACATCCCGACGCATGAAGGGGGTACGCACGAGACCGGCTTCAAGACAGCTTTGACACGGGTCATCAATGACTACGCGAAGAAGTTCGGTTTGATGAAGGATGCAGACGGTACGTTATCCGGTGAGGACGTACGTGAAGGGATGACCGCGATCGTTTCTGTCAAACACCCGAATCCACAGTTCGAAGGTCAAACGAAAACGAAACTCGGGAACTCCGACGCACGCACGGTTACGGATTCGCTCTTCTCTGGTGCGTTTGAGCAGTTCATGCTCGAAAACCCGACGAACGCACGCGCAATCGTCGAAAAAGGGATGATGGCGTCGCGCGCCCGGATGGCAGCGAAACGCGCCCGTGAACTGACACGCCGTAAAGGTGTTCTCGAAGTGAGCTCACTACCGGGTAAACTGGCCGACTGTTCGTCACGTGATGCGTCGATTTCCGAATTGTACATCGTTGAGGGTGACTCGGCGGGTGGTTCTGCGAAATCCGGACGCGATCGTCATTTCCAAGCGATCTTACCGATTCGCGGTAAAATCTTGAACGTTGAGAAAGCACGTCTTGATAAGATTCTCGGAAGCAATGAGATTCGGACGATCATCACGGCACTCGGAACAAGCATCGGTTCTGAGTTCAATATCGAAAAAGCACGCTATCACAAAGTCATCATCATGACCGATGCCGATGTCGATGGTGCCCACATCCGGACACTCTTGTTGACGTTCTTCTACCGTTACATGCGTCCGCTTGTCGAGCATGGGTATGTCTATATCGCTCAGCCACCGCTATACGGGATCAAACAAGGGAAGAACATCACGTACGTGCATAACGAACGTGAATTGACAGAGGCGCTTGCAGCGCTTCCTGAAAACGCACGGTACGACATTCAGCGCTACAAAGGTCTTGGGGAGATGGATCCAGAGCAACTTTGGGAAACGACGATGGATCCAAGTGGTCGTCAAATGTTGCGTGTCGAGCTTCAAGATGCGATCGAAGCAGATGAAGTCTTTGATATCTTGATGGGAGATCAAGTCGAACCACGACGCGACTTCATTCAATCACACGCACATTACGTCAAGAACCTGGATATTTAACGCTGAACAGAGAGGGTGGCCAGAAGCATGTCCGAACAAAATCACGGAATCATCAAGGATATTAATATCAGTCAAGAGATGCGTACGTCCTTCATGGACTACGCGATGAGCGTCATCGTCGCACGTGCTCTTCCGGACGTACGGGACGGCTTAAAACCCGGACACCGCCGGATTCTCTATGCGATGAACGACCTCGGTATTCGTGCCGATAAACCACATAAAAAGTCTGCCCGTATCGTCGGGGAAGTCATCGGTAAGTATCACCCGCACGGGGATTCTGCCGTCTATGACACGATGGTCCGCATGGCGCAAGACTTCAGCTACCGTTACGAACTCGTCGATGGACACGGAAACTTCGGGTCTGTCGATGGGGACTCGGCGGCTGCGATGCGATATACCGAAGCTCGTATGTCAAAAATCGCGATGGAGATCGTTCGCGATATCAACAAAAACACAGTCGATTTCAAAGATAACTACGATGGTTCGGAACGCGAACCGGAAGTCTTACCGTCACGCTTCCCGAACTTACTCGTCAACGGTTCGAGCGGGATCGCGGTCGGGATGGCAACGAACATTCCACCACATCAGCTTGGCGAAGTCATCGATGGTGTCTTAGCCTTGTCGCACGATCCAGAAATCACGATCCAAGAACTGATGCAGCACATTCCGGGACCTGATTTCCCGACAGCTGGTGAAATTCTTGGTCGGAGCGGGATTCGTCGCGCTTATGAGACAGGACGTGGCTCAATCATCGTCCGTGCGAAAGCTGAAATCGAACAGACGAAAAAAGACCGGGAACGGATCATCGTGACGGAGCTGCCTTATCAGGTCAATAAAGCCCGCCTCGTTGAAAAGATTGCCGATCTCGTTCGCGAGAAAAAGATTGAAGGCATCACCGATTTACGGGATGAGTCAGATCGCCGCGGTATGCGCATCGTCATGGAAGTTCGTCGTGACGCCAATGCGAGCGTCATCTTAAATAACTTGTATAAACAGACGTCGATGCAAACGACGTTTGGTGTCAATATGCTTGCGATCGTCGGCGGACGTCCGAAAACATTGACGCTCAAGGAAATGCTTTATCATTACCTCGAGCATCAAAAAGAAATCGTGCGTCGTCGGACACAGTTCGATCTCGAAAAAGCAGAAGCACGTGAACACTTACTCGCTGGTCTACGGATTGCACTCGATCATTTGGATGAAGTCATTCAAATCATCCGCGGGAACCGGACAGCAGACGCAGCACGTGAACAGTTGATGGAGCGTTTTGCGTTATCCGAGAAACAATCACAAGCGATTCTTGATATGCGCTTGCAACGCCTGACAGGTCTTGAACGGGAGAAGATCGAAGCAGAGTATGACGAAATCATGCAATTGATCGCGGAACTGAACCGCATCCTTGCGAGTGAGGAAGTCTTGCTTGATTTAATCCGGACAGAGCTCGAGGAGTTGAAAGAACGTTTCAACGACGAACGTCGGACGGAAATCCGCATGGACCACATCGAATTCGAAGACGAAGATTTGATTCCGGAACAGGATATCATCATCACGTTGACAAGCAGTGGCTATATCAAACGGATGACGACGGATTCGTACCGGACACAACGCCGCGGCGGACGTGGGGTTCAAGGAATCGGAACGAATGACGAGGATTACGTCACGCGTCTCTTATCTTGTTCGACTCATGATACGATCCTATTCTTTACGAACCGCGGAAAAGTCTACCGGATTCGTGGATATGAAGTACCGGAGATGAGCCGGACATCAAAAGGTGTACCGATCATCAACCTCATCCAAATCGAACGCGACGAAAAGGTCGAGACGATGATTCCAGTCAACTTCAAACGTTATCTCGAGGAGCAACAAGCAACTGAAGCACCTGTCGAGGTGATTGAGGGAGAGATTGAAGAGACGGAAGAAACGCTCGAAACGGAAGAAGTCGTTCAAGATGAGCAAAAATCATTGATCTTCATGACACGTAAAGGACGCGTCAAACGTTCACCGTTGTCTGCGTACGCACGGATCAACAAAAACGGTTTGATCGCGATTCGATTGTTTGAAGACGACGAGTTGACATCGGTTCGTCTCGCATCGACGGACGATGAAGTCTTTGCTGTTTCAACAAGTGGGAAAGCGATTCGTTTCCCAATCACGAATGTCCGCTCGATGGGACGTGGCGCTCGTGGTGTCAAAGCGATGACGTTACGTCCAGACGATTTCGTCGTCGGGATGGAACTTGCACGTGATGCCCAAGATGTTCTTGTCATTACGGAAAAAGGATTCGGTAAACGGACACCGATGACCGAGTTCCGTAGCCAGTCTCGTGGTGGTAAAGGATTGATCGCGAGTAAGGTGACAGAACGCGTCGGTCAAATCGTTGCCATGCGAATCGTTGATGTCGATGATGACATCATGATCATGACAGAGAGCGGGATCGTCATTCGGACAGACTCGCAATACATCTCACGTGTCGGCCGGAATACCCAAGGGGTGAAGGTCATTCGAATTGAAGAAGGTGACCGTGTTGCAACGGTTGCCAAACTGAAACGCGAAGAGACTGATGAAATGGAAGAAGACACTGATATCGTGTCTGAAGAGAATGTAGTCGAATCGGATGCTTCAGAAGAAGCGGAAGAGTAAGTAAGACATCAGCAAGGAAGCAGCAGAGTGATACTACTCTGCTGCTTTTATCTACATATATAGTATAGAAAGAAAATAAAATAAAAAAGGAGACGAAACGATATGCGAGTGGCAAGTAATCAATTACGCATCGGGGATCGTTTAACGGAACCCATCTATTTACATACAGATCATCCAATCGTAGAAGCAGGTAAAAAGATAGGAACGGATGAGTTACGGCGGATTCAACGATTTTTGATTAAAGAAGTCGTCATCGAAGATCGACCGGATTTAATCGAGAGCGAGGAGGCGCAAACTGAAACCGTAGCGGCTCATACAGAAAATCCGTTTGAAGCATTCATTCGTTCTTACAATAAAGTCTTCATGTCATGGGAACAGGGAATAAAGCCGAATGTGTATGAAGCATTGAGCTGGGTCAAACAGTCCGTTCCAGAACGGATTACGAGACAAGATGTCTTACCATTCTTCCTCGAGCGAGGAACGGAAGCTTATACAGTTCGACATGCCATCTATCGAGGGGCAATTGCGCAAATGCTTGCTGAAGCAGTCGGAAAAGATCGGAAATTAATCCATGAGTTATGGACAGCTTCTTATTTTGCTGACTACGGTCTCGCGCGAATCATGGAATGGCGTCATACGAAACGCTATGAAGCAATGCAACAAGAAATCTTCCACCGGCACCCCGCAATGGCATATCAAGCATTGCAAAAGGAGACGATCATTTCAGATACGGTCAATCGCTTGATTGTTCAACATCATGAACGACTAGATGGAACGGGTTATCCTTTAAAGGTAAAGGGAGATAAGATTACGGATCATAGTCGACTTTTTATTGTGGCAGATGTCTTTGCTGCGATGACAAGTTGGCGTCCATATCGAGAAGCATATACACCGTTTGATGCATACCGTCATTTAAAAGCACGACCGATGCAATATTGCTCGAAGTATGTCCTATTGCTCGGACAGTTACTCTTACCAATCGAAGTCGGTGATCGTGTCCTGATGAGTAATGGAAAGATTGCAACGATCGTTCGAAAGAATACAATTTTTGATCGACCTGTTATTTCATATGAAGAACAAGGACGGATGATAGTCATTGATTTAATGGAAGAACGGCAACATAGCATCATTCAGTTGATGGATTAATAGGAAATACGTAGCCTCTTGAGCCGGAATCGTAAGGTTCAAGAGGCTTGTTCATGATTTTAAAAACAATTTTAAAATAAGTGTTGCACAATAATAAAACGCATGATATATTATTACATGTCCTTAACAACGACAAGCGCTTGAAACAAACGAAAAAAACAATTTCAAAAAAGTTGTTGACTTCTTGTTTCAGACTTGGTATTCTAATTGAGTCGCCAAAACAGGCGCGGACG
>NZ_DF239008.1:0-14014 GCF_000414195.2 Exiguobacterium sp. OS-77 | reverse complement strand
ATGTGAAACTTCAGACTGTTCTGATTATTGGTCGAGTCATTGACATGACACCCTCTGCTTGTTACCATAACATCAATATTCTTTTATAAAAGAGAAAGCGAGTGGATAACATGTGGGAGAACAAATTTGCTAAAGAGGGTTTGACGTTTGATGACGTCTTACTCGTACCCCGTCGTTCGAGTGTCTTGCCGCGCGACGTTGATTTATCTGTCACGCTATGTGAAGGGATCACACTTAATATTCCGTTGATCAGTGCTGGGATGGATACCGTCACAGAAGCACCGATGGCAATCGCAATGGCACGTCAAGGTGGTCTTGGTGTCATTCATAAGAATATGTCAATGGAAGAACAAGCAGAACATGTCGATCGCGTCAAACGTTCTGAAAATGGTGTCATCACGAATCCGTTCTATTTGACGCCAGAGCGTCAAGTCTACGATGCTGAGTATTTGATGAGTAAGTACCGCATCTCTGGTGTTCCAATCGTTAATAACGAAACAGAGCGTAAATTAGTAGGGATTTTGACGAACCGTGATCTTCGTTTCGTCAAGGATTACTCGACTGTCATTGAAACGGTGATGACGACAGAAGAACTCGTGACAGCAAAAGTTGGTACGTCCCTTGCTGAAGCAGAACAGATTCTCCACAAACATCGCATCGAAAAGTTACCACTCGTTGATGAGAACGGTGTATTAAAAGGGTTAATCACGACAAAGGATATCGAAAAAGTCGAACAGTATCCACATGCTGCGAAAGATCAGTTCGGACGTTTACTCGTCGCAGCAGCTGTCGGCGTAACGAAAGACGCTTCGACACGTGCAAAGTTCCTTGTCGATGCAGGTGTCGATGCACTCGTCGTCGATACGGCACACGGTCACTCAGAAGGTGTTCTTCTCAAAGTACGTGAACTTCGTGAAGAATATCCAAACTTACCAATCATTGCGGGTAACGTTGCGACGGCAGAAGCAACACGCGATTTAATTGAAGCCGGTGCATCTGTCATCAAAGTTGGTATCGGACCTGGTTCAATCTGTACGACACGTGTTGTCGCAGGCGTCGGTGTACCACAAATCACAGCCGTCTTCGATTGTGCGACAGAAGCACGGAAACATGGTGTCTCGATCATCGCTGACGGTGGCATCAAGTATTCTGGAGATATCGTAAAAGCACTTGCTGCTGGCGGTCACGCTGTCATGCTCGGAAGCTTACTTGCAGGAGTAGAAGAGAGCCCAGGTGAGATGGAAATCTACCAAGGACGTCAATTCAAAACGTACCGTGGTATGGGTTCTGAAGCATCGATGAAACGCGGTAGCCAAGATCGTTACTTCCAAGAAGCAGACAAGAAGTTCGTTCCAGAAGGAATCGAAGGACGTGTCGCTTACCGTGGTAAACTCGGCGATTCGGTGTACCAACTCGTTGGTGGTATTCGTTCAGGTATGGGATACTGTGGCGCTGCAACGTTAGAAGAATTGCGTGAAGAGACACAGTTCATCCGTATGACGGGCGCTGGTTTGCAAGAGAGCCACCCGCACGATATTCAAATTACAAAAGAAGCATCGAACTATACACGTCAATAAACAAAAGCCTCGTCTTTCTCTAGTAGAAAGGCGAGGCTTTTTTCATGATGATTTATGCAAATCCCACGCGTCCATCAACAATCGTAATCCTTCCATCAACTCTTGCTCAGAGAGACTTGCAAATCCAAGGACGATTTGAGGTGTACCAGAGAGAAGCGGTAACTGGGCATATTGAGAAAGACCATATACTTGGATGCCTTGTTGTTGTGCCCGCGTTACGAGCTCCGGCTCCGTCATCCCGTTCGCTACGGAAACGACGACATGGAGTCCCGCACTTTCGCCGGTCAATCGTAAGGCAGGAATCCGGCGAAGTGATTGGATTAAGACGTCGAGCTTGCGACGATAGACTTTACGCATCCGGTTGAGATGTCGTTCAAAGTCGCCCTCTTTCATGAAGCGCGTCAAGATCGTTTGATCGAAGCGCGAGACACTACAGGTATAGTGTGATAGTTCTGTTTGATACCGAGCGCGTAAGACTTCGGGTAAGACCATATAACCGATCCGTAGTGAAGGCATGAGTGATTTTGAGAAAGTACTCATGTAAATGACACGATTGCTGTCCATGTTGTGTAAAGACGGAATCGATTTACCGCTGTAGCGGAATTCGCTATCATAGTCGTCTTCGATGATAAAACGGGTCGGATCCATCGCCGCCCAGTTCAACAACTGATGTCTTCGGTTGACGGATAAGATGCTACCGGACGGAAATTGATGTGCCGGTGTGACATACATGACATCGACGTTTGATTCCTGTAAGTGATCAATCCGTAATCCATTCGCATCAACACGAATCGGTTCAATCATGCGTTCATGATTTTCAAGTAAGAGGCGTGTCGTATGATAACCGGGATCCTCGATACCGTACGTGACGTCGCGTCCCAGTAAGAAGAGGACGAGCGGCAACAATTGCTCGACACCTGAACCGACGACGATTTGTTCAGGAGAACAGACGACACCACGGGAATGATAGAGATAGGTCGCAATCTCTTCGCGTAGCGCTAGATCGCCTTGCGGATGACCGAGTGAGACAAGTGGGTGGTGATCGGTATCGATGATATCTTTGGCATACTTTCGCCAACGAGCGAACGGGAAAGAGATCCCTTCAATCTTACTTGGATGAAAATCATATGTGATGATTGGTTTTTCTTTAGTGACACGTGGTTCGATGACGGGTGAGGTTTTAACGTAAGCGAGTTCCTCATAGGCAAGAACGAAGTAACCTTTACGTGAGATGGATTCGACATATCCTTCTGCGACGAGTTGTTGGTAAGCAAGCTCAATCGTCGTTTGACTTAAGTTCAAAAATTGACCGAGTTTTCGTTTAGATGGTAATTTCGTGCCGTATGCTAAACGACCGGCAATGATTTCATTTCGGATCTGTTGATAAAGTTGTTCATAAAGTGGTTTTTCCTGATTACGCGTGAGTTGAAATGATAGCATGTCCATCTCGTCTGACTCCTTCTTCGTAAACTGACCTGTTGAAATCATCATAAACTGATACTTTTAAAAGTGTCAACGTTCCGTATACTAAAGGAGTGAAAGTCAACCAAGGGGGAATGGATATGGAACGTCAACAAGGAACGGATCGTGTCAAACGTGGAATGGCTGAAATGCAAAAGGGTGGCGTCATCATGGATGTCGTCAATGCGGAACAAGCGAAGATTGCGGAAGCAGCAGGTGCTGTTGCAGTCATGGCACTTGAACGTGTCCCGTCTGATATTCGTCGTGACGGAGGCGTCGCACGAATGGCAGATCCATTGATTACGGAAGAAGTACTCGGAGCGGTCTCAATTCCCGTCATGGCAAAATGCCGGATTGGTCATATCGTCGAAGCGCGTGTTCTCGAATCGATGGGGGTCGATTTCATTGATGAGAGTGAGGTCCTGACTCCGGCAGATGAACAATATCATTTACTGAAGTCAGAGTTCACTGTGCCGTTCGTCTGTGGCGCACGTGATCTTGGGGAAGCCGCTCGTCGCATCGCCGAAGGAGCCGCGATGATTCGGACGAAAGGTGAACCTGGAACTGGGAACGTCGTCGAAGCTGTTCGCCATATGCGACAAATTCAAGCACAATTGAATCAGATTTTACATGTCAGTCCAGATGAATTGATGACATTTGCGAAAGAATGGGGTGCTCCGTACGAAGTATTACGTGATATTCGGACACAGGGACGTCTACCGGTCGTCAACTTTGCAGCCGGGGGAGTCGCGACACCAGCTGATGCCGCACTCATGATGCACCTAGGGGCAGATGGTGTCTTCGTCGGATCAGGGATCTTTAAATCAGAACATCCAGAACGTGTCGCTCGGGCGATTGTCGAGGCCGTGACGTACAAAGATGATTTTGAACGGATCGCGTCTTTATCCAAAGGACTCGGAACAGCAATGAAAGGAATCGATGTCACATCGATGCCGTTTGAGGAACGGATGGCGACACGCGGATGGTAATCGGTATTCTTGATGTTCAAGGTGCGGTCCGTGAACATCGACAGCAGCTGGAAGGTCTTGGTGTCGATGTCGTTCTCGTCAAACAAGCGAGCGATCTCGAGAAACTGGATGGACTTGTCTTACCAGGAGGCGAATCGACCGCGATGCGTCGATTGATCGAACGCTATGAATTACTGGAACCGCTTCGGGAAAAAGCGGCGACGTTACCGATGTTCGGAACATGTGCCGGAATGATTCTACTCGCAACCGCTATCGAAGCAGGACAAAGCCATCTCAACGCGATTTCGATGACGGTCCGTCGGAATGCTTTCGGTCGACAAATTGATTCATTTGAAGGATTGCTATCGGTTGAAGGAATTGAGGAACCAATCGAGGCAGTGTTCATTCGAGCACCATTGATTCTGTCTGTCGGGGAAGGAACACGAGTGATTGCGAAAGTCGAAGAGCAGATCGTTGCTGTCGAGACATCGCTACACCTCGCGTGCTCGTTTCATCCTGAATTAACGGAAGATAATCGTTTACATCAGTATTTTTTACAAAAAATCAAACAGCGGCAATCCGTCCGTTCATAAAGCGTGGAAGCATCTGACAGTCTCTACTGTCGGATGCTTCTTTTGTGCTACACTATTCGTATAATGAATGATTAAGTGAGGGAGAGACACGATGAAGCGAATCTTGCTACTCTGCTTGAGTATACTGATGCTCACAAGTTTTCCTATGACGGGACAAGCAGCACCTTCGATTCAAGCAGAGTCTTACATATTGGCCGATGCGGTCACAGGGAAAATCCTCCTTCAATCGGAAGCGGATGTTTCTCTACCACCAGCTTCGATGACGAAGTTGATGACGCTTTACCTCGTCCGGCGACAAATCGAACTCAAAAAACTGACGTGGGATCAAAAAATCATACCAAGCAAGAAAGTCTTAAAACTAGCAAAAACGTCTGGTATCACTCGTGTACCAGTAAAACCAAAAACATATACGGTTCGCGAAATGTATAATGCGGCGTTCATTCAATCAGCTAATGATGCAGCGGTCATGCTAGCCGAAACCGTCGCTGGTTCAGAAGCGACGTTCGTTGAAAAGATGAATGAGACAGCAAAACAGTTCGGAATGAACGACACGGAGTATGCGAACGCGTCTGGACTTGATGCTGTCGATGCGACCCTTCCAGGAACGAATTTGATGACAGCGACCGATATCGCGTTACTTGTCATCCGTTATATCAAGGATTACCCGGATGTCCTCGATGTGACGAGCAAAGCACAGATGAAACTCGATGGAGAAGTCTTGAACAACTCGAATAAGATGCTAGCGAAGGAAAAATTCGCATATGCTGGCATGCGAGGAATGAAGACGGGAATGACCGATTTAGCTGGTTACTGTTTTGTTAGTGTGACGACACGAGATAACATGACGCTTGTTACAGTCGTGATGCGAACGGATTCGGATCAAGCCCGTTTTCGGGAAACGAAAAAACTACTCGATTATGGCTTTGCGGCGTTTGAGCCATTAACGTATTACGGAAAAGGAGAACGGATTAAAGACGTTCTTCCGATTAAAGGGGCAACCGTCCGTAAGCTAGATGTCGTCACGGAAGGCTCATTGTATGTGACGGTATCGAAGCGAGCATCGACACGGGAACCACGGTTTGATTTCTCTAAAACGACGGCACCCGTCACAAAACAAGAAGTCGTCGGAACGGTGCAAGTCGCGGATGACGGTATATATCTACCTGGTTTTGAAACACCACGCGTGAATTTGTATAGTGCAACTGCCGTTCAACTCGCAAGTGTACCGACGCGTCTCGTCCGCGCTTGGACGGCTTGGTCGAAGCGAATTGAGCAAGCGATTCAACAATCGGCTCTTGTCAACCTCCAAGGCGATGGTGTAAAGTAAAGCTAATCTCATAAAGATGCTATGAACGGACCAAGTAGATATATCGATACTGTTAAGAGAGCTAGTGGGTGGTGTGAACTAGTCAGATCGATGGATTGAATCGAGCCGGATCGCACACCTTGCGAACAAGGTGCGGGTACGCCCGTTATCGCGTCTTAAGTTGGCTAGATGTGTCTAGCAATGAGGGTGGCAACGCGGATCCAGGTGATTCGTCCCTTTTCGGTAGGAATACCGGAAAGAGACGAGTCGCCTTTTTTTATGACATAAAGGAGGAATTACAGATGATTGATATTAAACGATTACGCCAAGATTTTGACGCCATTCAAGAAAAGTTAGCGCACCGGGGAGAGGACTTGACGGACATGAACCGTTTCCTCGCACTTGATGAGAAACGCCGAGAGCTGATTGCTCAGACTGAAGTCTTGAAAGCAGAACGAAACGAAGCGACGAAAAAAATCGCTGAACTGAAACGTAATAAGGAAAATGCAGATGAAGCGATCGCTGCGATGCGAAGTGTCGGAGACGAAATCAAGACGCTTGACGACGAGTTACGTGAAGTCGAAGCGACATTGAACCAGCTGCTCCTTGGTATCCCGAACATTCCACATGACAGCGTACCAGTCGGTTCTTCTGAGGACGATAACGTCGTCGTGCGTGAAGTCGGGGACAAACCAGCGTTTGATTTCGAAGCAGTTCCACACTGGGATTTGATGGAGCAATTAAAAATCGTCGACGTCGAGCGTGCCGGAAAAGTCACAGGTAGCCGTTTCGTCTTTTACCGCGGAGCGGGTGCGCGTCTTGAGCGGGCATTGATCAACTTCATGATGGATCTTCACCAAGATCAGCACGGCTACACAGAAATCTTACCACCACTTATGGTCAACCGTGACTCTATGACAGGAACAGGACAATTGCCGAAGTTCGAAGAGGATGCATTTAAAGTCGAAGAAACGAACTACTTCCTCGTACCGACAGCAGAAGTTCCGGTGACGAACATGCACCGTGAAGAAATCCTAACAGCTGATCAGTTACCGATTGGTTATGCAGCGTACAGCCAATGTTTCCGTTCAGAAGCAGGTTCTGCCGGACGCGATACACGTGGATTGATTCGCCAGCACCAATTCAATAAAGTTGAGCTCGTTCGTTTCGTCAAGCCAGAAGAGTCTTACGAACAACTCGAATTGTTAACGGGACAAGCGGAAACAGTCTTGAAAAAGCTGAAGCTGCCGTATCAAGTATTGAGCATGTGTACAGCTGATCTCGGGTTCACGGCTGCGAAGAAATACGACATCGAAGTCTGGATGCCAAGCCAAGGCGTCTACCGTGAAATCTCTTCTTGTTCAAACTTTGAAGATTTCCAAGCACGCCGGGCGCAGATTCGTTTCCGCCGCGAAGCGAACGCAAAACCAGAATTCGTTCACACGTTAAACGGTTCTGCCCTTGCAGTTGGTCGGACAGTAGCTGCGATCTTAGAGAACTACCAGCAAGCGGATGGATCAGTTGTTATTCCAGAAGTGCTTCGTCCATACATGGGTGGTCTTGAAGTGATTCAAGCTTAAGTCAGAAGGGGGAGTAATCCCCCTTTTTGTATTTTAAAAAGTTTTTTTAGAAAAGGTCTTTACACGTTAAAAGGCAGATGCTATCATAATTAATGTCAGGAAAACAACCGAGTCATAACATTGTTATGAGAAGTACGGAGGCGTACTCAAGTGGTTTAAGAGAACGGTCTTGAAAACCGTCAGGCGGCGAAAGCCGTGCGTGGGTTCGAATCCCACCGCCTCCTCCATTTTTATTTTTTTGGCAACGACATGCACGTTTTATAGCTTGGAGGCGTACTCAAGTGGTTTAAGAGAACGGTCTTGAAAACCGTCAGGCGGCGAAAGCCGTGCGTGGGTTCGAATCCCACCGCCTCCTCCACTTCTTTTTTTTTACCCAAAAATAAATATAATCATGGAGTCGTACCCAAGTCCGGCTGAAGGGGACGGACTCGAAATCCGTTAGGGGTCGCAAGGCTCGCGTGGGTTCGAATCCCACCGACTCCGCTTTTTATGAAGCATCTCAATTCTGAGGTGCTTTTTTGTTGCATCGATTTCTTCGTGCGTGCTATGGTTGCCTACGTGAAAAACGAAGAAGAGGTGGACGAAATGAACGAACAAACAAAAGAATCGTTGCTTTCGCATTATGCGATGACGATGACATATGTAAAAGACTTGGAACAGATTTCAGAAGAGGCATGGCGAACATCGTATGCAGAAGGTAAATGGACGATTGCTGAGATCATCGGTCACTTATCACCATGGGATCGCTTCATGGTCGCAGAGCGCATCCCGTACTTGCTCGCGGGGGAACCATTCCGTGTCGCACCAGATAGCCAAGCGGTCAATGAGGAAGCAGCGAAGATGAGCCGTGAGCAGCAACGGATCTTGACGATTGATGAGTTTTTAGTCAGCCGTGACTTGTTGCGCCGTGCAGTCGAATTGATTCCGGAAGAACGCCTGCAGGACAAGGTCGTCATTAAAGACAAAGAACTGACAATCGGTCAGTTCCTCGGAGCAATGGCTCAACATGATCTACACCATATGGAACAAATCAATCAAGTGATTGGTTAATGCGAGGGAGATGCGACACGCGTCTCCTTTTTTTGCGCAAAAAAAGATCCGCCTAAGAGGCAGATCTAATCAGTTAGCGTGTATTGGCAATACGAGCGACTTCAAGCTGTTTTTCGATCTTCGCGAGAATCCGGTCGATGGATTCTGGCTCGTTCAGTAAATCGTATTCGTCGATCGACAAACGAAGTACCGGGCAGATCGTGAAGTTATTGATCCAGTTCGTATAGCGCTCATACATCTCTTCCCAATATTCGATGGGTGTCTGCTGCTCCATCTCACGTCCGCGAAGACGAATTCGTTCAAGCACTTGTTCGAACGAACCTTCAAGATAGATCAAAAGATCCGGATGTGGGAAGAACGGTGTCATGACCATTGCGTCAAACAAACTTGAATATGTTTCATAGTCCGTTGGAGACATCGTTCCTTTTTCAAAATGCATCTTAGCAAAGATCCCTGTATCTTCATAGATTGAACGATCTTGGATGAAACCACCACCGTATTGGAAAATCCGCTTTTGCTCCTTGAAGCGTTCAGCGAGGAAATAGATTTGGAGGTGGAAACTCCAACGCTCGAAATCATGATAGAATTTATCCAAGTAAGGATTCGTATCGACTTTTTCGAGTGAAGTCCGGAAACCAAGGGCATCGGCTAATCCGTTTGTGATCGTTGATTTCCCGATCCCGACCATACCGCCGATCGTAATGACGGCATCTGCCGGGATGTTGTATTTTTCACGTAGCTTCAAGTTCATGCGTGGTTCGCTCCTTCATATAATTCGTTCCGGATCGTCGTCAAGACGTACTCGAGATCTTCTGGTCGCTTGACGAAGTCGAGAGCATCTCCGTCGAAACGGATGATTTTGACTTCCGGATGTTTGACTTGGTATTCCGTGACGAATGTCTCGTAATCCTCGGCTAATTGTTCGAGATAGGCACGTGACATATTTTCTTCGATTTCTCGTCCGCGCAGCGCAACACGTTTCATCAAGGTGTCGATACTTGCGTTCAAGTAGATGACAGCATCTGGTTTTGGCATATCCGTCGTCAGGATCGAATAGATTTGTTCATACTTCTCAAGATGCTCTACCTTTAGAGAGCGGTGTGCAAAAATCAAGTTCTTAAAGATATGGTAATCAGCAACGACAGAGCGTTGTTTACTGAGGTAATGACGTTCGATATCATCGAGTTGTTTGAAGCGATTGCACAAGAAGAACATTTCCGTCTGGAAGCTCCATTCTTCGATATCTTCATAGAACTTTCCAAGAAAGGGATTTTCTTCGACGATTTCGCGTAACATAGAAAAAGAGAAATGGTGACTGATGGCGTTCGCAAGTGATGTTTTGCCTACACCAATCGGTCCTTCAACCGTTATGAACATATACAATGACCCTCCGTTCAGCAAAGTGCAATTTATATTTTAGCACAAAGAAGTACGACTTGCTGAAGTTTCAAAAGGAGAATTTTTTTAGAGTGAGGAGTATCGTCAATGGAACGACAGGAACACTATATGCGCCTTGCAATTGAAGAGGCGAAAAAGGCAGAAGCAATCGGTGAAGTTCCGATCGGATGTGTCATCGTCAAAGACGATGAAGTCATCGCGACGGGGTACAATCACCGGGAAACGGATCAACAGGCGACGGCACATGCGGAGTTGATCGCAATCGAGGAGGCTTGCCGAAAGCTCGGGAACTGGCGACTTGAAGGGTGCGAGTTATACGTGACACTCGAACCGTGTCCAATGTGTGCGGGAGCCATCATGCTGTCGCGAATTGAACATGTCATCTTTGGTGCCGTTGATCCGAAGGGTGGGTGCTGCGGAACGCTGATGAACCTAGTGCAAGACGATCGGTTCAATCATGTCTCAGAGTTGACGAGCGGTATATTAGAAAAAGAGTGTGGTGAGATGCTAACGACGTTCTTTCGGGAACTGCGCGCGAAAAAGAAAGCGCGAAAGCGGGCAATGGGTTGCATCGCACCAGATGAAACAGTATAATGAAAAAGCACTGAAACAAGGTGCCACTAAAAATCGATAAACCATTTGCCGTGCTAGGTGGGGATGTAGCGGTTCCCTGTCACTCGCAATCCGCTATAGCGAGACTGAATTCCATGTCGAGGGATATGATTGGTGTGGTCTGCCTCACGTAAGTAGCGTTGACGTTTGAGTCCTACGCAACAGATACCCATGAACCAGGTCAGGTCCGGAAGGAAGCAGCCTTAAGTGGTGCTCTCTGTGTGTTGTAGGGGTGCTTGGACTGAGCAGGCTGCGTGAGTAACGCATGTTGAACATATTTCAGAATATGGTGCGCGGCAGTTTAATTTTTAAAGACAAGTCTACAGCCGGTTTCGGTTGTAGACTTTTTTAGGTAAAATAGAATGAGGAACTTAAAAAGAGGAGGCGCAAACTTGGCCTATCAAGCACTATACCGCGTGTACCGTCCACAACGATTCGACGAAGTCGTTGGACAAGCGCATATCACCCGTACGATCCAAAATGCATTGATGGAGGGACGGATGTCCCACGCCTATCTATTTTCGGGTCCTCGTGGAACAGGAAAGACGAGTCTTGCTAAAATCATCGCTAAAGCGATCAACTGTGAGCATGCACCGGTCAAAGAACCGTGTAATACGTGCCCGACGTGTCTTGCGATCACAGAAGGATCAAGCCCGGACGTCTTCGAAATCGATGCCGCTTCCAATAACGGCGTAGATGAGATTCGGGAAATCCGGGATAAAGTCAAATATCCCCCTTCAGAAGCAGCCTATAAAGTCTATATCATTGATGAAGTGCATATGTTGTCGACAGGTGCCTTTAATGCCTTGCTCAAAACACTAGAAGAACCACCGGCGCACGCCATCTTCATCTTAGCAACGACTGAACCACATAAAATTCCGGCGACGATCATCTCGCGTTGCCAACGTTTCGATGTGAAGCGGCATGAAGTCGATCAACTCGTAGAGCGGATGCAATATATCTTAAAAGACCAATCGATCGAGTATTCGGATACGGCATTACGATTGATCGCCCGAGCGGCGGATGGTGGTATGCGTGATGCGCTGAGTCTACTCGACCAAGCGGTTGCTTTTTCGAATGGTGATCTAAATGATGCGGCTGTTCTTGAAGTAACAGGAGCAGTAGAAGATGAAGCATTACTGAACATTGCCCGTGCCTTACATGAACATCAAGTCGATCAGTTGTTACAGACGCTTGAAACGATGCAGCGAGCGGGGAAAGATCTAAAACGTTTCGTGGAGGATCTCGTCTTCTTTTACCGAGACACGTTGTTGTTGAAAGCCTCGCCTACAGCTGTCGATTTGCTAGAGCGTGCGCGCCCGACGGATGAGTTCAAACAATTCGTTGAATCGATTGAAGCGGAGACGTGCTTTACGATCATTGATCAGTTACATGACTGCCAACAACAGATGCGGTTGACGAATCATCCGCGAGTCCTCGTTGAGATTGCCTTCATTCAAATTGCGGAACAAGGGAGAACAACGGGACAGATCGTCCAATCGTTGCAACAGGAAGTCCGCGAAATGAAAGAACAGATGCACCAGTGGAAGTCAAATGGTGTTCCAGCACAAGAAGCGGCTGCACCACAAGCGCAACCGAAGCGAAAACAAGGACGACCAACCGTTCGAATCGCCAAAGAGCGGATTCGCCAAATGCTAGAGCGAGCAGAGAAAGCGCAATTGCGCGAGATTCAAGAACGCTGGGATCACATCTTAAAATGGATTTTAAAAGAAGATGGCCCCATCTACTCGTTACTCCATGAGAGTAAACCGGTTCTTTGTTCAGCGGATACGTTGCTGATTGAATTCGATGACGGTAAAGGATGGCACTTTGAGCAGGTCATGACGAATGAACGAACACGTTTCGTGATTGAAGAAGCGCTGTATGAAGTATGTGGCGTCAAACGCGAAATTTTAGCGATTCTCTCAAAGGATTGGCATGAACTGAAGGCAGAGTTTGTTGCTAAGCGAAATAGTAGTAGTATAGAAGAGAAGGAAACAAAACAAGAATCGGAGAGCGATCAGTTATTGTCCGAGACGCTTGGTCGTTTTGGTGATATCGTAGAGTTCGAAGATTAAATTCGAGGAGGAATACAGATGCGCGGAATGGGAAACATGAACAATATGATGAAGCAGATGCAGAAGATGCAAAAGGATATGGCGAAAGCACAAGAAGAACTAAAAGACTTAACAGTGACAGGTACAGCAGGCGGAGAAATGGTCTCAGTCGTCGCTGATGGTCATAAAAATATCGTAGATGTCATCATTAAAGAAGAAGTCGTTGATCCAGATGATGTTGAAATGATTCAAGATCTCGTCTTAGCTGCAACAAACGATGCTTTGAAGAAGGTCGATGAACTCGTAGCAAGTAAAATGGGGAAATTCACACAAGGTATGAATCTGCCGGGAATGTTTTAATTCGTAGGAGGAAACCACTTGCAATATCCTGAAGCGATTAGTCGTTTGATCGAAAGTTTTACGAAACTGCCGGGGATTGGTCCGAAGACAGCAGTTCGTCTAGCGTTTCATGTCCTTGATATGGAAGAGGACGATGTCTTGATGTTCGGAAAGGCATTGGTCAGCGCGAAGCGCGACATTGCCTACTGTAGTGTCTGCGGGAATATAACGGATCAAGATCCTTGTTATGTATGTACAGATAAACACCGAAACCGTACGATTGTCTGTGTCGTCCAAGATTCAAGGGATGTCATTGCAATGGAAAAGATGCGAGATTACCAAGGGTTGTATCATGTCTTGCATGGAGCAATCAGTCCAATGGAAGGAATCGGTCCAGAGGATATCAATGTATCTAGCCTACTGACACGTCTTCAAGCGGACGAAGCGATTACGGAAGTCATCTTAGCAACTAATCCGAATATCGAAGGAGAAGCGACAGCGATGTATCTATCGCGTCTCTTAAAACCGACGGGTATTCGGATCACTCGAATTGCCCATGGTCTTCCGGTTGGCGGAGATCTTGAATACGCAGATGAAGTGACGTTATCTCGTGCAATGGAGGGACGTCGCGAACTATGAGTTGGTTTCGAAAGAAGATTCGCAGTGAGTACGACCAGCGTTTGTTAGAAGAATTAGCAAAAGCAAAAGAAGATTATTTGATGAAGCGTCATCTCTTAGAAATCAGCTATGATGACTATGGTGATTTAGAAGCACAAATGAAGTTAGCGGAATCACTGTATTTCTTCTATATAAGCGAAGCAAAAAGAAGACGCGTCTCATTGATGATGAAGTAAACCGCAGCCATTCTTGTCTGCGGTTTTTACATGCTCTAAAAAAACTATAAGTTATTTTAATAAAGTAGTTGCACATGTCTAATTATCGTGATATATTAATTCATGTCCTTAAGAGGACGAGCGCTTACGGCAAACAAGTAAAAAACAATTTTAAAAAAGTTGTTGACTTCTTGTTTCAAACTTGGTATTCTAATTGAGTCGCCAAAACAGGCGCGGACG